>CAWAUR010000011.1:0-582828 GCA_963785255.1 Bryobacterales bacterium
ACAATTCCTTTGTCAATGCTCGCGCTGGGGATAGGCTGATGTTCGCGCCGGCAGATGCTACGCTGAACATTATGGCACGCGAGGGAATCCCGCTTCTTCTATTCGGACTGGCGCTGGCTGCGGTACAGCCCGGCTGCGGCCAGCCCGGCGAAGACAGCGCACCGGTTTCCATGAAGGCCGGCAGCCCGAGTTTCCAGGAAGGCCGCCAGATTCCGCCGCGATTTGCCTGCGATGGGAAGAACATATCGCCGGCGCTTTGGTGGCAAGGCGCACCGCCCGAAACCAAGAGCCTGGCGCTGCTCGTCAGCGATCCCGACGCGCCCTTTCACACCTTCATCCACTGGGTTCTCTACAATCTGCCGCCCGAGACGAAACAGCTTCCCGAGGGCATTCCCGTCGACCAGCCGCAACTGCCCGACGGATCGCGGCAGGGCATGAACGGCTTCGACCTGTTGGGTTATGAGGGGCCCTGCCCGCCGGGGTCGTCAACGCACCGCTACATTTTCACCGTCTACGCGCTCGATGCGATGCTGGACTTGAAGCCCAAAGCATCCGGGAAAGCTCTGCGCAGAGCCATGACGGGCCACATCCTGGCGGAAGGCAAGCTGATGGGGCGCTATCATAAGTAGGGCAATAAATTACTTGACTAACCAAGCGATCCGGGGTACGATTGAAGTATGGAAAGCGCCTACGAACCCCAAACCCTTCAAGAGGCAATCGTATACTTCGCCAGCCCCGACAACTGCCTGAACTACTTGGCGCGTAAGCGGTGGCCCAACGGCGTCACCTGCCCTACCTGCGGATCGCAGAGCGTGATTTTCTTGGCGAATCAGCGGCGCTGGAAATGCCGTGAGAAGCACGACCGGCCCCAGTTCTCCGTGAAGGTCGGCACCGTGATGGAAGATTCGCCTATCGGTCTGGACAAGTGGCTTACCGCTATGTGGCAGATTGTGAACTGCAAAAACGGTATCAGTTCCTACGAGGTTCACCGGGCCATCGGCGTCACGCAGAAGACCGCATGGTTCCTTGATCACCGCATCCGGTTTGCCCTGGGACTCGCTCCCGGTAACAAGCTGTCTGGGCAGGTTGAAGCAGATGAAACTTTCATCGGCGGCAAGGCGCGGAACATGCACGCAGCGAAGCGGGCGCGGGTTATCACCGGCACCGGCGGGACCGACAAGACCGCCGTCATGGGAATCTTGGAGCGCGGCCCCAAGAGCGTCGGTAGCAAGGTTCGTGTGAAGGTCGTGGACAACACCAAGAAGAAGACCCTGCAATCCGAAGTACGGCAACACGTTTTGGCCGGGTCGGCGATCTTTACCGATGCGCTGCAATCCTACAGCGGGCTGGATGAGTTCCAGCACGAAGTAGTTGACCACGCGGTAGAGTACGTGCGCGGCGAAGTCCACACCAACGGGTCTGGAAAACTTCTGGAGTCTGGTAAAGCGCGGGCTAAAAGGCACCTACATCAGCGTGGAACCTTTCCACCTGTTCCGGTATCTTGACGAGCAAGTGTTCCGCTACAACAATCGCAAGATGAACGATAGCGACCGCTTCAACATGGTGGTACGTGAGATCGTCGGCAAGCGGTTGACGTGGGATCAGACTGACGGGCAAGGCTGCGGAAGAACGAGCGGCGTGCTAACTAAAAAGGAATCTATTAGACAAAAGCGCGGGAAGAGATCGGGTCATACTGTGAATGTTAGTATACTTTTCCCGCAGCAATGCTTCGTCCATTATTGCGTGGTGTTCTACGTTAAATTTGTTTAAGTACTCATCTAGGTCATGCAACGCTGCCAGCTTATCTGCTAAGTCCCTAGTGGTAGCCCAAGCGATCATGTCGGCTGCTTGAAGTGCAGGCTCCCGCTCCTTATCGGCGTCTATTATGTTGGCGATGATATCCCAGACTCGCTTGCTTGGATCGGAAGCGACGTATCGCGGATGAGTTCTATTGGCGAGCCATTGATCCTTGAATGGCTTCATGAAGCGTTCCCCACGGTCGAAGAACATATAGACAGATTCGAGCTTGCGTTTGGCGTTCCAGTCTAGAACAATCGCGCTGCACATCTCAGCGCACAGCCTCTCTGGCCCATAAACTGAATTTCCTTCGTTTATAATTCTCTCTCTGGCAGAAAGATTAACCCGGCAAGAAAACGGATACAGGGAATCACGGCACTGTATTAGGTCTACGGCATCAGACACAAGAGATAGAACCTTTGGTTTTGTCCATCCGTTCACGCGCTCAAACGGATCTTCGGCAGCGAGTATCTGGCACATGTGAATATATGGGGCTACGGGGTAGCGGTTCCGCAGCATCTTTGACCATGTATTCTCGAATCCAGCCCATGACTTATCGGATGCGGCAAATCCGGCAAGAGTTAGCCAAGTGTCACCGCCGCCATCTGTTCCTTCGCTGCCGTCAAAATAGCACTTCATGGCGATCAATAGCTCTGAGCCGCCAAAAACATTTCGGCCCGTTGAATAACCCAATCTGCTGGATGGGCCGCTGGCGGATTCTAGGTGCTCTTCAAAGGCGGTTGCGGTGGCGATATTCGACATGATAAACTCCTCATGTCAGGGCACACCTTGCCCGCTGCCACCGGAAAGGGCATCAACGCTGCCAGCCGCCAAGCATAGCCAGCGTTTCGACCGCCGTCCTAAAACTTCAACACTCTGCCTGTAAGGGAGAGTGTATCACGGGCGCTATTGCGGTGTTTCTGTTGGCGCGGGCGGGACTGTTTCGGATGCTGGAGGCTCCGGCGGCGTGGGTGGCACAGCGGGCTGTTCAAATAGCGGAACGATGGCCGATCTGCCTGAGGTCATGCCCCCAGAAACCAGTACAAAGTATTTCCCGTCCGTGGGAACCTTCTCAAAGGCGGCATAGCCCCGATAGGGCACACCAGGACGCAATTCCGTCACCAGGCCTCCTGACTGGCCCAGTTCCAATATGGTCCCTCCGCGCTTCTTGCCGTGTTCATCAAGCAGGCTCAGCATGGGCGTCATTGTGTCGCTGCTATCGTTGTTGCGGATGCTTATATCGACCGCGAGAATGGGGCCAGATTCACCCGGCTTCACTTCGACTTTGTTAACTACGTAGGAAAAGTAGCCAACTGAGAATTCTTGCCCTATTGCGTAGCGCGGATTTTCCAGGGCTTTGAGTGCTTCGCTTTCGGCTTGCGCTGCCAGTTCCGCTGGTGTCTGAGCGGGGAGTACGGGAGTCGAAACTGCGGGATGGGATTCGCTGCTTATATGCTTGCCTGAGCATCGGTCTAGCACGGCCCCAATCAGGAGCCCGCCAATGAGTAGTGTGAAGCACCCGGCGCGTTTCTGTTCCATTTATCGCTATAGATTCTAGCATGGCGTCTGATAAGGCGTTATGATGGGTTTGGATGAAACCGCAACCCGCCCCGCCGGTCCCCGGAAACACAGAGTGGGAGCGTTTCGACAATGCCGTCGGGATGCTCCTGAACGCGCCGAAGGGCGCATTCGTTAAGCAGGAAAAGAAGCTGAGGAAACGGCGGGAAAAGAAGCGGGCCGCACAGGCAGGTTAACGGACCAAACATTTTCGTTGTAGAATGTTCGGTTGTGGCCTTGTTTACGGAGTGGGCCGCCAAAGGCGGCGCATGGGGAAACGAATGAGTTTTGAAAAGGCGTGCCTATTTGAAATCGGGGATATAGCGGCAGTCCACTTTCGCTGCAAACAGTGCGGCTCGGAGGTCGTGCATAAAGTGGGGAGGTTAACGTCCGCAAACTGGCCTGTCGCGGTAACCGCGTCTTGCGCGGGATGCCACACGCCATCTGGAGTGCAGGCAGACACCGTGGAGGGCGAAGCGTTCATGCATTTTATCGACAGCCTAGGCAGAATGGCGCAAGCTGCAAACGGAAGAAACCTGCGTATCGTTCTGGAGATCGCCCCACCCACCGATTAACCCGGCCTGTCACGCATCTACCAGAATACCGCCGATGGCGTGGTTAGCCAAGTAATTTATTGCCATAAGTAGAGGCGCCGGGCGCACAGGTTCGATCGAGGGCAGGGCATGCGCGTATCCAAAACTTGTTGGCTGGGCGTGGCGCTGCTGGCGACCTTGTGCGCGTTTCAAAAGCCTTTCCGCGTATATCCCAGCCTGGAGCCTTACGACGACGTATCGCTGCCGCCAGACTGGCAACAAAAAGCCGAATGGGTTTTTGGACGGTTGATGTATCCGCCGCACCCCAATGCGCAATTCGGGCGTTGGGCGCGACGTTTTGGCGGCATCATCGACTGGACGCAGGGCGGCACGAGTTGGACGCAGGATTATCCGCGCGCCGACCGGCACTTCGCGCAGGCCATCCGGCGGCTGACGCGCATCGAGGCGCGCTCCGTGGAGCAGCCCGTGAATCTGGACGACGGCGACGATGTCTATAACTGGCCGTGGCTATGCGCGGGCGAGATGGGCGATTGGAAACTCACCGATGCGCAAGCCGCCAAGCTGCGCGAGTTTTTGCTGCGGGGCGGATTCCTGATGCTCGACGATTTCTGGGGCACCGAAGAATGGAACCGTTTCGAAGAGAGCATGCAGCGCGTGTTTCCCGACCGCGAAATCGTGGAGATCGACGATAGCGACGCTATCTTTCATACCATTTACAATCTGAATGGGCGGTATCAGATACCCGGCGAGTGGGCGCTGGCGCGCGGCACCACCAACCGCAGGCCCGACGATACGCCGAATGGCGGACAGCATCCGCACTGGCGGGGGATCTACGACGATCACAACCGCGTGATGGTGGCCATTTCGTTCAACTCGGATATCGGAGACTCCTGGGAGTGGGCGGACGATCAGCACTATCCCGAGAGATATTCGGCCCTGGGAATCCGGATTGGAGTGAATTACGTGGTGTATTCGATGACGCACTGAACCCCTTTTAAACTGTGCGGAAGTGCGGTATGATGCTGGTAGCGGGACTGGCTGCGTACCGATCCCGCCGCGGCATTACCGTCGGCCCTTACGGGCGAAAACGATCAATGCCGAGATCCGACCGAAGAAGACAAGCCGGATAAGGATCATAGATCCTCCTTTCTGCTTTGAGTGAAGGCCCGGGGCGGTTCCCCCGGGCTTCTTGCTCGAAGCTCCAGTGCTTCTCACAAGACCCGCTCTATCACTTTGCGCAGAAAGCTATCTATTAGTGCTCGCGCCACCGCGAAGTTTTAAAGAATTGCTTGCTGGTCAACACGAGAGAACTGCGGTATGATGCTGGTAGCGGGACCGGATAGCAGCCGATCCCGCCGCGGCATTACCGCTTGCCCTTACGGGCGCAAACGATCAATGCCGAGATCCGACCGAAGAACGCAAGCCGGATTACCAACATAAGGATCATAGATTCTCCTTTCTGCTTTGAGTGAAGGCCCGGGGCTCACCCCCGGGCTTCTTGCTCGAAGCCCCAGTGCTTCTCACAAGACCCGCTCTGTCACTTTGCGCAGAAAGCTATCTATTAGTGCTCGCGCCACCGCGAAGTTTCAAGAATTGTTTTGCTGGTCAACAGGAGAGAACTGCGGTATGATGCTGGTAGCGGGAGCGGATCGCAGCCGATCCCGCTGCGGCATTACCGCTTGCCCTTACGGGCGAAAACGATCAATGCCGAGATCCGCCCGAAGAAGACAAGCCGGACTACCAACATAAGGATCATAGATCCTCCTTTCTGCTTTGAGTGAAGGCCCGGGGCTATCCCCCGGGCTTCTTGCTCGAAGCCCCAGTGCTTCTCACAAGACCCGCTCTGTCACTTTGCGCAGAAAGCTATCTATTAGTGCACGCGGCGCCAGTAAGTTTCACGTAATTGTGGTTTTGTTAGATATGTTCGCGCGGCTAGCCGGCAACTTCTACCGGCGCTTGAGCCATCAGCGCGGGGGGTGCGGCTTCGGCGCCCTGCTCCGCAACGCAGACGGCATTCCGCAGAATGCGCTCCAGATGGCGGTATACAAGCAGCAGATTCACGTAAGAAGTCACATCGCCCGGAGCTGAAGTCAGTTGCGCGACCTTCTCGCTCAGGGCATGGCATTCGGCGCGAAGCGTGGCCGCGCGCGGCCGTGCCGAGTACGCCAAGGTGCGGTCAGAATCGCGCCACCCGCGCATCGCCACAGAGAGAACCTCGCTGATTTTCGCGCCGATGTCGACCACTTGGTTGCGCATCTGAGACGGCAGCCGGCCGCACTTAGGCGATGCCAGGTCCACGATTTCGTAGGCATAATCGCCAATCAATTCCAGGTCGACAATCGCATCCAGCACCGCCGTCACCAGGCGCGCGTCGCGCGCCACGGGAGCTTGCAGAGCGATCAGGCTCAGGCACTGATCGTGAATCATGCGGTGCTGGCGATCGGTCTCGGATTCGAGCTCGCTGGCGTGGGCCGGTGAATCGGAATTCGGATCCGCCACCATGCGCATGGCTTCGGCAAGCAACTCGATGGTGGTGTCGCCCATGGCGATCAGGTTTTGGCGAACCGATTCCAGTTCGTTCACGTAGCGCGCTCTGATCATCTCACTGCCTCCTTTACCGCGCCAGCATCACCACGTGATAGGCCACCAGCAGCATCATGCATACCAGGTAAGCGCGCAGGCTCATCAGCGAAAGACGCACGCTGCGCGTCATAGCCATGGGGCCGAGCGCTTCGATATCCACTTTCGTCTCGGGCACGTCATCCAGCGGATGCACCACCAGGAAGTGATAGTTATTGTTCGTCGTTTTCATTTTCGTTTCCTCCATCAAGTGGTTGGGCCGCCCACGGCGGACGGGAAAAGATTAGGCGCAGCCACCTGCGCCGCCAGAATCATGGATAAAAGGAACAGGACGATAATGATGGTCCAGTTCACCACGTTATTCCAGGGCTTGTTGGCGAACTCGCCCAGGATTTCTTTGTCGTTCAGCAAAAGCTGCAGGAAGATAATCGCCGACGGCAGGATGACGCCCGCCAGCACCTGCACGCCGAGAATAATCAGTTGCAACGGTGCGCCGGGGATCAACACAATTCCGGCCGCCGCGGCCACGCAAAACAAGTACAACGCGTAAAAGCCGCGCGCCTCGCGCCAGGGCAACTGCAAGCTATGCGGCCAGCCGCGAACTTCACCATAGGCCCAGGCGCTCGAAAGCGAAATGGCCGTGGTGCCCAGCACGGCCGCGTTGATCATCAGCAGCAGGAGCGCATTGCGCATCCAGGGTCCCGCGAATGAGCCGATGTCCGCGGCCATCTGGGCCGGATCGGTGAAGCGGAAGCCGTGCGTGTGCGAGGCCGTGCCCACGATCATCATGCAGGCGGCCGCCGTGATCGTCACGCAGGCGCCCAGAAAAGTATCCAGACGCGCCCACTTCACATCCGCAAATCGCAGCCTCTTATCGGCGATACAGCTTTGCTGGAAGAAAAGCTGCCAGGGCGCGATGGTGGTTCCCACAATAGCGATCACCAGGAACATCAACTCGGGAGTGAGCCCGCCGACGGGCATTGTGGGAACCAGCGAGTGCTTCACGATCTGGGACATCGGCGGTCCCAGCCGGAAGGCGACCACGAACCACGCGAAGTCCAGCAGGCACAGAAATACGACGGTGCGTTCCCAACGGCGGTAACTGCCCGTCAACACCAACAGGCTCAGACACACGGCGGACAGCGGCACGCCCCAGCGGGGGTCCACACCCATTTTGTTCAGCGCTAAGTCAATGGCGGCAAACTCGGTGACCAGCGTGAGAAAATTGACCAGCTCCAGATCCACCAGCGAGAACAGGCCCCACCATTTGCCGAAGCGCTGATAGATCATCGCCGCATGGCCTTTCCCCGTGGCGATTCCCAGGCGCACCACCATCTCCTGAATGAAATAAGTAACTGGCAATAAGAGCAGGATGATCCAGAGCAGATGCGTGCCGTACTGCGCGCCGGCTTGCGTGTAAGTTGAGACTGCCCCTGCGTCGTTGTCGGCGACCATGACGATCAGGCCGGGGCCGAAGACCATCAGGAACGTCAGCAGGTCGCGCTGCCATTTGGATTTCACCATCAGACCGCGCGCGGGTGCGATTTCGGAGTCGACGCCAGCGGCGGACATCGTCAGTGTTTTGTTCGTCATGGCCTTCTCTCCTTTCTTGCACCGTTGCGCGCGGACTCGCGTCCACCACGCTGGGGCGATAACGCCAGCGCGATCGCTTGGGCGCAACACACCACGCGTGTCGAAAATCCAAATTGCGATGAGGGGAGAAGGGAACTGCGCCTCCACCCCGCGTTCACCACTTCTTTCGTGGAAGGCGCGGGTGAGGCGATAGAGGAGGGCCGCTACCGGTTCACTGCCGTTTCTTCCACGATGGGCCCGGCCGTACTAGGCGGGCGATCGTCTTTAGGTTCCATATACCTTTCTGGAGGCGATTGAGGCTGGCGGGAAATGAAAAAGCCATTTCCCCCGGCGCAGAGAAATGGCCAACTATCGCGAACGATCGCTGACGGATTCCCCAACGGGTCCAAGCTTCAGCACCGCGCGCCGTGAGAGATCCGAAGACCTCAGCCACCTTAGGAAAACCCTTAACCCGGGAGTTCCTGGTCTACCCTGATTGCCAGCATCTTTGGACGCTTTAGGGCAGTGGCTTGTTTGCCGCGCGGACGCCTCGCCTACCGAGGATCCATGCAATACAACTTCCAATTCCAAGTTAGCGCTTGTGTTGCAAAACTGTCAACAAAAAAATTATGAAAAGTTGCTCATGAGGTTATTTGGGGTCCGGCAAGCCGCGGAAAGGGGATAGATTGATGCACGCGGCGGCCTTGCCCGGCGTCATCTACCGTGATGAGGTGACGAATGCGCATTCTGGCCTTGGCCCTGTTGGCGTACGCCGCCCGCGCCCAGACGGCGGTGAGCGTCTGCGAACCGGTGGTGGCCATTTCAGCTCTTTCTCCCGAACGCCACGACAGCGTCACGTTGAGCCGATCTGAGCGCGAGAGCAAAATCGCGGCAATTCGGACGGCTTTGGCGCAGTCTGGGGACGATCTGTTTCTCAATCGGTGGTTGATCGAGTTGCAGCCCGAGCCGCAGACCGGCATCTTGGCGGCCGAATTCCACGAGAAACTGGCCAAACATCCCGGCGATCCGCGGTTAAGATATCTCTACGCAAGGGCGCTGGTGGGCAACGATACGCCTGCGGCGATCCAGTCCCTGCAGGAGCTGACGGCCCGCGAACCCAAGCTTCCCTGGACCTATCTGGCTTTGACCGAAATCTACTCCAGCGCAGCCTTTCACGATCCGGCCAAAGTGGCTAAAAACCTTCGCGAATTTCATCGGGCTTGCCCGGCGAACCTGGAGGTGTACGCGCATTTGAATGTGATTGAGGACCAGTCTGCGTTGCGCGAGTCGGCGGCCGCCCTGCGCGCGCAGCTTCTGAGCGCCACCGAACCATGGCAACTGCGGTATTACCCAACCCTCTGGGCGGCCGAGTTCCGGTTGGCGCCGGCCGCCGGGTTGGACCGCGCCAAGAAAGTAGTCGCCGAGGATGTCGCGCGCATTGAGCCGATTTCCAAGGGCAATGAATCCGCCGTCCTCAATGTGCTCCGCGATGGCTACCGGCTCAGCGGCCAGCCGGATGGCGAACAGCGCACGGAGGCGCGCATGGCCGCCGTGCGTCCCCGCGACCCGGCCTTCGACGCTTGCTCAGCCTGGGAAAAGGATCACCGCATGCTACCCGGCAAGGATGCTCGCGATACGCGCGCGATCGCGCATTACCAGGCTTCCGGCGATTGGATCAAGCAATGGCCGGACAATGTTTTCGCCTGGCAGCAGCGGCGCGATGCGCTGATGGAGACCCACAGCCATTCCGCCGAAGATTGGAAGCAGGTCGCGGATGGATTGACCCGTACCGGCTATTCCACCGATCCGGAGTCCCGCAAATACGGCATCGCGCAGGATTGGGTGGGCGCCGATGTCATGGTGAAAGAAGCCTTGGACACGCTGCGCGGGCTGCTCGATTGGTCTGAAACCGATCCGCCGGCCCAAAGCGATCTGATTCGCGGGACTATCGCGGCCGATTTGGATGCCAGCGAACGGGCCAAATTCCGCTTCGCCATTCTTGTGACGCTCGCGGACGCGGCGCTCAAACTGAAAGACTACGATCTGGCGCATTCAACTCTGAGCAAGATGCGCAAATGGCTCGACAATGAATTCCCGAAATATTACGGCCAGGACCCCATGAACTTTCCGGATCGGGAGGGCCGCTATCTGATCCGGATGGCACGCCTGGCACAGGCCGAAGGTCGCAAGCTGGATGCTTTGGCGTACTATCACGACCTGATCACCAACCCTATCTACGTGCGGGAATACCCGGGCCCAGTGGGCGTCGCGCAGACTCTCTTCAAAGAACTCGGCGGGACCGACGACGGCTGGGCCGCGTGGTCAAAGGTAGAACCCTGGCCGGCGGGCAGGCCGGAATTGCCACCCGGCATGCCGGTCCTGCCATGGGCCGCCATCAATCGGGCCTTGCCGGACATGCACATTCCCGACGCGACCGGCCGCACTTGGACACTCGCCGATTTCAAAGGCAAAACCACCCTCGTGTTCCTGTGGGCCACCTGGTGCGGACCATGCTGGCGCGAACTGCCGGCCATGCAGAAACTCTACGAGGCCATCAAAGATCGCAATGATGTACAAGCCATCAGCCTCAGCGTGGATGAGAACCCCGCCATCGTCGAGCGTTTCATGAAGGAGCGCAAATTCAGCTTTCCTGTCTTGGTGAGCAAGGCGTACGTCGAACAGGTGCTGCCGGAGCTGATGCTGGGTCAAACCTGGTTAATCGACCGGTCTGCCAGCATACGGCTGCAAAGGGGGAATGTGCCCGATACGGAGCAAATGTGGGTGGATGAAATGCTTGATAAGCTGAACCACCCGCCGCGGTAGCCACAGGACGGCGCGCAAAGGCGGGCGTCAGTCGCGCCACCCTCGATGCGCTCCAAACGGACGCGCCGCTGCGTCCACGCACCGCCCCACCCTGGGCGAACTGATGAGAGAGGATCGCGATGATCCGCGATGATCAAAGTCTGGACTGACGCCGCTGAAGCGGGATTTTCGTCACGGCGATTGCGGCAGCACGTTCGCTACCTGCCCGGCGCGCCCAGACGCACACGCCGTATCCAGGACGATGCCGGTGCGTCTACCGTCCTTGAGCGCGCCTTTTGGCCTCCTTCCCATCTTTGAGATGAACCTGCCGTAGGGGTTCCTCCGCGAGCGTCTGCGGCTGGCTTTCGCGAAAGCCACCGGCGCCTTTGACCAATTTGACCTGCTGTCGGTATTCGCTACAGGGGCGACCAAGAGCGGCTGGATGAGGAGGTGCCGTTTCAGTCGGTCGATGAGATCCTGCGAGGTGTATGCGACTTGACCGGCCAATGCCGCCACAATCGGCGGTCCCCCGGCAAAATTAACGTTGCCTTATGCACATTCTGCATTTCGATCCGGGCGAACGTCGAGAACGGCACTTGGGCGGACGGGTGTATCTTCACGAAACGCCCGTTTTTTGGTTTGGGCCGCATCGTGCTTAAGCGAGGCCCCGGAGGCATAAACACGATGACGTGTTTCTTGAAGAGAAGTTTGTTGTTCGTGGGTTTCGGGGCGCTCTCGCTAGGTATGGCGAGCGCGTCACTGGTGCCGTGTGTGGTCAACCAAGCCATCGACACCGCAGTCACCAGCGCTACGGTGATAGTCTGCGGCGGTCTGACGTTTTCCAATTTCGATGTCCCGAATGCCACCGGCGGAGCCCCTGGCATCGTCGACATTCTCGCCGGATCGGGTTACGATTCGGTGACGGGCGCGGCCTACCTGGACTTCAATCCCAACCTGAGCGGGTCGAACCAAGACGAGCAATTCCTGTTTGAAGTGACGGGCGGCGTCAGCCAGATCGACATGTCCCTTGGTGGCAACAATGCGACGATCACCGAGCGGGCTTGCGCCAACCCCATCGCCATCACGGGCCCTCTGGCCGCGTTGTGCACCGATCCTACGGGCGCTACTTACGAAGCGCCTCTGGGCCAGATCACGGTAGCCTCAGGCGCCCCGGATCAGCCGGTGTTTTCATCGCCGTTCCCCGATACGACTCCCATTTACATTTTCAAGGATATCGAGACGGGAGCGAACGGACAGTTGAGCGAGTTCACCCAGAGCTTCGAACCCGGCGCGGCGACTCCGGAGCCGCTCAGTATGCTGCTGTTGGGGTCCGGATTGCTGGGCTTGGGATTGCTGCGCCGGAGTAGGCGTACGCACTAGGGCCGCAATTCCGGCGCCGCACGCGGCAAGCACCGAAAGCGGCCTCCATAACATAGCCTGCGCCGCGCCAATTGCTTTTGGCGCGGCGAGCGCCTACGCCGTCAGCGAGGCGCTCGGCGCCGCCAGGAGGAGAGCCATGTCTCAAGAGAATCGCGAACTTTTGGAGAAATTGAAATTCGAATTGGCCTTCGTCGAGGACGGCGGATATGGCCGCTCGGTTCGTACGCCAGATAGGCCCACATCTCCCTTCCAAGACTCGCTCACCTGCCTGAATTTCGGCGATCCGGCACGTCCTCACCCATGCGTCGAGTGTAGTCTCATGCAGTATGTCCCCGAGTCTCGTAGAGGCGAAGATATTCCTTGTCACCATATACCGCTCGACCGGGAGAGCAGAACTGTCGCCACTCTGGATGGGGCGGAGGCCGAAGAAGCCCTCAAGGGGTGGCTTCGCCACGAAATCGCCAGGCTGGAGGGAAAGTCGGCTGTTTAGGTCACGTTAGTCCTCAGTGGCCGCGTCGGCAGCGGTCCGCACCGCCGGAAGTTCAATCGAAGTACTGGACCAAAAACGAGTAGCGCACTACGCGCTCCGCGAAGTCGAAGAGCGCTTGCGTTTGGCGGTGAAATCGAAGGCGTGCCGCGCCATATCCACGCGATTGCCGCGAAATGCCACGCCCTCGGCCTGCAGCCGCAAGCGCTGTTCCAGCCCCGCTTGGCCCGGCAGCCGAATGTGTCCGCCGGCGCCCAGCACACGATGCCACGGTATGCCGCCGCGGGCGTTATGCAATGCCCAGGCGACTTGGCGGGCCGCGCCCGGATAGCCTGCGGCGCGGGCCACATCGCCGTAGGTGGACACGCGGCCCTTCGGAATTTGGTGGATGGTGCGGCGGATGTGTTCCAGCATCGCTCCTATAAAGCATAATCCAGAAACTGTGGGGCAGGCTCGTAGCCTGCGGCGGCCTCGCAGGCCGCCAGACAGGCCAGGAGGCCTGTCCTACCCGACCACCAATGCGTCACAATAGGTTTGTGAAGTCTATTTACCTCGCCTGCCTGGCCGCCGCATCCCTATTGTCCGCCGAAGTGCCCCGCGTAGGCGATATCGATTTTTACGGTTTGCACAAGTTATCCGAGCAGAAGCTCCTGCGCGTCCTGCATCTCAAGCCTGGCGATCCGCTGCCGCCATCCAAAGGAAATCTGGAAGACGAGCTAGAGAAGATCCCCGGCATCGTAGTGGCGCGCGTGGAAGCCGTCTGCTGCGAAAATGGCAAGACATCGCTGTTCATCGGCATCGAGGAGAAAGGCGCGCCGCACCTGGCATTCCATAGCGCGCCCTCCGGCGCCGCGGTGCTGCCGGACGACGTGGCGGAAATCTACCATCAGTTTCTCGACGCCGTGCGGGATGCCGCGCACCGCGGCAGCACCGCCGAGGATCTTACCAACGGGCATTCGCTGATGGCCGACCCCACCGCGCGCCTGTTGCAGTTCCAGTTTGCCGATTTCGCGGGCGCACACCTGGAACTGGTCGAGGATGTGTTGCGCGATTCGAGCGACGAGGAACAGCGCGCCATGGCCGCCACCATCATCGGCTACGCGCCGAACAAGAAAGACGTGGTCGACGATCTGCAACATGCCATGCAGGATCCCGATGAGGCCGTGCGCGGGAACGCTCTGCGCGCGCTGAATGCCATTGCCATCTTTGCGCGCCTGCAGCCGCGCGAGGGAATCCGCGTGCCATCCACCTGGTTCGTGGAGATGCTGAACTCGGTGGTGCTGGCCGATCGCCGGAACGCCGCAGACATATTGGTGAACTTGACCGAGAAGGACCCCCAAGCCCTGGACCAGATCCGCGAGCGCGCGCTCGATTCCGTCGTCGAGATGGCGCAATGGAACAACCTGCGTTACGCGCTGCCGGCGTTCATCCTGGCGGGACGGCTGGCCGGCATGCGCGAGCCGGAAATTCAGAAGGCCTTCACCTCCGGCGACCGGCAAACCGTCATTACGATGGCGCTGGGCGCCAAGCCCAAAAAGAAAGCCGTAATGGGCCCGCTGGAGAAGGTCCAGTAGCGCGCTTTACCGCGCCAGGCGCACACTAATCTGCGTGGCGATGGTGTTAAACGCGACCCCCAATTGCGACGCGTCGGGCGCTTCCGCGAAGTACCCATGCGGCTGGTTGATCTGATCCTGGTAGAACGTCAGTCCCACTCCGGAAGCCCCGGCCAGCGCCGGATCGTTGGCTATCTTCTGCAATAACAGTGGATCGGGTTGATCGTCGACCGGCCCGTCGCCCATCAGCGCGATCGTATATATGTAAGGACCCAGGGTCGTGTTGGTTCGCACCTGGGTGGCCTCATTGTCCAGCGCGTTGGTCGAGGCTATCACGATCTGCTGCGGAATACTGACCGCTCCAATCGGGTTGAAAGGGGTTGTGTAGGGCCACGCCGCGCTGTTCAGTTGGCTGTAAGGGCCAGCAAGCGAGTTGCCGTAAAAGTCCTGCGTAGGCAGATTCGGAATATCTTGCGCGACATTCGGGAGATTGGGGCCGTTGAACTTGCAACCGCTGCTGCCGGTAAGCGAGTGGCCGTCATTCGGGAAGGTAATGGCGGAGGTGGTGGCATTCATGACCCCCGCGGTTTCGCCGCTCGAAACGGCGCCGCCGGCCCACTGGGCGATCACCCCGGGCGTACCCGCTGGCATAGTGCAGCCGTCCGTAACGCCCAATCCAGCTTGGGAATAATCGGCCGTGACGCCGTTGGGCCGGCCGTCGGTCATGAACATGATCACGTTCATGCGGTTCGAATTGTTGAGCGTGGTCAGTTCCTGGTACGCCCGAGCGATGGCCTCCGCCGACGAGGTATTGTCGCCGCAAGTAAGTTGCCCGATCAGGGACTGGATGGTATTGCCATTGGCATCCGGAGTCGTGAAGCTGGTGGTAGACGGGTAAAAATAAACGGAGGAACCAAACGCCACCAGACCGAGCCGGTCGCGCCCCGGAGCGAAATAGTTCACAAATGCGGCGGCATCCGTCTTCATCAAAGCGCAAGCGGTCTGGCCCGTGCCTGCCACCACGCCGTTCATCGACGAAGAGCGGTCCAGCACCATCATCAACAGCACATCCCGGCGGCCCGCGATGCTGGATACGTTGATCGTGGAAGCCTGCTGGTTCAGGACCCGCAGGAAGTATAATGGCGCTTGCGCCGTCGCGGTTACGGTAACCGTTCTGTAATTGGGCAAGCTAGTTGAGTCTATCGAGACGCTGGCGCTTGCGCCGGTCGTGCGCCAGTACCCCGCGGGAAAGTTCCCGTTGAAGAAGCTCTGGGCGGTGGTGGTGGCGTTAGATTCTTGTGCGGACTCCGTGGATCCCTGCGCCAAGGCTCGTGCGCCCGCCAGCGCGGCGGCATCCGCGGCAGCGCTCAGCTTCGACTTAATCAGGTATAACGTGCTGACGTCGAATCCCAGACCCACCAGTGGCAGCGTGATCGACAGCGTCAACGTGGTTAAGACGATGGCGATTCCTCTTGAGCGTTTCTTGCGGTTCTTGAGATTTTGCATCATAGCTTCCCTTCCACCTAAAACACGGAGCGGTTAAATGCGCCCAGATTAGTGATATACCCCACGACACCCAAGTCCGTAAAGGCAAAGTCGCCTTCCGCCATGTATGCCAGGCCGCCCGATGAAATGGTGATGACTTGCGAGACATTGTCCGCCTGCGCGCCCGAATCGCTGGTGTAATTCTGGACGTTGCCGGAAGTATCGAGGGACGTGGGGGCGCCGAACGGGCTGGTGTAGAGTGTGTTGTTGCCGATCACGATCCGGCGCACGACCACCACGTGGCCGGCATTGCTGCAGCCGCAGGCTGACGTCAAGCTCTCAAAAGTGGTGAGCACCAACTCGCCGTTGCCGGTATTGGTCCCGGTCACGTTGCCGCTGTTTGCCTGCAGGCTCAAGCCGTTCGCCAGGTTGTTGGCCACCAGATTCTGATTGGCCTGCTGCGAGAAGTCCACGCCCTTGGCCATCATGTGGCCGGCATCGCGGGTCAGTTGGTTCACCTGGTAGTTGCGGAGCACGGCGATACCTACCGTGATCATGCCCAGGATCAGGGGCACAAAGAAGAAAGAGGCAACTAGTACGAACTCGATGTAGACATTGCCTTTTTCGCGGGATTTGCGGCGCCTGGTTTGCATTGCTTGGATTCCTCTCTTTCCGGACATTGGCGGTATCCTTTATTGGCAACTTGGCGGCGTGGGATTTACCATAGGCGGGCAGCCGCCCAGCGGGCACGCTTCCAATACATCCGACGAACTGGCCGTGAGGGTGATGGGGCTGGCGCTCTTCAGAATACCAACGGGGGTATATTGATAGCCCGTCACCGAGACTTCCACCACGTCGCCTCCCGTGCCGCTGTCTGTTTGGCCCGTGACTGGGTTGAGGTAGGTGATCGAGATTTTGCATGCGCCGCTGGCGCCATTCAGCATGCCCAGCGCGTTCTGCTGCACCACCTTCACGATCGAATCGTTCATATAGGTCGCGCCCGATCCTAACCGGTCTGTAACTGCGAATCGCACGCCCGCCTCCGCGGCGCTCTGCAAGGTAGCCTTGGTGAACAGAGCGAGTGACAGATCCACGACCAGGAAAATCAGCCCAAACATCAGCAACATAATAGCAGTGGCTTCCATCAAGGCATTGCCTCGTTGAGTCTGTTTCCGGTTCCGGCTGGCGATTGTTTTCATTTGCATCATCCTTTCCGTCTTGCCTGAGTGTACCCGAAGCTTTTGACGGATGTAAATGATTTTGCTGGACTTATAAGTCACAACGGACCTACGCGTACTTGTGCATGGGAAGTACGCGACTAACAGCCGTTAGCAGGTTGGGACTAACTATGGCAACGCGTTTTTTATAGGCGGCACTGGATCCGGAAAGCGGGAGCGAAGGCGGCGGAATGTGCGGAAATCCAGCGCTTTCGGCGTGTCGCGCGCCAGTTAACGGTTAGTTAACTACGGCAACATGGGCCAGTGAGTGACTAAGCGGAACCTATAGTACCTTGGGGACCGCTCCCTCACGGTCGCGGCTCCGTAACAGCCGCGTCGATTTCGCATGTTACGGAGCCGCGACCGTGAGGGAGCGGTTTATTGCGTGCAGCAGATGTGCGTCGAGAGAAGTTGACCGTTGGCGGTGTATCTTTCCTGCGAGAGTTGTTTATAAATCGTCCCCGCCACCCCCGCCGCAATGGGACCATTGATGCGGAAACCGCCTGTGAGTAGCACCACGACCACCAATTGGTTGTGTTCGACATCATTGAACGAACCGAACCAGCCCAGGTGATTGAGCGCGCGGGCATCGTGGCACGTGCCGGTCTTGCCCAGGATCTGCACCGGCTGATCGACTCCCGCGCGGTGTGCCGTCCCGAAATCCACGGCTTCACGCATACCCACTTTCACATCGTCGATCCAATGCGCGATATCCAGGTGCCGCTTCACGCGCGGCACGAAGTGGTCGATCTCTGGCTGGCTTCGCGGATATTGCAGGTGATAAAGAGTTCCGCCGTTGGCGATGGCCGAGACCAGCGCGGCGAGTTCCAGCGGGGTCAGTTCGATGCCTTCGCCGTAAGCCGTCATCATGCCGACACCGCCATACTCGGGCGGGACCTCGGGCAAGCCGCCGGCGTGCTCACCGGGGATCTCCCAGCCGGCCTTTTCGCCAAGCCCGAACAGGCGCGCATAATGCACCACGCGCTCGTAGCCCAGGCGGTTGCCGAGCACCTGGAAATACTGATTATTGGAATGCGCCAGGGCCGTCGAGAGATCCAGGCTGACGCGGCGCGCGATGGGAACTGCCGTGTCGCGATCGATCAGGCCTTCGTTGAGCGCGGCGAACGCGGTGACCAGTTTGATCGTCGAGCAGGGGGTGAAGCCGCTTTCGAAAGCGGTCTTCTGATTGACGATCGTAAGGACCCGGCCGGTTTGCGGATCGACCACCACTACGGTGCCGTTGTAGATTCCCAGCGCGTCAACCGCGGCCCGGCGGACTTCCAGATCGTCGCCGTCCACGTTATCGCCTGCCGTGGGATCGAAGGCGGTCAACGGCCGCCTCGCAGCGCTCAACGGCCGCTTCGCAACCCTCGACCGCGGGGGCTGGGGGCCGGGGACCAGGGGCCGGGGCGTAGTCGACGCGCTGAGGGCCTTCGGCCGCAGCGCGGTCTTCGACACAGCCGGCTTGGGGCTGGGCACTTGAGATTTCGCGGTCGAATGCGTTTTGCGCTTCTTCACCGTACGCACGGCGAACGTGCGGGGGGACAGCAGGCACAGCAACACGATTAATGTCAGGCCGCGCAGCATGATCCGTTTAAGTGCGTAGTGTCGATATTATCAGATATTGCGCGCGTGCTGGTCAAGCAAAATCGGCACGCCCGCGCCGGCATCTTGTGCGTCCACCACCGCGACGGCCGCGATGTTTACGATGTCGTTCACTTCCGCCCCCCGCTGCAACACATGCACCGGGCGCGACAGGCCTATCAGGATGGGGCCGATGGTCTCGGCGCCGGCGATGCGGCTAAGCAGCTTGTAAGCGATATTCCCGGCTTCCAGATTCGGGAAGATCAGAACGTTGGCGCCGCCCTTCAAGGTGCTGAACGGGAAAGTTTGGTCCACGATCTCCGGCACAACGGCGGTATCGGCCTGCATTTCCCCATCCACCATCAGCGCCGGTTCGCGTAGACGCACCAGTTCCACGGCCTTGCGCACCTTTTCGGCCAGCGGATGGCGCGAGCTGCCAAAATTGGAGAACGAAAGCATGGCCACCCGCGGATCGACGTTGAAGCGGCGCGCCATCTCCGCGGTATTCACGGCGATCTCGGCCAGATCCTCGGCGGTGGGTTCGATATTCACCGTGGCGTCGGCCAAAAAATAAATATCGCGCTTCGCGGTGATCAGCACATAGACGCCCGAAACCAGGCGCATGCCATGGCGCACCTCGATCACCTGCAAGGCGGGCCGTATGGTATCCGGATAGTGCTGGGTTAGCCCGCCCACCAGGGCGTCCGCATCGCCCAGCCGCACCATCATCGCGCCGAAAGTATTGCGATTGAGAATCAGTTGCTCGGCTTCGCGCCGCGTGACGCCTTTGCGCTGGCGAAGGCTGTACATCTCCTCGGCATAGGCGTGCAGGCGGTTGGATTTTGCGGGATCGACAATCTGCATGCCGCTATTAAGGTGCAACTCCTCGAGCGCGGCGCGGATCTTCTTTTCGTCGCCCAGCAGGATGGGATGGGCAATCTTCTCGTCGAGAAGAATATGGCAGGCGCGCAGAATCTTGGGCTCTTCACCTTCGGGGAACACCACGCGCTTGGGCTGCCGGCGGGCTTTGTGGATCATGACGCGCATCACTTCGTGAGACTTGCCCAGGCGCCGCTCGAGCTGCTCGCGATATTCGTTAATATCGATGGGCGTTTGCGCCACGCCGGTCTCCATGGCGGCCTGCGCCACGGCGGCCGCTTCCCAGATGAGCACGCGTGAATCGAACGGTTTCGGAATAATATATTGACGGCCGAATTCGAGGCGCTCCACGCCGTAGGCGCGGCGCACATTGTCGGGCACATCCTCGCGCGCCAGGGCGGCCAGGGCGCGCGTAGCTGCGAGTTTCATCTCGTCGTTGACCTGCGTGGCCCGGACATCCAGCGCACCGCGGAAGATGAAGGGGAATCCCAGGACATTGTTCACCTGGTTCGGAAAGTCGGAACGTCCCGTGGCCACGATGGCGTCGGGACGCGTGGCGACGGCCACATCGTAGGGGATTTCGGGATCGGGATTGGCCAGCGCGAAGATCACGGGATCGTGCGCCATGGAAAGCAGCATTTCCGGCGTGACGCAATTGCCGCTCGAAAGACCGAAGAAGACGTCCGCGTCCACGAAAGCGTCGGCCAGGGTGCGCCGGCCGGTGTCGGCGGCGAAGCGCTCCTTGTAAGCATTCATGCCTTCTTTGCGGCCTTTGTAGATGACGCCCTTGGTGTCGCACATCAAAATATTCTCGCGGCGCACGCCCAGACTCACGTAATGCTGCGCGCAGGAGATGCCGCTGGCGCCCGCGCCGTTGAACACCACGCGCACCTGATCGATGCGCTTGCCCACCAGATCGAGGGCGTTCAGCAGCGCGGCGCCGGAGATGATGGCGGTGCCATGCTGATCGTCATGGAACACCGGGATCTTCATGGTGCGGCGGCATTCTTCCTCGATGTAGAAGCACTCGGGCGCCTTGATGTCTTCCAGATTGATGCCGCCGAAAGTGGGCTCGAGCATCTGGCAGGCGCGCACGATCTCCTTGGCGTCGTTGGTGGCCAGTTCGATATCGAAAACATCGATATCGGCGAAGCGTTTGAACAGTACGCCCTTGCCCTCCATGACGGGCTTGCCGGCAGCGGGGCCGATATTGCCGAGTCCCAGGACGGCGGTGCCGTTGGTGACCACAGCCACCAGATTGCCTTTGCCGGTGTATTTGTAAACCAGGCTGGGGTCGCGGGCGATTTCGAGGCAGGGCACGGCGACGCCAGGGGTATAGGCCAGGCTCAGATCGCGCTGCGTGAGGCAGGCCTTGGTGGGGACGACCGCCAGCTTGCCGGCGGGCGCGGAGGAGTGGTAATCGAGAGCTTCTTGGGGATTGATCTTCATGGGATACACCTTACGCTACAGGCATATTATAGTTGTTTATCCTGAACTGCGATATAGGCCCGGTAGGACAGGCCTCCCAGCCTGTCCAGGGCGCGCTCTGCGCGCCGAAGAGCGGGCCTACGAGGCCCGCGCAGGCAGAGTGCCTGCCCCACAAGCGGCGGATGGCCGCAGGGACCGCATCGCAGCATTTGGAGGCACGCCGATTTCCGCACGGTCTACAGAGCCGCGACCGTCAGGGAGCGGTCACTTTGCGCCTGACAAGCCAGAGTATCGCTTACTTCGGCTGGAAACCGACCAGGTTGGCGACCACGCCGAGTTCGCGCCGGTCGGCGCCGCTAGGCGTCATGGTCTTATCAAGCGAAAAATCGACGCGCGCGGAGTCGCCGGGCAGCAGATTGGCGGGAACGTCGCGGCTGAAGATATAATCTCCCGCTTTGGAGTAACTCTCCGGCGGCAGCGGCGTACCATTTACATAAGCTGTAAGTGAGACGCCCTTCAACTTAGGCATGGATACTTCCGGTATCGTGAACTTAAGCTGCAAAACCGCGCCCTTGGTGGCGGCGCCGCGCGGCGTCCGCAGCAGCACCGAGAAGCGCCCGGCGGTCCAGCGCCAGGAGTTTTGTTCGATGCCGTAGAATCCGTTGAGTAACTGCGTGGCAGCGTGCGGGTCGGCGGTAGCCACTACGCTGGCAAGATTCGTAGCAGGTTCTTCAATGGTCTGGACGGTTACTTTTTGGTGCCGCTTGCAGGCGGGCGCCAGCACCAGAGTTAGCGCCAAAGCGGCCGCCGCAACAGACAGACGCCGGTTCGAAAAGGGAATGTGCATCAGTCTCCGCTCTTTTCCACTTGTACCAGGCAACTATAAAAGGTAGGTCCGCCGCCTTTGTCGGTGAGGCGGTCGGCGGTGAGGGCATTGATGTTCTGACGGTCGGCAGCCAGGCGGCCCCAACGCGTGGAGGGCGCGCATACCACGCCCGCGCGCACCACCCCATCGACTTCCGCGCGCAGCAGGCAGGAACCGCGATCGTTGAAGACGCGCACCTGTTCGCCGGTCGCAATCCCGCGCGCGGCCGCATCCGGCGATGCCATGTGCAGCGTAGCGGTCGCCGCGTCGTTTTCCGCACGATTGCCAAACGTCGAGTTCATGCTGTCGTCGTGCTTGGGCGAGATCAGTTCCAGCGGGAAACGCGCGCGCAGCGTATCGTCCCCGAAACGCGATTCGGAAGGCGGCGTATACTCGATAGATTCCGCATGAAACTCGCACTTGCCGGAAGGCGTGCCGAAGCCGCCGTGGGCGAAGGGCATAAACGGTTCACCTTCGGACGAAACGCGCAGCCGCACGGAATGTTCGCGGTCGAGAGCTTCGAGCGTGATGCCGCGCATGAACGGATGCGGCGAATCGAGCATCGTGCGGATCATGTCGTCGTCGGAATCGCGGAAGCACGGGTCGTCGAAACCCATGCGTCCGGCCAGCGCGCGGAAGACTTCCAAATTCGATTTGGCCTCGCCGGGCGGCATGAGTGCGGGGCGCGCTAATTGCAGATAGTAGTGGCCGTAGGCCAGATATAAGTCGGTATGTTCGAGGAAGGTGGTGGCGGGCAGTAGATAGTCGGCGTAATCCGCGGTATCGTTCTGGAACTGTTCGAGAACCACGGTGAACAGGTCGGGACGTTCCAGGCCGCGCCGCACCGCATTGCGATGGGGCGCGATGGCCGCGGGATTTGAATTGTAAACCACCAGCGCTTTCACCGGCGGATCGCTGGTTTCATTGAGCGCCTGGCCCAGCAAACTCATATTGATGACGCGCGCTTCGCGGCCCAGCGCGCGCTGCTGCAGATCGGGACGCTGAAGGCCTGCCTCGTTTAAGTAGAACGCCTGGGAGGTGGTTAGCTGCAAGCCACCGCCCACATCTTTCCACGATCCGGTGAGCGCGGGAAGCAGTGAAATCACGCGCACGGCCATGGCGCCGCGCTCGCTGCGCTGCACGCCGTAGTTGAGCCGGATCGCGGCCGGACGCGTGGTGGCGTATTCGCGCGCCAGGGCCACGATCTCTTCTTGGGGGATGCCGGTCAATGCGGCGGCTCGTTCAGGCGGATATTCGGCGACGCGTGCGGTGAGCGAATCGAATCCCTCGGTGTGCCGCGCAATGTAATCGGCATCGTACAGCTTTTCGCGCACGATCACATGCATCATGCCCAGCGCCAGCGCGGCATCGCTGCCCGGATTGATGAAGAAGTGCTTGTCGGCCGCTGCGCCCGTGCGATTGCGGCGCGGATCGATCGTATAAAACCGTGCGCCGTTGCGCCGCGCCTCCACGATGAACGGCCACAGATGCACGTTGGTCCCAAGCACGTTCGCGCCCCAGGCGATAATCAGCTTGGCGTGGCGGAACTGTTCGGGCTCGGTGCCGTAACGGAATCCCAGCGCGTCCATGAGCCCCGCTTTGCCCGCGGAGGAACAGATGGTGCGGTCCAGGCGGGAGGCCCCCAAGCGGTGAAAGAAGCGTCGATCCATGCCCGAGCCATTGAGCAACCCCATGGTGCCCGCGTAGCTGTAGGGCAGGATGGCTTCGGGTCCGAACTCGGCGGCGATGGCTTTCAGGCGCGCGGCGATTTCGTCGAGCGCTTCATCCCAGGAAACCCGCGTGAAGCGGCCTTCGCCTTTGACGCCGCTGCGGCGCAGGGGATAAAGCAGACGATCCGGGTGGTATTCGCGATCGAGATAGCGCGCCACTTTGCCGCACAAAAAACCGCGCGTGACGGGATGCGCCGGGTCGCCGCGCAGACGGGTGGCCTTACCGGCATCGTCGATCGAAACCAGGACGGCGCAGGTGTCCGGGCAATCCAGCGCGCAGACGGTATGACGGATCTCGGCCACTTACCGGGATTATAGCAATAGCGGAAGATAGAAAACGTATTGGCCGCAGATGAACGCAGATAAAAAAGCTAGTGCAGTGTCTTCGAAATAACTAGACAGTTCCAGCGCAGGCGTGGCGCAGACGATCGTTTTTTGTCGTCGGCGCAAAGTGCTCGAGCTCGGCAGGCCACCAAAAACGATGGCCTGCCCCACATCTGAATCCGCTGCCCAGCTATGCTTTTGTTTTTTCGCGCGGATCTTTCACTTCTTATTGCGCATCGCCGCGATGACGGAATCCGGCACAGCCGCGGCCTTGAGCCGTGCCAGGTCGGCGGGTTCGAACGAGAATCGCCCGGGTTGATTCGCAATCATCTTGATTATTTCCGCTTCGGCCACATTGCCATCGACCAGCTTGATCACCAAATCGTTGGTCATCACCATTCCCGTTTGCACTGGTGCGCTGGGCGCGGCCGGCGCCGCCTGTGCCTGCCGCTGCGCTTTCACGATCTCCGCTTCTTTGCGGCTTTCCTCGAGCAGTCCGCCCACCAGCTTGTCGCCCTTCAGGTCCGCGGCCTTCTGGAACGCGGCGACCGCGTCGTCATAACGGTGCGTCAGAAAGTCCGCCACTCCCAGGTCGTACCAGGCTTCCATGGCGGCCTTACCGGCGCATGACTCCGCATTATCGCGCGCCTGCTTCACCAGCGCTTCGTAATCGCCGGATTTGGCCAGATCGTACGCCTGCTTCATATGGCAATCCTTGCTATCGATGAATGCGATTTCGCGCTTTTCGGTCCACGGCTCGTAGAGCCGCCGCGCATCGGCGATGCTCTGCAATACCGCCATGGACTTCAATTCCGAGGGCGCCGGCCATTCCGGGCTGCCAGTCTGGCTTTCGTTTTCTTTCTGCGCATGTCCTTGCACGCTGACCGATGCGACTTCGCCGCCGCTGGCCGAATCCACCGCGCGGATCTCGGCTGCGAACCATCCGTCCGTGCGCGAGATATGCACGGCGGGCAATCCTTCGCCGAGAATGGGCTGCTGTTGGCGGCCTTCGCAGCGTGTCACGTTGACGGATAGCGTAATGCCGGGCGCGGCAGAGCCAGGGCCGGACGCGGTAGCCATGCCGACGTCACGCGCGCGCATGTCCCGGAACAGCAAGTCGCCGAATTCCTTGGCACAATCGCCGGTGAGCGGGCCGGGAGTGACGAGCTTGCCGGCGAGCACCGCGGCCAGAGCCGGCGGGTGATTGACTTCGAAGGTAATTTTCTTTTCGGCGCGGGCGGGAAGGTTCGCCAGGAGCAATCCTGTCAGCGCGGCGCACACCGTAATTGGGCTGCGCGCACGGAGATCGCCCATGGTGATCCGCATTGCTTCGATGATAGCACCGCCCTGGGGGACAGGCTGGAGGCCGGCCGGGACAGGCCCGGAGGCCGGCCGGGACAGGCCCGGAGGCCGGCCGGGACAGGCCCGGAGGCCGGCCGGGACAGGCCCGGAGGCCTGTCCGATTTTCTAGCGAAGCTCGGCCGTTGAGCGGGCCTACGAGGCCCGCGCAGGCTACGAGCCTGCCCCACAGGCGCCGCACAATACAGAAAGTCGAGGGACAGGCCGGGAGGCCTGTCCTACCCAAACACGAAGGGCTTGCCGTGTTCCAGCCGCAGGTATCTGACCTCCGGCGCGCGCAAGGCCAGCGACGCGCGGAATTGTCCGGGATCCACCGCATTATCCGCGAACATATCGTAGTGGCAAGGAATCGCTGCCTTGGGCTGAATCTGCGCCGCCAGTTGCGCGGCTTCATAATGCGAGAGGTTGTTGAAGCCGCCGTTGATGCAGGTGATCATCAGGTCGGGGTGATGCTTGCCCGCGGACGCCAGCAGTTCGCTATAGTCGGTGTCGCCGGTCATGTAGATGCGTGGGCCTTTGCCGAACTGGAAGACAAAGCCCATGTGATTCAGATCCGTCGAATCGGTGGGCATGGCGAAGGCGCCGTGGATCGTGACATCGCGGAAGGCGATCTCGCAGGAGGGCCACGCGGGCACGATACGGCCGGTCTCGACACCGTGCGCGGCGAAGACCTCGCAGCACGGGTGCGGACCGATGAACTGCGCGGTGTCCTTATTTCGCAGGCGCTCGATGGTGGCCGGATCGGTGTGGTCCGGATGGTTGTGGGTGCAGGCGAATACATCTACGTCGATCTCTTCGGGCGGAATGAGCACCGGCACCTGGCGCTCCACGTTGATGGGAGAATCGGCGTACATCTCGGCGCAGGCGTTGGTGAGATATAGATCGGTCGAGAGCAGCGTGCCTTCGGCGGTCTTGAAGATGAATCCGTTCTGGCCGAGCCACCAGATCGCCACGGTATTGCGCGCGACGGGATAATCGCGGATCTCCCGCATAAGGCCCATGAGGCTCATTGTGGCAAGGCGCGGGGCCGCTTGCAAACGGGATTTGATTGCGGCACATTGAGAGCATGCCGATACCCATGGATGTGCTGCGCGTGGTATTGGGATTGTTGTGCCTGTTCTTCGCGCATTTCCTGGGGCGCTCGATCGTGCGCGTACGGCGCGGACAGAATCCGCGCGGGCTTTATGGCTGGCTGATCCGGACGGTGATCACCGCGGGGGCCATCCTGTGGCGGCGCGGTTTGGATGGGATTTCGATCGCGGCGTTTACGCTGGCGGCCATGTCGCTGGTGATCGGCGTGTGGGACGAGCAGCGGCCGAAGAAGCAGGAAGACTTGACCAAGGAAATCTTTGGCGAGTAGGACAGGCCTCCCGGCCTGTCCGAGGCGCGCTTCACGCGGCAAGGAGCGGGCCTACGAGGCCCGTGCAGGCTACGAGCCTGCCCCACAACGGACGAAGCGGCCGTCTCTCCAGTCGAGTACGTAGTCATAACTGCTCGGGTCGACAGGGTGGTGCAGCAGGCGCAGGATGGTAGCGCGCCGCACATCCAGCGTGGGGTCGCCGTAGTAGAGCCGCATCAGGAAATAGACGTCGTAGTCGTCGCGACCTTCGGCATCGGAGAGCAGGAGGATGCGCGCGCCTTTGCGCGGCGCGGGGATGAGCGCGCGGATCTGATCGAGATAGCGGCGATAACGCGCCTGCATGTCGTGCGCGGCACCGGCGTGCATGCCGATCCATGTGCGTTGCCAGGGAGCGAGCACGGCGAAGAACGCGACGAGGATTGCGATCCGCAGCACGGGACGTTTGCCGGTGAGCCAACTTAGTAATCCGCCGGCATATACGGCCCAGCCCACGGACGGGACCAGATAAGCGAATCCGCCGCGCTGCGGGATAAACGACAGCGGCAGGATACTCACGGCGATGAACACCAGGCTCCACAGCAGGTCGCGGCGGCGGGCCAGGGCGCCGATCGCCAGCATAGCCACTAGGATGCAGCCGATCTGCCATGAGGAGATAGTCACTGGCTTATAGATAAGATCGTGGAGAAAATGCGCGAGCGATGAAATGTAAGCACCTGCCGAGTAAACGGGATGATACGAACTCGACAGCCACAATGAGTCCGGGCCGTAGCGCTTGCCGGCGATGTAGGCAATGTCGATTAGCGCGCCGATCGAGGCGAAGCGGCCTTCCTGCCAGATCCAACGGCGGTTCGCGGGCGGATGCCATAGCAGTTCATATAGCAACACGGCCACGGGCAGCGAGACAGAGATCTCTTTGGCATTGAGCGCCAGGACGAACAGACAACACATCAGCGACTGACTTCGCCAGCCCGGCAATTGTCCCGCTCGGCGGACGTGTACATACAATGCGAATGCGCCCCAAAAGAACGTGAAGGCCAGAACGTCGTAGATGGCGCCGGTATCGAAGTACGCGGGCGAGAACGTAGGATTGATGCCGATCAGCATCAAGGCGATGAGCGAGGCCCAGCGCGAGCCTGTAAGTTGCCACACAACCACGGCCAGCAGCGCGAAGTTCACGGAAAGCAAAACCAGCACGGCAATGCGGAAGGGTAGCGGATGAAATCCGAATACGGCATAGATTGGGCGGTAGAACAAGCCGCCGGCCGGGCGATAGTAAGTCGACCAGAACTCGACGTTCGCCCGTACGAGTGCGGACCAGGGCCGCTCCCAATAGTAATGCAGGTTCATCAGGTCGTCGGCGTCGAACCAGGAGGACAGGCCGCCGCGAAGTAGGAAGAGGAACCAGGCGTAGATTGCCGCGCCTGCCAGCAGCGCCGGCGCGGTGCGCCGCCAGTTTGCCACAGCTGCGTCCACTTTAGAACCGGGTGACTTCGGTGAAATGGAAGTCACGGATTTTCATGGCGGGCGCCACCATATCGAAGGCTTCTTCGCCGGATGCGCGCACGGCGGGCGACAAGGCTTCGACGTTTGAGAGCATCTCGGGCAGCGCCTGGTTGAAGCGGAAATTGCGCACGCCGCGGCGGATGCGGCCGTCTTCGATGAGGAACGTGCCGTCGCGCGTCATGCCGGTCATGATCTTCTCGTAGGGATCGACTTCGCGGATATACCAGAGGCGCGTCACCAGGATGCCGCGCGGGGTGGAGGCGATCATTTCCTCGAGGGGCGTTTGGCCGCCCGCGATGACGATGTTCACGGGCGCTTCGCCGAATTCATTGGGCAGCGGAAATCCGTGACCGGTGGGCTCTACGCCCAAGGCGTGGGCCATCTGGCGGCAGACGGCTACGTCGCGCACCTCGCCCTTTTCGACCAGCGTCAGTTTGCGGCGCGGCACGCCTTCGCCATCGAAAGGCGGGCCGGCTTGCAGCGGATGATAGACATCGTCGTAGATATCGATGTTCTCGCCGAACAGCTTTTGGCCGATGCGGTCGCGCAGGAAGCTGCGGCCATCGGCGATGGCGGTCACGCTGAAATCGCCGAACATCTGGCCGGCGAGATCGAGGACGGCGGCGGGTTCGAGAATCACGGTGTATGCGCCGGGCGGCAGTTCCAGGGGATCTCGCGAGGCTTGCGCTTTTTGGGCGGCGGCGCGGGCCATGGCGGCGGGATCCAGATCGCGATGCGAGCAGGCGCTGCCTTTCGCCCAGCCGGAGCTATCGGCGGCCATGGCGGTGATGGAGAATTGCGCCATGGTTTCGCGATGGTAGCCGGAGACGCCGTTGGAATTCAGAAGGGCGAAGACGCCGTCGCCGGTGGAGTAGATGCCGGCGGCGGTCTGGCCGGCGGATTCCACGATGTGGATGGCTTCGGCTACGGCTTCGGCGCGTTCGGTGGGGGTGACTTGGGCAGTAAGCGGGTGGTAGCGATTTAGATCTGGACAGGCCGGGAGGCCTATCCCACTTAGCTCCAACAGGGCGGGGTCGGGTTCCTGCAACCTGGTTAGCGCTACGGATTCTTCTACCACCTGGCGGATGGAGGCATCGTCGAGACGATTGGTGGTGGCGCGGGCGGTGCGTCCCTCGATTTGCACGCGCACGGAAAGATGCATGCTGCGCTCGGCGACGTTCTGATGAATGGCGTTGTTGGCGAAGCGCGTAAGGGCGCTCGATCCGGCCGCGATCAGGGCTTCGGAATGGGCGGCTCCGAGGGCCCGCGCGGCGCCGGTGACCTGATCGAAAATGGCTTGGCAACGCGCGGGTTCAATCGGCATAAGCGCTCCCGATCTTGATGCGGGTGAAGCGCGCGGGACTGGCGCCGTGGCCGGTGCCCATGACCTGCTCGGGCTGGCCCTTGCCGCAGTTGGGCGTGCCCCAGAGCGTCCAATGCTGGGGTCCGGCGATGGCCGCGCAGGCATTCCAAAACTCCGTGGTGATTCCCGAGTAACTCGGATTCTTCAGCATGCGGACGCGCTTTCCGTGGCGGATTTCCCAGCCGATTTCGCAGCCGAACTGGAAGTTGTAACGCTTGTCGTCGATGGACCAGCTTCGGTTGGTCTCCATATAGATGGCATGATCGACGCCGGCGAAAACTTCGTCGATCGATTGCGCGCCGGGCCGCAGGCTGACGTTGGTCATGCGGATGAGCGGCAGGCGCGCCCAGCCATCGGCGCGCATGGTGCCGTTGGAGCGCGATTCGCCGACGGCCGCGGCGGTTTCGCGGGAGGTCATGTAGCCGGTGAACAGGCCGTCGCGGATGATATCGGTGGATTGCGCGGGCACGCCTTCGTCATCAAAGGCGAAGGTGCCCAGGCCGGGACCGTGCGCGAGCCGCGCATCGCAAACCACGTTCACGATTTCCGAACCGTAGCGCAGGCGGCGCAACTGATCGAGCGTGAGGAAGCTCATGCCCGCGTAGTTGGCTTCGCTGCCCAGCACGCGATCGAGCTCGATGGGATGGCCGACCGACTCATGGATTTGCAAGCCAAGCTGCGAGCTATCCAGGATGAGATCGAACTCGCCTTCGGGGCATTGATCGGCGGCATGCAGGGCGACGGCTTCTTCGGCGATGCGCGGGGCGTTGGCGACGAGATCCCATTCGTCGATCAGCTCATAACCTTTGAGTTGATACTGGCCGCCGAAGGAATTCGGGTAGGAGCGCTTCTGGATCTCGCCGTCTTTGTAGGCCAGCGCGCCGTAGCCCACGCCGCTCAGGTAGCGGGTCTGATCGATGAGGCTGCCGAGCGTGGAGGCGAAGACCTGGCGGCGGCGTTCGAAGCTCATGGAGCCTTCCGCGAGGGTGATGCCCGGATTGCGGCGCAGCTCGTGGTCGATTTCGAGGAGCAGGGCGACGTTTTGATCGACCGGGATGGTGAAGGGATCGATCTGGATGGGCGAGACCCATTCGGCCTCGTATTTTTCTTCGGGCGCGAGCGTGACATCGTGCTTCTTGGCGAGCGTGCCGGCGCGCGCGATTTCGAGGGCCAGGGCGGCGGCGGCGTGGATGCCGTCGCGGGTGAGATCGTCGGTGGCGGCGAATCCCCAGCAGCCGTTCGCCAATACGCGAATGGCGAGGCCGGTGGAGACGCCGCTTGAGACGTGGCCGGTTTTGCCGTTCTTGGTGGAGACCTGGCGGTCCCGAATTTCCATGGCGCGGGTGTCGGCGTAGGAGACGCCGGGGCGCGTGACGGCGTCGAGGGCTTCGAGAGCGAGGGCCTTCATAGTGGCTGTTACCAGATTAGGCTAGCATTGCTTTGCGGGGATTGGGCTTGTGTGCGCCGCGCTCCAGGAAGACCATAATGGCCGCCGATGAACGCCGATGAACGCCGATGAACGCCGATAGGACGCGGGTTTTGGCACGGTCCGATTGGGCGTTTTTGTGCGAAATTGTGCAGAACTGTGCATGGCAAACTTGGCGTAAAATCCTCCGACCAAACCCATTTGACGTTTGAAATCAGGGGGTTGAATGGAACTACGGGCTGCCTGGATGACTGGCGGCCCGATTTGGCCGCGCCGCTTGGCGAGCCTGCGCGTTTTTGTACCAACAAAGCCAAATTCTTACCGCGCCGACTGGTGGCATTGTAGTGAGGACCGGCCTCGAACTGGTTTAGGTTCGACATTTTTTGTCTTATCGCACAGGTCCACAGCTTATGTGGCATCGCAGGGACAAAGTTCTCTCTGGTTACGGATTGCGTGATGGAAATTCGCGGAACTGCGGTACCAAGGTTTACGGGGCACGAAGGGGCTGATGGACGTTACCGCCGGTTTTGGGGACGGGGTGACATCTTTCGGAACGGTCTTGGCGGCGCCCGTGAACGCGCTGCATCCGCCTACCAAGAGCGGCCTGGATTGGATGAACCAAATCTTTCTTTTGGCAGCTCTGCGTGGAGGCCAGGTTCGCCGGGTTTCGCGGTGCATGACTACCGATGTTTCCGCTGCCGCGGATTATACCTTGGCGATCCCGATATCGGTCTGCGAAAAGTCGTTGCCTTTGAAGAGAAGCGACTCGCCGGAGGCCTTCGAGAGGCCGTAGGAAAAACAGTCCCCGAAGTTCAGCGCCGCAGGGTGGCGGCCCTTGCCATAGCGGTTGAATGCGCGGCGGCCGCCGTCCACTTGGTCGGGAGTTACCGCGACGATTTGAATCGCCGCCTTGTACAACGGCAGATCGAGTCCCCGGCCACCGATGTCGCCGTAGGGCGCTCGGCCACGATGGCCGTTTCGAGGACCGAGGCGGCTGAGATCAGGCGGATGGGATCGGCGTCGATGGCGGCTTCGAAGAGTTCCGCTTCAGGCTCGTTGGCCAGGATAGCGACGATGGCCTAACGTGTCGATCACCCATTAGCGTGGGAGCCCATGCTCGTCGTAGCCGAGAATCTGTTCGGCGCTTCGGGAGTCCAAGACCGGGTACCGGGCGCATCTTTCGCGAATGGCGCGGAGTTCGTCGCGTACGTTCGAGGGGCGGGGTTTACCGCGCTGGCGCATCAAGCGCTCGCGGAGGGCGTTGACTACAGCCTCGGTAAGGCTTTCACCGGTTGTGGCGGCGAGTTCCCTGGCCAAGCGGTCGGCTTCGGGATGTTTGATGCTCAAGGCCACGGATCCTCTGCCTTTCTATACTTCTAGGCATATCATATACCTAGGCGGCGACGATCCCGCGCGCGGTAGTGCCTGAAAGGTGCGTTGAGACCAAAAACAGCGAACGCTTGCAACGGGCCGAATGCCGCATTATGCCGTTCGACCGCAGTTCGCTACGAGCCCTCCGAAACCTGTTACCGAGCGGGGCGCAGAGGGCACGCCGGGAGCGGTCTTCATAGAACGGTTACGCCCCCGCGGCGCTGGTCATCGCCTGTGGCGTCGCGGCGGGCTGCAGCCGGTAGCCCAAGCCGAACACCGTCTCCACGTGCTGCCGTCCGTACCCTCCCAGCTTCACGCGCAGGCGGCGCAGGTGCACGTCCATGGTGCGCGAATGAATGCCGGGACCGTAGCCCCACACGTTCAACATCAGCGCCTCGCGCGGCACGATCTCGCCGGCGCTGCGCGCGAGTTGCGCCAGCAGCCCAAACTCCATGCGCGTGAGATGGACGGGTGCACCATCGAGCGCCACGGCCTGGGTCTGGAAATTCACTTCCAGACGGCCATCCCGATAGCGCTCCAACCGGTTGGATTCCATCTGAATCAATTCCATCGGGCGTATCCTCCAAGCGTCCGCAGTACCGGTCAACCTTGCTGCTGCCGCATCCGCACCGCCGCCATCCGTAAAGCCCAGCGGAACCGCCGCCGCAAATTCGTTCCCAATGAGTGTCTGTTGCGCATCTTGTGTTCGAACCTCCCCACCCTTATCCTGACGCAGCCGGCGGGGGCGGTTCAATAGATGCCGGCTGTAATCGACATTCACATTTAAGTAATACAAATCAAACGGGATACGCGGACACCTGTCCGGGTCTTAGCATTTGTTACGATGTGGGCACCTGCGCGCCGCAGTTTTACAGGGGTTCCACGCGCTACAACTTTGTGCGCCGCTCCAGCGGGCCGGCCTGTAGTCTGTCTGTACAGCTAAGCCACTGGAATCATGTAAGATATTTGGAGATCTGTACCGCGTTCGACGCAAGTGTTAAACTCTACCGATGGGACCGACAGGAGGGAAGGACCGTTAGTGGCGCCCAAAATCTCACCGACCCTGATCCGATTTGGTGTCTTTGAGGTCGATTTACACGCGCGGGAACTTCGCAAATACGGCCGCAAGATCAAACTTCAGGACCTGCCCTTCCAGTTCCTGATGGCGCTCCTGGAGCAGCCGAACCAACTGATCACGCGGGACGAACTGGCGCGCAGATTGTGGTCCGAGGACGCGCTGATCGATATCGATAACGGGCTGAACACCGCTGCCAAGAAGTTGCGCGTAGCCTTAGGGGACGACGCGGAAACGCCGCGCTTTATTGAGACGCTGCCGCGCCGCGGCTACCGGTTCATCGGGGTTGTGCAACCCGCGGAACCGACGGAACCGAATCCGCCGGTGGAAGTTGCCCCCGCGCCGGTGATCCCCACCGCCCCTTTGGTGAACGGCCAGCCTGCGCCGGCCGCCCATACGCCCGCCACGCCCGCTCGTTCCCGGCGGTGGATCTGGGCTCTTGCAGGATTGTTCCTCCTAATCCTGGCGGCCTGGTCATTGATGCCGTCTCGGCCTCCCGCCATGCTGGGGGCGGTTCAACTTACGCATTTCGGGCGGGTGGAACCGTATGACACCATCTTGACCGACGGCTCCCGGATTTACTTCATCGAGCGGACCGGCGGCAGTTGGGGCGCCGGTCAAGTCTCAGTGGAAGGTGGCACGCCGTCGCCGGTCACGACGCCGCAAGGCACGCCGGAACTGCGCGACATATCGCCAAACAAGTCCGAATTGCTGGTCAATATCGCCGTGCACAACGAGGAAGACGCCCCCTTATGGGTGGTCCCCACGGTGGCCGGATCGCCCCGCCGGCTGGGCAGCATATTGTCGCACGCGGCCGCATGGTCGCGGGATGGCCGCACCGTGATTTACGCTTTCGGCGCCGCCTTATATCGCATGAACAGCGATGGCACGAATTCGCGAAAGCTGGCCGATACGCCCGGCAAACCTTATTTCATCCAATGGTCGCCGCCGGGCCAGCCCGATCGGCTGCGGTTCACCATGGTCACCGACGGGCCCAGATACTCGATTTGGGAATGCTTGCCGGATGGCTCCGGCCTGCGGCGTTATCCGCCGAGTTCCATGATTCCCGCGGCGCGCGCGGGCCAAATGGGCGCCGGCTGGACAAGGGATGGCCGGTATTATCTTTTTCAGTCGGTGAATGAGAGAGGAATCGTCTTTTGGGCGTACCGTGAGTCGCGCAGCCTCCTCCATCCTTTTGACAGGCGTCCGGTTCAGATCTATGCCACACCCACCGGCGCCGCCGTGCTGGTTCCCAACCTGGATGGCCAGAAGGTCTTCTTCGCGGTGGGCAAGGAAAACCGTGAACTGGTCAGCTTTGACGCCAAACGGAATGTGTTTCTGCCCTTTTTGTCTGGCGCCCCCGTGCGCGATGTGGCTTTTTCAAAAGACGGCCGGTGGGTGGCCTATCAAACGATCCCGGAATCCGCACTCTGGCGCAGCCGGGCGGACGGAACTGAACGCATGCAACTCACTTCGCCACCGCTGGGCATCTCCAGCCCGAGGTGGTCGCCCGATGGGCAGCGCATTGCCATCGAAGCGTATCCGCGCGAGGTTGGCCAGGTCTTTGTAATCCCCTCCGGCGGAGGCGCACTTGAGCGAATCTCGCTCGAACCGAACAAGGGCGCCGGCAGTCCTTCCTGGTCGCCCGACGGCCAGGCTCTGATGTATGGCTGTTGGCCGTTGTACGTGCAGCCCGCCTGGCCGGAGATCTGCGTGTACGACTTCAAAACGCGGCAAACCGCCGTGCTGCCCGGAACGCGGGACCTCTTACGGCCGGCTTGGTCGCCCGATGGACAGTACGTGGCGGCGCTCTCCAAGGCTGGGACCCAGGTGGTCCTTTACGAAATAAAGACCAGGACGCGGACCGTCGTGGCCGACGCGGCAAACTACGGGATTCCCTTCTGGACGCGGGATAGCCGATACTTCTATTTCGAGAAAGTCATCGGAGATGTGGACCAGCCCATCTTTCGCGCCAACGTGGCCACGCATGCCGCGGAGCGCATGATGAGTTTGAAGCAGTTGCCGCAATCGAGCTTCATCGGATATACGCTGACGGGCATTACCCCCGACGATGAACCTATCGCCACCGTCATTCGCAGCAACGGGGACCTCTATGCGCTGGACGTGGATCTTCCGTGATGGCCTTAGATCTTGTGGGGCGGGCAATTCCGCCCGTCCGGCTTTCAGCCGGCTTGGCCGCCTGAAAAGGCGTCCCCAGGGAAAGGCAAACGGACGGACGGTGTCGACACATTTATGTCACGCCGCCGGTGATTTCGTTGCGATCCGCCGACATGCCCCCGCACGTTCAGCAAGGCAACAGTACTCACCAGGCTCTGTGGTAGGATCGCAGCAGTATGAGACCGCTTAACCAAGTGCTGTGGACCGCGCTCATCGGGCTGACGGCATTTTATATTTTAACGTCACCATGCGATTGCCGACTGAGGTCGAGGTCTCGACGCAGTTCCTGCCATTGATGGTTAAGGCCCGTTGATGCTATCGAGGTAGACAGGAAGGCCGAATATCGACATTTCACTGCTCGTCCTGACCGCGGGATCAGTGCCATTCGAGACTGAGTTGGTCACTTTTTGAAAAGTAGGGGTGGGTCATGGGCAGCGGCGTCGCGACTATTTGAATCTCAGAGTTGCCGCTCACTCCTTCCGTATCACGATCGGCATGTTCGTGACGGGTTCGCCATCAAGCCTCGGATTTTCATTTCGAACTGATACGCGCCATGATGCTAAAGCGTCGTTTGCGAACTACACCCGCAGTGACCCGTAAAGGCGGCCGTTTCTCCGGACGGCTGCAATCCCGTTATCCTGTATGGAGAGACGCGATGTCTTTGGTGTTCGAATGGGATCCACGCAAAGCCCAGGCCAATCTCCTGAAGCACCGCGTGAGTTTTGCCGAGGCGACTAGTGTTTAGCGATCCCCTGGCGCGGATTTTCGAGGATGAATTACACTCGGCCGACGAGCCGCGGGAGATCATCTTAGGCCACTCGAGGGCAAGACGCCTATTATTGGTATGCTTTACGGAACGACCGACGCACCGCGTTCGGATCATCAGCGCTCGCCGTGCCACGCGCAAGGAGTTGCATGACTATGAGGAACACGCCAAGGACTAAAACCAAGGCGAAGCGGGACGACGAGCTAAGGTCCGAGTACCGTTTCGATTACTCGAAAGCCAAGCCGAACCGGTTCGCCGGACAGGCTCGGCCGGGATCCGTCGCGGTATTATTGGACCCCGATGTGGCGCAGGTTTTCAAGAGCCCGGAATCCGTGAACGCTGTTCTGCGCGCGTTGATGGCCACCATGCCCGCCGCCGCTCGCCCCACGGCGAGACGGAGCGCGATGCGCCGTTCTGAGTAGTGCGGAAGCCCCCACCCTGATCCTGCGCGCCCCTGTGCGCTTAAATCGGACGATTTCTACACCAGGGGTAGACTGGACCTCTTAAGACGCCGTTCCAATAGTCAAACCGACGGTGGTGACGTCGTCGGTTTGCCCGCCTGCCGGCGAAAACGATGCGCGTGTTTCAGAGTGCAGCCTTCAGGTCTTCCGAGAACTTGCGCACTGCCTCCACCTGTTCATCCGTCGCGGGATACTCGAAGCCCTTGCCCGCCAGAAACGCCCGCCCGTCGCGCCAGATCAGATACGCCAATCCGCTTTCGGTCAGCATGCCGGTGCTGCCGATGCTGCCGTAGCCCGCGGCGGTGCGTTCCACCAGCGCGATCAGGTTATCGCGCGCGAACATGGCGTACGAATTTGTTTCGGTGAGAAGCTGGATGCCGGTGGATGCCAGGTCCAAGATTGCAGCCTGGCTACATCTTGTAGCGGCCCATATCCTCGTCGTTCAGGTTCTCCAGCCAACGGCGGAGTTCCTTCTCGTTTTCCTTATCGGAAACCGAGGCGGCCTGCTTGGAGGATTTGAGCACGGTGTCGTCGACGAAGATCGGGCAATCCAGACGCAGGGCCAGCGCCAGCGCATCGCTGGGCCGGGAGTCCACGCTGATGAGTTCGCCATCGCGCTCGAGCCAGATCAAAGCGTAGAAGGTTTCCTCTTTCAGTTCGTTGACCACCACCTTGCGCACGCCGGTGTTGAGTCCCAGCAGGAGGCTCTTGATCAGGTCGTGGGTCATGGGCCGCGGCGTCGCGACCTTTTCAATCTCCAGCGCGATCGCGTTGGCCTCATAGATTCCCACCCAGATCGGAAGGACGGAGTTGCCGCTCACGTCCTTCAGGATCACGATGGGCATGTTCGTGACGGGGTCCATCATCAAGCCGCGGATTTTCATTTCGACTTCCATAAGACCCTCCCAGCTTTATTAGAACACATTCGCCACGCTCTCACCGGCCAGCGAGTTTGGCCCGGAGCGCGTCACGCGCACGTCGAGATAACGGCCCACGAGCGAGGCGCCGCCGGTGTCCGGATGCGTGAAGTTCAGCGTGCGATTCTGCGACGTCCGGCCGATCCACTGGCCCAGCGCTTCGTGACGGCCTTCCACCAGCACCTCTTCCACCGCGCCGATCAATTCCGTGTTGCGGCGGATCTGGATGGCGCGCTGCTTTTCGTTGACGATCATGATGCGGCGGGTCTTCTCTTCTTCCGGGATCTTGTCGTCCATTTGGAGCGCGGCGGTATTGGGGCGCGGCGAGTATTTGAAGCTGAACAGCGAATCGTACTGCACTTCGTCGAGCAGTTTTAGGGTCTCCTCGAAATCGGCTTCGGTCTCGCCGGGGAAGCCCACGATGATATCGGTGGTCAGCGCCATGTTGCGGCGTGCGCCTTTGATCCACGCGATGCGCTCGATATATTGATCGCGCGTGTAGAGCCGCTGCATGGAAGCGAGAACGCGGCTGGATCCGGACTGCACGGGCAGATGCACGTGATTGCACAACACCGGGTTGGCGTCCATGGCGTCCACGATGGCCTTGGTGAAATCGCGCGGATGCGAGGTGGTGTAGCGTACGCGGCGGATGCCCGGAATCTCGCCGGTGCGCGCCAGCAGCGTGGCGAAATCCCAGCCGGCCGGCGACGGATCGCGATAGCTGTTTACATTCTGCCCCAGAAGTTGGATTTCGGTGTAGCCGGAATCGGCCAGGCGGCGCGCTTCGGCCATCACGCTTTCGCTGGTGCGGCTGCGCTCCGGCCCGCGGGTAAAGGGCACCACGCAATAGGCGCACGATTTGTCGCAGCCTTCGATGATGGTGATGTAAGCGCGATGCGGATTATCGCGGCGCGTGAACGGCGTATCGAACGTTTCGTCCGTATCCAGGCTGAGTCCGGTGACGCGCCGGTTGCCGGCTTCGAGCTGCACCAGCATTTCCGGCAATCGCGTGTAGCTGGCCGATCCGGCCACCAGGCTGACGTGCGGCGCGCGGTCGAAAATCTTCTCGCCTTCCTGCTGCGCCACGCATCCCAGCACGCCGAAGACTTTGCCCTTGCCGGCGCGCTTGAAATTCTGCAAGCGGCTGAATACTTTTTGTTCCGCTTTGTCGCGGATGCTGCAGGTGTTGTAAAGCACCAGGTCGGCCGCTTCCGGTGTATGCACCTGGCGGTAGCCTTTGGCGAGCAGCGTGCCCACGACCTTTTCGGAATCGTGGGCGTTCATCTGGCAGCCGAAGGTTTCGATGTAGAAAGCTTTCCCAGTCACTACGGACTATTCTACCGCGCTCGCGTGGCGCGGCAGACCACCGTTTATCAGTGGTCTGCCGGCCGCCTCTCGGCAAGTGTTTTCCTCCGCTAGTCCTGCGCTGGAGATCATGGGTTGCTTAGGGTATGCGCACGAAGCCGTGATACGCGTAGTTCTGGTCAATGTAGAATCCTGAGATCGCCCCCTCCGTATTGTTGGTCATAGGGAAGGTGCCTTGGGAAATGTTTTGGGCGGGACCGAGTGTGCCCGCGTCGGGAGCATCGAAAGTGGTTATCTCGCCGTATGGAGCGCGCAGGAAGCCGTGGGCCACGCTGCTCGCGTCAACGTAGTATCCCTCGATTTCATCCCAAGCGTTGTTGCCCATGGGGAGGGTTCCCTGGCCAGGGCCTGTGCCCGCGCCCGGAACGTCGAAGGTGGTTATCTCACCGTATGGAGCACGCACGAAACCGTGAGCCAGGCTGTACGTGTCACTGTAGTATCCCGTGGCCGCCTCCGCATGGTTGATGCTCTCTGAGAAGGTGCCTTGGCCCGCGCCTGTGCCTGCGCCCGGTCCATCAAACGTCGTAATCCGGCCGCGAGGATCGCGCACGAAGCCGTGATATGCGTTGCTCCCGTCAGCGTAGAATCCTGTAATCGCGCCGGCATCGGTGAGGCAAGAGAAGTACTGGGGGAAGTCCCTTGGCCGGCGCCTGTGCCTGCGCCCGGAGCATCGAGGGTGGTTATCTCACCGTTGGGGCCGCGCACGAAGCCGTGCGCCACGCTGTTCGTGTCCATGTAGTATCCCGCGATCACCCCGAAATCGTTGACGTCCCCGGCAATCGTGCCTTGGCCGGCGCTGGTGCCTGCGCCCCTAACGTCAAACGGCATAAGCCAGCCCGTGGGAATTCGCAGGAAGCCGTGCATCATGTTGTCCTCGTCCACGTACCATCCCGCGATCGAGCCTTCCGCATTGATGCCGATGGCGAATGTGCCTTGGCCGGCGCCCGTGCCTGCGGCCGGAGCGTCGATCGCCGTAATCCTGCCGTTGGGAGCGCGCAGAAAGACGTGATTCGCACCGTTCGCGCCGTATTCCCTCTTTAGATAAAGGACCAATCGAGTGCTAAACTCCTAAACAGGGAGACCTGTTGTGGCGTCCGCCCCTGCGAACAACGGCAAACTCCGTTTCCGGGTCCGTTTCGGCCCCTACGAGTTAGACCCTAATGCGCGTGTGCTGCGCAAAGGAGGAACCCCCGTCCACTTGCCGGAGCAGCCCTGGCAGGTGCTTTGCGCACTGCTGGAGAGGCCCGGCGCGGTAGTGACCCGCGAAGAACTTCAAGAGCGCCTTTGGCCCGGAACCTTTGTCGATTTCGAGAAAAGCCTGAACAAGGTCGTCAACAAGCTGCGCGAGGCTCTTTCGGATTCCGCCGACAAGCCGCGTTTTGTGGAGACGGTCGTCCGCCAGGGCTATCGCTTCATCGCCCCCGTCGAAATCGAATTCCCCTCCCCTTCAGCGGCGGCTGTGCCGGACGGCATTTCCGGGAGTGCGGTTCAGCCGGCCGCGCATCCGGGCTTTGCCGCCGTCGAGCCAAAAGCAGGCTACCACAGGCGTGCGATCGCGGGAGTGGCTGTCGCGGCAATGGTACTCGCGGGGGCTGGTTACTGGTGGCTGCGGCCGGAAACATATCCCGTGGATCTCCATCCAGTTCCGCTGCTGTCCTGGCCGGGACAAGCACGCACGCCTTCTTTCTCGCCTGACGGCAACAAGGTGGCCTTCTCATGGAACAGCGAGAAGCAGGACAGGTTCCACATCTACATTCAGCAGATCGGCTCACGTACTCCGCCGCTGCAAGTCACTAGCGGTCCGGCCGACGATGCCTGCCCCGCGTGGTCTCCGGACGACCGTTATATCGCCTTTCTGCGCCGTGCCGGGACTGGCCGTGCTCTGCTGCTGGTGCCGTCCATCGGTGGGACAGAACGTAAGATTATGGAGTTTCCAGCCGGAGCCGAGGGTTGTCTTTCGTGGACGCCCGATTCAAAATGCGTCGCCGTATCGGTACGGGACTCGCCGCGGGATCCGTACGGCATCTGGCTTGTTTCTCCCGGCAGTGGGGAACGCCGCCGGCTCACCAAGCCGCCGGCGGGTACGCTGGGCGGGGACACGGGTCCTTCCATCTCGCGGGACGGCCGTAGCGTCGTGTTCATTCGGGACGTGCGGAACGCTATCCAGGCAGCCTATGTGCTCCCGCTCTCAAAGGATTCCCAGCCGGATGGAGAGCCGCGGGAGTTCATTCACGAACACTACGGCTCGATGGGCGGGATAGCCTGGACCGCCGACGGCCGCGCGATGGTGTACTCAGGCGGTCCCTACGCTACGCGCAGCCTCTTCCGCGTGCCTGCTTCCGGCCGCCGGTCGCCATCGCGGCTGCCTTATGCGCTGCAGGATGCCGCCGAGCCAACCATCTCGACCGCGCATTCCCGGCTCGTTTACCTGTGGAACACGTCCACTCGAAACCTATGGCGGCTGGACGCTCGCACAGGCGAACGGAAAATATTGGTAGCTTCGAACCGGATTTCGGAGACGCCCCAGTACTCGCCGGATGGCCGGAAGCTCGCGTTCCAGTCCAACCGCTCGGGAGAAATGGGAATATGGACCTGCGATGCGGACGGCTCCAATTGCGTGGAACTGACCGCCTTCGGCAACACTACGGGGGGCACTCCGCGATGGTCCCCCGACAGCCAGTGGATTGCCTTCGATTCGCGCGTGGCAGGCCAATCCCAAATCTACGTGATCCAGGCGGACGGTGGCGGCCAGCGCCGCATGACCAACGATTCCGCCGATGATATTACACCGAGTTGGTCGCGCGACGGGCGCTGGATCTACTTCGCATCGGACCGCAGCGGGCGGATGGAAACCTGGAAGATCCCGGCGGCTGGGGGCGCGCCGGTCGAAGTGACACAGGCAGGCGGCGGTCCGGCATTCGAGTCGGTGGACGGCGCGTTCCTCTACTACTTCAAGTATGTCGTCTGGGGCACCGACCCGGCGCCCCTGTTCCGCATGCCCGTGGAGGGTGGCGCGGAGGTTTCGGTCCTGCCACGAGTGGCAAACTGGGGGTCCTTTGGCGTGGCCGCGAAAGCCATCTATTTCACCCCGGATGGAAATACGATTCAGCGGTTGGAACTCTCCACCAGAAAGCTCAGCACGCTGGCGAGCATGGAAAAAGGTTTTTATGGTCTCTCGGTTTCACCTGATGAGGCATTTGTGGTGTGGTCGCAGTTCGACCGGGAGAGCCGGGAGTTGATGTTGGTGGAGGGTTTTCGCTGATTCGCCGGCAGCGATGCAAGAGGGCGGCTCCGCGGTCAGACCTCCGTCCATTCTTCGCCAAGAGATTTGTCGCGGCCTTCGTTGATGGTGATGCAAGCGCGATGCGGATTGTACAGGCTGAGTGCTGTCCCGCGCCGTTTGCCAGATTCGAGCTGCACCAGCATTTCCGGCAGCCGCGTGTAGCTGGCCGATCCGGCGCCAGGCTGACGTGCGGCGCGCGGTCGAAAATCCTTTCGCCTTCCTGCTGCGCCACGCATCCCAGCACGCCAAACACTTTGGCCTTGGCCGTTGTACGCTTGAAATTCTGCCGCGTTCGGCCTATCCAGTTGGCTGTAACCCTTGGCGAAGAGCGTGCCCACGACCTTTTCGGAATCGTGCGCGTGCAACCGGCAGCCGAGTGCGTGGGACGCCGCGCCCCGCGCCCGCCTGCCGGTTACTGTACAATCACTGGAATGCCCACTTACCCGCGCCGACTTTGGCTATGCGCCTTCGCCGCATCGCTGGCGGTGTTGCTCATTGGCATATGGTTCCAGGTTTCGCTCGCGCAACATTGGACACGCCCGGCCGCTCTGCCCTACGGAGTCAATAACCCGGTGCTCGCCCTGCAAATGGCTAAACCGCCCTGGCCGGCCGAAATGCTCGCGCCTGCCGGGAATATGGCGGAAATGACGCGCCAGCAATACATCGACTTCGGATACATCCCCAGCTACGCCGCGCTGTTTATTTGCATCGCGCTTCTCGAATCGCAATCGCATCGCCGCTGGATTGCCGCGCTCGGACTGCTATCGATCGTGCTTATCCTGGTGGCGGCCGGTTTCGACGTGGCCGAGAATTTTGCGATTCTGGGCGTCACCGTCGACCACAAGCTGGCGGCCTGGGCGGCCATCCGCCCGCACTCGCTCGTCAAGTGGACATGCGTTTTTCTGACGGTCCTGCTGGAAAGTCCGTTCTACTTTGACGTGCGGGTACTCACGGGCTTCGCGCGCGTGCTGGCCGGTGTGCTGGGCGCCGCGGGCATCCTGGCCGGACTACTGGGTTTGTACAGTTCGATCGCCGGATACGAACGAGGCATCGGAATGGCGATGCTGCCGCTGCTGGTGGCGATGCTCGCCATGCCGCCGTTTCTTTGGCTGGGAGGCCGCGGGCCCTGGCGCCAGTAGGACAGGCCTCCTTCGCTCGCCGAAGAGCGGGCCTACGAGGCCCGCGCAGGCAGAGTGCCTGCCCCACAGCGAAGTACAGCGAAGTCGAAGGTAATGACGAAGTCATTACGCCGTGGTATCATGATTGCCGGGGGAGATATTCAGTGCGCGCCGTGCGAGAAACGTTGAACATACGCATCAGGCCTGAAGTTCGGGGACTCATCGACCGAGCCGCGAATCTGGCGGGCAAGAACCGCACCGACTTCGTGCTCGACGCGGCTCGCCGCGCCGCCGAGGAGACGCTGTTGGACCGCACCTTGTTCCTGGTGAGTCCAAAAGCCTACCGCGAGTTCCTGGCGCGTCTGGATGCTCCAGCCAAGCCGAACGCGCGGCTACGCAAGAGCATGCGCACGCCGGCGCCCTGGGAGTGATCTTGCCCCTGTCGGCTCCCGAGCCCCTGACCGCCGGTCACCGCATTGCCGATTTCGAATCGGGGGAGGGCTCGCTCGACGATTGGCTGCGGCGGCGCGCACAGGCCAACCAAGTGAGCGGCGCATCGCGGACGTACGTGGTTTGCGACGGCCAAAACGTTGTCGGTTACTACGCGCTGGCCTCCGGCGCCATCGCCGTGTCGGCGGTTCCGGGACGGTTCCGCAGGAACATGCCGGACCCGATTCCGGTTGCCGTACTGGCCCGGTTGGCGGTCGACCTCAGGCATCAGGGGCGCGGTCTGGGACGGGCACTGTTCCGCGACGCGGCGCGCCGCGTTTCCCGTGCTGCGGACTCCATCGGGATTCGAGGAATCGTGGTGCACGCTGTTTCCGAAGGAGCGCGCCGTTTCTATGTCGCGCTGGGCTTCGACGCCTGCCCCAGTGAACCGATGACCCTGGTAGTCACGCTTGCCGATCTGCGCGTACTTTTATAGTTCAATGCAGGCTGGCGATTTTCTTGCGGACTTCCGCAGCGTCCTTGGCGCCAGGCTGTAGTTCCAGGTATTTTTCGTATGCGGCTTTGGCGTCCTGGCGATTCTTGCGCTTCTGTTCCGCCTCGCCCAGGCGCAGCCAGGCTTCCGGCAGATTGGGGTTCCACTTAGTGGCCTCGCGGAAGCGACCGGCGGCCGCTTTGTAACTGCCGCGCTTGAAGTACTCCATGCCGACCTGCAGTTCCTTGTTCGCCTGCAGGGGGTTGAAGGCGTAATCCTTGGGCTTGAGATTCGCGTCTTCCTCGGGAGGTTCCTGCTCGGCGGGTTGCTGCGCCGCTGGCTTGGCCGGCTCTTTGGACTGGTTCTGGGCGTTCGCGGGAAGAGTGGTCAGGCCCCCGAAAAGCAGAGCAAGGACCCAGCGTGACATATTTCGATTATAGCCTTGCGCATCGTCGTCGAACCGGCAGGCCACCAAAAACGATGGCCTGCCCCACAGCGCCACGCGGGCGCTGAGCTAAACGGACGGCTTCTGCATTTCGGGAAACTTAGCGGCCGCCGCCTCCCGTACTTCGGGCGGAAAGTCCGACAACTCAAGGACCTGTCGAATCTCGATCGTTTCGGTGTCCGACGCAGGGCAGCGCGAAGCCCAGGCGATGGCCTCCTCCTTCGAATTCACTTTGATCATCCAATAGCCGCCGATGGCCTCTTTCGTTTCGATGAAAGGGCCGTCCGTCACGCTGGGCTTGCCTCCCGCGAACGACACGCGCGCGCCCGCCGATAGCGGATGTAAGCCATCCAGCGTGAGCAGTACACCGGCCTTCTGCAGTTCCTCGTTGTACTTCATCATCGCGGCGACTGCCTGGGGGTCGGGCATGGCGCCCGGCGCCGCGTTCTCATATCCCTTGGGAATTATCAGCATCATAAATCGCATGGTTAAGGCTCCATAATCTGGTGTAACTCGGCCTCGCCGTCTCCCGCGACCTTCAGAAAGCGTTTGGTCATCTCGATGACTTCCTCTCTGGAGTTGGCTTGCAGGATGGCGAAGCCGCCGGTCACTTCCTTGGTCTCGACGAAGGGCCCGTCCACCACGGCGATCCGGTCTCCGGTGCGCCGCACGCGCGCGCCACCTTGGGCGACGGGCATCAATCCGCCGGTGGCCAGCAGGATGCCGGACTTCATAGACTCCTCAATCAAGTTGGCCATGGCGGCCATATGCTCTTCGCGGTGTTGGCCGGTCGTCTGGCTCGCAGGGGTGTAGATCGAAAGATATTTCACGTTCATGCCTCCTCACCAGCAGGTCGTATGAGGGACCGCCGGATGGACAGCGATTTGTGCACGGCGCCGCGATTGTTGTACACTGATACTTTAGTCCACAAGCTCCGACGCACTTGGTGTGTCCTGGCGCGAAATTCAGAGGTTGATCCATGCATGCAATCATTGAGACCGGTGGAAAACAATACCGGGTGGCCCCTGGCGAAGTAGTCCGGGTAGAGAAGTTGGAAGGCGACGTCGGCGCCGAAGTGGAACTGCCGCTGCGGGCGGTGTTCACCGAAGACGGCAAACTGGTGACCGGCGGGGATCTGGGCCAAGCCACGGTGAAAGGCGCTATCGTCGCCAATGGCCGCGGCAAAAAAGTGGTGGTCTTCAAGTTCAAGCGCAAAAAGCAATACAAGCGTACAATAGGGCATCGCCAGGACTTCACGGAAGTGAAGGTGGGCGACATTCTGGTTTAGGTGAAGTATGGCGCATAAAAAAGGTTTAGGCAGTTCCAAGAACGGGCGCGATTCCAACGCGCAGCGGCTGGGCGTGAAAGTTTTCGGCGGACAACTGGTGCCCGGCGGATCGATCATCGTGCGGCAGCGCGGCACCAAACTGAAGCCCGGCGAGAACGTCGGCTGGGCCAAGGACGACACGCTGTTCGCCAAGGTGACCGGCGTGGTGGAGTATCGCGACCGTGGCCGTCTGGGCCGGTTTGTGAACGTCAAGGAAGTCGCCTAGGAGCTTGTTGAAAAATGCGCAGGACCGCTAGCTGACGCGCGCGGCTCTGAAATGCAGCCCTGATTTCGCAATCACTTACAGAGCCGGGCCCCAGAGGGCACCCCGTCAGGGAGCGGTCCCCCATGCTATTCATTGATGAAGCACGCATCCTGGTGAAAGCCGGGGATGGCGGCAACGGCTGCCTGGCCTTTCGCCGCGAGAAATACGTCCCGCGCGGCGGACCCTCGGGCGGCGATGGCGGCCGCGGCGGCGACGTTTATCTGGTCTCCACCGAGCACCAAAACACGCTCATCCAATTCCGTTTTAATCCCGAACATAGAGCGCAGCGCGGCCGCCACGGCGAAGGCAGCAATTGCACCGGCGCGGAAGGCTACTCGATCGATTTGCAGGTGCCGGTGGGCACGGTGGTTTATGACGAGTCGACCGGCGATCGCTTGCACGATTTCACGGTGGCCGGCGATCGCTTCCTGGTGGCGCGCGGCGGCCGCGGCGGCAAGGGCAACGCGCGTTTCGCCACCGCTACGCATCAGGCGCCCACGGAACACGAGCCCGGCAAGCCCGGCGAGGAGCGCCGTCTGCGCCTGGAACTGAAGCTGCTCGCGGATGTCGGACTGGTCGGTTTTCCCAACGCCGGTAAATCCACGCTGATTTCGCGCATTTCGGCCGCACGCCCGAAGATCGCGGATTATCCTTTTACCACGCTGGAGCCGCAGTTGGGGGTCGTGTCGATGGACGATTACCGCAGCTTCGTGGTGGCCGATATTCCGGGGTTGATCGAAGGCGCGCACCTGGGCCACGGCCTGGGCACACAGTTTCTGCGGCACATCGAGCGCACGCGGCTGCTGGCGCATCTGGTGGATGTATCGGAAGCGAGCGGCCGCGAACCGGCACACGATTTCGAAACGGTGATGGCGGAATTGGCCAGCTTCAGCGAAGACTTGGCGGCCAAGCCCATGATCGTGGTGGCCACTAAGATGGACGCCGCGCAAGATCCCGCGCGCGTGGAGTCGCTGCGGCAGGTGGCGGCGGAGCGGGGCTTGGCATTCTTCAAAATATCGAGTGTTACGGGAGAAGGGCTCGATGAATTGCGCTATGCGATGGCGGAGCGAGTGCTGCCTGCCCGCCAGTAGATAGACAATGGCACGGCGGGAGGCAAACCAGCGATGCCTCCCTTGCACATCAGTTACCAGGAGCCTGTTCCCCAAGACACCGGCATCTCCGTGGCCGGTTTGGCGCTCGCGCGCAACTCTTTGTTTCTGGCCTTGCTAAACGCGAACGATTTACCGAGCACGCAGGCGTCGAATGCGCTCACGGCATAAGTGCCGTGGATGTCGGCAGCCTCGAGCCCCCCGCCAGTTTGAAAGGCCGGCGGTATTCGGACTTGGGTGGATAGAACCGACGCCGGACGGTACGCTAATTTCCACGAGGGATGCCGGCACGACCGAGATCTGCGCTCTCGGTTGAGAAGCGCCGTGACGTCGCCATCGATGGCGGAGGGGCCCTGGCCGTGGTAATTTGCATGGCTTCGAAACGGTTGTGGCCGAGAGCGCGTTGATGCCTACGAAGCGCGGGGCGAGCCGCTTCGCCGGTTGGCGCGTTCCCGCCGTTCCGCGCTGCGCGATGCGCTCTTACGTAGTGGTGGCATCGCCTTGGTCGAGCGGTGCCGAGTCGGTCGTCCGTGTCTCAGTCCCGGCGGATTCTCCGGCGTCGGCCTCGGCAGCGCCTTGCAGTGGCGAATAGATGGCGATTGGGATTAGGCCCCAATTGTCCTTGGGACGTCCGATAAGTTCACGGAGCCCACCCATGGCCGTAACAACACCGTCGAGAACAGGGTTGATCTTCCAGGGTTCAGGAGGGTCCCCGATACGCGCGTCAACTATTCCGACGACCGTCCATAGGCCATCGATAACCGCACCGTATTTCATTACAAGATCCTCAGTGTTGATGGTAAGATAGCCCGGCTGCACTGCCGCCCACAATCGAAAGAGCGACTCGTCCGACTTGGTAATGAAGGTCATATGGAGCAGGTGCGGAACTTCTTTTAGTACTTCCAGGCCGATCTTTACGGCATCGGAGACCTCTGGTTGCGGCTGCTGGCGCTGCTGCTCGCGTCTAACTTTTCGGGAAAGGTTGGGCGCAGACTGAGTCTGCTTTTGAGATTGTAGAAAGATCCGAGCGGATGGCTCCCACAGATTTCGCATTATTCGCAAATCGAGAAATTGGATAAGTGCAGAAAACTTGACGAGAGAGCCCATCCGCGCCTTGCCCAGTGGCACAGCAAAATTCGCCTCTAAGTCCTGCAAGAACGTGTAGACGTGCGCCCAGAACGGATCGTATGTCTCCTCTGCGGATTCGGAAGACGTTCTGGACAGCTTCCCTTCCGCCTTCGCTACAAGTGCCGTGCCGCCAGCGGTTCCTTCCTTTGCCTGACTCTTGGCTACAACAGACTTATACCCAGTCAGTACGCCTCGATCAGACAACTGACCTATCAAGGACGAAATTCTCTGCTTGTCAAGGTAGAGGAAATCAACCGGACTGTCTTTTTCGAGGAACGAACTTTGCGCCATTTCGGAGTCGCCTCTCCACCTGATCCTCGAACTGCTGGCTTTGTTGGATCGATTCCGCGCTGAACAGATCCTCAGCCAGATCGAGCAGACGTCGCGCCAAGGGTTTAGTGCGGCGTTCGTAGTATGTCCGGAGGTCTACTTCGCCGATGGTTTTGCGCGCTGCCATACTCAAAGAGAACCCGATACCAGTATACAAGGTTTTTTGCGGCACCGGCTCCGCGAAATGCTTGCGGGGTGGGGCGGCTTGGCGTGCAAAGCGCGCTAACATGGCATCCATGACCGCAACTGAAACCGCTGTCCGCACCGTGAAATTCTATACCAACGGAACTTGGGAAGACGCGCCGGGACGCGCGTTGCATCCCATCGTCAATCCCGCCACCGGCCAGACGATTGCGCAGGTTCCGTACGCCACCGCAGGCGATGTGGACCGCGCCGCGCGCGCTGCCCATGCGGCATTTCTGAAGTGGCGCGAAGTGCCCGTAGTGGAGCGCGTGCAGGTGTTCTATCGCTACAAAGACCTGCTGGAAAAGCATGCCGCCGAGATCGCCCGCATTCTCTCCACCGAGAACGGCAAGACCGTGGAAGACGCGGCCGGCAGCGTGCGGCGCGCGATTCAAATGGTCGAAGTGGTGTGCGGCATGCCCAGCCTGACGATGGGGCAATCGCTCGAAAACGTATCGAAGGGCATCGACTGCCAGAGCATCCGCCAGCCGCTGGGCGTGTGTGCCGGCATCACGCCGTTCAACTTTCCGGCGATGGTGCCCATGTGGATGTTTCCCTTCGCCATCGCGTGCGGGAATACGTTTATTCTGAAGCCGTCGGAGAAGGTGCCGCTCACGCCCACGCGCACCGCCGAACTCTTCGACGACGCCGGCCTGCCCGCAGGGGTCTATAACTTGCTGCACGGCGCGCGCGAAGCGGTGGACGCGCTGCTGGCGCATCCGCTGGTGCGCGCGATTTCGTTCGTCGGATCGAGCCCGGTGGCGAAGTACGTGTACCAAACCGCCGCCGCGCACGGAAAGCGGGTGCAGGCGTTGGGCGGCGCCAAGAATCATCTGGTGGTGATGCCGGATGCGCATGCCGGCAAGAGCGTGGAGGCCATTATGGGGTCCGCGTTCGGCGCGGCCGGCGAGCGATGTCTGGCGGGCAGCGTGCTGGTGCTGGTGGGCGATGCGCAGCGGGTGCTGGATGCGCTGCTGGCCAAAGTTCACGATCTGCGCATCGGCGACGGCGCCGCACCCGATACCGAAATGGGGCCGCTGGTGACTGCCGATCATCGCGCGCGCGTGCTCGGCTATATCGAGAAAGGCGTGGCCGAAGGCGCGCAGCTTTTAGTTGACGGACGAGAACGCATGGATGGCCATGGCGACGGCTGTTTCCTCGGCCCGACCGTCTTCGACAACGTGATGCCCGACATGACCATCGCGCGCGAGGAGATCTTCGGGCCGGTGCTGAGCGTGATCCGCGTGAAAGATCTGGACGAAGCCATCGCGTTGGTGAACAGTTCGGCGTTCGGCAATACCACGTCGATCTTCACGGCGGATGGCAAGAGCGCGCGCGAATACGCCTCGCGCGTAGAAGTGGGGATGGTGGGAGTGAACGTGGGCGTGGCCGCGCCGATGGCATTTTTCCCGTTCTCAGGGTGGAAGAATTCGTTCTACGGCGATCTGCACGCGCACGGGCGGGATGCGGTGGCGTTTTATACGGAGCAGAAGGTGATCATGAGCCGGTGGTTTTAAGCCGGTTCGAATACCCGGAGGGCGGCGACACGCTGGAGGAATTTCTGGAAGGATTCCCGACGGTCCCCCGTGAGCTACTAGCGTTGGAAGCACTGGAAGACGCCAAGGAACTGCTACTGACACGCGTTTGATGTGTTCCGATTGACGAGTGCATCGACGAGCGGTCGAGGCTCCTGCGCCAACTTGGCCGGACAGTAGTGGGGCAGTTCGTTTTGTGGGGCGGCCAGAGCCGGCTGAAAGCCGGCTGCGGGCAGAATTGCCCGCCCCACAAAAGCAAACTGACCAACTACCGCCCGGACTTAAGAACAGTCAACGTGAGAACTAAGTTATCCACTTACTCATACCTCAGCGCAACCAACGGATCTACCCGCGAGGCCCGCCGCGCTGGTAAGTAACCCGACAGTGCCGCTACGACTATCATGATCCCCAGTGCTACACTTAGCGTCGCCGGATCGGCGGGCTTTAGTCCGAATAACTTACTCTGAATAAGCCGAGCGCACGCCAGACTGGCGGGTACTCCCGCGGCGATCCCGATGGCGATCAGCACGCCAGTCTCGCGCAGGATCATGCGCACCACCCGGCTGCGCTCCGCGCCCAAGGCCATGCGGATGCCGATTTCATTGGTCCGCTGCGCCACGGCGTACGACAGCACGCCGTACAATCCGATGGCCGCCAGCAAGAGCGCCACGCCGCCGAAGACGGTCGAAAGTTGGGCGATGATGCGCTCCTGCCGCAGATTGTCGTCCAACATTTCGACGAAAGGCTGTACCCTGCCGACAGGTAGCGCGGGATTGAACGACAGAATTGTTTTGCGCGCCGCCTCGATGACCGCGCCCGGCTCGGCGAAGGTGCGGATCTCATAATTCATGTCCGATGGGAAGCCGCCCAGCGATTGCATTCCAGAGAGATAAAAGCGCCGGAAGATTTCGCCGCGCAGGCTGTGATCCCGCGCGTCGCGCGCCACGCCCGCGATGGTGAATGTCTTACGCGAGTCCGGGAACTCATCGGTCACATGCTTGCCGATGGGATTGCGCCCGCCGAAATAGAACTTGGCGAACCCCTCGTTCACCACGCAGATTGGCTCGCCCGACTCCACGTCCTGCGGCCCGATGTCACGTCCCAGTAAGATCGGGATACCCACCGCCGCAAAGTAACCTGGACCCACCCGATCGAATCGCGCGTGCAGATCCCGCGGCTTCGACGACTTATAACCTTCCACGCTGATCTTGTCGCCGGATTCACTGCCGCTGAACAGTCCGTTGGCCGAGTAAGTCACTGCGCGCACGCCGGGAATGCGCGCCAGGCGGTCGCGCACTTCATTGAACGCGATAGGCAAGCGCGCGCCGGAGTAACCCGCCGACAGAAAATCGACATCCACTAATGCCAAATGTTCACGTTGGTAGCCTAAGTCGACATTCTCCAAGTTACGCAGCGTGCGGATAAACCAGCCGGCCCCGATCAACAGCATGACCGACAGCGCGATCTGTCCGATCACCAGAATTTTGCCCGCACCGATCCTGGCGCTGCTGCCGGTAAGTCCGCGTCCGGCTTCTTTCAACGTGCTGCTGACGTTGACCCGCGAGGATTTCCACGCTGGCGCCAGACCAAAGATCAGGCCGGTAAGCAGCGACACGCCGATGGTGAAAAGCAGGACCCGCAGATCGGGCCGCGCATTCTGAGCCGTGACCGTCAGGGAGCGGTTTCCCTCCGCGCCGTGGGACACTGAGATCTGCGCATGCCCGATCGTCCGGCTGGCGTGGCTTTCCGCCATGCCAATTTCCACTACTACCTGCTGGTCCGCGTCCTCACCACCACCGCATCGGAGATGCAGGCGCTGGCCGTCGCGTGGCAGGTCTATGGGCTGACGCATCGCCCGCTCGATCTGGGGCTGGTGGGACTGGCGCAGTTTCTTCCCGCCATCCTGCTCTTTCTGGTGGCCGGCCAGACGGCCGACCGCTTCCCGCGCCGCCGCATTCTGCAAGTCTGCTGCGCGGGCTTCGCCATGTGCTCGCTGCTGCTGTTGGCGCTCACGCTGCGCGGCTTGTCTTCGGTGTTCCCCATCTACTGCGTGCTGGTGTCGAACGGAACCGTGCGCGCCTTCAATATGCCGGCGGGGCAAGCCTTTTTGCCGCTGCTGGTGCCCGAGGAATTTTTTCCCAAAGCCGTCGCGTGGAATTCGTCGATATTTCAAGCCGCCACCATCGGCGGACCAGTCGCGGGCGGTTTTCTGTATGCCGCGACCGGCAGCCCCGCGCTGGTCTATGGCTGCGCGGCCGTCGAGTATCTGGCGGCATTGATCTTGCTCGCCGCGATCCACTTGCGCGCCCCCGCTTGGCGGCAGCCTCCTTCCGCCCGCATGGCTCTCGAAGGCTTGCGTTATATCCGGCGCAATAAGCTGATCCTGGGGGCTATTTCGCTCGATCTGTTCGCCGTGCTGTTGGGCGGCGCCACCGCATTGCTGCCGATTTATGCACGGGAGATCCTGAAGATCGGCGCCAAAGGCCTCGGTCTGTTGCGCGGCGCCACCGGCTTAGGCGCAGTAGTCACGGCGATGGTGGTGGCCCGTTGGCCGTTCCAGCATCACGCGGGCGCCATCATGATGTGGTGCGTGTGCGGATTCGGCGTGTTCACCGTGATTTTCGGACTGTCGCGGACGCCGGCGCTTTCGCTGGCGGCTCTGGTAGGAGCGGGCGCGTGCGATATGGTGAGCGTGATCGTGCGTCACACGCTGGTGCAACTTTCGACGCCGGATGAGATGCGCGGCCGTGTCAGCGCCGTGAACGCCGTGTTCGTGGGCGCATCGAACGAAGTCGGACAATTCGAATCCGGCATCACCGCGCAATGGTTCGGAACGGTACCTGCGGTGGTGTTGGGCGGATTGGGAACCATCGCGATTGTGGCGCTGTGGGCATGGCGATTCCCTGCCCTGCGGCGCGTGGATGCCTTGGTTTCGACGCGCTAACTCTTTCGCATCACGGGCAAGATCTGCACGCCTGGGCGCGGGCTTTGCCGGGCGCGGCCTGCTCCAGTGTGCATACCGGTCACACAACATGGCCGCTAATCCACTGATAACAAGTAAGCTGGCCTCTGGCAACGCAGTTGCACTTGGGCGCGGTGTGCAGGTTCCAAGGAGCAGCCCCCGATTGCCGGTCGCGAAAATAACAGGACAGGGCCTAATGTCCATCGCGATAGTGGTGGCTCTCCTTTGGACCTGCGTGATCGGCGCGCGCATGATCTTCGGCAGTGCGGCCGCGGAAGCCACGCGAACCATGCGCGACATGCGCGAGTTGCGCTTGCGCAACCGGCAGATGCCGGCCACCGCGCCTGCGCATCGAAACCAGCTTCGCCCGCACACCGTCATCGGCTGAGGGCGCCTCAGGGGACCGCTCCCTAACGGTCGCGGCTCAGTAAAACGGTCGCGGCTGAGCCGCGGTCCCGTGTAGCATTGTAAGATCGTATGGAAGCCCAACCATGCGCCATCACACGGCGGAGGTTCTCCTCCTCATGTCCACCCTCATCGCCACCGGATGTGGCACGCCCGAGCGCAGCTTTCAAAAGCTGGCCGACGAATTTGTCTATTCCACGCTGACCTTCTCGCCTATTTCGGCCACCGCCGCCGGATTGCATCAATATCAGGGCCAGAATCTGGATGAGCAACTCGACGACATGAGCCCCGCGGCCCTCGACCACCACCGCGAGTATTATCAGCGCTTCCGCGACCGCCTGCAAAACGAAGTGAAGCCGGATTCGTTATCGGCCGAAGACCGGGCCGATTTTCACATCATGCAGGACCAGGTCGCACTGGCCTTGCTGGATTACGAAGAGACGCAAAGCTATCTGCACAACCCGACGCTCTACGTGGAGATGGCCGGCAATGCGTTGTTCACCCCGCTGACGCTGGAATACGCGCCGCTCGACGCCCGCATCCGCCACATCATCGCGCGGCTGCAGAAGCTTCCCATGCTGCTCGATCAGGCGCGCACCAATCTGATTTCATCCCCCAGCATTTGGACGAAAGTGGCGGTGGAGGAAAACGAAGGCAACATCGCGCTGGTCGACAAAACCATTCGCGCCGCCGTGCCAGCCAATCAGCGCGCCGATTTCGACCGCGCCGCGCGCGCCGCCCTGGACGCCTTGCACACGTTTCAGGAGTTTATGCAATCGAGCCTGGCTGTCCGCGACGATTACGACTGGCGCCTGGGCCGCGACCACTACACGCGCAAGTTCCGTTACGCGCTGGCCTGCGGTTCCGATCCTTCCGACGTGCTGGAGAGCGCGGCCCGCAGCCTGCTGGAAGTGCGTGCGCGAATGCTGGGGCTGGCGCTGCCGTTGCATGCGAAGTATTTCCCCCAGCATCCCGATCACTCCGATCTGGCCGGCCCGGCGCGTGAGAATCTGGTGATTTCGGAAGTGCTCGAACACATCGCGGACCAGCATTCCACGCGTGCCGGCTTTGTCGACGACGCCAAACACGATCTCGACGAAGCCCGCCAGTTTGTGGCGCAGAAACATCTGGTGACGCTGCCGCCGCATTCCAACTTGCAGGTGATTCCGACGCCGGAGTTCATGCGCGGCATCTACGCCGTGGGCGGTTTCAACCCGGCGCCCGCGCTCGAGCCGCAGTTGGGCGCGTTCTATTGGATCACTCCCATACCGGTGGAGTGGGATCGCACGCGCATCGAATCGAAGCTGCGCGAGTACAACTTCTACAAGCTGAAGCTGCTGACGTTGCACGAGGCGATACCCGGACACTACGTGCAGTTCGAATATGCCAATCAGATCCAGCCGGCTACACGCCGCCTGCTGCGCGGGTTATACGGCAATACGCCGTACATCGAAGGCTGGGCCGAATACGCCACGCAGACCATGCTCGACCAGGGCTTTCTCGATAATTCGCCCGAGCTGCGGCTCACGTTTCAAAAGGAAGAACTGCGCGTGGTGGCCAACGCCATTCTCGATATCCGGGTGCAGATGCTGAATATGAGCGACCAGGAAGCACTCGATTTGATGGAGAAGGATACCTTCCAGGAAGCCGAGGAGGCCACCGCGAAACTGCAGCGCGCCAAGCTTTCGTCGGCGCAGTTGCCGGCGTATTTCGTGGGATGGCGCGGCTGGCTGGCCGTGCGCGACAAGTACCGGCAGGCCAAGGGATCTGCATTTCAATTGGAGAGTTTCCACGACGCGGCATTGAAGCAAGGAGCCGTGCCGCTGCCGGAACTTGCTCCGCTGCTGCCGTAGGACAGGCCTCCCGGCCTGTCCAAGAAGAGCTAAGCTCGAACCTTGTGGGGCAGACGATCGGTTTGTGTCGTCTGCCGCGCCGCTGAAGGCGGCAGGGTCGAAAGTGAACAGTATTGGGGCGAGGCTCGCCAAGACAAGCTAATCTCGCCCGAAGAGCGGGCCTACGAGGCCCGCGCAGGCAAAGTGCCTGCCACAACCCTTATGTGAATGGTATTGCGCCTACTCCGACTTAGGCGGCAGATCCGACATGGGACGTCCGACGCGGAACTGGCCGCAGAATTTCAGATATCCGATCCATTTCGGATCGATCCCCATGGCCTCCACGCCCACGCAGGCTACGCGCCTGGCCCACTTCAATTTTTTACAATACCCGCCCCGTTTGTTTCCGGCAAAATGAAAGTATGCCAAACACAGTCAAACCAATCCCAGAGGGTTTCGAGGGGGTCACGCCGTACCTGGCCATCAAAGGCGCGGCGGACGCCATCGAGTTCTACAAACGCGCGTTCGGCGCGGTGGAAACCATGCGGCTGGCCGGTCCAGATGGCCGCGTGGGCCACGCCGAAATCAAGATCGGCAAAGCTAACATCATGCTGGCGGACGAGCACCCGGAAATCGGCTTCCTGAGTCCGCGGACGCTGGGCGGCTCGCCGGTCACCATACACATCTATGTCGAAGATGTCGATCGACTGGCGGCGCAGGCCGAGGCTGCCGGCGCGAAGGTGCGGCGCGCGGTCGCCGATCAATTCTATGGCGACCGCGGCGGAGCGTTCGAAGATCCGTTCGGCCATGTGTGGTACTTCGCCACGCACAAAGAAGATGTGTCCAGCGAAGAGATCGCGCGGCGCGCAGCCGGCAAGCCCGCGGGAGGCCAGTCGTGAGCAAGCCTGCCGGGTACCACACCATCACGCCGTACCTGATGATTCGCGATGCGGCGAATGCCATTGAGTTTTATAAGACGGCGTTCGGCGCCACCGAGGTGATGCGGCATCTGCATCCGGACGGCCGCGTGCAGCACGCCGAAATCCTCATCGGCGATTCGCACGTGATGATCGGCGATGAAAACCCTATGTTTCCCGAACTGCGCAGCGTGCAAGCCTTCGGCGGGTCGCCCATGAACATGTTTTTGTACGTGGACGATGCGGACGCGGCGGTCAAGCAGGCGCAAGACGCGGGCGCCAAGCTCATCACGGAGGTCGAGGACAAGCCGTACGGCCGTTCGGGCGGCGTGCAGGACCCATACGGTCTCAAGTGGTGGATCACCAGTTAAGCCGGCCTGGAACCGGCGACAAGTAACTGGACAGGCGCGCGCGGCGTCCAGTCGATTTGATGCGCTTTCATTTACTGCTATTCGCCGCGCTCCTGTGCGCCAAACAAGCCGGAGCGGAAGATTTCGAGCTGAAGATTCCGCCGGTTTCGACTTCGCTCGACGTGAAGGGTCAGCCGGTAAAGATTACCGCGTGGGGCACGGTGGCGAGCGCTCCGCAGGGCCTGTTCAAGCTGTCGCTGACGGCGGATCTGAGCGATGTGCAAGCCAATATCGGCGCGTTGCTGGCTGCCCAACTCAATCGTTCAGATCGCTGCGGCGAGCGGCTGACGGTGGAAAGCGCCACGCTGATTCCGGCTTCGCCGGCCGCGATCCTGACCGCGCACGTGCATTATGAGCGCTTCGCCTGCATCAAGGCGCTGGGCAGGAATGCGGCTACCAGGCTGGTGGGCGGCAATGCGGTGATCGAAGTGAAACTGACGCCCTCGATTACGGCGGATGGGATCTCCGTGGCTTCGGAGGTTCGCAAAATCGACGCGGATGGATCGTTGGGCGAGGTGCTGCAGTCAGGTTCGCTAGGCGCGGCTATTAAGGAGAAGATCGCGAGCAGCGTGGAATCGTCGCTGCGCAAGGGGCTGGATTTGAAATCTACGCTGCCGCCGGAATTGGCTTCGGCGGCCGTTTTGCGCGGGGCGCGGTTTAGCAGCGCGCCGGAAGGGCGACTTTGGTTCTCTGTCGATGGCGAAGTGCACGTCAGCGCAGGACAGCTTCAGTCGCTACAACTGAAACGGCGATAGGGCTCCAGCAGGCGGCCTACGAGGCCGCCGCAGGCTACGAGCCTGCCCCACAATTTTGAGAGAAAAAATGCGGGTCGCGGCCACCCTTATGGTTCACGGAGGCGATCAATGAAACAAACTGTGCGGAACGCCACAAAATCGTGCGATCAACTGACTCTGCCGGGTGCGGCCGGGCCAAAACGACAACAGCGGATAGCTACCCGCGCCTATCGCTTGTGGCTGGCCCGGGGCTTTCGCAACGGATCGCCACAGGAGGATTGGCTGCGGGCGCAAAGGGAAGTGGCCATGGCCCCGCGCTAGCTTACGGAGCCACGGTATACGACACAGTCTCGGAAGTGGACTCGAAACCCTGCCGCGCCGTAATTTTGATTTCGCACTTGCCGGGCCGCGTCTGGGCGTTCACCACCATGGGAATCGCGCCGGTGGGGTCGGGCGCCGGAAGATCCTGGTCCTTCGACTCCAGTTCTTCGCCGCCCGCGAAAAACTCCACCCGAATTTTGGGAGGCTCCTGCAGCAGCTTGTCCGGATACACCACGAAATAGATCGCCGGTTTCGCCGAAGCCTTCAGAGATCCATCGAGCAGCGGCACCACATCGCGCCCCTGGATCAGGAAGGGGTCGTTGGCATCCGCATCGGCGGTCAGCGGATCGGCGCGCGATACCATGATCAGGCTGCTGAGTCCTACGCCCTTCTGGACGGGGCTTTCAAGCGATACCGTGCTGGTGCTGGCGCGCTTCGCCTCGCGGTCGAACAGCACGCTCTCCACCGTGTAATGGCCGGGCGGCAGATTGAAGGCGTGGGTATAATCGATGGGCGCGGCCTGGATTGCGGCCAACTGTTCGTCAGGCACCAGGTAAGGAATATCCTGCCCGAACTTATCCACGATGTTTCCGCTGGAGTCTTTCACCACGGCAAACAGCGCGACGTGCAGCAGGTGTTTCTTCAAAGCCGGCTGCGGCGTGGCGGTGAGGCCGGCGGCCGGCACTTCGAATACCACGGCCGCTTGGGAACTCGAACTGCCCGGCCGGAAGCGATACGCGGCCGTGCGGAAATCGAAGGCGTGCGGCAAGGTGTTGGTGTTCAGCGTCACCAATCCAGCCACTTCGTATGGTTGTAACTGAGGACCTCCGAAATCGGGTACGGCGAAATAGCCGCCGCGGTTCTCCACCCTCCAATCGGCGTGCGCCAGCTTTACCTCGATTTTGCGGAAGTGCCCATCGTATTTATCCGACGACGGATGATAATCGGCTTCGTAGTGGGTATCCGCGTCCTGGACAATTTGCTCGAAAGGTTTTTGCAGGTCGTTCGTATTGGCCACCAGGAAGCCCCCCGTGCCCTCGGCCAGCGCGCGCAACGGCGCCTGTGTGTCGGAGGTGCGCACCGCGTCATATTGATAGTCGCCCTGCCGGCTGTGTTCCGCGAGGACGCCAGACGTTCCCATGGAACTAAGATTTGGCTGCGTGCTTTGCGTGTTACCCCCCGGTGACATCGGGGACGCTTGGGGGCTCGCGGGATTCACGATTTGTTGCTGCTGGCTGAGCGCGACGACGTGCTGCATGGCCATGGAGGACGCCTGCGCCGTAGAGGTTAGATTCAGGCCGTTCGCGTCGAAGGCGTAGACGCTCAGGTCAGCCAGGTTGGCTTTGTCGAGTATGGCTTGAAATCGATCGGGATCGCCCGTGGTAGTGAGTCCCGCGCTGAGCAACAGCACGGTCTTGTGGCCCGGAAACGCCGCCAACTGGCGCACCAGCAAATTGATCTGATCCATTTGCCGCGCGCCCTCGACGCCGATGAATTGCTCGCGCTGCAGCACCAGATCGCCGCGCTGCGCATTGGCCGCAGGACTGTTATCCACGTCGGCCCCTACGATCGCCGTGGGAGCCAGCGATCCGGTGGTAGAGAGATCGCGCGAACCGCCGCCTCTTCCGCCCGGACTTACGAAGCCTACTATCCATTGCACGTTGGGGGTGGAGTTCTCGACGGCCTCGGTGGCGCGGGTGATATCGACGGTCGATCCCACAAACGCGTTGTTAGCCGCGCGCAGCAGCTCTTCGGGGTTGGTGGTGAAGGCGTGCAGTGGCGTGAGCCGCGAATCCAGGTTGAAGATTCCCACCCAGGTTCCGGGCGGCAATTCGTTTTTGACGAACTGCTCGATGGCCGCAATGGCCCACTTGCGCGCGCTGGCGTCCAGGTTATGAAAGACGATGCACATCAGGCTAGGGCTGTGCAGGGGCAGCGGCGCGTTCTCCGGACGGCCGGTTCCGGCCTGATCCTGCGCATCGGGCTGAGAGGGCTGGGCCGGCTTGGGGGGCGCGCCGGTAACCAGGCGCAGGCTTTTTATCTGCTGCTTCACGCCGTCTTCGTAGATCTCCACGTCGCCCGGTTTCAGATTTTTGATGAGCTTGCCTCGCTTGTCGCGCACCGTCAGATCGAGCGCGACCTCATTGACCGTCGCATGGATAGTTTGGGTGGGTTCGGCGGGTGGGGCATTCTGCGCCGCGTTTTGCGCCAGAACGGGCTGAGAGCATGTGATACAAAACACCCATCCGAACAGCGCCGGAAAGAGCCTTGGCATGGGCTAACGCCTCCCATTCACTTTAGCTCAATGACGATAGTCCGGTAGGGCTTGTTACCTTTGTTCACCAGTTGCGGCGCATCTTCGCCGGCGGTGTGCCAGATCACATCGCCGGATTTACGCTCCTGGATGGTTTTGGCGCCTGTTTTGGGGTCGGTGCGTTCGTAACGGCAATCGTCGATAAACACGATTACCTGATCGTGGGCGCGGACTCCGCGCTCGCGCACGGCTTCCGGCGCCGAGGTAATTTCGGTGACGTGCACGCGGGCGTTGTCCAGTTTCACCGTTGACGGCAGGGAAGCCCATGCCAGACCTGCAATTAGCCATACCAGTCGCTTCATAACTCCTCCTTGGCTTATGATACGCGCTGTGGGGCAGGCACTTTGCCTGCGCGGGCCTCGTAGGCCCGCTCAACGGCCGAACAGCGCTGGCCGGGACAGGCCAGGAGGCCTGTCCTACCTTGGCGCATCTTTCCATCGCGGCGCGCGCCTGCTAGGATATCACTTAAAACCTATGCGACTACGCGTACTGGGAATCGTGCTGGCCGGAGGAAAGGGTACCAGGCTGTACCCGTTGACCAAGGAGCGCGCCAAACCGGCGGTCCCCTTTGGCGGCAAGTATCGCATCATCGATTTCGTCCTGAGCAACTTTATCAACTCAGGCATCTATTCGATCTACGTGCTGACGCAGTTCAAGAGCCAGTCGCTGCTGCAGCACTTGAGCGAGGGATGGCAATTCGGCGGACTGCTGAAGACGCAGTTCATCATCCCGGTGCCGGCGCAGATGCGCTCGGCGGGCGAGACCTGGTATCAAGGCACGGCCGACGCCATTTATCAGAACATCAACCTGGTGGAGCAGGCCGACCCGCACGTGGTGGCCATTTTTGGCGGCGACCATATCTACCGCATGAACATCAACAGCATGATCGAGTACCACGAGCAGAAGAGCGCCAGCGTAACGGTGGCCGCCATACCCGTGGAGAAGAAGTTCGCCACCGAATTGGGCGTCCTCGAAACCGCTCCCGACGGGCGCATCGTTGCGTTCCATGAAAAGCGGGCGGATGCCCCCACTATTCCGGGCGATCCGGAGCATGTCTACGCCTCCATGGGCAATTACGTTTTCTCGACGCGGACCTTGCTGCGCGAGTTGTACGAGGACGCCACCAACGAGGCCAGCTCGCACGATTTCGGCCACGATATTCTGCCCAAACTGGCGGGTAAATCCGAGATGTTCGCCTACGATTTCCAGAGCAACCGCATTCCCGGCGAAGCGCCGGATGGGGCGGCTTATTGGCGCGACGTGGGAACCATCGACGCCTATTACGACGCGAACATGGATCTGCGCACCGTGAAGCCCGCGCTGAATCTCTACAACCGGAAATGGCCGCTGCGCACCGCCAGTTATCCGGAGCCGCCCGCGAAATTCACCTTCGACGACGAAAACCGCCGTGGCGAGGCGATCGATTCCATCTGTTCCGGGGGATGCATTCTGTCCGGCGGCGCGGTGAAGAACTCAGTGCTGTTCCGCGGCGTGAAGGTGCATGCCGGCGCGCTGGTGGAAGATTGCCTGATTCTGGATAACTGCGATATTGGACGCCGCGCCCGCGTGCGCCGCGCGATCCTGGATAAGAACGTGCGCGTGCCCGCGGACGCTGTCATCGGCTACGATCTGGAGCAGGATCGCCGCTTTCATCACGTCACCGACTCGGGCATTGTAGTGGTGGAAGGCAATCGTTCGCAAGTGGATGTATCCACATTAGTGGTGTAGCCGCCTGCCCCACAAATGGAACAGCAAGTCCTCAACTGGATCTCGCACTATGGCTATCCGGCGATCTTTTGCCTGTTGATGCTAGGCATTGTGGGCTTGCCCGTTCCCGACGAGACGCTACTTACGTTCACCGGATACTTGATCTTCTCGCATCATTTCAAGCTGGCGCCGGCTTTCCTGACCGTGTTAGCGGGCACCATGTGCGGTATCACCGTGAGTTACACGCTGGGCCGGACCTTTGGCCTGGCGCTGATTCACCGGTTTGGCAAATACATCCACCTGACTGAGGAGCGGCTGGCCAAAGCGCACCGGTTCTTCGAGCGCGTGGGACATTGGAGTCTGACGTTCGGTTACTTCGTGCCGGGCGTGCGACATCTGACGGCTTATGCGGCGGGGGTGTCGTATGTGGAGCCGCATATCTTCGCGCTGTTTGCTTACTTAGGCGCGTTCCTGTGGGCTACAACGTTTGTGTCGCTGGGTTACTTCTTGGGCGAACGGTGGCAGGTGGTTTCGGCGCAGATCCATCATCATTTAGTGATTGCGTCGTTGGTGGCCGGCGGACTTATCGCGATTTATCTGGTGTGGCGGAAGGTGCGGAGGAGACCGGTGGAGTGACCGCGCGACGATACTCTACGGGTCCTTGGTAAACCACGGACTGTTGGCTGGTCCGGGACCGGTGTTCCGGCGAATGTACCCGTGCTGGGCGGGCTGGCCGGGCGGATTAGGCGCAAACACGCCCCTCACATTCAAGTAATAAGTCTTCCTAGTTGCATCCCATAGACATTGGAACGAGAACTGGAAGTGGAAGATGGCGCCTAAACGGGCGATCACGTCTCGCGCGGGCTCTCCGCCGGCACTCATCGTGAGGGTGTCCCCCCAGTGAAACGGCGTATTGAGCACCTCGACGTGCGCCCCGCTCTCACGCGAAATCGTCGTGGCGAGCAGTTGCAGAGTCTCGATGGATCCGCGTGTCGCCAAAGGGAAGCTCACGGGATAGCTCATCACGGGCGTCACATTACGCATGAGTCCCGTCGAGGCTCGGATCTGCTTCGGCACGACATCGATTCGATCGGCATTTTGGACTATATCGTAAACCCCGGGAAAGCCGTCGTTTCGATACGCGGCAAGCACTGTTTGCGCCGCGGCTCCGGCGCTGGTCTGGCCCTCCAGACTGACGCTGAAGTCGACGGCGGGAAGCGAGCGGAATACGATGGTGGAGCCATCCGTCTGCTTGATTGGGGTGCTTGTTAAGTCCTGATCGCTCTCGAACGGCGCCTCCTCGAAGGTGATAGGGACCAGATAGCTTTGCTGAAGCATGTCCAGCACGTCGGCTAGCGGTTCCGGGATATGCACACTTAGAGTGGTCGAGCCGGCTCCGCCAGCTGCCGGCGCGCCGGTCTGCGCTTGGGTGGAGGACAGGAGCCGGCACGAAGCGACAAGGATCGCGGCCGCACTCGATGAGCGAAGCGGGCGCCGCGCCCGGGGGATGAAGTCTTGGGATTTCATGGTTTTGCTCCTCAGTGACCTGTTAGTGGGGATAAGTCGAGGCAATTCCATCCTTCGAAACCACCTCGCTCGCCGGGTTCACAGTAACGGTCAGCGTATGCTTTGCGAAGGTTTGGTTCCCACAGCCGTCCAGGTCGTTTTCGATGATCATGACCTGCGGAGCTGTCGCCTTGCATGGAAGCGATCCCGCAAGGACCGTCCTGTAGAAGCTGAGACCAGCTGCGGTGAACCCGATCTGATCGCTCCCGTACGTGTTCGGCTGGTTCAGGGAGAGTCCGCCGACATTCCAAACGCTCCCTTGTATTTGGAACGAGCCGCCGGGGTATTTTTGGCCCTTGGCCAGAGCGGCGGTGTAGCAGCCGTCGCTCGCGCCCGGTCCTTGGCTTTCGTACACCTGGCGACCGGTGAATTCGTTCTGGTACGGATCGGGGCGGGCAAAGGAATCCGTATCCTGCAGCGTCTGGGTGACGAACATGAACGTGGCCGCCGGGCCGGGCGGCCCGAATCCGTTCGAATTAAGCCTGTGTTCAGCGTGAGCAATTCGGCGGTCGGAGTGAGCAGGAGATTCGTTTCCAGGCTCATCGGGCCGCTCGCGCCGCTGCTGTTTGTGTAGGTGCCGGGCGCGGTGTCGTTGCCGTTGTTCGCCACGGTTCCGGCGAGCGTATTGCTATATACGGGCGTGTATCCTCCACATGACCCCGCTGGGTCGGGGCCGTAACAAGTCCAGGAGAAGATAGTATAACCTCTTGGCCCGCCGTGCCCGGCGATAAGTTGGACGGAATGTAGTATGAACTCAGCTCGAGGTAGTACGTCACAGGCGGGCAGAGCGGATCGGGAGGGAACGCTATCACGGGCGCATAGCTGGCCCACGGGGTTACATTGCCTGTTAAACCGACCCCACCAAGGCCGAGCCCGCCGTTGTCGGCCAGGATCGTCCACTCCGCCGCATCGTCTGCTTCAACCAGGAACCGCTCAAGTACGTCGCCGGAACGGGGTTCACGCAAAGATAATATGGCCCCGCTGGGCAGCCCGTGAACTGCGCTTGGGCGGGCTCGGCGCACACCCATAAAAGGGTAAACGGAAGGCATAGGTTGATGACGTTTACTCTATTGGACATGCTCCCTCCATACCACATTCCTATTTAGCTTGGAACCGTCGCGCGTTGTATGGTCGCATAACGTGGGCGTACGCGCCAAGAGGGGAGTGTTAACAGAACGCGCACCGAGCCGAAACGGCGGCCAGACCCTTTTGGCGGGCACCACGTGCGGCATCACGGTGAGTTATACGCTGGGCCGGACTCTTGGACTGGCGCTCATTCACCGCTTCGGCAAATACATTCACCTGACCGAGAAGCGGCTCGCCAAGGCTCACCAGTTCTTCGAGCGCGTAGGTCACTGGAGCCTGACGTTCGGATACTTCGTGCCGGGCGTGCGTCATCTGACGGCGTATGCGGCGGGGGTGTCGTATGTACAGCCGCACATCTTCGCGCTGTTCGCGTATCTGGGGGATCTCTTGTGGGCCACCACGTTCGTGTCGCTGGGTTAATATCTGGGCGACCGGTGGGAGGCGGTTTCGGCGCAGATACACCATCACTTAGTGATCGCGTCGCTGGTGGCCGGTGGACTTATCGCGATTTATCTGGTGTGGCGGAAGGTAAGGAGGAGGTCAAGCGTCGATGGGTCGTGAAGCCTACTGATCCTTGGTGAACTACGGACTGTTGGCGGGTCCGAGACCGGTATTCCGGCGAATGTATCGGTGCTTGGCGGGCTGGCAGGGCGGATTGGGCACAAAACACGCCTTTCACATTCAAGTAATAAGTCTTTCTAGTTGCGTCCCACAGACATTGGAAAGAGAACGGGAAGTGAAAGATGGAGCCTAAGCGTGCGATCACGTCCCGCGCGGACTCTCCGCCAGCGCTCATGGTGAGGGTGTGCCCCCAGTGAAATGGCGTAATGAGCACCTCGACATGCGCCACGCTCTCCCGCGAAATAATGGTTGCGAGGAGTTCGGGGTCTCGATGGGCCAATGGCGTTGTCCTCCATTGAGAGTTGATACACCGGCATTTCCACGTGAGCAATCGCACGGTTCGGTCCGAGATCGGCGATGCTGGAAGGCGGGCCCAATGGTTCCATCGTTTCGCCCGATCACGTCAAGGCACGGGGGAAACACCGCCAGCTGGTTGTTCCACGTCACCCTGACGTTCGACCGTTCAGTTGACGGTCCAATCTGTCTTGGGTGGGGCTCCCATTTCGGTTTTGGTTTGTTCGTGCCTGCCGATTCGCGTTCTACTTCAGCGCCTCGCTGATCTCGATATCGCGCTTCAGCACTTCCGTCACAAGTTCAGACAGACCGACGCCACGCTGCTCGGCTTTCCCCGAGAAGTACTCCCACACGCCCCTCTCGATGGACACCGGCATCAACACCTTGGCGCCGGGCGGAATGTGGTGAAGCCCGCGAACTCCTTTGCTGAAGTCGATTTCGGCGGGCATGTCGTTGTCGTCTATCGGTCGATCGTTCATAAGGCTACCTGATACCGTCCATACTCGGACTGCGTCGCTCTTCGCGCTGAAATCAACCGGACCTTGATCGCGGCGGGATCGCTATCGGACCACAGATAGACGACCGACAGCAATACGCCGTTGCCCGCGATCCCAACGGAAAACCAACGGTCCTCAGTTGCGCTGTGCTCCAAATCGGCCACCGTGAGCAGGTTCGGATCGAAGAAAATGGTGGAAGCCAGTTCAAACGCGATGCCGTGTTTGCGTAGGTTCGCATCCGCTTTGACCTCGTCCCAATCGAACTGGAACGGCCGCTCACTCACCACTCTCTCATACCACGGTGGCGGGAAGGTGGGCAACCGCAGGACTGTTTCGCGCCCCATTAATGCGATTACTGCTTTAAGCTCCCCTATCACCTGCGGCCCTCGCGTCGCCAGAGGGAAGCTCACTGGATAGCTCATCACGGCACGTTCCTCACGAGCCCGTTCCGAGCTAGAATCTGCTTCGGTACGACGTCGATTCGATCCGCAGTTTGAATCATTTCGCATATGCCCGGAAGGCCGTCGCTTCGGTATGCGGCGAGCAATGCTTGGGCGGCGGCCGCAGCGAGGGTCTGGGCATCCAGGCTGACGCGGAAGTCAACGGCGGCAGTGAGCGGAAGACGATTGCGGAGCCGTCCGTTTGTTTGATCGGGGCACTTGTCAGATCCGCATGGCTCTCGAACGGTCCCTCCTCGAAGGTGATGGGGACCAGGTACTGTTGCTGAACTATGTCGAGCACGTCGGCCAGCGGTTTCGGGATATGCACGCGCAGGGTGGTCGAACCGGCGTCGGCGGTTGCCGCACGCCGGTTTAGCCTTCGATCGACGGCAGGAGCCAGCACGAGGAGGATCGCCGCCGAGCACGATGCGCGAGTCCGCAGTGAAACCCGTGGGATGAAGTAGTGACACGATCTCATCGGCCAGCTCCGGAGCGCGTCGGATGCGGGGAGCCGGCGGGTCCAACTGCGCTGACCGTCAATCCCACCGCGATCACTACTACGCAGCCAATCACATTAAACCACAAGAATGAGATATTCGTGAATATAAATGCCGCGAAGATGGCGGCCTCTCCCGCTATCATACCCACGAAGGCGCCGGTGCCGCCCACCCGCTTGAAGAAGAACGCCAGCACGAAGACGCCCAGCAGCGATCCGTAGAACAGCGAACCTACAATATTCACGGCTTCGATCAACGATCCCAGGTGCCTGCCGAGTCCGGCGAAGACCACGGCGTAGGCGCCCCAGAAGGCGGTAGCTACGCGCGACGCCAGCAGATAATGCCGGTCGGAAGCCTGCTTTCGGAAGTGACGCCGGTAAATATCGACCACCGAGACAGTGGCCAGCGAATTGATCTCGCCGGAGCTCGAAGACATAGTGGCCGCGAGGATGACGGCGATTACCAGTCCTACGATGCCGGCCGGCAGATACTTAGTTACAAACGATAGGAAGATGTAATTGGTATCGCGGAAGCCCTTTCCGCCGCCGGTGGCTTCGACGAGCTTGGAGCCCTGTAGCCGGGCGGCATCCACATCGCGTTGTGCGCTGCGGTATCCGGCGACGGCGTCGCTTTCGGCGCGCGGGTCGCCGCTATGGCGGGCTTCGACTACCGCCAGCGCTTGGGCTTTGCGCCGCGCCATCGCATCCTGGTAGCGCGCCGCGATGGGGTCGTAGCGCGCGCGCAGCTCCGGCTGCCGGATACGATTGTACTCGAGGCGCTGGAACAGCAGCGGGGCGGGCTCGAAGATATAGAATACGAACACCATCGCGCCGATGAACAGAATGAAGAACTGCATGGGGATCTTAGCTATGGCGGTGAATAACAGGCTCAGCTTACTTTGCGCGATGGACTTACCGGTAAGATAGCGCTGCACCTGCGACTGATCGCATCCGAAGTAAGATAGCGCCAGAAACATGCCGCCGATCAAGCCACTCCACAAGTTATAGCGATCGTTCCAATCGAAATTGAACGTGACGGCGTTGAGCTTGCCGGCCGCGCCCGCCAGATGGACGGCATCCAGGAATGACACTTGCCGCGGCAGCAGCAGGATGATCATGACCAGCGCCACCACTAGCCCGAACATGATGATCATCATCTGCTGCACATCGGTCCAGGTGACTGTGCGGATGCCGCCCGTCACCGTGTAGACCACCACGGTGACGCCGATGATCAGCGTGGTAAGGCGGTCCGGCCAGCCGAAGATCACGGAGAGCACGATGGCGGGCGCGTAGAACGTGAGCCCCACGGAAAGGCCGCGCTGCATGAGGAAGATCAGGCTGGCCAGCGCGCGCGTTTTGGCGTCGAAGCGATTTTCGAGGTATTGGTAAGCGGTATACACCTTGGCGCGATGGAAGATAGGCACGGCCGTTGCCGAGATGATCACCATGGCCAGCGGCAGGCCGAAGTAGAATTGCACGAAGCGCATGCCATCCACATAGGATTGGCCGGTGGTGGAGATGAAGGTGATGGCGCTGGCCTGGGTGGCCATGATGGAGAGCGCCATGGCGTACCACGGCATGGATTTGCCGGCCAGCAGATAGCGGTCGACCGTGTTGCTGCCGCGCCCGCGATACAGACCATAGGCGATGATGGACGCCAGCGATCCGGCCAGAACCACCCAATCGAGAGGTCTCATGAAAAGGCGCGGGTGAACGCGTAGCAGAGGGCGATTATTATCGCGAGATAAACGACGACTGCGGTGTAGACGCGGGACCACGTGCCCAGGAAGGGCGGCGGCTCATCGGGCATGTCGCGCGGCGGGGGCATAGGGGGAGTTTAGCATGCGGATTTGTGCGAAGACGAGGCACAGAACGGTTGTCATGCTGCTTAAGTTTCGATTCTCGAATTTCCGGTCGTTTCGGACGGAGCAGGAACTGTCGCTCATCGCCAGCAAGCTGCCCGGATCTGGCGACGGGCTTTTCAGCCCGCCTGGATTGAATGAGCAGGTATTGCCAGTCGCAGCGATTTATGGGGCGAACGCGTCGGGCAAGACAGCCGTCACCAAGGCTCTCGAGTTCATGGCTAATGCCGTGAAGTTTTCGCACACGCAATGGCAACCGGATCAGCGTATCCCTGTGGAGCCGTTCGTCGGCGACGATCCTGCGCTTCCATCTGAGTTCTCGGTGGATTTTCTGCTGGCTGGAATTCGCCACCAATATGGATTTGCTGCCAACTCGCAAGTAATCCTGCGGGAGTGGCGATATGTTTATCCAAGGGGGAAGAAACAGGCTTGGTTCGAGCGAGTCGAGACGGGCCGATGTCTTTCGGCGGCAAGATGCCGGGCGATCACAAAACCATTCAGGCACTCACGCGCAAGAACAGCCTCTTCCTCTCGACGGCTGCGCAGAATAACCACGAGGCACTCCTGACCGTGTACACCTGGTTTTCACGCTTACCCGCACCCATTATTGAACGGAGAGGCTTCCCGCAGGATGTGGTCGAGCTCTGCCAGAATGAACAGAGCAAGCGCACGATCGTCCGTCTACTCTCCCGTGCCGACCTCGGCGTTCCAGATGTGATGGTGGACGAGCTTATGGGCTCGCCGCCTGTCACCGATATTCGGTTGGCGCACCGCATCGACGGCGCAGAGATTCCGCTTGCGATGCATCAGGAATCGAATGGCACCTTGGCATATCTTTCATTGATTGGCCCAATCATGTGGGGCCTCAGGAACGGGGCGGTTCTGTGTGTTGATGAACTGGATGCCAGCCTGCATCCTCTGCTCGGTGTCGAAATCGTTCGGCTCTTCAATGGACCGGCGACCAATCCGCAAAACGCACAGTTGATCTTCAACACACACGACACGAACCTATTGGGCAGCGGGGAGCTTAGGCGCGATCAGATTTGGTTTACCGAGAAGGACTCGGCAGGCAGCAGCCATCTGTATCCACTAACCGATTTCAAGCCACGACGCCGGGAGAACCTGGGGAGCGGATATCTGCAGGGGCGCTACGGAGCCATTCCGTTCATTCACTCCGACTTTCTGGCCGGGAACACAGGTGGAAATGGCGAGAAATCGTAACGATCTTCGACGGCGCAGACCGAGCCGCCAACCGAAGCCGCGCTTCCTGATCGTTTGCGAAGGCGCGGTCACGGAGCCCTCCTACTTCCGGGCGGTCCGCCATGTGGAGCGCTGCCTCATGGAACTGGAGATTGAGCGGGGTGAGACGCCGAAGACTATCGTCCAACGAGCGGTCGATCTGAGGAGACAAGCCATTCGCGATGCGAAACGCCGGGCCGACGACAACTTGAAGTACGACGAAGTGTGGTGCGTCTTCGATGTGGACGAGCATCTTCTGATCGCCGAGGCCAGGGAACAGGCGCAAGCGAATGGCGTGGAGGTGGCCATTTCAAATCCCTGCTTCGAACCTTGGGCCTTGCTGCACTTTCAGGATCAGCGGGCACATATCGAGCGCGCCAACGTGCAGCACCTTTGCAGGGGCTACGTGCGCAGCTATGAAAAGGAACTCGATTATGCGACCCTGCGTCCGAGGTACTCCGACGCCCTGCAACGCGCCGGGGATCTTGAGAGATGACACATCTCGCGGGATACGGCGGGAGCGAATCCGTCAACCACCGTCTATAGATTAGTCGAGCGCATTAAGGCCCAGTCATCACCCCAGTAACTCGCCCCGTAACACAGTCACCGCCTGCCCGCCGAGATACACGCGGTCGCCGGCGCAACGCACGCGTACCACCCCTCCGCGCGGCGAAGCTTGATATGCCACGAACTCGCTCTTGCCGAGCCGCTTGTTCCAGTAGGGACCCAGGCAGACGTGCGCGGATCCGGTCACCGGGTCTTCATCCACTCCCGCGCCAGGCGCGAAGAAGCGAGAGATGAAATCGAATTCGGGCGTATCGGAACGCGCCGTTACGATGACGCCGCGCACCGGCAGCTTGCGCAGCGCCGAATGATCCGGTTTCGCGGTGCGCAGCGCTTCGGCCGATTCCACCTCCACCAGGTAATCGAACTGGTTGCGGCCTACGTAGACGGGCTCGACACCCAGCGCCGCCGCGAGATCGGCGGGCAGCTCGGCGGCTTGCTCCATCTTGGCCGGAAAATTCATCTCAATCCAATCGCCCTGGCGATCGGCCGTCAACAGGCCGCTGCGCGTATGGAAGCGCGCTTGCCCGTCCGGCGGAAGATGGCTGTCTTGCCACAAAACGTGGGCGCTAGCCAACGTGGCGTGACCGCATAGGTCCACTTCGATGGCGGGCGTGAACCAGCGCAGGTTGTACCCGCCGTCTTGCGGTACCAGAAAAGCCGTTTCCGAAAGATTCATTTCGCGCGCCACATTGCGCATCCAGCTTTCCTCGGCCGCCTTGGCGAGTACGCACACCGCCGCCGGATTTCCGGCGAACGGCTTCGCGGTGAAGGCGTCCACCTGGGTGATCACTATGCCCATATTTCCTTAGTGTAGCGGAGAGGGATTGTAACAATTGTTCAAAACGGGAGCCGGCAAATCCTGTTCATGACACCCGGGCTAATCAAACTCGTCAGAAATTGAGCGAACCAGAATGGCATCGTTCTGATGTCGTGCGTAACAGCACCCGCCCCTCCCGGCTCGCGATCGCAAGAACCTCATCGTCCGGGACTCCCGCGAGTTCCGCGGCCTAAGCTGTCACAAAGTCGATCGAAGGCTCCGCTCGCAAGACGTCAGCAATGACGGGAAATTCTGCCGGATCGATTCCGCTGACTCGCCACGCCGATACGCATACACGATGAATCCAGCGACACACGCGTGTCGCGGACATAGTAACCCCCGGTTGCGTTGCTCAACGAATTCGTTCATCATACGGGGCCTCTTTTTCCAGTATAGTGAAGCATGATCGAACCCGCCGCCGTCGCTACCCTCGTCGAAGGCTTCGACCCTGGAGACGATGGCGAAGCGGCCAAGAGCCAGGAACTCGTCCTCGCATTACTCAATCGCTCGCCCGAGCCGTTGTCCCGCCGCCAATTCAATCCCGGCCACATCACTTGCACCGGCCTGGTGCTCAGCCCCACGCGCGACCGCATTCTGTTGGTGCTGCATCGCCGCCTGCAACGCTGGCTGCTTCCGGGCGGTCACGTGGAGCCCGACGACGCGTTGATCGGCGATGCCGGACGCCGCGAAGTGGTCGAAGAAACCGGCGCGGTCTTGCGCGCCGATGACGCTCCGCTGCTGGTGGGCATGGATGTCCACGGCATCCCGCCGCGCCGCGACGAGCCGTTTCATCTGCATCACGATCTGATCTTCCGTTTGCACGCCACGGCAGACTCATTCGCCGTGTCGGAAGAGGTGCGCGAAGTGGCTTGGTGCTTCTCCACGGAGTTCGACCGGTATGAATTGCCGGGCAGCATCCGGCGCAGCTATACGCGGGCCTTATGTCAATCTTAGCCAGCGATCACGGCCGCCCCTGACTCACAGCCACAGCCTTGCGCGCAATCAGGCCAAAGCCCTTGGCGCCGGCTTCGCTTCCCAGCGCGGCCAGACCAGCGCGCGCCTCCGCCGCATTGCCGGACTGTACCTCGAGTTCGCCCAACGCCAGGCGCGCCTCGTACTGATAGCCCACATAGCCGTGCCGCATGGCCTCATCCAGCGTGGATTGGAGCAGCTTCCGGCTGTCCGCGAGCGCCGCCGGCCCCGAGTTCGCACTGATGCGGGCTTCCGCCAGCGCCACGCCGAAGCGCACCGGAATCCCGCTGGCCGCTGTCAGTAGCGCCTTCGCGCGGCGGACAGCGGACATCGCGTCGGATTGCATTCCGCGCGCCGCCCACGAACGCGCCAGTGCGGTATCGGCGGCCGCTTCGTCGTCACCCGATTTCGCCTTATGGAAAGCTTCGATGGCCGACCGCAGAGGCGCCTCGGCTTCCGCGGGCCGGCTTTCTTCGATGGCTACGGTGGCGAGATCCACCCGGCTGGAAGCGGTATTGAGCTCGTCTCCCATCTCACGGCGGATGGCCAGCGCTTGCTCCATGTTGTGGCGCGCGCCCGCCAGGTCGCCATGCGCCAGCGCGACCTGTCCCAGCCCCTCCAGCGCGTAAGCGCGCCCCCGCCGGTACGATGTTTCCATGCAAATCTTGATCGCCCGGTCGTAGAACGATTTGGCGCCCACCAGATCGCCTTGCTCGATCAGCAGCCCTCCCAAATTGGAGAGAGTCGAAGATACGCCTCTCTTGTTGGCCACTTCGCTAAAACCCCGCAAAGCTTCTTCGTGCATCTTTCTGGCCCCGGCCAGATCGCCCTGCCCATCCAGCACATTCGCGATATTTCCCAAAGTCCCGGCGGCATCGCCCTTGGCTCCGATCTCGCTTTGGATCCGCAGAACCTCCTGGTAGCCTTTCTTCGCTCCGTCCAAATTGCCCTGTTCGTAGAGAATGTTAGCGCTGTCGTTAAGCGCGTTGGCCACGCCGCGGCGGTCCCCGCAAGCGCGGTAGACGCGCAGAGCCTCCTCATAGAATTTGCGCGCGCCGGTCATGTCGCCCTGGTCATAACGCGTGGCGGCCATGGCTTCCAATGCATGCGCCGCGCCGTCCCGATTGCCTCCGCGCGCGAACGCGTCTCTCGCCTGGCCCAACACGGCGGAGGCCTGCTGCAATTGCCCCAGCCGTTCCAGCGCCCACCCTAGCGCCAGATTGCCGCGCGCCGCCAGCAGTCCCGCGCCTTGGCTGTTGGCCTTGGCGACCGCGGCCGCGGCCAGTTGCCGGCTTCTCTGGAAATCCGCCAGCGAATTGGCGGCGCCGGACTCCTCCAGATCGATGCGCGGGTCCTCTCGCGCCGGCGCCGGCAAACCGCGCAGGGCAGTTACCGTGGCCAAAGCGTCGCGGGCCTTTCCCGCCCTGGTTTGTGCGGTGGCCAACCGTAGCCCGTAGTCCAGATTGTCCGGAAAGAATCTAACCAAAGCGCTGTAGATCTGCACCGCTTTGTCCCAGTCTCCGGTCGTCGCGCGATAGCGGCCTTCGGTGGAAAGCCGCTTCTCGCGCGAGAGACCGGCAGAGAGATCCATGGCGCGTTTGGCCTCCCGCTTGGCCTTTTCCTCATAGCCCAGAGACGTCCAGGCCTCTGCCAGCGCGGAATGCACCACCGCGCAATCCGGCTCCGCTTCGACTGCCTTTTCGAGCAGACCCCGGGCCGCCTGGACATCGTACACGCGCAGGCGCGCCAAACCCTCGGCATACAGGCGGTAAGCTTCCGGGTTGGAGGGAAGCTCCGCGCGCACTCCCGTAGCTTCCGCGGGCGTGACTTCCTCCACGCCGAACTTCTCCCGCAACTGCGACCCGGTGCGCGAGACCAGATCCAATAGCTGGACGTCGGCGCCTGTCTGGGAGATGGTGGCGACCGTATCGCCGGAGCTGGCATCTTGCAGGCGCAGGTCCAGCCGCACCTGTCCCCCGTCGTCTTTTCCGGAGTAATAATACGAGCCAAGCACGATAAAATCGGCGCCCAGATTCTTGCGGATCCGGGCCAGTGTATCGCGTCCATAGCCGTCGGCGTCCGGCAGCGAAAGGTCGATCTTGACGCGCGCTACATCCTCGCCGGGGATGGTGCGCAGCTTTTCGCCGGCGGACAACTCGCTTGAGAACATCTCCGAGAGGGCCGCGGACAGCCATGCCGCATCCGGCCTTCCGGCGAGGTTCTTAAAGCCCATTACCGCAACCGAGCGTCGCGCGTGGGGAGTAACCGCTAAGGCCGGCGAACCGGCCGCGCGGCGGATCGGGAGCACCCGCCCCAGCCACAGCGCGGTGGTCCCCAGGCCCGCGATCAGAATCGCGACCGCGATCCAAAACACCGGTTGGCGCGCCAGCATGCCTGGGGATGCCGTGGAAGCTCCAGGCGACACGCGTTTTCTTCTGAGGAACTCGCGCAAAACGGGGTACGGCCGCGCCGCCACCATCTCGCGAGTTCCTTCCTTTTTTGGCAGCGCGGACACGCGCCCCTTCGCGTTTCTGAGTTCCTCGAGCGCGGACTTCATTTCCGCGGCGCTGGCCCATCGCTCGCCGCGATTTTTCTCGAGAGTTCGCTGGATCGTGGGCTGCAATTCTCCGGGCACGGGCGGCGGCGTTTCCATAAGAATAGCGGCGAAGAGAGCCGCGGGAGTTTTGCCCGCGAAGGCTCTTCGACCGGTGGCCATTTCATAAAGCACGGCGCCGAAGCTGAATAGGTCGGCGCGGGCGTCCAGTTCCTCGCCGCGGGCCTGCTCCGGCGACATGTAGGCCAGCGTTCCCACGGTCGCGCCGGGGCCGGTGAGCAGCGTATCTGTAGCCGTTTGCCCGTCGGGCGTAGACGCCGGCGCCTGCATTAGTTTGGCGACGCCGAAATCCAGAATCTTTGCCTGCCCCCGCGCCGTCACGAAGATATTGGCAGGCTTAATATCCCGATGCACGATGCCCTGCGCGTGCGCCGCGTCGAGCGCGTCGGCGATTTGAATCGCCAGGTCCAGCAAATTGTCCATCGCCATCGGCCGGCCCCCGATGCGCTCCGCCAGTGTCTGGCCGTCCAGCAGTTCCATGGCGATGAATGGCTTGCCTTCGTGCTCGCCGATATCGTAGACCGTGCAGATATTGGGGTGGCTCAGCGCCGCAGCCGCGCGCGCTTCCCGCCGAAAACGGTCGCGGGCTTCCTGTTCGCGCGGCAGTTCCCCGGACAGGAACTTGAGCGCCACCACGCGCCCCAGCCGGGTGTCTTCCGCTTTATACACGATCCCCATGCCCCCGCTGCCGAGCTTTTCCAGTATCCGGTAGTGAGACACGATGAGGCCGGTCATCCGGGTTGATTATGTCTGATACGGGACGGCTGGGTCAATCGGGCATTTTCACAACACTGGCCTATTTACCGGGTGCGGCAGCCGCCGGTCGCGTGAGAAACTGTAAATAAGTGCCTTCAGACAAAGCCACGCTTCCCCGGTCCGAACGCCTGCGCGCCTTATGGCCCGACATCAAGGAACTGGTGCATCCGCGCCGCGGCCTGCTGGCCTTGGGCATGGTCCTGATGGCCATCAATCGCGTGTCCGGACTGGTGTTGCCCGCTTCGACGAAGTACCTGGTGGACGATATCATCGGCAAGAAGCATTACTACCTGCTGCGGCCCTTGATCCTGGCGGTGGTCGGTGCAACGATCATCCAAGGCGTCACCTCGTACAGCCTGACGCAACTGCTTTCCAAAGCCGCGCAGCGCCTTATCGCCGAGATGCGCCGCAAGGTGCAGCAGCACGTCGGAAGGCTGCCGGTCTCTTACTACGATTCGAACAACAGCGGCGTGCTGGTTTCGCGCATCATGAGCGATGTGGAGGGCGTGCGCAACCTGATCGGCACCGGCCTGGTGGAATTTGTCGGTGGACTGCTTACCGCGGTGCTGGCGCTGGTCGTGTTGTTGCGCCTTAGCCCCTCGATGACGGGCGTGGCGCTGGGCGCCGTCCTGGCATTCGGTTTGGCGCTGCGCAAAGCCTTTGGCGTGATGCGCCCTATTTTCCGCGAGCGCGGCAAGATCAACGCCGAAGTCACCGGACGGCTTACCGAGTCGCTGGGCGGCGTGCGCGTGGTGAAAGGCTATCATGCGGAGGCTGCCGAAGCCGAAGTGTTTTCCGGCGGGGTCGAGCGGCTGCTCCAGAACGTGATGAAGAGCCTCACTTCCACCTCACTGATGAGTTTCGGCGCCACGCTGATGATGGGTATTCTGGGCTCGCTGGTGATGTATCTGGGCGCACGGCAGATGATGAACCATACGCTCACCTTGGGGCAATTTTTTACCTTCACCATGTTCTTGGCGTTCCTGATCGGGCCGGTTTTCCAGATTGTGGGAATCGGCACGCAGATCAGCGAAGCGCTGGCCGGCCTGGAGCGCACGCGCGAGGTGCTGCACGAACGGCCGGAAGACGAAGATCCACACCGCCAGGTGACTGCGGGTAACATCCAGGGCGAAGTGGTGTTCGAACACGTGACTTTTTCTTATGATGAGGGCCGGACGGTGTTGCACGATGTCTCGTTCCGTTCGGCGCCCGATACAGTGACTGCGTTGGTGGGTCCGTCCGGCTCGGGTAAGTCCACAATTATAGGATTGATCGCCGCTTTCTATGTACCGCGCGAAGGAGTTATCTATGTCGATGGCATGGATCTTTCCACCATAAGGCTATCTTCTTACCGCACCCAGCTTGGCGTGGTATTGCAAGATACGTTTCTGTTTGACGGTACGATTCGGGACAACGTAGCGTTTTCCCGTCCGGGCGCGAGTGAGGAACAAATCCGCGAAGCTTGCCGCATCGCGCGCGTGGATGAATTTGCGGAGTCGTTTCCCAAGGGCTATGACACCCTGGTGGGCGAGCGCGGCGTGAAGCTTTCGGGGGGGCAGAAACAGCGCGTGTCGATCGCGCGGGCCATTCTGGCCGATCCGGCGATTCTGATTCTCGATGAGGCTACCTCCAGCCTCGATTCCGAATCCGAAGCGCTGATTCAGGAGGGCCTGGGGTACCTGATGCGCGGCCGGACCACGTTCGTGATTGCTCATCGTCTGTCGACAATCCGTCGCGCCGACCAAATTCTGGTCGTCGAAGAGGGGCGCATTGTGGAGCGGGGTCGTCACGAATCGCTGTATGAATTGCGCGGCCGGTATTACGATCTGTACACGCGGCAGCATGGGGTGCAGACGAATCTGTTTTTGGCGCCGGGCGAGGGACAAGAGCAGGCAACGGAGCCGGATGGAGCGGCGGTGCCAGCATCTGCTGGAGGGTCTGGGAATCCGTTGTCAAACGCGGTGCGGCTGATACGCGGGTAGGACAGGCCTCCCGGCCTGTCCAGGCGAGCTTTGCTCGCCCGAAGAGCGGGCCTGCGAGGCCCGCGCAGGCTACGAGCCTGCCCCACAACGTTCGGCATCCAAATTGCTGTGACACAAGCGGGGTACGGAGTTAATTATGTGGATTGCCGGCGGTCTCGCCTTTTTAGTCTTGTTCAGCCTACTGTTATCGATGATTTCGACTCCGCCGTCCGTCGGCCGCTGATACACACCTGTTCCAATCCGATACACAAGCTACTGGGTTACGGATAATTGGCCGGGCATGCTGGCGACGCCACCTACCGTAATCACCAGCGGATAATTCCCCGCCGGGAGTTGCGGCACTTGGATATTTGCCTGCGCCAATCCCACAAAGTAAGGTGTAAGCCCTAGAAACTGAATCGGTGCGTTCAGGCCGCCGACGGTTGCACTGGCGGGCAGCAGCGCCGAGGCTGGAGGATTTGCCGGAGCGCCTGCCCCATCCAGCGGCGCGTTCGATACGCCGCCGATTCCCGTCAAATAGACAACAATTACCGAACCTGCAGGCGCCGGACGATCGGCAGTGATTAAATTGCCTTGCGGATCGGTCGCCACGGCCAGGTTTTCATCGAACTGAAATATTCCCGGGGCGGCCGGATAGATCGTCAGCGGATATTCCAGGCTCATTCCTGACGGCGACCGCACCATGAGGGTCGCTCCACCGGGCTGTGCTTCGAACGGCACCTGAAAATTAATCTGGTCCGAATCGGCGTAGAGCATGGGGCCGTAGTAGCCGTTAATCGTCACGCTCACGCCGTCAAGTTCGTTTGCCAGCGGCAGAATTTGGGCGCCGGCGGGTTGCGCTGCCAATCCCGTGCCGTAGAAGATGCTGGCCAGGCTGCCGGGGGAGACTGCGTTCGTAAAGCTGGCGGAATCGGCCACGGAGCCGAATGTTGGCGTGGCCTGGCAACACGAGGAAACCAGGACAGGCGAATCGGTGACCCCCAGTGTATTGCCGGTTTCCGCCGACGAGCCGCCGAAAATATCGCGGACCGTGCGCGCCTGGATCGACGCGGGCACCGTGAACTGTACGTTCTGCGTTGGATTCCAAACGATGATGCCTTGGTCGCCGGTCGCCAGAGTCAACCAGATCTGCCACGTGCCGGATGGATCGATGGTGGCGTTGATCAATGTGGCGCCGAGCAGCCAGTCGAACATGATGCGGTATGCCTGGCCCGCCGCAGTGAGTTGCCGCGGATTATTCTGCTCCACGCCCACGCAGAACGAGGTTGCCTGATCCCAGGTGTACCAGTCATAGCGTACGGAACCAAATGCCAGGTCGGTGAGGTACTTGCGCACGATGTAGGCGGCCGCCTCATTCGGAGGCGTGGTAGTGTCGCCGGATGCGCCTTCCGTATCCCACAGCGGCTTGGAACCGACACCGTACTTATTCATCACCAGCCGCACGTTCGCGATTTCGGCGCCGGTAGCTTCCGGAGGCGTAGTGTAAACATGATAGCCGATGACATCCACGTATTGACCTATGCCCGCGGCCAGCAGGTTATCGAGATAGCCCGCGGAGTAAGCGGCAGGCGAAGTCACTGTATTCTGTGGGTCCACAGCCTTAATGATCTGAAAGGCATGCTGAGTAAGTTGGGCTAATTGAGCGACGGTGCCGGTGAAGTAAGTAGTATCGTTCGGCTCGTTCCAGATTTCGTAATAGCGGATGCGTCCTTTATAGCGCTGCGCGACGGCGGTGATGTAATCGTCCCAATCCTGAATGTTCGTGGGCGGTGCGGGCGCGCCTGCGCCGACATAGTTCACATCGCCCGGATTGGACGAAGCCCAGGCCGGCGTTTGGCCGAGCGTCAGCAGGATATCCGGTATGCCATTCTGCCCGGCCGCCGCCACCCAGGTATCCAGCGGCTGCCAATTCCACACGCCGCGCAAGGGTTCGAGGGCGGTCCAGGCGGTGCCGGAATCCCATAAGCGCAGCGTGCCGAAGCGCGCGCTTGGCCATGGCACGCCGCCCGCGACCGGAACCCCATTCGAATCCGTGAAGGTCGCATCGTCCACGGAAAATGTTTGGGGCGTGGTGGATTGCACCATCAGAAGGATCTGGCCCGTGTCGTCGATCTGTCCGGTAACGGTGAACTGCTGCCAATTCGCGGTAAGCGCCGCCGGAGTTTCCGCGTAGTAGTTATAAGGCGAATTCTGGTTCTGTAAGATGACGTTCACGCTCATACCGGGCTGGCCACGCAGCCACACTCTGAACGAGTAAGTGGCCCCCGGAATCACCACGATCGGCTGGACCAACTGCACGGCGCCGCTTTGGACGGCCCCTACATCCACCATCTGCGCGGCTGTGCCGCTATGCGGATTATTAGTATCTGCCGAGTAAGTTACCGTGACATTCGCCCACGACGAGTTGTCTGCCCAACCGGCTGCCACGCTGCCGGATATCGGATCGTTCTGTCCCACGGAGACAAACGGCGGCTCGAACCCGGCGTTCGACAGCGTACTCTCCAGGAAATGCGCCACATGGATGCCGAAGAAGGACGTGGAAATCGGCCCGAGATTCGGCGTCGGCGTCACTGTGCCGGCGGTGTAAGACACGCTGGCGTCGTCGAGCCACACCGTCCCCGGCCCGTCCAGCGCCACCATCAGATAGGCGCTGGTAGTGACCACGATATAACCTTGAATGCTCACCTGCTGCCAGTCCGTAGTGGGATTGATGTAAGTATCTATGTAAGACTCATAAGGCGGGTTGGCATCCTGGATCCGCAATGTGACTTGAGTGCCCGCGACGGCGCGCATCCAAATAGAGGCGGTATAGAGCGATCCTGCGGCCACTGGAATGGTCTGCTGGAATTGAGCTTCGCCATCGGGCACGGATGCCACCGCCATCTTCTGGCAGGATGCGCCGCTGTGCGGATCGTTGAATTCCTGCGAATACTGCACGGTGGAATCGGACCAGGTGGAGTTATCCTGCCAGCCGTTGGCGATGGAGCCGGTGATGAGGCCGTTGTTCGCGGAGATGGCGTTGTAGGGGCTTTCAAAGCCGGGGTTCACGAGAGAGACGTTGGTGGCCGTGGCGGCCGGCGCGGCGGAGATCAGCGCAACGGCCAATATCCGGACGAACGGGAAGCCGATCATCTACCTTATTGTATAGGGTGAAATTTGTAACAGGGCAGACCACAGAAAACGATGGTCTGCCCCACACCTGTCCGGTTTAATTTTCCTGGGCGGGGATAAAGGGTCATTTTTCAGTCCGTTACAGTGCTACGTGCCGAAAACGATTTGAACTGTGATCCCCTATAGTGGGGTGTGAATCAAGGCCGAATGGTTTTCTCGCAACTGATGGACTTCGTTCCCCACGACGAATTTCAAGCCTGTGTTGCACGGCATAAAGCAAGCCGGCATTTGCGCCGTTTCTCCTGCTGGGACCAGTGGCTGTGCATGGCATTCGCGCAACTGACGCATCGGGAAAGCTTGCGGGATTTGGAATCGTGCCTGCGGGCGGTCTCCGATAAGCTTTATCATTTGGGAATTCGTGGGGAGGTTTCGCGTTCCACGCTGGCAGATGCCAATGAACGGCGGGACTGGCGTGTCTATGCCGATCTGGCGCAAGTGCTCATCGCGATCGCGCGCCCGCTGTATGCGGGTGATCCGTTCGGCGTCGAGCTCGACAACACGGTCTATGCGCTGGACTCGACCACCATAGATGTCTGTCTCTCTTTGTGTCCCTGGGCCCCCTTCGAACGTTCCCGCGGCGCGGTCAAGATGCATACCTTGCTGGACCTGCGCGGCAGCATTCCCACGGTTATCGATATTACCCACGGCCGTTCCCACGACGTGTTGATGCTGGACCGGATGGCTTTCGAGCCTGGGGCTTTCTATGTAATGGACCGAGGATATCTGAGTTTCGGACCTCTGTTTCGCATTCATCAAACGGGGGCATTCTTCGTCACCCGCGCGCTGACCACCACGAAGATGGGACGTCAATATTCACGACCCGTGTCGCGGGCCACTGGTCTCCGCTCGGATCAAACCGTGTTGCTGACTGGCGTGAAAACTCGGGACAAGTATGCGGTCGCGCTCCGTCGTGTGTCGTATTGCGACCTGCCCAGCGGCAAGCGATTCGTCTTTCTGAGCAATAATTTTCTGCTGCCTGCCCTCACCATCGCCCAGTTGTATCAGAGTCGGTGGGCTATCGAGGTGTTCTTCAAATGGATCAAGCAACACCTCCGGATCCAGAGCTTTTTGGGCAATTCTGAAAATGCCGTCAAGACGCAGATCTGGATCGCGGTGAGCGTCTACCTACTGGTGGCCATCGCTAGGAAGACGCTGGGCATTGTGGTGAGTCTCTACACTTTTTTGCAGGTTGTAGGACTCACCGCCTTCGAAAAACTGCCTATTTTACAGGTGTTTGAGACACCTAACTCGCGGCCGGAGCTACCGACCGACCCTAACCAATTGAATCTATTCAACTTTTAACCGGACACATGTGGGTCTGCCCCACGGGTGGGTCTGTGGTCAGACGGATTCAAAGTAGCGCGCTAATTCCCAATCCGTCACGGCCTTTTCGTGCTGCCGCACCTCCCACTCACGCGTGATCGCGTAGTGATCCACAAAATCTTCGCCGAGCCATTCTTGCGCCACGCGACTCTGGCGGAACAGGCTGGTGGCCTCGGCCAGCGTGCGCGGGAGCGCGGGAGCCTCGCCCGTATATGCGTTCACGGTCGGCGGCGGAAGCTGCAGCGTGCGCTCGATGCCGTCCAAACCGGCGGCCAGCGAGGCGGCCATAGCCAGATACGGATTGATGTCCGCGCCGGTCACGCGCAACTCCACGCGTGACGATTTTTTCCCGCCCGGAATCGCGCGCACCGCCGTGGTGCGATTGTCCATGCCCCAGGTGGCGTTCACCGGAGCCCACGCGCCCGGCACCGTGCGCTTATAAGAATTGATCGTCGGACAAAACACCGCCGTCAATTCGCGCATGTTCTCGACCAGGCCCGCGATGTAGTGCCGCATAAGGTCGGGCATGGTGCGCTCGCCGTAGAAAAGATTCCCCTGCCCGTCGCGAGGACTGAGACTCTGGTGCAGATGTCCGCTGCACCCCGGCAGACTGGGGTTCCACTTCGCCATGAATGTGGGCGTAAGGTTGTGGCGCGCGCAAATTTCCTTCACGGCGGTTTTGAACAGCGCCGCGCGGTCGGCGGCGGCTAGCCCGGTTTCCACAGTAATCGCGGCCTCATAAACGCCCGGTCCGGTTTCGGTGTGAAAGCCCTCCAGCGGCACGTCGAGGGCCGCCAGCGTTTCCATGCTATCGAGCACTAACTCGGAGTTCGCCGAGGCGCGCAGCACGCTATAGCCAAACATACCCGGCGTCAGCGGCGTGAGATTGGTGAAGTGTTTGTCGCGCAGAGTCTGTGCGGTCTCGCGGAAAATGAAGAATTCGTACTCCGCCGAGAAGTGCGCCGTATATCCGCGTTCGGCCGCGCGATCGAGCACCCGGCGGAATACCTGCCGCGGCGCGATTCCCAGCGGCGACTTATCCGGCGCGCAAAAATCCAGCAGGAAAAATGCGGTGCCCGGTTCCCAGGGCAACAGGCGGTAGCTGGCCAAGTCGATGCGGCATTGCGCATCGGGATAGCCGGTGTGCCAACCCGTATACTTCGCGTTGTCGTACAACACATCCGCGATATCCCAGCCGAAGATCACATCGCAGAAGCCCAAGCTAGACTCGACCGCGGACCAGAACTTATCGAGGCTGACGTATTTGCCGCGCAGCGTGCCATCGATATCGAACGCGCCTAACTTCACGCGCCGGATATGATTCTCCTCGAACCGCCGCTTAATCGATTCTAAGTCGATCACAGCGCCACCCACACAGACTTGATATTAGTATATTGCTCGAGCGCGTAAGACCCTAAGTCGCGTCCGAAGCCGCTCTGCTTATAACCGCCGAACGGCGACGCGGTGTCGAATCCGTTGTAAGTGTTGATCCACACCGAACCCGCCTTGATATCCGCCGCCATGCGATGCGCCAGCTTGATATCGCGCGTCCACACCGCCGATACCAAGCCGTAGATGGTGCAGTTGGCGATCTCTACGGCCTCGTCGGCATCGCGGAATTTGAGGGCGCAGAGCACCGGCCCGAAAATCTCCTCCTGCGCGATTTTCATATCGGGCTTCACTTCGGAGAAGATGGTGGGTTTCACGAAGAATCCCTTAGCCTTGACGCCATCGGTGTCGCGCTCGCCGCCGCAACATAGCTTGGCGCCCTGTTCCTTGCCCGACTGGATGTAATCGAGAATGCGCTCCATCTGTTTCGCGGAAACTTGCGAACCCATTTGTGTGCTCTTATCGAGCGGATCGCCGAGTTTCAGTTTCTGCGCGCGGGCTACTAACTCGCCGACAAACTTATCGTGTATCTCTTCATGCACCAGTAAGCGCGACGCCGCGCTGCAGATCTCGCCCTTGTTGGCGAAGATACCCCAGAATGCCGACTTGAGGGCGGCTTCCATATCGCAGTCCGGGAAAATAATGTTCGGCGACTTACCGCCTAGCTCTAGACTGAGCCGTTTCAAGTTCGATTCGCCCGACGCGGCCAGCAGCCGGCGGGCCGTGCGAATGCTGCCCGTGAAGCTGATCTTATCCACGTCCATATGCAATGCCAGCGCTTCGCCGGCCATTTGACCGTAGCCGGTGACCACGTTGAGCACGCCATCGGGCAGGCCCGCTTCCTGGCAATATTCGGCGAGTTTAAGCGCGGTGAGCGGAGTCCATTCGGATGGCTTAAGCACCACCGAGCATCCGCACGCCAGCGCCGGCGCGACTTTCCACGCGGCAATCTGCAACGGATAATTCCACGGCACGATGCCGCCGACCACGCCCACCGGCTCGCGCAGGGTATAGTTGAGAAACGGACCATCCACGGGGATAGTTTCGCCGTAGATCTTGCGCACCCAGCCGGCGTAATAGCGGAACGCGTCGATGGCTGGATCGACATCCGCGCCGCCCGCTTCGCGCACGGTCTTGCCGTTCTCCATGGATTCGAGGATGGCCAGCTCTTCGCGGTGCTTCAGCAGGATCTCGGAAACGTTCCACAGGATTTTTTCTTTCTTGGACGGATCCATGCCGCGCCAGGCTTTGCGTTCGAAACTGGAGCGCGCAGCGGTCACGGCGCGATCGATATCGCAGGCGGCGCCGTCGGGAACAGTGGTGAGCAGTTCGCCGGTGGCGGGGTTGACGACGTCGATGGTGCGGCCGGTGTCGGCGTTTTGGTGTTGGCCGTTGATGAACAGCTTGGCGGGGTGCAGTTGTTGTTTGATCTCTTCGGATGCAGTCATAGTTGGTTCTCTGGCGCCAGTCTTCATTGTAAACGGCCAGAGAGAATGCTGACCACGCGGGGAACCCCGTGCAGTTTCGCACGGTGGATCACAGGGAACTACCAACTTCCAAAACCGACCTTAAAGCAGAGCCGCACCGACTCCCAATCCAAATCGGAGAGCCGTCCGATCAATCGGACTTCGCGCTGGGATAGAGTGACCGGAAACAGCCTAAAATAGGAAGCCGCATGCAGTCCCTCTTGCTTCCAATCGCGCAATGCGCAGTCGGTGGGAGCTAATGGCCGCGGGGCTTGGGTGGTGATTAGGCCTACCACGACGTCGGGTCTGTGCCGATGGTACTCTTCGGTCGAGAGCACCAATGCGGGACGAGTTTTGGTTGCGTGCGCGCCTGGAAAGGCGCCCACTACGACGTCTCCGGGCTTCAACTGTGTTCCCGCTCCTGACCTTCGAAACGCTGCACTGCAGCCGCTGTTGCTTCGGCGAGATCCTCATCAGTCCAGGCGTCGGACCACTCGATCGTCCGCCCTCCGGCAAGGTCGGCGAGTTGACGAGCCCAATCCAGGACCCTCCCAGCTTCCTCCGGCGGGAGTGCCCGGACGACGCTAATTAGCGATTCTTCCTGTGCGCTCAGCACCATACTCCCATTCTATCCTTAGCGAATGGGAAACAGACGGCCCAGTGGACCTTGCCGTTCATCGTCAAGCCGTCTTGCGATTCGTGGGGTTACACCCATGCTCTACGAGAGGATGGAGAGGCTGCTGCCTGGTCACGAGTGCTCCAGCGCGGCTTGGCAGCAGAACTTCACCTTCTCGTACGAGCCACACGGACAGAGATCATAGGGACCTAGCCGATGTTCCTGCAGAAAGCTCTCGAGCCGCATTTTGGATTTCAGTCGCCACGCGGCGGGTCCATTCCAAAGTCGGGACGCGTCGCTCCAGATCCCCGGTGTTATGTTGAGGCGGCTTGGCGCCGCTAATAGGAGCGCGGACATTCTCTGCCTCGCCTCATCAAGCAGGTTATATGGGAGGGCCTGTCGTAGGCCGGCATCGATGGACGCCACGATCTCCGCTCCTTGATTGGCCTCCAAATACTTGAGAACATACGATCGCAGGTTCGTGCCCTCGCCGCTGGCGCGGAAAGCCATAATCGAAGCCCAAATCCCAGGATTACCAGCAAGAGCGCTATCAGGGATAACGCCAAATTGACCTGCCAGGGTATAGGCGGCCACATCCTGCGCCAGGACGCCACCTGCTATTGCCGAAAATGCTACTTGGGCGATTTGAGAGGCCCCTGTCATCAGCTTCATCGAAGGGATCCCGAGCATTTGGCAGGTCGCGCCGGCCCTTGCGATCAGAGTTAGTCGAATGGCGGGCGCCGCAACCCAGCGTGGGATGTGGCCCACGGGAGTGGCCTCGCTCAGTCCTAAGGCATTCCGGGTTACGGGCGATATCAGAAGGCCGTTGCAGACGTCGGAAAAATTCAGCGTCCCAGACAGATCCACCCGCCTCACCTTGCTCTCCAAGAGTTCGATCCTGGCCCCAGCTAATTCCTCCCTGCCGGGTAACGGACTTAGCTGGCGCTTGATCATCACCATTGGGGTATGGCCCGGGGCCTTCCCCGTTACAATAGACCCGATGGCCGCCACCGGCGGTTTGAACATCACGCCATCATCGCCATCGTATTGCACGAACTGAAGTACATCTTCTCCGACAAGATAATAGAACAAATCTTCCCCGAGCGTCTGAAAAGCCCTTCCCACGGATCCAATCAAGAGCACGACGCGATCAAAGCAGATAAGACCAACGGCCAAATCAAATGCGGCGGTTGCAGCGTCTGGGGGAAGCTCCTCGTCGGTCCATGTCGGTCCAATCACAAGCTGTGACTCGGCCCCGTCCTCCCCCTTGAGCCCTAACACCTGGCCGGACGTGGTCGTCCAGGTGCGCCCCGGATAGAAATCGCTGAGGAAATGCGCACTCTGAAGCGGCGGCGACTTAGCGCGGTCATACCGAAGCGAATCAGCTTCCTCGGCAGGCCTGCTCAACAGTTCGACGGCTAGAATGCCCGAACGGTGATCCGTGTGAAGATCGGTCCGATATCGGATGACTTTTACGCTCTCGGGCAGGTTCGGGCGCTCTTCCGCCGAGATGAGGAAGTGGGGGCCACCCCCAAACAATGATAAGAGCTCCGCGTGGCGCACGAGCAGGTCCAATAGGTACTGATCCCGTAGGCTATAGCCGATGAAAACAACAGAGCACGTCGTCAAAAGAGTCCGCAAGACCTCTCTGAACGCCTCATCACCCACCAACACCTCATAGTCACGAGTCGTGAATACGGTGGACCGCACAGAACTAATCGATCCGTGCAGCTTTCCTATGAACTGACCTTTCGACGCTATCAGGGAAAGCGCGCGCATCAAATCGGATTGCTGGAGGAGATCGAATCCTGGCAGTGACCGCTCAAGGGTCTCGTCAATATTAGTCGTTAGGATTGAGGCTCCGTCAAGCCGGCGCAACGCGCCTAAGAAACGGTCGTAGACGGGCCTCATCGCCCTGGGAGCTAGGGCTTCCGAGAGCAACGTAAAATAGAGCTGCGAGCTAGCATCGTGGCATCGTTGGAAGACCGCCGGGTAGTTCTGTGAGTCAAGCTCGTTCGCGGCTTCGGCCCTGCTGTACCGAGATTCGCGGCGCAGGAAAGTCTGATGGAACCGCGAAGCCAGATCTGCCCACCGTTCGTAGCCAAGCCAGGAGCTTGCCCCAGCCCCGACCCAAATAAGGAGCGGCTTCTTGCTCTCCCGCCCTAGCCCCCACAACTTCCTCACGGCGTCGAATGTTTGGGAGTCAGCGCTGAACACTTCTTATAGTCCGCCTAAGTGATTGCGGGCGACGCCGGGCGTGAACCGTTGGGGCGTTGAAAAGATTTCGTCCGGGGTGGCCGCGTCCGTAGGCCAACTCCTACTAGACTAGCACCAGCGCCAGAGTCGTTTCGCTGCACGTATCTGCGTCGCGAATTGAGCAGGCTCACCTTCACCCTTCACAGGGCCATGCCGAACACCTGTCGATTTTGGGAATTCATCGACACCCGCAGCTTTGCCGTAGCGTCTCGGTTATGGCTGCAATTCATTCCAGTAGCTCTTTGGCGAACCGCTCGTAACTGACCACTCCCACTGGCGCTCCAACTTCACACGCGATTAGCCGCAACGCGTTTTCCTGCCCCGAATCGCGGGTGACGAACCAGTCACAGAAGGGCAGATAGACGCTCATGCAAAGGTCGCGTAGCCCGGCCTTGTACCTTGCTTCCTCATTCCGCTGCGGTAGGCCATATTGATATTGCCAGACGTAGGTCATGACCACCATTGCGTGGAACGGCGGACAGTCGGTCACGAATTTCTTTAGCGCGGCTTCATCGATTGGGAACAAATTCGCTCGTGTGTAATGGCTCGCGGCCAGAGCCCAAAAGGTCCCGCCCTCGCCCTTTGCGAGGCGGATCAGATCAGTGACCGACAGCAGAGTTTGCCCCTCGAAATCCTTCTCGAACTTATCGTGGGCATCCCGCCACATGTCGCGAAACTGTCTCTTTTTCACTCTTTCGTCCTCGCGCACCAGTTCGACGATCCGTTCGTCGCCGACCAGGCTGCGCCGGCGGATTTCGTCGGCGAGACCCGGCGCCGTGATCTCTACGTCGCGCCAACTAAATCGTCGCCCGTACCGCCGATGGCACCGCACCATGTCCTCAACGATCTGTGCGTGCGGCACGACCGCATCGCCGAACGCTAACAGCCGCTCACAAAGGTTCAACAACCTTCCCCTGCGCGCTGGGTCAGTTGTGGCGCATACCTCGGACAAGTTCGCCTCTGTTATCAGGACCCGGCACCGAGCTTCCATTCTCGCGATGAAGTCCTGCTGGTTTCCGGTGTCGCATAAGGCGTTAATCGCGCTCGTATCGAAGACGACCGTGCCATTGATCGTTGGCGTATCCGAAGTGGTGCCCAAGGATCCCGCATCACCGCCGCGACACCAACCGCACCCGCCGCGACTCGGCCAGAGGCCGCTCCGACATCGCTTCATCTGCGATAGCCGACTGCTCTTCCTGATGCCTGCGCCCCGATCCGGTCGCCGGGCTGGCGCTCTCCGGGCGGCCGGCGTAGCGCAGATCGCGTCCGCTCGCGGCCAGCAGCGGCTGCAACTGTTCCTCCATGAAGCGCCACGGTCCCATGTTGCGCGGCTCTTCCTGCGCCCACACGACTTCCGCAGTCAGCGGATAGCGCAACAGCGCGTCGTTGGCGTCGCCTTCGGCGAACGGATACAACTGCTCGATGCGCACCAGCGCCACGTGATGCGCCTGGCGCGATTCGCGGGCGGCCAGCAGATCGTAATAGATCTTGCCGGAACAGAAGACCACACGAGTGACTTGCTCGGGATCGATGGACGGGCTGTCAGGCACCACTTCGCGGAAGCCGCCGCTGGTCAGATCGGCGACGGTCGAAACGGCCTTCGGATGCCGCAGCAAACTCTTCGGTGTGAAGATCACCAGCGGTTTGCGCATGCCGCGGCGATCCGTGCCGCCGTACATCTGCCGACGCAGCAGATGGAAATACTGCGCGGGCGTGGTGCAGTTGGCTACTTGTATATTGTTGCCGGCGCACAAGACGAGGAACCGTTCAATGCGCGCGCTCGAATGCTCCGGCCCCTGGCCTTCGAAGCCGTGCGGCAACAGCATTACCAGGCCGCTGGGCTGTCCCCATTTGGATTCCGCGCTCGAAATAAACTGGTCGATCAGGATCTGCGCGCCGTTGGCGAAATCGCCGAACTGCGCTTCCCACATCACCAGCGTCAGCGGATCGGCCACGCTATAGCCGAATTCGAAACCCAGCACGGCATACTCGCTGAGCGAACTATCGTAAACATCGAAGCGCGCCTGGTCGGGCGAGACATGCTGCAGCGGAATGTATTTGTGGGCGCTCTCGGAATCCACGAAAACCAGGTGCCGCTGGCTGAATGTGCCGCGCCCCGAATCCTGGCCGCTGAGACGTACAGGCGTGCCTTCGAGCGCCAGCGTGCCAAAGGCCAGCGCTTCGCCGAACGCCCAATCGATAGGGGCGCCTTTCTCGATGGCCTCGCGGCGCCGGTCGATAAAGCCGCGCAGCTTGGGGTGCAGATGAAAATTCTCCGGGAACTGCGTAAGGGCGCGGATGACGCGATCGACGGTGGCTTTGTTCACCGAAGTGCGCGGGCAGAAACTGGCGATCTCATCGTGCGGCACGGCGGCCAATTCCTGACGTTCGAAGTGTTCGCTGCCCTTCTCGGCTTGGTCATACGCCGCGGCCAGCGCTTGCGCATAGCCCTTGCGCATTTGGGCGACCTCTTCGGCGCTGAGCACGCCCTCACGCACCAGCCGCTCACCGTACAGCTTGCCCACCGATGGATGTTCTTTGATTTTGCGATAAAGAATCGGCTGCGTGTAACTGGGATCGTCGGCTTCGTTGTGGCCATGCCGGCGATAACAGAACATGTCGATGACCACATCTTTCTTGAACTGCTGGCGGTAATCGAAGGCGATCTGCGCCACGCGGATGGCGGCTTCGGGATCGTCGCCGTTTACATGGAAGATGGGCGCTTGCACGCCGCGCGCGACGTCGGTGGAATACGGTGTGGAGCGCGCCTCATCGGGCAGTGTGGTGAATCCGATTTGATTGTTGATGATCAAGTGCACGGTGCCGCCCGTGCAATAACCATCGAGCTGCGAGAGGTTCAGTGTTTCGGCCACTACGCCCTGGCCGGCGAAAGCGGCGTCGCCGTGGATAAGCAGCGGAATCACGCGTTCGCGATGCGTGTCGCCCAGTCGATCCTGCTTGGGGCGTACGATGCCTTCGACTACAGGATCGACGGCTTCCAGGTGGCTGGGGTTGGGCGATACGGAAACCAGCACCTCGCGTCCGCTTTCCGCGCGATAGACGCCGCGCGCACCGAGGTGATATTTCACGTCGCCTGAGCCCTGCGTGCTGGCCGGATCGAGCTCGCCTTCGAACTGCGCGAAGACTTCGGCGACAGGCTTGCCAACCACCGTGGTGAGCACGGTCAAGCGCCCGCGATGCGCCATGCCGATTACGATTTCGTGCACATTGCTTCCGGCGGCGCGTTCGAGTAACTCATCGAGAATAGGGATGGCGGTTTCCGCGCCTTCCAGCGCGAAGCGTTTCTGGCCCACAAACCGCGCGTGCAGGAAATGTTCGAACTCCTCGGCCTTCAGCAGACCTTGCAGAATGCGCACGCGCGTATCCCGATCGAGCGGCCAGTTGTTGGCCTGCGGCTCCATGCGATGTTGCAGCCAGCGCTTCTGTTCGGGATGCTGGATGTTCATGTACTCGCATCCGATTTTGCCGCAGTAGGTCTGGCGCAGCGTTTCCAGAATCTCGCGCAGCGTGGCCACCGGCTTCGGCCCATGCTCGCCCATAGCTTCGCTGAGGCTGCCGGTGAGAAACTCGCGATCGAGATCCCAGATGGTGAGACCGTACGTGGCCGGATCCAGCTCGGGATGGTTGGACGGCTCGCTGCCCAGCGGATCGAGATCGGCGATCAGATGGCCGCGCACGCGGTAAGCGTTGATGAGCTGCAGGACGCCGGCTTCCTTGGCGATTTCGGCGGTGCGTCCGCTGGCGCCGGGCAGCATCACGTGACGGTCGGGCTCCCAGCGCACGGGCTGATGCGGCATTTTCAGGTGCGCGAAGATCTCTTCGTAGAATCCGTCCGCGCCATCGAGGAGCGCCTGCACGCGGCCCAGGAACATGCCGGACTCCGCGCCTTGAATGATGCGGTGATCGTAAGTGCACGAAAGCGACATCACCTTGCTGATGCCCAGCATGGAGCGCGTTTCGGGCGCGGCGCCCTGATATTCGGCGGGGTAATCGATGGCGCCGGCCGCGATGATGGCGCCCTGGCCCGACATCAGGCGCGGGCTGGAAGTCATGGTGCCGACCGTGCCGGGATTGGTCAGCGAGATGGTGGTTCCGGCGAAATCGGCGGGGGCCAGCTTGCCTTTGCGCGCGCGATCCACTAGATCGTCGAAGGTGGCGACATACTGCGCGAAATCCAGCGCGCCGGCATTCTTGATGTTGGGCACCAGAAGATTGCGGTTGCCGTCTTTGCCCGCCACATCCACGGCGATGCCCAGATTGATTTGCGGATGCACGATGCGCGCGGGCTGGCCGTTCAATTCACCATAAGCATGATTCAAGCCGGGGTAATCTCCGAGGGCCTTCAGGATGGCCCAGCCGATCAGGTGCGTGTAGGAGACCTTGCTTTTGCCTACGAGGGTGCGGTGCTGGTTGATGATGCGGCGATTTTCGTCCATCACCTTGACGGGGATCACGCGCTGGGAAGTGGCCAGCGGGATGGTGACGCTGGCATTCATGTTCTCGGCGATTTTGGCGGCGATGCCGCGCAGGGGCTGGACGTTTTCGGCGGGCGCGGTCGCAGGCGCGGAGGGAGCCGCCGCGGGGCGAGATGCGGTCGCGGCGCCGCCGTTGTGCGCCTCTTCGAAGACGTGTTTCCAGCTTTCGTCCACGGCCGTGCGGTCGTTCAGGTATTGCTGATAGAGCTCGTCTTCGAGCCAGCTATTGATGCCAAGTTCAGGACCGGTCTTGAGGGACATGGTGCGGGGAGGCCTTCCTATTCATCATACCGTGCGTTTGGCGGCGTGCGCCTCCGTGCTACGGCGGTTGCTATGGGCTACACGGCCATCCCCGCCTCCTCTATGGCCTTCGCGCGGGCCGCGCCGCAGGTAATGATCGGGAATCCGTCTGCCAGCTCTTCCACATGGAAATCCTGAAACAGGGACGGCGCCTCCTTGCTCACTGCGGCATAAATGAGAAAGGCAACCCGCCGCATTTCGATATCGCCAACGATGGCGCCTCTGACTCTTAGGAAGTGCCTTAAAGCGCGTGCATTCGCCGTGACAACGATCTTGGTTTCGGTGGCGTTTGGAAGCACGGTGCGTGCCGCCGAGCGAATCGCGCGCACCGCCTCTTTGCGGGATCCGTTCGATAATGCTCTATATTTTCCCAGAGCCTGTCCTATGGTGCGATAGGTATCCAGCGCTGCCTGAAGCGCTCCCAGCCACGCCTGCTCTGCGTCGGAATCATGCAGCAATTCGGCCGGTAGAACAAACGCCGCATCGCTTTCATCGTGGTACTGCTGGGACATCTGGCTGAAGGAAAAACCAACACGGTGTCGCACTAGTTGATGAGTGAATGCCCGGGACACACCTGAAAGGAGAAAGGTCCAGGTCGCATGCTCCAGCACGCTGTCATGTTCGTTGCGAATCAGGTTCGAAATATACTCTTCATTCTGCCGCGGCGATTGCATCGCGCCAAAGGACATGTAGCAGACACGGCCGGCGATCTCGACCACCTCTTCTGGTTCGGAGGCGCGTGCCGTCCGCGTCCAATGCGTGTGCTCGTCCGATAGGAAACTCTCGATCGCCGCAGGGTCGAAGGAGGTACGGCCTAGCATATATATGCGCGGTTCGCGAATAACTGTTATGTTTGCGCTCATGGCTTTCTGGTCCCCACCGGATTTCTTTGCGCCTCGATCGCTTTCAATCGCCGGTCGAGGTCCACCAGGCTTACCCCCGGCGCCCGCTCGTCAATTTTCTTATCGAGCGCATCCAGCCTCGTCTTCAGGACGGCGATATCCGTCTTGTCGTCCTCCACGCCCGAGAATCGCTTCTCGACTGCGTTGACAACCAGTGTGAGAAGAATTGCGGCCACCGATCCTAACACCGACGCCGTCAAGAATGTTCGTCGCGCTATACTTTTTGCACGCTTCGCGACGTCGAGGAAGTCAGGTGAAAGGAGGTCAATCTCCTCCTGCGTTACGCTCCCGGCAGTGTTGCCGCGGGCCGAATAACTCTTGGCTACTTCGCGATCCAGCTTAAACAATAAAATGGTTACGATCATATCACCGCGCCGCAGGACGTAGTCTTCGCGCCCCATGTTTATGACCGTAAATCTCAGCCGACCGTTGTAGCCGGGGTCCACGTGCCCGGGGTTCGTCATCAGGAGTCCCTTCCCGGAAACATGAGATGGGGGAAAGCCGATCGCGGCTATGTCCGCTGGCAGCGCGACGGTCTCGGTCGTCACAATGATTGCCGTTTGCGCTGCCTTCAGCGTGAAGTGCGTCTTGGGTAACTTGGCAGACCCGGGCCTATCGGGCCTGACGCCAGGCAAATATATGTCGCCGACGTGAAGGTCTACTGAACAAGGTTGCACGGGGGAATCTTTGCTGTACCAGTCCGCTGGCGTTTGTATGCCGCCCAGAACCTGTCCCCCTGTAGCAAGTGTTTTCAGATCCTCATCTCGTAAAAGCATAACGTCCTTAGCCTACGTTCTTCGTCTACACTAATTCTACGCGATGCTCGGTGCTGGTTTTCGTTAGCCGGACCAGGAGCCACCCTCTTTACCCGCGAGACTCACGGCTATACCCAGTTTAATCTGCTATCCACGATGCGCGCGGGCTGGCCGTTCAATTCACCATAAGCGTGATCCAAACCGGGGTAATCTCCGAGGGCCTTCAGGATGGCCCAGCCGATCAGGTGCGTGTAGGAGACCTTGCTTTTGCCTACGAGGGTGCGGTGCTGATTGATGATGCGGCGATTTTCGTCCATCACCTTGACGGGGATCACGCGCTGGGAAGTGGCCAGCGGGATGGTGACGCTGGCATTCATGTTCTCCGCTATTTTGGCAGCGATGCCGCGCAGCGGTTGGAGATTCTCGGATGAGGCGGGTGCGGGCGCAGGAGCGGATGGAGCCGCGGCGGGCCTTGGGACACTGGCGCTGCCGATGTTGGGCCCGTCTTCGAAGACGTGCTTCCAGCTTTCGTCCACGGCCGTGCGGTCGTTCAGATATTGCTGATAGAACTCGTCTTCGAGCCAGCTATTGATGCCAAGTTCAGGATCGGTCTTGAGGGGCATAGTGCGGGGAGGCCTTCACACCGTCATACCTGTCCGCGATCCGAACTTGCTCTTACTGATAGCGGAGCCGGACATTCGGAGTTGTCCAGTGCCGGATGAATCGCCGGACTGCGTGAAGAGTTCGGGCATCCGCACGCGTTTATAAGCAAGAGCTTCTATTGCAGTCGATCCTGCGCACGTTCCAGGCGCCGGTTTCGCGTACGATCAAAATCGGCGCGCCGAGTGCATCCGCCGGCGGGAGCCATTGCTTATGAGTGGAATCGCGTCCCTGGTCAAAGCCGCCGCTCGGAAAAAGCTGCTTTTCCTCCCCCACGTTGTCAAGCAAATGTCCCGTTTGGATAGAATGAAAAGTGCGCAGGAAGTGCGCCGCGTCGTGTTGTCGGGAGAGCTTATCGAGGTCCCGAGGACGCCCGCGGCCATAGCTGCCTGATGTCGGGAACGGGCGCCGCCGGACGAAAAATTCACGTAGTCTGTTCTCCAAGGGACGCATATCTCGCCATCATTACTGCATACGTCCCGGAAGCGGATGAATGGGATGCGGAGTTCAGGACTAGGAGGCCTTCATGAAGTGCATGTACTGCCAGGGCAAGATGAGAAAAACTCAGGCGCCTTTTCATATTGACGGCAAGGGCTACCATTTGTCCTTGGAGACAGTTCCCGCCTGGGTGTGCGGCCAATGCGGTGAACCCTATTTCGAGGAGCACGCAGTGAAAACAATTCAGCGCCTGCTCCGCCAGTTGGACAGGCAAACCGCGAACCTGGCTTCGGTGGCGTAAAGCAGTCCCCGGCTTAGGGTCTCGGCCGCGCCAGAACTTCCCGGCCCCCGTCCGGAAAGGCCGCCCGGACGATCTCCTGCCGGATCATCCGGCTTTTTTCATCTGCTACGCACAGGATGACTTTAAGCGAAAAAATGACCAAATTGTCAAGCGTTTTGGTAGTGGGTCAGTTTGAATTAGGCTCTGTTCGTTGAGTAACAGGAAGCCCCGAATGATCCGTCGAAGGCCACCCAACCCGACCCAGTCACAGCCCGAAGACCGATACTCCGCGAAACAGCATCTCCAAGCTCCTCAATCACCTACACCCCACCCATCCCCGCCTCGTCCGCCAGTCCGCGCCACCCCCTATGCTATCGTCAAAACGTAAAAGGACTCCGCCACCAGCGCGCAACGTGTCCTCCATTCATCTCCATGCGTTTTCCATCAAACCCGCCTGCCACGAAAAACCCAGCCCTTAAACCCGCCACCGCCCCCCAATTTCTATCAACCCAAACAAAACAAATAACAAATTGGCTTTGTTCGGCAGAAAATTCCACCCTCCCACGCTGCCCAAACTCGCACAAATCGGCACAATTTCGCCCAACTTGCCACGCGACCCACCGCCACCTCCGCCGCGACTTCGTTTCCCCCTCCGGTGAGCACGCTGCTCCACCCCGTGATTAGACTCGGATCGAATCTCCCCGGCGTGGCCGCCGGGCGTGGACGCAGGCGCGTAGCGAGCCGCGGCTAGACGGCGGTGCGGCATGGTACGGGGAGACCTTCCGCATCATACCGTTTGCGCCGGGCCCGGAGATGGCGGCCTGCGAGGCCGCCGCAGGCAGCGTGCCCAATGTCACTTAGTTTTCCGTCGAGCGGCCGGCGGGATAAATCGTGGGGCGGCCAATCATGGCCGCAGCCGGCTTTTCAGCCGGCTCTTCGACCGTTTGCGAGCGTTTTGGCCGCCTAAAAGGCGGCTGCGGCCATGATTGGCCGCCCCACAATTTTGTGCAGAATTCCATGACTCGAAAACTAAGTGGCATTGGGCAGCGTGCCTGCCCCACAAATTGCCATCAGAACGCGAGTTTCAGCGCCAACTGGAACAGGCGGGGCGCCGCGGCTTCCAGAATCTGGCCGAATTCCGGCGAGGCGATGTCGTTCTCGGGCAATTGGAAGTTAGGGTGATTCAGCGCGTTGAAACACTCTGCCCGGAATTGCAGGCGCGCACGCTCGCCGATGGCGAAGTTCTTGAACAGGGAAAGATCCAGATTGGCGATGCCGGGGCCGCGCACCACGTTGCGTCCTTCATTGCCGAACTGCCCGGCCTGCGTCACCGGATCGAGCCGCTGAAAGTCGGCGGGATTCACCCATTGATTGGGCGTGTGCGGGCCGGCGTTGGGATTGGAGAGCAGATCGGGCCGGCTGGAATAGAAGCCGGAAATCTCCGGCGCACTGCCCTGCAAGGAGACGTTCGCGCTGTCGTAAACGGTGAAGGGCGTCCCCGTGGAATAGACGCCGATGCCGTTCACCTGCCACCCATTCAGCAGCCACTGGGCCGTGTGGTTGGCGCCCGTAAACAGTCGTGGCAGCGCGTAACTGCCGCTGACAGCCACGCGCTGGCGGGCGTCGAACAGCGACGGCCCATGCTCGGCGGCTAAGTCGAACGGGTTCTGCGCCAGGTCGTTCTCGCCCGAGACATCGGTGGGCGCCGAACCCGAGACATTGAACGACGAGACATCGTCCAGGCTCTTCGAGAACCAATAAGAAACCTGAAAGCCAAGACCGGTGGAGAAACGGCGGGTGAGAGAGATTTGTCCGGACTCATAAGTCGAATTCGTAATGTTATCTACCAGGCCGACGGAAGCAAAGTTACAGGGTCCGCCCGAGGCGGGACACCCGGCGTAAATACGGTTCTGGTCGATGTTATTGGCGTTCTCGCCGGGACCATATACGCTCGGGTTTGCCTCGATCATGCGCGGCAAATGGGTTCCCTTGTTGCCGACATAGCGAAGGTCCAGCAGATAATTGTCGGCGAACACATGCTGGATCGAGAAGTTCCAGTTCTGCGCGTACGGCGGACGCATATCCTGAGCGACCGTGAGCACGGTGGCCGGATGCACGAAGTTCAGCCCGCCGAACGGCGGTCCCGCGGCGCCGTAGGGGTTGGCGAGATCGAAGCCCGGACCCGCGATCTGATTGGCCTGCGGCCACGGCAGGGCACTGACGGGCGCCTGCAGCGGGCCGCCCACGCCATTGGTGAACGGATCGTAGAAGATGGCGTAGGCCGCGCGCACGGTGGTCCGGCCGCTGCCCGTGGGGTCCCAGGCCACTCCCAGGCGGGGCATGAATGCCTTGTAATAATTCGGCGTGATGCTGCGCGCCACACCCGCGTCGCCTGGAAACAGCAGACCCGGAGGGGCATCTGGAAACACTGTGGATTGCTGCCCAGGCGCCCATTCGTTCATGCGATTCCGGATGTCCACATAGGGTGTGTTGATCTCGTAGCGCAGGCCGTAATTCAGCGTCAGGCGCGGCGCGATGCGCCACTCGTCCTGGGCGTATCCGGCGCCCTCGATATTCCTTAGCGCGCGATCGAACTGGCCGCCGCTTTGGTAGAACAGCACCGACTGCCCGGTCAGAAAACTGGCGAAGGGATCGCTGAAGGGAAACGGCGCGAAGACAAAGAAGCCGTTGGTGGCGATGCCGAACAGCAGGTTGATCTGGTTGCGCGCGAACTCACCGCCGAACTTGAAGCTATGCCTGCCCCGAGTCATCGATATGGAGTCGCTCACCTGATAAGTATTCTGATAAGTGTTCTGCGGACCCGTGATGGGATCTCCCAGGCTGGCGTAGCCGCTCACGATCATGTACGGCGGACCGGCCGCGATTCCCAAAGTAGGTTGATACTGGAAGCCCAGGTCGCTGGCGGGCGTGTGATTGAGGCTCTGGCCAAAAATAATCTCATTCCGGAAAAACGCCACGCGAAGCGTCTGCAAGGTATTGGGGGAGAACAGGTGTGTCTCCGAAGCCGTGGCCGAGTTGGTGCGCAGGGCATCGGTCACCGGGAAGCCCGGCACGCCGGCTCCCGCAATCGGCAGGGGATCGAGTTCGCTGGTGTACGAAGAGGCATAACGCAAAAACAGCTGATCGCCTTCCGAGAAGTTATGGTCCAGGCGAAAGCCGCCCTGGTTATAGTTGTTGGCGCCCATCACCGTGGAGGCATACAGGGAAGGCGAGATGTTACCCAGCGGATAATAATTCAGTTCATTGAGCGCGATGGGACTTAGCATGGTGGCGGGGATCTGGCCGCCGGGCACGGGCGCTCCGGTGAAGTAGTCGATCAGCCCGGGAAAGTTACCCTGGCGCTGGCCGGGAGTGGGCACGATGGCCGTTTTCGTCTCGCCCTGACTGTCGCGCAAGCCCTCGTAATAGGCAAAGAAGAAATCCTTGTTACGCCGGATGGGTCCGCCCAGCGTGGCGCCGAATTGATTCTGATGGAGCGGCTCGACGTCCGCCGCAAAGAAGTTACGGGCGTCGAAGGCGTTATTACGCAGAAACTCGTATAAGCTGCCATGAAGGTCATTGCCGCCCGACTTAGTCACCACGCTAGTGGTGGCGCCGCTGGTGCCCCCGTACTCGGCGGGCGCGTTGGAAGTCAGGATGCGGAATTCGGAGATGGCGTCCACGGGCACCCGGATGGCGAAGCCGCCATTGACGTTGTCCACGTTGGAGACGCCATCCAGCAGGTAGTTGTTCGATTCGGGTCTCTCGCCGTTCACCGCGTAAGCCTGGTTGGCGCGCGCCAGGCCGCCGGCTTCCAGCAACCCGCCGGTCATGGGCGCCACTCCCGGTTGCAGCAATCCAAGCTGCGTAAGGTTGCGGCCGTTCAGAGGCAGGTCGGTGGCTTCCACCTCGGAAACCACGTCTCCGAGGGTGGTTCCCAAGTCCACCGTGGCGCCCGTGCCGGCGACATTTACCTGGCTGTGGCCGGTGGCTATCTCGAGGGTCGCTGGAACGCGGATGGTGCGGCCTACATCGATGCGGATGTCTGACGACGTGAAGGCCGCGAAATCCGCGGCCGCCACCCGCAGGTCGTAATCGCCGGCCAGAAGAGACGAAAAATGGAACGAGCCATCCTCCGCCGAAAGCTGTTTCGCGCTAAAGCCGGTCTGCTGGTTGGTAACCGTGACAACCGCCGCCGATACCGCCGCGCCGGATGAGTCTTTAACCTGCCCTTCCAATACTCCGACTGGATCCTGGGCGCGCGCACACCAGCAGAGACTTACAAATAAGAAGCTTTTCACTAACCCTGAGTGCATAATGTGGTTTAGTCTAATCGCAGCGAGGGAAACAGCGCAATAATGAAGAATAACTAGTTCTCGACTAATAGATTTTGTCTATTGCAGTCCGCGCGCAGTTAGTCTAATCTGAGTGAGCGAATGCGTGCTGTGAGGGTTACTGGGATTCTGCTGGGCGCATGCCTGCTATTGTACGGCGGCCTGACTGCCGGCGTGTACTGGGCCATGTGTCAGCCGCTCGACCGTTTCGGCGCGATCATGCAGCGCGTGCCTGGCGTGGCCATGGCGGTTCTGCCGTTCGAGCCGCTGTGGATGCGGGTGCGGGCCGGCCTGCTGCATCCGGGAGACCTGGCGCCGGACTTCGATTTGCCGCTGGTCGACCATTCGCGCCGTATCCGCATTTCGGAAGTGTATCGCGCCGAGCCCCTGGTCCTGATCTTCGGCAGCTATAGCTGACCGCCCTTTCGCCGGGAGGTTCCCGAGCTGAATGCCCTGTACGATAAATACAAGGATCGCGCCGCGTTCTACATCGTCTATATCAAGGAAGCGCACCCCGTGGATCTCTGGCAAATGCCGTCCAATGAGCGCGATCATGTTTTGTTGCACTCTCCACGCACGGAAGGCGAACGTTTTGAGAACGCCGGCCAGTGCGTGCGGAAGTTAGGCATCCGGATACCGGCGCTGATCGACAGTATCGCAGACCAGGTGGAGCAATCTTACACGGGTTGGCCGGAACGGCTTTACGTGATTGCGCCGGGTGGGCGGATCGTGTATAAGTCGCGGCCCGGCCCATTTGGCTTTTCGCCGAAGGCCATGGAAGCGTCGTTACGCGGCCTATTGGACTCACTGACGGCTAACGCAGCGCGCTAACACGGGGAACATTCGAGCGCACGCTCGTTGGACGGCTTCCATCAATCTACCCCCACTGCGCCAAGCCCAACAAATACCCACCGTACACCAGGACGGGCGCGCGACTGTTACAATTCCGGAACGATTTGAACTGTAGATGCAAATACCTACCGGGGTATACTATCATGTAAACAGATGGCACACGTCGTTCGCGACAAAAGAAAGCTCCTGAACCGGATTCGCCGCATCAAGGGGCAGGTTGAATCCATCGAGAGGTCGCTTGAAGAAGGCGCCGAATGCGCGCACATTCTGCACACGGTGGCGGCTTGCCGGGGGGCCATCGATGGATTGATGGCCGAGGTCATTGAAGGCCACATCCGATTTCATGTGGTCGATCCGGACCACCATCCGACTTCTGAACGCGCACAAGCGGCCCAGGAGTTGATCGATGTCATCAAGATGTACATGAAATGAGCATACGGAATGGAGGGGACAGGTATGCCGGAATCTGGCGCCGAGGACCATGGGCATGCCCAGCAGGGCGGGCACATCGAATGGATTGAATTAGCACGCATCGGCTTTGTGGGACTGGCGAATCGTGGCAACGTGGCTGCGGCTCTGGCAGCCTGTAGCGCACTTGGACATCGCCGGGTTCGCGGCGGTCCTGATCGGCGGCTACCCGATATTTCACGAAGCCTTCGCCGATCTCTTGTCGCGGCGCATGACCATGGAACTCTCCATGACCATCGCGCTGGTTTCCGCGCTGGCGATTCGCGAAGTATTCACGGCCCTGGTGATCGTGTTCTTCGTGCTGATCGCCGAGGTCCTGGAGGAGTTGACCGTGGGCCGCGGACGCCGCGCCATTCAGGATTTACTGAACCTGCTGCCGCAGCAGGTGGAACTGCGGGGCGCGGACGGCATAAAGTCCGCCAGCCTGGAGGATTTGCGCGCCGGCGATGTGGTGCTGGTCCGGCCGGGCGGGCGAGTGCCGGTGGATGGGGTAGTGGTGGGCGGCCACTCGTTCATCGATCAGGCAACCATTACCGGCGAGTCCATGCCAGTCGAGAAGGTTCCAGACGCGCGCGTTTATGCAGGCACGGTTAACCAGTCGGGAGTGCTCGAAATTCGGACCGAAACGGTAGGCAGTGACACGGCGTATGGAAAGATCATCGAGGCCGTGGAGCAGGCCGAGCACTCGCGCGCGCCGGTTCAGAAAACCGCGGACCGGCTGGCGGGCTACCTGGTGTACTTCGCTCTGATCTGCGCCGCGTTTACGTTTCTGATCACGCACAACGCGCGCTCCACGATTTCAGTGGTGATCGTAGCGGGCGCGTGCGGCATCGCCGCCGGCACCCCGCTGGCGATTCTGGGCGCCATTGGACGCGCGGCCCGGCACGGCACCATCGTGAAGGGTGGATTGTATATGGAAACTCTCGGCAGGGTGGATACCGTGGTTCTCGACAAGACGGGCACGCTCACGTTGGGAAACCCCGAAGTGGTATCCATCGATCCCGTGGACGGCATCGGACGCGAACGATTGTTGCACGTGGCCGCCAGCGCGGAGCGCTACTCCGAACACCCTCTGGCACGCGCCATTTTGGCGGCGGCCAACGGCTTTGGACTGGCGGATCCGGAACGGTTTTCATATACACCTGGTAAAGGAATCTCTTGCCTGGTTGACGGAAAGGATACCATCATCGGAACCAGGGCGTTTCTGATGGAGCATCGCGTGGACGCATCCGCGCCTTCCGCGGATCGGGGCGCCTCCAGCGAAATACTGATCGCGCAGGGCGGCGTCCATTTGGGGAGCCTGAGAATCGCCGATGTGCTGCGGCCGGAAGCCGTAGAAGCCGTGCGGGCGCTGCGGGAGATGTCCATCCGAACGGTACTTCTGACAGGCGACACGGCCTCGATCGGCTGCGCCATCGGAGAGCAACTTCACGTCGATGAGGTGGAAGCAGAGCTCTTGCCGCAGTACAAGCTCGAACGCGTGAGAAGTCTGCGCAGCGGCGGGATGCGACTCCAGGATTAAACAACTGGTATTGCACTGCGGCGGGCAGTCCGGGTACATGGACAAATGGAATTAGCGGTAGCGGCACTGTCACATCGGTATCGGCGAGTTGTCCGGCGTGGCTTACGTGTCCGATAGCGACAACAACCACGACCCCGGCGCTCACAATCGGAGCGGCCACTGGGCAGACTTCACATCAGGTCCTCGGTACGTGCGGCAGTGTCACAACCTTCGCGCCATGCTCGCTGGTGGCCGGCGACCTTCCATCGATCCCGAATTCCGGCCTTGTCAACAGCGCTATCACCATCGGGGGAACTTCCGTGTCGCTCGGCGGGTCCACATCTTCGTTCCCTTCGCCGGGCACAATTGGTGGCACAACCCCCGCCGCCGGAACGTTTACAACCCTAACCGTGAATACTTCTCTGGCAATCGGATCGGGCGCAGCCACGGTTTGCGGTTCCATAAGCGGCTGCATCGGCTTAACCAACGGCAGCAGCGCGATGACCGCCACGTCCGGGCAGTGCGGCCTGCGTGGCGACTCCGTAACCAGCCGTATCCTCTACAACTGCAGTTCCACGTCAGACACACTCTTGATCGGCACCGGAGACAACGCCCAACTGGCGACTCTCGGACTCGGCGCCGCTCCGACCACTACGTCGCCGCTGCACATCGCCACCGCGATTGCCGGCAGCCCCGCGGCCGGCGATTTCGGCCCGGCCTCAACCTCAGCGGGCGAGTACACGCAGTTGCAGAGTTACGACGGGACATACACCCACACCTACACAGCGGAGACCCACAGAATCGTCCCATCCCTCCAAACTGGAGCCATCTCACAAACAACTATCGCGTCTCCGGGAGTGGCGACCACATACCGTGTCGGTTACGTACTTGACAGCGCAACCGGCTCTGGGTCCGGCACGGTTCAATTGACAGTTACGGGCACAGATAACGGGCTCATTACGAGGACATCCGCGCGGCTGTGTCTCTGACCGCCAATACGAACGGGGATTCAGCCTGCTGGGTTTTCAAGCTGGCTGCATCGGCCGCGCTGAAGTATTCCACTGCTTACGGCGGCTCCGGCTCCGGAAATTACTCCCTCGGAATCTTTGTCGAGCCGATCTGAGACGCGAAACCGGTTTTACTTCTCTCAATGCTCTTGCATGCGCGATTGCAGGCGCGCAGATGGCGTTTACGCCTGGGAGATACTGTCCGGCATCCACTGCAGCCAACTTGAAGACGAGCGGCACCAGCGAAGAGCTGGCGCGGGAAACCTGCCGCCGAGATACCTGGCGATATTGCCCCACAACGTCCTCCGAAGGCAGTGGGCGTTTCCAAAGCATCGCTGAGTTCGATATCTGCGCGCACAGTTCAGGATGCCTTGAACGAACCGCCGCACTGCGCGGAACCCCAATTGAGCCAACTGAGATCCCTATAAGTGAACCTCCGGCCACTACCGCCGCGCGCCATCACACCGGCGACGCCGCGCCAATAAAATGGCCGGCGTGAACCCGCCTACCCTGGGTTAGTTAGACGCTTACGTTTGAGCGGGCAGGACAGGAATGCTTGTTCTATTTGGCACTAGAAATGGAAACCTACAGTGGCTGTGATGGCACGCGGCGTCACATAGTGCGTTCCGCTGAACGTGGATAGGAAATTGTAGAGCGCATACGCGTTGGTTACGTTCACGGCGGACACGCGCAAGCTTATCTTGTACTTGTCGCCACGATTCACGTTATCGATTCCCACCGCCATGTCGAACAGGCTGCGGGGTTGGATGCGTGGCGGATTGTGGTCGTCGTCCTCCGTGCCGGGCGCTGGAATCTTTACCAGGTTCGAACCATATTCATTCCCGGGACACAGGCCATTCGGACTGATCGGCATGGTGGGAGTGGCATGCACGCTGCCGCAGTAGAGTCCGGCCTGAAATTGCTGATCCGGTGATAGTCCAGTAACATCCACGATGGAATCGGTGCCATTGGGGCCATTCGCGCAATTGCCTCCGATGCAAGGCACCGGTCCCGCCACCAGGCCGCTATCGTAGCGCCAGTTAAAGCCGAACCAAGGCCCGTTCTTCCAGGGTTGATATTGCAGGTGAGTCGTCTCGTTGAAATTCTCATCGTGGTCGATGCGGAACACTTCCGATCCTTCCGGTGCGGCGCCGATGCCGCTGACTTGCGGCTCGAAGAAGCGCGCCGCGACGTGCGACATCACCACAAACGCCGTGAACCCATGCCAGTTGGGGACGCTGATGCGGAAGGCGTAGCCGGGAATTTTCGAGCTGGCCCACTCGATCGGGAAGGTGATCGGAGAGTCACCCAGCACGCTGAAGTCATAAGCCTTGTGCGTATATTTCCAGATGTATTCGCCGTCGAACACCAGATAACGTCCGAACGCTTGCTCCAGGCCCACGTGGAACTCGTTGCGCCAGCCCGGGCTGAGCGGGACATTGCTCACGCAAGGCGAGATGGTCGACGCCATCAGCGCGCTGATCACGGCATCGTTGCATCCCTCGCTTGAAAGTACCAGGTTCTCGTTGAATGGGGTTTCGAGAGTCCGGGCGTAGGAGATGCGCATCACGGTATTGGTCTGCTTAATGTTGTAGGCTATGCCCAAGCGCGGCTCCGCCTGGCTTTGGGTCACGAGGCCATCGTAGTAATCGAAGCGCAGTCCCAAGTTGAAGGTCCAGTTATTCTTGGTTATGGCGTCCTGAATGTAGGCGGATGGTTCCCGGATGTTAGCGTGACCGTACCAGTGATATAAGCCGCTGGTGGAATTCGGACAGCCGTCAGATCCGGGCAGCGTGGCCGTGCGAGTCAAGTCGTAACAAGCCAGCAGCGGATTGAAACCTGGATTGGGTGATAGCGGCCCGGTGCATTGCGCGGGATCGGTCAACCCGGCGGCCGTGTAAAAGCTGCCATCCGCGTTCAGACAAACCGCATTGGCCGTCGGATCGACAATTCCGAAGGCGTCTTTTTCGGTCAGGATCGTATCTTCGTAGATGACGCCCGCCTTCAGGTTGTGGATGCCATTGACGTACGATATGGTGGCACGCGCACCGGTACTGGTCAGCGTGCGATTTTGTCCAATCGTCTGGAGTTGCAGATCGGGTTGCAGGTCCGCGAAAGGATCATCGCTCGGATAGTAGTTGTATTGATCCTGCCGTACCCAGCCTCCGAAAGTAAACACCGTGTGCGGATTCAACACCCGTGTCCAGGTGGGCGCTACGTTGAATGTCCTGATCTGAGATCGCTGATCGGTAGGTCCTACGGGCAGACCGTTGGGACCGAGACCGTTGTTATCTACCACTAACCCCGACCAGGCGGTGGCATCCTGGGCGTCATACGAATTAGGTGTCTGGAACCAGGAGCGGGTAAAGCCCAGATTCACGCTCAGGGCATCCGCCGCGGAAGGCTTGAAATCCACGCGGTCAAACACGTTTTCCTCATTGCCGTGATCGTGAAAGACCTGGTATTCCGGCCCATCCAGGAAGCGGCTCGTGTCCATACCATTTGCCGAAATGAAGTTGCCCCAATTCTGGCCTCCCCAAGCCACGTCAAAGCCCCCGTTGCCGGTGCCGAACGTGCCATAAGAAGCCGTGACGTCGCCATGCGGCCGCGTTTGTCCGAGTCCGGAGCGCGTAGTTACCGCAATCACCAAGCTGGTCTTATCGCCATATTGGGCGGGGGGGGCGCCTTCAATCACCTCCATCGACTGGACGGCGTCGAGCGGGATTTGATTCGAGAAGACCTTGCTTTGCTGGTCGGTGATCGGTTCGTCGTCCAGCGCGAAGGAGTTCGAAGCGTGATCACCGAATGAATGAAACAGCCCGTTCGAGTCAGCCGAGATTCCGGGGACGGTTAGAGTGACCACAGAACTGAGCTCGGACGATTGGCTTTCGAGCGGCACCTTTTCGAATAGTCCACGATCCACGTCGGTATGCGTTACCGGAGTAGACTCAACCAAATCCTCGCCGGCCTCTACAGTAACCGTCTGCTTCTCCTGGCCAACGGTTAAGCCAAATTTCACCTCCATCGGCACGGACGAACGTACGTTGATGTCTTCGGCAGCCGCCTGAAACCCTTTAGCCACCACAGTCAGGTGATAGTTGTTGTATGGGAGATTATCAAATTCGAACTTTCCCTGGTTATCGGTAACGGTGTTGCGGCTGTAATGCGAGACGGGGTTGTCAACGGAGACGACCGCGCCGGAGATGACTGCGCCTGAAGGATCGGCGACCGTTCCGCGCACCGTTCCGCTATTGGATTGTGCGAAACATGATAGTGCGCAACTGAGCGACAAACAAAGCCAGACGTGCTGGCGAAGCGGGCCAGCGATAGTTTTCGGCATGTTCCAAATCCTACACCGCCGCCGTATTCCGACCTAGCGAAAATCGATAACCGGGCTACAACGTCCATGCGCGGGCTTGAAACGGCGGTGAGCGGACCGCAGCCATTGCCTTACTACCGGGGCCCTGTTGATGTGCCAACCATCACCAATGTAGAAGCTGGCGGACACTCCGAGCCTGTCTTTTGCTGGCGACGAATTCCCGGCCGTTGGCCATGGTGATCAACCATCTCTGACTGCTAAGAGCGCTCATCTTTCGCACGTGATCGACATTCACTAAAGCGTTCCGGTGAATCCGCCGGAAATTGCTATCCTGGAGCCGCTGTTCAAGAACTTTGAGTGTCTGGGTTGCCTGGTATGTCCGGTTTGCGGTGATGATCTGGACGAGGTCTCCTTCGGCTTGGAAAGCGTGAACTTCATCGGCTGAAAGTAGGAAGAACTCCTGTCCAGCCCGGCCGACGATTTTCCTGGTACGCGTTCCGGAAGGGAGGTCGGCAATGTCCTGCAACTTGGCGAGTCTCTCAACGGCTTCCTTGCCGCTGAGACGCTTGGCCCGCTCCAGCGCCTGCACTAACCGCTCATGCCGCACGGGCTTCAACAAGTAGTCGATGGCGCCTGCCTCGAAAGCCTGCAGGGCGAACTTGTCGTAGGCTGTGACGATAACAATCGCCGGCACGCTAGCTCCACCCTTCAGACTTCGTACAACGTCCAATCCGCCCATGCCCGGCATCTGTAAATCCAGCAGGACGAGATCGGGCTGGTCCCTGGCTATTTTCGCCAACGCCCCGGCCCCGTCCTCGGCTTCTCCCACAATCTCCACATCCGCAATCGACTCCAGCTCTTCTCGCAAGACTTTGCGCGCTAAGGGCTCATCGTCGACAATCAGTGTCTTAAAGCTCATGCGGAACCTGCAGGGCTGAGATTTCTTTGGCTGTTTTAGCATGCGCGATTCAAAACCCCTAGCTCTTTCGCATGAGTGGGTTGGTCAGCTAGGTTAGCGATCCGGAATAGCCGATGAGCGGACTACAGCAGCTTCAGGGTCCTGACAAAGGATGACTGGCTGCCGCTGGGGCACACACCTTGCGGCATTTTGTCCGCAAGCTGCTCTCGGGTGTCCCCTTTGTCCACCAACATAGGTCAATTACCAGGAAAAGCAGGCCGCCTGCCGGAAATTCCTTTGGCGTAATAGCAATTGGTTGTAGAATCACGGCGTGCGTGGTCCAGGCCGAGGCAAGAGAAAGCTTTCCATTTCGCGAAGAGAGGAAGTCTGCACACTGCTCCTCATCGGTGCCGGCGTCAGTATTCCTCTGGCCGGAGCAATGTTGGCCATGTCAGTCACGGGACGCCCCGATCTTTCCGATCTCGTCCCAATCAGGAATGCGGCGGAAAATTACGTCGTTCTGAGCTGGTCAACTCTACTGCGCGATCATCCGCATGCCTTGGAAGCCGGGTCCTCGCTTTACACAGGAGCGCAGGTTCAAGCTCTCGGCTATATGGTCGAGGGCGATCACACAATGGGCGAGGGAGAATGGGTTCAAGATTTCGTGCTGCTGCCCGAAGCCGGAAACCTCCTGCACGCAGCGCATCGGTTCGGTGACCAAATGATAAGCGTTCATTTACAACCCGACAGTCGAGTCCGGTTCTCGGCCAGGGCTTTGGCCTGGGTATGGGGAACTTTTCGAGCCTTCGCCGGCGATCCAGCGGGCCCGAAGCCACTTTACGCTCTTGAGCGCGCGCACGTTCAGCCGGCCCAAAGAGGGGAGGTCGTCAAGTATTTCAAATAGCCACTGGCAGTTCGAGATCGCCACCGGGCGTGCGTTACGGACGCTTGGTCGCCTCGACCGGTATCCGCGAAACTGCATATCCAACGCATCAAGGGGCAAGTTTGATTCCATCGAAAGATCGCTTGAGGAAGGCACCTAATGCGCGCACATTCTGCACACGATGGCGGCCCGCCGGGGCGCCATCGTTGAGTTGATGGCGGAGATCATTGAAGGACACATCCGATTCCACGGGGTCGATCCGGGCCACCATCCGACTTCCGAACGCGCCCGGGCGGCCCAGGAGTTGATCAATGTCATCAAGATGTAGATGGAATAAGCAGGCGAAATAGAGGGGACAGTTATGCCGGAATCCCACGCCCATGGCCATGGGCATGCTCAGCAGGGCGGCCACATCGAGTGGATTGAATTAGCACGCATCGGTTTCGTGGGACTGGCGATCGCGGCGACGTGGCTGCGCGTCTGGCAGCCTGTACCGCGCTTGGATATCGCCGGGTTCGCTGCGGTTCTGATCGGCGGCTACCCGATATTCCACGAAGCTTTCGCCGATCTTTTGTCGCGGCGCATGACCATGGAACTCTCCATGACCATTGCACTGGTCTCCGCGCTGGCGATTCGCGAAATACTCACGGCCCTCTTGATCGTGTTCTTCGTACTGATCGCCGAGGTCCTGGAGGAGTTGACCGTGGGCCGCGGGCGCCGCGCCATTCAGGATTTGCTGAACCTGCTGCCGCAGCAGGTGGAACTGCGGGGCGCGGACGGCATACAATCCGCCAGCCTGGCGGATTTGCGCACCGGCGATGTGGTGCTGGTCCGGCCCGGCGGGCGAGTGCCGGTGGATGGGGTAGTGGTGGGCGGCCACTCGTTCATTGATCAGGCAACCATCACCGGCGAGTCCATGCCGGTCGAGAAGGTTCCGGGGGCGCGCGTTTATGCGGGCACGGTGAACCAGTCGGGAGTACTCGAAATTCGAACGGAAACGGTGGGTAGTGATACGGCGTTTGGAAAGATTATCGAGGCCGTGGAGGAGGCCGAGCACTCGCGCGCGCCGGTGCAGAAAACCGCGGACCGGCTGGCGGGCTACCTGGTGTACTTCGCTCTGATTTGCGCCGCGTTTACCTTTCTAATCACGCACAACGCGCGCTCCACGATTTCGGTGGTGATCGTAGCCGGCGCGTGCGGCATCGCCGCCGGCACACCGCTGGCGATTCTGGGGGCCATTGGACGCGCGGCACGGCACGGCACGATCGTGAAGGGCGGATTGTATATGGAGATCCTCGGCAAGGTGGATACCGTGGTCCTCGACAAGACGGGCACACTCACATTGGGAGACCCCGAAGTGGTATCCATCGAACCTGCGGACGGCATCGGGCGCGAACGATTATTGCACGTGGCCGCCAGCGCGGAGCGCTACTCCGAACACCCTTTTGCGCGCGCGATATTGGCGGCAGCCAACGGGTTTGGATTGGCCGATCCGGAGCGATTTTCCTACACGCCCGGTAAAGGAATTCTGTGCCTGGTAGACGGAGTGGAGACCATCATCGGAACCAGGGCGTTTCTGTTGGAGCATCGCGTGCAGGCATCCGCGCCTTCGGCGGATCAGGGCGCCGCGAGCGAAATACTGATCGCGCAGGGCGGCGTCCATTTGGGGAGCTTCAGAATCGCCGATGTGCTAAGGCCGGAAGCCGTGGAAGCCGTGCGGGCGCTGCGGGAGATGTCCATCCGAACGGTACTTCTGACAGGCGACACGGCCGCCATTGGCGGAGCCATCGGACGGCAGCTTCGCGTCGATGAGGTGGAGGCAGAACTGCTACCTCAACAGAAGCTCGAACGCGTGAGAAGCCTGCGCAGCGCCGGGAAGACGGTGGCGATGGTGGGGGACGGGATCAACGACGCTCCGGCGCTGATGGAAGCCAACGTGGGTATTGCGATGGGTTCCGGCACCGAGATCGCGCGCGAAAGCGCCAATGTTCTGCTGCTCGGCAACGATCTGCTGAAGGTTGTTGAAGTCATCCGGATTGCGCGCCGCTGCCACCGCATCATCATGACGAATTTCGCCGGAACGCTGGGTGTGGATGCGGCGGGAGTCCTGCTGGCGGCATGCGGATTCTTGAATCCGGTGCTGGCGGCGTTGATTCACGTGACTTCGGAGATGGTATTCATTCTCAATTCGGCGCGGTTGCTTTCGCGGCCGTCAAAAGCGCCAGTGGAGTAAAAGCCGGAAGGCGGCCTACGAGGCCGCCGCAGGCAAAGTGCCTGCCCCACAACCGGTCACTTACGATTCTGCTTTCGATCGTTGTCGGCGATTCGGATTTTCACTATCTTCTTTATTAGCGCGGCGGGCAGGGGCTGGTCCAAAGGAAAGCGGATCGTGCCTTTGGCTGTCTGATAACCTTTTAGCTGGTCCTTAAAAGTGGTTATCAGCGACGAATTCATGGGGAACAAGCTACAGTGGTTTCGAAACGCGGCGTAGGCCACCAGCGATCCTTTGTACTTGAAAGTCGGAATTTGATAACTGATGGCCTCGGTGGCTTCGGGTGGGACGACGGACCGGATCGTGGCGCGGATGGTATTCAATGTGGTGCGGGCGGGTTCCGGGATACGCGCCAGGTATTCGTCGACCGTCGTTGGTTTCATAGTAGTACGCTATCATGCGGAAACCGCTTCCTGACGGTCGCGGCTCAGTAACAGCACGGTCGCGGCTCGGTTATGGAATGTCGCGGCTCGGTAACCACGCGCCATTCCGATGGAGAATGCGCTACGATTTTCTGTGCGGCTCGATACACGCTTCATCCAAGGCCGCCAGCGAACTTCATGGCCCTGGATCTGTACCTACCCATCCGCGGACTCGCCGCCGGCTTGATCATCGCCGCGCCGGTGGGGCCTGTCAACGTGCTTTGCATCCGGCGAACCATCGAAAAAGGCTGGAAATCGGGCCTGATTTCGGGTTTGGGCGCGACATTGGCCGATACGTTTTATGGCGCCGTGGCGGGCTTCAGCATCAGCCTGGTGATTCAGTTTCTGCTGCGCGAAGAGTTCTGGATCAGGCTGCTTGGCGGGATTGCGTTGATCGGAATCGGCGTGATGTATTTCTTCCGCACGCCGGCATCGCTTAAGGGAGATACCGGAGATTCGGCGAATTCCGATTTCATCTCCGCGTTTTTGTTGACCCTGACTAACCCTACTACGGTGCTCTCCTTTCTGGCCGTGCTGGCCACGCTAGGTATTGATGAGCGCCGGCCGCTGTGGCAGACCTCGCTATTAGTGGCCGGTATATTCTTGGGCGCGCTGACCTGGTGGGTGATTCTGGCAAGCTCGGTGAACCTGTTGCGCGACAAGTTCAGCGATCGCTCGCTGCGGCGGATGAACCGGGTGGGGGGGATTGCAATTGCGCTATTCGGGCTGGCGAATGTGGTGTTGAGCCGCGGGCACCCGCATTGATCGGCCGCCGGCCACAGAAATAAGAGTTTGGGCGCAAGGAACGGATAGTAATGTCTTCCCGTGGCGCGTAAGCTCGAATCATGGCGACAATCATGAGTAGCAGCTTGGCGATGGCTCCTAAAGACGAACAGGACTATTGGGAAGCGAATTTCTGGGAGGCGCTGGAAGCCCGCGACTCCCACATGGATGACGTTTTCGTCTTCGGTGTGATGACGACCGGCGTGTACTGCCGGCCGTCATGTCCATCCCGCCACCCACGGCGCGAGAACGTGATTTTCTTCCAGCGGCGCGAAGCCGCCGAGCGCGCTGGTTTCCGTCCCTGCCTGCGCTGCAAGCCCGAACGGGAGCGTGCGCGCGACGCGCAATCGGAATTGGTGGAGAAGATCTGCCGCTACCTCGAGGGGCATCTGGATGAAGCCGTCACGCTCGATGGACTGAGCCGGCAGTTACATCTCAGTCCGTTCCATCTGCAGCGCACGTTCAAAGCCGCCACCGGCATCACGCCGCGGGCCTATGCCGATTTCTGCCGCTTGGAATCGTTCAAGGGCGGATTGCGCGAAGGGCAATCGGTGACCACCGCGCTGTATGGCGCGGGTTACGGATCGAGCAGCCGGATTTATGAACGCGCGGCTTCGCATCTCGGCATGACGCCCAATGCCTACCGGCGCGGCGGCGCGGGTCTGCGGATCCGCTACGACGTGCTTCAGACGCCCGCCGGCCTGCTGCTGGTGGGAGCTACGGATAAGGGCGTGTGCGCTATCCGCTTCGGCGGATCGGCGAAGGAACTCGAAGAGTCCATGCTGGCCGAATTTCCGGCTGCGGAACTCGCACGCGACGCGAAGTTTCTGGCGCCCTGGGCGGACCAGTTGCGCGCGCATCTCGCGGGACGATTGCAGAAGCTGGATGTGCCGCTGGATATCCGGGCGACCGCCTTCCAGCGGCGGGTCTGGGAATATCTGCAATCGATTCCGTATGGCAGCACGCAATCCTACGGTGAGATCGCCAAGGCCATCCGGCGGCCCAAAGCGGCGCGCGCGGTGGCGCGGGCGTGCGCTTCGAACCCGGTCGCGGTGATTATCCCGTGCCATCGCGTGGTGCGCGGCGATGGGCAGCCGGGCGGCTATCGCTGGGGCGCGGAGCGCAAGCAGAAACTGTTGGGTATGGAGCGGGCGGCGCGGAGTTGAAAAACGGACACGCCATCGTGGCAGGCAGCCGGATGACCGCGCGGGCGTGCCGCGAGAATACCGGATGTGTCGTGGCACTGAAGAAGCCGCTCAATCTCCTTGCGGATGGCCACATCCGATTCATTGGAAAGATCCAGATGCTCATCCAGAAAGGCAGCGCGCTGTTCCGGCGGTAGGTCGGCGGCCTTGTCGAAGAGCTCCGCAGTCAGTTCACTTACATCGTGTCTCTCACGTGGGTGCATCGTCTAGCGGATGCTCAACCGTTAGGGGGAACCGCTCCCTTACGGTCGCGGCTCGGTAATAGACGGTCGCGGCCCGGTAACAGCCGATATGATTTACAGAGCCGCGACCGTGACGGCCGGCAACATTCCTTTACCGAGCCGCGACCGTGAGGGAGCGTTTGGTGGGTCAGAAACGCACGCTAGGCGCCGACCAGCTTGCGCCCTTGCGCCCAAAGCTCGGAGGCTTCCTCCACCACTTTGCAGCCCTGAACATAGATGATTTTGAGCCGTTCCACGATGTCTTGGCTGGCAGCCGCCAGATCGCCGGTCTTATCGGCAATGCGCTTGGTGGCGACGGTCCAGGGGTCTTGCTTCCGGCGCTTCATGACCACCGCCACCCCGATGGCGGCGCCAATGCCGACGCCCACCCACACCAGATTTGAATTAAGCCCCGCGCCGTTGCGCCTGTTCTTCCCGTTTTCACTTGTCATTGTGCTTTCGAAACTCCTTCTCATCCCATTCTATCGGGAGCTTCGGAGATTCCAGCGCCGCGGGACGACGGGAAAGTGTTTCGCGGCACAACCGCCGCGGGTCTGCGGTACGCGCACGCACCAATGGCGCAAGCCGGGCGCGCTTCACGCCTCTTTTTTCTTCAGCAGGTGGTCGTTCTCCTGGATGAAACTCTTGATCTGTTCCGTGGAGGCCAGCAGTTTCTCCCACTGCTCTTTATAGAGCGTGACCGGAAAACGGCCGAGCCCGTAGACCGACACCGCTCCTTTCTCGCTTACGCGGACGGAAATCTGGCCCCGCCCGGGCCTCTTCAGCGCCTCATTCTCGGCGCGCAGACGTTCTACTTCGGCTTTCAGGTCCTCTTCGGCCATAACACTGACAGGATAGCGGATTTCAGCCGGCCGCCACGGGCGTACCGCTTCCTGACGGTCGCGGCTCCGTAACGTGCGGCTCCGTAACGTCTGGGGACATTCTTTACCGAGCCGTGACCTTTACCGAGCCGCGACCTTTACCGAGCCGCGACCGTGAGGGAGCGGATGCGTCATAGCCGCGTCGATTTCGTATGGTTATGACCTGCCGGGAACATTCTTTACCGAGCCGCGCTTTACCCGAGCGCGGCCGTGAGGGGCGGATGCGTTATTCAAAACCCCCAGCCAACAGTTCCCGGCAATGCTATCATGGAACCAACGAGGGCTGGCTGCGTGGCAAAACAATCGAATAAAAGTAAGGGTTCAGCATTAGGCGTGCCGTTGGCGATTCTGGCGGCTGGGCTGGTGGCCTGCTTCTGGTGGCCGGCCGTCGCGCGCACCGCCACCGGACAGCCGGAAGGCGATCTGCGCGGCAACGTGAAGTCGTTCGCTACGGCGTACGCGCTCATCGAGGAGAATTTCGCCGACGCCATCGCGCCGGATAAGGCCATCTACGAGGGCGCCATTCCGGGTATGCTGCGCACGCTCGATCCGCATTCCAACTTCCTCGATCCCGAAGAATACCGCCAGCTTCAGCAGAACCAGCGCGGGCAGTATTATGGCGTGGGCATGGAAGTAATGATGGATGGCCCGAAGGTGGTGGTGGTGCAGGCGTTTCCGGATTCACCGGCAGCGCGCGCCGGGCTGCGGCGCGGCGACACCATCGCCTCGGTCGACGATCACGATGTGGATGGCGACGATTCCGGCGCCGTTGCCGACCGTCTGAAGGGACCGCGCGGCACGCAAGTGAAAGTCGGCGTCCACCGCTATGGCTCGGCCAATCCTGTTTTTTGCAACGTAACGCGCGGCGAGATTTCGCCCAGCGTGGTGGATGCGTTCTGGGTGCGGCAAGGCATCGCCTATGTCAACATCCGGACTTTTGAAGCGCAAAGCGCCGGCCGCGATATGGAAGAGGATCTGAGCCGCATGGGCGAGGACAACGTAAACGGCTTGATCCTGGATCTGCGCGAGAATCGCGGCGGATTGTTGTCGGAAGCCGTGGATGTGGCCGGACATTTTCTGCGCAAGGATCAGACGGTGGTAACGCATCGCGGGCGTTCGGAGCCCGAACAGACCTTCCGCGCCAAGACGGGCAATCATGGCCGCCAATTTCCAGTGGTGGTACTGGTGGACCGCAATACGGCGTCGGCTTCGGAAATCGTGGCGGGAGCTTTGCAGGATCACGACCGCGCCTGGGTGCTGGGCGAAAATACGTTCGGCAAAGGCTTGGTGCAGGCGCAATTTCCGCTATCGGAAGATGCTGCGCTGCTGCTGACCATTGCGCGCTACTACACGCCCAGCGGCCGGTTGATCCAGCGCGACTATGCGCACCGTTCGTTCTTCGATTACTACTATCACAACCGCCAGGAAGATTCCCAAAATCCGAATGATGTGAAGATGACCGATGGTGGACGCACGGTCTACGGCGGCGGCGGCATCACGCCGGATGAGAAGTTTCCGCCGCAAGCCATGAACGCGTTCCAGCGGCATGTGTCGTTCCCGCAACCCGGCGAGTTCTTCCATTTCGGCGCCGTGTATTTTGGCGCGGAAACGCCGCATCTGCCGCAGGGCTGGTCGCCGGACGATGCCGTGGTTGAGCGGTTTCGCGCGTATCTGCGCCAGCAGGGCCTAACGTTCACCGATGAGGAGTTCGCGCAGAATCGCGCATGGGTGGAAGAGGGGCTGAAGTACGAAATGTACGCGCGCGCTTTCGACAAACGGGCGGCCGATCACCTGGGTTGGAGTAACGATCCGGAAGTGCGGCAGGCGGTGGAAAGCCTTCCGCGGGCTAACGCATTACTCGAGCAGGTGAAGCGCGCGCTGATGCGCCGCGCCGCCGGGTAAGATTGTGGGGCGGGCACTCTGCCCAATGTCACTTAGTTTTCGAGTCATGGAATTCTGCACAAAATTGTGGGGCGGCCAATCATGGCCGACAGCCGCCTTTTAGGCGGCCAAAACGCTCGCAAACGGTCGAAGAGCCGGCTGAAAAGCCGGCTGCGGCCATGATTGGCCGCCCCACGATTTATGCCGCCGGCCGCTCGACGGAAAACTAAGTGACATTGGGCACTCTGCCTGCGGCGGGCTCAGCAGGCGGCCAGAGTGGCCGCCGCAGGCAGGGTGCCTGCCCCACTTTATTCTGTCAAGTCGAACTTCACTTCCACCTGCGTAACCACTTCCACCGGCTGCCCATTCAGTAAAGTCGGCTCGTAAACCCACTGCTTCACCGCCTCCATGGCGGCCGGCACCAACAGCGGATGGCCGCTCGCTACGGTCAGGTTCTGAACCGACCCATCCTTGCCGATGATGACATTCAGCCGGACCGTGCCCGCGATCTTGGCCTGCTGGGCTAATGGTGGATAGGTAGGCTCGATCCTGATCGCCAGCTTGGCTTTTTGCACCTCGCCTCCCACGCGAATTCGCTGCGGAACCCCCGAGGATGCGGTCAGCGCAGGTGGAGGCAGAGGCGCCGGCGCCGCTTTGGCCTTGGGCTGCTCAGCAGAGGCCGCCTTCGCCGCGTCGCCCTGCGAAGCCTTGATCATCTGTTCGATCTGCGTTTCCGGCATACTCCACGTCAGCTTGGTGGCCTTCCCCTCGTTTGTCACGCTGACGCTTTGCCACGCCGCCGCCAGAGCCGCGAGTTGCGGATTCGAGTTGCCGCTCAGTCCAATGCCCGCCGCCTTCATCACCATGGCCAGCGCGGCCGCATCCGGCTCGGTCGCGGAGACCACCTGAAAGCCCATTACCACGTTGGCGCCGAATTTCACGCCGCCGCCGAACTGCTGCACCTTGCTATACAGCGCCATGGGATCGGCAGCCGCAGGGACCGCGGACGCCCCGCCGTTGTTTAGCTGAAATTGAGAAAAAGGGGCCATGGAGGCCACCCAGATGTCCTGGGACGCGCTGAGCCTTTCCACCTCCGCCAAAAGCGCGGGAGGCAGAGTGGTAGGAGCCGTCAGGCGATCGATGGCCGCGCGCACTTCGGGTGCGTCGCCAAAGATGGCCAAGGTAGAATTCGGGAACGCCATGGCGGGCCCGTCCTTACCGGGTTGCTGCACGATGGAAACGCCCTTGTAGGCGTCCACGGTTCCACCGGAAGCCTGGCCCGCCTCGATCAGCTTGGGAACGTCGAACGTGCCGCGCCCCAGGACAATGCCGCTGGTGCCGCCCCCGCCCATCTGCATCTTGAAAGACGCCAGAATCTCCTGCACATCCCGGCGAGGGTCGAAGCCGGTGGTCTCGACCAGCTTTTGGATATCCGCGTTTTCGGACGGTCCCAACTGGCCCAGCATGAATTGACCCAGCGGCGAAAGCAGCGCGGGCGCGACATTCATCCCCGCCATGATTTGGGTATCCGGCATAGCCAGGCTAAGAAGTTGGGGATCGGCGGCCTGGAGTGAGCCGATCGCCAGAGCAGCAGCGGTGAGCAAACGTAGACGCATAGTCAGCCTTTCGATGCCTTCATATTACCGCAACCGGCACGCAATTAGGTTTAAATAAGACAAGTTCGCCTGTATGATAGTTATATGACTATGGTCGCCACGGAAACTACCGCCAGCATATTGGAGGGAAAGATCGCATCGCGCCGGGCGCGCGTGGGAATCGTCGGTCTGGGTTATGTAGGTCTGCCTCTGGCCGTCGAGTTCGGCAAGGCCGGCTTCCAGGTCACTGGCATCGACCTCGACGCCACCAAAATCAACCGCGTGAATGCCGGCGAATCTTATGTGGGTGACATCTCCAGCGCCGCGTTATCGAAGCTCGTTGAGACGGGCAACTTACGGGCGACCACCGATTTCGCCGCCGTACGCGATCTGGATACCATCAACATCTGCGTTCCCACGCCCCTGCGCAAAACCAAAGACCCGGACATGAGTTACATTGTGTCCGCCTGCGAAGAAATCTCGAAATACTTCCATCCGGGCATGTTGATTATTCTTGAATCGACCACCTATCCGGGTACCACCGACGAGTTGCTGCGGCCTATGTTTGAAAAGTCCGGCCTGCGCACGGGTCACGATTTCTTTCTCTGCTTTTCCCCGGAACGGGTCGATCCCGGCAATCCGAAGTATCAGACGGCCAATATCCCAAAGGTAGTGGGCGGCGTGACTCCGGCGTGCACGGAAATGGGCCGCCTCTTCTACTCGCAAGCGCTCTCCACCGTTGTGCCGGTGAGTTCCACGCAGGTGGCTGAGATGGTCAAGTTGCTCGAAAACACCTTCCGCATGATTAACATCGGGCTGGTCAATGAAATGGCCCTGATGTGCGATCGCATAGGCATCAACGTCTGGGAAGTGATCGAGGCGGCCGCCACCAAGCCGTTCGGCTTCATGCCGTTCTATCCGGGCCCGGGCTTGGGCGGCCATTGCATCCCCATCGATCCGTTTTACCTTTCGTGGAAAACCAAACAGGCCGGCATTGAGGCCCGCTTCATCGAACTTGCGGGATATATCAACGGCCAGATGCCCCACTTTGTGGTGGACAAGATACAAAATGCGCTCAACGACGCCGGCAAGCCGGTGAAGGGATCGCGCATCCACATCATGGGCGTGGCTTATAAGAAGGATATCGAGGATCTCCGCGAATCCCCCGCCCTGGACGTGATGTTGCTGCTCAAACGGCGGGGTGGCCTTGTCAGCTACAGCGATCCGTATGTGCCGCAGCTTCAATTGGATGGCGAACTTCTGCAAGCTCAACCGGAATTGGCGGCCGGGGAGGCGGATTGCGCGGCTATCATTACCAACCACTCTTCCTTTGATTATGCGGGCCTGGTGGCCCGGTCGCAGTTGATCGTGGACACCCGCAACGCCTTGAAAGGTGTGAATTCGGCTCACATCGTGCGTTTATAGTAACGGGAAACCATTGACAAACGTCCCCCATTGCGCAGATGCTTGATTAAGGAGTTGTTAAGGGAGTGCATATGCGACTGGCATCCGGTCTATCTCTTGGCATTTTGGCCCTTGCGGCAGGCAGTACGGCCGCTTTGGCCCAGTCGGCGGTAATTTCGGCCCGTTCCGGCCTGATCCATTATGTGGAAGGCCAGGTTTACGTGGGCGATCAACTGGTGGAAACCAAATTCGGCACGTTCCCGGAAGTGAAGGAGAACCAGCAACTCAAAACTGAGGAAGGCCGCGCGGAAGTGCTCCTGACGCCAGGCGTTTTCCTGCGTGTGGGCGAAAACAGCGCCTTCCGCATGGTCACCAACCGGCTCATCGATACGCGCCTGGAGTTTCTCTCCGGATCGGCGGTGGTGGAGGCCGAGGAGATCGGTAAGGATAACTCCGTTACGGTCGTCTATAAGGACGCCACCGTGCACCCAGCCAAGAAAGGCATCTACCGGTTGGATGCCACCTTGGGCGAGTTGCGCGTTTACGATGGCTTGGCGGAAGTAGCCGCGGGCGACAAGAACATCGAGGTGAAGGAAGGCCAGCAGATCTCTTTGGACACCTTGGCCACGCACAGGTTCGATAGGAACGACACCGACGCGTTGAACCGCTGGAGCGCACGGCGCGCCGAGTATGACTCCATGGCGAATGTGGGCGCAGCGAATTCCATGCGCGCTTCCCTGAATGGCGATGGCGGCAATCCTTTCTTCGGTGGCTGGTATTGGAATTCGAACTTCGGCATGTATAGCTTTGTGCCGGGGTTTGGCGGCATGTTCTACAGCCCTTACGGATACCCCTATTTCAGTCCATTCGACGTGAATCTGGCATTCATGCCGGGCTTCTTTTACTACCCGGGATTTGGCTACGGCTACGGTTATGGCTACTACCCCGGCTATGGCTACGGCAACGGATATGGATCCGGATCGGGCGGGGCTTCCCGCGTCTATAATTCCGTCATCAGCAAGAGTGTTCCCGTACCCGTTCCGTCGCGTCCCGGTGGGTCGGTGGGCGCGCCCGGATCTGGCGGCTCCATCGCCTCTGGCCGCGGACCTGGAGGCGGCGTGTTCGGCGGCGTACCCTCAGGCTCTGCCGGTAGCGTCGGATCTGTCGGGCATGCCAGCGGCGGCGGCGTTGGTGGCGGCGGCGGCGGCTCGCACAAGTAGTCTGTGGGGCAGGCACTTTGCCTGCGGCGGGCCTCGTAGGCCCGCTCTTCGGCGAGCGAAGCTCGCGCCGGACAGGCCAGGAGGCCTGTCCCACAAACCCCGTTTCCCCCGCGAGGTTCGCTAGAATAAGCCTCACGGAGGATCACATGTTAAAAGGCTTCAAACAGTTTCTACTGCGAGGCAATGTCATTGACCTCGCCGTGGCCGTAGTCATTGGCGTTGCATTCGGCGCCGTGGTGAATGCGCTCGTAAAGGACTTGCTGACGCCTCTGATCGCAGCGATCGGCGGCAAGCCCGATTTTTCGGCAATCAAGTTCAAGGTGAACGGGAGCGAGTTCTTAATCGGCGACTTCGTCAACGCGGTGGTTGCGTTCCTTATGATCGCCGCGGCGATTTATTTTTTCGTCATCGTGCCGGTAAACGCCGTGATGGCGCGTGCCCGGCGTGGCCAGGCGCCCCCCGATCCCACCACCAAGCAGTGCCCGGAATGCCTGACCACCATCCCGATCCAGGCGCGGCGGTGCGCCGCATGCGCGCAGCCCGTGGGTCCCGCCTGATCCGCGTTACGGCTTAGGCCGGCTTAGTCTTGACGGCGCGCAGCTTGGTGCAGGCATACACAGCGCGCGTCGCCGGCATCGGCACTCCCAGCCGTTCGCCCAATTCCAAAACCGCACCCACCACGGCTTCGAGTTCCAGCGGCCGGCCGGCTTCCAGATCCTGCAGCATCGAGGTCTTGTGTTCGCCGACCTTGGCCGCGCCCGCGATGCGCTGCTCGATGGTGACCGGCAGCTTCATTCCCAGCCGCGTAGCCACGCATTCCGCCTCGGTCATGATGGCGCGCACCAGCGCCGCCACATCCGGATCGGCGCACATGGCCACCAGCGTGGCGCCCGTGAGAGCACTGATGGGATTGAACGCCACATTGCCCAGTATCTTCACCCAGATCTCTTCGCGGATATGTGTCGTGATGGGGCAGCGCAGGCCCGAAGCGACCAACGCTTCAGAGATGGCGCGGCAGCGGGCCGATCGCGAACCATCCGGTTCGCCAACCGAAATGCGGCGGCCTTCGATATGCCGCACCACGCCCGGCTCAGCGATTTCCGTCGCGAAATAAACCAGCGATCCGACTACGCGGCGCGCCTCGATGGCCGCCCGAATCACGCCAGCCGGATCCACGCGATCGAGCGGCGTGAACCACCACGGCACGCCGTTCTGCAGGCTGACCACACACGTCTCCGGCCCGAACAGGCACGCCAATCGCGGCGCCAGTTGCCCAAGGCTGTGCGCCTTCACCGCCAGAAATACTACGTCAGCCTGCCCGATCGATTCCGGATCGCCGGTGATCTTCGGCCGCGCTTCGAAATCGCCGTCCGGACTCACCACGCGCACGCCACGCTCTTCGATCACGCGCAGTTGCGCCCCGCGCGCCAGCAGCGTGACATCCAAACCGGCGCGCGCCATGGCTGCGCCCAGATATGCGCCCACCGCGCCTGCCCCGGCGACTACGAATCTCATTTCGACGCACCGCTCAACGCCGCCGCCACATTCAGCCGCTGGATCTTGCCGGTAGCGGTGCGCGGAATCGCGCTAACAATGTGAATCTTCTTCGGGCATTTGAAATCCGCCAGCCGACCGCGGCAGAACGCGACCAACTCAGCTTCCGCCGCCGGCGTCTCCGGCCGCAATACAATCGCCGCTTCCACCTCTTCGCCCCACGTGGGATGCGGCACGCCGAAGCACACCGCCTCCGCCACGGCCGGATGCGCCAACAGCACTTCATCGATCTCGCGCGGCGCGATATTCTCACCCGCCCGGATGATCAGCTCCTTGATGCGCCCGGTCAAATGCAGATAGCCGTCTGCATCCAGAATTCCCTGATCGCCCGTGCGGAACCACTCGCCAAAAAACGATTTTGCGGTGGCCTCCGGATTGTTCTCGTATGCGCGGATCACACCCGGTCCATCGATGCATACCTCGCCAGCAACTCCACGCGGCAGTTCCCCGCCCTGCCCATCGCGAATGCTGATTCGCAGGCCTGTCGGCGGCCCCACCGACCCGGCTTTGCGGGCGGCCGGCGGCAAGGGATTCGAAGCCATTTGGTGAGAAGCTTCGGTCATCCCGTAGGCTTCCAGCACCGGCGCAGCGAAGTAGTCTTCCATGCGGTGCATAAGATCGGGCGGGAGTGCGGCGCTGCAGGAGCGCACGAAGCGCAGTCTCTCGTCGCCGCTGCGTTTGCGCGTGAGGATGAGTTGATGCATGGTGGGCACGGCCGAAAACCAGGTGACGCCGTAATCGCGCACCAGGCGCCAGAACATCAGCGCATTGAATTTCGCCGGGACCACCACCGTGCCGCCGGTGAGCAGCGTCGCCATGGTGGATGCCATCAAGCCGTGCACATGAAACAGGGGCATCAGGCATAGAGAGACATCGCTCGGACCGAGCGCGTAAGTCTCGGCGATGGTGCGCGTGGACGCCGCCAGATTTCGGTGGCGCAGCGGCACGCGCTTCGGGCGTCCGGTGCTGCCGCTGGTATGCAACACCAGCGCGATATCGTCCGGCTGGGGATTCGGCTCGGCACGGTCGCCGGAGACGCCGGGCGTGAGGATTGGAATTCCGGACTGCTCCGCAGCCCGCCGCGCGTCGGTGCCCTCGTCGCGCGGAACAATGAGCATCCTGGCCTGTGTATCGGCCAGATAAAAACAAAACTCCTCGTATTTGTAACCTGGATTTAAAGGCGCGGCAGTGCCCGCCGCCGCCGCCGCCAGGAACGCCACGATCGCGTCCAGACCATTGGGCAGCGCCATGGCCACGCGATCGCCCCGCCGCACGCCCGCGGCATGCAATGCGCCCGCCATCGCGCGCACCCGCCTCCGCAGATCGGCGTAGTCAACCGACAACCCCGTATCCGGCAGGACGATTGCGGTGCGCTCGCCAGCAGCGGCATCCAGGATGTCAAGCAAAGTGAGAATTTCGCTCACCTTTGCAACATAACAGATGGAGTCGCCCATGCAGGACTACGATGTCGCCCTGAAGTTGCTGCTGCAGAAGTCGGCCGCGCGAATGATGCGCGAGTTGGCAGGCACCGCCATCGCCAAATGGTTGGATGTGGAGTTGCCTAAAGTGCAGAACCTGCGGCTGGATTTGCTCGCCGAGACGGTCGATGGCAACCTGGTTCAGATCGAACTTCAGAGCACCAACGACCCCGCCATGGCCGTGCGCATGGCAGAGTATCATCTGGGGGTATACCGGCTCTGCGGACGATTCCCCAAGCAGGTGGTCCTGTATATCGGTGGGCCGAAACTGCGCATGTCCGGACAATTGCGCAGCCCCACCATGTCGTTCCGCTATCGTGTCGTCGATATCCGTTCGCTCGATGGCGAGCGGTTGCTCGAAAGCGAAGATGTCGGCGATAATGTGATTGCGATTCTCGCCCGTTTGCGGGACCATAAAAGAGCGATCCGCGAGATTATGAAACGGATCGCGGTCCTGAGTTCGCCGGAGCGGGAAACTGCACTGGAGCAGCTACTGATTCTGGCTGGATTGAGGCGTTTGGAAGAATACGTCGAGCGGGAAGTACAGAAGATGCCGATTCACATCGATATTCTGGAAAACAAAGTGTTGGGACCCAGGCTCCGGAAGGCTATGCAGGAGGGGCGTGAGGAGGGGCGTGAGGAGGGCGAGATGGCGGTCCTCCGGCGGCTGATCCAAAAACGATTCGGGCCAGTGCCCAAATGGGCCAGCAAAAAGCTGGATGAATTGCCCGCCTCGGACCTGGAGACCCTCTGCGAACGCGTTCTGGACGCCCGCAGCCTGAAAGAACTGCTGGGGTGATCCGCACCGCAACGGGCAAGTTTTCTCCGAGTGCGCCGATATGATTCTTGGCGGCCGCTGGCAGTTGGTTGATCTCCTCCTGCCACCGGAGGGCGGCCGCTCCAATCCACACGTTCAACACAAGGTTCGCCGGCGGAGGGCCTTAGCAGAGCCGCGACCATAAGGGAGTGCCCCATGGCCCTGCGGGCCACCAAAGGTGATGAAAGCAATTGGAGGGCGGCCAATCCTGGCCGCAGCCGCCTTTCCAGGCGGCTAGCCGGCTAAAAGCGAACTGCCCGCGTGGTGCGGGTCCATACGGGAGAGGAACTTGGCCCGTGCTTTTCAGCCAAATTGGCATTTTTTTCGCTTCTCGTCAATCGATTGTTATCAATAACTTCCGGGGGAGTTCCTCAGAAGCCGGCTGCGGGCAGGATTGCCCGCCCTCCAATTAGCCAGCCTGCGTCTTTCAACGGAGCGTTCTTCCCTACAATGCGAGAAGGTCGTCTCGGAACTGCTACCATGAGAATTGCCCGCGCTGCCTCGCCTCCGCAACGTCCTGGATTTAATGCCTTCCCCGGCGCCCGACCGGCCTGGCCTGCTGATCCGCGACCCCTATCATTATTCCGACGCGGTCCTCATCATCCCGCCGCCGCTGGTCGAATGCCTGCACTGCTTTGATGGCCGGCAGACCGACCTCGACCTGCGCTCGCTGCTGGTGCGCATCACCGGCGACCTGCAAGTGGGTGAACTCGAACGCCATCTGGTCGAAACCTTTAGCTCCGCCGGATTCCTGGAAGACGAAGCGTTCGCGCAGATGAAAGCCGGCCGCGAGCGCGAATTCGCTGACGCGCCCAAGCGCGAGCCCGCGCACGCCGGCGGCGCGTATCCACTCGAAATCGCCGTCCTCCGCGAGACGATGACGCGTTACATGGATGGCGCCGCGCGCCCCGTTCCGCCCACCGGGTTATGCGGCATCGCCGCGCCGCACGTCAGCCCCGAAGGCGGATGGCAATCCTATCGCGCCGCCTACCAAGCTCTGGGACCCGAACTGAGAGACCGCACCTTCGTCATCCTGGCGACCTCCCACTACGGCCAGCCCGAGCATTTCGGCCTTACGCGCAAACCGTTCGTTACACCGCTGGGCGAAACCGCCACCGACACCGCGCTGGTCGACCGGCTGGCTGCCGACGGCGGCCCGGCCGTGCTGATGGAAGATTATTGCCACTCGTTCGAACATACCGTCGAACTGCAGGTGATCTTCCTGCAACACATCTACGGCGCGGACATTCGCATTCTGCCAATCCTCTGTGGACAATACGCCCGCAGCCTGTACCGCGGCGGCGCGCCCGAAGCCGACGAAGGCGTGCGCCGGTTCTGCGCGGCGCTGGGCGAGATGGCCGCGCGCGAAGGCGACCGGCTGTTTTGGATTTTAGGCATCGACATGGCCCACATGGGCGCGCGCTATCAGGACGATTTCACCGCGCATGCCGACCGCGGCGTGATGGCCGAAGTCGCCGAGCGCGACCGCCAGCGCATCGCGCGCGTGGTCGAGTCCGATGCCGGCGGCTTCTGGAGCCTGGTGCAGGAAAATCACGACGATTTGAAATGGTGCGGCTCAGCGCCGCTTTACACCTTCCTCAAGATCCTGCCCGAAGCGCGCGGCGAACTGTTGCGCTACGAGCAGTGGAACATCGATCCGCGCAGCGTGGTCAGCTTCGCGGGCATTTCGTTCGCGAAACCGTGATACAACAATCGCTATGCGCAGGCGTACGTTTTTGCAAACAGCCTCGGCCGGCGCGGTGGCAGCCATGAGTTCTTCCGCCCAATCCACACCCGTCAAGCTTGGCTTCGATTCTTATTCCATCCGCGCGTTCCAATGGAAAGCCATCCAGCTTCTGGATTACGCCGCTTCGCTGAAGCTCGATACCGTGCAGCTTTCGAGCCTCGGCGATTACGACAGCCTCGATCCGGACTATCTGCAAAGAGTGAAGGATCATGCCACGCGCGTGGGCATTTCGATCGACGCGGGCATCGGCTGCATTTGCCCTTCATCGCCGGCTTATAACAAGAAGGAAGGCGCGCCGGAGGAGTATGTCGCACGCGGGCTGCGGGTGGCCCACGCCTTGGGATCGCACGTGCTGCGCTGCTACATGGGCACGCGCGATAATCGCCATACCGAACTGCCGCTTGAAGCGCACATCGAAAATACCGTGAAGGTGCTGCGCGCGGTGCGCTCGCAAGCGCTCGATGCGGGCGTGCGCATCGCGGTGGAGAATCATGCGGGCGACATGCAGGCGCGCGAAGTGAAGGGGCTTATCGAGGCGGCCGGCAAGGATTTCGTCGGCTCCACGCTCGACCTCGGCAATCCCATGTGGGTCGCCGAGGATCCCCTGCTGACGCTGGAGATCCTGGCGCCTTACGTGGCGACCTCGCACGTGCGCGATAGCGCGGTCTTCGAACACCCTCGGGGCGCGGCCGCGCAATGGGTCGCGCTGGGCGATGGCTCGGTGGATCTGGCGCGCTTCGTCGAGATCTTCCGCCAGCGCTGTCCCGGCGCGGCGATCCAGCTTGAGATCATCACCGGCCGTCCGCCCGAGGTGCTGCCGTATCTGGAGCCGGACTTCTGGAAGGCGTTCCCCAAAACGCCCGCCTGGGAATTCGCCCGCTTCGTAGCGCTGGCCAAGAGCGGCCGGCCGTTCCTGGGCAACATGGTGATCGGGCAATGGTCCGACAACTCACCGGCGCTGGAGGCGGCGCTGAAGGAGCAGCAGCGCGTGGATTTGGAGCGGAGTTTGGAGTACGCCAAGAAGAAGTTGGGCGTGGGCGTGCGCTGGCGTGGGTGAGGCTTGAAGATCGCGGGTACCCAGCTTGTTGTGTAAGCCGATAACCTACTTTATCGTCTGGCAAAAGAAGACGGTCCAGAAACAAGTCAACATCCCAGCACCTAACGCCAGTCTGGACTCTATCCGTCGTAGTCCGCGCGGGGTTATCCTGATGCCATGGAACTGACCACGGTTCGCATGGAGATTCCCGAAGGCGGCAATCTGATCCTGGGACAGACTCACTTTATTAAGTCGGTGGAAGACTTATACGAAGCTCTGGTGAATACCGTGCCGGGTGTGAAATTCGGTATCGCTTTCAACGAGGCGTCCGGTCCTTGCCTGACGCGCGTGGATGGCAACGACGAAGCGCTGAAGGCCATGGCCGCGCGCAATGCCACCGCTATCGGGGCCGGTCATGTGTTTGCCATCGCCCTGCGGGAGGGCTATCCGATCAATGTGTTGGGCCGTATAAAAGACGTTCCGGAGGTGTGCTCCATCATCTGCGCTAGCGCTAATCCGGTGGAGGTAGTGGTGGCCGTAACGGAACAAGGCCGCGGCGTGTTGGGTGTGATCGACGGATTCCCGCCGAAGGGCGTGGAGACCGAAAACGACGCGCTGGCGCGCCATGAATTTCTGCGGCGGATCGGGTATAAGCGCTAACTTGTGGGGCAGGCTCGTAGCCAGGCTGAGAGCCTGTGGCGCGTTGTGGGGCAGCCACTCTGGCTGCGGCGGCCTCTCAGGCCGCCTGGCAGCATCTCCTCGGCCAACAGGCGGGCTGGGAGAGTGCCTGGCAAAGTGCCCGCCCCACTTTGCGGCCATCCTAGCCGGACGGGCTCAAGCTTTCGAGGGCACCCACAAAGGCCGCACAGAGTGAGAACAGGAAGGTATTATAGGTGTAACCCGCGGAAGATGTTGATTACGTCTTGCGCCAAGCCTTTCACCACGTCGGCGATGGCTTTGCCGGCGGTCTCGGCATCGCTGGCAACCGCTTGCCCCGCCGGCGTGCACAGGAACACAAAAAGATTGCCGGCCGCAAAGGCGGCGGCGCTTGCCGGGTCCGAAGGAACCGCCACGATCAATGCCGGTGCCGCGGTGTAATCCGTCGTTGGAGTCATGGTTGGAGTGGCTGCGGGAGTGGTCGCCATCTTATTGTCCTCCTTGCTTGGCCGCCAGCGTATTCAGCGTCGTCTGAATGGCCGTCAACATCGTCTTCAAATCCGCAAACTGCTGATCGTCCGATTCCGGCTGTTGGGGCTGCGGCAGATCGGTGCGCTCCACCACCCATGTTCCGGTCTGATCGAAAAGCGATCCGGGTAAGTTGACGATCTTCTCGTTGGGCAACAGCGGACGGATGGGAACGGGGATGGTCACCGCAGTCGCCGGAGCGGTGGTGACCGGCGTATCGTAGATCCAGTTCAACGCCGTCTGGCCCGTGGGGGCGCCTGCGATCTGGGTGAGCGCCCAGTGTCCGGGCGCGCCCACACCGTGGCTGTTCATCGACTCGATCAAGGTCTGCGCCAGGTATGCGGCGTTGCCCACTTGGATGTACCATTGCCTCCGCGGATCCAGCCCGTAGACATAGTGAAAGATGCCGTTATTCTCCTGCACCACGGAGATGTTCTGTCCCGGAAATAAGGCATCCACAAGGTTGGCCACCGCCTGTGCGTCGGCTTGCAGGCAAACTTGATCGGGACTCACCGCGCCGATGGGTCCATAAGGGCCGACCGCCTGCGCGTCGGTGGGAGGCGACACGTAAGCCGGATAGTTATAGACGCCCGGTAGGTTCAACTGCGCCGCCTGCGCGGGTGTGAGCGTGATCGGGCTCACATAGCCGGTGGCGGCGGCGGTGGGGTCGAACACCAGATACGGTTGCCCGGACGGCGCCGGGTCAGTCCATCCTTTGATGGGCGCGGTGGCATCGAACGGCGGCGCCTGCTGTCCGGTGGCTTGTTGATAAGCGGCGCGCGTCGCATAGACCGGGAACAGATCGAGAAGCGATATCTGATACTGCGGTTGATTGGGTTGTGAGGGTTGTGGCTGTGACATAAATTCTTACATCCCCACAATAAGCACGGCGCGCGGCGAGTCCGGCGGGCCAGTGCGCGGAAGCTGTTGAAACAAGACGCAGTGGAGATTTTCCAAACGTGTGAATGTAAAAGGTTTCCTTAGTTTCGCGGCGGGCAGGGGCCGTAGAAGCAAGGTACAGCCGATCGCCGCGAAAGTGAGGAAACCGTGCAGTGAACTAAACCCCGGATTGGGGCCAGGTCTTTAATGGGTTTTGTTCCGAAATTGGGTCTGGCGCGGCTATGCGGGCGAAGCTGGGGCGTGAGGTTTTGGCGGACCGCCGGGGTCGCTTTGACAGGCGAGGGTTGCTGGTAGTGGGTGGATACGGTGAGGGGCTGGGGAAACTGGAGGTGCGCATGCATGTGCGGAGTGCTTGCGGGCCTCTCCGGACAGAGGGGTGGGACGCCCTGCCGGGAAGGCAGCGCTGGCGGGGCCGCGGGTTTCGGCGCGGGAGCATCATGAGCTGTCCAGGTGCGGAGGAACCGGCCCATAGCAGGGCGGCAGGAAATGAATGGAGATGAGAGTTCCGACGCGGCACTTGGGGCATAGCCTGGGTTGGCTGGCGATGAGCGCCGCGCCAAAGATGCGGCAATCGGTGGGCTGGGGCAACAGGGCGGAGCGGGGCGTGGCCAGCAACCGGCGGCAGAGGGCCAGTTTTTCGGCGCGGTGGCAGTTGGCTAGCAAGCCGTAGTAGCGGATGCGTTGGAAGCCCGGCGGAAGGGAGTGCTGCAGGAAGCGCCGGATGAACTCTTCGGCGGAAACAGTCATCACTTTTTGAGGTTGCTGCCTGTCCCGGTAGTCTTTCCAAGCGAAGGAAACTTGGCCTTGTTCCAACGTCAACAGGCGGCGGTTGGAGATGGCCACACGATGGGTATAGCGTCCCAGGTATTCCAGCACGTGTTGCGGCCCGCCGAAGGGCGGCTTGGCGTACACCACCCATTCGCACTTGTGCAACGGCGCCAGATAGGCGGCGAAGGCGAGCGGTTCGCGCAGGGGTTCCAGATCGCCAAAGAACTGGAGTTGGCTGGCGGCGTAGGCCGCTTCCAGGGCTTCCAGAAACAAGCGGCGGAACAGACGGCTGAGCACCCTGACGGGCAGCAGGTACCGGCGGCGGCCGTGAATCCAGCGGTCCTGGTCGGCGCATAAGCCGCCGCCGGGAACCACGCAGTGCAGGTGAGGGTGGAAATGTAAGTTCTGTCCCCAGCTATGCAATACGGCGAAGAAGCCGAGTTCCACGCCCAGGCGTTTGGGATCGCGCGCGATGGTGAGCAGGGTCTGGGCGGTAGCGCGGAAGAGAATATCGTAGACGGCCTTTTTGTTGTAGAAGGCGATGGCGGCAATAGGCTCGGGGAGCGTGAAGACCACGTGAAAGTACTCCACGGGCAACAACTCTTCGCGGCGCTGCTCCAGCCACTTTTCGCGTGCCAAGCCTTGGCACCGGGGGCAATGGCGGTCGCGGCAGGAGCGATATCGAGTGTGCGTGTATTGGCAGCGGTCACACCATTCGACAGTACCGCCCAGGGCCGCCGTCCGGCAGGTCTCGATGGCCTGCATCAGGCGGCGCTGATGCAGGGGCAGGGCATGCGTCTGCCGGTAGGCGGGGCCGTGTTGTCGAAAGATGTCGGCCAACCCCAGGGTTGGCTGAGGCATCAGCCTTTAGGCCGCTTGTTCTTAGTGGACGCGGCCTTGGCCGGCTGGAGCAGTTGATCCAGAGGACTGGCCGTGGCGCTGACGGTGGCAGGTGAAACGGCAATATAACGCCCGGTGGTATCGATGCGGCTGTGGCCCAGCAAGGCCTGAATTACGCGCGTATCTACGCCGCGCTCCAACAGGTGCGTGGCGAAGCTGTGACGCAGCATATGGGGCGTGACGCGTTTGGCCAGGCCGCTGTGTTGCCAGGCTTCGCGGCAGGCGGTTTGCACAGCGCCGGCGGTCAGATGGCGGAGCGGGCGCCAGGAGGGAAACAGCCACTCGCCGACAGGCCGCAGGATGCGGTAGTAGGCGCGCAGCACCTCGAGCAGACAGGGTGAGAGCATGGCGTAGCGATCCTTGCCGCCTTTGCCGTGTTCCACGCGGATCAGCTTGCGTTTGCCATCGATATCGGAGGGTTTCAAGGCCACCGCCTCGGAGATGCGCAGTCCGGCCCCATAGCAAGTCAGGAGCACGGCGCGGTGCTTGACGCCCGAGACGTGGTCCAGGAAGCGTTGGACTTCGTCGGGGGCCAGCACGACGGGTAGTTTCTCCTCCAGGCGGGCACGCGGGAAGTCGTGCTTGTCCCAGGGCATCTCCAGGGTGACCAGGTAGAGGAACTGTACGGCGGAAACGAAGGTGTTGACGCTTTGCGGAGAGAGTTTGCGCTCCTGGGTCAGATGCAGTTGGTATTGGCGGACGGCTTCCAGATCCAGTTCTTGGGGGCTGCGGTTGAAATACTTGGCGAACTCCGCGACATAATGGATGTAGCTGCGTTGCGTGGTGCCCGCGAAATTGCGGAGGCACATGTCTTCGATCATGCGTTGTCGTAACGGTGTCATGCGAGGGCTCCTTGAAATTCTGAATTGGTCGTTGTGAGGACAACCGTATCCAGTGTTTCAAAGGAGCCTCGCTCCACGCTACTCCACCAAAGGCTCAGAAGCGCCGACCGGAGACTATTACCGCAACGCGGTTTAGTTCAATGCGATCGGCACGGTGTGACCTGCGCGCACATGGTACTGCTCTGTCCGGCTTTTCTGTAAAGCCTTGGTTAAGCGCGTGCTCACTTTCACCTGCGAAGCCGTCATTCGTTGTATACGGAGCAAAATCCAATGACGATGGGCACTCTTACACAACATATTTACCCTGAAACCGAACAAATGACCCATGCCGAGCCGACCCAGTCACTCAGTTGGCGCGACTGTGAAATCGAATTAGCGCGGGAGGTACAGAACCGCACCTTTCCATTGACCCGGCCGCGTATTGCAGGCCTGGATTACTACAGCGACTGGCGGCCCGCGCGCGGCTTAAGCGGCGATTATCTGGACTTCTTTGAACTGCCGGAAGGCAATCTCGGCCTGGCGATCGGAGATGTGGCCGGCAGAGGTTTGGCCGCGGCGCTGCTCACTTCGTCGCTACGCGGATTGGCGCGTGCTTTGCGCCCGCACCAGCACGGGAGTCTTTCCGACTTGACTGCGGCGATCGACGAACTGTTTTATGAAGTCTGCCCGGATAGTTCTTACGCCACCATGTTCGTGGCGCGGTACGATCCGGCGCGGCGGTTCCTGCATTATGTAAATGCGGGGCACGAGCCGCCCGTGCTGCTGCGTAAGACGGCCACCGGTTATCGTCCGGTGGCACTGGAGCCGACCGGTCCGGTGATCGGGATGCTGCGCAAATCGTGTTTTCACGAGACCGTGGTGTCGCTCGCGCCGGGAGATCTGCTGCTGGCTTTTACGGATGGGCTGTGCGAAACCATCAACGCACGCGGCGAGTATTGGGGATTCCGGCGGCTGATCTCGACCGTGCAGGCTTCGAGTTACCGGAAGGCGCGGGACATCGTGGAGCGCGTGTTGGAGGCCGCCGAAACGTTCGCCGGCGGGCAACCGCGGCACGACGACGTGACGCTGTGGCTGGGTCGGGTGGAGGAGACGCATTGCCGGCTGCTGACCATGGAGGAGAGCGTCCCGTTGCAGGCGGTGGCGTAGGACCGCCTTGTGGGGCAGCCACTCTGGCTGCGGCGGCCTCTCAGGCCGCCTGGCAGCATGTGCTCGACTGTCGGCAGGCGGGCTGAGAGCCCGGGGTACCCTCTGGGTCCGGCAGAGTGCCCTGCCCCACTTTGCCGTTACTCAATCTGAATCTCGACGGCGTTGCTGGTCTGGCCATCCGCGGTCAGAGTCACATTGATCACACCGGCGCCAGCCAGCGACGGCGGTAGCAGCACGTTGATCTGATCCTCGCCCACGAAATAGCCCTGCGCGCCGGCGTATGCCACGGCCAGTCCGGTTTGCGATCCCAGGGTAACCGTTACCGATGAAGCGTGGCGTATACCCGTGCCGTACATCAGCAGATACACCTGGCCGGCAGTCACGTTGATCGGCTGCGGCGTGATGGCGCCGCTCGCGGACACCTGGAACGCCAGCGCCGCGGCAGTCATAGTTGAGCCTTGGAAAGTCTCCACGTTCGCGGCGGCGATGCCATTCACCGAAAAAAGTCCGGGAAGCACCGGCACGATCTGCTGGTTGACAGTCACTTTGTTCGTGCCATTGGCAATCGTAATGGCCGCCTGGCCAGTGGCGGTTCCGGCCGGCATGGCGTAGTTGATCTGCGTGGGCGAGATATAGAATAGGTCCGCCTGGCGACTGGAGCCGGCTGAGTCCTTCACGGTGACCGTCACGCCGCCCAGGCTGGTAGTGATCGATGGCGGCTGCGCCGTGGTAGAAGCGAGACCGCCGCCAAACGCGGCCACGATGGAATCCTGCGCCATCGATCCGCGCTGGAAACCCGCGGCGTTCGCATCGCTGAACGTGGTGGGCGGGGTGGTGTTCAACAACACGTTGGCCGCGCCGTCCGGGAACAGCGCCACGATCTCGTTGGCGGTTTCCTGCAGATTGCCCGTATCGGGATTGGGGATGGTGGTGGCCAGCCCGGCAACCGGAATCGAGGTGAACGCCAGGTCCGGCCGACCGTCGCCATTAAAATCGCCGCTCGCGATGGCCACGGCCGGCTGCGAATTCGGTTGCACCAGATCGACGGCATTTTGAAATGTTCCGTCGCCGTTTCCGGCAAGCCACACGACCGCGCCGGTGACTTCGGATATCGTCTGGGCCTGGTCGCTGCCCTCGATGCCGATCCACTGGGTACCGACAATATCCAGATGCCCGACGCCCCGCATATCCACGGCGGCAATTTGCGCGAGATAACTCCCGTTTTGCAAGATAGAGCTTCCGGCTAGTTTGAACGTTCCGTCTCCTTTGCCGAGGTAGACGGACAAGCCTGCCGTGGATTCCTTCAACTCCGTGGTATTGGGGAAGCTAAATCCGGACACCACGATATCGGGAATGCCATCGGCATTCACGTCGGCCGCGGTCAGGTCGAAGCCCGATGTGACGGTGTAACTCTGCGCAATTTGAAATGTGCCGTCGCCTTGGCCGTCCGCGATGGCCAGGCTAAGGGTCGTTTGGCCGTTGGTTTTGCCGACGATCAGCGCGGCTAAGTCGGGCTTTCCGTCGCCGTTGAAGTCCGCGGTGGCGAATGAAATCGCGGGCTTTCCGGTGAACGCAGCGATGGGTTGCGGCGTTTGAAACGTGCCGTCGCCTTTGCCGGGCAGAAGATAATTCACGGGGTTAGTCAGTTTGCCGTTCTTCGATCCTTCGTTTGTCGGCGTTCCCGCCAGCAGGACGATATCCAGATCGCCATCCATATTGAAATCGGCAACGGCTGGTTCGAAGACCAGCAGATCCTCGCCCGCCACGGTGACCTGCGAAATCGTCGTTATGATGGGTGCGCCGAAAGTTCCATCGCCCTTGCCCGGCAGCACCAGTAACTCGCTGCCCACCACGCATGCCACCAGCACATCGGGTTTGCCGTCGTTATTGAAATCGCCGGCGGCCAGATAATTGGGCGAGCAGTTGGGCGCGGTGCTGTAAGATACAGGCGTCTGAAAGGTCCCATCGCCGTTGCCGAGCGAGATGGCCACGGTTTGCGATCCACCGTTGGCGACGGCCAAGTCCGGTTTGCCATCGCCATTGAAATCGGCGGAGACCATCCAGATGGGCGTCTTTTGAGTGGCCGTGGCGGCGGGTGCGGCGAATGTGACTTGGGCGCGCGCCGCCGGGCTGACGATCGTGAGACACACGAGCGCCAAGCAATTAAGAATATGGTTTCTGTGCATGATGAAAGCGGTCCTTCTTCCCTTTATCTTAGGAGGCGCGGTGGGCCGGTGGCTACCCTCGGACCGGGCTCGCCTGGCGCAGTCGGTACTGAGGGTAATAGCCATGGGCGCGAAACAAATGCGGCAGGAAGTTCACGCGCGATGTAGAATCGGTCGAGGGATGCATGAGGATAGCGATGCTGCTGGCGCTTGCCGGCGGAATACTTGCGCACGCGGCGAAGTTCACTACTATCGACGTGCCGGGCGCTACCGGAACGATTCCGGCGTGTATCAACATGGCTGGGACCATAGCGGGAAATTACCGTGACGCGAATAATTCCCAACACGGTTTTGTGCGCACCGCCGATGGAACCATCACTTCGTTCGACGCTCCCGGCTGTGCCTATACCGCTGCAGTGAGTATCAACAACTCGGGCGTGATCGCGGGAGAGTGCCAGGACGCGCAATACGTGCATCTCGGCTTTGTGCGTACGCCCGACGGCGCTATCACGACTTTCGACGCGCCGGACGCCATGGGCGGCCAGGGAACCCAGTCCGCCGCGGTCGACGCTGCCGGAACCATCGCGGGATGGTATGTCGACGCGCATAATGTGAGCCATGGTTTCGTGCGCACGGCCGATGGCGCCATCACGGAATTCGACGCTCCAGGCGCGGGCACTGGCTCGTATCAGGGCACCAATGTCTATGCGATCAATGACGGCGGCGCTATCGTAGGATCCACCAACGGCAACGCCGGGATTCGCGCCTTCACGCGCTCTCCGGCGGGGATCATGAAGTCGTTCGAGGTGTCCGGTGCGGCTCTTACCGCGCTAGTGAGTGTAAATCAGGCCGGCGTCAGCGCGGGTGTTTATACCGACTCGAACGGAGTAAGCCACGGTTTGGTGCGCGACCCGGAAGGCGCGGTCACTACATTTGACGTGCCTGGCGCGGCCTTTGGAGGAACCTGGACGGCGAGCATCGACGCCGAGGGGGACATCGCCGGGGGCTACGCCGATAACCAGGATGGCTTTCGCGGATTCGTGCGCGCACCGGGCGGCGCGATCACCACGTTTAACGCTCCTGGAGCGGGCGCCAGCGGTCTGTCCGGAACCGCCCCGATGAGTATCAATGCCGCCGGTGCGATCGCCGGTTCCTACACCAACTCGGGCGACGTGATTCACGGCTTCGTGTTGACGCCCTAAGACGAGACTATGAGAACGATTTGCTGCTTATGGCTGTCGCTTGCCGCCGGCGCGCAGGCACAGGCACCCACGCGAACATTTACCACATTCGATGTTCCAGGAGCCGGAACCGGCATCAATCAGGGCACCATTCCGTATTCCATCAACGCCGCCGGAACCATCACCGGTTATTATCTCGATTCGAAGGCCACGTATCACGGCTTCCTACGCGACGCCGCCGGCGGTTTCACGACTTTCGATGTCCCCGGCGCGGACACTAACGGAACCTTTCCGATATCCATCAATGCAGAAGGTACGGTCACAGGGGCGTATACCGGGCCGCAAGGGACTTACGGTTTCGTGCGCGACGCTTCTGCCGCAATCGACACGTTCGGGGTGCCATACGCGGGCAGTCTGGGCACGTATCCCTATGCGATCAACTCGGCGGGAGCGGTGGCCGGATATTACCTCGACGCGAACCAGGTGTTTCACGGCTTCAAGCGCGAGCCAGGCGGCGCCATCAGGGCAATTGATGCGCCCGGCGCCGGAAGCACCGGCGGCCAAAACCAAGGTACCTTCGCGTATGGCATCAACGACTCAGGCACCATCACCGGGTTTTATACGGACGCGAGCAACACTCGTCACGGGTTCGTACGTTCCGGCGGTGGCGCGATCACCTCGTTCGATGTGCCAGACGCGGGCAGCGGGAATTACTTGGGCACGGAAGCCTATGCCATTAACTCGGCGGGAACCATGGCCGGTTGGTATTATGACTCGGGCAATGTGGGTCACGGCTTCGTGCGCGATGCCGGCGGCGCCATCACGTCGTTTGATGCGCCCGGTGCGGGCAGCAGTTCCGGGCAAGGCACCTTCGGGTTTTCCATCGACACGGAGGGCGCGGTTACCGGCTGGCTTTTTGGAGCCTACTTTTACAGTTTCGTGCGCGCCCCTGACGGCGCCATCACCTCGTTTCGAACTCCCAAAGCAGGTACTAAGCCGGGGCAAGGCACGGTGGCTCAGTCGATCTCCAGGACCAGGTCGGTCACCGGAGACTACACCGACGAGCTTTATGTTCACCACGGCTTCGTGGTAACGCCCTAGCTTCGCGTGTCGGAAAGTTACCGAGCCGCGCTCCCCTACCGAGCCGCGACCGTGAGGGAGCGGAGCGCGGAAACCCCCGCTTGCTCACGCGCGCGGCTCGGAAAAAGTGCGCGCGGCCCGGAAATTCCGTGACGTCTTAGTGGCTTAGCATCAGGATGCAGGCGCATACGGCTGCCAGCGCCACGAGCGAAATCAACAATGTTCCGGCGCTTTCGAAGAGGCTCCACGTGGTGTTCTTTAACATTTCCTCGTCGTGCCGGATTCGTTTTGCCAGTGTGTTGAGCATGGCATTTACTCCACTTCGATTCTACTCCCAAACGGCCGACCACAAAAGGCGATGGTCTGTCCCACGCTACTTGATTTCGAAGCGGCCGAAGGCCAGGCCCAGATCGCGGGTGTCCGCGCCGATGCGCACGGTCCGGCTGAGTTCCACGGTGATGCCGATTTCGCTTTTACCGGTGGCTTCCGCGGGCAAGGCATAGTTGAACGAGCCCTCCGCGTTGGCTTTGGTGAAGCGCACCGGAGGCAGACGCATGCCATCGACGATGACGGTCATTTCGAGCGGTGAATCCTTCACCTGCTCCGCCGGACAGATGGCGCTCAGATAGAGCCGTTGCCCCGTCGTGCGCGGTCCCGGCATGCGCAGGCTGGCCGTGCGCCCCATCCAGCGGAAGCCGGATTCGAGCGGATACCATCCGGGGCCCAGGCTGTCCGCCGCCAACGGATCGCCCACATCGATACGCAAGGGACCTGCCGCGGCTTCGCCGGCGGGCGGCACATATTGGCGCGTGATGTTCTGCAGCGGCCCTTGCCCGGCGCGGTAGACAACAATGTCTCCGCGCGCGAGCCCGTGCTCCACTTCCTGCACGGGCAAAATAAACTTCGATACATCGTCCAACTCGGGATGCGGGGTGATAGTGCTTTCCGATCCGGGAGTAAGATAAACGTCGGAGATACGGAGGAACAAGAACGGCCGCTGCTCGATAGCGCCCCAGAACAGATCGTCATCGACGCCGTCGAGCAGGATGGTTTTTCCGGGATGCAATTCATGCGCGCGGGCCACTCCCATCACCAGCGCTTGCTGGGTCTGGCCGCGCTCGCGGTACCATTCGGCAATGTGGCGCCCGATGGGAACGTGTTGCACTAGAAAGGCCGCCGCCAACAACACGGCCACTGCCTTCCACGCCATCGGCTGCCGCCACGCCCAGACCAACGCGGATCCGCATAACATGCCGAGACACATAGCGGGCAGCGTCAAATAATAATCCGTAATGTGGTCGCGCAACGGAACTACCGGCCCCAGCGTAATGAGGAACCAACTGAAGAAAACCAGAGGCAGCCATTGTTTGCGGCGTGCCTGATAAATGACGAACGCCAGCAGCGCGATGGTACACGTGGCCATCAGCACATGGCTCGCGGCCGGCGGAAATAGCGATACATGTTCGAGGCCGATGGGTTCAAAGCAACGGCGCCAGTAAGACCAGAGAGTCGCGGGAATGGCGCGGTCGAAGTGCATGGTATACGGTATGGTGCCATGGTTGGGCGCGAACAGCATATGCGCCGCGCCATAGACGGCCGATGCCGCAAAAAACGGTAGCGTCCGCACGAAATAACGGCGGGCGCACAACAACGCGTAGCTGGCGGCCAGCGCCGGGAACACGATGTTGGTCTCCATGGCCAGGAAGCCGGTGAGAAAGGCCACCCACGTCCACGCGTAATAGCGGCGTTGGCCGGTCTCGGTATAACGCAAGAAAAGGTACAAGGCCAGCAGCAGGAAGAATCCGCAGGCCACCAGGATGTATTCACACGTCCACGACATCACAATGGCAAGCTTGCTGTTGGCCAACCAGAAGATGGCGGCAAGCAATCCGGCCGCGCGCGAGCGCGTCAGCCGCGCGGTGATGGATTGGAGCAGCAGCAGATCGGCGAACATGGTGGCGAACACCCAGATCCGGTAAGGCAGCGCGTCACTTCCGAACAGGGCGCCGAAAGCCAGGAAAAACGCGCGCTCGCTGAGCGGCCGCCAGGTGCCTTGCGTGGTGGGCTGAAACAGCGTGTGAAGGAAACTGTGCCAATCGTAGGCCTGATTGGTAAGGTTCAGCCACACGAAATCGTCCTGTTGGAACCAGGCAAACAGTCCGGGCCAGTAAATCGCCAGGCAGAGGATGGAAGGAACCGCCCAATAAGCGGCGAGGAGCAGTTTCCGCTTCAACGAACGATTATAGCGGGCGGCGGGCGGGTGGGGCTGACTTGTAAAAAGTGCACCACTGTAGCCGAAAACGAGGCTACTACAGTATTCCGTTTTGCGTCCGGTGGGCGCATAATGAAGTAAGTCACGCCGGGAGGATTTTATGTGTAACCGAGCATGGGTGTATGCGGGGGGCCTGCTGGTTGTGGGCGCGGTGTGGGGCCAGTATCCCGGGCAGGCGGTCATCGACAAAAGCGGCGAACGCGTAGTGTTCTTCTCCGGCAACGTGTTGCTGGAGGATGGTACGCCGCCGCCGGAGACCGTGCGCATCGAGCGGAGTTGCGCGGGCCGCACCAGTTTCGAAGCCTGGACGGACGAGAAGGGGCACTTTGGGTTTAAAGTGACGCCCAACGAGAGCGACGTCTCGACCGGGGATGCCAGCCTGCAAGGCGAGGGACCCACCGAATTAGGCAAGGCGATGAACGCCACCTCCACCCAATATTCCATGCCCATCACCAGCATGCTGCGGACGTGCCAGTTATATGCGATTTTGGCCGGCTACCGCGCCGACCCCGTGAGTATGGCGCTGAAGAGCACGCTCGACGATACGCGGCTGGGCACCATGATTCTGCATCCTCTTTCGCGTGGCAGTTCGCTCACGGTAAGCGCCACCACGTTGCAGGCTCCGCCGAATGCGCGCAAAGCGTACACGCGCGGATTGGAGGCCATGCGGATCTCCAAATGGGACGCGGCCGCCGGCGAATTCGAAAAAGCCGTGAAGATGTATCCAAAATTCGCCATCGCATGGTATCAACTGGGGCTGGCGCGGCAGAATCGTAACGATGCGGCGGGCGCCGTGGAAGCCTGGAAACAAGCACAGGCGAGCGATCCGCATTACGTAAAGCCGCTGGAAAACCTGACCGTGGCGGCGGATCGTCGCGGCGATTGGGCCGAATCGGAGAAGTATTCGAGGTTATGGATTCAGCTCGACGCCGATGACTTTCCGGGCGCATATCTTCTTAACGCGGTGGCCAATTCCAGGCTGGGCAAGCCGGACGAAGCCGAGCACGCCGCGCGCGAGGGATTGCGGCTGGATAAAGAGCAGAAGATTCCGCGCATGAGCTTTGTACTGGGCTTGATTTTAGTCGATAAGAAGCAGTACGCGGAGTCGGCCAAGTGCTTCCGCAAGTATCTGGAGTTGGCGCCCAACGCCAGTGACGCGGCCATGGTGCGGGAGCAGTTGCCGAAGCTCGAGGAAATGGCTCAAAAGCAGTGAAGTGGGGCGGGCACTCTGCGGCGGCGGACTCCCAGCCCGCCCTGCCGGCATCCGAGGAAATACTGCTAGGCGGCCTTGCCTTGCCAAGGCCTATTTTCCCTCGCACGATTTTCCCCTGCTCTAAGATTATGGTAGAATCCAAAGTGCAGCCCTCCGCTTTTTCGGTTTCCGCCTGTAACTAGATGGCGGGTTGCCGCGTCGAAAAGCTGTGAGCGGTCCTCCTCGCCCGCGGAGGCGCCTGGGGACACGATGTCTGAACAAATGGAGAACACCCCGTTACCGCAAGACCCTAACAAGCCGCAGTTCGATCCGGAAGGACACCTGGACCACCTGCTCGCGCCGGAGGTCGAAACGCCATGGTTCAAGTCCCTGATAGAGAGCGTCCGGGAGTTGATCAAGCCCACCCCTTTGCCGCCTCTAGAAGTTACTTCCAAGCCCATCGCCGTCAAGGATATCTGGGGCTTGTACGGACGCAAGAAACAGTCTGGCGCATATTCCCTGGCAATTCACATCTCCATCATTGTTCTTCTGTTTACCCTGGCTTCAAGCAAGGCGGTTCAGAAGGCCGCCAAAGAGGTCACTTCGCTGATCGCTCCCGTCGATCTAGCCGAATATAAGCCGAAAGCCGGACCGCAAAAGCCATCGGGTGGCGGCGGTGGCGGTGGCGACCGGTCGCCCTTGCCTGCCGCGAAAGGCCGGCTGCCGAAAATCTCGCCGCGCCAATTTACGCCTCCCGTGCAAGTATTCAACAATCTGCATCCCAAGCTGCCGATGGAGCCCACCATCATCGCGCCGCCGGATGTGAATCTGCCCAATGTGAACATGGCCCAGTATGGCGATCCGCTGGCGAAACTCGGTCCGCCATCCAATGGTCCTGGTTCCGGCGGCGGTATCGGGTCCGGCTCCGGTGGCGGCGTTGGATCGGGTAAAGGCGCGGGATTCGGTCCCGGCGAAGGCGGCGGATTCGGCGGCGGCGCGTTTCACGTAGGCGGTGGCGTCACCATGCCGGTACCGCTCTACCGGCCCGAACCGGAATACTCCGAGGAAGCCCGCAAAGCCAAGTATCAGGGCACCGTCGTTCTTTACGGCGTGGTAGATCCCAACGGCAAAACTCGCGATCTGAAGGTCATGCGCAGCTTGGGACTCGGTCTGGATGAAAAAGCTATCGAGGCCGTCGAAAAATGGAAGTTCCGTCCCGGCACTAAAGATGGCAAGCCGGTCCCGGTTTACGTTTCCATCGAAGTGAATTTCCGGTTGCTGTAGGACAGGCCTCCCGGCCTGTCCAATGTTGCCTGTCCTACTGCTTCGTCCCGGTCCAGGTCCCCTCGCCCAGATCGCCGATCTCCACTTTACCTTTCATCTTCTTATCGCTCTCGATGGTGCCCGTGTAATGCGCCGTGCCACTCTGCCCGGAATACGAAAAGTCAAATTTGAAATCGAGTTGGTCGCCTTTCACCGTGCCAGTCAGATCGGCCTTGCCGAAGAGACCCGTGTAGGTGCCGGTGAGCTTCTCGCCATCCTGCTTAAAGACAAACGATGGGCTGCCGCTGCCCGCGGCGGTATCCACGCTGAATTCCCAACTCCCGGAAATATCGTGAGCGAATAGAGGCAGGCCGGCGAGGCCAATCAGGAATGCAATCGTCAGCAGTTTCGACATGCCGTCGAGGATAACACAGCGGGCGGGTGGAGCGCGTACGCCACCACCCACCACCCGATACCCACCACCCGGCTGCCAAGCAGCCTACTGGTCCGCCGCCCCGCCCTGCATCCCGATGGCTTCGCCCGACACTACCATCTCCACCCGGCGATTTTGTTGCCGCCCGGCGGCCGTATCGTTCGACGCCACGGGATCGGCCTTGCCTAGCCCAACCGCGGTAATATTCTGCGCCGCCACTCCCTGCTCCGCCAGAAAATCACGCACCGCATCGGCGCGCTCCTGCGACAACTTCAAATTGTAATCGTCGGTGCCCACGCTGTCCGTGTGCCCTTCGAGTTGCAGTTTCAGGCTGGGATACGCCAGCAGAATGCCGGATACCTTGGCCAGTTTCTCCCGCGCGCCCGGCTTCAACGTGTACTGATTGAAATCGAACAGCACATCGTTGATATTCACGATCAGCCCGCGCGCCGTCTCGCGCGTTTCCAGAATAGCGTTCAATTGCGCGCGCAGCCGTTCGCGCAATTGCGTCTTCTCGGCATCGGCCTGCGCGGCGGCCTGCTTGGCCGTGGCCGCTTCCGCTTCGGCTTGCTGCTGCTGTTGTTGGGCGGCCAGGCGCGCGGCATCCGCGGCGGCTTTTTCCTGCGCGGCCTGCGCCGCCGCGGCTTCCGCGTCGCGCTGCGCCGATTGGGCCTCCGCCTTCGCCTGTAGGGCTTCGGCCTTCTGCGCCTCGGCCGCCGCGCGTTGTTGGTCGGCTAGTTGCGCGTTCGCCTTGGCCTGCTCCGTGTCCGCCTTCTGCTGCGCAATCCGCTCGTCTTCCATCTTCTTGTACGTAATCAACCGCGCATCTTCCGCCTCTTGCGCCGCCTCGCGCGCATTCGTCTCCACCGGCTTACCGCCGCGATTACTCATGAACATTTCGGCGTTCTGCAGCGCCAGCACCGCCTTCTGGAATGTGTCCGGAGCATACTTATCCGCGCCCGCCAGCCGCGCAATCTCCACCGCGTTCTCCGCTTCGGCCAATTGCAGCGGCCCCTTCGGATTGATCTTCACCGGCACATACTCTCCACGATTCATCACATACTGGCCGCGTTTCAGTAACTCGTACTTGGCTTCCACCTGCTCAATCGTCCCTGTGGTGTCGTTGCGTACGAAGTTCTCCATCACTACCACATCGCTCGGCTGAGTTACCGCGAAGTAAGGTTCGGCCGTCACAATCAAGCCGAATACTTGCAGGGAACTGGTCGCCAGCAAACTGCTGTGGTCTCCGCTCAGCGCCAACTCGCCCAGATTCTGTGGACGCCCCTCCGGCGTGATCGCCCACAAAACATACGTCAGATACTCCGGCCCGAATTGGTTCGCCGGCGTCAGGTGATCCACATGCACGTCGATCTTGGTCGATCCCATCTGGCTCGACACGCTGGCCTCCCCGCGCGCCTGCGGCATCAATTCCGTCCCGCGAAAATCGATGTGCGTCGTCCGGCTGCGGTGGTGATAATTGATCGCACTAATCGTGCGCGAAACTACCGTGACCCGGAAGACAGGCACGCTGGCGTCGGGCGCCTGCGCCTGCGCAAAGATCGCCGCCACGCTGGCAAAGAAAAGGAATCCGGTTTTCATATGTTCCAATTCGAACCTCCGCTTGTCATGAGCAATACGCGCGCCTTTGTCCGGAGGATCACACCCGCGACGGTGTGTTATAACTGAGTGGTAACCTCCTCAGTCACATTCCAGATTCAGGCCGAGTGTCCAGTCACTCGCGCGCGCGCCGGCTTGTTGCACACCCCGCACGGCATCGTGGAAACTCCCGTCTTCATGCCCGTCGGCACGCAAGCTACTGTGAAGGGACTATCTCCGCGCGAACTCGCCGGAGATCTCGATGTGCGTATCCTGCTGGCCAATACCTATCATCTATATCTCCGCCCCGGCCCGGATCTTATCCACGCGCAGGGCGGCCTGCACCGCTTTATGTCGTGGCCGCGCGCCATCCTTACCGATTCCGGCGGATTCCAGGTTTTCAGCCTCAGTGGACTCCGGAAGATCACCGATGAGGGCGTGGTCTTTCAGTCTCATTTGAATGGGGATACCCACGTGTTCACGCCCCAATCCACCGTGGATACGCAACTGGCATTTGGCAGCGACATCCTGATGGTGCTTGACGAGTGCCCGGAATATCCAGTCAGCCACGAATACGCGCGGACTTCAGTCGAACGCACCGTCCGCTGGGCGCGCGTGGCCTATGCGCATTTTGCCGCGCGCCGTACGGAATTATCCACCCGGCATGCATTATTTCCCATCGTGCAAGGCTCCATGTTCCCCGATCTGCGCCGCGAGTGCGCCGCCCAACTCGTGGATCTGGATGCGGAAGGCTATGCCATCGGCGGCCTGTCAGTCGGCGAGCCGCGCCCGCTAAGCCTGGAAATGGTGGAAGTCACCGAGCCGCTGTTGCCGCGCGACCGCCCGCGCTATGCCATGGGCGTAGGCATGCCCGAGGAGTTGCCCGAATACGTCGCCCGCGGCATCGACATGATGGATTGCGTGCTGCCCTCACGCAACGCCCGCAATGGCTGCCTGTTCACGTCGCAAGGCACAGTGCGCATCAAGCAGGCCCGCTATCGCGACGACGCGCGCCCGCTCGACCCCCAGTGCGGATGTTACACCTGCGCTAACTTCTCCCGCGCCTACTTACGCCACTTGTACCAGGCCGGCGAGATCTTATATGCGTCTCTGGCGACACTGCATAACATCAAGCGCTATCTCGATATCATGCGCGAAATCAGAAGCGCGATTTTGGACGGCGCTTATCCGCAATATCTGGAAACCACACGCACCGCCAGTCTCGACGGCGATCCGACCTAGTTGCTCCTGTCCAAACGCTTTGGCTGTTATCGGCGTTCATCGGCGTTCATCGGCGGCCAATTAGTTTTTCTGTGCCGCCTCGAATACATACGACCCAGCGCCCACCGAAACGATGCGCGTACCGTCCAGTCCCTCTTTGCTCGCGACAGTCTTCCCGTCCTCCGTAATCGCGCCCGTCGGCAGATACACCACTGCATGCGTATTCGCCGGAATGGTCACCCGCAGCGTCAAGCCGCCATCCGCCGCCGTCGTCCAGTCACTCACGATCTTACCGTAGACCGAATCGTACTCGCCGCGCGCATGCGTTATCGGACCGCCCGTGCGCGGATGAATCACGATCTGCCGGAATCCGGGCGCCGCAGTCAGTGTGTCAATCCCCGCCACATAGCGATAAATCCAAGCCACCACCGACCCGAACGCGTAATGATTGAACGAATTCATCGCCGGATCGCCCGAGTCCGAGTTCCATCGCTCCCACCACGTAGTAGCTCCCTTGCGGATCATATATCCCCACGACGGATAAGTCTCGGTAAGTAACAGCCGGTACGCCACATCTGCCCTGCCGTTTTCGGCCAGCGCAAACAACAGGTGCGGCGTGCCCAGGAATCCCGTCGAAACGTGCCATCCCTTCGCCTCAATCTCCCGCACCAGCCGCTCTGTAGCCGCCGCGCGCAGCGAATCCGGCAGCAGATTCATGTGCAGCGCCAGCACATAAGAAGTCTCTGTACCCGGACCCACCTGTCCGTCTTCATTCACATAGGCCTTCTCAAACGCCGCGCGGATCCGCTCGCCCAGTTCGTCGTAGCGCGCCACGTCCGCCGCATGACCCGTAGCCTTCGCCATCTGCGACATCATCCTCGCCAGCATGGCCCAATACGCCGTGGCAATCAGATCCTTCGGCGTGCGGCTGTCGGGCGCCAGCCAATCGGCGAAATTCGGCCCCACGCCCTTGGTGCGCAAGTAATTCGGGTTCCGCTCCTCGATGAACTTCATCCAGCGCTCGATGGCGTCCCAATATTGTCGAATGAGCGACACATCGCCGTATTGCTGCCACGCCGTCCACGGCATGATCACACCCGCATCGCCCCATCCAGGCGCGCCGATGGCGAAGAAATCGCCCATTTTCGCGACTCCCGGCGCCACGTTGCCGAATGCACCCTCGGCCGTTTGGTCATCCGTCAGGTCGCGCATCCACTTATGCCCGAACGCCGCGATATCGGCGTTGTAAGAGCCCGTGCGCCAGAACACCTCGGCGTCGCCGGTCCAGCCCAGCCGTTCGTCGCGCTGCGGGCAGTCCGTGGGAATGCTCAGGAAATTACCGCGCTGGCCCCAGATACTCACTTGCCACATCTTATTTACTAAGTCGCTCGATGTGGATAGCTTGCCGGTCAGGTTCTGTGCGGAACTTACTACTTCGCCGGTCAGGTCGGCGAGATTTGGTTGGCTGTCCAAGCCCGTAATCTCCACATAGCGGAAGCCATGAAACGTAAAGTGGGGCGACCAGGTTTGCTCCCCTCCCCGCAGGTACAGAATATCGGTGGCGTCGGCGTTGCGCAAGTTATCGCGATAGATATCGCCATCGGGCGTAAGGGTCTCGGCGAAGCGCAGCCGCACCCTCGTACCCGCCGTGCCCGATGCCTTCAGGTTCAGCCATCCCACCATGTTCTGGCCCATATCCACGATCCAGCCGCCATTCGGCGCAGGCTTAATCGCTTCCGGCTTCACCGTATCCACAATGCGCGGCGGCACGGTGACTTCGCTCGATAAGACGCTAGGCGGAGCGTCCGCGACGTGTGCCGGTTTCCATGCGGCATCCTGAAATCCAGCTTTGTCCCAACCCGGTTGTTCCAGCCGTGAGTCGTAAGTCTCGCCCGCGTAGATCTCAGCGCGCAAGACGGGCGATTGCGCCGTTTTCCATGAGCCGTCGGTCACGACCGTGCCGGACGTACTGTCGCTGTAGTCCATTTGCAATTGTGCCAGCAGGCGTGTGGGCGGAGGCAGAAACGAAAATCGGAATCCAGTCCAGGTGAGCGCGCTGCCGAACCAGCCGTCGCCCAGCATGGCGCCGATCGCATTGTTGCCCCGCTTGAGTAACGATGTAACATCGTAGACCTGGTAAGTGACGCGCTTACTATAGTCGGCATATTCGGGAGTAAGTAGGTCGCTACCTACGCGATTGCCGTTCAGAAAGACCCGGTAACTTCCCAGCGCCGTGACATACAACCGCGCCGCCGCCAGCGGCTTCAAAACCGTAAATTCGCGGCGGAATAATCCAGCGGGCGCCGGCAGCGGGCCGGGATCTGGCGTTACTGCCGCCAAACCGCCCAGATCGGCCGCAGGCTTGAACTCCGTGTCCGACTGCAGGCGGCCCTGCCAACCCGATTCCGTGGCGTGCATCTCGGCAGTTCCATCGGCGCGCTGAATCTTCAACAGCCCAGCTACGGCGGGAGTCCCTGAACCCGAGTAAGTGACAGCTATCTCGATCGTATTAGGTCCCGCAACCAGCAGATTGGTTACATCCTGACGGTCAAAGGAGTTGAAGCCGTTCTTAGCACCCGCCGCCTGGCCATTAATAGTGGCTTTGTATCCGCCGTGCGCCACCACGAAAAGGGCGGCATTCGCAGGCGCAGCCGCCAGTTCTACGTTTGCGCGAAAAACAGCCACACTTTTCGCGGGCGCGGCCGGCGCCGCGGATGCCCCGGAAACCCAGATCCAATGAATAGCCGCCCGTTCCGCCGCTTCCTCGGGATCCGGCCTGCTAATCCATTTCGCCTTCCAATCGGACCGATCGAGCAGCCCCATTTCCCACCAGCCCGGCTCGGCGGCATCTTCGGCGCGGCCGTGCGCGTCCCACACCCGCACCATCCAATAATATCTGCGGCGGGATTCCAGTTTCTTGCCGCCGTACGCGATGCCCACCGACTCGGCGGACATCTGCTTTCCGCTGTCCCAAACATCCGCCTTCGCGGCACGCAACGCGGCCAGGCTGGATGCCACGCGGATCTCATACGCGCTCTGACTCCAGTCGCGCCCCGCGTCGTCGCTGCGCCACGAAAGGCTGGGAGCGGACGCGTCTACGCCCAGCGGATTCACAAGGTAGCCGCAGCGCAGATCCACCGGCCGTGCCAGGACCGAGGCGGCCAAAGACAATAAAAGAATACAAGCTCTCATCGGATGAAACCACCTGCCGAATTGTATCAGGCGACAGCCGCCGCCGCAGTCAGGCTCTCCGGCGGCAGTGCGCGAACTGTCCGCGCTCGCGGTGCCCGCACCAAGGAAACCGCTTCCTGACGGTCGCGGCTCAGTAAATCGTGGGAAGTCGACATGGCTGTTACCGAGCCGCGACCGTCAAGGGAGCGGTTTCGCCAGAAAGGTTAAGCACTCCTCTCATACTATGGCGCCAAACATGCCCGTGTCTCGTGGCATAATGAGGGCGAAGAGCGATGGCATGAAAAACTTTCACCTGCCCTTGCCGGACTTACACCCTTCTTCCGGGTGGAAGCGGAACGCGCGCAGGTGCCCGCGACGGCGCTGGCGCGCGAGGCCATCGACTGGTGGCTGCGGCAACAACGGCGCAAGGCCAGGCACAACCAAATCGCGGCCTACGCGGCGCAAGTGTCAGACACCGGCCTGGACCTCAGCATCTCGTAGAAACCGGTAAGAAAAAGAAATGAAGCGTGGCGAGGTTTATTTGGCCGATCTCATCCCGCGATCGGGATCCGAGCAGACCGGCAGGCGTCCCGTCATTCTGGTGTCTCACGACGGCTTCAATGAGACTCCCACATGGAAGTCGATCATCGTCGTCCCCATATTTGCCACTAAGTGACCACCCTCGACGGGGCCAAGCTCGCCCGCAAGATTGGGACTCTACCGCCCGAGCTGTTGCGCGACGTTAACGCGGCGCTTATGGCGGCCATGGATCTTGACTGACCGCCAGCCCACCGCCCGCCACCTACAACCTACAACCCACCACCCCCGCAACGCGCTACGCCGGCAGCACCAACCGCGCCACGCACCCACCCCGGTCAGTCCGATTCTCCAGTAACAAGCTGCCCCCATGCGCTTCGGCAATCTGCCGGCTCAACACCAGCCCGATCCCCGACCCGCCCGGCTTGGTCGTAAAGAACGGCACGAAGAGATTCGCCGTATTCGAAATGCCCGGCCCTTCATCCTCGATATCCACTTCCACGTGCGATCCGTTGCGCGTCCATCCTATTTGCACCCCGCCGCCGGTGATCAGCGACGCATCCGTCGCATTGCGCAGCAGATTGATCAGCACCTGCTCCAACTGGTCCGGATCGCCTTGAATGAAAGTAGCGGGTCCCGGCTTGACGCCCACGTTCAACCGCGTCTCCAGGCTGACCACGCGCTGCACCCATGGCCCAATCTCCATGGATTCCAATTGCGGCCGCGGCAGCTTGGCGAGCCGCGCATACGCGCCGATGAAGCGGCTGAGCGATTCCGAGCGCGTAGTGATCACGCTTAAGCCCCGCCGCATATCGTCCTCCCAATCTTCGGGCAACGGACGGCGCGTCAATAAGCTCCCTAAACTTCCGGCGATGGATTTGATGGGCGTCAGCGAGTTATTCAACTCATGGCCCAGCACGCGCACCAAACGCTGCCACGCTTGCAACTCTTGTTGGCGCAGCGGCAGGGTCAGATCCGCAACCACGATCAACTGAAGCGGGAGGCCATGCTCGCGAACGGTGGTGCGGCGCATGCCCCAACGCCCCGAACTGCCGGGGAAGGTCATCTGAAAAGTCTGCTGCGGCTCGCCTTCGAGACAGCTTTCGAGTTGCAACTCGGCGGCGCCGGCGCCCAGGGCGCGCTCGGCCGGAGCCGCCAGCAGACGCTCGCCGGCGCGATTCAGCAGGCGCAGCTTTCGTTCATGATCGAAGGCAAACACGGCCACGTCGATCTCCGACATCACCGTGCGCAACAGCGTGGTGGCTTCCAGTGCGCCGAGCCTTTGTTCGCGCAGCGTGCCGCCCAGCGTGTTCACTTCGCGCATCACTTCGCCCAACGCATCGTCGAACGCGCCGGCGCGTCCGCGCACCGAAAAATCGCCCTCGCGCAACGCCGAAAGCAGATTGGAAATGGTCTGCAGCGGGAACACCACGCGATCGCGCACCGCCATGGCGAAGCCCATCCACAGCCCCACGATGAGCACCGTCAACGTCCATTGCGTTTTCGGTTGCGGGGTGGGATCGCGCAGCCATAGGAAGATGAGCGCCACCAGCGATCCGGGCAGGCCGGCCATGATGGCCATGACGACGATCCGGCCTTCGTATTTCATGCGCCGGCGGCGGCGGTTTCGTGAGGGTGTCATTTCCGCTTGCCGGCCGTGAAAGCCTCAGAGTCCATAGCGCTGCAGCCGGCGGTAGAGCGCGCTGCGGCTCAACCCCAGCGCGTTGGCGGCATGACTGACATTGCCGTTGAAACGCTGCAAGGCTTTCTTGATGAGCAGGCCTTCCACCTCCTCGAGGCTCATATCTTCCAGGCGCGGCGATCCGTCGCGCGCGGCCCGCAGCCCCAGATCGTTAACCTTTACGCAGGCGCTCTGCGTCATCAACACCGCGCGTTCGATGGCATGGTCCAGCTCGCGGATATTGCCCGGCCAGGGATGCGCCAGCAGCGCTTTCATGGCAGCGTCTTCGAAGCCGGTCAGATTCTTGCGGTAATGTTCGGCATGCTGCCGTAGAAAATGCGCGCCCAGCAGCGGAATGTCTTCGCGCCGTTCGCGCAGCGGAGGCAGGCGAATTTCGATTGTATTCAGGCGAAATAGCAAGTCCTGGCGGAATCGGCCGCCGGCCACTTCCGCGTTCAAGTCGGAATTCGTGGCAGAGAGCACCCGCACGTCCACTTTGCGGGTCTTCGACGATCCCACGCGCTCGAATTCGCCGGTCTCCAGAACGCGCAGCAGCTTGGCCTGCAAATTCGCCGAGATGTTGGCGATTTCATCCAGGAACAGCGTGCCCCCTTCGGCCATTTCAAAGCGGCCCACGCGATCCGCCTTGGCGTCGGTAAACGCGCCTTTCACATGCCCGAATAACTCGCTTTCGAAAACGCCTTCGGAGAGGCCGCCCGTGTTCACGGTCAGCATCGGCTTCATCGACCGCACCGAAACCGAATGCAGCGATTGCGCCACCAACCCCTTGCCGGTGCCGTTTTCGCCCGTAATCAGGACATTGGCGTCCGACGGGCCGACGCGCGAAATCATATCGAGCACCGGCTGCATGGCGGCCGATTGCGCGATCAGGCTGGGAAACTGCCCCGCGCGCAGCAGTTGATTCTCGGCTTCCAGAATCTGCCCTTTGCGCAGCGCGCGTCCCAGCTCGATCTGCGTTCCCAGAATCGCCGAGAGGCGCGCGTTATCCCAAGGCTTCTGGATGAAGTCGCGGGCGCCGCGGCGCATAGCTTCCACAGCCAGATCCACGCTGCCCCAAGCCGTCATCACGATCACCGGCAGCGAGCTGTCGAGAGACATCAGCCGGTTCAGCAGGTCCAGCCCTTCCTGTCCCGAGGTGGTGTCCCGCGTATAGTTCAGGTCCATGACCACGGCGTCGAAGTCGCGCGATTCGACGGCTTCCAGAATGCCTGCGGGGGAATTTACGGCCTCCGCCTGGTAGCCCTCTCCCTTGATCAGGAAGCGCAACGCTTCCAGCACATCCGGCTGGTCGTCGGCAATCAGGATGCGCGGCACGTAGGAATCGGTCAGTCTCATGGAGGCGTTAACAACATTGTCGCATGTTGGCGGCAATTGCTTTACCAACCTAAACTACTGAGAATATTTTAGATAGCAAAATGGAGTGTCCGCTTATGGGACGCTCTTGTTCGTCCATGGCACACCTTTGTGCGGCGTCGGTTGGCCAGGCTCAAGCTTTCGACGGTGCCCCGCAATTGCCCGCGGCACGATTTTCTCAAGAGTTTTTCCCAGAGGAGACCGCCAGCGCGGCGGAGCAACTACGGGCGCAGAGCCAGTCGCTGCGGCGGCTCACCGTCGGACTGCACGAGCTGGTGGAGGGCGCAGTCGGGCCATCTGCGGAATAAGTACTCACACGAGCTTCTGCGCCACGCGCGTGAGCTTCTGAGCCGCGCGCGTGAGCAAGCGGTTTCAACTTCACTTTGTAAGTCCTGCCACTGACTCCAGTCAAGATTTTGCAAAAAAGTACTTGCACGCATACCACTGAGTAAGGTAAGATCTAAGTGCGTGAGACCAGTTATCCATTTCGGCACCAAACCGCAAGCCACGCGGCAGGCGCGCGTCAATACAGATGCGTGGGAGGCTACCTAACCGGAATCTAGGATAACTTCAGGATTTCTAAGGGGGTGGCCACCAGGTGGTCACCCCCTTTTTCGTTTTTCGGGGACTTGGGAAACGGTTTAACCCGCTTGCATTGGAAGCAAGAGATTCCCGGTTCGAATCCGGGGTCCCTGACCAGTTCTTTGACAATTTGCGCCAGTTACGAGCGGGCGTGGTATATAGGTTGTGCCCCGGGCCTCCAACCCGGAGAAGAGATTTCGAGTATCTCCGTCCGCTCCAAGTGTGTCTTCGCGGGTGTGGCTCATTGGTTGAGCGCCGGATTGCCAGTCCGGCCAACGGAGTTCGATTCTCCGCACTCGCTCCAGCCGTAGTAGTTCAATGGGAAGAACGGGGCGCTCGTATCGCCCAGACCGCGGTTCGAACCCGCGCTCCGGCTCCAGCCAGTGTAGCTCAGTGGCAGAGCAGCCGCACGGTAGGCGGCCGATTTCGGGTTCGATTCCCGGCGCTGGCTCCAAGTGTGCCGGGTAAGCATAAGTGGCGATGCGCTGGTTTTGTAAACCGGATAAGTCAGTTCGATTCCGACACCCGGCTCCATTCCGGCAAAGCTCTCCGGGCGAGCAATCGGCTGATAACCGATAGGGAGATGGTTCGATTCCATCTGCCGGAACCAGGATTTAGTAAGTTACATTGCGGAGTAGACTGGAGATGGTTCCAGCTTGGTCTCATAAGCCAAAGACGCGCGTTCGAATCGCGCCTCCGCAACCACTTTATAAGATGGGCAAGTCGTTCAACGGGAGGATTACTGGCCTGCACCCAGTAGATAAGGGTTCAATTCCCTTCTTGTCCACCATGTTACAAGGCGGGATAGCCTATGTGGTCACGGCGTCTGGCTGAAGCCCAGATTATCTCCGTTCGATTCGGAGTCCCGCCGCCAGGTTTCGGTTAAATATGTTGGCCGTGGCCGAGTGGCTTAGGCGCAGGGCTGTGACCCCTGCTACGAGAGTTCGATTCTCTCCGGTCAACCCAGTCTTTGGTAGTGAGTCAGTGTGGGGCAGACCATCGTTCTTTGTGGCCTGCCGCGTTCGCGGCTGGGCAGACGACATACGGCGATCGTCTGCCCCACTACGCAATTTTTTTCGCCGCGCGGCAGGGAAGGGGCAAACATCAGAGCGGAGTAGTATTGTCCGCAAACTGCCGCGGAGTTATTGGGAGGTCGGTTAGTGGGAAGCCGTCAGTCTTTGAAGCTGACTTCGGACGTTCGATTCGTCCCCTCCCAGCCACAGCCGGGTCGTTCAGCGGCAGGACGCTGCTCTCTGAAAGCAGATGTCGATGGTTCGAGTCCATCCCCGGCTACCAGTTTTTTGAGTTACGCGGGTATCGTTCAAGGGACAGGATAGGACGCTACGAACGTTCAGATTGCCGTTCGAGTCGGCATACCCGTGCCAATCCGGCTTTCGTCCAATGGAGAAGACGCGGCGCTCCGAACGCCGAGATTCCGGTTCGAATCCGGAGGGCTGGACCAGTTTCGCTGCGGTGGTGGCCGAGCGGCAAAGGCACCCGGCTGTCTATCGGGACCAGGAGGGTTCGACTCCCTTCCACCGCGCCATTTTATCGGTGGGCCAGATGATCGTTTTTTGTCGTCTGGCTCTGTTCTGGGGCAGAGCACGAACGGACGAGTGCCCTGACTTTCAATCAGGAGACAGCCGGTTCAATTCCGGCCTACCCTGCCGGGTGCGAAGCTCATCAGGATGAGCAGGCGGCTCTTAACCGTCAGGCAGAGCGTTCGATTCGCTCCGCACCCACCAAAGTTTTTCTGGGGTAGCAAAGCGGCAATGCGCCCGGCTGTTAACCGGGAGATGCGCAGGTTCGAATCCTGCCCCCAGAGCCATTTTCGCCGGCGCCGGTGAGCGCCGGAATGCCGGGCAACTCCGCTGGTCGCGGAGACTGGTCCTACAAACCAGCACAGTTGAGTTCGATCCTCAGGCCCGGCACCAAGTTGAGGGAGCGATGCCTAGATGGCGAGGCACCGGACTTTTAATCCGGCCAGGGTCGGTTCGAGCCCGACCGCTCCCACCAGGCATGCACCAACGATGGGCGCGTCGTCCAAGGGATCAGGGCACCGGTCTTCTAAACCGGCAATGGCGGTTCGAGTCCGCCCGCGTCCGCCAAAAGCGGCCCGCCGATCTCATTGTCATCGTTATCGACGATGACCAAGACTCCGGTGAAGTAAACGCTTAATATAAAGCTACCGGCGCCCGGCTGGGCGGATATCGGCCAGCCTGAATCGACGAATGGCGTCGGATTGCCCGCGAATGCCGTGTACAACCACTAGCGGCGGCGCCTATAGGCACCTTCTACCGCCTCTCGAGGGGTCTCAGTCCCTCCAAAGACTATTCCAGCTTTCGGCAGCCGGCGCCGAAGTCACCATCCTCGGGACGGATCTGACGGGTGCCTCCAGCCTTCGCCACGGGACAGACCTTCCCGGATGTGGGCGCAGTGAAAAGTGTGGGCAGCGGCGACGCGATGTTGCTGTAAGGACGAGCTAGCTCGCATTGCCGATCACGGTGGCTGACTCGTCCAGTGATGTAGAATGATTACGACCTCGAAAGGAACGCCATGCCGAAGAAGATCGATCCTCTGAACAAGAAGAATTACGGTGCAGTCACAGCAGCGCTTACGGTCGCCGATGTCAAGGCGGCCGTCAAGTTCTATCAAAAGGCCTTCGGTTTCGTCAAGCGCGGAATCATGAATGGGCCAGATGGCAAACCGATGCACGCGGAATTGCGACTGCGCGATGCGACCTTGATGCTGGGGCCGGAGAACCCCCAGCGTGGCGCGCGCACCGCCAACACAATCGGCGGTTCGCCGGCAGTCTTGTATCTGCTGACGGAGAATGTTGACAAAGTAGTTGCCAAGGCGGTCAAGCTCGGAGCAAAACCGATGGGACCGGTCGTGGATATGTTTTGGGGTGACCGTGTCGGGACCATCGTGGATCCCGATGGCAACACGTGGATGGTCAGCACGCACATGTCTGAACCGACGCCCCAGGATATGAAAAAGCGAATGAAGGAAGCTGCCCAAACGCCGGCTTAGGGCTGACGCAAAGATAAGCGCTCATCAGGAGTCGGTACAGCTACATTACCTACGGTTACCCAGTCCGCTTCATCCCCGCCGCGATACTCGGTTTATCCCATATTGATGGGTACTGGAGCGGATCCGGCGCTTACTTCCACTCGTTGCAAGATTGTATAGTCTAGATTGAGCTGACGATGTCCCGAACCGTGATAGCGCCCGTGCTATCACGTTGTTTGGCCGGTTGCGAAGAACTGTGGTAAGCGCGACCAGTAGCTGTAAGGTCGCACCCTACCCTACAAACTGGCGCCAATCCACCCCCCGCATATCCCCCGTCCGCAAATACTGCTCATGCAGCTTAAACGCGGCCGTCAAAGTCTGCGGCGTATGCCCGCCTTCCACCATCTCCAGATACCCGATCAACTCATCGCGGAAATCCGGATGCGCGCAGTTCTGAATCATCAGCGTGGCGCGCTCGTAAGGCGACCGTCCGCGCAGGTCCGCGATGCCATATTCCGTCGCTACGATCTGCACCGAATGCTCGCTATGATCCATGTGACTCACCAGCGGCACAATGGTCGATATCTTGCCGCCCTTGGCCGTCGACGGGCACGTGAACACAGACAGATACGCGTTGCGCGTAAAATCGCCCGAGCCGCCGATGCCGTTCATCATCTGCCGCCCCATCACGTGCGTGCTGTTGACGTTGCCGAAGATATCCACCTCAATCGCCGTGTTGATCGAAATAATACCCAGCCGCCGGATCACTTCCGGGTTGTTACTGATCTCCTGCGGGCGCAGCAGAATGCGCGAGCGGAACCATTCGAGATTTTCGTAGACCGAGCGCAGCGTGGCATGGCTCACCGTGAGCGAGCAACTGCTGGCGAACTTCACGCGCTCGTTCTTCATCAGGCGGATGACGGAATCCTGCACCACTTCCGTATACATCTCAAACGCCGGTATGTCCGGATGCTTCCCCAGCGCGCCCAGCACCGCATTGGCGATATCGCCCACGCCGGATTGAATCGGCAAAAACGATTTCGGCACACGGCCGGCGGCGATCTCGCCAGCCAGAAACTCCGCCACATTCTGCCCTATTTTGTCCGTCACCGGCGTCGGCTCGGCGAATCCGCCGGTCTCATCGTCCGCGGCGGTCTCCACCACGCCGGCAATCCGCGCGGGATCCACCTTGATCACCGGCGAACCGATGCGATCCGACGCCGCGTAAATCGGGATCTCGCGGCGGTGCGGCGGATCGGCCGGCTCATAAATATCGTGCATGCCGAGCAGCGTGGGCGGGTGGCGATGGTTCAGCTCGACGATGATCTTCTCTGCCTTGTTGCAGAAGGTCGGCGCACATCCTACCGAAGACGTCAGCACGATGCCGCCGCCCGCGGTCAGATCGCTCGCCTCCACCACGGCCCAATGCACCGGCCCCAAAAAGCCGTAGCGCGTGGCCTGCGGCATCAGCGAGAGATGCATGTCGAAGAAGCGCGTCTGCCCGGCGTTGATGCGCGCGCGCAGCGCCGGATCGGATTGGTATGGCGTGCGAAAGCTGATTGCGTCCGCTTTCGCCAAGGCGCCATCGAGCGACGTGCCGGTGGACGCGCCGGTGAGTACGCCGATTTGAAAGTCGCGGCCGGCCTGGTGTTCGGCGATGGCGCGCTCCGCGATTGCGACCGGCACAGCTTTCGGCGCGCCGGCCGGAGTGAAGCCGCTGAAGCCGACGGTCTGCCCGTGCCCAACCAGCGCGGCAGCCTCTTCGGCCGATAGCAAGGGAAAGGAAAAAATCATATGGAATTCTCGGTGTAAATGCGGATCAAACGGCGCGCGGCGCGGAAAGGACTGAGGCGGCCTGCGATCACGTCCTGCTCGAAGGACGCAATGTTTTCGCGCACGCCGTCGTGTTGCATAAACGCTTCGCGCAGCGCCTGTTCGATCAACTCGTGCATCCAGCGCTTTACCTGTTCCTGCCGGATCTTCACGAGTTGGCCGGTGCTGGTCAGCCACGCGTTGTGTTCGAGCACGGCATCCCAAATCTCGGCGATGCCCTCGCGGGCGCGCGCGGAACAGGTGATCACGCGCGGCGTCCAGCCCGTGCCGGTGGGCGAAAACAGATGCAACGCGTTTTCATATTCGCGGCGCGCGGCTTCGGCCTTCGCGCGATTATTTCCGTCCGACTTGTTGAAAGCGATCAGATCGGTCATCTCCACGATGCCGCGCTTCATGCCTTGCAACTCATCGCCCGCGCCGGCCAGCATGAGCAGCAGGAAGAAATCCACCATATCCCGCACGGCGGTTTCCGACTGTCCCACCCCCACCGTTTCCACGATGATATTGTGATAGCCGGCGGCTTCGCACAGCTTCATGGTTTCGCGGGTGCGGCGCGCCACGCCGCCCAACGACCCGCCCGAAGGCGATGGCCGGATGAACGCGCGATCGTCGTTGGCCAGCGTTTCCATGCGCGTTTTATCGCCCAGAATGCTGCCGCGCGACACCTGGCTCGAAGGGTCCACTGCCAGCACCGCGACTTTCTCGCCGCGTTCGCCAGTGAGATAGCTGCCCAGCACTTCGATGAGCGAACTCTTGCCCGCGCCCGGCACCCCGGTGATACCCACGCGGATGGAATCGCCGGCGTAGGGCAGGCATTGTTCGAGCACATCCTGCCCAAGCTCGATATCTTCCGCGCGCAGGCTTTCGACCAGCGTGATGGCTTGGCTGAGGATGGTGCGGTCGCCGCGCAGCACGCCTTCCACATAGGCGTCGCGCGAGAGCCGCGGCCGGCGGATCATAGTGGGACAGACCATCGTTTTCTGTGGTCTGTCTGCTCTAGTCTCACCTTAAACGCGCTCCACGCTGGCGGCCAGCGTCTTCAAAATCTCCTGCGCGGCCAGCGGAATCACGGTGCCCGGCCCGAAAATACCCGCCACGCCGCACTTATACAGGAAATCGTAATCCTGCGGCGGAATCACCCCCCCCACGATCACCAGAATATCTTCGCGGCCCAGCTTCTTCAGTTCCTCGATCACCTGCGGCACCAGCGTATTGTGTCCCGCCGCCAGCGACGAAACTCCCAGCACATGCACATCGTTCTCCACCGCGTGCCGGGCCACTTCCCGCGGCGTCTGGAACAGCGGGCCGATGTCCACATCGAATCCCAAATCGGCGAACGCCGTCGAAATCACCTTCGATCCGCGATCGTGCCCGTCCTGTCCCATCTTGGCCACCAGCAGGCGCGGGCGCCGGCCCTCCGCGGCGGCAAATTCATCCGCCATGTGGCGGGCTTTTTGAAAGTTTTCGTCCATCTTGCTCTCCGCCGAGTATACGCCGGAAATGGTGCGCGTCACAGCCTGGTAGCGGCCCCACGCGCGTTCGAGCGCCATCGAAATCTCGCCCAACGAGGCGCGCCGGCGGGCCGCCGTTACGGCCAGCTCCAGCAAATTTCCGCCGCCGGTTTCAGCGCAGCGGGTGAGCGCGGCCAAGGCCTCTTGCACCGCCACCGCATCGCGCGTGCGCCGCAACTCTGCGAGCCGCGCGAGCTGCGCCTTTCGCACAGCCGTATTATCCACCACCAGCACATCGAGCTGGGCTTCCGATTCCGGCCGATACGCATTCACGCCCACAATGATATCCCTGCCCGAATCGATTCTGGCCTGCTTGCGCGCGGCGGCTTCCTCAATCCGCATCTTGGGCAGGCCGGTTTCAATGGCCTTGGCCATGCCGCCCAAATGCTCCACTTCCTGGATCAGTTGCCAACCGCGATGCATCAGCTCGTGCGTCAGCTTCTCCACGTAATACGAGCCGCCCCACGGATCGACCACCTTGGTAATCCCGGTTTCCTCCTGCAAATAGATCTGCGTATTGCGCGCGATGCGTGCCGAAAAATCGGTAGGCAGCGCCAGCGCTTCGTCGAGCGCGTTGGTGTGCAGCGATTGCGTGTGGCCCAGCGCAGCGGCCAGCGCTTCCACGCACGTGCGCACCACGTTGTTGAACGGATCCTGCGCGGTCAGGCTCCAGCCGGAAGTCTGGCAATGCGTGCGCAGCGCCATGGACTTCGGATTCTTCGGATTCAACTGCTTCACCAGCTTGGCCCACAGCACGCGCGCCGCACGCATCTTGGCGATCTCCATGAAGTGGTTCATGCCGATGCCCCAGAAGAACGAAATGCGCGGCGCGAAGCTATCCACATCCAGGCCCGCGCGGATGCCCGTGCGCAGGTATTCAAGTCCGTCGGCCAGCGTGTAGGCCAACTCCAGATCGGCCGTGGCGCCGGCTTCCTGCATGTGATATCCGCTCACGCTGATGCAGTTGAATTTCGGCATCTTCTGCGACGTGTAGCGGAAGATATCGCCGATAATCCGCATCGACCCTTCCGGCGGATAGATGTAAGTGTTGCGGACCATGAACTCTTTCAGAATGTCGTTCTGGATGGTGCCGCTGAGCTTCTCCGGAGCCACGCCCTGTTCTTCGGCGGCTACGATGTAGAAGGCCATGATGGGCAGCACGGCGCCGTTCATGGTCATCGATACGGACATCTGATCGAGCGGAATCTGATCGAACAGAATTTTCATGTCCAGGATGGAGTCGATGGCCACGCCCGCTTTGCCAACATCGCCCACTACGCGCTCGTGATCGGAATCGTAGCCGCGATGGGTGGGCAGATCGAAAGCGACGGAGAGGCCCTTCTGGCCCGCCGCAAGATTGCGCCGGTAGAATGCGTTTGATTCCTCGGCCGTGGAGAAGCCCGCGTACTGGCGGATGGTCCAGGGCTGGCGCGCGTACATGGTGGAGTATGGGCCGCGCAGATAGGGCGGGATTCCGGCGGCATAGTTTAGATGTTCCATGCCTTCCAGATCGGCCCTTGTATACCAAGGCCGGATGGCGATGTGTTCGGGCGCGAGCCACTCGGACCCCGCCGGCGCCTCTGCCTCGTGCGCGGCGGCGGGCGTGGGTTTGTAGTCGATTTTCGAAAAATCAGGCCGCATGGAAGATTACCTTGCCACTACCAGACGATTGGTTAGTTGCTCGATCCAACTGCGTTGTTGCGCGGTCTCGGGAACCGGAACGCCGCGGGCGTCCGCAACGGTGCGGACCGCAGATACCGGGTCGACGCCCGCCACAACCAAAGCGCCGGCCGCGATCAACGCCGACCGTCCGATCCCTTGCCGGCAATGCACCACCACGGACTCACCCGAATCAAGCGCGTTGCTCAATCCGCGAAGGAATTGCACGGCCGACTCGACCGAATGCGGAACGCTTCGATCCGCAATCGGATACGACACAAAGCGAATTCCGCAGTCTTCCACCGCGGTGTTCTCGGCATCGAGACCTAATTCCTGCTCTTCCTCGGGCCCTAGCAGGGAAACGACCGCATCCACACCGGCCGTGCGCCAGCCGCGGACCTCGTCCGCAAGCCAGTCGCCGCCGCGTGGCCGCGCCGAGATTGCCAGCCGGCCGCGCCACGGTCCGGGAATCGGAAACATTTGGGGAGTCACTAATGCTACCCCACCGCTTGACGGCGCGGCGTCCGGCGTGTCATAGATTTTGCAAAAATCAGAACGCATGTCTGCTCCCATGGAGGGCGGCCAATCTTGGCCGCAGCCGGCTTTCAGCCGGCTCTGGCCGCCTAAAAGGCGGCTGCGGGCAGAATTGCCCGCCCCACAACGGCTGCATGGCTAGTCTCTCACCCCCAACCTCTCCTGCCAGGCGCGCAAAACCTCCGCCGCGTTGCTGCGCACGTGCACAAAATCCGCCACGCCCGCCTGTTTCAATTGACCGATGGACTCCGCCGGATTGCCGGCCACAATTACCGGCGTGCTCTTGCCCGCATCGCGCAGTTCCTGAATCACGCGCGGTGCGAGCGACGCGTATTCCGGGTCCGAACTGCATAGCACCACTACGTCCGGATCGCCCGCGATCGCCTCGGCGGTATGCATCTCAAATCCCGCGCAGCCGAAGAAGTTCGTGCAGAAACTCGAGCGCGCTTTGCGCATCTTGCCATCGCCGGCTTCGAGCAGCAGGAACTTCGGCGTGTGTCCGGTGCGCGCGGCGTAGCGCTCCGTCCGCAGCCGGATCTCTTCGAAAATGCGCGCGGGCCGCGGCGCCGGATCGAGACGCTCGATCGACGGCAGCATGCGCTCCTGCAGATTCGGATATTGATTTGTTCCGACAATCGGCATGCGTCGGGTGGCGGCGGCCGATTCGCGATCCGCGCGCGATTTGGCGAGATCGCGCTCCAGCGCGCCCGATTCCGAATACTTCAAAAACCCGCCCGCCGCCTCGATCTGCTGGAACAATTTCCAAGCATCGCGCGCCAGCGAATCCGTGAGGGTTTCCAGGTAATACGATCCGCCCGCCGCATCCACCGAGCGATCCAGCCAGGCTTCGTGTTTCAGAATCAACTGCGTGTTGCGCGCCAGGCGAGTGCCGGCCGGTTGCGGCTCGCGATAGCAATTGTCGAATGCCTCCACCTCGACGGCGTCCGCGCCGCCGATGGCGGCCGCCATGGCTTCGGTGGTGGCGCGCAACAGATTCACATAAGGATCGTAGATTGTTTTATCCCAGTGCGCGGTGCGCGCGTAAATGACCATTCGCGCAACGTCCGGTGCAGCGGGCCGGAAGCTCTCGATGGCGCGCGCCCACAGCGTGCGCGCAGCGCGCAGCTTGGCGATCTCCTGAAAATAATTCGGTCCGATGGCAAAAGAAAATGCCAGCGCTTGGGCGGCCGCATCCGGCGTAAAGCCGCGATCGGTAAGTTGGGCGACGATCTCCACGCCTTCCGCCAATGCGAAAGCCAGTTCTTGTACGATGGAGGCGCCCGATTCGGCGAGGCGGTGCGCACGAATGGCGATGGGGCGGAATCCCGGTTTCGACGTGGCGCGTCCGAGCGCGGCGGCGCGCTCGAAATCCGCCAGCGGTTCGTAATCCACCGACCCCGCGACCGGCCGCCGCGCCAGTGCCGCAAGCAATTCGGCCGCGCGATCGCCGGCTTCGAAATGCACGGCGCAATTCGGAAGGGCTTGGAGAACTTCGTCGATATTCTGTTCGCCAAGCACCAGGCAGATTTCGTCAGCGCCACCGTCGAGCGCCGCCTGCGCCGCAGCCGCATCCTGCACCACCGCTCGAATCCTCCACTCGTTATCGGCCCGCACACCGCGGGTATACGGAAACTCGCCGGGCGTGGAATCCAAATACTCCAGTCCCCGCAAATCCTCCGCGCGATAGAACAGCTTCGTCTTGGGAGCCGCGCCCTTCAGATCCTGGCGAACTACCGCATCCCACTGCTCCGTCGAAACCGGCGGAAACTCCTCCAACGTCAGATTCTCGCTCATGGCGTTGCTCATGAGGAGGGATCCTCCACAATCTCCATCAACACGCCCAGCGATTTCGGATGCACGAAAAACACGGTGGTCCCACGCGATCCCGGACGCGGCGCTTTGTCGATCAACTGAAAGCCCGCCTCCTTCATATATTGAAACGCAGCTTGCGCATTGCGCACGCGGAACGCCACGTGCGCCAGACCGCCGCGCCCGCCGTTCTTATCGATCAGCTTCTGCACCGGCGAATCCGCGCCCAGCGGTTCGAGTAACTGCACCAGGTTGGGACCGTCGCCCACCTGTAGCAACGCCTCGCGCACCTGATCGCCGCCATACACTTCCTCGCGATGAATCTCGCGGAAACCTAACTGCGCATACTGCTTCACCTGCGTATCCAGCTCGCCCTGACGCACCGCAATAGCTACGTGGTCCACGAACTGAAAACCGGGAATGTTGGATGGATCTTCGCTCATAACTTATTCGAATTCAATCAGAACCTGCCCCACTTGCACGCCATCGCCGACGTTGGCATTGATGGCTTTAATTTTACCCGCCACCGGCGACGTGATGTTGGTCTCCATCTTCATGGCTTCCAAAACCAACAGCGGATCGTTGGCCTGGATCTGCTGGCCGGTCTGCGCATTCACCCGCACCACGATGCCCGCGACGGGGCTGCGGCACACTTTGCTTTCGTCCACGTTGGCATCCGGCGCAGCCGCGCGCGGCGGTGGAGGCGCGGAGGGCAGGGCAGTGGGCGCGGCCGGAGTGTAGGCATACGCTGCGCCCGCGGGCGTGCGATCGTCCTCCGCCACCTCGACGTCTACTTCGTATACTTTTTGATCGACTGTAATTCGCAGCTTCATCGCCCGTGCACGACCCCCAAGTTGTGCGATGCCTGAACAAACACGCGGCCCTGCTGTGCCCATGCGCTGGACGGCGCGGTGCGCACCAACCGTGCGCCGCGGATGCGCGCGCGCTTGCCTAAGAAAGCGGCTACGGCGGCGGTTAGCACCATGATTGTTTCTTGACTGACTTCTTCCGCTTTTTCCGGTTCCGGCGGTTTGGGCACGGGCGCCACTACTGCCGGGGCAGGGGCCACCGCGGTCTTTAAGTTCCGGCTCTCGATCAGCGATTCAAGGCGCTGGACCTCGCTGCGCAGCATGCGCCGCGACATCGCCGCGCCCGCGATCCAGCCCGCAAAGACTCCCAACGGTAAAAGTAAGTAGCCCATATCGATCTAATCCACCAGCCACTAACCACCAGCCACCGTCCCACGTCCGCGCGGGACAGGCCAGGAGGCCTGTCCTACAGTGGGATCAGGCCGTGTTTTTTGGCGGGACGCAGCTCGCGCTTGGTCTGCAGCGCGTCCAGCGCCATCGCCAGATAGCGCCGCGTTTGCGCCGGCTCAATGATATCGTCCACCAGCCGCGCTCCACCCGCGACATATGGATTCGAAAACGTACTGCGGTACAGATCGATCAGTTCCTTGCGGCGCGCCTTTTTGGCGTCCTTATCCCCCGCTTCCTCGATCTCTTTCCGGAAAACTACTTCCACCGCGCCTTCCGCGCCCATCACGGCGATCTCCGCCGTAGGCCACGCCACCACCCGGTCGGCGCCCAGATCCTTGCCGCACATCGCCAGATACGCGCCGCCGTAAGCCTTGCGCACGATCACCGTCAGCTTGGGAACCGTGGCGGCCGAGTAAGCGAACAGCAGCTTCGCGCCATGCCGGATGATGCCGCCGTATTCCTGCTGCACGCCCGGCATGAAGCCCGGCACATCCACCAGCGTCAGCAGCGCAATATTGAACGCATTGCAAAAACGGATGAAGCGCGCGGCCTTATCGGACGCGTTGATATCCAGCGCGCCGGCCATCACCGCAGGCTGATTCGCGATGATGCCCACCGTGCGCCCCGCGATGCGGCCGAAGCCCACCAGGATATTCTGCGCAAAGCTCAACTGCACTTCCAGAAAATCGCCGCGATCCACCAGCGCCGCGATTACCGCGCGCATATCGTACGCGACCTTGCCATCGTCGGGGACCAGGTTGTTGACCGCCGGATCAGGCTCCAGCGAGGCATCGCTCGGGCCGCGCGGCGGCTCTTCCAGGTTGTTCGAAGGCAGAAAACTGAGCAGCCGCCGGCAGATATACGCCGCTTCTGCATCGTTCTCCGCGATGAAATGCACCACACCCGAGTAAGTCATCTGCGCCGCCGGACCGCCTAACTCTTCGGATGTCACTACTTCGCCGGTAACTTGCTTGATCACCGAAGGTCCGGTGATGAACATCTGCGCGCCCTTGGTCTGGATAATGAAATCCGTGAGCGCCGGGCTATAAGCCGCGCCGCCCGCGCATGGGCCGCAAATCAACGACACCTGCGGCACCACACCGGAGAGCATCACGTTCATGTAGAACACCCGCCCGTAACCGGCCAGGCTGTTGATGCCTTCCTGCACGCGCGCGCCGCCGGAATCGTTGATGAACACGAAGGGCGATCCCGTTTTCAGCGAAGAGCGCATCATCTCCGCGACCTTCTCGCTATGCACTTCGCCCGCCGCGCCTCCGCCCACGGTGAAATCCTGGCTCGCCAGATGAATCAACCGTCCATCCACGGTGGCCGCGCCGGTCACGACGCCATCGGCCGGCAATTCCTTGTCCGCCATTCCAAATAGAGTGGCGTGATGCTTGGCAAACAGGCCGATCTCCTGGAAACTGGCGGGATCGATCAGGCGGTCGATGCGCTCGCGGGCGGTCAGTTTCCCCGATTGGTGCTGCTTCGCAATGCGGTCTTTGCCGCCGCCCTCCATTAGAGCGGCGCGCTTCTCCTCTAACTCATGGATCTTTGTTTCGATTCCCATCTTGGTTTCTTCCGCCACTGGCATTCGAGCCTCCTCAAGTTACTAAGCTGGAGCGACCGTCACATTGTGCGACTTACCATTCATGGTCACCACATAGGACACAGGCTCCGTCAACTGCGCTGGCGAAGGCGCGGCCGCGGGCTTTGCGGCAGCCTTGGCCGGCGCCTTGGCGGGCTCCTTACTCAGATTCTTCGGTCCCTGGCTGCGCGTCGTGAAGAACTTAGGCGCGACTTGCGGAAACATGGCATAAGTCAGCACGTCTTCGTCGCTGCCGTTGCATCCGCTTAACGCCAAGGCATCCGCCCGTAACTGTTCCCACTCCGGCCTGAGTAAATCCGCCGGACGCCCGGAAATCGGCTCCTTATTGGAGTGTTGAATGGCCTTCTTAACCACCTCCGGATTCTTCTCGCCCAAGGTGCTTCCGTAGTAACCCAACATCAAATCGGCGAATTCTCCGGTCAAAACCTTGTAACGTCCCATTATCACGTTGAATACCGCCTGCGTGCCCACAATCTGGCTCGAAGGCGTCACTAGCGGTGGATAACCGGCGTCGCGCCTCACGTTGGGCACCTCTTCCAACACTTCGCGCAGCCGATCGCCCGCGCCCTGCTGTTTAAGCTGGCTCTCCATATTGGAAATCATGCCGCCTGGAATCTGGCTGCGGAAAATGTCCGTATCCACGCCGCTGAACCCGGTTAGAAATTCGGCATAGCGCGGCCGGACTTTATTAAAGTAGTCGCGCACTTTACGCACGCGCTCCAAATCCACCACCGTGCGATACCCGGTGCCCTCCAGCATCTCGATCAACGCTTCGGTCGGATTGTGACCCGGCCCCAGGCTCAAACTGCTGATGCTGGTATCCACCATATCGCAGCCCGCTTCAATCGCTTTCATCAGGCTCACCAGAGTTACCCCGGTAGTAGCATGCGTATGCACTTGCACCAGCGTCTCGTCGCCGCAAGCCGACTTGATCCCTTCCACTAACTCATAAGCCGGCGCCGGTTTCAACAACCCGGCCATATCTTTAATACATATGGAATCGCAGCCCATGTCCATTAACTGCTCCGCCATCGTGACGAAAGCCGGAATGGTGTGCTCCGGGCTGATGGTGTAACAAATCGTACCTTGCGCATGTTTGCCGGTGGCGCGCACCGCCTTGAGCGACGTCCGCAAGTTACGAATGTCGTTTAATGCGTCGAATACGCGGAAGACATCGATCCCATTTTCGGCGGCTTTTTCCACAAACCGCCGGACCACTTCATCCTGATAGTGCCGGTAGCCCAGCAGGTTCTGCCCGCGCAACAGCATCTGCAACCGCGAGTTGGGCATCAGCTTGCGAAACGTGCGCAAGCGCTCCCAGGGATCTTCGTTCAGGAAGCGAATGCAGGCGTCGAACGTGGCCCCGCCCCAGCATTCGATCGACCAGAATCCCGCTTTATCCAGATCTTCACAGGCCGGCACAAGATCCTCCAGCGCCATGCGCGTCGCCATCAGACTCTGATGGGCGTCCCTCAGTATAAGTTCGGTGACTTGTATAGTTCTTTCCTGCATGAATTTTTCTCCAGGAGTTTTGCTCTGGGCTATAAGACTATTCTATCTGATTTCATGCGGAGCAAAGCGCGTTCGGGAGTGGTTTTGTGGTTTAAGTGAACAACATTTGTTTATGGTGTATCTCAATAATCCACAAGTTGAAGAAAATCGCTACGGCGAACGGGCCTGAAAATCGCACCGCAATGCGAGTACTATGAGCGCATGCGATCCCTCCGTCACGCATCCGTTATGCTATTGGCCCTGTCCGCCATGCTCCGCTCCGCGCCGCCCGCCGACGCCGCCCGGTCCGCGCGCGAGTACCTGGTCTACTTCGGCACCTACACCGATAAAGGCAGCAAGGGAATCTACGTCTGCCGCTTCCGTCCGGCCACCGGCAAGTTGACGCCGGTTCAACTGGCGGCGGAGACCGTCAATCCTTCCTTCCTGGCGGCCGATCCCGCGCGGCGCTATCTGTTCGCCGTAAACGAAATCGGGGACTATCAGAAAGCCAAGAGCGGATCGGTTTCGTCGTTCTCGATCGACAGCCAGACGGGAAAGCTTACCGCGTTGAACACGGTGGCCACCCGCGGCGCCGACCCTTGCCATCTTGCCGTGGATGCCAGCGGCGGGCATGTGTTGGTCGCCAACTATACCGGCGGCAGCGTGGCGGTGCTGCCCATCCAAACCGGAGGCATGCTGGGCGAGGCTTCGGACTTCATCCAGCATCTGGGATCCAGCGTCAATCCCGACCGGCAAAAGGAACCGCACGCGCACGATGTGGTGCTCACGCCTGATAACCGGTTTGCCATCGTGGCCGACTTAGGGCTCGATAAGCTGCTGGTCTATCGCTATGATGCGCAGAATGGGAAGCTCACCTCTAACGATCCGCCTTACGGCGAGGTGAAGCCCGGCACCGGCCCGCGGCATTTCGCCTTTCATCCGAACGGAAAGTGGGCGTATGTGATCGGCGAGATGGGCAATACCATCACGGTGTTCGACTGGGATGGCCGCAAAGGATCGCTCCGCGAAAAGCAAACGATAGCCACGCTGCCCGCGGATTTCAAAGGCGAGAACTCCACTGCCGAACTGGTGATCGATCCCTCCGGCCATTACCTCTATGGCTCCAATCGCGGCCACGATAGCATCGCGGTCTACGCGGTGGATTCCGCCACAGGCATGTTGACGTTGATTGAGGATGTACCCACGTTGGGCAAGGAGCCGCGCAATTTTGCGCTGGATCCTACGGGGGCGTATCTGTTCGCCGCCAACCAGAATTCGAATACAGTGGTCGTGTTTCGCGTGAATCCGAGCACTGGCCGCTTAAAGCCGACTGGCGATGTCATCGAAGTGCTCTCGCCCGTCTGTGTAACTTTCGTCAAGTAGGACAGGCCTCCCGGCCTGTCCGGACAGGCCGGGAGGCCTGTCCTACTTGTGCTGCGCAACGCTCAACACATTGCCATCCGGATCCTTAAACCACGCCACCTGCGCCCCCGCATGCACGGCAGCCACATCCGGTCCGCTGGGCGACGTCCAAATCCCCAACTCGTTCTGATCCTTCATCCACGCATACCGCTGAAACTCTACGCCCGCTGCCTTTATCGCCGTCACCGTAGCCACGATGTCTTCGACTTCCCACCCCAGCACCGTGAACTGGGGCGGTGTCCAGTCCTTCACGGGCGTGAGGCGCAGCGTAGTTCCGTTGGCGTCGAAAATCATGGCGAACTGATCTTCGCCCAACAGACGCAACCCCAACTTATCCCGATAAAACGCCCGCGCGGCATCCCGATCGCGAATCGCCACGAAAGCTACAATCTTCTCTTTATCCAGCATCTTTTCCCCCGTAGTTTATTTTGCCCGATCCGTCCGGCTGTAAATCGCTTCGTACGCAGTGGTCCAAGTCTTGCCCGAATCCGCGGACTTCCGCCACCACACTTTAACTCGATCGCCGCCCAGATTCATAATCTCCATGCGGTTCATCACGTCTGCGCCGGCATCGTTTTTGCTCACGCCCGAATACTCCAACCCGTGCTCGCCGGCCGTGCCTTCGAATGTATGCACGTGTCCATGATTATCGAGGTTGAGCTGATGCCAGTGCCGGTCCTCGCCGCTATACGCGTGCACGTTGCGGCCGTGGAATCCGCCGGCCCCCCACGTCTCAGTCACTTCGCATCCATCCAGCCCGGCTTCGACTTTGCTCTGTCCCATGGCATGGCCGGACGCATCCGATACCTGCCAATCGCCGAGCCAGAAATTCAACGCGTGGTATGCGTCGCCGCTACAAGCCGCGGGGCCTTCCGCCGCCCATAAGACACCCGCCGCAAGCATGCCGGCCGTCCACCCAACCCAGTTCAAAGTGCGCATGACCCCAGTCTCGGCGATCCCGGCTTATGTCGCAAGGGCTGCCATGCGCCATAATATATCTCTTATGCGACACGGCTTCACCGACTGCTACGATCCCAAGCCGGGCGCCTCCATCGCGACCCTGGCCTACGAATACCCGCGCGATTTCCACGTGTCGGAACATGCCCATGGCTCCGACCAGGTGATCTATGCCACGCGCGGCGTGATGGAAGTTTCGGCGGGCCAGAGCCTGTGGCTGATTCCCCCGCAATTCGCCATGTGGATTCCCGCGCGCACCATGCATCGCCTTCGCATGCCCGGCGTGGTCTCCATGCGGACGCTCTATCTGCGGCCCGGCATCGCCGCCAAACTGCCTGCCACATGCACGGTGCTGCACGTGACGCCGCTGCTGCGCGAACTGATCGTGGAAGCGGTACGCATCGGCGAGCTACGCACGCGCAACCGCCTGCATCGCGTGCTCCGCGATTTGATCGTTTTTCAGATCGAGAGCGCGTCTCCTGTTCCCATCTCGCTGACGCTCCCCACCGACCCGCGCGCGCTGGCCGTGGCCCAGGCGCTGCTCGATAATCAGACTGACAATCCCTCGCTCCACTCGCTGTGTGCCGCGGCCGGCGCTAGTGTGCGCACTATCGAACGCGTGTTTCGCAAAGAGGTAGGCGCGGACTTCGCCACTTGGCGCAGGCAGGCACGTTTGATGAAAGCTGTGGAACTACTGGCGGCCGGTCATTTGGTGAAGCAGGCGGCCTTCGCGACCGGCTACCGCCAGCCCAGCGCCTTCGTGGAGATGTTCCGGAAGACGTTCGCCGTCACTCCCAAAGCGTGGGCCGCGGCGCTCGCGGAGAGGCGCCCATCCGCCGTCTACCGCAGCGCAGTGACAGGAATTGTAAACGCCACCGTATTCACCACTCCCAAGCGCTGGAACTGAATCCACACGCGATAGGCCGCTTCCCGCGGAAAGAATATATTGAACTGCATATCCGGCCCGCCATTGGCGATGAACGGATGATCGTGAATAGTATCCACTAAGTCGTCACTCACCGCGAGTAAGTGCGCCCACGCGCCTATGTACGGTTCCAAACCATCCGCCGGCGTAAGATGTATGAACAGCATGGTCTTCTTACCGGCAATGGGTTGCGGCGGATCGAGCTTCAATTCGGCGGTCAGATTCTCGGCATGCTTGGGCGTAAGATCCGCCGCGAGCTTCGGAATGCCCGCTTCCAGCGGCGTCGTATAACCCGCCGTAGTGATGGTCTTCGGCGTCAGTTGCGGCGTCCCGCCGGTGGGATAAAAATCCGCCAGCAAACGATAGCTTCCGGGCTTGGGCAGTTGGGTATTCAGGCGGAAAACCGTGCCGTCGAATTCCGGGTGAACGTGCGCGAAGTACTGTAAGTCCTGGCTCACGATAAACAAGTGAAACAGCTTTTCATGCACGATTTCGAAATGTTGCACGGGCGAGCCGCTTCCAGGATCGGCAATGCGAAACTCCAGCGTGATCGGATGCGCACTCGGAATCTGTGCGGGAACGACGCGCAGATCCACCGGATATTCGACCGGATCGGGTAGATTGGCCACCAACGTCATGCCGCAGCGCGGGCACTTACCCGGCGTGGCCGACCGCACATCGCGATCCATGGGGCAGACGAACTCGATGGTTCGCTGTCCACACAACAATGCCGCCAGGAACAGACCGCAGAGCAGGCGCCGCATCGTTCAGCCCTCCGGCTCGAACGGCCAAACCGCGGTCGTAGTGTAACCACCATCCACCGCGATAATCTGGCCTGTTATATAATCCGCGCCGCGCCCCGCCAGGAACACCGCCAGCGGCGCAATATCCTCCGGCGAGCCCAATCGCGGGTTGGCCTGCGCGCCCTTAAGCCAGGCACTCATGCGCTCTGACTCCCACATCTTCCGATTGAGATCCGTCACGATAAATCCCGGTGCGATACAGTTCACTTGAATGTTGTAACGTCCCCACTCGGCCGCCAGCGCCTTAGTAAGTTGACCCAGGGCGCCCTTAGTCATCGCATACACCGAAAGATAGGGCAGTCCCAGCAGTGACATCAAGCTGCCGATCATAATAATCTTGCCGCCCTTGCCGCGCTCGACTATGCGCGCGCCGATCAGTTGGGTCAGTTGCACGATGCCATGGAGGTTCGTGCGCATGATGTGCTCATACTCGGCCTCGGTGTACTTCGCGAAGCTTTTGCGGATATTGGTGCCGGCCACGTTCACCAGAATGTCGGGCGTTTCGATCCCGCCGGCCGCCATGCGAATCGATTCCGGATCGGTCATATCGAGGCGCAGCACGCTTGCCCGATAGCCTTTGGCCGCCAGCGCCTGGGCGTGTTCCGCGAGCTTGTCTTCCGATCGCGCCGCCAATATGGTGTGCGCGCCGGCTGCGGCAAGCTGTTCGGCGATGGCCAGACCGATGCCGCGGCTGGCGCCCGCCACCAGCGCCGTCTTGCCATGCAGAGAAAAGACGCTCATAGGGTTAATGCAGCATGCCGAAAATTTGCGCGGTGCCCGCGTCGCTCAACGCCGCCATCCAGCGGCCCAGATTCGAAACCGAAACCGCCACGATCAACAGCAGGAATCCGGCGCGCGCCAGTTCGTTATACACGGCCACGGGAATGCGCGCCGCCAGCAGCAGTTTCGAGCCATCCAGCGGTGGCACCGGCAGCATATTGAAGATCGCCAGATACAAGCTCAGATTCACGCCACGGTAGGCAAACTGCGCCAGCGACGGCGCGACATTCAAAGTAGCCTGCGCCACCATCGCCAGAATTACCGCGAACAGTACGTTGCTCGCCGGACCCGCCAAAGCCACCAGTGCGAGGCCGTTCAATCCCCCGCGCAGCTTCGCCGGATTGCTGTAGACCGGTTTGCCCCAGCCCAGCAATCCGCCGCCGAACAGCGATGTCAACGCGGGCAGAATGGTAGTGCCGAGCCAATCCACATGCGCCAGCGGATTCAGAGTGAGCCGGCCCTGGAGGCGCGGCGTATCGTCGCCCAGGCGCGTGGCGGTCCAGGCGTGCGCAAACTCATGCGGCGTGGTTAGCAGCCACAATAGCGCGACGTTTAAAAGTGCGTTAGAGATATCCAAGTGCATGGGAATTCATCGGCGCTGTGCGATCAGGGCCCACAAAATGAGCAGGACGATAACGGCCACGACCGCAATTACGGCAAGCAAGCTGATGCTTCTATTATATGTTCATAGGCTCCCACGAAACCGCTCCCTTACGGTCGCGGCTCGGTAACGGACGTAATGATTTCGCTGGGTTTACAGAGCCGCAACCGTCCGGGAGCGGTCAGAGTCCCCCAAACTGATACCCTCAATCATATGCGCATCACAGCCGTCGAAACCATCCACTTGAAGCACGGCATCACCGTGCATGCCGGCCCTATTCAGTGGTTGTGGGTCCGCATCCATACCGACTCAGGGCTGGTGGGTCTCGGCGAAACCTATCCGCATCCCGAGGCCGAAAAGGCTGTAGTGCACCGTTCGCTCGCGCCCGTGCTGCTGGGCCGCGATCCCTCCCAAATCGACCGTCTGTGGGCCGACATGCTGCTGGCTATCTCCTACAGCGGCTGGGCCGGCGCCGAAATGCGGGCCATCAGCGCCGTGGATATCGCGCTCTGGGATTTCAGCCGGCAAGTCCGCCAATCTGCCGATTTATCAGTTACTCGGCGGCGCATCGCGCGCGTCGATTCGCACTTATAACACTTGTTACGATCACATCGATTTTCTGACCGAACCCGCGCGCCTCGCCGGCGATCTCGCTAAATCCGGCGTCCATGGCATGAAGATCTGGCCGTTCGATCCGGTAGCCAGGGGGACCGGCGGCCAGTATATCACGGCCGACCAGATGCGCCGCTCCATCGAGCCGCTGCGCCTGATCCGCGAATCGTTCGGCGATTCCATGGATGTGGCCATGGAGTTTCACGGCTTCTGGAACCTGCCATCGGCCATCCGCATCGCGCAAGCGCTGGAGCCTTACGCGCCCATGTGGCTCGAAGAGATGCTGCCGCAAGATAACTTAGCGGCTTACAAAGAGCTCGCGGCCACCACGCGCCTGCCGCTGTGCCTGAGCGAGCGCCTGATGACCCGCTTCGGATTCCGCGAGCTGATCGACAATCGCGCCGCGCGTATCATCATGCCGGATATCTGCTGGTGCGGCGGCATTTCGGAAGCCAAGAAGATCGCCACCATGGCGGAGACTTACTATCTGCCGGTGGCGCCGCATAATTGCGGAGGGCCAATACTGCATGCCGCGTCGCTGCACCTGGCGGCGAATGTCACAAACCTGTATATTCTGGAGAGTGTCCGCCGTCACTATCTGGATGAATACCGCGGTATTGTCACTAACACGCTGCCGCCCGTGGACGGCGAGTTCGCCTTGCCGCCGGGACCGGGGCTGGGCATTGACTTATGCCCGGAAGTGATGACTCGGGAAGATGTGCAGGTGGAGCAGACTGGCTAGCGTTAGAGTTACAAGAAACCCTTACTCAGATTTCCGGTCTCAAATTATCGCATCGGTCTGCAGCCATATCCCGCGGTCACAGAAAATCTAAAACAAATGGGCGCCGATGCGCCGATGAACGCAGATAACACCAGAACCTGACCCACCAGTCACGATTTCGCTTTGGTATCTTTCCCGTTACCCGCGACAGACTCCGCCAGCGCGCCTGCCGCCGACGCAATCGTCCCCGGATTCCCGGATGCAATCGACGCGCCCAAAGCCACGGCGGCGGACGTAATGGCGACTACCTTCTCAATGGCTGCCACGGTCTTAATGGCTTTCTGCGCGTCCTTGGTGGCCTTGATAATGTTGTTGACGTTCGCCTGGATGCCGGCCAGCGTCGCGCCAATTGCCTCCGCCGTGAACTGCTCGGAGAAATCGTCAAGGTGCTGCGCATTATCGGCCAGCTGATGACGTTCATCGGACGTAAGCTCAGTGGCGTGTGCGGCGCGATACTTATCGAGCGCCATGGAGAGTTGCATAAACAGGTCCGCAAGCTGGCTGGCTTGAGTGGCTATATCGCTGGGTGACATAATTTATTAACCTCAAAAAAGCTGCATCAAAGACTGACTTAGTTTCATCAGCGAACTGGTATACGGTTGCATCACACCAACCATATCTTTAGCGTCCAGTTTGCCCTGCTGACTCACAAGGGTTTTATAGCCGGCAAGAATCTTATCGATTGCCTCGCCATAAGCTTTGGCCGCTGCCTCCTTTGCCGCAATGACTCTGGCTTGTTCGCTAAGATTGTCTCTCGCCAGGACCCGAAGAAGCTTCACTTGGGCGTCGCCGGATGAAGGCAGGTCCTGCAACAGCACATTGAACCGTCTCTCATAAGTTCGCTGCTCGATGATCAGTACTCTGGTGTAACTATCCGATCCCGCCATCTTTAGAGCGCCCAAAACCGCCTCCACGTCCGGGGCCACGCTCTTCAGGTCCGCCTGGAGACGTTTATCCCTGTAGCCCGCGGTCGCCATTTTGCCCAAAACATCGAGGATGCCGCCAACCTGCTTCATGATGGCGTCCGCGTGCGGCGTCTTGGCGGCCTTCGACGCCGTAGCCTTGTCTTGGGATGCGTCCTTGCCGGCGTCGGTTTTGCCGCCCGCGGCCAGTTCGGAGATCGCGGTGAAATAATCCGTGAGAGCTTTCGAGGCGGCCAGCAGGCTGTGTGTTTCGTCCGCGAATTGAGCGCACGCCGCGGTGGCCTTGGCGGTGGCCGCGGCCGCCTGATCGGGCTGGTCCAAACCAAAATAGGAACTCTCGCTAAGTTCTTTCCGGACACAAGATCCTTCGATATCCTTCAGGATCGCGGGACCTTGCGCCAACGCCTGACTGGATTGGGACGCAAATTGCCCGACGGCGTCGAACGAACAGGCGTTCAGGAGCAATAGGAAACAGAGCAGGAGAACACCGCAGCATAAGTGTGAACGACGCATAGTTTTGAGCAAAGTATACGCCATTCGTGGTTTGGTTCGCAAGAAGAAGGGAGAGTCTGTCAAGGCAAAGTAGAAATGTCCCCTTTTGCTGGGTGCCCGGCGGCGCGAAGTGTAATGTGCACAGTGGTGTGTATCGAGTCACTAGTGTCTGCGCCGCGGCCGATCGGAAGGCGGGTCATGGTTCGGCGCAAGAGGTTCGAGTGGCCGAGCGAATGGAAGTTCGTTGAACAACGCGCGGTTAATAACGCTGTTATGCTGGCGTTTGGCCTTCCTGAACTCGTCGGCGATCGCCTGCATCGCTTTCCTCGCCTGTGCGCCGGCCGCGGCGCAATCAAATGGCAAACCTTGGACAGGTGTCTTGCGCGACGACCATCGCCGGCCCATCGCGGGTGCAGTGGTGCGTGTGGAATCGGGCGGCGCGCACGCCACGGCGATCACCGCTAGCGACGGCGCATTCACGTTCGCCGCGCTCGTGCCCGCGGCCTACTCGGTATCGGTCGAATATCACGGACTCACGGCGGCCTGTCCGCAGCCCGTCGCATTGCCGCGCGATTCCGGCGCTGTACTTGAGCTTTCCGCGAGCGGCGTGCTCACACTGGTCGAAGAAGCCCAGACAGGCGCGGGCACGGGCGGCGAAAAGCTGTCCGGCAAAGCCGTTTCCGATCTGCCCTTGAACAAGCGCGATTTCAGCCAATTGCTGCTGCTGGCCGCCGGAACCATGACGGATACCAACGGCGCCTCCAACTTCACGCAGCAGTTCGCGGTGAACGGCCAGCGCGGCACGGCGGCGGTATTCGCCATGGACGGCGCGGATTCAAGCGATCCCGAAATGGGCGGCGCTACCTTCACCAACTTCAATGTCGATGCGGTGGAGGAGATCCATTCCAGTTCCGGCTGGATGCCCGCCGAGATCGGGCGCGGCGCGTCGGGTTACACCGATGTAGTCACCCGGTCGGGCACCAACGCGATCCACGGATCGGTATTCGAATTCCTGCGCAATGCGGCGCTCGATGCGCGTAACTTCTTCGACCGCCAATCGCTGGCGCAGCCGGAGCGCATCCCGCCGTTCATCCGCAATGAATTCGGCTTGACCAACGGCGGCCCCGTGGTAATTCCAGGCTTGTACAACGGCCGCAATCGCACGTTTTATTTCGCCGAATATCAAGGCTTCCGGCAAGTGCTCAGCGACACGGAGGTGATCCCGGTGCCTACCGCCGCCGAGCGCGCGGGCCTCGATACCACCGCATTTCCTGGCGATACCTTGATCGTTCCCGTGGATCCGCGCATCGCGAAAATTATGGCGCGTTATCCACTGCCGAACGATCCCACCGGCCCTTACGGTGCGCGCACGTTCGAGACGGCATCGAAAGTGACTACCGTTTCCGATCAGTTCTCGCTGCGCATCGATCATAATCTTTCGGACAAGACGCACTTGTTCGGCCGGTTCACGATGGCGAACGTCACGGGTCCCACCACCGACCCCAGCCAGACGGCCATCGAATCCCAGTTCGCGGTGGGTTTCTTCGACCGTCAACGGAACGCCGCAATCTCGCTCACGCGCACGCCGTCGCCGACGTTCACGATGGAGTCGGGTATCAGCTTCACGCGCACCACGCCGTCGTTTCCGTCGTTCGACTTCACGGATCCGGCGCTGACCTTCGGCGATGGCTCGTACGAAGCGTTTAACGCCGCTGCCGGCTCGGTGTTGGGAGCCTACGGAAATCTGTTTCAGATCCGCCAGAGCTTTCAGTGGATCCGCGGCAAGCACACTTTCAAGGCCGGCGGAGAAATGCGTGGCAACCGCGACACCACCGTGTTCGGGCTGAGCCCCAACGGCGCGTATCAATTCGGCGGCGGAACGGCCTACGCCACGGCGCCGATCGTTTCAGCCAGCGGCCTGCACAATATCGCGCCGGGCGATGCGCTTCCCGACGCGCTTACGGGGCTGCTCGAAGCCAGCGCGTTTTCGTATACGCAGGCGGTGGCGCCCTCCATCTTCGCGCAAGGCGCGGCCATTGGCGATTCCGCCATTCATCGGGATGCCTACAACTTCTATTTCCAGGACACCTGGAAGGTATCCGAGCGGCTGACGGTGAACGCCGGCCTGCGCTATGAGATCGAGTCGCGCATTCGCGAGGTGAACGATCGCACGTCCGCTCCGGTGCTCGGCCTGAACAATGGTGTGACGCCTGGGTCGCAAGTGCTGATCAATCCCAGCCCGGCTTACAAGCTCGATCCAAACGGCTGGGGACCGCGGCTGGGGTTCGATTGGCGCGCGGCCGCCAATACCACCGTGCATGTGGGGGGGGGCATTACCACGCTGCTCATCAACCTTTGGCAGGATAACTCGCTCACCGGCAGCACACCGTTCGTCGTCTATCCACACACCACCGCCGCGCCGGGTGAGCCCATCGAGTTTGGCGTGACCGTTACGCCGCAACAGTTGCCCACGGTGTATAGTGTCGGCGGATCGAACGTGTTCGCCTCGGGCGATTCCAAGCAGGTGCCGGCCAATACCGCCATGAACCTGCTGCTTTACGAACAGGATTTGGCGGCGGTTTCGCCTGGCCATCAGCTCACGCCGATTAACGTGCTGGGCATTTCGCCCGGCTTTGAGAACGGCTATATCGCCACTTGGACGGCCGGAATCGAGCAGAAGCTGGGCGGGGCAACCGTAAACGCAGGATACGTGGGCACGGCGGGGATTAACCTGCCCGCCATGGATTTTCCAAACGGATACGCCGGAGCCTCGCCCGCGTTTGCGCCCTACACGCAGTTCGATTCATCCGGCAATTTTGCCGGCGGCTATGGCGTGGTGGATGTGATGACCAACCGGTCGCATTCGTCGTATCACGCCTTGCAGATTTCCGCGCAACAAAATCTTACGGCTTCCGGGCTTGGCTTTCAGGCGAGTTATACGTTTTCGAAATCGATCGACGATACCAGCGCGGTGGTTGGCGGATTCATTTCGGGCCAGTCGGGAGCCGTGGCGCAAACCGCGCCGGAAGACCCGTTCGACGCGCGCCTGGATAAAGGACCATCGAATTTCGACGTGAAGAACGCGCTGTCGTTCAACCTCTTCCAGGACCTGCATCCGGATCGTACGCCGCTCAGGCGGTTGTTGGGCAAGACTCTCACGGCCGGATGGCAGGTGCTGGGTATCGGAACTTTGCAAAGCGGAAGTCCGTTCACGATTTATTCCGGGATTCAGCAGACCGGCGTTGGCTCCCAGGGCACCGACCGGCCGGATCAGATTGGCACGCCGGTTCTCTCCACCAGCCGCACGGTGCGCGAGGATTACTTCGGGCTGGGCGCGAACAACGCCTCGTACTTCTCGATTCCCATCGGCGTGCCGGGAGGCACCGGCCCGAATAGCGGCGTATTCGGTACGCTCGGGCGCAATACGTTCCGCGGCCCGGGGCTGTACGATTTCGATTTCGCGTTGATTAAGGACACGCCGCTGGTGGAACGCGCGGGAGGCGCGCGCGCATTTCTGCAATTCCGCGCCGAGTTCTTCAATATCTTTAATATCGTGAACTTCGGCTTACCGTCGAATATTCTGCTGGGGCCGGGGTTCGGTGAGATCAGCCGGACGGCGAGTAACTCGCGGCAGATTCAATTTTCGCTCAAGGTGATTTATTAAGAAGCCTAGGGACGGGCTGCTGTGGGGCAGGCACTCTGCCTGCGCGGGCCTCGTAGGCCCGATCTTCGGCTAGCTCGCTCGCCTGGGACAGGCCGGGAGGCCTGTCCCACTTAGCTGCTTCGAGACCGCACCACACGCTCTTTGCGCGCCTCGTCTTTATCCGCCATCATTTCGAATAAGACAGTAGGTACGATCTGCCAGGCCAGCCCGTACTTATCCTTGAGCCAGCCACACTCGATCGCCCGACTCACTGTAGTAAGTGATCGCATCTATTTATCTCACAAGCGGGAGATACGCCGGCACGCGCCGCCGGTACTCTTCAAACTCTTCTCCGAACCGCGAGCGCAACAGGCCTTCTTCGGCGTAGATGCGAATCTCGGTGCCCACGATATACAGGACGACGCCGAGCACCAGCATCGGCCAGCGCGCGAAGAGCAAACCGGTGGCCAGCATCATCAGAAATAGCGATGCATACACGGGATGGCGCACGATGGCATACGGTCCGGTGCGGACCAGTTCATGATCCGGATATAAGCCCGCCAGAATGCGAAGCTGTTTGCCAAGATGCCGCACCGCCAGCCAGCCGAAGATGGTTGCCACCGGCGCCAGGATCATCGACGCGATGGCGCGTGCGGCGCCTGGCACGGAAGTATTCGGCAACCAGATGAAGGCGCACGCGATACCGGCGCTTTCGAGCGCGAGGCCCCAATCGGCGCTATGCGCCATCACGCTCGCTTCGCGCTTCGGCCCTGTGAATCGCTTGCGCAGGAAAGGGTACAGCCACACCAGCCACATGGCGATGAGTTCGATCGCCGCAATGGCGAAGAGATTCATCGGGCGGCCTCTGCGCCCAGCTTAATGGTGCGGCCGGTCCGCGCGGATTCGCGGGCGGCCACCAGAATCTCAGTGACGATCAGGTTATTCTCAAGCGACGATAGCCCGGCCGGCTGCAGCTTTCCGCGCACGACCGCCATCAGGTACGACAGCGAATCGTGCGCATCGGGAGGCAGCGGAGCGAGCGTGCGCGATTCCTCCTGACCGCCGGGCAGGCGTACGCGTAGCGAATCGCCGCCGGTGGCGATGGCGTATCCACGCTCGCCATAGATTTCGAAATCCTTGCGGCCGAACGGCCAGTTCCAGGAGGCCTGGATGATGCCTTGCGCCTTGGGATACTCGACCAGCACGGTGGCTTCATCATCCACGTGCGGATAGATTTGCGGCTTAATGGTTTGCGCGATGGCGGTCACCGCGATGGGACGTTGATTGTCCATCATCCAGGTCATCAGGTTCGCGCCGTAGCAACCGAAATCGAAGAGCGCGCCCGCTCCGTTCTTCACCGGATCGGTGAGCCAGCCGAGAAACTCCGGACCTACACCGATCTCCTTGGGTCCCTCGTGGCCATCCATCGCCACCATTTTGCGAATGCCGCCGGCGGCGTGCTGGTCCTTGATAAGTTGCCACATGGCGGCGTGACTCGGATACCAGGTGGTCTCGTAATTCACGATCACGTGGATGTGGCCTTCATGCGCGGCGCGGGCGATGGCGCGGGCGTCAGCCATGTTCACGGCCAGCGGCTTTTCCATCATCACGTGGATGTGACGCCGCGCGCAGGCTTCGACCGACGTGGCATGGTCGAAGGTGCTGGTGAACAGCGCCACGGCTTCGGGCTTCACGCGATCGAGCATGGCGCCGAGTTCGGCGAAGAAAACGGAATCGGCCAGGCCGTAGCGTTGTGCGTAGTGTCGCGCGAGAGATGTGTCAGGCTCCGCGATGCCTGCGATGACGACGTCTTTACGCTGGCTGGCGGCCTTCAGGAACCCGTCGACATGGCCGTGGACCAAGCCGGCGATACACAGGCGCAAGGGCTGCTGGGCGGCGGCGATCAGGGGCAGAAGTCCGGCTGCGAGGATCAACTTCAAGAGGATATGCATTCAACAGAATGATAACCGGAAGTGACCGCTCCCTGACGGTCGCGGCTCAGCAACGCGGATCGCGGCTCGGCAAATCGTTTCAGAGCCGCGACCGTAAGGGAGCGGTCCCCTTGGCTCAGAATCTACGGCGTCGTATAAACTACCGTGACCAGGCAACCGTCCTGGCCCGCGCACAAGTTCGGTCCGCCATTCACCGTAATGCCGGTGATTTTGCCGCCATCGCCGTGGCTGCCGAATTCGCGCTCGTCGCCGTTGGCCGTTTTTTGCCACTGTGTGAACAGAGCGTTGTGCGGGAATTTCACGTGGAAGCCTTTATTTCCCGAAACGGAAGAGATCGTGAACGTTACCGCCCCGTAATTTACCTGAATTGTCCAACGCTGCGTCGGGTCCACGCCGCATTTCGCGTCGCCCGCACATTTGTCCGCGCCCGCTTCGGTGATCTTCACACCAGTCAGCGTGCCATTGCCTATCAGGTGCCGCAATTCGGACGCCTTGATTTTCCAATTGGTGCCCGCATCCAGTCCGTATGCGATCAGCAGGATGGAGCCCCCATCCTTCACGGTGACAGGCGTATCGCCTGCAGCCGCCATACGCGCTGGGCTCGACAGCAGCAGCATGGCGAGCGCGGAAGAGGTCGTGAGAGTGAACCGTAACATGAGCGTTTATCCTTTCCGGTTGGGAGCGGGCGCTCCCGGTGCGAAGTGCAGAAGTATAGCATACATGCGCTTGATCTCCGGACGGTCCAGATAGGAACGGAAATCTTCCGCCGGCCACGAGGCTTTCAATTCCCCGAGCGCGGCTGCGGCTGCGGCGGCGACCGCGCCATCGGGCGGAGCGGACCGCAACAACAGGACGCACGCGCGCCACAACGATTCCGGCTTCTTGGCCGACACGAAATAGGCGCGCGCGGCGGATGCGTATTGCGCGGCAGCCGTGCGGTCGTTGGCCGCCAAAGCCGCCTCGGCCGCTGCCAGCCGCGCGTCAGCCTCCGCCCCCGGATTTCCCGCGGTGTGCGCCATGTCGAGCGCTTTGCGGCATGCTTCCAGACCACGCGCCCCGGCGCCCGAACGGGCCAGCGCCAGCCCCAGGAGCAAGGTTGCTCCGCGGCGCGTCTCCAGATCGCTCGCATCGGCGCTCTTGAGCAGGGCTTCGGCCTTCGCGCGCGCCTCGCCAAAACGTTCCTGCAGCAAGACGATTTCGATGGCGCTCACCTTATTGGCGTCATTGGCATCCACCGCCTGCGGCGATGGCGGCGCTGCGCCCTTGTGTCCGAGCATGGCGTCGATCAGGGCCACGTTCACTTCATCGGTAGCCGTTCCGGTGGAATTGCCAATGGCCTCGAAAACTTTCCGCGCCGCGTCGAACATGTGCAGCGCTTGCGGCCAGCGGTCCTGGCTCAGTTCGAGCGAGGCCAATCCCTCCTGGGCCAGCGCCAGCGGCAGCGAGGGACCCGCCGGTTGCATGGTAGCCTGGGTCTCCTCGAAGGCGCGCCGCGCCCCTTCGTAATCGCCTTTGTTGCGCGCGGCGCGTCCCAGCAGAATCAGGGCAATGGCCGCTTCGGTGCGAAAACTTCCCTGGCGGTAATAGGCCAGTGCGGATTGCACGTCCTGCCAGCCCTGCGCGGTGTCGCCGGTTTGGATGCGGATGCTGCCCAGGTTCACCAGGGCGCGCGCTTCCGCCCGCTTCTCGCGATTGCGGCGCGCGATATCCAGCGCTTCCTGCATCGTGCGCAGGGCCTCGGCGGTGCGGCCCTTCAGGAAGAGCGCGTTCCCCAAGTCGATCAGGCCGTGCGAAACCAGATTCTCGATTCCGGCCGCGCGGGCGATGGCGATGGCGCGGTTGGCCTCATCCAGGGCTTCCGCCGTCTGGCCGGATTCCAGATCATCGGCGCTCGACAAAAGCAGAAGCTTGATCTGCTGCTGCTGGTTGCCTGTAACTCCGGCCGCCGCCAGAGCCTTGGCGATCAGTTCGCGGGCTTCCGCGGGAGTACGGGCGAATCGCGCGCGGACGTACAGGCACTCCGTCACACCTTCCACGCTGGAAGACGTTTGGAACAGATTCTCGGCGCGGTCGAGCGAATGGCCGGAATCGTCGCGCGCCCCGGTGCGGGCTTGCAAAGCGCCCAAACGTAGCCAGGCTGCGGCGTTCTGGGGATCGAGACGCACCGCTTCGGAGTAGGTGGCGATGGCCTTCTTGGTATCTTGATTGCGTTCCTGGGCGCGCCCCAGGTCGAGCAACGCGCCATCCCGATCTTCCTTCGGCGCCAGCCTCGAGACCTCCTGAAACTTCTCGGCCGCGGCTTTGAAATCGCCTGTTACTGTGTCCCGGATGCCATCCAGATGGATCTGGTCGACTTCCGGCAGTGCATTGCCCGCTCCCATGGTCTTGAGCAATTCGTCCTTGGCGCGCTCCAGATAGTCGAGCTCATACCAGGCTTCCGCCAGATAGGCATGCGCCATGGCATAGGTGGGGTCGATTTCGACCGCGCGCGCCAGGGCTTTGCTGGCACGATAGTAGCTGCCGTTTTCGAGCGCGGCAACGCCTTCGCGATACCACGGCACCGCGGCGGCGGCCGGTTGGCGATGGCGTTTTCCGATGCGCCACAAGACCGCTGCGCCTCCTCCCAAAACGGCTGCACCGCCGGCGATGGCGGCTATCGCGCCGCGGCGTGAAGGCAGCGGGCCGTGCGCGCTTCCCAAATCCGCGAGCACTTCGTCCGCTGACGCATACCGCTGCCGGCGGTCCTTCGCCAGGAGCTTCAGAACCACGCGGTCGAGCTTGGCGGGCGACTGCGGATTCAGCTTGGAGGGCACCGGCGGCTCCCAGGTCAGCAATCGCGCCATGGTGGATGTGAGGCTATCCGCGGCGAAGGGCGATTTGCCGGCCAGGCATTCGTATAGCACCGCGCCCAGCGAAAACAGGTCCGAGCGCGCGTCCAGCATCTCGCCGGAAGCCTGCTCGGGCGACATATAAAGCGGCGTTCCGGAGAAGCCTTCGAGAGTCTGTGTAGCGGCATCTACGGTGCGTCCGCCAGGCAGGTGGGCGGGGGTTCGCGCGATGCCGAAATCTAGAACCTTGACCGCGCCGGTGGCCGTGAACTGGATGTTGCCGGGCTTGATGTCGCGATGGATAATGCCGTGGCGGTGCGCTTCAGCCAGCGCCGAAGCGACTCCGATGGCCACTTTCATGGTCTCATCGGTAGTTAATCGCCGTTCGCGCAGGACCTGCCGCAAACTGGCTCCCGACACCAGTTCCATGGCGATGAAGGGCTCGCCTCCGGTGTTCTCCACGAACTCGTAGATGTGCGCGATGTTGGGGTGGGACAGCGAGGAGGCGGCGCGGGCTTCCTTCAGCAGGTTGGCGCGCAATTTCTCGTCGTCGCGGCCGCTCGAACAGAACTTGAGCGCTACGCGCCGCCCGAGGGTCAGGTCCTCGGCCTCGTACACTACGCCCATTCCGCCTTCGCCCAGCTTGGAAACGATTTGGTAGTGAGTGACGGTGGTGCCGATCATGGACGGTGGCGATCTATTTACTTTGTTTTAGTATACAAGATGCATCAAGACACCGCGGCGGGCAGGTTCGCGAAGGGTTAACAGTTTTTGGGAAACCGCTCCCTGACGGTCGCGGCTCGGCAATGGACGTCATGATTTCGCGTGGTTTACTGAGCCGCGACCGTGCGGGAGCGGTTTCCCCATTCGGAAATCCCCAAAACTGTTAAGCACCCTTCGGCGAGGAGCCGGCCTGCGAGGCCTGCGACCCTGCGGCGGAGCGATTTAGCCTTCTTGGAGAGCCCGCCACGCACTCACCAAGCGGTCCCCTTCTACAATTTGCTGCGGGCTGAGTTGCGCGGCCACGGCCTCCCATTGCGCCCGCCGATCGGGGCAAGCGGCGATTCCCAGGCTGTACCACACGTATGCCTGGAGATTGTCCTGCGCAACGCCCTGCCCGCTGGCGTAGAGGGCTGCAAGGTTACACTGCGCCGCCGCGCGGCCTTGGTCGGCAGCCTTGCGATACCAATTGGCCGCCTCGGCGTAATCCTGTACGACGCCGGCGCCCAGAGCATACAGGGCTCCGACATTATCCATAGCCGCGGCGTTTCCGAGGTCCGCGGCTTTGCGGCACCACGTCATGGCTTCGGATAAGTCCCTGGGCACGCCTTCACCGGTGAAGTACATGACGCCGATGTTATTCATGGCTGTCTCATTGCCCAAATCCGCGGCTCGGCGGTACCACTTAAGGGACTCACTTAGATCCTCTGGCACACCTGTTCCATTCTGATAGAGTCCGGCCAGCTTGGTCTGTGACTCCGCGTTTTCTTCCTCGGAATATTGGAGCAATATCTCGACAGCTTCGGGCGAGACGATAGAATTCTCAGGCGGCCAGCCGGAATGGAGCGCGCGATCGGCAAGTTCCGAGACAATAGCCGCGCCTTCCGGTGTGGGCAAATAGGTGATGAATCGATTGAACGTAGCGAGTGTGGGAACAGCAAGATCCAGTTGAGGAAACGGAGATTCCTCCGCTAATCCGAGTGACACGAGCTTGGACCAGAATTTGGCATTGCAACTGGATTTGGTGGTGCCGGCGGATCTCTCCTGGGGCTGCCGTAGTACCGCCTCGAGGGTGGAAAGATCGGAGGCCTTGAGGCTCCAGATCAAGGCTAGAAGAACGCGTTTGTCCTCTTCGGAAACGGGCATATCTTTTGAGAGTATACGACCTGAAGCGATCTCGGCGGGCCGCGAAAAGTAGACTACGCTTGAGGGGTGCAGGTCAACATCCACGAAGCAAAAGGCCATTTCTCTCGCCTTCTCGAACTGCGCGCGTTTTATCTGCGTTCATCGGCGTTTATCTGCGGCTGATATGAGGTTTTGGTTTTCGCGCTGGACCGGAAAACCTATCTGGCCGCAGATAAACGCCGATGAACGCAGATAAAACCGGGGTGGCTGCATCTGCTGGCGTTCAGGCCGCATGTTAGCCTAGCCTTATATGCAGTTTTCCGAGTCCTTCTTCCCGCAACGTTTCGGCATCACCGCGCGGGATCTGGAGAATTACCTGGCGGAAGCGCTGTCGCAGGGGGGCGCGTACGCCGATCTCTATTTCGAATATCTAGCCACCAGTTCCATCGGCATTGACGAATCTATCGTGAAGAGCGCCGCGCAGGGCGTATCGCTGGGGGTGGGCGTGCGCGTGATCGCGGGCGAACGCACCGGCTACGCTTATAGCGACGATCTTAGTCCGGAGAAGATTCGCAAGGCGGCGCGCGTGGCGGCCTGCATTGCGGCGGGGCCGGCTACGGTGGAGAAAGTGTCACTCAACGAAGGCGCACGGCGCAACTTATATCCGGTGCTCACCGCGCCTACCGAGACGGCTTTCGCCGAGCGCGTCGAGTTAGTAAAGCGCGCCGATCGCGCGGCCCGCGCTTATGACTCACGCGTATTTCAAGTGCAGGCGAGTTATGCGGACAATCTGCGGCAGGTGTTAGTTGCGACCAGCGATGGAGTACTGTCGTGGGACCGGCAGCCACTAGCGCGCTTGAACGTGGCGGCGCTTGCGCGGCAGAACGGCGGGACGCCGCAGCGCGGCCATGCGGGCGGCGGCGGGCGCGTGGATCTGAACTTTTTTCTGAACGACAAAACGCCGGAGCATTTCGCGATCGAAGCCGCGCGCGAAGCCATCGTGATGCTGGACGCGGTGGACGCGCCGGCCGGTGAGATGACCGTGGTGCTGGGTCCGGGATGGCCGGGCATCCTGCTGCACGAAGCGGTGGGTCATGGGCTGGAGGCGGATTTCAATCGCAAGGGTGTCTCGGCGTTCAGCGGACGCATCGGCCAGCAGGTGGCCAGCCCGTTGTGCACGGTGGTCGACGATGGCACCATCGCCAACCGGCGCGGTTCGCTCAATGTGGATGACGAGGGCCATCCCACGGGACGCAATGTGCTGATCGAGAATGGCGTTCTGCGCGGCTATCTCCAGGACAAATTATCGAGCCGCCTTACGGGCGCGGCTGAAACGGGCAGCGGACGGCGCGAAAGCTATGCACATATTCCGATGCCGCGCATGACGAACACGTTTATGCTGGCTGGCGAAAGCGATCCCGAAGAGATTATCCGCTCGGTGCCGCGCGGCCTGTATTGTCCGGATTTCGGCGGCGGCCAGGTGGATATCACCAGCGGTAACTTCGTCTTCTCGGCCGCGGAGAGTTACTTGATCGAAGACGGGCGAGTGACTCGGCCGGTGCGCAATGCCACGCTGATCGGCAACGGTCCGGAGGCGTTGAAATACGTCAGCATGGTGGGCAACGATCTGCGCCTGGATGAGGGCATGGGCGTGTGCGGCAAGGACGGGCAGAGCGTGCCGGTGGGCGTCGGCATCCCTACCATCAAGATCGATCGCATGACGGTGGGGGGCACGGCGTGAGCGCCGAAGATTACGCCGGAGTGGCCGCGGAGATTGTGCAGCAGGCTCTGGCGGCCGGCGCCACCGACGCCGAGTGCACTATCGGCGAAGGCGACGAGTTTTCGGCGAACGTGCGGCTGCGCGAGGTGGAGACGATCAAGGAAGCCGGATCGCGCGCCGCGGGGTTGCGCATCCTGCGCGGCCGGAACACTGGCTCGGCGTACACTTCCGATCTGACGGCCGATGGCATACGGCACATGGTGCGTTCGGCGATCGAGTTGGCTGACATTACAACCGAAGATCCGCATGCCGGGCTGCCGGACGCTTCCGAGTTGGGATCCATTCCGGGCGATTTGGGCATGTATTGCGGCGATGTGGCAGGGCTGGCAACGGACGTGAAGATCGACATGGCGCGGCGCGCGGAGGATGCGTCGTTGCGCGCGGACCCGCGCATTACGAATTCAGAAGGCGCATCGTTCGATACCAACGTGGGCAATCATGCGTTCGCTAACTCGCGCGGTTTCGCGGGCGGGTATCGATCGAGTTATTGCTCGCTTTCGACAGTGCCGGTGGCACGCGAGGGCGAATCGATGGAGCGCGATTATTGGTTTACCATGGCGCGCGGTTTCGCGGGATTGGAGAAGCCGGAAGACGTGGGACGTATCGCCGCGGCGCGCGCGGTGCGCCGCCTGGGCGCGCGGAAAGTGGAGACACAAAAGGTCCCGGTGGCATTCGAGCCGCGCACCGCGCGCGCACTGCTCGACAATATCTTCGATGCGGTGCATGGCGGCGCGGTGTACCGCAATGAGTCGTTCCTGGCGGGCAGGCTGGGTGAGCGGGTGGCATCGGAAAAGCTGACGGTGATCGACGACGGCACGATTCCCGGCTTGTTCGGCACCTCGCCGTTCGATGACGAAGGCGTGCCCACGCGGCGCACCGTCGTGATCGAGAAAGGCGTGCTGCGCAGCTACTTGCTGAACACTTACACGGCGCGTAAGCTGGGCCTGCGCACGACGGGTAATGCGTCGCGAGGCCTCGCGGGAAATGCGGGCGTGGGCAACGGCAATCTGTATATAGAAAACGGCAGCGTGGCGCCCGAGCAACTGATCGCGGGCATTCGCGAGGGTTTCTATGTGACCGAACTGATCGGTTTCGGCGTGAATATTGTGACTGGCGATTACTCGCGCGGCGCGGCGGGCATGTGGATTCGGAATGGCGAACTGGCGTTTCCCGTCTCCGAGGTGACCATCGCAGGAACGCTGCAGCAGATGCTGATGAGCATCGATGGCATCGGGGCAGATTTGGAATTTCGCGGGTCGATGGCGGCGCCGACGCTGGTGGTGGGGGAGATGACCGTCGGCGGGCTGTAGGATAAAACGGGTCACGCTGAAGAGCGGGCCTACGAGGCCCGCGCAGGCTACGAGCCGGCTACGAGCCTGCCCCACAACTTCCGAAAAAGAGCTAGAATGACATCCAGACTGGCTGCGAAAAGGAGGCCCCGATGCTTCGTCTGGATTCGGACAAACCGGTGGAGTTCTGCGATGGACTGCGCCGCCGCGATTTTTTGCACGCCGGCGCGCTTTCGTTGCTGGGCCTCGGCCTCAACGATCTGTTCGCCATGAAGGCGCTGGGCGCGGTCGATTCCAAAAAAGACACCAACTGCATCATGCTGTTCCTGGTGGGCGGGCCCTCGCAGCTCGATACCTGGGATATGAAGCCCAACGCGCCGATCGAAATTCGCGGCCCCTACAAGCCCATCAAGACCAACGTTCCGGGCATCGAAATCTCCGAGAATTTTCCGCGCATGGCGAAGCATGCCGATAAGTACGCGCTCATCCGCAGCGTGTATCACACGGCCGCCGCGGTGCACGATACCGGCCACCAGTTGATGCAAACCGGCCGCCTGTTTCAGGGCGGCGTGGAGTATCCGCATATCGGCTGCGTGCTGTCGAAGCTCAAAGGTCCTAACGGCGATGTGCCGCCGCACGTGCTGCTGCCCCGCCCCATAGGCAATACCGGCGGCAATATGCCGCACGGCCAGAACGCCGGATTCCTGGGCAAGACATACGATCCCTTCGTGCTGAACGCCGATCCTTCCGATCCGAATTTCAAAGTGCCCGATATGCTGCCGCCGGATTACCTCTCGGCCCTGCGCGTCGACCGCCGCAAGAACTGGCGCGAGATGGTGGATCAAACCGTCAGCAAATTCGAAACCTCGCAGGATGCGCGCCTGTTCGACGCCACGTTTCATCAAGCCTATACGCTGATGTCGTCGCAGAAGGCACGCGAAGCGTTTGAGCTGGCGCGCGAGCCGGAAGCCGTCCGCCAGAAGTACGGCGAGAACCGCTTCGGCCAAAGCTGTCTGCTGGCGCGCCGCATGATTGAAGCGGGTGTGCGTTTCGTCACGGTGAATATGTTCGAGACCGTGTTCGACGAAATCACCTGGGATATTCATGGCTCGAAACCGTTCAGTCCGATCAGTTGCTATCGCGACTTAGTCGGCCCGATGTTCGACATGGCGTACAGCTCGCTGCTCGAAGATCTACACGATCGCGGCCTGCTGGCGAACACCATGGTGCTGGCCATGGGCGAGTTCGGGCGCACGCCGAAAGTGAATCCCGCCGGCGGGCGCGACCATTGGCCGCAATGCTGGACCATCCTGATGGCTGGGGGGGGTGTGAAGGGCGGCCAGGTGATTGGCGCTTCAGACGATATCGGCGCGACGCCCAAAGACCGGCCCACAAGTCCGGCGCAGGTCGCGGCAACTATTTACGAAGGACTTGGGATTTCGCTCGAACTGGAATTGCCCGGCGCGCAGGGCCGGCCGATTCCACTGGTGGAACGCGGAGTCGAACCCATCAAGGAACTCTTCGTATGACCCGCCGTGGGGTGGACCACCGTCTTTTGTGGTCCGCCATCTTACTGCTTCCGGCGACAGCCGTCGCCGCCGACCTATCCATTCTGCCCGGCCCTATTACGCTCAACGGGCCGGAGGCGTATCAGCAACTCCTCGCCGAAGCCAAGCTGGACAATCATCAGGAAGACTGGACCCGGACGGTGAAGTGGACATCCACGAATCCTGCCGTTGCCACGGTCGACCCATCCGGCACGATCCGTCCGGTATCCGATGGCGAAGCGAGCATCACGGCCGCCGCCGAAGGCCGCACGGCCAGTGTCACCGTGCATGTGAAGAACGCGCATGCCGCACACACCTGGAGCTTCCGCAACGACGTGATCCCCGTTCTGAGCAAAGTGGGCTGCAATTCCGGCGCATGCCATGGCGCGGCTGCGGGTAAAAACGGATTCAAGCTGACACTGCGTGGTTACGATCCAGACGAGGATTACGACACGCTCACTCGCCAATCCATCGGACGGCGCGTTTCGCTCTCCGACCCCGCGCATAGCCTGATGCTGCTGAAGCCGACCTTCGCCGTTCCACACGGCGGCGGCAAGCGCTTCTCCACCGATTCGCTCGAATACCGCGTAATCGCGGAGTGGATCGCCGCCGGGGCGCCGCGGCCGCTGGATACCGATGCCACCGTCACAGGCCTTGAAGTCTACCCCGCTTCCGCCACGTTGAAAGCCGGCGCGGAGCAACAGATCGTGGTGCGCGCCAAATATTCCGACGGCCGTCTGCGCGATGTCACGCGCTGGGTGCGCTTCGGATCGAGCGACGAAGGCGTGGCGTCGGTGGACGATTCGGGCCATGTGAAAATGAACGGCTCCGGCGAGGCCGCCATCACGCTTTGGTACGCCAGCCGCGTCCTCTATGCCCGCCTGGGTGTGCCGTACGCCAACAAAGTGGACCCGGATGTCTACACCAAGTTCGAGCGCCACAATTACATCGACGATCTGGTGCTGGCCAAGCTGAAAGCGCTGAATATCGCGCCGTCCGGACCCGCTACCGACGCCACGTTCATCCGCCGCGCCTATCTGGACGCGGCCGGCATTCTGCCGACTTCCGAAGAGGTAGAGGACTTTCTCACCGACCGTTCCGCGGATAAGCGCGCCAGACTGATCGATCGCCTGCTCGAACGCGACGAGTTTGTCGATTACTGGACTTATAAGTGGTCCGACCTGCTGCTGCTTTCCAGCCGTAAGTTGCGTCCGAACGCCATGTGGTCGTTCTATAACTGGATTCGCGACAGTGTGAAGGACGATAAGCCGTGGAATAAGTTCGCCTATGAGATATTTACCTCGTCGGGAGATACGAGGCAAAACGGCGCGCTGAATTACTACGTGCTGCACAAAGATCCCATCGATTTGACCGAGACGGCCACCGAAGCGTTCATGGGAAATCGCGTGACTTGCGCGCGCTGTCATAATCATCCGCTCGAAAAGTGGACGCAGAAGCAGTATTACGAGTTGGTAAATCTGTTCGCGCGCGTGGGATTGAAAAACGGCGACGAACCGGGCGATATCGTGGTGTATGCCAAAGACACCGGCGACGTGCTGCATCCCAAGCTCCTGAAGCCGCTGCCGCCCACGCCGCTCGACGGCACGCCCATGTCTCTCGATTCCACCGAAGACCGCCGCGTGCATTTCGCCGATTGGCTGATAAGCCCGAAGAATACTTACTTCGCGCGATCTCTTGTCAATAGGGTATGGGCTAACTTCATGGGGCGCGGCTTAGTGGAAGCGGTGGACGATGTGCGCGCCACTAACCCCGCTTCGAATGAGGAACTTTTCGCCGCGCTGAGCGACGATTTCGTGAAGAACGGCTACGACGTGAAGCGCCTCGCCCGCACCATCATGAATTCGGCCGTGTACCAGCTTTCCGCGGATTCCAACGCCGCGAATCAGGTGGATACGAAATATTACTCGCGCTATTTCGTGAAGCGCCTGCCGGCTGAAGTGCTGCTGGATGCCATGTCGCGAGTGACCGGCGTACCTACTAAGTTCGCGGGATACCCTTCGGGCACGCGCGCGCAACAATTGCCGGACGTCCAGGTGCAATCGCAATTCCTGAGCGCGTTCGGGCGGCCCAAGCGCATCATCTGCGACGCCGGAGAGCGATCCAGCGAGCCGAACATCGCGCAAGCGCTGCATGTGATCAACGGCGACACGCTGAACAAGAAGCTCAGCGATCCCGAAGGATACGCGGCGCTGGCCGTGAAGCTGGGCCTGTCCGATTCGCGCATCCTGGATCACTTATATCTTTCGGCGTTCAGCCGCTATCCCACGGAAGTGGAGAAGCAGCCTTTGCTGGAAGCGCTGCGCAAAGCTCGCGCGACTACGGGATCGCCCGACGTGCAACGGGAATCGCACCGGCAGGCGCTGGAAGATATGATGTGGGCCATGCTGACGAGCAAAGAATTTCTTTTTAATTATTGAAGTGGGGCAGGCTCGTAGCCTGCGCGGGGCTCTCAGCCCGGCAGGCGGGTCGAGCGACTACAGGCCATCCTTGCAAATCCTCCACGCCATGGATAATATGCAAGGATGATCCCCCGACACGCGCGCGCCACCGTCCAACGCGCCCTCGCGCGCCAAGCCGCCGTTGCTTTAACCGGGCCACACCAAGCCGGCAAGACTACGCTGGCGCACAGCATCGCTGCCGAAACTCCGTCTGTCTATCTCGACCTGGAAGCCAGCGAGGATCGCGCCAAACTCCCCGATCCAGCCGCCTTCCTGGCGCGCTACGAGGACCGCCTGGTTGTGCTTGACGAAATCCAGCGCGTGCCGGAACTGTTCTCCACGCTGCGTGGTCTGATCGATCGCGGACGCCGCAACGGGCGCCGCACATCGCGGTTTCTGATCCTCGGGTCGGCGTCCATGGATCTGCTGAAACAGTCGAGCGAGTCGCTAGCGGGACGCATAGCCTATGTCGAGATGGGGCCGTTCAACGTCCTGGAGATTGCTGAAACCAGCCCCGACCCTAGCGCCCTATGGGTTCGCGGCGGGTTCCCGGAAAGCTACCTGGCCGCCAACGACCGCGACAGCCTGGAATGGCGGCGCGATTTCATCCGCACCCACCTGGAGCGCGATATTCCTCTTCTCGGCCCGCGCGTTCCCGCCGAAACTCTCGATCGGCTCCATGCTGGCCCACGATCAGGCCGCGCTTCTGAACGCCTCCCGCCTGGCCGGATCGCTCATGATTAGCGCGCAGACGGTGACGCGGTACATCGATCTTCTGGTCGACCTGCTACTCGTGCGCCGCCTGCGGCCATTTCACACCAACGCGGGCAAGCGGCTGGTGAAATCGCCGAAGGTTTTCGTGCGCGACAGCGGCATCGTGCATGCGCTACTCGGCATCGCCGACTACAACGCGCTATCGGGCCATCCGGTGGCCGGCGGCAGTTGGGAAGGCTTCGCCATAGAAAACCTCATCGCCGCCGCTCCCGCCCGCACCATGGCCAGTTTCTACCGTACGGCGGCCGGCGCGGAGATCGACCTCGTACTCGAGATTCCGGGACACGGCGTCTGGGCGCTCGACATCAAGCGCAGCCGATCGGCCACTCCCGAAAAAGGATTCTATAGCGCGTGGCAGGATCTGAAGCCCGACCGCCAATTCCTTGTAAATTCCGGCAACGACCGCTATCCCATCACGAAGGAGCTTGATGCGATCGGCTTGGCCGAAACGGCGGCCATGCTCGCGGGCCTGAACTGACGATAGGCTCAGCGAGATTACGCGCGCGGCCGCGCCCGCAACCACCCCGCCAACTCCGCCAGCACCACGGTATGCTGCTCGCCGCTGGACATCTCCTTCACCACCGCCGCCCCATCCCGCAATTCGTTCGGCGCCAGAAACACAGCGAAGCGCGCGCCGCGCCGATCCGCATAGCTGAAGAACTTGCCGGGCTTGCCGGCCGAAAACGCCAGATCCGTTTGAATGCCCGCCGCCACCAGTTCCGCCGCCACCCGCGCCGTATCCTGGCTTAACGCGGCATCGAACATGCCTACGCACACGTCCACCTTCGGCTTGGCGGGCGCCCATCCTTTTAGTTCGCCCAATATCTCCGCGATGACCACATCGCCGAAACCCATGCCCACTGCCGGTCGAGGCGTGCCCGTCATATCGCCGAACAGATTGTCGTAGCGCCCCCCCCCGAAGATCGCCCGGAACCGGCGTTGTGCGTCGAAGCCCTCGAACACCGATCCGGTGTAATACGAAAGCCCGCGCACTACGCCGGAATCGAAGCGCAGATAATCGCCGTAACCCATCGCTCCGGCCAAGTCGAGCAGGCGCCGCACATCTTGCGCCGCGGGGCTGGCTGCCAGCGGACCGCTCGACAAGCTATCCGCGCTTTCGCCCGCAAGCTGCTCGAGCACCGTGCCGGCGGTCGCCGCGGGCAGCCCTTTTTCAACCAGCATCTCTTGCAAATTCTCCACCGGAACTTTGCCTTTCTTATCGAGCACCATGAAAACATCCACGTGGCTCTCGCGCGGCACGCCCAACTCGCAAAGTAGATACGCCACCACCTGCCGGTTATTGATGTGGATGCGCACGTCGTCCGGCCCCAGTCCCAGCGCCTTCAGCGCGCTTGTGACACACGCCAGAATCCAGGCTTCCGCCTGCACCGACGGCTCGCCCACGATATCCAGATTCCACTGGAAATGTTCGCGCTTGCGCCCGCGCGTCATGCGCTCATAGCGGAAGCACTGGCCGATAGTCCACCATTTCGCCGGAAAAACGATCTGCTGCGATCGCGCGCTGATCATGCGCACCAGCGACGGCGTCACCTCCGGACGCAGGGCTAACTGCCGGTTGGATTTGTCCTCGAAATGATAGATCTGTTGCGCGACTTCTTCGCCGGCTTTGCGCGCCAGCAATTCGAAGGTCTCCACCACGGGTGGCTCGAAGCGCTGGAATCCGTGCGCCGTGGAGGCATCGCTCCAGGCTGTAAAGATGCGGTCGCGTAGCTCCAGGTCTTCGGGATAGAAGTCGCGCATGCCACGCGGCGGATCAAGCTGCATAAGTAATAGTGTAGGCGAGCCGCGCGGATCGTTGCTGGGCGCGCTTCCTACAACTGCGGACGAAGATGCAGCGTTCTGCCGGCGGCCACGTAGACCCGCTGGCTGAATTTCGTGGCGCCAAGTTCGCGAATCTCGATGTTGTATGCGCCTGGGCGCAGGTGCATGCTTTTCGCCTGGTGCGTGGTGCCCGCATAGGCGCCATCGATGAATACCTCGGCGTTCTTGACCTTGGTATCCACCTTCACTTCACCTGTCCAACCGTAGCCGTAGGCGTAGTAGGGCGCGCGCCAATATGGCCCCCAATAACCGCCCCAGACGGCGGCCGAGGCGCTCATCGGCGCCAGCGTCATCAGTGCAACTGCGAGTGTCAACAATCCCTTTTTCATTAGCCGGTCTCCGCATGTGCAGGGGCAATCACACTGCCATCCGCGAAGCCCTGTAAAATCAGACGGCTTTCGGAGCCTCGTCTGGCTGCAATTCACCAGTTTGGCCGCTGTCCACCACCAAGCCGCTCTTCGGCGAGCCTCGCCGCGAGCTTCGCTCGTGTTGGACAGGCCAGGAGGCCCGTCCCTCGACTTTCTACATTTGTGTCGCCGTTGTGGGGCAGGCTCGTAGCCTGCGCGGGCCTCGTAGGCCCGCTCTTCGGCGCGCGGGGCGCGCCTTGGACAGGCCAGGAGGCCTGTCCTACCCGGCCGCCCCCTGCGACGTCAGCGCTTCACGCACCTTGCGCGCCAACGTCTCGGGCAAGAAGGGCTTCTGCAGAAACGGCGCACCCGAGTCCAGTATGCCGTGGTGCACCATGGCCTCGTCGGTATAGCCGGACATAAACAGCACCTTCAGCATGGGATGCTTTACGCGGATCTGCTCCAGCACCTGCGGCCCGCTCATCTCCGGCATCACTACATCGGTGAGCAGCAGATCGATCTGTCCAGCGTGCTCCGCGGCAAGACGGACGGCCTGCTCGCCGCGCACCGCCTCCAGCACTTTGTAGCCGCGGCCTGTCAACACTTCGCACACCAGCTTGCGCACGCGCGCCTCGTCTTCCAGCACCAGAATCGTCTCGCTGCCGCGCAGCGCCGTAACCGGCCGCTTCTCCGCCGTCTCCGGGGCCGCCTTGGAATCCGCTGTGGGCAGATAGATGCGAATGGTAGTGCCGTGCCCCGGCTCGCTGTAAACCGAAATGGCGCCGCCGCTCTGGCGCACAATGCCGTAGGCGGTAGCCAAGCCGAGGCCGGTTCCCTTGCCGGGCGCTTTCGTCGTAAAGAAGGGCTCGAACAAATGCGTGATGGTTTCCTGGTCCATCCCCATGCCGTTATCGCTGATGGCCAGCATCACGTAGGATCCCGGCTTCAAGTCCACATTCTGGCCGGCATACGTCTGATCCACCTGCGCATTGCGCGTTTCGAGGAGCAGTTTGCCGCCGCCCGGCATGGCATCGCGCGCATTCACCACGATGTTCATGATCACCTGCTCCAATTGACCGGGGTCCGTGCGAATGCTGGCCGGATCGGCAGCCGCCACTGTGATTAGCTCGATATCCTCGCCGATCAGGCGCGAGAGCATCCTCTCCATGTTCACGATCAGCGTGTTCAACTCCACGTGGCGCGCCGCGAAAGGCTGGCCGCGGCTGAACGCCAGCAGTTGATGCGTGAGCGCTCCGCCGCGCTCCGCCGCGCGCTGGATTTCCTCGAGCGCGGAACGCTGCGGCGGCTTCAGGTCGCGGCCGTTCAGCAGCAACTCGGCATATCCGGTGATGACCGTAAGCAGGTTATTGAAGTCGTGCGCCACGCCGCCCGCCAGGCGGCCCACGGCTTCCATTTTCTGGGCTTGACGGAATTGCTGCTCTAGGCGGCTACGCTCGCGCCGGCCCTCGGCCTGGCTCATCTCCCTCGCGACCGTTACACCCAACCGCGAGAGATGATGCCGCGTGATGTGGTCGGCGGCGCCCGCTTTCAAAACTTCTAAAACAGATTCTTCCGGCACGCGTTCCGTGATCGCCACCAGGGGCACGTCCGCGCCGGTCTCGTGCAGGATCTCCAAAGCAGCCAGCGTGTCCAGGCGTGCGCTTGAATCCGTCGAGAGAATCAAGTCACACCGATGCGCCAACGCTTCCCGCAAAGCGGCCGCCGTCGTCACGCGCTCCCAAGTGGGAATATAATCGCACTGACGTAATGCGTCGCAAAGCTGGAGCGCGTCGCCTTCCCGGTCGGAGATAATCAGCACCCGCAACGGTAACGGCATCTCTATTCCCACCAGACTACTTCTTTTTCGAGCGTCCCCGCAGCATCCTGCGGGCGGCGAAGTGCGATTCGTTACAAGCTGCCTGCCGCAACCGTGTATCATAACGGAAGATGCCCCACACGCCCGCCACTCTCGAAAATGGAGTCGGATTGAAACGGTTGCCCGGGGTTATATGGGCCTGGTTCGGAGCGCTCCTGTTAGTGTGCTATGCGCCGGTGCTATGGCGTCTGGTGCGGCAATGGGATGCCGATCCCGACATGGGCCACGGCTTCTTCGTGCCGTTAGTGGTGGGCTTCATCGTATGGCAGAAGCGGACGGAGTTACTGGCGCTGCCCGCGCAGCCTAACTGGTGGGGCTTGGCCGTGGTGCTGTACGGCGGGCTGCAGCTTTCTATCGCGACTCTGGGCGCCGAATTGTTTCTGGCGCGCACCGCCTTCGTCATTTCCATCATCGGCATCGTCTTATTGATGGGCGGCACGGCTTGGGTGCGCGCGCTGGCTTTCCCGCTGTTCTTGCTCTTCTTCATGATTCCGATTCCCACCGTGGTCTACAACAGCATCACGTTCCCCTTGCAGCTTCTAGCCAGCCGCGTCTCGACGCAAGCTCTGGACCTGATGCAGATCCCGGTGCTCCGCGAGGGCAACGTGCTGGAGCTGGCCGAACAGAAACTCTCGGTGGTGGAGGCGTGCAGCGGCATCCGCTCGTTGCTGTCACTTACTTTTCTGGCGCTGGTTTATGGATATTTCTTCGAGCGCAAGGTGTGGATACGGGTGACGCTGTTCCTCGCCACGATTCCCATCGCCATCGTGGCCAACGCCAGCCGCGTCACGCTGACCGGCGTGTTGACGGAATACAAGCCGGAGTTAGCGGAAGGATTTTTCCATACCGTATCCGGGTGGGTGATCTTCATGGTGGCGCTGGCCATCTTAATCGGGTTGCACCAGATTCTAAACAGGGGGTACCGGCTGCTGCGCGGCCGGCGATCGGCAAATGACCTGGTTACGAAATAAATACGTGGCGGTTCTGACTCTGGTCCTGCTGGCCCAGACGGCACTTTTTTATGCCGCATCGCGCGGCGAGAAGACGCCCGCGGGTCCGCCGCTCGATTTATTTCCGGCGCAGATCGCAGGTTGGCACGAGTTGCAGAATTATCCGGTGGAGCAGGAGATCCGCGATCAGCTTAAGGCGGATGACTTGTTAAACCGCCTCTATGGCGATGCCGAATCGCATGCGGCGGCGGGGCTTTTCGTGGCGTATTTCAAAACCCAGCGCACCGGCCAATCGCCGCACTCGCCCAAGAACTGCCTGCCGGGATCGGGGTGGGAGCCGGAAGCTACCGGGTTCGTGGATGTGCCGGTCGCCGGCCAGCCGGCGCCCATCCGGATCAATCGTTACGTGGTCTCGCACGGCGATGAAAAAAGCGTGGTGCTGTATTGGTACCAAAGCCCGCGCCATGTGATCGCCAGCGAGTTCTCGGCGAAGTTCTGGCTGGTCATGGATTCGATCCGCTATCGCCGCAGCGATACGGCGCTGGTACGGGTTACCATTCCGGTGGCGCATGGCGATCAGGACGGAGCTACGCGTGTCGGGGTAGCGTTTGTGCAGACCGTTTTCCCGGTGCTCAAGGGCTATCTGCCCTCGTAGACCCGTCAGAGTGGTTTGCGCGCCAACAATGCGGCGTGCGCCGGTTGAAACTTAAATCGTCCGTACCCACGCAGCAAGCGCGCTTCGAAACCCGCGTCTGTCAGTTCCTCGACTAACTCGGCGCTGGAGTACAGATGCAATCGATGGATCTCGGCGCTGCGCCTGTAGAGCTTGCCCACCCGGCGGTAACTTACAATCTTCCGAGTCAGTGTGTGGCGCACGCGGTCCTCTTCAACATCCAAAAGGATCGCCCAGCCCGGTCCCTCCAGAAACCGCCGCGGTGAGGCGCCCTCACTCACACGCGGCTCCACGATATCGAACACAAACACGCCCCCCGGACGCAGCGCGCCGTGCACGCGCCGGAAAAAAGCCGCCAAGCCTTGCTTGCCGCTCCTTCGGTCGAACGCGTAATTCACGCACTCGCCCATCGACGTCACCGCATCGCAGAGCGGCAAGTCCACGCGCAGGAACGAGCCCACGCGGAACTTCGCGGCGGGCGCGTGCTTGCGCGCCAGGGCGATCATGGCGGGTGAAATGTCGATGCCCAGCACGCCATACCCGCGCCCGGTCAATGCGCGCGCCCAGACGCCGCTGCCGCATCCCGCGTCCACCACCAAGCCTCGCGGAACGCCGTTGTCGCGCAGCAGCCGCAGCAAACCCGGGGCGGCCTGGCGCGCAAACGCCGTGAAACCCGTGTCGTGGATGAAAGCCAGATCGCGATCGTAGGCGGCCATGCGCTACTTGCGAGAGAATTCCTGGTCTATCTTTGACGCCAGGATGAAGTCGCTCTCGGTCAGGCCGTCGATCTTATGTGTGTAAGTCTTCACGTCCACCCGCCCCCAGCTGAGCAACAGGTCCGGATGGTGTCCTTCAGCCTCCGCCACCGCGCCCGCGCGATTTACAAATGCCAGCGCGCTCTTGAAGTCCGGAAATATAAAAGTCTTGGTAAGGTGATGCTCGGCGATTACTTTCCAATCCGGTAACTGTGCGGATAACTTCTCCAGTTCGGCGCCGCGCAACGGGGGTACGCCTCCTTTACACGGGACACAATGCTTCTCGCTCAGAGCGGTTCCGGATTCAGCCATATTTCTCCTCCCCTGTCCCGCAGCTCGGGAACATCTTCAGGATACACGTTCCCTGGAAAATGGTTTTCGCCGCTTCTCACAGCATACTGAAATTGATGCCGGGCAAAGTGGGGCAGGCACTCTGCCTGCGGCGGGCTCTCAGCCCGCCCGCGGGCCTCGCCAGAACGCCTGTTGGGCGTTATCGTTGCGTCGCGTGGAACGGATCCGCCACGCGCACGCCCAGCCGGTTGAAGTCCCGCGCGTTCCGCGTCGCCACCGTCATGTCGTGAATGCGCGCCGTCGCGGCGATCATGCCGTCTTCCAGCAAGTCGTCCGGCTGCCCATGCATGAGCCGCGCCCACTCGCGAAAGCAAGTGTGATCCATGGGAAGGACTTGAAAAGATGCTGACAAGCCATCGACCCACGCCTCAATCTCCGCCGCCTTCCGCGGGTCCTGCTTGCGCGTTCGCTCAATGCCGGCCTGCAGTTCTCCCAAAGTGACCGCGGAGAGATATAGTTGACCCACGTCAAGCGCATCGATCCAGGCCACTACCGCGCCGTGTGGCTTGGGTTTCCGTAACTCGGAGATTACGTTTGTATCGAGAAGGAATTTGATCACCGGTACTCCACCGGAGCCCGGCGCCGAAGCTTTCGGCGCGGTGGAATGAGATTTTCGAACCTCGGCTCAGGCGCGAGCAGCAGGCTCTTGAGGCTGGGCGGTCCCGCGCTACGCAAGCGCCGCCAATCTTCTATGCGCACTACCACCGCGGTTTCGACGCCGCGCCTCGTCACAATTTGGGGACCCTTCTCGACCGATGCGTCCAGCAATTCGCTGAAGCGGGCTTTGGCGTCCTGAACGGGCCACACAGACATAGAATTATCCCTTCAGATCACTATTATACAGACTGGTCATCTGACTGGTCAAGTAACTCCCGGCGTGCTCTTACCCGACCCGCGTAGCCTCCGCCAGGCCATTATGCCGCGCGGCCCGCTGCGGTCGTCCGATGCCGCAATAATCGAAGCCTGCCTGCCGCGCCGCCTCCGGATCGAACAGATTGCGCCCGTCCACCAGAATGGCATGCGTCATGCGCCGCGCCAGTCCACCCAAATCCAGGCTCGCGAACTGCTTCCATTCCGTCACCAGCACCAGCGCATCGGCCTCCTCGGCAGCGTCTTCGGCGGACTCGCAGTATTGAATCCGCAGCTCCGGATGATTCTCCCTGCACGCCGGCATGGCAATCGGATCGTACGCCTTCACGCGCGCGCCCATCTGCACCAACCGCTCGGCGATCTGCAGGCTGGGTGCGTCGCGCAGATCGTCGGTCTCCGGCTTGAACGCCAGCCCCAGCAACGCGATGGTGCGGCCCTTCAGGATGAACAGTTTCTCTTGCAGCTTCTGAATCGCCAACTGGCGCTGCGCCCGGTTCACTTCCAGGGCGGCTTCGAGCAAGCGGCTGTGATAGCCATATTCGCGCGCGGTATGCAGCAGCGATTGCACATCCTTGCCGAAACAACTGCCGCCCCAGCCCAAACCCGGTTGCAGAAAGCGCGCGCCGATGCGGGCGTCCAGCCCGATGCCCGCCATCACCTCCGGCGCCTCCGCGCCCACCCGCTCGCAGATGTTGGCCACCTCGTTGGCGAAGCCGATCTTCACCGCCAGAAATGCATTCGCCGCATACTTGATCATCTCCGCGCTGGTCAGCGTAGTGGTCACCACAGGCACCTGCGTGACCCCGGCCGGGCGCGGCAAGAACGCGGGCGCCTCGAAGCTCTGCGTCACCAGCGGACGGTACAGCTCCCGCATGGTTTCGAGCGCGCATTCCTCTTCCGCCCCTAGCACCACGCGGTCCGGATAGAGGGAATCGGCGATGGCGCTGCCCTCCCGCAGGAACTCCGGATTGCTGGCGACGCCGAAACGGACGCTCTTGCGCGCGCCTGGATGCGCTTCGCCAATACCCTCGCGCACCAGCGTCTCGACGAGGTTGCCGCTGCCCACCGGAACTGTCGATTTGTTCACTACCACGCGGTATTTCCGGTCGTCCATGGCCGCCCCCACGCTGCGCGCGGCCGCCTCCAGGTAGCACAGATTGGCCTCGCCGCTTTCGAGCGGCGGCGTTCCCACCGCGATGAAGATCACATCGCTTTCCGCGGCTGGCGCAGCCAGTTCCGTGGTGAAGTCGATGCCGCCACGGGCCGCCGCCAATTCCAGCAATTGGTCCAGGCCCGGTTCGTAAATGGGCATTTCGCCACGGCGCAGTTTCTCCACCTTCTGCGCATCGGTGTCCATGCATGTGACCCGGTGCCCCAGATAGGCGAGACAAGCGCCCGTTACTGTTCCGACGTACCCCGTTCCGATGACTGTGACGCGCATGCGATAAAGACCACCCGCACACACGATTATGGGGCTTATGGTGCTCAGTTTACAAGTACTGCAATGGTGTTTAGGTACAATAGTTCTCATCCCCGCATGCAGACCATCCTGGTGATAGACGACGACGAAAGCCTGCGCGACACCATTGGCGTCATGCTGGAACAGGAGGGTTTCCGCGCCGTCCTGGAGATGGATGGCCGCGCCGGATACGAAAAATCGCTGCTGCTCAAGCCGGATTTGATGCTGGTGGATTTGCGCCTGCCCGGCATGACCGGCGTGGAGATCTGCAAACAACTGCGCGCGGCGCATATCGCCACCCCCATCATCGTGTTGAGCGCGCTGGGCGATGAAATCGACAAGGTGCTGCTGCTCGAAATCGGCGCCGACGATTACCTGGTAAAACCTTTTGGCACGCGCGAACTGCTGGCGCGCATCCGCGCCGTATTGCGCCGCGCGTCCGGGGAAGCCCGCAAGGTGCTGCACTTCAGCGAAGTCGAGGTGGATTTGGAACGCCGCGTAGTCACCCGCCGCGGCGAGGAATTGAAACTGACTCCCGCCGAGTACAACCTGCTCACTTACTTTCTGCAAAACCCCGACCGTCCGCTCACGCGCGACATGATCCTGAATTCGGTGTGGGGTTACGAATTCTTCCCCAACACGCGCACGGTGGACGCGCATGTGGTCAAACTGCGCCATAAGCTGGAGCCGGAGCCGAACGTGCCGCGCCACTTTCTTACGGTTCACGGCGTGGGTTACCGCTTCCTGCCGTAGAAGCGCCCGCTCCCTAACAGTCACCGAGCCGCGACCGCAGTTACCGAGCCGCGACCGTAAGGGAGCGGTCCCCCTGAGCGTGCACGACCGATCCAAGCTATAGTCTGAAGATGCCCGACTGGAACCCGCATCAGTATCTGAAATTTGCCGATGAGCGCACGCAGCCGTGCCGGGATCTGGCGGCGCGCGTCAATCTACGCACTGTAAGCCGGGCCATCGATTTGGGGTGCGGGCCCGGCAACAGCACGGCGGTGCTGCGCGAGCGCTGGCCGGACGCCGAGTTCACGGGGCTCGATAGTTCCGCCGGCATGATCGAACAGGCGCGCGCGAAATATCCGGGTCAGCATTGGATTACGGGCGACATCTCGGAGTGGGCCGCGGCCGCGGACGGCCAATTCGATCTGGTTTTTTCCAATGCGGCTCTGCAGTGGGTGGAAGACCACGCGCGGCTCTATCCGCAGCTTCTCGCGCGCGTGGCGCCGGGCGGCGCGCTGGCGATGCAGATACCCGGCAACATCGATGCGCTGCCCCATCGGCTGATGCGCGAGGTGGCCGCATCGCCGGAGTGGCGATCGTTTTTTCCGCCGGGCAAGCCGCGCGAATGGCATCATCACGAAATGGATTTCTATTACGATGCGCTGGCGACCGCCGCCGCCCGTCTGGATATCTGGGCCACTGAGTACCTGCACATCCTGCCGGATGCGCAGGCCATCGTCGAATGGTATCGCGCCACGGGGCTGCGGCCTTTCCTGGACGCGCTCGAAAACGACGCCCAACGGGACCGTTTCGCGGCCGATTATCTGGCGCGGCTGCGGCCCGAATTTCCGGTCCGGCCCGCGGGCGGCGTGCTGTTCCCGTTCCGCCGCATCTTTGTGGTTGCATATTGTGGGGCAGGCTCGTAGCCTGCGGCGGCCTCGTAGGCCGCCTGCCGATACTCGAGGAGATGCTGCCAGGCGGCCTGAGAGGCCGCCGCAGCCAGAGTGGCTGCCCCACAACTCCCGCCGCCGTATATAGTAATCGTTCCTCCATGAGAATTGCGCCCGATATTCGGTGTTGCGTGCTTACACTGTCCCTCGCGCCCCTGCTCGCCGCCACCGATGGCCCGCAAATCTTGGCGAGCCACTGCGCAAGCTGTCATGGCGGCGATGCGCGCGGCACCGGCAAAGCGCCTGGATTGGCGGCCAATCCGCGCCTGGCCGGCCGGTCCGCGGCCGAACTGCGGGCGATCATCGCGCGAGGCTTTCCGGATACCGGCATGCCTGCGTTCGATCTTCCGGCCGCCGAACTTGACGCCGTGGCCGGGTATGTCCGCGACCTCAACGCAGGCATCCAGCCTTCCGCCACTGACACCCGCCCGCGAACCTGGCGCGCTCCTCAGCCGGGCGATTGGTTGACTTACAACGGCGATCTAAGTGCGAATCGCTATAGCGCATTAAACCAGATCAATGTTACAAACGTTAGCCGCCTGCACTTAAAGTGGCTCTTCCCGATACCTTACTTCGGCCTCGAAGTCACGCCCCTGGAAGCCGATGGACTAATGTATGTTACCGGGCCGAACCAGGTGTACGCCATCGACGCACTAACCGGCGCCGAAATCTGGAAATACGCGCGCCCGCAGACTCGCGGCTTAGTAGGCGACGCGGCGCTGGGAACCAATCGCGGTGTGGCCATCCGCGAGGGCCTGATTTTCTTCGTCACAGATAACGCGCATCTGATCGCGCTTGACCGCGGCACGGGCAGTCTCATTTGGGAAACTGCCATGCCGGACGAACCCCAGCATTATGGCGGCACGCTGGCGCCGCTGGTAGTGAACGACACGGTGATCGCGGGCGTCTCGGGCGCGGACGAGGGGATCCGCGGCTTCGTGGCATGCTACAAAGCGGCCACAGGCGAGCTGCTATGGAGGCTCTGGACCGTTCCGAAGGCCGGCGAACCTGGTTCGACAACCTGGCAAGGCAGCGAGCCAGTGATGGGGGGCGGATCTACCTGGTTGACCGGTTCCTACGACAAGGACACCGATACCTTATATTGGCCAACCGGCAATCCGTTTCCCGATTCAGAAGACTCCGACCGCGGCGGCGATAATCTCTACACCGATTCGATCCTGGCTATCAATGCAGCCACCGGCGCCCTGAAGTGGCACTATCAATTTACTCCACATGACTTAAAAGACCGGGATGCTACCGAGCCGCCTGTGCTAGTAAATACCACGTATCTTGGTAACCCTCGTAAGTTACTATTGCATGCGGACCGGAACGGTTTCTTTTATGTCCTCGACCGCATCAGCGGACAGTTACTGCTGGCGAAACCCTTTCTGCGGCGCGTGGATTGGGCAACGGAGATAGCTGCCGACGGACGTCCACGAGTGACAGATCCGCGCGGATGCCCCGACGACGCCGCTAACTGGAGCTCGGCGGCTTATAGCCCGGCGACCCGTCTCTATTACTTCCTGGCCCTCGAAGAATGCGTAGGCCAGCGCATGGGCTATCCGGATCAAACTGGCCAGCGATACCTGCGCGCGGTGAATATCGAAACGGGAGGGATTGCCTGGGAAATCGCGCAACCGGGACCCGCGAAGGCCAAATCGTGGTCCGGCGTCCTGGCGACGGCCGGCGGATTGGTGTTCTATGGCAAACCCAACGGCGGCTTCGATGCGGTGGACGCACGCTCGGGCAAAACGCTCTGGCACTTTCCCACCAATGTGCGGATGAAGGCTTCGCCGATGACCTTCAGCGTGAAAGGCAAGCAGTACGTAGCAGTCGCGGCGGGACCCAACATTCTCTGTTTCGGCTTGTAGCAGGACGCCATCACCAGCCACCAACCACCAGCCACCTTGTATAGTAGTCGTTCGCATGAAGATCACAGCCAAGGCTCCCTGCCGCGTGGATATGGCCGGCGGGACCATCGATATCTGGCCGCTCTATCTATTTCACGCCGCGCCGGTGACGGTGAATTTCGCGGTGGATCGCTATGCCAGTTGCGTGCTCGAAACCCGCGCGGATGGCCGCATCACGCTACGGTCGCGCGATCTCCAAGGCGCCGAGGAGTTCGCCTCGCTCCATGCGCTACGCGCCGCCAAACGCTATAAGCTGCCCCTGGCCGCCTATGTGGTGCGCTATTTTGCGCCCCAGACCGGCATCGACGTGGCCACGCATTCCGAGGCGCCGGCGGGCGCGGGCATCTCCGGCTCCTCCGCGTTGATCATCGCGCTGGCTGCCGCTTTCAATAAACTCACGGGAGCGGGGCACAAGCTCGAAAAACTGCGGGAGATCGCGCAGAACATCGAAGCGCAGATTATCCGCGTGCCCACCGGCTGCCAGGATTATTACCCGGCGATGTATGGCGGAGTCAGCGCCATCGAACTGACCGAAGCCGGCGTCGTGCGCAAGCCCGTGGGCGTGGATCTGGACGATCTGAACGAACGCGTGGTGCTGGCCTACACCGGCGAGCCGCGCAATTCGGGCATCAACAATTGGGAAGTGATGAAGGCGCATATCGACGGCGACCGCAAGGTGCATCGCAATTTCGATCGCATTGCGCGGATCGCGCGCGACATGCGGCAGGCCCTCGAGAAAGCCGATTGGAACGAAGCCGGGCGCCTGTTGCGCGAGGAGTGGGCCAACCGCAAAAAGAACGCACCGGGGATCTCGACGCCGCTGATCGACCGGCTGGTGAAGGTCACGCGTCCGGCAGGCGCGGCGGGCGCCAAGGTGTGCGGCGCGGGCGGCGGCGGATGCGTCTTCTTCCTGGTGGAGCGCGGCGCCAAACCGCAAGTGTCCGCGGCTATCGAGCGGGAGGGCGCCACGGTGCTGCCTGTACGAGTAGCCCCGCGCGGAGTCGTTGTCAGTTAGTTAGTTAGTGGAGCAGGCCTCGTACGCCCGCCCTGGACAGGCCAGGAGGCCTGTCCTACATGTTTACACGACCGCCCGGCGCGCGATCGTCTCCCGGTAAAAATCCGCGCTGAGCTTGGCCGTGCGCGCCTGCGTCTCGAAATCCACATAGTAAATCCCGAAGCGCTTCGTATATCCATCCGCCCATTCGAAATTGTCGAGCAGGCTCCACAGAAAATATCCGGTCAGCGGCCAACCCTCCGCCACCGCCCGATGCGCCTGCACAAAATGATTGCGCAGATACATCACGCGATCGGTATCGTAAACGTGCCCATCCACCAGCCGGTCGTCCGCCGAGCAGCCGTTCTCCGTGATCAGCACATTGTTCACGCCCCAAATCTCTTTCAAGTGGCGCGGCGCCCAATACAGAATCTGCGGCCCGATATTCAGCCAGGGCGAGGCCATGTGCGGATACGATTTCGGATTCGCCACTTCGGCGAAGCCTTGCGGGTTGTCCGCCGCCCGCACATAGGACGGCGAGTAACAGTTCACACCCACGAAATCCAGACGCGCGCCGATGATGCGCATGTCCTCCGCCGTGAATTCCGGCGCGTCAGCGCCCGCCGCCGCCAGATATTCTTTGGCGTATTTGCCCTCCAGAACAGCCGTAAGAAACGGCGCGTTCACCACCCGCATGGCGCGCCGCGCGGCGGCGATATGCGGCTCCGTCTCGATCACCGGCACACACATCGTGGGATTCTCCGCCAAGCCGACCTGAACCGGCTGGCGCGCGGCCGCCCGGATCGCCGCCACCGCCAGTCCATGTCCCAACAGGGCATTGTGCCGCACCTGATTCACCTGGCGCGGGGGAAGCCTCAGCCCCGGCGCAAACACGCCTATGCCGTAACCCAAATCGGTGAAGCAGGAGAATTCGTTGATGGTGAAGAAGTGCGAAACCCGGTCCGAGAGCCGCCGCGTCACAAAACCGGCATACTCGGCGAAATACTTGGCCGTCTCGCGCGACCGCCATCCACCCACGCGATCCTCTAACGCCTGGGGCAGGTCCCAGTGAAACAGCGTGCAATAGGGCTCGATGCCCGCCGCCAGCAGCGCATCCACCACGCGCTCGTAGTGCGCCATGCCCTTCTCATTCGGCTGACCCGACCCGTCTGGAAACACGCGCGGCCAGGCCGTCGAAAAACGGCAGGCCTTCACGCCCAGCGATTTCATGAGCTCGATATCCTGCGGATAACGATGATATTCGTCCACCGCCACATCGCCCGTATGTCCCATGGCGATCTTCCCCGGCTGGTGGGCGAAGGTGTCCCAGACCGACGGCTTGCGGCCGTCTTCATGCACGGCCCCCTCTACCTGATAGGAGGCAGTCGCCGTGCCCCAGATAAAAGAATCCGGAAACCGGCAGTAGTCGTTCGGCTTGGGCCCGGCTTCCGCGGGAGGCGCGCCCGCCAAGGGCCTCGCGACGCCCATTCCCAGGGCCGCCGCGCCGCTAATTGTGGCAAATGTTCTTCGAGTCGGTTGCATATGTAAACTTCAAGGTACAAGAATTCGCAGGAAAAAAGTTTGACAACCGCCCACCCGGTGATATACTCGCAAAAACGAACCGAAATTCGGCATCACGCCAGCGTGTAGCGGAGCCCTCCTGCATGCCGAACAAGGAGAGGGCGGCGCGCGTCCATCGAATGCGCCGCCCGCATTGAAAGCTGTGGGGCAGGCACTCTGCCCGCGCGGGCCTCGCAGGCCCGCTCTGCGGCGAGCTTGGCTCGCCGGGACAGGCCGGGAGGCCTGTCCTACCAGCCTAAATCGCTTCCAGCTCTTCTTCCAACATCTGCTTCTGCGACAGGTCCGCGTAGTATCCGCCCGCCAACACGAGCTTCGCGTGCGTTCCCTGTTCCACGATGCTACCCCGCTCCAGCACCACAATATGATCCGCCTGCCGCACCGTCGATACGCGATGTGAAATCAGGATCACGGTGCGCCCGCGCATCACATCCGCCAGCCCCTGCAGAATGCGCTCTTCAGTCAGCGTGTCCACACTCGATAACGCATCGTCCAGAATCAGAATACGCGGATTGCGCAGAATGGCGCGCGCAATCGCAGTGCGTTGTTTCTGGCCGCCCGACAGCGTGATGCCGCGCTCCCCCACCATGGTCTCGTAACCCATGGGGAACGACTCGATATCGGCCGCCAGTCCGGCCAATTCCGCCGCGCGCCGGATCTCGTCCTCGGTAGCGCTCTCCACGCCCCATGCGATGTTGCCGGCAATCGTGGCGCTGAACAGAAACGTTTCCTGCGGAACAAACCCAATGTGCCGCCGCAGTTCGGCAGGATCGGCATCGCGCAAATCCACGCCATCGATCAGCACGCGTCCTTCGGTCGGATCCATCAGGCGCGGCACGAGGCTGACCAATGTGCTCTTGCCCGAACCGGTGTGACCCACTACAGCCACCGTGGTTCCCGCTTCAATCGTCAGATCGATGCCATCGAGCGCGCGCCCCGCCGGATAAGCCATCGAAACCCCGCGGAATTCGATCTCGCCGCGCATCCGCGCCAGGCTTACCGGATGCGCCGGCGCGGCAATGCTGGGCTTCTCGTGGAAGATCTGGTTGATGCGCGCGAGCGACGCGCCGCCGCGCTGCATCAGGTTCACCACCCATCCCAGCGCGATCATGGGCCACACCAGGATACCCATGTAGGTGTTGAACATGACGAAGCTGCCGATCGAAATCCGTTTGGCCAGCACCTGCCCGCCGCCGTACCACAGCACCGCCAGGAACGTAAGCCCGATCAGCGCCTCCAGCAGCGGCTGAAATACGCCCGAGATCTTTACCAGCCGGATGTTCTCCGCGATATACCCCTTGTTCAGCTCTTCGAACCGCCGCAGTTCCGCCTGCTCCTGCACGAACGCCCGCACCATGCGCACGCCCGCCAGGTTCTCCTGCACGCGGCTGCTGATATCGGAAAACATGGCCTGGATGCGCTCGAACCGTGCATGAATGGCGCGGCCGAAGAAGATCACCGCCAGGCTCACCAGCGGCGCGGGCAGAATGGCCAGAGCCGCCAGCCGCCAATCCACCGTCACCATGATGACGATGGCCAGCAGAAACGTCAGGCTGGTCTCGGTCCAGTACATGATGCCCGGCCCCAGCATCATGCGCACCGCGTTCAGGTCGTTTGTGGCGCGCGCCATGATGTCGCCCGTGCGCACGCGCCCGTAATAATCCGGCGACAGGTCCACCAGGTGCCGGAACAGATCGTTGCGCAGGTCGTATTCGATATCGCGCGAGATCCCGATGATGATCACACGCATCCAGTATTGGAACAGGCCCTTCACGGCGGCCAGCGCGACCAGCAGCGCGGCGAAGCGCCACAAGCGGGTCAGGGCAAACGCGTGCGAAAACGAGTCGATGGCCGAACGGATCACCAGCGGCTGTACGGCGCCGGCCACATCCTTCAACACCAGCGCGCCCAAGCCCAGCGCCAGGCCGCCGCGATAGCGCCACAGATAAACCCGCACGGTGCGCAGCGATTCCCACATAGGCTACATTCCCAGCGCGTTGGCCACGGTCTTCATCCACTCGATGAGAAAGGTCTTCTGGCCTTCCCGATTGTGCCACCAGCCGTCCGCGCGGAAATAGCGGTCGGGCGCGGCCACCACCCGGAATTCCAGATCGGGAGCCGCCGCGCGATAGATGCGCGCCGCGCGCGCCGTATGATAATCGCTGGTCACTAATAGAAATCGATGCACGCCGCGGCGCCGCAGATCCGGCAAAATGGCGGCCGCTTCTTCGCGCGTGCTCAGCGCTTCATTCGGCGCGCGGATGAACCAGCTCTCCGGATAGCCGCGCTTCACCGCGAAGGGAATCGCCAGGTCGCACTCATAGAATCCGTAAAGCATGTCCGGACCGCTCACCAGGACCTTGGGCACGTATCCCTGTTTTACCAGTTCCGCCGCGCGGACCACCCGATTGCCCGAATAATCGCCCGCCAGCACGATGGCCATATCCGCCTTCGCAGGCCCGTCATCGTGCACCAGCGCGCAGCCCAACGCGGCCATCCACCAGGCGTGCGTGGCCCACAACAACACGGCCACCACGGCGAGCACAAGAATGGATTTCAGGAAAAACGAAAGGCGGCGCGCCACGGACTACTTCTCGTCCGCGGAATTCTTGTCGAGATGACCGACCGTCTTCAGGCGTTGGTATAGCCGTTCGACTTCCGCCTCATCCTCCGGCAGCAGCATCCGGTAACGCGGCGGCGGAACCTGGCGGCGATCGCCACCCGGCGCCAGCACTTCACCCCAGAATTGGCGGTACGGCACGCCATCGATGAGCGCATCGCGCGACAGGCGGCGCAGATGCCGCAGCAGGCTGTTGCAGGAATCCAGATCGCCCGGATACACCAGCACCATGCGCGAATCGTCGAATAGCGTGAGCCGCACAATCAGCGGCGACAGCCAGTTTCCAGGCCGGTCCAGACGGCGGATATCCATCCACGGGACGATGCGCTTGCCCACCGCCAGATACCCCTCGTGAATCTCCACGGCGGGCTGGAACGCCAGCGCCAAAAGCAGGATCGCGCTCAGGAAAAACAGCGCGGAAGGGATGAAAGCGGGCATCCAGTCCAGGCCCAGCCAAGCCGAAAATCCCGCCAAGCCGACGGCTACGATTCCGAACGTGAGGTAATGCCGCGCGGGCGTATAGCGAGTCATCTGAAAACCCGTTCACTTATAGACTACTCTTCTGGCGAACGCCCGTCAATGGATTCGTAGCAACCGCACACCGCGCCAACCGTAGTGAATGCCGCTCCACACCGTCAGGGCCGCCGTGGGCCAAACCAGCACCGCCGATAACAGCTCCAAAATCGGCCATTTGAAGGCATCCCGGCCCAGAAAACAGACCGCCGTCAGGATCTGAAAAAAGGTACTGGCTTTGCCCCACGCGCTGGGCGGAAACGCACGCAATTTGGTGGTGGCCAGCGCCACCAAAGACGCCGCCAGAATTAACAGGTCGCGCCCGAAGATCACGCCCACGAACCACCATGTGACATCGCCCGCCCAGGCCAGCGCCAGGAAAACCCCGGACATCAGAACTTTGTCCGCGATGGGATCGAGGAATGCGCCGCCGGGCGTGGCCGCGCCGAAGTGCCGCGCGAGATATCCATCGATAATGTCCGTGGCTGCTGCCACGGCGAAGACCGCCAGGGCCGCGAACGCCTGGCGATTCACAATCTCGTAAATGACCATCGGCGCCAGCAACAGCCGCGCGAGCGTGAACAGGTTGGGCAGTGTGAGCCAGGCGCGCATGCTTCTATCGTAGTGGGGCAGGCGCCCTGCCTGCGGCGGCCTCGTAGGCCGCCCGCTCATCGGCTACCATGAGCCTTGTCGCAATGCAAACGACTCTGCCCGTTCTCACCCTGCTCGCCGCCGCGTTCGCGCTAGCGCAGGGGCCCACCGTATGGCGCCCGGGCATCGGCGCCTGGAGCGACCCCGCCCACTGGACCGCCGGCCTGCCCAACCCCTACGCCGGCGTGGACGTAGGCGGGAACAGCCAGGTCACCGTGCCCCCAGGCACGTGGGCGATTGGCGGCCTGGGCATCGGAACCCATGCCGGCGACCGCGCCCGCGTCGAAGTCGACGGTGGCAACCTCGTCCTCGTCCAGGATTCCCTCTTTGTCGGCGAGGATACCGGAGGCGAAGGCGCATTCGTTCTCAACTCCGGAGCGCTCCACTCCGTCATGGACGTCTTCGTGGGCGCCGCCACCGCATCCACGGGCCGGGCCAACGATGCCCAACTGCGCATTCGCGGCGGCAGTTTCCTGGGCCGTACCCTTTCGGTGGGGTTCGGCTTCGGCTCGCATGCTCTGGTGGCCGTGGAAGGCTCCCAGGCGTCCGCCGTCCACGTGCTGGATTACGTCTATCTACAAGCCGCTGCCGATCCGGCCGGCAGGCCCGGCCTCGCGACTCTCTCCTTCGCGCTCGATGCGCACGGCGTGACCCCCATCACCATTCAATCGCGTGTTCGCGGGCTCCGCATCACTCCCGTTTCTCCCAGCCATTGCCGTCTGGAGATCTCTCTCCGGGCCGTCCCGCCGCGCGAGGATATCACCCTGGTTGCGAGCCATATGCCCACCATCGGAACCTTCGATGGTCTCCCCGAAGGCAGCCAGATTACTGCGGCGTACGCGGGCAAAACCTACCGTTGGTCGTTGACGTATCGCGGCGGCGCCCACCACACCGATCTCGTTCTCGAAAATCGCAGCACCTATGAGGAAGACGCGCCGATGACTCACGCGCGGCCGGTCCCGCAGCCGCCCTCACCCTTGTGGCGCGAGCATCCCCTTTATCCGCCGGCTATTGCCGCGGGCCAACCTGCCTTTCCCGGCGCCGAAGGCTACGGAGCTTCCAGCCAGGGAGGCACGGGAGGCCGCCACGTGTACGTGGATAATCTCGAGGATGACGGCCCCGGCAGCTTGCGCGCGGCAGTCGAGGCGGAAGGCCCTCGCATCGTGGTCTTTCGTTTGGGCGGATCCATTGCCCTAAGAAGCCCCTTGCGCATTCGCCACCCGTTCCTGACTCTGGACGCCCAACACGCTCCCGGCGAGGGCATTGTGCTCCGCAACTATGGCATCCGCGTCGAAACGCACGATGTCGTGCTTCGTTATTTCCGCATCCGCGTGGGCGATGCGGGCGTAAGCCCCAGCGTGAATTATGAAGCCGGCGAAGGCCAAGATGGACTCCGCTTCGAAGCCGGCGCTCAGAATTGCATCGCCGATCATCTCTCGCTAAGCTGGACCACCGGCAAGATCGTGACCGTCACCCGCATGGCCGACCGAGTTACTATCCAGTGGTCGATTCTGAGCGAGAGCCTGAATTTCGCCGGGCATGGCCACGCCGCGCTTGGCGGAGGCAACCGGATCAGTTGGCACCACAATCTGCTGGCCCACAACTTCAACCGCAATATCCGCTTTCAAGGCGCGGTGAATGCCGATTTCCGGAACAACACCATCTACGATTGGGGCGAAGCCGCCGCCTATGGTGAGTTCGACCGGCTCAACTACGTCGCGAATTACCTGAAGCCGGGCCCTTCCACGATCCAGCGTCCCAGGCTCTTTCACCTGGGGGATGCCGTAGTCTTGCCTGGGTCTATCTTCGTCGCGGGCAATGTCATAGAAGGCGAGCCCCAGGTGAACCAGGACAACTGGCGGGGCATGGGCTACTATTACTTCGACCGCGAGAGTCTTAGAGCGGCTGAACCGTTCCCGGCTCCGCCAGTGACTTCGGAGCCCGCGCGCGAGGCTTATGAACGCGTATTGAGGGAAGCCGGAGACACCCTGCCCGTGCGCGACTCGGTCGATCTACGGATCCTGCGCGAAGTGCGGGACGGCACGGGACATATCGTTCGCTGGGTCCGCGAAGCCGGGCGGGTGTGCGACATAAAAGTGACGATCACGCGCGGCGGGCCTCCCAGTAGTCCTCAAAGCGACCATTGAGTTGGCAGCATCGCAGGGCCAGGATGGCGTTGGCCGCGCGTACAGTCCAGAACATGCCGGACAGCTTACAGCGGGAACCGATGACGGTCTTGCAGCCGGCCTCTATGACACCCGAGCCGACAAACAGGTGCTGGCTGCGGAATTCGGGGTAGCGCATCCGCGCGGCGTTGGCTTCAAAGTAGTGGGCCGTGGTGCGGACGGCTTCGGCCAACTCGGGATGGGATGAGTCGATGGACCGGAGGGCGGCTACCAGGTCTTCGATTTTCCCTTTATCCAGCATGTCCTGATGAACCATCATCCAGCGTCTCTGTTCGGCTTCTTGGTTGAGGTACAGCTTGCGTACCAAGTCCCACAGATGTTGGCGGGCATGATAGAGGTCGACGATCTGAATGGCGCCGGGAAAGTATAGAGCGACGATATTCCAGATCCATTCCGCTCCATCGCCGATCACGACTTTCTTTGCGGCGCGGCTCCATCCGCGCTTCCAAGCTTCCAGATAGATCCGCTTGCCAAATTCTTCGGCAGTTTCAATGGCGGCGACCTAGGTGGTCGAATCGGGATCGCGGATGGCATAGCCCTCCGCATTCCAGGTAGTTTGGGTGAACACGCAGCCCACTTTGACGTCACGATGGCGGGCCGGATTTCCGTCCTTACCCTGGCGGCCCACCGTTTCTTTCTTCACCACCGGTATGCCGGTGGCATCTATTTGCACACAGAGAATCGGTATCGGCTTTCCCAACACGATGGGCAGATCCAGTTGCTTGGCCCGCTGAATCTCGGCCTTTTCGCTTACAGCGATATCCTGCCCAATGCCCTCCGCGGTGCGCTCCACATTCTTGGTCGTCACCTCCAGGTCGGCCAGCAGTTGGATCTGCTGGCGCCCGCGATCAAAAGGGGCCTGCTGACCTACCAGAGCCAGCATGCGGCGCACCCCGGGGGAGAACTCCGTGTTGACGATGTCCAGTTCGACATCGGCAGGGAATTGGCCGTTATGGCAGTCCGGGCACAGGTAGTAAGGCCGCGAGGTTTCCGCCGGGCCTACGGCGGTGAGGATCGGCTTGGAGCGCAACTCCCGATAACGCGTCTGGTGGCCGCAAGCGCAAAGAATGTTCCGTTGGTGGGAAGCCGGGGCTGGGAATTGCAACAGTTGGCTTAGGGCGGCTGCCCCGGCTCGATGCAGGGCCGCGCGCATGGCCATTTCCAAGGCTTCCAGCTCCCAACGCCCCGTCTTGCGGTGGGCGCTGAAGACCACGCGTAACAGTTGGTCTACTTCGCGCGTGACTTCCTTTTGGATGGCTTCGGCCGTTTTTTTTCCTGGGCCGACGGCGCGGTCTCCTCTGCCGGCCGCAACTCGCAGATCTGTTCGTTAACGTCCAAGAGTTGTTCGCCCAGTTCCCCGAAGCGCTGGCATTCGGCGACCTCGCGCTGCGCTTTGGCCAAACTGGCCGGAGAGGGAAACGTTTCGGTGACGGTCTTGCCTTTCACTTTGCGGGTCAGTCGATAGTAGGGGCCATGGCCGGGATCGCCGGTCCGATGGCAATGACAGTTCGGATTTCCACAACGGCCACCTGTTCCGGTAATGGAACCAGAGCGCATATCACCCAACTGCGCGATTTGGGATTGCACGGCGTTGCGACGGCCCTCCAGATCAACCAAAGAATCGGACATGTACAGCCTCCTGATGGCCTAGCGTATCACTACGCTAGGTTTACGGCCACAAAAAAAGAAAACTCGCGAATCGTCACTTTCATGTCGCACACCCAAGCCGGGCAATAAAAGCTTCGGCCCGGCGGGACTATGCTAAACTCAAGTTGGAATCTCAATCGCTGATCGCCCGATCGGCCGCCAGTCTCACCTGAATGGGGGCGCAACGGATTCGACGGGATGGAATCGCGATGGGGAGGCGTGCCGGGTTCCGAGCTCCCGTAAAACGATCGGAAAAACAGAACTGCCAACAACCAGTTCGCATACGCTGCCTAATTAGTTAGGTAGCCGCTCCAGCCGCTGAGCCCGCGCGGCGGTGAGTGAGCGTCATTTTGCGGGATAGGCTGAAGTGCTTCGGTCCGGAGCATCAGGCCGAGATCAATCGGACTAGGCGGCCGCCGCTCTTGCCGGCTCTGAAGCGTTCGCTGAAGATTTTGAACTGGCTACGCACGTAGTTCTCTTCATGGCGGGCCTTCTCGGACGCGGGTTCAACTCCCGCCGCCTCCACCATTTTATATCTATTATTTTCAGCGATATCAAGCACTCGATGAGCATAAGGGGCCAATAGGGGCCGCGCCACCGGCATCTCGGGATCAAAGCCCGGGAACTGGAAAGGGGACGTTTCCCGTAAGTTATAGAAAAATTGGTAGCGCTAACGGGAATCGAACCCGTATTTAAGCCTTGAGAGGGCTCCGTCCTAACCGTTAGACGATAGCGCCGTAGGCGGGCAATTCCGATTCTACCAATCCGCAAGGGCGTTTGTCTGCACTGGGCAGTCGCGCAGTCGCCCGTTGGCAACGCGTGTTGGGGGCGCTTTAACCGTTAGACCGCTTTCTGACGGTCGCGGCTCGGTAACGGTGGCCGTCAAGCGGCCCGCGCGCCGCGCCGCCATAACGTCGCCAATCTCACCCTTGCACTTTTTGAAATATGCGCCATAATACGGAAATCGGCGTCTGCTGCTTGCTTTTGGGGATACACTGAAATGGGTGCTGGGTTTCGGGCCATGGAATCGACCTCGTCTTGTGTGCCGCTGCTTCTGCTAGCCGCCGCTGCGAGCGGCCAGACCATTCTGCCCGGCTCCGGACCGGATGGCGCCGCGCACTTGTTCAATACCGACGCCGCCGTCCTGGAATCCCAGGAGCCGCGCAAGGATCTTCCCTGCACTGCGACGCCGGTTAAGCCCACTCTGGGCTTCGACCTTAAGTTTCATTCCGGTTACGAGGTGAATGTCCCCTTGAAGGAATTGGCGGGAGATCAAAACCTGCTCACCATGATCTTTCGGGTCACCCCCGCAGCGCACCCAGACGAACCGGTGTACATGTCGCAAAGAGTGAACGTCCCGGAGATCGACGAGGCTGCCAGGGGAGACGCCTATCTGCAAGGTACCTTTGACGTAGGTGAGGGCAAATATCACGTCGATTGGCTCATGCGCGACCGCGCCGAGCGGGTGTGCTCCGCGTTCTGGGATATCGATGCCAGCGTCCCGCCCAAGGATAAGCCGGTCACGTTGAATGTCGCGCCAAACGCCATTCTGGACGCCGACAACGAGCCGTTCAAAGAGGAGCCGCCGGTGCCGCGCGACGCATCCGGCGAGCACTACAACGTGAAGGTGCTGGTGAATTTCGCACCCCAGGACTCCAACGCGCCGGCTTTGCACCCGCTGGATGTGAACGCCCTGATTTCGATCCTGCGCGGGATCGCGCGCGAGCCGCGCATCGCTACATTCTCCATCGTGGCGTTCAATCTTCAGGAACGCCGGATCGTGTACCGGAAGGAAGACTCGTCGCGGATCGATTTTCCGGCGCTGGGCGAGGCTCTGCATTCCCTGAATCTGGGCACGGTGGATCTGAAGCGGCTCAGCCAGAAGCGTGGCGAGACCGAATTTCTGACCAACCTGATCACGGATGAACTCGGCTCGCGCGGCCATCCAGATGCCGTGATCTTCGCCGGCCCGAAGGTGCTGCTGGATAGCGGCGTGCCGCAGGAGTCGCTCAGGAAGGTCGCCGACGTGGAATACCCGCTCTTCTACATGAATTACAACGTGGACCCGCAGGCGGTGCCCTGGCGCGACGCCATCGGCAATGCCGTGAAATACCTCAAGGGAGTCGAGTACACCATCAGCCGGCCGCGCGATATGTGGAATGCCTGGGGCGACATCATGTCCCGTATAGTAAAATCAAGATTGAGCAAGCGCGCGGCGTACGGCGCTACCCAATAAATGCGGGTTTACCTCCTCCCGGTGGCGGTTTTTCTGGTCCTGGCGGCCAGCCGGCCCTCCTATTGCCAACAGTACAGTCAAGATAACCTGGCGCCTTACATCCCCAGTCCGCAGGAAGTGGTGGACCGCATGCTCAGCGCCGCGCGCGTGAAGCCCGGCGATGTGGTTTACGATCTGGGCAGCGGCGACGGGCGTATCATCATCACCGCGGCGCAGAAATACGGCGCGCGCGCGGTGGGCGTGGAGTTGCGCGGCGACCTTTGCAAATCCACGCAGGCGCGCATCAAGGCGCTGGGCCTGGAAGACCGCGTCAAGCTGATTCACGCGAATATGCTGAAGGTGGATCTCAGCACCGCCGATGTGGTGACGCTGTACCTGCTCACCAGCTCGAATGAACGCTTGCGTCCGAATCTGGAGAAGTATCTGAAACCGGGCGCGCGGGTGGTCTCGAACGACTACGAAATTCGCGGCTGGACGCCTTCCGGCATCATTCCCATCAAAGCCGGCGGCGTGCTGCATTATATTTACGTCTACGAAATCGGGCCACGGAACTAATTGTGGGGCGGGCACTTTGCCTGCGCGGGCCTCGCAAGCCCGCTCTTAGGCGAGCAACGCTCGCCCCGGACAGGCCAGGAGGCCTGTCCTACACCGAAACCGGCAGCCGTAGGACGAACGTAGTCCCCTTGCCGGGCTCACTGGTGAAGTCGATTGCGCCATCGTGCAACTGCACAATCCGAAAGGTCATCGCCAGTCCGATACCGGAGCCGTCCGGCTTGGTGGTGTAATACAGGCGGAATATTTTATCGCGCAACTCGGGCGGGATGCCCACACCCGTATCGCTGATCCGAATCTCCGCGTCCTCTTCGGCAACCGCACACTCGATGCGCAGTTCGCCTCCCTGCGGCATGGCCTGAATCGCGTTCACCACCACGTTCAGGATAGCCTGCTTCATCAGATCGCGGTCCACCCGGATATTCACCGAATCCGTATCCGCATTTACGGCCACGCGAATACCGGCGGCCTCCGCCTGCGGCGCGGCCAGGTCCACGATTTCGCGCACAAAGGCGTCCAGCGCCACTTCCGCCGGATGCAATTCCACCGGGCGCGTGAAATCCAGGAACGTCTTCACCACCCGGTCCAGCCGCAGAATCTCGCGCGAGATGATTTCCATTTGCGGCCCGACATCGGTGTCCGCCCGAGCCAGCTTCATACGTGCCAGTTCCACGTGCATCAGAATGGCGTTGAGCGGGTTTTTCACCTCGTGAGCCACGCTGCTGGTGATGCGGCTGATGGCCGACAGACGGTCCGCGGTTTGCAGTTGGCGCCCCACCTGGCGGGCTGCTTCGGGATCGCGCAGCCGCACCAGCATGCCGGTGCCGCGCCCCGGATTGCTACCCGCGCTGTGCGGCTCCAGGATATCCACCGACAGCAGCGCCACAAACGCTCCCGATCCGTCGCCGCGGGTAATGGGAACGCGCCGGTTTGAAATCGTTCTGCCGGTCTGTGCAGCCTGCGCCAGCATTAGCCCCAACGTGGTGTTAGGCGGGAAAACCTCCGTGAGCGCCAGACCGATCAGATCCGCGCGCACGCGGCCCAGAAACTTCTCCACGGCTCCCGACGCCACCACCAGGCGGCGGTCGCGGCCGAACATCAGCACCGCATCCTCCAGTTGATCGAGCAGCCGCTCGAAGTTGCCGCGCAAATCCGAAAAATCGAATTGTACGCCGCGAAGCTGCTCGCCCAGCAGATTCACCTTTGTCGCCATGATTCCAAATTCGTCCGCGCCCGTGCGCGAGACCGGCGTCAAAGCGTTCGGATCGTAATCGCCGGCAGCCACCTGATCGAGCATGTGTCCCAGGCGGCCCAGCGGCCGGAACGCAATGAAGGAAAACAGCAGCGTGATACAGAGCGCGCCGGCTACCGAGGCCAACGCCACGCTGGCGCTCTTCTTCAGCGTGGGCATGATGTCCAGCGCCTTGATCAGCGGCGGATAGATCACCACCCGGACATACAGGTGCTCGGGCCGGCCCGGAGTTCCCAAAGTCTGTTCGAGCTGATAGTTGGTCGACTGGCCAAGAATTCTGAGTTTTTGCAGCCAGTTAGTGTCGCGCACCACCGGACGGAAATCCGCGTAGTGCGGAAACGGTTTTCCTGTCCGCGTGGGATCGCTATCGATCAGGATTTCGCCGCTGTTGTCGCAGACGGCGATTTCGAGCAGGGCCAGCGGCGCGCTCATGAGGTCGGTCAGGCTGCGCTGCAGATTGGGGGCGCGCAAGGCCTGGCGCCAAGGATGTTGGCGGTCGTTATTCAGCGTATCCACCACCGCGTCCGACGCCATGCGCATCAGCAGCTCGGCATGTTGCAGGGTGGCCAGATATTGCGCCTCCATCTGATAGCCCAGATCGAGAATCGAGATGATGGCCACGATGGCGGTCATCACCAGGACCGAAGAGAGCGTTAACCTGGTCTGCGTGCTCATCGCGGTGAGCTATCCGGGGATGAGGATCAGTTTGCCGGAGGTGCGGCGGCTTTCCAGGTCGCGATGGGCTTCGGCGGCGTGGATGAGCGGATACGCGCGGTCCACGCGAATCTTCAACTCGCCGGAGGACACCCCATTCAGCACATCGCCCGCCCGCCACAGCAGTTCCTCGCGCGTCAGGCAATGGTGCGCCAGGCTGGGACGCGTCAGGAAAAGCGATCCCTTGGCGTTCAGGATATTCGGGTCGAACGGCGGCACGGGGCCGCTGGATTGCCCAAATAAGACCAGCATGCCGCGCGGGCGCAGACAGTTCAGGCTCTTCGCAAATGTCGTGGCGCCCACCGAGTCGTAGACCACGTCCACGCCGCGGCCATCGGTCAGGCGCCGCACTTCGGCCTCGAAATCCTGTTGGGTATAGAGGATGATCTCATCGGCGCCGGCTTCCCTGGCAAATTCCGCCTTCGCCTCTGTGGAAACGGTGCCGAAGACGTGCGCGCCCAAACGGCGAGCCATCTGTACCAGCAGCAATCCGGCGCCGCCGGCGGCGGCGTGCACCAGGCAGCTATCGCCCGATTTCAGCGGGAATGTGGAGTGCGTTAGATAATGCGCGGTCATGCCTTGCAACATAGCTGCGGCAGCCGTATCGAAGGAAACCGCGTCCGGGATCTTCACCAGTTGCGCGGCGGGAACGGCAGCATATTCGGCATACGATCCGCGCACCATGGCATAGGCTACGCGATCTCCCGGCGTGAGGTCCGCCACGTCCGGCCCCAACGCAACCACCGTGCCGGCGCCTTCCGATCCCGGCACCAGCGGCAAATCGGCCTTGTATAAGCCGGTGCGGAAATACACATCGATAAAATTCACGCCCGAAGCTGCGATTTTCACCAGTGCCTGTCCCGGTCCGGGCACAGGCTGCGGCACATCGACTAACTCCAGCTTGTCGGGTCCGCCCAGTTCTCTAACTTGGATGGCTTTCATGAATAACCTTTGCGCAGTGCGCGGCGTAAATGAATGGCCGATGCATAGAGTACCAGATACAGCAGAGTAAACGGAAACGAAATCAGACGGCCCAGCGTGCGCGCCGCGCCGGAACCGGTCAGGCCGGCGCGAAACAGCGCGAAGTGCAGGATGGCGCGTCCATGGCCGCGGTCGAGCCAGAAGTAATCGCCATTTTCATTAATGACGAAGACCTTGGCGGGCAGGCGCGCGGCCAGCGCCCACTTCCATTTGGTCATGATAGGTTCGGCGGAACAAAGCATTCCCATGATCGAGTAATGGCGCACGGCGAGAGCCCGATAGAGATTGCGGCGGCCGGCTGCGCCGCGATAATCCGCGACTCGAAACACCGCATCCATACCGTCTGGCGCACCGTTGTAACAGGTGACCAGGTCGATGGGGGTCTCATCGCTAAAAGTCCGCCGCAGCCCGGGTAGGATCCGCTCGATCAGGTGACGCGAGCCGCTCTCGACCAGCAGGATGCGCCCGACCGGGGGCACGCGGCGCCGCAGAAAATACCTCACAACACGAATATAGCGAACAGCGCAGTAGTAGGACAGGCCTCCCGGCCTGTCCAAGGCGAGCGTCGCTCGCCATAGAGCGGGCCTGCGAGGCCCGCGCAGGCAAAGTGCCTGCCCCACAATTAGCGGCGCCGGAGGGCTTCCAGTTCCTCCAGAGTCCGCGGCCAGTCGGAGCCCAATAATCGCGACAGGCCGCGGTCCGCAAGTACCTTGCCGTTAGTCTGGCAGCGTGCGCAGTAATTCGTTTCGTTATCGGCGTAACGGATGCGCTGCACGGGCTCGCCGCAGCGCGGGCAGGATTGGCCGTAACGCCCGTGCACGGCCATGCCTTCGCGGAAAGCGGTCACTTTTTCGGGAAATTTCGGGCGAGCCTCGGCGCGCAGCCGGTCGCGCCAGGCCGCCAGCGTATCGCGTGTCGCGGCATACAGGCGAGCGATCTCTTCCGCCGTCAACTTGCGTGTCTGCGCGATCGGCGACAAACGCGCGGCATGCAGAATCTCGTCGGAATACGCGTTGCCAATGCCGCTGAACGTGCGCGGATCGGTAAGGGCGCGCTTCAAGGTGTGATTCTCAAAGATCAACGCTTCGCGAAAGGCTGCCAGACCGGCGGCAAACACATCGATGCCGCCCGGATCGAGCGATCGCAACGCTTCTTCGCCGTGCACCACATGCAGCGAGGCGCGGCGCTTGCTCCCGGCCTCGGTCAGGGTGAGCGAGCCGTGCGCGAAGTCGAAAGCCGCCAGATTCTGCCGGCCTCCCAGTTTGGGAGGACGCGGACGCCAGTGCAGACGCCCGGCGATCATCAGGTGCAGCACCAGCCAGATCTCGCCTTCCACGCCGATGGCGAGGCGCTTGCCGACGCGGCGCAGACCGCAGACCGCGCGCCCCTCGACGCTCGACAAAGGCGGTTCCAGTGTACGCAACAGGAACGGATTGCCCAACCGGACATGCGCGAGCGTTTGGCCCATTACCAGCGGCTCTAATGCTTCGATATAAGCTTCTATGTCCGGTAACTCGGGCACTTACTCTTTCCCCAGCCACCGCAGCCGCGCTTCGTAGTGCCGTCCTTCGCTGGCATAGAAAGTCATAAAGTTGGGCGACTCCAGGATATTGTTCACCTCGGTCGGATTTCTATGGTTAGTCAGATTATCCACGCCTCCGCGAAGGCCGAAGCGATACTTGCGCAGCCGGAAGCGCCACTCTAAATGCAAATTCAGATTGAGATAGTCGGGAAACCGGTATAAGTCCGGATTGCCCACCACTTGACCGTTTTCACGCTGCACGGAAAAGGGAAAGCCGCTCCTTTCTTCGAATAGATAAGCGATTGCCCAGTTTTTCCAGAGAGTGGGAAGATAGCCCCAACTCAGGAAGCGGTTCGGCGTGTCCCAGGGCAGCGGCCCGGAGTTATTCGGACCCAACAGCAGGGTCTGCTCGAGAGAGGGATCCAGATCCTCGTTGGAGTGCGTGCGTGACCGCGTGTAACTGGCCATCCACTCGTAGCGGCCCTTCAGCGCCTGGTGTACGATCACTTGGGCTGCCTCGTACTGATCGTGGCGCGCATTGGTAAGTACGAATTCCTGCTCCACATAGGACGCGTGATAAGCCTGGGCGATCGCCGGAGGCGCCGGAATCGGCGCCGGTAACATATTAATGTATGCAAAACCGTCGCCGCCGTTTCTGTGCAGCAGATTCAAGCTGCCGCGAATGCGCCGCGGAAATTGATGATCCACACCCAAGGTCCAGTTTTGGTACATGGGCGCTTTGAGGCGCTCGTTCGGAACCGTGTAATACGACAAGGCGTTAGTCAGCAGCGGCGTCCCGGTGGCGGAGTATGTGTCGGTCAGCGTGTATTGATCATATGGCCGGACGAATAGCTGAATGATCGTAGGGTCATAGACGACGGCATAACCGCCCGATATGCGCGTGTTATCCCAGCCCGGCGGCGAAAAGGAAAACGCCGTGCGCGGCGAATACGACCAGCGCCGCAGGATTTCATCCCAATCCTCGCGCACACCCAATTCAAAAATCAGATTCGGGCGCACCTGCCAGTGGTCTGTCACATAAGATGACAGTGTGAGGCTGGGCCGGCTGAGGACTCCGCTGCCATCGAAAACCACCGAGCGAAGCAGGTTGGAATGCACGCCATAGAGATCATATCCGGTGCGATTGATGCCTTGCTCATAGTCCAGGCGATCGACGTCCGCGCCCATTTTTAGATTATGCGTGCCCGCCAGATGCCACCCAGGCAGGAATAAGTTCGTCAAGAACTGGCCGCGCCGCGAGTGTTCCGTGGAGTTGATGAAGTTATTGCCTTGGTTGCCGTACGGCGTGATGGTGTAGATACCCGTACCCAAGGGCACCAGCCGCTGGAGCGTCAACATTTCCGCGAAGCCCACTTCGAGCAGCGTGCCGCGCGCCACATAGATCTGGTCTTTGAGGGCCAGAAACCAGGTGCGGCCGCGTTCATCGAGGGTGGTGGAAGGCGGTGTGAGGACGCCCAAGCCGTACTCGCTGGCGCGCTGATAATTGAACAGGAAGTCCGTATAAAGAATATTGCCCGGAGTCACATTCACCTGTGTGTGCAGCAGGTTACTGGCCTGCAAGGTGTCCGTGGTGTTTTCGTTGCTGGGCAGTCCGGGGATCACGTTGACGTTGTAGTCCGCGTCCAGATTGTCGGAGAACCAGGCGCGCCCCTTAAAAATCGGCCCCGAAAGATTGAAGCGCGGCGTCCAGTCGCCCAGGTGCAGGCCTTCCTCGGTGCTCACGCCGGGAAAGAAGTTGGTGGCGGAATAGCGGAACTGGTCGTCGCCGGTTTGCGTCTTGATCTGCAGCGCGCCCGCCGACCCCTGGCCGTATTCGGGTGAATAACGCCCACTCAGATAATCGAGCGAACTGACGGCTTCCACGCTGACGGTGGTGGCCAGGTTCCCAGTGAGCGGATCGTTGAGGTTGAAGCCGTCCAGCAGATAATTCGTCTGGTTCTCGCGGCCGCCATCGAAGTGCAGGCCCCCGGTGGTATCCAGTTGCATGCCCGGCATCAGGGTCATGGCTTCGCGCAGGCTGTGCGTGGAAGGATAGGGGATGTCCATAATCTCGAAGCCGCTGAGCACGCGTTCGGATTGCGTTTGTTCGACGTCCACCGCCGGGGAAGCCGCGCTTACGTCCACCGATTGCAGGACCTCCTTGGCGTGGTTCAGAACCAGATTCACTTCGCCCATTCCGTCGCGTATGTCGACGGCCAGATTCTTCACCGGCAGATATCCGGACTCGGTGGCGGCGAAGAAATACTGGCCTTCGGACGGAAGGTGAAGAGTGAACGCGCCGGTGGGACCGGTGGTGGCGTGCCAAACGCCCGCCGCTTGATTGCTTACCGCGATTTCGACATCGGCGATGCCAGCCTCGTTCTCATCGATGGCGCGGCCCGCCACCACGATATCCGCGGCCTGCAGAGGAAGCCAGGCGATGCAGGCAATCCACGCGAAGCGGAAAACCTTCACGGGCAGTCCTCGGGGATAATGAAAATTGCAGACCCCACCTTGTAAGGTTAGCCGAAATGGCCGACGCTGATGCAGCCGTAGCCATTTTGCATGCGCGCGGCGCCGCGGATTCGGTACTAGTCATCCGGCGGGCGGAGCGGGCCACCGATCCCTGGTCGGGACACTGGTCGTTTCCGGGAGGGCGCCGCGCACCGGACGACAGTGGTCTGGTGCGCACCGCCCTGCGCGAACTCGAGGAGGAATGCGGCATTCGGCTGACGCGTGACCAACTGGAAGCCGCCCTGCCGCTGGCGACCGCTCGCCGGCGCACTGGCCGTTTCCTGCTGGTAGCGCCATTCGTGTTTGCGGTGGAGGCGGAACTGCCAGTGGTGCTCGATCCGCGGGAGGCGGTGGATGCGGTTTGGGTGCCGCTCAGCGTTCTGCGCGATCCGGCTCGCCACGCGTTGCTGCCCGTTCCCGGTTTGCCGGGAGATGCGCGGTTTCCGGCTATCGATCTTAACGGAGTGCCGCTTTGGGGATTCACTTACCGGCTGATCACAGACTGGCTGCACTTGAATCCGACTGAAGATGCCTTGACGGAGGCCAGCTTCCGGGCGGCGCGCGCGTTGCTGGAGGGCCTGGTTGCGCGCGGTTGTGTGCTCCAGCGGGATTGGATGAATCGGGAGGGGGTCAGAGTCGCCGAGGTCGAAGGCCCGATTCCGGTGGAGCAGGTGTGGACGCTGATTTCGAAGCATGGCGCGCAGATTCCACGGATCAACATGCTGGAGGTGCGACCCGATGGCGTCCGCATCGTGGGGCTAAAATTCGAGGAGTACTTGATTCTGGCGGCCGCTTGCTGAAGCGCGCGGCTAGGAAACGAGGAGGGTTGTGACTGAGCCGCGACCGTGAGGGAGCGGAGCACCGCTTGCTCACGCGCGCGGCGCGGAAGCGGGCGCGCGGCGCGGAAGCGGGCGCGCGGATCGGAAACGGTGCGGAGCGGGCGCCGCGCCCAACTTGCGATAATCGGCAAGACACGTGGACGAGACACAAGAACTTCGCGCCATCATCTCGGCGTTACGGCGGGCGGTGGCGCGCGATCTGGCCAGTTCCTTCAAGGCCAACAATCTTCTCTTTCTGGGCTTGCTAGGCCGGAGCGCGGAAGCCCTCTTCATGCTGCTGGGTCTTCTGCTGTTGTTTCCGCTTTCCTCCGATCCGCTTGGCAAAATTCCTCCGGCACGGCTGGCGCTGTGGCCGCTCTCGGCGCGACAGCGGCTGGCGCTGCGCGTTTCGAGCCTGGCGTTCAGCCCGGTGGTGTGGATCGGCGCGCTGATCCTGGTGAAAACCAAGCGATGGGGCCTGGCGCTCGCATTTTGCGGTCTCGCGGCGGCTATGCAGGGCGCGCTGGCTCTAGGGCGCTTCATGGTGAAACGGGATCGGCATTGGGATCTGTTGCGCCTGGTGCCGCGCGTTCCAGGACGGCTGGGCGGCATGTACCGCAAGAATCTGCGCGAGACGCTGAGTCTGCTGGACCCTTACGCGGCGGCGTTGTTGAGCCTAGGAGGCGGCTTGTATAGAATGCTCGCCGCGCATCCCGATCCGGCGGCGGCTTCGATTATGGCCTTGCTGGTGGCGCTGGCCATGAGCACGTGCGCGCAATCCCTATTCGGCTTGGATTTCGACTCGGGCATGACGCGCTACAGTCTGCTACCGGTTCGCGGATGGGAAATTCTGTTAGCCAAAGGCGCGGCGTTTCTGACGATTTTGTTCGTGTTACTGCTGCCGCTCGATCCCTGGCCGGGGATCACATTCGGATTCGCCGCACTGGCCGTGGGGCATCATACGTCCGTGCTTGAAGATCTGCCGCAGCGGCCCTGGCGATTCGCGGGCGGCAACCTGCCGTTCGGCGCGGTGCAAGTGGCCATCGCCATGACGCTCGGATTTCTCGAATATCAGCGCGGTCCAGCCGTGCTCGCGCTCACCGCCATGGGATATGCTGCGTCTGTGTATTATTACGGCAACCGTTGGGAGCGCGCCATTTCATGATCCAATGCCGGGAGGTGAGCAAACATTTTGGGGAATTCGCGGCCCTCGACCAGATTTCGTTTCACGTCGCGGAAGGCGTCTGCGCGCTGTTGGGACCGAACGGCGCGGGTAAATCGACGCTGCTGAAGATTCTCTCCGGCCTGTTGGCGCCCGATCGCGGCGAAGTCAACGTGGCGGGCTTCGACGTTTTGAAGGAGCCGTTGCTTTTGAAGCGCTCGATCGGAGTGCTGCCTGAGGATTTGGGGCTGTTCGACGCGCTGACCGTGGAGGAGCATCTGGATCTGTGCGGGCCGGTTTACGGGCTGAGCCGCGACGAGACGCGCGCGCGCTCTGCTGCGTTGCTGCGCATTCTGGCGCTCGAAAAAGGGCGCTACACGTATCTCGACCAATGCTCTCACGGGATGCGGAAGAAGACCGCGCTGGCCATGGCGCTGCTTCATAATCCGCGCGTGCTGCTGCTCGACGAGCCGTTCGAAGGGATCGATCCGGTGTCGTCGGTGACCATTCGCGATCTGCTGCGAACCATCGCGGGGCGGGGCATTGCGGTGTTTCTAACGTCGCACGCCCTGGCCATGATCCCACAGTTGGCGGACGATGTGATGATGATTCGCGGCGGGCGCATCGTGTTTCATTCGCTGGCGGCGGAGCTCGACCGGCCGCTCGACGAATTGTATTTCGATCTGGTCGAGGCGCCCAAACAAGAGGACTTGCCGTGGCTGCGGTTCTCGCCATCCTGAACGCGCTGCGGCGCGCGGTGGGGCGGGACCTGGGCACACTGGCGTCCATCAAGGTCAACAATCTTTTTTTGTTCGTTGCGTTGCTGGCTTATGGCGCGTTGAACACAGGCCTGAAGCCGACCAGCGCCTATCCGTTTTTTCTGCTGCTGGGATTTCTGATGTTGTTTCCACTGTCATCCGATCCGCTGGGCAAGATCCCCGCGGCGCGGCTGGGGCTGTGGCCGCTCTCGAGCGGACAACGATTGGGATTGCGTTTCGCCAGCCTGGCGCTTAGCCCGGTGACTTGGATCGGCGTGCTGATCCTGATGAGAACGGCGCGGCCGGGGATGGCGCTGGCGTTCTGCGGGCTGGCGCTCGGGATGCAAGGCGTGGCGGCGCTGGGCCGGCACGCGGCCGCGCGCGATCCGCATTGGAATGTGTTGCTCTTCATCCCGCAATTTCCGGGGCGGCTGGGTGGGCTGGTGCGCAAGAATATCCGCGAGTTACTCAGCCTGTTGGACCCCTACGCCGCGCTGCTCATCAGCGCTGGCGGAGGCGCGTACCGGGTGTGGGGCAGGCATCCCGATCCGGAAGCGTTTGCCATACTCGGGCTTTTGGTAGCGCTCACCATGAGCACCTATGCGCAATCGCTTTTTGGATTGGAGATTGGTTCGGGCTCGGGCATGGTGCGGTATCGCCTGTTGCCGTTGCGCGGTTGGGGCGTTTTGCTGGCGAAGGACATCGCGTTTTTGGCGGTGCTGTTTGTGTGGTTGTTGCCACTCGATGAGGCGCCGGGGATGACGTTCGGATTGGTGGCGCTGGCGCTGGGGCATCATTCGTCGGTGTTGCTCGAGTTGCCGCAGGAGCGCTGGCGATTCACGGGTGGACGTTTGCTGCCGGTGGGCGCGCTGCAGGCCGTCGGAGGAATGGCTATGGGGTTTCTCGAGTTCGAGAAGGGTTGGGGTGTTTTGGTGGTGGCCGCTGCGATTTATCTCGTGTCGCTGGGTTACTACGGGCGGCGCTGGGAGTCACGCCAGCAGGCGGCCTGAGAGGCCGCCTGCTGGATTTGCATTTTTTCCCGGGAGGCGGGCTACGAGCCTGCCCCACTAGGCCAGGATGCGATCGCGCATGCCGCCGTAGATCATGCCCTTGACCATGTCGAGCTTATAGAAATCGTGTGGGAAGCCGAGCTCGATGGCGCTGGCGGCATTCAACTCGGAAACTTGAGCCTCACTAAGTTCAAGCGTGAGACTGGCGAGGTTGTCCTCCAACTGCGAGAGGCGGCGCGCGCCCACGATCGGGATGACCGGTATGTCGCGATAGCGCAACCAGGCGAGCGCGACTTGCGCCGGCGATCGTCCGGTCTCTTCGCCGATCTTCTTCACGGCCGCGACAATGCGGTCCACCTGTTCGCCGCTGCGGCGGAATTGGCTCATGGGACCGGCCGAGTATCGTCCTTCGGAACCGGCGGACGGCGCGCCCGCGTGGTACTTACCGGTCAATAATCCGCCGCCCAGAGGCGACCACGCCACCAGTCCCAAATCCAACGCCCGGGCCATGGGCACCAGTTCGCGTTCCACCGTTCGCTCCACCAGCGAGTACTCGATTTGCAGTCCGACGAATCTGGTCCAGCCGCGCAAATCCGCCAAGGTGTTCGCCTGTGCGATCCACCAGGCGGGCGCATCGGATATACCGATGTAGAGCACCTTACCCTGACTTACTAAGTCGTCGAAGGCGCGCATGACTTCCTCCACGGGAGTCATGCCGTCCCATATATGCATCCAATATAGGTCGATGTAATCGGTCTGGAGGCGGCGCAGAGACGCTTCCACGGCCTGCATCATGTTCTTGCGATGATTGCCGCCGGCGTTGGCGTCGTTCTGTGTCACCGCGTTGGTGTACTTAGTGGCCAGCACGATTTCCGGACGGTGGTCGCGCAGGAATTCGCCGGTGAACTGTTCACTGGTTCCGTTGGTATACACATTGGCGGTATCGATGAAGTTGCCGCCGGCGGAGCGGTATGCGTCGTAGATCCGGCGGGCATCGTCTTTACCGGCGCCGCAGCCCCATTCTTCGCCGAATGTCATGGCGCCGAGCGAAATCTCGGCGACCCGCAAGCCGCTTTTTCCGAGAAGCCTGTATCTCATTATCCTCCTTGAGTCCACGTTGAGCGGGCCTGGGAGGCCCACGCAGGCAGAGTGCCCGCCCCACATTACTCCATCTCGAATGCCACGTACGTCAACGTGCCCGCGCGCTCCACCTGCAGGACCACCGAATCGCCGCTCTTCATCTCCGCGATGGCTTTCGTCAGCGTGGCGATCGAGGAGGTGGGCTGATTATTAATGGCGTAAATCACGTCGCCAGGCCGCAGATCGACATCCTCCTCGTCGGCCCCCGCCGCGCGCGCCGCCACCACGATGCCATATGGCTTGCGCAAATCCGTCAGCATCGACGACACCTGCTTGTCAATCTCCACGCCCAGAACGCCGAGCTTCGGAATCAGATTTTTTTCATTGACGAGGTCGGCGAAGCGCTGCGGATCGTCGTCCTGCGCGGTGATAGCTACATCCATGGTGAGATGGTTCGTGCCCCGCAACACCTCCAGACTCACTTTGTCGCCCACCGGAAAGCGATACAGGTTCACCTCCAGTTGGCGCGCGTTCTCCATGGGTTTGCCATCCAGGCTCAGCACGATGTCTCCGGGTTGCAGCCCGGCTTTGTCGGCCGGTCCATCCGGGTCGGCATCCGACACCAGCACGCCCCAATCCTGCACGAGACCCAGTCCGGCGGCCAGCAACGGCGTAATGGTTTCCACGGTGGCCCCGATCTGGCCGCGATGCACGTGACCTTCTTTGCGTATCTGCGTGTAGACATTGCGCAGGGTGTCGCTGGGTATGGCAAACCCGATGCCTTCGCTGCCGCCCGATTGCGAAAGGATCATGGTGTTCAAACCCACCACGCGTCCCGACATATCCACCAGCGGGCCGCCGCTATTGCCCGGGTTGATGGAAGCATCGGTTTGGACGTAGATCATCGGGCTATCGGTGCGAAGCTGCCGCGCTGTGGCGCTGACCACGCCCAGGCTGGCGGAGTTTTGCAAACCGAGAGGGCTGCCGAAAGCCATCACCAATTGGCCCTGGCGCAGCTCGCGCGAATCTCCCAGCGGCAAGAACGGCAGGTCGTCAGTCGCGACCTTCAGCACCGCGATATCCGTTTCGCGATCCTGCCCCACGACCTTGGCATCCAGAATGGTGCCGCCGGTCTTGGCGCCCGGACGCGGTGGGCGCGCGGCCCGCTCCGGTACGGGCAATTGTACGCGAATACGGCGCGCGCCCTGGATGACGTGCGCGTTCGTGACGATATATCCATCCGGCGTGAGGATGACCCCCGAACCGGTAGCCCGTTGCCGGGTGAGCAGGCTGGTGTTGCCCGAGTCGGAATCCTCACTGAGGCCGTAGCCGTCGGTCACGATTTTGACCACCGAGCGATTGACGCGCTCCGATAAGGCTTCGAGCGAGCCGCTGAGACCTTCAATGGCGGTCAGCTTACGCTCTTGTGCGACGCCGGATTGCGCGCAGGCAACCGGCGCCACGGCCAACCAGCAAACCACTACCGCCGCTCGATAACCCATAGATTCTCCCTTAGATAATCCACTGTCCGCATTACCGCTTCGCGAATGGTGCACGTGGGACGCCATCCTAACGCGCGCATGCGGGCGCAGTCCAGGAAAATAAAAGGACTGTCGCCGATCCAACCGCGCTCGCCGCCGGCGTAACGCAATTCCGGCGCGCACCCCAACCGTTGCGCGATCCAGCCGATGGAATCGTTGACCGTGCAGTATTCGTCCGTGCCCAGATTATACAGATTCAGCCTACCCGCGGCGCGTCCGGTGGCCCATAGCATCGCGTCCACGCAATCTTGCACATATAAGTAAGACTTGCGCTGGCAACCGTCTCCTAATACTTCCAGATGCCCCGGATGTGCTCTAAGTTGCCTATAGAAATCGAGAACGTGGCCATGCGTGTAGCGCTCGCCCAGGATGGAGACGAAACGGAAGATGTGTCCCTCCATACCAAACCCCTCGCAATAGGCTTCGATCATGGCCTCGGCGGCCAGTTTCGACGCGGCGTAGAGCGAGGTTTGCACAGGGAACGGCGCATCCTCGGGCGTGGGGAAAATGGCCGGCTCGCCGTAGACCGAGCCGGTGGAAGGGAACGCGATGCGCCGCACGCCGCGCGCGCGCATGGCTTCGAGTACGTTGGCGGTACCGATGGTGTTTTGCTCCAGATCCTTGCGCGGATGCGCGGTGCCGAAGCGAACGTCCGCATTGGCGGCCATGTGGAACACAAACCCGGCGTCCTCCATGGCGCGATCGAGCGCAGTGGGATCGAGCAGATCGCCGTGCTCCAGGCGGAATCGCGGCGAGCGCAGGGCCGCTTCGAGGAACTCGATTTGTCCGGTGGAGAGGTTATCGAGGCCGGTGACTTGATGCCCGTCGGCGAGCAGACGGTCCACGAGGTTACTGCCGATGAATCCCGCCGCGCCGGTGACCAGGTATCTCATATGTACAAGGTTATCGGTAGGGCAGGCCTCCTGGCCTGTCCCGAAGAGCGGGCCTACAAGGCCCGCGCAGGCTACGAGCCTGTCGTCATGGTCCTACGGGCCACCCAATGTGATCAAAGCGCGTGTTGTGGGGCAGCCACTCTGGCTGCGGCGGACTCTCAGGCCGCCCGGCAACATCTCATCGAATCCCGGCAGGCGGGCTGAGAGCCCGCCGCAGGCAAAGTGCCTGGCAAAGTGCCTGCCCCACAATGTCACTCGCGCTTCTCAAGCATCTGCAGGAAGGACTCGGCTTCTGGGTAGCCTGGGCGGAGCCTCAACGCCTCCTTGAAATCGGCCCGGGCGCGCGGCAGATCGGGCTTATAGAGCAGATGATAAACCCCGGCGAACAGATGCGCGCGCGGGTCCAGCGGACGCATCTCCGCGATGCGCTCGGCGACCGCCGTGGCTTCATCGAACATCTCCAACTGATGATATTCGGCGGCCAGAAAATCGAGCCGCGAATCGTCGGCCGGATCGGCGGCAATTTCCTCCTTCAGAATTTCGATATACAACCGATTTTTGCGGCGGCGCGCCTCCGGGTCGGACGAGAAACTGTGATCGATACAAATTCCGGTTTGATGCAGCCGCCCGCCTCCGGCGAGAATCGACGCGTCGATAGTTTCATGCACGCGGCCGCGATATCGGTAATCCGGCCGGTTAGGAAACAGGCGGACGACATAATCCGTGGTCGGATTCGCCGCGCCGGCCCAGCGATTGTGACGCTCCAGAAAATATCCGGCGTTCTCGTTGCGCGCGAGCAGCTCGCCGACCGCCGGCGCCGTGGTCCGAGCGAGAGTCTCGTCGGCATCCAGCACCAGGATCCATGGATGTCGTGCGCGCGCCAGGCCGCAGTTGCGTGCTGAGGCGAAATCGACGACTGTGAAATCGAACGTAATGACTTCCGCGCCGTAGCGTGCGGCGATATCCGGGGTGGCGTCGGTCGAGCCGGTATCCACCACAATCATCTCGCCCGCCAGATCGCGCACCGAGTCGAGGCACTCAGGAAGCTGCCGCTCCTCGTTGCGGACGATCATGCAGAGGCTCAGCGCATCGGGCAAAGGCGGCATCTTTCAGAATGGATAGTGACGCCGGCCGAGTTGAATCGTGATCCATTTCAATTCGGTCATCTCTTCGATCGACCAGCGACCGCCTTCGCGGCCCATGCCGGAATCCTTTACGCCGCCGAAGGGAACGTGCGGCTCATCGTGCAGCGTGGGGCCGTTCACATGCACCATGCCGGACTCCAGTTCGAGGGCGAACTTCATGGCCAGTTGCAGATCGTTGGTGATCACCGCCGCGGAGAGCCCATAGGCTGTATCGTTGGCGAGTCGCAGCGCATCGTCGGCGCTTTCCGCGCGCACCACACTGGCCACGGGACCGAATAGCTCTTCGTCGAAGACGGCCATGCCGGGACGCACATCGGCCAGCACGGTGGGAGCGAAGAAGTTGCCGGAGAACGAGCCGCCGCAAACAATGCGCGCGCCGGCGGACTTCGCGGCTTCGATGCGCGCGTGGATGAATGCGCATTGCGAAGCGCGGATCAGGGGCCCGATCACCGTATGCGGGTCGCGTGGGTCGCCCACCTTGAGGGTCTCGGCCTTGGCGGCGAATCGTTCCAGGAAGGCCTCGTAAATGGGGGCCTCCACGATGATGCGCGAGCCCGCCATGCAGACCTGACCCTGGTGGATGAATATGCCGAAGCAGGCGGAATCGACGGCGTAATCCAGGTCGGCATCGGCCAGGACGATGAGCGGACTCTTGCCTCCCATCTCGAGTACGATCCGTTTGCCGTGGTGCGCGCAGGCGACCGCCAGGCTCCGGCCTACCGCGGTCGATCCGGTGAAGGAAATCAATTTCACGCGCGGATCTTCCACCAGCACTTGCCCCAACGACGGTCCATCGCCCAGGACCACGTTGACTACGCCGGCGGGCGCGCCGGCTTCGTGGAAGATCTCGCCAATTTTAAGGCCGACGAGCTCGGTTTCCTCGGCGGGCTTGAGAACCACCGTATTGCCCGCCGCCAGCGCCATCGAGACTTTCTTAATGGCCAGCAGGAGCGGGAAATTGAACGGCGCAATGCCCGCCACCACGCCCAGCGGACGCCGGATGGCGAATGACATCAGGCCGGGCACGTCGGACGGCATCACGTTTCCGAAGATGCGCCGCGCTTCGCCCGCCGCCGCGCGTAGCATATTTACGGTAAAGGATATTTCGAAATGCGCCTTACCGAAGGTGGAGCCCGCTTCGGAGATGAGCAACTCGACCACCTCGGGGCGCTGGCTTTCGAGCAGCTCGGCGGCGCGTATCAGGATGATCTCGCGTTCCGATGGCAGAGTCTTGCCCCACAGGTCTTTCACGGCATGCGCGGCGCCGATGGCATCGCGCATATGCGCGGGCGCGGCCATAAAGACTCGGGCGAATGCGTGACCGGTGGCGGGGTTCGCAACGGGAGTGAGCGCGGAGTCGCCGGCCGCAATGGGCGCTCCGTTGATAAAGGGTGTCGTCATGGATCGAGACCGTCTAACCCGTTATACTGAACGGGCGCCTGTGGCGTCAAATGAAGTTTACGGGGGGCCGGAGCCGCGACTCAATGTGTTACCGAGCCGCTGTGTTTCCGTGTTTCCGAGCCGCGACCGTGAGGGAGCGGACACCTTTCAGCATGAATTACCAGGCGTGGGACCGCCTGCTGACGCGCGCGGCTCGGTATCATTGTCCGAAATCGCGGCGGCTGTTACCGGGCCGCGACCGTCAGGGAGCGGTTTCCTGTCTCTGCCCCACGCGGGAATGCGCGGAAACGGTTGTGCCCGGTATTCTTCCCATGGTAAGATTCCTCCACCCTGACGAACGATTATCGCGACTTATCGCCGGACGATCTGCTGCGCACGTGTGCCGACCTGCGCAATGCCGCCGCCTGGGACGAATGCATCCGCCGCTTCCACGGCGCGATTTCTGCCGCTGTCTGGCGTACCGGCAGGCGCTACACCCGGTTTCATCGCGGCCTTTGCGACGACCTGGTGCAGGAGACCTATTTCAGACTCGCCGCGAATAACGCCAAAGCGCTGCGCGACTTCGAGCCGCGCTATCCGGGATCGTCTTTCTGTTATCTGGCGGTGATCGCCGTACGCGTGACACACGACTCCTGCAAGCGAAAGGATTTCCAGCGTACCGAGGAATTGCCTCCCGACTTGCCGGCCGCGGCGCCGGCAAACGAGGACTGGCTGGCGCTGAAAGCCGCCATTGACGGGCTGCTGCGAAAGCGCGCCACCCCCAGAGACCGGCAGATCTTCTGGCTGCACCATCTGCATGGCCTGACCGCCAGAGAGATCGCCGGGATACGGCATTTCGATCTGAGTGTAAAGGGGGTGGAGAGTCTCCTGTTCCGATTGCGGCGCCTGATTGAAGAAAATTTTGGGGGCGGCGAAAGGGAACAGCCGGCTTGAATCGTTCTACTGAATAGATCGCAATGTCAAATGGGGAAAGTGTCGGCGTCGACCGCCCCGGGCTCGTCCTTGAAGACCGGGGCGAATGGAAATCGTCCACGGCCGAGGAATCGCCGGAGGAACTGCTGCGGACGTGTGCCGACCTGCGCGATGCGCCGGCCTGGGATGGATTCATGCGGCACTTCAATCCCCTCATCGTGGGCACGGTGGTGCGCACTATGCGGCGCTATGGATTCGATGGCAGCGGGTTGATCGACGACCTGGTGCAGGAAGTGTATCTCAAGCTTGCCGCCAATCGTGCCAAAGTGCTGCGGGAGTTCGAACCCCGCTATCCGGGCGCCGTATTTGGGTACCTGCGGGTGATCGCGGCCAATGTGGTGCACGATTACTTCAAATCGAAGACCGGCAGGCCGACGGATTGGCGTCCCTTACCGGAGGATCTTGCGGGGCCGGATGCGCAGGCCGAGGTGGAGTGGCGGCTGCTGCTGCGCGACATTGACGATTTGTTGCGCAAGGCAAGAGTCTGGGAGCGGGATCGCCAGATTTTCTGGTTATACTACCGGCAGGGGATGTCGGCCAAGCAGATCGCCGCGATTGCAAATTTCAAGTTAAGTACAGAGGGTGTCGAGACCGTAATTGTGAAATTGAACAAGTTGATCCGCAAAGCCTTGGAAGACAGCGAAAGGCAATAGCGCGCGAGATTCGTTTGTTAGATAGACGTATGAAAATTGGGGATTCAGGTAACGGAGATCCTATTGAACGGCTGCAAGCGGGCGCGTTGGCGCATCGGCGGCCGGAAAAAAAGCCGGGTTGTCCCGCCGAAGACCGGTTACGCCTGCTGCTGCCCGGACAGGTTGGCGCCAGAGAAGCCAAAAAGCTGCTGGCGCACGCCGCCGAATGCGACTGGTGCGGTGCGGTGTTGCGGGAAGCCGCGCGGGATTTAACCGGACCGTCCACGGGCGAGGAAGAGGAACTGGCGGGCAAATCGCCTCTGGCCGATCCCCTCCGCCGCCGCGAATTCGCGGAGCAACTCGCCCCTCTAAAGCGGGAACGTAAGCCGCCGCACACCGTGTTCCGCTGGTGGCCGGCCGCGGGATTGGCCGCGGGGCTGGCCGCTGCCGGGCTGGTGGGCGGAGTCATCTATCCGCAGTGGGCGCGCAGCCCGGCGCACACTGCGCGGCTGCTGGCTGAAGCGTACACGAAAAATCGCCAGATGCAAATGCGCCTGGCGGGCGCCCAGTGGGCCTCGGAACGGACCAAACTAGGCGACGGAGGCTCCAGCGTGAACAAGCCTCCGGAATTGAACGATGCCGAATCCAACATCGCGCGCGCCATGGAAGCGCACTCCGCCGATCCGCGATGGTTGCAGCTTCAGGGCGAGGCCGACATTCTGGAGAATAAGTACGAACCCGCCATCGACGAGCTGGAGCGGGCCCATTCCTTGCGGCCAAACGACGCCACCATCCTGCTCGATTGGGGCACGGCTCTCTACCAGGAAGGCGAGACGGAGGATAAGCCAGAGCTGCGTAGCGCGGCGTTCGAGCGCTTTTCGGAAGGGTGCAAGCTCAAGCCTAAAGATCCCGCACTGCTGTTCAACCGCGCCATGGCCGCCGAACGCGGCAACGACTACCACGAGGCGGAAGACGATTGGAGGGCGTATCTTGAGATCGATTCCAGCAGCGCATGGGCTCGCGAAGCCCGCCGGCATTTGGACGAAGTAAAAAAAAACTTGAGCGGCAGTCCGACTACGCCGCCCGCACCACCCCCGACGCACTGATCGCCGAACTGCGCCGTAGCAGTCGAGCCGGCGATCTTTACGCTCCCGACGAGGAATACCTGAAGTTGGCTGTCACGCGCCTGCTGCCGGAGTTCTATGGAGCGAACCAGGACGCCGGTACCGGAGAGATGCTGCGCGGGCTGGCAGGCAGGGTCCTCGCACGCCACCAGGACCGCTGGCTGGCGGATGTTCTCAACACTCGCCGGTCGGCAAAGGCCGCGGCCGCTTTCGCCGCATTGAGCGAGGCGGCCCGCGCGAACGTGGCGGCGAACGCTGAACGTGCCGGCGAACAGGCCCAGACTGCCGTAAGGCTGTTCCGCGGCATCGCGAGTGAGGCAGGCGTGGAGCGCGCGCAACTCGAATATTTATTCTCGCTGCAATGGAGCGCTAAATACGAAGCTTGTGCGGCCCAAACGGATGAACTCTGGCGGGCGGCGAAGCTCCGCACCTATCCCTGGATCGCGGCAGGCGCGCTCATCGAGTCGGGCGCCTGCCGCGAGCCCGCCGGCGATTTTGAGCGTACGATAGCGGATTGGCGGGCGGCCATCGCGGGACTGGAAACTTCCGGGTATGGCGTGATGCGGCTGCGCGCCTTAGGCTTCAGCGCCGGGCTTTTGCGGCACATCGGCGACACCGCCCAGTTCTGGCGCGAGCAGGCCCGCGGTTTGGCGCTCTATTGGGATGGTAATTATCCGCCGGTCCGCGCGCAGCAGTTCTACTCGGACGTGGCTCTGCTGGCACGCGCCACCGATCTGCCAAATACCGCCGCCGCCGCATCCCGCGAGAACGAAGCGATCGCGGCCGCGCTGGGCTCCGATGAGGTGCGAGCCTCTTCCCTGCAACTGCGGGCCATGGCCGAAATGGCCGCTGGTTTTCCCGAGAGCGCCAAACAACATCTGCACGATGCATATCGGCTGGCCGCCAAACTTCCCAGCGAGAGCCGGGCGCGATTCGCGCTGAATACGGAGATGGAAATGGCCGGCGTGGAGACCGGCGTGGGCGATCGGGACGACCGGCTCAATCGCCTTCTCCGCATTAAGCCCGAAGTTCAACACTTAAGCGTGCTGCGGCAGCGCATGTACGACTCCGAGGTGGGGCGTTTGCTGCTCCTCAAGGGCCAATATGCCGAGGCGCACGAACTGCTGCGCAGCGCTTTATCGATTGGCGACGCCAGCCGCCTGCACATTTCCGAAGCCGAGCGCCCGTTGTGGGTGCGGACCATGGCGAATACCTACCGCGCACTGGTGGAATCGGACATCTGGCTGGGCGCCAAGCCCCCACAATCCTTGGCGCTGTGGGAGCAATATCGCGAGGAGCTATTCGATCCCAAGAGACCGCCGTCCGGCGCCGCGGTGCTTGACCGTTTTTGGGGAAACGCTCCCTTACGGTCGCGGCTCGGTAGTAGCGGCGTTGATTTCGCAACATCTACCGATCCGGGCCCAGAGGGCACCCCGTCAAGGAGCGGCAGCCTTGGCGCGAGCCTTTCTAACCCGCCGGCCGGGCAAGCCTTATTGACTTTCGTGGAGCTGCCGTCCGGAATAGCCGCGTGGTTGCGACACGGCGATAAGCTCCTGTTCCGCCGGCTGGATCGGCCGGTGCAGGAAATTCGCGAAACCGCCAGCCGGTTCACGCGCGGCTGCGCCAGCGAGAATTCTCCGGAGGGTGCGTTGCGCGCCGATGGCAGGCAATTATCGCAATGGCTGCTGGGCCCCTGGGACCGCGAGTTGGATGGTGTGCATGCGCTGGTGATTGAAGCCGACGATCCGCTATCGGCGCTTCCGTGGCCCGCCCTGGTGCGCTCCAAGGGGAGCTATTGGGCCGGCGATTTCTCGATCGAGCTGCGCGTAGACCCGCACGCCTCCGCCGAATCCGGCGCCCTGGCTTTTGAGGAACTCGCGCAAAACGGGGCGCCCCGCGCCGCGATCGACTGCGGAGTTCCTCGCCTAAATGGCGGCGCGGGAAACGCGCCCCTTTGCGCTTCCATGGAACAGGCGTTGGTGGTGGGAGCACCCGCGGCCGGAAGCGACTTGGGCTTGCCGCCCCTGCCGGAAGCCATCCGGGAGGCGCAGAAGGTTTATGCCATGATCCCTCGTTCTGTCTTATTGAAGGAACAATCGGCCACGTTGCCTGAAGTCCGCGCACATCTGAGCTCCGCGCGCGTGTTTCATTTCGCGGGACATGGATACGGCGGCGAAGGAGGCGGTCTGATATTGAGAGGCTCGTCGGGCGGCTGGGCCTTGCTGCGGGCCGCCGATATCGGGAACTTGGATCTCTCACGGTGCCTGCTGGCGGTGCTCTCGGGCTGCTCGACGGGATCCGGGGAACTCCACGGCGCGGGAGATCCGCGGAGTCTCGTGCGCGCCTTTCTGCGGGCCGGCGCGCGTCAGGTGGTGGCCAGCGAATGGGATTTAAGTTCGCCCGGAACGAGCGCATTTATGCAAGAATTCTACGAAGCGGTGTTGCACGGATCGCCGGTGGCTGAATCGTTGCGGCGGGCCGGAGCAGCGCTGCGGCGGTCCGGCGGCGAGTATGCGCACCCGTATTATTGGGCAGGGCTGGAAGTATTCGAGTGACACGGAAAATCAGGAACGAAAAGGAGACAGTCATGGCAGCAGAAGCGCGCGCTCCGCAAGGCGGAACGCTGAATGTGATCTTTCATGGTAGCTGCGCGTTCTTGTTGGATGGAAACGTAGAGGCCATTATCCCGGACGTGCCGAATTACATCTTCGTGGCCGGGACTTTTCTTCAGGAACACCCGCTCGAGAAGGGCGCTAGTTACCGGCTGGTTGGGGTGCAGCCCGCCGGGAGCCCCGCCGCGCGCATCGCCACCGGAAGCAACGTTTTCATGCTGAACGCCGAGGTGCAAGCGGACGCGCCCATCTACTGCGAGCTGCACCTGAAGTTGCCAACCGCCTTCCACTCGCTGCGTCCGGTGGACGTCGACCCGGCATGGTTTCCTACTCCGCCGCCCTGTTTCAAGGTGCCCTTGCAAATCGCGCTGGTGCACGTGCTCACTTACGAATTCGAGGACGCCGCCGCGCTGGCGATCCTGGATGGCAGCGGCAATAAGTTTCCCTGGTCGCCGGAATACAACTCCACCACCAAGACCGTAAATCTGCATATCTACTCGGACCCCGATGCCAATGCCCCGCCGGATCCGTTTCCAGCGACCACCCTGCTCACGAAACTCTTTGGGCTGGACGTGCCGCTCGAAACCGGCTTGAAAGGTCCGTTCGTTTCGCCTCCGAATGTGTATCCGGAGATCCGCGGACTGGAACAGCCCGCGGAGCTGGTAGATTACTCCAGCGGCCGCCCTGCCCGCGCTCACCTGGATCCGCCTTATAACTGCCTGCCAGGCGTCGGCAAGATGAAGCGGCGGCATAAACCAGATGACTGCGGCGCGGCGTTGCCGTATAGTGTCAGCGTCGATGCATACGAATGGTAGGACAGGCCTCCCGGCCTGTCCCGGGCGGCAGCGGTTCGCCGAAGAGCAGGCCTACGAGGCCCGCGCAGGCAGAGTGCCTGCCCCACACTATAACTTCCCTACTGCGGCGACCGGCGCGGGCCAAACCGTCGGCCTCCTCGAATTCGGCAATCATTACGATCCGGCTGACATCCACGCTTACTTTTTAGGGCTCGGCATTCCGCCGCCCGAGGTGATTCCGGTCTATACGGGCGGTGCCGCGCCTCGCGCATATCCGCCCGATGGCGAAGCGACATTGGATATCGCGGTAGCCGGTGCAGTGGCGCCCGGCGCGCGGATCGTGGTGTATTTTGCGCCATCCACCGAGCAGGGTTGGATACGGGCGGTCAGCGCCGCGATCCACGATACGGTCTATAAGCCATCTGTGCTGTCCATCAGTTGGGGCTGGCCGGAACTAGAACCGCGAGTTGGCGATTTCGCGTGGACCCATTCCGTGATCCGGAAAATGTCCGCGTTGTTTCGGGAGGCCGCGCATCTCGGAATTACGATCTTCGCGGCCACCGGCAATCAGGGGGCCAGTAGTGGAATGTCGGACGGCCAGGCCCACGTCATCTATCCGGCTTCGGATCCCTGGGTGACGGCGTGCGGCGGCGCCATGATCCGGCGCGGGACTGAGTTCACCGAGACCGCGTGGAAGATGCGCGGCGTTACCGGAGGCGGCATCAGCGATGTGTTTCCGCTGCCGGCGTGGCAGGAGTCGGCGAACATTCCAGCGTCCGTAAATCGCAACAAGCGCATCGGCCGCGGCATTCCGGACGTCGCGGGTTATGCGGCGGGCTATGACATCATATTCGGCGGACGGCCGTTCCTGGCTCCTGGGACCAGTGGTGTAGCGCCGCTGTGGGCCGGGCTGATTGCGCTGGTGAACGAGTCGCTCGGTCACTCGGTTGGTTTCCTGAATCCGCATTTATATGGCGAGATTCGCGCGGCGGGCGGTTTGCGAGGCATTACTGGCGGCGACAATAACTTCAATCAGTCGTCGCCCTATTATCTGGCCGATACGGTGTGGAACGCGTGCACCGGTTTGGGCTCGCCCGACGGCATGAAAATCGTCGCCGCGTTGCGCGCCTTGCAGCCGGTCAGCGGAGATGCGCGGTAGCGGGGGCGCCAGTCGCCGTCAGCGGATTCGCCAGGTGATGTGCCGCATAATATCCCGGCCGCACCCGCTCCACGATCTGCGCCACGGGCCGGTCCAGCACGCTAAAATACGGTTGCGGATTCAGGCCGATCCAAAACGCCCAAACCAGCAAGGGCGCAAACACGGCCATCTCACGCCAGGACAAATCGCGTAGCTTGAGGTTCTTTTCGGACACTTCGCCCAGCATGGTCCGCTGGAAGAGCCAGATGAGATACGCGGCGCCCAGCGCAATCCCCACCGCGCCCCAGAACGCCCAATTGATCGACATCTGGTACGCGCCCTGTAGAATAGTGATCTCGCCGACGAAGCCATTGAGCGCCGGCATGCCCAGTGAGCTGAGCGCGGCGATCAGGAAGACGATGGTGAAGACCGGCATCACCTTCAAGAGGCCTCCGTACTCCGAAATCAAGCGCGTGTGCCGCCGCTCGTAAACCACGCCCACGATCAGGAAGAGCATGCCGGTGGAAATGCCGTGATTGATCTGCTGGATGATGGAGCCGGCGATGCCCGCGGGATTCAAGGCGAAAATCCCCAGCGTACAGAATCCCAAGTGGCTCACCGAGGAATAGGCCACCAGCTTCTTCCAATCTTTCTGCATCAGGCAAGCCAGCGCGCCGTACACAATGCCGATGATGGAGAGCAACGACATGACGTACACGATGGTCGGGTTCTTGGCGGCGTCCGGCAGAAGGGGCAGAGAGAAGCGCAGAAATCCATACGTTCCCATTTTCAAGAGGACGGCCGCCAGGATCACGGAGCCGGCCGTGGGCGCTTCGGTATGTGCATCCGGCAGCCAGGTGTGGAACGGGAACATGGGAACTTTCACGGCAAAGCCCGCGAAGAACGCCCAGAACACCCACCATTGCATGGTTGGCGAGAGACTGGTGCGCATCAGGTCGGCGAAGTCGAAAGAATAAGTTTGAAATTGCGCGAAGTGCTGTGTGTAAAGCGTCAGGATGCCGAGGAACATCAGCACCGAGCCGATCAAGGTATAAATGATGAACTTGATGGCGGCATACGCGCGCCGCTCGCCGCCCCAGATGGCGATGATGAAATACATGGGCACCAGCGTGACTTCCCAGAACACGAAGAACAGCAGCATGTCGAGCGACATGAATACGCCCAGCATGGCGGTTTGCAGCAGCAGGAAGAAGCCGTAATATTCCTTGAGCCGGTACTCGATGGCGTTCCAGCTCGAAAGGATGGAGATGAAGCCCATCACCGTGGTGAGCATCACCAGCAGCATTCCGAAGCCGTCCACGGCGATGTGATAGTGCGCGCCGATGCTGGGAATCCAGTTGGCCTGCTCCTCGAACGCCCACGGCTTGGTGCGGTCGAATTGTAAGACCAGGGGCAGCGAGACCAGGAATCCGATAAACGACGCGATGTTGGCCCAGATTTTGATGAGGCGCGGGTTCGACGAAGGCAGGAACATCAGCACCAGGAGGCCGGCCAATGGCGTGAATAGGACGATCGAGAGAATGTGGTCCATAGGGGCGGATTGGAGAGATTATATTAGCACCAGTGGGCGCTGTCCAAACGGGGCGAACTCCGGTTACTTGATACTCTGGTACAGTGCATGCCAACACGGTAGTTGAGGGCGAATAGCTGGTTTAACTCTTGGCGTTTGAGCCGTCAGATGGATCTCCACCGGCTCAGCGGCAGCCAGCGCTTGCCTTTTCTGATCCTCCTCGCCGACTTGAACGGAGACGGAAGGGACGACATGGTGGTTCGCGCCGCCCAGCTCTGTGGTGGCTACCGCGACGGGTATGGTACCCATTTTTTTCATGCGGCGGAACTGGTATTGACATTCGGTATAAAACGACGCATAGTATCCGTTAGCAGTTCCAATCGACTGTTTTTCGGTACGCGAGGCGTCGAGGTGCGGCCCGGCGTCGAGATCCGACCATCCAGAGCCACCAGGAACCTACTGTGCACAAGTTAGTTATACTTCTCGCCGTCTCTATTCCGGCGTTCGGCCAAACGGTCGTCTCGGTCGATAATTTGGGTAACGTTACCGCTACGGGCAACCTGTCGGCAGTGAGGTGGTAACTCAAGCCGGCGTCGCCGGCGGCACATACGGATCGGGCATCACCGCATCCGGAGTCGCAGGGAAAACATGTATTATCACGTTTCCTTCGCCCGGTGGTGGAGGGGTGGCCGCGATGGCCTCCTGCAACTGACTAGCCTTAACACGATCATGACCGGCGCGCCCCTGATGATCACGAGCGCTGGCTCTGGCTATACGAGCGCGCCTTCGACGGGTACTGTCGCTGCGGGGACTGCCAGCTCGTGCACCGCAACGTCGTTGATGGTTTCGACCGCTCTGGGCGGCGCTCTGGACCTCCTTACCGCCGTCGCGCCTGTAACGCCAAGCGTCGGGCACGGGCGAATATGGTTCGACGGGGCTGCTGACTGGCCACTGACGGTGCCGATGGGCATTGACCAGAGCAGTAACGCCAGCGCTATGGTGCGGATGGCCAGCGGTACTCCGGTAGGCACATGTACACCCTGTTACACGCCTTACTACTGGGGGGTCGGCGGCGCTGCCCCGATCGCCACATGGACCGTTTACAACAACACCGCCCCTGCGGGGCTGAACGCAGTCGTCGGTACGAGCGGTGCCGTTGCAGCCACCGCAAGCGGTATATACACGGGTACGACGCAAGTTACGTACTGTGCCCAAGTCCAGACCGGAACGACATTCAAATGGGGTACCGACCCCACCCGTACCGTGTTCACTGGTGGCTGTGGGATCACGATGAGCACCAGCCCAACGATGCTAAGCAACAACGTGTCCATAGCCTTCAGCCCCGCAACCGGCGGGACAAACGGGCAGAACTGGACCATCCTCGCTACACCGGGTGGCAGCACGAACGAGGTTATCCAAGCCGGGGTTGGACAAACGGGAAACGTTTGGGCCGTCCAGAACAACGCTGCGTCAACCCAGTGGTGGGCGGTCTCGCCGGCTGGGACCCTGGCCGGCGCGCCGGGTACCCAAATGACGCTGAGCGGCAGCAGCACTGGAACAGTTACGCTCCAGCCGCCATCCTCTTTCACGAACTATAGCCTCAACCTTCATTGCCGGATCAACAACTCGGTAAAATTGGCAATATTGCGCAGCGGTTCCCGCAGATCATGCGAAATGGCATACGTAAACCGGCTCAATTCATCGTTCGCGCGCCGCAATTCAGCGGCCTGACTCTCTAGCTGCGCCTCATCTGCCCGCCTTTGGGTGACGTCGCGGAAAACCAGCACCGCGCCCACCCTCTCACGTTGGCCGTTGCGGATCGGCGCGGCAATATCGTCGATCGCGAGTTCTCTGCCGTCCCGTGCGATCAACAAGGTGTGATTCGCCAAACCGGCGATCTTACCCTCTCGCAATACCTTGGTTACGGGATTCTCCAGGGCCTGCCGGGATTCCTCGTTTATGATTCGAAAGACCTCGTCGAGCCGTCTGCCTACCGCGTGGGCCGTGCGCCAGCCCGTCAACGCTTCGGCCACGGGATTCAGGTAAGAGATACAACCGTTCACGTCGGTAGCTATGACGCCGTCCCCGATGCTGCTCAGAGTAACCTGTAAGCGCTCGCGCTGTTCCGCGATTTCCTGTTGCGCCTCCACCCAGGCCGTGATATCGCGTGTGATTTTCGAGATACCTGTGACCCGTCCGCCTGCGTCACGCACCGGCGACATGGTTATGGACACATGAATCAGTTCACCGGCCTTGGTTCTACGGACGGTCTGATAGTGTTCGACATGTTCGCCGCGCATAATCCGCTCAAGCAATTCGGGCGAGTCTGCGGGGTGGGTGGGCGATGCCAGAATCGATATCGGCTTGCCCAGGGCTTCCGGCCCGGAATAACCGAAGATGCGTTCCGCACCCCGGTTCCAACTCGTGATGGTACCGTGCATGTCCTCGGTGAGGATGGCATCATCCGAAGTCTCGACGATGGAAGCCAGCAGGCCGGTGGCCACCTCGGCGCGGCGGCGTTCGGTGATATCGCGGAAGACCAGCACAGCGCCGCCGATATCTCCGTGGGTGTCGCGAATCGGGGCAGCGCTATCATCAATGGGGACCTCGCTTCCGTCCCGGCCGATCAACACCGTGTGGTTTGCCAGGCCGACGATGCGGCCTCCCGCAGTACTCTCGAGACCGGACTTTCCACGGTTGCGCGCGTGAATTCATTGACTATCCGAAACGTAGCATCCAGTGGATTTCCAACTACTTCGGTTTGCGGCCAGCGCAACAGAGAGAGAGCGATGCGGTTGGCGAAGGTCACTCGGCCACGGCTGTCGGTAGCGATCACGGCATCACCGATGCTGGCGAGTGTGGCTTCGAAACGTTGCCGTTCATTCCTCTCGGCGTTCTCCGCCGCGACGGCCCGTACCACTGCCTGCTGCTGCGCGCGGCTCAATAGAGCCATGCCAAATCCGACCACCACAAGCATCAGCAGCGCGATTTGATCATCGTGATACTTGAGCAGCAGCGAATGCGTCGGTTCGGCGAAAAAGTAAGCGCCCGCCAGCGCAGAAAGCACTACGGACAAAGCACCCGGCCGAACTCCACCAAACCATGCCGCAAACCAGACGGCGGGAAAGAAGAGGGTGAACGGCATGGATCGGCCTCCCATGAGTGGAGTCAGTGCGGCCCGGAACAGTACCATCACTACCACCGTCAAGACGGCTACCCCGTACCGTAAGGGCCATGATCGGCGTTGTGCCTGGGGCTCCGGACTTGCAAAGGGCTCCAACCCGAAAGCCACGAGGAAAAGCAGCACCAGCGCCCCGGCGATGCTCGCCAGAAGGGCTGACCCGGCGGCCGCCTCAGCCTCAATCGAAGCCTCTGACTCGCCGGAGATCTCCGTTCGCCGAATTTGGCCGCAGAGCGCGCGGATTTCATCCATAGTCTGTTTGCCGCGGTCGCTAAGGACAATAACCAGGGGCGGCGCGATGCCGCGCGCGCGCCGCAGTTCGACTGTCTCGCGAAGTTCCGCGAGTTTATCGGTGGTGAGAACGCTCAGCCGCGCTGCAGCGGCGGACTGGCCTGGCCGCGCGGCGAGGAGGCGCGACACTGCGGAAAGCTCGGGAGGGATCTGCTGGATCGCTCGATTGTAGGGTCGAGGTAACGGTCCTCGCCGGTGAGGAGGAACCCGCGTTGGCCGGTTTCCGCATCGAGGAGGCTGGCGAAGAGGCGGTCGACGGAATCCGCAATCTCGCGGGTTTGAGCGGCATTGGCGATGGCGCGGCTATATTGCCTCCACTGCCGGTACGATAGCCCCATGACCGCCATGAGGACGACCGCGGCAATCGCGAGCAGGGCAGTATTCCGCCGCTTGCTGGGGGTAGGTGAACCTGTTTTTGTGGACATAGCTGAGTTCTCGACGGGAAGACCGGGTCCGCTGGCTTGTCGCGTGTGCCGAAAGGTCTTCGGAAAAAAAATCCAGTTTTTGTCAGTGTACACCCCCGGAAGTTGGGTTATCGGATCTAGAGTGGAAGCGAGCGCTTAACTGTATTGGGGATTTCCGCGTGAAGAAACCGCTCCCTCACGGTCGCGGCTCAGTAAACCCCGCGAAGTCACGACGTCCGTTACCGAGCCGCGACCGTCAGGGAGCGGTCTCAGAGTAGTAAACCCCGGAAAGTCACTACGTCCGTTACCGAGCCGCGACCGTCAGGGAGCGGTTTCAGAGTAGTAAACCCCGGAAAGTCACTACGTCCGTTACCGAGCCGCGACCGTCAGGGAGCGGTTTCCCCAAAACGGTTAAGGACCAGTGGAAGTGTCTCCCAGGAAGTGCCTGCGGGGCGTTGCGTGGCCACATCGGTAGCGGTTCGAGCGGGACGAAAAAACGCCAGCAGTCCGCCGCTGGCCGATGCCAGAGGATTTAGTCTTACTTATTCGCATCGCCTGATGTAGCATTTCTCCGCATGCCGACGCAGGCTTGACTCGCCACGCGCGCGAAGCCAGGCATCGCCGCTCACACACGCTGAGCGCGCATCATGGGCCATGCCATGCGGAAAGCCGGAGGTCGCCAGAGAAACAATCGCTCACGAGCTGGGTTTTATCATACAGAAGGACAGGGCGGCGTTAAATCACCAGGCGGCGCCCGTCCAGGAGGACTAGAACGAGTGAAGAGCTTACTGATCTTGATTTTGCCGGCCGGCCTATGGGCGCAGACCTGCACGGTTACCAATACGGTCAACTGTCCGGCGAGCGGATCGCCAACCGCGGGGGACCAGTTCGGCGATACGGTCACCTGGATCAGTTCGCCATTCGGAGTTTTTGCCGCACCCGAAGGGGGAATGGATTTCCAGGACTTCACGGCAGGCGCCGGGACGGCCTTCTCAGGCATTATGGAGAACTTCGGCTCGTATCCCTCAAACAACATCCTGTACGCCGCGGAGTTCAGTCCTTTAAATCAGAATTTTTTTCTGAGCGATCCGGCAACTTGTGCGACCACGGGTCCGCCAACATGCCTGTACGACAACATTGCATACGCCGAGGCATTCGCCGATTCGCTCTTCAAGCCGCTCGGTCAGGGGGGCCTGGGGCTTACCGGAACGGATATCAACCTTGATCCCGGCCCCTGGTTCACGGCCAGCCAGTACGCGAACTTTTGCGCCGCGTACAGTTCCAGCACGGTTACGGCTGGATCGGCATGCTTTCCAGCCTCCTTCTCGCAGGAGTTGACGCAGTGGCTCAACACGTACACCACGGTTCTCAATTACATTACGGCCAACTATCCGCAGGTGCAGATCCACTTCGCGCCAACGCCATCGGCCGACATATGGAATACGTGCGGGCTCACCGTAATCGCCAACCGTACCGAGGCGGCCGTGGAAGCGTGCATGGTTCCGCTCTACCAGACCATGGTTTCGATGGTAAATTCAGGGGCGCCCGCCGGGTACGCCGGGGTGGCGCGCGTCACGGCGCTACACGAAGCGGCGGGGGCTTGGGGATTGTTCTGCGGCGCGTGCCCGTTCTTATCGAGTACGGCCAACGTGGACACCTTCCTGCAGCATGCCAGTACAGCGATTAAGACAGTCAGCCCGGCTACTAGCGTGGGCGTGGGAGGGGCCTATTCGGAAATGGGGATAACCAACGGCGAGTATACCTGCCCGAACTCTCCCCGGTCGCTGAATTATTGGTGCGATTATACGACCATCGATCCCTTTCTGGATTACGTGGGCATGGATGTCTACCCGTCATCGAACGCAACGTCTTCGGAATATGCGGCGGTCATCGGGACGCCGGAGCCGCAGCCCTCCACATACAACTTCATGGCCCAGCGCGTCCGCAAAGCGCCCTATAGCCTGGGACTGTTTGTGAATGAGGCGAGCGGCTTGCGTTGGAGCATTCCGGGCGGCCCAGCGGGTTCGGGTGAGGTGGACACCTACCTGGGATCGGGCTGGATCGGCTGGAACGTGACAAACGTGTGGAGCGGATGGCTCAACTCCGCGGCCATCGCTTGGGCGCAGGCCATCGGGGCACAGGGGTGGGACTATTTCGACACGCCGGCTCTGCTGTGCCTGTCGTCGGACCCAAACAATACGCACACGGCGCCTGACACCGACAATTACATGGCGATTTGCATGCCTTCGCTACCGGCGGTATCCGCCCTGGGTACCATGTACGGCGGCGTGGCACAGGCCGCCGTAGCCCCGTTCACCGTCAGATCGTCCGCCGTCGGACAGATCCAAGCCTTCGCGGCAGAATCCATCGTCGCGGCTTATGCCCCGCGCGGCACGAATTTGGCCACCGGAACAGCCTCGGCGACGACTGTACCGCTGCAGAACTCGCTCAACGGCAACAGCGTGACGGTGACGGACGCGGCCGGAATGGAGCTTCCCGCTCCGTTATATTACGTCTCTCCGTCGCAGATTAATTTCGAGATTCCGGCAGGCCTCGCCACAGGCCTGGGGGTAGTGAGCATCCACAATCAGAACGGGACTACTCTGTCCGCAACTATGCAACTCGGCAGTGTCTCGCCGGGGATCTATTCGCTAAATGGCCCGGGTGGCCTGGCGGCGGCCTGGGTCCTGCCGGTACTTAATCAGGCGCAGCAACCGCTGCAGCCCGTGTACCAGGTGGTATCCGGAAAGGTGGTTGGCTTGCCTATCAATGTAAGCCAGTCCAACGAACAGGTCTACCTGGAAATGTACGGCACGGGTATCCGCAACGCGATGAACGTCACCGCCACGGTGGGCAGCCTTGCCGTGCCGGTGTTGTACGCGGGAGCGTCAGGTTACGTAGGAGAAGATCAGGTCAACATCGGCCCTCTGCCGCCGGCGCTGGCAGGCCAGGGCAGCGTCAACATCATTCTGACCGCGGACGGGAAAGAGGCCAATCCGGTCAATGTGACGATTCAGTGAACTAATCCAACCATCGGGCGCGCGTAATCGGGTGAGCCGATGCCCGGCTCAGTACACGTCCTGATGGTGCAACGCGAAGTGGGCCAGATCGATCATTAGCATCATTTCGAGAGCGCGAAGCCGATCGCCGGTTGGAGGCGACCACCTGTCTACGATTTGATAGCGGCCAGCCTTCCATGCTTCCATGATCCCTTGCGCGCCTTCCAGGTGGTATGTCCTGTCTGGCGTCTGTTGCCGGGCTGGCAGTTTCCAAAATCCGACATCGTCGAGCCAGCCGCAGAACCGCTGAATTTGTTCTTTCGAGAGTCTCTCGGTGGTATTGCGAATCGGGGCTCTGGCTCGTAACCGCCCTTTCTATTCGTTTCTTTGGATGTAAGCAATCCCGAACGTCTCAATCCACGCCTCTGAGGGCGTGGTGTAAGGATTTCGGCACGCTCAAGCTCGTGGGGCACGGCGCTATGCCCTCGTCGTTTCTTGAACGGGACCGCCATGCTTCGGCAAAGGATCTGAGCGACGGTTCAAGTGCCGAATCAGCTCCAATGCCGCGCGAATGCCCCGCTGGCGGCCTGATTAGACCAGTTGGATACGGGCGGTAATAGCGCTACTTGACCGCAGTCGGATCAAATCGGTCCGCCGGAAGGCCGTGCCGCGTGTGACGGTGCGCCTGGACGATGCGGAAATGTCCCGCCGTCTAACGGCGCGATCCCTCACCGGCAGCCGCAGCGCCCACAGGAAGTGCCGCCAGGGAAAAAAAGAACTCCGAACCTTCACCAGGCTGGGACTCGACCCAGATGCGGCCTCCGTGCCGCTCGATGACCTTGGCACAAATCGCGAGACCGATGCCCGTACCCGGTATGTCCCTTCCGTGCAGACGCTTGAAAACCCCGAATATGATGTCATGGTATTCCGGTGCAATTCCAACCCCGTTGTCCCGCACGCTAAATACCCACTCTCCCTTACTCCTCTGCGCGCCTATATGGATCCGCAGGGGGCGGACGGAACGATATTTGATGGCATTGCCAATGAGATTTTGAAATAACTGCGTTAGCTGCGGCTCATGACCACAGACCTGCGGGAGATAGTCGGCAGTGACCTGAGCGCCGCTTTCGACGATCGCCGAGTGCAAATCTGCCAGCACTTTCTCTACAACGCCGTTTGTAGCCACTAAGCCATGCCGCGCCTCCCCGCCGCCCACCTGACTGTAGGCTAACAAGTCATTGAGCAGCGCCTCCATTCGACTGACACCGTTTAAGATGTAGTCTACGTGGGTGCGCGTATCAGCCTCGAGTGGTTTCGAGTATTGCCGCACCAACAACTCGGTAAAATTGGCTATATTTCGGAGCGGTTCCCGCAGATCATGCGAAATGGCATACGCAAATTGGCTCAATTCGCCGTTCGCGCGCCGCAATTCGGCGGCTTGACGCTCTAGCTGCGCCTCGTCTGCCCGCCTTTCGGTGACGTCGCGGAAAACGAGCACCGTGCCAACGCTCTCACCTTGGCCATTGCGGATCGGCGCTCCACTATCGTCGATAGCGAGTTCTCTGCCGTCCCGTGTGATCAACAGGGTGTGATTAGCCAAGCCGACGATCTTTCCCTCCCGCAATACCTTGGTTACGGGATTCTCCAGGGCCTGCCGGGATTCCTCGTTTATGATTCGAAAGACCTCGTCCAGCCGTCTGCCTACCGCGTGGGCCGTATGCCAGCCCGTTAACGCTTCGGCCACGGGATTCAGGTAAGAAATGCAACTGTTCACGTCGGTAGCGATGACGCCGTCCCCGATGCTGCTCAGCGTAACTTGTAAGCGTTCGCGCTGTTCCGCAATTTCCCGTTGCGCCTCGATCCAGGCAGTCATATCGCGGGTGATTTTGGAGATGCCTGTGATCCGTCCGCCCGCGTCACGGACCGGCGACATCGTTATAGACACATGAATCAGTTCACCTGTCTTGGTTCTATGGACGGTCTGGTAGTTTTCGACGTGTTCGCCGCGCTTGATCCGCTCATGCAATTCGAGCAAGTCTGCCGCGTGGGTGGACGCGGCCAGAATCGATATCGATTTGCCAAGGACTTCTGGTCCGGAATACCCGAAGATCCGTTCCGCCCCCCGGTTCCAACTCGTGATGGTACCGTGCATGTCCTCGGTGAGGATGGCATCATCCGAAGTCTCGACGATGGAAGCCAGCAGGCCGGTGGCCACCTCGGCGCGGCGGCGTTCGGTGATATCGCGGAAGACCAACACAGCGCCGCGGACACTTCCGTCGGTGTCGCGAATGGGGGCAGCGCTGTCATCGATGGGGACCTCGCTTCCGTCCCGGCCGATCAACACCGTGTGGTTTGCCAGGCCGACGATGCGGCCCTCCCGCAGTACTCTCGAGACCGGACTTTCCACGGTGGCGCGCGTGAATTCGTTGACAATTCGAAACGTAGCATCGAGTGGATGTCCAACTACTTCTGTTTGCGGCCACCGCAACAGAGCGAGCGCGATGCGGTTGGCGAAGGTCACGCGCCCACGGTTGTCGGTAGCGATAACGGCATCGCCGATGCTGGCGAGCGTGGTTTCGAAACGCTGCCGCGCATTTCTCTCGGCGTTCTCTGCCTGGATGGCCCTAACGACTGCCTGCTGTTGCGAGCGGCTCAATAGAGCCATCCCAAATCCGACAACCACCAGCATCAGCAGCGCGATTTGATCGTCGTGATACTTGATCAGCAGCGAATGCGTTGGCTCGGCGAAAAAGTAGGCGCCCGCCAGCGCAGAAAGCACTACGGACAAAGCACCCGGCCGAACTCCACCAAACCATGCCGCAAACCAGACGGCGGGAAAGAAGAGGGTGAACGGCATGGACCGGTCTCCCATGAGTGGCGTGAGAGCAGTTCGGAAAAGTACCATCACTACCACCGTCAAGACGGCTACCCCGTACCGTAAGGGCCATGATCGCCGTTGGGCCTGGGGCTCAGGACTTGCAAAGGGCTCCAGCCCGAAAGCCAGGAGGAAAAGAAGCACCAGCGCTCCGGCAATGCTCGCCAGAAGGGCTGTGCCGGCGGCCGCCTCAGCCTCAATAGAAGCCTCTGACTCGCCGGAGATCTCCGTTCGCCGAATTTGGCCGCAGAGCGCGCGGATTTCATCCATAGTCTGTTTGCCGCGGTCGCTAAGGACAATAACCAGGGGAAGCGTGATGCCGCGCGCGCGCCGCAGTTCGACTGTCTCGCGAAGTTCGGCGAGTTTATCGGTGGTGAGAGCGCTCAGGCGCGCCGCAGCCGCGGACTGGCCAGGCCGCGCTGCGAGGAGGCGCGACATTGCAGAAAGCTCGGGAGGGATTTGCTGGATGGCTCGATTGTAGGGTTCGAGGTAACGGTCCTCGCCAGTGAGGAGAAACCCGCGTTGGCCGGTTTCAGCATCGAGGAGACTCGCGAAGAGGCGGTCGACAGAATCGGCGATGGCGCGGGTTTGAGCGGCATTGGCGATGGCACGGCTATATTGCCTCCACTGCCGGTACGATAGCCCCACGACCGCCATGAAAACGACCGCGGCAATGCCGAGCAGGGCAGTATTCCGCCGCTTGCTCGGGGTACGTGAAGCTGTGGTTGCGGACATAGCTGAATTCCTCGACGGGAAGACTGGGTCCGCTGGTTTGTCGCGTTTGCCGACAGGCCTTCGGAAACAAACCCAGGTTCTCTCAGTGTACACCCCCGGAAGTTGGGCTATCGGATCTGGAGTGCTTTAACCGTTTTGGGATTCTGAGCCGAGGAAACCGCTCCGTTGAAGACGCAGCTATTTGGAGGGCGGCCAATCCTGGCCGCAGCCGCCTTTCAGGCGGCCAGCCGGCGAAAAGCCCGCTGCGGGCAGGATTGCCCGCCCTCCAATTGGTCTTCAGCGCTTTTGGTGGCCCGCGGGGTCATGGGGCACTCCCTTACAGTCGCGGCTCGGTAAAGAATGTCCCCGGCCGGTTAGTAGCCTGGACGCCACGATAAGTGGAACTTATTGCCGTCCGCCGGAGCATTCACCGGCTGGTAAGCGGGCACATACTGGCTGCCTTCTCGACCTTTCCAGCGAGGGCAAAAACGAATGCGGCAGCGCCGATCGACCACGGCGCACTATGTGCGCAACATTCCGGCTGTCCGGAAACGTTGCGAAAACTACGGCGGACGTACGGCTATGTGCCGCATACCCAGTCCCTTCCAGCCTTTCCATGCTAACGTCGGAATAGGATGGCGAAGTTCCTGTTTGGCTTGATTACCGGCGTCGTGCTTTGTATCGCCGCCTTTTTCCTGATCATGTTCGCGTTGGTGCGTTCCTTCCGCGAAAGCGCTCCCGTGGTGGCGCAGAACTCGGTGTTGCAACTGCAGCTCTCGGGCGATATCCCGGAGCGCGCACCCGTGGAGGTCCCCATCGGCGCACTGGCTGAGCGTCCCGCGGCCAGCGTGACCGATATCTGGATGACCCTGCGCAAAGCCGCCGCGGATTCGCGCGTGAAGGCGGTGGCGCTGGAGCCGCAGTCCCTCAGTGTGGGATGGGGCAAGCTCGAAGAGTTTCGCGCCGATCTCGAGCGCTTCAAGAAATCCGGCAAGCCGCTGTACGCCTTCCTGAAAACGCCCTCCGCCCGCGACTATTACGTGGCGCTGGCCGCCGACCGCATCTATCTTGGCCCCACGGATTGGCTCGATCTGAAGGGCATGCGCGTGGAAACCATGTATTTCAAGAACACGCTCGACAAGATCGGCGTGAAGGTGCAGGTGGAGCACGATGGGAAATACAAGGATTTCGGCGATATGTTCACGCGCACCTCGATGAGTCCGGAGACGCGCGAAGTGCTGACTTCGGTGATCGACGATTTGTTTGGGAACCTGCTGGCGCACGTCGCGCAGGCACGCAAGAAAACGCCGGATGAGATGCGCGCTCTGATCGACCAGGGGCCGTTCCTGGCCCAAGCCGCGCTCCACGACGGCCTGGTCGACCAACTGCGCTACGAAGACCAGATGTTTTCCGATCTGCAGCAGAAAGTGAACGCGGGCGAACTGCATCGGCTTTCGAGCGGCGGCTACCAGCGGGTCTCCGCGGGCTCGCTCGGACTGGAAGGCACTCACCACATCGCCATGCTGGTGGGCGATGGCACCATCACGCGCGGCTCGGCGGGCGACGATGGCGTGTCCGGCGATGGCATTCAGGCCACCGGGTTCAATAAGCAGTTACGCAAGATCGCCGGCGATTCAAGCATCGATGGCGTGGTGGTGCGCATCGATTCGCCGGGCGGCGATGCGGTGGCTTCCGACGAGATCTGGCGCGAAATGAACCTGCTGAGCAAGAAAAAGCCGCTGGTGATTTCGATGTCCGATACGGCCGCTTCGGGCGGCTATTACATGGCCATGACCGGCGATCCGGTGGTGGCTTATCCGGGCACGCTCACCGGTTCCATCGGTGTGGTGTTCGGGAAGCCCGATCTGCACGGGCTCTACGATAAGCTGGGCGTCACCAAGGACACCATCGTGCGCGGGCAATTCGGAGATATCGATTCGGATTACAAGGATCTGTCGCCCATCGAGCTGGCCAAACTGAAGGAAGGTATCGATGCCAACTATCACGATTTTGTGGCCAAGGTGGCCGAGGCGCGGCATCGTCCGTTCGACCAGATTGAGCCGCTGGCGCAGGGACGCGTGTGGCTCGGCGACCAGGCAAAATCGAACGGACTGGTGGACGACTTAGGTGGAATCGACCGGGCCATCGAACTGGTGAAGCAGAAGGCCCGGATACCGGCGTCGCAGAATGTCACGTTGGTCATGTATCCGCCGCGGCGAAGCATTTTGGATGTGCTCTTCGGGCGAGCGCAGGAAGATATGATGGAGTCGCGACTGACTCGCCTGCTGCAGGTCTGGCCGCCGCAATTCTGGACCCATGGTGGGCTGTTGCGGATCGCACCGTATACGTTAGCGGCGCAATAAGCAGGGGTTAGGGGACGGGGGCCAGGGGCCGGGATTTGTCCTCACCGCCCGGTGAAGCGCGGCCAGCGCGGCTGCTAGACTTGTAATTTCCATGCCCGAGTTTGAAGCCATCCTTTTCGATTTCGACGGCGTCCTGGTTGACAGCGAACCCTTGCACTGCGATTGCTGGCGCGAAGCGCTCGCGCCGTTGGGCGTCAATGTGACTTGGGAAGTCTACGCCGCGCATTGCGTGGGCGCGGCCGATAGCGCCATGATGCCCGTGTTCGCGAAACTGGCCGATCCTCCGGCCGATCCCGCGAAGCTATGGGAACGGTATGCGGTAAAGAAAGAACGCTTCCGCCAGCGCATGGCGGAGCATCCGCCGTTTGCGGATGGGCTCGCCGATTTTTTCCAGGAGTTGTCCGGCAATTACAAGCTGGCGGTGGTTTCATCGAGCGCACATTCCGAGATCGAACCGCCGCTTGAAGCCACCGGCATCCTGCGATATCTGGATACGGTGGTGGGCGGTGGTGATGTGAAGCGGCACAAGCCGGCGCCGGAGCCGTACTTGTTGGCGGGCACGCGACTGGGTATCCGGCGCGCCCTGGCCGTGGAGGATTCGCCGCCCGGTATGGAGAGCGCCCGCGCCGCGGGCTTCGAGGCGCTGCGCATTACCGATCCCGCGCGGATGATGGAACTGGTGCGGGACAGGCTTGGGCGCACAGGTTAACCCTCAGCTCCGCCGCGCAACTGCGCGGCTGGCGGCCTACGAGGCCGCCACAGGCAACGTGCCTGCCCCACATTGCAACGCGATCAACTCGGTCACCGGCAGCGGCACCACTTCACCTGCCACTTCGCCAATCACCGCGGCAGTATGCGCAAACGCCACCGGATCTCCCGTGACAAAATGCACAATGCGTCCCGGATCGCCCGCCGGCGGATCCGCTCCCATCCTTCCGTTGACCGTCTGCGCCAGAGCCTCCGCGCTATCCACCAGCGCGATACCTTCGCCGACGACGCGCTGAATCGCATCGTGCAACACCGGATAATGTGTGCATCCCAGGATGAGCGTGTCAACGGCGGCACGGTCGTCCAGATAATGATGCAGCAGCAGGTCACACTCCGGCGAATCCGCCAGGCCCTCCTCCACGATATGCACCAGCATGGGGCAAGCCCGCGCCCACACGCTGAGCCCGCGCTGTTCGAGGCGCCGCTGATACGCGCCGCTGGCGATGGCGCCCTTGGTCCCGATGACCCCGACGCGCCCCGTCCGGGTGACGCGCGCGGCGGCTTCCACGCCCGGCTCGATCACGCCCCAGATGGGCATCGAAAACTGTCCGGCCAGTTCCGGCAAAGCCGCGGCAGACGCCGTATTGCAGGCGATCACCACGCCTTCCACATCCATTTGCCGCAGGAATTCCACGATGCCGTAAGCGAATTCCGCCACCATGGCGGCGGGCTTGCGGCCGTACGGGACGCGCGCGGTATCGCCCAGATAAACGAAATCGCGATGCGGCAGTTTGCGCCGCAAGGCCTTCAGCACGGTGAGGCCGCCGACGCCCGAATCGAAGACGCCGATGGGCCGGGCGAGCGGATAAGGCAATCGTGTTCCGGTCATTGGATGGCTGTTCCCACCGGTTGCCTCTTGCACTTCGGGAACCGCCGGGTTATGCTTCCCATTCTAATGCAGGAACCATATGGGATTTGTGTTATCGGCGTTTGTCGGCGTTCATCGGCGGCCAACTTGGTTTTCGCGAAGACCCTGGAAGCCACAAAGATGAATGGCCGCCGATGAACGCCGATGAACGCCGATAACACACTACACTAACTTCTATGAGGATTCTGATTCTGACATTCGCACTCTCGCTCATTGCCCAGGCCCAGGACTCCGCGCGCCTGGAAGACACGCGCGGCAAAACCGTGATGTTGTTCACGCCGCATCCCGACGACGATACGTTCTGCTGCGCCGGCACGCTCTACAAACTGGCCAAAAACGGCAACCGCATCCACATCGTGATCTATACCAACGACGACAAAGGATCGCACGACCCCGACATGACCAGCGAACGGCTGGCGCGCATTCGCATGCACGAAGAGGAAGAGGCTTGCCGCATCCTCGGCATTCCGAAAGAGAGCATCCTGTGGCTGCAATATCACGACGGCATGCTGGAATACGCCAACACGCGCGACTTAGTGGAGCAAGTGACTGGCCTGATCCGCAAGTATCGCCCCGATGTGGTGCTGAGCGCGGACCCCGGCTCCGAGTATGTGCGCTGGCATAAGACCGACCATCGCATGGCGGCTAATAATACGATCGACGCCATTCGCGCGGCCGAGTGGCCTTTGTATTTTCCGAACCAGCGTCTGCATGACGGCCTGGAGCCGTGGCGCGTGCCGCAGGAATATTATTACTACGCGGGAAAAGATGCCAATTACTTCGTCAATATCGACGATGTTGCCGAGATCAAACTGAACGCCGCAGTAGCGCATGTCAGCCAATTTCCACCGGCAGTGGATAAGTACAGGCCGGATTGGGACCCGGCGGCTCTCGCCCAGCTGAAGGCCGAGTTGCGGCAGATAGGAAAGAAGAAAGACGGTCATTATGTGGAAGGGTTCCGGCGGGCGACGGGATTCAACGAGGAGTAACTATCCGCATGCGTGCTCTCCAAACCACCGCTCTGCTCACGTTCGCGCTTACAGTGCCGGCGCTGTCGCAGCCGAAAGAAATCAAGATCGGCAACATCGTGCCTTCGACCGGCGCATTCACCGAGTACGGCGCGACCGGTAGAGCCGAAGCAGCTTACTTCCAAATGATCAACGACCAGGGGGGAATCAACGGCCATAAGATCGATTTCATCAGCCTCGATTCCGGTTCCGATACGGCCAAGGCGGTGGCCCTGGCGCATCAACTCGTCGAACAGGACCACGTGCTGCTCACCGTGGGCATCTGGGGAACAGCCGCCAACCTGGCGATTCGCCAATATCTGAACGATCAGAAGGTTCCCCAGCTTTTCGTGGCCGCCCCCGAATCGGCCTTCGACGATCCCGCGCACTTCCCGTGGACTATGGGCTTTCAGGCCAGCAAGCGCACCGAAGGTCTGGTCTATGCACGCTACATCTTGCACAACAAGCCGGGCGCCAAGGTGGGCATCCTCTATGCGCGCGAGTCCGGAGACGAGTGGCGGCAAGGTATCCGCGACGGCTTCGGAGACAAAGCGGCCACGATGATCGTGAAGGAGGCGGCTTTCGATTATTCCGACCCCGCGAGTGTCGACGCGCAGATCGTAGCGCTCAAAAATTCCGGCGCCGATGTGTTCATGAATCTGGCCGTGGGGCGCATGGCTACGCACACCATCCGCAAAGCGTATGACATCGGCTGGCGACCGCTCGAGTTCATCCCCAATGCCTCGCTCTCCGTCGCCGCGTTCCTGGAGCCGGCGGGGCTCGAAAAGGCCGCCGGAATCATCACCAACGCGCGCTCCAAGGGATGGCTGAAGCCCGAATCGAGACAGGATCTCGCGGTGCGCGCCTTTGTCGACTGGATGCGCAAATATAACCCGGACGCGAATCTGCGCGACGCCAACAACGTGTATGGCTATGAAGTCGCCGCGGCCGCAGTCGCGGTGCTGAAGAAATGTGGCGACGATCTGACCGCGGCCAATGTGATGAAGCAGGCCGCCAGCCTCGACCTCGGGCTTGGCATGCTTCGTCCCGGAATCCGCCTCACTACCAGTCCGACTGACTATCAACCGATCAAGCAGTTGTATCTCGTCCAGTTTGACGGTCGCGAGTGGGTGCCACTAAGTCAACCGATCGGCAACTGATCCGGCTTACAACTTCGCCATATTCACCAGCGCTCGCCGGCTGGCCCACTCCGCGCCCACCTCCGTCACCACGATGCGGTCGCGATCGTCGATGAGCTGCCGGAAAATCTCCTTCAGCTCCGGCGCGGAATAGGTGCTGCGCAGCGCCCATTGATTGTCGAGCACCTGCTTGGCTTCCAGCGTCCGCAAGCGCTCTTTAAGGGATCGGTAATCGCCCGATTGGAATAAATTACACGTTACCAGGTAAAGCTTGAGAGCCATCGAAAGCATTGTACTCCAAAAGCGAATGAAAGGCGAATATAAATTGGCTGAGATCCACCAACCGCGGTGCAGATCGGCCAATTTGGCTGCCCATAGCCCGTGTATTTTCATCTTCTTGCGGTTGGCGAGCCGTTTGCAAGAAGGAGCCGCGTAGCCGCGAACGAGAGCGGCTCAAGACGAGGAGGAGATCATGAAAACCAAATTGTTCGCCGTTCTTTTATTGGCAGGCAGCGCGCTGTTCGCCGCGCCCGCCGTAGTGGTGGGAGTTGGCGTGGGTGTACCTGCTCCCGCTTATGCCCCGCCCCCGGCTCCGGTTGCAGGTTACGTGGCGCCAGCGCCCGGTCCAGGCTATAGCTGGGTCGGTGGCTACTGGTATCCGTACCGGGCACGCTGGGCATGGCGCGCCGGTTACTGGGCTCGTCCACCCTATGCACGTGGTTACTGGGTTGGCCCGCGTTATTGGGGCGGCCGGTATTACCGCGGTTACTGGCGCCGTTAAGTAAGTTAGCGCGTGCTTCTCGAACGGGCCACGGCATCCTTCCAACCGGCGAATAGCCGGTCGCGCGTGGCCCGCTCCATGGCGGGTTCGAATCTCCGTTCCGCCCGCCAGAATCCTTCCACGTCAGCCACACTCTTCCAGAATCCCGTAGCCAGTCCGGCGAGATATGCAGCACCTAACGCGGTCGTCTCAATGTCGGCCGGCCGCACGATCGGACAATCCAGTATGTCCGCTTGAAACTGCATCAGAAAATTATTCGCCGCCGCGCCGCCATCCACGCGCAGTTCCGAGATGCGTGCGCCCGCATCGGCCTGCATGGCGTCGATCAGATCGCGCGTCTGGTAAGCAATGCTCTCGAGCGTGGCGCGTACGATGTGCGCCCGGCCGCTGGCGCGCGTCAGCCCGCATAGAATGCCGCGCGCATCGGCGTCCCAATATGGCGCGCCCAGACCTACGAACGCAGGCGTCAGGTAGACGCCGCCCGTATCGGGCACCGACGCGGCGATGGCTTCCGACTCGGCGGCCGTCTGAATCAATCCCAATTGATCGCGCAGCCATTGCACCGCCGCACCCGCTACGAATACGCTGCCTTCGATGGCGAACTGCGCTGTGCCGTCGAGCGACGCCGCGCGCGTCCCCAACAGCCGATTACGCGAGACAGGCAAGCGGCCGCCCGTATGCATCAGCGCAAAACATCCAGTGCCATATGTGTTTTTGGAGAGCCCCGCGCGAAAACAGGCTTGCCCGGCCAGCGCGGCCTGCTGATCGCCCGCCATGCCCGCAATCGGAATCTCCGCGCCGAAGTGCTCGGAATGCACCGTCCCCACGATTTGGCTGGAAGATGCAATGCGCGGCAACATGGCGCGGGGAACCTCGAAGATCTTCAGCAGATCGTCATCCCAGGCGCCGGTTTCCAGGTTCATCAGCATGGTGCGCGATGCGTTGGTGGAATCCGTCACGTGCACCGCGCCGTTGGTCAGCTTCCAGATCAACCAGGTGTCGACATTGCCGAATAGCAACTCACCGTCGCGCGCCTTTTGCCGCGCGCCGGGCACGTTCTCCAGAATCCAGTGGATCTTGCTGCCGGAAAAGTAAGCGTCGATCACCAGGCCTGTGCGCTGTGTGATGTCCGCCGCGGCCGCGCTCCGCGCCAACTCCGCGCAATAGGGCGCCGTACGGCGGCACTGCCACACGATCGCCGGAGCCACCGGACGTCCCGTGGCGCGCTCCCAAACCACGGTGGTCTCGCGCTGATTGGTGATTCCCGCCGCGACAATTTCCGGCGCGGTAATGCCCGCGCGATCCAGCATCAGCCGCGTGGCATAAAGCTGCGCGTTCCAGATCTCATCGGCATCCTGCTCCACCCATCCCGCTCGCGGATAGCGGCAGTGCACCGGCGCGGATTCCATGGCCACGCGGCTTCCCTGTTCGTCATACAATGCGGCGCGCGCGCTGGTGGTGCCTTCGTCGAGAGCGAGCACAAATGGCATGGGGAAATTATATCTTCCTTGCGAGTACGGGGCACGCAAGTAACATGGGTGGAAGTTATGACCGCCGTTGCACCCACACCCGAGCGCTGGAGCCTTGTCAACCGCGTCCTCTTTCGCTTCGCCTTTGTGTACCTGGTCCTCTATTGCTGGCCGTCCGCCGGACGGCCGAGCATCCTCGATGCGATTCCCAACTTCGCCCTCGGCGCCATGAACGAAGACGATGCCTCGAAGTTGACCAACTACGCGGAAGCTCCCTGGCACGCCCTCTGCCCCTGGGTTGCCGTGCATGTATTTCATCTGCGCGGCGAAGTCACTCAATATCATCCCACCGGCAGCGGCGACACCACGCTTGACTACGTTTTCGCATTCTGCAGCGCCGTCATTGCCGGGCTCGTCACGCCGGTTTGGTCGATGCTCGATCGCCGCCGTCCCAATTATCAGACTCTGTACGCCCACCTGCGCCTGCTGGTGCGCTTCACCCTCGCATTCACCATGCTTTCGTACGGCTTCGCGAAACTGTACCCGTTGCAATTTGTGCCGCCCTTCATGACCACTCTTACCGAGACGTACGGCGAGTCGTCGCCCATGGGAATTTTGTGGACTTTCATGGGCGCGTCAGCCGCTTACACCAGGTTTTGCGGTATGGCGGAAGTCACTGCCGGATTGCTGCTTTTATTCCGGCGGACCACGGTGGTCGGCGCGTTGGTGGCCACCGGCGCCATGCTGAATGTGGCCGCTCTGAATTTCTGCTACGACGTTCCCGTGAAGCTATATTCCGTGCATCTGGTGCTGATGTCGATCTTTCTCCTGATCCCGGAAAGCATGGCTCTGATGCGCTTTTTCTTTACGCGTCAAGCCGCCGAGCTGGAACGCGCTTCGCTGCCCAGGTTCGAACGCCGCTGGCTGCGGATCGCCGCGGTTGTACTGCAAGTCTGCGTCATTACCTCGGTGCTCTATAACAATATCTGGGGCGGATATAAGTCTGTCAAAGAGGCCAATCACACTTACTTTAAACACGCGCCTCTTTTCGGCGTCTGGAACGCCGACACTTTTACCGCCGAGGGTCCGGACAGCGCCCGCTGGCGTGAACTGGCGATTCAGATGCCTGGGTGGCTCTTTCTCCGAAATTCCGCCGGCGAGCGCATCTTCTTTCAAACTACTTATGACGAGGCCAAGCACACTCTCACCCTGAACTCCCGCCAAACCAAGCAACAGGCTAACTTCACTTACCGGCAGCCGGACGCACAACATTTAGCGCTCAGTGGAACGCTAAACGGCAAACCCGCGGCCGCCGAATTCCACCGCGTCGTCGGTCAGTTTCTGCTTACCACCCGCGGATTTCACTGGATCAGCGAATATCCGTTCAACCGGTGACACCCTCCAACCCTCCAGCCCTCCAAGCCCTCAACCCATGACTTGCAATACGACCTATGACGGGTTAGGATAGGAGCTAATGCGGCGCGCACCCGCCATCCTGCTGCTGTCTCTGTTCAGCTATGCGCTGATCCGGCCAGCGCTGTTCGCAGACCCCGAATCGAACCTGCCCGTTTGTTGCCGCCGCGACGGCAAGCATCATTGCGGCATGCTGGCCGCGGACATGGCGGACCCTTCGCCTTCCGGTCCGATCGCGCAAGCCACGCATGTCAAGTGTCCGCTGTTTCCCGCTGGCGGCGCGGTTCTGCCACATTCCGATGCCGCTCTATTGGGTGGGTCTTGGACGAAAGCACTCTCCACCGCTATCCAGACGTTTCGCCCGGCTCAGGCCGCGCCTGGATATCGCATTTCCTTCAAGCGATCTCATCGGAAGCGCGGACCTCCTCTTCTCATCTCGTAGTTAGTCACTACTGAGATGGACAGGCCAGGAGGCCTGTCCCACAACGACGAGGGAGGGTCATGCGAAAGATCATAATCTATTTGTGTCTGGGGAACTTATTTATGGCGGGTTTGCTGCATGCCACAATCTTTGGGAAGATACAGGGCATCGTGCACGATCCGCAACACCGGCCGGTTGGCGGCGCATCGGTAAAGCTGCAGGCAGTTACTTCCGATTGGTCGCAAACCGCGCAGGCCGACGATCATGGCGAGTTTTCGTTCACCAATGTGCCGCTCGGCGACTACAAAGTCACGGTCGCTCAATCTAAATTCGAGACGTCGGAACAGAGCGTGACGGTAGCGTCGGGATCGTCGCCGATCCTGCACTTTCAACTGGCCATCGCGCCCTTGGCTCAAGCTACCGTCGTCGAGGGCCACGCGGACGTGGTCAATATGGATTCGGTAACTCCCACCACCCTGGTCGATCGCGAGGATATCGCCGAAACTCCCGGCGCCGACCGCGCCAACAGTATGGCCATGATCACCGACTACACGCCCGGCGCCTATGTAACCCACGATATGCTGCATATGCGCGGAGGCCATCAGGTGGATTGGTTGATCGACGGCGTGCCTATACCCAACACCAACATTGCCACCAATCTGGGCCCGCAAATCGACCCCAAAGATATCGATTATCTGGAAGTCCAGCGAGGCAGCTACGATGCGGAGTACGGAGACCGCACCTATGGGATCTTCAATATCGTGCCCCGCTCCGGCTTCGAGGGAAACAACGATGTGGAGTTTGTCGCTTCTTTCGGCAACTGGTATCAAACCAACGACCAACTCAATTTCAGCGGCCACACCGAGCGTTTCGCGTATTACGCGAGTGTAAGCGGCGATCGCAGCAACTACGGTCTGCAGACCCCCATCGGGCAAGTGGTACACGACGCGGATAACGGTTATGGGGGATTCGCATCCTTCATATACAATCCCAGTTCCTCGAACCAATTCCGGCTGGTGGCGTCGCTGCGCCAGGATTACTACCAGATCCCGATAGACCCGGATGCCAACTCGGCGGGCAATCAAGTCTATCCGAGTTACGGACTGCGCGATAGTGAACGCGAACCCGATGGTTACGTGACTTTCTCCTGGGACCACACATTTAATTCAAACCTGCTGCTGACTGTGTCGCCTTTCTATCATTACAATCAGGCCAGTTATAACGGCGGGCCGGACGATGTCCCCGTGATCTCGACCGTGGACCAAACCGCCAATTATGCCGGGCTGCAATCCACGTTGGATGCGGCCGTCGGCAAGAACAACGCGGAAGTGGGCGTGTACGGATTCGCCCAGCATCAGAGTAACTTCTTTAACAATGTATTTACCGATTGCGGCACGAGCTGCCAGAACTACGGCCCGTCTACGGCTACGGTGACCGGCGGGCTGGCCGAGGAGTTCATCAGCGACCGGTTCAAGGCGACCTCATGGCTGACCTTAATCGCCGGCCTTCGCCAGTCGAACTTCACCACCCCCGGATTCGGGACCGAGCCGGGAGTCACACAGCATGCGACGAACCCGCGCTTTGGCGTGGCTCTCAGAGTCCCGCGGCTGAACTGGGTCTTTCACGGTTTTTACGGCCACTTTTATCAACCGCCTCCGCTGTTGACAGCCACCGGTCCATTGCTCGACTTAGCCACCAGCCAGACTCTGACTTTCGCTCCGTTGAAGGGAGAGCGCGATGAAGAGTACCAATTCGGCGTCTCGATTCCCTTCCATGGCTGGGTGCTCGAGGAAGACACCTTTCAAACACGCGCGCAGAATTGGCTCGACCACAACAACATCGGCGAATCGAACATCTTCTGGCCCATCACCTGGACGGCCGCGCTGATTCAGGGTTGGGAAACTACGCTGCGCTCCCCGCGCCTGTGGCGCCGCGCGCAGATTCACCTGGCGTACTCGAATCAGATCGCACAGGCCACCGCGCCGATCACCGGGGGCGTGGTGTGCCCTACTCCCGTGTCCGCGGCCTGTCCCGTAGCCATTCCGCCGGGATACTCGCCGGTGGACCACGATCAGAGAAACACGTTGAACTTCGGCGTTAATACCCTTCTTCCGTGGCAAGTATTCGCCGCGACGAATGTGTACTACGGCTCGGGATTCACCAACGGGCTACCGGATGCGCAATATCCGGACGCCTATCTGCCGTCGCACACTACATTCGATATCGCCTTGGGCAAATCCTTCGGCGAAAAAGAGAGATACCGGGTCTCTCTGAACGCCCTGAATGTGACGAATCGCCGCGTGTTACTCGATAACAGCCTGACCTTCGGCGGATTCCACTATAACGACCCGCGCCAACTCTACGTCGAGTTCCGCTGCAAATTGAGGTAGGACAGGCATCGCCTGTCGTAGGCGGCCTGTCCATGTTGGCTGTCCACGCTATAATGTCCCTATGTTCTTCCGCCGGCAGCGCGCCATCCAACCGACCTTCGAGGACCGTCTCGACAACCTGAAACGCGCAGGCTTCAACGTTACTCCCCGGCCGGATGGTACGGTGCTGGTGAGCAAAGGCGAATGCGCCGTGGCGCTCCATGAGATCGACGGTCAGATCCGGCGCGCGGAGTTAGCCGGCATTCTGATGGGCGGCGAGATCGGCTCGTTGGTGGATGGCGGCTACCAGAAGTTCTTTCGCACGCCATCGGGCAAGACCAAGCCGGCGCTGGCATCCGAATTGAAAGCCATCCACGAGTTCGAAGAGGATCTGAAGGAAGCCCTGGGCCTCGAGAGTCTGTACAACGAGTCGCTCGGCACTGTCTCGACGTATTATCTCTACGACCGCGTGAAGGACCGCGATGTCGGCGTGCCGAAGCGCGCATGGGAACAGTAGGTGGGGGGACGATGGCCGGTAACCTGGGATTTCAATTCCGAATTGCCCTGATGCTCATTGCCGTAATTCCAACCTCCGCCAAGCCCGCTGTCGGCGAGAGCCGCCAATTCAACGTCACCGTATAGCCAGAGTGCCTGCCCCACCGCGTGAAATGTGCGGTTGACCACAAACAGTACCCTAACCGCGCAAAATACTGGAAGTAACAGGAATCGCGATTTACAATGCTGCGGAGGAGCGTTTTATGTTTAGGAAACTTTTCTTTGCAGCGATCGTTTGCGGGTTGATTGCCATCGCCAGTCAGCCCATGTCCGCAGCCAACACGCCTCCCAGCCTGGCTGGGTCGTGGCAATTTACTCTGACGCCGACTACCCCTCCGACACCGCCGGTCATTGAGATTCCGGGCTTGGCGACGTTCACCACGGATGGCTCGGTCGTCGAGACGGACGGCTCGGAGTATGCGCCCAATCCGTCGTCGACCGGCGCGGTTCCCAAGGCCGCCACGCCGGGCCACGGCATCTGGGAAATCGGGAACACACCAACCAGCTTGTATATTCAATACTTCAGCCTGGTGCTCAACCCCGACGGCTCCCTTTTCGGCCGCAATGTAACTACCATGCTGGTGGCGCTGAGCAATTCCGGTAAGTCGTTCAGTGGCAGCTACACCACGGATCAGATCGCGGGCGGCACCACTACGATCATCTCTTCCGGCACTGTAAGTGGAAACTTGATTCCACATATCCCGCTGCCGTAACTTGCCTGCGTCGGGCAGATCATCGTTTCTCGTGGTCTGCCCACGCTTGATTTCAGATGGCGGAGACGCTGGGTCTCGAACCCAGACGCCCCGAAGGGCCTTCCCGTTTCGAGCGGGCCGCCGCTAGGCCGTAACTCGGCTTACGTCTCCGCGATGGAGCGCCGGGTGGCCGTCGAAGCCACTAACACGGGAGTTGCAGTCCCGCCGCTCCTCCGCTTTGCGTTCCGGCGCATGGTGCGCCCCCTGGGATTCGAACCCAGATGCCCGAAGGCCACAGTTTTTGAGGCTGCCGCGTCTGCCGTTCCGCCAGGGGCGCATAACTTGGTGGGCCTGGAGAGACTCGAACTCTCATGTCCGAAGACGCCAGTTTCTAAGACTGGTGCGTATGCAATTCCGCCACAGGCCCAATGGCACTCCGGGGCTGATTCGAACAGCCAATCGTGGGTTTGGAGGCCACTCGCGTCACCATCCGCATCCGGAGCGCAACTTGGTGGGGAGAGCAGGATTCGAACCTGCGAGGTTTTCCCGAAGGGTTACTGGGGCTACAGCCCAGCGGCTTCGTCCACTCACCCATCTCCCCGATGTCAAAGAACATAGAACTACTTATACGCAGTTGTAGCTTGGCGGAAGGCTGGCGAGTCGAACGCCAAAGTCCCGAGAGGACGCTGGTTTAGCAAACCAGACGGGAGTGCCGGTATCCCAAGCCTTCCTGGCCCGGAGTTACCAATACAATAACGATGATAGGGAATAACTGGACAGGTGGGAGCAACAGAGGATACGAATTGTCGTTGCGGTGTCCATAAGTCGATGTTACAACAGACGGCCTTGGGAGTCAAGAGCCGGCGACGATTAAAAGACAATTAAAGATGTATGCCCACAATGCCGGTGGGCCTGACCTTCACCCCCATCGGACTGGCTGCGGCGCCCCGTTATCCGACGACCGTGACCTGCTCTACCGCTGGCTCCGCTCGGTTGGCTTCGTAAGACCAGGACCTGTTTAACAAAGACTCTCGGCCCAAGGCGAACACGAACACCGCGAGCGAAAATGGCAGGCACGCGGCCCATGGAGCACCGAACAGACTCGCTATATGGCAGGGTGGCGCACAAAGCCAGAACGCGACGGCACGAGTCAGTTTCGATTCTGAAGATTTGATCGCTAGAAGAAGCCCTAATAGCAGAACGGTTAGATCGTAGCCGAATACATGGGGCACAATAAGCATTGATCCTGCAATGCCGGCGGCCATAAACCGCCACCACGGCGCTTGCCATGCCTGCAACCGCAACACAGACCACCGTTACGCCGCTGAGCGCAACCACTGCGGACGTGGACGCCAACTTTAGGTTCATCGGTAAGCCGTTCAAGTTCGGCATTAGCTGGGGCGAGGGGCATAGACCCTCTAGGTCCTTCCGAAAAAGCAGACCGATGTAGGCCGAGATCCCCGCCGGACCAAGCAACATTGCAGAAACCAACGCCTCGATCCCGGCCGCAACAGAAAAGCCTGCGAACATCCGCCGGCGCTGGCCAACAACATCGCCGGACCGATCAGGAGGAGCAGGTGGTACTTGTATAAAGCCATGGCGAGCGTCACACCCGCCCAACCGTCCCAGCCCTCCACAGCCAAAGAGTACCTCGCCGATATTTCTTCGGGCGCAGTTCAATACCGTACGATCATCGAGCCGCTATCGTGTCCTCACAAGGACGATGCCGTTAACCAACTCCTTATCTCCATTGGTTACACGCGTTCGCCAGGACTTCGAACCGAACGCGATAATCGTCGACGCGAAGACGAAAGCCGGAGGATCCCGTCAAACGCTTAACGTCGCCTTCACCGCTGTTGCCAAATCGAGTCAGGGCGTGAAGGATCTGGAGTGCCTGCTCGCGGTCGACCTAACGCAAACCGGCCTTAGCGCGATCAGTCCAGATAAATCGGTTCTCGCTCCGAATTCCCGCAGGACTTCTTCATGCGGCGTTCCAGGCCCCGGCTCGCCTCGCGCGGTTTCGACGGCGGCGCGATCCTCCACGGTCTCCGGCTCGTCGTCCAGCACCGCAGTAAGTAACGAGAACTCGACCGGATCGACCAAAGAGCGCAAGAACTTCCGCGCCGCCGGGACGTCGTTATCGGGAATGTGGTCCAAAAGGAGATGCAGTTCGTGACGGATTGTATCTGGTTCGGCTTCGGGTATGGATTTGGATACCCTGATTACATTTTGGATCAAATAGAAGGACTGAATGCGGTAGTGCCTGAAGGTTGCACACATAGCGCATCACCCGCTTTCGGCAATGCGCTGATGGATGAATTCGATGTATGTAGGAAGTTGCTATCCGGCGTGAAGGTTCCTTGCTTCGTTGCCGCCGGATAAAATGAATAACAACCGTGACCGAAACCGTCGATGTTCTGGTCCTCGATCTGCTTGAATGGCTCTCGCGCCAGGATCGGTCCTATGAGGAAACCATGGACGCGTGGCGCACTTCCTGTCCGAGGCTTCCGGTCTGGGAGGACGCCAACGATCGCGGGCTCGTCTTGATCGATAACAGAAATGGCCGATCATGCGTTCGCGTATCGCCTGCCGGGTTCGAGCTTCTCGACAAGTTCAGGCCGCAGCGGGCTCTGAGATAAACGTCAGCGGCCCACAACTTCCAGGATCTCCGAGTCGGGCACGGTCCACGCAGCGCGACCATCGTGAATCAATTTTTCCCCCTTGTCGTCCCAGTGCAGATGCGTCACACCGAATGCGCCTTTCTCATAGGCGTAGGTTGCGCCATCGTCGTCGTAGAGATTGAAACGGCCATCCGCGCCGGGATAGACGCGCACGCGCGCGATCTTCTGCGTCTGGTGCGTGCTCAACACCGGCTCGCCCAGCGGCACAATCGAACCGGCGCGCACGAATAGCGGCAGAGTATCTATGGGCGCCGCAACGCGGACGGCAACTCCGCCGTGAAAGCGCTCCTTGGTCCAGTAGTTATACCAATCGGCGCCCGCCGGTAGATACACATCGCGGCTGGTGGCGCCCTGCTCGGTTACAGGAGCCACTAAGAACGCCGGACCAAACATATATTCGTCGCGCATGTCCGCTACGCGCGGGTCATCGGGGAAATCCATGAACAAAGCGCGCATGTAAGGGGCTCCTGACTCGTGCGTCATGTAACCAAGCGAGTAAATGTAAGGCATCAGTTCATAGCGCAATTTCAGATACTTCTCCAAGATAGGTTCGGCCGCCTTGCCGTACGACCACACTTCGTTGTACTTACGGCTGCCATGCGCGCGGAATATGGGCAGGAAGGAGGCGTACTCAAACCAGCGTGTGTATAACTCGGGATAATCGTCATAACCACCCACATTATCGCGCGCATCGCTGGGATCGAGCAGCGGCGCATGCGCCGGATGGTGCTGGGCAGGCAAATACTGCCAGCCGCCGATATCGTTGGTCCAATAGGCGAAGCCGGATGCGGCAAAGTCCAGGCCGGTGGGTATCTGGCGTTGAAGTGTATCCCAGGTCGGATAAATATCCGACGACCAGAACATGGTCCCATTGCGCTGCGCCCCTAGGTAGGCGTCGCGGGAAAGAATCAGGGCGCGATGCTCTATGTCGCGGCGGAAGCCATCGTAAATCGCGCCGGTGTGAAAGAGCGGGTAGATATTAAAGTAGCGCGTGCCGGGTCCAATGTGGAAGTAACTCCCGTTGGGCGGCAGGTCGGGCTCGGTCTCATCCATCCACAGTGCGTCAAAACCCTTGCTAAGTATGTTATCGCGGATAGTATTCCAATACCAATGCGCCGCTTGGGGATTAGTAGTGTCGATATCGGAACCGGCGCGGTCGTACGGCAATCCATTGGTGGGCGTGCCGTCGGCGAGTTGCTCGAACCAGCCGTTCTTCAGCAGCATGTCGTAATATCGCGAGCCGGGCACGAAGCGCGGCCACACGCTGATCATAGTGTCGAAGCCCATCTCGTGAAGCTGGCGATTCATGGCCGCCGGATCGGGCCACTTTACCGGGTCCATATCGATCTGTCCCATCTTGGTCCAGTAGAACCAGTCGACCACCATCACATCGGCGGGCAGACCGCGGTCGCGGTAACCCTTGGCCACCGACAAAACTTCTTCCTGCGAACTGTAGCGCTGCTTGCATTGAATGTAGCCGTATGCGGATTTCGGCAGCATGGGTGTGGCTCCGGTGAGCAGCCGATAGCCACCGTAGATCTCGTCGGTGGTGTTACCCGCAATCACAAAGAACGAGACGCGGTCGCCCACTTCCGAAGTCCACTTAGTCTGTTCATTGAAGCCCGGTTCGATGGTAGTCTTTGACGGATTGTCCCAAATCAGGCCGTAGCCGCGGTTGGTCACTACGAAAGGCACGCCGACCGTAGGACCTCCTGTGGCAGTGTAATTGTGCCAGCATTCCACGGTGTGGCCGCGATGGTCCAGGTAGCCTTCCTGATTTTGGCCAAGACCATAATAGTGTTCGTTGGCTGGCGAAGCGAACGTCGCGCTTACTTGATAGAACGCCTCGTCGGACGCGCGACGGTCGTGCAGCACACCCGCGTTGCCATCTTTGTAATTCGGCACCGACATCGACCAATCTTTTAGATCGACAAGCAGCTCGCCGCCCGGAGTAGTTATGGTGATGTGCGCGGGCGGCGTGGAGCCATTGAAGAATTTCGCGATATCCAACTCGGTTGGCAGCGGCGTGCCCGAATGATTCGGCTCCAGCGTGACGATCATGCGCGGCGAGCGGTAGATGTCTCCCTGGCGCGACCATCCATCGGCGGATGGATTGGCGACGAATCCGAAGCCAGGCGGCGCGGTGGCAGCTTCCTTCAGCATGCTGAGCGTGATGCGGACGATATTGGGAGCGTATGGTTCGAAGACAATGGTGCTGCCGTCGCGGTCAAGCACCACGGATTGGCGCTGAGCGAATGCGGGCGCGGCGCACAGAACCGCAAGTAACGCAGCCGCGAAGCACAGTTTACGGATGGACGAAATCACAACTCGAAAGTAACATCTGGCGGTGTGCGGCTAACCGGGGAGCAGCCCAAGTCCCGGCCGGTCCGGCAATATCAGCTTGCCCTTCTCCACCAGCACGCCCGTAAACGGATCGTTCGAGATCAGCAGGTTTCCATCCAGATCGGCGTAATCGACCAGCGGCGAGAGATGCGCCGCGGCAGTCACCGACACGGAGCTTGAAATCATACAGCCCAGCATCGTTTTCAGACCCAGCGAGCGCGCCACCTGGATCATGCGATACGCCTCCAGAATGCCGCCGGCTTTATCCAACTTCACGTTCACGCCGTCGAACGCGCCTAGCAGCTTGGGAATGTCGGACGCATGCCGGCAGGCTTCGTCCGCAATCAGCGGCACATGCACGCGGCTATGCACCCAGTGCATTTCGTCCAGCATGTCGGCGGGCATGGGCTGTTCCACAAACTCGACGCCTTGCCCAGCCAGCCATTCGATTTTGCGCACGGCCACTTCTTTATCCTTCCAACCTTCGTTGGCGTCCACGCGAATGGGCTTATTGGTTGCGGCGCGCACGGCCGCGATGGTGGCTTCGTCGGTATCCAGGCCCACTTTGATTTTCAGCACCGGAAAATCGGCCGCCTCCCGCACTTTCTGCTCGGTCATCGCGGGATTGTCGATGCCGATGGAGAACGTGGTCACGGGCGTATCGCGCGGATCGAGGCCAAAGTAGCGATAGAGGGGCACGCCCAGCTTTTGCCCCACCCAATCCATGAGCGCAATATCGATGGCGGCTTTGCCTGCCCATTCGCCTTCCACGCGGGCGAACACCTGCTGCATCACTTTGTCGAACTGCCATGGATTGGCCGCCAGCAGCAGGCCGCGCACGGATTCGACGGCCTTTTGCGCGCCTTCCGCGTTCTCTTTATAGCGCACGATGGGCGCGCCTTCGCCGTGGCCCGTAAGGCCATCACGCGTGTACGCGACGTAAAGCGTATTGCGGTAGTCGCTCGATGACATGGTGGTGGTCCAGGTATGGCGCAGCTTCAGCCGCTTGATCTCCGTGCTCAGCGTGGCGCCCTGTACGCCCGATGCCAGCAGCGCCGGCCAACCGGCTTGCGCCAGAAAAAAATGACGGCGGTTCATTTGAGTCTCCTGCAGGCCACCAGCAATCCAGCCCAATGCGGATCGGTTAGATCGCAGATCTGTATCACGGGCCTGATCCAGGTGGTCGCGTTGATGAATTTGTTATCGCCCAGATACATGCCCGTGTGGGTGATGTGATCGGCGTTGCTGCCAAAGAAAAGCAGATCGCCGGGCGCGAGATCCTGCCGCTTCACTGCCACCAATCCATCCCAGGCGGCTTGTTTATCGGCATCCCGCGGCATCAGCACGCCGCGCCGGCGATAGATCGTTTGCGTGAAACCGGAACAATCGAAGCCAAAGCTGGAGGCGCCGCCCCAGGTATACGGCAGGCCCAGGAAGCGGCGGCTCAGGGCGATCGCCGCGTCCATCGAAAGCGGCTCTGTGTCGAAAGAAACGTCGCCCGCTTGTAGCCAGCCGGAATCATAGTCGGGCAGGCGCACTTTCAGCCACCGCGTGTTGTCCGGCGCCTCGGCGGTCACTTCCAGGTGCGTCTCGAACGGCACTGTAATCAGCGGCCGCTGCCTGGTGACGTTGGGTTCCCGATAGATATTCGCAAACAGGCTTTCGACGCGGGCCACGCGCCCCTGCGATGCGTAGGGCGGCTCGCCGGCGGCCAGCAGGCGCAAATCGGAGATGCGTACCCAGCCCGTGTAATCGTCAGGCGTGCGCACGTGCAGCCAGCCGGGGCGCGCATCCACTACTCCCACGTTGGTTCCGTAGATCGCCTGCGATACCACCTCCGTGTCGTCCGAAGGCTGCGCGTACATGTTGGCGACCGGCTTCAGAACCACGGCTTGGGGCGCGGCGGCGGCGAAGAAAGCCAGAGCCATAAACAGGTGCATGGGACCTGATTTCAGACTAGCAGCAGGCTGCGTTGCGGTGCCACGGGTGCTCAACGATTGGGGAGAACCGCTCCCGGCTGTGACAGAGCCGCGACCGTCAGGGAGCGGTTTACCCACGCCGGAACCCCGCGTGTTCGAGCGATAATGACAGCATAGGTGTTGGAGTTCACCTTCAACCGCCCCTTGGGCAGATGACTCCTAGAGCTTGCCGCAGGGAGGCCCAATGGCGACGGAGAGGTTGAACGAAGCGCAGCGCAGCCGCTTGTTCAGCAACGCGAGGCATGCCGACAAGCTTCTCTCCGATATCGAGAGCATCATCGGCGCCGCGGATTCAAAATCGGTTTTCCCCAGATACCTTGCGGACCTGGCACCCGCGCAGATCGCTCTGATCCGGGATTCTGTAGCGCGCTTCCGCACGCAATTGTCGCGCGCCATGGCCGGCCTGCGGGAGGGAGAGGCACGGTGAGTATCCAAACCGCCGAAGGCTTGCCGGTCGAATCCATGCAGTATCGATTTTCGTTCGCGCTCGAGACAGTCTCCCAAGTGCCGGGCGATTTCGTCTTGCCGCCCGATCTGGGGACCCTCCATGCCGGAGTGTTTCTGCCGGCTGACGATGCGGATTGGCGGGGACGCCGGCGATACTCTCCGCGAATTCTGCTTCTCTGCGGCAGCGAGGTCGTGATCGTTCCTCATCCTGCGGCCGGAGAACCAACGGTTCGCGTGCCTTTGGAGCGCATCGAACGGATCGAATGGGGCCGGATTCTGTTGACTGGTTGGATCGTCCTCTCTTGGGATACCGGAGACATGCGGCTGCCCTACAATACGCGTTCCCGAGGCCCGGTCGAGGCTTGCGTGAAGGCGCTGCTCGACCGCTGGTTGCCGCCGCAAGGATGTGCGGATCGTGCGGCGAAATCGTTCGGGGCGCCGCTCGATCTGAAGTTCCGATACGCGCTCGCCGCGGAACTCGTCGTGGGAGAAGTAGTTTTGGCGCAGTTTTTTCAGCCCGGGGACCGCGGCTTGCGACGGCGTTTTTGGTTTCATCGAAGCGAATCCGCGGCCGGAGATCTCGTGTTAATAACGTCGCGGCGCCTGCTTTGGGTCACTGAGCGGCACAAAGGCAAGTACGGGCGATACGGCGCGGTGAGCCATTCGGCGCGCATATCGTCGATCGCCGGCGCGCGGTGCTCCGGTACCTCACCACGGAATCTGGAGATCGCTTTTCGTCGCGGGGAGCCATGGCGCGTTCCAGTACGCGACGACTTGAAGGACGAAGCGCGCGTCTTCGAAGCGGAAGTGGGTACAGATGTCCGCGGCGATATCCAACGATGATGCCGGCAGCGCGTTCATTTCATGCCATAAACGCCGGTAGGGCGCCCACCCGCGGCGGCGCGAACTTGATGTGCCGGCCCTGCCGGTATGCGGGCCGCGCCGCCAGGCGGCACATGGTTACGATTTGTCCTGGATTGCCCCGCGCGGAGCGAAGCACCTGGCTGCGGAAGCCGTCTAAGTCAAGTGAGTCCAACTTATAGGTTGCAGCGGCGGCTTAAAACGGTCCAACGGCCGTAATGCCGCAGCGGCACGGCAGCCACCGGCACCAGCGTCATACCGCACTTCCGCCCGTTGACCAAATCAAAACCGGTTGTCCCACCAGAAGCTCTGTTACTATGTTTAGGCAACGAAAGCGCGGCTCCCGGCCGAGCTCGCGCGATCCAACCGCGCCCCGTAGTCCTCGGGCCCGAGCGGTGGAACAGAGGTTCGAAATGAAGCTGCATCCGATCGACATCGCGATCATTTTGATCTACGTAGCCACCTCAGTGCTGCTGGGCTATTGGGTCTCGCACCGCGCGTCACGCGATACCAAGGCCTATTTTTTGGGCGGCAATACCCTGCCCTGGTATTTTCTGGGCGTCTCCAACGCCTCCGGCATGTTCGATATCGCCGGCACCATGTGGCTGGTCTATTTGATGTTCATTTACGGATTAAAAAGCGTGTGGATTCCCTGGTTGTGGCCCGTCTTCAACCAGATCTTCCTGATGGTCTATCTTTCCACCTGGCTGCGCCGCTCCAACGTCACTACCGGCGCCGAGTGGATCCGCACGCGGTTCGGCTCCGGCCGCGGCTCGCAACTCTCGCACATGATCGTAGTCATATATGCGTTGGTTAGCGTGATCGGATTTCTTACTTACGGCTTCAAAGGCATCGGCAAATTCGCGGTCGATTTTCTGCCGTGGCATCTTTCCGCCAACCAATACGCGCTGATCCTGATGGGCATCACCACGTTCTATGTAGTGAAGGGCGGCATGTTCAGCGTGGTGATCACCGAAGTGCTGCAGTTCTGCATTCTTTCCGTCGCGTCGCTGGCCATCGGTATCATTGCCATCTCGCGAGTCGCGCCCGAGGCTCTGCGCCGGGCGGTGCCGGCGGGTTGGGACCAGATCTTCTTCGGCTGGCATCTGAACCTGGATTGGTCTCATTTGATCGCCGCCGTGAACACCAAGATCGTGGAGGATGGCTACACTATCTTCGGCGCGTTCTTCATGATGATGCTTTTCAAAGGCATTCTGATCAGCATGGCCGGACCCGCACCCAACTACGACATGCAGCGCATTCTTTCCACCAAAAATCCGCGTGAAGCTTCCATGATGAGCGCCATGGTGAACGTAGTGCTGAACGTGCCGCGCTACTTTATGATCACCGGACTGACCATCCTGGCCCTGGTGTTTTACAGCGATAAGATTCGCGCCATGGGCCACGCCATGGACTTCGAAATGGTGCTGCCCGACGCCCTTAGTCACTTTGTTCCCGCCGGTTTGTTGGGTCTGCTGGTGGCCGGACTGCTGGCCGCCTTCATGTCGAACTTTGCAGCCACGGTAAACGCCGCGCCGCCTTACATTGTGAACGATCTCTACCGCAAATACATAAATCCGAATGCCAGCGAACGCAATTGCGTGCGTTTGAGTTATGTGGCGTCGTTCAGCGTAGTGATCCTAGGAATTACCTTTGGCTGGTTTGTCACTTCGATTAATACCGTGATCCAGTGGATCGTCTCCGCGCTGTGGGGTGGTTACACCGCGTCCAATGTTCTCAAGTGGTACTGGTGGCGATTTAACGGCTATGGTTACTTCTGGGGCATGGTGACTGGCATCGCCGGGGCGTTAATTATTCCGTGGGCGCTGCCCAGCGTCTCGCCGCTCAATTCGTTCCCGATCATTGTGGGGCTCGCGCTGATCGGCTGCATCGTGGGTACACTCGAAACTAAACCCGAGGACGACGCCGTGCTCAAGGATTTCTACCGGCGCGTACGGCCATGGGGCTTCTGGGGTCCCATCCGCGACAAAATCATGCGGGAAGATCCCTCGTTCAAGCCCAATCCGGATTTCGCCCGCGACATGTTCAACATCGTGGTCGGCATCGCCTGGCAAACCAGCCTGATCGCATTCCCGGTGTACATTGTGATCCGGCGTTACGATATCGCGGCGTATGCCATCGCGGTGGTGGTGGTGACTTCCATCATTTTGAAATTCACCTGGTACGATCACCTGAAGCAAATGGAAATCGAACCGGCCCGCGCTGCCGCGCCCATCGCGGGTGCTTAACCGTTTTGGGGATTTCGGGCTGAAGAAACCGCTCCCTTACGGTCGCGGCTCATAAACAGCGCGAAAACTAAGTCCGTTACCGAGCCGCGACCGTAAGGGAGCGGTTTCCCCGAAACGATTAAGCGCGCGCCCATCGCGACCTAGCTCGCGGCTGTCAGCCGCGTTGTATCATGGGCCGAGGAGGCATTCATGTTTTCAGCCGATCAAGCCAAAGGGCTTTCCATGGTTTTCCTGCAGGGCTTGGGTAACGAGGTTCCCACCACGCGGCGCGTCCTGGCCGCGGTTCCTGAAGCGCAGCTCGATTTCAAGCTGGGCGACAAAGGCCGCACCGCGCGCGAGTTGATGTGGCACATCGCCAACAGCGAGAGATGGTTCGGCGAAGGCATCGCCGCCGGCAAATTCGGCGACGGTTCCGACGGACCCGCGCCCGCGACGGCGGCGGAAATCCTCGCCTACTACGATCAACACGTGCCACCGCTCGGCGGCAAAATCGCGGCGCTCTCGGGCGAACAACTGGCCACACCCGTGCAGTTTTTCGTGTTCAATTTTCCCGCGGTGCTGTACATGGATTTCTGGATCAAGCACACGGTGCATCATCGTGGCCAACTGAGCACCTATCTGCGGGCCATGAATGCGCATGTCCCGACCATTTACGGCGGCAGCGCCGATGAGCCGTTTGAGATGCCTGCCACGGCGTGAGCGGCCCTGTCGTAGAATCTTAGTTTGTCCGAAATCCTGGTTACCGTAGTGGTGCCTACTCTGGCCGCGGACGCGAAGCTTCAGGAATGCCTGGCCGCGCTGGAAGGCCAGACACAATCCGATTTTGAGGTGATCGTCGTCGATAATAGCGGCATCGGCAAGGTGAGATCGCGCCAGATATCCTCGCCGCGGGTGCGTGTTCTTGAAGAGCCTCGCAACGTGGGTTTCGGCGCCGCCATAAATCACGCCTTCCACCAGTCGCGCGCGCGCTATCTGGCCACGCTCAACGACGATACCGCGCCTCATCCGGGCTGGCTGGCGGCATTGGTATCCGCTATGGAGGCGCGTCCCGATGCGGGCATGTGCGCTTCGCAAGTGCGATTTCATGGCGAGGATGCGCTCGATTCGGCCGGCATGCTGGTGTGCGGCGATGGTAGCAGCAAACAGCGCGGTCACGGACGTCCGCCGAAGTTTTTTCCGGTCACCGAGGAGGTATTGTTCCCCAGCGGCTCGGCGGCGCTCTATCGCCGCACGATGCTCGATCAGATCGGCCTATTCGACGAAAGTTTTTTCCTGTATTGCGAAGATACCGATCTCGGGTTGCGCGCCCGCTGGGCCGGATGGTGCTGCATCTACGTGCCCGAGGCAGTGGTGGAGCACCACTATTCGCATTCGGCAGGCCGCGCATCGCCGTTGAAGGCCTATTACGTGGAGCGCAACCGGCTCTTCGCATTGGTCAAGAATTTTCCGGCGCGCATGTTGGCCGCCGCGCCGTTTGTTTCGCTGGCGCGATATGGCTGGCACTTGCGATTTCTGCTGCGTGGCCATGGCGCGGCCGCCCGTTTCAGGCTGGAAGGCGAATCCGTCTGGCGCATGCCGTTCTACGTGCTGCGCGCGCACTTTGCGCTGCTGGCTGACCTGCCTGCGCTATGGCGCAAACGCCGCCAGATCCGCCGCACCGCGCGCGTGACGCCGCGCGTCTACCGCCAACTGTTGCGCGCGCATTCCATCTCCGCGCGGAGGATCGCCGAATTGTGACCATGCCGCGCGATTCGCTGCTTATCATCGTGCCGGCCTACAACGAAGAAGCCGCCGTGGCCGGCGTGGTGCGCGCGATCCATGCAGCCATGCCCGGCACGCCGGTGCTGGTGATCGACGATTGTTCGGCCGACGCCACCCAAGCCGTGGCACGCGAGGCCGGCGCCATGGTGTTGCCGTTGCCCCATCATCTGGGACTCGGTGGCTGCGTGCAGGCCGGATACAAGTTGGCTTTCGAGTTAGGCTATCAGTACGTCATCCGCGTGGATGGCGACGGCCAGCACGACGCCGGCGATATTCCGCGTGTGTTCGATACGCTGCGCACGTCGGGCTGCGAGATGGTGATCGGCTCGCGCTTCCTGGACGGGAACGGTTCCAGCCCCGGCGCCATTCGCGGCATCGGCATCCGCTTCTTTCGCTTGGTGCTGCGCCCCATCCTGGGAAAAACGGTGCACGATCCGACCTCCGGTTTCGTAGGTGTGAACCGCAACGCATTGCAGGTTTTCAGCAAGAGTTTTCCGCTTGAATATCCCGAGATAGAAGCGTTGGTGGTGCTGCAGCGCAAGCGATTTCGCTTCCTCGAAATTCCTTGCCGGATGCATCCGCGCACTACCGGCCGCTCTTCGATCACCGCTGTGCGTTCGATGTATTACATCGTGCACGTCTTGCTCGGCGTGTTCGTGAACGTCCTCAAATTCGACCAGCGGGCGCGGCGTCCCGCCAAGCCGGCGAAACCATAAACGGAGACCATCGATGGATCGACTTCTGAATGCCTTGACCGTTTTGAGCGGCCTGCTGCTCCTGTTCGTGCTGGTATCTGTGCGGCGCGCGCACATCCGCGTGGAATATTCGGTAAGCTGGTTACTGGCTGCCGCGGCCCTGTTGGTCCTCTCGCGCTCGCGCGGCATGTTGGAAGCCGCGGCGCACAAGCTGGGTGTCGCCGATCCCGGATTCGCTTTGCTGCTGGTGATCGGCTGCGTGTTTCTCGTTATGTTCTATCGTTTTTCCGTCATCATCTCCAAGCTGCGCGACGACAATATCGCTCTGGCGCAGCGCCTGGCAATTCTCGAATATCATCTGCAAACCTTGCGGGACGGCCGGCCGCATGCCTGAAGCGCGGGCCAAGTCGCGCAAGGCTCGCGCCAAGGCCGCGCCGCACGCCGTCCAGAAGGCTCCCGCGCCGAAGCCTGCCACGCGCTGGTGGATTTACCTGGCCGCCGCTGCCGTGGCGCTGTATGTGGTATTTCAGGTATACGCGCCCGCCCTCAACGGACCCTTCGTGTTCGACGATACCTTTCAGCCGTATCACACGCCGGGTTTTCCGGGCGCGCTGAAAGTATGGCTGGCCGGCGTCCGCCCGCTGCTGATGTTCAGTTACTGGCTTAACTATCAAACCTCCCAAGCGCCGGGCGGATTTCATGTTACGAACGTCTTCATTCACTTACTCAACGGTATCCTGATCTTTCTCATCGCGCGGAAATTCCTGCGGCCGGAATCGTCCGATTGGTTACTGCCCGCCTTCGCCGCGGCGGTCTTCCTGTTGCATCCTATTCAGACCGAATCAGTGTCTTACATCGCGGGCCGTTCGGAATCGCTAAGTGTGTTGTTTTTCCTGGCGGCGTTCGCGGTTTTCTTATATCGCCCTTCGCCTGAGATCTCCTGGAAGGCCTCCCTCGCCGTGCTCCTTTTGTTCGGCGCCGCGGCCGCGACGAAAGAACACACGGTAGTGTTGCCGGCCTTATTGCTGCTGACCGATTACTACTGGAACCCCGGGTTCTCATTCAGCGGCATCCGGCGCAACTGGCGATTGTACGTCCCCGTCGCATTAGTCGCCGTGGCGGGGCTGGCCTACGTCGCGAGGGTTCTGATCAATTCCCCTACCGCCGGTTTTAATTTGCCCGAGTTCACCTGGTACCAATATTTCTTTACCGAATGCCGCGCCTTCTATGTCTATCTGCGGCTGCTGGTTTTTCCGGCGGGCCAGAATCTGGATTGGCAATTCGCCGCCTCACATAACATACTCGACCACGGCGCTATCTTCGGACTCGCCGCGATTCTGCTGTTGGCGGGCGCGGCCATTTACTTCCGCCGGCGCTATCCACTCATTTCCTACGGCTTCCTCACTTACTTGCTGCTGATGGCGCCCACCTCGTCCTTTGTCCCGATCCGCGACCCAATTGCCGAGCGGCGCTTGTACTTACCCATGATCGGTATCTTGTTGGTCGTAATCGGGGCATTGGCCCGCCTGCCCGTGGATCGCCGTAAGCTGGCAGCCGCGCTCGGTGTGGTCGTCGTGGTGTTGGCAGTGGTCACTTACCAGCGCAATCAGCTTTGGGGAAGTGACATCGCCCTGTGGGAGGATTCAGCGTCGAAGTCCACCGGCAAGCAACGCCCGCATCTTCACTTAGCGCACACTTACTACACTTACGGACGCTGCACGGATGCCATCCGCGAGTACGCCGAGGCAGCCCGAATCGAGAAGCCGGATTATGGCTTGTTAGTCGACTGGGGTTTGGCCCTTGATTGCGCCAATCAACCGGATGAGGCGGTGGCCAAGATGCGGGAGGCCGCGGCGCTCGAGCCGAAAGCGCACGTGTATACGCAAATCGCCATGGTGTATGCCAAGCAGTCGCGGTGGCCGGAGGCGCTCGAAGCACTCGGACAGGCGGAGAAGATCAATCCGAACTACGATGTGATCTACGACACGCGCGGCGGCATTCGCGCCAAAAACAACGATCTGGCCGGCGCCGCGGCGGACTACCAGCGCGCTCTCGAACTCAACCCCTCGAACGATCATGCCCGGCAGATGCTCGATATCGTCCAAGGGCAATTGAATTCCGGGCAGTGACATGCAGCCGCTGCGCATCGGCGTGAACGCGCTGTACCTGATTCCGGGCGGCGTGGGCGGCACTGAAATCTACTTACACGAATTGCTGCGCGCGCTCGCGGAGATTGACGCGCGCAACGAATATTTCGTCTTCACGAATCGGGAGACCGGACCCGAACTCGTCCCGCAGCAGCCTAATTTCCATGCCATGCCGCAGCGAGTGCGCGCGCGATTCCGGCCGGCGCGTATCCTGTGGGAGCAGACCGCCCTGCCCCTGGCGGCGGCCCAACTGCGCTTGGATGCGCTGCTCAATCCCGGTTTCACCGCGCCGATCTACTGCCCATGTCCGGCAGTGACCGTGTTCCACGATATGCAGCACAAGCGCCATCCCGAGCACTTCCGCTGGTTCGATTTGCCCTTCTGGCGCGTGCTGTTGTATGCGTCGGCGCATCTGGCCGGGCTGGTCCTCGCGGATTCCGAATCGACGCGCGCCGACGTGCTGCGTTACTACCGGCTCCCGCCCGAGCGCGTGCGCATGGTACGGCTGGGCGTGGATCGCGCATTTTTCGGACTGCGGAGAGCCCCCGAAAAACTGCTGCTCACGGTTTCCACGTTGCATCCGCATAAAGGCCTGGACGCCTTGCTGCGCGCGTTCGCGGATTTCCGGCGCGCGCAGCCCGAGTTTCGCCTGGTGGTCGCCGGCCTGCGCGGCTTCCATGCGGAAACGCTGGAGAAACTACGCGCCGATCTCGGCTTGGTGGACGCTGTCGAGTTTACCGGCTGGATTGCGCGCGCGCAACTCTACGATCTGTACTCGCGCGCCCGGGCGTTTCTGTATCCCTCGACATTCGAGGGATTCGGTATGCCCGTCCTCGAGGCGTTGGCCGCCGGCATTCCCACCGGCTGCTCGGACATCGAGCCGCTCCGGGCAATAGCGGGCGATGCCGCACTGCTGTTCGCGCCGGGCAACGTAGAAGCCATTCGTGGCGCAATGGCGCGATTAGCCACCGACGAACCGCTGCGCGCGCGCCTCACGTGCGAAGGCCCGCGCCACGCCGCCGCTTTTTCGTGGACAGCCACCGCGCGCGCCACGCTGGACGCAATTGTGGATGCTACTTCCCGCTAGACTGGCGGGTGCGGAAAGCGCGCAACCGCTGGCTTACGCGCGCGGCTCGGAAGCGGCACCAAGTTACCGAGCAGCGACACGTTACTGAGCCGCGACACGTTACTGAGCCGCGACACGTTACTGAGCCGCGACCGTAAGGGAGCGGACCTGCCCCAGTTGGGGTTCGAAGGGGTGTCGCGTCGATGTAAGAAATCCCGCGCCGCATAGACTATCTGTTTAGAAAGGAAAATGGTGGCAGCAAGCGCCGCGACGGATCGGAAGGCCGCCTTCCTGCGGATTTACGAGCAATACGCGCCGGCGTTGCAGCGCCTGGCAGGCGCGTATGCGGCCAGGCCCGAAGATCGTGAAGATTTACTTCAGGAGATCGCCGCGGCATTATGGCGCGCGCTACCCGCGTATCGCGCGGAATCGAGCGAGCGCACCTGGCTCTATCGTATTGCGCACAACGTGGCCATTACGGCCTCGGTGAAGCGCCACACGCGGGAGAACCGGGAAGCCGCACCCGATGCGTCGCCGGACCCTCCGTCAGGCGGCGCCAGCGCTGAACAAGATGTACTCGCGGACGAAAAACGCCGTATGCTGTTCGCGGCCATCCGGGAACTTCCGGCCACAGACCGTCAAATTACGGTTCTACACCTGGAAGGCTTGAGCGCCGCGGAGATCGAGGCCGTGACCGGGATCGCGGAGGGCGCCGTAGCCACGCGCCTCACGCGCATCCGCGAGAAATTGCGGCAGGCCATTCGGGCTAAGGAGGCAGTCGATGGCCGATAGAGACGAACTCAATCAGCTTTGGTGCGGCCAGACTACCGGTCCGCCCACAAAAGGAGAGGATATGTTGACGATTGCAATGGAAAGAGCAAACAAGTTCGATCGCATGATCAAATGGCGCAATGTGCGCGAATGCCTGGCGGGCGTGGTGGTGGCGGGTATCTTTGCGTTTAACGCATTGCAATCGCCGAATGGATTGGCGCGCGCCGGTAACATCATCGTGGCGGCCAGCGGGGTCTGGTACCTCTATTACATGCTGCGCTACGGCCGCGAGGCACCATCGCCTACGCCGGATCGCAGCGCGGCCGACTTCCAGCAGGCGCTGTTGCGTAAGTACGACCACCAGATCCGGCTACTTAATACCGTGAAGTATTGGGGCCTCTTGCCGCCTTATGTGGGTCTGACATTGGCGAGTGCCGGTATCCTGATGGCGAACCGCGCGCAGGGCCAGCCGGTCTGGCCGCAATTCATTGCCGCCGCGGTTTACACGGTTATCTTCGCGGCCGTCTGGTGGGGTAACGAGGTGTATGGGGTGGGAAAGCTACGTGGCAAACGGGAACGGCTGCTGGCGGAGATGGACAGGCCGGGAGGCCTGTCCTACTAGAGTGAGGGGCCGGTTGCGAAGCCGGCCCCTCGGCGCACGAGACGACGTTTCGGACGGGGTCGAGCCGCCCAAGAGGATGTTCCTTTAGCGTTGTAGTAGCGCGGCGGCCGGAATCCTCTCTAAATTTTTTTCTTCTTCTGCACCCCACGACGGACGGCAGGGATAAATCTTCGGCTGAATGCCAAAACGCTCATGGTACAGCCGGGATATCTCCTGCCCGAAACGCGGCGCCACGTCCGGATGCATCAGATTCACGGTGCAGCCGCCGAAGCCGCCGCCCGTCATGCGCGCGCCAAATACGCCTTCGATTCCCAATGCGGCATCCACCAGAAAATCCAGCTCGTCGCAACTGACTTCGTAATCGTGCTGCAGGCTGCGGTGCGACGCTTCGAATAACTCGCCCATGCGCTCCAAATTGGCATCCCGGCACGCGGCTACGAACTGCAACACCCGCGCATCTTCGGTGACCACATGCCGGGCTCGCCGCGCCACCACGGGCGGCATCTGCGATTCGGTTTCCTCGAAAATCGCCGGCGTGACGTCGCGCAAGCTTTCCACACGCGGATAGCGGCTGCGCAGGATCTTCACGGCCGCCGCGCACTCTTCCGTCCGCTCCTTATACGCCGAACCCGCCAGTTCGTGCTTCACCATCGTATTCACCGCCACAAACGTAGCGCCCGAGGGCAACCGCACCACCTGATGCTTCAGCGACCGGCAATCGATGCAGATGGCCGCGCGCTCCTCGCCGAACACGGAAATATACTGATCCATGATGCCGCAAGGCAGGCCCACGAAGTTGCGTTCCGCGCGTTGGCAGAGGCGCGCCAACTCGAGCGGCGCTATCTTGCGGCTGCCAAGCATGGCCAGCGCGGAAGAAACTTCCAGCGCCGCCGAAGAACTAAGTCCCGACCCCTCGGGCACGGTGCTGCGAATCAACAGCTTCGCGGGCGCGATGGCAAAGCCGGCGCGGATCAATTCCTGCGCCACTCCGATGGGATAATCCGTCCAGTGGCGGCGCGGCGTCTGCGCGGCGATTTCATTCACCGGCCAAGTGAAGGACTCCGAGCGCTCTTCGGAATGAATGTGCAGTTGTCCATCTCCGGCGGGCGCAGTGGCGATGTAAGTCGCCAGATCCAGCGCCACAGGCATCACGAAGCCCAGGTTGTAATCGGTATGTTCGCCGATCAAATTCACGCGCCCCGGAGCGCGGAAGACGCGCACGCCATCCGCCGATCCGTAGAGCCTCTGGAATTCGTCGATCACGGATTACTCCGCGGGTTCCGCCAGACCAGCAGTAGCATGAAGAGTCCGAAAACGATCATACAGATGCCGGTGTAAAGATTGACGTTGACCTCGGTCAGCGGCGCGCGCGCATCCGGCGCATACAGTCCCCATCCCGCCAGGATGAGACCTGCCAATAAGAAGAACCAGCCCGAAGGTATTCTCAAGTCCATATCAGCGGAACCAGATGTTCAAGATAATCAGCAACACTACCACGATAACAGTCAGCGGAGCCGGGCGTTGATACCACTTGGCCGTGGCGTCATGCGGGACTTTTGTGAGCCCGTAAACCAGACCTTCCATTTCCTTGTCGGGGCGCGGCGTGGTTACCATGCTTACCGCCACCGAGATGACCAGGCAGGCGGTGAAGGCCACGATAGCAATCCAGAAGTTCTGCGCCATTTGCGAGGGAAAGGTGTAGAGATTGGCGATCCAGCCACCCTTGCCCTCGGCGGTGGTGGTGCCGAGGGTCAGTAGGGCGGACAGCGTGCCGAGCGATAGTCCGGCGAAAGCTCCATGCGCCGTGGTGCGCTTCCAGAACATACCCAGCAGGAAGGTGGCGAACAGGGGCGCGTTCACGCAGCCGAACACAAGCTGCAGCAGATCCATGATGTTGTTGTAGCGGGTGGCCACATACGCGGCCAGGATCGACAGCAGCACGCCGAATATGGTAGTCACGCGGCCCACGGTCAAATAATGATGATCGTCCTGGCCCGGCCGGATGTAGCTTTGATAAATATCGTAGGTAAAGACCGTGTTGAAGGCCGTGACATTGCCCGCCATGCCGGACATGAACGACGCCATCAGGGCGGTCATACCCAAGCCCAGGATGCCGCTCGGGTAGAATTTCGCCATGAGCGTGGTGAGCGCCTGCGTATAATCCGGACCGCCGGCGGCGTTGAGCGGAAGGCTGTAATGGAGGCTGGGGTCGCGCGTGAGCACCGCGGCGGCGATACCCGGCATGATCACGATGAACGGTAGAAACATTTTCGGAATGGTGCCGATCAGCGGCGTGCGCCGCGCCGCCGACATCGATTCGGCCGCCATGGCGCGCTGCACCACCAGGAAGTTCGTGCACCAGTAGCCGAACGACAGCACGAAACCCAGGCCCGCGATCATGCCGAAGAGTTCGACTCCCATGGGGTTTTCCGTCGGGCTGCCCATGTACTTCCAGGCGTGCGTCATGTTGGGCGGCAGCTTCGCCTGGATGCCCGCCCAACCGCCGGCCTTGTAGACCGACATGATAGCCAGCGGCGCGAAGCCCACCGCGATGAGGAAGAACTGCAGGACCTCATTATAAATGGCGCTGGTCAGGCCGCCGAGGAAGGTATAGGCGAGCACGATGGCCGCCGACGCCAGCACGGAAATGTCGAAGCTCCATCCCAGCACCAGGTGCAGCAGCAGCCCCAGGGCATACATCGAGATGCCCGAGGAGAAGATGGTCATGATGGCGAAGGAGAAGGCGTTGAACGCGCGCGTCTTTTCGTCGAACCGCAGCTTCAGGTATTCGGGCACCGAGCGCGCTTTGCTGCCGTAATAAAACGGCATCATGAAAATACCCATGAAGAGCATGGCGGGGATGGCGCCCAGCCAATAAAAGTGGGCGGTCATGATGCCGTACTTGGCGCCGGATGCGGCCATGCCGATCACCTCCACGGCGCCAAGATTGGCCGCGATGAATGCCAGGCTGGTGATCCAGACGGGGACCGAACGGCCCGACATCAGGAAGTCGCCGCTCGATGAGATGCGCTTGCGGAGCCTCCAGCCGATGCCTAAAACAAAGGCGAAGTACAGCACGAGGAGAACATCGTCAACTGGGGCGAGTTTCACTGATGAACCTTTCGAATCGCGTGCGAGTTTCGGATTTGAAACCCCTGAGTTTAACGCCGGGAGTGTGCAAAAGCAAACTGTGGGGCAGGCTCGTAGCCGGCTCGTAGCCTGCGCGGGCCTCGTAGGCCCGCCAGTGGGACAGGCCGGGAGGCCTGTCCTACGTCTCAATCTCCCGATAGAAGCCGCCGGACTCCTGAGAAAGCAAACTCAAATGATATCGGATGGATACCTCTAGCGCCCCCAGCGAACTGCGCGTTAGGAACCAGGCCGCCACTGCCGCGCCTGCAGCAACCACCATGACCAACGCAGGCGAACGAAACACGACTATATACTGCAGGCCGACGGCTATAGCCATGACCAAGCCGCCGCCCATCACCATGGGCAATGCCACGGCCCCGCGCGAGGGGTCCGCCTGGCGCGAAAATGGCGCGCCCTCGACGAGGCGCAACTCGAGTGCCAGGTATACAGACGCCGCGGCTAAGCTGTAAGCCACAAAAAGCCCGGCATGCCAGAAGCCCCAAAGCCACGCCAGCGGAAACAGCAGGATGATATGCGGCACGGCCGCGATTATCCATAGCAGCGCGTAGATGCCGCGCGCGAATCCGGCGAAGGCCTGCGACGGCGCCAACAGAAACATGCGCGCCGCCTGGTAGTCGCTGCCGTAAGGCAGGAACACGCAGACGAAAAACAGCACAGCGCCGAAGACATGCGGCACGATATGCACCTCGGTAAAGCGGCCGGCAAACGGATCGTGGCGCCAGCCGGCGGCGAATATCGACGCGAACCCCACAACCGGCAACACCATCATGGGAACGATCTGCCGCCGGAATTGCCAGTCACGCCGCATCATGCGGGCGGTAAACTCAAATCCGGCGCGGCTGGTCTGGCCGCCGCAAAGCCGCGCGACGAATGGCTCCGGTATGCGCCCCTCCGGCTTTCGAGCTGTGGGCCCGCCCGCCGCGCATCAGGCTGGAAACGCGAATCAAGTAGTCAGCCGAAAGCGACCGGATACCCAGGAGTACGATCGTAACCGCCGCAACGCCCATGGCGAATGCCAGCCCCAAACGGGCGCCGGTCTCGACTTGCAGCCGGCCTAAGAGGTGCACGTGGGCCACCATATTCTGCAGATTCTTCAGCCAGACCAGGCCAATCATAGGCAGCATGGCGGCTAGCTGGCCCGACGCTCTTAGCCGGCGCACGGGCACGAAGCGCATCAGCCAACCAAACAGCGCGCAGCATAACAAGGCCTCGAACAATCCGGCCGCCAGAGCGGCCAGCAGATGCATAAATGGATACGACCAGTTCGTGCCACGCACCAGGAGGCCGGCCGCCGCGGGGATCGCATTCAATCCCAGCGCCAGGTAAAAAACGATGCGGGCCAGGTGTGTCAGCTTGGCGGCGGTGTAGGTGGCGCCGTTGATGGGCTGGTGCGCCAGCACCAGGCCCTCCGCGGGATTCAGAAGGCTGTTGCTGGTCTCAGGCAGCAGAACTGACAGCAGCACAACCGCGTTGAAGACCAGAAAGTTCGAAGCGTAGGTTGTCTCATCGACGCCTACGGCAATGTACAGCAGGGTCATCAGGCAGGATAAGGCGAAGTAGATCCACACAGCGGTTTTCAGGGCCACGCCATTCCGGCCGAGCTGATCGAGCATTTCGCCGCGCTCGCTCAATTGATCGAACAGATCCATCAGCAGCCAATACCGCTTGGGATCGACGCCCAGGAACTGCAGAACGCGAGCTATCCGTGGGCCGCGCAGAGCTTCCGCCACCGCGCTCATTGCAGCGCCTCCACGATGCGCGCAATGCCCGGATTCCGGCTTTCCGAATCCGTCAGCTTGCGGAACACTTCTTCGAGCGTCGCCTGGCTGGTGGATGCCTTCAGTTCGTCCGGCGTGCTGTCGGCAATCAGATTTCCTTTGTTGACGATCAAAACGCGGTCGCAGACCTTTTCCACTACGTCCAGCACGTGGGAACTGTAGAGTATGGTCTTTCCGGCGGCGGCCAGCGCGGCAATCAGGTCTTTGATCATGATCGAGGCGTTCACGTCCAGCCCGGAAAGCGGCTCGTCGAGCAGGATGAGGTCGGGATTATGCAGCAGCGCCGCGGCAATCAGTATCTTCTGCCGCATGCCTTTCGAGTAGGTATCCAGGCGGCTGACGCGATCCGAAGACAAGCCGAAGGTTTCCAAGGTACATGCGATGCGCGATTGCAGCGTGGCTTCCTCCACGCCGTGCAGCCGTCCGGAGAGTTCCAGAAATTCCTGGCCCGTCAGGCTTTCAAACAGTACGGCCGCCTCGGGCACATAGCCGATGCGCTGCTTCACATCCACGGCGCGTTCGGGCAGCGGGAATCCGGTGACGGAAACCGCGCCGGAGGTGGCCGCCAGAATCCCCGCGATGATCTTGATGGTGGTGGTCTTGCCCGCGCCGTTGGGGCCGAGCAGCCCTACTACTTCACCCGCATGCAGAGCGAACGATATGCGATGCAACACTTCGCCGCGGTCATAACAGAAGGCGACATTCTCGAACGCGGCGATGGGTTCCGGCATAAAGTATCGTTGGCGGCGCTAACAGGTTTTCCGATTCTTAACACCTGAATGTAGCGGGGGCAGCCATGGGAAAGCAAGGGTGCGCGAATCGTCGCGAAACGTAGTTGAAACGCCCCGCCCGGCCCGCGCATCTCTCGAACAACCTACACTTTTGTAGCGGAGGGCTGCCTGGTATGAATCGCAACGTTTTCTCAGCGCTCGTATTGACGGGTTTCCTTTTGCCGCTGTCGACCCGCGCCCAACAACTGCCGGCGCCCGCCGACCCGCAAACCGCGCCGGCCTTCGAGCGCCCCATTTCCTTCAAGCAACTGATCCCCAACATCCTGAGCGATCAGAAGCGCATCTGGACCTTTCCAGCTCACGTGGCCGAAGGGCAACACTGGATTCCCACCGCCGCCGTGCTGGGCACCGCGGCCGGACTGATCGCGCTCGATCCCATCGAGGCTCCGTACTTTCGCCAGACCACCGCACTGCATGGGTTCAATTCGGTATTCACGAGCAACGCCACCATCGTGGGAACCATTGCCGCGCCAGTTTCGTTCTACGTAGCCGGACGGATTCGCAAAGATACAAAGCTGCAGCATACCGGGTTGCTGGCGGCCGAAGCCGTGGCCGATACGGAAGTAGTAGCTACCGCGTTGAAGTATGCTACCCAACGTGAGCGCCCTTACAATATACCGGTCCACGGAAATTACTCCGATAGCTGGTTCGAGGGTGGGTCGTTGTTGAAACCCAACGGCAGCTTTCCGTCGGGTCACACCATCGCGGGGTTCGCGATCGCCACCGTGGTTGCGCGGCGCTATGGCAACCACCGCTGGGTTCCGTATGTGGCTTATGGGATGGCCGCCCTGGTGGGATTCTCGCGGTTGTCGCTATCGGCCCACTTTTTGTCCGATGTCTTTGTCGGCGGTGCGCTGGGTTATTCCATTAGCCGCTTCGCCGTCCTGCGGCAATGACCAGCGGAAAAAGGTGGCGTGGGGACCGCTCCCTTACGGTCGCGGCTCAGCTGGGCCTCCGGCGGGGCCTGATGGAACGGAGTGAGACCGCCCACAGAGGGGGCGGTCTCAGAGTAGTAAACCGGAAATTATAACTTATCGGGAAATTTCGATTTGGCGCGAAGACGCCACATTCATGGAGTTGGCAAGAGGCGCACCGGTGTTCTCGGTAGACGCGCTCCTGTGCGCCGAGTTTGCTACTGGCGCCGCCAGGTCAGATTCACCCGCACTGGCATCTCATTCTTCACCGGTATGGCCAGCAGCGACGGCGGTTCGATTTTGAAGTCGGAGAGCTTCGCGGGAATCGTGCCTGTGATGTGCGCCTCGTCGCCGTTCATCTTCAGCTCAAGCGGCGCCTGTTTGTACTCCTCGGTTTGACCGGCGAACTGAATCTGCAGATCGGCGTGTATCGTGCCACCCGCAAGGGCCGATTCGGGCAGACGGGTGCGAACTGTGACCATGGGAAATTCGGCTCCGCGCGCTACCTGCAGCATGTGTAGATCCCGATTGCTGTCGCCAGACTCGAACGACTTCACGGGCACCGCGATTAGGAAATCGCACTCGCCGGCGCTGCATACCCCCTTGCCTCGCGCCGCGTGGCTCACCCCTTCGCTTTCGTGCAGCGGGTGAGAAATATGATAAGTAAGCGTGGACTGTGCCAACGCCCATTGGCCATCGGCCGGCCATAACGTACCAGGCACCGCCAATAATAGCGCGAGAATGATCGGCTTGGGCATAAGCTCTTTAAAACCGGAACGACACCGAAACCACGGCTGCGGCGAACGCACCCGCCGTTACCCAGGCTACGGCGCCGTGTGCCATGGCAATACCGTGCACTTTTTCGCCGCGGCTCCGCTGGTCGAATGCCATGGCTCCCAGGATTGGAGTCAGAATCATTCCCGGACCGTGAATCCATGCCAATGCCTTGTGCACCCGGATGGGACCGCGCGTCGTGGTCCCCGCAATTTTGGGAGCGAAGATGGCGAAGGACGCGGTGGTAAGGTACAGGCCCGCGGTCGTGGCGCCGAGGGCGGCGTGTATGTCGCGTCCAGAGGCGCTGCTGTGCCGCCCACCCGCGCCGTTGGACGCGATGAGCGTCGCCACCAATGGCGCTATGGTGATCAATCCCAGGCGTTGATGGATCTTCAGCATGTGTGAGCGCTTGTCGAGTCGCGCTTGCTCCTGGGCGCTCCCCTGCGTCTGCGCCGGCGGAAAGCCAAGGTCACCCAGCGCGGGCGGCGTCGGATTGCTGGCGGGCGGCTTTGTCTGTGGGGCGGTTCCCTGGGCCTGACCCTGAAAAGGCAGTTCGCCGAGATAGGTTGGCGCCGTCTCAGCCGTAGATACCGAAAGCGAAAACATTGCGAAGATGGCGCGCGCAACGGCGCGTTGCATCGGGACCGCTGCATCATTGCCGGAACGGATGGTCGTCGAATCTTGCGGAGCCGCTGTTCTCGCATCGTTCCCGGTTTGCGCGAATGACGGGAACGGGGCCGTGAACAGACACGCGCAAGCCATTCTGAAAAATAGCATTCGCATGGATCTTTGGTGACCTCCACGATAGCAATTAAACGAGTGGGACGCGAGGGCGCAGCAGTGGGTTGCCTTGAAATCGGCGTTCCCATCGTGAATGTAAGTTAAAACCAGGGCTTCTGATCTGCGTGCGTGAGCAAGCGGTTCCGGCCCGCTTCCCCCCAACCTGCAGGTCTAGAAGGGCGCCTTCACAGCCAACTGCACGTGCCGCGGAGCGCCCGCACGGATGCCTGGCGCGCCAAACCGGACGTCGTAAGTTCCGTATATTGTTCCTAAGTTGCCGCCTTCGAGCGGCCATTCAAATGAGGGTCCGGCAGACCACCACGCCCGAAACGTGAACCGTGTCAGAACCCGGCTGGGTGACGGTGATGTCGTACTTACCGAGTGGGAGATCCTGAAAAACGAAGTCGCCGGCCGATGAGGTCGGATCGTCGCGAGTGAGGCCCCTATCCGGGCTCACCAGTCGAACGACGGCGCCCACGGTCGCGCCGGTGGCATGCGTAACGGGTCCCCGTAATACGAAACGTTTGCGCCATCAGCGCCAGGGACATGAAAAATAGTGGAAACAGGAGGAGCGGACCCGGTCGAGAGACCTCGGGATCGAATGGCTTCCCATGTTTGTCTCCTGGATCCTGGGTAGTATACATTTGCCCAGTTAAACAGCCGATCAAAAACTTTTAATTTTCGCGTGCCCGGATGACCACGGGAAGGCGCGCCGCGGCGCGGGAGCTCTGCGTTTTCGTAGGTGCAAGCCCTCCAGCCAGTGTTATACTAAGGCAACTCCGGCTTGCTGGGTTCCCCGCGCATGGGAAACATCCGGAGGCTTCGCTCCAAGTCCCGAGCGCCAAACATTCACGGCGAGGAGATAAGCATGGCAACGATCTTAACGAAACCAGCGGCACGGAATCCTCTAGGCGGAGAATTCTCGCGCCGCAATTTCCACAAACTGGCTTCTTTACTGGCGGCGGGGGCAGCCCTGCCCTTCTACAACGAGCGGGCTCTCGCACAACTCTCCATGGTGCGGAATCTGCCTCCCGACGCGGTCAAGATCAACGCGAACGAAAATCCCATGGGGCCGTGCCCGGAGGCGGCCGAGGCTATCCATGCGATCGTGCAAAAGGGCGGCCGCTATATGTACGAAGAGACGTTCGCCATGGCCAGCACGCTCGCCGAACAGGAAGGCGTGAAGTTTTCCTATGACCCGGCGTCGAGTTACGTGCAGGCGTTCGCCGGATCGAGCGATCCGCTGCATCGCGCGGTGCTGGCGTTTTGCTCCAAGGATAAGCCGTTCGTGGTGGCCGATCCGGGTTACGAAGCGGGCGCGCGCGCCGCGAAATTTATCGGTGCGCCGGTGGTCGCCGTGCCGCTGGTGAAGGGCAGCGCGGCGCACGATGTGAAAGCTCTGGCCGCCGCGCACCCCAGCCCCGGCGTGATTTACGTTTGCAACCCGAACAACCCCACCGGCACCATCACTTCAAAAGCCGATATCGAGTGGCTGGTGGCGAACCAACCCGCGGGATCCGTGGTGCTGCTGGATGAGGCGTACATTCACCTGTCCCAATCCGCGGTGATGAGTTCCTATCTGGCCGCCGCCGATAAGGACGTGATCATCCTCAGAACATTTTCCAAGCTCTATGGAATGGCCGGCCTGCGGGCGGGCGCCGCTATCGCGCGGCCGGATCTGCTGCAAAAGATGAATATGTACGCAGCCGGAGCCTTACCGGTGACGGCCATGGTGGGCGCCAACGCCAGCCTGAAGGTAAAGAGCCTGGTGCCCGAGCGGCGCGCCACCATCGCCGCCATCCGCGCCGAGACCTTCGAATTCCTGGACAAGCACTCGATCGAATTTATCCCTTCGGAAGCTAACTGTTTCATGATGAACGTGAAGCGTCCGGGCAGAGAGTTCTATCAGGACATGACGAAGCACAAGGTGTACATCGGCCGTGTCTGGCCGGTGTGGCCAACCTGGGTACGCGTCACCGTAGGCACGCGCGAGGAAATGGCGAAGTTCCGCGAGGCTTGCCTGCAGTGCTACTCCGCCTGAATTGTGGGGCAGGCACTCTGCCCAATGCCACTTAGTTTTCTCCCGATAGAGGCCGGTCATCGCCGGCAATCCGCTGAAAACGGAACCGGTTACGGATGTTTCGGTTGAAGTAACTGCCTTTAGAGTCGGCCGCCAATAGTTGCTGGAGGCAATCCAAGGGGACGTCGAAGTAACGGTAGCGGGTACCGTCACGGAATTCCACCTCTAGCCAGGATTGATCTCGGCGGTATACCACTCCCGCCAGGGAGTCGGACTGAAGGGCGCAACGCAGCATGGAACCGGAATCTACTCCTACCGTAGCGTAAAACATTTCATTTGGTATATGTTTTAGCTATGACCTCCCCTGATCTCGGCTCCGTCCTGGAGTTGTATCAACGCGCGCTGACAGCAGGCGTGCTGGAGTATATGCAAATTCAGGCGGGCTTGCGCATCCGGCGCGGCATATATGCGGTGCCCGTGGTGCTGTGGCTCATGATATTGCAGCGGCTGCACCGGGTGGGCACGCTGGCGGCCGCGGTGCAACTGTTGGTCCAGGGAGCCGCCGAGCCGCTGTTGCAGACCTGCCAACGCGTGCGCGAGCAACGCATCTCTTGCCACACGGGTGGCTATTGCCAGGCACGTCAGAAGTTGCCCACGCTATTATGCAGACAAGTGATGCAGGAAATCATTGTGCGCCTCCGCCAGCTATTGGGACTGGACGAACCCGGGGTGCGGCGGGTGTATCTGCTGGACGGCACCGCGCTGGATCTGGAACATAGCCGAGAGCTGGTGGGCAGCTATCCGCCGGCGCAGAATCAGCATGGTGTCAGCCACTGGCCGGTGGTGCGGATGGTGGTGTTGCACGAGATGCACACGGCTCTGGCGGAGGCCCCCCAATGGGGTCCCATGTATGGCGCCCAAGCGGTTAGCGAACAAGAGTTGGCAAGCCGTGCGCTGGATGGGTTGCCGGCCGGCGCGGTGATCCTGGGAGACCGCAATTTCGGGGTTCTCTGGGTAGCTTGGGAAGCGCAGCAGCGGGGCTTAGGAGTGGTGCTGCGGCTCACCCAGGCGCGCGCCCAGAAGCTGATGGGGGAGCCGATCGCGCGCGAAGGAGCGTATGCGGTGAACTGGCAGGCCAGCCGTTTCGATGGGGGGAAACACCATCGTGTGCCGCCACAGGCCAAGGTCGAGGGTCGCTTGATCGCAGTGCGCGTGGGGCGCGGCAAGTCCAAACAATGGCTATACCTGTTCACTACGCTGACGGATCCGCAGAAGGAAATCGCTACCCTCTACGGCGGGCGCTGGAAGATTGAGACGGACCTGCGCGCCCTGAAACGAACCGTGCGCCTGCATCATGTGGCCGTGAAGAGTCCGGATATGCTGGACAAGGAGTTATACATGGCGGTCTGCGCTTACAACCTGGTGCGCGCCATCATGTGTCTGGCCGCCCGCCAAAACCGGCTGGACCCGCGGCAACTCAGCTTTTCACAGGTCCTCAACGTAGTGGATTGCGCTTGGCACAAACTGGCGGCGGCCACCACCCCAGCACAATTCCAGCGGGAGTTTCAACGTGTTCTCGAATTGGCGGCGCAATGCACCTTGCCCAAACGAAAACGGCCTCGTTCCTACCCGCGCGAACTCTGGCGCCGGCAGCCTGGGTTCCCCTTCAGGAAGGAGAAAACTAAGTGACATTGGGCACTCTGCCTGCGGCGGCCTCTAAGGCCGCCTGTTGGGAGGTATAACAGTGCCCCGCTATTCCTGGCGGGCCTTCGGCGGCGACATCTCCGGCGGCCTGATTGCGGCCCTGATTGCCCTGCCTTACGGCTTGGCTCTGGCATCCATGATGGGGCTGCCACCGACACTCGGCATCGTCACCTCCATCGTGACCGCGCCAGTCACCGCGCTGCTCGGACGCAATCCCGTTTTGATCGGCGGCACGGCCAGCGCCACGGTCCCATTCATCGCGCTGGCAGTCGCACGCGGCGGCATCGGCGGCGCCGCGCAGGTCTGCCTGGTAGCTTCCGTATTCATGATGGGATTCTGCGTGCTCCGACTGGGGCGATACATCTTGAAGGTGCCGCATGCCGTAGTGACCGGATTCTCTTGCGGCATCGGGGCCATGATGGTGCTCACGCAGCTCTCTGCCTTACTCGGTATTCACGCCGCGGTTGACCGCACCGCGACCAACCTGCTCTACCAGGCTGCGATAGTCATCGGCCACGTGGGGAGTGCCAAGCCCGCCACTGTGGCGATCAGCTTCGCGGTTATCTTCATCTCAGTCCTAGCGGCGCGCGCGCACGCCCGGCTGCCGGGCCCGCTGCTGGGTATCCTGGCCGCTATCGCGATTGCCACCGTCCTCGGGATCAAGCAGGGCTTGGTAGGCCCCATCGATTTCCGCGTGCCTCCGTTCGCGGGCTTCTCCTGGAAACCGGCGGATGTCTGGACCGTCCTGCCATCCGGGCTGGGACTGGCATTCGTCTCGTCGGTGAATATTCTGCTGACCTCGCGCGTGGTGGATCACTTCCGCGGCCGGCATCGTCCGTTGATGCGCGCGGACGCCGACCGCGAACTGGGAGCTTACGGCATTGCCAATCTGGCAGCGGCCATCTTCGGCGCACCCATGAGCGTGGGCATTCCGGCGCGCAGCCTGGCCAGCGTACGTTGCGGCGCCACCACGCGCCTGTCGAACCTCGCGCATGCGGCTTTCCTGCTGGCGATGGTAGCGTTGGGCGGCAAGCTGATCGCGCGCGTGCCTATGGCCGCGTTGGCGGCGGTCACGGCCTGGGTAGGAATCGGCCTGCTCGAATGGAGCACCTGGAAACGGTTGCCGCGAATGCGTCGCGTGGACGCCGCGGCGTTCCTGGCGACGGCTATTGGAGTTCTGACGATGAATGCCGTGGCGGCGGTGGCGCTGGGTTGCTCATTGTACGGCCTGCAGAAGGTAGGACAGGCCTCCTGGCCTGTCCAAGAAGAGCGAAGCTCTGCTGTACAGGAGCGAAGCTCGCCGTAGAGGAGCGAAGCTCGCTGTACAGGAGCGAAGCTCGCTTTAGAGGAGCGCAACGCGCCAAAGAGCGGGCCTACGAGGCCCGAGCCGGCTGCGAGCCTGCGCCACAAGAATTATCGCGGTAAGCCCGGCTCCGGGCGTGGCTCCGGCTCCGCGGCCGGCTCGCGGGGCATCTCCGGACGGGCCCTGGACGGCTCGCCCACCCGCCGCAGATCGTCGGCCAGAATCACGGCCTCCGCCAAATCGCGCATCGGACGCCGCAACCGCCGGCTTTCGTTCCGCAGCCGCAGATAAGCCTCTTCCTCGGTGAGATTATACTTCTGCTGCAGGATGCCCTTGGCACGCTCCACCAGCTTACGTGCCTCCAGCGTGCGCTTCATCTCCAGCGTTTCCGACATCAGGCGCGCGTTCTCGATGGCAATGGCGGCCTGCCCGGCCACGGCTTTCACGAACCCAATCTCTTCATCGGAAAAAACGCGTTGATCGCGCGTATAAATATTGATCGTGCCGATCACCTTGTCGCGTGTGAACAGCGGCACGGAAAGCAGCGACGCCAAGCCCGTTTTGCGCGCCAGTTCCGGATAGCGGAACTGTTTTTCGGCGAGCACGTTGGGCACGGTAATCGGCCGGCCTTCCCGCACCACGCGGCCGATCAGCGAGTCTTCGATCTTCAGCGGCATCTTATGCAGATAGTCGGGCGACGAGCAGCGCGCGGCCGAAATCACCAGCTCGCGGCGACCCTCGTCGATCAGCATGATGGAGCACACCGGCGAATCCAGCGTCTCCGCCACCATCTCCGAAATGGCCTGGAGAATGCGGTCGAGGTAGTTCTCGGCCGAAATCGTCTGGGCCACCGCCGCCAGCGTTTCCATGCGCTTGGCCGCGGTCTCCGAACGCTCTTCCAGGCGCGATTTGGCGATGGCGCCGCCCATCTGCTCGCCGATAAAACTGACCAGCGCCACTTCTTCCGGCGAATGCGCGTGCGCTTGGCGATGATGCACGTTGATGACGCCGATGAGATCGCCGCTGCTCACCAGCGGCACCGAAAGGAAGGCGTCGAAAGTATCTTCCGGCAGCGTTTGAAACGTCTTGAACCGCGTGTCGGCGGAAGCCTTATTGGATAGCGCCACCACGGATTTATGCTGGGCCACCCAACCGGTGATGCCTTCGCCCATCTTCAAACGAATGTTGCCGATTTCCGATGCGTGCGGCAATTGCGAAGCCTGCAGCACCACCTCGTTCGAGGAGTGGTCCACCAGGTAGACCAGGCAGGCGTCGCAGCGCGTAGTTTCAAGCGTGAGCGAGATCAGCTCCTGCAGCATCTTTTCCAGGCTCAAATCGGAGCTGACAATGCTGCTGATATGGTGCAAAAGCGCTACCTGAGAGGCGCCTTCGGGAACGGCTGGCATGGCGGTCCGCATGTATTTAGTCTAAAGATTCGGAAGGCGATTGTCGAATCCAAAATTCTTATAGAGCGCATCGCCAGCCGCGCGATTTTCGCGGCAGTGATCTGCCGTACATTGTAGCGAGCGATGCGCACGCCACCGATCTCCGCTTACGCCGCTGCCGTGGTCTGTTGTGGTGCGCTCCACTTGTGCGCCGACACATTCGATCGCGGCATGGCCGCCTACCGGAGCCACGACTATGCCGCCGCCGCGCGCGAATTCGAAAAAGCCGTCCGCGAACAGCCCAACCAGGCGGACGCGTACAAAATGCTCGGCGAAACCTATGTCGCGCTGGGCACCCATTGGCGGGCCAAACCGCCGCTCGCACGCGTCTGTGAATTGAATCCACGCGACCCGGACGCATGCTATCTCTTGGGCCGGACCTGCTACGCTCTCAGTCTCTTCGCGCCCGCTCTGGAGGCCTTTCAGATCGCCGTGAGGCTGCCTGCGAACCACGGCCGCGCGCTGGCCGGCATGGCGCAGTCTCTCGAAGGTTTGGGACGCGACCGGGAAGCGGATCAAAAATATCGCGACGCGATTGCGGCGGGCGAAACCAGCGCCGCGCTCACTTACTCCAAGTTTCTTCTGCGCAGGGGACGGCCGCGCGAGAGCATCGCCGTGCTTCAAGCCGCCGCGCCCAAGTTGCCCGCGGCCACCCGCGAACTCGCCCGCGTCCAGCGCGAAGTGGCCGCCGAACCAGCGCATGCGACCGCCGCTCCGCCGAAGCCCATCCGCTTCCGCCAGAGCACGCTCGATATGATCACCCGCAACGGCGCCACCGGCGACAAGCATTCCCCCGAAACCATGATGGGCGGCGTGGCCGTATTGGATTACGATAACGACGGCTGGCCCGATATTTACATCGCCAATGGCGCACCCTTCCCTGCCCTGCGCAAAACCGATCCCGCGTATTACAACCGCCTCTTCCGCAATAACCACAACGGCACGTTCACCGATGTCACCGCGCGCGCGGGCGTCGCCGGCGAAGGTTATTCAATGGGCGTGGCCGCGGGCGACTACGATAACGACGGCCACCCGGATCTCTTTGTCGCGGGCCTGGAATCGAACAAGCTCTACCACAATCGCGGCGATGGCACCTTTGAAGATGTCACCGATCGCGCCGGGCTAGGCGGCAAGCTGGGTTGGTCCGTGGCGGCGATGTGGCTCGATTACGATAATGACGGCCTGCTGGATCTCTTCGTGGTGCGGTATCTCGCTTGGGACCCCGCCAAGGACGCCGTGTGCAGCGTTTTGCCGGATGGCACGCGCCAATATTGCCATCCGCGCGCTTATGGCCCTATGACCGACCTGCTCTATCACAACGAAGGGCACGGCCGCTTCCGCGATGTTTCGAAAGAATCCGGCATTGGACGGTACCAAGGGAAGGGCATGAGCGTGGTGGCAGGCGACGCCGACGGCGACGGACTGCTGGATATCTTCGTCACCAACGACAACATGCCCAACTTTCTGTTTCACAACGAAGGCCATGGCAAATTCCGCGAGATGGCGCTGGCCGCCGGCGTGGCTTACAACGACGATGGCAGGCTGGTCTCCGCCATGGGAGCGGATTTCCGCGATTACGATAATGACGGACGCGAGGATCTGTTCTTCACCGCGCTTTCCGATGAGTTGTTCACGCTATACCGGAACTTAGGGGCGAATAACTTCGCCAACATGACATCGCTCAGCCATCTGGCGCGCGAGAGCCGCCCGTATGCCGGCTACAGCACGGGTCTCTACGATTTCAATAACGACGGCTACAAGGATATCTTCGTCTCGGGCGGCCATGTGCTCGATAACGCGGAGCTGGATTCCGGTCGGAAGTCGCGGCAGCCGAATCTGATTTTCCCAAACCAGGGCGATGGCACGTTCGCATTGGAGCCGCTGCCGGGCGAGGCGTTCCATCGCGGCGCGGCCTTCGGCGATTTCAATCGCGACGGCAAGATCGATGTGGTAGTCGCGCGCCTGAATGAAAAACCATTGTTGCTGGAAAATGTTTCGCCGGGCGCCGGCCATTGGATCGGGCTGCGCCTGGTGGGCACGCGCTCCAATCGCGAGGGTATCGGCGCGATGGTGCACATTACCACCGCCGGCGGTCAACAATGGAATCGCGTCGCCACGGCGGTGGGATACGCTTCGTCGAGCGACCCCCTCGTGCATTTCGGCCTTGGCCGCCAGACGACGATTCGGTCGATTGAAATCGCCTGGCCTTCGGGCGTGAGGCAGCGGCTCGCCAGCGTACCGGCGGACCAGTATCTCACGATCCGCGAGCCATCGCACTGAGTGATTGGTCCAAAGGAATTCTCCTAAATGGCCGTTGTTCTAACGCGGGCGCTTGCCTAAAATGGGAGACTTGCCGATCGATCGCATCAAACCAGGCCGGTATCTGCTGGCGCTCCCCATGTTGATTTACCCGGTGCTGCACTTCATTTACACCGATTTTGTGGCCAGCATCATACCTCCCTGGATTCCCTGGCATTTTTTCTGGACTTACTTCACTGCCGTCACTATCTTCGCCGCGGGGCTCGCGATGGTCTTTAACAAGCAGACGCAATTAGCCGCGACTCTGCTGGGCATCGAAATCTTCCTGTTCTGCGCACTGATTCACCTTTTCCTGATTGTCCCCGGTTGGGGTGGCGCATGGGCGCAACGCGCTATGTTCGGCGATCTCCCCAGCCGCCTGATGAACTTTCCGAAGGATCTGGGCATGAGTGGCGCATGCTTCATCCTGGCCGGAACGTCGGCGGGGCCGTTCGGGAAGTCCACACGCGATGCTCTGCTGCTCATCGGACGCCTCATTTTGGCATTAGTTATTGCCGATTTCGGCGTGCTGCACTTCGTGTATCCGAACTTCGCGCCCGGCATTGAGCCGATGTCCTCCACCCTTCCGTTTCCTATCCCCGGACATCTGTTCTGGGTTTATCTCACAGCCGTAGCGCTTCTGATTTTGGCTGCCTCGATCGCGTTCAACTGGCGCACGCGCCGAGCCGCGCTGGCGCTGGGACTATTGATTGTGGCGTTCGACCTGCTCACGTGGGGCCCGGATTTCATCGCGCATCCCGGCGATCTGACGGGAAACTGGTTGAAGGATCTGGGCATCGCCGGCGGCGCTTTCATCCTGGCGGAGGGATCGCGAACCGCGGACAGGCCGGGAGGCCTGTCCCACTAAATGCTATGATCCGCTGTTATGGTTAAGATCCGTTTTTCCGCAATACTCTGCCTGGCCGTGCTCGCCTGCTTCGTCGCCAGCTCTCAATCCGGCCCGCGTAAGCTCTCTTCCTTCGATCCTCAGGCGAATGCCCTGCTCGCCAAAATGACACTCGACGAAAAGGTCGGCCAGATGACTCAGCCCGACCAGCTCTTCCTCAAATCCGATCAGGACATCACCAAATATTTTCTGGGCTCCGTGCTGAGCGGCGGCGATTCCGATCCCAAAGAGGGCAACAGCCTGGAAGCCTGGACCAACCTGATCGATCGCTATCAGAAAGCGGCGCTCGATACGCGCCTCTCGATCCCGTTGCTCTATGGGGTCGACGCGGTGCACGGGCACAATAACGTGCTGGGCGCCGTAATTTTTCCGCATAACATCGGCCTCGGCTGCACGCGCAACTCCGCGCTCATCGAGAAGATCGGGCGCATCACGGCCAACGAAGTCCGCGCAACAGGTATCAATTGGGGATTCGCGCCGTGCGTGGCCGTGCCGCGCGATATCCGCTGGGGCCGCACTTATGAAGGCTATGCCGATGAGCCGGACGGCGTCACGGAACTGGGCGCCGCAGCCGTGCGCGGGTTGCAGGGCGACGATCTGTCCGATCCGCTGTCGATCCTGGGTTGCGCAAAACACTACGTCGGCGATGGCGGCACCACCTACGGCAGCAGCAAGATCGGGCCGCATCTGCTCGATCAAGGCGATACGCGCATGGACGAGAAGACCCTGCGCAAGATTCACATGCAGGGTTATCTCACCACCATCCGCGCCGGAGTAGGTTCCATCATGCCGTCTTACAGCAGTTGGAACGGCTTGAAAATGTCGGGCAACAAGCGGCTGCTCACCGAGGTCCTGAAGGACGAACTGGGTTTCGAAGGCTTCCTGATTTCCGACTACGGCGCTATCGACGCGCTGCCCGGCGATTACAAACACAAGATCGCCATGACCATCAACGCCGGCATGGATATGGTGATGGTGCCGGAACACTATCAGGAATTCATCGCGCGCTTGAAGGAATCCGCGCAAGATGGCACCGTGCCCATGGAACGTATCGACGACGCCGTGCGCCGCATCCTGCGCGTGAAGTTCGCCATGGGTTTGATGGATAAGAACCATTCTCAAATTGCCGACCGGACGCTGTGGAAGCAGTTCGGATCGCCGGAGCATCGTGCCGTGGCGCGCGACGCCGTCCGCCAGTCGCTGGTGCTGTTGAAGAACGAGCACGGTACGCTTCCGCTGGCGAAGACCGCCAAGCGCATTCACGTGGCCGGCAAGAACGCCGATGACATAGGTAACCAGTGCGGCGGATGGACCATCACCTGGCAAGGGAGCAGCGGTGATGTGACTCCCGGCGGTACGACCATCTTACAGGCGATCAAGAAAGCCGCTTCGCCGGGCACCAAGGTAACTTTCGATAAGGACGGGAAAGGCGGTGAAGGCGCCGACGTAGGCGTGGTGGTGATCGGCGAGAAGCCTTACGCCGAAACCAACGGCGACCGCCGCGACTTAGGTCTCGCGCCGGAGGATGTGGCCGCGGTCGATAACATGAAGGCGGCCGGCATTCCGGTGGTTGTGATTCTCCTTTCCGGCCGTCCCATGATACTTGGTGACACGCTCAACAAAGCTGATGCGTTCATCGCCGCCTGGCTGCCGGGCACCGAAGGCGATGGGGTGGCGGATGTGTTGTTCGGCGACTATAAGCCAACCGGCAAGCTCAGTTTCACGTGGCCTAAGTCGATGGCGCAAGTGGGCATGCATTTAGGCGACGCTAAGTACGATCCACTCTTCAAATACGGCTACGGCCTGACTTACTAAGTGGGGCAGGCTCGTAGCCTGCGGCGGCCTCGTAGGCCGCCTCCCGCCAGTCGATGAGATGCTGCCAGGCGGCCTGAGAGGCCGCCGCAGCCAGAGTGGCTGCCCCACAACTCGCGTGTTCATCTCAGCGCCCCCTCAAAACTCCAGCGTCTGCCCCAAGTTCAATCCCAGCCGCTTCGCCTCGCCCCCGCCTAACTCAAGCACATACTGCGCCGTCGCATTACCGCCATACTCCGGGCACAAACTCGCTTTCGTCTTACACGGCGGCGTATCCGGCGATATCTCCACGATGTGCCGGGTACTATCCATCCAGATCATGTCCAGCGGTATTTTCACCTGAAACATCCAGTACTTATAAGCGCTCGGCGACTGATGGATAAACAGCATCCCGCGCCCACGCGGCAGCGCATCGCGAAACATCATGCCCTTCTGCATGTCCGCCGGATCGATCTCCACTTCGGCGCGGATCTCCTGCCCGTCCGGCAACTTCACGGTATCCAGCGCCACGCCTGCCGCGCCTGTATCCTTGCCCGCGTCCTTCGCACCGCAACCCGCGCCCAACAGGCACAGCACCATCACCAGCAACCAATATCGCATGCGATAAAATGGTAACGCGCTTGAGGCTATGTGGAAACGTATCCGGCTTACGCTCGAAATGATCAAGTTCGAGCACTCTGTCTTCGCCCTCCCGTTCGCTCTTACCGGCGCGCTGCTCGCGGTGCGCCATTACGGCCTCGGGGCCGGCGCGGCCTGGATGAAAATCGGCTGGATCGTGGTGGCCATGATCGGCGCGCGTTCTGCCGCCATGGCGTTCAACCGCCTGATTGACGCCGATATCGACGCGCGCAATCCGCGCACCCGCATGCGCCATCTGCCCGCCGGCGTGCTCTCGCGCGGCTTCACCTGGGGATTCGTGGCCATCTCGGCGCTGGTTCTGGTCTTCGCCGCGGGCGAGCTGAATCCGCTTTGTTTCCGGCTGGCCCCCGTCGCGCTGGGCATCGTATTCTTTTATTCATTTACCAAACGCTTCACGTCGTTTTCCCATCTGGTGCTGGGATTCGCGTTGGGCATCGCGCCCGCCGCCGCCTGGATCGCCATCGGCGGCGCCCTCGATCCGCGCATCCTGTGGCTCACCGCGGCAGTCACCTTCTGGACCGCCGGCTTCGACGTCATCTACGCCTGCCAGGATTTCGAATTCGATTCCGTCGAAGGACTATTCAGCCTACCGCGCCGCCTGGGCATCGCGGGCGCGTTGCGCGTCGCTCGCCTGCTGCATGTCCTGATGATTGCCTGCCTGCTCGCGCTGGTTTATAGCTTGGGACTGGGTGCACTCAGCGTGGCAGGCGTCGCGTCGGTCACCGGGCTGCTCATCTACGAACATAGCCTGGTGAAAGCCACCGACCTTTCGCGCGTGGATGCGGCCTTCTTCACCATGAACGGTTACGTCAGCATGCTGTTCTTCGTCTTCTGGGCTGCCGATGTTCTCCTACGTTCCCGTGCCCGATAGAGCCACCGTCTGTGGGCTCCCCCGTCGTCGTCGTTGACCTGCAGCGTTGCTTCGCGCGCACCCGTATTGGTAGGCGTGAACGTAATACTGATGGCGCAGCTTACCCCGGCGGCGACGCTCGCGCCGCAGGACATGCTGGGTTCCGGCATTCCAGCTTACCGGAACCCATATTTCTGGGCGCCATTCGCAGTGACCGGAGCGTTTTGATGAAGGACCGTCTCAGAGTCCATTCGCGTGCTGGAGCGTAAATACGTCGCTTATAGGGGGGATCCACTGCGGGTTGATAGCACCGCCGAAGATCGTCATCACGTTTGAGGCGGGGTCGTACACAGCCGTGTGGAACGCTCGCGGCGCAGGTGGGATAGATCCTGCGGGATTCAATTGTGTCCAAGCTGGAGTGCCGCCCAGCCCATTCGCACTCGAAAGGACCCAGGCATCGTTGAGATCAGAGCCGCTGCTCGTTTGCCCACCAAAGATCGTCATGCGATTGCTAACTGTGTCGTAGATGGCGGACTGGCCGGCGCGGGCGGCCGGCGCGCCCGATGGAGCCAGTTGTGTCCATGCCGGAGTCCCGCCCAGGCCATTTGCGTTGGAAAGTGTCCACACGTCGCCCGGAAAAGCCCCTCCGGAGATTTCGCCCCCGTACACTATCATGACGTTGTTGGTTGGGTTGTAGACAGCCGAGGCATAACTTCGTGGGGCGGGGGACGCACCGGGAGCGAGCTGTGTCCAGGCTGGCGTCCCGCCGAGCCCGTTAGCGTTGCTTAGGACCCACACATCGTTATAGTCGGTCTGAAAGCAGTCGGCGCCGCCGAAAATAATCATCCGGTTAGTGTTCGGATCGTAAACCGCCGTGTGGAACAAACGGGGAGCGGGCGCAACCCCGCTCGGGGTCGTGTTTATCCACGCGGGGGTCCCGGCGGACCCGTTTGCATTGCTCAAAACCCACACGTCGTTCTCACAGGGCGAAGACCGGCCGAGGCCACCGCCGAACACGATCATTCGGCTGTTGGTGGAGTCATAAACGGCGGCGTGGCCCACCCTTGGATCTGGTTTTCTTCCGGTTGGATTGACGGCTTGCCACGATTCGGAACGGCTAACGGCGGACGCGTTCTGCAGCCAGAAAACGTCGTTCAGATTGACCGAGGCATCTGGTAAGCCCCCAAATACAATCATCCGCTTTGTCGGCGGGTCGAAGACAGCCGTGTGGAGCGAGCGCGGAACAGGTCCTTTGGAAGTCCACGTTTGCGCCAGCCCGGCAGTTGGCATGATGGACAGTGCCAAAGTCGCAACTAGCAGGGGGTGAAGCGTTTTGCTTTTGTTCATGAAAAACCTCTCCTAAGCTTTGTACGATTGGCGCCCGCCCGCGGGCAATTGACATGACGTGACATAAGGTGGCAAGACGCGCTAGAGTGTCGAGAGGCGTCTGAGATCCTTTCGCCATGACCCCAAACGGAACGCGGCTCGACAATTGGAAGGCGATCGCGGCCTATCTGAACAAGGATGTCCGAACCGCGATCCGCTGGGAGAAGGAGCGGCATCTGCCCGTCCACCGGTTGCCGGGCCAGAAGCGTTCAGCGGTGTATGCCTGGACGTCCGAAATCGACTCTTGGCTCAACACCGCCGCGACGAACGGCGTGGGCGGCGCGAGCGTCCCGGCAGTGGCGAAGCCTACGCGCCGTTTCCGGAAGATGCGGACCGTAGCGGCGGTCGCAGTCGTGTCACTGTGTGTCGCCGCGGTTCTCTCGGAGCCTTGGCGACAGCCGGCCCACCCGCGCATCGGTATGCAGGTGCAAATCACTAGCGACGGCAGGGAGAAACGCGATCTGATCGCCCGCGGGGATGCCCTGTATTTCGACTCCTTCGGCGGGGGGATCGAGACCGTAACCCGAATCGACCGGAACGGGGGCAAACAATCGTTTCGCCCCTTCCCCAACCAAGCCTTCACTCTGTTCGACGTTTCTCCAGACGGGTCGGAGATGTTGTTCGCTGTGGGAAGCCAAACCAGGACGCCCGGACCTCTTTGGATCGTCCCAACCAACGGCGACCCGCCGCGGAGGATGGCGGGTTTGTCCGCTTCCACCGCCGCCTGGTCGCAGGACGGACGCAAACTGGCATACGTAAGCGGCCGTACGCTCTTCCTGGCGAATGCCGATGGCGCCCAGGCGCACAAGATCGCTACTCTACCGCTCAAAGAAGTCCTTGGGTTGCGGTGGTCCCCGGATGGCAGCCGGTTTCGACTGCTTCTGTTTGAGGACGGCAGACGCTATGGGGCGTGGTGGGACGTTTCGGTCGACGGGTCTAAATGCCGAAGGCTGCTGCCGGGCTGGAGCCGCACCGAGGAGGAGTTTGAAACCCTGGGCCGCTGGACACCCGACGGACGGTTTTTCGTTTTCAGGGCCTTCCATAACGGAACCTATGGCCTTTGGGTAATTCGCCAAAAAAGCGGCTGGCTCGATTGGAGAGATCGCGGTCCATTTCAATTGACGGCGGGCCTTGATGGCGTCTCGGAACCGGCGCTAAGCAAGGATGGCAGGAAGCTATATGCGGTGTTCAATCCCGCGGAACGCGGCGATTTGATGCGGTACGATCCGGGATCTGGGCGGTTCGTCATGTATCCCGATCAAGCTGGACTTTCAGCCGCGCACACCAGCTACTCTCCGGACGGGAAGCAGGTCGCCTACGTCACTTACCCTCAGATGAGCCTTTGGAAGATGAACGTTGACGGCACGGGTCAGAAAATGCTGGCGGATCGCGCAGCGCTGCCTCAATGGTCCCCGGACGGACGACGGATTGCATTCATGGGTGTTACCGGCGATTACCGGGTACCGACGAAATTCAGGTAATTCCAGCCGACGGAGGGACCCCGGAGCGGCCCGTACCATCGCCGGAGTGGCAGGGAGTCCCGACCTGGACCGCCGATGGAAGCGGCTTGATCTTCGGGGAGAATGGCCCGCACTTTCCGATTCGCGAATCCTGTGCCATCCACCTGTTCGATTTTCAATCCGGAAAGACCTCCGATCTCCCCCGCTCAACCGGCCTGTGGACGGCGCGGGCTTGTCCTACCGGACGCTACGTCGCGGCCGTGACGCGCGACAACCGAAAGCTCATGCTCTACGACATGCGCACCGCTGCCTGGACCGAACTGGCCACTTTTGCCGACAGCAGCATCGGCACGAACCCGACTTGGTCCAAGGACGGTAAGTTCGTCTATGTGGACGCGCCAGACTCGTCCGACCCGGCCATCTACCGCATCTCCGTGCCTGGTAAACGGCTGGAGCGTCTGGTCAGTCTGAAGGGCATCCAGCGCGTCCACGGGAATATGGGCGTGTGGATGGGCCTCACACCGGACAACCTTCCCCTCATCCTGCGCGCCACGCAGTCCGGTGAGATCTATGCGTGGGACTGGATTGCGCCGTAGAGGCAACGAAGTGCCGCGGATGTCAGCATGTTATTCTTTGTCTTCTGGGCTGCCGATCTGCTATGGAAATCGTAATTGACGACCCACGTCTGAAGCCGATTCTCGCCAAAGTCGAGGCGGGCCAGCGTCTGTCTTATGACGATGGCGTAACGCTCTTCGAGACGTCCGACATTCTCGCCGTCGGCTACATGGCGAACCTGGTGCGCGAGCGCTTGCACGGCTCCACGACTTACTTCAACGTGAATCGCCATATCAACCCCACCGATGTGTGCGTCGCCAGTTGCCGCCTCTGCGCCTTCGGCAAGCGCGCCAAAGATCCCAAGGCCTACACCATGTCGCTCGAAGAGGTGTGGTTTCGCGCGGGCGAAGGCTGGAGTGAAGCGGTCACCGAGTTCCACATCGTAGGCGGCCTGCATCCCGAACTGACCCTCGATTGGTATTGCGAAATGCTGCGCGGTCTGAAGCAGCGCTTCCCGCAAGTGCACCTGAAAGCCTTCACCATGGTGGAAGTGGCGTACCTGGCGCAACGCGGCAAGACAACGGTGCGCGATGTGCTTGAGCGCCTGCGCGATGCCGGCATGGATTCGCTCCCGGGCGGCGGCGCCGAAATCTTCTGCGACCGCGTCCGGCGCATCATTTGCGATCACAAGATTACCGGCGGCCAGTGGATCGAAACCGCCCGCATCGCGCATTCGCTCGGCCTGCATTCCAACTGCACCATGCTCTACGGCCATATCGAGAACGCCGAGGACCGCGCCGATCACCTCGTCAAGCTGCGCGAATTGCAGGATGAAACCAACGGCTTCGTGACCTTTATTCCGCTGGCTTTCCATCCCGATAATACGCCGCTGCGGCACATTCCCAAGACCACCGGCTTCGCGGACATCAAGAATATCGCGGTGGCCCGCCTGATGCTCGACAACATTCCGCACATCAAGGCCTACTGGATCATGATGACGCCGCGCATCGCGCAGATCGCGCTGCGGTTCGGCGCCGACGATATCGATGGCACCGTGGTGGAGGAGAAAATCTATCACGACGCCGGCGCCACCACCAGCCAGTCGCTGCGTCGCGCCGAGTTGCTGCAATTGATCCGCAAAGCCGGCCGCGAGCCGATGGAGCGCGATACCCTGTACCGGCCCGTCACTCGAACAGAGACGGCTTTCACGGTCCTGGTGTAAGAAAAATCGCATTCGTTAACACGTTTTACAAAACTTTTACAAGACCAAAACCACCGCGAATACCTTCCGCCCGTAGGATCAGTGTATAGGCGAACGCGCTTAAACCGGCTTACACAAGGAGAATTTGGATGGGACCGTTTCAGATCACCGCGATGCAAAACCAGCGTTACCACGACCAGCACCTGGACCTGGATTTCGAACACAAGACCGCCATGCTGGACGCCCGGCCGTTAGGCCTGACGCGCAAGGAGTACGACCTGCTGGCGCTGCTGATCCAAAACGCCGGCGAGGTGGTGACCCGCGAGACACTGTTGCTGCGCGTGTGGGGCTATAGCAATCAGATCCGCACACGGACGCTGGACGTGCACATCCGCCGCTTGCGCAAGAAACTGGGCGAGCATAGTGGAAGCTATATCGAAACCATCTTCAGCGTGGGATACCGCTTTCAGCCGTATCGCGCGCCGCGGGTGGTGTCCATGGCGCCGCAGATGATTGCCGTGGGCGCGTAGGCGCTCGCCCTGGCAGGAACAAATCGAGAACGAGGCCCGTGTGCGCCGGAATTGCCGCTGTTTATCTTTGCCGTTATCAGGCCAACCGGCGTCACGAACTGCGCGTTTGGGCGCTGCTATAATATGGCGAGGTAAAGGTAAAGGTAAAGGGACTTGATCCGTTTGCTGGAATCGAACGGTTGGCGGTTGAAGGGCACGAGGGGAGCCACCGTCAGTTTCGCCACCCGACGAAAGGGATGGTAGTCACCGTTGCCGGCCAACTCGGAAAGGACGTGCCGATAGGTACGCTGAAGTCCATCCTCAAAAGCGCGGATCTGGACCAGGGAGTGCAATGACATACACCGTTATCTACGAGAAAGGCGCAGCCTCATGGGGCGCCTATGTCCCCGATCTTCCCGGTGTTATTGGCGTGGGTGATACGCGAGAGGAAGTAGAGCGACTGATCGAAGAAGCCATCGAATTCCACGTGGATGGACTGCGGGAGGAAGGCTTACCCGTCCCTCCGCCAGCGAGCTTCGCGGGAGCGGTGGAAATGAATCCCGCTGCGTGAGAGCTTGCTCGGGTTACCTCCCGGCGATCGATAAGGGCCGGCGGGACAGGCCCGGAGGCCTGTCCTACTCTTCCTTTACTACCTGTACGGTAACTTCCGCCGTCACGTCCTTGTGCAGTCTTACCGGCACCTTGAACTCGCCGAGCTGCTTGATCGGCTCATCGAGTAACACCTTGCGCCGGTCGATGGTGAAGTTCTTCGCAGCCAGCGCATCGGCCACATCCTTGGATGTTACCGATCCGAATAACTGATCGTTCTCGCCGGCTTTCTGAGCGATGGTTACAGTCACTCCACTCAGCAGTTTCGACAGATCTTCGGCTTCACTCTTCTGCTTGGCTTCGCGCCGCAGATGCGCCTGGCGCTCCTGCTCCACGATCTTGCGATTGGCGTCCGTGGCGGCCACCGCGAGCCGTTTGGGTAAAAGAAAATTGCGGGCGTATCCGTCGGCCACTCTCACTACCTGGCCGCGATTGCCCAGCCGGTCGATATCTTCGCGCAGTATCACTTCCATGATTCGGTCTCCTTCTTCAATCTCGCGCAAAACGGGGCCCCCACGCCGCCCGAATCTTGCGAGTCCACTTTCTAATTGGCGGCGCGGGAAAACACGCCCCCTTGCGCTTTTAGAACTGCGCCGCGAACGGCAGCAGGGCAATGTTACGCGCCTTCTTGATGGCGTCCGTCAGCCGCCGCTGATGCGGGGCGCAGACGCCGGAAATGCGGCGCGGGACGATCTTGCCGCGCTCCGCCACGAAGGCGTGCAACAGCTTCACGTCTTTATAATTGATGTCGTCGATCTTCTCCACGCAAAAACGGCAGACTTTCTTGCGGCGGAAATACGCCTTCTTGGTGGTGGCTACGGCTTTGTCGCCGCCGGTGGGGCGCTGTCCGGCGCTGCCCGGTTTTCCTTTGAATTCTGGCATGAGATCTCCTTACGGCTCCTTTGTCCCCGATGTGGGCGCCGGTCCGGGCGCTTCCTTTGCCGCCTGATTGGGCAGGCCGGGCATGGCCGGCGCGGCGGCAGGCTCGCCCATCATCTGCTGCGCCACCGACGGTTGCGCCGCGGCCGGCGCGGCCATCGACTTGCGATGCGCCCGCTTATCGCGCTCCTTCTTGCGTTTTTCAAGCCGCTTCAGCGTCTCGTCGATGCGCACGGTCAAAAACTTGATCACCAGATCCGAGACGCGCAGGCGGCGCTCGAATTCTTTCACGGTCTCGGGACCCGCGCTGAACTGGAACAGAACATAGGCGCCTTCGCGGTAGCGATCCACCTTATATGCCAGCTTGCGCTTGCCCCATTTTTCCACTTTGTCCACCGTGCCGCCGGCGTTCGCGATGCTCGTCTTCATCTGCTCGATGAAGGCGTCCACCTCTTCGTCCGGCGCGTCCGGCTTCGCTATGAATAGCTCTTCGTAGATTCTCATGCTTCCTCGTTTGGACCTTGGGCGCGACGATTGAATTTCGTCATGGCCTTTTCGACGCCCTCGGAGATTATGGAAACAACCGCGTCGGCCCCATCGGCCACCAGTTGCTCCAATTCCTTTTTTAGCGAACGCTTGATGGGCGACAACAGATAATCCACCCCGCTCGCCAGCGGATGGCCGGGATGAACTCCCAGGCGCACCCTTACAAAATCGTTCGTTCCCAGGCTGCGAATCACGGAATCGACCCCGTTATGGCCGGCGGACGATCCGCGCGGCTTGATCCGCAAACTGGCCCACGGCAGGGCCAATTCATCGTAGACCAGAATCAGGTCCGCGGCCGTGAGCGCATGTTTTTCCATCAGCGGCTTTAGCGACGTGCCGCTGAGATTCATAAATGTCTGGGGCTTGGCCAGCATTGTTTCGCGGCCGGCGATTTGCCCCAATCCGATCAACGCGTGCGAATCGCGCCTGGTGACCCGGATACCATGCATTTCCGCGAGCCGGTCCACCAACATGAAACCGAGATTATGGGGCGTCGCGGCATACTCCTCGCCCGGATTTCCCAGGCCGGCCACCAGGAACATCGGGCGCTACTTTTTCTTGGGCTTCTCTTCGGCCTTCTTGCCCTTGGCCTCTTCGCCCGCTTCTTCCTTCTTGCCCTTCTTGATCACTTCAGGTTCGCCGGCGGCAGGCGTAGCAGCGGCTTCGGCGGTGGGCGCCACTTCGGCGGCCGGCTTCACCTCTTCGGCGCGCATAGTCACAATGTGCGCCACCACGGTCTCGGGCGAACTGACCAGCTTCATCGAGCCGGTCAACGCCAGATCGCTGAAGCGCTTGGCTTGGCCGATCAGCAGTTCACTCACATCCACCGTGAAATGTTCGGGGATCTCATCCGGCAGACATTCGATTTCCGCCGCGCGCGTGATCACCTCGAGCAATCCGCCCTGCGTCTTCACGCCCTTGGGCTCGCCTTCGGTACCGATCGGAACCGAGACACGCAGGCGCTTCGACAAATCGATGCGCTTCAAATCCGCATGCAGCAGCGTGCCGCGAATAGGATCGCTCTGGTGATCGACCACCATCACGGGCGTGTTTTCGCGGCCTTCGATATCCAGATTGAAAATGGTGTTGTAGCCGGTGGAGGAGTGCACGATCTGCAGAATCGACTTCGGGCTGACGGCCACCGGCACGGGATCTTTGTATGCGCCGTAAACCACGGCGGGGATCATGCCCGCTCGGCGCGTACGGCGCGCTTCGTTTTTGCCGCGCGATTCACGTGGTTGCGCGGCTACGGTAATCTCTTTTCTCACTGCTTATCTCCTTATAAGGGACGCAAGACCGATTTTCAGCGTGGGTTGCGTTGCCCAAATGTGGGGCAGGACCGTGGCCTGCGCGGGGCCCTCGGCCCCGCAAGAGGCGGCCTGAGAGGCCGCCGCAGGCTACGAGCCTGCCCCACCCTACACAAACAAAATGCTGACCGAGGTCTCTTCGTGGATGGACTGAATCGCCCTTGCCAGCAGGGGCGCCACCGGGAGAGCCTTGATCTTTTTCGAATGCTTTGCTTCTTCCGACAACGGAATCGAATCCGTAAATACGACTTCCTTCAACGGTGAATCGTCGATGCGCTCGACCGCCGACCCTGACAACACGGCATGCGTGGCGCAGGCGCTTACACTGCGGGCGCCCTGCTGCATCAGCGCCTCCGCCCCTTTCACCAATGTGCCGGCCGTATCGATCAGATCGTCCACCATCAAACAATTGCGGCCTTCTACTTCGCCGACCACGTTCATCACTTCCGCCACGTTGGGCTTCTCGCGGCGCTTATCGATAATCGCCAGGGGCGCGTTCATCCGTTTGCCGAACGCCCGCGCGCGCTCCACACCGCCGGGATCGGGCGAAACCACCGTAAGATCCGGCACCTCCAGCGGCTTAAAATATTCGATCATCACCGGCGCGGAAAACAGGTGATCCACCGGGACATCGAAGAAACCTTGAATCTGCGCGGCGTGCAGATCCATCGCCATGATACGGTTCGCGCCGGCGCGTTCCAGCAACGAGGCGATCAATTTCGCCGAGATGGGAACCCGCGGTTTATCCTTGCGATCCTGCCGCGCGTATCCATAATAGGGTAACACTGCCGTGATGCGGTCCGCAGAGGCGCGCTTGGCGGCGTCGAGCATGAGGAACAGCTCCATCAGATTGTGATCCACGGGGCGGCAGGTGGGCTGGATCAGGAAAACATCCGCGCCGCGTACATTCTCCTGGAATTGCAGGTACACTTCGCCATCGGAAAATGTTTCCAGCATCAGGTTGCCGAGCTGGATGCCCAATGAAGAACAGATCTGATGGGCGAGGCACGGGTTTGCCGTGCCGGAGAAGATTTTCAATCGATCGGGCACTTTCGCCCTCATCGGCTTAGCGGCGGCCATAGGTTGCTTTCAATATAGGGTTCCAGGGCGTGCCGCCAAAGACGGCGGTAGCGCGCCCGGCTAACGAGAGAAATCGGGAAAACACGTTCGTCGACAAATGATTTTGTAGCGCGAGTAACCTGTACCCGGGTGCCAAACAAACCGAAGAGCGCCGAACCGCTTCCGGTCATCATGGCCGGATTCGCGCCCAGCTTCATGAGCCGCCGTTTCAGCGCGGCGAGTTGCGGGAACTGCTCGAAGACAACCGTTTCAAAATCGTTAACGCTCCCCGCGGAAGATCCCTCGCAAAGTTCGCCCCAGGCTTGCGACTGGAAACTAACTATTTTATTTTGTTGAGATTCGGTTGTCAACCGGGGCGTCAGGGCGCGATAGGCGGCGGGCGTGGAGACGTGTACGTCCGGGGCCACCAGCAGGCCGCGGCGCGCTTTGGTGTCGGGCAGCGGATATAGCTCGGTGCCGCGTCCCATGGCCACTGCGGCGCCGCCCAATAGAAAGAACGGCACATCGCTGCCTAATTCGGATGCCATTTTCATCAGTCCCGATAGATCCAGGCGGCGGCCGGCCAGCGCCGGCAGAGCCAACAGAACGGCCGCGGCATCCGAAGATCCACCGCCCAAGCCGGCCCCCATGGGGATGCGTTTGCGAAGCCGGAACTCGACACGCGCGGTGAGCCGCATGGCGTCCAGCGCGAGGGAGGCGGCGCGCGCGATGAGGTTATCGGGGATATCGATATCGCCTTCGATCCGGATCGCGGTGGCGCGCGCGCGCGTGAACGTGACGTCGATGGTGTCCGCCAGCGAGATGGTCTGAAAAATGGTGCGGATCTCGTGATAGCCGTCGGGGCGCGCATGCAGCACGCGCAGATCCAGGTTGATTTTGGCGAGGGCTCGCAGACGGGCCTGGCGAGTCTGGCTCATTTGTCGTATTCGAGAAGCGAGAAGACGTCGTAGCCGGGAAGCTTAGCGCGGCCGTTGAGAAATGTCAGTTCGATGGCGAAGGCCAGTCCGGCAATTTTGCCGCCGGCGTCCTCTACCAATCGCGCGACGGCCGCAGCCGTGCCGCCGGTGGCCAACAGATCGTCGACGATCAACACGCGGCTGCCGGCCACCAGTGCGTCCTTATGCATCTCCAGGCTATCAGTGCCGTATTCCAGGGCATAACTGACTTTGAGCGTCTCCCACGGAAGCTTCTTGGGCTTGCGCACGGGCACGAATCCGGCGCCCAGCGCGTAGGCCAGCGCCGGTGCGAAGATGAAGCCGCGCGCTTCGATTCCCAGCACCATATCCACGTGCGCATCGCGATAGTGCTCGCACAGCGCATCGATGACGCCGCGCAAGCCGTCTTTATCTTTCAGCAGCGTGGTGATGTCGTAAAAGAGAATGCCTGGTTTGGGAAAATCGGGCACCTCGCGGATCAGCGACTTCAGGTTATCCATCAGACCTCGATTTGAAAATCGGAATAGGAATGCGGAGCGGCTTCCTGCTCCTCGACGCCGCGGACATCGGCAAACCGCGGGCCTTTGCGCAACGCGGCGGATAGATCGGACAGCTTATCGGGCGGCCCGGCGGCATACACTTCGACGCGTCCATCGTCTAGATTGCGCACGTAACCGGTCAGACCCAACGTGAATGCCATGCGCTGCGCATAGTCGCGATAGCCGACGCCTTGCACGCGTCCGCGCACCAGATAGAGGCGCGCCGTTTGGGGATGGCGGGACATGGAACAAACGAGAATAACATCTCGCTCCCTTACGGTCGCGGCTCCGCAAAAATGTGCGCGATCGACGCGGCTGTTACGGCGCTGCACCGTTACCGAGCCGCGACCGTAAGGGAGCGGTGCTTTCCCCCGGCCGTCGCTATTTCGATTTCTTCGCCGGGGGCGGAGGCGGCGCCTTATAAGCCGGCTTAGGTTGTGTCTTGGGCTGCTGATTAGTCGGCTTAGTTGGCTGGTAAGTGGGCCTCGCCGGTTGGTAAGTCGGCCGCGTCGGCTGGTAAGTGGGCCGCGTCGGCTGATATCCAGGCCGCGGTTGCTGTCCGGGCTGCGTCCCGGACCGGCCTAGGGACGGATACGGATTCGGGCGAGGTGCAACGCCCATTCCGAAGTGCCCTGGCGCGATGCGCGCGTGGGCATTGGCAGTCCCGTGCGGGGTGACGGCCACGACGCTTCTACTGGTCAGGTATGGCGAAGGATATCTTAAGGCGCGCCGGGATCCCACAATGCTCTCGCGAGTAGGCATGATGGCCGCGCCGCTGCGCACCGAAGCACGATAAAGCACGTCCCTGGACACCGGCACGCGAGCGCCGAAGACCGGCCGCGCGCCCACAAACACGTCGTTTCGCACCACCGTGGCGAAACCCAGGTTCGCATAACGAATGCCTGCGGCCGGGTAATAGGCGCCCCCTCTAAAGTTAAACTCGCGCGGGCCGAGCGGGAACCAACCTACCATGCCGAACAGTCCCGGGCCACCGCCCACCCAACCAACCATGGCGGGCGAATAGATCGCCGGTCCGGGAATCCAGAACCACGCGCTATTCATAAATGCCCAACTGCCATAGTGGAACGGAGTAAATCCCCAGGGCTCGGAGTCTACCCAGGTCCAGCCGGCGGGCGCGATGTAATCCCATTGACCTTGCGTGTAAGGAGCCCAGCCTTGCGCCACGTTTGGCGACCAACCCATGCCGTAGGGAGTCTGGCTCCAATTGCCATACTGGTTCAGTGCGTCGGCGCCGGGGTCGGCTTGCGGCTGCGGCGCATATTGCTGGTACGGATTCCCATCGGGCGGCGGCTGCGGTGGCTCCGGCGGTTGCGGATATTGCGGGTTCGGCGCGACCGGAGCGGGCGGCTGATCGTACGGAATCTGCACTTGGCCGGCGGCCGTTACCGCGCCGCTCTGCCCCGACTGCACCGTATAGTTCTCTCCGCTGGCGGATACCACGCGGCACAGGCCGTCATGCACCACGATGTTCCGGGTATTGCCCTGCGGATCCAAATCGAAGCTGTAATGCCCGGCCTGGGCCAGGTTCATGCTCACGTTCGGAGTATCGATCTCAAACGTCTGCCCCGGATACAATTGCGGCGCATCGGCATCCAGGCTGCCCTGCCTCAGATCGACCACCACGGCGTTGCCTTCCACGCGTCCGATTTCCACGGCGGTTCCAGGGTGCAGATGCAGGACATTGGAATCTACGCGCACATCGGCGGTTCCATTATCGACGGTGGCGATCTGATCGCCCGCTACCAGTGGACGATTGAGCTCCGCCGGGCTCCAGAGGCTGGCATCCGCGCCGGCCGCCAGAAAGCTGACCGCGCCCTGTATGGAGGCGATCCACGCAACCCGTCCGGCCATTTCGGCAAATGAAACGCCGGCGGCGAGCAAAACCGCAAGCGAAAACAGCCACCACTTCTTCATTCGTCTTCCTTCCTTTCGTACCACCGTCAGAGCCGCTTATACGGATATGCCGCGGATGAGCGATACCTTTCACTGTACGCGATAACCGCACGGCGCGTTGCACGATCGTGGCCGAACGCTACCAGAATTGTGGGGCAGGCACTGCCTGCGGCGGGCTCCCAGCCCGCCTGCCGGCATTCGATGAGATGTTGCCAGGCGGCCTGAGAGGCCGCCGCAGCCAGAGTGGCTGCCCCACAACATGGACAGGCCGGGAGGCCTGTCCTACCTTTTATGCGTCCACCACAGATGCACCGTGATCAGGCCGCTCCTCTGACTCGAAAGCCGGATCACGGCGCGTCCGGTCTGATAGGGCTGCTCGGCAACCCGAACATAATTCTCCTCCACGCTTACGATGACATTGGCATGCGGCAGATTGGTGCCCGTTAACTCCCGCGCCGGCGGATCGCTGCGATGCGTGGTGGCATCGATGGTGATCTCGCCATCGGGGCCGACTACGCCCTTCCACACCAGCTCTCCGCATTCCGGCGGTCCGGGACGATGAGCGGACGATACAAACACTTTCACCTCTTTGGTGAGGGACGGCCCGCTACGGCCTTGCGCGGTCAGCACATAGGTGGTGGTCTGACTGGGATGAATCGCCATACTCCCGGAGGCGGCCTTTTCTTCGCCGTCGATCATGACGCTCGCGGCATTCTCCACACTCCAACTCAACGTAGCGGTTTCGCACTCCTGCAAGGTGGACGGCGCCGCCTGGAAAGAGCGGATGGAAGGCGGCACTTCCACGCTGCGTACCGTGACCGTGACCGTGGCCGTAGCAGTCTGGCCGGCCCCCATTGCCGTCAGCGTGTACCGAACGGTTCCGGTGGGATGGTCGGTGAAGCGATCCTCCGGTTTCAACGGGAAAAAGAGAGTGTCCCTTAATCCGTCGATCTTTACGCTGGTGGCGTTCTCGGCTTTCCACGACAGCGTCACGGCCTCGCCAGGATGGATCTCGTCGCGGTCGGCAACGAAACTGACGATCGACGGCGGCGGCGCAGGGTTGGTTTCGGGCGCCCCGAGCGGCGGAGGTGTGAATTCGGGTGGCGTGGGCACGGAACCGGCCGCTCGCGCTTGCACGGCCACGGCGACTTCCGCGGTGACCGGTTTGCCCTGTCCCGTGGCGGTGAGGGTGTAAGTGGTATTGCCGGCCGGATGCACTTCCATCCTGCCTACCGGCGCGACGCGTCCCAGATCCGGAGAGATGGAGACTTCGTCGGCGTGGTTCACCTTCCATTCCAGTTGCAGGGGCTGACCGGGTTCGATCGTTGAGCGGTCGCTGCGGAACACTTCCACCATCGGAACCGGTGGTGGCTGATGCATCCACCAATAGGCCAGACCGCCCCCCGCCAGAATGACCATCCCCAGCAACCACCAGACGATCCGGTTCTTGGGCGGCGGAGGAGGGGGAGGCGGCGGAGGCGGTGTTGTGGCCGGCGGCGGCGTGGACGCGGGCCGCAGCGTTGGGGGGGGCGGCGGTGTCGTGGACGGGGGGGGTAGCGGCGGTTCGATGAACAGGCCTTGCTGCCGCAGGGTAGCTAACGCGCTGACGGCCCCGCTTTCCGGCACTGCCAGATACAGCAGGCGCTGATCGTCGAACACTTCGGCGCCAATATTCCTGCCCAAGGAATCGCCCCAACCGTACAATCTCTGCTTGGCATTCTCCAGCTCGGCGGGAGCCGGTTCCCACCAATGCAGCTCGACATCCCGGCCGAGCGCCTGATCGCGCGCGCGGCACATCCCCCGTGGCCCGGCGGGCTTTACGGAGTCCAGAATTTCGAAACGGCCGTAAATTAGATCGCCCATTTTGGTTCACAAAGCCACAGCCGGGGACCTTCCTCCGAATTCAATTTCCGCGCGTGTGATGCGTCCACCATAAATGTACCGTTACTAAAGCGCTTCTTCTTTGGCTTGATAACACGACGACGGACTCTCCCGTCAGATAGGGCTGCTCTGTCACCTGAATATACGGGTCCTCGGCTGTCACTTTGACGTTCTGATTCGGAATGTTACCCTTCCACTCACGCGCCGGCGGATCGCTCTGGTGCATGGTGGCATCGATGAGGATCTTGCCGTCGGAGCCAACCATACCCGCCCAGACAAGCTCGCCGCATTCGCGCGGCCCTTCGTGTTTGGCAGGCGAAACGAAAACGGTGGCTGTTTGGGTAATCGCATGTCCGGCAAGGTCCTGTGCTGTGATTTGATACGTAGTCGTCTTCAACGGATGCACCTCCGCGCGACCGGTACGTGTCGGCGGCATTTGGGAGCCTTCTATAGAGATGCTGACAGCGTTCTCCACCTCCCAGACTAACTCCGCCGTCTCGCACTGCTGGATGCTTGCGGGATTGGCCCTGAAGGAGAGAATCGCGGCGACCTTCGGTTCCATCACCCGAACAGTCACCGTGGCCGTCGCGGGCGCTCCCGATCCGTCGGCGGTAAGTGTGTACCGTTGGGTGCTGCTGGGACGATCCGTCACGCTGTCATCGGAATTCAGTTTCCGCCGAACGGGATGGGTTAGCCCTTCGATGCGTACATCCATGGCATTCCCGGCGTGCCAGGTCAGCTTGACGGCTTGCCCGGCTTGGATCTCGGTAGGCTCGGCGGCGAAACTGATAATGGCCGGAGCGGGCGGCGCGGCAGGAGGCTGGGATGGCGTAGTAGCCGCGGGCGATGCGGGACCCTGTACGACATCCACCGGGACACTCGCCGTGACCGATCCGCCGGACGATTTGGCGGTGAGCACGTATGTGGTATTAGCGACAGGTTGACCATCCCAATGGCCCTCCGGCCCGACACCCCCCGGCTGGGGTGAGATGGAAACCTGGTCCGCATTTTCGACTTTCCATTCCAAATGAAGCGTCTCACCGCGTTGAATCATGTCATGATCGGCGTGAAACACGCGAATAACCGGCGTAATGCGCATCGACCAATAAACGAGCGCGGCCCCCCCCACGAGAGTCACGCCGAGCAGCGTCCAGATGAGCCAGTATCCGCTAGGTGACTTCGCAGGAGGAGTTGTCTGCAGCACGGGTGTCGGCTCGGCCAGCGGTTTGGCGGCGGACGCCTCTCCGAATAGCCCAAGCTGCCGAAGGGCGGCCAACGCGCTGGGAGATCCAGCCTCGGGCACCGCCAGGTACAGCAGCCGGTGATCGTCGAACACTTCCGCGCCTATGTTCCGGCCTTCGGCATCGCCCCAACCGTATAGCCGATCGAGGGCGCTTTCGAGATCGGCGGAGTCCGGTTCCCACCAATGCAGATCCACGTCGCCGTCGAGCGCCCGATCGTGCGCGCGGCACATGCCCCGCGGCCCAGCGGGCTTTGCGGAGTCCAGGAGTTCGAAACGGCCGTAGATTAAATCGCCCATCGGTTCAAGGAAATCGCGCGAAACTGTATTCCCGATTCTCGCATGCGGAAGAAACCGCTCCCTGACGGTCGCGGCTCTGTAAATCGTGCGAAATCGACGCACCTGTTACTGAGCCGCGACCGTAAGGGAGCGGTTTCCGCACTGTCACGAACAGCTCTTAATCACCACCATGATGAAGACTAAGAAGAACAAGGCCATGGTCACCAAACAGCCAATGCGTAATCGCGACCATCCCTTCCGCTTGGGCGCCTGCGGCTTGGGCCGGGCCGGCTGCGGCGGCGGCACTGGATCCGGAATAGGCTCCGGCAGTAGCGCACCAGCTTCCAACAGGCCCTGTGCGGTCATAACCAAATCATTGTCGCGTAGCTCCAGGATCGCTGGCCGCACAACACGTGACACGAATCCAGCGGACGGATATTGAAAGATACCCTCCAGCCGGTCGCGCTCCTGGTTTAGATCGGTAGTGAACCCGGGGAAGGCCAGTATTTGCGACCCCTGCGCCACCATGAAAAGCCAGCCCCGTGGCGACGGCAGGAAGCGCAAGATGGCGCTTGGGCCGCGGAGGTCGTCGAAATTCACGCAAGAAATGCGGATGTAGCCGTATTTAGCCTCGAACGCCTCCACGTCGCTGTCGCGGTTGGAAGACGAACGCACGCGATGATATTCGGCCGCCAGCGCGGAAGAATGCGCTGGGGCAGCCTGCCGCATGTGTGCGAATGCCACCTCTGCCGGCTGCGCCTCCGTGAATAGACTCGCCTCGCGCAATTTGGCAAGCGCACTCCTGGCCGCCTCCGATCCCGGTGCGATGAGGTACAGTAACCGCTCGTCGTTGAATACTTCGACTCCGGCGCTCTTATCCAGCGCTTCTCCGCAATGCTGCAATCTCCGGCAGGCATCCTCAAAATCCGCGCGCGCCGGCTCCCACCAATGCAACTCCACATCGCGGCTGAGCGCCTGGTCCCGCGCGCGGCACATTCCCTGGGGTCCCGGCAGGATGTCGAAACGGCCGTAAACCAGATAACCCATCAACTTCGGTTGGCTAACACGATCACCGTCAAGATCAACGCCAGAACCACCGCCGCGAACAAAATGATCAGGCCCGGATGGCGCTCGCGAGGCTCGTGCGTGGTACTGGTGCGCTCCTTCACCGGCGTAGGCGCGGGCTCATGGTTCGGCGGCCGCCCCTGCGCCGTCTTGATCGGCGTATCGCCCAGCTCGCGCACAAATTCCTGCACCGCGCTCGATTCGGGATGCTGTTCGTTCAGCTCCTTGAAAAGCCGGCGCGCGGTGCCCGTGCGATGCGCTTCCCAGGCGTTCAACGCGGTGAGATATTTCGTTGTAAACCGGCTCTCGGACGGGTGCACGTTCAACTCGTTCAAGAATTCATTCACTACGTCGATCGAAACGACGAAGTTCAATCCCTCGGCCACCGGGCCATCCTCGCGGCCGCGGATGGTGAAGGTGGCGAGACCAATCACTTCGCCCTTGTCGTTGAGCACGGGCCCGCCGCTATTGCCGGGATTAATGGCGGCGTCGGTCTGAATCACCTTCCAGCCGTCGGACATGCCCTTGATGCCGCTGACATGGCCGGTAGTCAGAGACGGTTCCAGGCGGCTGGGAAGCGAGAAGTTCGGATTGAGCGCGACGTCGCCGGGATAACCCAGCACGAACAGTTCGGCGCCGGTGCGCACGCCGCCTTCGTCCAAGCTGGTGGCCAGCGGCACGGTGGGAAAATCGTCGCCCTCCATCTTTAGGATGGCCACGTCCTTACCCGGAATCGGTGTGCCAGCCTTTTTCACCTCGCAGGGAATGTGCGTGACGTTTACGTCGCCGCCGATGTTGGTGTAGCCCCCGACGGCGGTGATGGAGCTGCTCACGTTGGCAATGCGGCTGGTGCGCTGGTATTGCTGCTGCAGTGCGCTCTGCAGGCGGTCCACGGACTCCTGATTGGGCACGCTGCCGGGCAGTTCCTGGTCCACGGTCTGGCGCAGCTTGGCCACGTCCTCCTCCACCAGATCGGAGATCGAGGACAGTACCGCTTTCTTCAAATCGTCCTCTTCCGGCTCGACCACGTGCGCGTTGGTCACCAGGTAGCCGTTCGGAGTGATGACCAATCCGGTTCCCAGGCTGCTGATCTTTTTGTTTACCGTGCGCGTGCCGCCGGTATCCACCAGGAAGCTGCCAGGATCCGCCAGCAGCGCATTAAACAGAGCCTTGTAGATCTCTTCGTGCGTGTGATTGCCGGCGCCCAGCCGCGAGCGGATGGCGGTTCCCAGCTTATCCTTATCGAAGTTCCAATCGTGGACCTCGACGCTCACTTGCAACTGGGTAATGATGGTGAACGTAGCTGGTTTGGCGCGGTCGGCCACCTGCATGGCGGTCAGCCGGCGAAGCTCCGTGGTCTTGTGGCAGCCGGCGGCCGCCAGGGTGGCAAGAATTGCGGTGGAAAAAAAGATGGCGCGCATAAGCCGGGCTCCTTTAGTCGTATAAGATGACCTCGGCCTTGGCCACCACCGTGCCGGACCGTTCCAGTCCGCGGCGCTTTACCTTGGCGATACTGCCGCGCAACTGGGGCGAAGGGGTGTCCGATGAGGATCCCATGGTCCGATGGCGATTATCGTCGAACGCATCTTTCGTTTGCGGCTCGATGAGCGTCAGACCGGCGGACCGCACCAGGGTGCGCAGAGCGTCTTCGAATTTCGGATACTCGCCGCCGGCGCCTGCCATTTCGTCGGTGGATCGGACCGCCACTTGGGCGATGGTCTCCGCAATCGTTCTAAGCTCGGCGGCGGAAATGTTTCGGCCGGCGCTGAGCAGACGCGTAGTCTGAATGCCGATCTCGGGCGGAATGGTGGGAGCCAGTTTCGTCCAAGCATCGATCGATCCCATAAGCTGCGCGCGATCCAAGCCGATCCCCTGCGGTTCGGCGGTGAGCGTGCGGCGGGTATCTTCGCTCGAAGGCGAACGGTCGGGTTCGCGGTCCCGGCCACGTTCCGGTTCGCGGCGCAACGGCAGTTCCGGAAACTGAAGATTGGCGGCTACGCGGTCAATAGTGGATGGCAAAAGCTGCAAGTCGCCGCGCAGGCGCTCTTGAGCAGCGCGCAGCGTTTCCGACGGCGCACCTGCGCCAGCCCACAGAAACAAGCTCATGGCAGCCGAGAGCGCGGATAGTAACGCCGCGGCGACCAGTGGCAGAGAGACGCCCATCGCGGGTGCCTGCTCGATCAGCAGCGGCACCACGACATTGGTAGGGTCTTGATCGTCGGGAGTGTGGCCCTTGGGGCAGAAGATGAGGGCAGGCTGTTGGGCGGTGTCCGGCTTCTTCCACTCCTGCGGAACGCACGGCAGACCCGCGGTTGCCGCTTTGGCCTTCCCGCTGGGATCGTAGACGAAACAAACCCATTCCCCGGTGCTCTTGATCACTACCTGTTTCAGAGTTCCTAAGGCCAGGTAGGATGGGTCGGCCACGCAATGCTGTTTGCTCGGGCAGTTGATTTCTATTTGCGCTTGCGCCCAGATCACAAGCGGAAACCAGAATAAAAGCCAGGGAAGCAGTCGCTTCATAACGAGAACCTCACTCGGCGGCCCGCTGCTTGAGCGGGACCACCCGGTTATCCGGTCCAACCAGCGCCGCCGCCAGCGTGAAGTCGGTATTCAGTTTCAGCCGCAAGGCAAAATCGGTATCGGCGGGCAAGGAATCGCCCGCAGGCAGCCAGGTCCCCAGTTTTTGCAGCAGCGGATTGCGCGATTTGTCCTGCCGGATGCGCTCCTTCTCGAAGCCCAGGTTCTCCCACAGAACGATGGGGCCATCGCCGCTCCAGGCGTTGTTATATTCGGATTCCAGGCCTCCTTCCGGAATAGCGCAGTCGAGCGGAATGATGGGAATAAAGATGCCGTCTTCGTCCATCAGGCCGATGCTGGAGGTGGTGCGCTGTTGGCCGACGGTCAGCGCCAGACGTTTGGCGCGCCCGCGCCGGCTCATGGCGCGCGCCAGGCAAGCCCCCCGCACCACGCATTCCTTGGGATCGCCGGCGCGATGAATCTGCGAAGTGAACGATTGCTGGAACACCTGCATCACCACCGGCAGGAAAGTAGTTTTTCCCGAAAGATGAATGTGGTCGAGCGCGGGCAACGCGGCTGCCGATTGCCGCAAGCGCGCGGCCAGCCGGCAGATAGAGGCTCGCAATTCCGCCAGGAAATACGCTTCAAGTGAAACCGCGGCAGCTTGCGAAAGCCGAGTGGCATCCACCGTATAATCTTCGGGCGGGCGGTCCGCATCGGGAGGGATCACGCGCAGCAACAATCCCTGAAATGGCTCACGGTCGCCTTGCTCCTCGCTCAAGCCGGCTTTGAGCCGCTCGGCGCCTTCGCGCAAAGCTGCCTCATTAAGCAGGAAATCGGGATCGGCGGCGCCCTTCACTTGACGCGCGGCCAACTGATATCCAGGACGCTCACGCGCGATGATGCTCTGCGCGCGGGCGGTCAACTCCTTCATCAGCAGGTCCGTTAAATCCTCGCCGCCGAAGCGTTCTCCCCAGGAGGCCACGATCTCCGGACGGATTTCGAGACGGCCGGCCTCATCGCGCGCGTGCTGCACATTGACCAGCGTGATATCGGTGGTGCCGCCGCCTAAATCGAACGCCGCCACGGTATAGGAAGGCGCGTTGGGCGCGGCCGCCATCTGCCCGAAAAACGGGATCAAGGCAGCCAGCGGCTCCTGCATGAAGTCGATGTGGCGGCCGGTGCCGAAGGCTTGCTCCACGGCCAGCCGCAGATTGCGATACTGCCGCAGGGAACAGACCGCCGGATGCGTGAGAACGATTTCCGGGAAGACGGCGCGCTTGTGCCACTCGGCGCCCAGGCGCAAAAGCCGCAAATAGTCGGCGGCGGCATCGCGTGCTTCGCGCTGCACGAAGAATGCGGAATTCTTGGGACGCACCGGCAGCAGGTGGGTGTGCTCGCCGAGCATCTGCTTCAGCCGATCCAGCTTGCTGGCCGCTACCGCGTCGTCCACCGCGGCCATGCGCTTCACGCGCAGACCGGTTTCAGTTTCGGGAACGGCGGGGGTCAGATCGAGATAACGAACCAAGGTGGGACACGTCAGGCGTCCTTCGTCGAGCGGAACGTCTTCCACGTCGCCACCGGTCTCGAGCATGGCGCAGCAGGTGTTGCTGGTGCCGAAGTCGATGGCCAGGATGCCGTCGAATTCGGCAACGCGATCGATCTGAACCGGCACCGCGTCCCAGGTGCGCAGCGATTGCGGACCATTGCTGTCGACTTGCAGTTGGAAGTGATACAGCCCGGGAGGCCCGCCCGCTAAATCCAGCGCGAACTCCACGCGCGTGGAATCGCTGCCCAACACATCGACTGGAAGCACGGACTGCCGGCGGATGGAGCAGGCCATGCCGCCTGGCGCGCGCAACTCGACCTCTTCGATGTGCAGCGGAGCGTTGAGCCTGCCGCCATCGTCGCGTTTCCGATTGGCGAACGTGAAAGCCAGGGTCTGGCGGGCCATGGCCACCAGGCGGGCAGGCGGCGCGTTCTCACCTTCCCACGTCAATTCCGGGCGATTGCGCACCGTGAAAACCAAATTGAGCGGCAGGCGGGCGATGCCGTGCGGCCCTTCATAATCCACGCCCACTTGCACTCTACGGCGATTGCCGGGGGCATCCGGCTGTGAGCGGGCGAATCGCGCCGGATCGATTTCCACGGTGAACGGGACCGGGCGCTGCGCGGAGGCGATGACCGGTTCCGGCAACGGGAAGACATGCAGCCAGGGCCGTTCGGGATCGTCGTGCAATTGTACGATGCGCAAGCTGCCGGACGCTGGAGATGCGGATAGAGCCAGTTGACGGCTGCCGCTCGCGCCATCCGTCCAGAACACGATTTCATCCATGGAAGGCCGCAGCGATGGATTTTCGTCGATGGCCAGCAGCAACGTGGAGGCGGTGCCCGCGCTAGTCTCGACTGCTACCGTGTCCGCCGCCGGGGCCGTGAGATTGCGCGTGGAGGCGGTGGCGCTATAGACCGCGGAACGTCCCGGCGCCAGGGTGCCCTCGGGCCGCTGGGTCCATTGCAGCCAGCCGGGCGATTCCGCCGTCGAGACCTGCAGCGTCGCGCAACTGGAATTGAGGAGACGGAAGATCAGATTCGGCGCACGATGTCCCACCAGCAGGACCGATGGAAAAGCTTCCAGGCGCAGCGTCGCACACGGGCGTCCGCAAGCCCCGCAGTAGGCATCGTCTTGCGCGCAGAGCCAGGCCTGGCACGATGGGCAAAGCTGGTTAGCCATTGGCGTCCAGCACTCCTGGTTTGGTCATGACAAACTCCGCGCCGCGCGGCTCCAGAATGGCGGGCTGTGCGATGCGCGATGCGCTTCCGGACGGCGGATATTGAAAGATGCCCTCCAGCCGGTCGCGCTCCTGGTTCAGATCGGTGGCGAACCAGGGAAAGGCGACGATCTGCAACCCCTGCCGCACCATAAAAATCCAGCCGCGCTGCGACTCTTCAAAGCGCAAGGTAGCGTTGGGATTGTAGCGCAGGTCGTCGAAATTCACGCACGAGATGCGGGTGTAGCGGTATTTAGCCTCGAACGCATCCACATCGCGGTCGCGGTTGGCGGACGAACGCACGCGCTGATATTCGGACACCAGACCCGAATCGGTCGAGGCGGCGGGCGCAGGCGTGGTACGGACGGGTTCCGGCTGCCACGTGGGCTCCGCCGGGCGGATGGGCGTAGATTGAACCGGACGAAATGGAGGCTCGGGCGGAACGGTTGTGCGCGGCGGTGGCGGCGGGGGGGTGGTAGACGGCGGACGCGCGGCTGCCGCGAAGGCTGCGTCGTAACGGCGGCTCGCCAGGGCGGCCTGCTCCTGCAGTTTGGCGAGTGAGCTTTGCAGCGGCTGCAGATCGACGCCTGGCTCGGGGCTGGGCGCGGCGCGCAGTTTCCGCATCGCCATGACTTGCAGAAGCAGCGCCAGTACGCAGAATAAAATGACCAGCGCCAGTGGCAAAGCCGCGCTTCGCCCGCCGCTGGAATCAGAAAATTCCGGCAGCGTAAAGGTCTGTTCCGCCTGACGGGCGGCGGCTACCGTCACCGCCGTGGTCAGCTTGACCACTTTGCCGCCTAGTTTGGCGGTCAGGGTATAGGTTGTGGAAGCGGTGGGATGGACCTCTTTACTTCCCTGTGACGGCTGGTTCGGGAAGTCTGGGTCGATGGAGACATCCTTACCGTTCGGTATGTTCCACGTCAAGGTGGCTCTCTCGCCGTTAGCGATGGTTTGAGGCGTAACTTCAAATTGCACTGCGGGAGCATTGCTTACCGTGCTGGCCGCCGCCGCGGGAGTCACCTCGATAGCCACCTCCTTCGTACCGGTTGCCTTTCCTTGTCCCTTGGCAGTGAGGACATAGGTCGTGGTTGCATTGACCTGGAGCTCATGCGACCCATCCGCCGGATCGCATTTGGGCGGGCTGCATTTGAACGCGGTCTTGGACCCCTTAGGTGCAATCGAAACCTCGACGGCGTTCTCGACCTTCCATTTCAGCGAGACCTTCCCGGCAGCCGGAAGCGCCGGCGGAACGCTTTCGAAAGAAACGATGTGAGGCGCAGGAGTCTCCTGGCCGCGCGCCAGCGGAGCCGGAAGCACCAGCGCAACGGCCCACACAGCACCCGTCAGCGCGACACAAGAAAGCCGAAGCGAATTATGGCAGGAAGGGTTACGCACGGTTCATCCACGCGTCGGTTTCCATCCCCAGGTAGCTCTTCAAGGCCAGGATGAAGATGGGTTCGTTTCGCAACAAGTCCTCGCCTTTTAGCGTTCCGTCCTGCTTGAGGGCGGCGTTGATTTCCGAAGCCTGCTGCATAAACCGCAGATCGATGGCGCCGCAAATCTTGTCGAGATCCGCGTCGCTCACCTGGCGCCCCAGAGATTCGAGGAAGCGGTGAAACAGCGGCAGTTTCTTATCGACGGCTACTGCCCGATCGCGGATCGCCGGCCAATCCGGCGAATCGGTCCAAGCCTTGTCGGCCCACGTTTTATCGGCGCCCTGTATCCGGAATTGTTCTCCGGCGAGAGGTTTGCTGAAATCCTCTTTGATGGGCAGATCGAGCGGCGGGGAAACCAACCCATAGGCCACTTCGGATTTGGGTTCCTGGCTGAGTTGGATACGAATTCGGGCGTCCTTCCAATCGGCGCCGGCCTTGAACGCGCTGGCGAAACGGTCGTGCAACACGGCCCGCTCCGAGAACTGCCCCAGGGCGCACCATTTGAACATCTTCGAACCGTTTCCACCGACGAAGATGGAGATGCTCTGGGCGCTCTGTTTGTCGAAGACCTGGTTGTCGACCAGCCGGCGGACCATCAATCCCGCGAAGAAACCCAGGCCGCACAGGCCGAGTTCCAGTAGATGCAGGAATCCGCGCACACTGGGTTGTCCTTCATGCGTGGGCAGGGCTTCAATCAGGCGATCGCCCCAGAATGCCACGGTGGCGTCCAGGTGGGCGTCGAAGGCCGCGTCGCGCTGAGCCTTCTGTAGGAGGTCGAGGGATACGCGCGGTTCGATCTCCTTCAACAGTTCCGGCCGCCGCCGCAAGGGCGCCAGAAACAGATCGCGGCCGGCAAACAAAATGGAATTGTGAGAGTGCAACTGCAGCCGGTTCCAGATCGCCAGATCGGTGGTTCCGCCGCCGATATCGAAGGTGATCGCGCCGCCGGTGATGTCGGCATTGCCTGGATGATCGGTAAAATAGCGGGTGGCGGCTACGGCCTCGCGGTTGTCGACCTCGACGTCGTTCCTGAATTGGATGCCCGTGAACCTGCCGATAGCGGCCGGAACGCTATCCCAGTTCACGCTGAACTTGTGAAAATCCTCTTTGGAGAAGGCGGTGGGCCAGGAGTAGCGGAGTTCCACGTTGCGAACGCCCTGCACGGCCAATTCGGCGCCGGCCTGTAGGCAAAGCTGCCTCAGAAAATCCTTGGCCACCAGCCTCTCGCGCGCGCCGCCCCACTTCAGGTTCGACTTGATGCGGTTGCGTTCGCCAGTGGTCGAAATGAAATCCCTGGGATCGTCGGCGTAGAGGATATGACCGTCCTGAATAACCACGCGGGCGTTCTCGCCTTCCCTGGGGTCGCCGAAGTCGTGGAAGACGCTGAGAATGTTCTTGGCGGACCAATCTCGCGCGGGAATGAACAATTCCCGATTGAGCTTGGGAAACAGATTCTTGTCGAAATCCGTAATCTGGCGAAGGCGATTCTTGAACACCACCGGCTCGGCCGCGCCGCCGGACATGCGCACGAACACGTTGGAGCCGGTGGATCCGAAGTCCACACCCAGCGTCGCGGCGGACTGTTCGGCGGGCTGCGATACGTCCGGCAACTGCAACAGCAGTATCCCGGACGCTTCATCCTGGCGCTGCTTCTGGCGGTTGTAGTAAGGAGACTTGCAGATGAGCGCTTCGGGATAGCGGTTGGTGCGGTAGATTTGAAACCGCTGTCCGTCCAGATTCAGCCGGCGCGGCTCGGGAGCCCTTTCCTCGGGGTTCCAGGGTTCCGCGACTAACTCATCTTGCGCGGAGCCATGCCTCTGGAAGAGGAAGTAAGTGCTCCAGCCCGCGGCCAGCCGGAAGTCCGGCCAAATGCAGATCAACGGCAGATTCGCGATGCTCACCATGCTGCTTTCGGAGTAGACCTTTTTGATGGGACACGCGCGCATTTCGCCGGCAGACGAGCGCAGCAGCAGTTGCAGGCGGCACACGGCGCTGCCATCCGGCTGCCATTCGATAGAGAAGCTGTTGGCCAGCGCCGCCGGTGTAAAGACGTCCAGAACCTCCGGATTCAACGGCAGGGCGATGGATCTTTTGCGCGAATCGCCCATGGTTGTTACCGGCAAGCAACCCGGGAACGCGCCCGTGCCGGCCTCATAAATCAACGTGTCCGAGAAGAAGAAGTCCGGCGTGCACCAGTGGATGTTGCCATCGATGACGCCGCTGCTGGTCCCCGCGCGGGTGTATTGACTCGACGTCGCCAGCGTCACGTCTCCGTAAATCACGATCTCGCGCGCTTTCTCGTTAAGATTCACTTCCAGATCGGGATCGATCAGCATGTAGCGCGGCGCGCCCGGTTTGCCCGCGATCTCCACGTCGGAAAGCACGCCCGTCTCTTCTTTGCGCGGCAGATTCAGGATCTGGTACACGCCCTGGAACCCCAGCGATCTGGCGGGGATCGCCAGCACGTCGGTTTCGTTGGGCGCGACGGTGATAGTGGCGAGCGAAGTAGCGAACTCCCGCAGTTGCTCCAGCAGATTGCCGCGCTTGGTGGAATTGGTTTGATAGGCCGTGAGCTTCTGCACCAGGATCTGCAGCCATTCGGCCAGCGCGGTGCGTTCCCGCTTGGACAGATGCTCCTTCGGATCGGTCAAAATCGCGCCGTTGTACCAGGGAACGTCCCCGGTGGGCAGGAAGCCGGTGTAGTCGCTGGAGGCGCACACCAGGGTCATGGGCGACGTCATCCCAAAAGCGCGCGGGCGGCCGTAACCCTGCATTTGCCAACGCAGCAGGTAAAAGCTATTCCAGGTGGTATCGGGCGCGATAAAATCGCCCTGCACCGGCAACAGGAGCTTCAGCACCGAGGCGAACGAACCCTGCGTCTGCGCGGCCGTCGTCAGATCCACGCGCAATGTTTTCAGATCCTGAAATTTGCGCCGCTCCTTGAGTCCGATCAGCGCCAAAAGTCCGCGCCACTCGCCGACCACGGTCGCATGCATGGTGTGGTCTTTGTCGAACAGCGCCCGGTCGAAAAACAGCGCGCGCGCCCAAGGATCGGGAATGGAATAGATCTTCGAGGCGGTAGGTGGAATTTCGATGGATTCGGCCAGTTGTTGTAAGTGAGTCTGCGGACGCTCTTCCCAAACGCCGGGAGCGGTGGGCGTGGGGAAGCGGTTCTCGGTTCCGGATTTTCGCTTCGGTAAGTAGGGGTGCGGCATAGATCCCTCGGGAAAATAAATGCGCTCAATCGAGCGCGCAGGCGTCGTAGAGCGCCCGTATCAATTGGCCGGCGCCTTCCACGCCTCCATCCTTCACCTTGATTCCGCTGGCCCGTTTATAGACCGATCGGTCGTCAACCTTAACCTTGCTGGGCGGGTTCAGCAGCAGGCCGCCGAAGTGCTCGGGGTGAAACTCGCCTGCGGTTTTCAAGCGCCAGTCGGGGCCTTGCGAGGAGCCGAATACGCTGGGATTGACCAGACCGGGGTCGAAACCCAGGCGGCGCGGCGTAGAGATGTGCAGCAGCCATTCGAGAAACTTTTCGACATACTGAAACACATCCTGGATGGCTTTGGCGGCGTCGGCCGCCTTCACCTTGGCGTGTTCCACATGATCCACCCAAAAAGGCGGAGGGGTGCCCTGGCCTTTCACGGCTTTGAGCAAGCCGGGATAGAAGACATAGCGGTAGGCCACGGCAAACACGGCCATCTGCTGCAACTTGCGGATCTGCCCCTCGCTCTCGAAGTCGGCGTAGGGCAGATCGCTCCAGGCCACCGAGCTCTCATCCTTGCGCGCGGCCACCAACAGCACACGGCTCTTGCCGGGCAGATTGCCGAAGAAGCGCATGGCCCCCATGCCGGCGATCAGTTCCAGGAAGTGCGGCTCGTTGCGCTGCTCGGCCGCGCCCACCGCGGAGATGGCCATATCCGCCGGGGTTTCTTCGCCCACCGCATAGATGGAATCGCAGAAGGTGAGAAAGCCGCGTTCGTGATAGTACTTCAGCGCTTCGGCGGTGGCCGTGGGAAATGCCGCCGGATCGGCCTGAATCCGCTCGCCGGGCACGGGCTTGAATTGGAAGAACGGCAGAAACAGCACCATGCCGAGCTTCAGCTTGGATAACTGATCCTTCAGATTCTGGTCCATCAGGCGAACCAGCGTGGGCACGCCCGCGGCGCCCGAGCCGCCGAATACCGATCCGGCCAGCAGCACGTTCACCGATCCGGATGTGGCGCGATTCTTGATTCTCTCCTTCAGCCCCTTCCAGGGTTCGAGGTTGAAGTCCACGGTGCCGGCAAGCACCGTGGCGCCGATCACCGGACGCCCGCGGAAGCCCTGCTTGATGGGCATGTCGATCTCGCTCTGTTCAAACAAGACATCCAGCAGATCCGCCTCGAGGGCCGCGCCGGCCTGCGCCGCGCCGCCGGCTTCCTTGGCCGCATACTCCTCGTAATGAAACATGCCTCGCAGATTATCGGCCTGCGAAACGGCCAGCGGCGTCCAGGCGTTGGCTTCCATCGTCACGGCGGCGCTGAACAGATTGGTCTTGCCGCATTTCAGCAGCTTGCAATGTTGGTAGGCGTCGTAGACCTCCTGGCAGTCGTGCACGTTGCCGTTGTTACTGTCCGGGTCGACAATGATGGCGTCGAGCTCCAGGCGGTCCGCAGGCAATAGTCCGGCGGCGCCTAAATGAATCAGGGACTGCATCAGCTTGGCGCCGCTGCCGCCCACTGCGATGGCGAAGTTACTCATAGAAAGATAGCTCCGATTGCTCCCGTCCGCTTACCAACGGCGCACCCAGCGCGCGCCCGGCGGGGCGGTCTTGATGCCCACCGGCGAGAAACACATGGTGGCGAACCAATAGAAGATAATGCCGCCGCCGAAATAGAACAAGGGCAGCACAAACGCGTTATCGGTGGCTTGCGGACCCTCGAAGGTGGCCACGAATCCCACCACCAGCACCACCGCCAGAAAGAAGAGCCACAGCGCCATCCATTTGCCCGAAGACCAGGTTTGGGCGCGCGGGCCCCACTCACCCAGCACATACCAGGCGAGCACCGCCAATACCGAAAAGCCCGCGACAATGAACGACCAGTAGCTGAAGTCGCCGGCGAAGGTGTCGCCGTGTTCGGGCGTCAGGCCCAAATTCTCCGGCAGGCTGTAAGCAGCCGCCAGATAGATCAGCGCAAAATAGACGGCGCCCAGACCAAAAATACAAAACAAATCGATCATCACACGGTTTTTCATGGGTGGGTCTCACATAGTTTCCACGTAAAAGCAATAGCGCGCAACGGGAACCTGGGTCCGGAACATATTGCTCGACAACGTTCTGAGCAGGACCAGCAGGTTAGGAGTCTTGCCTTTCCCTTCCGGATACGCATTCTTATTCACGATGTCCTCGAGGTCCTTCAGTTCCACATACCAATCGCGCAGGTTGGAGAAATCGGTGCTATCGTCGCCCTTAAGGTCGATCGCGAAGAAATACACGGCGTCGGGCTTCAAGCGTTTACGGTCCACCTGCACGTCTCCCTGCAGGCAGCCGCGGGAATCCACCGCGATGCCGCCCGCGGACAGAGCTGCGGTGGCGTCCGGGTCTGGCGTCCATCCGGGCGTCTTACCGCCGGCCCAGCGATAGGCAGTGGGGGCCGGCGTCCCCACGATACGCATGTGCGCGCCGAGTTCCGCCAGTTCGGAATCGGGACATTCGTTGGCGATGCGGAGGCTCAGATTCCGGCGCACATCCGCCAGATACGGGACGCCCAACTTGGCTGCATCGGGGACCTTGCTATCTTCCTGCGTGTATCCAGGCGCCGGCTTCGCATGCTTCTTGTCCGTGGGGTCCGGCGGCGACACCTTTAACTTGCGCTGCAACCGGTATACGGTGCGCTGCGCGAAGACCATCCCGATGGTTCGATCGGAGCCCGAATGGGCTGGGTCCAGTCTCGCGGAAAATGCCTGCTCGCAGTGGGTCACGTCCGCCACGGAGCCCATGAAGATCATGTAAAACGGCAGGGTGTGGGCAGCGCCCCGCGGCAGTTTCTTACCATTCGGTAGATCGTCGATAGAGCCATCAAAGGGATTCTGAAACGCCAGGATACCCACGGCCTGCCCAGGGTCGTGCAATGCCTTGCTAAATTCCGCAGCCAACTTGTCCATGTTGTTGTGGTCCTGGAACAGGTCGGTGACGATGATCTTCACGCGCGGCAGTTGATTCTTGCCCTCCTGCGGGGGGTCATCGTGAATGGCTTGATCGATGAACGTTCTTTTCCCATCGTAGGCTTTTGCGTCCAGGTAGTCGATGATCTCAATCGGCTTGGGTTTTGGTCCGCCGAAGCCCCAGAATCTGAAACGCGAGGTGTCGGGAGCCCAGGCGCCGGCGAGGGTGCTTTTCGCCTGGTTGAGGACTTCGCGAAAGTAGTTGGCTTCGCCCGGCGGCTGATGCAGAAACCCTTGCATCGACCCGGTGGTATCGAGATAGAAGTTCACTTCTACGGCGGGCGATTTAGAGGGCTCGGTCTCATCGACCATCTCGGCGGGCCATCGCTTGATGGCCGGTGGGTGCTTGCAGGCCGTCGAAACGATCAAGACGGCGAGGGCCGCTACGGCGGCCACTTTGCCAATGCGGTCTCTGCCCAGGCGATCGCGCCGGCCGCCCGATTTTATCTTGCTGTCCATGATCAGAATGCCCTAACTTACCCGCTCAAATGCCAGTGAGCGAATTTCAAACCGGAAATTCCGGGCGTCCCGCGGTTCAAATAGCTTACTACAATTTCCGCGCCACATAACATAATGCCGCAACATGAATTTTCATTGCACTCGAAATCTTCAAAGGCCAAACCTAACGGCTCCCCGGCTAATAAGGTCAGATTGTGCAGACCGGGTTTCGCACTCCGGCTGAAGTAAGCCAAGCGCCCGCCGCCGTATGCAATGGGCATCCCGGGCTGTATGTCTCCTATACGCCCGGCCGGCCTTTCCACGCCAAAAAACTCGGCGCGATCCACGCGGTTGACGGACCAACCAGTGGGATACGCGTTCGAAATCGAAGAGCCTTTCTCGAGCGGCGTGAAATCCGCATATTGTTTGTCGATGGCCACGCGCAGAATGCCGCCTTGGCGGCCGTCCTGGGTGCCTCCGATCCAAACCTGGCGTCCCTCATCCGATACGCCGGCGGCCAGGGGCACGCTGCCATGCGGGATGGTGGTCTGCCAGGCGCGCGCGAAAAACGGCCGGAAATCCCGCGGCAGGACGAAAGAGTGCCGCGACTGATCGCGTAAATCGTAAATCCCGACCTCTTCGTCGCTGCATACGGCAATCTGATCGCCGGCTATGACGGGCGTCAGGAAGGCGGTGCCGGGGATGGTAATGGGATCTTCCGCGGCCCGCTGCGGATGAAAATAACGAATGGCCAGCTTGGCTTCCGGCGCGCCGCGCACCCGCTGCAGGAAACAGACCATCTCACCGGAAGCCGCCACGCCGCGGAAATTAATGGATTCCTCCACCGACGAATTGGCTACGATCTCCACACTGCCAGTGGCTTGGTGCAGCGGTTTCACATCGCCTGTCAAAAGCGAGACTCCGTAGATTCCGGCGGGGTCGCAGGCTATTAGTAATGGACCGCGAAGCGGCGGCGGCGCTTCCATGGCGCTGACGGCCAAAACACGGTTAAAGCCCACCGCGCGGGATGGCAGACGGGACCAAAGAAACGGCTTCGCGCCACCGCGTGGCGACAGCCGGACGACATTGCCATCCGCGCCCAAGCACCAGAGCAGTCCCTGTTGGACCGCCGGCGGATAGTAATAATCACCCGGAGCCTGAATGAAATCCACCGCCGACACAGCCACGCGGCCGCCTGAAAGATCGGGCAGGGCCAGCGGCCGTTGGCATGCGCGGCAATACCGGGCGTGAGCCGCATTCCAGATGGAGCACGCCGCACAGCGCGTCAGCGGCAACTTATATTCGCAGGCGCAAACCTCGCGCGAACCGGCTCCGATAATGTTCTCGCATCCGGGAAACGGGCAGCGCAGGCCGGGGACAGCGGCCGAAGACGGGAAGGCGGAACTCATTTACAAGAGCCTTCTAATATAGCACCCAAGCGCTCGACGGATGACGCTCCCTTACGGTCGCGGCTCGGTCGGTATCGGTAACGCCGTCGCGTTTCAATCGTACTCGCGCCTGGTATTCCATTCTCCGTTATTCACACTCTTTTCGTTTGCAACCAACGGCTCATCAGAGGCGCATGGGTGTATACTGGCGAGAGTCTGGGTTCGGCACAGGGAGGTTCCGGGTATGCGTTTCTTCTGAAAACCCCCGACGCCCGAGTTTCCGCCGAACAGCCTTTGTCGATCCATAAAACCAAATTTCGCCGCACCCGGTGAGAGGAGAATTGATGATTCGAAGATTCACTACGTCGTTGCTTACAACGCTTGCACTGGGATCGGTCCTGAATATGGTTTACCCGGCGCAGGCCGCCTCCCTGATGACCCGTCATTTGCCGGATGCGGTTCTCAATGGACAGGCGCAGCAGGTGGGACGTCTACCTGCATCGCAGTCCATGCGGATTGTTCTTGTTCTGCCACTGCGAAACCAAGACGCCCTCGAGAGCTCCTTGCGGGATCTCTACGATCCCACGAGCCCGTCCTACCACCAGTTCCTCACGGTGGAGCAGTTTACTTCGCTCTACGGACCTACTCAAGAGGATTACGATGCGGTTAGGAATTTCGCGCAATCCAATGGTCTGGCAGTGGCGGTAACCTCCCGCAATCGTTTGAACCTGGATGTCACCGGGCCGGTAGCCGGCATTGAAGCCGCTCTGCATGTGAACATGGCCGTCTACCAGCACCCCACGGAAAACCGCACGTTCTACGCCGCCGACCGGGAACCCACGCCGGATCTGGCGATCCCGCTGTGGCACATCGCCGGCCTGGACAACTATTCGATTCCGCAACCTTTGATCTCGCGTATACCGCCGGGAGCGCAGCCGGCCGCCACTACCGGCTCCTGCCCCTCGCAGTCGTTTTGCGGCAGCGACATGCGGGCTGCCTATTACGGCGGCGGCCTGACGGGAAGCGGTCAATCGCTGGGCTTGCTCGAATATGCGGGCACCGATTTGACCGACCTGAATACGTATTACACGAACGCGGGTCAAACCAACAAAGTACCCATCACGCTGCTCTCCACGGACGGCACCAGCACGAGTTGCCTGGCTTCGCAGAGTTGCAACGACACCGAACAAACCATTGACATGACGCAGGCTCTCGGCATGGCGCCGGGCTTGTCCAGCCTGGTGATGTACGTGGGCTCGTCCGATTCCGCCATCTTCAACGCCATGGCTACAGCCGATCCGCTGAACGCGCAACTGAGCTCGTCCTGGACTTGGAGCCCCGCGGATCCAAACACGGACGATCCGTATTTCATGGAATTCGCCATGCAGGGGCAGAACCTGTTTCAAGCCGCCGGCGACAGCGGCAAGTGGGGCTCGGGCTCCAGAATTTTCCCGGCGGACGATCCGAACATCACCGCGGTGGGCGGAACCGATTTGACCACAGCCGGCGCGGGCGGCCCCTGGAGTGCGGAAACCGTGTGGTCAAACGGCGGCGGCGGGATCTCGCCCGACAAGTTTGCCATCCCCTCCTGGCAGGTAGCCGCGGCGGCGGGCTGCGCCAAATGTTCCCAAACCTATCGTAACGATCCGGATGTTGCGGCAAACTCGAATTACACTTTCTACGTTTGCGCCAACCAAACCACCTGCACGGCCAATGAGTACGGCGGGACCAGCTTTGCGGCGCCCATGTGGGCCGGGTATCTGGCTCTGGTGAACGAACACGCCGCCACCAAGGGCAAGACGCTCGGATTTATCAATCCCATGCTGTATTCAATTGGCGCAAGCTCCAACTACGACGCCAATTTCCACGACATTACCAGCGGCAGCAATGGCTTTTCCGCGACTGTCGGCTACGACGTCGCGAGCGGCTGGGGCAGTCCCAACGGCGGCGCCCTGATCGCCACGCTAACCGGATCGGGGGCGGCCGGCTTCACCATCTCGGCTTCGCCCATTCCGGTCTCCGTGTTACAGGGCAACTCGGGGACCAGCACCATCACCAGTACGGTGACGGGCGGTTTCGATTCCGCAGTTACCTTGTCGGCCAGCGGCCAGCCTACCGGCGTAACGGTGAACTTTAGCCCTGCTTCGATTACAGGCAATAGCACGTCGCAGATGACGATCGGCGTGGCCTCCTCGACCGTCCAAGGGACCTACACGATTATGGTGACGGGTACCTCCGGCAGCAGTACGTCTACAGCGGCAGTTATATTGACTGTAACGGGGACAACTCCCACCTTCACGATCAAGGGGCAACCACGCTCCATCAGCGTGCAGGCCGGCGGCCGGGGGACCATCCGGGTAACCACGGCCATCTTCAACGGCTTCGACGCGACGATCGCCTTGTCCGCCACGGGTGGCAACGGCGCCCTGACCATGAGCTTTAAACCGCCGGCGATTGCGGCGCCCGGCGACGGAACCTCCACTCTGACCATCGATGTGGCCCGGAAAGCTCCGGTGGCCAACCACACGATTACCATCACGGGCACGGGCGGAGGCGTGACGCAGTCCACGACGATCACTCTTAAAGTGAACCCATAGCGATCGAATATTCCCGTGCCTGCCGCTTCGGCGGCACGGCGTTCGAATGGCCGGACCGGCAAGGTCCGGCCTTTTTTTCGTGGGGAAACCGCTCCCTTACGGTCGCGGCTCAGTAAGAGTCGTATGAAGCCGACGCGCTTGTTACCGATTCGCGACCCATTACCGAGCCGCGACCGTGAGGGAGCGGTCTGCAATGTAACTAATACAGACTAATCCCCCAAGTCTAACTACCTTCATTAGTGCAGTTACAACAAATTACCCGCCATATTCCCAATTGGTACTTTTTCGTATATCATCGAGTAAATAGTTTGACCGCAAAGGAGAAAACGATGAGGGAATCGCAAATGGCGCAGGTGTGGGCGCACCGAGGCCGGCCTGCAAAAATACGGCAATGCGTCCGGGCGTGTATGATCCTCCTGGGACTCTGTATCCTGTCGTGCGCGGCCTACGGGCAGGACTGTTCAAACCTTCCGACTTCATTTACCGGGAATGAGTTTCCGCAAGGCGACTTCTTCAGTAACTTCGACAATCCCTGCTATACAATTCCTTTGGCGTCCGGCAACGGCGCGCGCGAGTACGGCGACCTGAACGCGCAATACTACTTGATGTATTATCAGGTAGACCCACGCTATCAACTTATCCTGGTAGGCGCCTTTCCCAACGCCAGGTATTACTCGATCGCTCTCAACGACGAGCATTCGGCGCTATCTGGTTCGATTACAGATACCGGCATTGTGCCATTGACTTCCCAGTATGTGAACCCATATCTGCCGGGAGTGTCCTACCTCTCTGGACAACAGTTTGCCGTGCCCATCGATTTCGGAGGGACGCCCGGTAAGTTGGAGACCGGGTGCATGATGAATGGTTACAACGTGGATGTCAACGGTCTGGATGCCACCGCGCGCCATCCCGGCATGGATTGGAATAGCGATGCGGGCTTCTTCCAGCAGTATCCGAACTTCGACTATCACGTGGTGGATGACGCGTCCCACTCAAATCCGAACCGGGCAGGCACCGTTTTAATCAGGGCCTATCTGGACGGGACATCACCCAGCTACGCGAACAATCCGCATATCATCGTGCGCGATGTAGCTTCCGGATGCGCTTACCCGGCCGCCTACGCGCTGGGCACTCTGCAGATCGTCACCAACGTAGGCGCCACAGGCAAGCCGTGGATGGATCAAAATCAAGTGGGCGATCATCACGCCTACGAATTCGATTACTTGCAGAAACTATGTAACGCGCCGGTGTCCGCGCCCAACCACCTTCCATGGGCGCGCGTCGGACAGTATATTCCTTGGACCAACCCGGATGCCTCTTACATCATGGCGCCCGTGGCGAAGGGCCTGCCCGATACGTTAGCCGCCGCCGGCGAAGTCCTGCGAATTCGCCTGCGCCTGCCGGCGACACCGCCCACGCCATGCACCAACGGTTGTTCGCGCACCGGGAACGAGCAGATGCGTTATGCCAGTCTCTCGTTTCACGGTGGGGACGGCGAAGCGCTGGCCAGCATCGCGGACTTGGGATTTACGCAGGATGCCAACGGTTATGCGACGCTCATCGTAGGTACGGGCGCAACTATCCCATCGTGGGTAACTCCCGCCAACGGCTATACGTTCCTGGATCTGACGGCGTCCACCGATTATCAGAAGTTGAAGATGATCACCATGCGCCACATCATCCCGGCAGCCGCGTTCTCCTGCGCAGGCCAAGTGGTTCCTTATCGCATGACAGCGGACGTTCCCGGCGGCAGCCTGATGGGCGACTATATGCCCGTGGCGGATTATCCGGCTGCGGCCACCCTGCCCCAGACCGCCTCCGCACTGGTTGGTCCGGGAGTCTGTGACGTCTTTCCCGACGGGCAACCCGGCGTTCCCGGAGCGTGCGGAGTCTTTCCCGCCCCCACTCCCGCAATCGGCACCGTAGTCACTCAGTGTCACTCACCCACTTGCAGTAACTTTGTCGCCCAGGCGAATCCACCAGTAACCATCGCGGGAGTGGGCTTTGGCAGTTTTCCGAATGGAACGCCATTTACGGGCACTTCGGGCTATCTGCGCATCACCGATACCACGCAGAACTGGGTGGCCGGTTACACCGGAAATAGCTGCGGCATATCCGTCAGCTCATGGGAGGCCGGACAGATTCAACTCGTGGCGAATGTCAATCAGAACGGCGCGTGTCCCCTTGCGGCAGGCGATCACGTGCTCTTCGAGGTATGGAATCCGCAGACGATGGTGGAGGCGCAGGCCACCGTCACCGTGGTAGCGCCGCAAGCACAGGCGACGGTTGTGCCGTAGGTAGGACAGGCCTCCTGGCCTGTCCAAGGCGAGCGTTGCTCGCCAAAGAGCGGGCCCACGAGGCCCGCGAAGGCAGAGTGCCTGCCCCACAACCGCGCAGAACGTAGAAAGTCGAGGGCAAGCTTGGCTCGCCTGGGACAGGCCAGGAGGCCTGTCCTACTCTCCGTTATTCGGGCCGCCCGCTGCGGCTGCCGCTTTTTCCGGCTGATAGGCCCGCAGCTTGGTGTGCAGTGTACGCAGGCAGATGCCCAATTGCTCGGCTGCCCGCCGCCGGTTGTTATTCGTGCTCTTCAGCGTGAGCCGGATATAAGACTCCTCGACTTCGCTCAACGGCGATCCGGCGCGCACCTGCAACACGTCGTCCGGCAAATTCTGTGGCGCGGGCGCAGGCGACGACGCCGCCCCCTCCGGCAGATGCCGGACGTGAATCTCACCCGCGGCGGCCAGGATGACCGCGCGCTCAATCAAATTACGCAGCTCGCGCACATTGCCGGGCCACGACCGGGCCATCAACCATTCGGTCACTTCCGCGCTCACATGCGTAACCCGGCATCCATGTTTCCGATTGGCGTCCCGAATCAGCGCCGTAACCAGCATCGGGATATCCTGTTTTCGCTCGCGCAGCGGGGGCAGAGCGATGTGGAACACGTTCAGGCGGTAATACAGATCCTCGCGCAGCTGTTTGGAACTGATGGCGAGTTCGGGCGAGCGATTGGTGGCGGCCAGGATGCGCACCGCCACGGGAATATCGTGCGAGCCGCCCAGCCGGCGCACTTTGGATTCTTCGATCGCCCGCAACAGCTTGGCCTGCGTGCCCACGGGCATCTCGCCGATTTCGTCCAGCAATAAGGTACCGTTCTGGGCTTGCTCGAAACATCCCGCGCGCCGCTCGACAGCCCCGGTATATGCGCCCTTTTCGTGCCCAAAGAGCTCGCTCTCCATCAAGGTTTCCGGCAGCGCGGCGCAGTTGATGGGCACGAACGGGCCGCGGCTGCGCGGGCTCAGATTATGAATGGCGCGCGCTACCAATTCCTTGCCGGTGCCGCTCTCGCCGGTTATCAGTACGGACGCGGATGTGGGCGCCACCTGGCGTATGAGCGAATAGATTTCTTTCATGGCCGGCGAGTCGCCCACCAGGTCGCCCAGGACGCCCTGGAAACTGAGCTCCCGCCGCAGACGTTCCGCCTCGTCGAGCAATTGGCTCTGCCGCACGGCCCGGTCCAGCAGCGTGCGCATCACCTCCGGTTGCACGGGCTTCTCCAGGAACCAGAAGGCTTTCAGGTCGTGGACAAAAGAGATCGCCTGATCGATGCTTCCGAATCCGGTGAGCACGATGGCGGGAGTTTGGATACCCCGCGCCCCGAGTTCCTTCAGCAAAGCCACGCCGTCCATGCGCGGCATGACTAAATCCGTCAAGATGACATCGGCGTGAAAATGGGCCAGCTTGGCGAGCGCCTCGTGGCCATCCGACGCCGTTTCCACGTGAAAACCGATCGACGCCACCATTTCTGCGAGATCCGCTCTTTGGCCCGCGTCGTCGTCCGCGATCAGAATGTTTGCCGACACGTGTTGCTCCTTATCCATTCTAACGTTGCCCCTCGCTGATACCCTGCTCGGCCCGGGATTCGCTGGAGTCCGGTTTGGCCGCTAAATCCGGACCTAGGATGTGCGCGGCAGGGTGAAGTAAAACGTGGATCCCTGCCCTAATGCTGAGTTTACCCAAATGCGGCCCTCATGCCGGGTCACGATCTTCCGGCAGATTGCCAGCCCCATGCCGCTGCCTGAGTTACGGTCGCGCGGCTGCAAGCATCTGAGAATACCAAAAATCTTCTCCGCGAACTGCGGCTCGATGCCGATGCCGTTGTCCCGCACCGAAAACAGCCAGTCGTTGCCATTCTCCTGGGCCGCGATCCGTATACGTGGGATCGCCTCGGAGCGGTACTTAATGGCGTTCACCAGGAGATTCTGAAACAGGCGCGTGATCTGAACCGGGTCTCCCATGACGGACGGCAGCGGACCCGATGTAATTTTTGCCTTGCTATCTTCGATCAACGTGTGGATATTGAGCACCGCGTCGTCCAACGCCGTCTGGCAACTCATCCGTGTATAAAAGTCGCTGCCGCGCTTATCGATGCGCGAGAAATCCAGCAGATCGTGTATGAGCTGCTCCATGCGTTGCGCGCCTTCCACGATGAAACTGATGTACTGATCGGCGTCGCCCTGAAGCTGTCCTTCATAACGCTTGGCGAGAAGCTGCGCATAAATCGAAACATTCCGCAGCGGCTCCTGCAGATCGTGGCTGGCGATGTAAGCGAACTGCTGCAATTCGTCATTGGAGCGCATCAACTCCTCGGTGCGCTCTAGCACGCGCTGTTCCAGACCGGCGTTCAGTTGCCGGATCAGGTCCTCGGCCTTCTTGCGCTCGCTGATATCGCGAATCGCGGTGGTAATGACTACGCCGTCCTCCGTGCGCAGCGGGCTGAAGGTGATCTCGGCGGGAAAGGTGGATCCGTTGGCCCGGAACGCATGCAACTCCACGTCGGTTCCGGGCGGGTAAGCGCGACTACCGGCTTCTTCGTCCCACGGCAGATATATCGGATAGTGCCAGCCAGGCACCAGTTCGCGGATATTTCTGCCTACCAGTTTGCTGCGCCCGCAGCCGAACATCACTTCCGTCTGGGAGTTGACCATCACGATTTCGCCGTCGGCGTGGCACATTACCATAGCGTCCGGTGCGGCTTCCAGCAGCGAGCGGATTTTTTGCTCCGCCTTGCGCAAAACATCGGCCTGTTTCCGCAGTTCTTCCGCCTGTTCCCTCAGCTTCACATTTCCGCGCGTGAGCTCCACCAGCACCGCCACTTTTGAGCGCAGCACTTCGGGAACGACCGGCTTGAAGAGAAAGTCGACCGCGCCCAAATCGTATCCGCGGAACAGATGTTCCTCGTTGCGATAGCCGGTGAGAAAGAGAATCGGCGTTTGGCGTGAGCGCGGCCGGCTGCGAATCATTTCGGCGGTTTCAAAACCGTCCATCTCCGGCATGCGTACGTCCAGCAGGATGGCCGCGAAATCGTCGTCGAGCAATTTTCGCAGAGCCTCTTTTCCCGAGTGGGCCAACACCAGTTCCTCTCCCAAGCCGCTGAGAGCCGCCTCCAGCGAGACGAGATTCTCGGCGGTATCGTCCACCAGCAGGATCTTCATCCTGGGTTCGTTAGCGCGCTCGGGAACGGGTTCCAAGGCTTTCACGGCTTCTGTGCCCATACGCCCTCGTTTAGCCCGCGACGGATACGGCCAGGGCAGGTTCGTTACGGACTACCCACACCCGCAGCACCGAGAACAGTTGATCGAGATCTACGGGCTTGGTGATGTAATCCGAAGCGCCGGCGGCCACGCACTTGGCGCGATCTCCCTTCATGGCCTTGGCCGTCACCGCGATAATCGGCAGCGTGCGGAACTCCGGAATCTGACGGATGGCCTGCATGGTTTCATAACCATCCATCTCCGGCATCATGATGTCCATCAGAACGCAGGCTACATCCGGCGTCTTCAGCAGCGCCTCAATTCCGGCGCGGCCGTTTTCGGCGTGCACTACCTGCAGACCGTGCTGCTCCAGCACCGATGTGAGCGCGAAAATGTTGCGCACATCGTCGTCCACCACCAACACCCGGCGGCCTGCCAGCGTCGTGTCATTCCGGCGGGCCAATTCCAATGTCTCCCGCTGGGCTTCAGAGAGATCGACTTGCGCGCGATGCAGGAAGAGTACCGTCTCTTCCAACAGGCGCTCGGGCGATTCCGCGTACCGTAGAGTGCCCTGGCGCGCCAGCCGCAGGATCTCGGTTTCCAAATCGGGACCGGGATTCTTGGGCCCGCAGATAACCACCGGCGGACTCTGGGGCGCAGTGTGGTTCCGAATCTCTTCGGCGAGTTGCAGGGCGGGGATGTCGCGCAGATAGAGGTCGATGGCGATGCCATCCAGATATCTCTCGCGAATCAAGGCCAGCGCCTCGCCGCCCGAACGCACGGCCAGAATCTGCACGTCCGGACCGCCCAAAAAGTCCTGCCACTTGGAACGCCGGGACTCTTCGTGCGCCACCACCAGCAGCTTCCTGGTACGGCGCTCCAAAGACCGGCTGATGGTATCGAAAGCCGCGGTCAGGTTATCCTCGGTGACCGTTTTTTCGAGATAGGTCATGGCGCCCAAAGCCAATCCGCGGCGCCGGTTCTCGTCCCCGCTGATCACGTGCACGGGAATATGGCGGGTCGCCGGATTGTGCTTCAAGCGGTCCAAGATAGTCCAGCCCGCCATGTCGGGTAAAGTTATATCCAGGGTGATGGCGCCTGGATTAAACTCGCTCGCCAGCGTCAGTGCGGTAGCGCCGCGTAGCGCGATCAGTGTCTTGATGCCGCGATCGTGCGCCATGTCCGACAGAATCCTGGCAAAGGTGAGATCGTCTTCGACAATCAGAAGCACTGGATCGGCAGCCTGAATGAGGTTGCGGTCGTCGTCCACTTCGATGTCGTGCACCACCGCCGTGGGGGCCGAGAGAGGCACCGGAAGTATGATATCCAGGCCCTCCTGCCTGGCCGCGCCGGCTCCGTTTTCGGGCAGGCTGCGCACCGGCTCCGTTTCGATCGGCAGAGGCTCGGGTTTGGCGGTGGCCATGTAGACTTGCGGTAGATACAGGGTAAACGTGCTGCCCGCGCCGGGTACGCTCTGCAGGCGGATTTCGCCGCCCAGCAGGCGCGTCAACTCGCGGCTGATGGATAATCCCAACCCGGTTCCGCCGTATTTGCGGCTGGTGGTTCCGTCGGCTTGCTGGAACGCTTCGAAGATGATGCGCTGTTTATCGAGATGGATGCCGATCCCGGTATCGGAAACCGAGAAGGCGATCACGGATTTCGCGCGGTGCAGCACGGAGTGGTTGGCGCTCCAGCCGGAGGTGGCCCGCTCGATGCGCAGCTTCACCATGCCGTGCTCGGTGAACTTCAAGGCGTTGGAAAGCAGATTCTTAAGCACCTGCTGCAGGCGTTTGGCGTCGGTGAGGATGTTTTCCGGCGCCAGGTTTTCGGCCAGCTCGGTGGAGAAGTCCAGACCCTTGCGCTCGGCCACGTGGCGGAATGTGCGCGAGCAGAAGTCGCGCAATTCGCCGAAGCGGACGCTGCCCACTTCCACATCCATCTTGCCGGATTCGATCTTGCTCAGGTCCAGAATGTCGTTGATCAGGGCCAACAGGTCGGTGCCGGAGGAGTGGATGGTTTCGGCGTACTTCACCTGCTTGGGGGTCAAGGTGCCTTCCAGGTTCTCGGCCAGCATTTGTGCCAGGATCAGCAGATTGTTCAATGGCGTGCGCAGTTCGTGGCTCATGTTCGCCAGAAACTCGCTCTTGTACTTCGAGGTGAGCGACAACTGCTCGGCCTTGTCTTCGAGCGCCGCCTTGGCCTGTTCCACTTCGCGATTCTTGGTTTCGACTTCATTCTTCTGTTCGGCCAGCAGGTGCGCCTTTTCTTCCAGCTCGAGGTTGGTCTTCTGAAGCTGCTCGGCCAGCGCCTGGCTCTGTTTCAGAAGCTGCTCGGTCTGCATGGTGGCGGCGATGGTATTCAGCATGATGCCGATACCCTGCGTAAGCTGATCGAGAAACGCCAGGTTGACGTCGGTAAAATGACGGAACGAAGCCAATTCCAATACCGCGCGGGCTTCGCCTTCGAACAGCACCGGCAACACCACAATGCTGAGGGGCGTGGCTTCGCCCAGGCTGGAGCTGATCTTGATGTAGTCCTTCGGAACGTCGGTGATCAGGATGCGCCGCTTCTCGAGGGCGCACTGGCCGACCAGGCTTCGGCCCATCTGGAACTGGGGCGGAACGCTATCGCTGGCGCCATACGCCGTCACCAGTTTCAGCGTCTCACATCCATCCTCCGATTCACGCATGTAGAAGGTGCCGTGTTGCGCGCCTATCAGCGGAGTGAGTTCAGAGAGCAGTAACTTCGAAACTGACAAGAGATCGCGCTGGCCCTGCATCATGCCCGTGAACTTGGCGATATTGGTCTTCAGCCAGTCCTGATCGGTGTTCTTGCGCGTGGTCTCCGCCAGGTTGACGATCATCTCGTTGACGTTGTCTTTGAGCGCCGCCAGTTCGCCTTGCGCCTGCACGGCGATGGATTGCGTCAGGTCGCCCTTGGTCACGGCCGTGGCCACATCCGCGATGGCGCGCACCTGCGTGGTCAGATTGGCCGCAAGCTGGTTGACGTTGTCCGTCAAGTCGCGCCAGATACCCGCCGCGCCGGGCACCAGCGCCTGTCCGCCGAGTTTGCCTTCGATGCCGACTTCGCGCGCCACGTTGGATACCTGATCGGCGAATACCGCTAAGGTATCGATCATTCCGTTGATGGTATCGGAAAGTTCGGCGATTTCGCCCTTGGTTTCGAGCACCAGTTTGCGCTTCAGGTTTCCATTGGCTACATCGGTCACCACTTTGGCGATGGCGCGCACCTGCGTGGTAAGGTTGGCGGCCATGAAGTTGACGTTATCGGTAAGGTCTTTCCAGGTTCCGGCGACGCCGCGCACCTCGGCCTGTCCGCCCAGCTTTCCCTCCGTGCCCACTTCCCGCGCCACGCGGGTCACTTCCGAAGCAAAACTGTTGAGCTGGTCCACCATCGTATTGATGGTATTCTTCAGCTCCAGGATTTCGCCCTGCACGTTCACCGTAATCTTGCGGCTTAAGTCGCCGTTGGCCACGGCGGTTGTCACTTGCGCGATGTTACGGACCTGCGAAGTCAGGTTACCGGCCATGAAGTTCACGCTATCGGTAAGATCCTTCCAGGTTCCGGCCACGCCGCGCACTTCGGCCTGGCCGCCCAGCTTTCCTTCGGTGCCGACCTCGCGCGCCACGCGGGTGACTTCGGCGGCGAACGAACCGAGCTGATCGACCATGGTGTTGATGGTGTTCTTCAGCTCCAGAATTTCGCCGCGCACGTCCACCGTGATTTTGCGCGACAGGTCGCCCTTCGCCACGGCCGTAGTCACTTCCGCGATGTTACGGACCTGGAGAGTCAGGTTCGCGGCCATGGAGTTGACTGAATCGGTCAAGTCCTTCCAGGTTCCCGCCACGCCGCGCACATCCGCCTGGCCGCCCAGCTTGCCTTCCGTGCCCACTTCGCGCGCTACGCGGGTTACTTCCGAAGCGAACGAGCTAAGCTGATCCACCATGGTATTAATTGTGTTCTTCAGCTCCAGAATTTCGCCGCGGGCATCTACGGTGATCTTAGTTGTAAGGTCGCCCTTAGCCACGGCCGTCGTCACGCCCGCAATGTTACGAACCTGGTTGGTCAAGTTACTGGCCATGGAGTTGACTGAGTCCGTCAAGTCTTTCCAGGTTCCGGCCACGCCGCGCACATCCGCCTGGCCGCCCAGTTTGCCTTCCGTTCCGACCTCGCGCGCCACGCGCGTCACTTCGCCGGCGAAGGCGTTGAGCTGATCCACCATGGTGTTGATGGTGTTCTTGAGCTCCAGAATTTCGCCGCGCACATCCACCGTGATTTTGCGAGACAGGTCGCCGCGCGCCACCGCCGTCGTTACTTCGGCGATGTTACGCACCTGGGCCGTGAGGTTGCCTGCCATGGAGTTTACCGAGTCGGTGAGATCCTTCCAGGTGCCACCGACGCCTTTCACATCCGCCTGGCCGCCCAATTTACCTTCCGTGCCGACCTCGCGCGCCACGCGCGTCACTTCTCCGGCGAAGGCGTTGAGCTGATCCACCATGGTGTTGATGGTGTTCTTCAGTTCCAGAATCTCGCCGCGCACAACCACCGTGATTTTGCGCGATAAATCGCCGCGCGCCACGGCCGTAGTTACTTCGGCAATGTTACGCACCTGGGCGGTAAGATTGCCAGCCATCGAATTCACAGAGTCTGTCAAGTCTTTCCAGGTTCCGGCCACGCCGCGTACATCCGCCTGGCCGCCCAACTTACCTTCCGTGCCGACTTCACGCGCCACACGGGTTACTTCCGAGGCGAACGAACTAAGCTGATCCACCATGGTATTGATGGTGTTCTTCAGTTCCAGAATTTCGCCGCGCACATCCACCGTGATCTTGCGGCTCAAGTCGCCGCGCGCCACGGCGGTAGTTACTTCCGCAATGTTACGCACCTGGTTAGTCAGGTTACTCGCCATGGAATTAACCGAATCGGTAAGATCCTTCCAGGTTCCAGCTACGCCTTTCACTTCCGCCTGACCGCCGAGCTTACCTTCGGTGCCGACCTCGCGCGCCACGCGCGTAACTTCCGACGCGAACGCGTTCAACTGGTCGACCATGGTGTTGATGGTGTTCTTCAATTCCTGAATTTCGCCGCGCACGTCCACCGTGATTTTACGCGACAGATCGCCATTGGCCACAGCCGTAGTCACTTCGGCGATGTTGCGTACCTGGGCCGTCAAGTTGCCGGCCATGGAGTTAACGCTATCCGTAAGGTCTTTCCAGACGCCGCCGACACCCTTGACTTGTGCCTGACCGCCCAGTTCCCCCTCCGTACCTACTTCGCGAGCGACACGTGTCACTTCCGAAGCGAATGCGTTGAGCTGATCCACCATGGTGTTGATGGTGTTCTTCAACTCCAGGATTTCGCCTTGCACATCCACAGTGATCTTACGCGAAAGGTCGCCGTTCGCCACAGCCGTAGTGACTTCGGCAATGTTACGCACTTGCGCCGTAAGGTTGCCTGCCATGGAGTTCACGCTATCGGTAAGATCCTTCCAGACGCCGCCTACGCCCTTCACCTGCGCCTGCCCGCCCAACTTGCCTTCCGTGCCGACTTCGCGCGCCACGCGCGTCACCTCCGAACCAAAGCTGTTGAGCTGATCGACCATCGTATTAATGGTGTTCTTCAGCTCCAGAATTTCGCCGCGCGCATCCACCGTGATTTTGGTGGATAGGTCGCCCTTGGCCACGGCCGTGGTCACGCCCGCGATATTACGGACCTGGTTGGTCAGGTTGCCGGCCATGGAGTTCACGCTTTCCGTGAGATCCTTCCAGGTTCCGGCTACACCCTTTACATCCGCCTGCCCGCCCAGCTTGCCTTCGGTGCCCACTTCGCGCGCCACGCGCGTCACTTCCGAGGCGAACGAGCTGAGCTGATCCACCATGGTATTGATGGTGTTCTTCAGTTCTAATATCTCGCCGCGCACCGCTACCGTGATCTTACGGGATAAGTCGCCGTTGGCCACCGCGGTAGTTACTTGCGCGATGTTACGGACCTGCGCCGTCAGGTTACCGGCCATCGAGTTCACCGAGTCAGTCAGGTCCTTCCACGTGCCGGCCACGCCGCGCACATCCGCCTGGCCGCCCAGAATACCTTCCGTTCCGACCTCGCGCGCCACGCGCGTCACTTCCGAAGCAAACGCATTAAGCTGATCCACCATGGTGTTAATGGTGTTCTTCAGTTCCAAAATCTCGCCGCGCACATCCACCGTAATCTTGCGGGACAAATCTCCATTGGCCACGGCCGTAGTCACTTCGGCAATATTACGCACCTGCGCCGTAAGGTTGCCAGCCATCGAATTTACGCTATCGGTAAGATCCTTCCAAACGCCGCCTACGCCTTTCACCTGCGCCTGACCGCCGAGTTCGCCTTCCGTACCGACTTCCCGCGCCACGCGTGTCACTTCCGATGCGAACGATCCAAGCTGATCCACCATGGTGTTGATGGTGTTCTTCAGTTCCAGGATTTCGCCCTGCACGTCCACCGTAATTTTGCGTGACAAGTCGCCGTTAGCCACGGCCGTAGTCACTTCCGCGATATTGCGTACCTGTGCCGTCAGATTGCCGGCCATGGAGTTGACGCTATCGGTAAGATCCTTCCAAACGCCGCCTACACCCTTCACCACGGCCTGCCCGCCGAGTTTACCCTCGGTGCCGACCTCGCGCGCCACGCGCGTCACTTCCGAGGCCACCGAATTCAACTGCACCACCATGGTATTCACCACATGCGCGGTGTGCAGGAACTCGCCCTTCAGCGAGCGGCCCTCTACTTCCACTGCCATGCTTTGCGAAAGATCGCCTTTCGCCACCGCGCCGATGACACGGGCCACTTCCGTGGAAGGTTGCACTAAGTCGCCGATAAGGCTGTTCACCGAATCGAGACACTCCGCCCAGTCGCCGTACGCGGCTCCCAGACTCGCGCGCTGCGTGATCTTACCCTCTTTGCCGACCGCCCGGCTGATCCTCGTGAACTCCGCGGCCATGCGCTCGTTGAGCCGGAAAATATCGTTCAGGGTATCGGCAATCTTGCCGGCCACGCCGGTATGATTGACGGGCAGGCGAACGGAGAAATCGCCCTCCTTGAAAGCCGTCAAAACGCTAAGCAATGCGCTAGTGTCCAACTCTTCGGTCGAGACTTCGGTCTTCATTTGGCGTTCTCCCTTTCACCCCGCCGCTTACGCGGCGCTATTCTCCTGTCCCGCTGCAACGGCGGATTGTTCCAAAAGCTCTTTGAATATTGCGCCGAGACTCAAAAACTGATCCAGGCTGGACGGTTTCTGCAGGAATCGCGTGACACCCAGTTGCGTGGCCGCCTGCCGGTCGTGCGGCGAGTCCGAGGACGTCAAGACCACCACCGGGACGTTGGGCAATTTGGCTTTATCCCGCAGGTTCTGCAGGATTTCAATGCCATCGTGCCGGGGAAGGTTCAAGTCCAGGATGATCAGCCCCAGTGGCTGCATCTCGGCCGATTTGACGGCGGAAAGCATTTGCAACACTTGTTGTCCATCGGTGGCCACCTGCACGTCACACTTAACCCCGTGTTCGCGCAGAGCTTCGCGGATCAGATAAACGTCCGCCGGATTATCTTCCGCTAACAGGACTTGAAGCATGTTGGATTTATTCCCCCGCCCTTCGGCCCACACGGATCATTTTCGCTACAAAAGTGCAATTCTTGACATCCCCGCAGTGCAAAATTTTACCCGGCGCGACTACCACCGCATCCCCACTCCGCATCCCGCAGGCGAATCCAACTGGTACAAACGCCAACAATTGACTACGGCGTTCGCCCGTGAAACGCTCTTGATAATACAGGATCGAACGCGCTTTCATGCAAGTTTTGTACCGCGCCGCCCACGGTGAGCTTTCGTACAGAAACAAACATTTTTGTTTGGCGCGGAAGGTGCAGCAGGGCATCGGGAATGCCGACCGTCCAGCCATGCAAAATCCTGATTATCGAAGATAATGCCCTCGATCGCGAGGTCTATAAACAATGCCTATGGCAATCGGCGGAGAACTCATTTGAGTTCGCTGAAGCGGACAATGCCACGGCCGGGATCGAGAAGGCCCGCTCGTGGCATCCCGACTGCGCCTTGCTGGACGTTAACCTTCCCGACATGGACGGGATCGAGACGCTGGCGCGCTTGAAAGCCGCGCCGGATGGAATCCCCTGCGCGACCATCGTCCTGACGGCGTTCGGCGGCGAGAACGTGGCCGTGAATGCCATGAAGGCGGGGGCCATGGATTACCTTCCCAAAGGACAGGTGACGGCCGGAACACTGCCGCCGCTGATCCGCAATGCCATCGATCGCTTCACTATGCAACGGCGCCTGGAGGAGCATCGCGCCGCATTGGAAGTAAGTGAACGGCGTTACCAGACTCTGTTAGAGGCGATGCCGCAGATGGTCTGGACGGCCAACGCGGGGGGCTGTCTGGAATACGCCAATCAGCCATGGATTAATTACATGGGCATGCAAGTGAAAGAAGCTCCAGGCGCGATCTGCGAGGAACTGATTCACCCCGACGACCGGGAGGCAACCGGGATAGCCTGGCGGCAGGCCGCCGGCGCCGGGTCGGTTTTCGAGATCGAACATCGCCTGCGGAGGTCGGCCGACGCCCATTACCGATGGCACCTGGTGCGCGCCATTCCCTTGCGAAACCCCGCGGGAGAAATCGTGAGCTGGCTGGGCACCTCCACCGACATCGAGAGCCAAAAGCGCGCGGAACAGACTTTGCTCGAGAAGCAGAAGATCGAAAGCATCGGCAGGCTGGCCGCGGGTGTGGCGCACGATTTCAACAATCTGCTGGTGGCGATTCTCTGCGGCGCCGGCTATGCCATGGAAGATCTGCCGCAGACTCATCCGGCGCAGGCGGTGTTGCAGGGCGTGATACAAGCGGGCGAACGCGCCGCGGAGATCACCCGCAGGATGCTGGCCTACGCGGGCAAAGGGAATCTCCGGTTAGAATGCGCGGATGTCGGCAAAGCCGTACACGATGCCGTGGCGCGCGCCGCCGTGCCGGAAAAGATCAACCTTAAACTTCACACCGCGGCGGCCCTTCCCTGTGTGCAGACCGACCCGGAGCAACTGCGGCAAGCTCTCGTCGATCTGGTGCGCAACGCCGTAGAAGCTATCGAGGAGGGAGCCTCCGGCACGATTTCGATCCGCATCGCCGCCGTGGATCTCGAGGAGCGACGCGACCGGCGGGACTTTGCGCATTCCGAGGCCGCGCCTGGTAAGTATGTTCTTCTCGAAGTGACCGACACCGGCTGCGGCATGGATGCAGACACCCAGAAAAAGATTTTCGATCCTTTCTTTACCACCAAGTTCGCCGGCCGCGGCCTGGGATTAGCCGCCGTACATGGATTTGTGCGCAGCAGCGGCGGTGACGTGCACGTGGATAGTGCGCCTGGGAAGGGCTCGCGGATCCGGGTGCTGCTGCCCACGTCGGCCAGCGCTGAAAGCGCCGAGCACATGGATGCGGCGGCTTCCTGAACAGCGTATGGCAGGTAGTGACAAGCCGGGCGCTCCCGCGGAGGCGGAGTTTACGATTCCGCTTACCTCCGATTCGCTGCACGACCTGGTGAGCCCGCTGAACCAGGTGTCCTCGCTGTCGGACTTGATTCTGCGCAAGTGCCAGGGGACCCTGAACAGCGACACCGAAGTTTTGTTCGGCCTGCTGCGGACTGCCACCAACCGGCTGCAGAGCCTGGTGAACGGACTTCGTATTTACGCGCAAGTAGCCGGCTCCGCCAGCGCTTACCAACTGAGCAAAGTTGAAGAATTATTATCCGCGGCGCTTATGATCGTCAAACAGTCGCTGGGTCCGCACGACGCGCGCATCACGCACGATGCGCTTCCCGAGTTATGGTGTAACCCCGCACAGATCACCTATGCCTTATCGGGACTGATTGAAAACGCCATCAAGTTTCGCGGCGAGGCCCCGCCCGAGATCCATATCGGCGCACGCCCTACGAAGACCAATTGGGTGCTGTCGGTGCGGGACAACGGCATAGGCATCGATCCGCGTTACTTCAACCGGATCTTTGCGACGTTCAAGCGTCTGCATAACGACGCCTATCCCGGTTCCGGAGTAGGTCTGGCGATTACGAAACACGTAGTGGAGCAGCATCGGGGTCGGATTTGGGTGGAATCGGCGCCTGGTGAAGGCGCCACATTTTTCATTGCGTTGCCGATGGCGAGTTCACGCGAAGCGGCGAAAGGGGCTGGGTAGACAGGAACGGTAAGGCGGTAGCTTGGGCGCCTGCCAGTTCCGCGCGCAAGCTCCGATACGCCCGCAAGAGTATCGCCCTGGCGGCGGATTCCCGGCAATCCAGGACCGCGGCGATCTGGGAATCCTGGAGGCCTTCATATCTGCGCAGCAGAAAGGCGGCGCGGTCTTGTTCCGGCAACCCTTCCAGCGCGCGCACGGGAGCCGGCGCCGTGAGCGGGCGTGGCCGGCTCCGGCGCAGACATCGGAAAGCCCGCCGGGTTGCATCGCGGAACAGGATCAGGCGACAGCGCTCGGGCGGCGCATCGGCCGTGCCGCGGCGGTGCGCTTCCACGAATACTTCGAGCGCCAGCTCCACGGCAACGTCTTGGTCCCGGACTAAGCGGTAGAGATACTGGAAGATCGGCTCACGGTACTTTTCGACTATCTGATCGAAGCAAGAAGTTAAACGCAAGACTCTCTCCGCGCGATGTGCGTAGCAATTAGATCGCCAAGGACAGGTACGAAATCTCGCGGCTACGTTAGAAGATAAACGAAGAACTACGGCGCTAACTCGAATACTGTGCTACCCCGTGCAATCGCCATGCGAGCTAGCGGATTTCAGAAAAGCATGGGATGGTTTCAGGGTGCAGATGTTGCCGCCGGGGTGCAGCTCACCTGCGGCGTCTACGGGGTGAGGCGGCACACCAAAACGGACGGGCCACACAAAACGATGGCCCGTCCCACGGTCGCACATAAGAAATATCGATTGGACAGCGGCCTCCGGTTTCGCTACTCTTTTCATTTAGAGCCGGTTCGCGCACAACCCGCCTCGTTCTCCACGCCGAGAACCCCGCGAATACGGATTTTGCCCCTCAGGACGCGATCGGCTGCCAGGTTCAATATAAAGGTTACCGTGCGCTTTCACGCCTATCAGACGGACGGCTTTCACGACGAGATGTTCGATGGCGGCGTGGCGCGCCCGGAAGCGCGCCTGCTGCTCGAAACCATCGAGTCGTTGGAAGATGGCCAACTGCAGCGCTGTCAAGTGGCTGCCGAGCGCCTGCTGATGCAGATGGGCATCACCTTCAATGTTTACGGGGACGCGGCCGGCACCGAACGGATTTTTCCGTTCGACCTGATCCCGCGCATCGTCGGCGCGCGCGAATGGGAACGCATCGAACGCGGTCTCAAGCAGCGCATCCACGCTCTGAACGAATTCATTGACGATATTTACCACGAGCAGAAGATTCTGAAGGATGGCGTCATTCCTGCGGAAATCATCCGCTCGGCGACGTTCTACCGGCCACAATGCATCGGCATCAACCCGCCGCGGCGCGTCTGGTGTCACATCACGGGCACCGACCTGGTGCGGCACGGCGATGGCGAAATCTATGTGCTCGAGGACAATCTGCGGGTGCCCTCGGGCGTTTCGTACGTGCTCGAAAACCGCGATCTGATGAAGCGCACGTTCCCGCAGGTCTTCGAAGGCCTGCGCATCCGCCCCGTGGATCAGTATCCCAGCAAGCTGCTGGAAACGCTGCAGTCGATCGCGCCCGACGGCAACGACAATCCGCGCGTGGTGCTGCTGACGCCCGGCATGTATAACTCGGCCTACTTCGAGCACAGTTTCCTGGCGCAGAAGATGGGCGTGCAGCTGGTGCAAGGCAGCGATCTGACGGTGCAGGACGGGCGCGTATGGATGCGGACCACCAAGGGGCTGCGGCATGTGGACGTGATCTACCGGCGCATCGACGACGATTTTCTGGATCCGAAAGCATTCCGCGACGATTCGCTGCTGGGCGTTCCCGGCCTGGTGGAAGCCTATCGCAGCGGTAATGTGGCGCTGGCCAATGCGCCCGGCAACGGCGTGGCGGACGATAAGGTGGTCTACGCCTACGTGCCCAAGATGATCCGCTATTACGAAGGCGAGGATCCCATTCTGCCCAACGTGCCGACGTATCTCTGCTGGCAGGAACAGGACCGCCGCCATGTGCTCGAGAACCTGGATAAGCTGGTGGTGAAAAGCGCCAACGAGGCCGGTGGATATGGTATGCTCGTCGGACCGCATTCCACCGCGGTCGAGAGAGAGGAGTTCGCACGGAAGATCGAGGCCCATCCGCGAAATTACATCGCCCAGCCGACGCTGGCGTTGTCGCGCGTTCCCACCCTGGTGGGCGACAACCTGGAGGGCCGGCACGTGGATCTGCGGCCGTACATTTTGTATGGCAAAGAGATCAACGTGCTCCCGGGCGGGCTGACGCGCGTGGCGCTGCGCAAGGGATCGCTGGTGGTGAATTCGTCGCAGGGAGGCGGCAGCAAGGATACCTGGGTGCTGGCGCCGGATCCGCCTCCGGGCGGTCAGGTCCAGATGCAGACGCAGCAGGAGAGCGATTATGATCGCTGACACGCGCCCGCTGTTGAGCCGCGTGGCCGACTCGGTCTATTGGATGGCGCGCTACATCGAACGGGCGGAAAACATCGCGCGCGTCATCGAGGTGAATCTCCACCTGCAACTGGATCTGCCGTTATCGACGGCCAATCAGTGGCAGCCCCTCATCGATACCACGGGTGACGCCGAAGTCTTTCGCGAAAAGTACGGCGCGGCCACCGCCGCCAGTGTGATTCAGTTTCTGGCGCGCGATGCCGGCAATACGAATTCAATCGTCTCCTGCCTGCGTGCGGCCCGCGAGAATGCGCGCAGCGTGCGCGAGACCATCTCTTCGGAGATGTGGGAGCAGGTGAATAGCATGTACCTGCGATTGCAGGCCCAGCGCGACGTAGTGGAGCCGGACCGCTTGCCCGAGGTGTTCCGCAATATCCGGCTCGGCAGCCACATGTTTCAAGGCATTACCGACGCCACCATGAGCCATACCGAAGCCTGGCATTTCGTGCGGCTGGGGCGATTGATGGAGCGCGCCGATAAGACTTCCCGGTTGCTCGACGTGAAATACTTCATGCTGCTGCCTTCGGTGAACAGCGTGGGCACGCCCTATGACGATCTGCACTGGGCGGCGGTATTGAAGTCGGTCAGCGGATTCGAAATGTATCGCAAAACGTTCGGGCGGATTTCGCCGCGCGAGATTGTGGAGTTCCTGGTGCTCGATGCGGAGTTCCCGCGCGCCATCCGGCATTCCATCAACGGCGCGGATGAATCGCTGCTCGCCATCACCGGCACGCCGCACGGCAGCTTTCAGTTTCGCTCGGAGCAGTTAATGGGAATGTTGCGCGCGGAAATCAATTTCACCACCATCGATCGCATCATCCTGGGCGGTCTGCACGAATATCTGGATCGCCTGCAGCAGAAGTTGAACGAGATCGGCAACGAACTGCGCAGCGACTTTTTCGCCACCGAACCGGCCTTCGAAACGGTAGAAGCGGCGGGGAGCCGCTGATGGGCATTCGGGTTGCCCTGCATCATAAGACCACTTACAATTACGACCGGCTAGTAACTCTTTCACCGCAGATTGTGCGCCTGCGACCCGCGCCGCACAGCCGCACGCCGGTAGTGAGTTACTCGCTGCGCGTGGAGCCGCGTAACCATTTCATCAACTGGCAGCAGGATCCGCAAGGCAATTTCCTCGCCCGCCTGGCGTTCCAGGAGCCCACGCGCATCTTCTCGCTCGAAGTGGATCTGGTGGCCGATATCGCCGTCATCAATCCTTTCGATTTTTTCCTGGAGCCCACGGCGGAGAACTTTCCGTTCGCCTACGCCGAATGGGAACGCCGCGAGTTGCGTCCGTTTCTCGAAGAACTGCCGGCCGGCCCGCTGTTTGCAGATTATTTGCGATCGATCGACCGCACCAAAAGGCACACGGTCGATTTTCTGGTGGATCTGAACCGGCAGTTGCATCGCCACGTCCGTTACGTGATTCGCATGGAGCCGGGCATTCAATCGCCGGAGAAGACGCTGGAGCTAGGCAGCGGCTCGTGCCGCGATTCGGCCTGGCTGCTGGTGCAGCTCCTGCGGCATGTGGGCCTGGCGGCGCGCTTCGTTTCGGGATATTTGATCCAGCTCAAGCCGGATGTGAAACCGCTCGAGGGCCCGGAAGGTCCGGGGCACGATTTCACCGATCTGCATGCCTGGGCGGAAGTGTATTTGCCGGGCGCCGGATGGGTGGGGCTCGATCCGACCTCGGGGCTGCTGGCGGGCGAGGGGCATATTCCGCTGGCGGCGACTCCCGATCCGAGCTCCGCGGCGCCGGTGAGCGGTGTAGTAAGCCCTTGCGAAGTGGAATTCGCGCACGAGATGAGCGTCACCCGGATTCATGAAGATCCGCGGGTGACCAAGCCATATACCGAGGATCAGTGGCAGCGCATCCTGAAGCTCGGCGATGCGATCGACGAAGAACTGAGCGCCGGCGATGTGCGGCTGACCATGGGCGGCGAGCCAACCTTTGTCTCCATCGACGATATGGATGGCGATGAGTGGAAGACGGCCGCGTTGGGAGAAGCCAAGCAGCGTCTGGCGGCGGATCTGGTGCGCCGGTTGCTGGGCGCTTTCGCTCCCGGCGGCCTGCTGCATTACGGTCAGGACAAATGGTATCCAGGTGAATCTTTGCCGCGCTGGGCGTATAGCTGCTATTGGCGGACGGATGGCCACCCTTTGTGGCGGGATGCCCGTTGGATGGGCGATCCCGGCAAGGACTATGGCTACGGGGCCGCGGAGGCGCAAGAGTTCGCCGAGGCCCTGACGCGCCGCCTGGCGCTGGGCGTGGATTACGTGGTCGCAGCCTACGAAGATCCGCTGGTCTACCTGATCAAGGAGCGCGATCTGCCGGTGAATGTGGACCCGGTAAACAATCAACTCAACGATCCCGAGGAGCGCGAGCGGATGCGCAGCATCTTCGCGCGCGGCTTGGGGCAGCCCGTGGGATTCGTGGTGCCGATCGAACGCGGGCAAGGCAAGAGTGGGCCTGAATGGCAATCGGCCATGTGGATGCTGCGCGCGCGGCACTTATTTCTGGTGCCCGGCGATTCGCCGGTAGGCTTGCGGCTGCCGCTCGACCGGCTCCCCAAGGAACCCGCCGACGCGCAGCAAAAGGTCTGGACCGAGGATCCCCTGGCGCCCTTCAGGCCGTTGCCGGTGCCCCAGCGCGTGTACGGCCAGGCCATGCAGGCCATTTCGCTGCGCGCGCCACGCGCCGAAGCCTTGCCTGCGCCGCCTCCCCCGGCCCCCGAGGGACCGCTGGTGCGAACCGCGTTGACGGTACAGCCGCGCGATGGCCGGCTGTACGTGTTTCTCCCTCCCGTCGCCTCCGCGGAGGATTTCGTGGAGTTGCTCGCGGCGGTCGAAGATACCGCCGCATTCCTCGAAATGCCGGTCCTGATCGAGGGCTATTCGCCGCCGCACCATAGCGGCTTGCCCCACATCAAGGTGACGCCCGATCCAGGTGTCATCGAAGTCAACCTGCATCCCGCGGCGACCTGGCGGCAGTTGGTGGAAAACACCACCACGCTTTATGCCGAAGCGCGGCTGAGCCGCTTGCGCACCGAGAAATTCATGTTGGATGGGAGGCATACGGGCACCGGTGGCGGCAACCACATCGTGCTGGGCGGACCCACGCCCGCCGATAGTCCATTTCTGCGCCGTCCCGATCTGCTCCGCAGTATGGTGGGCTACTGGCTCAACCATCCCTCGCTGTCGTACCTGTTCTCGGGCCTGTTCATTGGACCCACCAGCCAGGCGCCGCGCGTGGACGAAACCCGCGCCGATAGCATCTATGAGATCGAAATCGCATTCGGCCTGCTGCATGGCGGCGATGCGACGCCTTCCCCGCCCTGGATGGTAGACCGAGTGCTCCGTAATCTGCTAGTCGACGTCACCGGTAACACGCACCGCGCCGAGTTTTGCATCGATAAGCTCTACTCGCCCGATACTTCCCGTGGAAGGCTCGGTCTGCTGGAGTTGCGTTCGTTTGAAATGCCGCCGCACGCCCGCATGAGCTTAGCGCAACAACTGCTCGTGCGCGCACTAGCTGCCTGGTTCTGGCGGCAGCCCTATCGCGAAAAACCGATCCGCTGGCGTACGCAGTTGCACGATCAATTCATGCTGCCTTATTTCGTGGAGCGCGATTTTCGCGCCGTCATTGACGATTTGAATCGGGCGGGCTACGCGCTGGACCTGGGTTGGTTCGATCCGCACGCCGAGTTTCGTTTTCCACAGTATGGCCGGGTTTGTTACGACGGCGTGGAAATCGAACTGCGCCAGGCGATCGAACCCTGGTACGTGCTTGGAGAGGAACAGGGCGCCGGGGCCACTGCCCGCTATGTGGATTCTTCCGTGGAAAGGTTGCAGGTGCGCGTGCGCGGATTGAGCGGCGAGCGTTTCGTGGTGGCGTGCAACGGCCGCCGCCTGCCGTTGCAGCCTACCGGCACGAACGGCGAATTCGTGTGCGGCGTGCGCTATCGCGCGTGGCAGCCGCCGCATTGCCTGCATCCCACCATCCCGGTGCATACGCCGCTGGTTTTCGATCTGATCGACGTGGGCGCCAGCCGGTCCATAGGCGGTTGTACGTACCATGTGGCCCATCCGGGTGGACGCCATTTTGAGACCTTCGCGATAAACTCAAATGAAGCAGAAGCCCGGCGAATGGCGCGTTTCTTTGCTTTCGGCCACACTCCGGGACACATGGAGATTCCTCCACGGGAAGACAACCCGGAGTTTCCCACTACGTTGGATTTGCGCCGGGCGGTGGGTTGAGGGATTACGTTTCGGGGTGAGGGGTGGAAGAGACTCGATTGGCATCGTCGAAGTCGCGGTGGAGTGAGTGGCATTACCCCAGCGTCGAGGGACATTGGGACGAGGTCTTGCGCCCGTCCGGATTTCCGCGCCGGCACTGGCGCACGCTGGCCGCATCGGTGGCCCGCATGGGCATGCGCGAGCTTACGCGCTGCTGGTACAACGGCCAGCAACTGATTCAGTCGAACGGAATCACTTACAACATCGGCGACGATCCGCAGGGCGGCGAACGGCCGTGGCCTCTCGATCCGCTTCCGCTGGCGATGGATCGCGGCGAGTGGCAGCAGATCGAGCGCGCCATCGTGCAGCGGGCCACGCTGTTGAATCACATTCTGGGCGATACTTACCGCGAACGAAAGATCGTGGGCGACCGCCATCTGCCCGCCGCGCTGTTATTCGATAATCCGAATTTTTTGCGATCCTGCGTAGGTGTTGCGCCGCCGCGCGGCATCCATCTGCATACTTATGCCGCGGATCTGGCCCGCTCACCCGATGGCCGCTGGTGGATCGTGTCCGACCGCACGCAGGCGCCCTCGGGGATCGGTTATTCGCTGGAGAATCGCCTGGTGAGCGCGCGCATCCTGCCGCATATGTTCCGGCAATGCCACGTGCGGCCGCTGACACGCTTCTTCGAAGTGAAGCGCAATGCATTATTAGGGTTGAGCCAGCGCGACGATCCGCGCGTGGTGTTGCTGACTCCCGGACCGCATAACGAGACTTACTTCGAGCATTCGTTTCTCTCCGGCCATTGGGGTTTCACGCTGGCGGAGGGCGCGGATCTGACGGTGCGCGACAATCGCGTCTACCTGAAGACCCTGGCGGGCCTGGAAGCGGTGGATGTGATCGTGCGGCGCATGGACGACGACTTCTGCGATCCACTGGAACTGCGCGGCGATTCGCTGCTGGGCGTACCCGGCCTGGTGCAGGCGGCGCGCAGCGGCGGGGTGGCCATAGATAATGCGCTGGGCAGCGGCGCCATGGAATCGCCCGTACACATGGCGTTTCTGCCGGGCCTTTGCCGGCTGTTGTTAGGCGAGGATCTGCGGATGCCCTCGGTGGCTACCTGGTGGTGCGGGCAGGAGCAGCCGCGCAGCTACGTGCTGGAGCATCTGGACGAACTGGTGATCAAACCCGCGTTCCCGCGTTACGGCCTGCATCCCGAATTTCCGGCCGAGATGGATGCGGCGGCCAAAGAAGATCTGCGCCGCCGGATTCAAGCGCGGCCCGAACGCTTTGTGGCGCAGGAAAAGGTGGCGCTTTCCACCGCGCCGGTGCGGACCGATGCAGGCCTTGCGCCGCGGCATGTAATGGTGCGCGTCTTCGCCGTGTGGGATGGCGAATCGTACACAGTAATGCCGGGGGGACTGACGCGCGTTTCCACGGAAAATACTTCCGTAGTCTCGATGCAACTGGGCGGCGGCAGCAAGGATACCTGGGTGTTCGATGGCGAAGGGCCCGACGCGGTTCCGCCACCCACCATACACATCCCCATCGACAGCGGTCATCCGCGCACCAATCTGCCCAGCCGCATTGCCGACAATTTCTTCTGGCTGGGCCGCTATGCGGAGCGCGTGGAATCGGGCGTGCGGCTGGTGCGCGCGCTCCTGCCGGCGTTATCGGGCGAGGAGGATTTCGGCCGCGCCGCATCGCTTGAAACCGTCACCCGGCTGCTCACCGCGATGAACTATCTGCCCGCGGACGCGGCGCACACTTCGCTGGGCCAGCAGTGCTGGCAGTTACAACGTTTCCTCTCGGAAATGGTTTACGATCCCACGCGCGCTTATGCGTTGGGATGGCACTTGAAACAGATGCGGCGGGTGGTCTGGAACCTGCGGGCGCAGCTTTCATCGGATACCTGGCGGGTGCTGCAACAACTTGAAACCGATTTTTCCGGCGGCACACCCACCAGCGCCGAGCGGCACATCGCCGCGGAGATGGCCTTGCTCGACAGGGGCATTGTCACGCTTTCGGCCTTCGCCGGGTTGCTGATGGAGAACACCACGCGCGGCCATGGCTGGCGCTTCCTGGATATCGGGCGCCGCATGGAGCGGGCCTTGCAACTCGCCGAGCTGTTGCGCTCCAGCATGGCCGAGGATGCGGAGCATCTGGAGCCTTATCTGCAAATGCTGCTATATATCGCGGACAGCTCGATCACTTATCGAACGCGTTACTTCACCGAGCTGCGGCCGGAGTTAGTGCTTGAACTTCTGCTATCGGATGAAACCAACCCGCGCTCGGTCGCGTTTCAATTGACCACGTTGCAAGAGCACGTGACGAAGCTGCCGGAACATGAAGATGCCGGGCGGCATCCTCTCGAAGAGCGCCTGATTCTGAAGGCGCTGACGGCTGTCCGGCTGGCGGAGAAAGAGGAGTTAGTGCGGCGCGATGCGGCGGGAGAACAGCCGGCGTTGCAAGACCTGATCCAGCATACGAAAGCCGACCTATACGACTTTTCCGATGCTTTGACCGCGCAATACCTGAGTCATCTGCCGATGGGACGGCTGACTTCTTCCTACTAAGTCATGCGTTACCGGACGATTCATACAACCCGCTACCAATACCAGCAGCCAGTGGCGCAGTGCCAGAATGAAGTATGGCTGACTCCCTGTTCCCTGGCCTATCAGCGCGTGCACGAATCCCGCATCCACGTGCAGCCGGAACCCAGCCTGATGGAGCCACACCCGGACTACTTCGGAAACGAAGTGACTTACTTCGCGGTTTTCCAGAGACACGAACGTCTTACCGTGACGGCCACCAGCCTGGTGGATGTGGAAGCGCAGGAACCGGGCGAAGAGATCCCACTGGCGTGGGAACAGGCGCGCGACTTGCTCGCCGCGCCGCCGGACGCGGATTCACTGCAGGCTTCCGAATTTGTGTTCGATTCGCCATATGTCGCGGCGAGCGCCGATCTGGCGGAATACGCGCGGCCGTCGTTCGCGCCAGGCCGTCCGCTGCTGGATGCCGTGCGGGAACTATCGCACCGCGTACATACCGAGTTCGTGTATGCGCCGAAATCGACCTCCATCGACATGCCTTTGCTGGACGTTCTGCGGAACCGGCGCGGCGTATGCCAGGATTTCGCGCATGTCATGATCGGGGCGTTGCGTTCGCTTGGCCTCGCGGCCCGGTATGTCAGCGGATACCTGCGCAGCGGCAGGAATTACCTGGGTTCGGAGGCGTCCCACGCCTGGATCTCGGTGTACATCCCGGGCAGCGGTTGGCAGAGTTTCGATCCCACGAACGATGTCCGGCCGTCAGACGGGCATGTCACGCTGGCGTTGGGACGCGACTACGGCGATGTGACTCCGGTGAAGGGCGTCACACTGGGCGGCGAGGGGCAGGTGGTCGAGGTGCAGGTTAGCGTACAACCCGACTGTGGGGCAGGCACTCTGCCTGCGCGGGCCTCGTAGGCCCGCTCTTCGGCGCGGGGTGTTACCCCGCGAACACGGACAGGCCGGGAGGCCTGTCCTACGCGGTGGCGGTGTGGGACTTGCGATAAGCTTCCCAGCGCTTCTGGGTCGCTTCGCGGATGGCTTTCAATCCCTCCGCCGAGAGTTTCCGCTTGGGCTTGGCCGCGGTTGTCCCTTTCTGGGCCGCCCAGCGCGCCCTTTGCGCGGCGGCAATCCGGGCGCGGCCCGCCGCACTGATGGTGCGCTTCCCCGGAGCCGCCGCTTTGCTCGTCCCGTTGGACGTGCCTTTCGGCCGGCCCGGACCGCGCTGGCCGAGCTTCGCCTTGATCTCCGCGATCTTGGCGTTCACTTCGTCAAGTTGGCGACGGTATCCTATGATGGCCATCTCCAGCATGGAACTATCTGTTTTCGGTTTTGCCTTTCTTGGCATTGATTCTCCCCACAAACACGGAATATAGACTGTGTTTTAATCAGTCTGATTGCGAGTTGATTTTAGCATTGGTCGGCAGGATTTGTGTAAGACCGCCGAAAGATATACACTGAACCGGATGCGAATCGCCACGAAAACCTCCATCGTACTGTGGAGCGTCCTGCTGCCGGCAGCCGCGCTCTCTCAAACTCTGCCATCCACCAGCCGGCCCGAAGACGTGGGCATCTCTTCCCAGCGTCTGGAGCGCGTTCGCCAGCGCATGCAGGCCGATGTGGAAAGCCAGCGTATTCCCGGCGCGGTGTTGCTGATCGTGCGCCATGGGAAGATCGCCTTTGCGGGTACCGCCGGATATGAAGAACGCAAGTCACAGAAGGCCATGCAGCGCGATGCCATCTTCCGCATCGCCTCGATGTCGAAACCCATCACTTCCGTCGCCGCCATGATTCTGGCCGAAGAAGGCAAGCTCGACATTGGCGCGCCCGTGTCGCAGTATTTACCGGAGTTCAAGGATGTGACCGTGGGCATCGAAAAGGCCGCGCCCAAACGCCTCATGACCGTGCAGGATCTGCTGCGCCACACCTCCGGACTGACTTACGGCTTCTTTGGCAATACGCCGGTAGACGAACTGTATCGGAAGGCGGGGCTGTTTAACAGTAAGTCGCTCGCGGAGATGGTAAGCGGCATCGCGCGCTTGCCACTCTTGCATCAACCCGGCGAGTTTTGGGAGTACAGCATGTCTACCGACGTTCTGGGCCGCGTGGTGGAAGTAGTCAGCGGGATGGATCTGGACGCCTTCGTGGCCGCGCGCATCACCGGCCCGCTGCATATGAAAGACACCGGATACTATCTGAATGCCGCGCAGGCGGCGCGGCTGGCGCACGCAGATTCTCTCATCGGACTTGCCACCGATCCTACCAAGAAGCCGGCCATCTTATCGGGCGGCGGCGGCATGTTCTCGACGGCGGACGACTATGCGCGATTCAGCCAGATGATGCTCAACGGAGGCGAACTCGACGGCGTCCGCATTCTGGCGCCGAAGACGGTGGCGCTGATGACTTCCGATCAGTTGCCGCCGGGCACCGAACGGCATACACCGGTGGCCACGATTTTGAACGCGTTCGGGCCTACGCCCGAGATGGGCACCGGCTTCGGATTGGGATTCGCGGTGCGCGTGGACCCGGGCAGGAACCCAGTCCCCGGATCGGCCGGGGATTTCTCGTGGGCGGGCATCTATGGCACTTACTTTTGGGTGGATCCTTCCGAGAAGCTGGTCGCGGTGTTGATGATGCAGGTGCCGCAAGCGGTGAATGTTCCCTACTGGCGGCAGACGCGCTGGCTGGTGTATCAGGCGCTGACCAAGTGAGGCCGTGAAGATTTATATAAATCGGCCGAGCAGACCCAATCGGAATGTTGATTAAAATAAGTTACTTATTGTCAATGCGTTATGGTGACAATCTAATATTTTGCATGAGCCACGAATTCATATCCGTTGGTTGACGGGCAGGCGGCCTACAGGGCCGGGGTACCCTCTGGGTCCGGCAGAGTGCCTGCCCCACTAGCGCCAGCGGAAGAGCTTCAGGGCGACGGGGAAACAAACCACCAGCCAGACCACCAATACCAGCAATTGCGGCGAGAGCTGCGGGAGGCCCGCGCCCTGCAGCATATTGGCACGCAGCGCGTCGATGGCCGCGGTCAAGGGCAGCGCCTTGATCACGGGTTGCAGCATGTTGGGAAACCGTTGCGCCGAAAAGAAAACGCCGGAGACGATCCACATGGGCATCATCACCAGGTTCATCAGTCCCGAGGCGGCTTCGATGGTGCGGGCGCGCGAGGCGATCAGCAATCCCAGGGCGCCGAAGGAAAGCGAGGTCACGACGCACAGCAGCGCTAGATCCGCCCACGAACCGCGCATGGGCACCTTGAAGACCAGAATGCCGAAGCCCAGCAGGAAGCTGACCTCGATCACCAGCATGACCAGGCGCGACAGCAGGAACGACAGCAGATAATAAGACCGCGGCATGGGCGTCGAGATCAGGCGCTTCATCAGCTTTCGGCGGCGGGCGTCCACGATGGCGAAGCCCATGCCCCAGATGGCGCTGCCCATCAGGTTCATGCCCAGCAGGCCGGGAATCAGGAAATCGATATAGCGGGAGCCGGGTTCGCGCATCAGTTTGTCACTTGACGAAACCGGATCCACGCGACCCGCGGCGCGCTCGATGGCGCGTTCTGCCAGCATACGCGCGGTGCGGCCCTCGGGATTAGTATCGTCGTAGCGGTACACCACCGCGCGGTCCCCACCCGGCTCGGCCAGCAGCGCGACTTTCCCCGTACGCAGCGCTTCACCGGCGGCCGCGGGGGACAATAGCTGCACATCGAGCAGCTTGTCCTGCTTCAGCGATTTGGCCAATTCCGGCGTCACGGTGGCGACCTTCAACACGTCCGCGGGCTTGTTGCGAAAGGCCAAGCCCAAGCCGGCCGCCAGCAGAATGGGAAAGATGAAAACCCAGAAAAGAGCTTCGGGCTCGCGCAGGAACTCGCGGAAGCGGGTCATGGTCAACTGCACCAGGGCATGATCCGCCTGCACGCCGCCGCGTGGCAATTTGGCCGTCCTTTCGCGAGGTTGAATTTCGGGGGCCGCGGCTATATCACTCATCGCGCAAATGCCTTCCTGTCAGGGTGACGAATACGTCTTCTAATGTTGCCGAGTGAGTGCGCAACTCGGTGAGCGGGACACCCTGCCGCGCCAACTCATCGAGGAGCGCGGGCACGGCGCGATGCAATTCGGTGACCTGCATGAGCACTGTGCCATTCTGGGCTTGCACACCGCGTACGCCTTCCATGCGTTCGAGCGGAGAAATCTGGAGCGCTTTAGCCGCGCCGCCGGCTGAAAACTCCACTAAGTGCTCGACGCCGATGGAGGCGATCAGCTCACGCGGAGTTCCCAATGCAATTATCTTCCCGTGATCCATAATGGCTACGCGGTCGCAGAGTTGTTCCGCCTCGTCCATATAATGCGTCGTCAAAAGGATGGTACGGCCCTGCAGCTTGAATTGTTCGATCAACTCCCAAAGCTGGCGGCGGGCTTGCGGATCGAGACCGGTGGTGGGCTCATCGAGGAACAGAAAATCGGGATCGCCCACCAGCGCGCAAGCCAGCGCCAGGCGCTGTTTCTGGCCTCCGGAGAGACCGCCGACGCGTGAATTGGCCTTCTCCTCAAGCTGCACCAGGGCGATTACTTCCGCTGCGGAGGGACCGGCGCGAAAGAAGCTGCGGAATAGCCGGAGGGTCTCCATGACGGTGACCTTGTCTGCAAGCTGCGTCTCTTGAAGCTGAATTCCGAGGCGTTGGCGTAGCTCGGCTGCGTGCGTCTCCCAGTGCATGCCCAATAATTCCACCTCGCCCGAATCGGGTTGGGTCAATCCTTCGCAGATTTCGATAGTGGTGGTCTTGCCGGCGCCGTTGGGTCCCAGGAGACCGAAACACTCGCCCGCCCCTACGTCGAGATCGATCCCGTCGACGGCTACTACGTCCTTGAACGTCTTGCGCAGGTTGCGGACACGCAGGGCGGACGTGGGCGTGAGTGCGGGCATTTGTTCCAGTATCGCATGGGCGCAGATTTGGGCGGCTCGGTTACCACTCCCCCAGTCAGCGGTTTCTGAGCCGCGCGCGTCAGCAAGCGGTCTGAGTTTACGTTAGTAACGCTGGCCGTCCCGCGCGCGTCGTCCTAGCAGAATGTTTCGAGTTTGCGTTTGCGGACTGATGACGATAGCGGCTTGGGCCCAACAAGCGCTGCCCGATCCGGCTGCCGTCGTGGACAGCTTCACGAAACAGACCGCGCCACTGGCGGACGCCCGGTTAAAGAGCGCCGATCCGCGCCTGCGGGCGTGGGGCGCATACATGGTTTTGCGCGACCGGCGCACGGACGAAATCCCGACACTACTGACGATGTTGGGCGAGGATGCGGTGGTTGAAGAGATGGCTTCCCAGGCGGACATCGATAACCATAGCGCCATGCTGGGAGTGCTCGACGCGCTGATTCAATTTGGTGTGGCCGTCCCCGCCGCCGATGCGCAGCGGATCTATCCCGAGTTTCCGGTGCAGTCTCTCATCCTCCTTGCGCGCGCGCCCGACGATCCCGCGCCGGCGCTGCTTGATATCTTCCATAGCGAACCGCCGCGGGCGGCCGCCTGGTTAGCTGCGGGAAATTTGCTGCTGGCGCGGCGCGCGGATGGCTTCGCGGCAGCCGTATGGGGGCACATGACGGTACATGTGCAGATTACGGTTCGGGAGCCGAACACGGGCGGCGGATATGGCGGCGGGCAATGCTGCGGCTTGGGCGGCTCGATGCCTCCGAGAGCCGGATGGCCAGCGCTTGGGGTGTATTCGTTCGGCGGCTGTGGCGGCCACGTGCAGGCGGGCGCGATTTTGTTGGCGGCGGGTGCGGATCCGGCTTATTACAACCGGCAGGCGACGGCCAGCTATTTCGAGGAGGGCGGATCCGGGTGCTGCATGCCCGATAAGGATTTGGTGCGCGAACATTATCTTACAGCGCTATTGGGGGCTGCCGCCGACGAGCCGCCGGTGCGCGCGCATGTTTCGCGCACCATCGTGTGGCAGGGAGCGGAGGCTTACCGGAACGAGTTGGCGGCGTTCATCGCGGATCAGCAACGTGCATTGACGGAAGCGGCACGGCAATTGGGCGGACAGGGCTTGTTGAACGCGGAGGAATCCAAGACGCTTCGCCCGGCGCTTGATGTTAATGTTCGGGACGAACGGGTGTCGCGCAGTGGGGCAGGCACTCTGCCCGGCACTCTGCCTGCGGCGCCCTTGTAGGCCGCCAAGGAGCGGGCCTGAGAGGCCCGCGGTCGCGGTAGGGATGCCGGTTGCCCGGCACCCCCCGCACAGATCCGTGCGAGCGCTCCTAACGCACACGGTTCTTACCTTGGATGTGCTGCCACGCAAAGCGAACGTCAGGATACGGATGCAGAATTTCGACGTCCGGGATGAGGCACCCGAGTTTCTCCCAAAATTTGTTCCAGGTCCAGCGGGTTCTTTGACTCCGCCGCCGAAGCTGCCACCACCACATGCGTAGCACTTCGTGCCGGAACGCTTTCAGTCGTTCCTCGTTGCGCGGCACGGCGTGATATCGGAAATATCCGCGAACCACCGATTGCAGCCACCCCGTCGTGTCCGGAACCCGCGCATGCAAGCGTTGGCGGAGCTGTTGCCGAATCTTCTTCAGCTTGGCGGCCATCCGTTTGCCGATCGTCTTCCGCAGCACCATGAAGTACCCCGTCGCGTGATTCTTCCCACAGATGTGAGTGAAACCCAAAAAGTTGAAGGTTTCCGGCTTCCCTTCCCCACGCTTCGCCCGCCGTTCAGCGGCATAGCGCCCAAATTCGATCAGGCGCGTCTTCTCCGGATGCAATTCCAGCCCGAACTTCCGCACGCGTTCCCGCAATTGCGCCAGAAACTTTTCGGCCTCTTCCCGGTCCTGGAATCCGAACACCACGTCGTCCGCGTACCGCACCGCGATCATGTCGCCGTGCGCCACCTTCTTCCGCCATGCCTGCACCCACAGATCGAGCACGTAATGCAGGTAGAGATTGGCTAGCAACGGCGAAATCACCGCCCCTTGTGGGGTCCCTTCCTTCGTCTCGTACCACTGTCCGTCCTCCATCACGCCCGCCTTCAACCATTTCAGGATCAAGCGGACGAGCCGTTCATCTCCTATCCGATGCCGTACGAACTTTTCCATCTGAGCGTGTTCGACTTTGTCGAAAAACGACCGGATGTCTAAGTCCAGAACGTAGTTCACCTTCTTGCTGGTGATCCCGACGTAGAGCGCGTCTAGTGCGTCGTGCTGCTTGCGCCCCGGCCGGAACCCGTACGAAATGCCCAGAAAGTCCTCTTCCCAGATCGGATTGAGAACCGCGACCACCGCTGCCTGGGCGATTTTGTCTTCCAGGGCGGCGATGCCCAATGGCCGTTTCCGCCCATCGGCTTTGTCGATCCAGACTCTCCGCGACGGTTGCGCGCGATAGGCCCCGCGATGGATGCGTCCATGGAGGTCGGCGAGCCGCTCCTCCAGTTCGTCCCCGTAGGCTTGCCACGTCACCCCGTCCACTCCCGCCGCCGCTTGCCTTTGCAGGTCGTAGTAGCTGCTGCGGAGCAGGTCGATAGTGACGTGATGCAGCAGGGCGGTGAACCGCAACTGCTTGTCCTTCTGCGCTGCTTGACGTACACGGTCCAGCCCGCTTGGCCCGCTTTCCCGGCCTTGCATCCGGTACGGGTTAGGCTCTTCCGCATTCTCCTCGGTCAGCGGCCTTCCCTCCGCGATCTCCTTCGGCCCTCCCTGGCCTGCGTTCGACCGCTTCGTCGGTACTACGCCGCTGTGCGACTCCCCGCCGCCGTGCATCTGGGTCTTATCGCTCATCGCTTTCTCCCAGCGTTCCGCCCTCTACCGGCGGCGGAAAGCCACGGGGTCTCTCGGTTCTCGCGCGTGAAGTTTCTATGCGTGCGTGGGGTCTACGACTCCGCAGGGCCGCAACGTGCTCGCGCTGTTTACGCACGCTGCCGTGTTGCCTTCCGGTTAGCCTGACACCGTCGGCGCCCATGATTTTGGCAATTTCGGAGCTCATCAACTTCAGGGATACCCAGCCCACATATGCCCCAGGCCAACGCTTCAAGTGCGTCGTTGCCGCCGCCCTCACATGGCTCGGGGTCAGGATGGTTCGCTACTCCTTTCCTGTATGACTCTTTCATTCACTACTTCACGCCGGTTTATCCCGACGCTATCCAGGCAGAGTGCCTGCCCCACAAAAGCGGACAGAACGTCTCATTGCATCCCTTCTTTTGTGATCACCATCTTCAAAGACTTCGCATAACCAAAGAGGACTAGAGTCCCGGCGCGCGCAAAGGGATAATCAATCAGGACGCTGTGCCGGTTGAAATCACCTCTGCTTCAGTTGGAATTCCGCAACGATTTCCAGCTCTATCGATTAGCCTGTTTCTGGGGCTGCAAGTATTGGACGTGCTGACCACCTTGTGGGGATTGCATTTGGGCGCGCAGGAAGGCAGCACGTTCATCGGCCATCTGTTGCAGACCGGGCCGTTGAGCGGGCTGATCATCGCCAAGATTCTGGCGGCGGGATTGGCGGCCTTTGCTGTGTTCCTGAATCGCAAGCGCCTGCTGGTGTTTCTAAATATCTGGTTCGGCGGGGTGGTGATCTGGAACCTGATCGCCATCGTTATGCAATATACCGGCAACTGAAGGGTGCTCAAGCGTCTTGGGAAACCGCTCCTTTACAGGTGCGGCTCTGAAACGTCGCGGCTCGGCAATACGCGCCAAGTAGCAACGCGCACCGCACGTTACACTGAAGGCCGGTGCGGGAGCCGATCGCCATCGCGGGTGCGGGCAGGATGGGGCAAGCGTTGGGGCGATTGCTGCGCGAGCGCGGCGAACGGATCACGGCCATAGCCAGCCGGTCACCGGAGCATGCTGCACAGGCGGCCGCATTCGTCGGCGGAGAGGCACAGGCTGTTCCGTACATTCAACTTCCCCAACAAGCCGCGAATGTTTTGATCGCCGTTCCCGACGATGCCATCGGCAAGGTGGCTCTAGTGCTGGCGGGCGCAGGCATGCGCCGCGGAAATGCGCTGCATACCAGCGGCGCACGCGGGCCGGAAGCTCTGGCTGCCTTGGCGGATGCGGGAATCGCGTGCGGCACGCTGCATCCTTTGCAGACCGTGGCGAGTCCCAAGGAAGGCGTACGGGTGCTGCCGGGAGCGGCGTTCGCTATCGATGGCGCGCCGGCCGCAGCTGCTTGGGCCGTACACCTGGTGAGCGTGCTGGATGGCACGCCGCTGAATATTCCCACGGAGCGACGCGCCTTATATCATGCCGCCGCAGTGATAGCAAGTAACTACCCGATAGCCTTGATAGCGACGGCTGTTAGACTAATGGAAGAGGCCGGTGTGGATGAAGCGATCGCGCGGCGTGCGCTGGAACCTTTGGCGCGCACCAGCGTGGAGAATGCATTCCGCCTTGGACCGGCGGCGGCGTTGACCGGACCGATCGCGCGCGGCGACGCCGACACAGTGCGTGCGCATCTGGCCGCGATTGAGAAAGCCTCGGCAACGGCAGCTTTGTATCGCGCCGCGGGACTGGCTACACTCGAAATCGCCCGGCAGCGCGGGTTGCCGGATGCGCAAGCGGACGCCATCGAGGCACTCTTGCGAAATGGAGAACGGCAGTGATTGAAATGAAGCGCGTCAGGGTACCCGATCTGCAATCCAGGAAACGGCGCGGCGAGAAGATCGCCATGCTTACTGCCTACGATTACACGATGGCGCGGCTGCTGGATCGCGCCGGCGTGGACGTCCTGCTAGTGGGCGATTCACTGGGCATGGTGATCATGGGTTGCGAAACCACGCTGCCGGTAACGCTCGACGCCATGGTGCATCACACACGCGCGGTGAGCCGCGGCGCCGAGCGGGCTCTGGTGGTGGCGGATATGCCTTTTCTGACTTACCAGGTCAGTGTCGAGGATGCCATGCGCAATGCCGGGCGGTTGATTCAGGAAGGCGGCGCGGCCGCGGTGAAGATCGAGGGTGGCGGCCCGGCGGTGGCAGCAGCCGCGCGATTGGTGGAAGCGGGCATTCCGGTGATGGGACATCTGGGACTGCTGCCGCAATCGGTGCATCAGCTTGGCGGGTACCGGCAGCAGGCGCGGATGGTGGAAGACGCCGAGCAGTTGTTGGCGGACGCGCGCGCGCTGGAAGAGGCGGGCGCATTCGCGGTGGTGCTGGAATCCATTCCCGCGCATGTGGCGGCCAGTGTTACGGCCGATCTCGAAATTCCGACCATTGGCATCGGCGCGGGGCCCGATTGCGATGGCCAGGTGCTGGTGAGTTACGACATGCTGGGGCTGTCGCAAGAGGGCGTGCCATCGTTCGTCAGGCTCTACGCAGATCTGGGTGAGCAGGCGGTGGCTGCCGCCAGGGCCTACGCGGAAGACGTGCGCAGCGGCCGATTCCCGGCTGTCCGCCTGCCCGAGCCGGACTTGGTAGCAGGGGCGAAATAGGCTTGCGCGCGATCCATTCGATTGCGGAGTTGCGCGCGTGGGTCGCGCAGGCGCGGCGTCCGCTGGGCTTGGTCCCTACGATGGGCGCGCTGCACGCGGGTCATGGCAAGCTCATCGACGAAGCGCGTGCGGCGTCCGCGGCGGTCACGGTCAGCATCTTTGTGAATCCGATTCAATTCAACCAGAGCGCGGATTACGAGCGGTATCCACGGCCAGTGGCGGCGGACCTGGAATTTTGCGCGGCGCGCGGCGTTGACGTAGTGTTTGCGCCGGCTTTGGAAGAGATGTATCCGCGACCGCTAGAGACATTCGTGGAAGTAGGCAAGGTAGCGGACGCCATGGAGGGCCGCTTCCGTCCGGGACATTTCCGCGGCGTGGCAACGGTGGTGCTGAAGCTTTTCCTGATTGTGCAGCCGGACGGCGCGTGGTTCGGCGAGAAGGATGCGCAACAACTGGCGGTGATCCGCCGCATGGTGGCCGATCTGAATCTGCCGGTGGCGATTGTGGGAGTGCCCACGGTGCGCGAGCCGGATGGGTTGGCGCTCAGCTCGCGCAATCGGCATTTGAATGCGGAAGAGCGCGTGGTGGCGGTGGCGCTGTATCGGGCATTGTGCGCCGCGGCACGGTCGATCGCGGGGGGCGAGCGGTCGGCGGAGGCGGTGAAGCGCGCCGCGTTTGAGATGCTGGCGCGCGAGCCGCGGGTGCGCGTCGAGTATTTGGAGATCGCGGACGAGTGCCAGATGCAGCCGGTGGAATCGATCGAGGGCCCCGTGCGGGTGGCGGCGGCGGTGTGGGTGGGCGGCACACGGCTGATCGACAATATCCGCTGTGGCTAGCCTTCTCTTGCAACTCATTTGCAATCGCGTCGGGGCATAAAACGCCCATTCATCCCGCCAATTTCTCCGTTGAAGCTGGAATTGCAACTCATTTGCCGAATCGCATTTGACTGCGGCTAGGCGATTGATTATTCTACCTTTTTACATGCAACTGGTTTGCAGATGTTGGATCCTGATGGCAGTCCTGGCGGCGCCTTTATGCAGCGGCGATGGCGGCAGCCTGTTGGGTACCGTATCCGATCCGAGCGGTTCGCCGGTTCCCGGCGCGCTGGTCACGGCCACCGAAACTGCCACTTCCGTGAAACAAACCGTGGCTACCGATGCGCGGGGCTTCTACGCCTTCGAGCGCCTGCCGGTGGGACGCTACGACGTGACCGTCGACGCCACCGGCTTCAAACCTCTGCGGTGCACGGGTGTGGCCATCGATCTGAATGGCAAGTCGGTGGTAGACGCGAAGTTGTCGATCGGCGAACGCAGCGAAACAGTGATCGTTACCGAGGCGGCGGCGCACGTGGAAACCGCCGACACGCAGTTGGGCGAGACCATCGGCGGCAAACAGATGACGGGCGTGCCCCTTAACGGGCGCAGCTTCACGGACCTGCTGGCGCTCGAATCCGGCGTGAATCCGGTCAGTTCGCAAACTCCCGAGACCACACAGGACGTAGGCGTCAGCGCCTTTTCACCCTCGGGAGACTTGAATCCCGGCACCATCTCGATCAATGGGCAGCGCGAATTCGCCAACAGTTTCGTATTGAACGGCAGCGATATCGAAGAAGACGTCAACATGGGAGCGGCCATCGTTCCCAACCTGGATTCCATCGCGGAGTTTCGTATTCTGACGAGTAACTTCGACGCGGAACACGGCGAATTCAGCGGCGGACAGATCAGCGTAGTTACTAAGTCCGGGTCCAACGAATTCCACGGCGACGCGTTCGAGTTTCTGCGCAACGCCGATCTGGACGCCCGCAACTTCTTTTCTCCGGCGCGCGGAGCGTTCGATCAAAATCAATTCGGAGGAACGTTGGGCGGTCCGATCCGGCGGAATAGGATCTTTTTCTTCGCGGATTATCAAGGGACGCGGTTGACGCAAGGGATCGATACGGGCGAGCTATCGGTTCCGTCGGTCCAGGAGCGCGCCGGCGACTTCTCGGGAATGGCAAGCGCCTTTACTACCGTGGGGCCGAATGGGGTTGCAATCCCCACGACCGTGAGCGGGACTTATTGGGCCAGCCAGCTTTCGCAAAGGCTGGGATATAGTGTGTCGGCCGGTGAGCCATATTACTTCCAGGGATGCGTGAACGCCGTCGAGTGTGTGCTGCCCAACGGTATCATTCCCAAAACGGCATGGTCCGCGCCCGCGGCTCATCTTCTACAATATATTCCCGCGCCTGATAATACGGATAGCACTTACTCCACCTCTTCTTACAACGAGACTCTGCGCGACGATAAAGGCGCGTACCGGCTGGATAGCGGGACACGTTTGGGCCAGGTGTCGGCTTACTATTTCCTGGATGGTTGGTCGCAAAATAATCCCTACCCGATCGGGCAAGGCGGAGCGAATGTGCCGGGCTTCAACGCATTGAATCTGGGGCGCGCGCAGTTACTAACCTTGGGCGATACCAAGACCGTCAGTCCATCCGCGGTGAACGAATTCCACGTCGGATTTATGCGCGATACGACGGATTTAGGCCAGCCGATCGGCGGCGTCGGCGTCGGCCTGGCATCGCAAGGTTTCGTCGTGGGCGAAGGCACGCCGGGAATCGTGCCGCTATCGCCCAAGACGGAAGGTGTGGAAAGCATCAGCTTCAATAACTTCTCGATCGGAACCAATACAAACCAATTGAAGCAGGCGAACAACACGTTTCAGGCGAGCGAGAGCTTCGCGAAGGTCACGGGCACGCACACGATCGTGGTAGGCGCGCAATTCCATTATGACCAGGTGAATGTCAATCCAATTGCCCAACTGAACGGTAACTTCATCTTCTATGGCAGCGAGACGGGCATCGATTTTGCGGATTTTCTGTTGGGCATTCCCAGCCAGTATAACCAGAGCCAGCTTCAAGCCTTCTACGGGCGCAATAAGTACGCGGGGATCTACGCCCAGGATGGATGGCGGGTGCGCAAGGATCTGACGCTCAATTACGGCTTGCGTTGGGATCGCATCGAGCCCTGGTATGAGAAATACAATCAGATCGCGACGTTTCAGGCAGGCCGGCAGTCGGTGGTGTTTCCGGGCGCGCCCGCGGGCATACTGTTTCCAGGCGACTCCGGCGTTGCGCGCACGCTGGCACCCGCCGGAAATCTCGACTTTGCGCCGCGCATCGGCGTGGCGTATGCTCCCGGCAGCGGCAAGACCAGCGTACGCGCGAGTTATGGCATGTTCTATACGGCCATCGAGGCGCTGACCATCGGCGTCATGAGCGCCAACGCGCCTTACGGGACCACTTACACCAGTCCCGCGCCTCCTCTGTTCGCCACTCCATTTATCGCGGCCGCAAACGGACAAAACGTGGGTCAATATTTCCCCGTGCAACTGGCTCCCTTGAACACCAGCGCCAGTCACCCGGACGATGCTGTCGACTGGACGCAGTTCGAACCGATCAGCGGCATGCCGACTTATCCCACCGCCAATAAGATCCCTTATACCGAAGAGTACATGGTGTCGCTCGAACATAGCTTCGGCAATAACACGGTGTTCGGCGCGAGTTATGTGGGCACGCAAGCTCATCGTCTGCTGGTACTGGAGGAGGCTAATCCGGGCAATCCGGCGTTGTGTTTGCAATTGGCCTCCTGCGGTCCGTTCAACGAAGGCGGAACGCGCGGCCCGTTGGGGCCGAACTTCGGCAGCGATACGCTGGAGACAACTATCGGTAACTCGAATTACAACTCTCTGCAAGTCACTTTGCGGCATTCGAGCGGGCCGCTCGATCTGCTGGCCGCGTATACATTCAGTAAGTCGCTCGATCAATCTTCGAACTTAGGCGAAGAAGTCAATCCGCTCAATCCATCGCTGAGCAGGGCGCTATCGGCATTCGATATCCGGCAGAACTTTGTGGTGAGCTATAACTACCGGATTCCCTTGGAGCGCTGGCTGCGGCGCACTAACCGCTGGACGCGGGGTTGGGAACTCTCGGGCATCACGCGGTTCAGCACGGGGCTTCCGGTGACTATGATCAATTACGGCGATAACTCGTTGTCAGGCGCGGAGCCGAATGGCGTCAACAACTATGGCGTGGACGAGCCGGATGTGGCGCCGGGATCTCTCAATTTGAACCGCAATCCGCGGAACGGGCTGCACTACTTCAATACCGGGCTGTTCAGCGATAACGCTCTGGGCACGCCCGGCGACGCATCCCGCCGCTATTTTCACGGGCCCGGCATGCAGAACTTCGACATCGCTGTGCTGAAGAATCTGACGGTCACTGAGGCGGCCTCGGTGCAGTTTCGTCTGGAGGCGTTTAATGTGTTCAATCATGCGCAGTTCTTCGGAGCGCAGGCGGTGGATGGGAACATCGGCAGCGGCACGTTCGGCCAGGTGGTGGGGGCGATGGCGCCGCGTTTGGTGCAGGCGGCCGTGAAGGTGATTTTCTGAGCGGGCCTACGAGGCCCGCGGTCGCGGTAGGGATGCCGGTTGCCCGGCACCCCCCGCACAGATCCGTGCGAGCGCTCCTAACGCACACGGTTCTTACCTTGGATGTGCTGCCACGCAAAGCGAACGTCAGGATACGGATGCAGAATTTCGACGTCCGGGATGAGGCACCCGAGTTTCTCCCAAAATTTGTTCCAGGTCCAGCGGGTTCTTTGACTCCGCCGCCGAAGCTGCCACCACCACATGCGTAGCACTTCGTGCCGGAACGCTTTCAGTCGTTCCTCGTTGCGCGGCACGGCGTGATATCGGAAATATCCGCGAACCACCGATTGCAGCCACCCCGTCGTGTCCGGAACCCGCGCATGCAAGCGTTGGCGGAGCTGTTGCCGAATCTTCTTCAGCTTGGCGGCCATCCGTTTGCCGATCGTCTTCCGCAGCACCATGAAGTACCCCGTCGCGTGATTCTTCCCACAGATGTGAGTGAAACCCAAAAAGTTGAAGGTTTCCGGCTTCCCTTCCCCACGCTTCGCCCGCCGTTCAGCGGCATAGCGCCCAAATTCGATCAGGCGCGTCTTCTCCGGATGCAATTCCAGCCCGAACTTCCGCACGCGTTCCCGCAATTGCGCCAGAAACTTTTCGGCCTCTTCCCGGTCCTGGAATCCGAACACCACGTCGTCCGCGTACCGCACCGCGATCATGTCGCCGTGCGCCACCTTCTTCCGCCATGCCTGCACCCACAGATCGAGCACGTAATGCAGGTAGAGATTGGCTAGCAACGGCGAAATCACCGCCCCTTGTGGGGTCCCTTCCTTCGTCTCGTACCACTGTCCGTCCTCCATCACGCCCGCCTTCAACCATTTCAGGATCAAGCGGACGAGCCGTTCATCTCCTATCCGATGCCGTACGAACTTTTCCATCTGAGCGTGTTCGACTTTGTCGAAAAACGACCGGATGTCTAAGTCCAGAACGTAGTTCACCTTCTTGCTGGTGATCCCGACGTAGAGCGCGTCTAGTGCGTCGTGCTGCTTGCGCCCCGGCCGGAACCCGTACGAAATGCCCAGAAAGTCCTCTTCCCAGATCGGATTGAGAACCGCGACCACCGCTGCCTGGGCGATTTTGTCTTCCAGGGCGGCGATGCCCAATGGCCGTTTCCGCCCATCGGCTTTGTCGATCCAGACTCTCCGCGACGGTTGCGCGCGATAGGCCCCGCGATGGATGCGTCCATGGAGGTCGGCGAGCCGCTCCTCCAGTTCGTCCCCGTAGGCTTGCCACGTCACCCCGTCCACTCCCGCCGCCGCTTGCCTTTGCAGGTCGTAGTAGCTGCTGCGGAGCAGGTCGATAGTGACGTGATGCAGCAGGGCGGTGAACCGCAACTGCTTGTCCTTCTGCGCTGCTTGACGTACACGGTCCAGCCCGCTTGGCCCGCTTTCCCGGCCTTGCATCCGGTACGGGTTAGGCTCTTCCGCATTCTCCTCGGTCAGCGGCCTTCCCTCCGCGATCTCCTTCGGCCCTCCCTGGCCTGCGTTCGACCGCTTCGTCGGTACTACGCCGCTGTGCGACTCCCCGCCGCCGTGCATCTGGGTCTTATCGCTCATCGCTTTCTCCCAGCGTTCCGCCCTCTACCGGCGGCGGAAAGCCACGGGGTCTCTCGGTTCTCGCGCGTGAAGTTTCTATGCGTGCGTGGGGTCTACGACTCCGCAGGGCCGCAACGTGCTCGCGCTGTTTACGCACGCTGCCGTGTTGCCTTCCGGTTAGCCTGACACCGTCGGCGCCCATGATTTTGGCAATTTCGGAGCTCATCAACTTCAGGGATACCCAGCCCACATATGCCCCAGGCCAACGCTTCAAGTGCGTCGTTGCCGCCGCCCTCACATGGCTCGGGGTCAGGATGGTTCGCTACTCCTTTCCTGTATGACTCTTTCATTCACTACTTCACGCCGGTTTATCCCGACGCTATCCAGGCTACGAGCCTGCCCCACAATTGTGTTACCTTCTCAGTAAAGCGGAGGAGACCATCATGATCAATCGCCGGCAATTTTTTCAGCGGACCGCGGCGGCCACAGGCGCAGCGGCATTCGCCAATTTTCCGTATCATCTCTTCGCAGGCGCCACGCAAAAGCTGGCATCCGACAGGATCAAGCTGGGGCCGATGAAGGTCGAAGTAAGCCGCCTGGCGCAAGGCAGCGGCACCGATGGCTCCGGCGGCAGTTCCAACCAGACTCGCAAGCTGGGTTTGCGCGGTCTCGCCGATCTGTTCGACGCCGCCTACGATAACGGCGTCACACTGTGGGATACGGCCGACCAATACGGCACGCATCCGCACGTGAAGGAAGCGCTGAAGCGCGTGCCGCGCGAAAAGGTAGCCATCCTGAGCAAGACGCGCGCCTCCACCGAACAGGAGATGCGCGACGATCTGGATCGCTTCCGCCGCGAACTCGGCACCGACTACATCGACATCCTGCTGTTGCATTGCATGATGGACGCCGACTGGCCGGAGCGCAAAAAAGGCGCTATGGCGGTGATCTCGGAGGCGCGCGAGAAAGGCATTGTGCGCACGCACGGGACGTCCTGCCACACGCTTGAAGCGTTGAAGGCCGCCGCCGCGAATCCCTGGGTGCAGGTGGATCTGGCGCGCATCAATCCCGCCAAGGTCATCATGGACGCGGATGTGCAGACCGTCGTCGGCGTGTTGCGGCAGATGAAAGCGGCGGGCAAGGGAGTGATCGGGATGAAGATTCTAGGCGCGGGCGCGCTGCGTCACAAAGCGGATGAAAGCCTGCAATTTGCGCTGTCTCTCGATTGCGTAGATTGTTTCACGATCGGCGCGGAGAGCCGCGAGGAGATGGTGGATTTGACCAGGAAGATACCGGCGGCCAGCATGAGGGGCTGAAAGCCCCGTGGCTGGTGACCGGTGGCTGGTGACTGGTGGATTAGACCAACCCACAAGCCACCAACCACTAACCACGAGCCACCGCTCTTAGACTACTTTCACGAAAATAATAACCAGCGTATACAGCGCCAGCGATTCGATCAGCACCAGGCTTAGCAGCAGGGCGAAGCGGATCGCGGGTGCGGCGCCCGGATTCCGTCCCATGCCTTCGGCGGCGGCCGCGGCGGCTTTGGCTTGCGCCAAGCCACAGAGTCCGGAAGCGATCGCCATGGCGAAACCGGACGTGATCGCCACCCAATTGGTGCCGGGCGCGGCGCCTCCGGCCGTGGTCTGGGCGAAAATCGGCGTGCCCATCGCCAACAGCACCAGCGCGAGTAACATCAACTTAGTCTTCATTGGTCTTGCTCCTTCGATTTAAGAATCGCCCCCAGGAGGTGGTTTCCGTCATCCTCGTGCAGCCGGTCTCACACTGAAGGGGCGGCATAAAGCCGGTATTAGTGGTCGTGCGAAACTGCTCCGGAGACGTACATCATCGTGAGGAGCATGAATATGTAAGCTTGCAACAACGAAACGAAGACGTGCAGGCCCATGAAAACGGCGGGCACCACGAAGTAAGTGAGACCTAGAAACACCAACGTCACCTGCTCGCCCGCATACATGTTGGCATAAAGACGGACAGTGAGCGAGAGCGGCCGGGCCATGTGACTGATCAGCTCGATAGGCACCATCAACGGCGCCAGCAAAGGCATGGGACCCGCAAAATGCGCCAGATACTTTCCGGGTCCTTGTTCAATAAAGCCCATCGCATTGTAATAACAGAAAGCCGCCAGCGCGCAACCTGCGGGCACCGACGGATCTATGGTCGGCGATTCCAATCCGGGAATAATTCCAATCAGGTTGGAAATCAGAATAAAAAGAAACAGAGTGCCGAAGAACGGCAGATACTTCGATCCGCCATGGCCGACGGCATCTTCGGATTCGCCGTGCACGAAGTTATAGATCAGCTCCATGGACTGCTGCAGCTTTCCGGGCCGGTCTACCGACAGGCGGGGACGCAGGAACGCGAACAGCAGGACGATGACGAGCAGCACCAGAATCTCCATCACCATGAAGTTGGCGAACGGATGCTTGTCGGTAGGCTGACCCAACAGTTTCAGGATGGCGTTGCCCACGCCCGGCAAGTACTGGTTGAACATCCGGGCGAGCCAGATATGTTGATGAGGCATAATTCAGCAGCGATCGGCGATGAGTTCGTAAACAATATCCCCGACAACGGCAGCCACGGGCACAAACAGTCCGATCAGAGCCGCCGGCAAGCTTAGGGGAGTAAAATTCACTATAGCATAGGCGCCTACTCCCAACAGCAAGTAGCGCAGGCCGATGAAGATCGCAAATTTCGGGCTGGGGCGGGCCGTGAGCGCGGCGCCCAGCGCATCCACCAGGCGCTTGATCCAGCGGAAATTCAAGTACGAAGCCGCGGCGCCCAATAGAAACGCCAGGGCCCATCGCCAACCGCGCAAAACGAGGCAGGCGAGGCATCCGGCGAGGGCCAGCGCGATGGTGGCGCGCGCAATGCGGACCAGCGCGGCATCGAAGTGCGCCTGCTCGCGATTCACATTTTCAGGAGCCATCGCCGCGCGTATCCCGCATAAGCTGCCGCACCAGTTGGACGAATCCCGCGACGATGCCCAGGATCAGAAAAAGGATATACAGGAAGTGAGTGTGGAAGGCGCGATCCAGGAGGTATCCGGCCACATAGCCAACCAGCGTGGCGGCGGGCAGCATGAAGGCCAGCGAGGTGTACTCGCCGACCATCACCATGAAATTCTTTTTAGCCACTCAATTCATGTTCATGCCGCACATACCGGGGTTACTGCACATACCGCTGGGGCACACCGGACCGTCCGCCTGCTTGGGGCCGGCGGCGTGCGCGGCGAAGGTGGAGAACTCCTGGCTCAGATGCTTCTGGTGGCAGGACGGGCATTCGAGACCGTTGGCGCCCGCGCTTCCGCGCACCAGCTTTTCAAACTTGGTTCCGCAATCCTGGCATTTGTATTCGTAGATAGGCATGGCTCTTTTGAGATTCTAGCACGGGCGAAGCCGTGCTTCGCGGCGGCGGGGTTAGGGGCTAGGGGCTGGGGTTGTGTGTCAGTCTCGAATCGCGGCGAGTGGGTCGATCCGGGCGGCTCTCTGCGCGGGGACGAACGCTGCCGTGGCGGCCACCATGGCGAGCGCCAGAATGGCTGCGGCAACTGTCAGTGAATCCATGGGGCTGACGCCGTAGAGCAGCGCTTCGAGCAGGCGTCCGGCCAGCCAGGTCAGCGCCAGGCCCGCGGCTACGCCGATACCGATCAGCCGGCCGATGCCCGCCAGCAGTTGCATCACGATCTGACGCGGCGCAGCGCCCAACGTCAGACGAACGCCAATCTCACGCGTGCGTGCGGTGACCACCAGCGTCACCAGGCCATACAGGCCCACTGCCGCGAGCAGCATGGCCGCCAGTGCGAAGGCGGTCACGATACGGCTCTTCAGCCGCGGCTCGTCGAGCGACTCGTCAAGCACTTCCGTGAGCGGCTTCACGCCGAAGAGTGCGCGCGCGGGATCGATTTCATGCGCGATGGGGCGTATGGCTTGCTCGAGTGGTAGAGGATTGCCGCTCGACCGCACCACATATTCGGGATCGGGCCAGCCGCCGGGCGAGATGCAGACATAGATGAATGGACCCGGCGCGATGTTGAGGGCGTCTTCGCGCAAGTCGCCCGCGACGCCCACGATCTCCATGGGCTGACGGTCCGGCGTAACCAAGTCCGTCGCAAATTGGATGTGCTGCCCGACCAGATTTTGTCCCTTCCCGAATAGCTCGACGAAGCGCTTATTCACCAGCGCTTTGGGCGGCGGTTTCAGCAGCGCTTGCAGATCCGGACAATCGGCGCCTGCCAGAATGGGCGCGCCCAGCGCGTTCAGATAGCCGCGGGAGATGCTGCGCTCACCCACCGTGAGCTTTTCGGTTTCGGCATTCAGCACCACCTGATAACGCAAGGTGGCGCCGCTCGCCGGCAGGAAGTTGGCGAATCCGGCGGCTTGCACACCGGGAGTGCGGGATAGGCGGTCGAGCATGGCTTCCTGTAGTTGCCCAACGCGGGTGCGGTCTTCATCCCAACCTGCGCCCATATGGAACGTGACGGTATGGCCGGCGTCGAATCCTAAATCCACGTGGGCGAGATTATAGTAACTGCGCAGCATCAGGCCGGCGCTTGTCAGCAGGAGCACGGTGAGGGCAACTTGCGCCGCCACCAGGACACGCTGCCAGTCATACTTGGCGCCAGAGGATCCACGGCCGGCCTGCGCCAGCATGGCGGCCAGGTTCGCGCGCGTGGCGGCAAGGGCGGGTAGCAACCCACAGAGCATGGCCGCGCCGGCGCCCACGAGCGCCGCGAAAATCAAGGCGGGCCAGCCGTTCTTCAATGCGCCGACGGCGGGAAGCGTGGCGAAAACGCGAGTGAGCGCTTCGAGAAGCCAAGCGGCCACGGCACATCCGAGCGCGGCTCCGAGGGCGGCCATCAACAGGATTTCGCGCATCAGCGCGGCGAGAATCTGCCAGCGCGTCGCGCCGATGGAGCTGCGAATGGCCATCTCGCGCTCGCGATGCTGAAGTTGGGTCAACATCAGGCCCGCGATGTTGGCAACCGCGATGAGCAACAGCAGCGCCACGGCGCCAAAGACAAATAGGAGCGTCTTGCGATACTCGCCGACGCGCACTTCTTTGAGGTCGCGCACCACTGCCGACCAGCCTTTGTCGGTTTGCGGAAACTGTTCGCCAAGCTGGCGCTCGACACGGGCCAAGTCGGACTGCGCCTGCGCGACCGTGACGCCCGGCTGCATACGTCCCACGCCCGCATAGAAACGGGCGTCGCGAATGCGCATCAGCCACGCGTTGATCTGCGCAGGCAGCCAGACATCGATGGCCACAGGCGAAAACTGAGGCGGCATCACGCCGACGATGGTGAATCCTTTACCTCCCACAATCAGGCGCCGGCCGAGAACGTCCGCGGATTGATGATAACGGCGGGTCCACAGGCCGTAGCCGATGACGGCCGCGGTAGGTCCGCCATCCTTCTCTTCGTCCGGAGTGAAGGTGCGGCCAAGCCTGGGCTTGGTTTCGAAGACACCGAAATAACCGGGCGAAACGCGGCGGCCGGCCAGGCGCTCGGGCTGGCTGCCGCTGGTGTCAGTGACATTTTCCGTGTAGCTGGCGGCTAGCCCCGAGAAGGTCCGGTTCATGCGGTTCCAATCGGCCAGGCGTGCGGGCGCGATGAGGCTTTCGGGCTCGCTCTTCGAGGGACTGGCTTCCAGGACGGAAACCAGTCGTCCGGAATCCGGGTACGGTAGCGGCCTCAGCAGAACGGCGTCAACTACCGAGAAGATGGCGGTGTTCGCGCCGATGCCGAGCGCCAGAATGGTGACCACGGCGGCGGTGAATGCTTTACGCCGGCCGAGCGAGCGAAGGGCGGGCTTCCAGAGCTGCATACGCTTTTGACGATGCTGGGGGACGCAGGGTTAGGTGGGTCGTTAGGTGGGGGATTGCCTAGTAGTACCGTACGCAACTACACACTTCCCGCTTCCATTTCAGCCGCTCTGGAAGCCGTGGCGTGATATGATCGGACAATTCGACTCGCGCCCGCCACGAGACTATGTTTGAGAGTCGTTCGATACGTGGTGTTACTTAGTAAGTGTTCCAATCTGAGCCGAGGGAGATTCATAAAAAATGCTCAAGCGCGATTTGCGAATCGCGATCGGGTTGCTTGTCACACTATCGATGCCGGCTCTTGCCACCGTCCAGATTCAGTCTGTGACACCCTCACCGGCTTCCCCCCAAGTGATTGGCACCACCATCCGGTGGGCGGTTACGGCGACAGATACTAGCGTAGGCCCACTTACTTTCCAATTCAACGTGGCCCCTCCGGGCGGCTCATTTTCACTGGCAAGGGATTTCAACCTGGGAACCTACGCTTCCGGCACATGGGCCGCCCAGACGTTCGTATGGACGCCTACCGGAATCGAGGGGAGCTACCAGATCCAAGTGGTAGCCAAGGACTTCGGTTCCGGGGAAACGGACACGGCCACGGTGATGTTCGAGGTGAATCCGCTGGTGACCGGCAAGCTGCCGGTAGTGGTCGCAACCGCCAATCCTCTCGTCGCTTTGTTCAGCGCGCCGGCGTGCGCGGCGGGCAGTAAGATGAGAGTCAGTTTCACGGAAAGTAACGCCAAGCAGGGGACCGTAACGCCTTGGGCTCCTTGCAATGGCTCCCACACGATGACGTTTGAAATCGCGGGGATGCACAGGAGTTCGCGTTATAAGATGCTTAGCGAGACAGATACGGACGGCAAGATAGTGGATGGACGGGCCGTAAGTTTCAAGACGGGGGATCTTCCAACCGATAGCCCTTTCCCCACCTACACTGTGTCCATACCGCCTGGTCCGCACACCGATAACCGTGACAATATCATTCTCGAAGATACGACAGAGCCAGGTCAGTCTGTGAATTATCCGGAAGTGGCGACGGACCTTTCCGGCCACATTGTTTGGTACTACTATCCGCCCACCAACGAGGACCTCTTCACGCGCCGGCTGGCGGACGGTATTCTGATCATTGAAGGCGGCCCCGCCTGGAATCCGGGTACGCAGCAGGACCAGTTACTGCGGAAGATCGACTGGGCGGGCAATATCGTAACGGAAACCAACACCGGTGTCATTCAGCAGGAGTTGCTGGCGCTCGGAGCGACGGATGCGAAACCTTGCACCGCCATCCAGAGGCCCGCGCCGGTGTATTCGGCTTGCCTGGACGACTTCGACCATGATTTTATCCACACACTGCCGAACGGGTACAGCGTGGTGATAGCGGACGTTGAAAAAATCTACCCGGCGGGAACACAGGGCGATACCAGCGGGCTTCCCGTGGATATTATTGGAAACATGATCGTGGTGTTGGATGAGAATTGGCAGGTGGTGTGGTATTTCGATGCGTTTGAGCATGCCGGCGGATCGCCACAACTTGACATCAACCGCGCGGCAGTATTGGGAGAAACTTGCGACTCGAACCAGTTGGGCTGTCCGCCGGTGTTCCTGCTGGGCAGCGGGATCGCGCCCTTGGCGAGAGACTGGCTGCACGGTAACAGTATCTATTACTGGCCGGCGCCGCAGGACGGCAGTGCGCATGGAGATATCATCTGGTCGTCGCGGCACCAGGACTGGGTGATGCGTATCGATTACCAGGACGGGAACGGCACGGGAAATATTCTCTGGCGCATGGGCGTGGACGGCGATTGGACATTCAAAAATGTCAACAACGATCCATGGCCGTGGTTCTCGCACCAACACGACGCGGGCATTGAAAGCACGGGTGGGAATCTGACCGTGTTTGACAACGGAAATACGCGGCTCTCCGAGTTAGGCGGCGGCTGCGGGCCGAACGACTGTCACAGCCGCGGCATGGCACTGGAGCTTAACGAATCTTCCATGCAGGTTACGCCCGCCATCAGCGTGGATTTGGGGGTGTACTCGTCGGCGTTAGGCACCGCCCAATTATTGCCCAACAACAACTACTTTTTCCTGGCGGGGTTTGTAGGGAATAAATACGGGTACTCGATCGAGATCCTGCCCACGCCTGGCACCCTGACCGGCACGCAGGTGCTAAATTTGGAAGGTACGATCGGGTACCGCGCGTGGCGGATGACCGACATATACACAGCACCGCCTAACTAGTGGAGGGAAGCGATATGAGGGGATGCGCCAGTTCGAGAGTGGTCCGCCCGGCCGCCCGCGCCGCGGGGCAGTGGCCATTTCCGGCGAGGCGTGCATGCTAGAGTCCCCGCACCCGGTCACTCCTCAAACCGAAGGCCCGAATGACTTGGCGGAAATCTATAGCCGCCGCTTTGACGCCCATGTAGCTTATCGGAATGCGGTCTGGAAGGTGTTGACCGGCAAGTTTTTCCCCCGTTACATCTCGCCGCAGTCCACTCTCCTGGATCTGGGTTGCGGCTATGGGGAGTTTATTAATAACATCCAGTGCGCCCGGAAGTACGCCATGGATCTGAATCCCAACGCGCAGCACTATCTTGCGCCGGGGATCGACTTTCTGCACCAGGATTGTTCGCATCCATGGGAGTTGCCGGACGAAAGCCTGGATGTGGTGGCGACCAGCAACTTTCTGGAGCATCTGCCTTCCCGGCAAGCCATTGCCGATACTCTGTTGCAGGCCAAACGATGCCTGCGCAGCGGGGGCCGGTTCATCGCCATGGGGCCGAACGGCAAATATGTGGGGGGCGCATACTGGGATTTTTGGGATCATCATATCGCGCTTACCGAGCGGTCCATGGTCGAAATACTGGAGCTACAGGGATTTCGCGTGGAGAGCGTAATCGACCGGTTTCTGCCTTACACGATGGTCAATGTGCGCGCGTATCCACTCTTTCTGGTGTCCTTGTATCTCATGTTTCCGCTGGCTTGGAAGGTTATGGGCAAGCAATTTCTGGTGGTCGCGAGAAAATTGTAGCGGCTGCGGGACCGCCGGTCTCGAGCGGCGAAAGCTAATGATTAAGGGATCGGTAACGCCGGAAGTCCACGCCGCAAACCCGCGCGCATTGCGTCTGCCATGGAGCGGACGCGCGCCAGTTATCTTGCTGGGATGTTTTTCGCTGCTGTACTTCGCGGACATCTGTCTGCGGGCCTCCGCGAAATATTTCTGGTTCGACGAACTTCTGACCTTATTCATCTGCCGGCTGCCAAACCTGCGGGCGGTGTATCACGCGACGCTGGTGGGGGTGGATTACAATCCGCCGCTGTTTCATGTTCTAACCAGGCTGGCCGAAGCGCCATTCGGTGAGGGGTTGATCGCCAGCCGCATGCCCTCCACCCTGGGTGTCTGGCTGCTGTGTGTTTGCCTGTTCGCGATCGTATCGAAGCGGTCGGGTACGGCGGCGGGGAGTGTGGCGATGATGTTGCCGCTGTTGACCAGTGCGCGGTTCTACGCTTACGAAGCGCGCGCCACCGGCATCGTGCTGGGCTTGGCGGCCCTGGCGGCGCTGGCGTGGCAACGGCTGGATGGATCGCGTTACCGCAAAGCATGGCTGGGAGTGTTTGGCATCAGCCTTCTGGCGGCCTTTTTGACGCACTGTTACGCGATCGCGCTGCTGTTTCCATTCGCCTGCGCGGAGGGGGTCCGGTGGTGGCGGAGGCGCCGACTGGATCGCTCAGTGTGGGCTTGGATGGGATGCGCGGCAGTGGTGGCTATGGCGTTTTATGTGCCGCTGTTGCGCTCGTTCCAGCGGCACGTGGGCGCGGCTTTCTTTCCGCCTACTTGGGGTTCGTTGCAAGAGTTCTACAGCATGCTGCTGGCCCCGGCGATGCTGGCGTTGGTGGCCTGCCTGGCGGCATTTGCGGTGGATTACGGAGCGGCGCAAAGGGGCCCCCGCATTTCGGCGGCGGGCGCGGACATCGTGCTGGCCCTCGGCTTCATGTTACTTCCGGTGGCCGGTCTCGTGTTAGCAGTGACGGTGCATGGCCCGTTCATCGGACGGTATTGGGTCCCGGCCGTTCTGGGCGTATCTCTAGCTGCCGGGTATGCATCCGGCGGGGGGAGGAAATGGGTGGCGCCGTTGCTAGCCGTGGTTCTCGCCTGCCTGCTGGCGGGTGATTTCGCGCGCTTGCTCCGCCATCGGCTGGCAGGGGTGGGCGAGATGCTGGTAGAGCCGAACACACGATTGCCGATGAACACGACTCCAGGCAAGCCTTTAGAAGCCTATCAAACACTTTTGGCGAATGTGCCTGGAGATGCGCCTATTGTGGTGGCGGATGGCCTGGAGTTTGCGTTTCTGGCCTACTATGTTCCCCCGCAAACGCGCGCGCGCCTGTACTATCTCATAGGAAATGCGGACGACACCGTAGGCGGGCTGCTGCGGAATCTTTGGACGTGCTGCCAAATCGGCTATAACTTTGCGTACGCCCCGGAATTTGCGCGTGTCACGCCGCACTTTTATGTATATGGCAGGCCGGGAGAGCCGTTGGCAGACCTCTTACGTGCGGCATCGCCCGCGGCTCACATGCGGTTCCGGGCTTTTCTGGGTGATCGCATGTTAGTGGAGATGGCGCGGGATGGCGGTGAGTAACAGGCTCGTCACATTTGGATCTCCGCCATGATTCTCGACGGAGTGGTGGCTGACATGCTAAGCGTTCTGATATCTCTAGAAAAGACGGCAGGAACGGAAGCAGGTTCGAAATGACCAAAGTGATTACGATCACGCTAATGGCGATCATGGGAGTTGGGAATAGTCTGGGACAAGTAAAGCAGGAGACGAAAGACGAAACCACGGGGCAAGCTTCGGTCGCGAGAGGAAAGTACATCGTCGAGGACGTAGCCATGTGCGAAATGTGCCATACTCGCCGTGACGAAAGCGGCAAACCCGATCGCGGGAACTGGCTGATGGGAGGGCCAGTTCAACTGAAACCTACATATCCCGCGCCGAAGTGGGCTCTAAGAGCGCCTCGCATTGCCGGCGGGCCGCCGGGAACCGCCGCGGATTTCATCAAGCTCGTCACCACTGGAATCGCGCGTACGGGCCAGCCTCCGAATCCGCCAATGCCACAGTTTCACATGACTCGCGAAGACGCCGAAGCTGTGCTCGCCTATCTGAAGTCGCTCGGGGACGATCAGAGGTAATGCCGGCATCCCCACCAAGCCACCGTGCTACATACATGGGCGCGGCCAGCGCGGCGTGTCCCGCTAGAGGAAAGGTATGGCGACCTGACGTTGCAACGACTCCTCAGGACGCGTCCCTCGGTCGGTATCTTCCTGAAATCAATGGTGGGCGCGCACAGACTCGAACTGTGGACCTCCTGCGTGTGAAGCAGGCGCTCTAACCAACTGAGCTACGCGCCCAATGGCGGGTACTCTCCGATTCTAAAACATCGCGCACCCGCTGCGCCACTCGCTTCGGCAGGCGGCGCTCGACACCGCCGCGATCAGGTCCCTCTTCGTCCGCTCCCCGGCCAGTGCCTTCGCCACCGCAAGGTAATCCTGGATGGCATCGCGAATATTCGCCAGAGCTTCTTCCTCTGTCTGGGCAGGAGACGCTATACCCCTCCTCCGTCCGCGTCAGGGCGACTGAATACTTCATGCCTTCAATCCAGCACCGCCGCTCGATAGCGTCCTAACGCGCCCCGGTTGACGCCGCAATCGACGCCGCCGCAATCTGCGCGATATCCAGCAACTTCGGCGGCGTCTCGGTCACCGTCGCCAACGCGTCACGGAACATGGTCTGGCAGAACGGACACGCGGTGCCCACCACCGGCGCTCCGGTGGCCGCCAGTTCCGTGGCCCGCTCCACGTTCACGCGCTTGCCCTTCTCTTCGCCCAGGAACATCTGGCCGCCGCCGGCGCCGCAACAGAACGAACGTTCGCGTGTGCGTCCGGGATCCACCACGTCGCCCGTGCGCGCGATCACTTCGCGCGGCGCATCGAAGATGCCGCGGTAACGGCCCAAGTAACAAGGGTCGTGGAAGACCACGCGCTCGCGTCCCTCGGTTTGTTGCGGCAGCTTGTCCCGCATACGGGCCAGCAATTCGCTGTGATGTTCAATCGGAAACGCCGCGCCGAATTCCTTCCAATCCTCGCCGATGGTGCGCACGCAATGCGGACAAATGGAAAGCAGCTTCGTCACGTTGGCCGATTTCAACTGCTCGATGTTCGCTTCGGCCATCTGTTGGAACAGCAGATCGTTCCCCAACCGCCGCACCGGATCGCCGGTGCATTTCTCCTTACGCAGCACGCCAAACGTGACGCCTAGATGGCGCAACACTTCCACCAGCGACAGCACGATCTCGCGGCCTTGCGGATCGTACGACCCCATACAGCCCAGCCACAGGCAATACTCCTGCGAGCCATCGAAGATGGGCAGCACATTCTTCTCGATGAATTTCAGCCGCTCGCTGGATGCGAATCCCAGCGAATTGCCGTTGCGTTCCATGGCCAGGAACATCTTGCCGCCGTAATCGTCCTCCCACTTGCCGGTATTCACCGCGCCGCGCCGCAGCCCCACGATCATGGGCAGATGCTGGATGCCCACCGGGCACTGGAATTCGCAGGCCCCGCAGGTGGTGCATTGGAACGCAGCTTCCATCGAAATATGCTTGCCCAATAGCGGCTCTTCGTTGCCGGGTCCTTCTTCATTCAAGTAATTCCGCAGCCCCAAGACAATCTCTTTGGGGTTCAGTAACTTTCCGGTGTTATACGCCGGACAGTGCTCCGAGCAGCGGCCGCACTCCACGCACGAGTAAGCCTGCAGGGCGTCGATCTTGGTGATGTCCTTGCCGGTATCCAGGCCGAAATCTTCATCGCCCACCAGGGGCGGAATCTTGCTGAAACCGTCGCGCCGCAGAAATACGGTGGCGGGGCTGATCACCAGGTGCAGATGTTTGGTGTGCGGAATCAGCGGCAGGAATGCCAGCAGCGTGGCGGTGTGCAGCCACCAGTTCACGCGGGCGGACGTGGTGGTCTCGTCGAGCGTGAGCCCCACGAGGTAAGTCACCATCAGAATGAAGATGAACAGCGCGATCACGCCGGATTCCGGCGAGACTTTGCCCAGCCACTTGGGCCGCGCCACGAAGCGGCGGATCGCCAAGCCGGCGATCGATATGGCAACCGCCACCGCGAATACAGCCACAAAGGCGTAATAGAATGCGCCGAAACTGGTCGTGCGGCTGAGAAACGGAATTCCGAACCCGGCCGCCAGATGATTCAAGGTAATGAGGGCGAACGCACAGAAGCCCCAAAATACATATGCGTGGGCCAAGCCGGGCAGCGGACGTTCGCGAATTACTTTGCCTTGCATCAGCACTTCCCAGACGAATTGGCGGATGCGCGGCGCGAGTGGCCGCAGTTTGAAATCGGGATTGTCACGCGAGCGGCGGATGGCATCCACCGGCTTGCGGAAGCGTCGCCAGAAAACGTATCCGGAGATGCACAACAGGATCGCCAGAAGCGCAATTTCCAGCCAAGAGGGGTGGACCATTTGCGGTAACCTTTGAATGTAGCACAGCGGTTCGCAAATGCCGCTGCAAATTGTTTGACGGGGGATTCCGATTGCGCGTTTTAGTTAGCGGAGCGGCTGGATTTATTGGGTCGCACATGTGCGACCGGCTGTTGTGCGAGGGCCATGAGGTGGTGGCCGTGGATAATTTCCTCACGGGTGCGGAAAAAAATGTGGCGCATCTCAGCAGTCACACGCGATTCCGTTTTGTTCAGCACGATATCACTCAGCCTCTGACAGTCGATGGCCCGGTGGACGCTGTGTTGAACATGGCATCGCCCGCCAGCCCTAAGGATTATCTGCAGCACGCCATCGCCACGCTGGACGTGGGCAGTGCCGGCACGCGCAACATGCTGGAGCTGGCGCGCGCGGCGGGCGCCCGCTTGCTGCTGACTTCGACATCGGAATGCTATGGCGACCCGTTCGAGCATCCGCAGCGCGAAAGCTATTGGGGAAACGTGAACCCGGTGGGCCCGCGCTCCTGTTACGACGAAAGCAAGCGCTTCGCCGAAGCGCTGACCATGGCGTATCACCGCACCTATGGATTACGCACAAACATCGCGCGCATCTTCAATACGTACGGGCCGCGCATGAAACTGGACGATGGGCGCGTGGTGCCGGCGTTCATCGATCAGGCGCTGCGCGGTGAACCCATCACCATCTTCGGCGATGGATCGCAAACGCGCAGCTTCTGCTATGTGAGTGACTTGGTGGATGGCATTTACAAGTTGATCGAATCCGATGAGCGCTATCCGGTGAACCTCGGGAATCCGAATGAGATGACTATCCGGGAATTCGCGGAATGCATCTTGAGGCTCACCGGAAGTCAGTCGCAGATCGTCCAGCGCCCACTGCCAGAAGACGATCCGCGGCAGCGCCAGCCGGATATTTCGAAAGCGCGGCGGCTGCTCGGCTGGGAGCCGCGCGTGGGGCTGGAAGAAGGCTTGCGGCTGACGCTCGACTATTTCCGATCAGGCGTGTAAATATGGCGTCAGGCCGTCAGTCGGTCATCGGCGCCACGCGGTTTAACCCCGCGCCGCTGGCGATGTCGATGACTTCGGCGATCGGGCGGAAGTCCAAGTCTTTCTCGCCGCGCACAAAGATCACATGATCGGTGGCCACTCGAGAGAGCCGCATCAGCCGCTCGTGAAGATCCGTCAGAGCGACTGTTTCCTGGTTGAGCCGCACGGTCCCGTCCGGTTTCACGGTGATCACGATATCGTGCGCGGCTTGCGGCTGTTCCGCTCCCGCGGGGGCCGGCTGCGGAACCAGCGTGCGCAGTCCGGTCGAAGTCAGCGGCGTGATGACCATGAAGATAATGATCAGCACCAGCAGGATGTCGATCATGGGAGTCATGTTGATTTGCGCTTTCTGATCCATCATCATCGCCATATCCTTTGCCCTCGCCTGATTCGACACTCGGCGCGCGGCAAAAGTTCCAGTTGTGGGGCAGGCTCGCAGCCTGCGCGGGCCTCGTAGGCCCGCCCTGGACAGGCCGGGAGGCCTGTCCTACCGCGCTTGACGCCCGCGCCTTTCCCTAGGTAGACTATGGTAGTTCTCCTATGGGAAAAGAATCCCTCCGCACCGAGATTCCGCCGGGAACGCTCTACATGCTGATCCTGCGCAGTCTGGCGCGCCTCGGCCCGATGCACGGCTACGGCATTGCACAACATATCCAGCAATTATCCGCGGATGTGCTGCAAGTGGAGGAAGGCTCGCTCTACCCCGCGCTGCAGCGCATGCTCATCAAAGGCTGGGTGGCCGCGGATTGGGCGCAATCGGAAAATAATCGCCGCGCGCGTTATTACCGTCTGACGCCGGCAGGCAGAAAACAACTGAGCGTCGAATTGGCGGAATTCGACAAGGTGATGCGGGCGATCGTGAACGTCATTCAGCCCGCCTGACAAGAGCGCCGGATCGACCCGGTGCAGGCTTTGCGGAGCGAGTGACGCATTACCCCCGCCGGAACCATTTCAGCCGCGCCAACAGACCATAAAAGACCAGGCAGCACCAGAAATCGATGGCCAGTCCCCAGTCGATTTTGTACGGCACATGGCGGCCCGCGGCCGGCAAGAAGCGATCCAGGCTGAAGTAGACGGCGTTGCCTAGCACGACCGCCGCCAGACTGTGCCAGAATTGGCGCTTCGAGAAAAGCTGGGGCTCAGGCATCCGCTCTTTTTTCCGCGGTCAATCCTTCCCAAGGCGCATCCAGAACCTCGCGCACCTTGGCCACCAACTCGACGGAAGTAAAAGGCTTGGGCAGGAACGCCACGGAGCGGAGACTGTAGCGCCTGACCATGGGCATGTCGGCATAACCGGACATCAGCAGAATACGCACGCCCGGCCGCAGCCGGCATACCCGTTCCGCCAAGTCGGCGCCCTTCATGTTGGGCATCACTAAATCGGTGAGAACCAATTGAATCGGCTCAAGATGTGTTTCGCAGACGCGCAGCGCTTCGCGCCCGTCGCGCGCCTCCAGTACCCGGTAACCGTTCTGCACCAGCATCAGGCACACCAAGTTGCGAACGGCGTCCCCGTCCTCGACCACCAGGATCGTCTCTTTCAACGGCCCCCCGATTTTCTTGTCAAACCGCCAACGCTACTGCACGTGCATGGCATCGCCAAAGTACGACAGAATCTGATCCGAGCAGCGCCGGCAGGACTCTTCCTCGTCCGGGTCGCGCGCTTCGCAGCGGATCAGTTCACGATCTTCAAAAGCCATGCTTCGCCCGCAAACCCAATCTTCACCATCGCGAATATGAATATGATTGAATTCCGTCACGTCTCTCCTCACCGGCCGCCAATATGTGCCCAGGGAGACCGCTCCCTTACGGTCGCGGCCCGGTAGATTGCGCGGGCGTTAACTCGCGCGGGCGTTAACTCGCGCGGACGTTACCTCGCCCGGGTATGACCTCACCCGCGTTTTACCGAGCCGCGACCGTAAGGGAGCGGTCCGCCAAGTTGCGGAACTACCGCCCTCATTGCTAGAATACTAGTTTCGCAGTTTTCAGGAGATACTTGTAGCCATGGCACGAATTTGCGATGTGTGCGGGCGCGGCCCGCAGTTTGGCCACCGGGTGAGTCACGCCCACAACGTCAGCAAGCGCCGCTGGAATTTGAATTTGCAGCCCGTCCATGCGATTGTGAACGGGGCCACCAAGCGTCTGCGCGTTTGCACGTCCTGCATCCGCTCGGGCAAAGTCCAAAAGGTCGCGTAAGCAGGCACCCGCGGCTGCCTAAGCGCTTCCTCTTCAAATAAACATCTCTTCGTCTTGCGTGGCGTGTTCCGGAGAGTTCCGGTTGCCGCCTTGAGCGTACGTGGAAATAGCGGCCTTCACGCCGGCGACCAGTCCATTTACCTCTTTCACGGGCTTCAGCACCGCGCTTTTCACCGTCTCGCTGGCATGCTCCACCTGCTCCACAGTGCTCTCCACCGCGTGATCGATCTGCGCGATGCGGGCCTTGGCGCGGCCGTTGACATCGTCGATGAGTTCGCCGATGCGCTCCACTTGTTGGCGGGTGGCCTTCACGACGGCCAAAGTCTCTTCCGTGATGTTGGCGATCTTTCCGCTATTCTCCTCCAGCACCTTGCTGGATGCGACAAAAAACGTATCGAAACGATCTATTAGCGGGCCAACCTTAGGCGCCAATTCGGTGCCGGCCTTCTGCGCTTCCATGGCCACGCGGTACATAGCGTACAGAATGCCGGCCTGCACCAAAACGCTGAGACAGGCCACCACCGCGGCCACCCCTACCACCCATTGAAATGCTTCCGACATGCAGAACCCCTTCTACTGGTGAGGCGCTCCCTCGGGCTGAGCTTGCGGCGCCGGGTTCATGGCATCGCGATAAGCCTGCTTGCCCGCTTCCATGGCGTCGGCGATGGTATCCTTCTGGCGATTGAGCGCCTCTTTGCTCTTGGAGAGCAGATCGCCGGCGGAGTCTTTCAAATCGGAGCCACGTTGTTTGAGATAATCCGCGCCTTCGCCTGTCTTATCTTTCAGAAGTTGTCTGGTTTCCGAGCCTGACTTGGGGGCAAACAACATGCCGATTCCGATGCCTACGCCGAGGCCCAACAGGAAACTGGAGAGTCCGTTCTTATCCATCAATTGCTCCTTTACAGTCACCAGTATACCTTGCGTCAACCGGAGTTATCGCATGATAAACTGCTATTCCGTTGGAAAACAAGCGTTATGACAGGACCGAAACGTACACGTAAAGACGCCGCCGCTCTGTGGGAGTATGCCCTGCGAGTGCTGGCCGGCCGCGCGCACTCGAGCGGCGAGTTGCGGGAGAAACTGCGCGCCAAGGCCGAGCGCGCGGCGGATGTGGACCCGACCATCGCGCGGCTGAAGGACTACGGCTATCTTAACGACAAGAAGTTCGCCGAGGGGTTTGCGGCCGCGCGGTTGGAAAATGAGGGATTGGGGAAAACCCGCGTGTTGGCGGACTTGGCCCGCCGCCGGGTGGCCCCGGCTGTCTCGCAACAGACAGTCGGCAAGGTGTACGAAAACGTCGACGAGCAGGCGCTGGCGGAAGACTTTGTGCGGCGCAAATTCCGCATGGCCTCGCGCGAGAATCTCTTTCAGAACGAAAAACAAATGGCCTCGGCGTATCGCCGGCTGGTGCGGGCGGGGTTTCGATCGGCCACGGCTCTGGCGGTCTTGAAGAAGTTCGCCCGCGATCCGGATTTGCTGGATGGGTTTGAGCCCCCGGAAGAGACAGCGGACGAGTAGGACAGGCCTCCCGGCCTGTCCAGGTACGTGGGCTCGACCGTTAACCATGCCTCGCAGATCGGCTCCGGACGGCCTGTCCGTCGCCTTAGTACATTGCGGCCGCCGCTGTGGGGCAGGCTCGTAGCCTGCGCGGGCCTCGTAGGCCCGCTCTTTGGCGAGCGAAGCTCGCTCGGCGAGCGAAGCTCGCTGTGGACAGGCCGGGAGGCCTGTCCTACCGGGTGGCGCGCACGAGATCCGTAAGTTCGCTTACCACGTCATCGGGCAGCCAATCCTGCGTCAGGCTTTCGCACAGGGCCACCAGATTCAGTAATCGCGCCAGACGCCGCCAGTCGTGTGGCAACCGTCCGCCGGCGCGCCGGTATCCGGTCGAAAACTGCGGCTCCAGAACAGGCCGCGCATGTCGTTCGTAGCGCAGAAAGCTGCCGATATCCGCCAGCGGAGAGCCGGACACGGCGAACTCCCAGTCGAGAACCGCGGCCACTTTCCAACCCCCGGCGTCCGATCGCATCAAGAGATTGCGCTTGTTGAAATCTCCATGGACCAGGCAAGCTTCCGCATCGAGACCGGCGTATAGCGGTGCGCATCGCCACACCAGATCGTGGGTACGATCGCGCAGTTCTGCCGGCAGCCGTCGCTGCAGATTCTCCGACGAGAGACACAGATCGATGAACCGCGGCATGGCATCCGCACCTTCAAGTAGCGGCGCGGTTACAGAAGGGCCGGGCGCAATCCAGCCGGGTTTCGCGAATGGGAATCGGCCGATCGAGGCCAGCACTTCGCCCGCAGCCCGGGCAGCCTGCGTAATGGCTTCGCGATCGCCACCGCGTTTCAGATCGTGGAAGGTAATGCCTTCGACCCAGCGCGTGAGTGTAAATGGCGGCAGATCTTCCCAGCCGAGCGGTTCCGCGTAGAGCGCTTCGGCGACGGGCACGGAACCGCCCACGAGCCGCATCAGATCGATCTCCTTTTGGCACAGCGAGGGGTCGTGCTCGAAGATGCGCAGCACTACAAGTTCGGGCGCGCGGTTCAGATGCAGCTTGAAATTGGCATTGCGGAGGCCGGCTGGCAGCGGTTCGCGCGCGAGGACACGCGCGCCAGGAAGCGCCATACCGGCGATGCGATCCAAGACAGACGCGGGCAGGCTGCGGCGCGGTGCAGCGCGGACCCAGCGGGCTGGTTCAGGCGCGCCGGCGATCACATTATCGCGCGCGCGCGCGCGCCAGTCTCTCCGCGAGCACCGGCGATAGCGTCGCTTCAATTTCGGGCGTGATCAGTCCCGCTTCGTCCATGTCCTTTAAATGCGCCTCGTCCTTGGCCCGGAAGCTGGTGAGCTTCATATGTATCAGGTCCGCAAGCGGGATCAACCGCAGGCCGCGGATTTCCCGGAAGCCTGCTAAATCAGGTGTGGGCTCGGCGGCGTCCGGCCGCACTTTCTCGCCCGCAAAAACCATGTGAATGGCTCGCCGCGCGGAGGGTTGGTCGGGATGAACCAACATATCGACGCCCGCCACGTGACGGTATTGCAGCCCGAATTGCTCAGCGGCTTTGGCAATCTTCTCCAGATCGGCACGCCGCACGGCGATATCCACGTCTTTCGTCAAGCGGCCCGCGTCCGGCTCCCGCTCTTCCACGTAAAGGTACACGGCCACGCCGCCTACAACGCGATACTCCAACCCCGCGGAAGCGAAGACGCGCGCCGCCAGGTCCGCCAATTCAAAAAGATGTTGCAAGCGCTCCTCGAAGAAAGCGTTGACCAATACCGCCATAACTGAACGTCTTATTATCGCATCGATTACCCTTGTGACTATGGATCTGCATCAGCTTCGCGTATTCCAGTCAGCGGTGAAATCGGGCGGCTTTACGCGCGCCAGCGAACAGCTTCACCTTTCACAATCCACCGTGAGCCAGGGATGGCTGGCTTCGGCCAGTTACCTGGGCAATGAGACTACGCACTTATGGATTACCGAAGAAGTGGATCCGGCTGAGTATCTGGGCACGGCTGCCTGCACCATTGCGGGAGTCTCCTACAAGACCTGCTCCTCCACATCGAATACCAATCAGCGCCGGCTGCTGTATCTGGCGAACCCGGCTTTGGGGAAGTATTATGCGAGTATCGACACCATGGACGATGGCGCGGTTTCCCATTACGAGGCCATGCTCTTGTCGATCCAGCATCGGATGGCGCACAATTTCGTTTTCAACGCGAACTATACGGATTCGTACTGTGTGTCGGATTACGACTTCGGAGCGGCGCTGGCCACGCCGGCGAACTCGCAGCCTTTCAACCGGCACGCCGACTAGGGTCCGTGCATCTTCGATACACGCCACAACTTCAATGCGTCGCTGGTGGGGTTGAGTTCGTGGCCAGGCAGCAGCCGATTGGTTTCCCATTTGCTGAGTAACTGGCAGTTAGCGCCGTTGTTCCATGCCTCGAGCGGCCAGCCGCTGAACGTGACGACCGGGCATGACGATTCGCGCACCGATCTTAACAACGACCGTCCCAATCAGGTAATGGCCGACGTTTACCAGGCAAACCAGAGTTGTAAGTCCGCGCCCTGCGTGCAATGGATCAATCCCGCGTCCTTCGTACCGAATCCCACGGGAACGTTTGGCGATGTAGGGCGTAATGCGCTACGCGGTCCGGCGACCGTGAACGTGGATGTGGCGCTGAGCCGGATCTTCGGCATCACGGAGCGCTTCCGGCTGGAGGCTCGCGCGGAAGCGTTCAATGTCATCAACCATGTGAACTTCGTGGGAGGAATCTCGCCGGCCGGGACGGTGCAGAGTTACGCCACCATGAATACCAATTTGAGCTCGTCGGCTTTCGGGCAGGTGCAATCGGCGTTCGATCCGGGGATTTTGCAGTTTGCGTTGAAGCTGTATTTTTAGCACATCCGCTCCCTCACGGTCGCGGCTCGGTAACAGTCCGGTCGCGGCTCGGTAGCCGTCCGGTCGCGGCTCGGTAACAGTCCGGTCGCGGCTCGGTAACCACAACCTTCCGAGCCGAACGCTTACTGTTCCGAGCCGCGCGCGTCAGCAAGCGGATTACTTTCGCTGCGTACGAGGCCGCCGCAGGCTGAGAGTCTGCCCCACAGAATGCTACCTTATACCTTCACGAGTTATGACAACGATCGTTCGAGTAACAGGCCGGGAAATCCTGGATTCGCGTGGCAACCCCACGGTGGAAGCCGATGTTTATCTCGCCAATGGCAGCATGGGCAGGGCCGCTGTGCCCTCCGGCGCCTCCACGGGAGAGCACGAGGCCGTGGAACTGCGCGACGGCGATAAGACGCGCTATTTGGGAAAGGGCACGCAATCGGCCGTGAGCCATGTGAATGGCGAGATCGCGCAGGCCTTGCATGGGAAGGACGCCGCGCAGCAGGCGGACATCGACCGCTTGATGATTGACCTGGATGGCACGCCGAACAAGAGCCGCTTGGGCGCCAACGCGATCCTGGCCGTTTCGATGGCTGCGGCGCGGTCCGCGGCGGCTGCCCAGCATACGCCGCTGTATCGTTATCTGGGTGGAGCGGGCGCACGGCTGCTGCCGGTGCCCATGATGAACGTGCTGAACGGCGGCGCGCACGCGGACAACTCCGTGGACGTGCAGGAGTTCATGATCGCGCCGTTCGGGGCCACCAGGTTTTCCGAAGCCATCCGCATGGGTGTGGAAGTGTTTCACACTCTGAAAAAAGTGCTGAAGAAGCGCGGCTATTCGACGGCCGTGGGCGATGAAGGCGGCTTCGCGCCGAATTTGAAATCGAACGTGGAAGCGCTGGAGGTGCTGCTTGAAGGCATCACGCAGGCGGGTTATAAGCCGGGCGAGCAGATCGGCATCTGTATCGATCCCGCCGCCAGCGAGTTCTATCAGGATGGCAAGTACATCTTCAAGAAGTCCGACAATAGCCAGCGCACGTCCGAACAGATGGTGGAGTTTTGGGCCGACTGGGTGCGCCAATATCCAGCGATTATTTCGCTCGAAGACGGCATGTCGGAAGAAGATTGGGATGGATGGGTGGCGCTCACAGACGCGTTGGGCGGCAAGATACAGTTGGTGGCCGACGATATCTTCGTCACCAATCCGGAGATCTTCAAGCGTGGCATCGAGCGCGGCATTGCCAACTCGATTTTGATCAAGCTGAACCAGATCGGCACGGTGACCGAGACTCTGGATTGCATGCACATGGCGGCGGCGGCCAATTATACGGCGGTGGTTTCGCACCGCTCGGGCGAGACCGAAGACCCGTTCATCGCGGATTTTGTGGTGGCCACGAATGCGGGGCAGATCAAGACAGGATCGGCCAGCCGCACGGACCGCATCGCTAAGTACAACCAGTTACTGCGCATCGAGGAGCAACTGGGCAGCGCGGCGCAGTTCCCTGGACGGAAGGCGTTTCGCCGTTAGGATATCGCAATGCATAGACTCGTATTGCTGCGCCACGGCGAAAGCGATTGGAACAAAGAGAACCGCTTCACCGGCTGGACGGATGTGGATCTATCCGAGAAAGGCCGCCAGGAAGCTCACGAAGCCGGCGTCACGCTGAAGGCCGAGGGATATACGTTCGACGTGGCGTATACTTCGGTGCTGAAGCGCGCCATCCGCACGCTGTGGATGACGCTAGACGAGCTGGATCTGATGTGGATTCCGGTGCACCGTTCGTGGCGATTGAACGAGCGGCACTACGGCGCGCTGCAGGGTCTGAATAAGTCGGAAACGGCGGCTAAGTTCGGCGAGGATCAGGTGAAGATCTGGCGGCGGAGTTACGATGTTCCGCCGCCGTCACTTACTCCGGACGATCCACGGTATCCGGGGCACGATCCGCGGTATAAGGATTTGACGGCCGATGAGCTTCCTTTGACGGAGTGTTTGAAAGATACCGTAGCCCGGTTTCTGCCTTACTGGCATGCGACGATTGCGCCCGCGGTGCGGGGGGGGCGGCGCGTGCTGATCGCGGCGCATGGCAATAGCCTGCGGGCGCTGGTGAAGTATCTGGACGATGTTTCCGAGCAGGCTATCGTCGGATTGAACATACCTACGGGGATGCCGTTAGTGTACGAACTCGACGATGAGTTGAAGCCTTTGCGCAGTTACTATCTCGGCGATCCCGAGAAGGTGAAGGCAGCTATGGAAGCGGTGGCGGCGCAGGGGAAGAAGAAGTAAGGCCGGCAGCTATTTCGCCGCTCGAAGACGCTCGATGAACCTGCGGTGATCTTCAGAGGCGAGGCCTGCGTTCAATACTTCCAGCATCTTCGCCCGATCGTTGGCCCAGAAGGCCACTACGTCGAGCCACAGGCCTGGAAAAGCTTGCGAGCGGAGAATGCCGTCCGCAGGGAGCGACTGGGCGGTGTAAGCGCCATTCTCGAGCACTCGCCAGGTCAGACGCTGTCCGAAGGCCTCGACCGTGATGTACTCGCGGACTCCGGCCCGCTGATAGAGCGCCAATTTGGGCCCGAGATCGAGATCTGCGGAAGTGACGCAGACTTCGGCCACCAACTCGGGTGCTCCGGCGGCCAATGGACCTGCGTTGCCGGATTGGCCTCCATGCGAGGGCAAGATACACAGGTCGGCGTCGGGCTGCGGGGCGCTTCCCGCCATCAGCCACGTGCCGTTATTCCCGTTGTCGCAGCCCGGCGTTGCCTGCGCGTAATAATCAAGCCAGACGATGATTCTTGTATCGAGGCGACTGTGTTCAAGGCTGAGAGGCGAAGACACGTAGACCACTCCATCGATAAGTTCGGCGTTCTTGAGATCCGGGAGTTGTTCCCAGCGGCGTAGGAATTCCTCCACGGTCAATCGGTCGCCTGTTACCAGCCCCGGCGGGCTCACCAATGGAGAGAGCATAACGGCGTTACTCCTATCTAAGTGTACCTTTTCCAATGGCGGCCTACGAGGCCGCCGCAGGCTACGAGCCTGCCCCACAATTATCCGGGAACACGAAAGTGCTTTTGGCAAGGGCCGATGCCAGCGTCTCATCGCGATAGTATCGTTTCAGAATATTGTCGTTCCAGTTCAGTAGATCAGGGTTGGCTGCCGCGAATTCGGCCCATGATTGTGTACGGCCAGCATGCGCCATGCGCTCGCGAATCAAAAACAGAAATGCCCAGGTGATGGTCTCGTGGTAACGCTCGGGCTTGCCCTGCGCGGTAGCAAACCGCAACAGCGAGCCAGAGAACCTTTGCAGAGCCTCCAGGGCCGGATAGCGGCACAGATAGACGAACGCCATGCGGACGTGGCCGGCGTGGTGGAACGCGCCCGCGTCCAGCGTGCAGTCCTCGAAGCGCGCGATGAATTCGTCGTCAGTCATGCCAGGCGGCCTTTCGAGGGCTTCTCCTTCTTGGATGCGCGGCCCCGCGGCGCCTCCGTAAGGTGGTGGCTGGCGCTCGAATCCAGATCGAGGCTGTAGAACTTTTTCAACTCCTGGATGCGTTGCAGATTCGCCTGGTTGAACGGGCACTTTCCATCGAAAGCGTGCAGGACGATGCCTTCCATGAGGTCGCCGAGGGTGAGATCGTGATAATCGGCGAAGGCGCGCAGGACTTTGAGGAGGCGCTTTTCCAGGCGCACGCCGGTTTGCACGCGCTCGACGGTGTGGGTTTCATGGGCGGTCATGGGATTTGTTACCAATGTACCATGGTACATGAATTTATACAACCAGGCAGGCGGCCTGGGAGGCCGCCGCAGGCAGGGTGCCTGCCCCACTATCGGATGGCGGTGAAGGGGGCGGTGATGCTGCCTACCGCGCCGGTGGAGGCGTCGCGCACCACCACGCGCAGTTCGCTGCCGCCGGATTTGGGGATCACACGATGGTAAATCAGGCCCTCTTTCTCGACGCGGTTGTAATTATCCCGCAGTAGCTCGAGCGACATGGTGTCATCCACGCCGTAAGTCTGCGCGCCGTGCGCGTCTTTTTCCACGAACAACAAGTCCAGTTTCCCCGCCCAGCGATCGCCTTGCGGATCCAGCAGAATCGATTTGGGGTCCACGCGCAGGGTTACATCGAGATTGCCGGCCGATTCCAGCACCTTGGCGCGCAGGCCGATGCCGTTGGCGTCCATGGGACTTAGCACCGCGTCATGCAGCGCGGCGCGGCGCAGACCCTCGTCCTGCGGCGGTGTGCTCTGGTCCATATAACCTTTCCGGTAACGCAGCTCCATGTGCGGCAGGTCGACTAACTTGACTTTCAAGTTATGGAACGAGTTATCGAACTTATCGTTTTGGGGATAGAAGCCCAGCGTATAAGTGACGGAAGAATCCGCGACGGCGGTGCGGATGGCGCCCGAAATATCGTTGGAATTGATGAACGCGCGACCTCCCGTGCGGGCGGCCAGTTCTTCCATGGTGGACTGGCTTTGGTAGAGACGCGACGAAACGCGCGCGGAGGCGGAGGCCACCAGGCCGCGCGCATCCACGGGATAAATCGCCAGGTTCGCATCATTCAGAGCGCGGATGGTGCGGTCGGTATCGGCGGTCCAGGACCACTGATCGCGCGGCATGCCCGGAGAGATCCGCGGACCCGTGCGCCCCACACCCGGTCCGCCCATGGGACGGGCGCCGCTCGACATATTTACGTATCCGATTTGCAGGGGAAAGGCGCTTGACACCCAAATCAGGTTTTTTCGTCCGGGCAGCGGCGCCAGGTTTTGGGCGATAAACTCAATGGCGTGCAGGGTCTGCTGAATCCGGTTGTTGAGATAGAACCCTCTTTCAAAGCTGTTACCGCGGTTCCCTCCCCCGCCCCCTCCCCCACCGCGCATCCAACCACCCAGCGGATCTGCCACGTCGCTCACACCGGTTATGTCCGGCGCGATATCGCCCTGATATTTTGCCAGTTTGGCCAGTAGATCGCTGGAATCGGTAGTGTAGTCATGAAGGACGCGCAGGCCGCGCGAATCGAGGGTATAGATAGCTATGCGATCCTGCGGTTGAATCTGTCTTAGAAACTGAACGACCTGCTGGCGCGCATAAGTCTGATCCGAAAAGCGGGTATTCACGCCGTCCAGGAGAATTGCGGTTACCGCCGCCGGCGCGCCGGAACGTTGTTCGAGTTGATTGGTGAAGGTGCTGGGCGGCAGCGGCTCAGCCACGGACGGCAGGATGGCGCGGGTATCTTCGGAAAACTGACGGATCTCCTGGCGTTTGCCATTGTCGAAGACCTCGAAGTCCTCTTTCTTCAGGCCGGGCACAGGAGCGCCGTGTTGGGTCACGATGACGTTAACCTGCACCAGTCTGGTGGTGGTGCGGATGACGGTTTCGGGCATCTGGGCAGTAAGTGCGGCGGCAGCCAGCGCGAGCGCCAGAATGAAGAGTCGCATATGCATCCTCCATGACTGCTAACGGGCGGGACGGGCGGCGGGTTACAGGGGAAGCTTGTGCGTCGAGTGGATTTCCGGCGGTCCGCGGAGGCGAATTCGGGATGTGATGCCGGTCTAGCGGATGCATGCGCGTGAGGTCGCCGCGCTAAACGGAAGCCGAAAAGGGTGATCCGATTTCCCGATCTTCTCTGCGTATTTCTCCAGGTTAGAAAATGTTCCGGTTGGGAAGCTCAACGACCAACGCGGCCAATCTTGGTTACAACGGGAAAAAACTCTGGCGGGTATCAGATGCTAGCGCGTGCCTTGAAGGATTCCGAAGATCGTAAGGTGACCTTCGTGGCATCGTTAGACGCAGGAAGCGACAAGATCAGCCCTGCGGCACTGGCGGTCGGAATCGGGGTGGACATAGTTGCCGAAGAGCGCTCCGCCACCAAATAGCTGAGCAGCGGATTTGGCGGTGGGGCAGGCCATCGTTTTTGGTGGCCTGCCGAGTTCTAGCCGGTGCGCAGACGACAAACAACGATCGTCTGGGCCACCCCGGCGCGGGATCTCTTGACGTACAGACTGTGCGATAACGTACTCTATTTAATAAATGCCGGCGCGCCGCTAGCAGTTCCATCTGGTTTTTTGCGCATTACCGGACGAGACGGAGAGACGATAGCTCTCCTCGACGAAAGGAAAATGAACAATGACAGGCCAGGAGGGCTGTCCTCCCCATTACACCGGCACTACGGCGGCGGCGATGGGCTGCGCGCCCACCGGGACCATGGTGAACAGCGGCGCGGGATCGGTGCGCAGGCGGCGCTGGCCGAGCGATGCGATGCGGATCACGGCCATATTGCCGGACCGCCAGTTGAGCACCAGCGCGTAGCGATTATCCGGCGTGATCAGAATATGGCGGGGCTCCTGACCCACCGCCACGGAAGCCACCAGTTTGCGCGTATCGATGTCGAGCACCGTCACGCTGCCCGATTCCGGATTCGCCACGAAAAGATAGGGCGGTGAGGCGGAGACGGCCAAGCCATCGGGCGTGCGCCCGGCCAGAATGGTTTCGCCCACTTCGGTCTGAAAGGGATACACGATCACCACGGCATCCATGCCGGGGCCGCTGACGAACATCTGGCCGCCATCGCCCGTGAAGCAACAATTCGCGGGCTCCACGGGCAGCGGCAGGCGCACGGCGGTGCGGCCGGTGGCTGTATCGAAGATGGTCAAACTGCGGCCGGCGCGGCTTCCGGCCAGCACCTGCTTTCCGTCGCTAAGAAAGCGGACCATAGACGGCTCGTCGCCCACGTCGATGAGGTGCTCGGTCGCGCCATCGCTCAAACGGATTAGAGCCAGCCGGCGATCGCCGCCGAAACAGACGGCCGCGTGGCCGTCGCTCGCGAGATCGAAATCCGTGGCGGCGCCGGGTAAGCGGATTTGACGGGCCACGCGCAAATGGCCGTCCTCCAGACGCACCAGCGCGCGGGACTGCAACACCCAAAGAGATTTGGCATCCGCCGCCAGTCGCATGACCAGCGCCGGGCTGCCCAGGCGCGTCTTGCGGACCACCGCCAGCGTGGCCGCATCGATCTGGCAGACGGAGCCGCTCTCGGGGATCAGCACATACACGCCAGGCCCGCGCGGATTGGCGCGCACGGCGCCAGGAGCGCCCTCCAGCCCGATCTGTTTCACCAGCGCAAACGAATTCAGATCCACCGCAGCCACGGTGCGCGCGGCGGCGTTCGCCACGAACGCGTAGCCCGGAAATCCGCGCGATTTCCGGCGGGCGCAACCGGCCAGCGCCGCGGCTCCCAGAAGTATCGCACGGCGGGTCACACAGCGTTGGGAAGGCACAAAATATGCTAGCATTTAGGAGGCTCGTCTAGTCGGCAGTGAGCCGATGTCCTTCTATCTAATACCGAACATCTTGTAATGAATCTACGCTCTCTTTTCAGTCTATTCTCATCGGATCTGGCCATTGACCTGGGCACCGCGAACACGCTGGTGTTCGCCAAGGGCAAGGGCATTGTGGTCAACGAACCGTCCATCGTGGCGCTCAACAAGAATACCGGCGAAGTGGAAGCCGTGGGCAAGGAAGCCAAGGAGATGCTGGGCCGCACTCCGGGCAACATTGTGGCGATCAAGCCCATGAAAGACGGCGTCATCGCCGACTTCAAAGTGACCGAGCGCATGCTGAATTACTTCATTCAGAAGGCGCACGGCCGCAAGGTGCTGGTGCATCCGCGCATCGTCATCGGAGTGCCCAGCGAAATCACGCAGGTGGAAAAACGCGCGGTTATGGACTCGGCCTATCGCGCGAAAGCCAGCGAAGTGCACTTGGTCGAACAGGCCATGGTGGCGGCTATCGGCGCGGGCCTGCCCATCACCGAACCCTCCGGCAACATGGTGGTGGATATCGGCGGCGGCACCACCGACGTGGCGGTGATTTCGTTATCCGGCATCGTGTACTCACGCTCCGTGCGCGTGGCCGGCAACGAGATGGACGACGCCGTGATGCAGTATCTGAAGCGCAAATACAATCTGCTGATCGGCGAACGCACGGCCGAGGCCATCAAGATGGAGATCGGTTCCGCGTATCCGCTGGATAAACCGTTGACCATGGAAATCAAGGGCCGCAATTTGATCGAGGGCGTGCCCAAGACTCTCACCATCGAAGATAGCGAGATCCGTGAAGCTTTGGGCGAGTGCGTGGCCACCATCGTGAACGCCATCCGCGTGGCTTTGGAGCGTACTCCTCCGGAGTTGAGCGCCGATATCAGCGACCGCGGCATCGTGCTGACCGGCGGCGGCGGCCTGCTGAAGAATCTCGACAAGCGCATTCGCGAGGAGACCGGGCTGCCGGTATCCATCGCCGACGATCCTTTGGCCTCCGTCGTGCTGGGCACTGGAAGAATGCTCAGCGACTTCCGACTGCTAAGAAAGATCTCGATCGATTAAGGGAGCGGTCCGCCCGGGCTGGCAATGGAAACGCTGCTCAATCGCTACCGCAATATCACGGTGTTGCTCTTGGTGATTTTTGCGCAGTTGGCGCTGATCGCGGCGCAGGTGCGCAATGAGAGCGGGGTGCGCATGGTGCGGGTCTGGTCGGTGACCGCTATCATGCCGCTGGCGCGCGTGCTGGAGGCCGGACGCAGCGGCACGGCAGGCTTCTTTAGTAACTACATTCTGATGCACGATGCGCGCGAGGATAATCGCCGCCTGCAGGCTGAAGTGGACAAGCTGAAGATGGAGAATCAGTTTTTGAAGACCGAGATCTCCACTGCCGACCGCGCCAAGGCGCTGGTGGCGTTTCAACAGCGCACGCAATCGAAGACCATCGCGGCGCGCGTGATCGCGGCGGGCGCGGGCGCTAATTCCAAGGTAATTTTTCTGGATCGCGGTTCGGGCGCGGGCGTGGAGCGCGGTATGCCCGTAGTCACTCCCGATGGCATCGTGGGCAAAGTCATCGCCGCTTATCCCACGGCCTCGGAAGTGATGTTGGTGACGGATCCCGAATTCGCCGCGGGCGTGGTGTCCCAGAAGAACCACGTGGTGGGCACGCTGAAGGGTCAGGGCCAGAACACTTGCAAAGTGGATTACGTGCCCAGCGAAGAGAAAGTGGACGTGGGCGAGATGTTTTACACGTCGGGCGACGATCGCATCTTTCCGAAAGGGTTTCCGGTAGGGGTGGTGCGGGTGGTGCGGCCCGGGTCGCCGTATCAGGAAATCCTGGTGGAACCGGCGGGCATCGAGCGCGGATTGGAGGCCGTGCTGATTGTGGTGGAGGGTGTGCATCAGGCGATTCCGGAGACGCCGGTGGCCAATGCGCCCGTGTATCTGGGCACGCCGCCTCCGCCGGCGCCCGGAGAACAGGCCGCGCAGCCGAGCAGTCCGGTAGGGACGGACGCCGATAAGTTGCTGCGCAAATACCGTGAGATCGGAGCTGCCGAGAACCATACGTATGGCGAGGGGCTGCCCGGTTCGAAGCCGCCGGATTTTAATATCAAGCTGCCGGCCAACCCCGGCGCGGCGGTTGCTCGGCCCGGCGATGCGGCGAATCCGGCGGGCGGACCATCGCCCAACAGGCCAGGCGCGGCGACCACGCCGCCAAACCCGAACGCTACATCCAAAACCGGCGTCGCCGCGCCGGCGCATCACCCGGCCCCCAGCACTCCGCCGGCGCAGCCTCCGCAATGACCGAATACAGCGATCGCTACCTGGTGGGCAACCAGCGCGAGCAAGTCTCGCGCTTCCGGGCGCGTGTGATGCTGTTGGTTCCGCTGGCCGCCATTCTCTACCAGGTTTATGTTCCACGCTTCTGGGATGTCCTGGGGCTTTTCGACCTGCCGCTGCTGGTGACCATCTATTTCGCGCTGATGCGGCGCAGCCAGATCGGCGGACTGTTTATCGGCGCCTTCATCGGACTGGCCCAGGATGCACTCACCATCAAACAGCCGCTGGGCATGTTTGGCATCGTGAAGACGTTAGTCGGCTATTTCGCCGCATCGGTGGGCATGCGCATCGACGTGGAGCATTCCGCGATCCGGTTTCTGCTGACACTTTTCTTCTATTTCTTCCATCAGCTTCTTTATTGGGTGCTGGCGCGGGGTTTATTGGGACGCCAGATTCCATTTGAAATTCAGCGCACGATCGTTCTGGGGCTGCTGAATGCGGTGGTGGGTGTGACCCTGTTTCATTTTCTGGATAGGCTACGGGAACCCGCATAAGCGCGGAGGGTGCGAGATAGTCCGCGCATTTCCTGAAGAATGGCGGATTAACCTTTGCCTATCTATTATACGAAAAGCCCGCATGTGATAATTCAATTGTGCAGCAATTCTCGATAATTATAGTTATCTTTTTCGTGGCGGCGCTGGCATTCCTGGTGGCCATTCGTCTGTTCGCGGACGCCCCGGTCACAACGGGGACGGCCAACGCAAAAGATGCCGAAGCACCCCCGCCTGCGTCCTCACAGAAGGCGGGCTAAACCCCAGTCGCCATTGGCGCGCCTGCGGATTTCGCGTGGGGGCGCGCTGCGCGAGCGCGCAACTTACCGGATTGTCTCTAGCAAACGGGGCTTAACGCAACACTGTTCACTTAAGAGCTTTGTATGTGGGGGCAGACGATTGTTTTGCGTCGTCTGCCTTGTGCTTACCAGATTGGCAGACCACCAGGAGCGATGGTCTGCCCCACAAGGTGAACAGTATTGGGGCTTAACGGTAAATCGTGCGAAATCGACACGGCTGTTACCGAGCCGCGACCATCAGGGAGCGGTCTCCACAGGGTGTCAAGCGCCCTAGTAAAGGTAGATGGGCGCGCTGCCCGTAATCGTGGTAGAGCCGATGGTCGTCGAGACCTTGATGGCGGCTCTTCCCCTTTTGGCGCTGCCGTTGAACGCCAGTCCGGTGGTCATCACCTGGATGGATTGCGCCGGAACTCCGGGAAAATCGGCGCTATTTGAAAAAATTGTCGTTTTGCCCTGGACAATGCTGATCGAGATACTGGCGGTGCCGGACAAACTCGTGGTCTGAAACGTGTAATAGACCTCCGCACAACCATTACACAAGTGCGAGACGCGGGGTTGAGGCTGGGCGATGACAAGGCCACCCGCGGCCACGCCCGAGCAGTTGGGTCCGCCGCCGTAGCAGGGCCAGTCGCCAGGATCCGGGGGATTCGGGCCGGTGCCCACGATGCCCTGAAACATGCCCGGGGCCGTGGCATCGGGTATTACATCTACGTGGCCGATGGTGATCATGCGGATCTCGGGATTGGCGCCGGCGGCATCGTCGCTTTGGGCCAACAGCACCGGCTGGTTGCATACGCCGAGCACTACGGCGATCAGAACGGCAGATAGAAACATCGAAATTCTTGTCATCGCTTAGGACCTCTCTTCTGATAGGATGAATTGCTTCATTTGATCAACCGGACCGGGCATCCTCCACCGCCATAAGCGGTGGTGGCAGGCACGGAAATATAGGAACTTCCGGAAAACGTCAGCGAGTATACCACCAGGGTCGAAATCTGCCCGCTGGATCCGCTGGAACCGGAGTAAGCCAGCTTGGCCTTAGGCATGTACACGAGTCCGTTGAGTGTCTGATTGGATCCGCCTGACAGGGCCGAGGAACTGCTGTTGCTCCGGTCCTGGTAGATCAACACTCCCTCCCAGGTGCCGGACGTGGGCGCGCTGAGAGTAATGCCTCCCGTGCCGCTCATGGAGATCCCGCCACTGGGCGCGTAGAGTGTCACGCCGCTCCCGGTAATGCTGCTGAGGCCGCTCATGTTGATGCCGCTTTTGAGAATATACAGGCCGGGATTGAGCGTTAGCGCCACACTGCCGCTGATATTGATCGCGCCGCAATAAACGCCGGGACTAAGTGTTTCGGATGTGGTTCCGCTAAGCGTGACTCCACTGCTGGTGCACGACCCAACCGTGGGAGGAGTCATGCTGGCAAAAGGATCCACCGCGGCTGTCACGCCCAGATTAGGCGCCGGCGTGATCGTAGCGCCGCCGCTCGCCAGCCAGTTTCCGACGATGTTGACAGAAGCCCCACTGGTTGCCTCGATCTCCGCCGATCCGCTCATCAGCACCGCTGCCGAACTGCTGGAATTGATATAAATCCCGCAGCCGCTCTTCAACAGGGCGCTGCCGCTGTTTGTAACCGACGAACCCGTTGGTTCCATGACATAGACACAACCTCCTCCGCCGCCCGGCATGAGGGCCGCCGTCGCGGACGCCCCGGTGGTTAGAAACGAATTGCCGAGCACCGCGGAAAACAATTGTGTTTCCGTCTCACTCACACTGGCGCTGGCCCAGTATGCGGTGGAGATACCCGTGAGACTGGTGGTGTTCCCGGACATGCTTACCTTCTGGTTTCCCGAGTTAACGAAACCGTTGGATTTGGCGTACAGGCATCCGGCCTGCAGATTGTCCGCGGGCGGACTGGCAATGGTTGTCGGGCAAGTTGTGGAGGCCTGGCAAGCGATCCCCGTGCTGCCGCAGACCGGGCTGCACGGCGACGAGGTCGACGCATCCGGTTTCATGGTGCCAGCCGTTCCTCCCGAAGACACATTGGCGGCCGCTGCCACAGCGGCCAGCGCTGCACCGTCGGCGGCCGCTTGCGCCGCCTGCTGGCGGAAACGCGCCCACCCAATATCGATCACCATTCCCAACAGGGCAAACATGAGCACGGCGGATAACGCAATCAGCACCAGCGCCTGTCCCCTTCGCGAACGTGAGCTTCTCCGCAGCATCATAGATAACCCTCAAAACATGATTTCCTGTTTGGAGTACGCGCCCAAATTGTAGGTACCGAAACTCACTGGGGTGGTGCCCGGGAAGAACATGAACATAGCGGACGAGAAGGGATAAGTAGCCGAGATCGCCACATTGCTGCCCAGCGCATTATCGGGAGATGGAGGCCAGACGGTGCTGTTGCTTAGACAAGTGCTGAGCGGGTTACAGCTTATGTTGTTTTCTCCGCTGGCGGAGATCAGCGTCACGTTCCACTGCGCGGGCGCCAACCCTACGCCGCCGTTCGCGATCACACCGGCAATGCTTCCAATGGTTGTCGTACACGAATTTCCGCTCGAGCTGCAGTCCGCGCCATGGACCACCAGGTAACGAACGCCCTGGCTAATGGCGTACGCCTGGGTTTGATACATCCACATTCCACGCGACATCTCGACGGTCGAAATCAATGTAAAAAGAAGCGGGATACCCACGAGAGTGAATTCGAGAGTAACTGCACCACGCCGCCCCTTCATGGTCTATGACCTCAACGCCATCAAAACCGTGCGCGAAATTGTCATTTGCCCCGCCAGCAGTCCCGGAATCGGGATAAGCTGCGGGGTTTGATACGACACGGTGACCTGTGAAGCTTTGTTGCCGTCGGGTCCCGTAACCTGTGTAGCGGTTACGGTTAGGTTCCCCGTGCAGTTCGATTGGCCTGCAAGATTGGAAGCGTTCGATAATTCGCCCAACGCATAAGTGCACGCGCCGCTCGAGTCGGATGCAGTAGACGAGCCGCCGGATGTGTAAAGCGCCGCAACGCGTGCGGCGGCCTCTACTTTCATCAGCGTCCACGAATAGTTGCCCCAGTCAAACGCTCCCACAAAGGTGAAAAACAGATAAGGAAGGAACAGCGCGAACTCCATAACGGCATGTCCCCGCTGACTTTTACTACGTTTGGTACCCATACAGGGACAGTGTCCGTTTACTGCGGTATACAAGTCAATGCTGCCATTGGTAAGCGAGTCCTTTGGCTAGCCTGAGTCGAAAGTACTGGTTCACCAGCGCGGATGAGACGGAACTAGCGGTTCTGAGGGCGGCTCGCGCGACGCCGCGCAAAGCCCGCGAGAACGGCGCATGCGATGGCACTGAGGAGCAGCGTGCCCGGCTCGGGTGTGGCGGGAGGCAGGTCGCCGGGAACAAAGCTGTATGAAACGTCGTTCAAAGGCTGACCGTTGGCGTCGAAGAACAGGAAACCACTGTAAACCAGCGCGCCTGCATTGACTGCCGGTATGCCTGTAGCCGTATATTCCAAGCTCACGTTGGCAGATTCAGAGAGAGTGAGCTGCTCAGGAACGCCGAACACAAATGGCACTGAGTTCCATGGGCAGCCGACGGACGGGGGTCCTTCTCCGTAGGAGGATACGCCGCATCCGCCCAGCGACGCGGATGCCCAGCCCACGCCGTAGGAGCCCCAACCACCGCCGCCCGCGCCCAGATCGGGTTCGGCATATCCGTTGCCGAAGCCGCCGGTAACTGTCAGTACGAAGTCCTCGGTGAGCGATGCGGATGCCGACGCATATTCCCCCGCGCCCGTTTGCACGTTGTACCCGGTCCACGCGCTGACGGCCACGTAAAGACTCGTCGGATCTGCCAGGGCCCAGGCGCCGGTCCCCATTGCGTCCGAGCAGGAAGAGCCTCCGGTGGCTCCGTTACAGTTCACTGAGGTGGAAACGATGGTGGACCCGCAAAGGGGCATGGAAGCAATCAGGACCAGGACGAAACCACGCATAATCAACTCCTTTATCTTACAGATAATGAGTTCTTCAACTCCGCATCAAGTGTAAGTCCGGTTTGCGCATGATGTCAATGTGGTGACGTGGCCATGTGGTGACGGGCGGGTGTCTAACCGTTTAGGGATTCCCGGCTAAAGAAACCGCTCCCTCACGGTCGCGGCTCAGTAGATCCCATTACGTCACCGTTACCGAGCCGCAACCGTCAGGGAGCGGTTTCCCCCAAGGTTAAGCATCCGTGACGCGCTCGTGCGCTCGTTCGTGCGGCTGCTCCTGATACACTGAAATACAGAAACCGCAACCAAGTGAACCTACCCGTTATCGATCCGGATGTGGATCGTGAGCCTAAATATCCCGGTAAACAAGCTCGCCGCGAGGATGTCAAATTCGCCGTCGGTAAGATTGCCGTCGTGCAATATGCCAGCGTGGTGATCTTCCTGTTTCTGATCACCGGCTTCTGGAACCTGCAGATTCAAAATCCCCAGATGTACAACGAGCAAGCGGAGCGCAATCGCATCCGGCAACTGCCGATTCCCGCGCCGCGCGGCAAAATCCTCGATCGCGACGGCCGTGTCATCGTCGATAATCATTCTTCTTACAGCCTCATTCTCACACGCGAAAACTTGAAGCCGGAACACTTGCGGCCGATCGCCGAGGGTCTTAATCTGGACTTCGAAGATCTGGCGGCGCGCGTGCAGCGATATCGGGCGCGGCCTAAATACGACCCTATCATCATCAAGGAAGAACTCACGCCCGCCGAAATGGCGTTCGTCGAATCGCACCGCGATTTCTTCCCGGAGATGGAACTGATCCACGCGCAGCGCCGCTTGTATCCGCAGAACGGATTTGCCGCGCATGTGATCGGCTACACCGGGGAAGTGAGCGAGCAGGAGTTAGATTCGCCGGATTTCGCGAAGTATAACCAAGGCGCGGTCATCGGTAAGTTTGGGTTGGAGCGGCAATACAACGACCTGCTGATGGGCGTGGATGGCGAGCGTCAAGTGATGGTGGACAATCGCGGCGTCACGCGCAAGGTGCTCGATAACAAAGAAGCCGTGCCTGGCAAAGACCTGCACACCACGCTGGATCTGGATTTGCAAGCCGTGGCCGAGCTTGCCATGGAAGGCAAGAATGGCGCGGTGGTGGCCATGGATGCGCGCACCGGCGAAGTGCTGGCGATGGTCAGCCGGCCGGCATTCGATCCCAACAAATTCGCCGTGCGCATCAAGTCGTCAGACTGGCGGGAAATTGCGGATAATCCGGACCATCCGCTGCTGAATCGCGCGATACAGGCGCAGGACGCGCCGGGGTCCACGTTTAAGCCCATCGTGGCGATCGCGGGCCTGGAAGCCGGCGCCATCGACGATCAATACACGGTGCATTGCGGCGGCGGCGCATCGTTTTACGGCCAGTATCATAAGTGCCACATCAAGACCGGCCACGGCGCCGTTTCGTTGCACAGAGGCATCGTACAATCCTGCGACGTTTACTTTTACAACGCGGGCGACCGCACCGGAATCGATAAGATCGCATTCTATGCGCATCAAGCCGGACTGGGCGCGAAGACGGGCATCGACCTGCCGCATGAAGCCGAAGGTGTGGTGCCGTCGTCGCAGTGGAAGATCCGCAATTTCCGCGAAAAATGGTACGCCGGCGAAACGATTTCAGTGGCCATTGGTCAAGGGCCGGTGACGGTGACTCCCATCCAACTGGCCAGCGCTTACAGTTGGCTGATCAACGGCGGCCGGTGGCGCCAACCCTACCTGGTTCGCGGAGGCACTTATCGCCAGCACAGTTGGCCGCTCTCGGCGGACAATGTGGACAAGGTGATTTACGGCGCCTGGGGGGTGGTCAACGAAGGCGGCACGGGCGGCCGCGCGCGGCTCCCGGGAATCGACGTCTGCGGCAAGACCGGTACGGCGCAGCTCGCCTCCGACGAATTTCTGAAAGGAAAAACGGGCAAGGAATACCGCAATAATGCGTGGTTTGTGGGGTTCGCACCGCGCCAGGCGCCGGAGATCGTGGTGGTGGCGCTGTTTGAAAACGGCGCCGAAGGACCGCTGGCCGCACCTATCGTGCGCGACGTGCTGAAGGCGTATTTCGATAAGAAGGCGCGCGTGGCGCACGACATTGAGACACCTAGACGTGGAGATGCGGAAACCAGAGCCGCTGCCTTTGAGCGCTTCGGCTTGCCGGACATGTTCGCCGCGGTTGCGCCTTCGCCGCGGGAAGCACCGTCGGTTGAGGCGGCGTTTATCGGCTCCGGCGAGTGACCCGGAGGGAACAGGATTAATCCTTCCGCGGCGCTCCACCGGCGGCTGGGACCTGCGCTTCGGGCCGGGTGATATCGACGCCGCCCTTGAAATACGCGCCCTCCTCAATCACGATGCGGGCCGTCTTGATATTGCCGGTGAGGGTGGCGTTCTTGCGGATCTCCACCTTGTCCTGCGCGATGACATCACCCTGTACGGTACCGTGAATTTCCACGGCATGGGCCTTGATTGCGGCGGCCTTGACGGTGCCGTGCGGGCCTACTGTGAGTCTGTGTGAGGGCAGTTCGATCTTTCCTTCCAGCGTGCCATCCACATAGAGATCCTCATTACTGAAGACCTCGCCCTTGATGGTGACGGCCTTGCCGATACTGGCTGTGTCGTTCGCGGTCTGCGCCACGGCATGTATCCTTCCTTGGAGTTTATGAAGCGAGCGCTGTGGCTATGGGACCAGTGTACACCAACCCGGATGGGGTTATTTCGAGGCCGGGCGCACCGCTCCCTTATGGTCGCGGCTCTGTAACCAGTCGCGGCTTGTAACCAGTCGCGTCGATTTCGGACCGTTACAGAGCCGCGACCGTAAGGGAGCGGTTTCCCGCCCAGCCATAACCGTGCGGTACGGCACGAACCAAAGCCAGGTGTCTCGCGTCACATTGGAACTTAGTTCGCGTCTTGAATGCTATCGGTCCCTGCGCGCACAATGAAGTTACAGGAGACAATCTAATGGCAGCAACGTCGGCCATGAGCCGATCCCCCGAATCGGAAAAGAATACCGCGCGGCGGCCGGAGAACTATCCGTCGCGGGAAACCTGGAAACCTGGCACCTACAATAACTTCGGTCCACTTACATTGATACGGCGCTTCTCCGAAGAGATGGACCGCGTTTTTGCGCACACCTTCGGCCTCTCGCGAAACATCGGTGAATCGGGATTATGGTATCCCGCCATCGAGGTTCGCGAACGCGATGGCAATCTGGAAGTTACGGCTGAACTTCCCGGCATGCAGAAGGAAGACGTCAAGGTGGAGTCGACCGACGACGGCTTATTGATCGAAGGCGAACGGCGGCAGGAACGCGAGGAGGCGCAAGCCGGATACCGGCATTCGGAACGAAGCTATGGACGCTTCAGCCGCATGATTCCGTTGCCGCAAGGCGCGCAGACCGATAAAGCCAAGGCGGAGTTCAAGGATGGCTTGCTCACGGTGCGCGTTCCTATACCGGACAATAAGCCGCAGAGCCGGTCGATTCCAATTTCGTCGTGACCGGCGGATCACTGAATGTAGAGAGGCAGTGAATTACTGCTCTGTCCGTCTACGGTGAGTAAGGCTTCTGTTGCGCCACGTCCGGCTAAAGTGCGCGGAAGCTGGACGAATACCTCATCGAGACCTGCGTAGTGACCCGACGGTCCCGCGTAAAGTACGGGCACTTCCTCCCCGGCGATCCGTACACTTACTTCCGAACCGTCACTTACTCCGGAAGCATACATTCTTAGAGTAATTGCGTCGGATAACTGGCCCATATCGACCGGCTGAGAGACGGCCGAGGCCACCGCTTGGGAGCCATCGGCATGCAGCGTGACGGCCTGGACGGCGCCCGGATGCAATAACACGATATTCTGTTCGCCGGCTGTGGCCGCGACCTTGGCGCCACTGGAGGCGACCGCAGTGAGGGTGCCGGAGGCGATGCCGAGGGTGGTATTCGCCGTTCCATCGGCGTACACCATGGTAGCGTCGGCAGCCGTCAGGGTAACGGCTTTGAAGGGTTGCAGCAGAGGTTTGCTCAGAGTACCCGCCGGCAAAGTGATGTTGGCTTTAATGGTGAGGCTGATGCCGACGACCTTGAGAGGAGCGGCCATCACGAACAAATCGGGCTGTCCCGGATCGATAAATTGCTGAACGCTGGCTGCGCCGCTGGTGATGCTGATCGGGGACGGTCCCAGAAGGCCCGAGTGGACCGTCCCGGTCAGCTTCAACTTGGTATAGAGGGCCCAATTCCTGCCTGTCTTAACCGGTTTCGTGGCGGCGCTGACGGCGATGGTGACGCTGAACGGTTCGCCGGCCAGCTTCAAGGTATCGTTGCCATTGGCGGCGGGAGAAGCAAAAGTTCCGGACGCCGTGTAGGTGATAGTGGGCGCCGTGGCGGCGGGAACCGTCGCGCCTAACAGGCTGCCTGAGACGGCGGAACAGCTAGTAATGAGTACAGCGAATGCAGTAGTCCGTATGTTTGAAAACGTCATGAGTCACTCTCTCCTGATTTGGGTTCGACTTTTTGCCCTGCGAGTCTTAGTTGCATAGTACAGGAGGGCAGTGGGCTCGACAAGGTTACCAGGTACTAGTTAGGGAGAGGCAGTATTACGGCGGTTTAGGCGCGCGCGCGTTTTATCAATGGGATGAAGTACGCGTACCTGGTTTTGGTGGGGTGAGAGAGGCAATTAGTCCTAGGAAATGGGCATCGAGGCGGTAGTACCGAGAAATTCGACGCCAGGTGACGAGTAATCCGTGTTAAGGAGCGGGTGCCTCCACGTGGACCGATTGGCGATCGCTGTACAAGATCGCGGCAACCGGCGCATTCACGGTGCTGTCCAACTTTTGCGCGCAGACGAATTGCGCGGACGGCGCGTTACCATGCGGACGGCTGCAGGCATCGGACGGCTATTTATACGGCGTCACGAGCGGCGGCGGGAGCAGCGGGCTCGGGACCGATCTATCGATTCGCGCAAGGCGGCGGACAGTTGCTCGTGATGTGCAACTTTAACGGGCGCGATGGGGGGGAACCCAAGCGGCGCCTTGGTGGGAGGCAGAGGCGGCAAACTGTACGGGACTGTGCCGCACCAGGCATGGCGGCAAGCGCAATTAGGAATATTCCTGACAATAGCGGCTGCATTTGTCTCGTCCCCTACAAATGATAGGCGCTAAGTCACTCGCCGCAAGTGTGAAATCTGGATGAAACTCCGAGGTTTCACAAGTGTGAGCGCCGCTTTGGCATTATCATCGGACAGATATGAGGTATTGCCAGTTAGTCACGATTTTCTATACCAGCATCGTGGCGCTGTCGCCGGCCTGGGGCCAGACAGCCGGTTGGACGCATCCCGTAGCTTTGAGCACCGGCGGCCAAGGATGGGAAGCCGCGGCGGCCATCGATTCTGCAGGCAATTCGCTGGCGCTCTGGGACGAGCGCACCAGTCAGGACCAGTTGTGGTCGCGTGCCAAGCCGGCGGGAGGCGATTGGGGGCACGTTTCCGCAGTGTCGCCGGCCCTGCAAACCACTTTGGTTTTTCCCGCGGTACGCGTCTCCGCCGGCGGGTTCGCCACTGCCGTGTGGACCGATTCCAATGGCGTATGGACGGCCGACCGGCCCGCCAATGGAAAGTGGGAGGCGCCGCAGCTCTTGCTACCCGGCACGTCGGCTCCGATCTTTACCATGAACGCGCGAGGCGATGCGGCCATCGCGTGGACCGTGGGCGGTCCGCCCGGCAACCAGAGTTCCGTGATGGCAACTCTAAGGCCCGCCGGGCAAGGCTGGAGTTCCCCACAAACTGTGGCCAGCGGCCTCTATGTGACAGCCGATCATGCGGGCATCGGCGAAGATGGCGCCGTGATCGTAACCTGGGAATCGTTTGCGGCGTTTTGTAACGCGGAAGGTTGCTCCGAGTTCAACTTCCGGCTGCATACCTCCCGCAACAATGGCGCGGGCTGGACACATACAGGCGTGCTGCTAGGCCCCGACCCGGATTCGCACATCGCCCGCGTAGCGCTGGATGCCGGCGGACTAGCCCTGCTGCTTGCTTTGAATAGCTCCGGCGCTTACGTTTCGGCCACCGAGGACGCCGCCGGCGGCGCCTGGAGTTCGTTCGCTAAAGCGGTGTTTGTAAACGGTCTCTCGATGGTCGCGGATCTCGCCAGCGACAGCGCCGGCGATGTGACCATGGTTTATGAAGTCATCGGCTTCTCCGCCCAGGCTTTCGCCATCGAAGGTTCGATCGGCGACAACTCCTGGTCGCCGCCCGTTCTGTTATCCGGAAGCGACAACGTCAGCCAAATCTATTTTGCCGTGTCTCCCAACGGCTTGGCGATTGCCGCCTGGTTATCGAGTAGTGGAACCGCCGAGGTTCATGCATCCATCCGCGCCGGCAGTGCGGGCGCCTGGAGTATTCCGGTCACCGTTTCCGCGCCAGGCAGCACGGAACTTTCCCCGGAGGCCGCCGCGATCAGTAACTCCGGCGGCGCGGTTGTCATTTACTCCGGCTACAATCCAGATGCGGTCCACACGGAATACGTGGCGAATTACAAGCCTTGACCTGGTCGGAGACGATGCGCTTTGCCGCAGCTTGTTTGCGCCCGGATCGACAGGCGCCGCAAGCCGGCAGAACCGCGGTTACCAACGCGGGCAACGCATGGAGCGGGGCACGCTCGCGGTACGTTCAACACTTCAGCGGCTCAAGATGCCGGGCGACGAGAAAGGCAAGATATTGCGGAAAGAGCCAAAGCGATGCAGCCGGCGCACAGTCCACCTGCCGCAAGTCTGTTTGTCCGCGCTGATTGAACATCGTCGCTTACAGGATCAGGAGCGCGTACTTGCTGGCAGTAGATGGCATGATCTGGGTTACGTGTTCACTAGAGTACCATCGGGACTCCGTTAGAGCCGCGCAATGTCGCGCGCGCATACCGCCAAATTCTGAAGGCCGCGGAGCTGCCCCATCAACGCATTCACGGTCTCAGGCACACAGCGGCCACGCTGTTACTCGTGCAAGGCGTTCACCCGCGCGTCGTAATGGAGTTACTCGGGCACAGTCGGATCGCGGTCGCGATGAACACGTACTCTCACGTCGTACCGGCTAAGGAAGGAAGCGGCTACCCAAGATGGATGAGATTTTGACGCCATCAAACGCCGCGGCTACCAGCGTGGCTAACAAAACATCGCCCGCCGCGATTAATTGACTGTAAGTATTTGATTTTATGGAGCTGGCGGAGGGGCTTGAACCCCCGACCCTCTGATTACAAATCAGATGCTCTACCAACTGAGCTACGCCAGCTCAAATGGAGCGGGAGACGGGAATCGGACCCGCGACCAACAGCTTGGAAGGCTGTGACTCTACCACTGAGTTACTCCCGCAGCCTAGGCCATTATATCAATTGCAGCGGGCCGCGGGAGCCGGCCTTGACGCCGGCCATTCCGGCCACCCCGCGCGGGTTTCTAGAGCGGCTTTCGGCAACCAGCGCTTGACATGTACGGTACAACCGTACATGCCTAAGAACGAACGAGCCGAATGCGCCTGGCGAGGTTTCGCCATAGAGCAATGCCAAAGGCGTACCTCCCGCAGCGGCCGACAAGCTGCGAATGCTCCTTCTCGCGCTCGAAACAGCCGATACCCGCGACCAGGTTGGGCGCTTTCCTGGATGGAAGCTGCACCCGCTAAAGGGCGAATTAAAGGGATGCTGCAGCCTGACTGTAACCGGAAATTGGCGGCTGACCTCCGCTATGAACCGGAAACGAACAGCGCGACCGATATTGACTTGATCGACTATCAGTAGGAGACGCGCAATGCCCATGAAGAACCCGCCCCATCCTGGCGGCCTCATCCGGACCCAGATCGTCGAAGCCCTCGGCCTGAACGTATCGCAGGCCACGCGGATCCTGAAGGTTCGCCGCGCTACCCTCCCCGGCCTGCTCCATGGCAAAGCGGCCCTAACGCCGGAAATGGCCCTTCGCATCGAAAAAGCGTTTGGTCCCGATATGCATCACCTCCTCCGGATGCAACTCGCCTACGACGTTGCGAAAATGCGAAAGTACTCCCGTCAGATCGCCATCGCGCGGTACGTGCCGGCCTAGGAGCACACCATGCCCGACCTCGACAAAACGCGCTCCACGACCGCGCCCTCAGCATGGCCGCCCTCCGGACGCCGCGTCATACTCAAATGAGGTAAATGGTTTCGAGCGCCTTTCTAATGGAGTGCCCAAAAGGCCGCCACGAACCTGCGCAAGCACGGTGTATCGTTCGAGGAAACTGCCGGCGTGTTTTTCGATCCTTTGTCGGCAACCGGCGACGATCCCGGATCACTTCGGTCGAGGAAAGGCGTTTTGTGACGTTTGGCGTCTCGTTCTCCGGACGCCCCCTGATCGTCGCGCACGCGGACCGCGACGGCGTCATTCGAATTATTTCGGCGCGCCCGGCAGCCCGGGCGGACAGGAGGATTTATGAAGAAGGCTAAGAAAGTAGCGAACGGCGAGCTTCGCCCGTCATACCGGCGCTCCGATTTCCCGGCGTCGGTCCGCGGGAAATACATCGCCCGCCTGCGCGGAAGTTCCAATGTGGTCGTCCTGGAACCCGAACTCGCCAGCGTGTTTCCGAACGCCGCAGCCGTCAACGCCGCATTGCGTTCCTTAGTCGAGATCGCCCGGCCGCATCCTACTCGACCCCGGTCCGCGCGGCGCGCTCGACTCCGCGACTGAAGTAGGCTCCGGCCGCATCGAAGACCTTCGGGTCCCGCTCTCGCGCATCGTGGACGTCATCAACCAGCGCTTCGGAACCGGCTTCACGCCTAACGATGAGCTATTCTGGGACCAGCTACGCGAAGATGCTACAGCCGATGAAACGTGCGTACAGCCGGCGCGGCCAACACCCGCGACAACTTCGCTTACGTGTTCGATCGCAAGCTCGAAGAATCGGTCGTCCAATCGCATGGACCGTAACAGCGCCCAGGCCGTCCGCTTCCTCGACAACGCGGAAATTCGCGAGGTCATCACACGCCTCATTCGCGATCAAGTATATGACCGCATTCAGCATCAGTCCAGAGCCCGCGCAGCCACGGTTTAGAAGTTGCGTATAGTCCTTTCAGCTTGAAATTGGCTTTGCTCCGCAGAAAATTTAACTATTTGTAAAATCAATAAGATGGGTAGGTTCGTCGGGCCCGCCCGCAGGGCTGAATGGATTCCTGCGTACCTCAGTCGTGCCCACGCCGAAACAGGGCGGCCGGTGCGGCCGCCGCAGGCCGAGCGCGGGCCGAGAGCCTACTCCACTGTTGAATTCCCACCCGCCGTGAGTTACCTTGTGATTTCTATTGGAGCAGGCTGAGGTAAACTAATCCTGATATCCTTTTTGGGATAGTCCCGCCTTCAAGGATCCCGCTCCATTTCCAGGAGGCTTTTTTCGTGCTAAAAGTACTATCGACCAAGCTACGCGCAGTCCGCGCGCTTCTACCCATGTTGTGCATGGCCCTGTTGGCCTTGCCGTTGATGGCTCAGGAGGGCGGCGAAGCCAGCCTGAAGCTGCCGAATCTCGACAGCGCCACGTTTCTGAACGGCATCGGCGGCCGCACCCTGCTTATGTTCGGCCTGATCTTCTGCGTGCTGGGCATGGTTTTCGGTCTCACCATTTATATGCGCCTGAAAAACATGGCCGTGCATAGGTCCATGTTGGAGGTCTCCGAGCTGATCTACGAAACTTGCAAGACGTACCTGATTACGCAAGGAAAATTTCTGATCCTGCTCGAATGCTTCATCGGCGTGATCATCGTCTTCTACTTCGGCTTCCTGCAAGGCAGGCCGGCCGTACAAGTTCTGATCATTCTGCTGTTCAGTATGATCGGCATCGCCGGCAGTTACTCGGTGGCGGCGTTCGGCATGCGCGTGAACACGTTCGCCAACTCGCGCGCAGCCTTTGCCAGCCTGCGCGGCAAGGCTTTCCCCTGTTACGACATCCCGCTGCAGGCCGGCATGAGCATCGGCATGCTGCTGATCTCGGTCGAGCTGATCATGATGCTGTTCATCCTGCTGTTCATTCCGGGCGATCTGGCCGGGCCGTGCTTCATCGGCTTCGCCATCGGCGAATCGCTGGGCGCGGCGGCGTTGCGTGTGGCGGGCGGCATCTTCACTAAGATCGCGGACATCGGCGCGGACCTGATGAAGATCGTATTCAAGATCAAGGAAGACGACGTGCGTAATCCGGGCGTCATCGCGGATTGCACGGGCGATAATGCGGGCGATTCGGTGGGGCCATCCGCCGACGGCTTCGAGACGTACGGCGTCACGGGCGTGGCGTTGATCACGTTTATCCTGCTGGCGGTGAAGGATCCCACGTTGCAGGTGCAGTTGCTGGTGTGGATTTTCGTCATGCGCGTGATGATGATCATCTCCTCGGCGGCCAGTTACTTCATCAACGGCATGGTGGCCAAAGCCAGGTACGGCAACGTGGAGAAGATGAACTTCGAAGCCCCGCTGACGTCGTTGGTGTGGATGACTTCGCTGGTCTCAGTAGGATTGACTTACCTGGTCAGCTACTTCATCATTCCGAGCTTAAACGGCGATACCAGCTTGTGGTGGAAGCTTTCGACGGTGATCACCTGCGGCACGTTGGCCGGCGCGGTTATCCCCGAGGGCGTGAAGGCCTTCACCTCCACCTCATCGAGACACGTGCGTGAGATCGTCACTTCCGCGCGCGAAGGCGGCGCCTCGCTGTGCATTCTGTCCGGTTTTGTGGCCGGCAACTTCAGCGCTTACTGGTTGGGTTTCTCCATTCTCTCCCTGATGGGCATCGCTTACGGCGTGAGCACGATCGGTCCGGGCGGCGTGATGCTGCCCGCCACCGTGATGGTCGCTCCGGCCGTGTTTGCGTTTGGGTTGGTGGCGTTCGGCTTCCTCGGTATGGGTCCGGTAACCATCGCGGTGGATAGCTACGGTCCGGTAACGGATAACGCCCAGTCCGTGTTCGAGCTTTCCACCATCGAGACGCTGCCGGGAATCGAAGCCGAGATCCAGCGCGATTTCGGATTCAAACCGGACTTCGAGAAGGGCAAGGAAAATCTGGAAGAGAACGACGGCGCCGGCAACACCTTTAAGGCGACTTCCAAGCCGGTGCTGATCGGCACCGCCGTGGTCGGCGCGACAACGATGATCTTCTCGATCATCGTAGCGCTCACCGATCACTTGAACCCCGACCGTCTTGCCAAGCTCTCGATTCTCTACCCGCCTTTCCTGTTGGGTCTGATCGCCGGCGGCGCGATGATCTATTGGTTCACCGGCGCTTCCACGCAGGCGGTTTCCACCGGCGCATATCGCGCGGTGAAGTTCATCAAGGAACATATCAAGCTGGAGAGCGCCGAAAAAGCATCGGTTGCCGATTCCAAGAAGGTGGTAGCCATCTGCACGCAATATGCCCAGAAGGGCATGCTCAACATCTTCATTGCGGTGTTCTTCGCCACGCTGGCGTTTGCGTTTTTCGAGCCTTTCTTCTTCATCGGCTACCTGATCTCGATCGCCATATTCGGCCTGTTCCAGGCTATCTTCATGGCCGACGCGGGCGGCGCCTGGGATAACGCTAAGAAGGTGGTCGAGACCGAGCTGAAGATGAAAGGCACCGAACTGCACGCCGCCACGGTGGTAGGCGATACGGTGGGCGATCCGTTCAAGGATACCAGCTCGGTGGCGCTCAATCCGATCATCAAATTCACTACGCTGTTCGGCCTGCTGGCCGTGGAACTGGCCGTATCGCTGAACGACAAGCAGGGCAATACGCTCTCGACGGTGTTGGGCGCAGTGTTCTTCCTCGTTTCAGTGACGTTCGTGTATCGCAGCTTCTACGGCATGCGCATCGAATCGAAGTAGGACAGGCGTCCCCGCCTGTCCCCCCGGGCCGCCGATTGTACAATATCCATGAGGGTCGCGCGGTGATCACCAGAGTCGAGGCCACCAATTTTCGCTGTTTGAAGAGCGTTAGCCGGCCGCTTCGGCCCTTCCAGGTTCTTGTTGGGCCGAATTCGAGCGGTAAGTCTGCGTTTCTCGATGTCATTGCATTCATAGGGGATCTCGTCTCGGTCGGCTTGAAGGGAGCCCTCGCCGAGCGAACTGAGAATTTCTACGACTTGGTTTGGGGGCGGAAAGGGACATACTTCGCCTTAGGCGTTGAGGCACAAATGCCGCTGGGCGCCCCGGACGATGCCAAGGCGCCAACCATCCGATACTCAGTTCGAGTCGGTCTGGATAAGAATGTCAACACCGTCAAAATTGAGAGCGAGAACGTGACGGTTGACGATGGTACGGGCAACAAGCGAACGGTTTTAGAACGCGGGCTGGCCGCCGTCGCCTTCACCGAGGAGAGCAACGACAGTCGCCACACCTTCCGCACTCTGGCTGACGTATCGGGTTTTTGGCATCTGCCAGACGACCGAAGCAGGTTCCACATTGCGGCTTGGCTCCGCGAATTGTTGCAAGAAAACACGCAATTGGTCCACCTGCGTAACGAGTCGTTGCGGGCCGGAACTCCTGCTGGCCACGGCAAACCCAGAGTCTACGACGGACGCGACCTGCCGCCCTGCTGGTTGCGGAATCCTCGAAAAACGGGCTCACGAATTGGATCAAACATATCCAAACGGCTCTCCCGGACGTCGAGACCATCCGCACCGTTCTGCGGCCAGAGGACAGACAGCGCTATCTGATGGTCCGTTACAAGAACGGAATCGAGGTGCCTTCGTGGGCGCTCTCCGATGGAACCCTTCGCCTCCTCGCCTTAACCCTGCTTGCATATGTTGCCAACTTCGGCGGCGTGTACCGGATTGAAGAACCAGAAATTGGAGTACATCCAACCGCCATCGAAACAATAGTGCAATCGCTTTCCTCCGTGTACTATGGGCAAGTTCTGCTGACGAGCCACTCGCCTATCGTTTTAAACCTCGCCGAACCTAGCGACATCCTGTGCTTCCAGAGGACCGATGAAGGCACCGAGATCATTCCCGGGGATAAGCACCCGCTCCTGCAAGACTGGCGATCCGGCGTCAGCATCAGCGACCTATTTGCAGCGGGTGTTCTGGGCTGACACGGACCAATGCCCGAAAAAAGAGATCTGGTGGTGCTGACCGCCGACAAGGACGCTCACCTGGGCATTAGCGCGCTTCTACGACGCCCGGGCCACCTCGGCATACGGCCCGTTGATTTCGAATGCGTAGCACACCCCAAACACGACAGCGGCGTGTTCGTGGGCGCACATCATTTCCTCCGGCCGTTCCTGAGATACCGAACGTGCGCTGGTTATCCTGGATTTTGAAGGCTGCGGTCAGGAGAAGCTTGGCCCGGAGGGAGTCGGGCGGCGAATTCGTGAGAATCTCGCGGTGAACGGCTGGGAGAGCCGGTGCGCCGTGGCCGTTATCGAGCCCGAATTGGAAGCCTGGGTTTGGGATGAGTCGCTCCAAATCGCCGGGATGCTCGGCTGGGAGCGGCAACGGCTGCGAGACTGGCTTGCACAGAATGATTTCCTCACGTCTGCCACCGCGGCTAAGCCGGCACGGCCCAAAGAGGCATTTCGGGGTGCGATGCGTGCCGCGAAGCTGCAATTGTCTTCGTCAAGTTTTTTCAGGACCTGGCCGAGGCTGCAAACGTTACTGGCTGTACGGACGCCGCATTCGGAAAGTTATCGTTGACACTGCGATCGTGGTTTCCGCCATCAAATCAGTAGGAACCGAACTGGTGGGTGCAGCGTTCTTCCTGATTTCGGGGACGTTCGTGTATCGCAGCTTCCACGGCATGCGCATCGAATCGAAGTAACAATTTACCTTTGGACGAAACCAACCCGTGGGTCCGGCCGCTCCGTGAAAACCATGCGGCGGGTGAAAGCCGCGGGCGTATAATCGCTTCATCCGGAGAGACCGCCTCCGCAAGGCTTCAGCGAGATTGTGCTCCACGCGCCCACGGCCACTTTCTTACGCATACAGCCGGCGCTCTCGCGGACCAGTCTAATCCAGCGAGAATCGCCCGGATGTTACAACGAATTATCATCGCGCTCATGGGTGGAACCTAACTAACTAGTCAAGGGCTGCGCCCTTGATATCCCTGCGGAATAGGACTTATCGTATTTGCGGCTGGTTTGTGGGCGCGGTTTCGCGAATCCAACGTATCGAGCAGCCGCGGTACCGATATTTCGCGGAAGAGCAGGAGAAGCCGGTCCCATGTCTCTGGACCCCAACGTCCTGACTTGCACGCGATCCTCAGCGACTCACTGAACTTAACAGGACGGCCTCAGCCGGCGTCACGCAAGCTTGCCGAAAGGTCACATTGCATCGGATGTTCACCCGAACTTTGAGGCGCTATCCTGCATTCCTTAGCCGTACGACGAACCAACTTAGAATGCATCCTAGCGCTATATTGGCGATCTCAGCTCCCCTGTTATGTCCCTGTCTGACACGGAATTGCCGGCTGAATTCGCACTGAACTCCGCCCACGCACCCCACCGGCTTTACCTGTTGCCGACGCGCCCGATATTGTTGCCGTTGAATTCAGTAAACCACAGCGCGCCGTCAGGCCCCGCCGCGATCCCCGAGGGCTCGCTATTAGGGGTCGGCACGGAGTATTCGGTGGCTCGGCCAGTAGTGGTGATCCGTCCGATCTTGTTTCCCACCACCCCATTGGTGTCGGATACGGTAAACCAAAGCGCACCGTCCGGCCCGGCCGTGATTTGATACGGGAAGTTGTTGGAGTCCACCAGGGGGTATTCAGTAAGTTCCCCGCCTGTGGTGATGCACCCGACCATGCCATAGGCTAAGGTAAACCAGATGGCGCCATCCGGCCCCATCGCGATCCCTTCGGCTTGGCCGCCGACTAACTGCACAGGGTAGAAGGTGTCGTCCCCGGCAACCGTGAGACGCCCCACGTCGAGTCCCGCGGTAAACCAAACGGTAGCGTCTGGGCCGGCTGCGATCGCGGTCGGGCAACACGGCACCTCGAACTCGGTAAACACGCCGGCCGCGGTAACACGTCCAATCTTATTGGCGAGGACTTCGGTGAACCACAGCGCGCCATCCGGCCCCGTCGTGATCCCCAGGCGGCCCGCATCGGCGGTTGGCAACTGGTACTCGGTAATCCTTCCGGCAGTGGTGATACGACCGATCCTGTTGCCGTAGTATTCGGTAAACCATAGCGCGCCGTCCGGCCCCACCGTGATCCCGGCGGGCCAACTGTTGGCGGTCGGCAAAGCGTACTCGGTAATCCTTCCGGCCGTGGAGATACGCCCAATCTTATTGCCATAGTATTCGGTAAACCAAAGCGCGCCATCTGGTCCCGCCGTGATCCCGTCCGGGCCACTACCGGCGGTCGGCACGGGGAATTCGGTGATATGGATCGGCGTTTGCGCCGGCGTGCCTGCGGCCAAGCCCAGCGCGAATGCGAGTGAAAGCGAAACAACGCGGACACCGTTGTCCGGGAGTTCCCAAATCGACATTGGAATTGACCGGAACCGGAACTTACGCTTTGTCATCGTAGCCAGCTCCCGGTGTGTCTGTGTGCTGATTTACAGGGCGCCTCATGGCGGCCGGTCAGGCAATCGTCGCGCCAAATACTCGACCACCCTGGGCCGAGCGCAACTAATTGAACACCAGGGCGCTTCGTGCCCCGATCCGGCGCCATGAAACGGCGGGAATATGACACTGGCGAATGCAGTAGTTGCACCTGGAAGTGCGCAAATTGCCAGGGATGGCCGCGTGAAGTGTAGCTCGCGACCTCCGACTCGCGAACCCTCAAATGCGAATAGCCAGTTGAATCTAACCGATTGGGTCCGGCGCGGCGCCCTGCCGGTCGTCAACGAACTGCTGGAAACGCCGCGTGATTCCGCACTTGCCGCGCTTGCCACAGATGCCGGCGCTCATGGGCCGCGATCCACGCGAACGTGAACTGGAGGTTGAATCTGAGCGGCCGGGCCTCTGGCGCAGGGACCCTGATATGGGCCAGATCCAATCCGCTGGCTTGCTCGAGTTGCCGGGACAATTGCTCCTGCAAATGCCGGAAAGCCGGCAGCACCGCGGTTATGGGCTGGCCCTGCGCCGGTGTGAATGCGCGCGGAGCCTTATATTTGTGCCGGGAGGGCGGCTCGGTGCGGGCGAGAACCCACTTCCCCAGCCAGCCGTAACCAAAGGGCCCGTTCGCCACCCGGCCCCGCGCACGAGCGTCCGCCAGAGTTGCTTCGAGCATATGCACACAACGTTCGCCCACCATATTCAGGTGCTGTAAACACTCGGCCATCGACCAACTACTTGGGTCTGGACGCCAGTTGAATTGCGACTCCAGCAGCCCGGCGGTCAGCTCCGATGCTTCGGCTTCCGCCGCGGCGAATTGGCGGTCCAGTTCGACAAGCTCAGGTGACAATGACTGCGCGGTTAACATAACCTTACACCGAACGGCAATAGGCTATCGTAGGGAGGCCCCTCGCTTAACCCGACTATGGCGACTCTAACCGGAAGACCGCGAGCCTGTCAATAATCAAACTTGATTAGTCGCGATTTGGCGGCGGCGAAGGGATCGCAATCTGCAATCAGCCGTCGCCGCCCCCCCGAGCTGCTTCGATATAACCCAGTACGCCGATATAACCATCCCTGGCTACGCCGGCAGCCCTCTCTCGAAATCCGCCCATGTCCGCGGGCGACCACGCGGCTAACCCGTCTACATAGCGGTTATACATGCAGAAAGCGGCTGCGATCAAAACTGTGTCGTGGATCTCACGATCCGTGGCGCCCTCCTGCCGCGCGCGTTCGATGTCCTCCGGCTGAACGTCTTTGCCGGAGCGCTGCACCTTACCGGCGATAGCCAGCAACGCTTTGAGTTTGTCCGAAATCGCCGCGTGCTCGAAATCGCGCTTCACCTGCTCGACGATGGCTTCGTCGCCGCCGAGATGATGCGCCGCAATCGCGCCATGGGCGGTCTGACAGTAGAAGCAATCGTTCCGTGAGGAAACGTAGGTGGCGATGAGTTCGCGTTCTCCGGGCGCCAGCGTGCCTTCATCGTGCAGCAGAACCTGGGCCAACTCGGATAGGGGCAGGGCGGTCTCGGGCCGGAACGCAAACAGTCCGCGAATGCCTGGCAACCCCACCGGAACTCGAATGTGCGGCATGCTTCCTCTCCTAGCTGGCGAAGCCTGCCGCCGCGGCCGGCAGCCCGTCGGTGGATGCTACATACCCTTCGCGCGCCAGCCGGGCCCCCGGATCGCGGTAGGCATCGGGATCGCGGGGCGCCCAGGTAGCCAAGCCGTCCACATACCGGTTGTACATACAGAAGGCCGCCGCGATCAGCACCGTATCGTGGATCTCCATATCCGTGGCGCCGAGTTGCCGGGCGCGCTCGACATCGCCGGGTTGAACGTTCTGGCCGCCGCGTTGTACCGCGCCCGCGATCGCCAGCAAGGCTTTGAGCTTATCGGAAATTGGCGCTCGCTCCGCGCTCTCCTTCACATCCAGGACAAGCTGCTCGTTGCCGCCAAGATGATACGCCGCCACCGCGCCATGGATAGTCTGACAGAAGAAACAATCGTTCCGCGACGAAACGTAAGTGGCGATTAGTTCCCGCTCGCCGGGCGACAGCGAATTCGGCCCGCGCAGCAAGATCTCCGCCAGCTCGTTCAACGGCTTGGCGGTTTCCGGCCGAAAAGCCATAGGTCCCAGGATACCGGGCACTCCAACGGGAAGTTCAATGTGAGGCATCGTTTCCTTGCTCCTTCGCAGATGTGAGTTTAGGAGTTGGCGCGGAATCCGTCAATAATGTAAAGCGATTAAGCCATAATCTCTATGCCGGCGGGAACGCGCCAGCGCGGCTCTCACTGCGCGACCGGAATCGGCGCCATCGGTAATAGGCGAAGGCGCATGCCCGTAGGGTACCGAGAAATGCGCCCCAACAGGCCGTCGCCAACCCGCCGCGCGGCCGCCACCGGGAATATAAGCCGTTGGCGCTCCACGCGGCATTCGTATAAATTGTCGCGGCCCGCTGGATGCCCAAGCGATCCCTGACCGGCCAATCGTACACGAGCCATTCGATGCCGCCGTTAAAGAATCTCCCGAGTTGCAGGACCCGCATGCTATACGACTTTCTGGCCCTGTATGGCAACTCGGATTTCCCTCGCGACGCAACGATCAGGGCTGACGCCTCCTGCGCGTGCCTCAGGGCGGAGGTTACGCCGTTTGACGTGATGGGATCGACCATCGCGGCGGCCTCGCCCGCGATGAGCCAGTTCGGACCGGTAACTCCCCGATAGGTTCGGCAACTGAACGACATTACCCTGGGAACCTCGACGGCGCCGGCCCGCGACAGCGCCGCGAGCCGCGGAAAGCGCGCCAGTTGAAGGCTGAAAATGTCCGCCACCGCGAGGTCCTGGTCACGCCACTTTTTGACCCTTTCGCCGGTAGTGACACACCCTACGCTCAGCGTATTTGGACCGATCGGGATCTCCCAAATCCAATCCTGATATTCCCCCAGCACGTGGTCCATGTAAATCGTAGTGCCTTCGTGCGCCTGGGGAGCCGTAAAGTAGGACCACAGACAGACCTTTCGGGGTCCATACGCGACGGCTGGCAGATTGAATTCCCGAGCCAGAAAACTGGTGGATGAACCTGAGGCGTCGATGAACCAGGGCGAACCAAACCGAGCGCCGGATGCGGTTTCAATGGAGAGAATCCGCAATCCGGTCCTCTCCACGGCCAGAGCCTTGTCATGGACAATCGTGACACCTTGCGCGGCGGCCAGATCCTGAAGTTTCCGGTCTAAACGCATTCGATCGACATGCAGCGTGTGCAGTTGGACGTTGAAGGGCGATTGACCCACCCAATGAGGAGGGCGAAACTCAACTGCTTCTCTCTCGCTCAACTGCAACGTGACACCCCTTTTGTAAGTTGCAATCCCGGAATGGATCAGTTCCTCCCACGGCAAACCCAGGGTGCGCAACAAAGCCGGGGTGGACCAGTCCAGCGACTCCCCAACCGCCTGGCGAACCCCGGTTTCAGGTTCTATGCATACCACGCGGAATCCCGCCTTCGCCAGATGCAGCGAGGCGGCCATGCCGGCCATGCCGCCGCCGATCACGGTGACATCGAAGTTCTGAACGGTGCCTGGCTGCATACCTGAAATCGCCCGACGGCCATCGCCGTGGCTACTGTAAAGCTTCGGCAGCCATCCGGGTGCCTTCCACGCGCGCGCGGATCTTGGCGAAGGCGGTCTCTCGCGATGTGGATGTGTCGTCCGCGAAGGGCGCGAAGCCGCAGTCGTCGGTGCTGCCCAGTAGCCGCACCGGCAAGTGTGCGGCGGCCAGCAAAACGCGGTCACGCACTTGCGCCGGCGTTTCTATCGCGGGGTCGATCGGATCGATAACCCCCACAAACACCCTTTGATCGGGCTGCAAGTGCTCCGCAATAATCCGCAGGACGCGTTCCGGGTCCCGCTCGCTGGCCAACTGCACGTAGAAGCGCCCGGCGTGCAAACGGAACAGCGCCGGCAGCAGTCCTGCATAATCCACGGCGGCGCTGTGGGTAGCATCCCGGTCGCCGCCCGGACAGGTATGCACGCCGATGCGCTGGCGCTCTGTTGGCGAGAAATGATCGAGCACCCGGTTGTTCAGGGCGATGAAGTTCTCGAGCAAGCCTCCCGACGGGTCGAGTTTAAGCGCGAGGCGTCCTTCCGTGAAGTCGATCTGCACACTATCGGCGCCCTGTTCGAGGCAGCTACGGATATCCGCCACGGCTTCGCGCGCCAGGTCTGGGAGGAACGCCTCACGCGAGTAGCCCGGAATCGCCGCAGCCGGGTACAGCAGGCTGAGAGCGGATGCCGAAATCACCGCTTGTTTCACCGGCAACGCCGTCAGGCGTTTGGCCGCCGCCAGATAGGTCGAAGCGTACGTGCCGTAATGGAATGGACCGGAAGTCAGACGCGGCAATTGCCTTGTGTGTCCATCTTCAAACGGAATGACCACGCCGTCGGACGCCAGATTCGCCAAGCCTTCGAGCGGATAGGTCGCAAAGCTGGACTTGGTCTGTTCGCCGTCCGTGATCACCGGCGAACCAGTCTCCTCGAAGAGCAGGATGGTATCCCGCAGCGCGCGATTGGCGACGCGGGCGAATTCGTCCGCCGACATTTGGCCGGCATCGAGAGCCTGCCGGGCCGCACTCAGTTCCGCCGGCCGCGGAATGCTCCCAATCGGTTCAGTTGGTATGTGCAACGGCGCCTCCACGCGGTTCCAAGAATACGTTTATCCAAGCTAACCGAAGCACGTGCCGGCGCACAATAATCGAAAATAACTAGGGCGCGGGGTCAGTCCGGATACCACAGGGCTCGCGCAAAGCGCTCCGGCGTGACGTACCGGGTGTGAAACTCCTGCCAATCCGACGGATGCAGCCGATAGGCGCGATCCTGTTCGAGGGGCGTGGGCGGCGAACTATAGCTATGCATACCGTGATAAGGCAGCGGCAACACGGTGCTGGAAAATTGGAAATTATAATCGCCTTCTTTCATCCATCCGTCGCCAATGAAAACATAGTCGCGCGTCCAACCGGCGGCGGGAGGAGGCACGGCGGCGAACCGCATCCGTAGTTCATCGCCGGAATTGACAATCACGATGCGGTCGTCGATTCTTTCGAGTAGTTCCCGGACGCTGCCATAGCGCGTGTAGTAACCTTCAAGATTGCGCCAATGCGGCGCGGTTCCAGCGAGGGTGTCATAGTGGGCCAGCTCCGGCGAAGACGGCCCATCCTGTGTCACCAACGAGAAGCCGCGATATCGTAGCTCGGCTTCCGACAGACTAAGGCGCTCGGTTTTCACTTTCTCATCCGGTAGACCTGCAGCCCACGCCAACCTGTCCCAATACACTTCCATGCTGGTACGCAAACGCAGCTTGCGTGGCGCGCCCGCCTGGAAGATGCCGGTCAAATCGAACACCACGGTCTTCAGGCGTCCGGCCGGAATGCCGAGATGATTTCGCACGGTGATCCAACGGCCGGCCCGATCGGGAACTTCGATGCTCAAGTCTTGCGGTGTGGGCCCGCTGCCCTGGCTGCGCGCCATGGTGATGGTGTCATCCCAGGGATGCAGAAAACCTTCCCCAATCAGGTAAAGCGGCCCTGTGCGCGGCGCGTCTTCCGGCAATTCGAGTTCTACCCAGTGATCGCTAGTCAGTCCTTGATACTGCCCGACCCCAAAGGTATTCAGATAGTTGGCATCGACTTTCCGAACCGCCTCGCGCACATCCCGTCCGCCATCGTCTTTCGCGCTGGCGAAACTTTTAGGCTCACCCGTCACATACACTCTTAGCGGCGCGGGAGGATCGGCCACCCGCTCGTCCACGTAAATCTGTGACCCTTGCAGATGATCGATAGCCAGCAACGAATAGTAATCGATATAGTAGGTTTCCCAATATTCGTCCGTTAGCCGCAGATCGTAATACCCATCCCGCGGCTTCAGTTGATCGCCATCGATCTTGAACCATTGCTCGGTCTGCTGAATCGGTTCCAACGAAGTGGCGCTGAGGTGCGCGCCCAGCGGTGCGGACATGGGAGCGACGTCTTTTAAGAACCGCATGGCGTGTCCGTCCCATGCAAAAAGAAACGGACAGGAACCCTTAAGCCTCTGCTGGGCCAGCACGGATTGGTCGGATTTCAAGTTGAATTCCGTTTGGATTAAGCCATTCGGCCATACGATGCGTGCGAATGCGACTCCCGTGTGTTCGCCCAATCCAAAGTGCAGAACCGGTGAGGTGATAATCTGTTTCTGCGTCAGCAGATCGGACCGAATCTCGATTTCGCCGCCTATGCCAAATGGATTGATGCGCTGATCGCCGGTCGCCGTGGCCGCCCTGGTGCGAATCACCTGCCAGTTATAGTTCTTTGCGCCTCGACTGGTGAATTGAACGGCCGTCCGGCCGGCTGACAACCCGATTCCATCGAGGCGGCCATCCCCATTCAAATCCGCCACCGCCCAGCAATCGGAGCTCAGTTTGCCGGCCAGCGGCGCGAAGGCTTTTCCATCGCCGAGGAAGATCTGGCCGCCGGCGACGATGTCCAGACTGCCGTTGTTGTCCAAATCCGCCAACAGCAAGCTCGCCGGGCCGGAACCGTTGGCCGGTCTGGCGCTGCCGATCTTGGCGAAATCCCATCCCGTACCGGAGTCCTGGCCGGACAGCCGGACAATGCTGAAATCGCTCCGCAGCAGAACGAAATCGATGAGTCCGTCTCCATTCACATCCCCTGCGGCGATGGCCAGATTGTGGTCACCCAGTTGCGGCGGGACATTGCTGCGCCGGTAGAAACCTTGGCGGTCATTCTTGAAGACTTGCAGGTTCCCGTGGCTGTCAATGAGAGCCACATCGGGCACGCCGTCACCATGGATGTCGCCGAATGTGAAGCCAGTCATCCCGTCGATTCCTTTAAACGGTTGGACCGCCGCGAACGTGCCGTCGCCATTATTCCGCAAAACAATGGGTTCCCCGTGCGGCACGCCCAAAACGACGTCCAAGTCTCCATCCAGATCGTAGTCGAAGGCCCATGCGCCCGTGTATGCACCATTCACGATTTCCGCGGGCAGTTTGGTTTTCGCCGTCACATCGACGAAGCGTTGCGGCGTTTCCTGACGGTAAATTCGAAGTCCGCCCGGCGTCGCGAATACCAAGTCGGTCTTGAAATCGTAATTCAAGTCGGCGCCCAGAATCGCATTCCTGCCAAGGGCCATGCGCGACGACTGGCCGCGCGCGCCCGGCAGAGGCAACGGCAGGGGCAAGGTGGCGCCACCTTCAACGTGAACCGCCGTCGCGTCCGCCCATACAACCCGCGAATTGCCTTCTCCATCGAGAGGCAGACATCCGATCCAGGCGATATTCCCCGCGGTTACCGTGCTTAAAGCCTGCTCATCGAAGTGAAGTTGCATATCGCGTGAGGCCGGCTCCGAAGTGGGCGAAGGCAGCTTCAGAAACTTCAAGAATGGCTCTCCAATGGAGGTCGCGGGAGCCTTTACTTCATCTAAACTCCGGCGATAACTGGCGACCCGAACCAGCGTGTTGCGAAGAAACTGAACCTGGATGCCCGCGGTCCGGAAATCGGCGGCTGCGGCGGCTTGTTCGAGGCCGGTGAGCTGCTGCCGCGCCGGCTCGGGCCAATTCGCGGTATTCCGCCCCAGGGTGGCCACGGCGTTTTTCAATAAGGGTGCATCGTTCCGTTTCGCCGCCAAATGGGCGATGTCGAGCAGGACCGCTTCATTGCCGGGCCGAACTCGCAGAATCCGTTCCAGTAGCTTTTGCGCGTCCGCGTCGCTGGTGGCGGTTTGCTGGCGCTCGGTTTCCGTTGCCCAGGAATCCAGTGCCCTGAGGTTCGAACTGTCGAGCGAGACCGCCTTTTGGTAGTGCGCCACCGCTTCGGCAATCTTGCCGCGTTTGGCTTCCACCAGGCCAAGTAAGCCCTCAATGCGGCTATTATCTGGAGCGAGACCGCGCGCTCTCTCGAAGGTTTGATATGCGGCGTCGAATTCCTGCTGGCGGGCTTGGAGAAGGCCTAAGTCGACCCAGCTGGCCGGCTCTCCGGGTGCTATTTCAGTGGCCTGCGTCAGGCCATTTCGCGCATTCACATCCTCGCCCGACTGGAGCGCCGCCACGCCCAGATAAAATGCCGAACACAACTCGCGATATTTGGGCGAGCCCGGTTCGGGAAGCCCCGTGTGCCGGTTACAACCGGAACAAAGAAGTGCAATCGTGAGCGAAACCGCGCTAACGAGCTTCGGATTCATTCGTGGAATACCAAGGTCGGACACAGAATTTTGCGAGTGCAGATGCGGGCATTATAACTCAGCGGAGGAAGTGCACCGGGGCTAGGACAGGTGCACCAGACCCTTCTTTACGGCCCATAGGATCAAGTCGGTGGTGCGGTGGATGCCCAGTTCCGCCATCAGGTTGGCGCGGTTCCTTGCGCGGCTAATTCCAGGATCTGTTTTATCACGGGGCGTGAGGCGGTCATACTGGGGGTCAGCGCGGCTGGCGGGCATCACTCCGGGACCGATGATCTGTTTGCCGGCCGCGAGGGCTTTGATCGTGGCAGCCAGGTCCACATCCAGCGCCTCCTTCAAGAGATATCCGCGTGCGCCGGCCTCCGGTTGCAGACCGTCAAGACCGGGCATGGCCATGTCCATCAGGATCACCTGCCGTTCAGCACCGCGCCCACGCACCCCGCGCGTCATCGCCCGTCGCCGCGCGCGGCGTCTTTCCCGCCATCGCGCGCATTATGCTGTTGACGCGCGCCTCGAAATCCACGTCGGCCACGTGCAAACGAACCGGCGTAGGCAGCCCCCGCGATTCCTGTCTGGACGGGGCTTAATGACCAGCCAAACGCTACTCGTGGCACAATCGAATAGGAGCGGCAAATGAGTTCCCAAGTCACCAACCCCAACACTGAAGCGGCTATCCTGGCCCGCCTGATCCAGATTGGCCGGGATGAGTTGCCGCGCGGTGCGGCCGAATACCTGTTGTCGATCCGTTTCGGCGATCGCGATATCGCGCGCATGAACGAACTGTCCGAGTTGGCTCGTCAGGGCAGGCTGACCAGCGAAGAGCAAGCTGAGCTCGACAGCTACATTCATGTTGGCAACCTCCTCGCCGTCATGCAGTCTAAAGGGCGCCGCGCTCTGCGGCGTTCGACTCAGTAATCAAGCCTATTGAACGCCGATCTCATCCGTCGGGTCCGGGAGCGCGCGCTCGGTCGCTGTGAGTATTGCCAATTGCCCACGGCATTCCACCCGGCGCCGTTCCAGATTGATCACGTCATCGCGCGGCAACATGGGGGCGCAACCGGACTTGAGAATCTTGCCCTCGCCTGTATACATTGCAACCGCTTCAAGGGTCCGAACGTCGCTGGGGTTGATCCGGATAGCGGGGCCATCGTTCGGTTGTTCAATCCCCGGCGTGATTCGTGGATGGAGCACTTTGTCTGGAACGGGCCCCAGTTGAACGCTCTGACTCAGATTGGCCGCGTGACGATCGCAGTACTGCTCATCAACGACCCAGAAGTTGTCGCGATGCGGAAGGCGCTCCAGGACGAAGGCGCCCTCGGACAATAGCCAGGCCCACGCGGGCAATTTGTGTGGATACTAGGGCAGGTGCACCAAACCCTTCTTGACGGCCCATAGGATCAAGTCGGTAGTGCGGTGGATGCCCAGTTCCGCCATGATATTGGCACGGTGCACGGCCACCGTATTCTCGCTCAGTTGAAGCAGGCCGGCTATGGTCTTATTCGACTTGCCTTGCGCGGCTAATTCCAGGATCTGTTTTTCGCGGGGCGTGAGGCGGTCATACTGGGGATCGGGCACCCGGCTGGCGGGCATCACGCCGGGACCGACGATCCGTTTACCGGCCGCGAGGGCTTTCACTGCGGCGGCCAAGTCCACATCCAGGGCCTCCTTCAAGAGATAGCCGCGTGCGCCGGCGTCCAAGGCATGGCGCACGTAGTTCTCCTCCGAGTACATGCTCAAGATGAGCACCGCCGCGTCCGGCTCGTGCTTCACGATTTCGCGCGTGGCTTGCACACCGTCAAGACCGGGCATGGCCATGTCCATCACAATCACCCGCGGGTGCAGTTGCCGCGCCAGCCTGACAGCATCCTCGCCGTTAGCCGCTTCGTCCACCACGCGAATCTCCGGATCGTCTTCCAGGATGCGCCGGAAGCCTTTGCGCACCAGTGCGTGATCGTCCACCAAGAGTACGGAGATTTGGCTCATCGGCGAGATTGATTCAACCTAACCGTGGCAGGCCGTAAAACACAATAATCGAAAACAACTAGGGCCAGCCGCCGGCGGTTCCGGGCACGGCTCTAATATCTTTTCTTTATTGACCGCCCCAGCCTCGCGTGTAATAATTCGTCAGGTGCTTTTCAATGCGCGCCTGTGCTGGGCTGCGCATACCCAGAGGAGGGACGGTTTCATGGCTGCATCCAGTTCCAGCATGGATTTCACATCGGCTGCCGGTCTCAGCTTTTACGAAAAACTCAATTCCCAGTGGCACGAGCGCGCGCTGCAAATCTTCATGGCTATCGTTTTGGCGCACTGGGGCGAACACCTGGTGCAGGCGGTGCAAATCTATGTGATGGGATGGCCGCGTCCACAGGCGAACGGCATTGTGGGCTTGTGGTATCCCTGGCTGATAAAATCGGAAGTGCTGCACTACGCTTATGCGCTGGTGATGCTGGTGGGAATCTGGGTGCTGCGGAAAGGGTTCACGGGAAAGGCCCGTACGTGGTGGACGGTCGCCCTGGTGATCCAGTTCTGGCACCACATCGAGCATTTGCTGCTCATCTGGCAGGCCACTACGCATCATAATTTCTGGGGCAAACCGGTCCCGTTCAGCGTGCTGCAACTGGTGTTTCCGCGAGTCGAGTTGCACCTGTTTTACAACACGGTCGTGTTCATTCCCATGGTGATCGGGATGTACTATCACATGTTCCCGCCCGCCGGAGAGCGGGAGCGCGCCGTCTGCACCTGCGCGTGGCATCCGCGTGCCGCCGAAGCCAACGCGTACTAACTGGGCGGCCGCCGCGCTCGGCTGCGTTGCGTTGTGGCAGTCGGCGGGTTGCCGGAAACCTGCCGAAACGGATCGCGGCATGGTCATCGAGTCCGAAATCGAGCCTAGGCCCGTGCGCATCGGCCGCACCACCGTTACGCTGCGCCTGTCGGACGCCACCGGGCAACCGGTGCGCCATGCGCGGATCGCGCTCGAAGCGGATATGGCGCATCCGGGCATGCGTCCCGAGTTCGGCGATGCGCGGGAAGTTGGCGCCGGACGCTACCAGGGGCAACTGACTTTCACCATGGCCGGCGATTGGGTGGTGCTCATCCACGCTACGTTGCCTGGCGGACAGAAACTGGAACGCCAAATGGAAGTGAACGGTGTCCGCTGAATCGTCCGCATTCGATCTGCTCAAAGTCCCATTGATCGGCCGGCTTTTTCGCTGGCGGCACGCCCGCACCTTTCTGCAGATTCCAACCCTCGTGGTGGGGATTGCCATGATCGTCCACGGATTGTTCGGTCCCACGCTGGCGCCCAAGAACCTGGCGACTACCGTAAGCTGGGTGCATTTTCGCGGCGCACTGGTGTTGATACTGCTATGCGCCGGCAATTTGTTCTGTCTGGCCTGTCCTTTCATGCTGGTCCGCCAGTGGGCCCGGCGTCTGTTCCGGCCGCGCTTCACCTGGCCCCGGAAATTGCGCAATAAGTGGCTCTCCGCGGCGCTCTTCGCGCTGATCCTTTTTGTGTATGAGCTATTCGATCTGTGGTCTTCGCCTTGGTGGACGGCGTGGTTGATCGTGGCCTACTTCGCTACCATCCTGGTAATCGACGGTTTCTTCAAGCACGCCGTGTTTTGCAAATTTGTTTGTCCCATCGGGCAATTCAATTTCGTGGCATCCACCCTCTCACCCCTTGAGGTCAAGGTCCGCGATGAGGGCGTTTGCGTCCCGTGCACCACCAAAGACTGCATTCGCGGCCGGCGCGACGCTTCCGGTCTGGTGGTCATTCAACGCGGTTGCGAGTTGGCCTTGTTTCAACCCAGCAAATCCGGCAACATGGACTGTACCTTCTGCCTGGAATGCGTTCAAGCCTGCCCGCACGATAACGTAGGCATCCTCAGCCGTCCGCCCGCCAGCGAACTGATGACCGATCCCCGGCGCTCCGGTATCGGGTTCTTCTCCCGCCGGCCGGACATCGCGGCGCTGGCTCTCGTGTTCACCTTCGGCGCGTTACTCAATGCGTTCGGCATGGTCAGCCCGGTGTATGCCTTGGAAAGCTGGCTTGGGCGCGTGTTGCACGTCAGCCACGAAGCGCCCGTGCTGGGGCTCATCTTTGTGGTGGCGTTGATTGTGGAACCGGTGCTCTTGCTGGGGCTGGCGGCATGGCTGACGCGAGTTTGGGCCGGCAGCCGCCGCGCCACGCTGCCGTTGATCGTGCGCTACGCTTATGGGCTGGTTCCACTGGGTTTCGGTATGTGGCTGGCGCACTACAGCTTTCATTTCCTGACGGGGTTCCTCACATTGATTCCGGTCACACAGAACGCCGTAGCCAGTCTGGGCCGTCCTTTGCTTGGCGAGCCGCTTTGGACTTTGACCGGCATCCCCACCCGTTTCGTGCAGCCGCTGGAATTCGGATTTCTGATACTGGGATTGGCGGGATCGCTGCTAGTGACGCATCGGCTGGCTCAAGACGATGCCGACGCCGAGGCCAGCGCTCACCCAGTGCGCACCTTCATACCCTGGGCTGCCATCTGCCTGCTGCTGTGGGTCGCGGCCGTGTGGCTGATCCTTCAACCTATGGAGATGCGCGCCACGTTTATGGGATAGCGATGCAAAGACGCCATCACATCGCCGGATTCTGGCTGCTCGTGGCCATAGCTTCGCCGGCCGGCGCGCACAACGGGCCGCCGTTCCCCATCATCGTGGACCGGCACGTCGGCCCGTACGTCATTTCGCTTTGGACCCATCCCGATGTGGGCACGGGAACGTTTTGGATCATGATGGAACCGCCGCGAGGGGCTGCCCTTCCAAAGGACTTGAAGATCGAAATAGGGGTGCAGCCGGTGAGCGGCCGGCTCCCGGAAAAACGCTACGCCGCGCGACTGGACAGCAGCAGCGCACAAGTACAATACATCGTCGAGGTGCCCTTCGACGCCCAGGAGCTTTGGCGTATCCACGTGCTGCTGGATAGCTCCGCGGGACACGGGGAATCGACCGCGACGGTAGAAGTGACCCCGCCGGGGCTCGGGCGCTGGGATCTGCTATGGTACGCCTCGCCCTTCGCCGCCGTGGCTTTTCTCTGGTTTCGGGCGCTAGCGCGGAGGAGGAGGCGTGCATTGGCGTTGGAATAGGCGCGCAGCTTGGTTTCTATGAACCGGCCTCAGGCTAGGCGGCCACAAATCGCCATTAGGCGTGACACGGCCAAGTGGCAGCTTGGCCGCACCTTGGAGCATCTCCGGCCGGTACCGTCAATCCAACACGGAATGCGCTTGCCAAGCCGCAGTCCAAATGCCGGCAACGAACGAATATGGGCATCCACCATCTTGAGGCCCCGGAGAACACTGGCGAGCGGTGCGACAATGATCTTTGGAGCGCTCATGTCTACACAACCAATTGTTGCAGGATCTCAAAATGGAGACACAACCCACTGGGCTCCCATATTGGGAGGGTGGGATTTCAATGAACGAGGGCAGCAATTTCTTGGCGAAGGAAACCCAGCGACAGCCCACGGCCAGACCTTCCCGATCGGACTCGCCGTAACGAATATCGCTATGGCTAACGGCGTGTGCCGTATCCAGATCCGATTCACCGGGCAGTTTGCCGGAAACGTGCAAGCTGCTGGTATCGTCCTGGGATACCGTTCTCAGGATCAGCGCTACGTCTTCGTGCAGATGGGCGCGAGCAACAGCGCCTATTCTGTCGGTGAATATGTAAGCGGCTTTGGTTGGAGGCCACTTGTGAGCTCGGGACAAATCGACAACCTTCGAGCGGATCGTGAGTACGTCCTGCAGGTGAATCTCACTGGCCAAAACCTTAGAGTACTTGTGGACAGCGTGCCGGTAATCGAATACCTGTTATCGAGCCCTCTTGAAGGAAGGCAGGTCGGCCTCATTGCTGCGGGCAACCAGCGAATTGATTTTTCGGGTTTCGTCGTGCACGCTGGCCGGCCCAAAGCATTTGTCGTTATGCAATTTGCCGAGCCATATGACACGTTTTACAAGGAGGTCATCCAGCAAAGGGCTACATCCGCAGGATTTGACCTAATCAGGATAGACGAAAAGGCCGGCCCAGGCGTTATTTTCCAGGATATACAGCGAGACATAGAGGATTCTGATGTTGTGATCGCTGAAATAACGCCGACGAACCCAAATGTCTTCTATGAACTGGGATATGCTCACGCGCTAAAGAAGCCCACTATACTGTTGGCCCAGCGCGGCGCTGAACTCCCCTTCGACATCCGCAGTTTCAGAGTCGTTTTTTACAACGACACGATTGGCGGCAAAGCGGAAGTTGATCGTAATCTGCAAAGTCACCTCGAAGCGATCAAGGGAAATCAGCCCTTTCGTGTCGCATCATAATGGCCGATCTGTCGGCGCCAGGGAGCGATGCTTCGCCAGAATGGAAATCCATCGCCAATGAAGTCCACCCACGCGGTGCCCACCAAAATGAAGCTGGGGCCAAGGCGCCCACGCTTTTGGTAACACGGCAAGATATTCATGTCTCCACTCTTTTGGCGCACTCGCAGGAGCGGCGATCCTTGCTCATCTTTACTCGAATGCGGGCAGACTGGTCGGTTTCAGTCTGGATCGGCGCCGGAGGCAATCAATCCACCAGACCGTATGGTCGCCGACTCGCTGAGCGAAAGTGACCACCAGCGCCCCGCTGGCCAAAAGAATCGCCGGGCGTTCCGCTGCCAAGTGACCACTCGATTGCTCAGGCCCCGAGATGCCCCTCCCTAATGGATTCATGCTATTGTGCGAAGCCGGCGGTTCTAGCTATGCTCACCTAAGCAGGGGAGGGGCAAATCCAATGTCAGACACGGACGTGATTGCCAACCAGAAACTGATTGTCGAAAACCAGGTGAAGATTCTGGCGAACCAGGAGACCATCAAACGAAACCAGGTAGCGCCGGAGACCATTTTGAAGAATCAGGAGCGCACTCTGGCTTTATTGCAGAAGTAGATGCAAGCTGAAATACCGGCATGAGAAGTAATCCTCGCCGCCAATTCTCTTTGATCGTCCTGCTCGGGATGCAACTGGCTTTCCCGCTGGTATACAAGCGCCTCCAAGCGCGCGCCAAGGAACCCACGATCGTCGATCCATCCACGGTCCTGGCGCGCTATGGCTTCCACTTTCAGGAGTCCGCCAAAGCTGCCGGTATCGATTTCACGCACTCTGCGGCGACCTTCGATCCCAAGCTCCGCCACATCATGCCGCAGGTCTCATCCATGGGGGCGGCCGTTTCGATTGTGGACTTCGATCGCGACGGATGGCCGGACATCTACGTCACCAATAGCGGCGTGGGCAGCCACAACGCCCTCTATCGGAACCTGGGCGACGGCACATTCCGCGACGTGGCCGCCGAAGTAGGGCTCGCCGACGTCAACCAGCCGGGAACGGGCGTCTCCACGGGTGCCGTCTGGGGCGATTACGACAACGACGGCTACGAGGACGTCCTGATCTATAAATGGGGCAAACCGGAGCTCTTCCATAACGACGGCGGCAAACATTTCACACGTGTGACCGAGCAGGCCGGCCTGCCCAAATGGGTGAATGCGAATTCGGCCGTCTGGTTCGATTACGATCGTGACGGAAAGCTCGACCTGTTTCTAGGCGGCTACTATCCGGAGGATGTGGACCTCTGGCATCTGAAGGACACCAAGATGATGCCGGATAGCTTTGAATATGCCCGGAATGGCGGGCGCAAGTACCTGTTCCACAATCTTGGCGGCGGGCGTTTCGAAGAGGTCTCTGAGCGGATGGGCATCCACTCGCGCCGCTGGGCGCTGGCGGCGGTGGCAGCCGATCTGCGCGGCACCGGCTACCCCGATCTGTTCGTGGCCAATGACTATGGCGTATCCGAGGTTTACTTCAACGAAGGCGGAAAGCGGTTTCGCGAAGCAGGCAAGCAGACGGGCATCGGCGCGGCGCCCAAGAGCGGCATGAACGCGGCGGTTGGCGACGTGCTGAATCAGGGCCGCTTCGGCGTTTATGTTTCGAACATCTCGGAGGAGGGCGTGCTGGTGCAGGGCAACAACCTGTGGATGCCGCGGGCGGGCACATCCGGTGCGAATATCCAGTACGACAACATGGCTACCGCGATGGGAGTGGATTTAGGCGGCTGGAGCTTCGGTGCACAATTCGGCGATTTGAACAACGACGGCTTTCTGGATCTGTACGCGGTGAATGGGAACGTGTCGCTCGACCGGAATCGCAGCTATTGGTACGACTACTCCAAAGTTGCGGGCGGCAACTCGGCCATCATTTCCGACGCCGCCAACTGGCCTCCGCTGGACGGGCGCAGCCTATCCGGTTATCAGCAGAAACGCGTATGGATCAACGACGGCGCGGGTCAATTCAAAGAAGTCGCGCAGCTCGTCGGCGTCACGGATGTTTACGATGGCCGCTCCATCGCGCTGGCGGATTTTGGAAATCGGGGCGCCCTGGACGCAGTGGTAGCGAACGAGCGAGGTCCGCTGCTGTTGTACCGGAATACCGTGTCGCCGGACAAGCGGTGGATCGAGTTCGAGTTGGAAGGCCGCACGAGCAATCGCAGCGCCATCGGCGCCCAAGTAAGAGTGATCTGGAACGGCCAGGAGCAGGTCCAGGAAGTCTCCGGCGGCAGCGGCTTTTGCGCGCAGAACGAGCGGCGGTTGCATTTCGGATTGGGAAAGACAACCGGTATCGATAGGGTTGAGATTCGCTGGCCATCGGGCAAGACCGAAACCATCGCCGCGCCACTCATGAATCAAATCCATAAGGTCGTTGAGCCGTCATGAGCACCGGACTCGCCACAACCGTAGTACCCAAGCCCAGGTCCGCGCTAGGGCGCTTCTTCAGCTCTGAAAATCGCTATCTATCGCCGCTGTTCATCACCCTGATCCTGCTGGTGGGCAATCTGTCGTTCGGCCTGCTGGAGAGCTTTTCGCGCACGCTGCTCGCGATCGGCACGGCGCTGTTGTTGGAGATCGTATTGGGACGCTGGTTCTGGGGCAGGATTCCGAATCTCGCCAGCGCCTACATCACCGGCATCAGTGTGGGCATCCTGCTGCGTTCGCCGGAATACTGGCCTTATGCCCTCTGCAGCGCCATTGCGATTACTTCCAAGTATGCGATTCGAGTACGCGGCCGCCATATCTGGAATCCGTCCAACTTCGCGATTTGCGCCATGTTGCTGGTCGCGCCGGAATTCGTCGCGGCACTGAGCATTCAATGGGGGAACACGGTCTGGCCCATGGTCGTGATCTGGGTTCTGGGAGCGTTCATCGTTTACCGCGTACAGCGCTTTCATATCACCGCGACATACGTAGCCTCGTTTGTAGCCCTGGCGCTATTGCGTACGCTGATCACCGGGCACCCTTTCCTGGCCGAAGTGGCGCCCATCACGGGCGCGATGTACCAGCTTTTCATCTTCTTCATGATTACAGATCCCAAAACCACGGTGACGCCGAAGTGGGCGCAATGTCTGGTGGCCGGGCTGGTGGCAGTGGCGGAGTTGATTCTGCGCCTCGCGCACATCGTCAACGCGCCGTTTTTCGCCCTGACGATTGTCGGGCCGGCGGCGATGCTGTTCGAAATCTGGCACAGCTCCGGGCAAGGCGGCTGCATGGGAGAAGCGCATGAGAGATCTCGTTAAGCCAAGGCGCCGACGATGATCGAGCCTGAGTCCAGGATTACGTTTGCCGTTGGTGATGCCTTACACCCTCTGTCGCAGTGCACTGGGGTTCTCGACTCGCTGGGGATGTTTTAGTCTGGCCGGAAGTTTGAAGCGGCCGCTGTTGCCGCCGCTGCTGGTATGCGATCACGCCCAAGAAGAGGCCCATGCTAAGGAGGGTTACAGTCCCCGGCTCGGGAACCGCGCCGCTTGCTGCACAACCATAAATGGACACGTCATTGGTATCCATCGTCACGGCGCCGTTTTGCGCCAAGGCCCTGCCGCACGTGATATCTGCGCCCGTGTCTAACGTGATGCTTGTTTCCGCGAGAATATTTCCCGCGAAGTCAGTGCTGGTGCCGAGCGTCGCCGAGCTCCCGACCTGCCAAAAGAGGTTTGGGGCGGCTAGCCCTGCCCTTTACCCGTAACTTATTACTGGACAAATAGGTTTGTCTCGTTCATAATGACCGCGTGGACCTGCAGAATCAGATCAAACGCATGCTGTCGCGGCCAGAGACCATCGAGTATGTTAGCCAACTATTGCAGATGGATGAGTTTTTTTCGCGGACCGAGTTGGCGGATTTCCTTTGCGAGGAGTTTGGGTTTCAAGACCCGCGTGGACAAAACCAGCGCGCGGGTTGCCTGAAAGCACTGCGCGAACTGGAGGCTAAGGGCTGGTTCCAACTCCCGCCGCCAGAGATTCAAAAGGCCCATCCCACTCCGCGACGGTTGCCCGAACCGGTCCCGGAACCAAGAGCCGTGCCAGACGAGGTAGGCCTGCTGAGCGGACTAGAGTTGATCCTGGTCAAGCAGGAAGGCCAGATGCGGACCTGGAACGAACTGATGATCCGGGAACATCCGCAGGAAGCTGGACCATTGGTTGGACGGCAGATTCGTTACTTGGTTGGTTCCGAGCACGGCTGGCTGGGAGCGTTCGGCTTTGCGGCGCCGGCACTGCAATTAGGCGCGCGAGACCGTTGGATCGGTTGGGACGCGGAACAACGACGCGCACATTTGCACCAGGTCGTATGCTTGAGCCGGTTTCTGATCCGACCCTCAGTGGAGTGCCGTAACTTGGCCTCGCGGCTTTTGAGTATGAGTTTGGATCGGCTGGTGGAGGATTTCGCACAGCGCTACAATTACCGTCCCTGGCTGGTGGAGAGTTTCGTCGACACCTCCCGTTTTTCCGGCGCCTGCTATCGGGCGGCGAACTGGATGCTAGTGGGACAAACCCAAGGGCGAGGCCGGCAGGACCGTTTCACCAAGTGCGAGGAAACGATCAAGGACATATACGTCTATCCGTTGGAGAAAGATTTCCGTACTCGCTTGGGTTTACCAGCGGGGGCGGGCTTAGGGCAACTGGGGCCAGCCGATGGCATGGAGGGTAACCATTGGGCGAAGCAGGAATTCGGGGGTGCGCCATTGGGTGACCAGCGATTGAGTGAGCGACTCGTGAATATTGCGCAATCGAAGGCAGACAAACCGGGCAGTGCCTTCACGGGCGTGGCGGAAGGAGATTGGCCGGCAGTCAAGGCCTATTATCGGTTCATCGATCATCCCGACTATGAGGCCGTGAGCATGCCGCACATTTTGCAGCCGCATCGGCAACGTACCATTCAGCGCATGAAAGGCCAACGCACGGTGCTGTGTATTCAGGACGGCAGCGATCTGGATTACTCCAGTCTGGCGCAGTGTCCCGGTCTGGGGGTGATCGGAACCAATCAAACAGCGGCGCAGAGTCGAGTGATCGGCGACAATTAGATCTCGGGGTCGACGACAATTAAAACTCCCGCTCGACGACAACTAGTGTGACCATCGAGAATCGCGCCTTTGCGCGGCCAAGAATGGTCACAGATCAGCAGGTGAGGAGGCTGAGAAAGTTGTCGAATACGGAAAAGAATCAAGAGATTGCGGCGGCGAAGGCGGGGATGGACCCGACCACGGCGCGGCGATATCGGGTCCTGGAACGGTTGCCGAGTGAACTGAAAAAGGAACGCGGGTGGCGGACCCGCGAAGACCCGTTTGGCGAAGTCTGGGACGCCGTGCAACAACAGGTGCAAGAGAGTCCCGGACTGGAGGCCAAGACGCTGTTTGAGTGGCTGCAGCGGGAATACCCAGGGCGGTTTAGCGACGGCCAGATCCGGACGCTGCAACGGCGGATCAAGCTGTGGCGGGTAACGGAGGGGCCCGCGCAGGAAGTGTACTTCGGCCAGAAACACATGCCGGGGCGGCTATGCGCGTCGGACTTCACGCACATGACCGAACTGGGGATCACGCTGGCCGGACAGACATTCGAGCACTTGGTGTACCACTTCGTGCTGACTTACTCGAACTGGGAGACGGGCACCATCTGCTACTCGGAGAGCCTGGAAAGCCTCAGTGAAGGATGGCAGAACGCAGTATGGGAATTGGGTGCGGTGGCGGCCGAGCACCGCACCGACAGCTTGTCCAGCGCCGTGAACAACGTGAGCAACCTGGAGGAATTCAATCCGCGCTACGAAGGTGTGATGCGGTATTACGGGGTGAAGCCGCGGCACACCAACCCGGTGAGTCCCCACGAGAACGGCGATGTGGAGCAAAGTCATCACCGGTTTAAACGCGCGGTGGAGCAGGCCCTGCTGCTGCGCGGGAGCCGCGAGTTTGGGAGCCTGGCCGCGTACGCGCAGTTTCTGAAAGACTTGTTCGCGCAGCGGAATGCGGGACGGCGGGCGCGGTTGGCTGAAGAACTGGCGGTGATGGGAGAGTTGCCGGCACGGCGGATGGAGTCGGCCAAACGGGAGCAGGTGAAGGTGGACTCGGGCAGTCTCATCCACGTCGAGCGGAACTCGTATTCGGTGAACAGCCGTCTGATAGGGACGCGGGTGGAAGCGCGGTTGTACCTGGACCATGTGGAGGTTTGGTATGGGCAGCGGAAGGTGGAAGACCTGCCGCGGCTACGCGGGCGGTCGAAGCATCGCGTGGATTACCGGCACATCATCGAATGGTTGATGCGGAAGCCCGGGGCGTTTGAGAACTACCGGTATCAAGAGGATCTGTTTCCGACCAGCCGGTTTCGGATGGCTTACGATGCGTTGCGGGAGGCCACGCCGAGCCGGTCGAGCAAAGAGTATCTGAAGATTCTGAAACTGGCGGCCGAGGCCGGTGAGGTACAGGTGGATGAGGCTTTGCGCGAACTGCTGGAGAGGAGGGCGGAGACGGCCATTACGGTGGAGTCGATCGGCGAGGTGCTGGCCAGGCTGGACGCCATCGCCCCGGTGACGATGGTGGAAGTGGCGCCGGTGGATCTGGCGAGCTTTGACCAGTTATGCGCGGGGACGGGGGTGCGTCCATGAGCGCGGTCGCGGACGTACGCCCGGCGCTGCTGGGGCACCTCAAGGATTTACACCTGCCGACGGTACGGGAGTGTTACGAAGATACAGCCCGGCGGGCCGAACGAGAGACGCTGAGTTATGAGCAGTATTTACTGGAGGTGATCTCACGGGAATGCGAGCAGCGGCGGAAGTCCAGGGTACAGCGGCTGCTGAAAGACTCGGCGCTGCCGCTGGAGAAGTCGCTGCAGAATTTCAATCTCCAGAGGTTGCCGGCGAAAGCGGCACGGCAGCTGCGGACCCTGCTGGACGGCAGCTTTCTCGACCGGAAAGAGAACGTTTTGGTATTCGGTAATCCGGGGTCGGGCAAGAGCCATGTGCTGACGGCACTGGCCCAGGAACTGGTGGTGGTGCGGGAGCGCAAGATGCACTTCACCAAGTGCGCGCTACTGATGCAGGACTTACTGATCGCCAAGCGGGATCTGCGGCTGAGCCGGGAGATCAAACGACTGGGCCGCTATGACGGTTTGATCATTGACGATCTGGGTTACTTGCAGCAGAGCCGGGACGACATGGAGGTGGTGTTCACCTTGTTGGCGGAGCGCTACGAACGCGGTAGCGTACTGATGACCAGCAATCTGGCATTCTCGAAATGGGAAAGCATCTTCAAGGACGCCATGATGACAGCGGCGGCCATCGACCGCTTGGTACACCACAGCGTGATCATCGAGCTGAACATCCCGAGCTACCGGGTAGAGGAGGCCAAGAAGAATCAAGAGGCGGAAAGTCAGGCTGCGGGCGAATGAGGCCCCAGGGGACGATGCCACGACGAAAAAGCGAAAGGCGGGAGGGCTGTGGAAATGACGGGGCTGTGGAAAGCGTGGAAAGCCAAAAACAGGCTTCCCCCTCTTTCCACGAGCCCCTTGGAAATCTCGCCAACAGCAGGCGAGATTCCCACATTCCCACAGCCCCGGCGACGAAGGCGGATGGAAAAGTGGAAAACCAAGGGCAGGTTTCCCACTTTCCCACCGCCACGGTTTCTCTTATGTCTAAGAAGAAAACACCAAAGCGCGGGCGGGCTTCGCCCTCCGCGTCGGCGGCCGGCGCTCCGCGCCGCCCAAGTCAACAAGTAATTGTCGTTGATAGGGAGAAATAGTTGTCGTCGACCCAAAGAAATAGTTGACGCCGGACAGTCGAGGACTACATCTGCACACCACCCTGGCGGTGGCGCCCAACGGACTGCCGTTGGGCGTGTTGCGCGCGCAGTGCGTAGCGCCGGAATTGAAATCGCCCGACGACAAGCGTTTGAGCTACACCATCCCGATCGAGGAAAAAGACACCTTCCGCTGGATCGAGGGTTTGCGCGACACCCTGGAGGTGGCTGCGCAGATGCCCCAGACACGACTGATCAACGTGTGTGACCGGGAAGCCGATTTCTTCGAGTTGTTCGAGGAACAACGCCGCACCCCTGGAGTGGATCTCTTAGTGCGTGCCAATCACAACCGGGTGATCATGGATGAACCTTATAAGCTTTTCGAGGCCGTTCGTCAGGCTCCCTTGCAGACCAAAGTACAGATCCACGTTCCACGCCAAAGCGCCCGGCCCAAACTCAGCAAGAAAAAGGCGAAAGCGAAAAGGCCCAGCCGTCAGGCCGAGTTGGAAGTGCGTTACCAACGGATTCAACTCCGTCCCTCCAAGTATTATTCCGGCAAAGATCCCATCGACATCTGGATTATTCATGCAGTGGAATCGTCGCCGCCGGAAGGAATCGCACCCGTGGAGTGGTTCCTGCTGACGACGGTCAACCTTCGCTCGGCGGAAGATGCCGTTGCCTGCCTACGCTGGTACTGTCTGCGGTGGCGGATTGAAGACTTTCATCGAGTACTCAAATCTGGTTGCGGCGTCGAGCAGATCGCGCATGAGACCGCTGAGCGCATTCGCCGAGCTATCGCGATCAATCTCGTCATTGCCTGGCGCATCATGCTGATGACACTGTTGGGGCGGGAGACACCACAATTGCCGCCCGAAGTTCTGTTCTCCGATATCGAGCTGCAGGTTCTCCGCGCCTACGCGAAAAAAAAAAGCTCGCACAGCCTTCAACCTTGCGTGATACAGTGCGCCTCGTCGCCCGCGTCGGCGGCTACCTGGGCCGCAAGAACGATCCCGAACCCGGTCACCAACTGATGTGGAAAGGCTTTTCGCAACTTCTACTCATGTGTGAAGGATTCGAACTGCGGGATTCCGATGATGCCGAATGACATTTGTCCCGAAGTTATTACGGGTAAAGGGCAGGGCTAGCCCGCCATTGGTGTTGATAAAATCAACAATCGAGCTGCTCGCCGCGGTCAGGGTGCTCCCGATCTGGAAGACGAATTGCGCATTCGGATTGCCCTCGGCGTTGAGAGTGAGTGTTCCGGTCAACTGTGCCGACGAGTTGAAGCAATAGACTCCTGGCGTGAGGGTCATTCCGCCTAGATCCTTACCGGTCAAATTCGTCGTGCACGGTTGGCCCATGGCAGAATCGTATGCCATGGTCAGAGCATTCTGAGCCGCAATCGCGACTGCATTATCGATTTCTTGTATTCCCGGTGGGACCACCGTCCCCGGGGGAAAACCGGTTACTGAGCTGCCCGGCGTCAGCCCCAGATCTCCATAGATGTTGGTCATGCCGGTATTGGTCACTGTCGATCCTGCGAGGACACCAAACGGCTCCGCGTCCCCAAGATCGATGACACCGGCATGGGCACTCAGCGCCCAAAACGAAAGAACCACCAACCAAATGCCCTGTACTTTCATACTGCTTTCCTCCTATCACGACCGTCATTCCGCCCATCATCGCCGTCAATATGTTCGCTGTTCAACGGCAGCGCACCCAAGGCACGTTCGCCACCACTCTCAATTCTTTATTTTTTCATGCGCCCTCGCGTTAAAAGCGAAATTTGAGCGGCGGCAAACTCCGCAACACCCAGTGCAGATCTTGCACCTCGGCCCGCGCAAGCCGGCTTCCGTGGGCGCCTCTTCGCATCCGTCGCCAGAAGGTTGCCGTCTTGGCTTAAACTGCGTCGTTATGGGCAAATCGTGGAAGGAGCGCGGCCACCGGCGCGGGCGGTGGATCGCATGCGGTCTTACCACTTGCACACCGCCAGCGCCCGTCGCGCGGGCGTGGCCGTGGCCTTCGATCGGCGGGCGCCGCCGCGATCGCGTGGCCCATCCGCATGCTGTTGTCGCGGCGACGGGCAACAGGCGGCTGGCGCTGGGTCGCGCGACGCGAAGGGCCAGCCATGCGGGCTGCGCCGGTCCAATGCAGCGACGCTCACGACCGCCCCACAGAAAAGTTGGCGCTCGGACTGGCCCCGCCTGATGACGTGGTCCCAAGGCGGTTACCGCCGATCCGCCGCGGGAGTGCCGCGCGTCCGCCTCCATGCCGCCGTTGAAAGCACACCAAACCCAATCAGCAGCGTTACCACCGGTGCCGACTCCGGCGTCCCTACCAGCACCGACGTGGTGGCGCTCGCCCTCAGGCCTGTTGCAATTGTATCCGTGAACGGATCGAAGGATGGGCTATTTGGGCAGACATCGATTCGTCGTAAGTCAGCACGATCTTTTCCGATCGCCAGGTCGCCCAGCGATTGGAAAGTATTGATGGTGTAAGATCCGATTCCGGTTTGCAGGGTATTGTTGAACGCCTGCGTCCAGGGGTTCACTTCCCCGTTGCCGGAATTCGGGCCGATTACCATGTGATTGGCCGGCAGCGTGAGTGAAGCCCCAACCCACGGTGTCTTCCGGCAAGCCCACCAGCGTGGAGCGATCCAGGATCAGCGTGGTGGCGCGCGCCCTGCCCGCTAGCGCCAACGCAGCCGTCAGCAGGAATAACGCCGCTAAAAATCGTTCGCGCATCTCGATAGCCCTCCTTACTCGGGGTTACGGGGTCTCGTTCACCCGTTGGACATATAGCCGATGTTAGCCGTAAAGCGCGCGTTCGCCGGGCAACTGCTGAAATCGAGCGTAACGGCGGTGGACTGTCGCGCGCCGGGCGCGAGCGTTCCTAGCCCGGCGGGGAACAATGCCGGCGCCAGGTCACCATATTATCTGTACCTCCGTTAGCGGCCCGCGGCCGTCGTATTGGCGGATCCGCCGGAACCCGAGTGGCTCGCCTGTTTCAAGTTCAGAAATCCGGCCAGAGTTACGCCCGCCGATCCCAGCAGCGCCAGAATGGCGCCGAATCGGATGGTGAATGCCTGGCGCATAGCCTGATTCAATCCCATAGGATCGGAATCGCCCGCGCCATTGAAACGCGCGTAATAATAAAGCAGCACGATCACGCTCAGGGCGCCGCAAGCGAGCACCGTCCTGGCGGCCTGGGCGGCGGTGCGCAACGCTCTTACCTGGCCAAAGAGCACGGCCAGCGCCAACCCCATGCCCAGGACGATCAGCCAGAGGCCGGACGCACCGTTCGAAGCCAGGTTTATTCCGGTCGCGGACTGGCCTTCGCAACTGACCCAGGGAAGCAAAAAGCTGACCAGGGCGACAATCGCGGCGATGCGGCCCAGGTTTTTCAACTGATTACCGCCGGCCGCTTGGACGGATGGCGCGGGGGGCACTGCTACCGCCGCCGGCGCCTGCTCCGCTGCGGCTCCGCAATGGATGCAGAAGCGGTTATCGGACTGAAGTTCGCTTCCGCAGTTCTTACAGTAAGGCATTGAGTTCTCCTGTCTCGGCATATGGTAAATCAGCGCCGGCGGGAACGGAGAGGCTCAAAATTCCTGAAGAGCGGGCCTGCGAGGCCGGATGAAACCCGGCAGGGTCGAAAAACCTCTCCCGTGGGCGGTGGTTGGTGGCTGGTGGGCAAGTTCGGGTAGCGGGTCAGTTCGGCTTTGCGGGCAATTCTGCCCGCAGCCGGCTTTCAGCCGGCCTGGCCGCTGCGCTTGCCGAGTTTTTCATGAAATTTCGCGGGCCGCAGGCCCTCCCAAACAGACCACAAAAAACGATTGTAGGCTGTCAGAGTAGATGAAAATGCTTGTCTTGATTTCAAAGGGCAAACTGCGACTCTGTGCCACAGATCGTGAAAAATCGGGCCACGGTTAGTGAAAATATCCTACACGTTTGCCACAGTTATTGAAATAATCCTAAACGAATAGATTCGGCCCGAGACGCTCCCTATCTCGTAGTTGTTCCGAATTGCGCGGCACTGCTGCGCTGAGGCCGGCGATCAATAAACAAGGAGGACTCGTCGTCCACAATGCTCTGTCCGGGCAACGGGCCGGGCAAAAGTCCGACATGACTTCTCGCTCATGTGGTTTGCCGATTCGCCCAGTGGGATCCTGCACCGAATCGCGGTGACGACTTACCGTGCGGGTAAGCATCGTTTCCGAGCTCTGCGACTTCAAGATATCGAACGGAAGCCCATTCGATCTCCAGCCGCATTGCATCAAAGTCCAACCAGAAGCCGCTCCACAAGGCATCCATTCCGATAACTCCGTCGCGGTAGCGACCGTTGCCCGGCGGCGCCTCCGACAGCAGGCTCAGTTTCTTCAAACTAATCAGTTTCCCCAGAACCTCAATCCCAATCGTCGGAACGACCTGAGTCTTGTGCTCTATTACCCCGCCCGCGCCAGCCAGCTTTTCCCGTTTTGTTCGGAGCCTACGGTTCTCATCACGCCCGAGAGCATCCAGGAAGGAAGGATAAAGAACGGTGGCATTTGCTCCCGTGTCCAGAAACATCTGTAGGCGATGCTGGTCGTGCTCGACCTCCACGATAGGCGATGCCTCATCAAAAAAGAGGTTGGGTGTTCTCTGCAGAATAGTTTCTCGTGGATGGACCCGGAGCAGACCGGCCTGCGAAATCTCCACTCGCCGAAGAGCACGGCGAACTGGCAGCCCCAGGATCCCGGTGATCTGGTAATGGAGGGGTCCAATATGGAGCGCCTGGTCGGCAAGCACCAAAAAGACCACGTTGTGGATGTGAGCGGCTCCCAATTGCACATCGCTCGCTACCGCCAACTGCAGCGCATTTCTTTTCTGGGTCGACCCGTTAACGTACGCCTTGGTTTCACGGACCGAGAGGCCCATCCGCTTCGCCTCGGTTTCCGTCAGAGTCGAAATGTTCGCACCGGTGTCAAAAATCCACTGGCCATTTACGCCATTCACCCGCACAGGAGCGTTCCAGGAACCGAGCCGGTTACGGTTAGCCTTTATAGGTACATCTCCCCCAAGCCTCGTCAGGAGAATTTGTGGGTGATTTTGACGGGTTTAGCGGGGAGGCTGACCGAGGAATCGGAGAAACTTACGGCAGGTGGTATCAAAGGACCGCTGTTGTTGCTCTGAGCTGACGCCGTAGATCAGTGGGCCGCCATCCTCATCGATCACATCGAAGAGAATCTGTTTGATGTTTTTCCTTCTCAGAGGAGGGTTTTCGTTCAGATCCCGGATGATCTCTCCCCCCAGCGCCCAGAGATTATCGACGTGCTTCTGGATGGTCTTCGGCGACAGATCCGCGCACGTCACCAGGTATTCGAGGAATGGCCGGAAGCAGGCCACGAGTTTCTCGCCCGGCGGCAGGTCCTTTTCCCATCCCATCCACGAGCGCGGCCAATCGTTCAGGCCACGGCAGTAACGCTCCAGGTCCGCGGCCGGCGCAAGCGTGGCGCGGTTTATCCTGGGAGTTCTCGCCGCTGCCTTTTTCACCATGCTACAACTCATCACGATTTTAAACCGCTGCCATCATTTCCGGGGTTTCGTTTACCAGCATGCCGAATTCTGTCAGCAATCATCTGAAAGCGTAGTTTCCTAGACTTTGGCCGTAGGTAGAGCAACATCATCGGCGCCGAAGGCGCAGTCATCTGTCCGATCATCAACACGCCGGCGAAACGAAGTATCTTGTCAAAGGCGGGAAGCGGATGGAACCCTGCCGTTAGAGCGGCAGGGTTCCGAGTTCGGCGACCTTTCGACAGGTAAAACCAAACTGAGCTGGTTCCAACCTGCCACGAAACCAGTGCCGTTGTCCAGTCCCGCCTGCGATGGCGCATGGCGGCGGTTCAGGGCGAAACGGTACTCCGGCAACGAGTTTGCCTCGGTGGCGAGTGTCACGCAGTGTTCTTCGTCTGCGTGCACTGCGATCGCGGACAGCGCTACTGCAGCACCCCATGCCGTGAGCGTGCCCGCCTCCACCAACGACGATGCGCCAACACCCGCCACCAACAGAGCCCCGAAGGACGGCTCGATCATCGCGACCGGCAGCGCGATTACCGGTGCCGCCGCCGGCAAGCGCCATCGGGCGTGACGGATCAAGCTTCCCTTTCGATCACATCCCCGGCATCATTCGAGTGTGGACCTGCCGACCGGCCAGAAAATCCTGCGGCGCCGCATTGCTGGACCGAAGCGCAGACTGCTTTACCGCTGCGCTGCCGGATTTGCGGCCGCGTGGGACGATTCGTCGATCCCTTTCCACGCACTCCACCAAGAAAGTGAGTCGTCTCATGATCAGTCCGGAAACCCGCGCGCAGATCCGCCGCTACTTTTACGTCGAACACTGGAAGATTGGCACCATTGCCAGTGAACTGAACGTTCATCCCGATGCAGTTCGTCATGCCATCGAGAGCGAGCGCTTCCACAGCACACCGCCGCTGCGTGCGTCCGTCGTCGATCCTTACATTGGGTTTATTCGCCAGATTCTCGATCAACATCCGCGGCTGCGCGCTACGCGCATCTTCCAGATGATTCGGGACCGCGGCTACAGCGGCAGCATCGTGCAGTTGCGCCGCACGGTGTCCCGCTTGCGTCCGCAAAGGCGCGAACCCTTCCTGCAACTGCAGATGTTTCCCGGCGAGCAGGCCCAAGTCGATTGGGCACACTTCGGTCATGTGATAGTCGGACGCGCCAAGCGCACCTTGTCCTGCTTCGTGATGACGTTATCGTATTCGCGCGCCTTGTATCTGGAGTTCTTCTTCGATCAAACCATGGAGAACTTCTTGCGCGGCCATGTCCACGCATTCGAATTCTGGTGCGGGCAGCCGCGAGTAATTCTTTACGACAACCTGAAAAGTGCCGTCCTCGAACGCCGCGACAATCAGATCCTGTTTCACCCGCAACTCATCGAGTTGAGCGCGCACTATCACTTCGCTCCGCGGCCCTGCCAGGTGCGCGCGGGCAATCAGAAAGGCCGCGTCGAGCGCGCCATCCGCTATGTGCGCGATTCCTTCTGGGCGGGCCGTGCCTTCGCCACGCTGGCCGAATGTAATCGGCAAGCTCTACTCTGGCGAGATCAAGTCGCGCATCAACGGCGCTGGCCGGGCGGCGACCACCTCACTGTGGCCGAGGCTTTCGAGCAAGAGCGGCCTCGCTTGCTTCCGCATGCGCTGCATCCGTTCCCCACCGACCGAATCGAAACCGTGCGCTCCCACAAAACTATCTATGTGCGCTTCGATCTCAACGATTACTCCATCCCGCCGCAAGCCATTGGACGCCAGTTAACACTGGCCGCATCCGAGATCAGTGTGCGCATTCTGGATGGTTCCATCGAGGTCGCTCGACATATACGCACCTATGATCGCCACCAACTCGTGCTCGATCCCGCTCATCGGGAGGCCGTGCTGCAGGTCAAGCGCAAGGCATTCCATTCCACGCCTGGCGGCCGTTTGGAGCAGGCCGTTCCCGAGAGCAAAACGCTCCTCGATCTCGCCTTCGCTCAAGGCGAATCGGCCGGCTATCAGACCGCGCATTTACTGAAGCTGCTGGAGCAGTACGGCGCCACGGCTGTGCGCCGCGCCGTCGTGGAAGCTCTCCAACGCAACACGCCGCGTGCCGCTTCTGTCGCATTTCTGCTCCGCCGTCAACCTCGTTCCACGCCGTTGGCCATCGATCTCAGCCGCCATCCGCAAGCTCAATCACTCGACGTCCGCCCGCATGATCTGGAGACTTACGATGAACTCGCCCGTACCCGAGACACAGACGATGACCAACAATAACCTCGCCACTCAACTCAAGCAGATCGGCTTGCGCGCCGTGCCCACGCAGATGGATGACTTCATCGCGCGTGCCACTAAAGCCCGCTGGTCCCCCCTACAGATTCTCGAAGAACTCGCCCGCGCAGAAACCGCCGAACGTTCGCGCCGCAGTCTGGAGCGCCGGCTGCGCATCAGCGGCATCAAGAGATTCAAGCCCATGGCCGACTTCGATTGGTCCTGGCCCACGAAGATCGAACGCGACATTATCGAACGTGCGCTGACCCTGGATTTTCTGGGCGAAACCCGCAACCTCGTCCTGGTGGGCCGCAATGGCTTGGGCAAGACCATGATCGCTCAGAACATCGCGCACGCTGCGGTGCTCGCTGGTCATTCCGTGGTGTTTCGTTCCGCTGCGGCACTGCTCGAAGAACTGCACCGCCAATCTCCGGAAGGCCGTCGATGCAAGTTACGCGGGTACGCCAATGTTGGCTTGTTGTGCATCGACGAGGTCGGATATCTATCCTTCGACGACAAGGCCGCCGATCTGCTCTACGAAGTCGTCAACCGGCGTTACGAACGTAAGCCCGTCATCCTGACTACGAATCGACCGTTCAAAGAATGGAACGAAGTCTTTCCCAATGCGACGTGTATCGCCACGCTGCTGGATCGTCTGCTCCATCACGCCGACGTCACCGCCATTGAAGGCGACAGCTATCGGATGCGCGAAAGCGAGCAGGAGACAGCCGCGCGCCGGAGGAAGAAATGACTTCAGCCGCTTCGATCCTGGACCCGAATTCCAATTCTGCGCTGTATGTCACCACGGTGCTCACCCTCTACGTCGACCTGCCGGACACGCCGTTGCGCGCCAGCGTTCCGGATCAGCGTCAAGCTCGAACATGGTATGAACGCGGCGTCCCCCTGCCTGTGGTTGAGACCGCTCTCTTGCTGGCCTGCCTCCGCCGTTTGGCCCGGCCCTCTGACGTGCCGCAGTTGCCGCGAATCCGCTCCTTGGCCTACTTCGAACCCGTCATTGACGAACTTCTGGAACATCCAACCCCCGGCGGTTACCTTGAGTACCTACGCCTCAAGCTGCGCAGTGTCGTCGACAACCCCGGTCCGGCCAAAGTCCAAAAACCTACGCTTTCGGATGATCGCTAACAAATTCAGTTCCGATCACAAGAGCATCGAAATTGCCGTGCGTCCGCGCAAGGGTTCGGCAGCGGTTTGTTCCCGCTGCCATCAGCCGGCGCCCGGTTATGATCAACTCGCGGAAAGGCGTTACGACTTCATCCCATTCTGGGGATTCCTGGTCTTCCTGCTGTACGCCATGCGGCGCGTCGATTGCCGCCGCTGCAAAGCGGTGGTTGTCGAGGAAGTTCCCTGGGGCAACGGCAAGCACCAGTTGACGAATGTCTACATGCTGTTTCTGGCCCGCTGGGCGCGGCGGCTTTCGTGGAAAGAAACGGCCGAGGCGTTCCGCACCTCCTGGGACAAGGTCTGCGACTCCGTCGAACATGTGGTCGCCTTCGGACTGGAGCACCGCACGCTCGGCCAGATCGATGCCATCGGGGTGGATGAAATCCAGTACGCCAAAGGGCACAAGTACCTGACCCTGGTTTATCAGATCGATAGTGTCACCCGTTTGCTTTGGGTCGGCAAGGAGAGAACCATCGAGTCTTTTCAGGGATTCTTCACCACCATGGGTGCAGAAATCACCTCCAAGATCGTGTTCGTCTGCTCGGACATGTGGGAACCCTATCTGAAAGTCATCCGCGAGAAATGCTCCCAGGCCCTGCATATCCTCGACCGTTTCCATATCGTAGCCAAAATGAACAAGGCCCTCGACGAAGTGCGCGCCGGAGAATCGCGCCGCATGGCGAGTGAAGGCCAAACACCGCTACTGAAGAAGTCGCGCTGGCTCCTGCTCAAACGCGAAGAGAATCTGCAAACCGAACAGCGGTTCCGCCTGAGAGACCTGCTCCGGTATAACTTGAGGACCGTGCGCGCTTACCTGCTCAAGGAAGCTTTTCAACAACTCTGGGATTACAACTCGCCAGCTTGGGCTGGAAAATTTCTCGATGAGTGGTGCCGGCAAACGATGCGTTCCCGCATCGAACCCATGAAGAAGATCGCCCGGTCACTGCGTCAGCACCGCGAGCTGATCCTCAACTATTTCCGCGCCCAAAAGCTTCTTTCCAGTGGCGTCGTCGAGGGCCTGAACAACAAAGCCAAAGTCACCATGAGAAAATCCTACGGCTTCCGCACCTTCCGGGTCCTCGAACTCGCGCTCTATCACTCACTTGGCAAGCTACCCGAGCCCGAATCCACCCACGATTTCTTCTGACGAGTCTCCCCCAAAATCCGCGGTCTCTGGAACAACCTCGCTCAACGCAGCCATCAGCGCCCGCGTGTTGTCGTTTCCATCCCGCTCGGGGTCATTGCCAGGTGTCAGGAGAAGAGCTTCGACCCACGCTTGAGCTGCATCTTTGTAGCGACCGGGTCGCGCAAACGCCGATGCCATTTCCTCACGCGCCTTCCGCGCTATTTCCGGGCTTGGGTTCGTTGCCAGAACCCTCTGAAGGAGTTCGATACCCTCTGTTTCATGCCCAAACCGGCTCGCGATTACAGCCCGATAGAAGAGGGTCTCGGCGGCGTTCCAGCCCGGCTGCTGTAGATCCCGGCACAGTTCGAAGAATCGGTTCTTGTCGGCGAGCTGTTGTAGCCGTCCGATATCGGCCGCGACCAAACCCGAGCACCACAGCAGTGCCAACGCTTTATGCATCTCACAATTATCCACAAAATGGATCGTATCGCGCCACCGGATGGCTCCTCGTAGATCGTGGGGCAGCCGGAGGTTGGCCTTTTCGGCGTCAAGTTGCCGGCCCCCCCCCTTTCTGACACTTGCCGGGCCCGATCCTCCGCAACGCCGAAGTTGTTGCCGATCCTTCCCGCGGCTCCGAAGGACATCCGCGTGGCTGGGTTAACTCGAAAAAGTGACGGTATATGCGCAGTTCATCAGAAGGGCCCGGCAGCGAAAAAAGACACGATAGACGACCTGGACGTTTCCACTCCGGCCGCTAACAGCTACTACGTCAAGTGACGTCAAGTAGGATAATTTCAATAACTGCGGCAAGGTTTTTCGATAACCTGTCAAGAAATTTCATTAACTCTGTCAACCTACAACGATGGTCTGCCCCACTGCGACGGGGGCTAACCGAATTGATGCCTAGACGTCTTAATACTTGGACGTCTGAGTATGCCGAAACCGGATTCGTTGCAAGGATCGTTGGATTTGCTGGTGCTGAAAATTCTCTCACGGCGGCCCGCTCTCCACGGGTACGCCATCATGACCGCCATTCAGGAGATCTCCGGCGACGTGCTGCGTGCGGAGGAAGGATCGTTGTATCCGGCGCTGCACCGCATGGGGGAGGCGGGTTGGATTCGCGCCAAGTGGGTCACCAAGGAGAACGGGCGGCGGGCGCGTATCTACGAACTGACGGCGGCCGGTAAGAGCCAACTCGCCGCCGAGGAATCGCGCTGGAATGCCGTAACGTCGGCGGTGAGCCGTGTTTTGAGGATGGCCTGAATATGTCACTATGGAGCCGATTCTACAATGCCGTGCGCGCGCGGCGGCTGGATCGCGAGATCGATGAGGAGTTGGAGTCGCACGTCGCCGAGGCGGTGGAACGCGGGCGCGATCCGGAGGAGGCGCGGCGGGCATTCGGGTCCAGGCTGCGCCGCCGTGAGGAGAGCCACGATCTCCGGGTGCTGCCCTGGCTGGATTCCCTACGCGCGGATTCGGTGTTCGGATGGCGGCAACTGAGGAAGCACAAAGTGGCGTCGGCGGCGGCCATTCTGTCTTTGGGACTGGCGACCGGCGCTTGCACTTCGGCGTTCCGGCTCATAGACGCCATGCTGTGGCGGCCGATGCCTGTCGCGGAGCCCGAGCGGCTGTATGCCATGTTCACGCTGGGCTACGATCCGGGCGGGAATCTGCGGATGGGTGAGAGTAATGAGTATCCGCAATTCCAAACTATGCGCGCCGCGGTGAAAGAAGACGCCGAGTTGATCGCCACCTCTTATGGCCAGCGAGTAGAACTGACGTACGGCTCGGATCAGGAGATAGAGAGAGCGCACCGGCAATTCGTTTCGGGTTGGATGTTCGACTCGTTCGGCCTCGAACCGGTGCTGGGGCGCTTGTTCAGCGAAGCCGACGACCGGGTACCCCAGGCGCACGCTTACGCAGTGCTCTCGTACGATTACTGGACGCGGCGTTTCGGACGCGATCCGAAGGTGCTGGGGCGCGGTTTCCGCATGGACAGCGACCTGTATCAGATCGTGGGCGTGGCGCCGCGGGGGTTCACCGGCACGGAGCCGGGAACCATGACCGACATTTTCCTTCCGACGATGATGTATGCGGGCGTGACGCATGACGATTGGGGCTGGATCCGGACGTTCGTGCGCATGAAGCCGGGCGGCTCCGTGGCGGCCGTGCGCGAGCGCCTGCAGGCCGTCTACCGGGCGGTGCAGAGCGAGAGGGCCAAGACTTTCGTAGGCTGGCCGAAGAGACGGCTGGAGAATTTTCTGAATCAGACGGTTCTGGTGCTGCCCGCGTCCGGCGGGCTGTCGTTCATGCGGCAGGAGTACAGCCGGCCGCTCTGGGTGCTGGCGGTGCTGGTGGGATTGGTGCTGCTGATCGCATGCGCGAACGTGGCCAATTTACTGACGGGGCAAGCGGCGGCACGGGCGCGCGAGATGGCGCTGCGCGTCTCGATCGGCGCGGGACGCAGGCGGCTCGTCCAACTGGTGCTGGCGGAGAGCGCGCTGCTGGCGGTGCTGGCGAGCGCGGTGGGGGCGCTATTTGCGTGGTGGTCGGCGCCTTATGTGGTGCAGCGTATCAACCCGGCGAACGATCCGGCGCGGCTGGCGCTTCCGGCGGACTGGCGCGTGCTCGGATTCGGTTTAGCGCTGACGATCGGCGTGACGCTGCTTTTCGGTCTCCTGCCGGCGCTGCGAACTTCGGCGACGCAGCCGGTGAGCGTTTTAAGGGGCGGCAGCGACCCGCATGCGAAGCGGCGGTTGATGCACGCGCTGATCGTCATGCAAGTGGCGTTCTGCTCGGTGGTGCTTTTTGTGGCGGGGCTGCTGGCGGCGTCGTTCGACCGCATGGTGAATCAGCCCACGGGATTCTCTTCGGAGCGCTTGCTGGCGCTGGACACGGAGGCGCAGCCGCAACAATCTGCGGCCGTCTGGAATCAGGTGGCGCAGCACTTACAAGCGTTGCCGGGCGTGGAGCGCGTGGCGACGGCGGGATGGCCATTGCTGAGCGGGGTCGGATCGAATGGGTTTGTCTCGGTGAATGGGGCGCCCGCGGGCGACCGTTTGGCGTACTTTCTGAATGTGTCGCCGGGGTGGCTGGAGACCATGAAGATCCCGCTGGTGGATGGCCGCGACTTTCGGCCTGACGATGTGTACCCCGGCGCGGCGATTGTGAATGAGGCTTTCGCGAAGGAGTATTTTGGCGGGGCGAATCCGGTGGGGCGGTGGTTCGCACGCGGCAAAATCCGGCTGCAAGTAGTGGGGCTGGCGGGCGATGCGCGCTACCGCGACATGCGCGAGCCGATCACGCCGACGGCTTACATTCCGTTCCGCGAGGGCAGCGATGCGCCGGTGAGCCACGCGACGTTGCTGGTGCGCACGGTGGGGCGGAATCCGCTGGCTCTGGCGGGCATGCTACGCAGGGACGTGTCGCGCGCGCGGGCGGAGTTCCGGGTGAGCAATCTTCAGACGCAGGCGGAGATCAACCGGTCGCAGACCGTGCGGGAACGGCTGCTGGCCACGCTGGCGTTATTTTTCGCGGCGGTGGCGTTGTTGCTGGCGGGGATCGGGCTTTACGGCGTGCTGGACTATGCGGTGGTCCAGCGGCGGCGGGAGATCGGGATCCGTATTGCGGTGGGCGCGCCGGCTGGGCGGATGGCCCGTATGGTGATCTCGGACGTCTTAGCGATGGTAGCGTGCGGCGCGGTGTTGGGGTCGGGGCTAGGCCTGGCGGCGGCCCGATACGTGGACGCGCTGCTTTACGGGGTAAAGCCCACCGAGCCCGGCGTGCTTCTGGGGGCCGCGTTCACGATGCTGGTCACCGCGGCGATAGCGGCGATAGTGCCGGTCGCGCGCGCGGTGAGGACGGATCCGGCGGCTGTCCTTAGGGTTGAGTAGGCCGGTATGCCAGGAAAATCGCGATGCGGTCCCAGCGGTCGCCAGCCCAAATGCCAGGGCCGATCTGGTATCCGCGCGCGCGCAAAAGATCCTGCGGACTGCGCGGCTGCTTCCAGGACTTATGGTTGTAACCTACCCACACACGATCCGCGGTGATGTCTTGGATACCCGAGACATTCACCAGATTCCACTTACGGCCATAGTGCGTTTCCAGATAGTAATTCATGGGAAACGCGAGGTACGGGTCCAGGAAATCGACGGTAACCGGGCCGGTGGAGGGCGGCGAGCTACTGGCGTCCAGCGCGACTAACTGCCCGGTGAGTATATCCATGTTATTTCTAAGTTCCGGATATAAAGTGACACGATAGATACCGAAGGCGCCCCAGGCGGCGGCGATCGTCAGGACGATAACCCGCACCCACTTAGGACGCAGCGCGACCATTGCCATCGCCAACAGCGCGATGTAAGGAAGCGCAGCTACAATCAAGTGGCGGTTACCCCAAATGGAATTACGCAGCATGTTACTTACTAAGTACGCCGTGAAGGGGGGCAGGAAAGCCAGCAGCAAGGCGAACGTGAGGCGGCTGGTTTGCAAAGGATCGCGCGTGGAGCGGAAGACGCGCCAGAGTCCGGCCGCCATGGCGCCGAACAGGAAAAAAACGATGGCCGACGCCACCGGAATCGGCCAAAGCGGGCCATTGCAGCCCACGTAATACCACCACACATCGCCGATTTTGGGATGTCTGATCCAACCCAGGTTCGGAGCGAGTCCGCCTTTGGCGATGGCCGACTGCGCCGCCGCGTAGGCCCAGGGAGCGAATAGCAGTGCGATGGCGGCGGCGCCCAGCAGGAATGGTTTCAGCTTGCGCCGGTCCATCAACAGAAGATGCAACGCCTCGATACCCACTACCATCCAGCCGAAGTACTGGGTGTAGACAAGCAGCAGATTCACGGCGGTAAGTGCGATCGTCCGGCGCGGCGTGGCGCGCTCCAGGAATAGATTGAATAGCGCCATGGACCCCAGGCTCAACAGGAAGAACAGAGCATACATGCGGACGTAGCGGGCGTGAAATACCTGATAATCGTTGATCATCAGCAGCGCCACGGCGATGATGCGGGCGGAAGCATTCAGGCGGAGTTGGCGGAAGACGATCCAAACCAGCGGCAAGGACGCTACCGAGAGCAAGAAGGGCAAGAGCCTCAGCCAAGGCATGGATTCGCCGCCGATCCTCACCCAGGCCCATAGCAGCAGGTAGAACAAGGGCGGATGCACCACGTCAGCGCGCACCGAGCCGAACAGATGGGCGAGGTTGTAGCGGGCGCAGAGCAGGCTGAAGATCTCGTCGGAATCGAGGCAGAAGGAGGTCAGGTTCCACAGGCGAATGGCGATGAAGCCGGCCACCAGCACGATGAGCGCGCCGATTTCGAGCCATCGCAAACGGCTGCGCGCGGATGCGCGTTCCGGGGTGGCGGCGATTACCTGCGCCATGCGGCCTCCTGCGCGAGCGCGGCGGGCTTCCCGCGCCGCAACAGCCGCTTCACGCGCGTGGGAAGTTCCAGCGTGGCGAGCCAGTACATCAGCGCGATCAGCAGCAGGCTGGCCGCCGCGCAGGCGCCGATGGTCAACCGCTCCTTGGCGAACCAGAACCAGCGGCCGTAAACCAGCTCCACATGCACCCAATAGATGAGCAGCGAATTGGTTCCAAGGCGGCGCATGAAGGCCAGCTTTTCCGGCTGCTGGCCGGCGGTCCACACGTAGCCGGCCGCCGCCAACACCAGCACGATGCCGAGGCGGATGAAGATCAAACCGGGACTATTGAGCCAGAAATCGGAATCCGGATAGATGGAGAAGGGCAGATTGGAAAAATAATGGGCAGTCACGATGAGCGCCAGTCCGAAACAGGCCGACCATTGCATAATGCGGTCGTGAGCCGGTGCGGCGGTGCGCAGCAGTGCGCCGAAACTCACTCCAAAAGCGATGTAGGCAGCGTCCGGAAAGAAACTGAAGTAAGCTTTGTTGGGCACGATGTAATTGCGGATCAGCCACGGCGCGGCGGACCAATCGAGCGTGGAGACGAGCGGCGCCAGGGCGGCGATGGTGAGGCCGGCCGCGACACACCAGGTGATTCTTTTGCGCGGCTGGAGCAGAGCAACGGGAGAAAGCACGGCCACGCCCAGCGCCATGCAGTTCAAGATATCCACGCGGAAGATTTCCGTCCAGGGGTTGCCCCAGGCGAAGACCCACAACTGAAAGCGGAACGCAAACGCGATGGCTGCCAGGAAACCGGCGCGCGCCATGGCGGATTTCCAGCGGGCGGCCGGCGACAGGCCCGCGCGGTCGCCGCGGTCCAGGCGGAAGCCCAGCGTGACGCCCACCAGAAAGAGGAACATCGGCGCGGGCATGCCGCCGATGAATTGTGAGAGGACGTACACGGGGTGTTGGTGGAGATCGGGCCGGGCGAAGGAGTTGAACAGGTGGCCTTGCAGCATGATGAGGACACCCAAGCCCCTGAGCCAGTCGAGCGCGAGCACCCTTTCCGTGCGTGCCATCTGATTGCCCATCTGATTGCAATGGTCGCACTGCGCGGGCATGGTTTTCAACGCGAGGCTGGGAGCCGGGAGCTGGGGGCTGGGGGCTAGGGGCCGGGGGCTGGGGGGGGTGCGGGGGATTCGTGATGGGGGGGCGACCGCTCCCCGACGGTCGCGGCTCAGATGGGGAAAAGTGCCCGCCCCACGGCGTTCTAAAGGAGTAGAATGATAGCCATGTCAAGACCGCATTGGCCGCTCTTTGGCTGCTTGGCTCTCCTGGCTGCCTGGGGGAGCGCGGCAGGCCAAACGCAATCGCCGCCCAATGGGGACGACGAGATGGTCACGCACGAAACCGCCCCCACGTTTCGTACCAAGGTGAATCTGGTGCTGGTGCCGGTGGTGGTTCGCGATAAGGCGGGGCACGCCATCGGCGATCTGAAAAAGGAAGACTTTCAACTCTTCGATCGAGGTAAGCCGCAGACCATCTCCACGTTTACGGTGGAGACGCTCGCCAGCCAGATGGCGGAACCGCCCAAGCCGGCGGCGGAAGCGGTGGCCGGCGGCGGTCTGGATGATGCGGCCCCCGTCAATCCCGCCGATGTTCCGAAGCGTTTTGTGGCCTATTTCTTCGACGATGTGCACCTCTCCATCAGCGACTTGATGCTGGTGCGCAACGCCGCGCAACAGCATATGCACAATTCGCTGGTGCCCACCGACCGGGCGGCTATTTTTACCAGTTCCGGCCGCAACCGGCAGGATTTCACCGACGACCGCGCCCTGCTGGATGCGGCGCTCATGCGCCTCGTCCCCCAGCCCATCGCCCGCAGCGTAGGCCAGTCGTGCCCCGATATTAGCTATTACCAGGCGGACATGATCGTCAACCGCAACGATCCCATGGCCCTGCAGGCGGCTGTGGCGGATACGCTCTCATGCATGAATCTGGACCCCACCCGCCAACTGCAGCAGGCCACCTCCACTGCCCAGGCCGCCGCGCAACAAATGCTTAACTCGGGCGATACCGAGAGCCGCGCGGCACTCTTCGCGCTCAGTGATGTCGTCCGGCGCCTTTCCACCATGCCGGGGTTGCGCAGTATCGTTTTGGTGTCCCCGGGATTCCTGGCCCTGGCCGATCTATACCAGGATTCGACCGCCTTGATCGACCGTGCCATCCGCGCCAACGTGGTCATCAACGCGGTGAACGCACGCGGGCTATTTACCATCGTTCCCGGCGGCGATGCCAGCCAGCCTTCGCCCCAGAGTCTGGGCGCCAACCTGATCTTGCGCTCCCAATATCAACTGGCCAGCGCGCAGGCGGAAGACGATACGCTCACGGAATTGGCGTACGGCACGGGCGGCACGCTGTTTCACAACAATAACGACTTTGTGGACGGGTTCAAGCGTGTAGCGGCGCGGCCGGAATTTCTCTATCTGCTGGGCTTTTCGCCGGAGAATCTGAAGTTCGATGGCAAGCTGCATGGGTTGAAGGTAGTCGTGAAGAATCCGCCCAAACTCCAAATCCAGGCGCGCTCCGGTTACTATGCGCCGCGTCACCCCACAGATCCGGAGGAGGCCGCCAAACAGGAAATCCAGGACGCTCTATTCTCGCGCGAGGAGATGCGGGATATTCCGATGGCCATCCATACACAATTCTTCAAGCCCAGCGCGGATGACGCGAAGCTCGCGGTGCTGACCCGGGTGGATGTGCGACATCTACGTTTCCGCAAAGAAAATGGACGAAACCTGGACGATTTGACTATCGTCTCAGGGGTTTTCGATCGCAACGGCAATTTAGTGACGGGAGACTCCAAGACTCTCCAAATGAGGCTGAAGGATCAGACATTGCAACTGAGGCTCAATTCGGGGATCACGATCAAGAGCAGCTTTGACGTGAAGCCAGGCAGTTATATGATCCGGATGGTCATTAGAGATTCCGAAGGACAACTTATGGCAGCGGCCAATGGCACTGTCGATATTCCGTTTAATTGAGGTGCAAGATGCAGCTACGCAGCATTTTTCTTGTGGCAGCCGCGATCGCCGCGGGTGGTGCGGCGCGGGCTCAGGACTCGAACGCGCAAGCGCCCGCCGGGACGCCGGTGATCAAGTCGGAGACGCGTGAAGTGCTGGTGGACGCGGTGGTCACCGACAAGAAAGGACAATACATTCACGATCTCGAACAGAAAGATTTCAAGGTTTGGGAAGACAATAAGGAGCAGAAGATTACCAGCTTCTCGTTCGAAGCCGATCCCAAATCGCCCAATAACAACCAGAAACATTATCTGGTGCTTCTGTTCGATAACGCCACGATGAGTTTTTCCGACCAGGCGTACGCGCGCCAGGCGGCCACCAAGTTCATCGACACCAATGCCGGTCCAAATCACTTTATGGCGGTGATCAATTATGTGGGCGGCATCAGTGTGGCGCAGAACTTCACGGCCGACGCGGACCGCCTGAAGAAGGTGGTCGGGGGCATTAAGTTTTCGTCCACGTCGCCCAATCCAACGCCGGACTTGGCGTCGAACAGCGCAGCCGGCCTGCCGCCCAGCGTTGCCAACCTGGGCGCCGCCGAAGGGTCTTTCGGTCTGTGGGACGAATTACTGGCGCTACGCAGCATGGCCAAGCTCCTGGCGCCCATTCCGGGCCGCAAAATGGTCGTCTTTCTGACCGCCGGATTTGTGGTGCCCCCCGACCGAATATCCGAGTTGTCCGCGGTGATCTCCGAATGCAATCGGGCGAATGTGGCGATTTATCCGATCGATGTGCGGGGACTGGTATCGGGCGTTCCCGGGGCGAGCGGTGCGGGTTTGTGGACGCCATCGAGCTCTCAGGGCGTGCGGCTGATTCCCGCTTCCTATAACCCGGGCAGCGCGCTGGGGCTGGCATTCTTTCAACACGGCGGCGGCGGCGCCGGTGGCGGTGGAGGAGCCGGTGGCGGCGGCGGAGGTAAAGGCGGAGGCGCGCCTGGAGGTACGCCGGGCGGTGGCACGGGCGGCGGTAAAGGCGGCGGCACCACTGGCGGCACAGGTGCGGGAGGCGGTAAGGGCGGGGGCAGTGCCCCTGGAGGAGTTTCCAACAGCTTGGTGAACCCGAACACGATCAATCCGTATAACCAGTCGCGCAATCTGATTCCGCCGTTTCCTCAGAGCGCCTCGACCAATCAAATGGTCCTCTTCGCGCTGGCCGACGGCACCGGCGGTTTCGTGATTGTGAATACCAACGATCTTTTCGGCGGCCTGCAAAAAATCGGCCAGGAGGAGGATCAGTTCTATCTGCTGGGCTACACGCCGGCGGAATCCGAGGAAGGCAGTTGCCACACGCTGAAAGTGAAAGTGGATCGTCCGGGCATTGCGCCGGTGCGGTTCCGCAGCGGCTATTGCAACGTGAAACCGGCGGACGTGCTCGCCGGCAATCCCGTTGAAAAGAATCTGGAAAATGTAGTGGCCGGCACGGCGCCGGGGGTGCCTGGCACCAGCATGGAAGCGCCCTATTTCTATTCGGCGACCAATACGGCGCGCGTGGACGTGGCTTTGAATATTCCCACGGAGAGCATTAAGTGGCAAAAGGAGCATGGAAAATTCCATGCGGAAGTGAATATCCTGGCGATCGCTTATCGCCCCGATGGCGGGGTGGCGGCGCGCTTTAGCGACAATAAAAAGCTGGAGGTAGAGGATAAAAAACAGTTGCAGGCTTTCAACGAGCGGCCGTACTACTACGACGGACAGTTCGACATCGCCTCGGGCCAGTACACTCTGAAGGCGGCCTTTAATTCCGGCGGATCGAACTTCGGCAAAGTGGAGATGCCCCTGAACATCGAGCCGTACGACACCAAGCAATTCGGCCTGGGCGCGCTGGCCATCAGCAAGAATTTTCATAAAGCCTCCGAGGTGGGCACGGACCTGGACGCCATGCTGCTCGAGGGACACACGCCGCTGGTGGCGCAGGGCGCGCAGTTCTCTCCAGCGGCCGCGTACCGGTTCAAGACGTCGGACCGCGTGGCCTTGTACACGGAGATTTACGAGCCGCATGAGAAGGACAAGACCGCGCCCATACTGGGAATCCAGATTCGCCTGCTGGACCGCAAGACGCAGGAGGTGAAGGAGGATTCCGGAAAGTTCAGCGCCGGTGATTGGGTTCGGGCCGGCAATCCGCTGGTTCCCGTGGCGCTTCCCGTGCACGTCGACAAACTCGCGCCGGGAGGTTACCAGGTGGAGGTTACGGCTTTCGACGGGATGAATAACTCGAAGACGCGCACGGCGGATTTCGACGTGGAGTAGAGAAGAAGTCTGCCCCACGAACGACGTTCGGGCGGCGTGGGACGGCCTACAAAGTGGGGCAGGCACTCTGCCTGCGCGGGCCTCGTAGGCCCGCTCTTCGGCGCGCGAAGCGCGCCCCGGCGGGCTCTTAGCCCGCCAACTGCCCGGCGGCCTGAGAGGCCGCCGCAGCCAGAGTGGCTGCCCCACAATGCGCGGGGGTTCCCGGCACAGTACACTGAAAGTCTGATGGACCGCATCGGACGCTACAAAATTGTGCGGGAGCTGGGGCGCGGCGCGATGGGCGTGGTGTACCTGGCCACCGATCCTACCATCGGCCGTCCGGTAGCCATCAAGACCATCCGTCTGGGCGAAGTGAGCAACGCCGAGGAGCGCGCCCGCCTGCGCGAACGGCTGTTCCGCGAGGCACGCTCGGCCGGCGTTCTGTCGCATCCCGGTATCGTCACGATCTACGACATGGAGGCGCAGGACGACCTGGCTTTCATCGCCATGGAGTACGTCAACGGTCCCACGCTCGACCAGTTGATTTCCGGCCAGCCGCTGGAGCCCGAGCGCATGTTCAGCATTCTGGGACAAGCCGCCGTGGCGCTGGACTACGCCCACCAAAAGGGCATCGTGCATCGCGATATCAAGCCCGCGAACATCATGGTGACCGAGGAGGGACTGGCCAAGATCACGGACTTCGGCATCGCCAAGATCAGCACCAACGAGCAATTCACTATGACCGGCGCCATCGTGGGCACGCCGCATTACATGGCGCCCGAGCAGGTGCAGGGGCTGGCCGTGGACGGGCGCGCCGATCAGTTTTCCCTCGCCGTGATCGCGTTTGAGATGCTGACCGGCGAGAAGCCTTTCACGGGCGAGCAACTGACCACGGTGGTTTATAAGATCGTGGCCGAGGAGCCCGTGGCGGCGCACCGCTTGAATTCCACGCTGAACCAGGGAATCACCAACGTGTTGCGCCGGGCGATGGCCAAGAAGCCCGACGCGCGCTATCCCGATTGCCGCAAGTTCGTGGACGCGCTGGAAGCGGCCTGCGCGGCGGCCAAGGGTTGGAAGCCCGTGCCGCGGGGGGGAGCCTGAATCTGCCCACGGCTGCGGATGTGCCGCGCCCTCGCATGGCAGCGCCGGCGAGCACGACGGAAGAGACCAAGCCGCGGCGGCGGAAGATGGGCGTGCTGCCGGTGGTGTTCGCGATCCTGGTGGCGGCGGGATTTGTGATTTTGATCGCCTGGCAGGCGGCGCCGTGGCTTACGGATTCGGGATCGAAGACAGCCGCGACGAAAGCCCCGGCCGTTTCTGCGTCCACGCCGTCGCCGTCGACGGCCACGCAGGCTCCGGCGGCATTGCCCGAGGTAAAAAAGCCGAGTCCGATGCCGACCGCGACGGCGGACGAGCATCCGGCGCTTTCGACGCCCGCGGCCAAGCCGGAAACCGCCAGTGCAACGCCCGATCGCGGACCGATCCCGCCGCCGGAGATACAGACGCCGGCCCACTCGCAGCCGCGCCAGCCCGCGCCGCGCGAGCCTGCGCCGGACTTATCGTCCAACCCGTACGTGAAGGTTTCGGTGACCACCGTGCCCGCCGATGCGACCGCCATGCTGGACGACCGTCCCGATAGCGCCTGCACGACGCCTTGCGCGCTGGATGCCACGCCGGGCCAGCATACGGTTACGATCAAGCGCGATGGGTATCAGACGGAGCATCGTCCGGTGACGGTAGGCAGCACGGGACTGGAGATGCCCACCATCGCGCTGCGCGTGCCGGGCGGCGTGCTGATGCTGGCCAGCGTTCCGCCGGGTGCGCACGTGTTTGTGAATGGCACGGCGGCGGATAAAGTAACTCCGGCGACGTTGGTGCTGCGGCCGGGTAAGTACAACATAGGCGTGGAGAAGGATGGGAAGCGGTTCTCGAAGGAAGTGGAGATACAGAACGGGGTGACTAGTTACGAGAAGATCATCATGGATAGGTAATGGCCGCCGGGCCGTGTGACCCGGCGGCTTAGGCTTAGCGTTTATTGTACGCTGCCGTTCAAAGTCAGCGATTGTGGACTGCCCGTGCTGCTGTCGTACACCAGGTAACTGGTGGATTCCGCTCCGCTGGTGGACGGCGGGTAATACACGGTGAAGCTGCAGGGCGCACCGGGAGCCAAAGACCCTCCGCAGGGAGGATCGGTGGCGTTGGTGCTGAAGTCGGCGCTGTCGGGGCCAGCGGTGAACGTGACCTTCGGTACCGACGTTGATAATGTTCACGGTTGCCGACACCTTGGTGTCGAAGACACTCAGCGTCCCGGTGGGGAAGCCGACGGAGGTCGGGGCGAAATTCACCCAGATCTCACAAGTGCCACCGATGGCAATGGTCGCGTTGGCGGTGCAGGTAGTGACGCCGGTGCTTATCGTAAAGGGTCCGTTGATAGACAACGGTGTCTTGTTCAGCTTGAGCGCGGCCGTGGTGTTATTGGTCAGAGTAATCTTAGTCGGGCCGTTGGTAGTTCCTACCGGCGTGGCGGCGAAAGACAGCGAACTCGGCGTGAAGGTTACGGAGCTGGCGCCGGTCCCGGTCATACCAACGATCTGAGGGCTGCTAGGGTCGCTGTCATTGACGACCAGCGCGCCCTTCTTCGCGCCGTTGGCTTTCGGCTTGAATCCAACGCTGATGGTGCACTTCGCGCCGCCCGCCAGGGCACTGCAGGACGCGGGACAAGTGTTGGCAGTGACAATGAAGTCCGAGTCATCCACGGTTTCATGCACGCGCTCGTGGCAAGTTCGCCGTCGCCGCAAAGCGATTTGCTGTCTTTGCCGGCGATGGTGGTGATCGCGCCGCCAACAGGGAACTGACGGATCTCACTGTACGTCACGTCCCCGATGGTCACCGTGGCGCCCGCGGAGTCTACTGCAATCCCGTCGTAAACGTAGCCAATCTCGGTGGCGGTGTTTCCTTCCGTCCCGTTCCCGCCGACAGTTGTGATGATTCCGGTGGAAAAGGCGACTTCGCGGATTCGGAAATTATTCTGATCGGCGATGAATAGATCTCCGGCTCCATCGACCGCCAGTCCATTTGGGTAGTTCAGTTTGGCGCTGGTCGCCGACGCGGAAACGGGTGTCTACCGGTTTGCGGACGGCCGGGTTGAACAGATCGCACAAGGTATAGCTGTGAGTGTAATCGCCGCTTCGCCGGAGGTTGCGATTGCAGCCGTAGGCCCGCCAGGCCGGGGCGTTCCCATCGTTATCTCTTCGCTGGTTCGGATGCAGCGAATCGGCGGAACTTGGAAAAGCGAAACCGTGATGGACCTCCGCTCGCCAGGCCCGCTCACGCTGGATCACACTGGGCAGATCCTTTATCCATGGCTCGAGAAGGGATGGCATGCGTTGCGCCTAAAAGACGTGATTAGTTGGCAGCCCGCCGGAAAGCTGGCCGCCAGCGATCATGCCGTCTGGGCGCTTCCCGCGGCGGGGCCGGTGCGGATTCTTCGCGACAGTAATGGGTGCATGTGGACCGCCAGCACGGGCCAGGACACCTTTGAATGCGGCGATGGTGCATGGCGCGAGGCGCCCTTTCAGGGGCAGGCGCACGCGAGAACCTTCGCGAGACGCCCGGTGGCGGCATGCTGTTGGTAGGCGATAACTTGGTAGCGCTAGGTCGTCCCGGAGCCTTCCGGCTGGCTAAGCTGGCTAATGGCCTGCCCTTGACCACGTCCGCGATTCAGGGACGGGATGGTTCCGCGATGCGGCGGCCGAACGGGGTGGCGCCTTAGTCGTGAAGCCCTGCCATTCGTGCAATGCGTCTGCTTAAACGCCTATGACTGCGCCGCGCACCGTGCGCCTTGATAGACTTACAGTTGAGTTTCGAACAGACGATGATATACTCCGGCGGACATCCCCGCGGTGACGGGAATATCTTGATCGTGCGACTCGGCGCCATGGGCGACATTGTGCACGCCCTGCCGGCCGTGGCTTCGCTGAAGCATGGCTTCCCCGGCCGGCGAATCACCTGGGTGGTGGAACCGCGCTGGGCGCCGCTACTCGCCGATAATCCGTTCGTCGACCGGATCTTGCTTTTCGAACGCGCCACGCGCGCTGGCCTGGCCCGCTTCTGGCGCGAGTTGCGCGCCGTGCGATTCGAGTTCGCCGTGGATTTTCAGGGGTTGATCAAGTCCGCCCTGGTGGCTTGTGTGGCGCGCACCGAGCGGATTTACGGCTTCGACACATCGGTGGCGCGCGAGCCGCTGGCGGCCATGTTCTACTCCGATCGCATCCCGGCCCCCGCGGTGCACCGCGTGGATCGCAATCTGGAACTGGCGGCGGGAGCCGGCGCGACGGCCACGCTGCACAAGTTTCCCTTGCCGGCCGGCCGCGCGGAGGGTTCGCTGCCGGAGGGCGACTTTGTGCTGGCCAGTCCTCTGGGGGGGTGGCGTTCCAAACAATGGCCGCTCGAATATTATGCGCGGCTGGCCGAGCTTCTGCGCCGCCATGCACGTCTTCCGCTGGTCCTGAACGGTCCTCCCTCCGAGCGCGAACTGCTTTCGAGTGTGCCGGGCACGGTGCTGCACTTGTCATCGATTGAAGGATTGATCGATGCCACGCGCCGCGCCGCAGCCGTGGTGGGCGTGGACTCCGGACCGTTGCACGTCGCGGCTGCGCTTGCGAAACCGGGCGTGGCGATTTATGGTCCCACCGATCCCGCGCAGACCGGTCCCTATGGCGGCAGTTTCACCGTGCTGCGCGACGCGGGCGCGCTCACATCCTACAAGCGGCGCAACCAAATCGATCCGAGCATGCGGGCCGTCACACCCGATGCGGTTTCCGCCGCCCTCCAGGAGCGGTTGGCGCGGCGAAACCATCCGGCGGACTGCCTGGCTTGAAGCTGCTTTTTCCCAAACCCTACGCGGATTTTGTGGCGCGCCTGCGGGTGCCCTGCGGGTTCCTGCTAGTGGCCGCGTTTGCCTGGTTTTCGCAACCGGATGTGCGATCGCTGGCCTGGGGCCTGCCGGTGTCGCTGGCGGGGCTGGCACTGCGCGCCTGGGCTGCGGGACACTTGGCCAAAGATCGGGCGCTCGCCACCAGCGGGCCGTACAGCTACACGCGAAACCCGCTCTACCTGGGGACTTTCCTGGTGGCCGCCGGCCTGGCCGCCGCATCCCGGCGTGCCGCTCTCGGCGCACTGTTCGCGGCCGTGTTCTTGTTCATCTATCTGCCCGCGATCCAGCTTGAGCAGCAACACCTGAATCGCTTATTTCCCGAATACAGCGACTATGCCGCACGGGTGCCGGCATTGGCGCCGCGCATGACTCCCGCGGGCGAGCGGCGTGGATTCCAGCCGTCGCTGTATGTGAAGAACCGCGAGTATCAGGCGGCCGCCGGTTTCCTGCTGGGCGCCCTGTTTCTAGTGTGGAAGGCCCTGCGCTAGCGCTGTGGGGCAGCCACTTTGGCTGCGCCGGCCTCCCCGGCCGCCTACTGGCTGTTCATCTTCGCGAGTGCCGCCGCGTTTGCCGGATCGTTGGATGCCGCCGTGTTCTTCTTATCTTCCTTGGTGTACTTCAGGAATTTCATCACCGAGTTGGAACCCTCCGTTCCCGCACTCAGAAACAGCGCGCTTACGAAAATGTCCACCCCCGCCGGTGCATCGACGCTCAGTGCCTTCAACACGCGCAGACCCTCCACCGGCCCAGCCAGAGCAAAACCAACCAGGAGAGAAACTGCGCCCAGAATCGCCTTCTTATACTTCTGGAAGTTCTGGTTGCTATCGAGATCCAACAACGACGTCAGGATTTCCAGGAGTTGCTGCACCGCAAACCCAGCCGCGAAAAGAGGCGAATGCCGTTACGACTTTGTCCATTGAACCTAACCTCCGGTCATCCTGGAATTATACGGATAAGCCGGCAAAAGTCAAGCTTATTGTGTGCATGGCCACCGCGATTCCGCGCGACTCGGTCATGCATTCGAAGCGCATTCCCAGCTTCCGCATCACATTGATCGACGCCGTATTGGCGGGCTGCGCAATCGCCACGATCCGCCGCAGACCGGCGCGCTCAAAACCGTCGCGCAAAGCCGCCCGCGCGGCTTCGGTGGCCAGGCCGCGGCCCCACCAGGCACGCGCCAGCCACCAGCCGATTTCTATCTCGTCCGTCTCCGGCAGCGGCTGCAATCCGCAGAAGCCGATCAGTTCCGCGCCATCTCCGGGCAGCAGCTTCCACAAGCAGTATCCGCGCTCGGCAAACAACGCGATCTGCCGCCCGACGAATTCGCGCGCGCGTTTCTCCGGCCATGGCTGTCCGTCGCCGATGTAACGCATCACCTCGGGATCGCCGGCGATGGCGCGGAATGCGACCCAGTCGTCCGGCTGCCAATCGCACAGGCTCAGTCTTTCGGTTTCGATCCGGATATAGTTTCTCCCATGGGTAAAAAAACACGGAACACGCTGCCCTTGCCGCGCTCGCTCTCCACCGTGATCTTGCCGCCGTGCTGGTCCACGATCTTGGAGCAGATAGCCAGGCCCAAGCCCACGCCCTCGGGCTTGGTAGTAAAAAAAGGATTGAAGATGGTGTCGATGTTTTTGGGTTCAATTCCCTCGCCGCGGTCGATCACGCAAATTTCAGCATTGCCCCCTGCCGGACGGGTTTTCAACGTAACCGCGCCGCCCGGAGCGGTGGCTTGGGCCGCGTTCGCCAGCAGGTTGTAGAACACGCGCTCCATCAACTCGGCGTCCAGCGGGAACGGCGGAATATCCGGCGAGTAATTTTTGTAAACAGTGATTTCGCGCGCCGCGGTCTCGCGCTCGGCCATGGCCACCGCGCGATCGAGCACCTGCGCCAGATCCGCCGGGGCCGGACGCAGCTCGAGCGGCCGCACGAAATCGAGGAAGCGCGTCACCAGCGAATTGGTGCGGTCCACTTCCTCGGCGATGAAACCCGCCATCTCACGCGCCACGTCGTTTTCCGAGGCGACGCCGCGCTGCAGCATCTCGGCCGAGGCGCGAATGGTGCCCAACGGATTGCGCAGCTCGTGCGCCAGACCCGCCGCCAGTTGCCCCAACGCCGCCAGCCGGTCCGAGCGGCGCACCGCTTCTTCCGCTTGCTGCAAGTTGCGATTGGCTTCGGCGAGTTGATCGGCCACGGCCTTGGTGCGCGCGTATTGGCGGCGCAGGGCTTCGGCCAGCGTGTTGGTAAGGTTGCCGGCCACGGCCAGGAAAATCACGCGCAGAATCAGTTCGCGTTTCCCCTGCGGGTCGATCTCCTGAGTGGCCCAATCGACCTTCAGCAGGAAGGATAGGTAAACGCCCCAGGCCAGCAGCGTGACCACCAGCGTTCCCAGCACGCCCAGCTTCGAACCAGCCGAGATCATAGGCAGCAGAAGCAGCCAATAATAGCTGCTGCTCACGCCCTCCGTATAGCCGATCAACAGGCCGCTCAGCAGCAGCTTGAGCAGGATCCACGAAACAATTCCGCGCTTCGTGGCGAGGAACGGCAGCTTCGATTCCAGAATCTGCACGGCGGCCAGCGCCACCAGCATGGCGATTTCCGAGGCAGTGCCCGTCTGGTTGAAGACGATCATGCCCGAGAAGAGCAGCAGCCATACTACGTCCTGCGGACGGATCCATTGTGCGATGCGCCGCCATGCGGAGTTTGCCACGATGCGGTCCCAGACCGGATTATGCCACAATATCTACGTAGTCTCATGCCTAACGAAACCACGCTGGAACAGGATGAAACCCCCACCGCGCCCGAACCGGGCGAAAACTTCGCGGACATCCTGTCCGAATACGAACAATCGCACACCGCCCGGCCGCAGGCCAACGGCCAAGGCTTAACCGGCACCGTCATTGCCGTTTCCCCCGATTTTGTCTTCATCGATATTGGCCAGAAGATAGAAGGCGTAATGCCCGCCGCGGCTTTCAAAGATCCGTCCGGCACGGTGAACGCGCGCGTCGGCGATCAGTTCCCCGTCTCCATCAAAGGGCGCAACGAAGAAGGCTATTACGAGCTTTCGAAGGTGCGCGTGGAGCGGCCTAAGGATTGGTCGTCGCTCGAAGCCGCCTTCGCCCAGAAGCGCTCCATCGCGGGTATCGTTACTGGCGTGGTGAAGGGCGGGCTTAGTGTGGATGTGGGCGTGCGCGCGTTCATGCCGGCGTCGCGTTCCGGCGCCAAAGACGTGCCGGAAATGGAAAAGTTGGTGGGCCAGGAGATTACCTGCCGTATCATCAAGCTGGATGTTGCCGACGAAGACGTGGTGGTGGACCGGCGCGTGGTGCTGGAAGAGGAAGAAGCGCTCGCTCGCCAGAAGGTATTCAGCGATCTGCAGGAAGGCGCGGTGATGCACGGCGCCGTGCGCAGCTTGACCGATTACGGCGCGTTCGTGGATATTGGCGGCGTGGACGGCTTGCTGCACGTGGCCGACATATCGTGGGGCCATGTGAATAAGCCCGCCGATCTGCTCTCGGTGGGGCAGGAGCTGGACGTCAAGATTCTGAAAGTGGATCCGGCCAAGCGGCGCGTGGGGCTCGGATTGAAGCAGCTTCAGCCGCACCCTTGGGAGCAGGTGGGCGAGAAATATAAGACCGGCGACCGCGTCCGCGGCACGGTGACGCGAGCGACGGATTTCGGGGCCTTCGTGGAGCTGGAGCCCGGCGTGGAAGGCTTGATTCACCTGTCGGAAATGTCCTGGTCGAAGAAGGTGCGCAAGCCGTCCGATATTGTGAAGCCGGGCGATACCGTGGAAGCCGTGGTGTTGCACGTGAACGCCGGCGAACGGCGCATTTCGTTGGGATTGAAGCAGGCGCTGGGCGATCCCTGGGCGGATGCGAAGCAGAAATATCCGGTGGGCGGCGTAATCGAGGGACCCGTCGTTAGCCTTACGAAGTTCGGCGCATTCGTGCAACTCGCCGAGGGCGTGGAAGGCATGATCCACGTTGGCGATATCACGGCCGAGAAGCGCATCAACCATCCGCAGGATGTGCTGAAGGCGGGGCAAACGGTGCGCGCGCAGATTCTGGAAGTCGACCCGGAACGCCGGCGCATCCGGATGGGCATGAAACAGCTTCAGCCCACCAGTATTGACGAATACATCGCCGAACATAAAGAAGGCGACGTGGTGACCGGACGCATCGCCAATGTTTCCGGTGGCCGCGCCAAGGTGGAGCTGGGCGAGGGCGTGCAGGCGAGTTGCGCCATCGCGGGCGGCGAAGGTGATCAGAGCGGCGAGCCTGCTGCGCCCGCGCAGGTCGACTTGGGTTCGCTTTCGTCGATGTTGTCCGCGAAGTGGAAGGGCGGCGTGGCGTCCGGACCGCAGCCTGGAAAGCGCGAGCCGGCGCGCGCCGGCCAGATCCGCAGCTTCCGGATAGTGAAGTTGGATGCGGGAGCCAAGCGGGTTGACATCGAGCTCGCCGGCTGATTGTGGGGCAGGCACTCTGCCCAATGCCACTTAGTTTTCTCCCGATAGAGGCCGGTCATCGCCGGCAATCCGCTGAAAACGGAACCGGTTACGGATGTTTCGGTTGAAGTAACTGCCTTTAGAGTCGGCCGCCAATAGTTGCTGGAGGCAATCCAAGGGGACGTCGAAGTAACGGTAGCGGGTACCGTCACGGAATTCCACCTCTAGCCAGGATTGATCTCGGCGGTATACCACTCCCGCCAGGGAGTCGGACTGAAGGGCGCAACGCAGCATGGAACCGGAATCTACTCCTACCGTAGCGTAAAACATTTCATTTGGTATATGTTTTAGCTATGACCTCCCCTGATCTCGGCTCCGTCCTGGAGTTGTATCAACGCGCGCTGACAGCAGGCGTGCTGGAGTATATGCAAATTCAGGCGGGCTTGCGCATCCGGCGCGGCATATATGCGGTGCCCGTGGTGCTGTGGCTCATGATATTGCAGCGGCTGCACCGGGTGGGCACGCTGGCGGCCGCGGTGCAACTGTTAGTCCAGGGAGCCGCCGAGCCGCTGTTGCAGACCTGCCAACGCGTGCGCGAGCAACGCATCTCTTGCCACACGGGTGGCTATTGCCAGGCACGCCAGAAGTTGCCCACGCTATTATGCAGACAAGTGATGCAGGAAATCATTGTGCGCCTCCGCCAGCTATTGGGACTGGACGAACCCGGGGTGCGGCGGGTGTATCTGCTGGACGGCACCGCGCTGGATCTGGAACATAGCCGAGAGCTGGTGGGCAGCTATCCGCCGGCGCAGAATCAGCATGGTGTCAGCCACTGGCCGGTGGTGCGGATGGTGGTGTTGCACGAGATGCACACGGCTCTGGCGGAGGCCCCCCAATGGGGTCCCATGTATGGCGCCCAAGCGGTTAGCGAACAAGAGTTGGCAAGCCGTGCGCTGGATGGGTTGCCGGCCGGCGCGGTGATCCTGGGAGACCGCAATTTCGGGGTTCTCTGGGTAGCTTGGGAAGCGCAGCAGCGGGGCTTAGGAGTGGTGCTGCGGCTCACCCAGGCGCGCGCCCAGAAGCTGATGGGGGAGCCGATCGCGCGCGAAGGAGCGTATGCGGTGAACTGGCAGGCCAGCCGTTTCGATGGGGGGAAACACCATCGTGTGCCGCCACAGGCCAAGGTCGAGGGTCGCTTGATCGCAGTGCGCGTGGGGCGCGGCAAGTCCAAACAATGGCTATACCTGTTCACTACGCTGACGGATCCGCAGAAGGAAATCGCTACCCTCTACGGCGGGCGCTGGAAGATTGAGACGGACCTGCGCGCCCTGAAACGAACCGTGCGCCTGCATCATGTGGCCGTGAAGAGTCCGGATATGCTGGACAAGGAGTTATACATGGCGGTCTGCGCTTACAACCTGGTGCGCGCCATCATGTGTCTGGCCGCCCGCCAAAACCGGCTGGACCCGCGGCAACTCAGCTTTTCACAGGTCCTCAACGTAGTGGATTGCGCTTGGCACAAACTGGCGGCGGCCACCACCCCAGCACAATTCCAGCGGGAGTTTCAACGTGTTCTCGAATTGGCGGCGCAATGCACCTTGCCCAAACGAAAACGGCCTCGTTCCTACCCGCGCGAACTCTGGCGCCGGCAGCCTGGGTTCCCCTTCAGGAAGGAGAAAACTAAGTGACATTGGGCACTCTGCCTGCGCGGGCCTCGTAGGCCCGCTCTTTGGCGAGCGAAGCAAGCCCCTGGCGAGCGAAGCAAGCCCCTGGCGAGCGAAGTTCGAATCACCGATGAAGAAAATCATCGTAGCGGCTATTCTCGGTTTTCTTTCCGCATACCCAGCCCTGACATGTAGCTGCACCGGACCCACACCAGTCTGTGCCGTCTACTGGAACACCCCCGTATTGTTCCTCGGCCACGTCACGCGCATCGAACATATCTACGACCAACCGCCCGAAAAGGACCGGATCGGTCCGGGACAATACCTGGTCCATTTCGACGTCGCAAAGACCTATCGCGGCGCGCCCGGCGAACAGGTGGTGGTCCATACTAACGATGAAGATTCGGCCTGCGGTTTTCCATTCGCACAAGGACACGACTACCTGGTTTATGCGAGCCCGGGAACCGACGGCAGCTTAGTAACCAGCCACTGTTCCCGTACTCACGAAGTAGTTAGCCGCGCGGACGACGAAGACATCCAGTGGATCGAGGTCTTGCTAAGGCGCCGCCCGGCGGCTCTATATACGGCGAAGTCCATACGCTAAAACCGAACGATCTGGGCGGATACGATGCAGATAAGACCGCCGGCGTGGCGGTCAGGGTGTCCGGCGCCGCTTCGAAAACCATGAGTTCGGATGCCGACGGGAAATACCGGGTGGATGGCCTTCCGCCGGGCAAGTACACTGTCTCCGCGGTAGCGCCGCAGCGCTATGCGGATTTTGGAGGCCGGAAAGTGGAGGTCCAGGATCGCGGCTGCGCGGAAGTCAACTTCAGCACCCGCATCGATGGACATATTAGCGGGCACGTTTATTACTCCGATGGCACGCCCGCGGCGGGAGTGTATCTGACGGCCAAGCGCGCGGATGACGATCCGCATAACTCATCCATATGGGGACCAAGCTACACCCACAGCGGCGCGGATGGTTCCTTCGATCTCTCGCCGTTGTCGCCTGGATCGTACATCTTTGGCGCTAACATGGACTTTTCGCTAGTAGCATCCGACAAACCTACTTATTACCGCAAGGCTTTTTATCCTGGCTCAGCCAGCCGCTCGGATGCCACCGTATTCACTTTGGATGCCGGGCAAGTTACGGAGAATCTCCGTTTCTTTCTGCCGCCCGACTCGGCGCCGCCCAGCGTGCCGCTCGCGGTGACGGTTCTGGGGTTCGATGGCCAGCCTGCGGCCAACGCGCAGATTTTGGCGTACGACGATCAGTGGGAGAACTCTTCGACAGCAGTACACGCGGATGCCGACGAGCACGGCAAAGCGACCGCTCTTCTGCGCCCCGGTTTGCATTATGACATCGAAGCCGTGGTGAACCTGCCCGATTCTTCGCCCGCTTGCGCCGGGCCGGTAGGCATCGACATCCACGATCGTCCGGCGCCGCTGCAATTGGTGCTGAGCCACCACACCGGCAACTGCATGCAGTTCAAGAAGTCCGCACAAGGCGCCGCAGCGCCACGCTGAATCGCGATAATGGAAACTACCGTCACGGCCGCGCCCATTCCGGCGCTCCACTTACGGCCGTACAATCACGACATGGCGAACATATACAAGAACGGAATGAAATAGACAATTACTGTCGTATCGACCAGTAATCGATAGCCCACACGCAAGTTCTCGCCGGCTGCAGCAAGACGACAAACGCCGTGCAGGCGATGCCTTGCGCCAGCAGGGAAAGATGCGGCGTCCCCCAGCGCGGGCGCAGCCGGGCGAACGCCGTCGGGAAATAGCGATCCAATCCGATGACGAATGGAATGCGCGCGCAACCGCCAATCCATGCGCAGAGTTGCCCCGCGACGCCCGCCAGGACCAGCACGATCATGGCACGCCCCAGCCAGGCGGCATGCAAACGCGCGCCCGCTTCATTCGAAGCCTGCACCAAACCGGTGAGGATATTGATGCGTTCGGGCGGCATCAACACCATCGGTGACAGCGTGCCGAGAATATAGAACGCCGCGATGAAACCGCCCGAGATCCAGGCCGCGCGGCACATTGCGCACCGGATTACGGATTTCGCCACCCATAATCGCGCCCAACTCCAGCCCACCGAAGGCGAACGCGATCTGCGGCCAGAAGTGCACTTTCTCAAGATCCCAGTGCGGAGTAAGTTGCAGGGGTGCCCAAACCACGATTCCCAAAACGATCAGCAACGCCGAATGTATAAGTGGCGGCGGCGCCGGCATTATTGGTCCACTTAGCGACGGAAAGACCGAAGATATTCGCCGCCGGGCCCAGCCACCGGATCAGCAGCGAAATGGAAATGACATAGATCTTGGACTCCGAGAATCCCAGCGGTGCCGGCCAGATCTACGCCAGCCAGCAGCAAGTTAGGCAAAGAGCCGACGGAATGAAAAAGAAGGCCGCGGCCAGCAGCCACAACGTGATAGATACCGGTCCGGTGTGGGCTGCGGCAGTTGTCTGGACCAAACAGGGCTTCGGCGATTGGCATGGTTTTTCTGTGCCGCTGGTGTTACTGGCTGAGTAACTTGTTTTACTAGCCAACCAGCGGATGCCGATGACCGCGGCGATATTGAACAGCACCGGGTCGCGCAGGCCCAGTTCGCGGCGCAATTGCGGTTCGGTGGTTGTGCTCGGAATATCGGAGAGTGTAGCACGCCATCGGGACGCGCGGTTTAGTAGGGCAGACCATCGTTGTTTGTGGTCTGCCGTCTTCGACGGCGTGGCAGACGACACAGGCCGATCGTCTGCCCCACCATGCCGCCTGCTGGTACCCGCTGAGGTGCTGTTACAATAGCGCGTGCGGAGGCATAGACATGCAAGACACGGTAATCCGGCCCACGATGAAGTTCATCAAGCTGGGGTACGTGGCAGTGCTGGTGGTGATCGTGGCGGGCCTGGTCGGCGCGTACCTGCTGCCGCCGGACGACCGCCAGTACCGGTATTGGGTGATGGGTCTGCCCGTTCTGCTGCTGATCTGGCCAGTGCGCCGGCACATCCTGCAACGATTCACCAAGGCCACCATCGTGGGCGACAAACTGCGCTACGAGGTGGGTGCGCTCCACAAATCTACGCGCAATATCTCGCTGCCGAAAGTGCAGGACGCGCGCGTCGATCAATCCGTGATGCAGCGCGTTTTCGACGTTGGCAACCTGGCCATCGAGACCGCCGGAGAGGCCAGCCGCCTTACCATCCGCAATGTCGACAGGCCGCAGCGGGTAGCCGATGAGATTTTGGCGGCGTCGCATAACCCCATCGGGGGGACCACTCCGTGAGCGGGAAACTGGCGGGGAAAGTAGCGTTGATTACGGGCGCCAGCCGCGGGTTAGGAAAGGCCATGGCGTTGGCTTTAGCTGGCGAAGGCGCCAGTCTCGCGTTGGTTGCCCGCGATCGCCTGGCCCTCGATAAGGCCGCCGAAGCGGTGTGGAACAGCGGCGGCGGCGCGCAGGTATTTCAAGCGGATGTGACCAGCGAGGACCAAGTGCTACGCCTGGAAAAGGAAGTCACCGAAGCTTGCGGACGCGTTCAAATTCTGATCAACAACGCGGGCATCAATATTCGCAAACAACTTACGGAATTCACTCTCGATGAGTGGCGCCGCGTAATCGACACCAGCCTCACCAGCACGTTCCTGATGTGCCGCGCTTTCGTGCCGCACATGAAAGGCAGCGGCTACGGGCGTGTGATCAACATGGCATCCATCATGGCGCATGTATCGATGCCCGGCCGCTCCGCTTATTCGGCCAGCAAAAGCGCGCTGCTCGGTCTTACGCGTGCGCTGGCCCTGGAACTCGCGCCGGATGGAATTACCGTGAACGCCATCAGCCCCGGGCCGTTCGCCACCGAGATGAACACGCCGCTGATCGAGAATCCGGAGCTCAACGCCCAATTCGTCGCCAAGATTCCGCTGGGCCGGTGGGGCCGCATCGAGGAAGTGGGACAGTTGGCGGTCTACCTGTGCGCGCCGGAATCCGGGTTTATCACCGGAACGGACGTGCTGATCGATGGCGGTTGGTGTGCGGCGTAAAGCGAAGCAGGTACGATGAACTGGATGACATCTATGAGAGAGTCACTTCGCAACTCGATGGTGGTCGTGTCGGCCGCTCTGCTTTTCACCGCCTGCCACGGCGCGCAGCGTAAAACCATCGCGGTCGTCCCCAAAGCCAACGCGCAAATCTTCTGGGTTTCCGTGCATGCGGGCGCCGTGGCCGCGGGCCAGGATTTGAACGTAGATGTCGTTTGGAATGGCCCGTCTTCGGAAACAGATTACGCGCGGCAGGTGCAGATTGTGGATTCCATGATCGCGCGCCAGGTGGATGGGTTGGCAGTCGCCGCACAGGATCGCACCACGCTAAATGGCTCGCTGGACCGCGCGGCTGCGGCGCATATCCCGGTTACTGTTATCGATTCGGGCGTGGATTCCACTAACTATCTCACTTATGTAGCGACCAATAACTTCCTGGCCGGAGAGATGGCCGCGCGTAAGCTGGGCGCGCTGTTGAACGGCAAGGGGAAGGTGGCCATGCTGATGAATGCCCCGGGTAGCAAGTCTACTCTGGATCGCGAAGCGGGATTCGAAAAGGTCTTGCAGAAACAGTTCCCCGGCATGCAGATCGTGGCGCGCCAATTCTCCATGTCCGACCGTGCCAAGGCCATGGCGGTGGCGGAGAATTTTCTCACCGCCCAGCCGGATCTGGATGGCATATTTGCCTCCTCCGAGCCGAGTTCGGTCGGCGCCGCGATGGCTCTGAAATCGCGCGGATTGGCAGGCAAGGTCAAGCTGGTGGCGTTCGATGCCAGCAACGATCTGGTGGCGGATTTGAAGGACGGCTCCATCGACGCATTGGTGGCGCAGGACCCCTTCCGCATCGGCTACGAAGGGGTGAAGACGCTGGTGGACAAGCTGCACGGAACCGATCCGCCCAAGGTTATCGATCTGAACGCCACGGTGGTCACCAAACAAGATTTGGAGAATCCCAAAATCAAGGCGCTGCTGTTTCCGGATGTGAAGAAGTATCTGGATTGACCTCGCGAGTACTGCGAGATCGCGCGCGGGCTACTGAGCCGCGACCGTAAGGGAGCGGTTTCCTTCGGTCGGAACTCCACGTCTCGCGGCTTCTCCGTTAGAATAATCTTTCGTCCCCAAAGGAGCATCATGCAACCGGAAACTTGTGATATCGGCCTCATCGGTCTCGCGGTAATGGGCCAGAACCTCGTTCTGAACATGAACGACCACGGCTATCGCGTAGCCGTTTTTAATCGCACCGTCTCGAAGGTGGATGACTTCATCGCCCACGAAGCCGCCGGCACGCAGGTGGTGGGCACGCACTCTATCGAGGAACTGGTGCAGGTGTTGAAGAAGCCGCGCCGCGTGATGCTGATGGTTAAGGCAGGCGACACGGTCGACGAGATGATCGCGCATCTGACGCCGCATCTCCAAAAGGGCGACATCATTATCGATGGCGGCAACTCGCATTACCCCGATACCAATCGCCGCACCAAGGCTCTGGCTGAGCAGGGCATTCTGTTCGTCGGCACGGGCGTTTCCGGAGGCGAGGAAGGCGCGCGGCACGGGCCGTCCATTATGCCCGGCGGAAATCCGGCCGCGTGGCCGCACGTGAAGGAGATCTTCCAAGCCATTGCCGCCAAAGTGGAAGACGGCACGCCTTGCTGTGACTGGGTGGGAGAAAACGGCGCCGGCCACTACGTGAAGATGGTGCACAACGGCATCGAATACGGCGATATGCAATTGATTTGCGAAGCGTATCAGTTGCTGAAGGATGGCCTGGGACTGACCGCCGATGAATTGCACCAGGTCTTCGCCGAGTGGAATAAGGGCGAACTCGATAGCTATCTGATCGAAATCACCGCCGAGATCTTCACCAAGAAAGACGACGACGGCGCGCCTCTGCTGGATAAGATTCTCGATACCGCCGGACAGAAGGGCACGGGTAAGTGGACCGGCATCAGCGCTCTCGACACGGGCACGCCAGTGACTCTGATCGGCGAGGCCGTGTTCGCGCGTTGTCTCTCGGCCATGAAAGACGAACGGGTGGCCGCTTCCCGCATTCTTGCCGGGCCTAAACAACCGCCGGCCGCCGATCGCACCGCCTTCATCGAAGATGTGCGCCGCGCGCTGTACTGCTCGAAGATGATCTCTTATGCGCAGGGTTATATGCTACTGCGCGAGGCGGCCAAAGAGGAAAGCTGGAATCTGAACTTCGGCGGCATCGCGCTGATGTGGCGCGGCGGCTGCATTATCCGCAGCCGGTTCCTGGGCAAGATCAAGGAAGCTTACGACAAGAATCCGCAACTTACTAACTTGTTGCTCGACGGCTTCTTCAGCCAGACGCTGATCGGATATCAGGATTCCTGGCGGCGCGCGATTGTACAGGCGATCGAGCGGGGCGTTCCCACGCCTGCGTTTTCCACGGCGCTGTCGTTTTACGATGGCTATCGCACCGCGCGTCTGCCGGCCAACTTACTGCAGGCGCAGCGCGACTATTTCGGCGCGCATACCTACGAGCGAACCGACAAGCCTCGCAGCCAATTCTTTCATACGAACTGGACCGGCCGCGGCGGCCGCGTCTCATCGGGCACTTATAACGCATGAGCGGCGCACTTACTATTACTCCGGCCGGCGCGCTCGACTTTTTGTCTTTGGGCGCACTGATCCATCGCTTCGACCCCGGCGTGATCCCGTTCCGCAAGGCGGCGGAATGCCACATCCATGTCAGCGGCGGGGAATTCAATTGCGCCGCGAACCTTTCGGACTGTTTCGGTATGGCGACGGGAATCGCCACGGCCATGGTCGACTATCCGGTTGGCGACTTGATCGCCGAGCGTGTGCGGGCCATGGGCGTAAAGCCGTTCTATAGGCATTTCAAGCACGATGGCGCGACCGGTCCTAACATGGCGGCCGTGTACAGCGATCGCGGTTACGGCGTGCGCGCGCCGGTGGTCTTCTACAACCGCGCCAACGAAGCAGCCGCGCTGTTGAAGCCCGGCGATTTCGATTGGAATGCCATCTTCGGCGCCGGCGTGCGCTGGTTTCATAGCGGCGGAATCTTTGCCGCGCTGTCGGCGACTACCCCCGAACTTACTGTTGAGGCCATGCGCGCGGCTAAGTCGGCGGGAGCTGTGGTGTCATTCGATCTAAATTACCGAGCTAAGTTGTGGAACATCTCGGGCGGCCATGAACGCGCTGTCTCGGTGATTCGCCGCATTGTGGAATATGTCGACGTGCTGGTGGGCAACGAAGAGGACCTGCAAATGGGTTTGGGCATTCGCGGGCCGGAAGTAGCCGCGAAATCCAAGCTCGATCCCAGTGCCTTCTTTGAGATGATCGGCCGGGTGGTGGAGCGCCATCCGCAGATTAAGGTTGTGGCCACCACGTTGCGTGAGGTGCACTCGACGAACCGTCACAGTTGGGGCGCAGTCGCCTGGATGGATGGTAAGACTCACATTTCGCCAACCTGCGAACTGGACGTGCTCGATCGCGTGGGCGGCGGCGACGGATTCGCCGCGGGATTATTTTACGGCCTGATGAGCGGTGCGGCTCCCGAGGAAGCCGTGAAGCTGGGCTGGGCGCACGGCGCGCTGCTGACCACCTTTCCGGGCGATACGACGATGGCTACGCTCGATCAAGTCCGCGCCTTCGCGAAGGGTGGATCGGCCCGAATTCAGCGCTAGTAGGACAGGCCTCCCGGCCTGTCCACCGGCGAGCGAAGCTCGTCTTGGACAAGCCGGGAGTCCTGTCCTACATGGCCCGCAGCGCCATGGATGGGTCGATGCGTGAGGCGCGCCGCGCGGGAAGATAGCCCGCAATGGCCACCACCGCGGTGAGAGCCGCGAGCATGCCGAGAAATGTCGCCGGATCGTTGGCCGTTACACCGAATAATAATCCGCTCAGCGCGCCCGCCAGCACGCGCGACGCGATAGCGCCCACGAACATGCCGATGGCGGCAAGCACCAGGGTCTGCCCCACAATGCGCGCCTCAAGCCGGGATGCCGATGCGCCCAGCGCCATGCGGATGCCGATCTCCTGCGTGCGCTGGTTCACTCCGTACGAGATCACGCCGTACACGCCGAGCGAGGCGAGCAGCAGCGCGAAGAGCGCAAATCCGCCCAGCAACCACACCACGAAACGTCTGGGAGAGACGGCTTTATCCACCAGTTGCTGCAACGGGCGAAACTCCTTGCCGGGCAGATTCGGAACGATGGGCTTCAGGGCCGCGCGCACTCTTGCGGCGAGGTCCGCAGGCGGCAGGTTGCTGCGCACCACCAGATCCACCGACGCAAAATCGTTGCATTGCCGGATGGGCAGGTACATCTCATTACCCGCACCCTGTTCCAGCGCCAGGTGCCGCACGTCGCCCACCACCCCCACCACGCGCCGGTCGCCACAAGCGCGCATAATCTGCCCGACGGCATTCTGGCCCGGCCACAGCGCGTGGGCCAGGGTTTCGTTCACGGCTATCACCGGTTCGGCCGAAGGTCCGTCTTGCTCGGAAATATCGCGGCCGGCGATCAGCGGGATGCCCATCGCCCGGAAGTAGCCATCGCTCACAATGCGTACGAACGCGTTGGGGAACTTTCCGGGCGGGTACACTTGCCCCTTGGCGGATGCGCCCCAGGCGCGATTGCGGCCGAGAGGCAGCGCGTCGGTTAAGCCGGCCGCCTGAATTCCCGGCGTCTCCCGCACGCGCCGCAGAACCTCGGCAAAATAGGCGGGCTGTTTGGGCGCGGGATAGCGCGCATCGGGATCCACCCGCACCGAGGCGGCCTGTTCCGGGTGAAAGCCAAGGTTCACATCGAGCACGCGCAGAAAACTGCGCACCAGGAGTCCCGCGCTCACTAGCAGCACGCAGGCGAATGCGATTTCGGAGACCACCAGCGTGCCGCGAACCCAATTGCGAGTCTTGCCCGCCGTAGAGCCGCGCGCGGTGTCCTTCAGAACGTCGTGCAAGGCATTCACGGGAACCTGCAGCGCGGGGGCCAGACCGAAAATTACGCCCGTGAGAATGGCCGCCGCCAGACAGAACATCAAGACGGTCGGGTCGGTCCGAACATTCACCAGCAGCGGAATGCTAAGCGTCTGCAGGTGAGCCAGAATGTACGTCCCGGCGGTGGCCAGCAGCACGCCGAACAGCGCGCCGCAACAGGCCAGAGTCACGCCTTCCGTCAGCATCTGGCGGATCAGGCGCGTCCGTGCGGCGCCCAAGGCCGTGCGTATGGCGATCTCTTTTTGGCGCGCGGCGGTGCGCGCCAGCAGCAGGTTCGAAAGATTCGTGCACACGATCAGCATTACCACGCCGACCGCGCATGCCAGCACCAGCAATGCCGGCCGGATGCGTGCGCTCACGTGTTCCGAGAGCGGGACCAGCCAGCCTTCAAAATCGTTGCGCTCCGGATGAGCGCGCGTCATTTGCGGGGCCAGGATGCGCAACTCGGCGCGCGCGCTGCTGGCCGGCACGCCGGGCTTCAGCCGGGCAACGATGGCCATCGTGTTCCCCCAGCGATTGGTTTCCGGGCTAAGCGGAAAGGGAAAATACAGATCGAAATGGCTGCCGGGAGCGAACACCGAGGCCAAATCGAAAGATGCCGGCAGCACGCCCGTTACGGTGACTGGCTCGTCGTTGATGATGAGCTTTTGGCCAGCGATGCGTGGGTCGGAACCGAATCTGCGCAACCAAAGACCGTGGCTGAGCAGCACTGCTTTGGGACCGTTCCATTTGCATTCGGCGGGAGTGAATAGCCGGCCAAGCTGCGGTTGAATGCCGAGCAGTTGGAAGAAGTTTTCCGATACGGGCACGCCGCTGAGCCGCTCTGGCTCGCCGCGGCCTGTCAGCAGATTGTCGCCCACGCCGTAGAAAGCGAAGTAGCCGGCCACATCGGTGTACGATTTGCTCTGCGCGCGAAGATCGAGCAGATAGTCGACCTGGGTGGTCGCGCCCGAAAGGCCGCCGGTATCGTGGTTGGTGATCCAGACCAGCCGCTCGGGCTCGTGAAAGGGCAGCGGGCGCAGCAGCAGCGCGTTTACCACGCTGAATACGGTGGCGCTGGCGCCGATGCCGAGTCCTACTATCAGCACGGCGAAGGCTGCGAATCCAGGGTCGCGGCGAAGGGTGCGGAAGGTGTAGCGCAGGTCGCGCAGGATGCCGTCGAAAACGGAAAAATCACGAGTGCCGGAGGAAGAAAGTCCCATAATTCTTATACTCCCGGCACGCGATTTGGTTACGCGAAGCCGTAGGCAGGCCTTCTGGCCAGGCCTTCTGGCCTGTCCAAGACGAGCTAAGCTCGCCGAAGAGCGGGCCTACGAGGCCCGCGCAGGCTACGAGCCTGCCCCATTTAGCCCCGGAAATAGAGGTAGCTGCCCACGATGCAGGCGACCACCGCGCAGGAAGCGGCCACTTCCTTCCAATTCCAGCCCGCGCGCGTCTTCCGCTTGTCCTCTTCCGTGGCCGTGCCAAAGGTCAGGCTTTGTATCTTACGGTCGTCCGGCGCGGCTGTCATATAACTTACCGTAATCATTACTATCGCCGAGACAATCGTAATAAGTACGCTGAAGTATTGGAAGTAGATGTTATTTACAATCCAGAGGAACGATCCCTTCGCGTAACCGTTGAATCCGCCCACGCCGAGCGTCACCGGCGTATCCACCGCCATGCGGAAGATTCCCAGGGAGAAGCCCACAATCATGGCCCACAGCGCGCCCGCGCCGTTCATGCGCTTCACGAACACGCCAAGGTAGAACACGATGAAGATGGGCGGAGCCAGGTAACCTTGCACCGACTGAAGGTAGTTATAAAGTCCCGACGCGCCTCTAATCACCGGAATCCAGACTAAGGCGATCAGCACCATCACGGAAGTAGCGATGCGGCCCGTGCGTACTAACTGATGCTGCGAGGCTTGCGGCTTCCATTTTTGATATAAGTCAACTGTAAATAGTGTAGAGCAGGCATTAAAGACACCCGCCAGCGATCCCATAAGTGCGGAAAGCAAACCGGCGACCACGATACCTCGGACTCCGGCGGGCAAGAGATACTGCACCATCATGGGAAAGGCGGCATTCGACATGGCCGGAATGGATTTGCCATTCGCGCCGATCATGGATGTCAGCTCGGCGACTTTGCCGCTCTTGGCCAGCGCGTAGCAGATCAGGCCGGGGATGATGAATAAATACACCGGAAACAGTTTCAGAAACGCGGCGAAGATGCTGCCGCGGCGCGCGACATTCTCGTTCGGTGCGCCGAGAGCGCGCTGCACGATGTATTGATCGGTGCACCAATACCACAGCCCGATGATGGGCGCGCAGAAGAGCATGCCCAACCAGGGAAAGTAATCGTTAAAATACCAGGCTTCCTTCACCACCTTGCCCGCCACGTCGGTTTGCAGCACAGGCGCCCAGGTGCCCTGCACGCCGACCGGGATCAGCGGCTTCCATAGATTGAACATATCGGAGCCGCAGATGTGGCGCAGTTCGTGCCACCCGCCCAGGCGCACCAATCCATAGGCGGTCAGAAGAAACGACCCCAGGATGAGAACGGTCACCTGTACGGCATCGTTGTAAGCCACGGCGCGCATGCCGCCCAGCGTGGTGTAGAGTCCGGTTAGCAGGATCACCAGCACGGAGCCGATCCAGAAGCTATCGATGGTGGTGCTGCCCATGGTGATACTCATTTGCGGGAACAACGTGCTGAACACCACGCCGCCGGCGAAGATGCCGACCGCGATCTTCGAGATGATAAACGTAATGATGGAAACGATGGACAGCACGTAGCGGGATTGTTCGTTGAAGCGGCGCTCCAGGAATTCCGGCATGGTGAACACCATCGAGCGCATATAAAACGGCACGAACACCCAGCCCAGCACCAACAGACACCAGGCGTGCAATTCGTAATGCGCCATGGCCACGCCGCTGGTGGCGCCGGAACCGGCCAATCCGACGATATGCTCGGATCCGATATTGGAGGCGAAGATGGATGCGCCGATCACCCACCAACCCAGATTGCGGCCTGCCAGGAAGTAATCGGTGGCGGAATCCTTTCCCTTGCGGACCACCCACCAGGCCACACAGAGCAGGATGCTGAAGTACATTGCGATCGTGAGCCAGTCGAGTGAAGTGATGCGCGACTGGGGCGCGGCGGACAACAGCAACAATGCTGGCATGGCCATCGTTTCGAAGTCTCCTATGATCTGCGGATAACCGTTACCGTAATCCGGCGGCGGCGAGCCGAAAGCCCGATTATACTGCGATTAAACGCACTCATTTGCCGCGTTCCAGATGGCCGCCTTCGCGCTTGTCGGCGCGTAGCAACAACAGCGAGAAGATCAGGCCGCAGAGACCCAACCCGGCGAACATGATCTGGCTGGCGGTGAAGTTACCCGTGGCGTCGTGCAGCGCGCCGTTGGCGGATGGGAATGCCGCCAAACCGATATTTTGGATGGCAGTCATGACGCCGTACGCCGTGCCTACGCGCTGCGGTTCCACGATGACCGCCACGGAAGGCCAGATGCAAGCGGGGACCAGCACGAACGCCGCGCCCAGCACGATCATCGACACGACCGGCGAGAGATGCGTCAGGCCCATCATCAGGTGGGCGGGGATCATGAGCAGCGAACCGATCACCATGAGTGTCGCGCGGTGTCCCACGCGATCGACCAGGTTGCCCGCGAACGGCGCGAGCACCATAGATGCCGCGATAATGATCGAAGTCACGCCCTGCGCGGTGTTGAACATGTGCGTGAAGTTATAGAAGACTCCCGCCATGAAGCCCAGGCCTTCGCCGGACGCCATCGGCATGCCCCATTTATCGTTGAAGAACTTAGTGGCCAGTGCGGTGAAGGGAAAGATAGCGGAGTAGAAAGTCACACAGATACCCACCGCAAACCAGTAAGAGGGGCGGAACTTACCGATATCGCTCCAGGCGATCTTATCGCCCGAGCCGGCTTCGGGCAGCTTTAGTATCGGCTCGGCGTGCCGGTCCATCAGAGTGTAAACCCAGTTGCAGATGAAGCTGAACACGCACAGCCCGGCGGCGATCCACAGCGCCCCGCGCCAACCCAGCCGGGTTGCCACCAATTCTTCGACGTTGAAGGAAAACAATGTGCCGAGACGGGCGATGGTCAGGGTGATGCCGAAAGCCATGGCGAGTTCTTTGCCGCTGAACCATCGTGCGGTGATGGCGCTTTGCGCCACGATCATGGATTCGGAGCCAATGCCGAAAATCACGCGGCCGGCATCCAGCACGGCCAAACTGGGCGCCGCGGCGACCATGGCGGCGCCCGCCACCACGAAGCCGGAGAAGATCAGGCTGGCGCGGCGCACGCCCACGCGATCGATCAGGACCCCTCCCGCCAGCACCGCGACTACCGCGGCCACGCTATACATCGTGTACATCGCGCCGATAGCCGTGGCGTCGGTGTGAAACGCTTTGATGAGATTGGTCTCGATGGCGCCGACGCTATCGTAGGCGAAGTAACTGCCGAAAGCCATGAGCGCCGCGAACGCCAGAACGATGAAGCGATATGGCTTGGCGGCGGGGTTAAGAAGGCCCTGTTCCGATGGGGACATGGATCTGGGAGTATAACAGGCAGCGGGCGCGCGTCGCGCGCAGGTCTTGCGTGCTGGGTGTTGGGTGTTGGTTTACTCGTGTCTCAGCGCGGCAAGCGGATCGGCGCCGGCGGCGCGCACCGCCGGCGGAAGCACCGCGGCCAGCGCGGCGATCAGCAAACAGGCCACAGGAGCGGCGATGCTCCAAAGCTCCGCCGGCTTGACGCCGAATAGTTGCGCCGCAAGATAACGAGCCAGGCCGAGTCCGCCCGCGATCCCCAACGCGATGCCCGCAATCACGGGCGTGGCGGCGCCGGATACGATCAGGCGGACGACCGACGCCCGCCGTGCGCCCAACGCAATGCGAATGCCGATTTCGCGGGTCCGCCGCACGGCGGCGTAGTTCACTACGCCATAAAGTCCCACCGCCGCCAACAGCAGCGCGACCACCGAAAAGAACCCCGCCAGAAGCGCCAACAGACGTTCGCCGATCATGGTGTTGTCGATCTGGTCGGCAAGCAGAATGGTTCCCGTTACCCGCAGTGCCGGGGCGGACGTTTCGATCTCCTTGCGCAGCCAGGGAATCAGCGTCGCCGGCGGCGAGGCAGTCCGGATATTCAACGTAGCGCCGGCCGCGTCGCGCAGCGGAGTAAAGATCGCCGGCCCTTCCATCTCGCGCAGGTTGTTGAAACGGGTATTGGCGGCCACCCCCACGATCTGTTGCAGAATCGGCTCGGGATCGTCGCCGAGCTTCACGAATCTCTGGCCGATGGGACTCTGTCCTGGCAGAAACTTGTCGACGAAAGCCTGGTTCACGATCACGGCCGGCGAATTTTGCGCGATCTCTTCGGGCAGGAAATCGCGGCCGGCCATCCAGCGAATTCGCATGGCGCTGAAGAACCCCTGCGAAACGGGCACTTCGACCGGACGCAGCGTTTCGCGGGCGCGGCCGGGAAAGCGCACGAACGGTTGCATGATCCAGACCATGGCGCCGCCCATGGGCCGTTGTTGCGACAGGCTCGCGCTTTCGACCGCCGGAAGTTGACGGATATGTTCGAGCAGCGTGGCACCGGAATCCGCGCCATGGCTTTCCGGATCGCGTGGCCGCAGATCGAACAAGACCACGTTGTCGCGCGCAAAGCCCAGATCCACCGCGATCAGGTTGCGGAAGGAAACCAGCAGGAGACCAGACAGGAACAGCACTGCCACGCTGAAGCCGACTTGAGCGGCCAGGATCCAGCGCAGCGATCCAGTCCGCCCGGCGATTTGCGTGCCGCCGGCATTGAGAGCCGCGCCCGGTGAGAGCGACGATGCGCGTAACGCCGGCGCCACGCCGAAGAGCAGCACAGTGAGCAGGCTTAGCAAACCGGCGAACGTCAACGCGCGCGCGCCAAGCCCTACGTCCAGCCAAGCCGGGAACTCCGTCGTTCCGAGGTGCGCGACCATCGGCGGCGCGGCCAGCGCGGCGAACAGCAGACCCAGCGCACCGGCCGCCGCGGCCACTTGCGCGCTTTCGACCAGCATCTGCTGGATTAGCCGGGAGCGCGCCGCGCCTAAGGAAATCCGCAAGGCCATCTCGGCGGATCGGGCCGACGCGCGCGCAATCATCAGGTTCGCTACGTTGGAACAAGCCACCAGCAGCAGCAGCGCGCAGATCAACGCCAGGATTTCCAGCGGACGCCGGAACTGCGCGCGGAACAGCGAATCGCGTCCGCTCGCGGCTGTGAGAATACGCAGCGGCGCATCGGTGAATTGGCGCAATCGATCGCCGTGAAGATTGCGCGGCGGATTGATGCGGGCGCGATCGCGGCGGAAGTTCGTCAGCACGGCTTCGAGACGCTCGCGGACCCGCGCCGTGTCTGCCCCCGCATGCAGACGTCCCCAAACGTTGAAATAGCCACCGTCGGGATCGGCTATTTCGCGCGCATCGGTGTCCGCGGAAAGCGGCAGCCAGAGGTCGGTCAGGTAACCAGGCTGTACGCCGCTGAAGGGGCCTGCGGCGACGCCCACGATCTGGAATTGCTTGCGCCCTAGAGTGACCCAGCGTCCGATGGCGGCCGGACTGGCGCCGAAGCGGCGTTTCCAGAACGCATTGCTGAGGACTGCGACGGGATGGCCGGACAGCGATTCGTCGGCGGGTCCGATGAGCCGTCCGAAGGCGGGTTTGACGCCGAGAATCTCGAGGCCGCGGCCGGATATGGATTCGGCGCGCACATTCTCGCCGGCGCCTCCGGCATCGTCGAATTGCGCGGCTTGGAAACCGGGATGGAGGCTCATGGCGAATAGATCGGCGTGGTCGCTCGCGGCGTCGCGGAGCAGTTCATACAGGGGATAGCTGAAGGCGTCCGATTCGTGCGGCTGGTTGTCGGGACTGAAAAAGGCCGGGAAAATGTGCACCACGGCGATGAGTTGGTGCGGTGCGGGAAGCGGCAAGGGCCGGAAGACCAGCGCGTCGATCAGCGAGAAGGCCGCGGTGCACGCGCCGATGGCCAGCGCCAGTGAGGCGATGGCGGCCACGCTCGCAATGCGATATTTGGCCAGCATACGCAGGCCGAAGCGAAAGTCGCGCAGGAGCGCATCGAGCCAAGCGGCGGACTTCACCTCGTAGCTCGATTCGCGCAGGTTGAGCCGATTGCCGAACTGGCGGCGGGCTGCCATCCCGGCTTCCCGGACGGGCATTCCGCCGCGAACCAGATCGGCGACCCGCTGGCTGATGTGGAACTCCATCTCTTCATCGAGGCCGGCGGCGGTACGGCCGGGCCGGAAGGCGTTGGCGATGCGCGAAAACCACGACATAGTAGTTCCCCCGGTTCAGGCCTGTTCGAGCACTTGGCCGATGGCCGCGGCGATGGCGGTCCAGCGGCGCTCCTCGGCGGATAGCTGTTTGCGCCCCGCGGGCGTAAGCTGGTAGACGCGCGCGCGGCGATTGTTTTCGGTGGTGGTCCACTGCGCGCGGATCCAGCCGGATTCTTCCAGGCGGTGGAGAGCGGGATAGAGCGATCCCTCCTCCACCCGCAACAGATCCGAGACGGCTTCGATCTGCGCGGTGATGCCGTAGCCATGCAGCGGCCCGCGCCGGTCGAGGATTTTGAGTACCAGCAGCGGGAGGGAGCCTTGCAGTGCGTCCTGTTTGGGCATATTAAGATATCTCAGTAAGACATCTAAGTATGCATCGAAGCGCCGGCCAGTGTCAAGCTACCGCTCCCTTGAAGACGCGGGCTGGCGGCGAGCTGCGCTCGCCGGGCGGAGCTATGAGCTCCGCGCAGGCTGCGAGCCTGCCCCACAGGCGCGCCCGTCTTCATCACCTTTGGATGGGCCGCAGGCGCCATGGGGCACTCCGTTGAAGACTCTGGCGCGCCAATTGGAGGGCGGGCAATCCTGCCCGCAGCCGGCTTTTCAGCCGGCTAGCCGCCTGAAAGGCGGCTGCGGCCAGGATTGGCCGCCCTCCAATTGGTCTTCCTCACCTTTGGTGGCCCGCAGGGCAATGGGCACTCCCTGACGGTCGCGGCTCGGTAACCCCGCATTACTCGACGCGCTGCCAGGAGTCGTCGGGATCGAAGAGCGTAATCGCCGGATTCGGTTTGCCGGAAACCGGGGCGATGTCTTTCTCGTAAACTACACCGTCCTGATTCACGATGAACGTGTGAATTCCGGTTACACCATATTCGGCCGGCCAGGCGACCAGGCCAAACCCGCCGATCAGCTTGTTCTTCACCATGTAGTTGTGCGCGCCGCCCGGCGCATGCGGTCCCTGTCCATCGAGAATCCGGTAGTAGTAACCGTGATATGGTTTGGCCTGCGCCTTCTCGCCGGGGCTCCACGCGGCCTGCGCAAAGCCAACGGGAACCAGCGGCGTGTCGCTTTGCCAATAAAGACCGTCGTGCTTGCCAGGCGTGCTCATCAGACGGGAAGCGTACTTCAGCAGGCCATCGCGGTCGCGATCTTCGGCGGCATACTTGAGCTGCGCCTCCACGTACCCATGGCAGATCTCGATGGCGTCGAGTTCATGCGTGCCGATGCGCCGGGCCCGCATTTCGACCGGGGTTTCCGAGGCATCGAAGCTCCACTTGCCGTGGGTGCGGACAATAGGGACCGGAAACGGCCAGTCCTCGTCGCCAATCGCCAGGATCGCGCGGTTCGGATTCATGGGCGAAATTTCCAGGCGGTGCTTGGCGCTTGCCAGTTGCGCGAATTCGGTTTGCTCGGCGCGGTCCTGCGCGGGACTGCCGGAGCTAAGAGTGTGCGTGGCGGCGGCGCCGAAGATAGCCGTGATGCGCGCGGAGTCGTGGGCGCCGACAGCGTCAATCAAGGCCTGCGCCGCGGCTTCCGCGGAGTCGAATCGTTCTTGCGCGGCGGCGTGCGCGACGAACGCCAACGCCAGCGCGCTGCAAATGGTATAGAGCCTGACAGTCATGGTTAACGCCTCCCTCCTCCGCCACCGTGGAATCCGCCACCGCCGCCGTGGAATCCGCCTCCGAAACCACCGGCACGGCCTCCCATGCTGGAGAATCCACGGTCGCTTTGCATGCGCGTCATACCGCCGTTATGATAACCGCCAAAGGCGCTGTGGCCGCCCGTCCAACCGCGCTTCTCAAAACCCGGCGTGCCGAAGCGGCCTCCGGGCGTGGCGCGGAACGTGGAGCGCCCGCCTTGCCCACCGAAAGCCCGGCCGGTTTCGCCACGGGATCCACCATTCTGCCCAAAGCGGTTGGCCACCTCGCGATTCGCATAGGGGACGCCCAGCCGGTGTTCCGGATTATGCGCCCACACCGAGCGCCCCAGGCGATCGCCGCCGAAGCCGTAATTGAAACCGTAACGATTGAAGAACGAGTGGTTGAGAAAAATATCTCCGCCGAACCAATCGGGCGTCCAACCCCAACCGCCCCAGCCCCAACCGCCCCAGTCGCCCCAATACAAACCGATATCGATGCCGGGGAACCAACCCATACCTAAACCAATGCCTGGGTAGAAAAGTGGAGGATAATCTCCCCACGCCGGCGGTCCCCATACATAGGCCGGGTTATAGTTCGGGACATCCCAAACATCCGGGTTAGCCGGCTGGATATCAATCACGCTTTGGCCATTTTCATTCTGGGTAGTGACGGTCTCCTGCGGGTTGGAGCGCAGCACGCCTTTGGCCATGGCTTGCGCGCGCATGCGCTGCACAGCTTGCATGACGTCGGCTTGCTGGGCGAGAAACGCGTTGCCTAACTGGGTGGTCCAGCCTATATCCTGGCTGAAGCGGTCGAGCACGTCCGGAAAAGCCACCAGCCCCTGTACGCTGGGATCCCAATTCTGTTTCTTGGCCTCCTTCATGAGCTTTTCGGGCTTCCACCTGGGGTGATCGTGCAACCATTGTTCGGCTTCCGCGATCTCCATGGGATAAGTGGCGGCTGCCAGGATTTCGCCCAACAAGGGATCGGGATAGAGCGCAATGGGAGCGACCAGATCGTCGAGCTGCTGCGGCGGCACGGGAGCTCCCGGCGGCGGGGCCGCTGGCGCGGGCGGCGGAGACTGCGCGGCCACTGTGTATAAAAGCACTAATGCGGCGAAGGCCGCCAACCCATAAGTCCAATTCTTAGCCGGCATGTCGCTCCTTTTCAGATTCACCTACCGCTAAAGATGAGAAATCACGCCTACTGGTTTCCATGAAACCAAAGCTATTCGTAACGGGCGGCCTGCGAGGCCACCGCACGCAAAGTGCCTGTCCCACTTTTAATTAGAGAGTCTGCGGGCGCAATCCGGACACATGCCGTGCGTAAAATCGGCTTCCGAGTGATCGCTAATGTACGATTCCAACTGCTGCCATTGATCTTTTTCGTCGCGAATTCTTTTGCACCAGGCACAGATTGGCAGCAGGCCGCTCATCACTCTCAACTTTCGTTGCGAGGCGTGGAGCTTTTGTCCCAACCAGCAGATCAGCAGTCCCAAAACAAGAAAGAAACCGAACCTGACCAATAGCCTGATGTCCGACAGGTGCAGGGAACTTTCCCTCGGCAGAAACAGCAGCAACTTAGCCAGACCGGTGACCAATAGTGCGGACACTCCCGCGCGGATGCCCGCGTACATGACGCCGATAGCGACCGCGCTCAGCAACAACTGATAGGAATCCGGACCCAGCACGGGAGCCAGAATCCGCTGTAGAGCCACGCTAGCCGCGCCCAGCGCCAACCCCAATCCCACGGCCCAAGCCTTGGAGCGTTCGAAACGCCAATTTAAGGACACATGCCGCGGCTGCCTCGGAATTGTCCCGGTCATTACGTGATGACCCCCTTGCGCACCGCATACAGAATCAGTTCCGCGGTGCTGTGCAGATTCAGTTTCTGAAAGATATTACTGCGATGAGTCTCCACCGTATAGAGACTCAGATTGAGCATGGTAGCGACCTCTTTGGGCGTTCTGGCTTCCGCGAACAACTGCAGAGTCTCACGCTCACGGGTCGTCAGCAACTCGTAACTGTCCTCCACTTCACTATCCCGTAGCTGGCGCATATATTCATCCGCCAGCATCTTATTGATGGCCGGGCTGAAGAACGCTTTGCCGTCATGCACAGCGCGGATGGCGTTGATCAGGTCGTACTCGGCGGAGTCTTTCAGAAGATAACCCTTGCCGCCGGACTTCAGGGCCTTCAGCACATAGCCTTCGTCGGAATGCATGCTTAGAAAAACGATGCCGGTTTGCGGCTGCCGGGTGGCGATCTGGCGGGCCGCTTCGATGCCGTTCAACAGCGGCATGGCCACATCCAGCACCGCGATATCCGGCTTGTGCTCGTCGGCCAGAGCCACGGCCTGACGCCCATCGGAAGCTTCCGCGACGACTTGAAAATCTGGCTGGCTCTCGAGCAGCAGGGCCAAGCCCTTGCGGACCACGCGATGGTCGTCGGCCAGCAGGATGCGAATAGTATTCATGAAACCGCCTGTGCGCTGCGTGCCGCCGGCGCCGTCGGCAGGACGATCGAAATCGTGGTGCCGTGGCCGGGGCGCGATTCAATGGAAGTGGAACCCCCCAGGTGGGCGGCGCGCTCCTCGATTCCCAACAAACCCATGCCGCGCTCGTGCTCCGGGCGGAAACCCTTGCCATCGTCCTGAATGGCGAGCTGAATGCTATCGGCCTCCTGCCTGACACTGACGCGCACGGTGCTGGCCTCGGCGTGTTGCGCGCAATTGTGCAGTGACTCTTGAACGATCCGGTAAATGCAGGTTTTGTGCTCTTCCGGCAGATCTTCGGAGACTCCTTCGGCGGCCACCCGCACGCGCAGGCCGGTCCTTCTGGAAACCTCCTTGCCCTGCCATTGCAAGGCCGGCACCAGACCGAGATCGTCCAACATGGAAGGCCGCAGCAACAGCGCCATATTGCGCACGACCTTGAGCGACTCTTCTACCAGTTCCTTGATCTGTTCCAGTTTATGTTCCGCGCCGGGTGTGTCGCGCATGCGGATGCGTTGCGACAAGTTGGCCAGTTCCACGCGCACACCGGTCAGCGCCTGTCCGACTTCATCGTGCAACTCACGCGCCACGGCCCGCCGGTCGTTTTCCTGCGCCTCCACCAGCCGCGCGGAAAGCTGTTTCAACTCGCCACGCGCGGTGGCCACCTCGGCATAACGCGCCGCGGCTTCGCCTTCGAGCGCCACTATCTTGCGCACGCTGAAGATGGCCAGAATGAGGCCGACGCCCACGATCACGCCGATCGAGACGATGGCGCTGCGGCGGAACTGCGCGAACAGATCGACCACCTCACGCTTACCGGAGTCGAGTTGCGACTCGCTGATACCGGCAATCTGATCGGCGATACCCAGCATGGCGGTGCGCCGCGGAAAGACTTCGTCGCGCAGAAAGTCGTATCCGCTGGTGCGGCGCTGCCCGGCGTTCCAGGTGAGCACCGGCGCGAGAATCTTCCAGTAATCCTGCAAGGCGACGTTCAGGTCGCGGAAGGGTGCGCGTTGCGCTTCGTTCAGCAGGGTCGCGTAATGCTCGATGGCGGCCTCCATGTGGTTACGGGTGCGCTGCAGGCTGGCGCGGTGGGCCTCGGCTTTGGCGGGGTCGGGTTCGAGCAGGCAATCGCGCACATAAGTGCCGGAGAGATACAGGTCCGACCGGATCTGTTCGAGCAGGCGAGTGCGCGCCAGGAAACCTTCGCGGATGGCGTCGTCGCGGCGCTGAATCTGGCGCAGTTCCTGGACGGTGTCGAAGCCGGCGAAGACCAGGAGCAAAAGCAGCCCACCGAATCCGATGGTCAGTACGAGCCGGCTGGACGCCGCCAGGCTGCCCTCAGTCCTCGCCGGTGGTGAGCGGTCCATTTTCCTTTACTATACGCCGAGTGGGCCGGTGGGGAGAATACCGTAGCGGCGGTACGCGGCGGGTGCGTTTTACGGTACCGCGGGCGCCACGCCCTCAGTGTAACAAGGTACTGTCAGACGAACTGGCGCAGAACGTCCACGCCGGCGGCCTTCATGCGAAGTTGACCTATCTCCAGTCCGCCCTCGCAAGCCGGTGCGGGATTTTATTCGATCATGGTCAAAAAGGACCGTATCCAGCGTAGTGTCCGCGAAATAGCTGGGCAGCGGATTTAGCTGTGGGGCAGGCCATCGTTTTGGGTGGCCTGCCGAGCTCGAGCACTTTGCGCCGACGACAAAAAACGATCGTCTGCGCCACGCCTGCGCTGGAACTGACTGGACCGGAGTCTTTCCAGATCTCGACCCAGCGAACCATGGCCCCACAATGGTCCATAACTCCATTATGGGCCGCCGGACATTACTCTGGCGACAACGCAAACACGACGCCCTGAAGCTGCTTCCCGCCCAGTTGCGTCGTGCCGTACAGAATGCCGCCGGCTCCGATCGTGATGCCGCCGTAAGGACGGTTCCCATCCCAGCGGTTGAAGGCATGGATCACGGTGTAATTGCCCGCCGCATCCAGTTCGAACACCACCCCGTACCCTGCATACGTGTCCGCCGAGCCGCCGTACAAAGTGCTTCCGTAAAGGTCGCCCGCTGCATCCATCGTCAGGCCTGCTAAAGGCCCCCCGCCATCGGATTCGCCCATAAAGGTGTAAAGCAGCGTGAAGTTGCCCAAGGGGTCCAGTTTATACACCAAGCCGCACCCCATCACTCCCTCAGCGCAATACCCCGCGATACCGCCTTGAAAAGCGGTCCCATAAAGGTTGCCGGCCGCATCCACGACCACGCCTGATTCCGGGTCGAAACCGCCGGCGCCTCCCGTGAAATTGTATAGCACGCTGTAATTGCCGGCCGTATCTACCTTGTATATGGTGCCCCCTTTGGTCTGCTGGAAAGTCCCGGTGGTGGTGCCGTACAGGTTGCCGGCCGCATCGAATACCGGCGCGGCCTCCGGAACCTTTCCGTCCAGTCCGCCCTCGAATGCGTGCAGCACGGTGTAGTTGCCTTGCGTATCCAGCTTGAATAGGACGCCGTAGCCGCGGACTTTGGTGAACGTGGCTGTGCCATACAGGTTGCCGGCCGCGTCCAGCGTGACGCCGCCGGTAGGGGCCGATCCGTCGTCCTCGCCCGTGAAACTGTACAGCACGGTTTCGTCGCCGGATGGCTTGATTTTGTAGATGGTCCCTAAGTTGTTCACGCCGCCCCAGTAAGTGGTGCCGTACAAGTTGCCCGCCGCATCCACTGTCACGCCGGCGTAAGGGTCAGCGCCATCCGGCCCCGTGAAGCTATGCAACACCGCGTAGTGTCCGTTTGAATCCACCTTGTACACGTTGCCATCGTTTGTGTACTCCTGACCATAGGTGGTTCCGTAGATGTTGTTTGAATAGATGGTCACGCCCGATTGAGGATAGATTCCATCCGCGCGCCCGGGAAAACTGTACAGCACCTGTTCCTCCCCGGATGAATTGACTTCGAACACCGTTCCCTGGCCATTGAGACCGCCCGCGTAGGTTGTGCCGAATAGGTTGCCCGCAGTGTCGAGAATTAAACCGGCGAAAGGACTGAGGCCATCCGTGCCTCCACTAAAAACGTGCAGCACGGTCTCTGTTCCGGACGAGGAAACCTCGAACACTACGCCCGCCGTCTGCGTCTGCGAATAGCCGGCGGCCGTGCCGTAGAGGTTGCCTGACGAATCCATAACCAGTGGCGCTTGCGGATACCCGCCGCCATTGCCGCCGGGGAAGGAATAGAGCACGGTCTCCTGGCCGGAGGGACTCACCCGGAACACCGTACCTTGGCTCGCAGCGCCGCCCCCCCTCGTGGTCCCGTAGATATTGCCAGCCTGGTCCAGAACCACACCCGCCAACGGCTCGATCCCATCCGCGCCGCCCATGAAGGTGTGCAGGACTGTCTCGTTGCCCGCCAAATCCATCCTGAACACCACCCCGTCGAAGTCCCCTCCGGAGGCGGCCGTTCCGTAAAGATAGCCCGAGTTGAGAACCAGGCCGCCGTTGGGCCGCGCTCCGTCCGCGCCGCCTTGAAAGCTGTACAACACCTTCAGGTTGCCGGCTGCGTCCAGTTTGTAGACCACGCCGGAGTCGTTTGTGCCGCCGCCGACGGTGGTGCCGTAGAGATCCCCGTCCGCGACGCGAACCAGCGTTCCGGTGGGACCCGATCCGTCCTTTCCGCTAAAGCTGTGCAGCACAGTTTCCTGACCGGTGGGATCCAACTTGAAGATCACGCCGTTCATGTGATCTCCACCTCCGACGTTCGTGGTCCCGTAGAAGTTGCCCGCTTGGTCGCGCACCAGCCCGCCCTCCGGATAGCCGCCATCTTTGCGGCCGGTGAACGTGTAGAGCACGCTTTCATGCCCAGCCGGGTCTATCTTGAATACCACTCCTTGGCCCCATGCACCGCCGTATTCCGTGGTTCCATAGAGATTACCGGCTTCGTCGCGAAGCAGGCCCGCATAGGATCCGCTACCGCGGGGCGCATCCTCGCGTTGGAAGTCGTGCAATACGGCTTCGCTATAACTCGTCTGGGCGTGAGCCGCAAAAATGGCCATGACCCAACAGGCGCAAGAAGGAGCGAGTCGCCGCGCCAAGATGCCGGGCACAAAATGGTGCGTTTTGCGCGAACTGCTTAGGGCCACGCCATTACGGAATGCTGGCTTGTGTTCATCATGAGATTGTCCTCCGGAGCTTTTGCCCCTGCTAGCGTGATGAACAGTCTACACGGGCGAGCGCGTACGCGCAAGATCGGTTAGTGTTGTGAAGTGTGTGATCGAACATATAACTCGACGGCCGCTCGTAAGTAATCCGCTGAGTAAGAATCAATAATGCGGCGCAATAACACCGTTACCCGCTCGCTCGTGGTAGGTTACGGCTAGAGGGCACAGATGATTCGACCTTGTCCCGTTTGTGGCGCGAACAACCGCGTTCCCGCGAAACACCTGAGCGACACCGGCCGTTGCGGCTCCTGTAAAGCCCCGTTACCACCTGTCTCCGAGCCCATTGAGGCGGATGCAGCGGCATTCGCGGAGATTACCCGTGACGCCAAGGTACCCATCCTGTTGGACTTCTGGGCGGAGTGGTGCGGCCCTTGCCGGATGGCTGGGCCAGAGGTCGCGGAGTTGGCGCGTGAGATGGCCGGCCGGGGCTTAGTCCTCAAGATCAACACCGAAAGAAACCCGACACTCGCCGCCCAGTTCAGGATTCAGGCCATTCCATACTTCGTGCTTTTGCGCGGCGGAATTATCATCGCGGAGCGAGCGGGCGTCGTTCCACGCGCAGAAATGCGCCGGTGGTTCGCCATGGCGGCGTGAGCTTTGCGCGCGCCGACGGTGTAGCGGAGCGGGCCCACGAGAGACACAGACGTGGTCATGCACGGCCGGAGCAGCCCGCGCGTGATGGCGGCAATCTTGCGCAGCAGGGAGTAGACGGCCAGCGCCTCGCCCCTCATCGGTTATGATCGATAGTGATGCATCGCCGCACGTTTCTGCAGATGGCCGCCGCCGCCCCCGCCGTGCTGGCCGCCGACGATCATAAGACCCCCAAATACCGCGTGGTTTCGCACTACCAGCCCGCCGCGCACTCCGGCGACCTCAGGCCAATCCGCGAATCGCGTGCCGGTCAGGGAAGCCGTGCCGTGAATTGTGTACTCTGAGAGAAGGAGCAAAGCAATGGAAGTGCAGTTCACCCCCCGGCTTGCGCGCGAGGCTGGAACAACTGGCAATTGACACCGGCCGCGCCCCCAGCGAATTGGTTGAGGATGCCGTCGCCGGATATGTTGACGAGCTTAGCCAGACTCGCGAAATGCTTAACAGCCGGTACGACGACCTAAAGAGCGGCAGGGTGAAGCCTATCGACGGCGAGCAGTTTTTTGAAAGCCTGCGCCGTCGCGAGGAAGAGTTGCTCAAGAAGCAAACGCTTAAATGATACCCGCGGAGGGCTTTGCCCTTCATCCGCTTGCGGGCGAGCACATCACCGAGATTTGGGAATACATCGCGGACGATAATCCGCAGGCCGCGCGCCGTATCCGGCAGGAGATCTATAGCGCCATCAGCGCCTTGGTTCCCTTTCCCCGCCAAGGCCACAGACGCCCGGACCTCACCTCACGTCCTTTGCGCTTCATTCGTGTGCGTGAATATCTGATCGCCTATGCGCCGGACGAAAAGCCGCTCTGGTCTGTCGCGGTCATGTATGGCCGGCGCAGCCCGCACGTGATGGCGGCGATCTTGCGCAGCAGAGAGTAGACGGCCAGCGCCTCACGCCCCATCGGTTATGATCGATAGTGATGCATCGCCGCACGTTTCTGCAGATGGCCGCCGCCGCCCCCGCCGTGCTGGCCGCCGACGACCACAAAATCCCTAAATATCGCGTAGTCTCGCACTACCAGCCGGCCGCGCAGCCCGGCATGCCCGGACCCTATCCCGGCGTGGTGGCTTCGGTCCACGCCGAAAAATGTATCGATATAACCACCGAACAAGTCGATGCCGCCGTGGTGCGCGAGATGATGGCGCGCGGCATGCGTGCGCTTACGGGTGACGCCGAAGTCCGCGACGCGTGGGCGCGTTTCATCACGCCCGCCGACATCGTGGGTATCAAAGTGAACTGCTCCGGCGCGCCCGGAATTATGTCGTCGCCCGTGGTGGTGGCCGAAATTGTGCGCAACCTGATGGCGGTGGGCGTGAAGCCCGAATCCATCTGGATCTATGAGCGTTTCCAGGAACAGGTCGATAGCGTGCATTACGACCGCTATGTGCCGCCAGGCGTCCACATCTTCACGGCCGAAACTGAGCGCGGATCTACGGCCTCGTACGATCCCGCCACTTATGTCGAAACCGAGTTCTTCGATGAAGAGGACACGCGCTCGAACCTGATCCGCCTGGTGGGCGAGCGCTTCACGAAGATCGTCAACGTGCCGAATATGAAGGATCATGGCGCGGCAGGGGTCACCGGCTGTCTGAAGAACATCGCTTACGGCAATTTCTCGAATGTCGCCCGCTCGCATTCCGGCACCGTGACCTACACGTACTCGTTCATCGGCACGCTGGCGGCCGTGGAGCCGGTGCATTCGCGGACCGTTCTGCAGATCATGGATGGGTTGCGCGGGGTGTGGCACGCCGGGCCGTTTTCCTACGACCGCAAGTTCCGCTTCTATCCCAAGCGCATGATGTTCGGCACCGATCCGGTGGCGGTCGACCGCCTACTGCTCGATATCATCGACGACAAGCGCAAGGAAGAGCATGCCATCTCGGTGTGGGAGCGTTCCGCGAAGTATCTGGGCAAGCCGGACGATTTCATGAAGAATCCGAATTTGAACTCCTACGTGCGCGAGCCCGGACATATCGAATACGCCGGGCGGCTCGGGTTGGGCGTTTACGAGCGCGACAAGATCAAAGTGACGAGCATCGAGGTGTGATGCCGCTGGCATTTCTCGCGGTTCTGCTGCCCACGTTGTTTTGGGACAAACCGATCGACACCGCGGATGTGTTGCGGAAGTCGGGTATGGAGCGGATCTATGTGCCCGCCGGCGGCGAAGCGGCGTGGCGCAAGCTGGGTTTCGCGGCCACGGCGTTCGATCGCGTGCACGCCGCGGAGGCCGTCGTGCCGTCGGTCGAGTATCACATGGATGTGGCGTCGGCCACGCGTGTGCCATGGATCAACGCCAATGGCTGGCGATTCGAGCGCGATCCGGCGCGCTTGTATTTCTATGATGCGCCCGCGGGCAGCGCCGCATTCGCCGCCGCAGAGGCATCGGCCTATGGAGTGGAAGCGGCCATCCGCGCCGCGCCGGAAGATCTGGCGCCGCTGGCGGGCATGCTGAAGTTCCTCGGCGAAATCGAGCAGCCGCGGTTGCCCGTGATGGCCAACATCGGCGTGATCGACGACGGGTCGGACACCATGGGCGAGGTGCTGAATCTGATGGCGCGCCATAATCTGCTGTTCCATGTGATCCCGTCCGCCGATCCGAAATACGATCTGAATATTCGCCTGGGCACTCCCGATTATCCGAAAGACGCGGCCGCCGATCCCTATGCGTTCGCCATCGAGATGCGCCGCCGGTTGACCGATGAGAAGCGGCTGGTGCGGATTTACGGCAGCAACGTGGTGTTGGTTCACCTGACCGGCGACGCCCGCCAGGCGCGCTTGTATCTGCTCAATTATGGCAGCGGCACGGTGAAGGGTCTGCGCGTGCGCGTGTTGGGATCGTATGGGGCCGGGAAGCTGCGCGCCTTCGGACATGCCGGCGAAGCGCTCGAAGGGTACGGCGTCGAAAACGGCGCCGCTGAATTCACCATCCCGGTACTGGGCGCGTACGCGGTGGTGGATCTGACGGCGCCATCGCGATGAGCGGATTTTGTGAGATCCTTGGAACTAGATCGCGATGAATCGCGTTATGCCCTAAGAAGGAGACCAGCGCTATGAAGAGATTTCTATACGTCACGTGTGGCCTGATGGTTCTCGGCTTCGCACTGCAGTCCGCGAAGGCCCAAGACAAGTCCGCCCAGCCCGCCGATAAAGCCGCCCCCCGCACCCTGAAGGTGAAGCTGAATTACACGGGTTCCGGAACGGTGGATGATAAGCACAAGATCCAGGTATTTATGTTCGATACGCCGGACTTTACGCAAGGTAATGCCATGCCCACCGGAATGCAGACAACGGCGGCCAAGGATGGCAGCGTGACGTTCGGCGATATCGCCGGCTCGCCGGTTTATGTGGTCGCCGTTTACGATCCCACGGGCGGCTACGATGGGCAATCCGGACCGCCTCCTTCCGGTTCTTCGCTGGGCATGTACACCAAAGAGCCGCCCAAGCCCGCACCCGTCAACATCGATGCCGGCAAGACCGCCGAAATCGATTTGCCGTTCGACGATACGGCGAAGATGCCGTAGCGGGGATTGTGATTGGGGAGACCGCTCCGTTGAAGACGCAGTCCAAGTTATTGATTCCGCTGGAGGGCCTAGCCGCGTCTTCATTCGCTTTGGTGGCCCGTCGCGGGCCATGGGGCACTCCCTGACGGTCGCGGCTCGGTAGAGTCGCGGCTCTGTAAATCGTGACATCCTGCGGTTACTGAGCCGTGACCGTCAGGGAGCAGTCGCTATTCGCGGACTGAGTGGTGGCTGCCTTGGCTGGCCGGTGCGCCGGACTCCGCGTCAATGTCCAAATATACGACCCGATTGCGGCCCTGCCGCTTGGCTTCATAGAGCGCTTGATCGGCGGTTTCGACGATGCGCGCCGCGCTCGCTTCCGTATGCGGAATCGTACTTGTAACCCCCGCACTGATGGTCACAAAAGGACCCACCGGGCTGCTCGCATGCGGAATTTCGAGCGACGCCACGGCGGCCCGCGCCGCTTCGGCCAACTGCAGAGCGCCTTCCCTGTCGGTCTCCGGCAGCACGATGGTGAACTCTTCGCCGCCGTAGCGCGCCACCATGTCCGCGCTGCGATGAATCGATGACTCGAGCGCCCGCACCACGCGAATCAGGCAGTCGTCCCCGCGTTGGTGACCGTAGATGTCGTTGAGCGACTTGAAGTGATCGAGATCGAATAAGACCAGGGACAGGGGCCGTCCGGATCGTGCGGTGCGTTGCAGTTCCGATTCCAGGATTTGATCGAACTGGCGGCGGTTGAAAGCGTGCGTCAGCGGGTCGCGGGTAGACAGTTCCATCAGACGCGCATTGGCCCTGCGCAGTTGCCTGGTCTGCATAGCCACCTGATGGCGCAGAAACCAGATCCAACCGGAGGTGGTCACGCAAACCAGGGCCAGCAGGCATAGGGTCCAGATGGAGTGCCGCAGGTTCCACCAGGAGGGCTGCGCCAGAATGACGACATCGTCCGGGCCGCGCAGTAGAATGCGGAAGAATTGGGCCCGGTGATAAGGATCGTAGGCGACCAGGCAGACACCCGTAAGGCACAAACGGCTGCCTGCCTCCCATGGCGGCAGCTTTCGAGAGGTGAACGCGGGAACGGTCGCCGTGAAACTCTGCTCGCCCGATCTCAGCAGCAGGGTGGTGGCTTCCGGATGCGACGAGCTCCCGAGCAAGGTTCCTTCCGTCCGGATCAGGCTGCCGTCGTAGCGCGTGCCGGACGCATAGCCCGTGCCGAAAGGGTCGGTGCGGACCTGCGGCGGAATCACTCTTTGAGCGGATACCGGGGTGACGGGAATCGTAAATCCCAGCCCGGCTTTGCGGCAAAGCGAATCCTGCAGGCCCGGACGGCCTTCCATCACGCCTGGGAAACCCACCACGTCCACCAGGTCTCCGGGTTGTGCGGCGCAACCGGGAATCGGCTGAATCTCCAGATTGCCGCTGGTATCGGCGATATACATCGCGAGGCCAGGCTCCACGGCCACCACCGAGGCGCGCACGCGGATGCGCCTTTGCAGTTCATCGAGCGGATGGAATTGTCCCACGGAGATCGCCGCGGCTTCAGGCAAAGCGAAGACATCCGGGGGAGCCGGCGCCGAAATGCGCACGAAATCGGGGCCGGGCACAAAAATACGGACGCCCGCCGACTGGCGGCGATCGTTGGACATGGCGCCCAGGACGCCCCGCATGACCACCCGGGCGTCCACCAGTGTCCGGTTCCAATCGGGAGGAAATTCCGGCATCAAAGCCAGAAAGCTACCACCCACGGCCGCGACGTTGAGGAAAAGCCGAGTTCCTTTCGTGTGGCCGGACCGCACCACGCCCTCCAATTCGCACCACTGCCCATCCTCTTTGCCGCTGATCAGTTCTTCGAACGGACGCCGTTTGGGCTCCGGCAGAGTGCCCGTACCCAGCACGGTCAAGCGCGGGCTGGCGATGGAAGGCGCAAAATCGGCAGGCGCGCTGACTCCCGTCAGAGTCACGAGTTGGCCGACGCGCAGCGGCCGGTCGCTCACGGCCTCACGCTCGAATACGAAAATGCCGGCGGTGTCGTCCTGTACGAACAACTCGCCGCCGTGCGCATCCACAAAGGTGACCACTGCGCGCACGTGCACAGGATAGGACCGCTTCGCCTCGCTGGGCGAAAGGTTGCGGACGTCTTGCACATGCGTCAGGACTGGCAGACTGCCACCGGGCTCACGGCCAGCGGACGCCACCGGGCTGGCTAGCCGCAAGCCGAACGTCAGGATCGACAAGAATAAGCGCACTGTGGGCCGCAATCGTTTTGGGCCTGTACCGTAAGGCCCCCTCCCTATGCTGATCGGCAGACGGCCTGCGAACGATTAGCCCTGCGGACCACCAACGATGATGACAATGCGTATTGTGGGGCAGCCACTCTGGCTGCGGCGGCCACTCAGGCCGCCTGGCAGAATGGCGGCACAGAAAGTCGAAACGTAATGACGGATGTTATCCTCATTACTTCCTATGGCGCGCAAAGCAGCGGTGGTCGGTTCGATGGGACAACTCGGCGTAGAACTGGTCAACGAACTTACCGAACGTGGTTACGAAACCGTCGGATGGGACCGCCATCAACTCGATATCACCGACAATCGCCAGGTCGAGAGCGTCCTCACGCCCTGGGACCCCGAGATTGTCTTCAACGCCGCCGCCTACAACCAGGTGGACGTGGCTGAGAGCGAACCGCTGGCGGCCTTCCAGGTGAACGCTCTGGCCGTCCGCAACCTGGCGCTGGCCTGCCGCCAACTGGATGCCCGCTTCGTCCATTTTTCGACCGATTATGTTTTCGACGGCGCCGCCGGCCGGCCCTATGTGGAGAGCGACCCCACGCATCCGCTGGGCGCTTACGGCGTCTCGAAGCTGGCGGGCGAGCTTTACGCGCAGGCTTACCTCGAAGCGCCCCTCATCGTGCGCACCTCAGGAGTCTATGGGCCCGGCGGTCTGCGTACCGCGCGCGGTAATTTCGTGGAAGTGATGTTGCGCCTGGCGCGTTCCGGGCAGCCCATACGGGTGGTGGAAGATCACGTTGCGTCGCCGACTTATGCGCCGCTGCTGGCGGCCCGCACCATCGATCTGGCGGAAGCCCGCGAAACCGGCGTCTTCCACATCGGCGGCGGCACACCCATTTCCTGGTACCACTACGCGCAGGCTATCTTCGCCGTGGCCTTGCCGGATCACCCCGTGGAGTTGCACGCCACCAACGAGCGCGAGTACCGCACGGCCGCGCACCGTCCCAGGTTTTCGGCGCTATCGAATGCGCGCGTGGAGAGCCTGGGAATCGATCCGATGCCGCCGATCGAGGAAACGCTGCGGCTTTATTTCGCGGCGCGCGAAAAACAGGTTGCCCAGTAAGTGGGGCAGACCTGGGCAGACCATCGTTTTTTGTGGTCTGCCGGGTTTTCGACGGTGCCCCACAAAACGTCAGCTTTTCTCTGGCTTCACCGCGTAGTAGCCCTTGCGCACCTGCACCTTATAGTCCTTGTTCGATACCTTCACGATCAGCTTGCGGAACGCCCCGTCCTGCACCGTATTGGTCGACGAATACGCGATCGAATACTGGCTGCGCATCTCGTCCTGCAACTCCTTGAAGCAGTCGTCCAAACTATGTTTGCGCCCGACCTTGAAGACCCGGCCGCCGGTCTCGCCGGACATCCTTTGCAACGCGAAATCGCTGACCCCGCCGAACGAAAACGGCCCATACGCGCTCGGGTCTGCATAGTCGATGCTGTAGATGACCACGTCCGACTTCTGTGAAGCCTCGATGGCCTCTTCGATCCGCAGCTTACTGCCTTCGTCAATGCCATCGGTAATCAGCACGATCACCTTGCGCCCTACTTCCGATTTCAGCTTCTCGTTCGCCGCCAGATACACCGCATCGTACAGCACCGTGCCACGCGGCTGGCTGATGGTCGGCACCGGCCCCGGTCCGAAGCCTCCCGCGCCGGAATTGATCTGCAATTGCGAAAGCCCCGCCTGCAACAGTTTGGGCGAGTTCGTGTAATCCTGCAAGAGTTCCGAATCTTCGCCGAAGCTGATCAGAAAGGCTTCGTCCTTTTTGCGCAAAACCTGCGAGAAGAACTGATGCGCGGCGTGCTTCTCGATATCCAGCAGGTTGCGCTGGCTGGCGCTCACATCGATCAACAGTCCGATGGTCAGCGGCAGATCGGTTTCCTTCGTGAAGTATTTGATGGTCTGCGGCTTGCCGTCTTCGAGAATCGTAAAATCATCCTTCGCCAAGTTGCCGATCAGGCCGCCGTGCTTGTCGTGCACAGACGCCAGAATGTTGACGAGGTTCACTTCCACGGAAATCGAAGGCGCCGTTTCTTCGGCGGCCGCGGGCGGAGGCGTGGCGGGTTTATCCTGCGCCAGATTGCGCGCGGCGGGCGCCAAGCCCAGCAGGAACATAGATACGATCACCCGTTTGATCGGAGCATTGGTTAAAGCCATAGGGTTACAATGACGGACGTGGCTGCTGGCAGCCCTGTTACAATAATGCGCAAAGCCATACGTCATCTGCAAGCGGCCGATCCGGTGATGAATGAAATCATCCGCCGCGTGGGGCCCTACCGGCTGGAGTTTCGCAATCCCGGCTTCGAGACGCTGGTGCGCTCCATCGTCTTTCAGCAACTTAGCGGACGCGTGGCGCGCGTGATCTTCGATCGCCTGGCGGCCGCGGTTCCGGGAGGCGCGCTCACTCCGCAAGGCATTCTGGCGTTGCGTCCCGAGAAGATGCGCAAGCTGGGGCTTTCGAAACAAAAGACCGCCTACATTCGCGATCTGGCGCGCCACACCCGCGCCGGCGCCGTCAATTTCGACGAGTTGCCCGCGCTCGCAGACGCCCAAGTCATCGCGCGGCTCACGCAGGTAAAGGGCATCGGCGTCTGGACCGCACACATGTTTCTGATTTTCGCGTTGCGCCGCACCAACGTGCTGCCTGTGGGCGATCTGGGTATTCGCGCGGCCGTGCGCAAGGCGTACGGCTTGGCCGAATTGCCGAAGCCCGCGGAGCTCGAAGCGCTCGGCGAACGCTGGCATCCTTACTGCACGGTGGCCGCGTGGTACCTGTGGCGCAGCCTGGACCCTAGCGCCAATCTGTAAGGCCGGCTGGCCCGGCTGGCCGCCGCGTTACGTTACTGAGCCGCGACTGTGTATACTGAGCCGCGACGGGGTTTACTGAGCCGCGACCGTAATCCCGCCTGGGTGTGCGACATAAAAGTGACGATCACGCGCGGCGGGCCTCCCAGTAGTCCTCAAAGCGACCATTGAGTTGGCAGCATCGCAGGGCCAGGATGGCGTTGGCCGCGCGTACAGTCCAGAACATGCCGGACAGCTTACAGCGGGAACCGATGACAGTCTTGCAGCCGGCCTCTATGACACCCGAGCCGACAAACAGGTGCTGGCTGCGGAATTCGGGGTAGCGCATCCGCGCGGCGTTGGCTTCAAAGTAGTGGGCCGTGGTGCGGACGGCTTCGGCCAACTCGGGATGGGATGAGTCGATGGACCGGAGGGCGGCTACCAGGTCTTCGATTTTCCCTTTATCCAGCATGTCCTGATGAACCATCATCCAGCGTCTCTGTTCGGCTTCTTGGTTGAGGTACAGCTTGCGTACCAAGTCCCACAGATGTTGGCGGGCATGATAGAGGTCGACGATCTGAATGGCGCCGGGAAAGTATAGAGCGACGATATTCCAGATCCATTCCGCTCCATCGCCGATCACGACTTTCTTTGCGGCGCGGCTCCATCCGCGCTTCCAAGCTTCCAGATAGATCCGCTTGCCAAATTCTTCGGCAGTTTCAATGGCGGCGACCTAGGTGGTCGAATCGGGATCGCGGATGGCATAGCCCTCCGCATTCCAGGTAGTTTGGGTGAACACGCAGCCCACTTTGACGTCACGATGGCGGGCCGGATTTCCGTCCTTACCCTGGCGGCCCACCGTTTCTTTCTTCACCACCGGTATGCCGGTGGCATCTATTTGCACACAGAGAATCGGTATCGGCTTTCCCAACACGATGGGCAGATCCAGTTGCTTGGCCCGCTGAATCTCGGCCTTTTCGCTTACAGCGATATCCTGCCCAATGCCCTCCGCGGTGCGCTCCACATTCTTGGTCGTCACCTCCAGGTCGGCCAGCAGTTGGATCTGCTGGCGCCCGCGATCAAAAGGGGCCTGCTGACCTACCAGAGCCAGCATGCGGCGCACCCCGGGGGAGAACTCCGTGTTGACGATGTCCAGTTCGACATCGGCAGGGAATTGGCCGTTATGGCAGTCCGGGCACAGGTAGTAAGGCCGCGAGGTTTCCGCCGGGCCTACGGCGGTGAGGATCGGCTTGGAGCGCAACTCCCGATAACGCGTCTGGTGGCCGCAAGCGCAAAGAATGTTCCGTTGGTGGGAAGCCGGGGCTGGGAATTGCAACAGTTGGCTTAGGGCGGCTGCCCCGGCTCGATGCAGGGCCGCGCGCATGGCCATTTCCAAGGCTTCCAGCTCCCAACGCCCCGTCTTGCGGTGGGCGCTGAAGACCACGCGTAACAGTTGGTCTACTTCGCGCGTGACTTCCTTTTGGATGGCTTCGGCCGTTTTTTTTCCTGGGCCGACGGCGCGGTCTCCTCTGCCGGCCGCAACTCGCAGATCTGTTCGTTAACGTCCAAGAGTTGTTCGCCCAGTTCCCGGAAGCGCTGGCATTCGGCGACCTCGCGCTGCGCTTTGGCCAAACTGGCCGGAGAGGGAAACGTTTCGGTGACGGTCTTGCCTTTCACTTTGCGGGTCAGTCGATAGTAGGGGCCATGGCCGGGATCGCCGGTCCGATGGCAATGACAGTTCGGATTTCCACAACGGCCACCTGTTCCGGTAATGGAACCAGAGCGCATATCACCCAACTGCGCGATTTGGGATTGCACGGCGTTGCGACGGCCCTCCAGATCAACCAAAGAATCGGACATGTACAGCCTCCTGATGGCTTAGCGTATCACTACGCTAGGTTTACGGCCACAAAAAAAGAAAACTCGCGAATCGTCACTTTCATGTCGCACACCCATCCCGCCTCCGCAACGCGGCAAGGCGTTCCCACGGGGATATAATCGTTTGATACTGCATGCCTCTGGCGCCCGGAACCCGCTTGGGACCTTATGAGATCGTCGCCCCAGTCGGAGCTGGTGGCATGGGCGAGGTGTACCGGGCGCGCGACACGCGTCTCGATCGTACCGTTGCCATTAAGGTTTCCCACGAAAATTTCAGCGAGCGCTTCGAGCGCGAGGCCCGCGCCATTGCCGCGCTGAATCATCCTAATATTTGCCAACTCCACGACGTTGGGCCGAATTACCTGGTGATGGAGTTTGTGGAGGGCGCGTCTGTTGCGCCGGTTGACCACTCGCGCAAGCTGCTGGATCTCGCCGTGCAGATCGCCGACGGATTGACCGCCGCGCATGCAGCCGGAATCGTGCATCGCGATCTGAAGCCCGGTAACATCCTGGTGACGCGCGACGGACGCGTGAAGATTCTGGATTTCGGATTGGCGAAACCGGCACCCACCGCCGCGGGAACGGGCGATGCCACCGAGACCGTGGTCACCGACCCCGGCACGACGGTCGGGACGGTCGATTACATGTCGCCCGAGCAGGCGCGCGGGGAACCAAATCTCGCCTCGCAATCGGATCAGTTTTCCTTCGGGCTGGTGCTATATGAACTGGCATCGGGCAAGCGGGCCTTCCATCGCGCCAGCGCGCCGGAAACCATGGCGGCCATCATCCGCGAGGATGCCGACCCGCTGCCCGGCACCGTGCCCGTGCCGCTGCGCTGGGTGATCGAACGCCTGCTGGCGAAAGATCCGGCCGAGCGCTATGACTCCACGCGGGACCTCTATCGCGAGCTGAAGCAGATTCGCGACCGGCTTTCGCAGAGCACGAGTGCGGTCCAGGTGGCTGCACCGCCCGAGAGAGATCGCCAGCTCGGGCTGATCGTCGCGCTGGCTGTGTTGGTGGCCATCGCCGCATCGATCGCCACCGCGTACATCGGTCTGGCGCCCGCCGTCGATCTTTCCACTTACAAGTTCACGCCGCTCGCGCCCGGGGGAATCGGCGAACGCGAATCTGCATGGTCCCCCGATGGCAAAAGCATCGCTTACCGTGCCACAGTCCACGGCGTCTCTCAAATCTTCACCCGCAGTATCGGCTCGCCGGATGCCGCGCAACTCACCAGCGCGAGCACCAGCGCCTTTGGCCCCTCCTGGTCGCCCGATGGCCAATTCATCTACTACTCGGCGGGCCACAACCTATGGTCAATTCCGGCCGCGGGCGGGACGGCCCGCTTGGTGCTCGAAAACGCGGCGGCGGCCTCCCTCCATCCGGACGGCAAGACGCTGGCATTTGCGCGGGATGGGAAGCTCTGGATCACGTCGCTCAGTGGCGGCCAGCCGAGGGTATTCTGGCCGGGGCCGATAAGCGCGTTTCAGGAGCTAAACGTTCCGCGATTCGCCCCCGACGGCGCCGCCTTGGCCGTTTTAGCAAACGGCCTCTGGGTATTGCCGTATCCCTCTGGCAAACCTCGCAAGCTACCAACCGCAAGCGCGCGGCTGCGTGGCGCGGCATGGTTTCCGGATAGCCGCACCCTCCTCATCGCCGAGGCCGGGGCCTTTGAAGAAGGGGCCCTGGTCCGGATCGGCGTCCGCGATGGCCGCCGCCGTACCATCTACTCCGGCCCGTCCAACTTGTGGCTGCCTTCGGTATCGCCGGACGGGCGGCGGATCGCCTTTTCTTCGGGCAACGCCGAATGGGATGTGGTGGAAGTCGGCTTTTCCGCTGGAACTGTGCACACGATGGTCGAGGGTGCGGGAACCAACTGGTATCCGGATTGGGCGCCATCGGGCACGCACTTCTTGTTCTCCAAGAGCGGCGTCGGGGGGGAGGCCATCGAGGACCAGGATACGTCCGGCGCCGGGTTTACGCGGCGCCTGGTGGAATCTGGGTATGCGCCCCGCTGGTCACCGGATGGCGCGCGCTTGGCTTACTTGGATAAGGGCTCGCCAGGCAAACTGATGCTGGCGAACGTCTCCGGCGGCCGTTCCGTGGTGCTCGACCAAGTGGCCTCGGTATGGGGGGAAGCTTGGTCGCCCGATGGGCAATGGATCTGCTACCTCCGCCAGGAGGGGGGCGCGACGAAGCTCGTGAAAATTCGCGCCACCCCGGGCGCCGCCCCGGTGATCCTGGCCGATGCCCAGGTTTGGGGCCGCTTGTTGCCGCAATGGTCGCCGCTGGGCGACTGGATTCTCTACCCGGCGGCCGGCGGGCTCGACTTGATTTCGCCGGACGGTAAATCGAAACGGACGCTCACCAAGCGGCAGTTGCTGGCCTTCAACTTCTCGAGGGACGGCAGCCAGGTTTACGGAATCTTCCACAACACTACGGGCGAGGGCGCCGAGTGGCAGCTTTACGCGGTGAACGTGAAGACGGCTGCGGAAAAGCTTCTCACGCCCGTCGATTTGCCGCCGGCCACCGGTTTGCTGGCTGGCTTCAGCATTCACCCGGACGGCAAACGCGCACTCACCTCCATCGCCAAAGTATCGGATCAGATCTGGATGCTGGAAGGGTTCGAGCCGCCACCGAGGAACTGGTTCACTCGCCTACTGCTGCGCTGAAGCGCAACCCAAAGCAGGTGGGGCAGACCATTTTCTTTGTGGTCTGCCGCTTTCGCGTCTGGGCAGACGACACACAACGGCCCTCTGTTCCACGCCCCATACACCCTGTGATCTCTTTCGCACCCTTTCGGCACGTGCCCGTCACCCGGCTGTGCTAGCGTGAAGACTTGTCCTTCACCATCCTCACCTCCGGCATCGGACCGCCGCTGCTGGCCGCTCTGGTGGGCATCGCAGGCGTGTTTCTGGGCTTGTGGCTGACCACCGCCGGACGCCGCACGCGCCTGGTGATCCCCTTCAGCGCGGGCGTCCTGCTGGGCGTCGTGTTCTTCGGACTCCTGCCGGAACTGGTGGAAGAGACGGGTTGGGCGGTAACCGGTATTTTCTTTGTTGCCGGTTACGGTCTGCTCTATTGGATCGGCCGCCACATCGCCCCCGTCTGCCCGTCGTGCTCCCACGATCACGACCACCAGGCGTGCCACACGGCGCTCCACGGATTCGCCGCGCCCATGATCGGCGCCATGATGCTGCATAGCTTTTTCGATGGCTGGAGCATCGCCGCCGCGCAATTGGCATCCAATCATGGCCTCCGCCTGGCCGTCACCATGGCCGTGGCTCTGCACAAAATTCCGGAAGGGCTGGCCCTGGGTGCGATTGTGCGCGCATCCGTCGCGTCGCGCGGTACCGCGCTGTTCTGGAGCGTCTCCGCCGAATCCCTGACGCTGGCGGGCGGCATCCTGGGACTGGCCATCGCCCCGCAACTTGGCGCCGCCTGGATTACTTATCCCCTGGCCCTGGCTGCCGGATGGCTGTTTTACCTGGGAGCCCACGCCATCCACGGCGAGTGGAAACGCCGCGGCCCCGTGGCCGCGTGTGCCACGGCCCTCACCGGCGCCGCCGGAGCCGCGGTCTTGCAGCAGGGCGTCGAAGCCTGGTTCCGGTGAAGCGTGTGCCACGTTATTGGAACCGCTCCCTGACGGTCGCGGCTCGGTAGGGGACGGCTCGGTAATAGCCGCGCCGCTTACTCACGTTTACTGAGCCGCGACCGTCAGGGAGCGGTTCCCCGCCCGCCCGCGCTACCATAACGAAAATGAGCGACGACGTCCGGATTACCAAACAAGGTCTCCAAGCCGTCGCATGGGATGGCGAAATCCAGCAGTATGTGCCGCGCGAAGTCGAGACGTTCCTGCCCCTGCTGCGCTCCACCGTCTCGATCGATCGCGATGTCACGCTGCTGGACGTCTTCCACGCCGTAGAGCGCGACGCGCCGCTCAAGGCCGTGCTCTCCCAATACTCCACCTGCGATATCGATGCCTTCCACATTGAAGCCGGGCAGCCGTGCCATCCAAGCGACGACGAACCGAACCTGGAGTATATCGAGATCGCCATGCGGTTCCTGTTCGATGAGCACAGCGCGCATGCGGATGTGGACGTGTCGGGCATCGGTCCGGTGCATGCGGCCGGCCATCGGCGCTACGGCATCTCTCTCACCCCCGTCAATCATCTCGCTGCGCTGCCTGTGCGGCTCAACCCCACGGCCGAAATTTACAAGGATAATGCGATCATCGGCACGGCGCCTTACTGGTTTACCCTTTTGGAGGTGCTGGGCGAGATTTATTATGAGATCAGTTTTCACGGCTCCCCAAAATCGCGGGACGCGTTTGGCGCGGATCTCGAGGAGGCCGCCGCGGACGTGGAATCCGGCTGCGCCGGGCTCGTGCCGTGGGAAACCGATCAGACGATTCAATAACACGGAGATCTAAATGCCAACCCCTTTCGAAAGCGCACAGCTCAACCTGCACCTCTACGATCTTCGCCGTGAACCCCTGTTGCGTGAAGCGCGCGCCTGGTTCATCGCCGAATTCCATCCCGAGACATACGCTGAATTCCTCGCCATCGTAGGAGGCGAACGCAACGCGTGGTTCCGCATGGTGCTTGGCTACTGGGATATGGCGGCCTCGCTGGTCACCGGCGGCGCCATCGATGGCGACGCCTTCCGCGCGGCGCATAGTGAGATCTTCGCCACGTTCAGCAAGATCCAGCCTTTCCTGGCCGAGATGCGCGCGGCATCCGGCGAGTCCGAATTCTGCAAACACATGGAAGCCGTGGTGATGGCCGCGCCGGATGCGCAGTCTGTCATGGACCGCCGCCGCAAGCGTTTGCGCGCCGCCGCCAAAAATCGTGGGGCAGGCTCGCAGCCTGCGCGGGCCTCGTAGGCCCGCTCTTCGAGGACTGCGATTGTCTTTGGACAGGCCGGGAGGCCTGTCCTACCGCAACCGGTTGTACTTCTTCAACACCTCTTGCAGCTTCTCATGCGGCAGCGCGATCACCGTGTGCCCTTGGTAGCCGGTCATCGTCTCCGCCCCCACCATGGCGTTCACAATCGCCTCCTCGGTGGCCTGCGCGGTAGCCTCGAACAGCGGATTCATTTCATCGTTCGGCATCATCTTCAGATCCACCACCCCCGACGTGCGGCCGGCGCTGGCATTGGCCGTCGAAAACGCAATGAAGATGTCGCCCGATCCGTTCCCCGAAGTCGATCCCGTACGCGCCAGCCCCAGCGACGCCCGCCGCGCCAGCCGTTTCATCTGATGCGGCAGCAACGGCGCGTCGGTCGCCACCACAATAATGATCGAGCCCACATCTTCGCCGGCGTGCCTGTAGTTGCGGGCGTAAGGTTCGTTCCCCGGAATCTCCTGCCCCACCGGCGCGCCCGCGATGCGAAGCTGCGCGCGCCGTCCGCAGTTGCACTGCACCAGCACTCCGACGGTATAAGGACCAGCTTTGCGCGAACTGGTGCCGATGCCGCCCTTAAATCCGTAACACACCATGCCCGTGCCGCCGCCCACGCTGCCTTCCGCCACCGGTCCGCCTTGGGCAGCCTCGACCGCGTGCACCACATCGTCCTCCTTCACGTGGAACCCGTTAATGTCGTTCAGGAATCCATCCCAAGTCTCCGCCACCACCGGCAGCGACCATTCATCGTCGATGGCGATTCCCATTTTGCGTGCCTGCGCCACGTTCCACTTGATATAGGAATCGCGCACCACGCCGACGCTGTGCGTATTGGTGATCATCACCGGCCCGTCCAGCAGCCCCGATTCTTCGAGCCACGTGGTGCCCGTCATTTCGCCGTTTCCATTGAGCGAGAACCATCCGCCGAATACCGCCGCGCGGTTTTGCTTGCCGCGCGGCCAAACCGCCGTCACGCCCGTGCGTACCGGGCCGCCAATGATGGTGGCATGCCCCACTTCGATCCCCGCCACGTCGGTAATCGCGTTCAGCGGGCCCGGCGTGCCATCGAACGGGACGCCCAAATCGCGGGCGCGCGCGCCCAGTAGCGCCGCCGCCGCAAAGAAAGTTACACCTATGCGAGCTCGTATAGACATGTTCGGCAGTATAATGCATCGAGAGGCCACTCATCCAACCGTCGGGTTTTCACCGTATGAATAATTGTGTGCCTTGGCGAGCTGGTTTAGCCGCATCCGGAGCATAATGCTGCTGCTGCCTCTGTTGCTGGCGATCGAATTCGGAGAAAGCGATGCGGATTTAGTCCGGCGTCTGCAACGCCGCGATCCGCGCGCCATGGCGGAGTTATACGATCGCTATGGCCGCCTGGCCTACGCTCTGATCTTACGTGTCGTCCGCGACGGCGCCATCGCCGAGGATCTGGTGCAGGAGACGTTCCTCCGCGTCTGGAACCGCGTGCAGGGGTTCGACGCTGGGCGCGGCGGGCTGGGCGCATGGCTGCTGGCGGTGGCGCGCAATCGCGCCATCGATTATCTACGCTCCTCGGCCGGCCGCATGCGCAACACATTGGAATTGCCGGAAACAGACTACCCCGCGCTCTTCGCGGACATGGAAAAGGATCTGCTCAATTCGGACCGGGTGCGGCGTGTGCGCGTGGCGCTCGAAAAACTTTCGGAGAATCAGCGCGCGGTGATCGAGCTGGCCTACTTCGAAGGTCTCTCGCAAACGGAGATGGCCGAACGCTTGCGCCAGCCGCTGGGCACCGTGAAAACCTGGGTCCGAACGGCATTGAAGAGCCTGCGCGAAGAGCTCGGAACGGCGGTGATCGCATGACTTGCGACGAACTCCGCGATCAATACGAGCTGTACGCGCTGGGCCTCGCCGAGGAGCCCGAAGCGAGCGAGATCCGCGCGCACCTGGAGCGCAACTGCGAGACCTGCGTGCCGGGCGTGCGTAACGCGCGTGCGTTGACTGCGCTGATCGGTGCCTCGGCACCCCCGGCGGAACCGCCCGCGCGTTTGCGCAAGCGGGTCCTGGCGATTGCCGGCGGCCAGACCGCGGCGCGTTGGAAGTGGTCGCCCGTATGGGCAGCGGTCGCGGCCGGAGCCTTGATCGCGGCCATCGTGTTCAATGTCCGCGGGCATCGCGCCGCGGCGGAATTGCAGCAGGCGCGCGCGGAATTGCGGCAGATGCAGTCGGAAGCCGCCGCCCAATCGCGCGAGCTGGCCCGCCTGAACGAAGCCTTCGCCATTCTGAACCAACCCAATCTGAAGCAGGCAGTCTTTGGCGGCGCCGCGCCGCAACCCCCGCGCGGGCGCGTGTTCCTGGATCCCGCGCGCGGCGTCCTGCTGATCGCTTCCAATCTGCCGCCGGCGCCCGCCGGCAAGACCTATGAGATGTGGGTGATCCCGAAGAAGGGCAACCCGGTGCCCGCCGGATTATTCCAATCCACGGCGGATGGCACCGCATTCCACGTGCAGTCCGGCCCAGTGGACATCGCCAGCACAGCCGCGATAGCGGTAACTGTGGAGCAGGCTGCGGGAGCTTTGACGCCTAATCTGCCGCCGGTCTTCGCCGCCCCGCTGTAAGATCCGGACAGGCGCTTAACCGTGATACCGCTCCCTGACGGTCGCGGCTCGGTAAATCGCGCGGCTGGTTATGCGACGCACGGCTGCTTACCGAGCCGCGACGGTCACGGAGTGGTTTCCGCCGACCCGCGCGCACGACCGGCACCGATCCAGCGCTCGTCCGTCAATTAGAATAGAAGCACATGATCAGAACCGCGAATCTGGACAAATTCTACGAAGCGGGCTATGGGCGGACCTACGTCCTGCGGCGCATCGAAGTGGACATCAAGGAAGGCGAATTCGTCACCATCATGGGTCCGTCGGGCGCCGGCAAATCCACGCTGTTGAGCATCATCGGCATGCTGGACGGAGCCTGGACCGGCGAATACTACTTCTTGGACCACGCCGTGCATAAGATGAAGCCCAAGGACCGCGTGGAGCTGAACAAGAAATACATGGGCTTCGTGTTCCAAAGCTACCACCTGATCGACAACCTGACGGTTTACGAGAACCTGGATATTCCGCTGTCCTACCGGAACATCAAATCGTCGGAGCGCGCCAGCCTGGTGTGCGATGCGCTCGACCGTTTCCACATAGTGGGCAAGCGCGATCTCTATCCCAATCAGCTTTCCGGCGGCCAGCAGCAGCTTGTGGCGGTGGCGCGCGCGGTGATCGCCAATCCCAAGCTGATCCTGGCCGACGAGCCGACCGGCAATCTGCATTCCAGCCAGGGCAAGGAAATCATGGAGCTGTTCAAGCGGCTCAACGATGAAGGCGCCACGATTATTCAGGTGACTCACTCGGAAGCCAATGCGGCCTACGGGCACCGGATTATCAATCTGGCGGATGGCTGGGTGGTGAAGCCGGCGGCGGGGTAGATCATGAAGCGCGCGCCAACCGCATCGAAGCGCTCACGCTCTTTTTCGAAAGGGCCGCGCCGTCTGAAGTTGCCCGCCGCGTCCATCACGAGGTTTTCGTGACCCAGGTTGAGGCGCCGGTTGGGTAAGCTTCGAGTCCTCTCGGGCTATGGAGGTCGGCCGGATTCTCGAACAAAACGGGTTCGTTGAAGTTCGCCAGCGTGGCAGTCGTCGGATCATGCAAAGGCGGCTGGAGGCCACCACAATAACGGTTCCGGTTCCGCTTCACGATCCGCTCCGGCGCGGCACGCTAATCGAGGTGTCGCAAGGTCCGGAGTTGGAGGGCGGCTACGCAAGCGCGTTGGCCCCTACCCGATCATTTTCGGGAAGTTCCTAGATCGCGCATCGTCGAGATTTCTGCCATCCTCGTAAGATCGAAAGGCAGGTACCGGTAGCTTCTCTCCCATTCCACTCCGCCCGCCCCGGTTAACCTCAGATAGCAGCCTTTCCCGCCCCAATCCATGCGAGACTTCAATCATGCCACGCGCAGCAATCCGCACCGCGCCTCTGATTCTGCTCCTGGCCATGCTGAGTTCCGCATCCACAGAGCCCAACTTCACCGGCGAATGGAAAATGGACCCGTCCCGCAGTAGCTTCTCTCCACTGCCCGCGCCCGATTCCCTGGTCCGCAGAATCGTCCATCAGGGCTCGCACCTCAAAATCGCGACCACACAATGGGGACAGCAGCGCGAAATCACCACCGAACTGTCTTACACCACCGACGGCAAGCGATGCAAGAACATCATCCGCGGCGAGGACGTCAGCGGCTCCGCGCACTGGAGTGGCGCCCAGCTCGTCATCGAAAGCGCGCGCGAAGTGCAGGGCATGCAAATCGGCCAGCGCGAAACCTGGACGCTATCCGACGACGGCCAGACCCTCACCATCGTCAACCACGTCCAGACGCCGCAAGCCGCCTTCGACATCACCATCGTTCTGGAAAGGCAGCACGCGACTTAGAGTAAAGCGCCGCCGGCCGGCCGGCCGTCCTGCAACTCCCCGCCCCGGCACATATCGTAATCCGAAACGGCCCCGGCCGGAGCTACCTGGGCGAATGTGGCGCGCCGCTTATAAACCGGGAGCCCGGCACAAAGCCTCTGGCCGGGTCATGTATAATGGCAGAGCCATGCAGATCAAATGCGTTAGTTTTGTTCTCTGCCTGTTGTTTGCCGCAAGTTTATCCGCCCAAAGCTGCCTCACTTTCACCGGTCTCGAATTCGCGACGCTATACAACGGGTCGACCATCGGCGGTTTGCTGCACCAGTCAGATGGATCTTACACCGAAATTTTGGGCACGGCGCATTCGCCCTACAGCATTCAGAATGTAGTCGCCAATTTCGATCGGTGGATCAACAGTTGCGCCAGCCCGCCGATGAGCCTGACGCTGCCATCGGTATCCGCCACGGGCACGCCGCTGGGGTCGGCGTCGGACGTGGTGACGTTTGCCGATTTCACGAACTCATTTATCCCGGGCACGGCATTCGCGGCCAATCCTTCGCCGCAGCCGCAAATTTCCGTGGGAACGATCACGGGTGGCGCCGCGCATCTCAATACCTATGCGGTGCCGGCGGGAGCGGCTACCGTGGCCGCCGCCGATTTCAATAAAGACGGGATCATGGATCTCGCCGTGGTGTACACCGGCGCCCTTACCGCCAGCGGCCAGACCGCGGGCGGCGTCGCGATTCTGTTAGGCAATGGAGATGGCACCTTTCAGTCCGCCGTCAGCTACCCCGCGGGCCCCAATGCGTTGCATACCGCCATTGCCGATCTCAACGGCGATGGCAAACTGGATCTCGCGGTAGCGGCCGATTCAGGGAGCGTCACCGTCCTGCTCGGCAATGGCGACGGTACGTTTAAGCCCGGCGCCACAATCACGACAGGATTGGGATACGGCCCCGCCGCCGTAATCGCGGCCGATTTCAATGGCGACGGCAAGCTCGATTTAGCGACCTCCAACGAAGACGGCAGCATCTCGATTTTGACCGGCAATGGAGATGGAACCTTCAAGACGCCGCAGAACTTCGCGGCGGGCCGCGATTGCGCCTATCTGGCATCCGCCGATCTCAACAAAGACGGCAAACTCGATATCGTGGCGACTAATCTGGATGCGGGCGTCATTGCCGTACTGCTCGGCAAAGGCGACGGCACATTTCAACCGCCCACCTTCTATAACGCCACCTTTTTTCCGAATAACCTGATCCTGACAGACTTCAATCACGACGGGAACATCGATATCGTGATCGGATCCGGATCTTCCGACATCATTGCGCCGGATTTTGGCTCGGGCGAAGTGGGAGTTTTGCTGGGCAATGGCGATGGCACGTTTCAGGGCATGCTGTATCCCACCGGCCAGCGGCCGCAGGCCATCGCCGCGGGCGATCTGAATCGCGATGGCAAACCCGACCTGGTGGTTGCAAACACAGGATCGGATTCCTTGACGTTGCTCCTGAATCAGGGCAGCGGCAAATTTTCTACCAGCAATTATCCGTTGACACAGTCGAACGGTAACCCCGTGGGACCGGCATCGGTAGCCATCGTGGATCTCAACGGGGACGGTAATCCGGATGTCGCGGTGGCCGACGAATCGGCCGGCAATGTGGCGATCGCACTCGGCTCATCGAGCGGCACCCTGCAGCCTACCACCTATGTGACCACCGCGCCCGGCGCGGCCAGCGTAGCCGCCGGCGATCTCAACGGCGACGGCAAACCCGACCTGGTAGTTGCCAACGCCGGCACTTACACCTCCGGCGGTAATGCCAACGGAGAGCTTTCGATCCTGATCGGTAACGGCGATGGCACTTTCAAGGCGGCTTCGAACATCGCGGCCGGCGTGCAGCCAGGATTCGTCGTGCTGGCGGATGTAAATGGAGACCACAAGCTGGATATGGTAGTGGTGAACCTAGGATTGACCGCCGGTTTTTCGGCGCCGCCGGATCCGGGCGGCGTGACCATCATGCTGGGCAATGGCGATGGCACGTTTCAGAAAGCCGTGAATTACGCCGTCGGCATTAACCCCACCGCTGCCGCGGTTGGCGATATCAATGGCGATGGCAAGCCCGATCTGGTGGTCACCACCAGCCAACCGAATTTCAGCTATGTGGTCGGGGTGCTGCTTGGAAACGGCGACGGCACGTTTCAGAATCCGGCTTTTCTCACCGGGCAGTTCACCATGCCCAACGTGATCCTCTCCGATTTCAACGGCGATGGAAAGCTGGATATCGTGGTTACAAGCTGCTGCGGCGATACCCAGCCAAGTTATTTTGTGGGCAACGGCGACGGCACGTTCCAATCGGCCGTGGCCCTGAATGGCGGACCGTCCGCCTATGCGGTGGTGGCGGCGGACTTCAATGCCGACGGCAAGCCCGATCTGGCCTTTGCCGATCAGGGCTCGAACAGCGGCTACGTGACCGTATTGCTGAACACTAGCCAGGTCTCCGCATTCCTGACCAAATCGGCCACCGACGGCCAAATCGAACCGTTCGCCGCGGAATCGATCGTGGCCGCCTACGGCTCGAATCTGGCGGTGGGAACGGCGGTCGCGACGGGGCCGCTGGGGACCACGCTCGATGGCACCACCGTGACGATCACCGATTCAGCCGGTGTGACGCGCCCCGCATTGCTCTTTTATGTTTCTTCGACACAAGTGAACTATGAAATCCCGGCGGGCTCTGCGCCAGGCACAGCCACGGTCACCATTACCAGTGGAAGCGGCGCCGTCCAGACAGCCACTATACAGATCGGCAGTGTGTCTCCGGGATTGTTCGCGCTGAACGGTTCCGGACTGGTGGCGGCTCTGGTGTTGCCCGTTGTATCGGGAACGCAGCAGCCGTTGCAGCAGGTATACCAGGTAAATACATCGGGTAGTGTGGTTCCCTTGCCCATCGATCTCGGGCCATCCAACGAACAGATCTATCTGGAAATGTACGGCACGGGCATCCGCGCGGCCAAGACTGTCACGGTGACGGTAGGCAACCTTAACGTTCCTGTTTTGTACTCGGGCCTCGCGCCGGGATATGCCGGAGAGGATCAAGTCAACATCGGGCCATTGCCGCCGGCTCTCGCTGGCAGCGGTAACGTCAATATCGTCCTGACCGCCGACGGGCAAACGGCCAACCTGGTGAACGTAACCATCAAATAACGGCTTAAAGACTGATTCGGACTCGCCACCGGTTCCAGGCGCGTGCGCGACCGCCGCGGGCAGGGATGCGGCGCAGTTGTTCCACCGCGTTCGCCTGGCGCCAAACAGCCCAAGACGGAACTCTATAGGCGCTGTAGATCGGCATCAATGGCCGCGAGAATACCGGGGCCCCCCACGCTCATATAAGCCCAAAAAAACTCCGTTGCGAAATCTGAAGTTTTGGTTCGATGTGGCCGGACGCAGATGAAAATGAAGCGTGCCGCAACCTGCCAACTCGGCTACTACTTCGTGTCACAATGCCGCTTACAAGACCGCCGCGTTACAATCGGAGCTAGCGCGTGAAAATCACGATTTCGAAGGAAAACTATCTCAAGGCCATCGCGGAAGCCGAATCCGAAGGCGAAACCGTAAAAGCCGCCACGCTCTCGCGATGGGTGAACGTCACGGCGCCCGCGGTAACCATGGCCATCAAGCGGCTGAAGCGCGATGGCTTGATCCGCGTGGCCGACGAGGGTCACATTACCCTAACGTCCGCCGGCCGCGAAATCGCCAATCGCATTTTGAATCGCCATCATTTGATCGAACGCATGCTGACCGAAATCTTCGGCATGGAATGGTATAAGGTCCACGAAGAGGCCGAGCAACTGGAACACGCCGTTTCGAACGATTTCGAGCGCAAGCTGTTGGAGAAGTTGGGCGCGGGCGAAGCTTGTCCGCACGGGAACCGCGTGGGCTTGGATACGCCCGCCGACCGCCGCCGCCGCGGTTTGAAAACGCTCGACGAGAGCGCCGCCAGCGAACTCGTGGCCGTCACCAGCGTCTATGAACGCGACCGGCAGTTGCTTGAATACTTGGAGGGCTTGGGTGTGCGGCCCGGTTCCAAGGTGAGTGTGGAAGCGCGCAATGCCGACGATACCCTGACTCTGCAAGTCGATGGGCAACGCGTGCAACTGGGGCGGTCGGCAGCGCAGAAGGTTTGGGTGCAGGCGGCGTAGTAGGACAGGCCTCCTGGCCTGTCCCGGCCCTTTTCAGGAGCGATGGTCTGCCCCACATGTTACTTCAGCGCTTCCAAAGCCGGCTGGATTCCCGAAAGCAGTGTGTTCGAGATCGCGGGGAACTGGTGGGCCAGCAGCCCCAACACGGGCAGCGCGCCATATTGCGCGATTTTCAGATAGAACCCGGCGCTCAGTTGGCCGGGGTTGGTGCCCGCGATACGGCTCAGAATCGGATCGCGCTCCATCTGCACAATGCACCTGCCCAGTGTCCATGTAATCATCGCGAAAAGAACCAGCAGAAACGTCCCAATCCAATGCGGAGCCTGAAAATTGTAGGCGTTCATGGAAAACATCAGCAGCACAAACCCGATGGACGGGAACCAGAAAAGGTTTTTGATCTGCCGCACGCCGTACAACAAAAAGGGCGTGTAATGTAGCGCCACGAATCTCTCGCCCAGATCGAGTACGCTGTCGAGGTCGGCCGGCGCGCTCGAAGGCGGCTGGTGGGCCAGGGCCGGCCCACTGTCTTCGGCAGTCCCCTGCTCGGCCTGCGCGCCCGCCGCGGCCGCCATTTTTCTGACCAGCGGTTCGGATCGCCAACCTTGCACCAGAGTCAGTTGGCAGATTTGAGTGGCGATGAGCTTGCTCAATTGCCACAGATTATGGTGCTCCTTGGCCAGTGTCTGCCGGGTGCGGGAAGGATCGACGCGCAGCAGAGCCGCGAGTTGGTCGCGATATAGGCCGAGCCACGAGCCAACCAGGATAGGATTCAGCCCTTGCGCGGCCAACTCGTTTCGATGGAGCTCCAGGTCATGCAGCACCAGCACAGAGTTCGTGTGAACTTCCAGAGACAGGAGATCCGAACGCCTGACCCAAATGGGGCGGTTGCCGCCAGATGGGGACACCTGTACAAAGGCGCTCGCCAAGGGCAGGAGTTCCAGATTCGTGGTGAAGGCATGCAGCGGTTTCCAGAGAGAATGGATGTGCCAACAGGTCAGCAGCAGCAAGCCCGCCACCAGCAGCGGCAGTGCGATCGTGAGGGCATCGTAGGGCAAGCCGTCGATGGAACCGAGTTGCACATCCACGCGGGATATGGCACATACGGCCACCAATCCGGCCAGAGCGATCCCTAACCCCCACCAGTGGCCGGGCAGAATGCCTATCGCGGAATTTGCGAAGGCTTTAAAGTCCTCGGAAGACTTCTGCAGGTGCCCCTGCAAGATCTCTACACCGTCGATCACCGTGTCGGGCTGGCCGCGCGAAGCAAAATGAAGCCGCGTGACGTGCACGAAGCACCACAGCAGCAAGGCCGCCGCCGCCGCGAGGGTGGGCCAGAGAGGCGACGATCCAAAGCGCAACTCGGCCGCCCGGAACGAGAACAATTGCCCCTGAGCTCCTGGGCGCAGGCAGCAGAAGCTCCACACGGCCACGCCCGCCAGCATGACGGCCGGCGCCAGACAGGCTGCCAGGCGGTGGCCCTTGCCGGGCCGGCAGTAGCCGATGGCGACCGCCGCGGGCAAAAGAAAGCCGATCGCCACCAGGACCAGGTGCAGTGGTTCGTCGGGGTACCAGCGGGCGGCGAAAATTCCAAGCTGGATGCCGAGCAGGACCACCAGGAACATCAGGAGATAGAAGCCGTGCCAGGAGTCTTCGGAATTCGAAGGTTCAAAACGGGCATCCACTTGCCATTTTGGTCTCCGGCGGAGGCGGATCATCCAAATGCCGAGGACCACTCCTAAGACGGCGAATAGACCTGAGATCAGGGTCCAGAGCGGAGGCGCGATGAGACTGCGGAAGGCCCGCTGCGCAGCGGTTCCGTTGACTGATTCAAACCAGCCCTTTGTGCCATCCGTCTCCCCGGTCCAGAGTCTGACGGGCATGAATCCGCGGCGATCCAACATTAAAAGCCATTCGGGCGGATATGGAGTGTTAGCCGTGTTATCGGAATGCCAGGTGTAGTCGGCCAGGGCCTTCTGGCGCTGCGCCGCAGGGTCCGGTTGGCTGGGGTCGGGCAACAACAGCAAGACGGTGGCATTGAAGGCGCCCTGGGTGAGGGTATCCGGGAAGTTCGTGGTACGGTTCTGTCCAGCCCACGCTCCGGTCTCGGTGAATAGGGGATAGCTGGAAAAAAACAGAGCTCCGCCCAGCGGCTGCGTTTGCTCAGCCTGCACAAAGAGCAGATCGGCATTCAGGATCGCCAGCCGTGTGTCGGGGCATTGGCGCCGCAGCAGGCCCCCCAAAAACAACAGGTCGAATACATTGGTCGCGCTGACCTGCACGATCCGGATATCGAAGCGCCGTATCGCGCGGGTAATCTCGTTAATTACGCCGTTCTGCGAAAGCGGAGTTTGCGTCGGAGAATACGTGGGAACGGCATCCTCGCCAACCCGAGGATCCTTCAGGGAGAAGTCCAGGTCGGGTGTCGGGGCGCTGCTCGGGTTGGCCGTCTGCTGCGCCTGCCGGTAGGCGTCCCGCAGATGGGAGATGTCGCGCGGAAATCGGAAGGTCCGAAGATTGGATAACTCGGCGGTGGCGCTGTCGCCAAATGCGGACTCATCCTCCGTCAGTACCGCGGCCTGTTCCGGCGGTATCCGCAACTGGTTCAGCAGGTCCACGAAATGGCTGGCCTGGCCCCAGAGATCCTCTGTGGCGGAATGGAACTCGACGATGGCCGTCCCACCCCGCGGGTTTACCGCGGCTTTAAACGCGCGTGCGTCGTAGGAGCTTTGCGCCGTCCCGCTTTGCACCTGGTACGTGAGCTCCGGCTGGTTGGCTCTCTCATGTTTGATTAGAACGGCCAGTGAGTCAAACGATCCCGAAAATGTGGGCCCGAGGATTTTCACGGGGGATGGATTGCGGCTTCTATCGCGGAGCGCTTCCATGTAGGCACGCGCGATTTCAAACTGACCGGGATTGATTCCGGTAGTGGGAGTCTCGCCCACCACGAATACCAATAAGGTGTCCGTGCCCCAGTTGTTGGACTGCTTGCGCTTAATCGGATCCCACGCCGCGCGCCGGAATACCAGCAGGCCGGGTTGCAACTCCTGCGCCCGCAGGTACAGCCGCGCTTGCGCCGTCTGGGAGGGATCGCTCTCATCGGGGGTGATCGTATCGATCCAGGGCAGCCACTCGGCGGCGAATTCCCAGCCGGCCGCCACCGCCCCTTTCTCAATCGCCTCGATAGTTCGATCCGTAACCAGCGCCAGCCGCGTATGATAGGGATCCGGCACCAGCGCCAGCATGGAGGCAATGCCGGTGGTTCCTCCCAATCCGAAGAAACTCCACAGTTCCGGTCGGCAGTTCGGATCGCCGGAGCATCTTATAATGGCCTCGGGATCCTTTACGTCTACATCCGCGGGTTGGCCAGGATCCAACACTGCCGAGACCGAAGGAGCGAAGAATCGGCGGGTCGCGAGCCAGGGGCCCTCGTAGGAGCGGGGCGTTCCGCCGGCGGCTCCTGTCTGTACCTTCTTGGATGCGCCGCCGCCCTTCTCCGCCGCCCCGGCTCCTCCCGCGCTGCCGGCCGGAACGGCCACATGCGCCACCAGCGCCAGCAATGCAACGATTCCGGCTGTCAATCCAACTTTTTGATCCACGGGTGTGGCTCTTTCCCCTTAGATAACGCGGAGGGCATGAGCGCGCCTGCGCATTTGTATATAAGTGACAATTACCATGAAATCCTTTCAAGGGGAAGCGGGAATTTAAGTGAGAAAACTAAGCCCCCGCCGGTTTTTGCGGATTCCGCGATTTAGAAATCGCCGGTGTTTCCGGCGTCTCCGGCTGTAAGTAAGTCAGCAGGTGTTCTTTCAGCATCTCGAATGCCGTCTCCGGATCGTCCGCATACCGGAACAGATCCAGGTCCGCCGCGCTGATGGTGCCATGCCGCACCAGCGCTTCGAAATTGATGATCTCCTTCCAGTAACTCGAGCCGTAGAGCACGATCGCGACTTTCTTGGCCAGCTTTTGGGTTTGCGTAAGCGTGAGCACCTCCATCATCTCGTCGAGCGTGCCGAAACCGCCCGGGAAAACGATCAAGGCCTTCGAAAGATACGCGAACCATAGCTTGCGCATGAAGAAGTAGTGGAACTCAAAGCTCAGCCCGGGAGTTATGTAAGGGTTGGGCAACTGCTCGAAAGGCAGGCCGATATTCAGTCCGATGGTCTTGCCTCCCGCATCGGCTGCGCCGCGATTGGCCGCTTCCATGATGCCGGGTCCGCCGCCGGAGCACACCACGAAGCGATGCGTACCGTTATCCGTGAATTGCGAGGCCCACTCCGTGACCATGCGGGCCAGCGTGCGCGCATCGTCGTAATACTGCGCCAGTGGACCGGTATCGCGCAGGCGCGCCGAGCCGAAAAACACCACGGTGTCGCGGATCCTTTGATGGCGAAAGACGGACAACGGCTCCAGATATTCGGCCAGCAGCCGGATAGCCCGCGCGTCGGGACTGTTCAGAAAATCCTGATTGAGATAGGCGACCGGTTTGCGGTTGTCAGATGTTTTCTCGTTTGCCATTCTCGAGGGCCTCGATTCGTTTTCGCAGATCGCGTACGGTTTTCAGTAACTCAGGCAACTTGGGGAACGCGGTGATGGCGCGCAGCCATTCGTTGGCGGCGAAGGCCGGAGAGCCGGAGACGCGCGCGCCCGCCGGCACGTCGCCGCCGATGCCGCTTTGCGCATACACGATGGCATCGTCGTGGATCGTCAAATGCCCGGATACGCCTACCTGTCCCGCCAGCAGTACGTTGCGCTTCAGGATGGAACTGCCCGCCAAGCCGGTCTGCGCGCAGATGATATTATCTTCGCCCACCACGCAGGCGTGCCCGATCTGCACCAGGCTATCGATCTTGGCGCCGCGCTTCACCCGTGTTTCACCCACCGTGGCACGATCCACCGACGTGAGGCTTTGCACCTCCACATCGTCTTCGACCACGGTGACACCGGATTGCACGATCTTATAATGCGTGCCGTCGGCGCGCTTGGCGAATCCAAAACCGTCGCCGCCCACGACTACGCCATTTTGCAGAATCACGCGGCTGCCTATCTGGCAGAACTCGCGCACCACGGCGTGCGAATGGGCCAGGAAATCGTCGCCGATGTGCGCGCCTTCGTAGACCACCGCATGCGGGTGCAGCACGGCGTTGCGGCCGATGCGCACGCGCTCGCCGACCACGGCGAAAGGACCGATAGAAGCGCCTTCGCCGATGACCGCCGATTCCGCCACGAACGCCAGCGGATGAATGCCAGGCGCGGGCTGCGGCGGATGATAGAAAAGCTCCAGAGCGCGCGCGAAATCCAGATACGGATTGGCGGAGATGAGACGCGCCAACGTGGCGGGTCCGGCGAGCGAGCGCTCAGATTCAGATAGCAGGATGGCGCCGGCGCGCGTGTGCCTGACCTTGGGCGCGTATTTGGGATTCGCCAGGAAGGTCAGTTCGCCGGGACCGGCATGCTCCATGCCGGCCACGCCTGTGATGTCGATGCCGCCGTCGCCCGCGAGCTCACAGTTGAGATGGGCGGCGATGTCGCGCAGTTTCATGAGCCAACGTACAGGTTAGCGTAATTTGGAGGGATGGCTTGCGGCGTTTATGCGAACGGTGGCTATACTGGTTGCGAGGGAACCGAAGTGGAAATCAGCGGGCGAGAAGAGATTCTGCTGGAGGCCTTCAGACGCCTTCCGCCCGACGACGAATTGACTGCGGCCTCACCCAGTTAGGAGGTGCCATGCTGGTTAAACGCATCCTTTGTCCCATCGATTTCTCAGAATTCTCGGTAAGGGCCTATCGCCATGCGGTATCGCTGGCCGAGCACTATCGAGCCAACTTGGTGGCGCAACATATAGTAGAGTTATGGCGATATCCTTCCGTCGGCTTCGTTGTCAATGCCGGACTCTATCATGAGTTCTGTCAGTCGCTTCGCGAGGTCGGCGAAACACAACTGCAAGAATTGGTGAAGAACTACACGCCGGATGGAATTAAGCCGGAGCTAGTCGTGGACCTGGGATTAGCTCCGGACTCGATCTTGTCGTTCGCGCAAGCGCATGAAACGGACGTGATCGTCATGGGAACGCACGGCCGGCGAGGATATGACCGCCTGATGCTCGGGTCGGTGACCGACCGGGTGATGCGAAGGGCTCCGTGTCCGGTGCTGGCAGTATGTAAAACTCCGAACGACTCTGCCACAGGTGAAGAGCGGCGCCACGTGCACCACTTGAACCGAATTCTTTTCTGTACGGATTTCTCGGAGAATGCGGAGCGGGCTTTGAATTATGCGATCTCTGTGACAACGGAGTACGGCGCCGAGCTCACGCTGTTGCACGTTTTGGAAAACATCTCGAGTTCGGCTAACGTCGATGACGCCATAGCGCTGGCGACGAAGCAACTCGATAAACTGATTCCGCTGGAGGGCCGCAAGACCTGCAAGATTAAGACGGCGGTGCGCGCCGGGAAGCCATACGGGCAGATCATTCAATTCGCCCAGGACATCCAAACCGACTTAGTGACTATGGCCGTGCGTGGCCGTGGCGCCTTGGATCTTGCGGTGTTTGGTTCGACAACCTATCGGGTGATGCAGTTGGGGTCCTGCCCGGTTCTCGCCGTCCACGTTTGAAACGTTGGGCCGCGGTCATCTCGAACCGCCAATTGTATCGGGCGATCGGCCCGATGAGCGGAACGAGTCAGTTTATACCAAGGGCTACCTTTCACCTTGCATCGAGGGGTCTGGCATCGTCGGGTTCGGGCAGATCTTCGATCGCTCTCCTACGCCATCACCGCTTCCGTCTCTTCGCTCGCCGTGAAATACGCGCAATCCGGATGGTGAAACACCAGCGCGCTGACGCTGGCTTCCGGGTCCATCATCATGCCCTCGGTCAGCCGCACGCCGATATCTTCGGGACGCAGCAGTTTCCAAATCGCCTGCTGGTCGTCTAAGTTGGGGCACGCCGCATAGCCGAAGCTATAGCGCTTGCCGCGATAGCGCGAGGTGAAGCGCTCCTGCATGGTCATGGTGGGTGGATCAGGGAAGCCCCAATCTTCGCGGATGCGGCGGTGAAGCCATTCCGCGCAACCTTCCGCCGTCTCGATGGCCAGCGACTGCAAGCCGTGTGACTTGAAGTACAGTCCGGCCTGCTTCCATTCTTCCGACTTATCCCGGATGCCTGCGCCCGCGGTAACTACGAACATCGCTAAGTGATCGCGCTTGCCATCCTCGGGATCTAAGATGTAATCGCTCAGGCACAGACCTTCGTCGCGCTGCTGGCGGCCGAAGCGGAAAGTATGCAGCGGAGTGTCGGCTCCCGGCGCGAATAAGTGGATGGCATTACCATCGCGCTCGGCTTCGAAGAATTGCCACACGGCCTTCACGCGCATAAATCCGGCGGCTTCATGTTTCAGCTCTTCCATCTTATGGAATAAGTCCAGCGCCTTAGGCTCATGTTCCGTCAGATGCTTCTCGAAGTTACCCTTGTAACCCAGATGCTTGCCGTATAACATGTGCGGGTTGATGTAACTCCAGATCTCTGTAAGATGCGGCACGTCCCGTACTTTACGTTCCAGGGACGGCGCGGCGGGAATCGGAATATCCGTGCGCACTTTGCGGCTGCGCGTTTCGGTGGCGCGCGCGGGCGCATGCCCGTTCACCGGCTCGGCTACCGGAGCTTCGACGTAAGTATGATCCTCGATGACAGCGGCGCGCGCGGCCGGGTCCATCAGGCGGTTCATGAGATCGAGGCCGGTCATGGCGTCTTTGGCGTAACACACCGCGTCGCCGTATGCGGGTGCGATGCGCGTGCGCGTGAAGCGGTCCGAGAGCGCCGCGCCGCCCACCAGCAGGGGCACGCGAATGCCGGCGTCCTTCAAATCGCCCGCCGTGACGATCATCTGTTGCGCGCTCTTCACCAGCAGGCCGGAAAGTCCGATGGCATCCGGCGTGTGCTCCTGGTAGGCGCGAATCAGGATATCGGGCGGCACCTTGATGCCCAGATTGATCACCCGGTAGCCGTTGTTATTCAGGATGATCTCGACCAGGTTCTTGCCGATATCGTGCACATCGCCCTTTACCGTGGCCAGCACGATCTTGCCGCGCATGGCCGCATCGGCCTTCTCCATAAACTGCTCGAGATGCGTCACGGCAGCCTTCATGGCTTCGGCCGATTGCAGCACTTCGGCCACAATCAGCTCGTTGTTATTGAACAGCCGCCCGACTTCCGCCATGCCGGCCATGAGCGGGCCGTTGATAATTTCGAGGGGCGTCGCGCCTTCCGCGCGCTTGCGTTCTAGATCGGCCACCAGCCCATCCTTGGTTCCCTCGATGATGTAGTTGGCCAAGCGTTGATCGAGCGGCAGGTCTTCGGCGCGGACTTTCACGCGTGCGCCCGCTTTGCGGAAATGATCGCTGATGGCGGCGATGTGGAATTGGTTGATGGCGGCCCGGTGCTCCAGGGTTTGCTGGCGCCAGTCTTCGGGGAGGGGTTCCTGGACAGGCCAGGAGGCCTGTCCTACTGGCGGCGGAGTGTTGAAGAGCAGGTTCTCAGCCAGGCGGCGCTCTTCTTCGGGAATCGAGGCGAAGCGTTCCAGTTTCTCGGCGTTCACGATCGCCAGATCGAGTCCCGCCTTGGTGCAGTAATACAGGAAGACGGAGTTCACCACTTCGCGCGCGGCGGCGGGCAGGCCGAACGAGACGTTCGAGATGCCCAGCACCGTTTTCACGTACGGGATGTTTTCTTTCACCAGGCGCACGGCTTCGATGGTTTCGACCGCGCCGCCGATGTAATTCGCATCGCCCGTGGCGCAGGGAAACACCAGCGGATCGACGATGATATCTTCGGGCGCAATACCGTACTTTTCAGTGAGTAAGTCAACCGACCGCCTTGCCACCGCGAGTTTGCGCTCTCGCGTGAACGCCTGCGCCTGCTGTTTGTCTTCGTCGATACAGCCCACAATCAGCGCGGCTCCGTATGCCTTGGCGATGGGACAGGTGCGTTCGAACTTCTCTTCGCCGTCTTCCAGGTTGATGGAGTTAATAATCGACTTACCCTGGCAGTAAGTGAGCGCTAACTCGATGGCCCGCGGATCGGTGGTGTCGATCATCACCGGCGCCTTAATCTTGCGGATCAATTTCTCGTAGAACAGCGGGATGTCTTTGATTTCTTCCCGCTCGGTGCTTTGCAGGCAGATGTCCACGATGTGCGCGCCGTTCTTCACCTGGCGGCGGCCGATCTCGGTGGCTTCTTCCCACTTTTCGTCTGCGATCAGATTCTTGAACAAGCGCGAACCGATTACATTGGTGCGCTCCCCGACAATCAACGGACGATTACTGTCTTCAGCCTCCACTAAGTCGATGCCGGAGTAGTAGGCGCGATGCGCGGAAGGCTTCAGCGGACGCGGACGCTTTCGCTCGGCCATCTGCGCGACCATTTTGATGTGCGCCGCCGTGGTGCCGCAACATCCGCCCACCATATTCAGCCAGCCGTTCTCGATGAAGCGCTCCAACTGCGCGGCAAACGTCTGCGGCGTCTCGTTGTACTCGCCTTCCACGTTCGGCAAGCCCGCATTGGGATAGCACGAAATTCGCGCGGAGGCCATCTCGTGCAAGGTGCGCAGATGATCAGTCATGAATTCGGGGCCGGTGCCGCAATTCAAGCCCACCGAAATCAGATCCGCATGCGCGATGGACGAGTAGAGCGCATCGGCGGTCTGCCCGGCGAGCATCGTCCCCATAGTCTCGATGGTGCCCGAAACCATCACTGGAATGCGCCGCCCTAGTTCGCGCGCGAGGCGCTGTATGGCCAGCAATCCGGCCTTGATGTTGCGCGTATCCTGGCTGGTTTCGAGCAGCAGGATATCCGCGCCGCCATCCATCAGCGGTTTGGCAAGATCGTAATAATCCTGCTGCAAATGCTCGAAGGTAATGGTGCGGCTGATGGTGATGCTCTTGCGCGTGGGCCCCATGGAACCCGCCACGAAGCGCGGCTTGCGTGCAGTGGAGAATTCATCGGCCGCCTGCCGCGCCAATCGCGCCGCCGTCATCATGAGCTCATACGATTCGCCATCCACGCCGTAATCCACCAGGTCGCTTTTGGTGCCGTTGAACGAATTGGTCTCGACGATATCCGCGCCGGCTTCCAGATACGCGCGATGGATGCCCAACACCACATCGGGGCGCGTCTTCACCAGGATTTCGTTGCAGCCCTCCAGCGCCGGCCCGCCGAAATCCGCGGCCGTTAGATGCTGTTGCTGCAGCATCGTGCCCATGGCGCCGTCGATGACCAAAATACGGCTATCGAGGGCATCGAGCAGGGCTTCACGGCGTTCGTCGGCGGTGGTCATGGGGACTATTTCGATTCTACCAGCTACGGCCCGCGGCTTTTAATACCGCTCCCTGACGGTCGCGGCTCAGTAAGTCGCTCCCGGTAAATCGCGCGAAATCGACGCGGCTGTTACTGAGCCCCGGCTGTTACTGAGCCCCGGCTGTTACTGAGCCGCGACCGTTAGGGAGCGGTGTTCTTGCCCCCGCGCGCCGCCTCCATGGCGTCCAGCATCTGCCGTCGATAGCGCTCCAGGCTGAATTCAGTGCATGCTTTCTTCCGCGCACAAGCCGCCACTTCCCGCATGCGATCGGGCGATTCCACGGCGTCGAGCATCGCCAGCGCCAGCGCCTTTGGAGTTCGCTGGCCGACCAGAAAACCGGTCACGCCGTCCTCCACGATTTCGGGAATGCCGCCCGAAGCGAACGCCACCACGGGAACGCCGGCGGCAAAGGCTTCCAGAATCACGCGCGGCGTAGCGTCCAGCGCAGCCGATGGAACGGCCAGCAGATCGAGCGAACCCAGAACGCTCTCCACATCGTCTGTCCAGCCGGTGAATTCCACCGGCAGTCCCGTGGCGAGTTCTTCCAGAAACGCGCAATACCGCATCGCTTCGGGATTTGAAAACAACGGTCCGCCGCAAATGATGTAGCGGCACTGCGGCGCGGCGTGATGTAGGATGCGCGCGGCGCGCAGGAAATCCGCTTGTCCCTTTTCGAGCGCGATGCGGCCGATTACGCCGATGCGGAATTCTCCGCTGTCGCGGTTCCGCGGAGGCAATACGATGCGCCGTACGCCGTTGTACACGATGCGGATGCCGCGATCGCCCGAGTAAGCCAGCAGCGGTTCAGCGACAAACCGGCAGGAGGCCACCATGGCCGCGCGCGCCCTCTCCAGCGCGAGGCCCGCCGCACGCAGCGCCGGCCCATCCAGTAAGCTGTGCGCATGAAATAGCACCGGCGGACCTTTGCGCGCGGCCATCGCCGCCGCGGGTAACAGGCGCGGACCGTTCACGTAGATCAGGTCCGCGGCATAGCGTTTCGCCAGCGCGCGGATTTCACGGCCCAGGCGCGGCGTCTCCGCGGCAAAACGCGCCATATCCGCCAGCGATTTCTTGCCGGAAGAATATGGCCCGCAACGGATCGCGTCTACGGTCGACCCGAGCGCGGCGGCGCTATCCGTGAGTTGACCGGCGGGCGCGGCCAGGTGGACGCTCCATCCGCGATCGGTCATGGCGGGTATCAGATCCAACAGACAACGCTGCGCGCCGCCTAACTCGCCGAACTGGTCACAACACAAGACGTTCATCGCGTACCGCGCATGCCAGCACCCAGAAGTACAGCGGTAACACCCGCCAGTAAGTGAGTAAGTCACCGGTGAACATCTGGACTAACTGGCCTGTCCAAAAGGCAAAGATCCAGCTGCCGAAGAAGCGCCGCTGAGGATCGGGCGATAGCGCCGCGCGGCGCCCGGATCGGAGTATTTCGAGACTCAGCCACAACATAGCGCCCAGCCCCACAATGCCGGTTTCCGCCAACAGGCTGAGATACATATTATCCGTGATGACGGTGTGGCCCAGGTAATCCGAGTAGGGCAAAGTCTTGTACCCGATGCCGAACAGCGCGTGCCACGGGTGTTGCGCGAGAAATGCGAGCACGACGCGCCAGCTTGCCACTCGTCCGGAAAGCAGTCCTTCGGTTTCACTGAAAACATACTCGATGGATGTGGAGACGCGCATCCAATAGGCGCCGGCAAAGGAGGGCAGCAGGATGCGCACGGCTAATCCGCCAGCCACCGCCGCGGCGGCCATGGCCGCCAGGAACCGGCCGAGCCGGATGCGATCGCGGTAGAGATAAATCATCGCCGCCATCGACACCAGGACGTTCAGCAACGATCCGCGCGAGAAGGAAAGTGTCAGCGCTGCCGCGAAAACTATTCCGCCGGCAAACAGTCCGCGGCGCGAGACGGGCGCTTGGGAGCGCGGCGCCAGCCACGCGGCGGCGATCATGGTGAGAAAGAACGCACAAAAATTACCCAGCGTGCTGGCTTCATAGAACAGACCTTGCGCGCGCCGGTACACACCGCTGCGCAGCCAGATAAATTGCGCGCCATATCCGGCTGGCGCGGGGAATTGATAATAGAAATCCAGGCAGGCGAAGAGCGCGGACGCTACCGCGATCCAATAGATCCAGCGCGTTTCGGTGAGCACGCTTTCTGGCGCACGCGCGGATGGCCCGCAGGCGGTGTAGAAGAATACATACACGGAAATGCCGAACAGCAGCACGCGCATCAGGCTACCCAGGCCCACGCGCGCGCCGGAGTAGAGCATGGCCAGCGCCGCGCTACCCAGCAGGATGAGAAAGAAGATCCCAAATGCGCGATGGAGCGGGGAGTCAGGCACGCGCCAGGAACGCAGGCTGAATAGCCCAGCTATCAGGCCCGGTATGACGAACAGGAGTGCGGGATGCGGCCCGGAATTGCCCAAAGCCAGAGGTAACGGCGGCAGCAGAAGCGCCGTGGCAAAGAAAAACATTAACCACTGATCGCGTTTCAGGATGGCCCAGTAGGCGAGAGGTACGATCCCGAGCGGCGCCGCCATCGCCAAAGCCACGGCGGGCCGCGGCGCGAGGGCTATGGCTGCCGCGTAGATACCTAGTATCGTCGCGAGCAAAGTGGGGCAGGCTCGTAGCCTGCGGCGGCCTCGTAGGCCGCCTGGCAGCATCCCCTCGAATGCCGGCAGGCGGGCTGGGAGCCCGCCGCAGGCAGGGTGCCTGCCCCACTCAGGCATCGGTGGTCCCGGTCGCGCGCAAGGTACGGGCCGCCGCCGGAGTCTTGGCCGCCTGCGCCCGCTGGGTCCTGAAGCTCAACTCCAATGTCAAATAGATCACCGGCGCGATCAGGCCCAGCATCAACGCCGCCATCAATTGCAGCGGAATATTGGGCGCCGACGGCCGTTCCGGCACGATGCCCGGATCGATGATCTTCAACCGTTCGCTGCGATACCCGCGGTCCGATCGCACCTGGTTCAAGCGCGCTTCCGCGGCCTGATACGCATCCTGGCTGGCGATGCGTTCGGCTTTCACGCGGTCGCGATCGGCAAGACGGCGTCCCAATAGCTCTTCCTTAGCGTTTAGTTCCCGGTCCACCTGCGCGAGCTGTTTGCGCAACGTCTCGGCGCGCGCGCTATTCGCGGCGGCTTCCGCTCCGCCCGCCGACGCGTCCGCCTCCGCGCGGAACACGGAACGCTCCAGGGTAGCCTTCAGCTCGGCCCCGCTTTGTAGATCTTGTTGCAAACCGTCGACGGGTTCTTGCGCCACAATCCGAGCCCAAGCGGCTTCGCTCCGCTCCAGGCGTCCGCGCGCTTCCGCCTCCTGCTTTTCGATGGTCTGCGACAGATCCTGATCGGCTTCCTGATCCACGGAGCGGCTCAGCTTCACGGTTTCCTCGCCCAGGTATTGCGCCAGCGCCTGCGCGGCCTTAGGGTCCGGAAGAGTCACTTTAATCTCCAGGATCTTCGTGTCGCGTACCATGCCGGCTTTCAGGATTCCCGCCTTGAGCGATTCCACCGGCCGGTCCGGGAATCGCCGCCGCAACTGAAATTTGTCGAGCGCCCGCAGGAACAAGCTATCGCTCCCCGCGAAATGTTCATAAGTCTTAAGTGACTCGAGGTAAATAGGACTTACTCCCAACGCGCTGCGGATATCCGTGCCGGCGGGTGGCTCTATGAGAATGCGGCAGGTGGCCGTATATTGTTTTGCGCGAGTGAGACTGACCGCCAGCACGAGGGCCACGGCGATGGCGCAAGTCACCGCGATGAATCGCCAGCGCGAAATCAAAAAGCTCAGATACCGGTAAGTGTTTACAGATTCCGCTGTGCCCATCAGCGCGCCTGTGAGATAGTGTAGCCTATATGGCCGTGCTGCTGGCCGTCGTCATGGCCATAATTCCCCTGGCGATCGCCCCCGGACTGTTTTTTTACTTCGATGTTACACCTAAGACGGTGGCACTGTTGCTGGGGACCGCCGGGGCGTTACTCTGGTGGGCGGTCCGCGGCGGCCAGAGTGGGATCTATCGCGCATCGCGCGCGGCGCGTTGGTTCACGGTGGCGCTCTGCGGCATGTCGCTGTCGCTAGTGGTTTCAACGCTGGCTTCCACCAATCCCGTCTTGTCGTTGGGCGGCAGCAGTTGGCGCTACTGGGGCCTGGTCACGCAGCTTGCCGCACTGGGCTTTGCGTACTTATTGGCTGCGAGTTGCATGGGGCGGCGCGACTGGTTGCGCACCGTGCTGCGCGGCATCGCGGCCAGCGGACTGCTGGTCGCGTTCTACGGAATCGCGCAATATTTCGGATGGGACCTGTGGCTGGATTCACGCGGCTATCACGCAGGCGAGGGAATCTGGGCCATCGTGCGGCCGCCCTCCACGCTGGGTCATGCGGATTACTCCGCGAATTACCTGCTGTTCGTAGTGTTCGCGGCCATGGCGCTGGCGGCGCTCGAAGCGAGAGGTGCCTGGCGATGGCTGGCGTGGGCCACGGTAGCCGCCGGTTCGGTAGCCATCGTCCTAAGTGGCACCCGCGCCGCACTGCTAGGACTTATTGTGGGGCAGGCTCTCAGCCTGCGGCGGCCTCGTAGGCCGCCATGTAACTTAGAGGCGCCTCGATCGCCCACGATAATCATCGCGCTAGCAATCCTTGTAGCGTCCGCCCTCTTCTACCTCTCCCCCGCCGGCGACCGCCTCCGCGCCCGCGTCCATTGGGCGTTCGACGAACCTGCCGGAGGCGCACGTCTGCTCCTCTGGCGTGACAGCCTGCGCATGGCCGGCGCCCGCCCGCTCGCAGGCTTCGGACCGGAAACATTCATCGCCAATTTCGCCCGCCATCAATCGGCGGATCTAAGCCGCGCGTTCCCGGATTTCTACCACGAATCGCCGCATAACATCCTGATCGACGCACTGGTAGCGCAAGGCATTGCGGGACCCGCCCTGCTCGCAATGCTGGCTGCTGCCGGATTTATGGCCGCCTGGCAACTCCGCCGGAATCGCATAGCTGTCGCCCTGGCCGCCGGACTCGCAGCCATGACCATCAGCCAACAGTTCACCAGCTTTACCATGCCCACCGCCTTGGCTTACTATGCGGCCATCGCTATGCTGGTGTCACTGACCATGGGAACAAATCCGTCACCGCAGCCGGTCCGCCGGCGGCTCCGCATGGCTGTGGCAGTGCCAATCGCGGCCTTGCTTACGTTAGTCGCCATGCGGCTCACAGCCGCCGAGACTAACCTTGCCCAAGTGCAGCGAGATCTGGGCACCGGCCATGTCGGGGACGCAGTCAGCCGTTATGCGGAATACCAAAACTGGCGCTGGCCCTTCGCGGGCGCCGATCTTTGGTACTCGCGGCGTTTGGCGCAGATCGCCGGAAGCCAAGCCCCGCGCATCGTCCGCATGCAGGCCTTCGCAGAGGCAGGGCGCGCGGCCCAACGCGCCACTGAAACCGGTGAAGCCAGATTTAACACTTACTACAATCTGGCCGCATACTATGCCGCGCGCAATGACTTTCCGCGCACCGAAGCCAGCTTACGCGCCGCCATTGCGGTGGCTCCGAATTGGTTCAAGACCCACTGGATGCTGGCGCAGGTGCTGGAAGCTGCCTCCCGCATCAGAGAGGCGCAAGCCGAAGCCGCCACGGCCGTGTCTCTCGATGGCGGCAAGCATCCCGAAGTGACCAGTACTCTGGCGCGCATACGCGCCACGGCGGCCGCCTCTCCGGCTTCGCAGCACAAGTAAATTCTTGCGCCGGAGCTTGGGTTGGTGTAAGTGGATCGACTAGAATCAAAGCGGAGGGGTTCAATGCGAACGGCGAGGTTGGTTCTTGGGGCTATGGCGTTGGCCTCCGTGGCATTCTCCCAGTCGCCCACAGTGAACGCTGGAGGTATCGTCAACGACGCCAATTACTCCACCCAAGGCGTGGCGCCCGGTTCCATCGCGGGTATCTTCGGCACGAACCTGGCGAGCCAGGTGGCGATAGGAGACACCATTCCGCTTTCGGGCACCCTGGACACGCTAAAATCGGTCACCTTCGGGGGCGTGCCTGCCGGGCTGTATTTCGTCCAGCCGGGACAGATCAATGTGCAGGTCCCGTACGAGACCCTGGCTGCGGGCGCTACCAGCGCCACGGTCAACGTGGTAGTTACTACCACGGCCGGTTCGTCGGCGCCCCAACCCGTGACCATACTGCCGGCCGTGCCGGGTATCTTCACGGTGAATGAGAGCGGAACCGGACCGGCCATCGCCACCGACAACGACGATAACGAGATCGCCGCGCCGGTTGGTTCGATCAACGGACTAAGCACGCACCCCATCTCCATCAGCTCGGGACATGCCTTGATCATCTGGTGCACGGGCTTGGGCGCGGTGACGCCGTCTCTCGCCGATAATGCCAATTCGTATAATCCCGACGGTAGCTTCACCTTGCGATCGACGGTTCTTACACCCTCAGTCACGGTCGGCGGCGTTCCGGTAAAGACTGTCTACTCGTCGGTCCTGTCTCCGCAGTTTGTAAGTGAGTATCAAATCGGAGTAGGACTGGATCCTTCCACCCCTACCGGAGATGCCATCCCGGTGCAAATCACCATCAACGGCATCACCACGTCGAATCAGGTGACCATTGCGGTGGCCCCGTAGGACAGGCCTCCGGGCCTGTCCCTCGACTCTCTACATTCTGCCGGCTGATGTGGGGCAGGCACTCTGCCTGCGCGGCCTCAAAGGCCCGCTCTTTGGCGAGCAACGCTCGCCTCGGACAGGCCCCGGGCCAGGCGCCAGGGCCTGTCCTTAGCTTTCAGCCACCAGGGCCGCCCAGGCAGGCGGCCTGCGAGGCCGCCGCAGGCTGCGAGCCTGCCCCACAAACTAACCGCGAATCTCAGACAAACGGGGACATTTCTACTTTGCCGAAAATGCCGCATACCCCCCTTGACAACGGTACGCATCCGTGTTTAACCTAACGCGACGTGCTTGTTTTCAGGCACCACGTTTTGGAGGGGAGCTCATGTTAAACCGAGTGCGACTGAGTGTGTCGCTGTTGTGCATCGCAGCATTGGGAGCGGTCCCGGGGAGGGCCCAAGTGCCGGTGGGATCGCTAATCGGCGTCGTGCATGACCAGAGCGGGGGCGTCATGCAAGGGGCCACCGTCACAGTAACCAGCAAGGATACGGGCCGCGAGCGGCAGGTGGTTTCGGCCGCCGACGGCTCATTCCGGGTAGCGCCTTTGATTCCGGGAGGGTACACCGTCAAAGCAGCGGCTTCCGGCTTCCGCACCCTGATCGAAAGCGCCACCGTGCAGGTGGGCCAGACCACCACGGTGGACTTGGCTATGTCGGTAGGCGCCGCGACCGAAGTGGTCAGCGTGCAGGGCGAGGCTTCCCAGATCAATTACGACAGTCAAACGATTGGCGGCGTGATCACGCGGCAGGAGATCGAGAACCTGCCCCTCAACGGCCGCAGCTTTCTTAACCTGGCGATGCTAGAACCCGGTGTGACTGTCTCGGCCAATAACGTGGGCCAGTACAACCGGCTGTTCGACGTAAATATCCTGGGCGCCGATTCCGGCAATGGATCGGTCCGCATCACAGTGGACGGCGCCACTATCGCCGACTCGGTCACCGGCGGCACGCAACAGAATTTCTCGCAGGAGGTGGTGCAGGAGTTTCAACTGTCTTCCACCAATCTGGATCTTTCCAATGCCATCGGCGCCGGCGGCGCTATCAATATCGCCACGCGCGGCGGCACCAACCAGTTCCACGGCAGCGTCTATTTCTTCGATCGCGACCACGATTTTTCGGCGTATCCGTATCTGCAGCGAGATCCCAACGAGCCGGCCAGCCCGTTCTTTGCGCGGCGCCAGTCGGGCTTCGATTTCGGCGGACCGATCAAGAAGGACAAGCTGTTCTTCTACAGCTCGTACGAGCACACCAACCAAGTCGGGGTCTATAGCGAGGTTCCCAGCGATCCGCTGTTTCAAGCGTTTTCGTCGTACGCCGCCAGCCCCTTCCATGAGAATGAGCTCACTGAGCGGTTCGACTGGCTGATCAATGCCAAGCACACCGCTTCGTTGCGCTATTCCCACGACGGCAACAACGGCTATGCTCCGCCCGGCGGCGGCGACCTGCCATCGGACTGGGACGTCAACACGAACTGGGCCGATTCCGGAGTGTTCGGACTCACCAGCACACTGAATCCCAGCACCGCCAACGAATTCCGTTATTCCTATACCTACTGGTCTAATTACAACAATCCTCCGACGGCCTCCGAATGTCCGGCGCCCTGCATCGGCTTAGGACTGCCGAATATCAGTATCGTGGGCGTATCTAACTTCACCATCGGCAACGCCACTAATGCGCCGCAAAGCCGCTTACTGCGCCGGCATATCTTCTCGGATAACGTGAGCAAGACCAAAGGCGGTCACTCCATGAAATTCGGCGCTTACTGGGAGTATCAATATGGCGTCGGAACTTATGCCTATGCCGCGCCGGCCGCGGGTGAGGTATTCTCGCCCGAGATCGTGCAAGGTATCAACGGGTTTCTGGCGCAGGCGGGGCTAGGACAATACGCGGTGAACGTGCCGTCCACTTATACCAGCATCAACGATATCCTGCAACTTCCGGTCGCCGGATTCGACATGGGGGTTGGAGATATCAACCAGCCGCCGTTGTATAACCACGGCAATGCCGACCATGACAATACCTTCCATTTTTTCTGGCAGGATAATTGGCGCATGAAGCCGCGATTCACGCTGATTTACGGGCTGGGTTATACTTACGAGAGTAACGCTCTCAATTACGATCTTACGATGCCTCAGTATCTCTACCCTATTTTCGGCGCGGGGAGCAAACAACATCAGCCAACCAATTTCAGCCCAATGTTAGGCTTCGCCTGGACAGTGACGAGTGACAATAAGACTGTGGTTCGCGGTGGCGCGGGCATCTATTACGACACTCTCAACATAGAAGAGCGCTTGATTGAGCGCGCTATGTTGGGTCCGAATGGAACAGGACGGGCCTTGTTGCCGGACAGCCTCTTCTTCCCGCAGATTTTTGCACTCAACAAATGGAACTCGCTGCCGGCCCCCATACAGCCCACCGGTCTGGCCAGCAATCCGTTGGCGTCTCAATATGGCTTGCCGGGCATTACCAACTTTACGGAGGCCGAACTGCTTCAGCTCATTCCGAGTTTCTACCAGGGAGCCCAGGCCGAGCTTGGACCTCCCAACAATACCAGCCTGGCCATCCGCAACATCAACGTCTTCAAGACGGGCCAAGATATCATGACGAACGATTTCCGCCCGCCTTTCTCCGAGCACGCCAGCATCGGTGTGCAGCGCGAGGTGAGGACCGATTTCGTGGTGACCGCGGACTTCGTATACCGGCTTTACCTGCACCTGCCGATTCGCTACGAAGATCTGAATCATTACTTCAGCACCGCCGGTCCGGTCATACCGGCGTGCACCGGCGCCCAGGCGGAAGATCCCACGGCGCAATGCTCCACCGGCCCCATCCAGGGCATCGTCAGCGGCGGGCGTTCGCATTATGAAGGACTGCTCCTCAAGGCCAACAAGCGCTTTTCGCACCGCACCGCCGGTCAGTTATCGTATGCCTATTCCAACCTGGTTGGCTTCAACGGCGTGGTGGACGATAGCAATTGGTTCGCGTCCGTCGGGCCGCAGGCCGGTCATCAACTTCTCACCGGCTCCCTGGTCGTGGATCTACCCTGGGGCTTCACCATTTCCGGCATCACCTCGTATCAAAGCCTCGGGCCGATCGAGCCGTACATATCGGGCGTGGATTTGAACGGCAACGGCGCCTTTGAAACCGGACTGACCAGCGGCACTCCGCTGCCGGGTATCGGCTTCAACCAATTAGGTGTAAATAGCGGACCGGGTGAACTCACTAAGCTGGTGAATCAGTTTAATGCAAGCAACCCGAACCTGCAGCTTGGGTTGCCGCCAAGCTGGTCGTACCCGCGCAGCTTCAACTCGCAGGATATCCGCCTGACCAAGGTATTCAATCTGGGCACCGAACGCGCCAAGCTATCGCTGATCGGCGAGTGTTTCAACGTGTTCAACATCGCCAACCTGGGAGGGTATAGCTACAATCTGACTCCGGCGGCCACCTCCGCCGCGGCAGCGGTGAACAGCGCCGGATTCGGCGTGCCCACCGTCCGCGACTCGAACGTATTTGGTTCCGGCGGCCCCCGCGCATTCCAGCTCGCCGCTAAGTTCACGTTTTAGGTTTGTGGGGCGGGCACCCTGCCTGCGGCGGCCTCTCAGGCCGCCTGCGGGCTTTTCCCCGGCGCTGGCCCCACAAGCGCGCGCCACACCAGCGGCCCCAGGATGTCTGAACGCTGCACTTCGCCGCGGACCACCAGCGTAGGGTTTTCCGCTTAGCTCGACTGCGGAGACTCTCCGTTGACCCGCCCGTTCAGCGTCTCCATCTCGCTGAGAATCGTCCGCACGACGGCGTCGTCGCCCACCGCCGAGTTGATCATCAGATGATACAAATGCCGGCTGGGCCACTCCTTGCCGAAGTACTTTTTGACGAACGTGGCGCGTTCCTGGTCGATGGCTTCGACTAACTCGACAGCTTCGGATTCGCTCTTGCCGAGTTCGCGCACGCGGCGGATCTTCTCCTCGACGGGCGCATACACGAACACATGAAACGCATCCGGCCGGCCGCGCAACAGGTAGGGTGCGCCGCGACCCACGATCACGCAATTGCCCGCGGCCGCCGCGCTCTCGATAACACGCTGCATGAAGACCACCATGCTGTCGGCATCCAGATTTTCCAGGCCAGGCACCGGCAGGCTGCGCTCATAGCTGCCGCGCATGAACACTTTCATCAGCCGGTAAAACAGCGGATCGACACGTTCTTCCAGCCGCGCCACGGAGTTCTGATCGCAGCGCGCCATGCGCGCAATTTCGGCGGTGAGCGCCTGATCCCAAACCTTCCAGTTCAAGTGCGCCGCCAGCTTCCGTGCGATGGCCGAACCGCCCGCACCGTACTCCCGCTCCATGGTCACGATGCGGATCATGAGCCGTCAGGCCTTCTGTGCGGTCCAGTGACCCTGGCCATATTCTCCCAACCGCACTATTCCTTCGATGCGGCCGCCGCTTACATCGCCCGAAAACTCGTAATGTAACGTCGCGCCTTCGATGCGCTGGTGGCTGCGGATGGTGACGCGGCGGCCTTCCACGGCGCCCGTCAACGAACCCGACAAGATGTCCCCGCGATGCGTGCCGCTGAGTTGCGCGCCGTTCTGTTCGATGGTGAAGTGGTGGCGCGATCCGCCTGAGACGAACGCCAGGTCGGCGACCCACTCACCGGCGACATTCACACCCGGCGCCTCGATTTCGGGAACCGCAATGTGCGGCGGATTCGATAGCACCTTGCGAATGGCCGTGGCGGCGATCTGGTCGTCACCCGGCATCATCATATACGGCATGATAGTGAGCGAGCTCGGCTGCCCGTCGCGGCGCGTGCCGCTCGACTCATTCACGGCAATGCGCGGCTGCCCATGCAACAGAATGTCCTCCACCTCCGTGCCCGTGATGCCTAAGCGCGCCGTATCCCAGTGCAGGCGCAGGCGCGGCGCATGGTTCGAAAGATCCTCGGGCTGCAGAATCTCAGTGGTCACGCCTGCGACTTCGGTGGCCTGTGCGGCGATATGGTCGAGCCAACTCTGCCATTGCTTCCACTCGGCGTCGTGGTCGCGCTTCACCCACATCTCGACGGCCGCCAGCATGCCCATGATCTCTTCCTTGCCGACCTTGAGCGAGCGGCCAAAGGCATGGTGCGGCGCGCTGTTGATCCAGGCCGCGCGCACCAGATCTTTCTGCCCCAACAGCAACCCGGCGGCTTGCGGACCGCGCAGACACTTTCCGCCGCTGTAGGCCACCATGTTCGCGCCATGCCGCAGATGGATGTTGGGGACGTTCAATGTCTCGGCGGCCGCATCCACAATCACCGGGACGCCCTTCGGCCGCGCGATGGCGCAGGCGTTTTCGATCGACAATTCGCCCTTCTCCGCCGCCGGGCAGGAGAGAATCATCACCATCGCGGTGCGCGGTCCGAGCGCGGCGGAGAACTCCGCGGCGGTTTCCACCTCGATCATCTTCACGCCCAGCATGCGCACGGCGTGATCGTATTCGTTGCGCGAATAGCGCGGGACCACCACTTCGTTCTTGAGGCCGGTGAGATTGGGAACGCGCTGCATCTTCTCCGGATCGCCGCCGCAGATGCACGCGGAAGTGGCGTGGGTCAGGGCCGCGGCGCAGCCCGCCGTAACGATTCCCCATTCGGCCTGGGTCAGTTCCGCCAGACGGCGGCCCACGGCCTCCATCAACTCGTCCATCTGAACGTAGGCGTGCGACGCCGCTTCCATGGCGCGCTTCACCTCGGGCAGAGTCTGCGAACCGGTGATGATGGTGTACGTGCCGCGGCAGTTCACCATGGGCGTGACGCCGATCGATTCGTACAGATTGCCGCCCACTTCGAGTTCCGGCGCAGGCGCGGCGGATGCGTTTTCAGGAACGGACGCGGATATCCCCGCGGCAGCCAGGACAGCGCCCGACCGGAACAATCCGCGGCGGCTCATTTTCTTCGAAGGCATAAAAACCCCCTCACTTACGTGATGCTAAACGGTGCGACCCCAGAATGCAAGCGCAGTGGGGCAGGCTCGTAGCCTGCGCGGGCCTCGTAGGCCCGCTATTTGGCGAGCGAAGCGCGCCTATGAACAAGCCGGCAGGCCTGGCTTGAGCGGCCTCTCGGCCGCCTGGCAACCGTTCCTCGAATACAGGCAGGCGGGCTACGAGCCCGCCGCAGGCAACGTGCCTGCCCCACTTACTCCGCGAAACGCTTGAAGAAGCTGCTCGGGTACCAATGCGGGCGCTCGGGACGATCCGCCACCGCCTCCGCCAGCGCCCGCAGCAACTCATCGAAACGCGCGGCGCATTCCAGATCCACGGGCTGTTTCAGATCGTCGGCGGGCGCGTGGTAACGCTCCTTCAGCCAGGTCTTCGCAATCTTTTCCTCGGGCGATCCTTTTTCGAATCCCACTTTCATGGCCAGCGCGGGAATGCCGCGGCGAATGAAGCTATATTGATCGCTGCGGATGAAAATATTGCGCTCGGGTTCCTGATCGTCCTGTACGCGCACGCCGTGTGCCCGGGCCACCGTCCGAATATCTTCGCCCAAATCCGATTCGTTCAGGCCATACACCGTCACGCTATGCAATGGAAACAGCGGCAGAAACATATCCACGTTCAGATCCGCGACGATGCTGCCCGGCTTCACCGTGGGATGCGCGGCGAAATATCGCGACCCCAGCAACCCCTTCTCTTCGCCCGTCACCGCTACAAACAGCAGCGAACGCCGCAGCTTGGGCTTCGACTCGTTCAACGACTCGGCGATGTCCAACAGCGTGGCCACGCCCGACGCGTTGTCCATGGCGCCGTTGTAGATGCGATCGCCGTTGATCGGTTCGCCAATGCCTAAGTGATCCAGGTGCGCCGAAAGCACCACATATTGATCCTTCAGCACCGGATCGCTTCCCGGAAGAACGGCCACCACGTTCTGCGATTCCACTTCGCCGTGTTCCACCGCCGTCTTGGCGACGATCGAAACATGCAGCGGAAAGCGCGGCAACGGTTTGCCGGCATCCGCCAGCGCCACCAGATCGTCGAACGCATGCCCGGATCCTGCGAACCACTTTTCCGCCTGCGCCGGATTTACCATGGCGGTGAGCTTCAGGCCGAACTGCTCGTCCATTCCAGGATCGGCAAGGCTCATGGATGCCTGACGGCTGCCGAGGGCAATGCGCTGCCAGGGCAGATCCATGTGATGCGGATTCTGTATCACGATGGTCCCGAGAACGCCGGCACGCTCCAGAAAGCGGTCGCGCTCGTTGGCGCTTTGATAATGCGACCGCAGCGGACCCGGAATGTTCGACGGACCGCCGGCCAGGTACATCACGATTTTGCCGCGTACATCCAGACCCGCCAGATCGTCGTACTGCATCTCCGGCACGGTGAGCGCGTACCCCGCGAACACCACCGGCGCGTTCACCATCGGCGCCGGATCCACGCGCGTTCCGATGATGGCATCCTCGCCCAGCACCAACTCCTCGGACTCGCCGTTGCGCACCAGCGTCAGGCTGGATTCCGATTCTTTAAGGCGGCGCGTATGAAAGCGGACGTTTTGCATGTAGCCGTCCGTGCCGGCAGGCTTCAGCCCCGCGCGTTCGAATTCTCCGGCCACATAGGCGGCGGCTTTGCGATAACCGGCGCTGCCCGTATTGCGGCCCTCCAGTTTGTCGTCCGCCAGATACTGGACATGGCTCCACCAACGGTGGCCATCCGGCAGGCTTGCCACCAGCGCCGCGGCCAACAGCGCGCCGCCCGCCGCCGACAGTGCAATCCGTCGCATCATTTCTTGCCCTTCACCTTCCGATACTCCTCGCGAATGGCTTGCATCTGCCGCGCATGGCTCTCGGCGTGTTCGGCCAGCAACTCTACCTGGAAGCGCAGCGTGATGGGTCCGCGTTCGCTATGGTTGCCCGTGCGCGCATAGGTTTCCTCCGGCAGCTCTTTCAGCAATTCGTAGTTTTCCGCGCGCACGCGCCGAAAGCTCTCGAGCGATTGTTTGGGCTTGCGCCGCGCGTAATCCAGATTCCTGGTCCAGGCTTCCTGGTCGAAAGCGATCAGCGTAGGTTGCTCCTCGGCCACGATCTGCCGGATGCGGTGGGCACAAACGATCTCGGAATCCGCCAGATGCGCGACGATCTGCCGGATGCTCCACTTGCCGGGCGCGGGCACGAAGTCCTCCTCTTCGCCGAACACACCGGTCAGCACCACCGCCAGCACTTCCGGTCCGCGCCGGAAACGCTCCAACAAATCCGAAATGTCACTCATGGCAACGCTCCAAAAAGCAACCACAGATAAACACAGATGGACACAGATAACACACCCGGCCTCCAATGGCGTTTAATCTGTGTGCATCTGTGTGCATCTGTGGCTAATTCTTTTAGTAGTAGTCTGCACAGCTCAGATAGTATCCGCACTTGGGGCACACCAGCTTACATTTGTGCTGGATCAGCCGCGTAGAGCACCGCGGACAATACAACATGGGCTCATCCTCGGATTTTGGCTCGGTTTCCGGCACAGGCTTAACGCTATTATATCCGTATGAAAATGGGCCGGAGCCTTGGCGATGGGCGATACGCTGTTTGACGAGCCTTCCGCGTTCGACCGCGACGCGCTGGCCGGCCGCCTGCAGCGCCTCTCGGCGGAAGGCATCTACATCGGCGGCAGTTCGTGGAAATATGAAGGTTGGATCGGGCAAGTCTATAGCCGCGCCAACTATCTTACGCGCGGCCGGTTCTCGCGGCCGCTATTCGAACGGACCTGTCTGCAGGAATACGCGCAAACTTTCCCCACCGTTTGCGGCGATTTCGCCTTCTATCAGTTCCCCACGCCCGAGTTTTGGGCCCGGCTGTTCTCGCTGGCGCCGGAAGGGTTTCAATTCGCCTTCAAAGTGCCGGAACAGATCACTTGTAAAATGTTTCCGTCGCACGCACGCTATGGCCCGCAAGCCGGCCAGGAAAACGATGCATTTTTGAACGCGGACATGCTGAAGGAGATGTTTCTGCGCCCGCTGTGGCCGCATCGCCACAAGACCGGTTTGCTGATCTTCGAATTCGGCACGTTCGCCAAGCGCGCCATCGCCGGCCCCCATGAATTCCTGAACAGCCTGGACCCCTTCCTGGCCGCACTGCCGCCGCACTTCCACTATGCCGTGGAGGTTCGCAATCCGGAGTTCCTGCACGATGAATACTTCGCCTGCCTGCGGGCGCGCGGTGTGGCGCACGTCTACAACGCCTGGACGCGCATGCCGGAGTTGCGGCGGCAAATCGACATGCCGGGTTCGGCGACCACCGGCTTCCTGGTTTGCCGCGCGCTGCTGCGGCAAGGCCGGCCATACGAAGAAGCGGTGGCCAGGTTTTCGCCTTACAGCGAAATCCGCGATCCCAATCCCGGCGCGCGCGAATCGTTGCGCATTCTGATTCAGCGCGCCCGCGAGCAGCGCCACATGGCGTTTTTGTTCGTCAACAACCGGCTGGAAGGAAATTCGCCTATGACGATTATGGCTGTGACAGAGCCGGACTAAGCCGGGCCTCAGACCTGCAGCGAGCGTAGATAAGGTACGCTGGCCTTCATCAAATCCAAATTCATTTCGACGAAGTAATTCTTCAGCCCGCCGGTTTTTGCGGCGGTGAAAATCTTCTTCCAGTCGAGCGTTCCCTGCCCCACCGCCGTCGTCTTCTTAGTCGCCGCCGACCAACCCTGCACGTGCATGGAAAAGAATCGGCCCGGATATTTCATGAAATACTCGGCGGCATCGTAGCCCCGGCTGATGGTGGAAACCTGGAATTGAAAGTTGACATATCTTGGATCGAGCAGATCGATCAGCACATCGTAGGTCCGCTTGCCATCCACCATGGAAAGTTCAAATCCTTCGTTGTGCAGGCCTTGCCGGATGCCTGCCTTGGCCGCCTGTTCGCCGATTTTGTTGTACTCGTCGGCGGCGCGTTTCACATCGTCCATGGTCGGTTTGTTCGGACCATCCAGACTGGGCACCAGCATCTGCGTCAGGCCGACTTCATGGGCCCATGCGATGCGGCCCGGCATATCCTTGCGCAGTTCGCCGATATCGAAGTGCGAGCTTTCGCACTTTACTCCGGCGTCGTTCAGAATTTTGCGCAGTTCGGGCCCTTTGTATTTCGCCAGCACGGCGAAACCGGAATCGGCATAGCCTACGGGCGAGCACAGTTCGACGGTCTCGAAGCCGGCGTCCGCCAGCACTTTGATGGTGCCCGGAAAATCGTTGGCGATCATTTTTCGCACGGGATAGGTCTGGCATCCGATCGGCATGCCCAGCGGATTGGCGCCGAGCCTTCGCGCGCCCGCCGCCATGATCGCGGCCCCTGCCGCTGCGTTCTGGAAAAACTGTCTTCTCGAAATCACGGGTATTCCCGCCTCCTTACACTCAGCGTGGGTATTGTCTCACGATTCGCGCGGCGTGTGAGTGACCGCTCCCTTACGGTCGCGGCTCAGTAACGCGCAAAGGTAACCGAGGAATACTGAGCCGCGACCGTAAGGGAGCGGTGCCTCAGAATCCACTCGGCACGATCCAAAAGCTCTCGTGCCACTCCCCGCCCGGCGGGATGCTCTGCAAACCCTGGTACACACCGGCGTGCGCCAGATTGAAACCATCGGTAATGATGGACATCGGCTCGAAGCAGATGAACGACCGGCCAGGCGGCGCATAGACCACCGCGATAGGGAATTTCGGTCCGTACCTCACGGAGATTTGTTGGTGCACGCCCTGCACGGAGAAAGTAGGCAGAGATGCGTTCGACGAAGCCGTATCGTCCCAAACGCTGAAGACATCGTCGAGCGAGACGCCGGCCAGCGGAAATAGTCGCGGAAACTCCAGCGGCGTGCGCTCGCCCGTAGGGATGAGCATCTTCGAGAGCACGAAGTGATCGCGCGCGGCTAAGTGCACCTTCCACTGGTCGCGGGGCGCATCGTGAATCTGGAAGTAAGGATGGTATCCGATGCCCACGGGCATAGGATCGGTCGAGAGATTGTGAATCGCCGTGCGGACTTCCAGTGTGTCGCGGCTGAGGATATAAGTCATCTCGATGACGTGCGCGAAAGGAAACTGGGCCATCAACTCGGGATGCTTCCAGAATTCCAGGCGGCTGGTCACTCGGGCGGAATGGTCGTCGGTCTCCATTGCAGTAACTTCCCAATCCGGCGAGAAGTTAAGCAGGCCGTGAATAGGTTTTCCATTCTGATCGCGGCGGACATTACCTAAGTCGGGATTCAACTTGTACTTTTTGCCATTGGCGAAAAAGGCATCCTCACTGAGGCGGTTGGCCCAAGGCGCCAGAAACGGAATGCCGCCGAATTGCGGCTTGGCGCGCAGCTCGCCGAGCGTGGCATACGGCATCCAGAACACGTTCTGGCCGTTGATCTTGAACTCATAAGCCATATTGCCCAGCGAAGGCACGATGCTTACCTCGACACCCTGCGCGGGGTAAGACAGGCGCACTACTTCGATCCCGTCCACGACGGCTTTTTCGGCAGAGTAATCGGCGGCGAGTGACATAATCGGAAAGAGTAAGACTACCAGCAGGCGCACCTATTAGTCCTCATCCGGGTCACGAAGATCCAGCAACGTTTCTTTCTGGCAACACCAGCACGGTCCGGGCGTGTAAGTGCGAATGGAACAGACATCGCACCAGTAAGTAATCACCTTGATGTGGCCGTCTTTATGCACGAACATAGCCTTGGTGTGAATGGGATCGACCAGGAATTGATCCGGGCCGGTGAAGTGGCCCTTGGCTTCCAGATCGAAGCCGGCCAGACGTTTGTCGTTGAGCACGCCCTTGGTGGGCTCGTCGCCATCGAGCGAAATGAAATGATGATCGGCGGTCTCGATGGCGGGCGGCTTCCCGGGACGTTCGACCAGCGTGCCGCGAACGTCGGCGGGCTTCGGGTTTTGGGCCAGGCAGGCGACGGCCAGACAGCCGGACAGCAGAAACGCACAGAGTCGCATTGCTTCCATTTTAGCGGAATGGATGGGTCTGGCGGGTGGAGCAGGGGTGTTAGGGAAACCGCTCCCTGATGGTCGCGGCTCGGTAACGGACGTAATGATTTCGCGGGGTTTACTGAGCCGCGACCGTCAGGGAGCGGTTTCTTATGGCGCGGCAGGACGGCCAAGCAAAATGCGGAAGCATATGACACCTATCTGCAGGCTGAGTTATTTCCGCGTTTGAAACGGGAACTGCGCGATTCCGGTTATCGCGGCTATCACCTGCTGCGCGTCGCGCGCGAAGACGAAGTGGAATTCGTGACGCTGCTGTGCGTGTGGGGCACAATGTAGAAACTCGGGTGACAGGCTCCCGGCCTGTCCACTGGGCACGGAGGCAGTACTACTTCTGCAGCGACTTCAACTCGCGCTGGCACTGTTCCGCCTCAGGGGCCACCTTACAAGCCGCCTGTAAGTGCTCCAACGCTTCTTGAGTAAGTCCTAAGTGCTTGTCGGCGATGCCTAACTCGAATTGCGCCATATAGTCGTCCGGCGCGGCAGCAACCACTGCTTCGAAGCAGGGCTTCGCCTTGTCATACATGTGCTGCTCCACATACGCTCCACCCAGATCGCGACGCGCCAGCGTGTTCTTCGGATCGCTCGCCAGGATCTGTCGAAGCACATTTGCAGCCTCTTCGAGACGCCGCTCGGAAAGCAGGGCTTGCACCCGTTCGTAAAGCCGGTATTCCGCCAGCCGGTCTTTCGGGTCGGGCAGTGCGCCTCCCGCTGCAGTGTGCGCTCCCCCGGATAAATAGCCCAGCGACGCCAGTAACGCGCGTGTGCGCGGAGAAATGGCCGCGGGTGAGGCCGCTTGCTTGGGAGCGTGCGCCTCCACCAGCTTGCGCAGATCGCTACGCATCGCCTGTGCGCGCGCCGGCTCCCCACTATACAAGTTAGTCAGTTCACGCGGGTCGGCGGCTAAGTTATACAGTTCCGGATGCGGCGCTTCGATATATTTGTACTGCCCTTCGCGCAGACTACGCAAGGGCGACCACCCGAAGCTATCGTGCGCATAGAAGCTCTCACTGTAGACCGGCTGCCCGCGGCTCGCCTTGAGCAGGCTATGCCCTGCGAATGATGGCGGCGCGGCGATGCCCGAGAAATCCAGTACTGTGGGCGCCACGTCGATCAGCCCGCCGGGCGAGTCGGAACGCGCCGGATGACCAGGCGACCCATCGGGCCAGTGGACAATCAACGGTACATGCAGCGTGCTTTCGTAAAGGAAGTATCCGTGAGTATCTTCGCCATGGTCTCCCAGACCCTCACCGTGGTCGGAAAGTAGCACCACCAGCGAACGCTGCCACCATCCGCTTTCGACCAGATATTGTCGAAACGCGCCCAGAATGCGGTCGGTATAGGCCAGTTCGCCATCGTACCCGGGGCGAAGGTAAGGCTTATGCAGATCGAACAGATGCGCGAAGACGAACACGCGCGTATCACGGTTCGCACTTAGCCATCGGCGAGCCGCCCCCAGCACCAAGGCTCCATCACGCCGGTCCCGCACCCCGTATGGATTGCGTCCGGCGCCGCCGAAAAACATGGTGCCCGAGATGGGCGAAAACGCTTCGAAATGAAATGGACTGTCGTAGAAGTCGAAGCCTTGGTCCAGCCCCATCTCGCTTTCCAGGAACACGCTGCCGATGAACGCGGCAGTCTTGTATCCATGGGAGCGCAACACGGACGCCAGCGTGACCACTCCCGCCGGCACGCGTTCCGCATTCTCCTCGATCTGACTCTCGAACGGATAAGTGGATGTGAAAAGGCAAGTGTGTGACGGCAATGTGAGCGGCACTTGCGATTCGATGTTAGTAAATAAGGTGCCTTGCTGCGCGAATAAGTCTATGTTGGCAGTGCGGACGCGGCCATATCCGTAAGCGCTGAGATGATCGGCGCGTAACGTGTCAATCGAAATGAGGATGACGGAAGGCGGTTCCGTCGCGGCGCACAGGCCGCCGACAGCCCAGAGCCAGAACATCAATCGCGAAAACACCACTCCAGCCCCTAGCCTCCAGCCCCTTATCCCGCGCGCATAGCGCGCCTAAGATTTCGGAATCATCTTTCCCGGGTCCACAAACGGCATCGGCACCACCACGGCGCGGGCCGTCCCGCCGGGCGCCTCCACTTCCAGCTTCGTGCCTAGAGCCGCATGCGCCACCGGCACCATGGCGTATCCGATATTCTCCTTCAGCCGCGGCGAGTAGATCGCCGAAGTCACCTGCCCCACCGTCGCGCCGTCTTCGCGCACCGGCCAGCGCGTCATATTGAACTCAATCGGCGGCCCTTCAATCTCGATGCCCACCAGTTTCCTTTTCGCCCCCTCCGCCCTAACACGCCGCAACGCCTCGCGTCCCAGGAACTCAGCCTCTTTATCGATATCCACCAGCCGGTCGAGACCCAGTTCGTACGGATTGGTGTCCACCGTCATATCCACACCGTGGTTCAAAATACCGCCTTCGATGCGTCGAATGTCGCTCGGTCCCGTGGGCCTGATATTAAACGGACGCCCCGCCGTCATGATGCGTTCCCACAACTCGTCGCCGCGGCTGCCATCGCGCAGATACACTTCGTAGCCGATCTCGCTGGTCCACCCGGTGCGCGTGACCACCAGCGGAATGCCGTCCAAATCGGCTTCCAGGAAATAGTAGTAGCGTAGCGCCAGCACCTTGTCGCCCAACAGCGCCTGCATCACCTGCTTCGATTTGGGCCCCTGCACCTGCAGCGGCGAAACATCCGGCTCGCGGACGGTCACCTGCATGCCCGAGTGCACCGCCAGGCCCTTGGCGTACAGCAGCAGATCGCTATCGGCGCCGGCCAGCCAGAAATGCTGCTCGCCCAAACGCAGCAGCACCGGATCGTTGACGATGCCGCCCTCCTCCGTGGTAATCAGCACGTATTTGCCTTGACCCACGCGGCACTGGCCCAGGTCGCGCGGCGTCAGCAGGCTCGTGAATCGGAACGCGTCCGGTCCCGTGATTTCGGTGTTCCGCTCCACGGCCACGTCCCAAAGCGTCACTTCATTCAGCAGGTGCCAGTACTCGTTGACCGGATCGTCGTAGTAGCTGGGTAGAAACATGTGGTTGTAGACGGTGTAGGCGCGGCAGCCATAGCGCAGCGTGGCTTCGAAGAAGGGCGATCGCCGCAAGCGGGCGCCGCGCTGGATTAGCCGCATGTCGAAGGGTTCAGGCATAGTGAGTCAAGCCAGTATACTACGGCGAGACAGGCACGAGGCCCGTCCTACTTCCTGCTAGACTGGGCTGCATGCTCCCCGTGGCGCTCACCATCGCCGGTTCCGATCCCATCGGCGGCGCAGGTATCCAGGCGGACCTGAAAACATTTCATCAATTCGGCGTGTATGGCGAAGCCGTAATCACGCTGCTGACGGTGCAGAATACGGTGCGCGTCTCGCGCGTGGATTGCATCCCGGCGGAACTGGTGCTGGCGCAATTGGCCGCCGTGCTGGAAGACATTCCGCCGCAAGCCGCCAAGACCGGCGCGCTCGGCAATCGCGAGATCGTGGAAGCCATCGCCGCCGCGGCCGCCGAATTTCGGTTCCCGCTGGTCGTCGATCCGGTCATGATCGGCAAGCACGGCCAGGCCCTGATTTCAACCGATGCCATCGCGGCCATACGTGAGAAGCTTCTGCCGCGCGCCGCCCTGATTTGTCCGAATCTGCACGAAGCGCAGGAACTCACCGGCATCGAGGTGCGCACTACGGAAGACATGCGATCGGCGGCCAAGCAGCTATGCCAGATGGGCGCCCGCGCCGCGCTGGTGAAGGGCGGCCACTTGGGCGAGAGCGCCGTGGACGTGCTTTACGATGGCCAGGATTGGCGCGAATTTACCGCGCCGCATTTCGATACGCCGCACACCCACGGCACAGGCTGCACGCTCTCGGCCGGCATCGCGGCGGAACTGGCGCGGGGCGCCGCCATGCACGCGGCCGTAGCGCGCGCCAAGAATTTCGTGACACAAGCCATTCGTTCGAACCCTGGCTTGGGACACGGCGCCGGTCCCTTGAACCTTCACGCGGCGACCGGACTGAAAGTGAGTGCTAAATGAAATTCCCCGACTTACTAAATGCAGCTATTCAACGTTCCGAAATTCCTCTGCGCTTCGAGCCGGGAGCTGAGGAAGCCGTGGCCAAGCCCGTGACGGATTTGTTGCAGGCGTGGCTCGAAGCGCATCGCCCGGCGGAGCCAAAGTCGGATTTCGATTATGGGCGGCAGGCGCTGATCGTGGAGTTGGTGGATGAGTTGAGGGGGGCGAAGGATGTGCCGTCGGAATAGTGGGGCAGGCACCTTGCCTGCGGCGGCCTCTCAGGCCGCTCGCTTTACTTCACAAAAATCTCGTCCACCGCGAGTTCTATTGCCGGCAAGGAAATCGGAACGGCTGCCTGCACGCCGTAGTGCCTGGTAATTGTGCCGTGAGTTACAGATACTAATTGCGGCTTCGGATCGACCACCCAAAAGCAGTTACATCCGTTGGCCGTGCAGATGAACATCTTGTCGTTGACTTCATCGACCGTGTCGCTCGGGGACAGAACTTCGATAACCAACTCGGGCGCGCCCATCAGGTAGTTGTCATCACCCGCGGCGTCGTAACGTTCCCGGGAAACACAGCCTACGTCGGCTACCCAGCGTCTGCAGCCGTCCTGGATCTTTTGGTATAGCTTCTTCGGCGGCGGAACTACGACAACCTCTCTATGATGCAGTTCGAGGTGACCTTCCTTCGGGCCGGAATGCGTCAGGAACTCCTCGACGGTAAGCAGGTGGGTCTCTAGTGCGCTCACGCCATATTGTATTTGGCTCGCCCGGAGGGACTCGAACCGCCGGCCTACTGGTTCGAAGCCATTGCTTTGCCTGAAATCAATAAGTTGCAGGTTTGCCCACGGTTGCTCATACATGCGCATTTTCAAGGACTTAAGGATGGCAGCGAGTAGTCCTGATCAATGCTGCGATGCAGGAAGTGGGTATACTATTGGGCATACCTGAATCAGCTCGTGAACCGCCGCGGCGGCACGCCGGAGAAAGGACTTCCCAGGTGCGTATTCGCCGCGCAAATAGCGCCGGCCGCCTACGCTACAATTGGTGAGGGAAGGCAACCATGACGATTCCCGCTACGTACGAGAACGGCGTCTTCAAGCCCCTGCAGGATGTGCAGCTCACCGAAGGCACGAGGGTCGAGGTGCATGTCCCCGCGGAAGGCGCGCCAAAAAAGCCCATGTCCGTCCGGGATCTGCCGATCTTCGGCATGTGGGCCGACCGCGAGGACATCCCTGACGGCGTAACGTACGAAGACCGCATGCGCCGGCCGCGCTACTGAACCAGCTAGAGAGATGGCGTACCTGGTTGATACCAACATCCTTGTGGACGTCACGCGCGGGAGCATGACAGCGGCGGACTACCTTGACAGCCTCGCCGGCGCGTGGTCCATCTCCGCGATCACCTGCCTCGAACTCCTTGCCGGCGCCCGCACGCAGCGCGAAACCACCGATCTCGATCTGGTACTGAGCGGATACCGCGCGATCCCTCCGAACGAGGACATCGCCCGCCGGGCATACTACCTCATGAAGAGCTACGCGCGCTCACATGGATTGCAGGCCCTTGATTCCTTGATTGCCGCGACTGCTATCGAAGAAGGGCTCACGCTTGCGACCAAGAATCGCAAGCACTTCCAGATGATCGGCGATCTCAAACTGGAGGCGCCCAGCTATTGAGGCTGCTATTGAGGCCGCCAGCCTCGATGTGCCGCGTGCATGCTGCTGGCCAAAATCGCCAAGCATCCAGAGGCCGGTCGAGTACGCTTTGCTGGGTGAGCGATTACGCTGGCGTGATGTCGCGGGGGGCGAGAACGCTAACAGGGGCTGTTGCGACCGTCAGAAGGACCAAGTCTCTACCGATTCCTGGCGCTTAGATGCCCATCAACCCGTCCGCGTCCTGGATTACCATTCCAAACTAATCTAACAGGCCGCTGAAAAAGTAAGCGAAAGTCTTGGCGGCTAAAACACCTTGCGGCACAGAGGCGCTACGTTCACCCCCAAGAGCAGACCATCCGTGCGGCGATGGATCGCGCGCAAGTGGCGAACAGTCGGCACACTTCCGGGCATACTGCCCAAAAAGAAGACTTGGAGAATAATCCATTCATGACGCCAACTACTTGATTTTGTTGTAGTTAAATGGTGCGCCCGGAGGGACTCGAACCCCCGGCCTACTGGTTCGAAGCCAGCCGCTCTATCCAGCTGAGCTACGGGCGCGCACCTTTCGTATTCTACCGCAACGGATCGGCCGATGAGCGTTCCATCCCGGGCCCGTGTGTCTTGCCCTTGATTCCTATACGCAATATGCGTATAGTAGAGTACATGGTGTCGGCTCTGATGACGGTCGTGGAGACGGCGGAATTTTTGAGCAAAGCGAAAACCTTAATGGGCGAGCGGGAAAGGGCTGAACTGGTGGCGTTCGTGGGCGTGAATCCCTAGGCGGGCGACATCATCGCGGAGACTGGCGGGGTCCGGAAGATCCTTTGGCGCTTCGAGGAATGGGTAAGCGGGGTGGCGCGCGAGTGATTTATTACTACCATAACGAGCGGCTGCCAGTTTTCTTGTTGTCCACATACGCCAAGAATCGGAAGGCTAACCTCAGTAAGGCCGAGCGCAATACCTTAAAGCGGTTGGTGCGGGTGTTGGTGAAGGGTTACTCCGGAAAGACACGGTGAGTTACATATGACTACGAAAGCGACGGTCAAACCAATAGCAAAAACTGCCTTGCGCGCGCGGAAACGCCAAACCGTTGGCGAGAGCATTATCCAAGGAATGAAAGAGGCCACCGCGTGGAGCCGCGGAGAGAACGATAACGTGCGAGTTACAGTGGTCCACGTACCGCAGGTCGACGTGCGCAAGATGCGGCTTAAAATGGGACTCAGCCAAGCCCAATTCGCGGCTAAGTTCGGCTTTCCGCCAGCTACCTTGAGGAACTGGGAACAGGGCAGGTCGCATCCCGACACGCCCACGCGCGTATTGTTAGCCGTTATCGCGAAGCATCCCGATGCGGTCGAGGACGTGCTGCACAACGCCGGTTAGTCACCGCGAACACACCACCAGTAAGTACCGCCCATCCGAACTGGGAATCTCATCCAACACGCGTAGCCCCCCACGCCCGGTCAACAGCGTCCGCAAGGCTTCCGGAGTAAATCGGTAACTGAAGTTCAAGTTAATATGCTCGCCGCGCTCCACCAGCACCTCGCGGTCGGGAGTGGGGATGCGCAGGTCGCGGTCGGGACGGAAATGCGCGGCCATCACGTGCAGACCGGCCAGGCTACTGTCGCGCTTATGTTCGAAGCGCACTTCGCCGTCGTCCGCCGAGACGCCCAACGCGGCCAGCGGGGCGAAGGCAAACTGCCGCAGCGAGTCGTCATGCGGCGCGCTGCCGTTGGCACGATAAATCTCGGCGTCCAGGATCAGGCGGTCGTCGCCATGCAGACATCCGGCCAGGTGCTTGATGTAATCCAGCGGATCGAAACCGCCCAGCGTGTTGCCCGACATCAGCAGCAGCTTAGGCGATTCGGCGGCGTCCGAAGCGAACACCAGGTGCATAGGGCTCGAAATATCGGCCTTGATGCCCGCGGTCTCGATATCCATATCCTCGGCGCCCGCGCAAGCCGTTTCGAGCAGCGCCTGGCTGGCATCCACCGGATGGTATTTCAACTCGCGGCCCGCATACTGGATCACGTCGAGCAGGACGCGATCGGTGGCTCCATCGCCCGCGCCCAGGCTGATCACGGGCAAGCGTTCCGTGTAAGGTTCCAGCAGCCAGTTGGCCTTGGCGGCAAGTTCTTTCCAGCAGCGGCGCAAGCCGGCGAACGCGGGATCCGCGGCCCGCGCCAGCCAGGCGCGCACCGCCAGCGGGCTCCAGTAAAAAAACTTCTCCGGCAGGTCGCGGGCTTCCACGGCTTCGGCGAGCTCTTGGACAATCTCCGCTTCAGTCAGCACCACTTCAATTTTCATGGACTAATTTCACTATAAGCCCATGATCTGGATACCGGCGTCCACAAAGATGGTGTTGGCGGTAACGCCGCGCGCCAGATCGCTGGCCAGGAACACGGCAGTATCGGCCACTTCGGCCGGATCGGTGTTGCGGCGCAAGGGCGAGCGCGTGGCGACGTAATCGAGAATAGTGGTGAAATCCTTCACTGCGCGCGCGGAAGCCGTCTTCACCGGCCCCGCGGAGATGGCATTCACACGAATGCGCTGCGGCCCGAGATCGCTCGCCAGGTATCGCACCGTAGCTTCGAGCGACGCCTTGGCCACGCCCATCACGTTATAGTTCGGCACCACGCGCGTGGAACCGAGATAGGTGAGCGTCATTAATGCCCCGCCGGACGTCATCATGGGCGTGGTGGCGCGGGCTACGGCCACCAGCGAATAGGCACTCACTTCCTGCGCCAGCAGAAAGCCGGCGCGCCCGGTCTCGACGAAGGGACGCGACAGGTCGTCACGATTGGCGAACGCCAGGCTGTGCACCACGGCATCCAGCGGACGGCCTAACGCGCGCAACGATTCGGTGAGTGCCAGCAGATCTTCTTCTTTGGTCACATCGCACGGCCACAGACCCACCAGCGGCATGCCTGCCGACATCTCTTCGATGGCGATCTTCTGGCGGTCGCCCAAGTACGTCAACGCCAGGGTTGCGCCTTCCCGCCAGAAGGCTTGCGCGATAGCATAAGCCAGGCTCCATTTGTTCGCGATCCCGAGGATGAGGGCGAGTTTGCCCTCCAGCAGATTTGGCATAAGCGTAATCTTCTATCGTAACCGCATCGGCCGTCCGCCTTCATCTTTGCTGCGCTGGGCGGCATCCATGAAGGCGAAGATTTCCAGCGTTTCGCGGTTGGCCACGGGCGGATCGCCGGTTTCGAAGAACTTCATCACCTCGACGACCAGCGGCCGGTAACTGCCTGCCGGACGCGATGGGCTTTCCATAATCTGTTTGGGGCGGAACACCACGGCGCCGTAGTCGCTGTACGGGCGGATCGCGCGCACCGTGCCGATGCGGCCGTCTTTCCAGCGTCCCACGATCACGTCGGCATCCTGCGAATACGTGCGGCTGACGTCTTCGCAGCCGGGGCCCATCAACGTGTAGAGCAGCTCGATGGGATGAATCGCGTACCAGGAAAGATCGAGCTGATGGTGCGGCTCGAGCGGTCCCGGCCCCCAGGTTTCCACGCCGGTCGAATCCGCGAATTTCATGGTCTCGGCGATTTCGCCGAAACGCAGGCTCGAAGAGCTGAACCATGGCACGCCCGCGGCGGCGGCCAGGCGGGCGATCTCACGGGCATCCTCCAGCGTGGAGGCCAGCGGCTTGTCGATGAACATGGGCTTATGCGCGGCGATCACGGCGCGCGCCTGCGCCAGGTGCGTACGGCCGTCCACGCTTTCAAGCAGCACGGCGTCCACGTTGCGGCACAACTCCGGAATGCTTGCGAAGATCCGCACCTTCCACTTGGTGCGCAGTTCTTCGGCGTATTTGTCCACGCGCGCAACGCTCTCCTCGATGTCCGGGCTGCCGCCTTTGTAGGCAGCTACCACTTGGCCGCCGGGCACGTGATCCGGTGAGGATTCGTCATTGAGGATTTGAGTGAACGCCGTGACGTGCGACGTATCGGTGCCGATAATGCCCAAGCGCAGCGTGCCGGCCGCGGCTGGGATCGCGCATAGGAGTAAGATGGCGGTGAGCTTCACTTCCGGCATTGTACACTGCGGTGGAAGGCTCGCGCCCGCTCGCAAGCGCTGCTACGTCACTTTTCCCTTTCGAGGGTGATGACGATCAGCCCGCTGGCCAAGTCCGGAACTTGGCGATCCTGTATCGGTCATAACTATTGCCGCGAATGCGCCTCGTCGTCGGCGGTTGGCCTAAAGCATGGTCGCCCCGCGCTCCCGGAGAGGACCAAACGGCCGCAATCATCCAGATGATGGTGGCGGCGACCTTCACATCCGGCATTGTACACTGAAAGCGCAGCCAGGCGGCCTACGAGGCCGCCGCAGGCAAAGTGCCTGCCCCACAAGTATGGATCTGACGACTCCACTCACTTACATCAAAGGCGTGGGACCCGGCCGCGCGGCCATGTTGGAAGCCAAAGGCCTGAGCACGGTGGAGGATCTGCTCGCCTACGTGCCCTTCCGTTACGAGGACCGCAGCAACGTGAAGGCCGTGAATGAACTGGCGCCCGGCGAGATGGCCACCGTCATCGCGGAGGTGCGCTCGGCGAGTCTTTCCGGATTCAAGCGCCGTAATCTGGGCCTGTTCGAGGCTTCGTTCACCGACCGCTCGCGCGCCATTTTGATTGGCAAATGGTTTCACGGCGGTTATCTGGCGAATGTGCTGGCGCCCGGGCAGAAGGTGGCGCTATTCGGCAAGGTGGAGTTCGATAGCTACGCCGGCCAGCTTACGATGCTGCATCCGGAGTTCGAGGTTCTCTCGGAAGACGACGATGCCGCGGAATCGTCGCTGCATTTGGGGCGCGTGGTGCCGGTTTATGAGGCCGTCGCGAAGATTACCACGCGCGTGCTGCGCACACTGGTGCATCGCGTGTTGCAGGAGCTGCCGCCGGTGGAGGATCAGCTTCCCGAGGAGTTGCGGCGGCGATTGAAACTGCCGGATCGCTGGACCGCCATCAAGGAAACGCATTTCCCGCCGCAGGATACCGATATGCGCCTGCTGAACGCCTTCCGCTCGCAGGCCCAGTTCCGCCTCATTTTCGAGGAATTCTTTTGGCTGGAATGCGGCGTGGCCTTGAAGCGCAGCAAGGCGCGCACCATGCCGGGCATATCGTTTGAGCTGAACGACCGCGTGCGCGAAAAAGTGAAAGCCATGCTGCCCTTCAAGCCCACCGGCGCGCAGAAGCGGGTGCTCGGCGAGATCGCGCAGGATATGAAAGCGCCGCGGCCCATGAACCGGCTGCTGCAAGGCGACGTGGGCAGCGGCAAAACCATTGTGGCGGCGGAAGCGGCGGTGATCGCCATCGAGAATGGATATCAAGTGGCCGTGCTGGCGCCCACCGAGATCCTGGCGGCGCAGCATTATTTTTATTTCAAGCAACTGCTGGCGCGGCTCGATTACGTGGTGGTGCAACTTACCGGATCGTTCACCAGCCGCGAGAAGGCGCAGTTGAAGAAGCTGATGGCGGCCGGCTTGGCGCACGTGGCGATCGGCACGCACGCGCTGCTTGAAAAGGACGTGGAGTTCGCCAAGCTCGGTTTGGCGATCGTGGATGAGCAGCACCGTTTCGGCGTGATGCAGCGCTTCGAGCTGTTGCGCAAGGGCGTGCATCCGGACGTGCTGGTGATGACTGCGACGCCGATTCCGCGTACGCTGGCGATGACCCTGTACGGCGACCTGGATGTATCGGTGATCGACGAGATGCCGCCGGGACGCAAGCCCATCCTGACCAGGCATGTGACTTCGGATCACGCGGAGCGCATTTACAGTTTCTTGAAAAAGCAGATCGACGAGGGGCGGCAGGCGTACGTGGTGTATCCGGTGATCGAGGAATCCGAGACCAGCGCCATGAAGGCGGCCGAGAAGATGCACGAACATTTATCGCGCGAAGTGTTTCCGGGCGTCGCGGTGGGCTTAATGCATGGACGGCTGCCGGCGGACGAAAAAGAATCGGCCATGGAGCGCTTCAAGAAAGGCGAGACGAAGATCCTGGTTTCGACCACGGTGATCGAAGTGGGCGTGGACGTGCCCAACGCTTCGGTGATGGTGATCGAGCAGGCGGAGCGCTTCGGACTGGCGCAGCTTCACCAGCTTCGCGGGCGCGTGGGACGCGGCGCGGCGCAGAGCTATTGCATCCTGATCACCGAGCGCATGAGCGATACGGCCAAGGAGCGCATCCGCACGCTGGTGGATTCAACCGACGGATTTCTGATCGCGGAGATGGATTTGAAGCTGCGCGGGCCGGGCGAGTTTTTTGGGACGAAGCAATCGGGGCTGCCATCGCTGCGGGTGGCCAATATTTTGCGCGATAAGGAGATTCTGGAAGCGGCGCGGCGGGAGGCGCTGAACTTTGTAAGTCATCCGCCGAGTGAGGAAGAGTTACGGCGCGCGGTGACTTACATTCGGGATCATTGGCAGCGTAAGTATGGGTTAGTGACGGTGGGTTGATGCGCGTAATTGGAGGCGAGTTCCGGTCGCGGCGGTTGAAGAGCATTCCGGGTTTGGATACGCGGCCTACGCCGGACCGGCTGCGAGTGACTTTGTTCGATATCCTGGCGGCCAGGGTCGAGGGCGCGGTGTTTGTGGATGCATATGCGGGCACGGGCGCGGTGGGCATCGAGGCCCTCAGCCGCGGCGCGGCACGGTGTGTGTTTCTCGAAATCGGCAGGCGGGCGGTGGAGGCGATTCGGGAGAACCTGCACGTGCTGCGAATCGAGGATCGTGCCAGAGTGGTGGTGGGGAAGGTGAGTGCCACGTTGGCGCGGCAACAGGCGGATATCGTGTTCCTCGATCCGCCGTATGAGAAGGAGGCGGAGTATGCCGCGGCGCTGGAGCAGGCCATTGCGCCGCTGGTGATCGCGCAACATGCGGTGCGCTTCGATCCGGGGGATGCGCATGGGTTGCTACGGCGGGTGCGCGTGGTGCGGCAGGGCGATAACGCCTTGAGCTTTTATGAGCGCTGACGACTTGCGCGGGCATCGCAGGCCCGCTCTTCGCTGAGCTTGGCTCGTCCTTGGACAGGCCGGGAGGCCTGTCCTACCGCAGCCGTGAATCGATGAGATGACGGTGTGCGCGGACAACCCGTATATGCGCGCCGTCCGCGTGACGGGGGTTGATGAGCACGTTCCATGTGGCGGGCACGGTTACCGATGGCACACGCAGAAGCGCAGCGCTCTGCGCGTGCAACCACAGATCGCCGTAGCGCCGGGGCGCCGTTTGGTCATTATGCCAGTGACGGCCGAGTGCGCCGGTGTCGACAGTTTCCATCGAAATTGTATCGGGCGCGTCGATCTCAAGATACTGGAGGGGGTCCGGAAGATCGCCGACTTCTATCTCGATGTGGACTAACACTTCGACTAAGGCGGTCGCTGGGTTCGGAGCGCAGTAAACGATACGCGATCCTTGTGTGTGCCATCTGCCCGCTGCGAGCAATCCTCCGGCCCCATCCAGCCGCCGGTGGCCGCTGATGCGCCAGAGAGTCACGCGGCCATGCCGTATTCGAACTGGAGGATCATCTGCTCCACCAGGCGGGCGCGCCGTTATTTTCCGGGCGAGAATCCCATCGGCAAACGGCTGAAGCATGGCGGGCCGCATCAGAACAATGCGTATCGGGAGATCGTGGGGCTGGTGGGCGATGTGAAATATAGCGGCCTCGATCAGCCCAATGAGCCGGTCTACTATGAGCCGGCCGCGCAGAGCGCATCGCGGCCCATGTGGCTGGTGGTGCGGACACATGGCGCCGCGGGAGCGAGTGCTGCGGCGATCTCGGCGCAGGTTCGGTCGATCGATCCGGGTGTCCCGATTTCCGACCTGAGCCCGATGTCGCGCGTACTGTACGAGTCCGTCGAACTGCCGCGCTTTCGGGCGTCGTTGATGGGCGTGTTCGCATGCGCCGCGCTGCTGCTGGCGTGCCTGGGTCTTTATGGCGCGATGGCCTACTATGTCGCGCGGCGCACGCACGAAATCGGCATTCGGATGGCGTTGGGAGCTACCTCGCGCGGCGTGCTCGGTTTCATCGTGGGGCGCACTTTTCGGTTGGCGGCGGGCGGCTTGGCGGCGGGGACCATCGGGGATCTGGTGCTGGTTCGATTTTTGAAGAGCATGTTATTCGGTATCCAGCCGTTCGATATACCCGCGCTCGCGGGCGCGGCGCTGTTACTCGGCTCCGTGGCGATGTTGGCGGCATGGCTGCCCGCCCGGCGCGCCGCGCGCATCGATCCCATGGAAGCGTTGCGCGAGGAGTGACTTGTAGGACAGGCCTCCCGGCCTGTCCAAGACGAGCGAAGCTCGCCGCGGCGAGCCCGGCTCGCCGAAGAGCGGGCCTGAGAGGCCCGCGCAGGCTACGAGCCTGCCCCACAAAATCCTCTGGCTGGCACTAATCACGGCACGATCTTCCCCAGAATGACGGGGTGCCACGCGCCGGTGGCCGAAGGCAGGTTAGATGGTTTGCCACGCAAAGTGTGGTAGGCTAGGACGGCGAAGGCGATGGCTTCCTTGGCATCCACATCGATGCCATAATCGGCGGACGTGGACAGCGCCACGCCTGGCAAAAACGCTGCGAGATGCGACAGGACTTGCGGATTGTGCGCGCCGCCTCCGGACACGATCAGTTCAGCGGGCTCGAATGGTGCGGCCGCCGTGGCAAT
>CAWAUR010000012.1:0-463159 GCA_963785255.1 Bryobacterales bacterium
CTTATCTCGTTTGGGAAGATCCGGTGGCCGGCGGGGTGCAGTTCTGGTATGAAAGCACCAGCGAGACCGACCCCGTGCTCGTCAGCGCGGTCACGGTGTCGGGAAGCACGTCGTGGCGCGTGGCGGCGGGCGCGGATTTCAATAAGGACGGCATCCCAGACGTGGTGTGGCAGTACCCCGGCTCGGGCGCGGCGGAGATCTGGCTGATGAGCGGGTCGCAAGGCGCGACCTATGGAAGCACGGCGCAGGTGACGGAAAGCAATTCGTGGAAGCTAGCGGCGGCGGCGGATTTCAACGGCGATGGGGTCGCGGACTTGTTGTGGGAGAATACCTCTAACGGAGCGCTGCAGATCTGGTACATGCCGGCGCAATAGATCTGAGTCCCTGGGACGGCTATGAGGCTGCGCGCTAAGACGATCACCCTTACCGACGCTTTGGGCGGCATCACCAGCGTGACGGAGGCGAACACCACCACCACTAGCTACGCCTACGACACCCTGAACGACCTGACGCTGGTCTGCCAAGGCGCGGCGCTGGTGAGTGGCCTCTGTCCCTCCGGCACCCAGTCGCGCGCCTTCGGGTACGATTCGCTGGCGCGGCTCAAAAGCGCCACCAATCCCGAGGGCGGCACGACGTCGTATACCTACGATTACAACGGCAATCTGACTTACAAGACCGATTCGAACCTCAACGACACGACTCTGGCTTACGACGCGCTGAACCGGATCACTTCAAAGACGTACACCTATTCCTCCAGCTATTACACCCCCACCGTCGACTACTGTTACGATGGCAACACACAATCGCCCTGCAACACCGCGCCCTCCGGCGCAACCAACTATCTGGTCGGCCGTCTCACGCAGGTGACTTCCTCCGCCTCCACCACGAATTACAGCAAGTACAGTGCGCTGGGCGATATTCTGAGCAGTAGCCAGATCACGGGGGGCAACCCTTATCCGTTCGGCTACACTTACAACCTGGCCAACGCGATGAAGACCATGACGCAGCCTTCCGGCCGCACGTTCACCTGGACCTACGACATCGCCAACCGCGCCACCAAGCTGGCGGGGGCGCCGTCCGGCGGCGGGACCACTAACTACGCGTCGTCGATCGCCTACGCGTCGCAAGGGCCGATCAGCCAGTTCACGCTGGGCAACGGCTTGGTGGAAAACCGCAGTTACGATCTTTACCGCCAGCAGCCCATCGGTGTGACCCTTGGCACGACCGGCAATTCCACCAGCGTGCTGAACCTGGGCTTCGCGTACTGCAGCACGCCCCCGCCAGCCACGTGCACGAACGATAACGGCAATTTGCAGAGCCAGACCATCGCGACCCCGAATGTTACGCAGACGTACGGTTACGATGGTTACAACCGTCTGAACGCAGCCACGGAGAAGGCCGGGTCGAGCACCGTGTGGTCGGAGACGTTCAATTACGACATCTACGGCAATCGCTGGGTACCCAGTTCGAGCGGTATTTCCCTTTCGGCGCTGACTGTCACATCCGACGCTTACAACACCACCACGAACCGGCTGACGCCAACCAACTTCGGCTACGACAGTGCGGGCAACGAGACCACCATCAGTCCATTCTCGGTCACTTACGACGTGGAGAACCGGCAGACGGGATTCAGCAGTATAAGTAACGGCACGGCGACTTACACCTACGATGGCGACGGCCGGCGCGTCACGAAAACCACGAGCGGCGTGACCACGACCTACGTCTACGACGCGCAAGGCGATCTGGCGGCCGAGTACTCGACACAGCCGCCGCCTCCGCCCTGCCTGACCTGCTATGTCGCCACGGATCACCTGGGCAGCACGAGGGTAGTTACCGACGAGAACGCCGCCGTAACCGCGCGTCACGATTTCCTGCCGTTCGGGGAGGAACTAACCACGAGTAATCGGACCGAAACCCTGGGCTACCAGGTGTACGACAACGTGATGCACAAGTACACGGGCCAGATGCGGGATCTGGAAGGGCCGGGCCTGGACTTTTTCCACGCCAGGTATTTCCACGACGCACAGGGCAGGTTCACCAGCGCCGACAGCCCCTTCGCTGACGAGAACGCAGGCGATCCTCAGAGTTGGAATCTGTATAGCTATGTCCGCAACAACCCTCTGAGATTCGCCGATCCCACAGGGAGCCTCATGGAGGCGAATCCGTCCGACCCAGGTTCGACCAACGGCGGTCCCCCCGGAGCGCCATGCGGCATCAACCTGAAGGACTGCGGTCCCCGGTTCGCGGCTTTGCCAAAAACGACTAGACTTGGTCAGACAGCGGACCGCGCGGTTGGTGCCGCGAAGGGTACGGCAAGTGGCATCCTGGACCTCCTGAGGCTTATGGGCGCGCCGGACGCGAACATACAACAGATTCGAGACTTCCTCCGCCTCGACCCCGAGTCCCAAAATCAGAAGTTTGGCACCGATCTCGCCGGGATCCTTGCTGTGCTCAACGGCGTTGGAGACGTCACGAAGGCTATCGCCGGTGGCCACGCACTTGTCAAACACCTCGCGGAGTTCGCAGAGTTCGGCGTGAAGGACGAACAGGGACTTGCGAAGATCGTCGAGGAAGTGATGACGTCGCCCGCATCGGAAACGAAAGCTCTGAGTGGAGGTCGAACGGTTTATTACGACTCTGAGAGGAACATTGTTGTGTTTCACGATCCCTCTAGCCCTGACAAGGGCACGGTTTTTAGACCCACAGAAGGTAGCGCATACTTCAACAGGCAAAAATGATGATCAAACGGCACAACGGAGCCGCCCCCGACGAGCCATACTTCGACATTAGCGGGGAGGCCTTGCTCCTGGTAAACAACTGTCTCAACGAGGCTCTCCACGGTTTTCATACGCCGGACCTGGAGGACGTTCTTGGGATGTCGCTACGGGACGCGGAGGGACTTTTGGAGCGAGTGAACAAGAACGTCGACTCTGGAAAGCCAGTTGTGGTCTCGGGCAGGGAGCTTGCTGCGGCTGCCAGGTGCGTTCGATTGGCGGTTGCGGAGTTGGGGCCAGAGTTCTCCATCCGGACCGGTTTGCAGATCGAATTAGCCAACTCTTACGAAAGGGAAATCTCAGGTGTCATCGGAGGCGCTTCCAAGGCCACGTGAGTTCGGCAAACGTCTTTTGATGGCCTAAGGACTGTTTATGGCAACCCTTTCTCGCGGCAATGACCTTTTACCCTTCAGCCCGCAGTTCATGTTTGATTTTGCTGGAAACGTTTTGCTCCGGACCACGAACCGGCTGGCACCAATCAATCTCGGCTACGATAACAATGGCAACGAGGCCACCATCGGCCCATTCTCGGTCACGTACGATGTGGAGAACCGGCAGACCGGACTCACCAGCATAAGTAACGGCACGGCGACATACACCTACGACGGCGACGGCCGGCGCGTCACGAAGACGACGGGCGGTGTAACCACAACCTACGTCTACGATGCGAAGGGCGACCTGGCGGCCGAATACTCGACCCAGCCGCCGCCCCCGCCCTGCCTGACGTGCTACGTCACCACGGATCACCTGGGCAGCACGAGGGTCGTTACCGACGAGAACGCGTCCGTAATCGCGCGCCACGATTTCCTGCCCTTCGGGGAGGAGCTGACGACCAGCAACCGGACGGCGGCGTTGGGCTACGGCGCGTACGACAACGTGATGCACAAGTACACGGGCCAGGAGCGGGATGTGGAAGGCCCCGGTCTGGACTTCTTCCACGCCAGGTATTTTCACGGCGCCCAGGGCAGGTTTACGATTCCTGATTGGTCGGAAAAACCACTGGCGATCCAATACGCTAACCTTACCAACCCCCAAACGCTGAACCTGTACGCCTACGTCCGGAACAATCCGCTCCGCCTCTTCGACCTCGACGGGCATTATGAGGTGAATGATTCAGGTTGCGCCGACGACGCGAAATGCCAAAAGAAGTACGACAAGGCGGCAGGCAGATTCGAAAAAGCCGTGGAGCAAGACTTGAAGTCAAAGGACGACAACGTCCGCGCTGCGGCGGAAGCCTTCGGAGCGGAGGGCGAGGCCAACGGCATCCACGTCAGTTTCGCCGATCTACTGAGGCAAGGAGAAAAGGGCGCGGTCGACCCATTCGGGAGCACAGGCAACGACATAAACATTCAAGTGTCCATCGACTGGAGCCTAAGCGGGGGGAGCTTGCGGGAAACGGTCGCACATGAAGGGACGCACGTTGGCGCCGACCTGAAGTTCCTGAACTCCTTCGACCCGACCACGGGGTACGACCAAAGCCTAAATCCCACCCACGGTCAGACAGAGTTCGACGCCTACAGGGCCGGAGCGGGCGTTACCCGCGAACACGGCTTCGGTCCCAATGACGCCCAAAAAATATGGAACTTTCTAAAAAACAGCCCGACCTATGGTCCAATCCTGAATGTGCCTGTATTTCCTACCAGCCAATTTGGAGGGGGCGAGTATGCGCAGCACTAGAGGAATCGGCGTGGGCACCGCGGTGGGCGCCGTCATGGCGGTCGTGGCAACTGTCAGTCCCGCCGGCCAACCAAGCGCGAAACCGCTCAAGGTCAACTACTGCGATGTCGTTGCGTCGCCAGCCGACTACGACAAGAAGGTCCTCTCGGTCGCAGTGCTCCTGTCGCCCGGCTACCACTCGCTCTCGCTCTATGGGGCGTCGTGCGTGCCGAAAGAGGGCTTTGACGTCACGACGGAGGCCGTACTACCGGCCTCGTGGCCGGACCTGCCCAACGGGAGGAAGCTTGAGGCAATCCTCAAGCGTCAACGAGCAGCAAGGGTCGAAGTGGTTGGCACCTTTGCGAGCGACGGAGGGCCTTACGGACCGGACGTGGCGCGATTCCGTTTCCTCATCTCCCAGGTCAACTCCGTAGCGCTAGCCAAGAGGTGAACATGGGACGAGGCGACAGTGAAAAACGCGGCTCGCAGCCAAACCTACAGTTACTACGGCTACCACCGCCTGACCGGCGCCACAGAAACGTCCAGCGGCAGCACCGTCTGGTCCGAGACGTTCAATTACTTTATCCACGGCAACCGCTGGGTGACCAACAAGGTCGGCATCACTCTCCCGCCGCTGATAGTCACGTCGAGCCGGCCGTGTACTTACTCGACGACCCGCCTTGCAAGCCACGGCTGCCGGAATGGACCAAGAAGAGGCAGCCTTGACGTGTGCCGAACCATCGGAGGAGCAATGCCGAAAACAGCACAAGCAATCATCTTTCTCCTGTCCCTAGCCGCCGCGCTACCCGGACAGACTCCGTCCCTCGCCAAGGAATACGTCCGCCTGGGCGGACGCATCGTCGCCATCGAGAATCAGATCGCCCCATTCCCCACTGGCCCCGCCGACATCTCGGCGGGCGGCGGCAGCGGCGTCACCATCTCCTGCTGCGTGGTCGCCGCCGCCGACTTCAACAACGACGGCGTCCCCGACTTGGTCTGGCAGAATCCGTCCACCGGCGCGGCGCAAATTTGGTACATGGGCGGCGCCGGCGGCGCGACCATCACTGGATCGGCCAGCGTGTCCACGGGCAACCCCTGGCACATCGTCGGCGCGGCCGACTTCAACGCCGATGGCCATCCCGACCTGGTCTGGCAAAACACATCGAACGGGGCGGCGCAGATCTGGTACATGAACAACGCCACCTACCTCAGCGCCGCAAACGTAACCACCAGCAACTCCTGGCGCATCGCGACCGCCGTTAAGTATGCCACCAGCGGCAGCAACGCTTATCTCGTTTGGGAAGATCCGGTGGCCGGCGGGGTGCAGTTCTGGTATGAAAGCACCAGCGAGACCGACCCCGTGCTCGTCAGCGCGGTCACGGTGTCGGGAAGCACGTCGTGGCGCGTGGCGGCGGGCGCGGATTTCAATAAGGACGGCATCCCAGACGTGGTGTGGCAGTACCCCGGCTCGGGCGCGGCGGAGATCTGGCTGATGAGCGGGTCGCAAGGCGCGACCTATGGAAGCACGGCGCAGGTGACGGAAAGCAATTCGTGGAAGCTAGCGGCGGCGGCGGATTTCAACGGCGATGGGGTCGCGGACTTGTTGTGGGAGAATACCTCTAACGGAGCGCTGCAGATCTGGTACATGCCGGCGCAATAGATCTGAGTCCCTGGGACGGCTATGAGGCTGCGCGCTAAGACGATCACCCTTACCGACGCTTTGGGCGGCATCACCAGCGTGACGGAGGCGAACACCACCACCACTAGCTACGCCTACGACACCCTGAACGACCTGACGCTGGTCTGCCAAGGCGCGGCGCTGGTGAGTGGCCTCTGTCCCTCCGGCACCCAGTCGCGCGCCTTCGGGTACGATTCGCTGGCGCGGCTCAAAAGCGCCACCAATCCCGAGAGCGGCACGACGGCGTATACCTACGACAACAACGGCAATCTGACTTACAAGACCGATGCGAACCTCAACGACACGACTCTGGCTTACGACGCGCTGAACCGGATCACTTCAAAGACGTACACCTATTCCTCCAGCTATTACACCCCCAAGGTCGACTACTGTTACGATGGCAACACACAATGGCCCTGCAACACCGCGCCCTCCGGCGCAACCAACTATCTGGTCGGCCGTCTCACGCAGGTGACTTCCTCCGCCTCCACCACGAATTACAGCAAGTACAGTGCGCTGGGCGACATTCTGAGCAGTAGCCAGACCACGGGGGGCAACCCTTATCCGTTCGCCTGCACCTATAATCTGGCCAACGCGATGAAGACCATGACGCAGCCTTCCGGCCGCACGTTCACCTGGACCTACGACATCGCCAACCGCGCCGCCAAATTGGCGGGAGCACAGTCCGGCGGCGGGACCACCAACTATGCGTCGTCCATCGCCTACGCGTCGCAAGGGCCGATCAGCCAATTCACATTGGGCAGCGGCCTGGTGGAAAACCGCAGTTACGATCCTTACCGGCAGCAGCCTACGGGTGTGACACTGGGCACAGCCGCCAATCCTACCAGCTTTCTGAATCTGGGCTTTGCCTACTGCACCGGAGCGCCGCCCCCGGCATCGTGCACGAACAATAATGGCAATTTGCAGAGCCAGACCATCGCGACGCCGAATGTTACGCAGACATACGGTTACGACGCTTACAACCGGCTGAACTCCGCGGCGGAGAAGGCCGGGTCGAGCACCGTCTGGTCGGAGACGTTCAATTACGATATCTACGGCAATCGCTGGGTACCCAGTTCGAGCGGTATTTCCCTTTCCGCGCTGACCGTGACATCGGACGCTTACAACACGCTGACCAACCGGCTGACTTCCGGTAATTTCGGGTATGATACGGCGGGCAACGAGACCACCATCAGCCCATTTACGGTGACTTACGATGTAGAGAACCGGCAGACGGGGTTCAGCAGTATAAGTAACGGCACGGCGACTTACACCTACGATGGAGACGGCCGGCGCGTCACAAAGACCACGGGCGGCGTGACCACCACCTACGTCTACGACGCGACGGGCGATCTGGCGTCCGAATACTCGACGCAACCGCCGCCTCCGCCCTGCCTTACGTGCTACGTCACCACGGATCACCTGGGCAGCACGAGAGTGGTCACGGACGAAACCGCCGCCATAACCGCGCGCCACGACTTCCTACCGTTCGGGGAGGAACTGACCACCAGCAATCGGACGGCGGCGCTGGGCTACGGCGCGTACGACAACGTGATGCACAAGTACACCGGCAAAGAACGCGATGCCGAGTCGGGGCTGGACTTTTTCGGCGCTCGATACTTCAGTGGCGCGCAGGGTAGGTTCACGAGTCCCGACGAGCCCTTTGCGGATCAGCATCCAGAAGATCCGCAGAGCTGGAACTTGTATGGGTACGTGCGGAACAATCCGCTGAAGAACACCGATCCGAATGGTAAGGACTGCCAGAACGGTGTCGCCGCATGCGCCAATTACTTCGCTGGAGCTTTCGGGGCAGTAGTTAACGCCTTTTCCAGCGGTTTAATCAATGCCCCTAATCACATCGCGAATGCGGTGATCTCGCTTACAGGCTCTGATTTTCGATTCCCTGACGCCGTTCAACCCGCATTCACACCGGCGAACGAGGAACAGCAACAGGGACAACAGGCCGCCAACGCGGTAATGCTCGTTGCGCCTGTGGCTGAAGCTGGTGCCACAGCGCTGGTGGAGGCGGTTGGAACCGGCACAAGGGTAGAAGCCGCAGCGGCAGCAGCCACAGACGTGCCCACGTCAATACCGGCAGGGCCCACCGCGCGGCCTACAGCCGCCCAGCAGGCGGCAATCAATGAAATGGGCGATGCGCACGGATGCAACACTTGCGGCACATCGAATCCAGGGACACAATCCGGAAACTGGGTTGGCGACCATCAACCTCCGACTGCCCTAAATCCACCAGGCGGCGCACAGGTCTATCAGCCTCAGTGTCTTCAGTGCAGTCGTCAACAAGGTGGACAGGTTGCCGCTGCGGTAAAGGCCGCAAAGAAGGCAGCATGCACCACCGGCTCAAACGGGACGACGACTTGTCAGTAGAGGGATGTAGCATTGTAGTGGACAGATCGTTTTGAGCTGGACCATAAATGTATGGACACAAACCAGATTCTTGAGGACCTCGATAAACACGCATCGGAGTTCAATTTTCCGGTACTGGATAACGCATACGTGGAGTTCGCGGCTACTCGTCTCACTGGCTTTCGTGGTGCCCAAGACTGGCTCGTTTGCTTCGAAGTCCTCGGATTTTCAACGAGGGAGGTCGCGTTTGTAGACGATCTCTACGCGTATGGCTCGTGCATTGAAAAGGGCGGATACTTTAGCGAACAGTCCCCTCTGACTTCTGCGGAGGAGCAGCCACTCTTTGACGGAGAGACAAACGAATGTATCGCGGACTGGAGCAACTGGTCGGTTAAGGTACATGGCCAGACAATGTCATTCTCGCCAACTCGGGAGGAGTATGCTGAGGCGGGCATTATCATAGATCGTGGCCCTGGCCCGGGAACTTTGAAAGAAATCGAGTTGATGCGGTTCCTTGTTCATCGCCTGGGCGAGGAAAGACTCTTCATGAGTGACCAGGTTCTTCTGGGCCACTTTCCGCATTGCAGGAACCTAGCAAGGTTTCTCCAGACTACGCAGTGGCAGCATCCGGATGTAGCTGACGGGGAGAAGCCGTCCCACAATATCAGCATTCGCAGTCTGGTGATGGCACTCTCTCAGCGGGATCTTTCGTTGTTTGTGCAGGGTCGCCCTAACACTCATTGGAGGTTTTGGGCCCAAGCCGCATAAGCCCTCGACGATAATCGGTTTCCGTATGTGGTAACTACCAGCAGAATCACGGCTCCCGGCACTAGAGTGAGGCGCGGCGTTGCGCTGACCGCCAGAGCCCGCATGGAAATCAGCGAGTTACCGGGCGGCATCCAAAACAAGGCCAAGAAGCCGCCGATGGCGGCTGCTGAAGGGGTGACACGTCACCCCGGCGCGGGTGCTGCGGAGCAACCTGCGGTTACCGCAGGGGAACTTGTTGAAAGCGCGCGTTAGTCGAGCGGAGAGCCCGAGAGCAGCGCAATCATGCCGAGCGATTCGGCCTTGTTGATGTTGAAATCGCCGTGCCTGCGCCGCATGTACTGCAAGGCTTGGTCGAGTGAACCGGCGGCAACCAGCACGCGATCCGGTTCTTTCTCACGGTTGTAACGGTCCTGCGGCTCGCTGAACTTCCAGAGCTGGGCTTCACAGACGCCCGTGGAACCAGGCTGAAATCGAGTGGCCGCGCCTGTGTCCCTCTTCTTCGTTTTCACGAGCCACGGCCTTTCTGTTTCTTCTGGCGCTCCTCCCAGGCCCAGCGCGCCTGTTCCGCTTCGTCGTGTTTGCGGATGCGCTCGGCCTCCTGAGCATCCCAGCGGACCTTCAGTTTTTGGATACGGCTTTGGGCGGCGCGCTCGAAGCCGGCGCTCTCTTCGGTGAGAGCGGCCAGGGTCTCGAAGCGGAACTGCTTTTATAGGCCGCGAGGTCGTGCATGGCGGAGTCGCAGCCATTCTGGCGCGCTATCGCAAAGCCTATCCCACGCGCGAAGCCATGGGCACGCTGTCGTTTTCTAATATCGCCGTGCGCATGCTCGCGCCGGACGTGGCGCTGGTCACCGGCGAGTACCACCTGGCGCGGTCGGCCGCCGGCGGAGGCGACGCCGCGGGCCACTACACCCTCATATTGCGGAAGACTTCAGCCGGTTGGAAGATCATCCACGACCACACCAGCAGCTAGTTATAATTAAAAAATGCTCAAGATGCTGCTGTCTGCTTCGCCTATCGTGTTTGCGGCCGCTTTGTTTGGCGCCGCCAGCATTTATGAATTTACGTTGAATTCCATCGACGGCGCGCCCGCGCCGCTGGCCGCTTACAAAGGCAAGGTCCTGTTGCTGGTGAATGTCGCCAGCAAATGCGGCTTTACACCGCAGTACACGGAACTAGAGGCGGTCTACGAAAAGTATAAGGATAAGGGTTTCGTCATCGCCGGTTTCCCGGCCAATAATTTCGGAGCGCAAGAGCCCGGCACCAACGAAGAGATCAAGACATTCTGCACGCGGAAATACAACGTCACGTTTCCGATGTACGCCAAGATTTCCGTGAAGGGCGCCGATATGGCGCCGCTTTACGATTACCTCACGAAATCTACGGGCGGAGATATTAAGTGGAACTTCACCAAGTTTCTGATCGGCAAAGATGGCGCCATCATTGCGCGCTTTGAATCGCCCGTGAAACCGGACGATCCGAAGGTAACTGCCGCGATCGAGAAAGCCCTGGCTCAGTAAGTGTGGGGCAGGCACCCTGACTGCGGCGGCCTCGTAGGCCGCCCCGCTTGTGCACCGCAGTAACTATGGGTGCGGCTGGACCGTTTCCAGGTCGCCGTCGCTGTCGCCCTCGCCGTCATCGGCTGTGGTATCGTCCAGGTTGTCCTCCTCCGTCGATACCCCGCCTCCGGATTCCTTCTCCAGCTTGCGTTGCACCCGCCGGGCAGCCTTATCGCGCTGCTTCTCCTGGCGGGCGAGTTCTTTCTGGCGTTTTTTAAATGTAGTGCGTGATCTCATGGCCATGAAGTTCCCCTTTCGCTAATGCTCGTGGATCCGCAATGAAAGCAGCCATCGCGGCTGCGTGCGGTTACCAGCGGGGCTCACGCCGTTGACGCGGTCCGCCGCCACCGCCCGCGCCACGGCCGCCACGGAAGTTGCCGCCGCCGCCGTGTCCGCCGCCCTCCACCTTCGGACGGGCTTCGTTCACATTCAGGGCGCGGCCGCCAAAGCTGAATCCGTTAAGCGCCGCGATGGCGCGTTCCGCCTCGGCTGAGTCGGTCATTTCCACGAAAGCGAAGCCGCGCGACCGGCCGGTATCGCGGTCCGTCATCAGACTGACGCGCTCCACGGTCCCGTGCTGCTCGAAAAGCGACCGGACCGAATCTTCCGTCGCTTTGAAATCAAGGTTGCCTACGAAAATCTTCTTCACGTGAATCTCCTCGTATTTGAAAGCGAGCAGACAAGGCGCAACTCTCGGCCAGGTTTTGCGGGCAAATCAAATTCGTTTCCATGATACCAGATTTTCCCTACTAGGACCGCATGTGGATGGAACTTCACCCGTTTTGCGCTTCCGGATTTGTGCAGAATTTCCCAGTGAGCCGCTCTGTAGTCGAAAATTCGGTCGCTTGTGTATGAAACGGCGGGCGGGTTGCCAGTGCGGGTTTTCTGGCCGTGAACGATGCATGGGGTTGCTATATCTTTCGAGACCTCCGCTGCACCCCCAAACCTGCAACTTTCCCGCCGCGCCAGAGCCCGCAGCAACCTCCCAGCCATAAGTTGTGCCGCCCCACCGGGAACTTTTCCCCGCGGCCCGGTGTCATAATAGATCTGGGAAGGCTCTCCATGGCCACGTCCATCCTGGACCTGAACGCGCGGCAGACGGTAGCGACGGATTCCGAAGATCTGGCGCTGGTCCGGGATCTGCGCGAAGGCTCAGAGCAGGCCTACGAGACGCTGCTCCTGCGCTTCCAGCAGCCCGTTTATAATCTCTGCCTGCGGCTGTTGAACGATCCGTCCGACGCCGCCGACGTGGTGCAGGAGGTGTTTCTCAAGGTTTTCCGCAATGTGGGCCATTTTCGCGGCCAGAGCAGCCTGAAAACCTGGATCTTCCGCATCGCCATCAACGAAGCCCATAACCAGCGGCGGTGGTTTTTCCGGCACCGCAACCGGGAAGTGGGGATCGACGACGAGCAGCAGGATGCCAGAAGCCGGGCTGATACCCTGGCTGATTCCGCCCGGTCGCCGTACGATTACGTGCTCGACCGCGAACAACAGGCGATGATCGAGGAGGCGCTGGAGCGCATCAATCCCACGTTTCAGGCTGCGGTGGTGTTGCGGGATATCACGGATTTGAGTTACGAAGAGATCGCCGAGGTGTTGCAGGTTTCCCTGGGCACGGTGAAGTCGCGAATCCTGCGGGGCCGCGAGGCTCTGCGGCAGGAGTTGGAGAACAAGTTGCAATCGCAGCCGGTGATGAAGTGGCTGCCAAACACGGCCGAGTAGGTGCTATGAGTTGCCAAACAGTGCAAGATTCCTTATCGGAGTTCCTGGATCGGCGATTGACCGGGGATGAAAGGACGCGCGTGGCCCTGCACCTGGCGGGATGCCGCGAGTGCGCGGCGCAGTTGCGCGGGCTGGCGAGAGTACGCGAAAGTTTGCAGAGTCTGCCACCGGTGGAGGTTCCCGAACCCTTGGGGACGCAGTTGCAAGTGCTGGCCTCGCGGGAGCGCGCCCAATGGAATTCCCATAAAACCTGGTCCCTGGCGATGCATAGCTGGGGCGTCAACATTAAGCTGGCCATGGACAATCTGATGCGTCCGCTGGCGGTGCCTCTAGCCGGTGGGTTGGCCTCCGCCCTGCTGATGTTCGGCTTGCTGGTGCCTACCCTTGGTTTCCGGCCCAGCGTGATGAACGATGTTCCAACGGGTCTGTACACGGCCGCCACCTTGGTGGAGGTCGCGCCAGTCGGCATTAACAACGACGAAGCGGTAGTGGAGTTGTATGTGGACGCCAAAGGCCAGGCGATGGATTACTCCGTGCAAGAGGGCAGCGTCACTCCCGAGATGCAGGCGGATCTTACCAAGATGATGTTCTTTGCCCGCTTCACCCCAGCCACCTGGTTCGGCCAACCTACCAACGGCAAAGTGCTGGTTTCTTTCCGCCGCGTGAATTACACCGTGCGCGGCTGACTGTGAGCCGCCAGAAACTCGGCCAACATTTCCTGGTCCGCGGCTCCGTATTGGAGCGCATCGCGTGCGCCGCTTGTCCCGATCGGGAACCCTTAGTCATCGAGATCGGTCCCGGCCGCGGCGCTCTGACCACTCACCTGCTGGCGCGTGCGGGCCGCGTCATCGCCATCGAAATCGATCCGTACCTGGCGCGCAACCTGGCGCAAAAGTGTGCCGGCGAGGAGCGCCTCGAAGTCGTCGCGGGCGATGCACTCACGGTCGATCTCTCCCAATGGGGACCGGCGGTGGTCGCCGGCAATTTGCCTTACTATGCGGCCACGGCGATCCTGGAGCGGTTGTGCGGGATCGGTACCGCGATGCGGCGCGGCGTATTTTTGATCCAAAAGGAAGTGGCCGAGCGCATCACCGCGTCGCCTGGCACGCGCCAGTACGGATATCTCAGCGTGGCCATGCAGTTATCGGCCGATATCGAGCTGCTGTGCGAGGTAAAACCGGCCGCTTTCCATCCGCCACCCAAGGTGGATTCGGCCGTCCTGCGCTTCCAACCGCGCGATCGCGCCTCGGAATTAGGCGTCGCCAGCCGGGCGGATTTTCTCCGTTTCGTTGGTCTGTGTTTCCGCCAAAAGCGCAAGACCATCCGCAATAACCTGACTGCCCAATATGGCCCGGCCACCGACAGTTGGCCTGAAGCTGGCATGCGGGCGGAACAAATCAGCCTGCCAATGTTTGCCGCCATGTACGGCCGTCTTGTAACATACCCCTGAGGTGCGTATGCAACGGAACGTTTTCCCGATCGCCGCGATCGGATTGTGCCTGGCAGGCGGCGCGTTGTTTGTCCCGCCCATGGCCGCGCAGATGCCCGATGAATCTCCCGTGCCCCGGATTCTGATGGTGACCACGGAGCAGATTAAGGAAGGCCGCGAGGCGGCCCACGCCAGAGCCGAGGAGGCTTGGCCGCGCATCTTTCAGAAGGGCAACGTGAAGACGCATTACATCGGCATGACCGCGGAATCGGGGCCTTCGCAGGCATGGTTCCTGGAGCCGTACGAATCGTTCGGCGGCATGGAAAAGGAGCGCGCGGAGATCGAGAAAGCGTTTGCGGCCGATCTGGAAAAAGCCAACGTCGAAGATGGGGAATTGCGCACCGGCTCGCGCACGTGGCTGGCGGTGTTTCGCAACGATCTTAGTTACCGCGCGGCGGAAGCTGTATCATCGCTGGCTAAGTGCCGCCACATGGGCGTGACCGTGCTACGCATCAAGTACGGCCAGGATGCGGACTTAGTGCAACTCGCACGGCTGATCGTGGATGGCTACGATAAGTCCGGCTCGGACCAACCAGTGCTCGCCTATCAGGAAATCTCGGGCGGGCCATCGGGAACTTATCTGCTTTTCTCGCCGATGGATTCCCTCGCGCGCATGGACTCAGGTCCGGCACGCATGGCCGCCGCCCGCCAGGCGATGGGCGACCGCAACCGGCAGCGGTTCGACGCGCTGTCGCCCGAGGTGGTGCAGTCGAGCGAGAGCCTGTTGTTCGCCTTCGAGCCGCGCATGAGCTATGTGTCAAAGGAGTTCGCGGCGGGCGATCCGGATTTTTGGACCCCCAAGCCGACGGAGCCGGTGAAGCCGGCGCGCAAGCCCAAGAGTCAGCGGTAGGTCAGTGCGGGCGCTGTGGGGCAGGCTCGCAGCCTGCGCGGGCCTCGTAGGCCCGCTCTTTGGCGACCTTCGATCGCCGTGACGTCGAGCCGAGTGAGCGTCGTCGCGCTCATGGCTTTGATTGCACCCCTTCCGGCGCGAGCTTGCTCAAGATGCGGTCGTGAATCCAATGTGCGTCGAACCATTCCACCGGATTCACCTGCACGCCATCCACCTGCATGCTGAAATGTAAGTGATCGCCGCCTGCAAGTCCCGTCGAACCGCTGTGTCCCATGGCTTGGCCCTTCTTCACCAGGTCGCCTACTTTCACATCGATCCTGCTAAGATGACCGTAGATGGATTGCAACCCGTAGCCGTGATCTACCACGATGCAGTTCCCATAAATGCCCAGGTCCGAACCCCAAACCACGCGGCCATCGTTCGCCGCCACCACCGGCACATGCGCGGTCACAGCCAAGTCGAATCCGAGATGCACTTGCTGATCCACTTTCTTGCCTTTGTAGATATAACTGCGCACATCGGCGAAGTGCGCTTCTACTTGTGAGTTAGCCAGTTGCAGGAACGGACCGTTCCATAACACGCGCTCCTCCGTCTTCAGCCGCAGGTCGGAAAGTTGCTGGTTATTCTTCTTGCGCAGGTCGCGATTGATCTTCAGAAAGCGCTCCAGTAAATCGCCCTGGCCGCCCGGATCAATCTGATTCACCACCTTATCGAGAAACGCGTCCGTAATCTCAAGATCGCGTGTGCGGAATGGCTTCGGGAAAATCTTGAACCAGAAACGGCCGGTAACTTCCGTGCCCGCCGCATTGCGCGCGTACACATGCGGCACGGTATCCACGGGCAGATCCCAGGCGAAGGCGAACAACGAGAACCGCTCGTTATTGGGCCGGCCAGGCAGCGGGAAGCTGCGGAACGTGTAAGGACCTACCTTCACACCTGCCTCGCTCCAATCGCCCGAAACCGTAAATGTTACTAACTCGCTGCCGTCCTGGTTAATATAATGTTGCGCTTCGTCCACGACTAAGCGCGGCGGTTCTAAGACGACGTCTACGTCATAACTCGCGCTGGTGGTGCGGCCCAGAAGATCATTCGATTGCGCCTCCACAATCAAAGTAGCTTTGCCCGCCTTCAGCGCGGGCGCCTGTTGCTTGCCCGCCGGAAATGCGATCGTCTTGGGAGCGCCCCGGTGCCGCATGAACAGCAGGCGGTGCGCCGGGTAATGCTGATCGTAAACCGTATAGCGCACGCCGTTCTGTTCCAACACCGCCGTGAACCGGCGCAATCCATACGTGCTGGTCACTTCAGATTTTATGGGTGTGCTGGCGCCGATGGTTTTCACCGGCGGGTCCATGGAGATGGTGGGCGTGGCGGAAAGAGCCGCTAGCACGACGATCGCCGCAACTAACAATACCGCAATAATGATGCCGGTAAGTTTCATTTCTTGGTCCAGGTATCGATCCAATCGATAAATGTTTTGTACCAAAGCAGACTGTTCTGCGGCTTCAGCACCCAATGTCCTTCATCGGGAAACAGCAGCAGCTTCGATGGCACTTTTTGCATCTGCAGCGCCGTGAATAATTGCAACCCTTGTCCCAGCGGCACGCGATAATCTAGCTCGCCGTGGATCGCCAGCGTGGGGGTGTGGAAATCCTTCACGAACATACTGGGCGACCAGCGGGCATACATATCCGGATTGTCCCAAGGCGTGCCGCCGAATTCCCAGAGTGGGAACCACAACTCTTCCGTCTCGCCGAATTCGCTGCGTAGGTCGTACACGCCGTCATGCGTAACCAGGGCCTTAAACCGCTGCGTGTGACCCAGAATCCAGTCGATCATATAGCCGCCATACGACCCGCCCGCGGCCGCCATGCGGCTGCCATCGGCATACGGAATGCTGGTCACCACGTGATCGGCCACCGCCATGATGTCTTCAAACGGTGGTCCGCCCCAGTCGTCATTCACGCCATCGATGAACTTCTGGCCGTATCCGGTCGACCCACGCGGATTCGGCATCACGACCAGATAACCCGCCGCCGCGAATACCTGCGCGTTCCAGCGATAGGTCCAATCATGTCCCCACGCCCCTTGCGGACCGCCGTGAATCAGCATCAGCACCGGATACTTATGGTCCGGATGAAAGCCGTAGGGCTTCACCACGAAACTCTGTACGCGCGTTTCATCCGTACTCTCCACCCAGAATTCCTCGAGCGGCGTCATCTGATGAGCGTTCAGCACCGCATCGTTGATATGGGTGAGCGGCACCGCCTCGCCGCCCGCGCGCGAGGCGCGATAGAGGCCGTCCGGTTGTGCGCCGCTCTGCTGCGTGTAGATCAGCGTCTTGCCATCCGGCGTAAACTGCATGTCGTCCAGGCGACTATCGCCGCTCACCGCCTCGCGGGTTTCACCGCCCTTCAGCGATTTGAACTGGATCGACTGTCGGCCGCGATCTTCCACGGTAAAGAAGAGACTCGCGGAATCGGGCGACCAGATGAAACTGTTCACCCACCGGTCCATATTCTCGGTTAAATCGGTGACTCGATTAGTTGCCCGCTCCATCACCATCAGGCGCCAGCGGTCGCTCTCATAACCTGCTCTTACCTGCGCGCGCCACGCCAGATACTTGCCATCCGGCGAATATAGTGGTGTGTTATCGGCAGCCGGATTATTCGTGATCTTGCGGGGCGGACCGCCCGCGATGGGAACGGCAAATAGATCCGAATTCGTGCCGATGGCTGGAACCGGATCGGTGTTCTCCGCATAACATACTTCCACGCCGTCTGGCGAAATGGCATAATCGTCGCCGCCCCCCAGCGAAAACGGGGGCACATCGCGATCGCCCGGAGTAAGATCGATAACCGCGCCGCCCGATATGGGAGTCACTAACAAGTGACTGCGCCGCGCGGTCTGCCAATGATTCCAATGCCGGTAAAGAAGGCTGGTATAGATCCGCGCTTTGACCTTGCCATATCGTTCCTCGTCGAGCGCGCGCCGGTTGCAGCCATCGTCGGCGCCGCACTGCGGATACACATCGCTCGTGAATACCAGGTTCTTTCCATCCGGCGAAAACAGCTCGCCGCCCGCTTCGGTCGATAGATTGGTCAGCTGCTTCGCGTTCGCGCCGTCGGCATCCATCAGCCAGATTTGCGACGTGCCGCCGCGGTCGGAAACGAAGGCGATGCGCCGCGCATCGGGCGACCAGCGCGGCCGCTCGTTATTCTGGCCCGCGTTGGTAATCTGGCGCGCCTCGCCGCCGGCCACCGGCATCACGTAAATCTGCGTGATTTTCTTATTATTCGGAACGTCGATGGTCTGGACCTGGAAGGCGACCGTTCGGCCGTCGGGAGAGACCTGCGGATCGCCGACGCGCGCCAGGCTGAGCAGGGCCTGCGCGTCGAAAGGCAGCTTCTGCGCGAACAGCGCGGCGCCGGCCAGAAGCGCGAGAAAGGCACGATGCATAACCGGATTGTAACGCCGCGTGTCTAGCTAGGATTGAACCGACCGTTTGCGGATTAGCCTGAATCGTTCTCCACCCCAGATCGGAAACGCCCCCCGGCGACTGCGTAACAGTTTTTGGGATTCTGCGCCAGCGAAACCGCTCCCGAACGGTCGCGGCTCTGTAGATCGTGCGAAATCGACGCGGACCTCTACAGCGCCGCGACCGTCAGGGAGCGGTTTCCCTAAAACGGTTAAGCCCCCCCCGGCTGGGCAATAACCCTAATTCCGTAACCTGCTAGAATCGTGCCTATGTTGCGACGCATCGCCCCATTGCTGTTTTTGTTTGTAACCCTGCGCGGCGCGGAACCTACTTTACCGGTCCCGACCAACCTGACTGCCGAAGGCATTCCACCAATTCCCGTGAGCCTGATGGAGAACCTCGCGCCATACACCGAATTCCGCACCGCGAACCTGGTCGACTGGCATCCCGTGCGGCGCGAGATGCTGATTTCGACGCGCTTCGGGCAGTCCCCGCAGATTCATCGTGTCACCCAGCCCGGCGGCGCGCGCACGCAACTTACTTTCTATCCCGACCGCGTACAGGGATTGCGGTACCGGCCCGACGGCAACTCGTTTCTGTTTTCCAAAGACATCGGCGGCGGCGAGTGGTATCAGATCTACAGTTACGATACGCGCACCGGCCACGCGACGCTGCTCACCGATGGCAGGTCGCGCAACACGGGCGCGCTCTGGTCGCGCGATGGTTCGCATTTAGCCTATGCTTCCACGCGCCGCGATGGGCGCGATAACGACATCTACATCGGCGTGCCGGAGCATCCCGAAGAGGCGCGCCTCCTGGTGAAAGCCGATAGCGGCGGTTGGGAGGCGGAAGATTTTTCCCCCGATGGCAAGTCGCTGGCAGTGATCCGGGCGGTGTCCGCGTATGAAGCCGCGCTGTTCCTGGTGGATACCGCATCGGGCGAGCAGACCACGCTGACTCCGCGCCAGCCGGGCGTTTCCTATCGCAGCGCACGATTCGCGCCGGACGGCAAGACGCTGTACCTGATCACGAATCAGGATTCCGATTTCGAGCAGCTTGCCGCCCTGGATATCGCGACGCATCATGTGACGATTCTACGGCCGGGCTTAAAGTGGGATGTCACTTCGTTCGATCTGGCGCGCGATGGCCGGCACATCGCGTATATCGTGAATGACAATGGATCGGACACGCTGCACGTAATGGATACGGCCGCACACAAAGAGCTGGCGCTACCTAAATTGCCTTACGGCAGCATCGCCGATGTACGCTGGCATGCCAACGGGCGCGATCTGGGCTTTACGATTACTTCCGCCCGCACTCCATCCGATGTTTACTCGATCGATATCCCGACCGGTAAGTTGGATCGCTGGACTTATAGCGAAACGGGAGGCCTGGATGCATCGCACAATTCGGAACCGGAACTGATCGAGTGGAAATCCTTCGATGGGCTGACCATTTCCGGGTTTCTTTATAAGCCGCCAAAGCGATTTACAGGGCCACGTCCGGCTATCGTGATGATACACGGCGGCCCAGAAGGCCAGTTTCAGCCCGGTTACCTGGGCACTAACAACTACTTATTGAACGAACTGGGAACGGTGCTGATTTTTCCGAATGTGCGCGGATCGATCGGATATGGAAAGACATTCCTGAATCTGGATAACGGACGCAAGCGAGAGGACGCTGTAAAGGACATCGGCGCGCTGCTCGATTGGATGGCGGCGCGTCCGGATCTGGATGCAAAGCGCATTATGGTGATGGGCGGCAGCTACGGCGGTTACATGACGCTGGCCAGCATGACGCATTTTAACGATCGTTTCCGTTGTGCCGTCGATATCGTGGGGATCTCCAACTGGGTTACCTTTCTGGAGCACACCGAGGCCTACCGGCGCGATCTGCGGCGCGTGGAATATGGCGACGAGCGCGATCCCGAGATGCGCAAGTTTCTGGAATCCATCTCGCCGATGACCCACGTAGGCAACATTTCGAAGCCCATGTTCATCGTGGCGGGGCGCAACGATCCACGCGTGCCTTACACAGAGGGTCAACAGATGACCGCGGCCATCCGGGAGCGCGGCGTGCCGGTGTGGTATCTGCTGGCGGCGGACGAGGGCCATGGATTCCAAAAGAAGGGCAATCGCGATTTTCAGTTCGCGGCTACCGTGATGTTCATTCAGAAGTATCTGTTGGACTAGGACCGCTCCCTGACGGTCGCGGCTCCGTAAATTGCTTCAGAGCCGCGCGACCCGCTTCTGAGCCGCGCGCGTAAGCAAGCGGTTCCGGCCCCTACAGTCCGCTAGGAATATCGGACTCCGTTTCCGCATGCTGCGGATAAAGTCCCGTCTTGCTCTGCAGGAATCTCAGCAGCTTCGGGTCGGCGTAGCGCCGGAAGTCGCCGCTATCCGCCGAAGACCAGCGGCTCCCGTCCGAAAAATCCAGAACGATACCGGCTCTGCGCGTAAGTCCCCCGTCACGTTTTCGGAAACCTTCAATCGTTGTCATCCTGATGGCATCCTTGTAAGAGTAAGTGGTCTTGCCAAACGCATAACCTCGCGATAGGATGCCCGTATTTTGTAATAAGTCGTGCTCGGGCAAGGCCAGCGCCGTCAGGATACCTATGGGCAGGACCACGGCGAGAGCAATAAGCCGCAATATCCGGGTGGCGTCGATGCCGGTCTTGGCCTCGGACCAGTACCGATACAGTTCCGCATTCTTCTTCCCGCCGACCCAGGCAAAGGCGCCCACGGTGATCTCCCACGTCAGGATCAGGCCGGTAAAGCCCGGCAGAAACCACCAGATCGCGGTTTGCGGCAACAAGACAAAGGCGGAGGGACCGTCGAGAGCCGCGAAAAGCCGGTTGAGCCCGGTAAGGAACGCATACCCCGTCCACCCGGCCGCAATGGCGATGAACAGCATGGACGCGCCGATCCGCCATTGCGTGCGCTTGAAGCGATGATTGAGGCGGGCGATCGAATCCGCGTTTTCCTCCTGTCCGATTTTGGCGGGGAAGTGACGGCGGGCCAACACGAAAAGGCTGAGGACTATCGCGGAGATCAAAACTCTGACGACCGGCTCGGCAAGACTGGAGGCCATTTCTTAGTGGAAGCCAAAGTGTAGCACCCGCGCTAAGATCAAGTCATGTTCAGGCTCACGCGCCTCGAAGTCGCGTGCTCGTTCGCAGTGCTCGCGGGCTACATCGGCGCCCAAACGCTTGTCACCGGCCGGATTACGGATCCCACCGGTGCGATCGTCCCCAATGCGGCCGTGAGAATCAAATTAGCGGGCATCGGGGATGGCGGCCGGTTGCCGGTCGAAGGCGCGTGTCCTGCCGCGCTTACGCGCGCCACTCCCGAAATTACATTACTGGCCGTAGCCGGACAGGACGGTACATTCTCATTTCCAGTCGAATCGCGCCAATCCTACGAGTTAAACGTGTACGTTCCCGGCTTCAACCCGCTGGTGAAGACGATTGATGTGGGAGCCGGCCCGCAGTTCAACACCGGCGATATTGAATTGTACATTTCCAGAGGCGGCGGCGTTGAATTTTTCGATCGGGTCAACCTCTTGGGTATCGTTGGAACCAAGGCGGATCTTTCGATGGAGGACATCTCCAAGCTTCCGCAACGGACTCTGAAGACGTCCGTCGGCGCGCTGGTCACGTTTCGCGGCGTGCTGCTGGCGGATGCGCTGGCCAAGGTTTCAGTGCCGGCGGGCGAGGTGGAAATCGTGCCTGGCGCCACCGCTCCCACATGCCGTTTCACAGCCCCGTCGTATAGGGTGACAGTGTACGGCAGGGACAATCGGCGGGTGACGTTTACGTGGTCCGAAATCGAGCGGGGCGCCGTCTACCTGATGACGGAGCGCGATGGGAAGCCTCTACCCGATGCCGATGGACCGTTTCAGTTGGTCCCGGCAGATAAGGACGACGCCCGCTGGGTGCGGCACGTCGTGTCAGTGACGATAACGCGCGCCGAGGCCGGAAGCACCACCGCACACTGACGTGCGCGGCTCAGCCTTACCGAGCCGCCCCCGTGAGGGAGCGACCGCAAAGCGCGCCGCGATCCTCCCCGTTTAAGATAGAAATAGTGAAGAAACTGCTATGGCTATTCGCCATCCCGCTGGCCGTGGTGGGCTGGTGGGCTTACCATCGCAACCATGATGCGCCGCAAGTTCCGGTTGCCAAAGTCATCCGCGAAACGTTGGTGAGTACCCTGCCCACCAACGGCAAAGTAGAGCCCATCGAGTGGCAGGCCGTGCGCAGCGAGGCCGCCGGATTGGTGAGTAAGACTCCCGTTCAAGAAGGTCAATCCGTCAATGCGGGCGCGCCCTTGGCAATTCTAAGCGATACCGGATTGCAGGCTGATCTGGAGGCCGCCGAAGCGCGCGAAGCACAGGCCCGCGCCGATCTGGCCACCATCGATGGGGGGGGCAAGCAGCTTGAGCTGACCACCATTGCCAGCGATCTCGCGCGCTTGCAAGTGGAAAAAGAACACGACGAAAAAGAATACGCTTCGCTGCGCCGGCTGCAAGAGAAACAGGCCGCCTCGCTGGAAGATGTGGATGAGATGAAGAGTAAAGTGCACGAGGCGGAAATGGGCATCGAGGCGCTTCAGGAACGGCGCGCGGCGTTGGTTTCGTCCTCCGATAAAACCGTCGCACTAGCTCGCTTGCGGGATGCCCAGGCCGCCGTGGAACTGGCCAAGAGCCACCTGGCCCAAACCGTCGTCCACGCGCCCATCGCCGGCGTGGTCTACGACCTGGCCGCGCGGCCCGGTGTGTATCTCAATGTGGGCGATCTGGTGGCGAACGTCGGCCAGACCGCGCGTCTGCGCGTGCGCGTGTATGTCGATGAACCCGAGTTGGGGCGTGTGGCGGTGGGCCAGCCGGTCACCATCAATTGGGATGCGCTGCCGGGACGCTCCTGGGAGGGCACGGTGGAACGTAAGCCTGCCACGATCGTCGCGCTGGCAAGCCGGCAGGTGGGCGAAGTGATGTGCACCATCGAAAATCCCGGCCGCGTGCTGCTGCCGGGAACCAATGTGGACGCGCACATTCGCACGGCCACGGTACCGGGCGCGCTCACCATCCCCAAGGAATGCCTGCGGCGGGATGCAAATGGCGTAGGTGTGTTCATGCTGCGGGGCGGGCACCTGCAATGGCAGGCGGTCGCCACGGGCGCTTCGAGCGTCACCCGCGTGCAGATCGTACAGGGGTTGGCCGAAGGCGACCAAGTCGCATTACCCACGGAGTTGACGCTGCACCCAGGCGAGGCCGTAACGCCGTTGCGGCAGTAGGACAGGCCTCCCGGCCTGTCCAAGGCGAGCTGCACTTGCCGAAGAGCGGCCCTACGAGGCCCGCTGAGAGCCTAGCCCCACAACACCGGGCAACGTAGAAGGTGGATGTCGGCTTCCACCACATAGCCAGCCATCCGCCACGAAATTTTACAAGATATTGGTTGCGGGGCGCTGCGCTGAGAGATGCAATCGGAGAAGAGAGAAATTCCATGTTCCGCAAAACGACCTGGCTAACCCTCATAATGACAGCCTGTGTGGCGTGCATGAGCGCGCAAACCGCAATACCGGCAACGGGCGCCAGCGCCTGCCCGCCGTTTCCATCTAACTATTTCTATCCCGCAGAAAGTGTGGGTGTGGTCCTCACCGGCGATGTCAATAACGACGGAATTCCGGATCTGATTTCCGTGAGCCGGTACGGCGCGACCATCCTCATCGGCAATGGGGACGGCACGTTCACCACCGGTGCGACCTATCCGCTGGGCGGAGCGGATTTCAGCCAAGGCGCCGTGGCCGGCGACTTCAATCATGATGGCAAGCTCGACATTGCCGTAGCTACCTCACCCGCCGAGGTTGGCCACGGTGAGTACACCGTGAATGTGTTTCTTGGCAATGGCGACGGAACCTTCCAGGAGCCGCGCCGGTCCCCGGTATTGATTGGCCTTAGTTTCCTGGCGGCGGGCGACTTCAATCACGACGGGAACCTGGATCTGGCGGGCGTCACTTACGTCGGCGCGGGTCCCACTCCGCTCGAAATCCTGCTCGGCAATGGCGACGGCACGTTCCGGGCGCCCACGGGCTACAAGGTGACGAAGCTGTCGTGGTCGCTCACCATTGCGGATTTCAATGGCGACGGTAATCTCGACGTGGCGGTTGCCAATACCGGTAGCTTGGAGGCGCCGCCGGAAGAATCCGAACATTGGGTCACGGTGTTTTTGGGCAAGGGCGACGGAACATTCGGTCCCGCCACGGTCTTTGAAACCGGCGCCGCGCCCATCGGCATCCTGGCCGCGGACCTCAATGGCGATGGCAAAATGGACTTGGCTACCGCGAATTACGTCTCCGGCACAACGTCGGTCTTGCTGGGAAATGGCGATGGCACATTCGCCGCACCCGTCGCCTATCCCACCGGCCATCCCTACTCTCCGTATTATGTCAAGGCCCTCCCGTTGGGAAACGGCCGGCCGCCGGGTTTGGCGGTGTCGGGCCTGGCTGGCGTTTTCACGCTGATCAACAAGGGCAACGGGACGTTCTTTACCGCGCAAGGCTTCAATCCCGGCGGCGCGGGCTCATTGGTGGTTGCCGATTTCAACGGCGACGGCAATGCCGACGTGGCGCTGTCAGCCGGCGACGGTAGCTCGGGCACTGGAATCGCCGTGCTTCTCGGCAAGGGCGATGGGTCTCTGTTCACTTCCGCCGCGCATGTGGCCGTGCCCGAGTTGGAAGCCGTAGCTCTAGGCGATTTCAATGGCGATGGCATCCTCGATCTGGCCGCCGGCGGTTTAGATAGCGACCTTGTCGGCATCATGCTGGGCAACGGAAAAGGTGGCTTTACCCGCACCGTGAATCTGTACAACCTGCCAAACAGCGTCACCGGAATTGCCGTGGGGGACCTGAATGGCGACGGAATCCTGGACTTGGCCGTGACGGATTATTCAGGAGCGGTGCAGATTATGCTGGGCAACGGCGATGGGAGCTTCTCCGTTGAAGGCGCCTACAAGCTCTATAAGGGGTCGCCGCCCAGCTTCGGCCAAATCGTGCTCGCCGATTTCAACGGAGATGGAAGGTTGGATATCGCGGTCAATAGTCCTGGAGCGTTCAATGGATCTCCGGGGGTGGTCAGTATCCTATTGGGCAACGGCGATGGCACTTTCCAGCACGCGGTTCCCTATGCGATCGAACCAACGCCCGGGCCTACCGATGTTTTGGGCGGATTGGCGGTTGCCGATTTCAATCGCGATGGCATACTGGACTTTGCCGTGGGCGACAACGTCAAGAATGTGCTGCGCGCCTTCCTGGGCAACGGCGACGGAACCTTCCGCGAGGGGCCGCGCACGCCGGTCGCGCCACAGGTGAATAGCCTGGCGGTTGCGGATTTTAATGGCGATGGCAAATTAGATGTAGCCGTCGGCAGCACTTCCATCGAAATCCTATTGGGCAAGGGCGATGGCTCCTTCCAACAAGGCGCCACCATCAATGCCCCTGGCGGCTGGGTAACCGCGGCTGATTTCACCGGAGATGGCAAGATAGACCTTGTCAGCCTGGTGAGTTCCGTCGAGATGCAGTTCTTTCCGGGGCACGGCGATGGCACGTTCGATTTAGGTCCGCTCACTTTCACCAGTGTGGGACCGGACCAGTTCGCACTGGGCGAATTGAACGGCGACGGCTTCCCCGATCTGGCAACTGCCGGCTACCAGGGCGGCGCGGTGAGCGTGCTGCTTAATCAATGCGGCGGTAAGTAGCGGGGTCAGTAGTCCGAACTGGCCCCGCCTCCGCTGGAATCGCCCCCGCCGAATCCGCCGGAATCGCCGCCACCGCCGCTGAACCCGCCGGAGTCGCCGCCGCCGAAGTTCCCTGCATCATCGCTGCCGGAGCCCGTATTCCAGAGCGTGTTTTGCGATGCCTGTGCCGCCTGCTGGGCGTACATGAGCGCCAGCAATTGCGCAGCCGGCGAGTCTATGCCCGCACCCCAAAACCGCTGCGGCGTGTATCTGCCTATCGCGGGATTGGCGATGCGATCGAGACACGCCGAGACATCCGCCAGCAGATCGTACACCAGCAGCCAGTTCGCCGGGTTTTCTTTGCTTTTTTCGATCGCCTGCTGGTAGGTGTCCGCCGCCGCGCGCAGCAATCCATCGCTCGCGCCGCCCGCGCTTTCGGCCTGCATGCGCACCAGCGTCTGGGGTATGGAGACCAGCATCGCCTGCGCCTGTCCGCGCTGCTGGCGGAAGGTCTGGAGCGTGTCCCCGACGCCCTCAAGCCCCTTGTCCACGGCGTCCAACTCTTGCCGCCAGCGAACCAGACCTTTGTGCACCGCCGTCCTCTCCTGGTATGTTCCCTGCGGCAACGCCTGTATCGTTTGCAGATCGGGCCGCAGCCTGGCGAGATCATTCGGCGCAGCATCCACCGCCGCCTGAAACTGCTGGTAGATATCGGCGGGTGCCTCCTTCCGCAGGTCCGAGAGGGCTGTCTGCGCCTGTCCCAACTTCTGACTCGCCGCCGCCAGGGCTCGATCCGCGGCAGCCAGTTCGCCAGGCAATTCGCGCTCCAGGCGCGCGGCCCGCGATCGGCGATACACCACGTACAGCGCCGCGCCGAACAAACTCGCCCAGCCGATGATCCACCCGCGCGTCCGGCGCTCCTCGGCCGCGCGGGCAGCGTCTTCGGCCTCCTGCGCGCGCGCCTGCTCCTGCCGCTGGAGCTCGGCAGCCTCGCGCTGGCGCGCCAGTTCCTCCGGCGAATTGCGCTCCACAAAGTTGCGGGCATCCGGCGCTGCCGCCGCGCCCGCGGGACCCCTGCCGAGCACTTCGATGATCCCATCCACCGCCGCGTTTACGACGGCATCCGAGCGCCCGCTGCGAAACAGATCCCGCACCCGCGTTAAAATCCGTCCCGCCGCTTCGTCCGTCAGCACGCCCTGGAGGCCGGTCCCCACTTCGATCCGGATGCGCCGCTCTTTGGGCGCCCACACAAAAGCACGCCGTTGTTCAACTCGCGCTTCCCCACTCCCCAGGCGTGAAACAGCCCGCGCGCATAATCGTCCACCAGCATGCCGTTCAACGACGGCACTACCGCCACGGCGATCTCGTTTCCAGTGGCGCGTTCATAGGTGCGCACCTTCTTCTCCAGGGCCTGCACCGTGGACGCGGGCAGTTGGTTCGCGAAGTCGTTTACGAAAGCCGCGGGCGCGGGATAATCGTCCGCCAGAGCAGTCACCGCAAGTAACAGGACCGCCAATGTCCATCGGGACCTGCGCAGTATCTTACTCGCGTGAAGTTCCGGCATCTTCTCCTCCCGATCCGATTCGAGCGAGCGAGCCTCTTCACCATACCACCGCGGGATCACAAGCGCGTGACATCCGGAAGTGGACTATGCCGGCGACTTCTGCCGCCGCAGGGAGGGGTCTACCGCCAAAGCGGCCGCCGATTCGTCGAAAGGCTGCCCGAGAAAACCGGCCAATCGCGCGGCGGTTCCGATGGGATCGCGCAGAGCTTCGGCATAACTGACGGGCAGCACTTGAGTCTCCGGCCGGTGTTGCAGCCAGGTCTGCACCTGGACTAACTGCCTGGTGTAAGTGCGCGCCAAGGCGCGATCGTCGAGGCGCGCGCCCGTGCGCGCCAGCCGTGCCAACATGGCGCGCTGCGAGGCAACTACTTCGTTCAGGTCGCGGTGCATGAACACGATCCGGTACTCTTCGCCGGCGGGCAAGTAAGGCAACAGATGCGCGACGATCTTGACGGCTTTGCCGCGCGCCACGGAAATCCACGAAGCGTCCTGGTGCAGCCGGGCGGCATTTTCATGTTCGAAGTACCCGCGCGGATTGTCCGGGTCGGCCACGCGCTGGCGATCGGTGTACGGCGCGATGCCGGCGGCGGCCAGCAACTGCATCATCATGGATGTGCCGCTGCGGGGCAGCCCGGCGACAATCGTAACCACGCGCGCGCGGTCTACGGGCGACGCCGCGGTGCGCGCGAAGGCCGGCTCCGAAGGCGGTCCTGGCGGCTGCGCCGATGGAGCGACGGGCTTGGGGGAGCGCCGTTCCTGCGCCTGCTTCCGCAGCTTCGAGGCCTCCCCCATGTGCAGCGCGGCTTGGCCGAAATCCCGCCGGCGGCGCAGGATGCGGGCCAACTCATCATGCGCGGCGGCGAAGGCGGGCGCCTGCTGCAGCGCGGTGCGCAGACATTCGAGCGCGCGCGCCTCATCGCCCAAGTGCCGCAGCGCGACCGCCAGGGTGTAGTGCAGCGGCGGCTGAAAATAGATCAACGCCAGCGATTCGATGGCGCAGTTGGCCGCCTCCGCATACCTCCCCGCGGCCAGATAAATGCGGGCTTCGAGCGCCATGGCACGCCAGTCCTCTGGATCGGCGCGGCGCGCGCGGCGCACGAATTCGAGCGCCCGTTCGTGATCCCGCAGCGACATGTAGCTCTCCGCGAGAAACATGGTGAGCTGCCGCGCTGCGCGGGGCTTGGCAGCCAGTTCGTCAAGCAGTGCGCGGGCCGTTTCCTTCTGCCCGGAGGTGCGGGCTTTGGTCAGTGCGAGACGGCATCTCATGAGGAGCCGCGCGGCCACGTAGCCCTCCGCCTTTTCGACAAGCTCGCGCCGGTTATATTGTTCGCGGCGATCGGCTGGCTGGCGGGTGTTCAGTTCGATATCCGGACGCTCGCCGCGCCGGCGTTGCAACTCCGCGGCGGCACGCGGCGCGAAATCGGCGCAGGCACGATCGAAAGATTCCAGCACCCGGCGGGCTTCATCCGTATCGCCCGCCTGCAGCGCGCAATGAAAAAGATGCTGGTGGTAGCGGCCCTGTTCCGGGTCTTGGGCGATCAGATCGCGCAAAACGTCCATGGCCAGACTGTTTCGTCCGGCATCCATGTAAGCCCGCGCGAGATTGTAGCGGTTCTCGCTGACACAGTCGTCCACGGCTTTGCGTGCGTCACCATTGGGCGGCGCAACGTAGCCCAAGGCCACCAGTTGCCTCAACGATTCGGCGGAAGCCCCGCTATCGTAATGCCGTTCCGGCGGATGGCAGCCGTCCTCGCCGGGAATGTCGTCCCAACTCGGGACCGGCGGCAGCGGTCGCTGGTCCGGGAACGCGTTGAGCAATACTTTGCCCTGCATGTCGGCTCCCGCCGGCACGCCGAAGATGTGCAGAACGGTGGGCGCAATATCCAGCACGTTCGCGCCATACACGCGCTCGCCGCACGGCACGCCGGGCGCGCGCAGAGCGAAGATTCCGAAGTGCCGATGCTCCACCGCGGGGCCGGCGGCTTCGGCGGGAATATAATCCGGCAGCAGCCGGCCGGAATGGAAACCGTGATCGCTAACCAGCATTAGCGCGCAATCCGGCCCGGCCAACGCCAACATGCGGCCGAGCATCAGATCGTGATAACGATAGGCATTGGCTACGATGCCCTGATAAATACGCGGATCGGTATCGAAGCCGCGCACAGTCTTGCCCGCGTGATATCGCATGAAGCGATGCGAGAAGTGATCGATGCCGCAGTGGTAGATAGCGGCGAAGTCCCAGGCTTCGTTTTCGAGCAACTCGGTTGCCGCGGCGTGAATGCTCATGCTCTCGGCGATGATCTCCGCCAGGTCGTGCAAGCTTTTGTCTTTGTCCTGATCGACGCGTTCAAATTCCGGCACGAAAAGCTGGAGGATCTCGCCGGTGATTTCCATCGGCCCCACGCGCAGATCGGCCATGCGGGTGGCCCAGGCCGGAGGCCAGATAGTGCCCGGTGGAAGCGGAGAGGCAGGATCCTGCTCCGGAAAAAGTTTGAAGTGCTCGGAGACCATCGCGCCGCGAATGGGTTCGGCGGGATGCGAAGGCCACCACCCCACCACAATGCTGCGCTTACCGTTCTGGTTCAGAATATTCCACAGAGCTTTGGTCTTGCGGCCGAGATTGCTGATGGGCCGGACGGAAAGCCCATCCTCGGCAGGTTCGGTGAAACCCAGAATGCCATGCTCGGGAGGCCGCTTGCCGGTGGCGATGGTGGTCCAGAGCATGGGACTGAGCGGCGGGTAAATGGTAGCTAGATTTCCGCGGACGCCATTGGCGATGAGGCCGGCCAAGTGGGGCATCTCTCCGGCTGATATCAGCGGATCGATGATTTGCCAATCTGCGGCGTCCCAGCCAACGAGTAAGAGGCGCGGCGGCATCAATGCGCCGGCGTGGATGCGGCGGCCTTCGCGGCATCGGCGGCGCGGGCGGCGCGCCAACGGCGCAGGCCGGGTGCTCCCAGCGCCAGGGCGGGCAATCCGGTGGCATCGAGTGCGGATGGCTCTGACGTGCCGATGTCTTCCGCGTTGGACTGGCCAGCGCCATGATAGCCGGCGGGAAGGCGTACGCCGGTCGGATCATAAGCCCAGTCGACGAGCACAACTTCCGCGAAATCCGGTGGAGGAATCTGTATGCGGGCCCATCCGTAGATATCGTGTTTCAGCGCTCCACCCTGGAACCTGAAAAGCAGGTATCTGTCGGTCGCCGTGAACATGGTGGCGACCGCACGGTCGTATGTATAAATTATGACAGCCGACTTAGTTGATTTTCCGGCTGCCGTTCCCCACACGGCGCCCTGGGGTTCGCCCTGGGCATAGGAGTTTTCCCTGCCCTCGGCCAAAAACCGGAACTGGGTGCCGTACTTACCGGGCTTCGAGAATATGTCGACCGCGAGCCCCAGGCCAAAGCAGGTCTCGGAGCAGACGTAAATTTGGGTTTTTAACACGCCGCCGGCGCCGCCAGGTCCGGGCCCGGGGATGGTGTAGGTGACAGTGGTCGGGGGAGGGCCGATTTTGGTATTGATGACACCGGAAAAGACGATGTCGTTGGCATTGGCCGGACAGGCCGCCACCCCCAATGCGCCTGCGCCCAGGGCGGTTAAGGATGCCAGACGCTTCCGGTTCGTGCGTTTCAGTTTTTGGAGCATGGTCGTGACCCCTGGTTAATACTCTCTATCTGTTCGATAGAGAAAAGCAAGGGATCGGCTCAGTACTGGGTACTTGTCTTGCCGTGCGGACCGCCCGGCGGAAGTTAGCGCGCCGGCGCCGAAGCTGCTGCCTTGGTGGCTTCAGCTTGGCGCGCCGCGCGCAACCGCCGCAGGCCAGGTGCTCCGAGCGCCAAGGCGGGTAATCCGGTGGCATCCAGTGTAGATGGCTCTAGGGTGCCGATGTCTTCCGGCTCGACCTGCCCGCTGTTGCCGTGATAGCCGGCAGGAAGGTGTACGCCGGATGGATCGTAGGCCCAGTCGACGAGGTTTACTTGGGGCGCAAATACCGCGCCAGGAGAGACGCGTATCCGGGCCCATCCGTACATATCGTGCTTCAGGGCGCCGCCTTGAAATCGGAAAAGCAGGTACCTGTCGGTGGAGCTAAATGTGGTAGAGGTTGCGCCGCCATCGAATCGAAAACAGATGCTCGCCGACTTGGTTGACTTTCCGGCGGCCGTACCCCATATGGCGTCCTGCGGCTCGCCTTGCGCGAAGGAATTTCGCGGACCGGTGGCTAAGAAGCGGAACTCGGTGCCGTGCTTCCCGGGTTTCGAGAGTATCTCAACCCCGCTGCTGAAATTAAAACACGTAATTTGGCAGCCAGAATTAAACTTAAGGACTCCGCCGGCGCCTTCCGGCCCGGCCATCGTGTACTGGTACACCGAATACGGCACCTTCACGTTAATAACGCCTGAGAAGACGATGTCGTTGGCATTCGCCGGGCAGGCCGCTACTCCCAATGCGCCGGCGCCCAGAGCGGATAAGGATGCCAGACGCTTCCGGTTCGTGCGTTTCAGTTTGTGGAGCATGGTCGTAACCTCTGGTCATATTCTCTATCTGTTCGGTAGAGAAACGCAAGGGATCGGCGCAGTACTGGGTACTTGTCTTGCCGTGGCGGACTGCCCGCCGGGAGTTAGCGCGCCGGCGTCGAAGCTGCCGCCTTGGTGGCTTCAGCCTGGCGCGCCGCGCGCAACCGCCGCAGGCCAGGTGCTCCGAGCGCCAAGGCGGGTAATCCGGTGGCATCCAGTGTAGATGGCTCTAGGGCGCCAATGTCTTCCTGGTCAGTCTGTCCGGCGCCGTGATAGCCGGCGGGAAGATGAACGCCGGTCGGATCATAGGCCCAGTCGACGATGTCCACGTCCCTTTTAGCAGTGACTTGTATCCGCGCCCATCCGTACATATCGTGCTTCAGGGCGCCGCCGCGGAACCTGAAAAGCAGATATCTGTCGGTCGAGTTAAACGTGGTTGCGAAACCGCCGTTGAAGTCAAACCATATGTCCGCCGACTTCGTTGACTTCCCGGCGGCTTTGCCCCATACGGCTCCCTGTGGCTCTCCTTGCGCATGGTACCCCTGACTTGTGGCTAGCAGACGGAACTGTGTGCCGTACTGCCCGGCTTTTGAGAATATGGCCACCCCACTCCAAAAACTAAAGCACGTAATTTGGCAATGGTCGTAGATTGATTTAATAACTCCGCCGGCGCCATTAGGCCCGGCCATCGTGTACTTGTACACCGGAGACGGCACTTCCACGTTAATCACGCCGGAGAAGACGATGTCGCTGGCATTCGCCGGGCAGACGGCTACCCCCAGTGTGCCGGCGCCCAGAGCGGATAAGGACGCCAGCCTCTTCCGGTTCGTGCGTTTCAGTTTGTCTAGCATGATCGCGACCTCTGGAAGCGTATTTTCTATCTGTCCGATAGAGAAAGCAAGAGATCGGCTCAGTACTGGGTACTTGTCTTGCTGCTGAGTGGGCACGGCCCGCAACCGCTTATTTCGCGCTGGGGCTGTCGTCGGCCTTCAGATCGCCTATGGCGTACTGGATTCCCGCCAGCATGTGAGCCACAAACGGACGCAAGTAGTACACCTTCTCATCGTGACCGTGCGCTTCGTAAAACACGCGGCCATTGCCAACTCTCTGGATGTAGCTCAGCGCGTAATCGCCGTCGGTGCGCTTGGTGGCTGCCGGCTCTTTGGCCTTGTCTTCCGCGCTCATCTTGGCGTAGTTGATGCTGGTGAGCACATGCACACGCTTGCGGCTGAAGGAGTCCTGCGCAAACGTGTAGGTCTCATCCACCATCTCGAACCCGCGCGCCGGGAACATGGCGGTCAGAGGACTGTTTGGATCGTCCACCTTAACCGGGATCAGGGTCGGATAGGTCCAGTGAAACTTGAAGAAGCCGCCGATCATCTCGTTGAACTCCGGCCACGTGCCGGTCAGCGTGGGGCTATTGGTATGGTAGCTATCGGTCGCGGCGTGGACGCCGGCCAGACCCTTGCCGCTTTTCACAAAGTCAACGAGCGCCCGCCGGCGAAGGTCGGTGACAGCTTTGTCGTTCGGATCGTCCAGAAATTCGCCGGTGGTGCTGTCCAGGAAAATCGCATCGTATTGTTTCAGATTTTCAGGCGTGATGGCGGCCGCGTCGTAGGTGATGGTAGTCATCCAGGCGCCGGTCTTGTCGCCCAGGTATTCCACCATCTTGGCCGCGAGCGGAATGGACGTGTGCACCCAACCGACGGCCCGGCCCAGGACCAGCACGTGGCGCAGGCTCTGGGGCGTGGCGTAGGGCTTGTCCGGCAGCGCGGCCATCATGGCCGAGATGTCCACCGGGTTGGCAAACTGTTTTTGTGGACAGCCCCGGCTGAAACCCCCGCTGAATCCTTCCGGCGGACATTTCGCGGGCGCCCCCGACTGTTGCGCGAAATCTACCGGTCCGGTCATTAACATGGCGGTTAATGCCGTACCGATTCCAAATGCCTTCAGTTTCATGATGGGATGTTCTCCTGGGATGGTGGCCTGGATCGGAAAACCTGATTATATCCCGCCTCGCCTTGCGCGATTATTCTGGAACGGCATCCGCTCCCTGACGGTCGCGGCTCAGTAACAGATGCGTCGATTTCGCACGATCTGCTACTCTGAGACCGCCCCTCGTGCGGGCGGTCTCACTCCCCTCCATCAGGCCACGCGGGCGGACCATCTGAGCCGCGACCATAAGGGAGCGGTTTCCCCGAAACGGTTAAGCACCCACGGCATCCTACCGGCGGCGCGCGCAGCCTTCATAAGTAAAAGTCATTGGTCGCGGACCTTCCGCGTAACCCGTCTCCACTACATCGATCTCAAACCCCGCCCGGCGCACTAACTCGGGAATCGGACGGTTCAGATGGCAGCCGCCGGCCAGGCGCTTCCAAACCGGCGTCAAACGATGCTGCCAGCGTTGTACGGCAGCGTCGGGCGCCAACCCGTGTTCCACAAACAGGAGCTGGCCGCCCGGTTTCAGCACGCGGTGCGCCTCGCCGAGAGCCAGCGCCACATCGGGTATCGAGCAAAGCACCCAGGCTGAGACCACGGTGTCCACGCTCGCGTTATCCAACGGGATGGCTTGTGCCGAAGCCTCGATCGGCGTCCAATTTACGGCGCACTGCCGCCCGCGTGCCATGCCCATGAGCTTGCGATGCGGCTCAAGGCCCACGATCTCCGTGACCCCGCCGCCATATAAAGGCAGATTCAAACCGGATCCCGCGCCGATTTCGAGCACCCGCCCAGCGGCCCTCGCCACCAGCCTTTGCCGGTAACGCAGATGACGCTCGGCGCGCATCGATACATCGAGCAGGCGCGGCAGAATGCGATCCTGATAGAAACCCATGACTTATCCTACAGCTTATCTTGTTCCACGATCGCTACGCCCCACGGCTCTAAGTGGATCGAAGCCCCGTGGGCCAGCCCCTGGTTCGAAAGTAACTCACGGCCCGCCGCATACGAATAAGTCACTGCGGCCGGTGCGGCCGAGAAATTGAAATAATAATGCATCGGCTTGCCCGTACGTCCCATCCCGTGTTTGATTTTTACAGCCGCCGGCAGCTTCTGGTCCGGCCCAGCCAGTTGTGCTTGCTCAATGACCCGCTGCAATACCTTTTGCTGCAGAGTATCGCTAAGTACGGAGCCTTCGTAAGTGACCATCCCCTTTCCGAAATGATTTTCGGTGATGGCCGCATATTTTCCGAAGAAAGGATGATCGTAGTAAGCCAGCGCTTCGGCTTTATCGAGCAGCAGCATGTCCGCCCAGTCACTCACGCGGTTTTCGGCGCCGGCGTGAAAAGGATCGCCGCGTAACGCCAGCGGCTTGGCAAGGTTTGAAAACTCCTGATAATGAAAGCCGGCGGCCTCCCGCAGCGGTCCGGGAGCCATAGTGGGCCGCGCGGTCGAGTATTCGTCGCAGAAGCCGCTCTTGAGCGTCAGCACCAAGTGGCCCCCCGCGCGCACGTAATCGACCAAACGGTTGAGCAGCGCGTCGCTCGCGATATACAGCGGCGGAACCACCACCACCTTATACGGGCTCAAATCTTCCGTTTCAGGGAAGACCAGATCGACGCCGGCATTCAAGCGGTAAAGGGCGCCATACAGGCTGCGCATCTCCACTTCGTATCCCCCCGGATGCCGCCAAGGCATGTCGCCGGCGGGGTGCGAAAGAAGAAACGGCATGTACTCCGTGCCACGCCGTGAATCGTTGCTATAAAGTAGCGCGGCCGGATGAGAGGGTTTGAAATCGACGATGCGCGCGCCGATGCGCTGTAGCTCGTGTGCCGTGCGCGACACTTCGGCATAAGTGCGGCCGGGTTCCAGATCGTGCGAAAGTACACCCTTCCAGTAAGTCTCCTGACCGTAGTGCAGCGAGTGCCAGTGCCAATACTCCACCATGTTAGCGCCGGTAGACGCCATCAGATAGACATCTTGTCTAAGTTGGCCGTCATACGGTGGGAATTGCGATCGTGAATCCCAGCCGATGGTTTGCGCATTGATCTCAGTTACTAAGTAGTTGGCGCCTTTGAGCGAGCGCGCGAAGTCGCCGCCGAAGCTGGAGCTTTCGCCATCGTAATGATCCTGCGTGGAATGATAGGGGTTCATCCCCACGATGTCCAGGCTCTTCGAGATAGCGTATTCATTGACGTCCGATCGCGCGGCCCCGCCGAAATCCTGCATCACGAACTGATCGGGCCGCAAGTATTCGCGCACCAGCGCGGCCTGCCAGGCTAAATACGCTGTTGCGATCGAATCCTGATAGCGGTCCCACTCCAGCTTCCATCCTGGATTCAAAATGCCGGCGCGCGGCGGTACTTCGGACCAGTCGTTGAGCGTCTGGCCCCAATAGACCAGACCCCAAATCTTGTTCAGACGGTCGACGGACGAGAACTTGTCTTGCAAATAGCGCACGAAGCCGGCCTGGACATTAGCGCCGGCTGTGCCATACGAGGTCGTCTCATTATCGATCTGATATCCGATGACAGCGGGGTTGTCACGGTAATGTTCCGCGATCTTACGAATCACGCGCTCGGCATAGCGCAGAAAATCGGGGTTGGTGACATCCATATTCTGGCGGATGCCGTAAGTCGCTTTTTGGCCGTCCGCCCGGGTTACTAAGAACTCGGGATGCTCTTTGAACATCCACGGCGGAATCGAGTAAGTGGGCGTTCCCATGATGACGCGGATATGCGCCTGCGCCAGGCGCGCCACGATGCGGTCCATCCAGGCGAATTCGAATTGGCCGTCCCGCGGTTCCCAGACACTCCAGGTGGATTCGCCTACGCGGACCACGTTAATGCCGGCTTGCTGCATTAACTGTACGTCTTTTTCAAGGCGATCCTGCGGCATGTATTCTTCATAGAAGGCCGCGCCATAGAGGAAGGTATCCATGTTGCCGGGTGAAAACTGGGCGGCGCACAGGGGGACCGCCAGCAGAAGCGCGAGAGGCGGCCTGAGAGGCCGCCGCAGGCAGAGTGCCTGCCCCACAATTTTTGAATGGGCGTTCATAGAACGCCTATGGTATCTACAACGACGGCGGATTGTACAGATCGGACCTTTGGCCGGATTTACGGGGCGGTCTCACTCCGTTCCCTGAGGCCCGCCGGAGGCCCAGACTGAGCCGCGACCCGTTACTGAGCCGCGACCGTGAGGGAGCGGACGTGCCGTGAGCGCGCCGCCCGCACCGCCCGAACTACCGCACAAAAAACCCCGGCCCCACCGTCAGATGATGGCTGATGGAATCCGGGACCACCACGAACAACAGCGTGCCGATTACGGCGTGCGCCAGGCCCAGGAAATAGATATTGCGGTAACGCAAAAAAATCCGCGTGCTGATGTAGCCTAATACGAAAGTGACGGACATCAGGAACCAGTTGGGAAGATGCGCGCCGGCGAACATGGCGGCCGACAGCAGCGGCACATAGCGCGCGGAAGCTACTGCCAGCAGGCGGTTGGCGATGTAGCCGTTGAGCAGATATTGCTGAAAGATCCCCCAGGGACAATAAGCCAGCAGGCACATGCACCCGTACTCCAGGCTGATGGGCCGCATGGTTTCGAGCAGGACGCCGGCCGCCAGCAGCGAAAGCGCGATCAGCAACACGGCCGGCGCGAGAGTCTCCACGCATTCGCGAAAGTTCCCGCGGCGGAAGCCTAAGGCCGCAAAGCGCTCGCCGCGCAGAATGTGCGACAGGACGAAGAAGGCCACAATGAAGATCCAGGCGCGCGGATGGGTGAAGCGCAGCCGCCAGATGTACAGCATGATCAGCGCGAAGCCGGTAGCGGATTCGGCGGCGATGAATGCTTTCTGGCGGCTCACATGCGGCTCCCGTCAAAAGAAAATATGCTTGGTGGTATCCACCAGCGCGTGACACGTCACCGATGAGAACACGCTGCCAGATTTCTGAAAGGCCTTGCCATAAGCCACGCCCGCGATGGTGGCCAGAATCATGTAGCGCCAGTTGGGCAGCGGCTGCGGCCCGTTATCCAGGTGCGCGCAGCCGAAAATAAATGCGGCCAGCAGCAGCACGCGATTGGTGAAGCCGAACCGCTGCATCAGCCAGTTTTGAATCAGAGAACGGAACAGAATCTCCTCGGGCAATGCGGTGCCCACGAAAATCAGGCCGAAGGTACGTCCGATGGCCAGCGCCGAAGGATGCGCGGGCGCATGCAACGCCGGGATGAAATCGATCAGGCGTCCGCCCGCGATGAGGATCGGTGCGCAAATGAGGAACGCCAAGGCGCCATAACTGAGGTCGCGAGCGGAGGGCAGGTTGAATTTCATATCCGGCAGCGCGCGGAAACCCAGGAAAATCGCCAGGCCCAATAGGATCGCGATGCCATACGCCACGCTGTGCAGGAAGCCTTGCGCAGGCTTCGGAATGAGGTGCTGTCCCGCCGAGAATTCCAACGGCAGCCACAGCAGCAGGATGATGATGAAGTCCAGCCACGTAGGCCGTCCTCCGGGACCCTGGATGAAGGCGGCTCCCACCGGCAGAACGGCGTAGACCAATACGAGAGCGGCCAGTCGAAGGCTGAAGGCGCCGGTTTGCCAGGAGGCCGCACAGAAAATCAGGGTCAACCCGGCCGGCACGGTGAATAACAATACGGGGCGCGCCGCGAATCCGGACCGTAAGCCATTGCGGACACCTGCCATGAGAAAGCTCAGAATCGCGAGAAGCAGGAAGGCCAGAATCAGCGCGTGCATAGGGAGCCTAGGACAGACCCGTTACAATCAGATTACAGGAGCGGGCGAAAAAAACCAAGCTCACGGAATGGAGAACGCTCCCTTACGGTCGCGGCTCCGTAAGCCGCACCTACCGAGCCGCACCTACCGAGCCGCACCTACCGAGCCGCACCTACCGAGCCGCACCTACCGAGCCGCGACCGTAAGGGAGCGGTGCCTACGCCCAAAAAAAAAAGGCGGCCTGAGAGGCCGCCGCAGGCAGAGTGCCTGCCCCCCTACCGATTATTTGATCGGGATTACTTTGTGTCCGTCGTGATCCCGCCGCCGGACGGCTTCCGCTCGGCTTTGATCTTGCGGGTGTCGATGGTCTTTTGGAAGTAATCGTTGGCCTTGTCGATGTCCGCCTTATAGGCTTCGGTGCTGTCTTCCAGGTCGGCTTTCTGGCGGTAGAGAAGATTCTCGTACGCCATGGCGTCGTCGTACTCCGGATCGATCTGCAGCGCCTTATCCAGATTCTTGATGCCTTCGTCGATCAGGGCGCCATTCTTGGCGGCCACTTCCACGCGCACCTTCTTGTCCTTCAGCGGACCCGGATCGTCGGGCTTCATCCCCAGCTTGGCACGCGCCTCGCCGTCGGTCACCAGCGCCTTGGTCCAGGCGATGACGCCCAACGTATAATAGGCGTCCTTCGATTTCGGGTTAATGGCGATGAGCCTCTTATTCCAATCTTCGGCGTCGTCCAGCTTCTTCTCGTTGAACAGCAGTGAGGCGATGGAAGCCACGGCCAGTTCGTTCTTGGGCTCCCGTGAGAGCACCTGCTGGAACTGATCGTAGGCGGCCTGAGCCATCTGCATATTGTCCGGCGAATCGGCGCCCGGAATATACTGCTGCATGTAGGCCGTGGCCAGATACAGCCGGGCGGTGGCGAAGCCGGGATCGTATTCGACGGCCGTTTTGAAGTGCTCCACGGCTTGCGGATACTGCGCGTTCTTGAAGGCCTGTACGCCCTTATTCAACTGGTCGCGCGCTTTCAACTTCTGGCAACTGGTGGCGAGCACCGACATCGCGGCGATCGCCAGCACCACCACGGTTTTGCGTTTCATTAGTTTCCGGCCTCCATCTGCGGCGTCATCAGCCCGACCTTGTCGATGCCCGCGCCGTGCGCGATATCGATGGCCTTGGCCACATACTGGAACTCCAGGTCGTTATCGCCCTTGACAAACACCACGCGCTCCGCGCGCGTCTTGAAGATATCCTCCAGCCGCGCACCCAACTGGTTGTCCGGAGTGGGCGCCTCCTGGTTGATGGAATACGTGACTCCGCCCGGCGTCTTGGCGACCACAATCACCACGGTGCGCGTATCCGACGCCGGCGGCGTGCCCGGCGGAGGCGGCTGCGGCACCAGTGCCTCCAAACCTTTCGGCGTCAGCGGCGTGATCACCATGAAAATGATGATCAACACCAGAAGCACGTCGATCATGGGCGTCATGTTGATGCTGGACATCGCGCCGCCCTTACCGCCAATTGCCATTCCCATAAGAATTACTCCTTAATCTTCGGTTTCCTGAGCTACTGTCCCGCCGGCGCCGCGGCGGCCGGTTTGTTCTTCTGCACCAACTGCTCGGTGAGCAAGCCAAGCTGGTCCACACCCGCCGCGCGCAGGTTGTTGACCACGTCCACAACTTTCTCATACCGCGCACGCGAGTCGGCCCGCACATAGCAGGTCTTGTCCAACCGATTGGTCAGCATATCCTTGACTTTGCCGGGGAGCTGATCGGCGGGCATCTGCGTGGTATTGAGATAGGTCTTGCCGTCGCGGGTGACGGCCACGATGATGGCGTCGCTCTTATCCGCGGCCTGCATGGGGACGGGGTTCACGGTCTTCACCATATCCACGCTGATGCCTTTCGACAACATAGGCGTGATGACCATGAAGATGATCAGCAGCACCAGCATCACGTCCACCATGGGGGTGACATTGATATCTGCCACCGGCGGCGGGGACTGCGACTTCATAATTACCGACATTGTAAATGCCTCCAATTAACGGGCTGCGTCCGGGGCGCCCCGTAGAGAGCGGTAGCGCCCCGATTCAACTCGCCTTTCAAACTGGGACAGGCCGGCAGGCCTGTCCTACCGTTTTGCGGCGGTCCGTTGCGACCGCTTCAGGAAGTAGTCGATCAACTCGGAACTGGAATTCCCCATCTCCACGTCGAACGCCTCGATCTTGCCCGTGAAGTAGTTGAACATCCAGACCGCCGGGATGGCCACGAAAAGTCCGATAGCCGTGGTCACCAGGGCCTCGGAAATACCTCCGGCCACGGCGCCCAGACCGGTGGACTTCTCGGTCGAAATTCCCTTGAACGCGTTGATGATGCCCACCACCGTGCCGAACAATCCGACGAACGGCGCGGTGGAACCGATGGTGGCCAGCCCGCTGATGCCGCGTTTCAGTTCGGCATGCACGATGGCTTCGGCGCGCTCCAGAGCGCGTTGCGAAGCTTCAATGTCTTCACCCGAAATTTCCGAGCTCATCTGATGAGCTTGAAATTCCTGCAGCCCCGCCACCACGACCTTCGCGAGATGGCTCTTCTTGTACCGGTCGGCAATCTTGATGGCTTCGTCCAGCTTGCCTTCCTTTAACGCGCCGGCCACCGCCGGAGCAAACGCGCGCGATTGTTTGCGCGCCGCGCTATAAGCCAGCAAACGGTCGATCATAACACCGATGGACCAAGCCGACATAAGGAACAGAAGGATCACCACCAGTTTGGCGGGAGTGCCCATCTGCGCCCACAAAGAGCGCGGATCCCATCCGATGGTGCCTGCCTGCTCCTGGAATAAAAACGCCCAATTCTGTGCTTGTAAAAGCATTGTCCTGTTCTCCTGCGAGTTGAATTAGTTTAACGCTGCTACTGGTTCAACGTAAAATTCACGTCGATCTGAGTTACCACTTCCACCGGCTCTCCGTTCAGGAGCGTCGGCTGATAGACCCACTGTTTCACCGCCTCGAGCGCGGCCGGCACCAGCAGGGGATGCCCGCTGGCCACCGTCAGATTCTGAATCGTACCATCCTTACCGATAATCGCGTTCAGCCGCACCACGCCGGAAACCCGCGCTTGCTTGGCGAGCGGCGGATACACCGGCTTGGGCTGGCGGATGAGCTTGGCCTGCTGCACATTGCCGCCCACGCGGATGCGCTGCGGGGTCACCGGCTTTTCCACCTTCACCGGCGGAGGCGGCGGCGGCGGAGCCGCCGTGGGCACCGATCCGATGATGCCGCCAATTACGCCACCGGCCGCGCCACCCGGCACGCCGCCGGGAACGCCACCCACCACACCGCCCGCGGACGGCGGCGGCAGCTCTTCTTCCTTAATCATGGCGACTTCTTTGGGGATGGCCTTGGGTGCCATCAAACGTCCGGCGTCGAACTGCCGCGGAATGATCTTAACCACCTTCGGGGGAGCCGCGGCAGGCGGAGGAGGCGGCGGAGGCGGAGGCGGCGGCGCCACCAGGAAGCTGGTCAACTGGCTCTTGGGCAAGGCGTCGAAGTAGATCATGGGGATCAGAATGGCAACGCCGATCACCACAATCTGGCCGACGAAGGACAACACCACGGTCCAGGTCTTGTTGGTCTTGCCTCCGGTTACGAACGTTTGCTCGAACATAAGGTCCTCCTCACATTGCTATTTCAAGGCTTTCGTCGAACTCTTTACCACCGTCTGCCGCGGCTTAACCGCCGCCACGGCCGCCGGCCTCTTCCGCTCATCCGCCCAATTGTGCCAGAACAACACGATCGGGCTGGCCACAAATACGGAAGAATACGTACCGATAATAATACCTACCACGAGTGCAAAGGAAAATCCATGCAGCACCGGTCCTCCGAAGAGGAATAATGCGATCACCGTCAGGAACGTCAAACCGGAAGTCATCACCGTCCGGCTCAAGGTCTGGTTCACGCTCTTGTTGATCAGGCTTTCCAGCGGCTCGCGGCGCAGCAGCTTCAAATTCTCGCGAATGCGGTCGAAGATGACGATCGTATCGTTCATGGAATACCCGACCAACGTCAATAGCGCCGCGATCACCGTCAGGGTGATCTCCTTGTTGAACAGGGAGAAAAGCCCGATCGTGATGATCGTATCGTGGAAGCAGGCGATCACCGCCGCCACGCCGTAAATCCATTCAAATCGAAACGCTATATATACCAACATTCCACCCAGCGCGTAAAGGGTGGCCAGAACCGCCTTGGTACGCAACTCCCCGCCCACCTTCGGCCCCACCATCTGCACCTGCATAATGGCGAACGGCGCCAGATAGCACTGCTGCTTCAGAACATTAATAACGGCGGGGGTTACGCCGGACACCGCCGACAGTTGATCGAAACTGGTGACCATGCCGGAGCGCGGCGGTGTGTTGCGAAATTTGAGCAAATCGGAGATCAGCTTCTGCAGTTGTTCATCGGAAAGTTGCACGCCCGCCTGCTGCAGCGGCACCGTGATGCGGTCCGCCAGTTCCTGGGTGCCGGCGTTGTTGAAGTCCAGCTTGCCGCTCTGCGGCTCGCCGAAAGTGGCCTCCAGCGTATCCTGCATGGCTTTGCGGGCGGCCGACGTCTGCTGCTCGCCCATGCGTTCGGTGCCGATGACGATCTCGTCCCTGGCCCCGATATCGGTGAACGGCTGCACGGTGACCTCGCCGTGGATCTGTTTGCTCAGCGCGGCGCGGATCTTGTCCTCGGGAGGCGTGCCGTTCCACTTCACGGTCATCTGCGTGCCTTCCTTGAAGTCGATGCCGTAGCGCAGACCGCCGTGCGCGATGATGCTGCCAATCCCGGCCACCGAGAGTACCAGGGAAGCGCCGATGAAGGGCCACTTGTAGTGGAGAAAATCGAAATTCGTGTTCTTAAAGATTTGCATCGGAATTACGCCATACCGGTGCTTTACATGTTTTTGACACCGGCTCTTTCCTGTTTGTTCCCGCGGCTCCCGCGGGAACGGTGTTGGGCGGTAGGTGGTGGGTGGTGGCAAACCCGCCGCAAACGAACCGACGCGTTTGCCACGACCCACGACCCACCACCCAGCACCCGTCCGTCATATGCTTAACTCGGCCAACTGCCTCCGGCCGGACAACTCGTAATCGAAGATCACCTTCGAGACAAACACCGCCGTGAATACGTTGGCGATCAAACCGATCGTTAACGTCACCGCAAAGCCCCGCACGGGACCCTCTCCGAAAATGAACAGGAAGGCGCAGGAAACGATGGTGGTAACGTGCGTGTCCACGATCGTCCACCAGGCTTTCTGAAAACCCGCGTCCACGGCCGATACGATAGCCTTCCCGGCGCGCAGCTCCTCGCGGATGCGCTCGAAAATCAGCACGTTGCTGTCCACCGCCATACCGATGGTCAGAATCACGCCCGCAATCCCCGGCAGCGTGAGCACGGCCTTGAAATAAGATAAGGCCGCCAGCAGAATCACCGTGTTCAGAACCAACGCCAGCACCGCGTTTACACCGCTGCGCCGGTAATATACGAGCATGACGATAATCACCGCCGCCAGGCCCGCCAGACCCGCCACGATGCCGGCATGGATCGAATCGGCGCCCAGCGATGGCCCCACGGAATTTTCATAGAGCACCTGGATGCTGGCCGGCAGCGCGCCCGCGCGCAATACCAGCGCCAGATCCGAAGCCTCCTGCTCGCTGCCGATATTCTCGATCTGGCCGCTATCCTCGATGCGGCTCTTGATGGACGCCACGCTGCGGATCTGGTTGTCGAGCACCACCGCCAGACGGTTTCCGATATTGGCCTCCGTATACCTGCCGAAACGTTTGCCGGCATCCGGGCTGAGCGTGAATGACGTATCCCACTGGCGCATGTCGCCCTGGCCGGCGCGCGCGTTGCGCACATCGGTGCCGCGAATCACGGGCGATTTTGCCAGCAGATACCACTCGTCCGGCTGTCCTCCCACCGGCGGCGAGTGCACCAGTCTGGTGCCCAGCGGCAGAATGCCGCCTTTCTGCGCCAGGGCCGCGTCCTTGCTTTGGAAGGGCCCGTCTTTCACGGCGGCGATCTCCAGTTGGGCGGTGGTCTGCATGATTTCCCGTACCCGGGCCGGATCGTCCACGCCCGGCAGCTCCACCAGAATTTCAAAATCCGCGCCCGCCTGCCCATACTGCTGCACGGTGGGCTCGGTCAGGCCAAGCTGGTTAATGCGGTTGCTGATGGTCTGCAGCGAGCGGTCCACCGTATCGCGCTCCAGCGCTACCAAGTCCGAGGCGCGCATGGTCAGCTTGTAGTCGGTGGCGTTGAGCGGCGTCAGAACCCATTGCGGGAAATGATCGGCAACCATGCTGCGGAAGGCGCCGGTTTTAATCGGGGGGACGCCCTTTACGTCGATCTCGATATTCTTGGCATCCTCCACGGTGGCCGGATCGTTGCGATCGATGCCGGAGTAATCGATGGCTTCCTTCTTCAATTCGTCTTTCATGCGCTCGATGGCGCCATCCGCTTCGGTCTTGACGGCGTCCTGCACATGCACCTGCAATACCAGGTGGCTGCCGCCCTTCAGATCCAGCCCCAGCCGGATGTTGTGCTCCACATTGTCGCGTAACGACGCTCCCGACTTGGGAAAGCCGATGATGCCGAATACGCATACCAGGATCGTCACCACGATGACCACGGTCCTGCCCGTTACATTCTTTTTCATGAGGATTTCGCCTTGCTTCGATCGATCGTACTGCTTATTTCTTGCCTTCGCCCGTCACCAGATTGGAAACCGCGCTGCGGGCCACCTGGAGCTTGATATTATCAGGCTTCACGCGCAGCACGAGCGTATCGTCCTCGCCGATGGACACGATGGTCCCCACAATGCCGCCGCTGGTGAGCACCGTGTTCCCGTTCTGGAGCGAGCTCAACATCTTCTGCGTGTTCTTCTTCTGCCGCTGCATAGGAAGGAACAGGAGAAAATAAAAAATTCCGAAGATCAGAACGATGGGGAGAAAGCCCAGCATCGAACTGCCCGGGGCCGTCGCTTGGAGGATGAGATTTAATACCACGTTGGCAAACTACTCGATTTCAACCGGGCGCGCTGCGTACGGTTAGCAAAATAGATTCGGGATATCCTCCCGACAGTATAGCGTGCCTGATGGCGCGCCTGCATGTCAAGGCAGGGGGCCGGATGCTTAACCGTTTTGGCGAAACCGCTCCCTGATGGTCGCGGCTCAGCAACAGACGTAATGGTTTCGTGGGGCTTGTGGGCGGTCTCAATCCGTTCCATCAGGCCCCGCCGGGAGGCCCAGCTGAGCCGCGACCGTGAGGGAGCGGTTTCTCCAGTCGGAAATCCAAAAACGGTTAAGCACCCGCAGGGGGCCGGATGCCGTGGGCGGGGTCTTGTCTAATCCACCAACCACCAGCCACCAACCACCAGCCACGGTTTTTCCCGCCGGGTACTATCGGCAGTCATAGTGGTTCTAGGAGTTTAGGGTGTTAATATAGTGCCACCAGTACCGGACTATCCTTACTCGGAAAATCGTCATTTTTCTGTTGACAAATGTTGTCACCACTATGTACAGTCACCTATGAAGTTGTCTCACTCGTAAGATTTCATACACGAGCTTCGGGACTCAAGGGGCGGTAGCCCGCGTAGTTACTGACTGGAATCCCTGGTTGTTAAGTAGATGTTAAGTCAATCGACCACTCAACCGTGGTATGCATTGCAAGTGGCCTCCCGTTGCGAGAAGGCCGTGGCATCCGGCTTGTCACTGCGCGGATACAATGAGTTTCTGCCGCTCTATCGCAGCCGGCGGCGCTGGTCCGACCGTTTTCAGGATGTGGACCTGCCTCTGTTCTCCGGCTATGTCTTCTGTCAGTTGGATATCCACAATCGCTTACCCGTGCTGGTTATCCCGGGAGTGCTCCGGATCGTCGGAATCGGTAAGACACCGATGCCCGTGGATCGGGAAGAGATGCAAGCGGTAGAAGCCATCGTCAATTCGGGATTGCTTGCGCAACCCTGGCCCTTCCTGAGAGCCGGCCAGACTGTGACCATCGAAGAAGGCCCCCTGCGCAGCGTGACCGGAATTCTTACTGAAATTGATGGCGCTAAACAATTGATTGTATCCATCACTCTTCTGCAGCGCTCGCTGGCCGTGGCCATCCCGCGCTATGCGGTGCGGCCCGCGACAGACACACCCGATTGGACGAAGCTACGCCAGGCGGCCACTAGTTAGGCGCGGTTTCTTTCCCGGTTTTCCGCAAGATTTATTTCCCCAGTAAGTGCCGGAAATCTTACATATCACAACAAGTAACAAGGAGGTTCCGTGTTCAAAACCCGTACGCGGATGGTAAGCTTTCGTCTCTCTGAAGACGAGTACGAGCGCCTCAAGGATCTCTCTCTCATGGAGTGCGCGCGCAGTGTTTCCGAGTTTGCCCGGGCGGCCCTGTGCAAACTGCCCAATGGCAACGGCGAGTCCAACGGCGCCTCCGCCGCGCCCCGCATGGAAAAGCTCGAAGGCGCTGTAAGACAACTGCGTATCGAAATGCACCAACTACGCCAACTGGTGGAAGCCACCAGCGCGCGCGTGCCGGCGGATGGCGAATTGGCCAATCTCCAGCCCAATCTGCAGGAGAATAACCAATGAAGCGCCCCGTGCCATCCCTGCCGAGGGCGGCGCTGGCGCTCCTGTCAGGCCTGCTGGCCGTTTTTATAGCCGCGGCCCAGACCCCCGCGCCCGCCGCCGCGCCCCACGATGAGACCCGCACCACCTACCTGCTGGGTCCCGACGACACCGTGACCATCCGCGCCGAGAACGCGCCCGATTTGAGCGACAAGCCCTTCCGCGTGGATGCGGCCGGCGAACTCAAGCTGCCCATGATCGGCCGTCTGCATGCCGGCGGATTGACGGTCGACCAGTTGGAGACCGAGATCGCTACGCGCCTGAAGGTCTACATCGTGGAACCGGAAGTTACCGTCAGTATTACCGAGTTCCGCAGCCAGCCGGTATCCGTGGTGGGCGCCGTGGCCACGCCTGGCGTGCATCAACTGGAGGGCCGCAAGACCCTGGTGGAAATCCTGGCCATTGCCGGCGGGTTGCGGCCGGACGCCGGCCCTAGCGTCAAGATCACCCGGCGCCTCGAATTCGGGCGCATCCCGCTACCCGGCGCCGCGGACGATCCCACGCATCAGTACAGCATCGCGGAAGTCAATTTGAAGTCCGTGATGGAAGCCAAGAATCCCGAATACAACATCCCCATTTGTCCGCACGACGTGATTTCCGTGCCGCACGCCGAAGTGGTCTACGTGATCGGCGAAGTCAATCGCGCGGGCGCCCTGCCGCTCAACGAGGGCGATTCGCTCTCCGTGCTGGAAGCCATTTCCTCCTCCGGCGGCATGCTGCGCACCGCCGCGGTGAGTAACGCGCGCATTCTGCGGCCGGTTCCCGGACAGCAGAAACGCACCGAATTGACCGTCGATTTCAAAAAGATCATGGCCGGAAAATCCGACGATATCCCACTGCTCGCCGGAGACGTCCTGGTCATTCCCGGAAGCACCGGCAAGCACGCCATTTACCGCACGATGGAGGCGGCCGTCACCGCCGGTACATTCATCGCCAGTTACGGGATCTATCACTAAAGGCCACATCATGGACGAACTTCAACATACCAACGGCAACGGCCGCGAACTGGCCCGCATCCCCCGCGCGGATTTCGCCGTGCCCGCACCCATCGGCACCGATAGCGCGCGCGGCGGCGTAAAACGCGAGTACGCCGGCGTGCTCGAATACTGGCAGATGGTGCGGCGGCATAAGGCCGCCGTGGTGGCCGTCTCCATCCTGGGCGCGGTCGCCGGCCTGCTGTACACGCTGCCCCAGCCCCGTATTTATCAGGCCCACACCACCATCGAAGTGCAGGGACTGAACGAAGATTTTCTGGGCTTGCACAACGTCAGCCCCACGGTCAGCCCCACCAGTAACTACTATCCCGATTTCGATATTCAAACCCAGGTCAAGATCCTGCAGAGCGAGTCGCTGGCCAAAAGCGTGGTGGCCGACCTCGAAAAGCAAAAACCGCCCGAGAACCTGCGCCCTCCCGATCGCCTGACGGCCTGGAAAAAAGTCCTTAAAATCGATCCACCCAGCCAGAACGATCTGTGGCTGCTGGCGCTCGATACCGCCGCCGGAACCGTGCGCGTGCGCGCCTCGGGCACCAACCGCATCGTAGAGATTACCTGCGATTCCACGTCACCGCAAGTGGCCGCGTCGTTCGCCAACACACTCACCCGCGAATTCATCGAACAGAACCTGGAAGCCCGCTGGAAGAGCACCGAATACACCGGCGAGTGGCTCACCCGCCAGCTTCAAGACATCAAAATCAAACTCGAAAAAGCGGATGAAGAGCTGAACAACTACGCGCGTTCCTCCGGCCTGACCTTCACCGACGAAAAAACCAGCGTCGAAGAGGACAAACTCCGTTCCCTGCAAAAAGATCTTTTGCAAGCCCAGTCCGACCGCGTATCCAAGGAATCCAAATACGAAATGGCCGCCAGCAGCCCGCCCGAAGCGCTGCCCGACGTGCTCGACGATTCCGCGCTGCGCGACGACGAAACCAATCTCACCGAACTGCGCCGCAAACTGGCCGAGTTGCGCATCGCGCTGACGCCCCAGAACCCAGAAGTCCGGCGCGTGCAAGCCCAGATCAACCTGATGGAAAACACCGTCACCCAGGAGCGCGCCAATATTCTTACGCGCATCAAGAATGAATACGAGGCCGCCCAGCACCGCGAAAAACTCATGACGGCCTCCTATCTGGCCGAAGTGAAACTGGTCGCCGACCAAGCCGAAAAGACCACGCATTACGGCATTCTGAAGCGCGAAGTGGATTCCCAGCGGACCCTCTACGAAACCATGTTGCAGCGCATGAAAGAAGCCAGCGTGGCGTCCGCCCTGCGCGCCAGCAACATCCGCGTGGTGGATCCCGCCGAGGCGCCTTCCATTCCTTACAAACCGAATGTGGTGCGCTACCTCGTGATGGGTCTGCTGCTGGGCATCTGCCTGGGCGTGACCCTGGTGGTGCTGCGCGAGCGCGCCGACCGCACCTTGCACGATCCCGGCGATATCGCCTTCTACCTGCATCTGCCGGAACTGGGCGTGGTGCCCACGGCGAATGTCGAATTGACCTCGCGCGGTTTCAAGACGTCCCGCCCCCAGCAAACCAAAACCGCCGTGCTGGATCTGAACGGCCAGCCATCCCTCTCCGACGAAGTGATGGACGACCGTGTGGAATTAGTCACCTGGATACGCAAGAAGTCGCTGATCTCCGAGTCGTTCCGCACGACTTTAACTTCCATCCTGTTCTCCGGGCATAACGGCGAACGCCCGCGGGTGATCGTGCTCTCCAGCGCCAGCCCCAAGGAAGGCAAGACCACGGTGGTCTGCAATCTCGCCATCGCCTTGGCCGAGATCAATCACAAAGTGCTCATCGTCGACGCCGACCTGCGCCGCCCCAGAATGCACAACGTGTTCGGCGTGAAGAATGACGGGAACGGCCTGAGCGAGATCCTGCTGCGCCAGCAGTCGCTCGAGCAAGCGCCCGCCGAAGGCGCCGTCCGCGAGACTTACATCCCGAATCTCTACGTGATGCCCGCCGGCCGCTCCCGCTTCAACGCCGCCAGCCTGCTACACTCCGAGCGCCTGCCGGAACTGCTGCGCGGCCTGCGCCAGGAGTTCGACACTATCCTGATCGACACGCCGCCCATGGTGAACATCCCCGACGCGCGCGTGATGGCCCGCCTGGCCGACGGCGTGATCCTGGTTCTGCGCTCCGCCCACACCACGCGCGACGCCGCCCTGCTGGCCAAGCAGCGCTTCCTCGACGACGGCATTCCCGTGATGGGAACGATCTTGAATAACTGGAATCCCAATACCCCCGGCTACGGTTACTATCGCAATTACTACGAAGGTTACTTCCACTATCTGGGCGATGGAACCGGCAACGGGCACGGCGGCAGTAACGGCCACGGCGGAGGCAAAAACGGCGCCGGCCGCAATGGCAAGAACCATGTCGTCCCGGTAGTTGAAGCGGACTGAGGCGCGCGAAGCGCCCTAAACCCTAGCCCCTGACCCCTAACCCCGCCAGCGCGAAGCGCGGCTCTTATGTGCGGCATCGCAGGCCTCTTTCGCACCACCGCTGATATCAGCCCGGCGGAGCGCTGCGCCGTCGAGCGTATGACAGCGGCCGAAACGCATCGCGGTCCCGACGATAGCGGCCTGTTCCAGGACGCCCGCGTGGTCCTCGGTCACCGGCGCCTCTCTATCATCGATCTCTCTCCCACCGGCCATCAGCCCATGTCCAACGAAGACGGCGGCGTTTGGATCACCTACAACGGCGAAATCTACAACTATGCCGAACTCGCCCGCGAGCTTCCGGCGCACCAGTTCGTCTCCACGTGCGATACCGAAGTGCTCCTGCACGGCTTTGAGGAGTGGGGCATCGACGGTCTGCTCCGCCGCCTGCGCGGCATGTTCGCTTTCGCCATTTACGATAAACGCGGCGCCCATCCGCTGCTGCTGCTGGCCCGCGACCGTCTCGGAATCAAGCCCTTGTACTATGTGGTACACCGCGATTCGGTCGCATTTTCGTCCGAGGTGAAAGCCCTGGTAGCATCCGGCCTGGTACCCAATCGGAAAAATCCCGCGGCCATGGCTGGTCTGCTTCTGCTAGGCTCCGTGCCTGCTCCCGCCACCGGCATCGAAGGCGTGCGATGCCTGCTTCCTGGGCATTACCTCAGCGCGGACCGCTCCGGCATCGTTACGCGGAAATATTGGGATCCGAGCGCCGCCTTGCCGCCCTCCGGCGCACTCCGCGACGTCCTCGCCGACACCGTCCATCGCCACCTCGTTAGCGACGTCCCCCTGGGCGTCTTCTTAAGCGGCGGCGTGGATTCCGCCGCCCTGGTGGCTCTCGCCAGCCGCGCCCAACCGCGCCTCACCACCCTCACCGTGGTCTTCGACGAGCGCGAATTCAGCGAAGGCGCGGAGGCCCGCCACATCGCCCAGCAGTTCCAAACCGAGCATCGCGAAGTGCGCGTCACCAGCCAGGACTTCATGCGCGAGCTGCCCAACGTGCTGCGCGTCATGGACCAGCCCACCAACGACGGCGTGAATACCTACTTCGTCTCCCGCGCCGCCCGCCAAGCCGGACTCACTGTGGTCCTCTCCGGCTGCGGCGGCGACGAAGTTTTCGGCGGCTACAAGCACCACCACTGGCTGGCCCGCCACGGCAACGCCCTGCGCCGTTTTTCAGCGCTGCCGCGTCCTGTGCGCAACGCCGTGCTCTCCACCGCCGCCGGCTACGGCCGCATGCGCGGACGCGAAAACTGGATGCGCCTCGCGAACCTCAGCAAAGGCGTCAACGACGCCGGATTGTACCTGGCCCTGCGCGGCTTCTTCGCCCCTGCTCAGGTGCGCGCCCTGCTGGATGCCGGCGATCGCGAAGTCAGCCAGGTGGCCGCCGAGTATCTGGATCCCTTCCGCCCGCCGCATGCCAACGGCATCGCCACCGCGCCCGTCTTCCGGTACCTTGAAATGCAGCGCTACCTGCACGATCAACTCCTGCGCGATACCGACGTTTTCAGCATGGCCCATGCGATCGAAGTGCGCGTGCCGTACCTCGACCACTTGCTTGTCGAACGGGTTTCGTGCGAGGCTCCCATACCCGCCGCCAACGGAGGCAACAAGCCGTTGCTCACCGAAGCCGTAGACGATCCCGCCGTCTTCGAAGCCGCCCGCCGCCACAAGCGCGGCTTCTCCTTCCCCTTCGGCCAATGGATGCGGCAGCATAGCCCCGAGCTCCGCGAAATGGCCCTGGCCGGCGGATGCCTCAATCGCCGCGCCGTCGGCAATCTGTGGAACCAGTTCGACCGCGGCCGCCTGCACTGGTCGCGCGCCTGGATGTTAGCCGTTATCGGAGCAGGGAAGTGAACGGAATAGGCGCGTTGAATCCGATATTCATCAACAAGGCGCGGCGTGTCATCCAGCGCAAAGCCGACGCGCTCCTCGGACAGTTCTTCTCCCTCGACAAAACCATCGAAGCGATGTGCCTGCGGCCGTTTGAGTTGCACCTCGAGCTCACCAACCTCTGCAACGCCAACTGCGTATTCTGTCCCTATCAGTACCAGCAGCGCGAGACCGAGACGATGAGCGACGCAGTGTTTTATAAGGCTGTGGCCGACTATGTTGCCATCGGAGGAGGCGCAGTCGGGCTCACACCGGTAGTCGGCGATGCGCTGATCGATCCGAAGTTTCTGGACCGCGTCCGGTATCTCCGTTCCATGCCGCAAATCGACCGCATCTGGCTCACCACCAATGCCATTCTGCTCGACCGGTTCGGCGTGGACCACGTGCTCGACTCCGGCGTCACCTCCATCAACATCAGTACGGCCGGATTCGACCGGGCCATGTACGAGCGGGTCTACCGCAACGGCTCCTATCACAGGATGCAAAGGAACGTTCTGGAACTGGTCGAGCGAAACACAGCCAAAGGCAGCCCCGTATCCGTCGCAATTTGCCTGCGCCCCGATCGTCCCCTGGACGAAGTGATGAAGCACCCCGATTTCCAGCCGATCCTGGCGCATTCGCCGGAACTGGATTTTACTTGGTCTTACACCAACGCGAACGGCAGGATCAAGCGGGACGCCTTGCCCGCATTGATGAAGATTCGCACCGTGTCTTCCGCCAAGAAAGAGACTTGCGTCCAGTTACTGAACGGTCCCATCGTCTTATCCAACGGAGACATCCTGGCCTGCAGTTGCGTCGCTTCGATGGATTCGAGCCACGACTTGGGAATCGGGAACATCCTGAGTGACAACCTGCTGGACGCTTGGCTAGGGGAGCGCTTGCTGCAAATCCGCGCGGGTTTCCAGAATGGAAAGCTGGGCGCCACCTGCGGCGGCTGCGATATGTATCGGGACCTCGAACTGTATCGCACCTCCGAAGGGCGAGAGCGTGCCAAGCTGAACATGGCTCGTCATCGCGGCGAAGTTGTCAAACGCGCCGTCGCTGCCGGACCGTTTAGTGGGGGCTGATCGATCGAATGGCCATGTTATCCAAGCTGAACCATCAGGTCAGGACCACGCCTTGGCTCGCGAGGTTCGTACTCCGTGCCATTCCCGATATTCCATGGCATGTCTCTGTCCCGCCGATCGGGAAAATGGCGATCCGTGTCCGGCGCAACCGAAGCTATTGGCTCCGGCCGCCGCTGACCCACGAGGGATTCATGTTGGGAGCGCTTCTCCGATTGGTCCATCCGGGCGACGTAGTGTACGATATCGGTGCAAATATCGGACTGTACACGCGCTTCATGGTTCAGAAATTTCGCGCCTCCAGAGTCTATGCTTTCGAGCCGATGTCTGAAAATCGTCCGCTGTTGATCAGGAACTTGGAGATCGGCGGTTGTGCCGGCCAAGTAATCGTCTTGCCTTTCGCTATCGCGGACGAAGACGACACCGCCGATTTCCAGATCGACGACATGTCCTCGGCAAGTGGCACCCTCGACGCGGTTACTCATGGAGACGCGTGCCAGGGTCGCCGCCAGTACCGCTTGCCGCCGATTACCGAAGCCGTGGAGGTCGCCCGGCTGGACACCGTCATTGCACACAAGGCGCTGACGCCTCCCGACGTAATCAAGATCGACATAGAGGGCGCGGAGGCCATGGCTCTGCGCGGCGGTCACAGGTTGCTGTGCGCGCGACGGCCCCGCTTGGCAATAGAGCTACACGGACCCGCAGTCGCTGCCGAAGTGCTGCAAGTGCTCTGGGATTGTAAATATCATTGCTTCGGATACCTCGATACTGGCGGTGAGCGGGCTTATAAGAAGATCGCGCCGAGCGATCTGCCGGCGATCAATGACCTCTATTCGCTGCATTTCCTGGTTGCATCCACCCGCGAGGAAGAGCTCACGCTTCCAATCGATAACCCGGACTGGAACCGGCCCAGTAACTGAACTAAATCATGACCGCTGAAGCCACGCCGGTACTGATCCTGCGCCCCTCAAAGGGCTTTTTCCGCCTCGACCTGAAAGCCCTCTGGGAGTATCGCGAGCTGCTCTATTTCCTGGTCTGGCGCGATATCAAGGTGCGCTACAAACAGACCGCGCTGGGCGCCGCCTGGGCCATCCTGCAGCCCGTGATGACCATGGTGGTCTTCAGCATCTTCTTCGGACGCCTGGCCAAAGTGCCCTCCGACGGCGTCCCGTATCCCATCTTCGCCTACGTGGCCCTGCTGCCCTGGCAGCTCTTCGCCTTCTCACTCACCGAATCGAGCAACAGCCTGGTCGCCAGCCAAAACCTGATCACCAAAGTCTATTTCCCGCGCCTGGTGATTCCCATCTCCTCCGTACTCGCCGGCCTGGTGGATTTCGCCATCGCCTTCGTCATCCTGCTCGCCATGATGCTCTACTATGGCATCGTGCCCACCGCCGCCGTGGCCCTGCTGCCCCTATTTCTGCTGTTCGCCGTCGTGACCGCGCTATCCGTGGGCCTGTGGCTCTCCGCGCTCAACGTGAAGTATCGCGACGTGCGCTACACCATCCCCTTCCTAACGCAGTTCTGGATGTTCGCCACCCCGGTCGCCTATCCCGCCAGCCTGGTGCCCGCGAAATGGCGCGCGCTCTACGGACTGAACCCCATGGCCGGGGTCGTCGAAGGATTCCGCTGGGCGCTGCTCGGCAAATCCCATGCGCCCGGCCCGCTGCTGTGGGTCTCGATCGCCGCCGTGGTAGTGCTGCTGATCGGCGGCCTGCGCTATTTCAAGAAAACGGAAACCACCTTCGCCGATATTGTGTGACCTTGTGGGGCAGACCATCGTTTTTCGTGGTCTGCCTGCCTTCCCCTAACCACTTATGACCGACATCGCCATCCGCGCCGAGAACCTGGGCAAGCAGTATCGCATCGGCAAGCGCGAGCGCTACCACGCCCTGCGCGACACCATCAGCGATGCTCTGACAGCCCCTTTCCGCCGTCTCCGGGGACGCCAGAACGCCGGCTCCGACTCCGCGCCCGAAACCATCTGGGCCGTCAAGGACGTCTCCTTCGAAGTCCCCCGCGGCGAAGTGGTGGGCATCGTGGGACGCAACGGCGCCGGCAAATCCACGCTGCTGAAGCTGCTCTCCCGCATCACCGAACCCACCGCGGGCTATGCCGAGATCCACGGCCGCGTGGGCTCGCTGCTGGAAGTTGGTACCGGCTTCCATCCCGAGCTCACCGGCCGCGAGAATGTGTATCTGAATGGCGCCATCCTCGGCATGCATAAAGCCGAGATCGCCAAGAAATTCGATGAGATGGTAGCCTTCGCCGAAATCGAGAAGTTCCTCGATACCCCCGTCAAGCATTACTCAAGCGGTATGTACATGCGCCTGGCGTTCGCCGTGGCCGCACACCTCGATCCCGAAATTCTGATGATCGACGAGGTGATGGCCGTGGGCGACCTTGCGTTCCAAAAGAAATGCCTCGGAAAGATCGGCGACGTGGCCAAGGGCGGCCGCACGGTGATCTTCGTCAGCCATCAGATGAACCAGATCCGCCGCCTGTGCGGCCAGTGCCTTTGGCTGAACGGCGGCCAGGTCCGCATGTTCGGCCCCACCGTGGAGACCATCGGCGCATACGAGACCGCCTTGACCTCCGGCTCGCTCCACGCCGACAGCGCCGCCAACGGCGCTCACGTCGACGCGCGATTCATGAGCTGGGAAATAGCCGAACCCCACGGCGCGGAACCCAACGTCCTGACCACCGCCGGCCCGGCTAAGGTGCGATTCGTCGTGCAAGTCAACAGATACATGCGCGACGTCCACCATGGCATCGCCTTGTTCTCGAACGACAACCAACTCGTCTGGTCCACAGCCACCGATTTCCGCGAACTCACACCGGGCGTCCGCGAGTTCGTCTACTCGCTCCCCGGCCTGCCCATACGGCCTGGCGTCTACAACTGGCATGTCACTATATGGCACAGCAACAATCTCACCGACGAATGGTTGTGCTCGCCCAGCCTGGTGGTCGGGACGCAACCCGTCACGCACCGGAACGACGCATGGATCGGCATTTTGAATGTGCCGGCGGAACTGGAGGTTAGGTGAGCGCCACGCGACCTCCACGTTTAACGCATAGGGTCTTAGCCCGGCTGAGACGCGCCGGTGGGCGAGTCGCTTTCGCGGTCCGTGCGGGCCTCATGCGAATGCGGTGGGAACTGCCCGCCGTGGGATTGCACGACGTGCTTGCCTGCGGCGAAGTCGAGTTAGCTCCCATTATTCTTGAGGACGCCGGGGTGCCCCCATACGTGGGATCGCCTCACCACGACGACTTGCGACCTGTTCTCACAATCGCTCGCTCCCTGGCGCCGCGCAAGGCCATCGAGATGGGAACCTCTTACGGGAACCTTGCGGCCAATATCTGCCGTCAATGCCCCAGCGCGACGGTCTACACCGTCAACGCACTCCCTGACCAGCAAACTGGGGGCATCACCACTCACTCACTCACGGGCGACCAAATTGGCAGAGTATATCTCGCCTACGGCTACTCCTCCCGCGTAGTGCAAATTCTCTCCAATACGCTTGATCTGGACCTCTCGCAGGTGCTGACCGAGGGAACTGTGGATCTGGCCATCATTGACGCTTGCCACGACCCCGAGTACGTGGTGAATGATTTTCATAAGGTCAGGCCTTTTATGAGCAGTAAGGGGATCGTGCTGTTCCATGACACACATCCGAGCATGAAGGGACACCTGCGCGGAAGCTATATGGCGTGCATGCTGCTCCGGCGCGCCGGCTACGACATTCGCCACATAGAGAACACGTGGTGGGGAGTCTGGCGCGCGGCTGCTCAGCCAGTGCAGGTCGAGCACTCCCGGGAGACGGTTCTTGGGCGAGGCTAGCCAAAGCGCCCCGCGCCAGGGGCCGACTCACGCCGCTCTGGTTAACGCGGAAATGTCCGGCCTGGAGCACGGCATGCTCCTCGACTTCCAAACCGAGATCTGTCGCCTCACCGGAGCCGTCCGCGTCCCTATGCCCCCGCGCACCCGGCTCACGCAACACTTCGGGCACGCCACCCGCTACGCCCCCTTCCGCCGCCTCATTCGGCGCACCGGATTCTACCCGCGCGCCGACGTCCTATGGGCCGTATTCATGGGTCCCGAGGATTATTCCTTGGATGTCTTCACGCGCTGGGATCGCCACGTAGGATTCAAAATCCTCTACCTGTTCGACACCATGGAACGGCAGATATCCAGCATCCGGGCCATCTTGCGATCCGTCAAGTGGGACTTGACGATCACATCCTTTTCCGGGGCCTTGCCTTTTCTCGAGGAACAGACACAGCGCCGCTGGTTCGCCGTCCCCCAAGGCGTGAAACTTGACCGCTTTCACCCCGCACCCGCGCATCACCGTCTGATGGATTTCAGCGCGTACGGCCGCAGGCTCAGCGCCATCCACGAAGGCGTGAAAGCGTTCTGCGCGGAAACCGGACGGTATTATGACTACACCACCACCGTCCGGCTCGCACCCGGCGCCGACCCTCGGGAACAGTACGAACAGTATGCCTGGCGCATGCGCCACAGCGCCTTTACGTTCTGCTGGCCGGTGGAAACCACCAACCCATCGCGCGTGCGAAGCTTCAGCCCAATCACCTGCCGTTGGTTCGAAGCCGCTGCCACCGGCACCGTAGTCGTTGGCCAGACCCCAAAAGATCCCGGCTTCGAAGAGATGTTCGGCCCTGGCTTTGTCGTCCCGCTGGAACCGGCATGCTCAGGCACCGATCTGTTTGATTTTTTGTCGCGATTGATCGAGGAGCGGCAGGTTCACCTGGATGGCGCCCAGCGGCGCCGTAACAGGTTCGCGGACACTTGGAGTTGGGAGCGTCGCGTCAAGGACATTCTGACGATGGCCGGATTGGGAGTCCCCAGGAAAGCGCACCGGCCAGACAAAGTCTGGCTGCAGGCGGACGCTGACCGGCATTAGCCCAACCACCCATGCTTGAGCCCGAGCGAAATCCCGTGGCTACCCCGGCGCCCCTGGCGCTCCGGTTCGCATCTAAGGCTCTCCATCTGTTCAAACCGGGGATGCCAGGAAAAACGAGAGCCGCTCGCTACGCCCTTCGCCCCTTCCTGCATGGGGAAAATGCACTGCTCAGCGATCGCGCCGGACGCAAATATTTGGTCCCCAGCCTCCGCGAGCCCATGGCCCTGCATCTGGTCATCGACGGAATGTACGAGCCGGAAACGCTCGAGTTCCTGGCGAGCCGCACTGGCCCTGGGTCTACGTTCGTAGATGTGGGCGCGAACATCGGCCTGTTCGCGATCCCCATGGCGCGCAGAGTCGGGGCGGCTGGCAGAGTGGTGGCCATCGAGGCTTCGCCACGAATCTTCCCGTATCTGGCCCATAACGTGGCGGCCAACCAAAGCCCCAATGTGCGCCTCTGGAACGTCGCCGCGTCCGACGCCCAGGTGCCGGCACTGGCGTTCTACGAGGCCCCGGCGACGCACTTCGGCATGGGATCCATCGGTCCACAGTTCGATGCTGCGCCTGTTTCCGTACCGGCAACGACTTTGGATTACGTCCTGGCCGAAGAGAACATCGCCCATGTGGATGTCCTGAAGGTGGACGTGGAAGGTTATGAAAGCGCCGTCTTCAGGGGCGCCGCCCGATTGTTGAACGGTGCCCGCCCGCCCGTGATCGTTTTTGAGTTCTGTGACTGGGCCGAAGCACGTATCCCTGGCTCGCAGACCGGCGATGCCCAAAGAGTGCTGAAGGAATACGGCTATACCTGTTGGCTTCTGCGCGGCTACGGCCGTCGGACCGCGAAGCCGTTAGAGACCGAAATGGTGCTTGGCTCTGCGATGCTGGTTGCGGAAAAGTCGCCAGATACGCGCCATAGGCCGCACGCGGGGGCCAATTGAAGCGTATCCTCTACATCCAGTACACCAACCCAGCCGGCTACCCGCCCCTGGCACAACTCCCGCACCCTGGGGCGCGGATGCAACCGTAGCGCTAATCCATGCGGCAACCCGACACCAAGATCGAACAGAATCCGGCAGAGAGTCCAACTGATCAGATGCCGAGGTGGGCTCTCGCCGCACTAATCGTGTCGATTGGCTTGATCTTCGTCCTGCCCCATGTCCTAGCGCCTTTGTGAATCCCCGCGGGGGAAAGATACTCGCCGTTCGCGATCAACGGCGTCAGTGCTCTGGTTTACGACGAATCCTACATCTACGCCGCGCAAACCAACTATACGCGGACACATTGGCAGCCCGCATACGACACAGACGTGTATGAGTACCGCAACATTCCCTCCAGCTTCCCATATCTTCCTTATTACCTGTTTGGTGGCCTGGCTCGCGTGACCGGAACCGGCCTGGCATTCATTCTCTCAGACCTAACCTTACCCCCCATAGGTTTTCTCCTCGTTTATCTCATTCTCAGACAGTCGGAGGCGGACCCCAGAATTGCGGCCATCGGGTCGCTTGGAACCATACTCATCTCATTCGGCCCGCGGAACTTTTTCCGAGTCATTCCGGAGCTTCTCTCGACGGGATGGACTACCGCAAATCAACCGCTTGAGTATTCCCGCCTGCTCAACCCGCAGTTCTCCTTCACGCTTTTTGTGCTGAGCGTTCTGCTCCTAATGCGTTCTGTCCGTCGGCCATCACTCAGCGCGGCCCTCCTGGCCGGGTTCGCCGGTGGAAGCCTCCTCTATGTGTACTTCTATTACGCGCCGGTGTGGTTCGCGGCGGGCGTACTGTTGGCGCTCCTCTCTCTTTGGGGGCGTTTCGCCTACATGCGATTGATGTGGGTGACCCTGTTCACCGCCGTATTAATTAGCACCCCCTATTGGGTCCAGTACGCCGAGATTCGGCGGTACGCGAACAACCAATGGCGCACAGCTCGCTTCGCTATCCACTACGGTCACATCCCAACCAAGTCGCAGCTTCTATTCACCGTTCTGTGCCTCCTGGTCTTTGTGTGCCTCCTCGCCGCGCGCTGGGCGACCGAATGCAAGCCCCCCCTGAGCGAACTGCTTTCGGCGCGCCCGGTCATCGTGACCACCGCGATCTTCTTGGGGGCGTGCGCGGCGCTCAACATGGAACTGGTCACGGGCATCAACGTGGAGCCCATGCAACATTTCCCGAACCGGGTCTTCCAGCCATGGCTCTGCCTGTCGGCATTTGTGCTCGTGGTCCCGCCAGCCCTCAAAGTAGCTCGCATGCGCAGCGCTTGGTACCGCGCCAACCGGAGCCGGCTCGCCCTCGCCGCCGTGGTTCTCCTGGTTGCCTTGGCCGGCTTTCGGCAGTTCGCCGTTGCACGGAATACAACCTCTTTTCACGCGGTCGGGGCTGAGCGCCAGGTCCTGTTCGACTGGCTGAACGGCAACACAAAAGCGGGGGATGTCGTCCTAGTCCCTGTATCCGAGTTGTCCTACCTCCTTCCAACGGAAACCCATTGCCGACAGTGGATTCCGAACGGCACCCGCACGACGGCCAGCAACCGGGAGATCCTGGACCGTTTTCTGACTGCTGCCAAGCTCCTTCGAAAAGGAGAGCCATGGGTTCGGTATGCGTTGTCGCAGGGATCCGCCGCGAGTGACCATGGACTCGGGCTCACTTATGTTTATTATTTGTTCCAGGCAAACTACGATTCCCCGGACCGCCGTCTTCGCCCTCCCGCCGTGGAACGCGCCATCGCGCGGTATCGGGAAATCGACCTTTCGCACGATCTGAGGCAATTTCGCCTGGACTACGTCTACAAGCGTTCTGAAGAGGAGCTTGAACCCGTGGCAGGCCTCGAGTTTACGCCGGTGTTTCGCTCGCAGTTCGGTTCGATATACGCGGTCGCTGACAGCGAGGCTCTGGGGCAAGGCGTAGTCGTAAACAGCGCTCTGAAAACAAGTCACGCCCGATGAAGCGCATCCTTTACATCCAGTACACCAACCCCGCCGGCTACCCGCCCCTGGAGCACAGCTCCCGCATCCTGGGCGGACGCCGGATGGCAGGCGCTCTTTCTGGGCACACGCGTGCCCGGCACCGAGGCCCTGCAGTTCCCGCCGCATCCCAATATCTCGGTCCGCTATCTCGGCTTTCTGCCGCGGCGGCTGGCGTCAAAAGCTGCACTACATTTACTACTGCCTGTGGGTCCTGATCCGCGTCGCCGTCTGGCGCCCCCGCTGGATCTACGCCTCCGATCCGCTGGCCTGTCCGCTGGCACTCCTGCTGAGCTATCTGCCCGGACTGCGCGTGCTCTATCACGAGCACGATTCGCCGGATAGCGCCGCCGCCGGGTTCCAAAAGATGATTCTCCACGCGCGCAAACGCCTCGCGCGCCGCGCCGATTGCTGCGTCCTCCCGAACGAAGCACGCATCCAGCGCTTCCAGGCCGAGACCGGATACGCCCGGCAGCCGCTCTGCGTATGGAATTGCCCGGCTGTTCACGAGGCCGCGCAGCCGCACGGTCCGGCGAATGGCCCGCTCGTTCTCCTTTATCACGGCTCCATCGTGCCGGATCGGTTGCCTCTCGCGGCGGTGAACGCCTTGGCTCTTTTGCCCGAGCAACGTCAGCCTGCGCGTGGTCGGCTATGAAACCGCTGGCAGCCTGGGCTATGTCGCGAAGCTGCGGGAACTCGCGGACCGCCTGGGCGTAAGCGCCCGCCTGGAGGTCATGGGTGCCTTGCCGCGCGCGCGGATGATGGAATGGTGCCGCCGCAGCGACGTGGGCCTGTCGTTCATGCCCTTGCAGCGCGACCGAGGTCAATCAGCTCACCATGACCGGTGCGTCCAACAAGGCCTTCGACTACCTGGCCTGCGGGCTGCCGCTGCTGGTCTCCGATCTACCCGATTGGCGCGCCATGTACGTCGATGCCGGCTACGCACTGGCCTGTGATCCGCAAGACGCCAAAAGCATCGCCCGCGCCGTTCGCCGCTTCCTCGATGACCCGGATCTCGCCCGCTCCATGGGCGAGAAAGGACGGCAGCGCATTCTGGTCGATTGGAATTACGAAACCTGCTTCGAGCCTGTTCTCGACCGTTTGGATGTCCAACACCGCGAAGGATTGCGGCTGACCCGGCCCGGCCGGAATTGGGCGATAGATCAATTGCCATGAGCAAGCCGATCGTCATCGCGGATTGCAGACCCCAAGACGCGGCCAATGAAACCATCGCATCTATCCATCGGCCCCACTCCGCTCCACTGGCAGTCATCGAGACCCATCCCATCCAGTACCACGCCCCCGTCTACCGCCACCTCCAAACCAGCCTTGGCATATCCGTCACTGCCATCTACGCTTCCGATTTCAGCGTGGCCGGCTACCGCGACCACGAGTTCGGCAGACCTTCCGCTGGGATACCGACCTGATATCCGGCTATACGCCAATCTTCCTTTCCACGGTCGCCCAAGGCGGCGCCGCACTCGCGGAAGACGCGTCCACGCGCGGCCTGCTAGCCGCGCTTCGCACAGACGCGCCCGCGGCGATCCTGCTTACCGGCTATAGCCCTAGCTTCCATCGCCACGCGTGGATGGTCGCGGCGCGGCGCCTGGGCTGCCCGCTCATCCTGTTACGCGGCGAAACGACAGATGCCGCCCACCCGCGGCGTCCGCGAATTCGTTCGCCAGGGACACGTCTCTGCGCATGCTCTATCGCTTCTGTTCCCGCTTCTGTATGTGGGCCGCCATTCGCGCGATCATTTCCGCCGGCTGGGAATTCCCGAGGCCGAAACTCGGCTATCTCTCCGCGCTTTGTGCGATACCGCCGCCTTTGATCTCGACGCAGAATGCGCGGGCACGGCTGCGCGCGGCTACCCGGGATCGGCTCGGAATCGGCCCGGACTCGTCCCTGATCCTGTTCTCCGGAAAACTCAGCCCTCGCAAAGCGCCCGACCTCCTGCTCCATGCCATTCGCGCATTGCCCTCCGAAATACGCGACCGCCTCACCGTCGCCTTACTCGGCAGTGGCGAATTGCAAGGCACGCTCGCGCAAATGGCGGCAGCCGCCCCCCCCATCGCCGTGCGCTTTCTCGGTTTTCAAAATCAGACTCAGCTCAGCCCCTACTATTATGCGGCCGATCTGCTCGTGCTCCCCAGCCTCCATTCGGAAACCTGGGGGCTGGTGGTGAACGAGGCCCTGCACCACGGCTTGCCATGCGTCGTCTCGGATGCGGTGGGCTGCGCGCCGGACTTAATCGAGCCGGGCGTCACCGGCGAGATCGCCGCCGCAGGCTCCGCCGAGAGTCTGGCCGCCGCGCTCGAACGCGCCCTGCCGCTCGCTGGCCGTGCCGATATTCGCGCGCGCTGCCGCGAAAAGGTTTCCGGCTACACCGTGGAAAAAGCCGCGGAGGGCATCGCGCAGGCTTTCCGCGCCGTGGTGAAACGCCCATGAGCGCAAAGGGCGCGTTACCCGCGCCGCCATTAGGAGCGGGAACCTTAGGAATCCAAGCGGCGCCGGGCGCTCTTTTGGCGCACTCCCCGGAGAGTGAAAGGCTTCTTCTGGTAGGCAACCCCGAAACCGTCCACGTGGGCGCGCATCTTTTTGAAGGCGCGCAGTCGCTCTCCTTGAGTGTCCGCTTTTGCGATTTGCGCCAGGCATCCGCTGGCCCGCGCTGGCTGGCCCGCGTAAATTGGCATCTCGCCGGACGCCGTCCCGCGCATCTCCGCGCCTTTGGCGAAAGCGTGGTGCAAGCTTGCCGCGATTACCGGCCCACCTGGCTGCTCACGACCGGCCAGGCGCCCATCGGCCACGACGCGCTCGCGGCTATCGGCAAACTCGGCATCGAACGGCTGAATTACCTTACCGACGATCCATGGAACCCCGCGCTCCGTGCGTCCTGGTTCCTGCGCGCGCTGGCGCAATACGATCGCGTTTTCTCGCCGCGCCAGAGCAACCTGGAGGCCCTCCGCAATCTCGGATGTCCCGCCGTATCGTATCTGCCTTTCGCTTATTCTCCGTCCAAGCATCTGGCCCCTCCGGCCCACGCGGCGCAGGCTGCGGCACCCGCCTCCGATATCGTTTTCGCGGGCGGCGCGGATCGCGACCGCGTGCCCACCATCGCCGCGCTCATCGCCGCCGGATTCCGCCTGGCCCTCTACGGTGGATATTGGAATCGCTACCCGGAAACGCGGCCCTACGACCTCGGCCAGGCCGACCTGCCCACGCTGCGCCAAGCCGTCGCCGCCGCCCGCATCGCCCTCTGCCTGGTGCGCCGCGCAAATGGCGACGGCCACGTCATGCGCACCTTCGAGATTCCCGCCATGGGCGCATGCATGCTCACCGAGGATACCGAAGAACACCGCGCTATCTTCGGCCCCGAAGGCGAAGCCGTTCTGTATTTCGCATCCATTCCGGAAATGGTCGAGAAGGCCCGCTGGCTGGTGGCGCACGAAGACGACCGCTGCCGCCTCGCCGCCAGCGCCCACGCCCGGATCGTCGGCGGACGGAACACCTATGCCGACCGTCTGGCCGCCATGTTACGTAGGACAGGCCTCCCGGCCTGTCCAAACTTAATATGAAGATCGCCATCGTAGTTCACGGCCGGTTTTATGCCTTCGACATCGCGCGCGAACTGGCGCGCCACCACGACGTCACGGTCTTCACCAACTATCCCAAGTGGGCCGCCAAACGCTTCGGCCTGGAACCGCAAATGGTGCGCAGTTTTTGGCTCCACGGCGTGCTCACTCGCCTGGCAGAGCGCCTTCACAAGACCCTGAATCTGCCTTACCCCGAGGCGTTCTTGCATCGCATGTTCGGCCGCTGGGCCGCCACGCAGTTGGCCAAGGAACCATGGGATGTAATCCAACCCTTCAGCGGCGTCGCCGAGGAAATCTTGCAATCGCCCGCCTGCCGCTCCGCCTTCTGCGTGGTGAAACGCGCTTCCTCCCATATCCGCACCCAGGCGCGTCTGCTCGAAGAAGAACAGCGCCGCACCGGCACGCGGCTCGGTCGTCCCAGCCCGTGGATGATCGCGCGCGAAGAACGCGAATATGCGCTCGCCGATAACGTAATGGTGGTCTCCAGCTTTGCGCACGATAGCTTCGTCGCCGAAGGCTTTCCGCCCGACAAGCTGAGCCTTTTATTGCTGGGCGCGCAACTCGATTGCTTCCGGCCCGCCCCTGATGTCGTCGAAGCCCGTTGCGCCCGCATCCTCTCTGGCGATCCGCTGCGCATCCTGTACGTCGGAGCGCTGTCGTTCCGCAAAGGCATGTGGGACTTGGCCGCCATGCTGCGCCATCCCGCCCGCCGCCGCTTCCAATTCCGCTTCGTAGGTCCCGTCACTGCCGAAGCCGAAAGCCTCGTCCGCGAAATGAGTGCCGCCGCGGAATTTGTCCCCAAGCAGCCCCAAGCCGAACTGCCGAAATCGCACGCCTGGGGCGATCTGTTCCTCTTTCCGACTATCGAAGACGGATTCGCCGTCGTCCTCACGCAGGCCGCCGCCGCGGCCCTTGCCCATCCTCACCACCGCAAACTCCTGCGGCCCGGATCTCATCCGCCAAGGCGAATCCGGCTGGGTGCTCCCCATCCGCAACCCCCAAGCGTTTCTCGATCGACTCCACTGGTGCGACACGCATCGCCCCGAGCTCGCCCAAATGGTCCGCAACATCTATCGCCAATTCCAGCCCCGCACCTGGACCGAAGTCGCCGCCGATTTCGCGCAAATTGTGGGGCAGGCTCGTAGCCTGCAGCGGCCTCGTAGGCCGCTTATCGCGAACCTGAGCCCAACGCTTCAACTGAAATGAACACCCCCGACTTACAACAAATGGTCGCAGCCTGGGTCATCCTGATCGTCATCCTGGTCTTCGTCCGCTGGCGCTGGAAAATGCCCGGCACGGGCCTCACTTTCGCCTACCTGCTCGATCTCTCGCTGATCCACTTGATCGGCGCCGCCATCTACCTCCTCCCCGCCTACCAGGATCGCGACCCGCGCTTCACCACGCTCGGTTTCGAACAAGCCCTCTACGGCGTCGCTGCCTTCGTGTTAGGCGGACTCGTGATCACGCCCTTGCTCATCAAGAAAGGTCTGTTGCCACGCGCCTCCGGCGTGCACCAGCCCGATCCGCTTTTACCCAAAGCCTACATCGCCGCGGGGGTCGCCTTCTACATTCTCTCCACCAGCTTTCTGTCGCACATCCCCACGGCCTCGGCTATCATCTCCTCCGGAGCCCAACTCGTGCTGGTAGGTCTGGCGCTCTGCTGCTGGAAAGCCTGGCGTGAGCGCCACAGGCGCAAGCTGCTGTTCTGGCTGGCTGCCTCTCTCGTAATGCCCGCCGTTACCTTGATCGTGCAAGGCTTCCTGGGGTTCGGCGCGGTTGCCGTGCTCACGCTGCTCATCTTCGTTGCAAGCCTGGTGCGCTCCCCCTGGAAAGTCACGCTGGCCGGTGCGCTGGTGGTCTATATAGGCCTCTCCGTATTCGTCAGCTATATGCGCGATCGCGATGAGATCCGCGCCTCGGTCTGGGGCCGGCAGTCCTTCTCCGACCGCATCGATCGCGTGCTTGACACCGCGTCTTCCATCGAGCCGTTCGACCCGGGTAATCCCGTTCACTTGCAGCGTGTCGACGGCCGTCTCAACCAGAATGTCCTGGTCGGCGCCGCCGTCTTCCAGTTGTCCCAGAACCAGAACTTCGCCCATGGCGATACCTTGTGGGACGCATTGCTGGCGCTCATCCCGCGCGCCATCTGGCCCGAAAAACCGATCCGCGCCGGCAGCGGCAACCTGGTCACCCGCTTCACCGGCATCGATTTCTCCGAAGGCACCAGCGTAGGCGTCGGCCAAGTGCTCGAATTCTACGCTAATTTCGGAACCACCGGCGTCTTTATCGGCTTCCTCATCATGGGCGTGATCGTCACGGTGCTCGATTGGCAGGCGGCCGAACGGCTCGCCATTAACGACCTGCATGGCTTCGTCCTGTGGTTTCTGCCCGGTCTCGCGTTTCTGCAGGTCGGCGGACAGCTTGTGGAAGTGACCGCCAGCGCCGCCGCCAGCCTGATCGTGGCCATTATGGTGAACAAGTATCTGTACCGCATGCAGACCCGCGCCGCCGCTCCGGCCCCGCCCGCTCCCGCTTACCAAAGCATCCGCGTGAGATGAAAATTCTGGTCTATCGCATCGGTTCGCTCGGCGACACCATCGTGTCTATTCCCGCTCTGCGCGCCGTTCGCGCGCACTACGGGAGCGCCGCGCACATTGCCGTGCTGCACAACGTCAGCCGCGCGGGCGTGGTCACCAGCCGCGAAGTCCTGGCCTGCGCGCAGTTGGCCGATGAGTTCATCCCTTACCAGTTCGAAGCCTCGCTGGGGCCTCGCGTGCGGACCGCTCTCACCCTCCGCGCGCAGCTCCGCGCCGGCCGTTTCGACGCTGCGGTCAGCCTGCTGCCCAGCGAGCGCTCGGCTTCGGCTCTCCGCCGCGATGTCTGGTTTTTCCGATCCTGCGGCATCCCGCAAGTGATCGGCTTTCGCCCCGTGCCCGAGTCCGTGGTCCGTCCCCGCCAGAACGGCCGCCCTTTGCGCACGCCCAACGAAGCTGTCATTCTGTTGCAGCGCTTGCGCGACAGTGGCATCGCGCTCAATGGCGACGGTCATTTCCGCATCCCTCTACTGCAGCCCGGCGCCGCCGATCTCGCCGTCGGCGATCAATGGCTGCGCGCCCGCCGCCGTCATCCCGGCCGCGCGCTGGTCGCCCTATGCCCCGGCTGCAAAAAACCGGCCAACGCCTGGCCGCTCGATCGCTTCATCGAACTCGGCCGCCGTGTCGCCGCCACCGGCTGCGCCGAGATTCTGGTTTTGGGCGGACCCGCCGAGCGCACTCTCGCCGAAAATATGATCGCCGGATTGGGCGGCGAAGCCATCAACGCCGCCGGAGATTTTTCCGTCGCCGGATCGGCCGCCTTGCTCAGCCAATGCCAATTGCTCGTCGGCCTCGATACGGGCACTTCGCATCTGGCTGCCGCCCTCGGCGTTCCCTGCGTCGTCATCCAAAGCGCCAACAGCTTCGCCGGACATTGGGACCCGCTGGGCGATTCCAATATCATCTTGCGCCGCGCGGTGCCCTGTGAAGCCTGCTTGTGCAGCGAGTGTCCCGTGGCGAATCACCCGTGCATGGATATCTCCGTCGATGAAGTCTGGCGCGCCGTCGCGCCCCATGTGGATCGTTTGCTTGCCGGCGTCCGGAGTCAACGTGCCCGCGCATAAAATCCTCCACGTGATCCCCTCCGTCGGCCCGCAGCGCGGCGGACCCAGCGTCCTCATGCGCACCCTCGCCCGCGCTCTCTCCGAAGCCGGCCTCGAGATTCACGTGGCCACCACCGACGATAACGGCCCCAATCGCCTGTCGGTCCCGCTCGGCGTCCCACAACAGGAAGACGGCGCTACGTTTTGGTATTTCCCGCGCCAGACCCACTTCTACACCTTCTCCTGGCCGCTTACCCGCTGGCTCGCCCGCCACGTGCGCGAATTCGATCTGGTGCACATCCACGCGTTGTTTTCCTACGCCGCGCTGCCCGCCGCGCTGCTGGCCCGCCGCGCGGGCATCCCCTACATCGTCCGGCCGCTCGGCACGCTCAACCGCTGGGGCATCCAGAATCGCCGCCCATGGCTGAAGCGCCTCTCGTTCCGGCTTCTCGAAAGCCGCATCTTGGCCAATGCCGCGGGCATCCACTACACCAGCGAGCAGGAACAACTCGAAGCCGGCGACCTCGGCGTCTCTACCCCCCCCCTCATCATCCCCAACCCCGTAGAAATCCCCGTAGGACAGGCCTCCCGGCCTGTCCCGCTCGAAGGCCGCAAAGTAATCCTCTTCCTCTCCCGCTTCGACCGCAAAAAAGGCTTAGACCTTCTCTTCGAAGCCTTCGCCCAAGTTCGCCGCCAAAGCCCCGATGCAACCCTGGTCCTGGCAGGAGCGGGCGATCCCGCATGGGTCGCCCACTTGAAATCCGAAACCCAGCGTGTCGGCATCGCCCCCCATGTAGTCTGGGCCGGCTTCCTCACCGGCGCGGAAAAATGGGCCGCCTTGAACGGCGCCGACGTGTTCGTCCTGCCGTCCTACTCCGAAAACTTCGGCATCGCGCTGGTAGAAGCCCTGGCTTGCGGATGTCCCGTGGTCCTCTCCGATCAAGTCGGCATCCATCGCGAAATCAGCCGCGCCGAAGCCGGCTTAGTCACTCCCTGCCGCGCCGGCGATCTGGCCTCCGCGCTGCTCCACGTCCTCAGCGACGCCTCACTCCGCCGCCGCATGAGCGAAAACGGCGTGCGCCTGGCTCGCCAGCAATTCTCGCTCGAAGCCGTCAGCCGTCAACTTGCGGCGGCCTACGCGGCGGTTGCCCCATGACCCACTGCCGCCTCGCCGTCGTCGTCCTCACCTACAACGAGGAGATCAATCTGCCCCGCTGCCTCGATAGCCTCGCTGGCCTCGACTGCACCGTCGTGGTGGTCGATTCCGGCAGCATCGACAAAACCCTCGAAATCGCCCAACGCTACCAGGCCGTCTGTCTCTCGCACCCCTTCGAAAACTACGCCGTGCAGCGCAATTGGGCGCAAGAGAATCTCCCCGTCGATGCCGAATGGGTTCTCCACTTGGACGCCGACGAGCGCCTCACGCCCGAGCTTGCCGCCGAAATCGGCCGCACGCTGGCATCGCCCAGCCCGGATATCGACGGCTACCTGCTGCGCAAGCGAACCATCTTCATGGGCCGTTGGATTCGCCACGGTGGCCATTATCCGAGTTACCACCTGCGCCTTTTCCGCCGCTACAAAGGACGCTGCGAAGACCGCCTCTACGATCAGCACTTCGTCGTCGCCGGAAAAGTCAAGCCGCTCGATAGCGACTATCTCGATATCGTGGCCACCAACCTCAGCACCTGGACCCTCCGCCATAAGCGCTGGGCCGAACTCGAAGCCACCGAAATGCTCGCGCATGAACAAGCCGAACGCCGCCGCCAGGTCCGCCCCGACTTACTCGGCAATCCCATCGAACGCCGCCGCTGGTTCCGCAACGCCTATTCGCGCGGCCCCTTATTCGGCCGCGCTTTTATGTATTGGTCGTACCGCTATCTGCTGCGGCTCGGCTTCCTCGATGGCAAGGAAGGCCTCATCTTTCATTTTCTGCAAGGCTTCTGGTTTCGCTTCTTAGTCGACGCCATGATCTACGAGCAGCACAAAGCTTAACGCTTTCCCCGGACCGCCGCCGCTATCGTTCGCGCCCCAAGGCGGGAGATAACTTCCCAATGACTCCGCAGCCGGTGACTTACCCCCCCCAGGCCCGCCTGCCCCTTCTAGGCGGAGAGCCGAGTCGACTTCAAGCCGCGCTTTTCATAGCTACTCTCCTGCTCCTGTGCATATTCGCATCCGGGTTGACCGGCGGTTATACACGGGCGGTTCTGGCCAATGGCGACAATGCCGCCTACGCGCGAGTCGCCCATGCGATCCGAACGTGGGACCTGCGGTCTGTGCCCGTCGTCAAGCACGTTTGGGGATTGCCATACTGCGCTGCCGCGCTGTCGGCGATCCTTCGCATCTCTGAACTTCACGCGATCGCGGCCGTCTCGCTTATTTCCGCCATCGCCTGCGTATTCCTGGCGGGAAAGCTATGGTCCGGCTGGGTCGCACTGTACTTTGCCGCCGTGAACTACACGTTTATTCAATTCGCCGCGTACGGCGGATCCGAGCCTCTGTTCGTCCTGCTTGTGCTCGCCTCGTTTTGGTTTACCCGTGATGAACGCTGGGCGGCCTCGTCCCTCGCCGCGGCGCTCTCTGCGACCGTCCGTCCGCTCGGCGTGTTTGCCCTCGCCGGCCTTTGCACGCGCCCGTTCAAAGATGCAAAACGAATCGTCGTCATCGTGGGAGTTGCCGCTCTAGTAGGATGCGCCTATCTGGCTCCGCAGATCATATACCTTGGGAACCCTTTCCTCCATTGGAAGACCTACCAACAGCAGGATTGGCGTGGCCAGCTTCCCATAACGATCCCATTGCTTGCTGTCTGGCAGAATCTCAGGAGCCACTCAAACGTTGGGAATTCCGTCATGACCGTCGTCAAGTTAGCCTATGTGCTTGTGCATATCGCCGCGCTGGGAGGAATCTGCTTCAGCAGACGTCGGCGGGACCGTTTATTCGCACACCTCGAAGAGGGCATGACGGTCGTGCTCTACTCCGCCTTTGTGCTGGTCTATAACGCGCCGACGTGGTCGCTGTCTATCTATCCGCGCCTGCTTATTCCCGTTACTCCCATGCTGCTGGACGCATATAGCGACTTACTGCCCCGAAATTGGGTCGCGCCCGCCGTGGCAGGCTTGGCCGCGGCAGCCCTCGCCATAGGCGCGAACCTTGGATTCGCGGGAATAAGAAGCCTACTCGCCATCTGACCTGTGAATCTCTTCCGGATAAAAACCAAGGAATAAGCGTGAACATACTCGGACTCAATGCCTTCCATGGCGACGCTTCGGCCGCCCTCCTCACTGACGGCCAGCTCGTCGCCGCCATCGAAGAAGAGCGCCTCAACCGCATCAAACACTGGGCTGGATTCCCCAATCTGGCCGCCGCCGCCTGCCTTAATGGATCCGACCGCAACGACGTGGCGCACGTCGCCATCTCCCGCAATCCCTTCGCGCACTTCCCACGCAAGGTGTTATACGCCGCCGTCCGTCCCGCCTCCTGGCAACGGTCCGTTTCGCGCGCCGCCAATCTCCTGCAAGTCGCGCGCCTGAACTCCGATCGCCCCGGCACCATTCTCTCCGACTTGAAGCGCGCCCGCATCCACAAGGTCGAACACCATCGCGCGCACCTCGCCAGTGCCTTCTTCGCGTCGCCCTACGAAGAGGCCGCCGTGGTCTCCGTGGATGGCTTCGGCGATTACTCGAGCGTCCAATGGGGCATCGGCCGCGGCAATCGCATCGACGTGCTCGGCTCCGTGCTCTTCCCCCATTCGCTCGGCATCCTGTACACCGCCTTCACCCAATTCCTGGGCTTTCCCAAATACGGCGACGAGTACAAAATGATGGGCTTGGCCGCCTACGGTGAACCGCGCTTCGCTCCGCAGATCCGCGAAATCGTGCGTACCGAAGCCGCCTCCACGCGCCTTAATCTCGATTACTTCACGCATCACAGCCAGGGCGTCAAAATGACTTGGGATGGCTGCGAGCCCGTCTCCGGCAATCTCTTCTCGCGTAAGATGGTCGAAGTCTTCGGCGATCCGCGCACTCCCCGCGCCGAACTGACCGCGCGCCACGCCGATCTGGCCGCCTCCGTGCAAGCCGTGCTTGAAGAAAATTATTTCGCGCTCCTCAATCACGTCTATCATCGCACCGGAGAGAAAACTCTGTGTCTCGCCGGCGGAGTCGCCCTCAACTGCGCCGCCAACGGCAAGATCTTCGAACAAACGCCGTTCCAAGACATCTATATCCAGCCCGCCGCCAGCGACGCCGGCACCTCCATCGGCGCGGCTCTCTCCGTCTGGCACGAGCACCTCCATCAACCGCGCTCCTTCGTGATGCAGCATGCCTGTTACGGAACCGAATACACGGACCGCGAGATTCTCGATGAGCTCGAATCGGCCGGCGTATCTTACCGCCGTCTTACCGAGACCGAGTTAGTCGATCAAACCGCCGCCCAAATCGCCGCCGGAAAAGTGGTCGGCTGGTTCCAGGGCCGCATGGAATTTGGGCCGCGCGCCCTGGGCAACCGCAGCATCCTGGCCGACCCCCGCCGCACCGACATGAAAGACCTGCTTAACAGCCGCATCAAGCACCGCGAACATTTCCGTCCCTTCTGTCCTTCTGTCTTAGCCGAAGCCGCCGGCGATTTCTTCGAGACCAGTTACCCCTCGCCCTTCATGGTCACCGCCTACCGCATCAAATCCGACCGCCTGCAAGATATCCCCGCCGTCACGCATGCCGACGGCACCGGCCGCCTGCAAACCGTGGACCGCGCCTCCAACCCGCTCTATTGGAAACTAATCCGCCGCTTCGGCGATCTTACCGGCGTCCCGGTCTTGCTGAATACCTCGTTCAATGAGAACGAACCCATCGTCCAGACACCCGTGCAAGCTCTCGATTGTTTCCTGCGCACCCGCATGGATGCGCTGGCAATTGGTTCCTACATGCTCCTGAAATCCGAGAACCTGCGCGCTTCCGAAAACAAACGCGCCTTCGCCCTGGCTTGAGTGGGGCAGGCTCGTAGCCTGCGCGGGCCTCGTAGGCCCGCTCTGAGCCGGCTGAAAGCCGGCTGCGGCCAAGATTGGCCGCCCTCCAATGGCTTTGAAATCCGATAACGCGTGACTAACCCACCAGCCACCAGCCACCATCCACCGCTTTTATCCGAGGCTAACTCATGAAGATACTGTTACTCAATCAGTGCTTCTATCCCGACGTAGTATCTACCGCACAGCATTCGAGCGACCTGGTATCCGCACTCGCCGCCCGCGGCCACGAAGTCACCGTGGTCTCGAGCACGCGGGCTTACGATAACCCCGCCGTCAAGTTTCCCAATGAAGAACGGTGGCACGGCAGCCGCATCCTGCGTGTCCCGTGCCTGGCCCTCGGCAAATCCGCGAAATGGCGCCGCGCCGCGAACTTCGGCAGCTTCTTCCTCAGTTGCATCGCGCGCATCCTGTTCCTCCCGCGTTTCGACGTGGTAATGGCCCTCACTTCCCCACCGCTCATCTCCCTCCTCGGCGCGCTCTACGTCAAACTCAAAGGCGGACGCTTCATCTTCTGGGTCATGGATCTTAACCCCGACGAAGCCGTCGCCGCCGGATGGCTGCAAAAGGATTCCCTCACCGCCCGCATCCTCGCCGGCCTGCTCAATTTCAGCCTGCACGTCGCCAATGAAGTCGTAGTCCTCGATCGCTTCATGCGCACCCGCGTAATCGCCAAAGGCGTGCCCGCCGAAAAAATCAGCGTCATTCCTCCCTGGGCCCACAGCGACATCGTGCGTTATGATCCGCCCGGCCGCCAAGCATTCCGCGAGCGCCACGGGCTCACCGGTAAGTTCGTCGTCATGTATTCCGGCAATCATAGCCCTTGCCATCCATTGACCACCGTGCTCGAAGCCGCCGCCCGTCTGGCCGATCGTCCCGATATCGTCTTCTGCTTCATTGGCGGCGGCAGCGAGTTCCCCACCGTCTCCAATTTCGCCACCGCCCGCGTTCTGCCGAACATTCGCTGCCTGCCCTATCAACCGCTCGCCGAGCTCTCTGCATCGCTCTCCGCCGCCGACCTGCACGTGGTGGTCATGGGCGATCCCTTAGTAGGCATCGTGCACACCTGCAAGATCTATAACATCATGTGCATCGGATCGCCCGTCTTGTACATAGGCCCAGCCGACAGCCACGTCACCGATATTGCCGCCGGCAACGGCATTCCTCTGTCATCCGCCACGCATGGCGATGTCGATCTGGTGGTGCGCCGCATCCTCGCCAACACCCACAATGGCGCGGACCGCGGCGTGCCCGATCCGCGCATGCTCGAACGCGGCCGCGGCTTCCACCAGCACCTACTGGTGCCGCGCTTCGCCGACTTAGTGGAAGCCCTGCCCGAACAGGCCGCCGCCGCAGCCGTCGGCAGCCACGCCCTCGGAGATTGAACCCACGTGCTGCTGTTCCTGGCCGCGGCCGTCGTTCCCCTCGCGACTTTCTCCGTTCACGAACAATTTGGAGTGACTCACCCCCCCCAGATTGTAGATTTCGATTTCTCCAAACACATCGACCCCGCGCACGCCTACATGCTCGGCCCGCAAGACAACGAAGTCCCGTTCCAGCTCCTGCACGATGGCAAGATCGCCGTCGAAGCGTCCCTCGCCGCCCACGCCACCGCCCAATGGAAGCTCTACACCGGCCGCGCGCCGCGCCCGTTTTCAAACGCCATCCGCATCACCCAAACTCCCACTTACTACGAAATCGTCAACGGACTCACCGGAGTCCGCATCGCCCGCGCCGGCCAAGCCAATCTCGCCCCCATTCAAGGCATCCTATACCGCAACGGCTTCTGGACCGCCACGGGACCCAATCCCCTCGAAGTCACCGGCAAAGTCACCAGCATGACTGTCCGCTTCCTCGAATCCGGACCGCTCAAAGTCACCGTCGAGGTGTCTTACTCCGTCGATCGCCCCAATCTCACTTACGGTGACAAGTTACTTATCCCCGCCGGCCCAAGTTACTACCGTTCCACCATCGAAATCCAAGCCGGCCAGCCTTCCATCTTGATCGAAGACGATACCGACACCGATCTCCACTACTCTCTCGATATCTATCCCGGCCTCGAACCCGATCAGGCCCGTTATCGCGGCCATCACTCCACCTCCGCCGCCAACGGCCGCGAAGCCGACGGCCGCCAGTATCGCATGTCGCACGAACGCCCCCAGATGGACGCCTTTCGCGACCTCCAATACCGCACCCCCGCCCCGTCGGATTACAACAGCACCCCGCCTAACATCCGCCGCATGGCCGTCTGGGACCCCTGGGTCTATGACTCGGGCTGGTATTGGACGTTATACAACACTAAGGCGCCGCCCGCCGCCAACTTACTCGGCATCTTCGCCGGACCTGTATCCCAAGCTATCGGCGCGGCCAATAGCGGCGCCGGAATCTCCACCCAGCCTGGCCCGCAAGCCGCCATCGTGTTCGCTGCCAACCGCCGCTCGCCCGACGCCCGCGTCTTCCCCCGCGTGCGCATCGCCTGGCGCATCTTCACCGGCACGAAAGCCGATCTGGGCGACCCCTACCAAGTCCAAAACATCGCCCGCCAAATGGACCTCCACGGTGGCATCACTCTCAATAAGGTCTACCGCATCCAGACCGATTTCCCCGATCCGCCCGGCGGCTACCGTCCGCTCTACATGAATCCCGCCGCCGTCGACGCCCTCATCGCCCGCGTGCGCACCGATCCCGCCGAATACCACCGCCTCTACGACGCCGAACCCTCCGCCCGGCCTCTGCTCGATATGTGGCGCGATCCCACCGGCGCCAAGATCCACGAGCTGGCCGCTGAAGTCTCCGGAACCGCCCACGACCTGCTGGACGCCCTGGTCAACGGCGACGGTATCTACAATTTCAAATTCCACTATTGGATGGGTGGCCTCGAAATGACCCGCGCCGCCGTGTGGATCGATGCCATCCTCACCGATCCGCGCGCCTCCGCCGAAGACCGCGCCCGCATGAAGGCCGCCGCTGCCTTGTTTGCCGCGGTCCTCTGGGACCCCGATTTCGTCCCCATGTTCGACGGCCACGGTCTGAACCTGGGCACCGCCAACATGCCCGTCCAACAAAACCAATATCGCGACGTGTATGCTGTGTTGCTGAATGTGGGGCAGGCTCGTAGCCTGCGGCGGACTCCCAGCCCGCCCGGAGCCGAAGGCGTCCTTTCCCGTGCCCTCGCCAATCTCACCACCACCGTCAACGAATCCGGAGCCGCCATGGGATCCACCCACTATATAGACGCCTCCATGGGCCCCCTCCTCACCACCCTCCAACAACTCCAAACCGCCGGCCTCGCCGACGCCTTCCGCGACCAGCCCCGCCTCACCAACTTCGCGGAGTTCTATCTCAACTTACTCACCCCCCCCGAACCCCGCTTCGGCGGATACCGCAAGCTGGTCTCCATCGGCGGCTCCTCCACTGAATCGAGCGAGTTATACGGCCAGCTCTCGACCGCCTTCGCCGCCGACAACCCCGCGCTCTCCGCCCGCCTGATGGCCGCCTGGCGTCAGTCCGGCGCCATGCACTCCGGCTTTCACGGCTCCACCCTCCTCAAAATCGACGAGTCCCTGCCCGCCGCCAACATCGAACTCGGCGACGCCAACTTCCCCGGCTGGCTCACCGTCCTCCGCAACGGCTGGGGCACCCGCCACGAAACCGCCATCTGGCTCGTCGATGGCGATTTCTACCGCGACCACGCCCACGAAGACAACGGCGCCGTCGTCATCTATGCCCTCGGCGCGCCTCTCTCCATCGATTGGGGCAGCATGTATTCGCCCGAAACCGCCGGCGCCTGGATGCACTCCATCGCCCTCCCCGAATCCGCCCTCCCCTTCGCCTGGGACACCACCACCCCCCAGCTCGCCAACATCGGATTCCGCTGGCAGCACGCCGCCGTTCAGTCCTTCGCCTCGCTTCCCGATAGCGCCTGCGTTCGCGCCACCTACGACTTCAAAGGCCAAACCTGGACCCGCTCCGTCTACTCCATCCACCCCGCCGAAAACAATCCCATCATCGTTATCCGCGATAGCTTCGACGGCCCGGAAGCCGCCCGCATCGTCACCCTCAACCTGATGGGCAGCCCCGCTGCCGGCCACTCCTACACCGGACAATGGCTCATCGATTGGGACCTCTATCAATTCGCATCCGCGCCCGTCGAGACCATCACCGGCGCCTGGTCGCACCACTGGCACCCCAACCGCGAACAGAATGAATTCGCCAAAGCCAACGGCCGCCCCTTCGAAGAGACTCAATCCATTCTCCGCGTCCGCACCAAAGGCGATCTCACCACCCTGATCCTGCCCCGCCCGAAAGGCGCGCCGGCGCCTCTCTCCGTCGAAAACCGGAACGGCCAAATCACCATCCAATTCCCCAATGAAGGTAAGCCTTACGTGATGGATTTCACCTGTGGGGCAGGCTCGTAGCCTGCGCGGGCCTCGTAGGCCCGCTCTTAGGCGAGCGAAGCTAGCCCAGTAGGACAGGCCTCCTGGCCTGTCCGGGCCGAGCCACGCTCGCCTAACCGAATGTTACTCGAGGAAACGCGAGCCGATTATCCGCTTTTCCAAATCAAGCCTTTCAACGCCCGGTTGACTGTATATACCGGAGGCGTATATGCTGAACAAGGATGGCGGAGATCCGGCGCCACGCAGTCACCCCCTTCGAGGTCGAAGAGGCCAAAAGCGATGGAAGCTCCTCGGCAAAACCGCATCCGGCCGTTACCTGGCCGTAGTCTTTACGGTTCGCCGTAATCTGTTCCGCGCCGTGACTGCCTACGAAATGAATCGAGCGGAGAAAACCAGATATGCCCCGCAAATCGATTAGTGTTCCGGAATTCAAATCCGAAGCCGAGGAGGCCGGCTGGTACGCCACCCCGCAGGGCCGGCGGCAAACGCAGCGCGAATTCGTACGCGCGCTGCGGGCCGGAAGCCTCAGCCGGTCGTCCGGGCTGAAGATCGCGAAGACGGATCCGAAAGTCCTCGAACAGCTTATGCGTCAGGCCAAGGAAACCGCCACACGCGCCATCTCGATCCGCATACCGATCGCGGATCTGGAGCGCGCCGAACGGATCGCCGGCAAGACCGGCGTCGGCTACCAGACCGTGCTCAAGCGGGCCATCCGCGAAGGGCTGCGGAAAAGTGGGGCAGAGTAGGACAGGCCTCCTGGCCTGTCCCTTTGTAAGCACCGCGAGCCCATCTCGCCCATGTATGACACGCGCAATCGCCGTTTACATCCCCCAGCCATGTCATACATCCGCAAACACCCGATTACATCATCTTACTAAGTACTTTTCCCGGAATTTCGCGTAATTATACTAGCCACCAATCCCGCCCTATCATATAATAGATCTCAACTTGTATCCGACGACCAGCAATCATAACTCGCGCGCCGCTCGCGCACTCAGTGTAAGACACTGTATGACATCGAGGAGCCACACTTAGGAGCCATCCATGAGCCATATGAAACAAACGACCCATTCGAACGGACCAGCCGGACCTCGCGCCCGGCGCCCGCAAGCCCTATCACAAGCCCGCCGTGCGTTACGAACGGGTCTTTGAAACTTCGGCCCTCACCTGCGGCAAGGTGCAGACCACGCAGTCCGGCTGCCACCAGAACAGGAAAACTTCGTAGCCCCCCGGCCGCGATGAAAGGATTATCCAAGGAGAAGCGATCATGAATCTAAGCCACTCCAACACTCGCCGGCTCTCCATCACGCTGACTGCGGGAGCCCTCGTCGCCCTGGGCCTGTTGCTCTACCGCCCCGTCCTCGGCGGACTTCTCACGCGTTCTCATCACCGAGGCGATCGACGAATCCAAGCTCGTCACGGTGATCCGGCAACACGCGGCCCGAGGCCGCACGCCAAAAACGACCGCGGCGCCGTGCCCGATTCCTTCCCGCTCGATCACATGCTGCTCGCAACTGAAGCGCTCCCCCGCGCTGGAATCCGAACTGGTCCGCGTACATCGAGACCCTCACCGACAAGTCATCGCCGAACTTCCGCCACTGGCTCACCGCCCAGCAAATCGGCGAGAAGTACGGACCGTCGCAGCAGGATCTCGAACACCATCAAGAGCTGGCTTGAATCCCACGGCTTCACTGTCTACGGCATTCACCCCAACCGCATGGTGATGGACTATCTCAGGCACGGCAGGTTCGCTGCGCGAAGCCTTCCACACCGAGGTCGATTACCTGGAGGTCAATGGCCAGACGCACTTCGCCAACATGACCAATCCCAAGATCCCCGCCGCCCTGTTCCCCGCTGTGATGGGCATCGTACAGATCCACGACTTCAAGCCGCACGCTAACTTAGTGCCGATGGCCCCCAACTATTACATAGGAACCAACGAACAGGAACTGGTGCCCGCGGACTTCCAGACGATTTACAACGTCAACCCTCTCCTTCGGCAAGGCGTCGACGGCAGAGGCCAGACAGTCACCATACTCGAAGACAGCGACAGCTACAGCGGCGACGTCGCGAAGTACCGCAGCACCTTCCTCGGCAAGTACACCCTCGGCTCCTTCAGCACGGTTCACCCGACCGGATCGAACACCTGCACCGATCCCGGCGCTACGGCGGCCGACAGCGAATCGGACCTCGACGGCGAAGTTGCCAGCGCTATGGCGCCCAATGCCAACATTGTGCTGGCCGTCTGCGCCGACACCACCACCTTTGGCGGCCTACTGGCCCTTGAGAACCTGGTCGGGTCGGCCCCGCCATCTATCGTAAGCATGAGCTACGGCGTCTGCGAGGCAGCCAACTATCTCCCGTCGAACGCCGCTTTCAGCACGGCGTTTGAGACGGCAGCCGCCGCCGGAAGTTCGGTCTTCGTCTCCTCCGGCGACGGCGGCGCTTCCGGTTGCGGCGGCGAATTCGGCGAAAGCACTTACGACGCAGCCGGGATCGGCATCACCGGTTGGGGAGAGTCCGTCTACAACGTCTCCGTGGGAGGTACCGATTTCGAGGACCTCTACAACGCCCTCAAGCCTGCCAATGGTGGCCTACCGACGAGCACCTATTGGTCGACTACCAACCTGCCTACAGACGGCTCGGCCAAGTCCTACATCCCGGAGGTCCCCTGGAATGATTCCTGCGCGGGCTACCTCATCTACAACTATAAAGGGTACATTACGCCCTACGGCACTGGCACGAGCCCAAACGGCTTCTGTAACGCCTCCGGCCAGACCGCCTACCACAGCATCGCCGCTGCCGCCGGCGGACCAAGCGCTTGCGCCACCGGCGGAACCAACCCCGACCAGACCAGCTATCTGGAAGTCGGCGATAGCTGCGTTGGATACGCCAAACCGTCGTGGCAATCGGGCGTCTTCGGCAATCCCGCGGATGGCGTGCGCGACATTCCGGATGTCTCGCTCTTCGCCTCCAACGGCTTCTGGGGCCACTATGCTGTCGTTTGCTGGTCCGATCCCGCTAACCGAGCGGATCGACGGCCTGCACCGGTGCACCAAGTACTTGGTCGGCTTCGGCGGAACTTCCGTCGCGACGCCCATGATGGCCGGCATCCAGGCGCTTGTCAACGAGTACCGGGGCCTCAACAAGATCGGCAATCCTAACCCGACCTACTACGCCATCGCCGCCGCGGAATACGGTGCCACCGGCAATAGCGAATGCTACTCCGTCAATTTGCCCGCCGGCCGCCGCGGCTTGGGTACGAGTTGTGTTTTCCAAGACGTCACCCAAGGCGACATCGACACCGACTGCAGGGACAACGGGAGCGCGAACAAGGTCAACTGCTACTTGCCCAGCAGCACCTATGGCGTTATCAGCACCCAGCCGCTAAACACCGTCACTGTGCTTACGGCGGGGTCAGGCTATACCAGCGCGCCCACCTGTACGCTCGGCGCGCCCAGCAACCTCAACAAGTATTTGTCACCCACTAACACCACTATTTACAACGGCGGAACGCAAGCCACCTGTACCGCCAACCTGTCCGGCGGCACCGTCGGCAGCATCACACTCATCACCGCCGGCACCGGTTACGCCGGCGGCACAGCGTGCACGCTAACGGGCGGCGGCGGATCGGGCGCCACCTGCGTAGCTTCCGCAACCGTCGGCACCGCAGCGGCGGCGTATCAACCCTACGGCGCAACCCCCGGCTGGGACTTCGCCACCGGCCTAGGCACAGTCAACGCCTACAACTTAGTCTTCAACACCGCCTGGTGATCGCCATGACAAGCCATCCATATCCAAAGAATCACAACCCGAGGAGCACTTACATGAATAATCACACCTCTTATTCCCGGCCCTGGACCACCCTCGCCGGCGTGGCCCTCCTGCTCGGCGCCGCCCTGCTCTTGCCCGCCCAGGACGCCAAATCGAAGGGCGTCCCCAAGGATTGGTCCATGCACCACGTGGTCTTCTCCAAGCCGCACAACGCCGCCCAGCAGCAGAAGCTCGCGAACAATCCGCGCTACATCCTTCAGCAGCAGATCCGCGCCGCCATGGCCGCTCCTCCCTCGCTGCCCGCGCCGCTCGCCGCCACCGAACGCCCCGATCCGCCCGAGGTCTTCCCCGCCTACAACGGTGGACCGTTGCCCCGCGGCATCACCAAGGCGCTCATCCCGCCCACCGGCAAGGAAGCCGTCCCCAACGGCAAGGGCAAGAAGCGCTTTCATAAGGATTGGAGCGTCGGCATCGGCTCCAACGGGACCACCGGCGTCGGCCAGTTCCCCGCAACATTCACCCAGACCGCACTCGCCCTGCGGCACCGACATCGCCATCTACAACACGGGACTCGGCGGCTCCGGCTCGCAGGCCACCGTTGTCGCATACAACAATATCTACGCCTCTTGCGGAACGGCGGCGTCCCATCGGTCTACTACGCCTACAACACCGGCACGGCGCCCGTCACCACCTCGGTCGACCTCTCCGGCGATGGCTCACAGATCGCTTTCATCACCGGCGCACTCTGGATCGGCCGCCAGCCTGGTCGTCGTCCGTACATCGAATTCCGGCGGATCAGTCACTTCCCCGACCCCCCCGACCGACGAGCCGCCGGCACCTATAACGGCTGCACCGCGCCCTGCATGACCACCGTCGCCTTCGCTGACGGCCACAGCGACTCCTACTCCTCGCCGTTCTACGATTACAAAGCCGACACGCTTTACGTCGGAGACGACTCCGGCGTGCTCCACACGTTTACGGGCGTCTTCAATGGCACGCCCACCGAGGGTACCGCCGTTCAGGTCAGCAACGCCACCACCGGCGGGGCGCTCGGCAGCCCGGTCTACGATTCCAACACCGGCTACGTTTTTATCGGCGACTACCTGCTGAACTACGCCTCCACGTGCGAGCCCTCCGCCACCAACTCCGCCGGATCTTGCGGATATCTCTACTCCGTCAAGTCGGGCGCGGTCGTCCAGACAGCACAGCTCGACTACCAATACGGCATCGTTGACAGCCCCATCGTCGACCCCACCACCTCCATGGTCTTCACATTCGTGGGGGCGGATAACACCACGTCCTGCTCCAGCGGTCCCTGCGCGGCCGTCGTTGAATTCGACGAAGCGTTCACAGCCGGGGTCACACCCGCGATGGGCGCTGAGGCCCAGGTCGGCCCCGGATACGAATTCCTGCTCTCCGGCGCTTTCGACAACAACTACTTCAACACCGGCAGCGGTAACCTCTATGTGGTAGGCGGAACCGGCCCGCAGAACAACACGCTCTATCAAATCCCGATCGCCAGCGGCATCATTTCGGGCGCCGCCACCACTGGTCCTGCCGTCGCCACCAATTACACGAACGGCTACTACGCGGGGGGCCTGCAGGTCACCGAGTTCTACACCGGAACCTACGATTACATCTTCGCTGGCGCGCTGATGGCCACTACCAGCCCCCTAGTCGGCCTGGTATCCGGCTATGATGTCACCAGCGGAACCATCAGCCCCAGCACCACCACCACCGGCACCATCGCCGCCCAAGGCGGACCCAGCGGCATCGTAGTGGACAACTCCCTGGCCACCGCCCAGAACATCTATTACTCCACCACCCTGAACGCTTCCTGCACCACCTCCGGCACCGGTGGCTGCGCCGTCCAAACCATCCAGTCCGCCCCGTAATCTCGACCCCGTGGGACAGACCATCGTTTTCTGTGGTCTGTCCTGCCAGTCCCTTATGTCATACTGTTGTTATGAGCTTCGAGGAAGGTCTGGAACGCCTGAAGGAACGCCACGAAGCGTTAACACAGACCGTCGAATTGTTGACCGCTGATATCCGGCAGATGGCCGCCGAGAACAGGCAGAGAGCCGCCGAAGCAGCCGCCGAAAACAAAGAACGTGACAAGCGCCTCGGCCAGATCATGGAAGGTCTGGCGAGCTTGGTCCACGTGGCCGAGATCCACGAAAGCCGCCTAACCCGCTTGGAGGGTGACTAGCCCGGCTCTTCGGCAAGTTTCCTTCCAATCTCACCTAACTCAAACAAAACAAATAACAATTGGCTTTGCTCGGCAGAAAAAAATCATGCCCACAACTGCCCAAACTCGCCCAAAACTGCACAAACCCCGCCCCCGCCCGGCCCCCGCCCGCCGACCCACCTGGATCGTCTTCCCCGCCCTCCTGGCCGCCTCCCTCCTGGCCTATTGGCCCGCCCTCCGCGGCGCCTTCGTCTGGGATGACGACGCCCACATCACCGCCCCCGCCCTCCGCTCCCTCCACGGACTCTGGCGCATCTGGACCGATCTCGGCGCCACCCAGCAATACTACCCGCTCCTCCACTCCGCCTTCTGGATCGAGCACCGCCTCTGGGGCAGTCACGTCGTTGGCTACCATCTCGCCAACGTCTTCCTGCATGCCCTGGCCGCCTGCCTGGTCGTCCTGATCGTCCGCCGCCTCGCCCTCCCCGGCGCATGGCTCGCCGGCCTCATCTTCGCCCTGCATCCCGTCGCGGTCGAATCCGTCGCCTGGATCTCCGAACAGAAAAGCACCCTCTCCGCGGTCTTCTATCTCGCCGCCGCGCTGGCCTACCTCCGCTACGATGAATCGCGCGATCGCAAGCACTACTTGTGGGCGTCCGCGCTGTTCCTCTGCGCCCTGCTCTCAAAGTCCGTCACCGCCTCTTTGCCCGCCGCCCTGCTCGTAATCTTCTGGTGGAAGCGCGGCCGCCTCCGTCTCCGCCGCGACGTTCGCCCGCTGGCCCCCTGGTTCGCCCTAGGCATCGCGGCCGGCCTGTTCACCGCCTGGGTCGAGCACACTTATATCGGAGCGCAAGGCGCCAACTTCGCCCTCAGCATCCTCCAGCGCTTCCTCCTCGCCGGACGCGTGGTCTGCTTCTACGCCGCCAAACTCTTCTGGCCCAAAACCCTGATCTTCACCTACCCCCGCTGGACCATCGATCCCACCGACTGGCGCCAATGGCTCTTTCCCCTGGGAGTCCTCGCCGTTTCTGTCTTCGTTGTGGGGCAGGCTCGTAGCCTGCGGCGACCTCGTAGGTCGCCTCTAGCCGCGCTCTCATACTTCCTAATAACGCTCTTCCCAGTCCTAGGCTTCTTAAATGTGTATCCGTTCGTCTTCTCCTACGTAGCGGACCACTTCCAGTATCTAGCGGCGCTAGGCCTAATCATCCCGCTCTCCGCCCTAATCGCTCCCGCCCTAGACCGTCTAGGCCCCCCCGCCAACGTGGCACTCCCCGCCGTCCTGCTAACCATCCTAGCCATCCTCACCTTCCGCCAATCCGCCACCTACCGCAACAGCGAAACCCTATACCGCGCCACCCTCGCCCGCAACCCGCAAAGCTGGATGGCCCACAACAACCTGGGCGTCGACCTGCTCGCGCGCGGCAAAACCCGCGAAGCCATCGCCGAATACCTGGCCGCCCTCCGCATCAAGCCCGACGATGCCGCCGCCCACAACAATCTGGGCAACGCCCTGGCCCGCAATTCCGCGCATCTTCCCCAAGCCATCGCCGAATTCCAAACCGCGCTGCGCATCGAGCCCAACATGGCGCAGGCCCACCAGAATCTGGGCAACGCCCTGGCGCAAGTCCCCGGCCACATCGCCGAAGCTCTCGCCCAATTCCAAGCCGCGCTCCGCCTTAAGCCCTACCTGCCGAACATTCACAACGATCTCGGCGTCGTCCTGATCGAGCAGCCCAACCGCCTGCCGGATGCCATCGCGGCCTTCCGCTCCGCGCTCTCGATCGATCCCAGCTATGCGCAGGCGCACGTCAATCTGGGCAGCGCGCTGGCTCGCATTCCCGAACGCCGCGACGAAGCCCTCGCCGAATTCCAAGCCGCTCTCAAGCTCGATCCCCGCGACCCCCAAGTGCACGACAGCCTGGGCGCCGCCCTGGCGCAGATGCCCGGCCGTCTCCCCGACGCCATCAAAGAATTTCAAACCGCCGCGGAACTCCAACCCGACTTTGCGGAAGCGCATAACAACCTGGGCCGTGCGCTCTCCCAATTACCCGGCCGCATGCCCGATGCCCTTGCCGAATATCGCATGGCGCTGCGCCTGCGCCCTGACTACAGCCAGGCCCAAATCAATTTGGAGGCAGCACTTCACGGAAACCACCCATGACCCGTAAACGACTAGCTACTTTTTCTTTTTTAGGCGCCGGAGCGGCCATCGGCCTGGCATTATTCGTTCCCTTATTCGGCCAATTCTCCCGCGTCCTGATCGTCGATTCGATCGATGAATCGAAGCTCGTAACCCTGGCAGGCAACACCCGTCCGGAAGCCCGCACGCGCGCCAACGATCGCGGCATCGTCCCCGATTCCTTCGTGATGGAGCACATGTTCCTGCAGCTCCGCCGCCCGCCTGTGCTCGAAGCCGAATTCGTCCAACGCATCAGCCAGATGCACGATAAAACCTCACCTAATTTCCGCCAGTGGATGACGCCCAAACAAATCGGCGACGAATACGGTCCCGCCCAGCAGGATCTCGACACCATCAAAAGTTGGCTGCAATCAAAAGGCTTCACCGTCCACCATATCTATGAGACAGGCATGGTGATCGATTTCTCAGGCACGGCCGGCACGATCCGCCAGGCTTTCCACACCGAGATTCATAATCTCGAAGTAGATGGCAAGCAGCACTGGGCCAACATGCGCGATCCCCAGATTCCCGCCGCGCTGGCCCCCGCCGTCGTGGGGGTGGTTTCCATGCATAACTTCTTCCCTCACCCCATGTACAAAACGGTGGACCCCAACTACACCTTTACGAGTTCCGGCTCGCCCTTCTACTCCTTGCTTCCCGCCGACATCCAGACCATCTATAACGTGAATCCGCTGCTGCGCCAGGGCATCAACGGCAAGGGTCAGACTGTGGTGGTCATCGAAGACTCTACCGTCAGAGCCGCCTCCGATGTCACCACTTACCGCAGCACGTTCCTGAGTAAGTACGCGACGCCCGCCCTGGTCCAATCCAACCCCACCGGCACCGGTGGAACGTGCACCAACCCGGGAGCCAACGGCGCTGATATCGAAGCGGACCTCGATGCGGAAATCGTCTCGGCCATCGCGCCGCTCGCCACCGTGAATGTGGCGGCCTGCAAAGACACCACATCCACTTTCGGCGGTCTGATCGCGCTCGAAAATCTGGTCAGCGAAGGTACCCCTCCGGCCATCATGAGCATCAGCTACGGCGAGTGCGAGGCCGTCAACGGCTCATCGTCCAACGCGGCATTCTCTAGTGCCTACCAATCCGCCGCGGCTGCCGGCGTCTCCGTCTTCGTTTCCTCCGGCGATGAAAGCGCCGCAAGCTGCGACGCGAACAAGAGCAGCGCCACGCATGGCATCGGGGTCAGCGGCTTCACCTCCACACCCTACAACGTCTCGGTGGGTGGCACGGACTTCGAGGACACTTACAACGCGACCAAAGGTTCGCCCGCCATTCCGGTCAGTACCTACTGGAACTCCACCAATACCCCCACGGATGGATCGGCAAAATCCTACGTCCCGGAAATTCCCTGGAACGACTCCTGCGCCAGTTGGCTGATCGCCAACTTCGAAGGTTCCAGCGTGCCTGCATACTGCAACACCAGCAGCGGCTCGAACTTCCTCACCACCGGCTCCGGCAGCGGTGGCCCCAGCGGATGCGCCACCGGCTCACCGTCCACATCCGAAATCGTCAGCGGCACCTGTAAAGGATGGCCCAAGCCTTCCTGGCAGCAGGGTATTGCCGGTAACCCCGCCGACGGCGTACGCGACATCCCGGACGTCTCTCTATTCGCTTCCAACGGCGTCTGGGGACACGACATCATCATCTGCGCGGGCACTTGCACCGGTGCTCCCAGCGGCTGGGAACAACTCGGCGGCACCTCCGCATCCTCTCCCATGATGGCCGGTATCCAGGCCCTCGTGAACCAGAAATGGAACATCCGCGCAGGCAATCCCAACTTCACTTACTACGCCATCGCCAACACGGAGTTCGGCGCCGGCGGCAACAGCTCCTGCTACTCCATCAATCAGCCCGGCCGTCGCGGTCTCGGTTCCGCCTGCGCCTTCTACGACATTACTCAGGGCGACCTGTCCGTGAACTGCAACGGCACGCATGCGAACTGCTATCTGCCCACCAGCACTTATGGCGTCCTGAGCACGCAGGCACTTACTGGCGTCACCGTGTTGACCGCCGGCTCCGGCTATGGCAGCGCGCCCACCTGCACGCTCGGCGCGCCCAGCAACCTCAATTCGTACTTGAATCCTTCAGGCGGAACTATATGGATTGGCGGCACTCAAGCTACTTGCACCGCCGTTCTATCGGGCAGCACCGTCGGCAGCATTACGCTGAACAACGCGGGCCAGGGCTACAACGGCGGCGGCGGTTGCACGTTATCGGGAGGTGGTGGTTCGAACGCCACATGTACCGGCGCGGTCGGCGCTACCACACTCGCGCCGGCCTATCAGCCCGCCTACGGCGCCACCCCCGGCTGGGATTTCGCCACCGGCCTCGGCTCCGTCAATGCCTATAACTTGGTAATGAACACGGCATGGTAGGACAGGCCTCCCGGCCTGTCCAAGTCTCGATGTACGCCATCACTTGACATAACGTACATCGTATATGTACAATTAAGCCATGAAAGTCCCCATCTCCGACTTCCGAAAGAACCTCTTTAAGCTTGCCGACCAAGCCCTTGAAGGCGAAGATGTCGAGGTGATCCATAAAGGCGTCACCCTCCGCTTCACCCTGAAATCGCGCGGTTCCAAGCTTGACCGCCTCACCCCCGCCCAAATCTTCAACCCCGATCTCTCCGACGAACAGCACGCCCAAGCCACCCGCGAACTGTCCGCCGAAATGCAACGAGAATGGGAAAAGGATTGGGCTGAGCTTTGATCTGCTACTTGGACACCCAAGTCGCCATCTGGCTCGCCGAAGCCAACACCAAAAAACTCTCGCACCGCGCCCTATCGTATATCGAAAAATCCGAAATCCGGATCTCCCCGATGGTGGTGCTGGAACTCGAATACCTCTACGAAATCCAGCGCGCCATCCGCACGCCGCAACAGATCGTCTATAAGCTCGGCGCGGAATTGCAGGCCACCATTTGCGACTACCCATTTCCCATCGTTGTGGAAGTCGCGCTCGGTGAAAGCTGGACGCGCGACCCCTTCGATCGCCTGATCGTGGCGCATGCCAAGGCCAATGGCGCCGCCGGCCTCATCAGCAGGGACGAGTCAATCGCCGCCAATTATCCGAACACGATCTGGTAAGCACATGACCGACGCCCTCAAACTCGACTTGGCGGCCGACGTCTTATCTTCGTTCGGCCAGGCGCGTCTTCCGGTTTCGGGCTTCAGCATGTTCCCCTGCATGCGTCCCGGCGATCTGCTCGAAATCCGCCTGGCCGGTCCCGTGCGGATCGGCGAGGTGGTGGTCTTCGCCCGCCATGGCCGCCTCGTCGTGCATCGGGTCGTCGCCCACACTGGCGATCTCCTGGCCACCCGCGGCGACCGTGTCCGCCATCCCGACTATCCCATTTCCGCCGCGGAAATCCTGGGCTCGGTCGCCGCCATCGAACGCCATGGCCGCCGCCTTTCCCCCGATCTCACCCTCTCGCGCCGCATGGCCGCCGCAGTACTGCGCCGCAGCGAATTCGCCGCCCGCGCACTGCACTATTTTGCTAGGATGGTACGAACTTGACCGCTGCCGCAACCCACGAATTGGCTATCGATATCGGAGATATGCCGATCCTCGTCCGCACCGACAGCGCCGAGTTCGCGGCCCTGCTCGAAGACCGTTACGGCAGCTTCATCAAACCCCAAGCCTCCAGCCCCCAGCCCCTGGCCCCCCCGTGCGAAGCGCGCCTCGATATCGATCTGATTCCGCCGCGCACGATTCTGGATGACGAAGACGTGAACGTGCGCCTCGAATCCGGCCGCTGGATCATTACCCGCGGCGACTTCCGCGCGGAATTCGATCCGCAGTCGGGCCACGGCTGGGTGCGTCAAAGCCCCAATCCCTATTCCATCGACGGCGTGTTGCGCATCCTGCACTCGTTGTTTCTGGCGCGCCAAGGTGGATTCCTGGTGCATGCCGCCAGCGCCGTCCGCAATGGCCGCGCGTTTTTGTTCGCAGGCGTCTCCGGAGCAGGGAAGACTACTCTCTCGCGACTCGCTCCGCCGGATGCCGAGGTCCTCACCGACGAAATCTCTTACGTGCGCCCCGCCGCGCACCCCGCTACTGCCGCGCACCCCGCTACCGCCGCGCACCCCGCTACCGCCGCGCACCCCGCTACCGCCGCGCACCCCGCTACCGCCGCGCACCCCGCTACCGCCGCGCACCCCGCTACCGCCGCGCACCCCGCTACCGCCGCGCACCCCGCTACTGAGCCGCGACCGTCAGGGAGCGGTTACGTCGCCTTCGGCACCCCCTTCGCCGGCGAGTTCGCCCGCATCGGCGCCAACCTGCGCGCTCCGCTAGCCGCGCTCTATCTCCTGGTCCAAGGCCCCGAAAATCGCATCGAGCCGGTCGATCCTACCGAAGCCGCCCGCGCCGTGCTCCGCAACATCCTGTTCTTCGCTCACGACGAGGAGCTGGTCGGCCTGGTCTTCAAGTCCGTATTCGATTTCGTTGCGCGCGTGCCGGTCCAGCGCCTCGTATTTACGCCGGACTCGCGCGCCTGGGAGCTGATCGTCTGATGCCCACTTACATAGCTCGCAGCAAGCAGGTGGCGGCCCGCATGTTAGGCGGCGAAATGATGATCATGTCTCCGCGCGATACCACGCTGTTCAATCTCAACGACGTCGGCTCGGTCATCTGGCAATCCGCCGACGGACAAACGCCGCTCGACGATATCGTCGCCCGCCTCTGCGCGGAATTCGATGTCACGCCCGAAGTCGCCCGCCACGACGCCGAAACCTTCATCCAGGAGATGGCTGGACACGGCATCATGCGCGTCTCCGACCAACCCATCACCGCCGAACCGCCCCGTCAGGAGCCAGCATGAACGTCTTAATGGAAGAGATGAATCGCCGCGCGCTCGAGTTAGGCATTCCGCTGGGCGCACAGTTAGACGTCACTTACCGGTGCAACGAGCGCTGTGTGCACTGCTATCTCGACCACGACGATCAGGGCGAGATGACCACCGCCGAAATGAAAAACGTGCTCGATCAACTGGCCGCGGCCGGCACGCTCTTCCTCACCCTAAGCGGCGGCGAAGTCTTCATGCGCATGGATTTCTTCGAGATCCTGCGTTACGCGCGCGAGCTTTCCTTCTGCATCAAGATCAAGACCAACGCCTTCATGATCCGGGAAAAAGAAGCCGATCTGCTGCACGATATGGATGTAAGTTCCGTGCAGGTCAGCATCTATTCCCACCGGCCCGAAGTGCACGACGCCATCACGCTGCTGCCCCGATCACTCGAGCGTTCCGTCAAGGGCATCCGCCTGTTGCAGCAGCGCGGTGTGAAGGTCATCATCGCCAACGTGCTCATGCGGCAGAATATCGGCGACTATGAAGGCGTCCGCCAGTTAGCTAAGTCACTAGGCGTCGAGAGCACCATCGATCCTACAATTACTCCTAAGATGGATGGCGATGTATCTATCCTCGACATGGGTATCGGCACTAAGGATCTGCGGGAAGTCATGCGTAATGCCGACTTAGTCGGCAACGTGGACGATTTCTGCGCAACCCCCCCGCCCGTCGGCGATGAAGATCTCGATTCAGTGCCGTGCAGCGCCAGCCACACTTACTGTTACATCTCTCCCTACGGCGATGTCTTCCCGTGCGTGCAGTTCCCTCTGCCCACCGGCAATGTCCGCCAGCAGCCATTTCTGGATATCTGGCGTTACTCGCCGCAGATGAACGATGTGCGCTCCATTCGTCCGCGCGAGCTGCCCGTGTGTTCCACCTGCTCCCACATCGGGACCTGCACCCGCTGCCCCGGCTTGGCCTATATGCAAGGCGATATGCGCGGCCCATCGGTCCAGGACTGCGAGAAATCTTACGCGCGCACCGGCATCCCCTCCGCCAACATGAAGCTGCGTTTCACTGCTACGGGCGGCCATCCCGCGCCCAATCAGCAAATCGTGAACTTAGTCCAGATCCGGCTTGCTCCCGCGTGCTAGTTTCTACTCCAGAACTGCGTAGCGCCCTGCTGTTCACCGGCGAACTTCTGCGCCTGTTGGATCTCTTCGACAGCCATCACATTGCGGCCCTGCCATTCAAGGGCCCGGTGCTGGCTGACATGCTATATGGAGATATCGCCGCGCGGGATTATTGCGATCTCGATATCTTAGTGCCCAAGCCAGACACAAGCAGAGTTATCAATGTCCTGTTAGACGCGGGTTACACCGCCGATCTTCCCACTGACTCTGGCCAGCGCGCCGCCTATCTCCGGGCACGCTACGAAATCCATTTCACATCGCCCGATGGCGCGATTCCCATCGAAATCCATCAGTCGTTCCTGCCGCCGGCTTATAGCTTTCGACTGGCCCCGCGTATCGACCGGCGTATGTTCCTCGGCCGGGACATTCCCGCCATGGCGCCCGCGGACCTGCTCCTGTTGCTCTGTGCGCACGGCGCCAAACACGCCTGGTCGGAGCCTGCTCTCATTCGCGATGTCGCTCGTCTGGTGGAAGTCTTCGCCAATGAAATCCGCTGGCCTGATTTACTGCAGGACGCTCGGTCCATTGGCGCGCTCCGCCTGCTTCGGCTCGGTCTCTATCTGGCAGCTCGACAGAACGCGCCCGTCCCCGCCGAAGTCCTGAGCGCGGCGGAGAATGATAAAGCCATCGTACGCCTCGCCGGCCGCATCCGCACGGACGCCCCCGAAAGCCCGAGCTTCTTCATCGCCACGCGCGAACGCCTCCGCGACAAGCTCGCCTGCTACGCCCGGCTGGCCTTCACCCCCAACGAAGAGGACTACTCGCTGCTTCCTCTTCCCGCCATCCTCTCCCCGCTCTACTATCCGCTGCACGCCCTGCGTGTCGCCGGCAAGTTCGGCCGCGGCCGGTAGGGTCAACGGAAATCTGAGACACACCTGTAAGTCACCGGGCCGGAGGTCCGCGTACCGATAGCGGACGCCCGGTCCCAGAAGCGGACATAGGACTCCGAATATTCGCCTGTTTCGGGCCACTTGCGGGGACCAATTGGGGCCCGGTGCGTGCTTAGTTACCTGGACGTTGCCCGGCTAAACTATGTGGCAGGATTTTCGCTACGCTTTTCGTGTACTGATGAGATCGCCGGCCATCACGTCCATCGCCGTGGCGGCCCTGGCGCTGGGCATCGGCGCCAACACGATATGTTTCACTACCGTCAACGTGGTTCTGCTTCGCCCCCTGCCGTTTCGCGACCTCGGCAGTTTGGTCGAGGTGTCGGAAACCTATCCGCGGCGGGGCGACACGCGAGATCTGGTATCGCCGCCCGACTTCCTGGACTGGAGAGAGCGCGCGCGATCATTCGCCCAGCTTTCAGCCTTCACTGCATGGGACGCCAATCTGACCGGAGTGGACGAGGCGGAACGGCTGCAGGGCTTCGCGGTGTCGCACGAGTTCTTCCCGGCCCTGGGCATGCCACCGCTGGCGGGCCGCACCTTCACAGCCGCCGAGGAGCAGCCTGGCCGGGACCAGGTAGTGGTGATCAGCCACGGGCTTTGGCAGCGCCGGTTCGCCGGCGACTCGCACATCGCCGGCCGAAAGATCTCGCTGAACGGCCTGGACTACACGGTGGTGGGAGTGATGCCGGAGGATTTCGATTTTCCCCTGGCGACGGATGTCTGGAAGCCGTTGGCGTTCTCGCCGGCGGAACGGGCTAACCGCGATAGCCGATACCTGGTGGTCCTCGGCCGGCTCGAGAACGGCGTCTCGGTGGGGCGAGCTTCCGCCGAAATGAGTTCCGTGACACAAGCGCTGGCCGCACAGTATCCAAGTTCCAACGCAGGCCGCGGCGTGCGGGTCGAGACCATCCGCTCGGTCATCAACAACGTCACGGACCGCTTCACGCTGGTTTTAATGGCCGCCGCCGGCTTCGTGCTGTTGCTGGCTTGTTCCAACGTGGCGAACATTCAGCTTGCACGGACGCTCACCAGGCAAAAGGAGATGGCCCTGCGGATGGCGCTGGGCGCCGGCCGCCGCCAGATCGTGCGTCAACTGCTGGCGGAGAGTATCCTGATTGCCATCGCCGGAGGTTTGCTCGGGTTGCTGCTGGCGGCGTGGGATGCCGACGCTTCAGCCAAGTATATTCCCGCGGAAGTTCTGAAGTGGGTAGCCGGCATCAAGTACATGCGGGTGGACCGCACGGTGCTGGGGTTCAACGCAGCCATCTCGATGCTGACCGGGATATTGTGCGGCGTGGCTCCCGCACTGCAGGCTGCCCGCAAGGTGAATCTGATAGAGGCGCTGAAATCGGGCGGCAAGATCGCCGTGGGCGGAGAGCGGCACACCGTGCGAACCGCATTGGTGGTCACCGAAGTCGCTCTGGCGCTGCTGCTGCTGGTAGCCGCCGGGCTGATGGTCAACACGTTTCGCGCGATCGCCGTGTTCGACATCGGCTATGACACGCACAACCTGGTGACCATGAACACCAGCCTGCCGGCAACGCGCTACGCCACACCGTCCGCCGCGCGTACCTACTTCGACGAAGCCGTGGAGCGGCTGGGCAGGATCCCAGGCGTGAAGGCGGCCGGGGGCAGCGCCGCGGCTGCCTTGGGCGATTTCCGCGTGGAAGGACAGCCGCCGCGCGAGTCCCACGAGCCAACGCCCGATCTGCGCCTGGTCGCCGGCGACTACTTTCCAGCCATGGGGATGCCGCTGCTTTACGGCCGGGCTATCACGGCGGCGGACTCCGGCGCCGCGCCGCAGCATGTGACGGTAATCAGCGAAAGCGTGGCACGCCGCTATTGGAAGACTCCGAAAATGGCGCTCGGCGCGCGTATCCTCGCTGTGGGGGCCAATCTTCCACCGCTTACCGTGGTGGGCGTGGTCGGCGACATGAAGGACTGGTTTCGCCATGAGCGCTGGTCCACGATTTATATTCCCAACGCGCTGATGCCGCAAGTCGGCCTGAGGTTTGCGATACGTACGCATGCCGATCCGGAGGGTATTATACGAGCGGCCCGGCGGGAACTGCACGATCTGGACCGCAATCAGCCGCTCTATGACGTGACTACCGCCGAGCAGTATAAGGACGCGCAGACCTCGGGCGTGCGCATCTCGGCGGTGATGATGGCGGTGTTTGCAGGAATCGCGCTGGTGCTGGCGGTGACCGGAATTTACGGCATCGTTTCCTACACCGTCGCGCAGCGCACGCACGAGATCGGAGTGCGTCTGGCGCTGGGCGCTTCGCCGGCGGGCGTCCTGCGCCTGGTCGTCACCCAGGTGCTGCGCGTTACTCTGACGGGACTGGCCATCGGCATGGCCGCCGCGCTGGTGCTCACACGCGTGATGGCCAGCGCTTTGTACGGCGTGATCTCACTGAATCCAGCCACTTTCGCGGCCTTCGCCCTGGTGCTGGCCTTGGCCGCGGCGGCGGCCGCCTGGTTCCCGGCCCGCCGCGCAACCCGCATCGAGCCCATCCAGGCGCTGCACTACGAATGATGAGTCAGGACTTCTTGCGCATCCCCGCCCAATACCGTCTCATCCTTTCGCTAACAACCTTGCGCTCCGCCTCGGACATCTGTTTCCGGCCGATGGCGGCGAGACAACCGTGGCACGTGGCTTGATGCCGAGGCCCACACTGCGCCGCCGGAACGTACAAGCCGCAGATTGTACCCACGATGGCAGCCGGATGATCCAGGTTCGGGCGAGTAAATTCGTGCCGAATGTGGATGAGGTTGAATGTGAATGGCAGCATATCGCGCCCCCGGCTACCGGCGATTATACCTGATTGACGCGCGCCTCTTAACCGTTGCGCGACCGCTCGGCTGTCACCGAGCCGCGACCGTGAGGAGCGGTTTGCTTGGCTCGGAATCCTCAAAGCCGTGGATCGTCCTTCCCCATCGAAACGCAGTCGCCAAGTGGCGGGGCTTTCCGATAAGGCAGAAAGTAGATATCTCCCGCGAAGCGGGCCCCGTGCGGGATGGCACGTTCTTCGGGCCCAGCGCGAAAAACAAAACTCGTATCAGCCGCCGATGAACGCCGATGAACGCCGATAAAACAAGCAACACGGGAGGTGGCCTGGGTCGTTCGGCGCCAGGCGCCGATGGCCGTGTTTGCAGAAGGCTAGCCGGACACGAGGTGTATGATCGGACCAATGCCGACAATCGAGTCCGAAACCCTGTATCGGCGCTTGCAGCAGCACCTCGACCGCATGCCCGTCGCATTTCCGCCTACGCGGTCGGGCGTCGAGATCCGGATTCTCAAGCGCCTCTTTACGACTGAAGAAACCGAAATCGCTCTCGAACTGAGCGCCATCCCCGAGCCAGCGGCCACTGTTCACAGCCGCTTTGGATCGCGCATCGCTCTCGAAGAACTGCGCGGCGTGCCCAAAGCGCGGCCTGATCCGAGATTTTGATCGTCACGTTCTTTGGCACGAATTCAGTGTAGCGCGGAAAGCAGTGCAAGAGCGCGAACCCGCGGAGCCAGCGTCGCTTCGCTCCGACGGTGTTCACCTTCCGCCCGGAATAGCGTTCGGCTTCCCTCCGGAATGGTGTTCAGCTTCGCCGGAATCCCCAGCCAGTGTATGAGGCTCCCAAAATGCCACATTGCACCGGGCCACATGGGCGGCCTTTCTGCGATGCGATCGAGTTTCAGCGCTCGGCGCCTTCAAGATCCAGTGTGACGCGTTCGCCGTTGATCAGCACGAATCCGGAGTTGACGATCTGCTGGCCCGTGCAGTCGAACTGTTCATAGCAGCGCAGGTTGGCCATATCAAAAATGTATTCCACGGCTTGGCCGGCGGGCTTCACCGTGGTGCTAAAGTCAATGCCCGCAAACTTCGTTGCGTCCTTGAAGTAAGCCAGCACTGGACGTACCAGGTGGGCAATGTGTTCGTCAAATGCGAGCGCGGCCGCGTGGTACCGGGATGCCGGTTCGGACGCCTGGAGCGCGGTGGTGATGGAGAGCTGCAGGTAGATCCCTTTGTGAAAACTCACGAACACGGGCGGCGCGTAGCTGACGAAGTGCGCCGTCGGGTCTAACTCGCGGACCATCTTGTCCAGTATTTCCTGATACGAAACTTGCAGAGCATGCAGGGCTTCGGGGGTGGGCTCTTGCGCCCCGACGGTAGGCGTTGGTGCAGTTACCGGCGCTGCCGGCGCGAGGGTAGGAGCGGACATCGCCTTGGCAACCACTGCTACTGGAAGCTGCGCCGGTGTGGGAGGCGGAGCCGGAGCGGCAGGTGGATCCGCTGTCATGCGGCCCCAAATCGTGGCGGGTTCGCCGTTGATGAAGAGCGACCCCTCCTCTAGCGCAACTGCCTGCGTGGCCTCGTCCGGCGCAGCGACAAGACGCAGCGCCGCAGCTTTTGGAATCACCAGGACCACATTTTCCGCGTGCTCTCCGCTGACGCCCAGCACCTTCTTGCGCACGTGATGCGAGATCTCCAACGCAAATCCCTGCAGTTTCGGCTCATCAGTCAACGGCGGCGCCTCCCCACGCAGCACTGCTCGCAAGATTGGCAGCATTACATCCTCGAAGGTGCGACGGGCGCGCTCTTCTTTTTTCATTAACTCGTCGGAGTAAGCGGCGAAGTAATTGCCGGTGATCTGGACGACGGTCTGATGGCCGTATTTGGCGAACTGAATGGAACGCTGGTCCCTGGTTTTCTGCTGGTTTTCGTCGAGGTCCAGGGTACGGCTGAAATAGAAACGATAGGGGAACTGGTGGGAGGCGATGGCCACCGCCGCGGCCTTCAACTCCGCAAAATGCTTTTGCTGCAGTTCCCGCAACTCGGGATCGCGAATCTCAGGCGGCGATACTACCTGCGCGCAGAGCAGGCCGGTGGAAAACACGCCGGCGAGCAGACTAATTCCTCGCATAAGTCAGGCCCTTCAAGCGATAGGGTGGGTCGGCGACGGCGCGAATATAGGCGATGAGCGCGTCCACGTCAGCCTTGTTCAGAGTATATCCATAAGGCGGCATCTCCGGCGACTTGTTCAAAGCCGGTCCGCCATACCCGATGATGGCGGCCAGGTCCGCATCACTCATGGCGTTCAACACGCTACCCTCCGTAAAGGCGTGCGGTTTGGCCGTGAGGTTGTCATGATTCGAGACCCGCTCCGGTGTAGACTCCGGATCGTGGCAACGCGAGCAGTACTGATCGTTCAGCACACGGCCTAACTGCTGTTGGTAGCCGAGAGCGATTTCGTCGAGCCGCAGTTCTACCGGCTTGCCGGATTTGTCGCGGGTGGTGGCCACGATCGCATATCGTCCGGGGGCGCCGCCGAGTGTCACGTTAGAGGTCAACTGTCCGTCGGGACCTGTAAGGCCCGAATCCGGCGACGCCATAGCTCCGCCAGCCGTATGAAGTTCAACCAACGCACCGGCGACCGGACTTCCCTGAGTGTCGTTCACCTGCACCACTACCGGCTGGTCCAGAAGCGCGCCAATTCCGGCGGCCTGCTTTCCTCCGCCCACCTCCGTGATCGCCGCACCAAACGCCTTGGCGGCCAACGGCGCGGGCGATTTGGCGGGGCGACTGCCAGCCCGTCAGCACGATCAGCGCGAATGTCGCAGGAACGAAGAGCCTCATTTCTTAGCCGCCTCCTTATTTTGTTTCATGAGGAAGGCCGTAAGTGCGCGGGCATCCGCGTCGCTCATATTCCGGTTGGGCTCCAGCGTACCGGGCCGCAGCGCTTGCGGATCTTTCAACCAATGAAAAATCCATGCCGCATTGAGCCGCGCTCCCACTTGCGTGAGCGTGGGACCTATGTAGCCCTTATCGTTCTGCGGATCGACGATATGGCAGGACTGGCACGCGTACTTCGAATAGAACAACTGCTTGCCCAACTCGACGTCAGAGGCGCTGAATTTCGCCGGGTCCAGTTCGTCGCGATCGAAGTCGGGCGTCTGGTAGACAGTCAAGATGTAATCGGCGATGGTTTCGGCTTCCGCGTCCGTCACATTGAAACGCGGCATGCGGCGAATCAGCGCGGGCCGCAGCGTGTTAGGGTTCTTCATGAAGTTCACCAGCCAGCGGCGTTGCACGGAACTGCCTTCCCAGGTCAGATCGGGCGCCATGTTGCCGCCGCGGCCGTTGATCGAGTGGCAACTGAAGCAATTCATATCGGCCATTAATTGACCAGCCTTGCCCGCCGGGCGATAGTTGGATTCGCGCCTGCCCGCGACGCGCAGCACTGCCGGCATGGTGCGGGCGCGTTCGGTCTGCGCCAGCAACGCTGTGACTAGAGCGTCTACCTGCGCCCCCGTGAAAGAATATTGCGGCATTTTTGCGCTGGGGAAAGCATGCGGCTGCTTGATCTTGGCCTGCAAATAGTCCGGCAGGGTATGCGCCACTCCCGGCGCAAACACGATCTTCATCAACGATTCGCCGCCCACCACGGTAAGCTCCGGGGCGAAGTTATCCGGCTTTTTGATGCCCTTGATTTCGTGGCAGGAGGCGCAGCCGCGCTCTGTCACTAATGCTCTGCCGTGGGCGATCTGTTCGGGCGTAGCTGGTTCGAGGTGCACGTTAGTCAGAAAATCCGAATCGGTTTTCGCTTCCAGGAATGCGCGCAAGGGGCCTAGCTGCTTCTGGTCGAAGCGGTAGTGCGGCATGGCGGTCGCGGGATCGTAGGTCTTAGGGTTGGTCAGCCACCCGGCTAGCCACTTTGCTTTCACCTTAGAGCCGATGCGCGTCAGTTCGGGCCCCACATCGCCACCCACCAGCATGCCTGCGGCATTCACCGTGGCATGGCAGGAAGCGCAGAAAGATTCTCCGTAGACACTGGCTCCGGATGCGGCGTCGGTGGCTGAAGAAGAGCCGGCCTGCGAGGCCGGCGCAGGCTGCGAGCCTGCCCCACTCAACATCAGAAACGCGGAGATGTCGCGGGCGTCGGCGTCGGTGAACTGAAAGTTGGGCATCGTCGCGGTGATTGCGTAAGCCTGCGGGTTTTTCAACCATGCAAAGACCCATTCGGTTGTCGTCTTTTCGGCAATATGCGTCAGCGGGGGAGCATGATTGGTGGATTCGAGGCGTTGGCCTTCAGGCGTTTTCAAGACATGGCAGGACACGCAGCCGTAGCGCGTCAGCAGTTGCCTTCCCAGGTTCAATTGCGGCGTGCCGGCGAGGGTGTTCCAATGGCACTGGCCGCAACCGGCTTCCAAATAACGCGCCGGCAGAATAGGTTGTTCCCAGGCGAGTGTGCTGCGATGCGCTTCCTCCACTCCCGTGGCAACGCCCTGGCCACGGTGGCACATCACGCATCCGAACTCGGTCGGCGAGTGAGGGATGGGCGGATGCGGCCGGAACGGTTGCGTGCTCACGTCCCAGAGGCTGGCTTCCTTCAGGCCCAGATGACAAGTGCCGCAGCGGTCCGTCACCCCCAGTTCGGGCATCCAGATCTGCTGCAATCCGCCCTGGAAACGACGCTGGAGGCTGGCGGCTTCGCCGCGCCCGCGAATCAGGCGCAGGTACTTGGCCTGGTAACGTGTCCATTCGCGGAAGCGATCCTTGGCCGGCGCGATGGCCAGGCAGACAAGCAGGACGACGCTGAGCGTGCCGAACGCATGTGCGCTATCCCCGAAGAGGAATTGCCACAGCTTTTGTGCCTTCTGTCGCATGCGTTCAACCCCTCCAGGGCCACACCCACGACCAGCCCGCGCCGCGGAAGAATGTGCCGATTATGGTCAGGATGCCGGCCTGCGCCAGGAACCAGGTCATGATCCAGAATGAGAGGGGCTTCGAAACCAGCCATCGCCGGAAGCGGGAGCTGGCCGGCGCACGGCTGGCGGCGGTCAGCATGAAGGCGGCTATCAGGAGCGTAGGGATCAGGACGGCGTAAACGTGGAAGAGCAACATGACCGCCGTGAACACCGCGAGCACGCCGATGAAAATGCGCAGACGCCGGTCGCGGTTACGCAGCCACACGCCGCTCGACTCCACATTGATGTTGAAGTAAGGGATTACGATGAGCGCCACGATCACCATGGTCGGAATCAGCACACCCGCCACAAACGGCGGAAAGTAGTGCAGCAATTCCTGCAGGCCGAGAAAGTACCAGGGCGCCTTGGCCGGATTGGGCGTATGCATGGGGTCGGCCAGTTGTTCGAGAGGCGCGTCCCAGATCAGGGAAGTGATCACCAGTGCGATGGCCAATATCTCAATGGCTACGGCGGCCCGGAAGAGGCCCTCCGGAAAGGTCATCACGACGGAATCGTCCTGCGCTTTCACCTGCGGCGAGGTGCGGCGCGTGACGAACGCCACGCGCACCGGCGTGCGGCGCGCATCGGAATCGAATTGCGCGGCAAACTTCGGATTGGGAGGTTCACTCATGGGATTCCTCATGGCCTGTATACAGGCCTCCGTCCTTGCGGATGCGCCAGAAGTGGATGGCGATCAACAGAAATGCCGCGAGCGGCAGGATCACGCAGTGCAGCACGTAGAAGCGCAGCAGAGCGTTGGCATTCACGGTATTGCCTCCTAGCATGAGGAAGCGGACCTTCTGGCCCAAGACTGGAACGGCCGACATAATATTCGAACCAACCGTAATGGCCCAATAGGCCAACTGATCCCAGGGCAGCAGGTAGCCGGTGTAACTGAGCAGCAGCGTTACGATCAGCAGGATCACACCGATCACCCAGTTGAACTCGCGCGGTTTGCGATATGCGCCGCGATAAAACACCTTGAACATGTGCGCGAATACCAGCAGGACCATGGTGTGCGCAGACCAGCGGTGCAGATTGCGCAAGAAGACCCCGGCCGAAACGACGAATTGCAAATCTTTCATGTCGGCGTAGGCTTGCGGTGCCGACGGATGGTAGTAGAGCATCAGCAGGATACCGGTCACTACCAGGATCAAAAATGTGCCAAAGCTGAGCGTTCCCAGGTACCATGTAACGCTGAACTGGAGGGCTCGTTTGCGGGCCTTGACAGAGGCCAGGTGCAGGAAGACGTTCTGCTGGATGGCCATCGACCGGCGCAGATTGTTGGCCCCGCTGCCACCGCGGAAGACGGAGCGCCAGACGCGCGTATCGCGGAGATCTTGGAGAGTCATCAGGTCCTCAAATACTGCTTGGGTGGGATGATGGAGGCGCGATCGACTAGCAGGTCGCCTTCATCGCTCAGCCAGACTTTGAGCCAGGGCAGGCCGCGCGGAGCGGGTCCCGCGAGCTTCGCTCCCTGTTCGCTGAACTTGCTGCCATGGCACGGGCAGGCGATGATGCCCAGATCCGCGTTCCACACCGTGAGGCAACCGAGATGCGTGCAGGTCGCCGATAGGGCGTAAAAGCCCTCCGGGCCATGAATGATGTAGATGCCGGCCTCCAGATCCTGGGTAACCGATCCACGCGGATAACGGTCCGGTTTGCCCGCGTTGGCGATGGGCGACGGCTCATAGAGCACGTTCGGAGAAAGGTAGGAGTATCCGAAAACCGCCGCTCCGCCGCAGGCCACCGCCACCGATCCGACTCCCAGCTTGATGAACGCCTCGCGCCGGGTGGGTTCCGTTTTGTCTTCTTCTGGCATAAGTGTTCCTTATCTAGGACAGGCCTCCTGGCCTATGTGGGCTGCGACCCCTATGCTATACGCCTCCATCGTGATCACGTTCACCGGGCAGCGCTCCGCGCACAGCCCACACCGGATGCAGCGGGTTTCGTCCTTAAGCATGGCCGTGCCGGAGATCATGCCTAATTCGTCGGCCGCCACGTCATCCAATTCCACGCGATAGAGCTGCGCGTTGCCGCGGATCTCGCCGAGCACCTCCGGCGGGAACTCGATCCGCTCCAGCGGCGCCAGGCGCAGGCACTCCTCCGGGCAGACATCCGCGCAGCCGCCGCACAGGATACACTGTGAACCATCCGGCTCGTTGCCTTCGAATACCGTGTTGATCCAGCACCGCAGGCAGCGGCGGGCCTCGGCCATGGCGGACTGCTCGTCGAAGCCGATCTCGACTTCCGTTACGCCGGTGCGGCGCTCCAGCGGCAGCATCGGAACATGCTGCCGCGACAAGTTCATGTAGTCCGCGAACATTTTGTGGTGGTCGAGCACTTCCACCACAATCTCCGGGTCGGGATGTTTCCGCCCGGTTAGATATTCGTCGATGGCAATAGCTATGCGCTTGCCGTCTCCCACGCTGTCGATAATGAGGCGCGGGCCGAAGACGCAGTCCCCGCCCGCAAACACACCTGGCGCCGAGGTCGTCAGGGTTTCCCGGTCCGCCACAATCAACCCGCGTGGCGAAACCCGGACGCCGTCTTCCGGCTTTAGGAAGTCCAGATTGGGTGCCTGGCCGATCGCTAGGATGACCGTGTCGCACTCAATCACGGATTCGCTGTTTTCGTAAAATGCGGGATTGAAGCGGCGGTTGGCGTCGAAGACATGCATGGTCTTCAATGTTTCGAGGCCAATGACCTTGCCGTCGCGTCCCAGCACGCGATGCGGTCCCCGGCCGTCATGCAAAATGATGCCTTCCGTTTCGGCTTCTTCGATCTCTTCGAAAGCCGCGGGCATCTCCTGGCGCTTTTCCAGGCAGACGATGCTGACTTCTTGCGCGCCCAGGCGGAGGGCCGACAACGAAACATCCACCATCTCGTGCGCGGCGACCGCGGCGACATTTTCTTCGCTGGGAACAGCGTCCTCCGGAACGGTGGCGTGCTGCCGCAACACTTCGCGGGCAGCGGACCGGGCTACGTCCATAGCTACGTTGCCGCCGCCGATCACCACCACTTTCTTGCCGATGGTAAAGCGGTAGCCGAGGTTGGCGTTGAGCAGAAAATCGACAGCTTTGTGGACGCCATCCAGATCCACGCCCGGGATAGAAAGGTCGCGGCTGCGATGCGCGCCGACGGCGATGACGACGGCGTCGAAGCCCTGCCGCCGCAATCCTGAAATCGTGAAATCGCGGCCGGCAGCTTGATTGAGCCGGAGCTCGATATCCCCCGCTTCCAGGATTTCGCGCACCTGCGCTTCTACCACGCTACGCGGCAGGCGGTACTCCGGAATGCCCAATTTCAGCATGCCGCCGGCCACCGGCGCGGCTTCGAAAATCGTAACGGAGTAACCCATCAGACCGAGGTCGTGCGCCGCGGAAAGTCCCACCGGACCGCTGCCCACGACGGCCACGCGGTACGGCTGCGGCGCGGCCCGCCGGCGCTCGATGCGCAACGGGCGGCGCGACTCCGGGCCGTAGCGCTCGGTGAGCATGCGCTTCAGGGCACGGATCTGGATAGGCTTGTCTACCGCACCGCGGCGGCAGGCCGTCTCGCAAGGGTGCGCGCAGACGCGCCCGCAGATGCTGGCCATGGGGTTCGGATCGCGGGCGTAGCGATACGCCTCTTCGAACCGCCCTTCCGCGATGAGCGCGACGTACCGGCCGGCGTTGGTGCCGGCCGGACACGCCATCATACACGGGAAGTTGCTGTTCAGCCAGTCGCGGTCGACTTTCTTGTCTCGAAAGCGCGTCAGCATGCGGGCTTACTTGGAGAGTGCGAAATCCACCGTCACATCGCCGCTCACGGTTACAGGCTTCGATTGCGGCGCCTTCATGCCCTCATGCCACGCGGCGACAGTGTAGCTGCCGGCCGGGACATCCGCGATCTTGAAATTGCCTTCGGCATCGGTCTCCGCGAAATATGGCGTGGGCGCTACGATCACGTACCCGGACATTTCCGGGTGGACGTTGCAGAGCAACGGCACGATGCCCGGCGTGTCGAACTTGAAGTCGCGCTTCTGACCGGTGGGCCACGTGCCCAGATTGTGTGAAAGCTTCTTATTGCCGCTAATATTCGGCCAGAAGATGTTATGTGCCACTTTGTCGCTGTTCAGGAACTCCACCGTGGTTCCCGCTTGCACCACCAGGATGTGTGGCGTGAACAACAACTGCTTCTGGTCCATCACGACGTTCTTGGTGGGCGCGGGAAAGGTCTTGCCGGCAACGGCATCCACGTATACTACCGAAGGGCCCTTGCCCGCGGCCACCTTACCACTGATATTCGCCGCGTCAGCGGCCAACGAAACTGCAAGCAAAACGAGTATCACTTTCTTCATGGAACGGTTATCCTCTTTTCCTGTCTGTAAATTCAAAACGTTTTCTGGAATCAATAAACGAATTCCAGCGCTACAACTGCCGTATTTACCCGGAAGGGGTTGAGTGGTTCTTGCAGTCCGGTCGAGGGATCTGTGGCCACCTGGACAATCTGTTTGGGCCGGAATTGGTATTCAAATGAAGCTTTGATGTTCGGGTGGATCAGGAACTGAATGCCGGGCGTAAAGCGGTTGCGGGTGGATTGGAGCGGCCCGAAGTAGGATGTCCCCCCTTCGAGCGCCAGGCCGTTGATGCGGTCGGCGCTGGAGTTGACGCCGTCCCAGCGGCCAATAGCCATAATCCACGGCAGAACCAGGTAATCGGCCTCCACGAATCCGCCGTTGAACTTGGCGGGCACGCTGGATATAAACCCGACCGGGACCGCGGCGGTGGAACCCACCGGCAACGGAACCAGCGCTCCACTCGAAGTCACCGGCAGCAGGTTATTGTCGCGCGCGAACATATACAGGCCAAACAGATTGAAGGTACGGTAATTGAAGCTGAAATCGGCGCCCGCGCGATAATAAGGCTCGCGCGCATAAAGCGTTGCAGGATTTCCGCTGGCATCTTCGCCCACCAGCCCTTGCTGCGATTTGCCGTGCAGGTAGAACGTGCCCAGGTTCAGGTAGGTGTGGTCGCGCGGTCCGGTCGCGCCCGCCGCCTGGATCGAGTGCCGGCTTTCGCCGTCGCGTTCCAGGTTAAACCGGTAGGAGAAGCGGGCGTAAATGTCCTTCAAACTGGAGTCGGAGGCGAAACCGACGCCGCCATTTCCCCCGCCAGTGGCCGAGGGAACATAGGGACTGAGATTTGTGGACTGGGTCACCCCGCTCGTGTTTTGATCGATGATCGCCACCGAATAGTGGTAGCCGCCGTAGAGGTGTCCACCGCTTAATTCGATACCCTTTTGAGATTCGGCGAAGTTGAACTGGTTCGCCACGTTCTGCTGCAGCCCGGTCATGGAGTTGATGGCTCCGATGTTGGCTTCGGTGTAGATATCGTATGGGCTGATATTAATGCTGCGCGCCTGGGTGAACGGCAAATCCAGCTCGAACTGGCCCGCCCGCAGGCTGAGCGAGTCTTTCGGCAGCTTCAGGAAACGGCTGACATCGACGAATTTCAAGTAACCGTCCCCCAGACCGCCGGCGCCATTGTCGCCGGCCACGCTGATGTCGTCATCCACCCAGAAGGCGATCTCGCTGCCGAAATTGCCTGCCATGAAGATGCTGAAGAATCCAGTCTCGAAATCGTTACTCGGGATAACCGGCGCAACTGTGCCCGGAGCGGCCAATGCATTGAAGCGGCTGGCATTGGTGCCAGTAACTTGGAAGAAGTTATTCATGCGGAGACCGATGGGCGGCATGCCCGGAATCGTGCCCGGCCAAACGCTGTGTGGCCAGACGTCTTTCTGCGCCGGCGCACCCAACATCACCGGAGGAGTCTTTAGGAATGTCTCGTCGTCTTTGGGGAATTTGAAACCGGCATCTTTGAAGGCTTTGCCAAAGTCGTTAAGCTTTGGAAAGTCCAGGTGGCAGGTCGTGCATGAAGTGCCGTACTGCCGCGAAAACGCCGGGATCGCGTAGCTCCTGGTGCTGACGGTGGACAGAAGGAACGGTGCAATCAGGATGCTGCCTGGAATAAATGTCTTGGAGAACCGGCGTAGTTTCAAGGTCCACCTCCTCACTGAGAACTCCGTCCCATCGGGGGGCGCAGGGCCGGATTCCGCAGTTTCGCCGGGTAGGGCAGATCCATGGCCAACCAACAAACCGTTTGTTTTCAGCAATGCTCTTTGACTTGTGCGTGAACTGGCCCAGGCCTGCGGTTCGGTGGGTGGGGGAATTACCTCATTTTGGGAGAGTTTTGGGTCTCTTCAACTACCCTTGCGGGCAGTGTGAGTGCATCTGCGTCGCCCAGGGAACTAACGCTGCATAACGCGAAATAACGCGAGCATGACGCGAAGCCAAGCGCAGTACAAATTGCCTTTCACCGGGCCGCCGGCGGAGATGCGGCCGTCCCGCGGTACCCCGTGGGGCAACTGATCATGGACGGCTTATGTGGATCTGCCTGAAGAGCGGCTTGATTCACGATCGGTCCTGGCATCATGCGGCGGGCAGCATTATTCTCGCGTTATATTAACGCTGGACTGTTCAGACTGCCACAGCCCACATTGTTTTCCGGTCTGCATGGATGCGGAAACGTTGGAAAAAGGGGCGTGGGGGAGAAACCTTTTGAAGGTTTCGCCTCCACTGGCTCGGCCCAACCCCACCATCACCTCGAACCAGCGGTGCTTCCGCCGGCGCCTGATTTACCGGCTGGCCGCTGTTGCCGCCATGCCGCGCTTCAGAAATTTTATCCCTTCAAACGCGATCGCTTCCGGCGACGGCGCGATATCCCGCCAAATGGATGCGGCCGCCGACAGCTCGCCCAGCGCGAAGCCGAAGCTCTCGATGGTCAGCCATCCGTCGTAGTCGACATCGCGCAACGCCTGGAACACGCCCGGCCAATCCACGTGTCCCGTGCCCGGGATGCCGCGATCGTTCTCGCAGGTGTGCACGTGCTTCAAGTACGGCCCCACGGTCCGGTAAGCGGCCGCCACATCCTTCTCTTCGATGTTGGCGTGAAACGTATCGAACAGGATGCCCACATTTGCGTGACCAATGTCATCGCACAACGCCACCGCATCCCCCGCCGTATTCAGGAAGTACGTTTCAAAGCGATTCAGCGGTTCGATGGCGATCGTCACTCCGTAACTACTGAGCGTTGGCCCGATTGACTGAAAACCCTCGACCGCGTATTTCCACTCGTCGCCGGTCGGGCGGCGTCCGGTCATCAATCCCACCGGCGAATACAAAGGCCCTGCGATAATCTTCGCGCCTGCTTCGGCGGCAGCTTGCACGCAATCCTGCAAGTGCACCCGCGTCTTGGCGCGCACAGACGCATCGTCCGAGATCATATTCAAGCCGCCGGTCAGAATCGAACAGATGGTGCATTCCAGGCCGTTGTCAGCCAGGCCGCGCCGAATGTCCGCGGCCGCGAATTGCGCGGGCTCGAACAGCGGCACTTCCACGCCATCGAAACCCGCGGCTTTAATCGCCGGCAGCAAACGCAAATTGGACCGGTCGAAGTTCGCCGTCCAGATGAACGTGTTCACGCCAAATTTCATGGGATTAGTTTAGCGGCGTCCGGATTGCCCGGGCCGAAATGTTTCAGCATCACCAGATTCTCTTCGTCGCTGCGATTGCGAACCACCACGCCGCGCCCGCCCGCCGCCGCGCTCACGAATAACTCGTCCTTGGTCATGGCGCCGTAGCGGATCAACGACGGCGTCTCCACATCCATCTTGCCCACCGCGCCCCAGCCCTCGACCACGATCAGTCCGTATGCCGCCGCATCGCGAATCACTACCGAGCGGCCCGGAAATACCGTCAGCTCTTTCGCGGAATAGTGCGGCGTCGAGTAAGACACCCACTTCTCAGAGTAGCCGCACTCCGCCATTTCCGCCTCCGCGCGCACCGGCCGCGGATGGAACAAACGATGCTTCGCGAATTCCGGATCGACGTTGGCATCCCAATCGAGCATGCCGATGATGTAGTCCAGATCGTGATGATGCTCCGCAGGCACGTCCTTCACCAGCAGATCCCAGGGCACTGCGCGGCCCTCCACCATCGACTGGAACATCCCGAAAACGTCCGAATTCACTTGCGGCTCGTAGGTCACCAGCGAACCGGGTGCGTGCAGAATGCCGGCGTCGATCTGCCATCCCGTGCCCGGCTGCAAGCGGTAGGCCTTCGAATGATACAGGATGCCGTTATCGCCCTGATTCCAGCGCTCCAGGCAGCGCCGCACATCGTCCGGCGTGGTGCCCGGCTCCAGGCCCATGAACGTGTAGGGGAAATTGTTGTCCTTGAAATTGTATTGCGGCGGGAAGTAGTAAGCCTCGGGCTTGCCTTTCTGGCCGACCTTCTGCGCGTGCTCGGGCATCTGGTGCATGTGGTGTGGAATGGGCCCCAGATTGTCGAAGAATTTGCAGAGCACGTTCCAGCCGCCGTATTCGGACATCACACTGGCGCCGAGGATTTCGTCGCCGATCTCCGCGATGGCTTCGCGCAGCAGCACACGCTGGCCGTCGATGGCGATGTAACTTAGGCCCTCGTCTTCGGGCGTGCCGGGTCCGTTGGCCGCCTGCGTGGTGGAGGAAAACCAGCGCTCGTCGATGCCGCCGCGATGCGCGCCCAGCGCGTACAGATCGCGTGGATCTAATTTCAGGCGGCCGCCGGGCATGAGGAAGGAGCGCGGCACCCAGCAGGGGGCTAGTCTTACGATGCCTTCGTGGGTGGCGATGGCTCCACGGATTAGGGAGGATTTCGACATAAAACATTCGCTGGACAGGCCGGGAGGCCTGTCCTACCGCACCTTCAGCATAAAAGGCTCGGCGGCGTATTCGTTCTGCTGGCTGGCTCGCGTTTCGATGTTACCAGATAGCACGATGGGCAGATCCATCGGCGCCGCGTTGGCCAGCGCTTGCAGCGTGAAGGTCGCGCGATTTTCGTTCTCCTGGATTAAGACGCCGTTCAATCCCACGTTCGCCACAATCACGGTCGGCGGCAGGTTGTACACTTCCACCGGCACGCGGCCGCCGAAATTATTATTGCGCCGGATCTCCACTTCCACGGTGACCGACTTGCCCGGCTCGAGTACGACTTCGCGCGTTTTGGCTTCCATCGTAATATCGGGCTTGGGCATCAGCGCGATGAGTTTCAGCTTGTCTTCCGGATTGGCCCAGTGCGCGATCTGCCGCGCGCCGTCCCGCGCCTTCCCCCTCACGCGCCATGCTACGGCGCGGTCGAGATGCGCGTTTGCATCCGCGCTGAGCAAAATCGTGGCGCTCGCGCTTCCGGGCTCAATCACGCCGTGCGTTGCCGAAAGTCCAGCGGGCAGATCTTCGAGCGCGACATCGATGGGACCGTCGAAATCGTCCAGCCGCAATGCGGTCACGGCGATTGGAATGCGCCCACCCACCGGTACATTCGGATTGCGCGGATCCACGCTCAACTGAAAATCGGGCTTCGGCGCGCGCACCGTCAGCCGGTACGCATAATCTTCGCCATGCAAACCGCGCACATCGCGCAGCCGCACGATATATTCGCCATCCGCCGGGGCGGTGAAGCGCAAGCGGGAATCCTTGCCATAGCCCGGACCGCCATCGTCATTGCGATACGGCAGGTGCACCACGGGCATGCCGTTACTCACGAACGTCGAGCCGGGCGGATAGATGCGGACCTTATAAACCGGTGTATCGATGGAGTGCGCTTCAGGCGTGGTATCCAGCAGGCCCAGGCGCTGACCCTCGAACGACTCGAAACGCATGTCGTCGTCGGGGCCGCGCGGCATGGCGCGAACCTTGATCAGCTCGCTGCCCACCATAATGGTATCGCCGGCCTGCATGCCGCTCCACGACAGGATACGGATGCCCGATCCCGATGAACTCGGATCGTTAAGCGTAACCGCCGTCGCCAATTCGCACCGCACGGTGGCGCGTTCGACGGGCTTCGCTTGTGCATCCAGAATTTCGAGCATGGAATCTAGCGGCGAACCCAGCCTATTCGCGTTGACTTCGAACACGAGCTTCTCACCCTTGTGCGCCTTGAACCGGAAATCGGCTTTTTCGGCTGACAGCTTGCCGTTCACTATCACCGGGGGCGCGATGGATTGGCCGGCCGATGCTTCCACCTCCGGCTCGTCATCCAGCGCCAGCTTCACCTCATTGAATGTCTTGCCGGCGGCAACTTTCGGACGCAGAATCACGGCCGAGTCGTCTTCGGGCGAGGGCTCGCCTTTCACCGTCACGCGGCCCGCCCCCAGATTGAAGCCGCTAAGCGCGATCTGCTCGGTTTGCCCCTTGCGCAGCCCCAGTGGATACGCCGCCAGAGCCAGCGGAAACTTGCCCACTTTGATGCGATAAAAATGGCGCTCGCTGCCGCCTTCCTCATAGTCGGCGACCTTGATGTAATATGCGCCGGCTTTATCGAAACGATGCGCGAAATACTGCGCGGACCGCCCGCCCTCCAATCCGTATTCCTTCACCAACGTTTGGTCCGCGTCGTAGATACTCACGACGGGTTGCAACGCGGAACCCAGCATGGCCGCGCCGTCCTCGAAAACGAGCTGCTCGCCCGTCCTCACGTTGACCTTGTAATAATCGACATCGCCGGGTTTGGAAATGGCGCCTACCAGAATCGCGGGCGTGTAGACTTCCACGGCTTCATCGGGTGTATCGTTCGGCTCGCGATCGGAGCTTTCGCCATAATACGGCTCAATCAGGAAGCGCCCGCGTGGACTGGTTCCGAGCGGCGTCTGCAAACGAAAATCTACGGGACCGATATCTGCGTCCGGGCTGATATCCAGCTCCAGCGTGACTTCATTGCGCGGCGGCAGCGGACCGACGTCGACGGTGGAAATTCCGCCATTCGAACCCAATCGGACGTCCGGCAGATCCGGCAGTTCCTTGATGCGCAGGATGCGCGCGGTTACGCCCGGCTGGCTGAAGAATACGGCGGTGGTGCCGGCGAGATTGAGACCCTCGACGGCCAGTTCGGTGGTGGCGCCGCGGGGCGCTCCACGCGGCGAGACGGAATTGATGGTGGGGGGGGTGGTGCGATTGCCGGTGGGTGAGTCGGTGGTGGTGGCCGCGAACGTCGCGACGGAGAACATAACAAACAAGACAGGTTTCACTGCATCGCTCCTGCGGGGCTTAGAGCCCCGCGCAGGCTACCAGCCTGCCCCACTTCATAAATCTGATAGGAGCCGTCGAAGCGGCCTACGGCGAGGCGTTTTCCATCGGGCGCGAAGGCCAGCGACAGCGCCCAATCCGGCTGCCGCCATGTCTTTACAAGGGTCAGATCGTCGGCCTGGAACACCTTCACTTCCTTATCCGCGGATGACGAAACCAGATACTTGCCATCCGGAGACCACGCCAGTTGCAGGATGGCGTCTTCATGCGCGATCAGCGAATCGAGCAGCGTGCCGCTGGATGCGCCCAGCGACCACACGCGAATGGTGCGATCGAGACCGGCGGCCGCCACGCGCTTGCCCGATGGATCGAGCGCCAGCGTATTCAGGCCGTCGGAAGGTTCACTCAACGTGTAGAGCCGCTCGCCCGAAGCCACATCCCACACCTTCACGCCGCGATCCGCGGACGCGGAAACCAACCGCCGTCCATCCGGGGTGAACGCCAGCGCATACACCGCGTCGATGTGGTCCTTCAGCGTGCGGATCTCTTTGCCCGATTCCGCATCCCAGAGTTTGATCAGCTTGTCGTAGCTGGCGGTGGCCAGCGACTTGCCGTCGGGTGCAAATTCGACGGCATAAATGCAGTCTGTGTGGCCGGTAATGGTGCGCAGTTCGGCGTGTTTTTCGACGTCCCAGATTTTGATTTCGCCGGAGCGTGCGGGCAATCCGCCGGCGGCCGCCAACAGCTTGCCATCCGATGAGAAGGCCACCGCGCGGACGTCTTCGGCTTCGCCTGCGAACGTCGCGATCAGCTTGCCTGTGTCCGGATCGACCAACTGGACCTCTTTGAATGTGCCGAGCGCTAGCAACTTGCCATCCGGACGATATGCCAACGCGCCGATGAGAGGCTTCACAGGCACGCGCGGTTTGATATCGGGAATGACGGGGCCGCGTACGGTCGCCACCTCGCCGGCGGCGGGTGGAGGAGCGCCCGCATCGATCCATTTGCGGATTAGTTCGATCTCGCCATCGGCCAGCTTCTTGCCGTTCAACGGCATGCTGGGCGTCACTTTGCCGGTGATGCGCTCGAAGAGCAGACTGTCGGCGCTTTTTCCGGGCGCGATTATGGGGCCGCTGGGGCCGCCTTCTTGAATGCTGGCGAACGAGTCGAGAACCAGCTTGCCTATGGCTAGCTTGGCGGAATGGCAGCCCGTGCAATTCGCGGCCAGGATGGGTGCGATGTCTTTGGTGAATGATGGCGGTTCTGCGGCGGAAAGCGCAGTTGTTAGCAAGAGCAGTACACCCATCCTGGTGGTCACAGCGTCATCCTCCAACTTCCATATAGCTTACACCCACGCGAGGGTTTGCGCTTCCGGCAGCCAACCGCTTCCTGACGGTCGCGGCTCAGTAACAGCCGCGGCTGGTTAACCGGCGCGTCGATTTCGCACGATCTACAGAGCCGTGACCGTCAGGGAGCGGTTTTCCCCAAACTGCTACACGGCGCTTCACTCTGTTCTATATACCGCCAGGAAAGCCGCCGGCACGATATACACCGTCAGAATGACGGAAGCCAGCAGACCCCCGATGATAGCGCGCGCCAACGGCGCATATTGCTCGCTGCCGGTGCCCAGTTTGAGGGCCATCGGCACCATGCCGATAATGGTCGCGAGCGATGTCATCAGGATTGGCCGTAGACGCACGCGGCACGAAGTAATCACCGCATCTTCCACGCTCAGCCCCTGCTGCTGCAGCCGGTGCGCGAACTCCACGATCAGGATGCTGTTCGACGCCGCAATCCCGACCAGCATCAGGATTCCCATCAGCGACATGACGTTCAAGGTGGTGTGCGTGAGCGGCAGGGTGATCATCACGCCGATGAAGCCCATCGGAATGGCCAGCATGATCAGGAACGGATCTTTGAAAGAACTGAACTCCGCCACCAGAATCAGATAGAGCAATACCACAGCGAGTGAAAGTCCCATGGCGAAGCTCTTAAACGACTCCATCATGGATTGCACCATGCCGCGCAAGTCGATACGCACGCCTGGCGGCAGCTTCGTGCCGGCAATCAACCGGTTCACCTGGCCGGCGACCTTCCCCAAGTCCTCACCCGCGGGATTTACATAGATATCGATCACGCGTTGGATCTGATAGTGATCTACTTCCGTGGGCGTGGTTAACTTGGTCAACTTAGCCACTGAGTCGAGAGTGGTTGGCTGGCTGTTGTTCGCGCCGCGCAACGGAATGTTCCTCAGGTCGACGAAGTCGTGGATGGCCGCGTGGCCGTGCTCGTAATACTGCACGGTCAGAAAATAATCGTTGCCCGTCTTGCGGTCGAGCCAGTAGTTGGGCGCGATCATCAGGTCCGAATCGAGCGCGGTGATCACATTGCGCACCACATCCTCCGGCGCTAACCCGAGTTCGGCGGCGTGTACCCGGTCGACATCCAGGCGCACCGCCGGATAATCCATATCCTGCGGGATATAGGCTTCACTCACTCCCTCGAAGCCGCGGATGCGTTCAGCCATATCGCGCGCGACATTGTAGGCGGTATGCAAATCGGGGCTGGAAACCTGGATGTCGATAGGCGCCGGCATGCCTTGATTGAGAACGGCATCCACCATGGATCCGCTGGTGAAAAACGTACGCAAGCCCGGATACTGTGCGGCGATCTGCCTGCGAATGCGGTCCATATATTCGAAACTGCTGACGGCGTGCGAGGTCTTGAGCGCGGTTTGGACCGTGGCCGTATACTCTCCGGCATTGGTCGTGTAGAGCGAAGCGAATCCGGGATCGAGACCTACCGTGGAGACAATCATATGAAAATCGGACGGCCGCACGGCCTTGCGAATCAGGTCCTCCACGCGTGCCACATATTGCTCGGCGACCTCGATGCGGGTCCCGGTGGGAGCTTTCAGGCTAATGGAGAACTGGCCCGCGTCCGTCCTGGGAAAGAATGCCACACCCAGCAGCGGATAGAGCGCCAGGCTGGCGGCAAATAAGCCTAACAGCAGCGCGACGGTAAGTATCGGACGGCGCACCGCGCGGCGTACCGTCCGCTCGTAATAGTCCAGCAGGTGTGTAAACCCCCGGTTGAATCCGGCGTGGAATCTCTCCCCAAGGCCGCCCTTCTGGGAGCTCTGCGCCTCCGGTTTATGCAGATAGCGCGCGCAGAATAGCGGAATCACGGTCATGGCCACGAAGTAAGAGACAAACAGAGAGATCACCACCGCCATAGCTAATGCCGCAAAGAGGAACTTACTCACGCCATAGAGGAAAGTCACTGGAAAAAATACGACCACGGCCGTAAGTGTGGCGGCCAGAACTGCCAGGCTGACCTCCGACCCGCCGTCTTCGGCGGCGCGCTCCGGTGTCGCGCCTTCCTCCAGATGCCGGTAGATGTTTTCGAGCGAGATCACGGAGTTATCGATGATTCGCGAAAAGGCCAGCGCCAGGCCGCCCAGAACCATGGTATTTACGGTGCCGCCCAAAAGATACAAGACGATGAATGTAGTAAGTCCCGAAAGCGGAATCGACAAGAATACCGCGAACGTGGCGCGCAGACTCGCCAGAAAAATTAGAATCATCAGGCTCGTGAGCAGCAGACCAAGCAAGCCTTCATGCATCAGCGTCTTGATGGCTTCTTTCACGTATGCCGATTGGTCGAACACGGCGCTGGCCACCAGGCTCTTGGGCACGCCGAACAGCTTGCCGAGCATGGCACGAACCCCATCCACCACCTGTATGGTGTTGGTTTGTCCGCCCTGCTTCATGATCGGCAAATAAGTGGAACGCTGCCCGTCTACCCGCACCAGGTTGTACTGAATCTGATGCGCGTCCTGCGCCTCGCCGACGTCGCGCACAGTCACCCAGCGCTGCGCCACTGTTTTCAAGGGAACATCGTTCAGCGTCTTCACCTTATCGACGAGCACGTTGGAGTAAACGTAGTAGTCGTATGGGCCAACCTTCACGTCACCGGCCGGTAAGATCAGGTTGTTCTTGTTGACGGCGTTAACCACGTCCATCACGCTCAAGCCGCGGGACTGTAACTTATAAGGATCCACATAGACCATTACCTGGCGGTACTTCCCGCCGAATGGCGGCGGAACCTCGGCGCCCTTGACCACCGCGATCTGATCTCGGATCTGAAACTGGCCCAGATCGCGCAGTTGCGTCTCGCTGAGTCCCTCGCCTTTCAACGTCACCAGACAAACCGGCAGGCTGGAGGCGTCGAACTTAAGCACCACGGGCGGAAGCGTGCCCGGAGGCAGGCGCCGCAGATCGGCCAGGGCGAGATTCGACAACTCGGTCATGTCGGCATCCGGAGCTGTGCCGGTCTGAAAATAGACCTTGATGATGCTCACGCCCGGAAGCGAGCGCGATTCCATGTGGTCGATGCCGGAGGCCAGCGTGAAGAACCGCTCGAAACGGTTGGTGATATCGCTTTCAATATCTTCCGGCGGCATGCCTGAATAGAACGTAGCCACCACTACCACGGGAATATTGATCGCGGGAAACAGATCGACGGGCATGCGCAAGAAGCTGGTGACGCCGATCAAGATAAGCACCAGGCACACGACCAAAACGAGGTACGGATGGCGAACGGCAAAGATAGACATGTTAGGTCACTGCGCCGGCGGCTCTTCCGCCGCATCGTTATACCGCAGGAGTTGGACCTCTTTTGGCTGGACCTTTTCGCCGTTCTTCAGACGGCTGCGGTCGCCGACGGCCACCATCTCACCCGCATTCACGCCGGAAACCACTTCCACGTCCGTGGGAGTTTCCGTCCCCAGAGTCACGTTGCGGGCCTGCACGGTGCCCGACGGATCGACCACCCACACACTCCTCTGCTGGCCTTCGATGCCGATCGCTTCGGGAGGCACGGCCACGACCTGGCTCCGGCGATTCAGCGCCAGCGTGGCTTCCGCGTACATGCCGGGCATGAGCACACGTTGCGGGTTTGGCACATCCACTTCCGTGTGCATGGTACGCGTGTCCTGTTCGACATCTACCGAGAAACGCGCCACTCGTCCAGGAAAGCCTCTGTCGAGCGACGGAACCTGAACCGCAACCGCGTCGCCGATGCGCACCAGTGGAACATACGACTCCGGCACCGGTATCACCAGGCGGAAACGGTCGTCTTCCGACAACTGAACTAATGGCAGCGCTTGCGTGGAATTAATACCCGATTGCATCAACGTGCCTAAGTTCGCGTACCGCTTAGTAACCACGCCGTTGAAAGGGGCCTGGATGATCGAATAGTCGAAGAGAACCCGGTCGTGGCGCTCGCGCGCCTGCGCCCGATGGAGCTGGCTTTGCGCCGAATCGAGAGCCGACCGCGACGCCTGCACCTGAGCTTCGGCGGCCGCGTCGCGCCCCTGCCAGTCGTCCACCTCCTGTTGCGCCACCAACCCCGGGCGGCTCTTGGCCACTTGATCCAAGCGCGTGAACTGCAGATGCGTTACTTTCTGTTCGGCTTCCACCCGGTCCAAATCGTTCCGCACGCGGGCCACCTGCCCCATGGCGTCTTTGATTTCCGCCTGGTCCTCGTCTAACTGCATTTGAAGTTCGGGTATCTCGAGCACGGCCATGGTCTCGCCGGTTCTTACATGCGTGCCGTAATCCACGTTCAGTTTGCGTACGAAACCGGATTCTTTGGCGTATACATCGATCTGCTGGAAGGGAACCAATTCGGAAGAAACCACCAGGGTTCTCTGCAGATTCGTCCGGACTGCCCTTACCACGCCAATTTCGGGTATGGGTGCGGCTTTTCGGTTGGCCGCGGCGCCGCTGCCGCCACACGAAACCAGAATTCCCGCACATCCGGCGGCCATTACAACTGTCCAACGCGAGTCTCCGCAACGCATGTTCCGAAGCATCCGAGTGACTGTGACTGGCCGCTATCTTCTACGCCGCACTCTCCCATTGTCCAATGGCATCTCAAATCCGTCCGCCGGCAGTTTTTCCAGTTTCCTCTCCAGCCGGTCCAGCGAAAAATTCGGCGATTGGCACAACTCCGTGATTTGGCGCTCCTCGTGTAAGATCTGCGCGGCAATCTCCGGGATTTCATGCGCCACTGCGAGCGGAATGAGGTGCACGCCGTGACAATCGCCATGGATCAAATCGCCCGGCGAGATGGTGAGCCCGCCTATCTCCACGGGAGCGCCGTATTCGGCAATGTGTGCGTACATATGAGTGACTGCCACGCCACCGGCAAACACGGGAAAACCGAGATTGTGGATGCCGGGAAGGTCGCGCACCGAACCGTTTGTGACATAGCCGGCGCAATGCAAGGCCGAACCAATGGCGGCGTGCAACTCGCCGACCAGCGCGCCTACTCCGGGCGTATCCTCGGCGTCTTCGACCACCATGACGCGCGGCTCCGGGATGGAGGCGACATACCGCCACCAATGTATATTTTCGTGATACGCGCGCCCCTTGGCCGGCTCGGTGGTCGATCGCATGCGCCCGGTCGCGGCGTACCCGAGCATCGGAGGAAGGTCGGGAAAGATACAGTGCAGCGCGCCACCGAAAACCGAACCTTCGTTGCGCAATCGCACGTTGAGCCTCTCGATGGCGTTCGAGACGATGCAGGTATCAAGTTTCCGGATCTTTTCGAAGGTAGCTTTGGGTAATACCGCGGTTGCGTGCATAACACCCGGTATTTTGGATGCTCCACGACAGAGAAACCGATACATGGGCCGCGACCCTGCGCGTGCGGCAGTGTACTACCCCGCACATACACTACCGCCCGGTGTCACGTCGTGGTCTTTGATGAAACTCGCTTTGCGCAATTTGTTAAGAAATCCGGCATTCGCCGCCACAGCTATTCTTTCGCTGGCGCTCGGCATCGGCGCCAATACCGCCATTTTCACGCTGACGAACCAGATCCTGCTGCGGCTGGTGCCCGTGAAAGATCCGGCGCGGCTGGTGGCGTTTCATTGGACAGGTCAGTTCATCGGCGGCTCCACGCGCGGCTATGAGGACTCCTTCTCTTATCCCATGTACGCCGATCTGCACGGCTCGTCGTCCGCTTTCACGGGCATCGCCGCGCAATTTCAGGACAACGTCGATGTCGCCGATAAAGGGCCCGCCGAACGCGCCGCGGCCGAACTTGTATCGGGCAATTATTTCGATGTCCTGGGCGTTCAGCCGGCCATTGGCCGCACGCTTACGCCCGATGACGACCGGCTCAAGGGCGGCGAGCCCTACGTGATGCTGAGCTTCGACTACTGGCAGCGGCGCTTCGGCGGCGATCCCACTGCGTTGAATCGCACTATCGATGTGAACGGCCATCCCATGACCATCGTGGGAGTTGCGCAGCGCGGGTTTCAGGGCCTCTCGTTGATGAGCCCCGCGGATTTGTTCGTGCCGCTCGCGATGAAGAATGTAGTGACGCCTACTTGGGACGATATGAGCCGGCGGGACAGCATCTGGCTGCATCTGTTCGCGCGCCTGCGGCCGGGCGTCCAGATGCAGGCTGCGCAGCACTCGCTGGCGGGAGCCTATCGCGCGGCTTTGGAACACGACCTGGCCACCAACGGACGCAGCGCGGAGTTTTCGGCGCGCTATGTGAAAAATCAGGTGCGGCTGGCCAACGGCGCGCAGGGCTTCGGCGGCATGCAGCAATTCTTCTCGAAACCGCTTTACGTGCTGCTGGCGATGGTGGGGACTCTGCTACTCATCGCCTGCGCGAACGTGGCTAATCTGCTGATAGCCAGGTCGCAAGGCCGCCAGAAGGAGATATCCATCCGGCTGGCGCTGGGCGCCACACGCGGCGCCCTCATGCGGCTCATCATGGGCGAAAGCCTGCTGATCGCGGCCGCCAGCGGCGCCCTGGGGTTGCTGCTATCCAACTGGATTGCGGAGTTGCTGGTGAGAATGCTGCCGTTCAACAATATCGGCGCGGCCATTCAAACTTCGCCCGATTGGCGCGTGTTGTCGTTCACCGCGGCGGTCAGCCTGCTGGCTGCGTTGCTGGCGGGCTTCGCGCCGGCTTTGCAGAGTACCCGGCCAGATCTGGCGCCGGCGCTCAAGAACGAATCCCGCACCGCTTCGCTGGGATTGGGCCAGACGCGCTTCCGCAGAGGGCTGATCTCGGCGCAAGTGGCGCTATCGTTCCTGCTGCTGGCCGCCGCCGGACTCTTTGCGCGCAGCTTGTATAACCTGTTGACGGTGCACTCCGGTATCGACACCAGCCGCCTGCTGGCCTTCTCCATCGATCCCTCGCTGCACAAATATACGCCCGAACGCACGCGCCGCCTTTATCTCGATCTGGACTCCGCGCTGACGCGCATCCCCGGCGCGCAGGCCGCCAGCGGGGCAGGGAACGCCGTGCTCTCGAACAACCAGTGGCAAAACACGGTGCACATCGATAGCTACCGCCCAACCGCTGGCGAGGATATGAATCCCGGCTTTAACGAAACGTTGCCGGGATTCTTTTCCGCCGCGGGCGTGCCGCTGATTGCGGGCCGCGATTTCACAGAGCGGGACGCCGCTGGCGCGGCCCAAGTGGTGATCGTGAACGAGACGTTTCAGAAGCGCTTCTTCCCGCACGAGAGTCCGCTGGGACACCACATCGGATGGGGCGGTTCCGGACCCATGCCTTTCGAAATTGTAGGCGTGGTGAAGGATATGAAGGTCGAGGATCTGAAGGAGAAGCCCAAGCCCTGGACGTTCGCGGCGGCGCTGCAGGACGATTCCCCCGGCGCCATCACTTACTATGTCCGCGCGGCGCGCGATCCGTTGTCGCTCGCGCAATCCGCCCAACAGGCGGTTCACCGCCTGGACCCGGAGCTGCCCGTGTTCGACATGAAGACGGTGGATGCGCAGATCGGCGAGACACATTTCCTGGACCGGTTATTGGCGTGGCTGGCGGTGGCCTTCGGATTTCTGGCAACGCTGTTGGCGTCGATCGGTCTTTACGGAATTACCGCTTTCAACGTGACGCGGCGCACGCAGGAAATCGGCATTCGCATGGCGCTGGGCGCGGCGCGCGGGAATGTGCTGCGCCTGGTGATGCGCGAGGTGCTCGTCCTCGCCGCCGCCGGACTGATCGTGGGCGTCCCGGCCGCGCTGACTTTGGGCAGGCTGGTGGAGAGCCAGTTATTCGAGATCAAGGCCGGCGATCCGGCGGTGCTTGCCGGAGCCGCGTGCGTGGTGCTGCTGGTGTCTCTGTTGGCAGGTTATATTCCGGCGCGGCGCGCGGCGCGTATCGACCCCATGCAGGCGTTGCGCTGGGAGTGAGGGCACCGGACGACTTGTCAATCTACCGCCAACCAAGATATGGTATCCTCCGTGGGGAGAAGTCCGCACAGCAAGGACGGTAAAACGGAAAGCGCATGATTTCGTCTATCCGCATCGAAGGATATCGAGGTTTCGACAGCTTTGAGATGGACGGCCTCGGCCGGATTAACCTTCTGGTCGGGACCAATAACAGCGGCAAGACATCTGTTCTCGAAGCCATCCACCTATTGTGTTCCCGAGGCGATCCCGCGTCGTTGTGGCAGGCGCTGGGGCGACGTGGCGAGCGCGTCCCGCCCACGCTCTGGGCAGCTACTGGTTCCCCGGCGATTGCGGTTCCCGAACTGGACGTTGCACACCTCTTTTCTGGGCACGAACTACGGCCCGAGTCATCTATACGGATCTCAGCGAAAAACCAAGGCCAGGCACGCAGCATAGAATACACGATGGCGGTACTTCCCCCTCGGGGTCATCTGGCCCTTGGGAAGGCTGATGAGAGCGACCCTTCTTCTCGGTTGGCTCTCGCGGTAACGGGGAGCCCCAAACCAACGCTCGATGCGATCCCCTTGACACGATCGGGGGGGCTAACGCCGGATGCGCTGAATCTGTTGCCTCGTGGGGTATCTTCGCGTACCAGGGACGTAGCTTCCGCGCTCTTCATAACCCCTGAGTCATTCTCCGGCGAAGAATTGGTAGGAATGTGGAACGCCATCGCGCTCACGGCGTCCGAGGGGCTCGTGCTGAAGGCATTGCAGTTCCTGGACCAAAAGGTCGAAAGGATTGCAGCACAGGTTCCCAGCGGACAATATTTTTCGGAGTACTCTCGTGGCGGATTCATCGTTAAGCGCGCGGGGTCCGAGCAGCCTGTGCCGATCGGCAGCATGGGCGACGGTATGTGGCGCATGCTTGCGATGGCCATCGCTATTACACAATGCCGGGGCGGGGTACTCCTTGTCGACGAAATCGATACTGGTCTCCACTACAGCGTGATGTCGCGGATGTGGGATCTGATGTATAACGCAGCGCAGGATTTGGATGTCCAGATTTTCGCAACAACACATAGCTACGACTGCGTATACAGTTTGGCGCAATTCTGCGAACCGAAGAGGTCGGTAACCGTCCAACGGATCGAGCCAGGGAAAAGGCGGGCCGTGCCCTATGACGAAGAGGAGATCACGGTGGCTGCCTCCAGAGACATTGAAGTGCGCTGAAGACTCAAGCGTGTGCCCAGAAAACGCGACTACCCGAAGATCCTGATTGTTGAGGGCGTCGATGATAAGCACTGTGTCATCGGGCTGATGAAGCACCATATTGACTGGCCGGAAGCGAGTGATGGGTGGCCGGTATGGATCGAGGTTGGAAACAGCGTAGATGAGATTCTTGTACCCGCCTATGTAACCACGGAGATCAAGGCATCCAATGCCAAGATCGTTGGCGTGGTGCTGGATTCCGATCTCACGGCGGCCGGCCGTTATGACCGGGTCCGGCAGCTCTGCACGAGTCTATTCCCGAGCATGCCTGCCGCAATGCCCAAGCAAGGACTTATTGTGCATAACGAGGACAAACGCTTCGGCTTGTGGGTAATGCCGGACAATAGCTCGCCAGGGGACCTGGAAACGTTCTTGCGCTACCTGGTTCCCGAAAAGCAAAATGCATTGTGGCACCAGGCTTGTCAGAGCGTGGCCGCCGCGGTTTCCGCGGGCGCAGACTGCAGATCTGCACACATCATGAAGGCACAACTGTATACGTGGCTTGCGTGGCAAGATCCGCCGGGCTATTCGCCTGGACTCGCTTTGACCAGGAAAATCCTTGACCCGCAATCAGAGTACGCAGCCGCGTTCGTGCGATGGTTCAGGGAACTCTACCAAATCTAACGGCTTCGCCTTGGCCCCGAACGCCCCGACCTCTTCCGGCTCTCCAGCGCTCCGGACGCAGCCGTGATCGGGCCCGATTCCGTCCCTTTTGATATGCGCTAACCCGACCCACGCGTCTTGGCGCGCCGCAACGGCACGCGGAAGGCATCTTCCCCGAACGAGTTCCAGATCCGCGCGCGCAACTCGTATTCGCACCCATCTACGGTGACGCGGCGAGCGCGCTTAGCAATACTGTACAACTCCCCTCGCAGGGATTTTGCGTCCTGGCCAGAACTTGGGAGAGTAATACCTACGCCCGAGCCGCCCGTGAGGGCATAGACTTCCTCATAGCCGTCTTTATATTCGATTTCGAGCGTATCGGCTCCGGCCAGAATGGCCCGTGTGGCAAGTTCTTCAAGAACGCTTGTCGCCGCCATACTTCTCCGGACTCTTGTCTGTGAGAGCCTGCGTCAGTCTCCGAACGACCCAACTTCTTCCGGCTCTTCCACCCGCTCCACCGGCGCAGGCTTAGCGGCCGGCTTGATCGCATCCAGCGTCACCAACTCCGGCGTGGGCTGCTCCTTCAACACGTGCTGCCGGTACAGCTTCGCCATGCGGGCGTTCTCTTCATCCTGCTTGATCTTGGCCGCCCGCGCGCGCAGCTTCTCTTCGCCGGAGTTCTTAGCGATGCCCAACTTGTCGAGATCGTGCTGCACTTCGGTGGTGACGATGCCATCCCGCAGCACCATGGAGTGCTCCGCGCTGGGCATCGCCACTTTCTTGCCGCCGGCGAAGATCTCATGCCGCCCATGCTCTTCGTACCACTTGGTGAGCGTGGCGGTCATGTGCATCTTCTCGATGATGTTGCGCCAGCCGATGCCAGTATTGTAAGCGCAGAAAGAAATCTCGCCTTCCTGCGTGGCGTAGGGGATGATGCACTGCTCGGTGCGGCGGAAATCGTAATTGAAAAGATCCTGGAACCACATGCCCGCGATCAGCAGGAAGTTCCAGCGGTCCTGGCGGCGCTTTTCGATATCCGCCATGGTGCGGTCCGAGCCCACTTTGCCGTAGTTCTTGCCGGTGGCGCCGAAAGTCTTGTCCAGCTTCTTCATCAGGTCGCTGAGCTTGAAATGCGTGGGCGACTTGAAAGGATCGTAATTGCGCGCCGTCGCCAGCGCCATGCCGATAATCGAAAGCCATTTGCCGCGCGCCGCGTCGTTGACGCGGGCCACATCTTTGGCCAATTGATCGGCGTTCCAGAACGAAGTGACGGGCGCGGATTCGCCGGTCAGCTTATCCACCATCACGGCCATACCCACGCCGCAATTGGGATGGCATCCGCAGCTCAACTGGCCCCATTGGTAGTCGGGGCCGTGCACCAGGTCGGACCAATCCGAGAAGGTGCTGATGAACGAGAGCGGGAACCAGTCGCGGGCAGGCTCGCCCAGGCCGGTCTGATTCTTCACGTCGTGCGCCAGGTGCGCCAGCGTATAGCGCTGCGCCATGCGGCGTTCGTCGGTGACGGCTTCGTCGCGGCCAGTGAAGGAAACCGGCTGGAACGACAGGAACGGGATGCGCTTCGGATTGTCCAGCGCGAACTGGATCACGCGGCCAACCTGCTCGTTGTTGATGCCGTTGATCAGCGTAATTACCGGGACGATATCGACGCCATTGGTGTACAGGTTCTCGATGGCGCGCAGCTTCACGTCGAACAGGTTGCCGACTTTGCGGTGCGAATTGGCGGCATTGCCGATACCGTCGAATTGCAGGTAGGCGTAGCGCAGGCCCGCATCGGCCGCTTTGCGGCAAAACTCGGGGCTCTTGGCGAACTCGATGCCGTTGGTGGCGGCCTGCACGCTGGTGTAGCCCACTTTGCGCGCGTAACTCACGGCGTCCAGAAAGTACGGCGAAATGGTCGGCTCGCCACCGGAGAACTGCACCGACATCTGGCGTTTCGGCTTGATGGTGATGGCGTTGTCGAGCAGCGTCTGAATGTCTTCCCAGGTCAGTTCATGCACGAAGCCGACTTGATTGGCGTCCATAAAACACGGATCGCACATCATGTTGCAGCGGTTGGTGAGGTCGATGGTGAGCACCGAACCGCGCCCGTGCGTGATGGTGCTGGTCCCGTGATGGTGCAGGCGCTCGTCGTTGTGCGCGCGGATATCGCGGCCGGGGAAGCACTCTTCCAGGTGCTTGAAGAAGACCGTGTCGATGGACATCACGTCTTCGAAATGGCCGTGAATCGGACAATCCTTCACCATCAGGATCTTGCCGTCGCGCTCGATGATCTGGGCCTTGATTTCGCCGACTTTCTCATTGAGCAGGACGGAGACCTGCTTCTTGCCGCTCAGGATCTCCTCGCGGGCCTCGGGGACGCAGCGCGGGCACAGTGAATCGGTCTCGCGCGGCCAGCCCAGCGGCGGCTTGGCCTTCTGGTACGACTTGAGCAGCGGTTTTTCGGACCAGTTGGGAGTGAATGACGGGTTCTGCTTGATCTGGTTGGCTTTATCGAAAACGGTCCACGCCGCTTTCGCCGCGTAGGTCAGGGCTTTTTCCGCGTATTTAATAGGTTTGTGCATTCCGTTTTGAACTCCTCATGGGGGTTGCCAGCACAATGCCCTGCAACCACCTGGTTTAGTATAAGACGCGCTCGCGCACAATGGGCCGCGTGCCCAATGACCCTAGTATAGTTAAGGTCGGTTAACCAAGACCACGGGTAGCCATCAAACTGTTGATTTCCTTGGTTGTATGGCAAGTTGGGGTGTTGAACGGCGGATTTTGGCCGATGGCGGGGTGAACGACGGTAGGTCATTGAAAGCGCTTGGGTTAGATGGGCTGCGGCGTTGCGAAGCTTGGTAGCCTCCTTCCAGAGCGCTGGGGTCGATCCCTTCGCCTGGTTCAAGCAGGCGGGTTTGAATTCTCGGCCCGTCCTGCTGATTCCCGCACGCTTACATTTTCTCAAGAATTTTTCCCAGCCGCGCGACTATCTCAAGCTAACCGTGAAGGGACCTTCCATCCTCAGGCCGAGAGCCGCGCGCATCGCGCAAGCCGCTCAGTCCATCGACGATCCGGTTTTGCGCCTGCGATTCCTAAGGACTGCGGTGCGCCCGTCGCGGCTGGCCCTCCGATTACGCCGTCGGAGTACCTGGACCGGCCTGCTGTTGGCGCTGCCGATTCCCTTCCTGGTGGGCGACGTGGGACGCAAGCTGCAGCCGGTCGAGATCGCTCCGCTGCCCCCGCCGTCGCTCCCCGGCGACTCTCCAGAACCGGTGCCGGTCTGGCTCGTCGAGCACACCACCGATTCCGAGGTCTACAGCAACGGGTTGCGCATCGACACGCGCTTCACGGTTTCGAATCGCGCCCGGGCTTATACGGCATTCCCGCGCAGCGCGCTTTCGCGGCACAGCGGAGTCCGCCGGAACGAACCGGCGGGCATCGTATATCACACCACCGAGAGTTGCCAGGCGCCCTTCGAGGCGCAGCAGACGCCGGTGCTGAAACGGCTTGGCGAATCGCTGCTCGAATATGTGCGCAGGAAACGCGCCTATCATTATCTGATCGACCGGTTTGGGCGCGTGTACCGGGTGGTGGCCGAATCCGATAGCGCCGATCATGCCGGCTATTCCGTGTGGGCCGATAGCCAGTGGTTCTACCTGAACCTGAACGAAAGCTTCCTCGGCGTCTCCTTCGAAGCCCAGTCGCAGGCGCCCGCCAAGGACGAAATCGCGAACCCCGCACAGATCCGATCCGCTGCCATGCTCACCGAAATGCTGCGCAGCCGTTACCGGATTCCGGCGGAGAATTGCGTCACGCACGCCCAGGTATCTGTGAATCCTTCGAACATGTTGGTGGGCTACCATACCGACTGGGTGGCGGGCTTCCCGTTTGCCGCGTTGGGGTTGCCCGATAACTACCGCGCGGCGCCGCCTGCGCTGTGGGCCTTCGGTTTCGAATGCGATCCGGCCTGGTTGGCGGCGGGCGCGCACGGCGTTGCCTTGGGCGCGAAGTTGGCGGAGCAGGATGTGGATCGGGGCGCGGCCGCCGCCCACTTGCGTCCGGCGGTCTACCGCAAAGCCTTGCGCCAACGCTATCGCGCCTGGCTGGGCGAAACCAGCCGGTAGGACAGGCCTCCCGGCCTGTCCAAGACCTTGTGCATTGTGCCCGCCGGCCTCGTAGGCCCGCTCTTCGGCGCGCGAAGCGCGCCGCTGGAGTCTGGACATTTTCCAGTAGACCAAGCCCTAACCGAAGCGTTGGCATTCGGGCTGGACAGCCTTCGCAGATCCGAGCGCTTCGTCCTTACGATACGTGACCGGCTACGTACTTGTCAATTCTTGAGCGCTCACGTATATTGGAGAAACGCCTGCTGTCGCCAAAAGGAAGAAAGATCCTGCTGCCGTCGCTCTAGGGCGCAAGGGTGGCAAAAAAGGTGGCCTCGCTAGGGCCGCCAAACTTTCCCCGGCACAACGAAGCGAAAGCGCGCAAAGCTGTTCAGGCACGCTGGGCCAAGACGAAGACCAAAAGAAGCGCCGGCTACATAGTAAATGAATTTCAAATCGATGAGGCTGCGCCTGCTATCGATACTTCAAAGAAGGCCCTTTCCGCTTGTCTAAAACGCATCAAAGAAACCAACGACGAAAAGGAGCTTCTGCGCCTCTCTGAACAGCTTCAAAGAATCGTATTTCGCAGACAGTATCGGAACGCCAAAACCTAGCATTATCCAGTCATGGCGCAAAACGCTCCGATGTCTACATAGGAACGGGACCGCCTAGTCCTACATGCCCAAAATCAAAAAGCCACCGCCGCCGTACTTCATGAAACATCTAGTTGAACGCTTTCGTGATGGCCGAATCAGGGCTGCTGATTTCAGCGCATTGCAGAATTGGCTAGACACTGAACCAGAAGTGCCTGCGGGAGAATGTACAAACGCTTTCCAACATTTACTCTGGCCAGTGAAGGCGAAGTGGTCAAGACCTTTCTCGCACCGGCATGGCTCCGCACGGAACGGAGGTTAAGTGATGCGACCGGCAATATCCCACAGTCCTCCTGAAAACTAGAACGAACCGTACTTCGGATGCAGGTAGTTTGAAATTGTTTCCACCGAAACGCCCGGCAGCAGCAGATGCGACGGCGAGAAGCTAGTTTGTACTTCGACAGAAGCATCACGGTTCCGGCACAACACATCTCTGACCTAGCTTAGCTAAGCTAGCTCAACTCACCGCTGCGTTTTGATACGAGTCCAGACACACCTGATTTCGCTACTCTGAATTGGACCCTTTTGATACTCTGATTTGGCCCCACCTGTATAAATCAGAAACCATGTATCTTGTTTTGGGCGATCGCGCCCGGAAGGAGCCATGGTTTTGGAGAACAGGAGAGCCAAAGTGGAACTATACGAGCAGATCCGGCGGGAGTATGAACATGGGGCCGGAACCATACGGGCGGTGGCGCGGAAGTTGGGCGTGCACCGGAGGGAGGTGCGCAAAGCATTGGCCAGCGCGGTACCGGCCGAGCGGAAGATTCCGGAGCGGGAGCGTCCGAGGTTGGCGGCGGCGATTCCATTTATCGATGGGATTCTGGAGAGCGACCGCCAGGCACCGCGCAAGCAGCGACACACCGCACACCGGATCTTTACGCGATTGCGGCGGGAGAGGCCGGAAGTGGAGGTGGCCGAATCCACGGTGCGCCGGTATGTGCGCGAAAGAAAAGCCGCCATGGGTTTGCTGGGCCGGGAGACCTTTGTGCCGCAATCGTATACGTGGGGCAGCGAGGGGCAGGTGGATTGGTACGAAGGCTGGGCGGAGTTCGACGGGGAGCGGCGCAAGACCTACCAGTTCTGCATGCGCAGCATGGCCAGCGGAGGCGCCTTTCATCGGGCCTATCCGCATGCCAACCAGCAAGCGTTTCTGGAAGCGCACGAGCTGGCTTTCGCCTATTTCGGCGGGGTCTTCCGGGTGTTGCGGTACGACAATCTGAGGAGTGCGGTAAAGAAAATCCTGCGCGGCCACCAACGCGAGGAGACAGTGCGGTTCATTGCTTTCCGCTCGCATTGGGGATTCGAAGCGGAGTTCTGCACGCCGGGGGAAGGGCACGAGAAGGGTGGGGTGGAGGGCGAGGGAGGGCAGTTCCGGCGCAACCATCTGGTGCCGGTGCCACAGGTCCGGGACCTGGAAGAGTTGAACCTATTGATGACGGCGAGCGCGAAGGAAGAAGAGGGCCGGGTCATTGCGGGCCGTGCGCAATCCATCGGCGCGGGGATGCTCGTCGAGCGAGAGCATCTCTTGCCGCTAGTGGCGGAAGGGTTCGATCTGGCCGCGCTGCACTTTCCGGCGGTCAATGGCAGCGGATGCGTGCGGGTATTGACGAACTTCTACTCGGCGCCCTTGCCAGTGGGCACCACGGTCGAGGTGAAGGTGTACTCGGCCTATGTGGAGGTCTGGCATCAGGGCAAGCGGGTGGCCCGGCATGAGCGGTGTTATGAGCGGCATAAAAAGGTGCTGGAGTTAGAGCATTACCTGGATGCGCTGGTGAAGAAGCCGGGAGCGTTGGCGGGATCGACGGCGCTAGAGCAGTGCCGCGCACAAGGCCGCTGGCCGGCCAGTTACGACCGGTTCTGGGAGGTGCTGCGGCAACGGCAGGGCAAGCCGGAAGGCACGCGCGCCATGATCGACGTGCTGCTGTTGGCCCGCCAGTACGGGCCGGAGCGGGTGCGACAAGCGGTGGAAGAAGCGCTGCAGTTAGGGTGTTCGGATGTAGCCGCGGTGCGCTATCAGCTCAGCGTCGGGGGGCGGGAGCCGCAGCGCATAGTGGCGCCGGCGCAGATCGGAGCGCTGAATCGCTATGACCGGCCGCAACCGCGCCTGGAGGAATATGATCGGTTACGGCCGGGGTGGCCCGTGGACCAAGTGACGACGGAGGTGATCCAATGAGCGCTGCCGTCCAACCGATGCATGAGGCCGCCATCCGGCAGTATGCCAAACAACTGCGACTACCGACTTTGGGTAGCCAGTTTGCCAGTCTGGCCGAACAAGCGGTGAAAGAGAAGCAGACCCATCTGAGCTATCTGGAAGCCCTGCTGGAAGGGGAGATCGAGGAACGCGGCCGCAAGGCGATGGCGCGGCGGATACAGGAGGCGCGCTTTCCGGCGGTGAAGACTCTGGAGGAGTTCGACTTCCAATGCGCCGCGCACATACCGGCGGGACTGGTGCGGAGTCTGAGTGAGGGAGGATATTTGGCGCGGAAGGAGCCGATCATTCTTCTGGGTGATACCGGCACGGGGAAAACGCACTTGGCGACTGGGCTGGGGGTCGCGGCTTGCCGCCAGGGGAAGCGGGCGCGCTTCACTACGGCGGCGGAAATGGTCACCGAACTGATGGAAGCCCAGGGTCACTCCGAGCTGACGCGGGTGAGGAATCGGTGGACGCGTTACGACCTGATTGTGATTGACGAACTGGGTTACGTGGTGATGCCGGACACGGCGGCGGAACTGCTGTTTCAAGTCATCGCCGGACGGGCCGAAAGAGCGGCGGTGATTGTGACAACGAATCTGCCGTTCTCGGAGTGGACCACTAAAATCCCGAATGCGCGGTTGTGCAAGGCGATGCTGGACCGCTTGACGGATCAGGCGCACATCATCGATACCGGAGACAAGTCGTACCGGTTCCTGCGCACCTTGGAGCGGAAGCAAGGCAAAGGAGCGAAAGCATGAGGAGGCGACAGTGGTATCGGGCGCGGATTGCGTGGGCGGAGATGGTGGCAGGGCGCGGGATTCGCCACTGGGAAGAGGGCGTGTACCTGTTTCGCAGCGAAAACCGGGAGGCGGCCTTCCAGCGGGCTCTGGAGATCGGCGAAGGCGGGCAAAGCGGCGGGGAGGAAGAAACCCGGCGGTGCACGCGTTGGGTAGAGACCCGGTTGGCGGAGGTGATGACACTGGAGTGCCTGGGTGACGAGTTGGACGATGAACCCCTGGAAGTGCAGTGGGTCCGCCTGCCGGCGACGGAAAGGATCGCCTTCGACCATAAGTTCGAGCCGGCCAAGAAGGTCCCGGCGGCGGTAGAGTGATGCCCCGGCGGTCCGAATTTCTTGGAGGGTCCCGGCCTGCGCTACGCCCTAAACGCTCGGCCTACGGCCTCGCAGGGCTTTGCTACGGCCGGGACCCTCCAAGAAATGGACGGGGCATAATTCCGCGAGATGCGGTCCGTTAGCAATTAAGGAAGCGGATCAAACAGAGGCGTCTGCACCGGCAGGCGCCACAAAGGCCAGGTGGGGCCAAATGAGAGTATCAAAAGGGGCCAAATCAAGTTGACAAACGCAACACCTCCACTCCTTTCAGACCTGACACATAGCTTTCCACCATCAAAGTCCGAGATGGCGACTATACGTCAACTGAATTGCTTTTGCCGACGGTTTAGAGGGGGGCGCTTCCCTACGTGCTGTCTGGAACCACATGTCCGGTGCGGTTTGGCACTCAGCGTAAAATAGCGTGGAATCTGGAACAATGCAATTGTCTACGCTCCAACATTTAGGCGAATTGTGTAAACTTGGATCATGAAAACCGCCGCCTGCAACGCACGGGCGTTCGAGCCATTTCATCGAGTAGTCGTCGGCCCCTGCAGCCCGGACGATTTGCAGGTAGCTGAGCAATTCGCCAGAGCAATCGTCCTGCATGACCGCACTCGTATGCTCCCTGAAAGCTTTCGAATTACGATTGGCGAGAACGACGAACTAAACGGGTTGTCCCCGCTCCTTGTTAAATCCGAGGATTTCGAGACCTTTGGCGATTTATTTTGATCCGTCTTTCGTTGAAACATCTCATGGAAGAGAACTCTTGAGGTCTACGGTCCGCATCGAACCTGACGGAAAGACGTTTTTCGACCCTTTTGGAGTTTCCGTCATACTTGCGTTAGAGCAGATTCGCGTCGGCGGTAGTGCGGTTGTTAGGGACTCGACATGGCAGATCGAAGTGGTGCGAACGGTCGAAAGGACGATCGCGGAAAGGCGGAACTCCGCTGAGTGGGAATCGCGACTAGCGCCCGCTGAAAAATACCCAGACGATCTGTTCAGCCAACTTGACGAATCCTGGCAGCTACTCGCCAAGAAGCTGGCGCGTGGCAACCTCGACCTCAGGGTTCCTCCTGTCCTCGGAATCGTTATGACTCGCAGCGCTCGGCGCGATGCCATTCCTGCCGTCCTACTAGATCTGCGAAACGAGTGGGCGGACGCACGCAACAAGTTGCCGCCCCGAAATCGACGTGGTATTGGTGTGGCGCCTGGACCGTTGGGGGCGATCGGTGGCAGACCTGCTCGCAACACTCCAGGAACTGGAGCATCTCGGCGTTGGCTTCGTCTCGCTGACAGAGGCTCTGGATCTAACCACGCCAGCCGGTCGGGCCATGGCGGGCATTGGGATGGAGGGGATTGTTGCTCAAATTGTGACAGGTTCGTGGAAATGGGCAAGTGGTAAAATCTAACAACGAGGCACTCCAAGTGGCTGAATCAACGCAGGTAGAGTATGTTTGTCTTAAAATTGAAAAGTTCAATGTTGTAGAGATCGTTCCATGTCCACCGGGCTTGGTGCTGACCAAAGAAGAAAACCAAATCGGCCATGTAATCAACGTGCTTGCGAAAGATGGTTGGCGACTTCTTCCTGGCCAAGGCACCGTAACCCCTGGCAATTTCGGATTCCACCAGGGATGCTTCCTGATTATGCTACGCGAGAAACAAGTATAAACTCACTTCTATGCCCCTCGACACCTCACTCCTCCAAGCTGCCTTAATCGGGTATCAGCATCGTCTGGCTCAAATCGAAGCCGGGCGCCTCCGGCAAACATCTGAAGTGGGAAACGCTGTTCATCAGAGTGCAACCAGCCGCCACCGACAGCTTGCCGAAAGGACACGAATCGACGCGCTCAACGATGCTCGCACCCTAAAAGAAGTGGAGGATCTCGTCCGGGAACTGGAAGAAGCCTCCAAGCTGTTCTCCCGTCGGCAAACGGAGTATGATACACAGCCCATGCGCGTTTTTTGGAATATTGCTGCAGCGGGACTTCGTCGGGGGCCAGCACGACGGGTAGTTTCTCCTCCAGGCGGGCACGCGGGAAGTCGTGCTTGTCCCAGGGCATCTCCAGGGTGACCAGGTAGAGGAACTGTACGGCGGAAACGAAGGTGTTGACGCTTTGCGGAGAGAGTTTGCGCTCCTGGGTCAGATGCAGTTGGTATTGGCGGACGGCTTCCAGATCCAGTTCTTGGGGGCTGCGGTTGAAATACTTGGCGAACTCCGCGACATAATGGATGTAGCTGCGTTGCGTGGTGCCCGCGAAATTGCGGAGGCACATGTCTTCGATCATGCGTTGTCGTAACGGTGTCATGCGAGGGCTCCTTGAAATTCTGAATTGGTCGTTGTGAGGACAACCGTATCCAGTGTTTCAAAGGAGCCTCGCTCCACGCTACTCCACCAAAGGCTCAGAAGCGCCGACCGGAGACTATTACCGCAACGCGGTTTAGTTCACTGGGGCAGCTGTCAGCACCGGAGTTCCAGCAGGTGCTGCCGTCGTGGGTGCGGGGGCGCGCTCTCTACCGAAAATGCTGCAAGACATTGGGCCAGCTCTGTTCGGTCGAGGTGCATTTGATCTTGCAAAGCGGGTCAGGCGTGAGGTTTCCAAAATTGATCCCAACGTTCTGAAGCGCTTTCTTTCGGCATCTGAACAGAAATCGTTTGGGATGCTGTAGGACGTTGCAGTCCGGAAATAGCAGCCGATAAACTTGGCTTGATGGGAGGCAACTTGACGAAAAACGCGCAACGCTGATTCATGGGCCGCGTATGCGCCGGATTCCCCCGCCGCTTCGTTTGGAGCACCAACCTGTGCGCTTATTTCAACGCCCTACTGCCTGAGCCGGAGCCCACCCACAATTTTTCTGACGAACCGATATTTGCGCCTTACCTGGCAGGCCGTCCTCCGCCAGTCACTTATCCGAGCTAAGCAAACTCTCCCTGCCTTCCCAACGACTTGCGCCCAATCGTACCCGCTTCCCCGCACCCTCCCCGCTATCCTGACAAACGGAAGGGGCGCATCCAACCCGCCATCGAAACCACCATGGACAAAACAAACGCCAGCACCACCACCAGCCAAGCCCACATCCGGACCAACCGCCAAAACGCCAAGAAATCCACCGGCCCCCGCACCGCCGCCGGCAAAGCCGTTTCCAGCCGGAACTCGCTCACCCACGGTCTCACTGCCCAAACCCACATCCTCCCCGGCGAAGATCCCGAAGAGCTAAACCTCCTCCTCCTGGACCTCTATGACCGCTTCCGCCCCGCCGGTCCCGCCGAAGAAATGCTCGTGTGCCGCATCGCCGCCAATCAATGGCGTCTGGATCGTGCCATGCCCGTCGAAGCCGGTGTCCTCCGTGTCCGCCTCCAAACTTGCGCGCGCCAAGTCGCACAGCGCCGCGCCCAGGCGAAACTGTTGGGCGACCCGCAACCACCCGGCCCCGATCCCGCCGCCGACGCTCTGGCCAACGGCTTCATCATCGACTGTGAAGGAGCCAACTCCCTCGTCAAGCTTTCCCGCTATGAAGCCGCTCTGGAGCGCTCCGTCGATCGCAGCCTTCGCCAGTTAGCCACCCTCCAAACCGCCCGCAACGCCACAAAAAATTACAAAACGAACCCAACCAGTGGGGGCACAATGTAGAAACTCCGCCACCCCGCCCCGAGGGCAGGGATATCCAGCGCAAAACCGCGCACAGATCGCGTAACGGAGAGGACGTCGTGCCAAACAGCAGTCATATCCCGCCCCAAAGCCCCCGCGCGAATCCCATACCCGTGCAGGCTACGAGATCCCCTCCGGCTCCGCCGGCCGGTAGCCGTTTTCCACCAGAATCTTCCGCGCCGACTCCACCGTATCCGGCAGAACATAAAAGAACGCCCCCGTGCGCACGCGCTGGAAAATGAACCCGCCCTTATACTCGTCGGCCTCCACTCCGTAATCCACGCCCGCGTTGCTGAAAATGGCTTCCAGCCGCAACGCCTCGTTCAACCGCTTGGCGATATAAACCAGCACGGGTTCCTTGCCCTCGAAAAAGTCCGCTTCCTGGCGCATCTTTCCTTGAGAGAAGCGGCGGCCGCCGCCATCTTTACCATATTAGGAGATATTTGGATGGAAGGATTAATGTCGGACGCGCCGGTTTATTCCCTAAGCCGCGAAGAAGAGCTGCATTGGTTGGCCCTCACGCTGATTCCCGGACTGGGAACCCGCATGGCCGGGAAGCTGCTCGACCGTTTTCGCACGCCACAGGCCGTGTTCCGTGCGTCGGCCAGCGAACTGGCATCGGCCGGGGTCGGCGGCGCGGTGGCCCAGAGCATATCCAGCGGCTGCTCGTTCGACGACGCGCTCGACCAGCAGCACAAAATGGCCGAGCGCGGCGCCACCGTTGTCGTCCGCAACGACCCGCGCTATCCGGCGCTGTTGCGCGAAATTTTCGATCCGCCGGTCCTGCTGTTCGCGCGCGGCCGGCTCGAATTGCTCCAGCCTTTTCACTTCGGCGTGGTGGGCACCCGGCGTCCCACGCCGTACGGCTTAGCCGTGGCCGAAAGGTTGGGTGCCGACCTGGCGCGCGCCGGGCTGACCATCGTCAGCGGCATGGCCCGCGGTATCGATACGGCCGCCCACAAGGGTGCGCTGGCGGCCGGCGGCGATACCATCGCGGTTCTCGGGTGCGGCGTGGATATCATTTATCCCTCGGAGAATCGCAAGATGGCCGCCGATCTTGCCGCCAAAGGCCTGATCATCTCCGAATTCGCCATGGGCTCGACCGCCTTTCCCCAGAACTTTCCCATCCGCAACCGGATCATCAGCGGCATGAGCGCGGGCGTCCTGGTGGTGGAAGGTGCGCAGTACAGCGGCTCGGCCATCACCGCCAAGCTGGCGCTCGACCAGGGCAGGGAAGTCTTCGCCGTGCCGGGCAACATCACCTCCAAATTGAGTTGGGGCCCTAACTTATTGATAAAGCAGGGAGCCAAGCTGGTGCAGGATTGGAACGACGTGATTGTGGAACTTCCCGCGGAGGTTCGCCGTCAGTTAATCGAGCGGGGAAGAACCCGCCTGCTGGGTAGCGCCGATGCATCCGGAAACGGCGGTCCGGCATCCCACCTAGAGGGTAAAGCGGAAGGATCCCTGCCTGAGGTGGGCCGCCGGTTGCTCGCCGCCCTGCAAGTGGATGCCGCCATCCACTTGGACGATCTCCTTCAAATTGTTGAAGATAGCTCGCCATCCGAGTTGATCGCGGCGCTTTTCGAGCTCGAAATGCTGGGTCTGGTGAAGCAGCTTCCCGGAAAGAATTTTGTGAAAGTGTGGTAGCCTCTGGGATATCCGGTGGTTGGTTTGAAGTCTTCATATGCCGAAAGCTCTTGTAATCGTGGAATCGCCCGTTAAGGCGAAAACCATCAATAAATATCTGGGTAAGCAGTACATTGTCAAAGCGTCGCTGGGCCATATTAAGGATCTGCCGAAGAAGGATTTGGCCGTGGATGTGGAACACGGCTTCGAGCCGCGCTACGAAATCATCGAAGGCAAACGTAAGCTGATCAATGAGTTAAAGCAGACCGCCAAGAAGGTCGAATCCGTTTACCTGGCGGCCGACCCGGATCGCGAGGGCGAAGCCATCTGCTACCACCTGCAGGAGGAACTGCAAGGGAAGAAGAACGGCGAGCCGCGCATCTACCGCGTGATGTTCAACGAGATCACCAAGAACGCCATTCAGAAGGCCTTCCAGAATCCCGGTATGGTGGACGAGAAGCTGGTGGATGCGCAACAGGCGCGCCGCGTGCTCGACCGCCTGGTGGGCTACAAGATCTCGCCGCTGCTGTGGGACAAAGTGCGCCGCGGCCTCTCCGCCGGCCGCGTGCAAACCGTGGCCTTGCGCGTGATTGTGGAGCGCGAGCAGGAAATCGCCGCGTTCCAAAAAACCGAATATTGGACCCTCGACGCGGAACTGAACGCGCGCAAGCCCCCGCTGCTGAAGGCGCACCTGGCGAAGAAGGACGATCAGACGCCGGAGCTCCCCAGCAGGGAAGCTATGGACAGCGTGCTGGCGCAGCTTGAAGGCGCCGAGTACGTGGTGAAATCCGTCGGCACGCGCGAGAAGCGCCGCAATCCCGTGGCGCCGTTTATCACTTCCACGCTGCAGCAGGAATCCTCGCGCAAGCTGCGCTTCAGCGTGAAGCGCACCATGATCCTGGCGCAGCGGCTGTATGAAGGTATCGAACTCGGCAAGGAGGGCGCCGTAGGCCTGATCAGCTACATGCGCACGGATTCCACGCGTATCTCCGAAGACGCTTTGCAGGAAGCCCGCGCCTATATCGCGGTGAAGTTCGGCCCCGAATACCTTCCCGATTCCGCCAACATTTATAAATCGAAGAAGGAGGCACAGGACGCGCACGAGGCCATCCGTCCGACTTCGATGGAATACAGTCCCGACGATGTGGAGAAGTATTTGGCCGAGGATGAGCTGAAGCTGTACCGGCTGATCTGGAACCGTTTCGTGGCCTGCCAGATGACTCCCGCGGTATTCGACCAGACCACCATCGATATCGCGGCGGCCGGCAAGGATGCGAGCGAATACCTGTTCCGCGCCACTGGGTCGGTGCTGAAATTCGGCGGCTTTCTGAAGGTCTACGAAGAAGGCAAGGATCAATCCGACGAAGAAGACGAGGAGATGAAGCACCGGCTGCCGGCGGTGACCGAGGGCGAGCACCTGAAGCTGCGCGCCCTGTTGCCGGAACAGCATTTCACCGAGCCTCCGCCACGCTACAACGAAGCTACGCTGGTGAAAAAACTGGAAGCCGATGGCGTGGGCCGGCCTTCCACTTACGCTTCGATCCTATCCACCATACAAGAGCGCGAGTATGTGAAGAAAGAAGGCGGCCGCTTCTATCCGACCGAGCTGGGCAGGGTGGTGACCGGCCTGCTGCTCGAGAATTTCGACGATATCTTCGACATTCAGTACACCGCTCGTATGGAAGAGGAACTGGACGAGATCGAAGGCGGCAAGATCGCCTGGCGGGAAGCCATCGGCGAGTTCTATGAAAAATTCGACAAAGACCTGAAGCACGCCGAAGAGCACATGACCGACATCAAGCGGATGGAGAAGCCCACCGACTTGATCTGCGAGAAGTGCGGTAAGCCGCTGGTAATTAAGTGGGGCAAACACGGCAGCTTCATCGCTTGCACCGGCTATCCCGATTGCACTTACACGCGCGAACTTACCGTCGACTTACCAGACGTGGATAAGATAGATCTGAGCGAGCAGGGCGACGAAGAGTATTGCGAGAATTGCGGACGGCCCATGGTGCTGAAGAAGGGCCGCTTTGGGACGTTCTTCGCCTGCACCGGTTATCCGGATTGTAAGACGACTAAGCCGATCGGGGGTACGCAGAAGAAGCCCGACGTGCAGTTAGACGAGAAGTGTCCGAACTGCGGCAATAACTTAGTTCTGAAGACCGGACGTTACGGCGAGTTTACGGCGTGCGGCAATTATCCCACTTGTAAGTACGTGAAGCAGAAAACCATCGGGATGAAGTGCCCGGAGTGCAGCCAAGGCGAAGTGGTGGAACGCCGCTCGAAGCGTGGTAAGACGTTCTACGGCTGCAATCGCTGGCCGGATTGTAACTTCGTCACTTGGGGCAAGCCGGTCGAGGAGAAGTGTCCGGAGTGCGGCGGTCCGTACATGGTGGAGAAGTGGCTGAAGACCGGACCGGTGCTGCAGTGTCCCAATCCGGAGTGCAAGCATAAGCAGCCCATGCTCCAGCCGGTGGAAGCTTTGGTGCAGTAGCTCGAGACTGCGCCGGGCCGGCTTTCGCCCGTGGGCTACCAGAAGGCCCGGCTTGGTTTAGTGTTCGACGCAGGCTTGCTGCCCTCGTCCGGATCGCCGCCCGGAAGTGGAAACGCATGCCCGAGGCTTCCTTGAAAGCGCCGGCTCGGCCGATTTCCCCTGCCCCCGCGCATCGGAACCCTATATTGTTGTTCCGATTCGTTGGCTCGTTCCTGTTACGGTTCGAGACACGGACGTTCCTGGTATTTTTGTTCCGCGAACCCCCGCGAATTGCGGCGGCGCTCCGCTCCCACCAGGGTAGGTGGTAGAATTGGCTATATGCAACTCACGATCCGGTTATTGCGCGAAACTGATCGTCGGTGGATCGCCGACATTCCTGAACTGCCAGGCGTGACGGTGTACGGCTCGAATCCCGAGGAAGCCACCCTGAAGGCCAAGTCCCTTGCGCTCCGTGTGATCGCCGAGGAGATCGAGCACGGAGAAATGCCTCCCGCGCCAGACACGCTGCAGTTCTCGATCGCAGCATGAGTGACTGGCCCGCGACCAAAGCGCGGCGCGTGCTTGCGGCGCTATAGCGGATCGGCTGGCGCATCGTGCGCACGTCCGGCTCCCATAGAACCCTGCGCCGTGAAAGGTTGGGCCCAATACCGTTTTGCCTACCACGACAAAGAAGAATTGGGACCGGTCGCTCTGGCTGAGATGGCGAAGCATACAGGCTTGCGTCCGGAAGATCTATAGGCTGTTGCTTAACGAGGAGAATAGAGGCATGCCCTTGACGATTTCACTTCCCGATGAGATTCTCCTTAAGGCGGAGGAATTGGCGGCTCGCGGGCGGATCTCCCTCCAAGAATTAGTTGTCGCGGCATTATCGGAGCAACTTGCAGGCGCTGAGTATTTGCGCCGGCGGGGTAAACGGGCCAGCGTCGAAAGGTTCAGAGCGGCGCTCGATCAGATTCCCAATAACCGTTAACACTCGCCCCCTCTCATGCCGTCCTTATGATCGAAAGGCGGCCACATGCTCCCACAAAACCTACGACACGCAACACGGCGGAGATTCCTGAAGCTGGCGGCGCAATTCAGCGCCGGCGCGGGCATCCTGGCGATTCGCGGCGCCGGCGCTCTCAAGCTCCGCGGCGGGCACGGCAAACATGAACAGCTTGGAAGGGTCGCCGGTGCGCTGTGCCTCTGCGGCATCCGCGCGTTCCATTGCCTGTATTTCAGGATCGCGGCGCGCGCTTCAGGGCCAGGATGGGCCGCCAGCATGCGCTCTATAATCCAGCCCGCCGAACCGACGAACTCCTGATCGAACCCCCAGATGCGGAAGTCCTCGCTTTGCAATACCGCCGCACAGTGCGCCGCCAGATCGTTCTCGTCGCGGACATGCAGAAAGGCCACGCCATAGGGGTAGCGCGTCTGCAGATCCGCCATCTTGGCGCGACGGTCGGGCGCGGCGCGCTTCGAATGCCATGGCCGAGAAGCCGCCGCTCTGTCCCATAGCATCGCAAATGGCGGCGGCCAAACGTGGAATCTCGCGGGATAGGTGGTCTTCGCCAAGCAGCACGAAATCGGCATGCGAGATCGCGTCCTGGAGAACAGCCGCACCCCCGCCGCCGAGCTTGCCGTGCTGGATTGTGAATGCATAGGCGCTGTCCGCCAGGCTGTTTTCGAGTGTCTGCTTCGCGGGTGCCTGCGCGTACAACGTGCTCGCCACAACAGGTAGGCAGGTTATAAGAATAGTAAGCTTCATCGACGTTTTCCCGGGCTATAATCCGCTTCCACATGTCCGGCCAACTGCGCTTGGGTAAACAGGACCGGCTTCGTCTTCATGGCGATGAACAGCGGAACCTGGTCGGCATAATGCGGCGAACTCTTATCGAGCGTCGCCGATCCGAACTGATGAATGCTTTCCGAACTAAGTTGGCCCGCTTTGTCCCAAGTGACAAATATGATTAAGGTATCGCCGGCCTCGGCCGTCAACGTGCCGTCCGGCTGCGGGTCGCCATAGACTCCGCGAAAGATATCCGGCCCCCCGTCGATCGCCACATCGAGCGTTCCGCGCCGCATCCGGTTCACCTGACCCCACTCCGGATCGACGCGCCCAAAGTGTTCCTTCAGCTTACGCGCGGCTTCGCGCAGCGATTCGACGGGCGCCTTACCGGGCTTGCCATCCAAATGTGCCCTCAAGATAGGCTCGATCGTCATGATGGCGAGCGCCGCGCCGCGATCGATTACGTCCGTCTTGTGATCGTACTTCTTCATAACTTCGAGCGCCTCTTGTAACTCGCGATCCTGGCCCGGATCGACCGCCAGTACCTGTTTGTATATCTCCTCCTCCGGCGATTGGGTGCTGTAAGTCAGATCGTACTTATACTTATGAAACGAATCGGCAGTAATATGTTCATCCGCGCCGTAAGTTTCCATTGCCCGCCAGCCGCGGTTGGTCATGTCCATCTGGATGCCAAGCGTGGGCGGGAAATTCTCGGGCTTTAGATCGTCCGCAGGTGCGGTCGCATGGAACGGCGTGTTATTTGAATTGAATACCCAGCCCGATTTCGGATTCCAAACCTGCGGCTCATCGTCGAACGGCACATAGCTATGCCAGATCAGGTCGGAGCGGTCGCCGGGCAGCACGCCCTTCCAGTCGAACCCCGCCTTCCGTACTGGGAACGCGCCGTTATATATGTAGCCGATGTTTCCCTTTTCGTCGGCGTAGACGAAGTTCAACGCGGGTATAGCTTGCAGGCGCATAGCGGCGCGCCATTCGTCGAGATTGGCGGCTTTGTTGAGACGGAAGTATTGGAGCGGCGCGCGGATATCCTGCATGCCCGCGTAGCGGACCGCGAACACACCGTGGTCTGTCTTCAGCACAGGTCCGTGCGCCGACCAAAGCACATCGCGATGCGCGGGCCAAACGATCGGCCCCCAGATCTTCACGCGGATCTTCGCATCGCTCTTCTCAAAATCGCGCCACTGACCATCGAACCGGTATTGATTCGGATTCGCCGGATTGATGGTCAAATTATAAACATCCACTAAGTCGGGTCCATTCACCGTATTCGCCCAGCCTAAGTGCTGGTTATGTCCATGCAGCATGAAAGGCGAACCGGGAAAGAAACCGCCGGCCACGTGCCAGCCCTCGCCGCTATCGAGCACGGCCTCATACCACGCGACCGGGCCGGTGTAGGGCTGGTGTGAGTTCACCAGCAGACGCGTGGCGCCGTCCGCCGATCGCGAAGGCGCTACGGCCACGGCATTGGATCCAACGGGCAGACGCGCGTCGCGCCACAGGAACGCATTGTCGCTGGCGTCCGGGACGTTGCGGCCTTGCACGATCTTGGTCAGTTCGCCGCTGAGCCCGTAAAAGAACGGCAGCTTGAAAGCGAAGCCTGCCGCGACGTCTTTGCCGGTGAAGGGAAGCAAACCGCGCATCACCTTATCGGGATGCAGAGCGGCATAATAATTCACGCCGTCGGCGTAAGCTTCGAGTACTCGGCGCACGTCGGGCGGAAGGTCGGTTTCGTATTTCGCGTTGACGGTTTCCCAGATGCGGAACAGATGCACGAGATAATCGGTAACGGCGGCTTTCGGCCCCTGTTCGGCGGCGAGTTGGCCGCGCATCGCTACGGCGACTTCTTGGATGGTGTCGAAATCGTCTTCGCAATGCGCGAAGCCCATGCCGAATGCTACATCCGTATCCTTAGGACCCATGATATGCGGGACGCCGAAGTTATCGCGCTCGATGCGCGCGTGGTATTGCGCGGCTTTCGAGACGAAGATAGCCGGATCGGGCGCCGCGGGTTGCCCCACCCGGTCCAGGACAATCAGAAAAGCGGCCGCGCCGCCGAGGAGCAGCATCAGCACAACGATGGCAATCTTCACGAAACGCATGAAACGCATAGTAACGCATCGTATCGCCCCGTTCAGGGTGCCCGCACTCTTACGGTCGCGGCTCGGTAACACGGTCGCGGCTCGGTAACGGCCGCGTCGATTTCGCACGATCTACTGGGCTGCGACCCTTTTACCGAGCCGCGACCGTAAGGGAGCGGTCTCTTCCGTATTGAAGTCAACTGCCGCCTGTTGTAAGATAACTGCCATGCGTCTCGCGCACTTCGCTTTCGCGATCGCAGTCATTCACGGCACGCTCCCGGCGCAGGATACCGTGCAACTTGCGCGCACGGGCGCGCAGGGCCGTTTTCGCCGGCGCCTACACCACGGGTATCTACTACTTGGAGCAGGGTGAATGTACAGGCGCCTGCGAATGCTCCCGCGGGCGATGCGGTGCCGCCGACACTTAGCGTCGGCGGCGTGGTCTCCAACCAAGTCATCATAGCGTGGCGGCTTAGGGTGGCAAGGAAACCGCTCCCTTACAGTCGCGGCTCTGTATCGTGCAGAGTCGGCACAGTTGCTACCGAGCCGCGACCGTCAGGGAGCGGTTTCCCACGCGGATCACGCGTAGGGCGACGGTTCGGTTACGCTCGCGGCTTACCGTATTGTCGTTGGGAAATGGATTGCCAGCGCCCGCCTGCAAGCTGAAGATGGACGCGGGCAGGTTGCTGTGGGCCGTCAGATAACGCACCACCGCATCGGCGCGCGCCACCGCCAGCGCGCGGTTGTCCGCGTAGCGAGTGGTGCGGGTGACCGGGAGGTCGTCGCAGTATCCCAGCACTTCCACGGCGATGCTCCTGGCGTACGGTTCCAGACGATTGCCGAGTTCCTGCAACAGTCTCTCCGCCGCCGGTGTGAGGACTGCACGTTGCTTGAATAATCCGCTGTCGAAGCGCAGGACCGTTTCCCGTCCCGATGCTGTTTCAGCGATTCCGGGAATGCCCAGTTTCAGATTCATGGGCGCGGGATCGCCCACGGACGCCTGGCTTGGTTTCGGCGGCGCGGCCGGAACGTCATGCCGCGGGAGTCGCAGCCACAGGCCCAGCATGCCCGCCAACACCAACAACAGCACGGCGGCTGCCAGCCAGCGCAGCCAGAATCGGGTTGGCGAGGCTTTCCCCAGACCAGCTAATCGCTCCAAAGCCGATTGATAAGAGCCGTTGCGCGGGTCCAGACGGGACGCCTCCAGCCACAACCCCTGTGCTTCGGCCAGGCGATGCTGTTGAACGCGAATGCGCGCCAACAGATCCAGCGCCACCGCATCCCGCCGCGAAACTAACAGCAGTTCGGCATCGGCGTAACGGCCCGCGCGCGCAAGTCTGGCGGCGCGGGCCAGGGTGGCTTGCCGGAGTAATGCGTCCACCGCGGCCCCTGCGCCCGTCAATTCGTTAGCGGACATGGAACGCTCCGGCGCCATCAGGAAATCACCGTGGACCCGAAGCCCATGTCGCCAGTCCGCTGATCGGCCGGCATCAAATCCCAAAGCTGTTGCACGGCGGCTTTCAGCCCGGCCAGATCGTTATTGTTCACGGCGCGCCGTGCCTGATTGATGAGGGCCGCGGCCTGATCGCGGTCGCGCAGCGTGTTCTTCTGTTTTTCGAGAGTCTCGAGCCAACCCACCCACCAGCCGGGCTGCTCGCGCAGGATGCGTACGCGCAGGCGCAGCAACGCGTCCATTTTATTGCGCGTCAGATCCGGATCGCGCGTCTTCAGAACATCGCGCAGCTCGGCTACGAAGCTGGATCCCTGCTCCTTGTCGGGAGGCTTGCCATATGCCGCCAGCACTTCATTCGTGCGTTTGATGGAATCTTCGGCTTCGGCTGCCAGCACGGGCCATTCCAGCGCGTCCTCCGCTTCGTCGATGGCGTTGCGCAGATCCAGCAGACGTTTGGCGCATTTATCGGCGGCGTCTTTATCGCCCTGGGCGGCATCCAGGGCGGCTTCCACGTCATGCACCATGCGTTCGCCGTCAATCTTGCGCAGAATCGTGCGGGCCTTCTCGTCGTTGGTATTGTTCACCTTCGTCCGCACTTCATCCAGGCGTTTTTTCTCCGCGGCCAGATCGGTCTTCAGCTTTTCCGCCGTCACCTCCTCCCCCTTGAATTTGAGGACCGTCTCGAACTCCTCATCCAGATACGGGATGTATGCCTTGGTGCGAATGAGGCGCGACTGATCGATATCGATGACCACTTCGACCTCGCTACCGGCGGGGACATCGCGCCTCAGGCGGGTGCCCTCCACCACCAGCACGCCGATCAGGTGATTGCGGTTGGCGCGCCGCAGATTGCCGCCTTCCACCACGGGGACGCGAATGGCGTCGCCCTTTTGTCCGGCCTTAGCGTCGAACGCGGTGCGCAGAAAATCGCGTTTGCGATGAGGCAAGGGCGTTCCTTTTTCCGCGAAAAGCCGCATCTCGTTATTGGCCAGGGCCACGCCTACGGTGTGCGTCAGCGGCGGATCGGTGATCACCATGCCGATCTTGTATGCCAGACGGTCGCCCGTCATTTTGCGCAGGTTGCCGGCCGGGTCGCGCAATTCCATCTCGAAAATGTTCTCGCGCCCGGGCTCGGCATAAAGCGTAGCTACGAACTTGCCGTCGCCGGCGATAGGTATCTTGCCGCTGCGCCATGGCGGACGGCAAGTCGGATTGATGATCTCGATGGTGTAGCCCTTAAGATTGGCGGGCGACGAATAGGAGACGCAGCCGCCCACAATCGGTTCAGGGTCGCTGCCCACGGGCTTATAGTCCAATGCCACGGTGAACTCACCCGCGGGAATCTCCCGCTGCGGGGAGTCGAAGCGCTGCGTGCCTGCGAAGACAGCCGCGCCGCGGGCCACCACCGTCATGGGATCGACGCTGAAATCGAGCGTAATGCCGAGGCCTTCCCTGGGATCGGCGAGACGCTGCCGCAGATACGGCGACTGCGTGGGACCTCCCACCAGCACGATCTTCTCGATGTCGCCCGGCGCCAGCCGCTTCTCGGACAGAACCGTCCGGCAGGTATTGACGGAACGCAGCACCAGCGGCTCCATAAGCCGCTCCACGTCCGCCTTCTGCAGATCGTATTCAAAGGAAACCGGCTGGCCGCTGTCGTTGTTGCACAGATATTCAATCGAGATCTGCGAGGAACCGTCGCGCGATACGCGGATCTTGGCTTGTTCCGCGTGCAGCTTCAGCTTGGCGAAGGCGCCCGCCCACTTGGGATCCTGCCGGCTAAAACCTGTCAGTTTGTGCTCCTTCAGCACGGCCGGCACAAGCAGGTCGTTGACGATGGCCCAATCGATATCTTTACCGCCCAGGTGATTGTCGCCGCCGTGGTTGACCACTTGAATCACTCCATCGCGAATGGAGATGACGGCTGCGTCGAAAGTGCCGCCGCCGAAATCGTAGACCAACCAGAACACGCGGTCGCTCTTGCTTTGGAAGCCATAGGCCATGGCCGCCGCAACCGGCTCCTGCAACAGCGGGCTGGCAGTAAGGCCGGCCATTTGCGCCGCCTTGTTGGTGGCTTCGCACTGCGGCAGTTCGAAGGCCGCCGGGACGGTGATCACCGCGGCGGAAACTTCTTCCGGGCGGCGCTTCGAAACCACTTCGCGCAGCGCCTTCAGGATCTCGGCGGAAAGCTCCTCGGGGCGCATGGCACGCCCACTGCGGGCGAATTTGTAGACCGCCTCGCTGCCCATTTGCCGCTTGAACTCGTTAAAGGCGTTCTCGCGATCCGAATCCAGGTGCTCGTAGGCTTGCCTGCCCGTGAATAGTCTGCCCTGCTTATCGATCCACACCGCCGAGGGCGTGTAGTCGCGGCCCTCGTTGTCGCGGAATACCTGCACGTCGGTGCCGTCCAAAACGGCGATGCTGCTATTCGTCGTGCCCAGATCAATGCCATAATCGATGGTCGTTCTCATCTGTAGTTTCCTTCCTCCGGTGTACCCACGATCACTTCGCCCATCTGCGCGAACTCTTCGCCTACATATACGGTCGGCTTGATGGTTTCCAGCACTTTTTGTTTGCGAAAACCGGGGTGCGGCTCGAACGCCAGGGCCTTCAATGTCTTTCCGGGATGGAAGTCCTCGCCAGTGTGGTCCAGAACCTGCACCCGCGCGCTCGCCAGCAGATCCCAAACGGACTCGAACGGCCGGTACGCGCGGCGCATTTCTTCCAGCGGCCGGCCCGTAGCGGGATCGACCATCTTATTACGCAATCGCCAGATACCGGTGGCCAGATCGGCCAGGAATTTTGTGCGTTGGTGTTCGGCGTCCGGCTCGTCCGGTGGCTGCGGGGGAGTTGCCGCAATTCCTTCCAGCAGCTTGGCGATATGCTTCAGCAGCTCTTCTGAATCCCCGTCATCCGTGGGGGCCGCAATGCGAAATTCAGGCGGAAACCGCAGTTGCCGCAAGGTCTCTGTGAGCTGCATGAAAATTCTGTCCTCCGCCGCCGCTAATTGGTATTAGTTCCCGTTATAGCAGCGGCCACCTTGACGCCATTCTGACTTCTGACTCCTGACTTCCTCGACTCCCATATCCCGCAGGGATATCAAGGGCGCAGCCCTTGGCTAGTTAAGGGCGCAGCCCTTGGCTAGTTAGTATTAGGCTTCGCGCCAAACTTGAAGCCTTCCTTCACCGCCGCCAGCACTTTGGGATGCTTATGCGATGCGCCTGACGGCTTGATGCTTTGCAGATACTTGTTCTTCGGCACCAGGTGGCCGATGATGCTCGCCATGATCACGCAAAAGACGAAAATAAAGAAGCCGACGCCACCGTTATCGCCAGGCTGGTTCGTGACGACGCCGCATCCGGCGAAACCAGTTAGTATCCCGGCGAACACCGCTGCGGTCGTCCAGTTACTCTTGCGGCGATGTGCCGCCTGGCAACTGGCGCATCGCGGAACTTTGATGGTACGCGTATTCCAGGTAACCAGCACCCGACCATACTGCGGCGTGCGCTTCACGTTACCGTGCATCTTCACTTCCACGGCGGCGCTGTCTGCTCCATCGCTTTTCCCGCAGAAGAAGCATTCGACATACGAGATGTTATCCCGGTAAACCTGCAGGTTCATCCGGATGCGTTCCTTGGCCGAGCCGCTTACCGCCAAGGGCAGCGCGGCTTCTTCCAGGGCCACCGCTACGCGGTATTTTTCGGTTTTGTTGCCAAAGTCGATGGCGCATTGCAGCACGCGCAGTGCAACTTCATCGTGCGCGCCGTCGCGGCTGGGATGATTTGCCGGCAGAATGCAATCGAGCACGGCCAGCAGCGGCGTGGCCTGCGCCAGTAACTGGCGGCCCGGCTCGTCGGCATGCGCGTTATCCGCCGTGGACTTTCGCTCGGCCGTCTGGCAATAAGTCTTGATGCGTTCGCGGATGGCCTCCACGGCGCGGGCCAGCGCGTCACGAGTGGCTGCATCGCCCAGCCCCGAAGCCTGCATCACATTCAGGTGACGCTGCGCTTCCCCCGGATTTCCAGCCTCCGCCGCGCGTACCGCCAGTTGCGCATTGATGGACAGCAAAGCTACCGGTAGGGATTGCCGCATGCGCCGTGCGGTACCGGTGGTCAGCCGCGGATCGTCTAAATCGCGAATGCGCGCCGTCAGGCGGCTCCAGAAAGACTCATCGTTCAGCAGCGCTTTCCATCGGAGGAAGGCCGCGTTCCAATATTGGCCGAGCAACGCGGTGTCGGGTTTGGCGCCGGCTTGGGTCTCCAGGTCGAGCACGCTCACGTGCGATAAAACCGCGAGATTATGCATGGAAACGTTGCTCACGCTGTTGTGATTTTCCTGATGCATCCAGAAGTTCATGGCTTCCTGGGTGCGGCCTTGGGCTAATGACGTGAGCGCCGGATCGCGCCGGCCCTCGCCGAGCTGATGCGGCCAAAACCAGAAGAATTCGTCGACCAGGCGGCGTTCCGGGTCGCGCAGCCGGTCCACGGCGCCGCGGATCATGTCGCCATCCGGCGCCGGGGAAAGCGCCAGAGGGCTGGGGGCCGGCGTCAGGCCGCCGAACTTTTCCGCCATGCGCAGCTTCTCGGCTTGCTTGGCAATGTCGCGGGCGGTGGCGTCCACGGGCAAGCCGGTAACGCGAAAGGCGTTGGTGCGAAACAGATCGGGCTTGGCCGCGGCCAGCAGAATCTCCAGGTCCGGTATGGTGTGCGGCTCAATCATGGCGGCAGTTGACATCGGCGCGTCCTCACTTAAGTAATGCGGTGAGGCGCGTATTCCTCGCAAGAATGTTCGGTTTACGACGGTGGCGGCACAAACGATACCGCCGTGCTCTTCAGATCCTTGCCGTCCACCGGCTTGAGCTGGGCAATCGACGGCCGGTTCCCGAACGTTAGATGCCAGCCCTGGCGCACGCCTCCAAACGACGATTCCAGCCAGTAGACCAGCCCTCCCTTCATTTCGGTGCGCAGCGAGACGCGGCCGAAGATTTCGTGCGCCCCGGGCGTCACTTTGAAACAAACGTAGCGCCCACGGCGGATCAGGGCCACCAAATCGCCATCCATGTAGAAGTGAGTCGAGAGTTTATAGCCCCCGCGCACCGGCAAGTATACGCAAAGGGTCGAGGGAGTGCCCGCCTGGGCCGCGGCTTTGTCAGCCGCCGCCAGCTTGCGCCTGGCCAACTCGGCAAACTGCCCGTGGGGAAACTTCTCCAGGTACAGGCGCATTAAAGAAGGGTCCGCATCGTTCGCTATGGACTGCCAGAATAAAGCGTCCACGTCCGGGCCGGCCGGTGGCTTGTCCGGAGTCTTCCTGGCGGCGTCGCGGCGGCTGCCGGCCGCGCGCAGAGCTTCCCGCACCGCGGCGGAAGCGCCGTCCTTAGTCAGACGATCGATGGTCTGCGGGTCCGCGGAAAAAGTAATGCCCAACGTGTTGATGTTGTTAGTCAGCACGGAATCCGGCACTTGCAGCCTCAGCAGTTCCTCGATTTCGCTCAACTGTAATGGGCCGCGCTGCTGCGCCGCCGCCTCCAAGCTTGCGCACACCACCACGGCGCTCGCCATACAAACCGCCCCGATCCATCTTTTCCCACTCACCCTTTCATTCCTCCCATGGCCGCTACTGATATCCCTCGGGCGCTGCGACCGTGACAATGCTCTGATCGTAAAGGTTTCGCCTGGATATCGGCCTGGTCTTGCTGACCTTGGCTTGTCCTTCCGTTCGCGACACCAAATGCAGCCACTCCACTTTCCGTTTCTTCGCATATTCCAGATAGTAGACTTGTCCGGCTTCGGCTTTCAGCGAGACCAAGCCGCGAAAGTCGAAGAAATGATCTCCCGGCTGCTTTTGGAAACAGAAATGGCTGGCTTGTTCCAGAAACGCGATGCGGTGGCCGTCCAGGTCCACATAGGTCTTCCCTGGGAAAGACTTCATCTTGACGGCACAAATGGTGGCCGGTTGGATGACTTTGGCGATGGCGGATTGCCTGGCTCGGGATCTGGCTGCGGCCATAGCCGCCAGTCTGTGCCGGGCCAGTTCCGCAAATGTTCCATCGGGAAAACGATCCAGGTAGTTCTGCAGCGCGCGTTCGCTGTTCTGGTCGATGGATGCCCAGAGTTTGGCGTCCGCTTCGAGATCGGCTGTGTGTGAATCGGCGGCGAAATGTTCACCGGCCTGGCGCAGGGCCTCAATGACAGCTTGCGAGGCGCCGTTTTGATGCAGGCGATCCAGATCCTGTTCGCCGATCGGCGCGGCGATTCCCGTGGCGCGGAGATTGCCGATCAGCACGTTGTCGGGCACCTGGAGTGTGACGAGCTCTTGGATCTCGGCCAGTGCGAACGGTTTGCGCTCCGCATGCGGGGCCATGTCCAGATTGCGCGAGGCCAGCTTGCGGGGATCGAGTTTGCCATCGGCCCCCAGAAGCTCGCTTTCGGCAATGCGGGGATCGGAAAGCGTAACGATCACGGTTCCCGCAGTGTGGCCGAATAACCGCCGGCGGCAAGCCTCCAGCAGAGCATGGTAATGATCGTTGAAATCAGCGTCCTTCAGCGAGGCTTTATCGATCAGCCACACCAGCGGATACTCGACTCTTTCATTTAGGGCGTCTCGAATCGATTGCGGTAGATTGGTCAGTTCGCCGGCGCTCAGACTCTGCGATCCCGATAGCGTCGTTTTGAAGTAGACGCCATCATTTTGACGGCCGATAATCGCGTTCTCTTTGTCCGCCATAATCGAGACGATACTAGCGACTAAGTAACCTTTAGCCTTATATGGAGCGCCCGTGGTTGAGGCGCGTTCCGCAATGGTTTTCGACGCCGCTGGGGGATCCGTGGAGGGCGGAGCGGCGGACTCCCCGGGTTCGATCTGGCCCGCAAACGGTCCCATGCCCAGATTGAAAATGGTGTAGCGCTTGCCATCTTCCGTGGTAACCACGGCCCTACCATGGATGAGCGAGCTGTTGGTAATGGCCAGCCATTTGCCCTGCGGTTGAGAGAACGCCAGTTTCCGGAGCGCATTCACCCCCCCCACAATGCCTGCCGAGTTGAAAAGAAGCCGCCCTTCAACCCGCCCAAGAGCGAAGGCGATATATTTGTCCCCCACCTTGCGATAGAGTGTAATAATCGCGGCGTTCCCGTTAGCGCTCTCGTAGGCGCTCACCACGTCGGATTGTCCGTAGGCGCCAAAAGACAGCAGGGCCAGCGCCATAAGTGCCTTCAGTCTGAAGTTGCGGAACGCTACGTGGGGTTTCATGGTGTCAGTTTCCGCGAATGATCTCCAAGGCCCTTGCGATTTTGGAGCGCAAGGCCGCCGCTGCGCTGTTGCCGGGGTCCAGGGCCAGAGCGCGGTCGCATTCCTGAAGCGCGTCGGGGAGCAATCCAAGGCCGTAGAGTTCGGCCGCTTTTGCCGTGTGCGCCGATGTAGCGTTATTAAGGCCGGTTTGGACTTGCGTCTTAAGCTGCTGCGCCTCGCGATTTCCGGGGTTAGTGCTCAGAATCTCATCAATCATCCGCAGAGCTTCTGCATAGTTGCCCCCCGTCGACAGGTTCCGGACGATCGTGAATTTTGCCTCCAGCTCCGGCGAACGCGGCGGGCGCGGTTCCCGGGGCGTGGTTTGTTCGGTCACAAGGGGACGCGAGGGGGGTGGCTCCGACGCGACTTGTGACACAACGGAAGACGTCACAGCCGGCGGCGGCGGCTCAGGCTGCGGCGCGGATGGAGTTACGGCGGCGGAAGACGCGGGAGGCGTGCTGTGAAGGTGATAGGCAATCGATCCCCAGAGCGCCAGCGCGCCGTTTAAGAGGATAGGGCCCGCCACCAGCGACGCCATCACGATCTTGAGCTTCCTCCGATCCATCGATTCTCCGTGCCTATAATGTTGTCTGCCAGCCCTGCCGTTTCAAGTCTTCAATCAGCGGAAACTTCCACCGGTCGGCGATACTGCGCACGGCTTTGTAACGCCCCGTCTTGGCGATCCAATAGGATCCCCAACCGCCGGCGAAGCCCCAGCAAGCGATTAAGATAATAACGCCGAGAACTGCCCAGCCTTCGTCGCCGGTGGCGCGGGTAATCAGGTCATACCAGCCGTGTGAGTCGCCGCTGGAGGGGAATAGCATACCGGCAACTATGCCGGCCGCGGCCAGGCCGCCAAGTACGCACACCGGAACGACGCCGCTAAAATAACCGTGTCCCTTCCGGCATCTGGGGCAGCGTGGAACTTTTACGGGCCGCTCCGTCCAAGTCTTCCGTATGGAATTTCCGTAGGAGGTTACTCGAATATTGTTGTACATCTTGAACTTGATCGAATCGGTGTCGGTGCCGTCGTGTTCACCGCAGAAGAAGCAACTGGTGAGTTGCAGGTTGGAGCGGACGATCCGGAGATTTTCCTCGATCCGGCCTTTGGCCGCCGCGCTTCCGGCGAGAGGCAGCACTTGTTCGTACAACCGTTCGACGGTGCGCATGTCATCGGTTTTGTTGCCGTAGGCGATCAGGTATTTCAGGACTCGCAGCGCGACTTCGTCGTGGGCCCCATCCCGCACGGCGTCCCGCTCTGGCAGGAGCAGATCGAGCAGGGCCAACAGCGGGGCGGCTTGCGCCAGCAGGCGTTCGGCCAGGAGGTTGGCGCGCGCCGGGTCGGCTTCCGCTTCGTTGTCTCCGGTATGGCACAAGGTCTTGACGCGATCGCGAATCGGCTCCACCGCGCGGGCCAGGCCGCCGCGAATGGCTTCCTCGCCCAAACCGGAGGCGCGCATCACGTCCAAATGGCGCTGCACTTCCGGCGGGTTTCCGGCCTCCGCGGCGCGCACCGCCAGTTGCGCATTGATCGCCAGCAATGCCAGAGGCAGCGAATTCCGCATGCGCCGGGCCGTACCCGTAGTCAGCCGGGGATCGCCCAGATCCCGAATACGGGCGGTGAGGCGGCTCCAGAATGACTCGTCGGCGATCAAGGCTTTCCAGCGCAGGAAGGCCGCGCTCCAATACTGGCCAAGCACAGTGGCATCCACCTTGTCGCGGGCCTGTGTCTCGATATCCAGCACCGTAGCGTGCGCCAGAACCGCCAGATTGTGCATGGAAACGTTACTGATGCTGTTATGGTTCTCCTGATGAGTCCAGAGGTTCATGGCCTCCTGTGTCCGCCCGGCGGCCAACACCGCGAGCGCCGGGTCGCGCCCCCCATCGCCAAGTTGATGCGGCCAGAACCAGAAGAATTCGTCGACCAGACGGCGTTCGGGATCGCGCAAACGGTCCACGGCGGCGCGGATCATTTCGTCGTCAGGCGGCGGAGAGAGCGCCAGCGGGCTGGCCGAAGCAGACACTCCACCGAATTTTGCAGCCATGCGCTGCTTCTCGGCTTGTTTGGCGATATCTCGCGCGGTGGCATCCACGGGCAGGCCCATGATGCGGAAGGCATTTGAGCGGAACAGATCCGGTCGCGCCGCGGAGAGCAGGATCTCCAGATGCGGAATGGTTTGAGTTTCAGTGCCGGCGATTGGCATCAGCGCATCCTTAATTCCTACGGGATTTCAAACAGTTATATCACGAATGACCATATGAAATGGAAAATTCATGGAATCCGAACGCTTACTTTCAATAACTTGGGGTTCGATTCATTTATTCGTTGGCCGCGCCGAGGAACTGGAAAAGCCCCTTCAAGAACTGCCATCCGCCGAATAGCATCGGGCCCCAACAGATGAAGTAAGTTCCGCCGCCGGAAGAGGCCGATGAATAGGTGATGCCCGTGATCAGGAGGCCTCCGATACACCACGCGGCCCCCACCCCCATGTTCTTTTTACCGATCGCTCTCATGATCATTCTCCTTTTTTTGGGCTGCTCAGCAGCACCGCACCATGAGTTACGGCAGATTCAGATTTTCTAGCAGGAATTTAAAGCGAGCGGTCAGCGGGCGATGCCTTTGCGCCAGAGTTTGACCCAATAATCGAGTTCGTCGCGCAATGCGGGCCAGCGATTGAATGACTCCTCCAGCAGGTCCGCGGCCTCGGCCAGGTTACCCTGCTGGCGCGCCAATTCGAATGCGCGATCGGCCATTTTCCGGCCCGCGGTTTCGCTGGCCGGCGAATGTGCGCCGAGAACCAGCTTGGAGCTTTCCGAAGAACCCGGCATTTTGGTTTCGTTCGCGGGCCGCAGCGGGCGCGGCGCCCAGCGGGAGAGGTCGGCGAGCAGTTCCTTGGCGGTCGGATAGCGCTCTCGCGGCGTCACGGACAGGGCGCGAAAGACGATGGTGTCCAGAAACGGGTCTACCTGCAGATTGAGCCTGCTGGGCGGAATCAGCGGGCGATGAAAGCGTTCCGGGTCGAATGTGTCGAGCGTCCCTTCGCCGGAAAAAGGCAGACGATCGGTTAACAGCAGGTAAAGGGTGCAGCCCAACGCCCACACATCGCCGGCGCACGAATCGGACTGGTAGTCGATGAACGCTTCGGGCGCCTTGAAAGAGCGTGTTCCTTTGGCGCTTGCCAGCAACGTGAGCGGATTTACGCGTCTGGCCAAGCCGAAATCGCTGACGCGAACGCGCAGGCCCGCGCCGTCGTATCCCACCAGCACGTTCTGAGGCTTAACGTCGCGGTGCACGATGGGCGGGCTTTCGCCATGCGCCACACTCAGGCCGCGGCAACATTGCCGTAAGATCTCCACCGTGGAGTCGACGGGCACAAAGCGCGTACCGTGGGATCTCCAGAACTGCTCTAGGTTACCGCCCGCGACGAACTCCATGGTGAAGAAGCCGCAGGTGCCGCGGCGCGTCTCCAGGGTATTGGCGTCGAACACGCGCACGATATTGGGATGGCCCAATCTGGAAAGCAGCATAGCTTCCGACAATACGTTCTCGATTTCCTCGATGGTCATGCCGGTGGTCTTGAAAACCTTCATGGCCTGGCGTCCCAGGAACCGGTGTTTCACGCGGTAGACTTCGGCAAACGCGCCTTCGCCCAGGAACCGTTCGACCTCGTAGGTTTCGCGAATGATCTGGCCGTCGGACAGGCAGCGATCTTCGGTTTCGTTCATTTCGTGGCGCTTCGGGTAGACAGCATCCTATTTTACTGAATACGCGCCCGCCAGTCCGGCATCGCATTGGCGTTTCGCTGCGGCCGGCTATGCTTTTCCGGCCGTGAGAAAAACAAAAACCGAAATGGCCGCCGATGAACGCCGATGAACGCCGATAAAAAAACCGATCTTGCTGTATCTGCCGGCGGGGGCCGCGCGACAGCGCAAGCCGACTCCCGCCTTGCTTGTTTTATCGGCGTTCATCGGCGTTCATCGGCGGCCATATCCGGTTTTGATTTTCTCGCGAGAAAGCCCGCGTGCCGCGTACTGAAAGACAAATGCCATTTGCGGCATTTGCTTTTGGAGGATAACTACTATGGCGCATGCACGAGTGATCGAACGAACCGCGATGCTATACACAGAGCCGAACGGCTCGGCCCCGGTTGTGGAGTTGCCGGTGGGCGGCGAGGTGGAACTGGGTACTGTCAAAAAGTCCGGCGGACGCACGTGGGTGGCGGCTGAGCTGCCCGACGGGCGCAAGGGATACTTGCCCGGCGAAACCAAGGTATTCACCGCGAAACCGGCCACCTTGCTGCAGGAAGAGGCCGCGGTGTATGGATCGCCTTTCGCGGACTCGGGCACCGTATTCCGGCTCCATAAGAACGATCGATTTCAGATGATCGACCGTGTAGAAAATGAAGGCGGGGCCTGGGTGAAGGTGCGGGATTCGGCGGGCAATGAAGGCTATATCGACGGCCAGACCAAGATACGCCGGGGCGAAGGCGGGGCATCCGGTGCGAAAGAATCCGCCGGAAAGAATATGGCGCTGGGAGCCCTGTTCTGCATCGGCGGAATCCTGATTACGTCGTGGACATATTCGTCGGCCTCCCAAAGCGGCGGCACCTACTACGTAATGTATGGGCCAATTATTTTTGGAGGCTGGCGGTTTCTGAAGGGGCTGGTGCAGCTTCTCGGGGAGTAAGTCGCCCCTAAAGCTCTGGGTCCTCCTGTCCGATAAAACCAGTGAGGAACTAGATGCCGCAGGCCATGGTGGTTGACGACTCGCGCGCAGTGCGCATGATCTTGTCCAGGAATCTCGCCAAGTTGGGCTATCAGGTTTCGGCCGCCGGCGATGGCGCCGAGGCGCTCTCCTTGTTGCGCGAGGATACCGCGCTCGTTCTGGTGGACTGGAATATGCCGCGCATGAACGGTCTGGAATTTGTAGAGCAACTGCGCGCCGATCCGCGTTTTGCGTCGGTGAAGGTCATGATGGTGACCACCGAAACCGAAGTCGATCAGATGGTGAAGGCGCTCGAAGCGGGTGCCAACGAATACGTGATGAAGCCCTTCACCATGGAGATTCTGGCCGACAAGCTGCGGATCCTGGGTCTGATCCAGTGACTCCGGCGCCGTCATCCTTCCTCATGCGCGCGACGATTTCCCGAAAATCGATCGCGGATGGTCTCCGCATTCGCGTATTGGTGGTGGACGACTCGGTGGTGATCCGCCGCCTGGTTACGCACGCGCTCGCCGAGGATCCCGCGATCGAAGTGGTGGGAGCCGCTGCCAGTGGCGTGGCCGCGCTCCAGCAGATTGAGCGTTTGAATCCGGACGCCATCACCCTCGATATAGAGATGCCCGAAATGGACGGCCTGGGGCTGCTGCGCCGTCTCAAAGATCGGGCCGACCGTCCGCGGGTCATCATGTTCAGCACCCTGACGGAACGCGGCGCTTCGATGACGCTGGAGTCTCTGGCTCTGGGCGCCGACGATTACGTTACCAAGGCGGCCAATGCGGGATCGCTCGACCGGTCGCTGGCCAGCCTGCGGCAGGAATTGGTGCCCAGGATCAAGCAGTTCTTCCTGTTGGCGGGCCAAAAGTCACTTGCTAGTTCACCCGCCGGCGTTCCGATAAGGCCCCCGGCCGCACCCGCGCCGCTCCGGTTCACCGCGATACCGAAACTGGTGGCGATCGGCGTTTCCACAGGCGGACCTATGGCTTTGGCGGCCATCGTCCCGCAGTTCCCAGGGGATTTTCCGCTGCCGGTCCTGATCGTGCAGCACATGCCGCCGCTGTTTACGCGGCTTCTGGCCGAGCGCCTTCAAAGCGCCACGAGGCTGCGCGTCAACGAGGCCACCGAGGGCGCCAAAGTGACGCCGGGCACGATGTGGATCGCCCCCGGGGATTACCACATGCGCGTGGAACGCCAGGCCGCGGAAATGGTCGTGCGGCTGGATCAATCGCCGCCGCAGAATTCCTGCCGTCCCTCGGTGGACGTCCTGTTCGACTCCGCGGCGGAAGTATGCGGCGGGGCTACGGTTGCGGCCGTGCTTACCGGCATGGGGCGCGATGGGTTGCGCGGCGCGCAAGCGCTCAAATCGCGCGGAGCCTATGTCATCGCGCAGGATGAGGCTACCAGCGTGGTTTGGGGCATGCCCGGCGCCGTGGCCGAAGCTGGCCTGGCGGACTGCGTGTCGCCGCTGGAGTACGTGGTCCCCGAAATCCTCCGGCAAGTGCGCCGGGAAAGATAAATCCATGCCGGCCGTCGACATCAACCCGCAAAGCTATCGGTTCTTACAGGATTATGTCTATCGCGAGTCTGGAATCCTGCTGGATGGCGACAAGCACTATCTGGTGGAAGCCCGCCTGATGCCGATCGTGCGGCAGAACAGCCTGGGCTCGCTCGATAATCTTTGCGCGATGCTCGGCAATCCATCCAACAATGCGATGCTGAAGCGGCAGGTGGTGGAAGCCATGACCACCAACGAGACCTTCTTCTTCCGCGATCCGGCCCAGTACGAGGCTCTGCGCACGCTGGTCATTCCCCCGCTGGTCGCGCAGCGCCGGGACACCCGGAAGTTGAGCTTCTGGTCGGCGGCTTCCTCTTCGGGGCAGGAAGCTTACAGCCTGGCCATGATGCTGCTTGACATGGGGCTGGGCGACTGGCGCATCAACATTCTTGGCACCGATTTGTCGAGCCAGATGGTGGAACGCGCGCGCGCTGGCCGGTACTTGCAGATCGAAGTGAACCGGGGTTTGCCGGCGGCATATCTGGTGAGATATTTCACGCGGGCGGGTCTCGAATGGCAATTAAAGGATGACGTGCGGCGCATGGTGGATTTCACGACGTTCGATCTGCGCCAGGGCATGTCGGCGCTGGGGCCATTCGACGTCGTGTTCTGCCGCCACGTTCTGATCTACTTCGACATAAACGCCAAACGTAAAATCCTGGAAGAGATTCATGGCACGTTGTTCCACGGAGGTTACCTGCTGCTCGGCGGCAGCGAAACTACGCTGAATCTGACCAAAGCTTTCGAACGCAGGATCCTCGGTCAAACCGTGCTGTATCAGGCTCCATGAAAGGATGAAATGCCGGCCGCTTTGACATTGAAAATCTATTTGGACGACCTGGAGCGTATTGTGCAGTCGGTCTTCCGGACCATGATGGATCTGGAGGCGGCCGCCGCGCCAGATCCCTGGACGCATGCGCCCGATACTATCACCGCCGCCGTCAATTTCGTGGGCGAATGGCGGGGCGCCACGTTGGTCGAATGCCGTGCGCCGCAGGCTTGCGAATTCGCCGCCCGTTTCATGGGCATCGATATGCCCGCAACGATCGACGACGATGTGCGGGATGTGATGGGCGAATTGGCAAATATGGTCGCTGGAAACTTGAAATCGCTGCTGCCGCGCGGCGTTGATTTGTCGATGCCCACCGTCGTCGAGGGCACGAACTACACCTTGCGCATTTGCGGCGCGGGCGCCATGGAGCCGGTGACCTTCGCAAGTCCGGCCGGCAACTTCCGCGTCACTTTGGTCGAAACGTTACAACCCATATAGACCGCCATCCGCGGGCATGTTGTATACTCACCGCATGCCCCATATCGATTCACATCCGCCAGGTTCTTTTTCTTGGGTGGAACTCGGGACCAGCGATCAATCCGCCGCCAAGAATTTCTACGGCTCCCTCTTCGGGTGGGAAGCCAATGATATGCCCATAGGACCGGATGAGCACTACACCATCTTCCGGCTGGAGGCGCGCGATGCCGCCGCCGCCTACACTCTGCGTCCCGGCATGTACGGGGGCGCTCCGCCGCATTGGATGCCCTACATTTCCGTGACCAGCACCGACGATTTCGCAGCCCGCGCCGGTCAAATGGGCGGCAAGGTTCTCGCCCCACCCATGGATGTTTTTGACGCCGGACGCATGGCCGTCGTCCAGGATCCTACCGGCGCAACCCTCGCGCTCTGGCAGGCCAAGAACAATTCAGGAATCGGCATCGCCGGAGTGGATGGCACGCTATGCTGGGCCGACTTGATGACCACCGATGCGCCGCGCGCCAGGGAATTCTACGCGGTGATGTTCGGCTGGAATATCGAACCCGGTGAAAAGGATCCCTCGGGATATTTGCACATCAAGAACGGCGACACGTTCATTGGCGGTATTCCGCCGGTTGGTCCGCGGCCGGGCGTGCCGTCGCACTGGCTGCTCTATTTTCTGGTGTCGGACTGCGACGGCGCGACTGCCAAGGCGAAGTCGCTAGGCGCCGGCATCTTCTACGGCCCGGAGACTATGCAAGGCGTCGGCCGATGGTCCGTAGTGGCCGATCCGCAAGGCGCGGTATTCGCCATTTTCCAGCCGCTACCGCATTGAGCGGATGGATACGTGAGGAGTTAATTAATATAGCGCGCTGCTGACCCTTCCCTGGAGGAAGTCAGTCACGATCTGACGGTACGTTTCGGTCGGAAACTCGTCGTCGAAGATGATGGACAGAGGCTCGCAGAGTTTCTGGGCGAGGCTAACGATTCAGTCTCTATCGACCCGAGCCGAAAGGTAATCGCCGCGACGTTGACCTCGTCTTCATCGAGGTTACGTCCATGGCGGACGGGGGCGTAGGGCTGATTAGGCGGTCAAATGGGCGGCAAGATTCTCGCCCCACCCATGGATGTTTTCGACGCCGGGCGTATGCCGTCGTCCAGGACCTACCGGCGCAACCTTTTCACTCTGGCAGGCCACGAAGGTGCGTCGGCGCGGCAAGTGGCGCGGTGGTTCGGTTTGCCGGAGAGTACGGTGCGCGCGATCGATCTGCGGTATCCGGAGCGATGGGTTGCGACCAGGCGCCAGCCACCACTCCGGCAGATGGGGGTGGACGAGATTCACCTGGGGAAGAAACAGAAGTTCCTCACCGTGGTGTGCAACCTGGAAACGAGCGAGCCGCTGTGGTTCGGCCGGGAGCGGAAGAAAGAAACGCTGGACGCCTTCTTTCAGGGAGAATTGACAGCGCGGCAACGGGGCGGCATTGGCAGCCTGTGCGGATATGTGGGAACCCTTCCGCTTGAGCATTGAACAGTGGGATTCCCACTGCCGCATCGTCTATGACAAGTTCCACATTATGCAACACGCCAACCAGGCCGTCGACGAAGTACGGCGCGCTGAGTTTTTCCGCAAGGGCGGGCAGATGCGCGGGCTGGGTAAAGGCAAGCGCTGGCTGCTGCTAAGCCGGTGGATCCATCTGACAGCGGTCAAGCGCCAAGAGTTAAACCAGCTATTCGCCCTCAACCGGAAAGTCTTTGGTCAACTACCTGCGACGTTGGATTCGTCAACTCCGCTGGCAGCGATTGGAAGCCCTCTCAGAACCTGGCCGTGATGCTGCTGGACCACCTCGACGGCATCCTCAACTACTGCCGGACCAAGGTTCCCCTGGGCGTGGTCGAAGCCGTGAACGGCAACATTAAGTCCTTGCTCCGCCGCGGCCGTGGATACAAGAACCTGCGTTACTTACTTCTGAAGGCTCAGCCCGGGTCCAGTCGAATTCCTGCGGAGAGCCGGATTTTCAAGGTAGGAGGCCTGTCCTACCCGGCCGCCGCAGGCAAAGTGCCTGGCCCACAAACCCGGCGACATTTTTACAATTCGTTACAAACGGAACAAATGGGCTTTACAAGGGTTACTTATTCTATAGACAGGAGAGAAGAAGAACTACTATGAAAAACACTTGGTTACGAATTGCAGCAGGAGCGGCGATTGCCGGAGGCATGCTGCTGGCACAAGCGCCCAGCCAACCCGCACAACCGGGGCAGCCGGCCGTCGAGCAACATCGCGATCGGGGCGCGCGCATCGCCCAGTACTTGAATTTGACGCCGGCGCAGATGGCGCAGGCGAAGGCTGAATTCCAGGGCGTCCGGCAACAGGCGCAACCGATCCGGCAGCAGTTGCAACAGGTTCACGCCGCCATGTTCCAGGCGATCCGGGCGAACGACACCGCCAAGATCGATCAGTTGAGCGCGCAGGAATCCGGCCTGAAGGGTCAGATTTCGGCCATGCGTCACGAAGCCATGGCCCGGCTCTATAGCAACCTTACCCCGGAACAGCGCGCCAAAGCCGACCAACTTCCGGCGCATTTCCGCCAGATGCGGCAGCGCGGGATGCAGAATCGTCAAAACCCCAACAATGGCTGATCTTAGCCACTTACAGGGCTGATGCTATGGCGCCCGCAGCACCGGTGAGTGTGCGGGCGCCTGCATCACTTCGATAGGCCGCGGCGATTGGCTGCAATCGGGTAGCGGCGTAACGGAATAATAATTCAAACCATATCGCCAGCTTCGGTGCATGGATTCAATGCACACCTGGCCGCGGCGGTCTGCGATCTCCCGCCATAGAGGCCGCGCCGAATAGGCTTGGTCGATGGCCGGCAGGTCGAGCAGTTTCAGAGTGACCACGCCCGCCGTCACGGCCACCGCCATAACAGCCAGCGCGGCATTGCGGCGGCGTTGCCGTTCCAGCCAATAGATCGCCACAGCGAGAACTAGCGGCCACAGCCACGTCCAGTCAGGCGATGGCCAGGTGGCGCGCGAAATTCCCGTCATTAAGGCTTGCGGCAATACCGGCAGCGCGGCCGGAATGACGATCAGGCAAGCCGCCGCGGCAGGCAGTGCCCAACGCGCGCGCTCGTTTTCCGCAAGCGCGATCCCCATTAAAGCGGCCACCGGCGGCGCCAGCGGTAGTATGTATCCGGGCAATTTGTTCCGCGAAAACGAAAAGAAAATCAAGACGAAGACTGCCCACAGAATCAGGAAGCGTCTGCGCGCATCGCCATAGAGCGCACGGCGGGCAAGTAATGCCAGCAAGGGCGTCCAGGGCAGCATAGCGGCAATCAGGACGGGCACGTAGAACCAGAACGGTTGCCCATGCGCGAGCGACGTGGAGAGATAGCGCTCCACATGTTGTTCCCAAAAGAAGGAGCGCAGAAAGACGGCGCCGTTATGCAGGTAACACAGCACATACCACGGCAACGCGACGGCCGCGAAAGCCGCGATGACTGGGGGATGCAACCAATCGCGGATGCGCCGGCGTCCGCACCAGAATAGCGGCAGCGACAGCGCCAGCGGCGCCAGTCCCTTAGCCAGCACGGCGACACCCAGCAGAGCCGCGGCCAGCGGCAATCGGCGCCGATTTCCCGTTTCAATCCATTCGAGCGCGAGCAACATGGCCGCCGAAAACGCTGCGGTCATGGGCAGATCGGTGGTGCCGATGAAGCTCGATCCCAACCACAACGCCGACGTTCCCAGGATGAGCGTGGCGGCCCAGGCCGCGCGCGCGCCGAATTCGCGCCGGAGAATCCATTGGAAGAATATCAGAAAGGCGACGGATATCAGCGCAACAGGGAGGCGCGGCGCCAGGTCTTCGCCGAGGCCCAGACGGAACGCCGCGCCAGTCATCCAATAAGTCAGCGCCGGTTTCTCGAACCATGCGGCGCCCCACAGACGCGGCGTAATCCAATCGCCTGAGGTCGCCATCTCGCGGCCGATGGAGGCGTAGCGCGGCTCGTCGGGGCCCAGCATGCCGGATGTGGACAGGCCCGCGAAGTAGAGCATCAGGAGCAAGGGAATCGCGAGCAGCCAGGCGCGTGAGATCCGGAAAAGGGAGTTAGCCACGGATGCACACAGATTAGCGCACGGCGGGGCTGTGGCTAGCGATGACCGACGCGGCCAAAAATTCTTCTTGACAAATGACGAAGCTCTTCGTCATACTGCGGGTATGGAAGCGAAACGCCCGAAGCCTACCGAGGCGGAACTGGCCATCCTGCGCGTGCTGTGGGATGGCAAAGCGCAAACCGTACGCGCCATCCAACAGGTGCTGAACGAGTCCCGGCCCACCGGTTACACCACGGTCCTGAAACTCATCCAGATCATGACGGAGAAGGGACTGGTGGAGCGGGACGAAACCTGCCGTCCGCAGATTTACCGTGCGAAGTACAGCCGCCAACAGACGCAACGCCAGTTACTCGGCGACCTGATGAATCGGGCCTTCGGTGGATCGGTGAAGGCGCTGGTATTGCAGGCTCTGGCAACTAAGAAATCCTCGCCTCAGGAGTTGGAGGCAATCGAAAAACTTCTGGATCGCATCGAAGGAGGAAACAAATGACCGCGATTGCGCAAGCGCTTACTACCGCTCTGTTCGATTTCTTATGGCAGGGGCTGTTGGTTGCCTCACTGCTTTGGATGGCGTTGTTCCTATTGCGCCGGCATTCCGCGCGCGCCCGTTATGCGGCAAGCTGCGTGGCGCTGGCCGGTATGTTTTTGCTGCCGGCGATTACGGCGTGCCTGGTGTATCGTGCGGCGATGGTTTCCCAGGCGCCTCACGCATCACTGGCCGCCATGTCTCCCTCTGCCCACGCGGTTCAACGCGCCGGAGGTCACTCAGTCATGAACGCGGAGTGGTTGGCGCCATGGGTGCTGCCCGTATGGTCGCTAGGGGTCTTGCTGTTCTCGCTGCGCATGATTTGGGCGTCCCGGCGGATCTCTGTGGTTCGCCGCCGATCAAAGCCGGCGGAAGCGGCGGTCATGTCCGTCATCGCCGCGCTTCGTGAGCGCATGAGACTATCGCGCCCGGTGCGCGTTCTCGTTACTGCGGCGGCGGATTGTCCGAGCGTGGTGGGATGGGTCAGGCCCGTGGTGCTGCTGCCGGCCGCAACTGTGTTGGGACTGACTCCGCAGCAACTGGAGGCCGTGCTGGCGCACGAGTTGGCGCATATTCTGCGCTACGACCACCTGATCAACATGCTGCAAGGCGTCGTCGAGACGCTGCTCTTCTATCATCCGGCTGTGTGGTGGGCATCCGCCCGCATGCGGCATGAGCGTGAGCTGTGCTGCGACGATCTGGCCGTCGAATCCTGCGGCGACGCCCTGTGCTATGCGCGCGCACTGACGCGCCTGGAACGCATGCGGCTTACAAATCCGGCGCTGGCGTTGGGCAGCAACGGTGGATCGTTGATGTATCGCATCCAGCGACTGGTTGGTGACGCATGCGGTTCACGCGGACCATCCAAGCTGCCCGGCGTATTGGCGCTCACGCTGGGCCTGGTCTGCTTTGCGTTGAATGTGCAATGGGCACGCGGCCAGCAACAGGACGGGAACTCACTGGATGCCGCGGCGGTGGAAACATTCGCGCCCGATGAACCCGGTGTGCGCGTGGATCTGGGCGGGGCCAAGCTGGTCCATCGGGAACCAGTGGAATATCCGGATGCGGCGATCGAGAAGCGTGTCGAAGGCACGGTGGTTCTTGAAACCGCGCTGGATGCGGATGGAGCAGTAAGCGACGCGCGGGTGTTGAGCGGGCCACCGGAGTTGCGTAAGGCGGCGCTCGAATCGGTGCTCGAATGGCAATTCGCGCCGGACGCCGCGGGGAGCACGCGCCAGGTGACCATCGAATTCCAGTTGCCGCCGGGCGGCGCGGAAGACCTCGCGCCTGTTAAGGCCAAAAGGCAACGGGACAAAGTCGAAGCCGCGGTGCAGAAGCAGTTGGCAGAGAATCTGGCTAAGAACGTGGACGAGCGGGCGCGCGAATTGCAAACCGTGGAGTCCCAGAAGGCGTTGGTGGAAGCTTTGCAACAGGCGCAGATGGCGGAGAAATCGCAGATGCTGGCGCGCGTGCTGCCCGATCACCAGGGCGCGGTGGAATCCGCCGAGCGCCTGACGGAAGCCCAGCAGGCGCAGATGGCAGCGCTCGAAAAGAGATTGGCTGAGTTACAGGCGCGGGCGGGCAGTTACCGGCTTCCGGGAATGTTAAACGGCCGTAGAGTGAAGACAGTTACTATCGACGGGCTGAGCGGGGCGGCGCACGATGAGTTACTGGGTAAGTTGCCGGTGCATGCGGGCGATACGTTGGCATTGGATTCGTTGGATAAGCTGGAGGCGACTGTTAAACAATTCGATCCACATCTTAACTTGTCGATAACCATCTCGGATGGTCAGGTGGACATTCGCATCTCGACGCCGGACAAGTGAGTGTGGCCCACTCATCGGTGACCCTCGATCGCCTTGGACAGGCCAGGAGGCCTGTCCCTCGACTTTCTACATTGTGCCCGCCGCTGTGGGGCAGGCTCGTAGCCTGCGCGGGCCTCGTAGGCCCGCTCTTCGGCGAGCTAGGCTCGCCTTGGACAGGCCAGGAGGCCTGTCCTACCAGTACAATGTGGTCATGCTCAGGCGTGCCTGGATTCTGTGTATCCTTGTTCCCGCGGTGTTGCCGGCCGCGCTGTTGCGTATCGAAGTATCCGAACGCAGCGATGTGCTGGAGGGCAAGCCGTTCGGCGATGCCGGGCCATACGAGCGCATCGTAGGCAAGGCCTATTTCGCGGTCGATCCCAGTCTCGCAGCCAACAAGATCATCACGGATATCGCCAAAGCGCCGCGCGGTGACGATGGCTTGGTGCACTTCTCGGCCGATTTTTATTGTCTGAAACCGCGCGATCCGCATCACGGCAACAATGCGGTGCTGTTCGAGGTTTCGAATCGCGGCGGTAAGGCCCTGCTGCACTTTTTCGACCTGGGCGGAGCAAACGACCCGCGCACGGAACACGATTTCGGCGACGGATTTCTGCTGGAACGAGGCTACACCCTGGTGTGGCTCGGCTGGGAGTTCGATGTACCACCCTCGCCGGCCTTGCTGCACTTTTATGCGCCCGTAGCGCGGGGCATCACGGGGCTGGTGCGTTCCGAAATGACGGTGAATCGTAAGGAAATGCGCCGATCGCTAGGCGACCGCGCGGCGCTGGCTTATGCGGCGTGGCATCCTGACGATCCGGCGCTCACGTTGACGATGCGCGACCATCCTGACAGCCCGCGCCGCACAGTGGCTAGGGATTCGTGGCACATTGAAGGCGGCACGCACATCGTGATGCCGGCGGGTTTCGAGCCGGGGAAGATTTACGAGCTGGTCTATACGGCGAAAGATCCGCCGGTGGCCGGGCTGGGCGAAGCGGCCGTGCGCGATGTGATTTCGTTCCTGAAATACGGCATCGAGACGGATACCATTCTGGGCGATCATCACGATTTCATCAAGCGCGCCTATGCCTTCGGCGTTTCGCAGAGCGGCCGTTTCCTGCGCACGTTCGTGTATGACGGGTTCAATGGCGACGAAAAAGGGCGCCGCGTTTTCGATGGAATGATGATCCACGTGGCGGGCGCCGGACGCGGCAGTTTCAATCTGCGCTTCGCACAGCCATCGCGCGACGGGCATCCATTTTTGAATACGTTTTATCCCACCGATATTTTTCCGTTCACCGACCTGGCGGAGACGGACGCCGAGACGGGCATTACAGATGGCCTGCTGACACATGCCACGTCGCCGGCGAATGTGCCGCGAATTTTCTATACGAACACATCGTATGAGTATTTCGGCCGGTCGGCTTCGCTGATTCATACCACGCTGGATGGATCGAAGGATGCAGCGTTAGCGCCGAAGACACGCATTTATTTTCTGGCCGGTTGCCAGCACGGCCCCGCCGCATTTCCGCCGCAGCGCGGGATCGGACAGAACCTGCCGAATCCGAACGACTACCGGTGGACGCTGCGCGCGCTGCTGGTGGCGCTGGACGCGTGGATCGCGGAAGGGCAGGAGCCGCCCGCATCGCGCTATCCCAAGATCGCGGATGGCGGCTTGACTACGTTGGGCGCGGTAGCGTTTCCGAAATTGCCTGGCGTCGAGTTTCCCACGCGCATCCAACGTGCCTGGCATGTGGACTACGGAGAGGAATTTCGCACCGCCGGGATCGTGACCATCGAACCGCCCAAAGTGGGAAGCGCATTTGCCGTGCGCGTGCCGCAGGTGGATCAGGATGGCAACGATACGGCGGGCATCCGGATGCCGGCGACGGCCGTGCCGCTGGCTACTTATACGGGATGGAACTTACGATCGCCGCAGATAGGTGCGCCGGATGAGTTAGTCAGCATGGCGGGATCGTTCATTCCGTTTGCGCGTACGAAGGCCGATCGAGTGAAGGCGGGCGATCCGAGGTTATCGGTGGAGGAGCGGTATGCGAGTAAGCAGGCATATCTGGATAAGGTAGGCGCGGCGGCCGAGGATTTAGTGAAGGGTGGATACTTATTAGAGCGCGATGTAAGTCTGGTGACGGCGCGGGCTTCGGCGGAGTGGGACTTCGTGATGGGTGGCAGGTGGTAGGCGGAGGGCGGCGGACGGCACTGCGGGATGGTTTGCTCGCGCTATTGTTCACAGTTGCCGGACTGCGGGGGCAGGGACCGCCATTTCAAACAGACGACCCTGTGCCGGTCGATCTGCACCATTACGAGTTCTACATCTTCGGTGGCATGGACGGCACCACGGCGGAAATCGACTCGACCGGCCCAGCCTTGGAGTTCAACTGGGGCGCCATTCCGAGAGTACAGTTGCACGCTATTCTGCCCTTGGGTGTGGTGGCGCCCTCAAACAATCCCATCTATCTTCCCGGAGGGAGCGGGTCTACGGCGTTTGGGCTGACAGACATGGAACTGGGTGTGAAGATCGCCATCATCAAGGAATCGAAATACTTTCCCCAGTTGGGCACCTTCACCATGTTCGAAATTCCTACTGGGAATTACTCACAAGGTCTCGGTGTAGGCAAAGTTTGGTACAAACTCCCCATCTGGCTGCAAAAGAACATCGGCCATTGGACCTTGGACGGCGGCGCCGGATATCAGGTGGTTCCGCAAACCGGCTACCGCAACTTTCCATATACGGGGTGGCTGGTGAAACGAACCCTCAGCCCCAGGCTGGAGTTGGGAGTTGAGCTATTCGCCCATGCGGGGGAGGGCTATGCCGCGCCACAGACGGAGGCTTCCACGATGATCGATCTGGGCGGCTATTATCACTTCAAGCATCACGACGGGGAGCAGTTCTTGTTCGCTTACGGACACTCCATCGCGGGACAAACCGAAAACTACGCCTACGTTGGTCTGTATTGGACTTGGGGGAGAGACGGCCAGGCGAACTCCGCTGGATTCAATTGGACGTTCCCTCAATCGAAATCGGCGGGCCAACCGGGATTCCGGTAGTGCTCAAAGAGGCGGTGGATCTGCGCGGCAGTAACTCGCGTGGTAGAAAGCGGCGGCAGGTTGTCTTCAGCGAACCAGTCCACGCCGGCGGTTTCATAGCTGAGCTTCGGTTCGCCCGAGAGTAGCTCGCATAAGAAAAAAACCTTGTAAGCGTGGAACGGAAACGGGGGGTGGGCGTGGCAATTGCGATCATACAGCGCCAGCAACTTCACCGCGCGCGTTTCGTATCCGGATTCCTCGCGCACTTCCCGTACCACCGCATGCGAAGGCGATTCGCCTACATCGGCCCATCCGCCGGGTAATGACCAGGCGCGCTCTTCGCGTTCCTCGACCAGCAGAATCCGGTCTTCGCGGAACACGGCGGCGCGCATATCCACCTTGGGTGTGGCGTAGCCCGATTGCGCGGATAACAGATCGCGGATAGGCTCGATGGCCGTGCCCGATCCGGCAGACATGATTTCCGCCGCGATTTCGCGTAAGGCTTGGTAGCGTTCCAGATCGTAATGATTCGTCGAGTAAGTCAAGCCGCTTTGCGCGATGGCCTGCAAGCGTTTCGACCAATCGAGCCAGGGTGGTTGCATCAATATTCCTTCCAGAATAATTCGGCGTCGGACCGGCGCACATAGTTGGCGTCGAGGGCGGCGGGATCGGCAGCCTCGCCGGCGCGCAGCCGGTCACAAGCGATCTTTCCTATAGCCGCGGCCAGAGCGCGCGGCGCAATGGTTACGGGCGCGGCGGCGAAACGTGTTCCGCCGAGGGCTGGGGCGAACGGGCTGAAATCCATTGCGACGAATTCAATTTCCCTGGGCAAGCTTTCGAGCCAGGCCGTGAACGGTGTCACGGTTTCGGGCACCACCGCCGCGCCCGAGGCGTCGTAAACCGCGCCATACACTTCGCCGCGCCGCGCATCCAGCACTACGGCGCGTGTGGCATACGATCCAAACGTAGCCATGGCGGCGAGATTCGAAACCGCAACCGCGGGCTTGCCGGTGGCTTCCGCAAGACCTTTGATGCACGCGAGGCCAATGCGCACGCCGGTGAACGATCCCGGTCCGGATGCGGCGGCAAAGCAATCTATATCGGACGTCTTCACCGCATGCCGGGCGAGCAATTCCTCCAGGCGGGTGAAGAGAATCTGGCCGAAGCCTTCGGGCGAGTGCAGCAGCATTTCTTCCAGCACGTCGCGGCCGCGCAAAAGCGCCAGGCTGCCGAATTCATGCGTGGTGTCTACGGCCAGGATCAGTTCGGTCACTTTTCCAACTGATAGGTTCTGTCGATGCTATAGACCTTGCCGTTGGCATTCATGCCGTAAAGGCGCAGGTCCATGACCGCCGGATAATCGATGGCGATGTGCGGCGGGAAATGCACGGTGCCTTTTTGACCGGTGCCCAGGATGCGGTAGCCTTGGCCATCCACGGTAGCCTCACCGGTCCAGAGCCACATCATGGTGCGGGTGGCGCGGGTCTCTTTGGTGAACTTAGCCTCGAACCATGGCGGCTTAGTCTGGGAAATGGCCGTGTCGGCGGGTTGCACGATCTGGAACGGCACTTTCTGCACTTCCTGTTCGACTACCTGCAAATCGATTCGGCGCGACTCGAACTTATAAGACTTCAGCATGCCAAGCTTGTGAGCTTCGCGCGAGACGCGCAGCACCCAGTCATGGGAGCTATCTGGGGGCGTGCCCGTGAAATGTTCGCCATGATAGCCTTTCTTCTCCTTAGTCTCTTCACCGTCGATCGGATTGATCCAGGCGATGTCGTAACTATGATTTTCCACGCGCAGCTCAACGGGCGCGGATTTCTCCACATAGACCAGATACTCGACGTCTTCGAGCGCCAGAGCGCGGCCACCATCCACCTCGAAGTAGGGCTCCAATTCCCAGTGACGGCTGCCTGAGAAGATGTTATACCAAGCTGTCATGGCTTTCGCGCCGGGCGAATCCAGATAGCGTGCGTCGACGGGTAAGTTCATGGCGCCGGCCGTGCCGCTATTGAAGTAAGTGGGGTAATCGCCGTCCATAGCAATATTCCAGAGCCGATGGCGGAAGGCCTCGCCATCCGTGTCGTCGGGCGCCGATTTGCCTGCGCCGCTATCCTCGCCGGCGAATTTCAAATTCACGAACGGGGCAGGGAAGAGCGGGCGCTCGATGGCGCAGACCTGGTCGTCGCCGGTGTGGTGAGTGACTGCGGTCATCCAACCGTCGTCCATCAGGGATCCCGAAGTGGCCAGGCTGCCGCTGGTGCGGGGATGCTGGTAAGGATCCAGTTGTTTCAGCAGCGTGCCGATTTCCTTCATCAAGGCGCGGCCGGTGTCGTAAGTCTCAAACGCCTGCACACCCTGCCAGGTCACATTCATCCCCGCGTAGCGTGACACTAAGTAAGTGACGTAGTGCTGGCGCTGCTGCCAGGTGGGAAATAGACGCGTAAGTTGGTTATCGGGTCCGGCCAGGATCAGGTCGGCGACGATGCCTTTGCGATTCATATAAAGGATGCGCCGGTCGAGTTGCTGAAAGTGCGCGATATCGGGGTGGTCGGGCGATGGAAAAACGCGCGCCGCCTGTTCGGGAGTGCCCAGCACCAGGCCGCGGATGTGATTGAACTTCTGCGCGGCGCGGGCATCCACGATGCGATCGAACAGCGCTTCGTCGAGGAAGGCGAACGGATAAAGCGTATCGCCCATCCAGAGGTGCGGCGGGTAGCCGGTGGCGTCGCTGCCGGCAGTCCACGACCAGTGATGCATGTTAGCCGGTCGCACGAAGCCCAGCGCCTCCGATGCGGCGGAGATGAACGATCCGCTTTGCCCTTCCCAGCGCTGGATATTGCTGCTTAGGTGCCAGAGCCACTCGCCAGGTTCGTCGGGCGTAAAGCGGATGACCAGACGCGTGCCGCCGTCCCAGAACGCGGCCAACTTGAAGGTGTGAAAGTGGGGCGAGCGAAACTCGGCGGAGAGGTCCACGTCCACGTAGGGGTTGGGGTACGCGGCGGCTTCCTGGGCGTTCAGGTCGAAGGTGAATTCACAAGGGGTGAACGCCGGCGTGTTGTTGCAGGGCGATTGGGCGATGAGGGGCAGCCCGATGGCGGCGAGGGCGATCAGGCGGAAGCGGGGCATTTCTTTAGTGTAATCTGGCGCAAAGTGGGGCAGGCACTCTGCCTGCGGCGGGCTCCCAGCCCGCCCGCCGGCATTCGAGAAGATTCTGCTAAGCGGCCTGCGAGGCCGCCGCAGGCAGGGTGCCTGCCCCACAGCACCGACAAAGTATTGGTACACTCAACACATAGCCGGGATGCGTAAAATAGGGGTGGTTCTTTTCCAGCTTGGTGGCCCGGATTCTCTGGAAGCCATCGAGCCATTTCTCTACAATCTGTTCTCCGATCCGGACATCATCGATTTTCCGTTCGCGCGGATTGCGCGGCAGCCACTGGCGCGCCTGATCTCGAGCACGCGCGCGCGGCACGTGCGGCATCATTATGCGGAAATCGGAGGACGCTCGCCGATCCTGGAGTTTACCCGGCGGCAGGCGCGGGCGTTGGAGGCCGAGCTACGGCGAGAATTCGATGCACGCGTGGTGGTGGCAATGCGCTATTGGCATCCGTTCACAGAGGAAGCCATTCGCGAACTCCAGGCGCATCAGCCCCACGAAGTCGTGCTGCTGCCACTCTATCCGCAGTACTCGCGCACGACGACGGGCAGCAGCTTGAACGAATGGACGCGGCGGTTTCATCCCAATGGATGGAATCCGCAGGTGCACACGGTCGGCGATTTTCACGAAAATGTCACATATATCGACACTTTGGTGGAATCCATCGCGGAATCCATGGCAGCCTTCGACGATCCGTCGGAAGTGGACATGGTATTTAGCGCGCACAGCGTGCCCATGGCGGTGATCGCGGCGGGTGATCCTTATCAGCGGCAGATCGAGGGCACGGTGGAACTGGTGTGGGAGCGAGGCCGCTGGCCGGGGAAGAAACACCTGTGCTACCAAAGCAAAGTTGGCGCATCCAAATGGTTGCAGCCCTCCATGCACGCCACGCTAAAGCGGTTGGCGGCGGAGGGGAGCCGGCGCGTGCTGGTGATTCCCATTTCGTTTGTATCGGATCACGTGGAGACGCTGCACGAGATCGATATTGAGCATCGGGCGCAGGCGCGTGAGTTGGGCATCGTCGAATACCGGATGGTGCCCGGACTGAATGACGCACCGCGATTTATCTCGGTGCTGGCGGGGTTGGTGTGCCAATGTGTGACGCCGCACTCCGCGACGGTGCGAATTTAAATTAGTACCGTATTTACGCCGAATTCTTCAAAAAATCGAGTTAGAACGCTCACTACGTGATAAAATGGTCTTCGTACCTGTTACGACCGCCTTCGTTGTCGGACGCATCAGGGCCAATGGGGAATCAAGGCCATGAATAGCGAAGACACGCAAGCCGTTTTCCAGAGAGTCGTTAATGTACTGTTGATCAGTCCGTTTGACGAGGACCATCAACACGTACGCGACATCCTGAAACATTCGAACTGGCAACAACATAGCGCGCACACGCAGAAGGAGGCGTTCGATTTCCTGCGGGAAAACGTGGCGCCGGTTGCCATTTGCGAGAGCCGGCTGCCGGATGGTAATTGGCAAGAGGTGCTCGCGCAATTCAGCCGGATGCAGTGTCCGCCATTGCTGGTGGTGACATCGCGCATGGCGGATGAACGCCTGTGGTCGGAAGTGCTGAATCTGGGCGGATACAATGTGCTGGCCAAGCCGCTGAATACCAAAGAGCTGCTGCACGTAGCGGGCACGGCGTGGATGGCCTGGCGGCGGATGTGGGAAGGCACCCGCGTGTTGGCGCGCAGCGCGTAGGCCAGGCTTCCTGGCCTGTCCCGCAGGGAAGTCTCCCGGCAGACCACAAAAAACGATGGTCTGCCTCACAGGCTACTTCGAATGGCGGGCCAGCTTGATAATCTCTCCGTAGCCCTCTTTATCGAACGGCGGACATCCCGTCGGAAACTGTCCCAGTGGATGATTCTTCTGCCGCATCAAGTAAGTACAGTAAGTCAGCGTCTTGCAGCAGCGGCGCTCATCTAACTCGCCCTTTTCCAGCGCGTCGCGCGCGAAATCCGGATACGCCAGCGCGCCACGCCCGATTCCCAGAAATCGAATGTCACCCACCTCGATGTTGTGCGCCCCGGCGTTGATGGCGTACTTCTGCAGCCAGCTATAGCCCGTACCGACGATCGGAAGATCCGGAAACATGCGCTGTAACTCGCCGGCGATGCGAAAATGCCGGTCGACTCCCAGCAGCGGATGTTCGGGTTGCTCATAGTTGCCCTCGTCGGGCTTCTCGAAGGGACGGCCGATGTGCGGATTGTAGTAGGGAGATCCCAGCGAGATGTTGAGCAATTCGACACCCCACTCGCGGAAGCCAGCGACTGCCTGCTTCACTTCGCTCAGATCTTCGTGTAGCGGATTCGCGGGGTCCACGCCCCAGCCGTAGGGATAAGGCGTCTCGAAATCACACCCGAAAGGCACGCCGTCGAAAGCGTTCATGCGGATGGCGATCAGCAGCCGTTTACCGAATGCCGCGCGCAGCTTGCCAATCACATTGCGAATGAACCGCAAGCGGTTTTCGAGCGGGCCGCCGTAGCGGCCATCGCGCGTCTTGGCTCCCAGCAGTTCGCTGATCAGGTAGCCGTGCACGGCTTTGATATCGATCGCTTCGAATCCGGCAGCGAGCGCTAATCCGGCTGCGGAAACGTAATCGTCTTCCAGGCGCTCCAGGTCATCGTCGGCGATGACGGGATAGTCGGCCGGCGTGCCCGTCTCCCGAGCGATGGAGGGATTGTGATACGCGATGATGCGCCGCGGCACGCTGTAGCGGCCGGAATGCGTAAGCTGGATGGGGATCAGCAGATCGTCCGCCGTGCCCCAATGCGCGCGGTGGACTTCGCGGATGCGCGCGACGAGGCGCGCGTAGTCCGCCATGTTATGCCGCGTAATCCAAAGCTGGCGTGTGTTGGCGCGTCCGTCCTGGCGTACGGCGGTAGCTTCGAACCAGACGAGCTTGGCGCCGCCGCGCGCGAAGCGTTCATAACGCCGCCAGGTTAATTCGCCGGGCGTGCCATCGAGCGTGCCATCGCAGCCTTCCATGGGTTGGATGGCGATGGAATTGCCAACGGTGAATGGACCCACGCGCACAGGACGGGCCAGCACGCGACGGACTTCATCGGCGCGTTCCGCGAACCGCACGTGCGCTGCGCCTAGCTGCTCAGCCGCGCGCTGCAATTCGGCCAGGGTTTTGTAGACGAAGTGTCTCATCTTCCGGCTCATGACGCGGCAGCAACATAATCGCCAGGGCGCCGATCACCGAGACGGCGAACACCGATCCCAGGGCGATCGAGTAACTGCCGAAGCGCTCGCGCAGAATGGAAACAAAGTAGGGAAACCAGGTCTGTCCGATGGTGTTGACGGGCAGAATAATGGCCATGGCGCGCGCCAGCGTGTTGACGCCGAACTGCTCGGCGGCCATCAACGGAATCAGCATATAGTCGGCGCCCATGCCGAATCCGAATAACATCGCGAAGGCTACCGGCGACCGCGCGGGGCTGACAGTGAGTAACATGGGAATGGTCGCGGCGACCAGGAAGTAAGTCGCGGTCATCACCCACTTCTTCGAGAAGCGGTCGGCCAGGCCCCCGATCGCCAGCCGTCCGGCGATGCTGGTGGCCAGGATGGTCATGGAGGCAATGCGCCAAGTGGAATTGAGCAGCGCCAGTCCTTCTTTGGTGCGGTCACTGAAACCCTGGTCGAGAAACACGAACTTCATATGGAAGTTCACTGCACCGATGGCGCCGATGGAACAGAAGCTGCCGATCAACAGGAGCCAGAACGAATAGTGGTTTAGCAGATATCCGAAACTGTGTGATGCCACCTGATTTTCGGCAGGCGGATGTGGGTCGCCGTCGGGAAATAGACCCTTATCGGCGGCGCGGTCGCGAATCACAAGGATGGCGATGGGCCAGGCCAGAAACATCAGCGCGCCCCACACGATCAAAGCGGTATGGAAGTTAGTTCCTTCGGTGAGCGGCTTCACGATGTACGAGCCGAGGAATCCGATCAGGCCGACGCCCACGTACAGAATGCCCATGGCCTTGCCGCGATTGCGCCGGAACCAGTGCGAGATCACGAGCTGATGCGGGATGGGTCCGGACAGAATATAGCCGACGGTGTAGACAAACCAGAGCGCGTAATAGATCCACAGCGCGCCGCGCATGGTCCCGAAGCCCACGAATGCCGCGCAAGTGAGCCCGGTTCCCGCCAGGATCAGTTTGCGCGGGCTGAAGCGCGGCACCAGCACGGGACCGATCCAGAGTGTGAGGAGCGCCGCCAACGGGAAGCCGAAGGTGATCTGCCCCTTGGTCCAGTGAAATTCGCGCTGGAAATAGTCGTAGAAGAACGGCATATTGTAGTAGGGCAAACCGACGGCGATGCCGAAAGTGACAAACGCCGCCAGCGTGACCCACCAGCCGTAGAATGTTTTGCGCATCGTGCGACAGCCATTAGTATAGCGGGGTGGCAGGACGGAAGCCTGTCCACCAGGGGATTTCCGGCTAGAGAAAACCGCTCCCTCACGGTCGCGGCTCAGTAAATCGTGCGCAGTCGAGACAGTTGCTACTGAGCCGCGACCGTCAGGAGCGGTTTCCCCAAAACTGTTAACGCACCCGCACCCGGTCCAGCTTTCCATTTAAGATGCGCGGGTCTACAATCGAATTGCAGCGACCAAGGAGGTTCCGATGTTAGGTTTGGCGAGCGTCGCGGTGCTCCTCGCGCCTATGGTGATTACCACCGGCAACCTGGAGACCGCATATCAGAAACTGAAAGACGCAGTGGCGGAGAAAAACGCCGTCCAGGTGAAGATCCTGGCGGTACAAACGTGCGCGCTGGCGCGCGAAGCGATCTCGGCGCCGGCTCCCACCGGCGAGGACGAGAAGGAGGCTTGGAGCGACGAAGTAAAGTATGCGCAAGGCGTAGAGGCGTACACGGAATACGCGCTGTATGTCACGGCTGTGGGAGCGCAGCCCGCGGACGCGGTGGACCTGTTGGCCACCCTGGAGGCGCAAAATCCCAAAAGCAAATACCTCACCGACGCATATGGCCTGTACTTTCATGCTTTGCGGCAGACGGGTGCGTCCGCTAAAATCCTGGAGGTAGCGGGGAAAGCGGTGGAGAACTTTCCAGACAACGACGACGCGCTGGCGGTGTTGGCCGAAGCGGCGCTTTCCGACAAACAGAACGACCGGGCGTTGACCTACGCCCGGCGATTGACCGCGGTGCTAGCCAGGCGCCAGAGACCGGAAGGTACGCCCGCGACCGATTGGGAGCGCAAGCGCGGCGCGGAACTGGCCAGCGGCTACTGGATCGCCGGCGTGGTGGAAGCCGCGAAAGACGCTTACTTCGAGGCCGACAAGGATCTGCGGGCGGCACTCCCGCTGGTGGCCGGCAACCAGGCCCGCACGGCTACGGCGCTGTTTTATCTCGGACTGGCCAACTATCAGCTTGGCAAGATGACCATGAAGAAGGCCCAAGTCCTGGAAGCGGCTAAGTTCAGCCAGCAGGCGGCCGCCATCCAGGGTCCGTTGGCGCAGCAGGCCTGGCACAACGCGCAAGTGATGAAGGACGAAGCGGCCAAAATGCGTTAGGGCATCCGAGGGGCGAAGACGCGCGTGCTTAACAGTTTTGGGGAAACCGCTCCGTCGAAGACGCAGGCTGGCTAGTTGGAGGGCGGGCAATCCTGCCCTGGGGTCCCCTTGGGGGACGGCTTTTAGCCGGCTTGGCCGCCCTCCAATTGGTCTTCATCGCTTTCGGTGGCCCGCAGGGCCATGGGGCCCTCCCTGAACGGTCGCCGCGCGGTCGATCGTGCGAAATCGACGCGGCTGCTACGGAGCCGGGCCCGGGGCCACCCCCGTCAGGAAGCGGTTTCCTTGGTTCCGAATCCCGTGTGAGGCGCGGTATGGCCCTATAATGAAGCGTATGGAGAAGGTGGTTCGAATCTTCGACAGCCATGCCGAGGCCGATGAAGCGGATGCTCTTTGGGAGGCGCAGTTGACCCCGGAAGAGCGTATTCGCATCACCATCGAACTAAGGGACCGCCGCCACCCAGATGCCGCTCAGCAAGGGCTTGAGAGAGTTTGTCGAGTTATTGAACGCGAACGGAGTTGAATACCTCGTGGTTGGCGGCTTCGCTGTCTCCTACCATGGGTTTGCCCGCCGCCCGAGCGAAGAAAATTCCCATCGCGTGCTGGCGGCTCTCGCGCAGTTCGGGTTTGGCAGCCTGGGGAATCGAGGCAGGGGATTTCCAGTCGCCAGACAAAGTGGTCCAATTGGGAGTGCCGCCCAATCGAATCGATATCATCACCTCGATTTCCGGCGTCGGCTTCGACGATGCTTGGGGTAGCCGCGTCACAGGCATGCTCGATGGCGTAGCCACGCAATTCATCGGGCGCGAGGCGTTGATTCTGAACAAAGAATCCACGGGCCGGGCCAAAGATCTCGGAGATGCGCATGAATTGCGCAAGCGTCTTCAGCGGAAATCGTAGATAAGGTCACCCTCTTTCCAGGCCCGGCCAACCCGGCTACCGGTGTTGGCGTCCCGCATAAGACGTGGTATTGTCTTGTAATCGGAACAATCTCTCGTTAAAAAGACTCATGCTCATGCGAAAAACACTCCTGTCGGCGAGCCTCGTCGAAACGAATTCTCCAGGGAAGGTGGTCCATCGTGAAACGCTCTGACCGCTCGCAGATCCTCTTCCGGTACGGGAGGCGATGGAAAACTTTGACGCGCGCCGGCTACGTTCCAACGGCTGCTTCCCTGCTGCTGGCCCACCCCTTGTGGTTGCCTTTGTGGCTCGCGATGGGGGCGTTCCCGGCGTGGGCCCAAACGGGAGCGAGCCTTTCCGGCGTGGTGACCAACCAATCCGGCACAGCCCTTCCCGATGTCGCGGTGACAATCAAGAAAGTCGACACAGGTGCAACGCGCAAGGTCGCAACCGACGGCGGGGGGCACTATCAGGCGACCGGCCTGCCTCCTGGGCTCTTCGAGATTCGAGCGGCGAAACAAGGGTTCGCCGATGAGACGCGCACGGGAGTCAGCTTGGCGGTCGGCCAGGACGCCACGGTCGACATTAAGATGCAGAAGAGCACCCCCGACGTCTGCGCGAGCGGCCACGAGTTCGCCACCACCGATTGCACGCTGACCTGGCACGGCATCACGCTGTACGGTGCGTATGACGTCGGCGTCGGCTGGGTCAACCACGGCTTACCGGAAAACGCCGTTAACTATGAAGGCGAATCTCTGGTGAACCGAAACGGCTATCAACATCGATTCCTCATCGCACCGAACAACCTGTCGCAGACGAGTCTGGGCATCCGGGGCAAGGAAGAGTTTCTGCCTGGCTGGTTCGTTGTGTTCAATGCTTCCACTGGCATCAATCCGCAGTCCGGCCAGCTCGCCAACGCATCAGCCACCGACACCGCCAACAACGGCCTTCCCAGGAGCAGCTATTCGGAAGCCATCGACGGCGCGCGCGCGGGGCAAACCTTAAACGACGAATTCTATGGCGGCATATCGTCCGCGCATTTCGGCACGCTGACCTTCGGCCGTCAGCGCGCTCTCGGTACCGATGCGATGCTGGTTTACGATCCGGCCGGCGGCAGCTATGCCTTTTCGTACATCGGGTATAACGGCACGATGGCCGGCGGCGGCGACACCGAGGACAGCCGTTGGGACGACGCGCTGAAGTATCGCCTCACCTATGGCCCGGTCCATTTCGGCGCGATGTATAAATTCGCCGATGGTTCTGGCGGCTGCTACTCGGCCTCCGCGACCTGGACTGCCGCCACCTGTACGCCGGAAGCGCCGCATAACACCGCCTATGGATTCGACCTCGGCGGGGACTTCGGCAAGTTCTCCGCCGATGTCGTCTACCAACATTACAACCAGGCGATCAGCGTATTGAACCCCTTGCTGGGGCCTCAGAGCCTGACGCAGCCATATCAGTCGACCCTCAACAGCATCAATGCAAACCCCATCACCGGGGCCAATCTGATTGGAACGACCAACACCGTATATGGCATCGTGACCGACAACAGCGCCATTATGGCCGCTGCCAAGTATACGTGGGACCCGTTCAAGTTCTTTGCCGGCTACGAATACATCCGGCAGACAAACCCGTCGAACCCGTTGGGCGTGGGCGCCTTGGACCAGGGCGGTTATATCATGAGCGGCGTCGAAGACAACAATCTTGATTCTCCCAAGATCGTACAGATCTGGTGGACAGGCGTGAAATACGCTTTAGACAGCAAAACCGACATCACTTTGTCCTGGTATCATCAACTGCAGAACGACTTCCGAGTTCCGCCGGCTTGCTCGCCCGAAGCCGGTTTCCGCAGTGCCTGCGCGGGCACCCTCAACGAGGTGTCGCTCTATGCGGATCATCACTTCACCAAGCGTTTCGACGGTTTTGCCGGAATTGCGTATTCCTACGTGACCGGCGGTCTGGCCATCGCCATTCCGCATGGCCCCGGCGTCCCCTATAACTACGACAACAACCTTGCTCCGATAGTAGGTGGTCGTTTCACCTTCTGATTGTTTCCGCAGCGGGCTCAGTCGAGAGCCCACATGGGTAGCTTCGGTGAACTTGTAGTTACGGGGGCCGTTGAAACGGCAAGAAACAGAAGTTTCCGACGCCGGGCATAGTATTCGGCAGGCTTAGATTGAAGGGCATCTGCCGATGGTGGTAGGCGGGGGATTTCAGATCGCCGTTTCGCAATATCATCAGTATAATCACGCGCCAGTGTTCACCATCCGCTTCCCGTTTTGACGGGCAGCTCCATTTCCGAGAAGTTGAATTTTCCGTTACACGAGTCTTACCGGGGTCTTACCGGCAGCTCCATGTCTCTAATAACCACAAAGGTTTCGACGAAAGGTCAGTTGATTCTTCCCAAGACCGTCCGCGACGCGCATGGCTGGCGTCCCGGAACGGAGCTTGTGGTGGAAGAATCGCCTGATGGTTTAACCTTGCGTCGCGCGAGGCCTTCTCCGCCATCGCGTTCTGGAGGACGTGGCCGGATGTTTGCGATATCGAGGCCGGGCCAAGACTCTCCAGGAAATGGAAATGCCATTTCGCGCGAGGTAAAGAGGCGGAGTGAGCGCAGTCGATACTAACGTCGTCGTCCGATTACTAACCAGCGATGACGCGCGCCAGGCAGCGCGTGCAAAGGCGGCGAATGTCCGGGTGGAAGACGCCACTGCTGTGTTCGAAGCGTTGCGATGGGCATCCTCCGGTATGGACTTCGCCGACGCTCTGCACCTTGCAAGCAGAGGCGATAGCGCCGAATTCGTGACTTTCGATGCGAATTTCGCGAAACGAGCGGCAGCCTCCGGCGCCAGCGGCGTGGCGCTGCTGCGTGGGTGATCTCCCAGGCCCCGGGTCACGTTGCAAAATCTCCCGTTGCAAAATCTCCCTTGACATACGAAGACGTTACTAGTAAGATCTTCGTATATGGCGGACACGCCTCCCAGGCCCACCGACGCGGAACTCGAGATCCTGACCGTGCTATGGAGTATCGGGCCGGCCACCGTGCGCGATGTTCATAACGTCATCGTCAAGCGGCGCGCGGCGCAATACAGCACCGTCTTAAAATTCATGCAGATCATGGCCGAGAAAGGGCTGGTGCGCCGCGACGAGGCCCAGCGAGCGCACGTCTACGAGGCCGCGCGCCCGCGTGAGTGGACCCAACGTCAGCTTGCCGGACACCTACTGGTGCGCGCCTTCAACGGTTCGGCCAAGGCGTTGCTGATCGGCGCGCTTTCGGCCCGCAAAGCATCGAAACAGGAGCTCGCCGAGATGTGGAAGCTGCTCGACGAATACCGCAAGGGGGAGGAATGAGCTTTGTGGAAACGTGGGTCGGGACGCCGCTGGCGACGGCGCTCGGCTGGGCGCTGCTGCACTCCTTGTGGGAAGGCGCGATGGTAGCGGCCGCGCTCGCGGCTGTGCGAGGGGCGACGCGATCGCCCCGTGCGCGGTATTGGGCGGCCTGTGTGGCGCTGATCGCGATGCTCGCCGGCTTCGGCATCACTCTGGTTTGTATCGCACCGGCTGGCGGTCACGGACCGCGAACCTTCGCCGCGCCGCCTTTTCCGTCGTGGAATGTGCGGCCGGGCCCTGGCGACGGTGGCAACGCGTTTGCGGGAGTCGCCGCAATGATACCGTGGCTCGCGCCGCTCTGGATTGCGGGAGTTTGGATTTTCTACCTGCGTCACGTGGCCGGCTGGATGTGGGCCTGGCGGCTGCGGCGGCGGGGCGTGTGCATCGCGCCCGAGCGCTGGCAAACGGCCTTGGCCCGCCTGCGCGAACGGCTGCGCGTCTCGCGGCCGGTCATGTTGATGGAATCCTGCATGGCGGATGCGCCGATTGTGCTGGGCCATTTCCGTCCCGTGATTCTGATGCCGCTAGGGCTGTTGAGCGGATGGCCGGCGCCGCAGGTGGAAGCTATTCTGTTGCATGAACTGGCGCACATCCGCCGTGCGGATTACCTGGTGAATCTGGTCGAGCGTTTCGTGGAAGGCCTGTTCTTTTATCATCCGGCGGTTTGGTGGATAGCCAGTGTCATTCGCGCCGAACGCGAAACCTGCTGCGACGATATCGCGGTCGCAACCAGCGGCGATGCCCACGAATACGCTGTGGCGCTGGCTGCATTGGAACAAAGCCGATGGTCTGGCCGCGCGGACGTGGCCGCCACTGGAGGAAGTCTGATGAAACGGATTCGACGTGTGCTTTATCCCGCAAAGCCCGATGGCGCCTGGACGCCTTTGTTAGCTGCCTTAGCTCTTACGGTTATCGCCGCGGTCTCCCTGGCTGCCTGGCAAGCCGCGCCCGCGCGGCGCCAGTCGCCGGAAGCCACGTCGCCCTATGTCAAGTGGCTGAATGAGGACGTGGTCTATATCATCAATAATCGAGAACGCGCCGCGTTCGAGAGCCTGACCACGAATGAAGAACGGGATGAGTTTATCGAACAGTTCTGGGATAGGCGCAACCCCACACCTGGGGCCCACGAGAATGAGCAGTTCTGGGACCGGCGCAATATCACGCCTGGGGCGCATGAGAACGCTTTCAAGATAGAACATTACCGGCGGCTGGCATTTGCCAATCAGCACTACTCAGCTTCGGGAACGGCGGGTTGGCGGACCGATCGCGGCCACATGTATATCCTGTACGGGCCGCCGGACGAGATTGAGTCTCACCTAGGTACGTCCCCCGCTTACGAGATGTGGCGATATCGGCACGTAGATGGCCTGCCGCACGAGGGATATTTTACCTTTATCGACCAGACTGGGCAGGGCGATTATCGGCTGGCGCCGGGGACGGACCGGTAGCCTGCGCGGGCCTCTGGCCCGCTTCTCGGCGAGCTTCGCGCGTCTTGGACAGGCCGGGAGGCCTGTCCTACGGCCGGCCGCGGCAGCGGGCAGACCACAGAAAACGATGGTCTGCCCCACACCTGTCCGGTTTAATTTTCCTGGGCGGGGATAAAGGGTCATTTTTCAGTCCGTTACAGTGCTACGTGCCGAAAACGATTTGAACTGTGATCCCCTATAGTGGGGTGTGAATCAAGGCCGAATGGTTTTCTCGCAACTGATGGACTTCGTTCCCCACGACGAATTTCAAGCCTGTGTTGCACGGCATAAAGCAAGCCGGCATTTGCGCCGTTTCTCCTGCTGGGACCAGTGGCTGTGCATGGCATTCGCGCAACTGACGCATCGGGAAAGCTTGCGGGATTTGGAATCGTGCCTGCGGGCGGTCTCCGATAAGCTTTATCATTTGGGAATTCGTGGGGAGGTTTCGCGTTCCACGCTGGCAGATGCCAATGAACGGCGGGACTGGCGTGTCTATGCCGATCTGGCGCAAGTGCTCATCGCGATCGCGCGCCCGCTGTATGCGGGTGATCCGTTCGGCGTCGAGCTCGACAACACGGTCTATGCGCTGGACTCGACCACCATAGATGTCTGTCTCTCTTTGTGTCCCTGGGCCCCCTTCGAACGTTCCCGCGGCGCGGTCAAGATGCATACCTTGCTGGACCTGCGCGGCAGCATTCCCACGGTTATCGATATTACCCACGGCCGTTCCCACGACGTGTTGATGCTGGACCGGATGGCTTTCGAGCCTGGGGCTTTCTATGTAATGGACCGAGGATATCTGAGTTTCGGACCTCTGTTTCGCATTCATCAAACGGGGGCATTCTTCGTCACCCGCGCGCTGACCACCACGAAGATGGGACGTCAATATTCACGACCCGTGTCGCGGGCCACTGGTCTCCGCTCGGATCAAACCGTGTTGCTGACTGGCGTGAAAACTCGGGACAAGTATGCGGTCGCGCTCCGTCGTGTGTCGTATTGCGACCTGCCCAGCGGCAAGCGATTCGTCTTTCTGAGCAATAATTTTCTGCTGCCTGCCCTCACCATCGCCCAGTTGTATCAGAGTCGGTGGGCTATCGAGGTGTTCTTCAAATGGATCAAGCAACACCTCCGGATCCAGAGCTTTTTGGGCAATTCTGAAAATGCCGTCAAGACGCAGATCTGGATCGCGGTGAGCGTCTACCTACTGGTGGCCATCGCTAGGAAGACGCTGGGCATTGAGGTGAGTCTCTACACTTTTTTGCAGGTTGTAGGACTCACCGCCTTCGAAAAACTGCCTATTTTACAGGTGTTTGAGACACCTAACTCGCGGCCGGAGCTACCGACCGACCCTAACCAATTGAATCTATTCAACTTTTAACCGGACACATGTGGGTCTGCCCCACAGCATCACGCCAGCGCATTGGCGCGCGCGTGGATTTCCTGCAAGCTCCACACGCGGATAGGATCGCGCTTGCGCGCCGCCATGGCCTCCGCCGCCGCACGCGCGCCGCTCATCGTCGTGATGCAGGGTACCCGATGCATTACGGCGCTACGCCGGATAGCTTTCTCATCGAAGAACGCGGGCGCGCCTGCCGTGGTGTAGACCGCCAGTTGTATCGCGCCGGCCTTCAGTAGATCGACGGCGTTTGGCCGGCCTTCATTCACCTTGAACACGATCTTGCAGGCCAGTCCCGCCGCGCGCAATGCCGCCGCCGTACCGCGCGTTGCTACCAGCTGAAATCCTAGAGCCGCAAACTTCTGGGCCACAGCCACGGCTTCCGGTTTGTGATGCTCGTTCACGCTGATGAACACCGTGCCGCTCTCGGGCAGAGGCGTGCCCGCGCTGATCTGGGCCTTGGCGAAGGCTTCGCCGAACGAAGCGCCCACTCCCATCACTTCTCCCGTGGAGCGCATCTCCGGACCCAAAGCCGGATCCACGCCGGGGAATTTATTGAACGGGAACACCGGCGACTTCACGAAATCCTGCGGCACCGGCAACACCCCGCGCGCATCCGTGAAATCGGAAATCTTCTTGCCGAGCATCAGACCCACCGCGATCTTCGGCAGCGGCACACCGGTCGCCTTGCTGACGTACGGCACCGTTCGCGAAGCGCGCGGATTCACTTCCAGCACGTACACCTTGCCGTTCTGAATAGCGTATTGCACATTCATCAGTCCGATCACGTGCAGCGCTTTCGCCAGCCGCACGGTGTAATCTTCGATGGCATCGAGCTGCTCGCGCGGAATGGATTGAGCGGGCAGCACGCAGGAGCTATCGCCCGAATGTACACCGGCCTCCTCGATATGCTCCATGATGCCCGCAATCAGCACATCCTCGCCATCCGACAGCGCGTCCACATCCACTTCCATGGTGTCTTCGAGGAAACGGTCGATCAGCACCGGCCGGTCCTGCGAGAACGCGACGGCTTCGCGCATGTAGTGGCGCACGGTATCTTCGTCGTAGGCGATCACCATGGCGCGCCCGCCCAGCACATAGCTGGGCCGCACCAGCACCGGATATCCGATGCGGCGCGCGATGGCGCAGGCCTCTTCCTCGCTGGTGGCCGAACCGTTCTCGGGCGCGGGAATGCCGAGATCTTCGAGCAGCTTGCCGAACAACTTGCGATCCTCCGCCAGATCGATATTTTCGGGATCGGTGCCGATGATGGGCACGCCTTGGCGCTTCAGCGGCAACGCCAGTGTGAGCGGAGTCTGCCCGCCGAACTGCACGATCACGCCATCGGGCCGCTCGGTATCGAAGATATTGAGCACGTGCTCCAGCGTCAAGGGTTCGAAATACAGGCGATCGCTGGTGTCGTAATCCGTAGAGACAGTCTCCGGATTGCAGTTCACCATGATGGATTCGTAACCAAGTTCCTGCAAAGCGAACGAAGCGTGGCAGCAGCAATAATCGAACTCGATACCCTGGCCGATGCGGTTCGGACCGCTGCCCAGGATCATCACTTTCTTGCGATCGGAAGGATCGGCTTCGCACGAGCTTTCGTAGCTCGAATACAGGTACGGTGTGAAGCTTTCGAATTCCGCCGCGCAGGTATCCACGCGATTAAATACCGCGCGCACGCCCAATGATTTGCGCTTCTCGCGCACCGCGAGTTCCGCTACGCCCCAGGTCTTGGCGAGTTGTGCGTCGGAGATGCCGTTGCGCTTGGCGTGCCGCAGTGTGTCACCGGAAACCGCATCCAATGTCTCGCGCTGTAAGTCGTGTTGCAACTTAGTCACATCTTCTAACTGGCGCAGAAACCACGGATCGATGGCGGTCATCTCGTGGATCTCTTCCGTGGAGTAGCCGTTCTCCAAAGCGAAGCGAAGGTAGCTCAGACGTTCGGGCGTGGGCGTAATCAGCTTCTGCGGAATCAGGGCCGGGTCGAGTTTCTCTGAGCCGAACGCCTTACCGGTTTCGAGACTGCGCAGCCCTTTCCACATGGCTTGTTTGAATGTACGGCCGATGGCCATCACCTCGCCGACGGATTTCATTTGCGTGCCGAGCGTAGGGTCTGCGCCGGGAAATTTTTCGAACTGCCACTTGGGAATCTTCACCACCACGTAATCGATGGTCGGTTCGAAGCAGGCGGGCGTCTTGCGGGTGATGTCGTTGCGGATCTCATCCAGGCGATAGCCCACGGCCAACTTGGCGGCAATCTTGGCGATGGGGAATCCGGTGGCTTTGGAAGCCAGCGCCGAGCTACGCGAAACGCGCGGATTCATCTCGATGATGACCATGCGGCCGGTCTTGGGATCGATGGCGAACTGCACGTTCGATCCGCCGGTGTCCACGCCGATCTCGCGCAGGCAGCGGATGGCGCCATCGCGCATCATCTGGTATTCGCGGTCAGTGAGGGTCTGGGCAGGCGCCACGGTGATGGAATCGCCGGTATGCACGCCCATGGGATCGAAGTTTTCGATGGAGCAGACGATGATGACGTTGTCTGCCAGATCGCGCATCACCTCCAGCTCGAATTCCTTCCAGCCCAGCACGCTCTCTTCGATGAGCACCTCGTGCACGGGCGACAGCGCCAGTCCGCGCTCGATGATTTCGGCGAGATCTTCGCGATTGTAAGCGATGCCGCCGCCGGTGCCGCCTAACGTAAAACTCGGCCGCAGAATGCACGGATAGCCGATACGCTCGGCGAAGGCCAGAGCTTCCGCTTCGGTTTTCACGAGCTTCGAGAGCGGCGTCTCCAGCCCAATCTTGCGCATGGCGTCTTTGAACAGCAGGCGGTCTTCAGCTTTTTTGATGGCGTCGATTTTGGCGCCAATCAGTTCCACGCCGTAATGATCCAGCACGCCCGCTTCAGCCAGTTCCATGGAGAGATTCAGACCGGTCTGTCCGCCGACTGTAGATAGCAGCGCGTCGGGCCGTTCCTTGCGGATTATCTCTTCGACATACGGCCGCGTGAGTGGCTCGACGTAAGTGCGATCCGCCAGATCGGGATCGGTCATGATGGTGGCGGGATTGGAATTCACCAGCACCACTTCGTAACCGTCGGCGCGCAACGCCTTGGCGGCCTGCGTGCCGGAATAGTCGAATTCGCAGGCTTGGCCAATGACGATGGGGCCGGAGCCCACGATCAGGATGCGGTGAAGGTCGTTACGGCGCGGCATCGGTTAGCGCTCACCCGCCATCAGCTTGACGAAATCGTCGAATAAGTAGTGCGAATCGTGTGGTCCCGGCGCGGCCTCCGGGTGATACTGCACGCAGAACACCGGATGGTGGCGATGCCGGAAACCCTCCAGCGTTTGATCGTTAAGATTCATGTGAGTGATCTCGACTTCGTTCAAATTGAGCGAATCCGGGTCCACGGCGAACCCGTGATTGTGGGAGGTGATCTCGACCCGGTTGGTAGTCTTGTTGATGACCGGATGATTGGCGCCGCGATGGCCGAATTTGAGTTTGTAAGTGCGGCCGCCCACCGCCAGGCCCAGGATCTGATGGCCGAGACAGATGCCGAAGATGGGCGCTTTGCCGATCAGCTTGCGCACGTTGCCGACCTGCGTTTCGAGCGGCTCGGGATCGCCCGGACCATTCGAGAGAAACACGCCGTCGGGCTTCCGCGCGAGCACGTCTTCGGCGGAGGTGAGCGCGGGGACAACGGTGACGCGGCAACCCACCTGCACCAGGCGGCGCAGAATATTCTTCTTGATGCCGAAGTCATAGGCCACCACGTGGAAGCGCGGCTCGGCGGGATGCGGCACGAGCTCGGAAGGCGAGCAGCGTTCCACCGGCTGGTCCCAGTTGTAGGATTCGGTGGTGGAAACGCGGCTGGCTAGATCGAGGCCCGCCATGGTGGGGATATGGCGCGCTTTTTCGACCAGCTTAGTTGAGTCCGTTTCGGTGGCGGAAAGCACGCCCCGCATGACGCCCCGCGTGCGCAAATGGCGAACCAGCGCGCGGGTATCGAGATCGGAGATTACCGGAATGCCGTGCCTGGAGAGAAACTCGCGGGCTTGCTCATCGGCGCGCCAATTGCTCGCTATATCGGAGAACTCGCGCACCACCAGACCTTCGATGTAAGGATGCGCGGATTCGTCGTCGTGGGAGTTGGTCCCGTAGTTCCCGATTTGGGGATTGGTCAGGATAACGATTTGTCCGGCATATGACGGATCGGTGAATATTTCCTGATAGCCGGTGATGGCGGTATTGAAGACGACTTCGCCGGAACGTTCGGCGGACGCACCAAAACTCCGGCCCTCGAAGACGCTGCCGTCTTCCAGGGCGAGGATGGCAGATGGCAACTCGATGGTCCTCCCGGGGATTGGATCAGTTTCATTTTAGCAGGGGCGTGCCTGACGCGCTAGAATGATCGTATGGCGACTGCGACCCTGATAACGTCCGCGGAGTTCCTGGCGCGGCCGGACGAGTTCGACGAGAACGGAAATCGGATTAAAGAAGAACTCATTGGCGGAGAGGTCGTTCAAATGCCACGCGCCTCGAAACGGCATGATGTAACCAAAAACTGGATTGGACGGATTCTATTTAGATATCTGGACTCCAACCCTGGGCAAGCCTTGACAGCCCTGATCGAGGCTGGCTTCGTGGTAACCAAGCAGGATATATTCGCTCCGGATGTGGCTGTTTTCCGCAGTGAACGCCTCGCCGAAGAAGGCCGCTTGATCAACGGAGCGCCCGAGATTGCGATCGAAGTTATCTCGCCCACCGACACCGTCGGCGGCATCCGAAGGAAGATCAAGGCCTACCTGGAAAACGGCGGCTTCTCCGTCTGGGTTTTCTATGAAGAGGGTTCGATCGCCGTGCACGCCGCGTCAGGCGTGCGCGAACTGAAGGGCGACCAACTGCTGGAAGATCCGCTGTTGCCCGGATTTTCCATGCCAGCGTCCACGTTCTTCACGCAGGCGTGACGGCTAAGCAACTCCACCGCTGGTTAATTCCGGCGGTCGGCCCGCACTAAGCGCAGCTGCGCTTCATCAAAGCGCATAGAGTTACCTGACAACTCCGCGCTCGTATAGGTCGCCTTGGCAATACCCTTCGCCGCGTGCTTGGTGGTGTGCGCCAGGAAATGATACAACTCATGCGCCAGTACGCGCGCCATGGCGCGTCCCAGCAGCATTTCGCACGCCACAGGTGGAGAAAAGCCGAACGGTTCGCCCAGCAGTTCTCGAATCCGATCGCAATCCACCTCGGCGAAGGGCTGAACCTTGCCGCCCGCGATATGCGTCCAGCCCAGATTGCCTGACGCTCCACTCCGGGGCGGCGGATCGGCACGGCATACTCCGTTGAAAGTAACTACCACTACCTCGGGGAACACGTCGCGGCCGTTGGCGTCTGCCATCGAACGCCATTGGAGGCTTCGATGGAACGGCGTCATAATGGCATCCAGTTCCGTCTTCATAGTCGCGATCGAGATATTGGACGGAAGCTGGGCAAACCGGGTGTATATGGTCAGCGCACTGCTAGGATCTTCGGATTGGGCGCGCAACGGCAGCCCCCAGAGCATCAGCAGGACAACTGGCATCGTTAATTTCATGGTGCCCTGCTATTAAAGAGATATTATAATCTGAAATCCTCTAACATACTTTTTACTTTATGTAGTACGGAGGGGCGCTCGCTTACGGTCGCGGCTCAGCAGATTCCGCGCAGAGCCCGTAACTCCGTTTCCGTAAGACGCCGCCACTTCCCGATTTGCAGATCGCCGATCCGTACAGGTCCGATGGCCACGCGCACCAGCTTGATGACCTTGCTGCCGACCGCTTCCACCATGCGGCGCACCTGGCGGTTGCGGCCCTCCACGATGGTCAGCTCAATGTGCGTGTATTTACCGGAATCGCGCAGCCGCTCGACCAGCGCGGGGCGCGTGGGACCGTCGCTCAATTCCACTCCGCCACCCAAGCGTGCGATCTGTTCGCCGGTAAGCCGGCCGGCGCACTTGGCTTGATAGGTTTTCGGAACCTTGTATGCCGGATTCGTCAGACGCTCGCCGAAATCCGTATCGTTCGTCATGATCAGTAATCCGGTGGTGTCCATATCCAGGCGCCCTACGGGGACCAGCCAGGCGCCGGCGTCGTGCACCAGGTCGTAGACCGTGGGGCGGCCTTCAGGATCGGTGTAAGTGGTCAGATAGCCTTTGGGTTTGTAGAGCAGCAGGTATACTTTCTGGGCGCCGCGCACGGCCCGGCCATCCAGCGTTACACGGTCGCGCTCCAGATCCACCCAATGATCGGGCGTGCGGATTAACTGGCCGTTCACGCGCACACGGCCGGTCCCGATCCAGCTTCGCGCCTCGGTGCGCGAGCCCAATCCGGCTTTCGATAACACTCTCTCCAGGGTCTTCAAGGGGCGCCGCGGGGGCATCTTGCTATATTAAAACAAGGTCCTCCGAATGTCTGGAACCGTTCTGGTGAGAGGGGCCCGGCAACTGATTACCTTGCGCGGCTCGGCGGACCCCCGGCGAGGGGCGGCGCTGCAGGAACTCGGCATCATTCGCGATGGCGCACTGCTCATCGAGAACGGACGCATCGCGGAGGTAGGTTTGAGCCGGCGCGTCGAAAATCTGGTGGCCGCGAAGCAATGTGAGGAGATCGACGCCACCGGCCGGGTGGTGATGCCAGGTTTTGTGGACTGCCACGCCCACCTGGTGTGGAACACGCTTCCATCGGGCGACGAGGATTCGCCTGGCGCGTCCACACTCGCGCGGGAACCAGCCATCCGCGCGTTGCGGAACGCTTCCGCCAAGCGCCTGGAATCGCGCGCTCGCCAATATGTGGATGGGATGATCCGGCATGGCACAACCTGGCTGGAAGCCCGCGCCGGCTTCGGTCTGGACATGCGCAACGAGATGAAGGTGCTGCGCGTGTACGCGAAACTGGATGGCGCTCCCATGAACATTGTGTCCACTTTCAGCTTGCCGCGCTCCATTCACACAGCGCGCGCCGAAAACTCCGGCAGTTACTACTCCTGGATTTGTTCCGAATTGCTGCCGGCCATCCGTCTGAAAACGTCTGCGAGTTTTGCCAGCCTCTCCTGCGGCGAAACCGCCCTCGTAGCCGAGCAGTCGCGCCATTACCTGCAGGCGGCTCGTGGGCTTGGATTTCAAATCAAGATTGACGCCGCGGCCGGCGCCCCGGGCGATGCCGTCCGTCTGGCCCTCGAAACCGGCGCCATTAGCGTGGACGATCTGCGCGACGTGAGCCCGGTGGAGATTCATTCTCTGGCACGATCGAGCACCGTTACCGTCCTGCTGCCGGTGGAGGCTTTTTACCACTTGGGGACTTGGTCGAGCGCGCGCGGGCTCATCGACGAAGGCGCGGCGGTGGCCTTGGGTACGAATTTCAACCCGGGCGTGGGGCCGACGTTCAGCGTGATGGCGACAATTGCCTTGGCCTGCACCCACCTCGGGATGAGCGCGGCGGAAGCCATCTGCGCGGCCACTTTTAATGCCGCCTGCGCCATCGGCGTGGCCAACGAGGCCGGCTCGCTGGAGGTGGGTAAGCCGGCCGATCTGATCGTGCTGAATGCCTCGGACTACCGCGAGATTGCCTCCTATCTGGGAGTCAATCTGGTGCACCGCACCGTGAAGAAGGGCGTCACGGTTTACGAGGAAGGCGCGGTCGTCAGGCGCTTGCCCGTCACCACTGAACCCGCGTCACACTATACGGACCGATCATGATGGGATTCGGCGCGGATGTGGTGACAATCTGGACATTGTTCTGTTGCTCAGCCGTATTCTGCGCCGTGTCGCTGGCGCTCGATATGTAGGATACCTGCAGCGTGGTCTCCAGTAAGTTGCCCTCGGCTTCGATAGCCATTGGTATAGCTGAACCGGATTTGTTCGTGATCAACAGATAGTGGGTCCCGCCGTCTCCCTGATATCCTTGCGCGTACACTGCCGGCACGGGATTGCCATCGTACCCTAGAATCGGGACAGTGGGGCTGCCATATACCGCCGTAGGCCAAGTCCCCATGCTGCTGTTAATCGCCTGGTTGGCGATCTCCATCGCCAGCGCGTCCGCCGAATAGTAGAAACTGAATTGCGTATCGGGATTGGTGGCGGTGTCCGTGGAGTAGTTCGGATTCTTGGCAACTTCAGCTAATAGATAGTTCTCGAAATCGTCCACCGCGCGGATCATTCCCTGGTTATAGGAGTTACCCAGGTATAACTCGGACACACCCACTGCTTTCACTTGTGCAATGGTGGACATGCGTGCGACATACTCGGCGAGAAAGATGGCGTTATAGATATACGACTCGAACGCCATGGTCGCGGTCCCGGAGTTCAGCTCGCTGATAAACACCGGCATGTTCGGACCGATCAGCGGTTCCACGTACGAGTCGAAGTATTCGGTGGTGCCGTACGCCAAAATGCCGTTGAGCGTCTGTTCCGCATCCGTGGTGCTCAGGCTGGAGCCGGCGATGGGATAGACATGAAACGACACGCCGTTCCAGTATTGCGGAGAGTATGCCGCCATGCCGCTATCCCACGCCAAATAATTGCCCTGCTGCCAGTTGAATTCACCCTGATAGAATACTCCCGCGGTCGCGTTGGGATTGGCCGCGGCGATATTCTTATAATAAGGGCTGTACATGGCCGTGGCATAGTCCGCGGGTGTGGCGTAGATAGTGGAAAACACATACGGCTCATTGTCGAGTTCCCATTCGATGATGTTGACCCCGCTATGCTGCGCGGTCACCACCATCTCATAGGCCGAATCGATGGTGTTATCGGTATAGCCGTTGAAGACCACCAAGCCGTTCGCCCCCACGGTCTTGAGCAGCGTTCCGTAGTTGGCGAACACCGCGCCGCCCTTTGCTTGTGTGAGCTTCTGCGCGAGCTCCAGGGCGCTGGTAAAGTAAGTTCCGATGAGCGGACTCAAGGAACCGATCCATGCCAGGTTCTCATGTGCCGTCTGCCAGTCGAAACCCATGGACGGAGTCCCGGATGGATAGCGGATCCAACCCGGCTTGAGCGGCTGCACCATGGCGATGTACTTCGGGTCCCAATACTCCACGCCGTTGATGAGATATTCGTCGTCGAAGCCGCTGAATCCCGGCGCGAGAGGAGTGGCGGTGGCGGTGTTCACGTTGATAATCGGGATTGCGGCTGCGATGCTAAAGCCGTTGGTGAGAGACTCCTGCTCCGCGCCTGTCGATACCGTCACGGTCTGGGGACCGGCGGCGGCCGTGGCGCTTATTGTAAGTTGAGCGATGGCGGAGGTAGGGCTGTTTACTGTCACGCCGGTTACAGTGACACCCGGTCCGAAACTGGCTTGGGTAGTGCCTTGGACAAAATGCGTGTTTGAACCGGTGATCGTCACGTGAAGCGATACACCCGCATTGGCCGACTTAGGCGCCAGGCTCTGGATGGTGGCCGCGGGGTTGATGGTTAGGGAGAACGCTTGCGCGGCGGTGGCCTGGTGGGTGTCTGTCACCAGGATGGTGAAGTTCGACGAGCCGGCCGCGGTGGGAAGTCCGCCGAGGGCTCCCGTGGACGCCGTCAATGAGAGACCGTTCGGAAGGGCGCCTGCGCTGACCGACCAGGTGTATTGCCCGTTGCCGCCGGTCGCAGTCAGCGTGTCCGAGTAATTGATGGAGACCTGGCCGGAGGGCAGGGGCGACGTGGTGGTAATGGCGATGGCCGGATCGATGGTGACCGAGAACGGTTTGGTTACGGCCACCTTGTTACTATCGGTCACTTGAATGGTAAAGCCGGGCGTGCCTGCCGCAGTAGGTTGCCCGGTGATCGCGCCAGTGGCCGGGTTTAACGACAGCCCTCCAGGCAAAGCTCCGGCACTGACCGACCAGCTATATTGTCCGCTGCCGCCCGTCGCGGATAGAGTCTGCGCGTAGTTGACGTTTACCGTGCCGGTAGGTAAGGGCGAGTTAGTAGTGATGACCAATGCTGGGTTAATCGTCACGGAAAACGATTTGGTGGCGGTAGCCTGGTCGCTATCGGTTACCAGAATTGTGAAGCTGGGCGTGCCTGCTGTGGTAGGTTGTCCAGTGATCGCGCCAGTGGCTGGATTCAGCGAGAGCCCTCCAGGCAAAGCGCCGGCGCTCACGGACCAGCTATATTGACCGCTGCCGCCGCTGGCGCGCAAGGTCTGCGAATAATTCACACCTACCGTGCCGGTGGGTAAGGGAGAGCTGGTGGTGATCGAGAGCGCCGGATCGATGGTCAGAGCGAACTCCTTGCTGGTCGATGATTGGTCGCTGTCCGTCACTTTGAGCACGCAATGGAGCGTTCCGGCTGTGGACGGCAGGCCGCTGATCACACCCGCGGCCGAATTCAAGGAAAGTCCGCCAGGCAAGTTCCCTGAGCTTACTTGCCAGGTGTACTGTCCTGTGCCTCCGCTGGCGGATAGGGTTTGTGAATAGTGGATTCCAACCGTGCCGGTTGCGAGCGAACTGGTGGTGATGGACACCAGCGCGTTGACGGTCAAGGCTGCCGAGTTACTGCTTTCGAACGCCGCGCCGGCCTGCGTGGTTCCGGCGATGGAAACCTGGTAGGGCGTGGCCGCCGGAACGCCGATCGATTTGGGCACCTTGAAACTGACGCGCTCCGTGGTCCCCGAAACTACCGTGACCGCATTGGCCGTGGTGCTACCCGAAGGCCCTCCGCCTACGGTGGCGGGTGCCAGGGTTACCGTCACGTTGGCCGGCGGGATGGTCCCTTTCGGAAAATTGTGCCCGATCACCGTCACGCTGGTCACATCCGGATCTGCGGCCATAGGCGTAGCATTCGGGCTCAGTGCGACTTTAGTGACTGCGCCCAACAATAGCGATCCGGATAACCATGCCGCCAGTGCGGCTGTGCGCGTTAAAGACATTGATCCAGGGTACCCAGATCTTGAGATTGGCCGATTCCCCTGAAAGAGTCAATAGGTACTGTGGGTACTATTGCTGGTCTTGTTGTGCCAGTTGCGGGTCGGACGGGTGCTGGCCGCTCATTTGGCGCTCCAACTCGTCGCGGGTAGCTTGGCGCAAGCTGGCAGCTTTTGCGAACTCTGTCTTGGCTTCCTGCCGCCGGCCCATGGCGAGCAGAGTCTGTGCGCGCAGATAGTAGACACTGGCGCTATTGGGGTCGACTGCGCCGGCGGCCCGCAATTCTTCAAGCGCCGCGGCATAGTGGCCCTGCTGCTTATGGATCTTGGCCAGACCATAACTGGAGGCGGCCTGCCGGGGATCCAGGCGCAACGCTTGTTTGAAATACCGCTCCGCTTCAGGGATCTGTTCGAGCGCATAACATACGGCGCCCAGAGCGTCGTAGTTGTACGGCACATCCGGCTCGATTTCAATATCCTTCAGATACTCCCGTTTGGCGGCATCTAATTCGTTTTGCCGGCGATAGACCGCGCCTAAAAAATAATGTACGAAGGGTAACTTGGGGTCCAGCCGGACAGCCTGCGAGAATTCGTCGAGCGCCTCTGGGTAAAGCTCCTGGGCCAGATGCGCCTTGCCCAGAATCAGATGAAACTCAGCCGAATTCTGTCCCACCTCAATCAGGCGTGTGGTGGCGCGCTGGTCGAGTTCTGTGCGGCCGGATTTGTTCGCCGAGATTGAAAGTACGTATAGATAATTCAAGTTTCCCGATTGCTCGGTCCACAACGGCTCCAGCGTCTGCGCGGCGTCCGCATAATGCTCGGTGAAGAAGTCACACAGCCCCAGTAAGTAACGCGCCTGCGCGGAGTCGGGCTGATCCCGCAACACGGACGCAAACGGCTGGATGGCGTGCTTATAATCGGCTTGCTTGTAATACACGAGCCCAATATTCAACCGGATGCCGGGCATGGTGGGCGCCAGGCGCTCGGCGGCCTGCAGCTCTTGAAGCGCTGGCTTCCACTCCTTGCGCCGCATGTAGACGACCGCGAGGTTGCCGTGCGCCCCGACGTTATTCGGCTCGCGAGTGAGCACGGCGCGAAAGTCTTTCTCGGCCGTCATCAGGTCGCCGGCCTCCATTGCGCGCTGTCCCTTTTCGAAAACCTGCCGGGTGTCCGGCTGAGCGGCGAACACCGCAAGACTCAGCGGCAAAAGCATCAACGCGGGCCACCACCCATCACCCACCACCCACCACCTGCCCCTATCCACGGGCACCCGCCGGCGACATGCTCCACAGCCGGTCCCAGGAGTGTTCCTTGTCCCACATGGGCGTGGGCTCGAAGAATCCGCTGTCCGGCGCCAGATGCCGGCGCACCACGTCCTCGTTCAGCGTGATACCCAAGCCCGGTTTATCGGGCACCGTGATGAATCCCTTGTTGATGATCGGCTTATCGATGCCCTCCACCAGATCCTGCCACCATGGCACATCCAGCGAGTGATTCTCGCAGGCCAGGAAATTCTCCGTCGCCGCGGCGCAGTGTACGCTGGCCATCGCCCCGATCGGCAATCCGGCGTAATGCATGGCCATCGGCACGCCGTACTCCATAGCAGCATCGCCAATCTTATGCGTCTCCAGGATGCCGCCGGAGGTCGAGATATCCGGGTGAATCTTACTCACCGCATGCTTCGCGCATAAGTTGATGAAGGGTTCCTTCAGGTAGATATCTTCGCCGGTGAGTATGGGTGTAGGACTCTCCATCGTGATCCGTTGCAGTAACTCGGTGTACTGCCACGGAATGACGTCTTCGATCCATGAAAGATTGTATTTCTCGTATGCTTTACCCAGCCTGATAATAGAATGCACGCCGAGGTGTCCTAAGTGATCCATGGAGAGCGGGATCTCCATACCCACCGCCTCGCGGGCCGCTGCGACGTATTCGCACAGCTTCTCGATTCCCTTATCCGTAACTTCGGCCGCGGTGAATGGATGCGGCAGTTGACTGCGCTCCCAAGGCGTTTCGCCGGATGGCATGGTTACGGTGCCAGGAATACTGGCCACCATGTTGATACCTAAGTCCATCTTCAACCAGGTGAGACCCATTTCCTCCTTGCGCGCCTTCAGACGTTTGGCGTATTCGGTTATATCCTGAGACTCTTCCGTGTCGGCATAGATGCGGATCTTGTCGCGAAATTTACCGCCTAACATCTGATAGATGGGTACACCATACACCTTGCCCGCGATATCCCATAACGCCTCTTCGATGGCCACCACGCCGCCCGCTTGCCGCGCGTGTCCGCCGAACTGCTTGATCTTTTCAAAAATGTATGTGATGCGCAACGGATTCTCACCCACCACGCGGCTCTTCAGGAATAGCGCATAGGTGGCGCTGGCGCCATCACGAACCTCACCGAGCCCATAGACGCCTTGATTCGTGTCGAGCCGTATAATCGTGCAGGGGCTGGGACCGGGCTTGCGCACCGTGGCGACGCGCAGATCCGTGATCCTGAGCGTGGAAGGGCTGGAGTGCGTATTGACGTTTTGGAAGGGCGGGTCCGGCGCGGCTTTGGCCCGCGTTCCCAGCATGGCGCCGCCTAACAGCGCGGCCGAAGATTTCAGCAGCCCGCGGCGGTTCATACACGTCGAATCCTGCTTTGGCATGGGTGGCCTTTCCGAGACCCACTATTATAGTGGGGCGCACTGCTGCGACAGAATGGCCGCAGGAGCGAGTGCTCAACCCTTCTGGGGAAACCGCTCCCTGACGGTCGCGGCTCGGTAACGGACGTAATGATTTCGCGGGGTTTACTGAGCCGCGACCGTAAGGGAGCGGTCACTTGGCTCAAAACCCCCAAAACGGCTAAGCAAAGTGTCTGTCCCCACTATCACAGGCCGAAGCAATAGAGCATGCCGCGAGTACGGATATAGAGGTGTCCATCGGCGATCGCGGGAGTGGCGAAGCATTCATCATCCAGTTCGGCAACCGAGAGAATCTCCTGATCCGGACCCGCCTTCAGAATTGTGACTACGCCGGAGTTGCCGACGAAGAAAACTTTGCCGTCGGCCGCCACCGGCGACGCGTAATACTTATCCACCGCGCCCCGCAAGCGGCCCTGTTTGAACGCCTGCCCGGTGGCCGGATCGATGGTGGTAAGAATTCCGCCATCGTTGATCATATAAATCACACCGCGATAGAGCAGCGTGGAGGGAAGTTGCGGTACCTTGCTTTGGTATTTCCAGCGCAGCGCCGTGGCGGTCATGTCGCCTGTGCCGCCGGCATGCAATGCCAGCAGGCCGTTCTCCGCGGCCATCACCGCCTGGAAGGATTTCCATTCGGCTTCGTCGAGCTTTCCGTCCTGATTGAGATCCTCGAATGGAAAATAAGCGCGCATGGGACCCTCCGGCAACTCTGCTTGCTGCAACGCGCCGTCGTGATTGCTGTCGTATTTCGCAAGCGCATCTGCAAACGAAGGAATCTCAATATGCCTGCCCGGATCGTTGAGGGGCGAATTGAAGCCGTTGATATAAATCGTGTCTCCGTCGAGCACCGGCACCGATTTCATCTCCGAAGCCAGACCGTTCACCCACCAGACGCTTTTGCCCGTCCCGAGATCGTAGGCATCCAGCCGGAACGAGCCGGGCGCAATGATTTGGATACCGTCGCCTCGGGAGCCCGCGCCAGACGGGCGGTAGACAACCGGCGTGGAATGTCCGCTGAGAGATTGTGGGCGCGGCGTCTTCCAGACCAGCCTACCGTCGGCTTGCGCAAACGCGGCGGCGAACGAGTCGTGTCGCTGGTCGCAGATCAAGACCACCTTGTCGCCGGCCAGAATGGGCGAGACACCCATGCCATACATGTTGTCGAACGGACCGAGCGGAGTGCGCCAGCGTTCCTTGCCGTCGAAGGTGTAGGAGAGCAGGCCGTAATCCGGAAAGAAGACGTAAACGTTGCGGCCGTCCGCCGCGGGACTGGGCGATGATGGGCTGTTCTGCGCATCGAGTTTCTCGTGACGGTCGCGCGGAGCTTCGCGGCGCCAGAGGATTTTGCCGTTGGCGCGATCGAGCGCGATGGTGACAAGCTTGTCTCCTTCAAACGCGGTAACAAAGATACGATCGCCACTGATTACCGGAGAAGAATGGCCGGGCGGCAGAGCCGTCTTCCATATGACGTGCTTGTCTGGCCCGATGCTATCCGGCAGCGCGGGGCTGTCCGCGACGCCGGCGCCATTGGGTCCGCGGAAGCGCGGCCAATCCGCAGCGGGCGAGAGCACGGGGAGTGCGAGGGCAACCAATGAGAACGTTATTGAAGATCGCTGCATCGCCTTTCATCATACTGGGTTTATCTGCGTTCATCTGCGTTCATCTGCGGCCATATAGGTTTTCTCCGGTCGGGCGCGAAAACGAAAACAAAATATTAGCCGCAGATGAACGCAGATGAACGCAGATAAACACGCCACGCTTTGACATCCCGGGCCCCGCGGGCGTATTGTAAATGTTTTAGGCATCGATTGTAATTATCTTAGGTATCATGAGCAAACCCTCCGATCTGCTGCAAGGCACCCTCGATCTGCTGATTCTCCGTACCCTCTCGCTTGAGCCGAAGCATGGCTGGGCCATCGCCAAGCGCATCGAGCAGGTGAGCGAAGACGCGCTGCAAGTTACGCAGGGCGCCCTGTATCCCGCGCTGCATCGCCTCGAACAGCAGGGCTGGGTTCGCGCTTCGTGGCGTAAAACCGAAACCGGACGCGAAGCCAAATTCTACGAGCTGACCAAAGCCGGCCGCACGCAGCTTCGCAAAGAGTTGGCGCAGTGGGAGCGGTTGTCGAACGCCGTGGGCCTGGTGATTCACATGGCGGAGGACTAAATGCGCTGGTGGGATATTCTCCGGCTGCGGCTGCGCACGCTGGCGCGGCGCGAGCGCGTCGAGCAGGATCTCGATAAAGAGCTGCGCTTTCATCTCGAACAGCAGACCGCGGAGAATCTAGCCGCCGGCATGCCGCCCACTGAAGCGCGTCGCGCGGCTGTGCGCAAGTTGGGCGGTTTTACACAAATTCAGGAGGAGTGCCGCGACATGCGCCACACCAGCTATATCGAGAATTTCCTGCGAGACCTGCGCTACGCCAGCCGCATGCTGGGCGCCAATCCCGCGTTCACCGTCGTCATCGTGCTGACGCTGGCTCTCAGCATCGGCGCTAATAGCGCCATCTTCAGCGTGATCGACGGCGTGCTGCTGCGCCCGCTTCCGTATGCCGACGGCAACCAGATCGCGCGCGTGTTTTTTCATAGCTCCACCTACGCGAAATTTCCGCTGAATCCGTTCGATTTCCGCGATTTCCGCGATCGCCTCGGTTCTTTCGAATCGTTGGCCGGCTATACGCACGCCGATTTGCAGCTTTCCGGCGCGGGACAGCCGGAACGGTTTTCGGGCTTCCAGATCACGGCCGGTTTCTTCCACGCGTTGGGCCTGCACCCGGCGCGCGGCCGCGAATTCAACCGCCACGATGAGATCGACGGCAACGGGCTATCCGTCATCCTGAGTGACCGCATGTGGCGCACGCGCTTCCATGCCGATCCGAACATTTTGGGACGAAAGATTACGCTGGATGCGCAGCCGTTCACGGTCGTGGGCGTGATGCCGCCGGGAACCGAGCATCCCGGCAACGAATATCGCGGCGTGGCGCATGGCGAGACGGTGTATGTCTGGTGGCCGTTCACCTTCCGCGGCGATCCGAATCAGCGCGGCTCGCATTTCCTGGAAGTCATCGGGCGCATGAAGCCGGGCGTCACGGCGTCCCAAGCTCAGGCGGAGATGAACGCGGTGATGGCGCAGGTACGCCGCGAGCATCCGGGCGCGCTGGAAGGTTGGCAGGCGCTCGTGATTCCGCTCTACCAGGAGATCGTGGGGCCCAGCCAGCGTCTGCTGTTAGTCTTGCTGGGCGCGGTGGGCCTGGTGTTGCTGATTGCCTGCGCGAATGCCGCGAATCTGCTGCTGGCACGGTCCACGGTGCGGCGGCGGGAGATTGCCGTGCGCGCGGCGTTGGGCGCGGGCCGTGGGCGGCTGGTGCGGCAGATGCTGACCGAAAGCCTGCTGATCGCCGCCATCGGCGCGGCTTTGGGAATGGTCATCGCGGCGGCGGGCGTACGCACGCTGGTGGCGCTGCTGCCCGCCGATTTTCCGCGCGCCGATACCATCCACGTGAATGCCGCCGTATTTGCCTTTACGGCGTTGATCGCGCTGGCTACCGGCTTGCTTTTTGGCCTGGCGCCGGCTCTACAAGCCGCGCGCAAAGATCTGCACGATAGCCTGCGCGATGGCGGACGCGGTTCCACAAGCGGCGGACGGCAGCTTCGGTTACGCAGTGCGTTGCTGGTGGGGGAAGTGAGTCTGGCATGCATTCTGCTGATCGGCGCCGGTCTGATGCTGCGCAGCTTCGTGAACCTGTTGCGCAGCGATCCCGGCTTTCGCCCGGAGCATCTGCTCACCGCCACCGTTTCGCTGCCGTACAAAACGTACAAGCCGGTCGAGATGATCCATTTTTGGACCCGTTTGAACGCCAGCCTGAATTCGGTGGCCGGCATTCGCGCGGCGGGCGTGGGATCGGATCTGCCGTGGACCGGATATGACGATAACATCGGCGGTTTCACCATCGAAGGCAAGAAGCCGCCCGCCGGCCAGGAGTTCCATGCCCGTTATCATGTCGCGAGTCCCGATTATTTTCGCGCCATGGGGATCCCGCTGGTGCGCGGGCGGTATTTCACTGATGGCGATACGATGAAAGCGCCCATTGCGATGATTATCAATCAGGTCATGGCTCGCCATTACTGGCCCGGTGAGGACGCGGTGGGCAAACGCATTTCCTTTGACGACAACCCCAAAGAGAAGGATTGGATGACGGTGGTCGGCGTGGTGGGCGACGTCAAAGATCGGCCCGAGAGCCCTGCGGCGCAAAACGCTATGTGGTGGCCGATTGAACAGTCGCCGGTGGGGGTCGATCAGATGTCGGTCGCCGTGCGCGGAAGTTCCGATGCCACGATGTTGACCGGCGAACTCCGCGAAGCCGTGCATCAACTCGATCCGACGTTGGCGATCGCGGCGGTCCGGCCCATGGACGACATCGCCGACGCCAATGTATCCACACCGCGTTTTGCGCTGTTCCTGGTGGCGTTGTTCGCGGGCCTGGCGCTGACGCTGGCGGCCATCGGCATCTACGGCGTCATCTCGTATTCAGTGAGCCAGCGCACGCATGAATTCGGTCTGCGCATGGCGCTGGGCGCAGATTCGACCGACGTGCTGCGGCTGGTGCTGAGGCAGGGCGTGCGGCTGGCGCTTTTTGGGGTAGCGCTGGGCCTCGCGGGCGCGCTCGCCTTGGGCCGCGTGCTGTGGAGCCTGCTGTATCAAGTGAGCGCCGCCGATCCGGTCACGTTCGTGTCGGTTCCGGTGCTGGCCATTTGCGTGGCGGCGCTGGCCTGCTATCTGCCCGCGCGGCGGGCGACGGCGGTAGATCCGGCGCATGCGCTGCGGTCGGAATGACCGACCTGTTGGCCGGCCGCAACAGGCGTTTTTCGGAAGAGAAGTCAGCCTCTCTTTTACCGACGACCTGGAACCGCTAGTTTTGATCGCCCAGGCCGTGCCTTTGGCGGCAGAGTTTGCATAGAGCCGGTGGCTCCGTGTTGTCCACCCGGTGGTGCACGGGTTTGAGAGTGCGTAGATACGCGAACACCGCCTTCAGGTCGTCGTCGGTCATATTGCGAAACGTCCACCAGGGCATGTGCTTCAGTTTGCGCGCGCCCACGGCGCCGGTGCGTATGGCTTGAATGAATAGCGCCTCGTCGTAGTAGACGATGCCCGATGCGTCCGGCGTGAGATTGGCGGACGCCACTCCCTTTCCTATCGGATTGCCGCCTGCCATCTCCATGCCCCGGATAGGTTGAAATCCGGGAGGCGGGCCGAGGGGTGTGTGGCACCCGGTGCAATGTGCCATCTCCGCCAGGTACGCGCCACGCTTGGCCGGCGTAGAGAGGTCCGGCTGCGGCACGGGTCCGGTCACCGGCTGTGGGGCCGCCTGGACCAGACGGGCGATCAGGAACGGAACTCTTGACCCAGGCAAATCGCTATGCACCGGCGCCAGACTGCGCAGGAAGACCACAACGGAAGCCAGGTCTTCGTCCGACAGATGACGGAAGTGTTCGTAGGGCATGACGGGAATCAACGCACTGCCGTCGGCAGCGATGCCTTCGCGGATGGCCCGTGCGATGGCGTCGTCGCTCCACTTCCCGATGCCGGTTTCCGGGTCGGGAGTGATGTTGGGGGCGACGATACGAATACCCGCCTCGTCATACCCCACTGCGCCGGCGCCTTCCTTGGAAAGGAGCACTGGTGGGCTCGCATCCTCATCGTACTTAGAGTGGCATCCCATACAGTTGATGACGGCATGCACCAAGTACTCCCCGCGACGCAGGCGCTCGGGTGTCGGTTCGAACCTGCGTGCAGTCAGCGGACGCTTCTTCGCGCCGATGACCGGCCGCCAGCCAACGGTGAAGGTCAGAGCCAGAGCGGCGAGCGCCAACAAAACAAGAACTGCATATCCGGCAATTTTTGCCAGACGTCTTCTCCAGGTCCGCGCCATAGTCCGTCTCCATTGCGAAATCGCGGTGCAAGCTCGAAGCTGCGAATCCGATAAATACCGCACGCACAGAGCATCCCGTTGCGCCGCTACTACGGTGTGAGCTTGAATACCACGCCGCCGCCCTTTGTCCCGCCAAGTGGAGCCGTCCCGTAGAGATTGCCAGCCGCGTCGCGGATCACGCCTACGCTGGGCTGGCCTCCATCGGCCCCGCCCGTGAAGCTGTACAGCACCGTCTCCTGGCCGGCCGTATCCACCTCGTACACCACGCCCAGATCGAATGCGCCGGCAGTGAAGGTAGTCCCGTAGAGGTTGCCGGCCGAGTCGAGGATCACACCTGCGTAGGGGTCTTGCCCATCGGCACCGCCCATGAATTCGTAGAGCACCGTCTCCTGGCCAGCCGTGTCCACTTTGTAGACCACGCCGCAGTTTATGTGGCCGCCCAGCGAAGTAGTCCCGTAGAGGTTGCCGGCAGTATCGCGGACCACACCTGCGTAGGGAAAGAAGCCATCGACACCGCCTGAAAAGGCATAGAGCACCGTCTCCTGGCCAGCCGGGTCCAGCTTGTACACCGTGCCCGCGTTCCCTGTGCCGCCGTATTCGGTAGTCCCGTAAAGGTTGCCGGCCGAGTCGCGGATCACACCTCCGCTGGGGGATTTCCCATCGAACCCGCCCGTGAAGCTGTGGAGTACGGTCTCTTGGCCCGCGGCACTTACCTTGAACACGACTCCCCCGTTCGCGGTGCCGCCTACTCCAGCGGTACCGTAGAGGTTGCCTGCCGAGTCGCGGATCACGCCCGAGGTGGGGTAGCCTCCATCGGTCGCGCCCGTGAAGCTATACAGCACCGTCTGGTGGCCGGTCGTATCCACTTTGTACACCACACCGTAGTTGGTTGTGCCGCCATGGTAAGTGGTCCCATAGAGGTTGCCGGCCGAGTCGCGAATCACGCCGTAACTTGGCTCGGCCCCATCGGCCCCGCCTGTGAAGCTGTATAGCACAGTCTCATGCCCGGCTGCAGTCACCTTGTACACCACGCCCTGGTTCGCCGGGTCGCCAGAGGAAGTGGTCCCGTAGAGGTTGCCGGCCGAATCGCGGATCACACCTGAGCCGGGCCGGTTCCCATCGTTCCCGCCTGTGAAGCTGTACAGCACCGTCTCCTGGCTAGCCGTGTCGACTTTGAAAACCACGCCCATGTTCGGTAAGCCGCCACCGTAGTAAGTGGTCCCGTAGAGGTTGCCCGCCGAGTCGCGAGTCACACCCGCGAAGGGGGTTTTCCCGTCGGCCCCGCCCGTGAAGCTGTAGAGTACCGTCTCATGCCCGGACGTGTCCAGCTTGTATACCACGCCAGCGCCCGCTCCGCCGATGGCAGTCCCGTAGAGGTTGCCGGCCGAATCGCGGATCACGCCAGCCTCGGGGTAGCCGCCATCGGCCCCGCCGGTGAAGCTGTACAGCACCGTCTGATGGCCGGCGGTATCCACTTTGTAGACGACGCCCGCGCCCGCCGCGCCACCTTCGTACGTGGTGCCGTAGAGGTTGCCGGCGGAGTCGCGGATCAGACCTGCCAACGGAATGTCTCCATCGGCCACGCCCGCGAAGTTGTAGAGCACCGTCTCGTTGCCGGACGTGTCCAACTTGTAGACGGCACCCGCGCCCGCCGTGCCACCGTAGCCAGTGGTCCCGTAGAGATTGCCGGCGGGGTCGCGGACCACACCGGCCAAGGGTTGGCCCGCCTCAGATCCGAACGAGAAGCTGTAGAGCACCGTTTCCTGGCCGGACGTATCCAGCTTGTACACCACGCCCGCACCCTTTGTGCCGCCAGTGGAAGCGGTCCCGTAGAGGTTGCCGGCCGAGTCGCGGACGACACCCGCGGTGGGGTAGCCCCCATCGGCCCCGCCCGTGAAGGTATACAGCACCGTCTCATTGCCGGACGAATCCACCTTGTATACGACGCCCGCACTGATTCTGCCGCCACCGAGGAGCGTGGTCCCGTAGAGGTTGCCCGCCGAGTCGCGGATCACGCCGGCCTCGGGGTAGCCGCCATCGGCCCCGCCCGTAAAGCTGTACAGCACCCTCTGATGGCCGGCGGTATCGACTTTGTACACGACGCCCGCGCCCGCCGCGCCACCGTAGTATGTGGTGCCGTAAAGGTTGCCTGCCGGATCGCGGATCACGCCCGCGAATGGGTTGGCTCCCTTAGGCGGGCTGGGGAAATTGTGCAGCACGGTCTCAGTTGCCGTCTGCGCCTGCGCCGGTCCTGCCCCCATTTCGGCTAATGCGCACATCAGCCATAGCAGGCCGACACCAGTTCGAGTGCGTCGAGCGCGATCCTCCTTGCCACACGGTGACGGCATGCCGCTTACCTGGGCCCCAACGGTTACCACCAACCAACAGCCGCCATGTTGAGTCATTGTCATAAATTCTTCTGTCCCCTCCAGCGTTGACCAGTTTGCCGTGCCCCGGGGAAGTAAGAGGACGGACGCCGCCAACGCAGTCCGCCGATGCCCTACTGAAGCGTCTCGTCCATCGTCCAGTCAACTGGCGAGCTGCGGATTAAGTCTGAACGCAACTCGGACGCTACACAAGTCTCAGCCGGACCGTGACGTCACAGGCTTTTGTTCTCAGCGTGATACACTGGCAGGATGGCAATTGGAGGTGGGCCTGCGCCTGTCTCGTCTGCGCTCGATTCGGCGCAGCGGGACGAGATCCGCAGCCAGCTTGCCAGGCTTCTTGCCACTCCCACCTTCGCATCTTCATTGCGAAGAGGCCAGCTCCTCCGATACCTGGTGGAGCGCGCCCTTGCCGGAGAGGGCGACGGTATCAATGAATACGCCATCGGGTTGGATGTTTTCGAGAAGCCAGCTTCGTTCGATCCGCGCATCGAGTCTATCGTACGGAACGAAGCGGGCCGTCTACGCCAGAAGCTGAGGGATTACTATGCGGAGAGCGGCCGCCAGGATCGCGTCCTGATCGAGCTGCCTCCGCGGGGCTACAAACCGGCCTTCATGTTTCGCGAGACGCAGGCCCCGCCGATCAGTCTGCCAGCCGGAGAGCACCCAACCGGCATAACCATGACGTCGATGCCGCACCGGCCGCTCCGGTTACTGCTCTCCGGTATGGCGGTAGCGGCGGCTCTAATCGCCGGCCTCTGGCTCAATCGGGGGCGCATCTGGACTTCGTCGCTGCCGGATTCCCAACCCATCCACTCCCTGGCTGTTTTGCCGCTGCAGAATCTGTCGAACGATCCCAGCCAGGAGTACTTTACAGACGGCATGACCGACGAGCTGATCACTGACCTTGCACAGCTTCACGACCTGAAGGTGGTCTCCAAGACCTCCATCATGCAATACAAGGGTGCCCGTAAGGCGCTGCCCGAAATTGGCCGGGAGCTGGGAGTGGACGCGGTCGTGGAAGGCTCTGTATTGCGGTCCGGAAGCCGGATGCGAATCACCGCGCAGCTCATTCGGGCCGCTACCGACCGCCACTTGTGGGCGCATTCGTTTGAGGGCGACTTGCGGGATGTCTTGACCTTGCAGGCGCAAGTCGCCGAGGCCATTACCGGCGCCGTGAAACTCAATTTGACCTTAGCGGAACGCCAGCGCTTCCGGTCTGCGCGCCCCATGGATCCGGAAGCCTATGACGCCTACCTTCGCGGGCGATACCACTTGAACCGCAGGGACGCGGAAGGGTTTGAACAGGCCATCGGTTATTTCAACCAGTCGCTGGAGCAGAATCCCAATTTCGCCTTGGCCTATGCGGGGCTGTCCGATTGTTATACTCTGCTGTCTTTCGAAGGCGGCACTCCCGAGGCCTCCGCCAAAGCCAGGGCCGCGGCACTCAAGGCGGTGGCCCTGGACGACAACTCGGCGGAGCCGCATACGTCGCTTGCGGGCATCGATGTCTTTGAATGGAACTGGCCCGACGCGGAGAAGGAATTTCAGCGCGCATTGGCTCTGAATCCGAACTACGCCCTGGCCCACCACTGGCGCGGGAACTTGTATCTGTCACCGCTGGGACGCCACACGGAAGCGATCGCCGAATTGAAGCGCGCGCAGGAGCTGGACCCATTGTCCTTGATCGTGCAGACCGATCTAGGCTTCGCTTACTTCTTCGCCGGTCAGTACGACGCTGCGTTCTCCCAATACCAGAAGGTTCTGGCTGCGAATCCCTCTTTTGCTCCCATCCATTGGGTTCTGTGGCAATACTACTTTGCGAAGGAAATGTACGGTCCGGCGGTGGAAGAGCTGGCGCGACTTTTGTCTCATAACGGCGATTTGGAAATGGCGAGGAAGACCAGGGCATCCTACACGGCGGGCGGACCGCGGGAATTCCTGCGATTCATCACCAACGCGAAAGGCGCTGGTGGCCACCTCTATTTCGGCTTCGAGTCTATCGCGAAGGCCTACATGCGCTTGGGAAAAAAGAAAGCTGCGCTGGCGGCCCTGGAACGGGACTTCCGTATACACGACGCCGATCTGATCCGCTTGAAGGCCGACCCCTCCTGGAGCAGCCTGCGCTCCGAACCCGAATTCCAGGAGATCGAACGCCGCATCGGCTTGCGATGAGCGTGGTTTTTGCTGAAAGGCGGCCTACGAGGCCGCCGCAGGCTACGAGCCTGCCCCACATGTCCTTTAGAATCAATGGGTCAGCGTGACTTAAATTAGACCGGCGGGTCCGGTATAATGGAGTTGTACCCTTCACAACGTTCTTACGAGCATTCTGACCGGTACAACTGGATTAACGCCATGACTCCCCCAAACAGATTTTGGCCTTTCTACGACGATCAGGAAGTGGAAATCTACGACAACCCCTTCTGGGATCTTCCCGGCAGGACCCGCCAGCCTGGTAAGGGCGATGCGCGCCGCCAGCCGGCCCGTAAGCCATCACTCCTTCGGAAAGTTCGGGTTGGCCTTCACCTCGTTTAGCTGCGCCGTGTGGCGCTGGCTGTGCGCTGAAAGCAACAGGACCCACTGATAGGCATCCATGCTCTTCAGGACCGGATGGTCGTAGAAGTGTGACCGTAGATCGTCCTGAGTATCGCGGATGTAGGCGATGGTGCGTTCGCGGCTCTGCTTGAAATGATCGAGCAGTTCCTGCGGCGTGGCGAAACGATGGGTGGGCCGCAGCACTTCGGGCGCCTGGAATTTCTGCGTCCGGTTCACGACCGCCTTCAGGATGAAATCGTCGGTCACTGCCGATTTCTTGTCGGAATCCGGTGGGGCCGGCGCGGCCGCTTTGGAGGCGATGCCGAAGATCACGTCTTCGCTGACCGCGATGTGTTCGGCGCACTCGAATACCGACCACGTTTTTTCGTCCGGCTTGAAGTTCCATTGAGCCGGCGAGAGTCCGGCCACCGAAGCCAGGAACTGGTCGCGGCTGGCATTCAATTCGGCAATGGCACGGTCGCGCTCGGCTTGCGTCAAGGTCGCGGCTAACAGAGGCACGCCGGCGGCGAGGACCGCAATAACACAGACAGAGGTTTTCATGCCCTGTATAGATGCACGGCTCGCGGCGCCGATTCAGCTTCTCGCTACGCCTTTACAGGCTTGGGGACGGCCTTCTGATTCTTGTCGTCCCAATAGATGACGCGCCCTTCGCGGTAGGCCTGCACGGCCATCGAGATGGTGGCTTGCGCGTGGAAGCCCGTGTCGGCATCCAGCGTAGGTTTCTCGCGGGTGTGCATGCAATCGAGGAAGTTCTCGATGTGCACCACCATTTCATTCTTGCGTTCAATCGGAATCTTGATTTCAGGGTCCGAGCCGAACTTGGTTTTGTAGGCGTCGTCGACCACCCGAAGCTCGGGATACAGCGAAATATGGTCGGTCCAGCGCTCGAACTGGCCGTGTTCCACCATGACGATACTGCCCTCATGGCCGCGGATGAGGCCGGGAATATGGCGTGAATTCGCCATGGTGGAGCTCAGCACCAGCGAGTGACCCTGCGGAAATTCCGCCATCAGGTGGAAGGTGTCCGGCACTTCGCGCTCATCCTTGAATACATAGATGCCGCCCGAGGCCGTCACTTTGGTGGGGAACTGCGGCTCGGACCAGCAGATGTTCAGAGGCGCCACTACGTGGAAGAACAGGTCGGTGGCGATGCCTCCGGAATAATCCCAGTACTTACGGAAACGGAAGAAACGGTCCGCATCGAAGGCCCGCTTGGGCGCTTTACCCAGCCACATCTTCCAATCGATATAGTTGTCGCCCTTGCCGTCGGGGCCGGCGCCCGCGTCGATGTCCCAGTTCCACTCGCCGTCCTTCGAGTTACGGTGATAGGAACCCTGGCTCATGATCATCTTGCCGATGGCCCCGTCCGCGATATACTTCTTGGCCACGTGCCATTGCAGGGCCGAGGTGGTTTGCGATCCGACCTGCAGCACGCGCTTGGTTTCCTTCACGGTTTGCACCACGTGGCGCGCCTCGTCGATGGTATGGCACATGGGCTTCTCGAGGTAGACGTCCTTGCCATGGTCCAGCGCTTCGAGGGCGATGGCGGCGTGCCAGTGATCGGGTGTGGCCACCACCACGGCGTCCACATCCGAGCGGTTGATCACCTCGTGGTAATCCAGGTAGCCGTCGCACTTGTGCTTTTCAGCGGCTTCGCGCTTGCGCTTTTCGTAGACGTCGGCCACCGCGACGACTTTGCATTTGCCGGTCTTCGTGCCGATCGAGGCGAACTGGCCGGCGAGATACGATCCGCGCCCACCGACGCCGATGATACCCACGTTGATCATGTCGTTGGCGCCGAGCACCCGGCCGGTCGACGCGGCGGACGATTTGGATGGTTTGGCGAATAATTCTCTGGCCGCCCCGATGGCGCCGGTGACGGCGGCGGTCTTAACGAGGAAATCGCGGCGATTGACGGAGTCTTGATTGTCTGGCATGGACACCTCCTCTGAGTTTTCTTAAAGGATCAGTGTAGCTGAAATTGCGGCCGGTGGGCAGACCCGTCTACAGAGCCGCGACCGTCAGGAAGCGGTTTCAAAATCCCAACCTGTACCACTTCTTTTTTCGCTGCGCGGGCTCCGGATCGAGCAGCATAATCTCTTCGCCTTCGATCACAGCTTGGGGCGCGGTCACCAAGAGCAGCTTGGCGAGGCTGCGGCTCCAGGTCTTTTCGACATATTCATAGGCGCTGCGCAAGACCGGCGTGCGGTACTCGGTGTCGTGCGCGTCGCTGGCGATGAAGTGCACCAGGTTGCGATTCATCAGCTCGGCCGACACGGATTTGGCGGCGCGCCCAAATGTGCCCAACAACGACCCGGCGGTTACTTGCACCAGCGCCCCGTTTTCCACCCAGGATTGCAACTGATCGAGGCGGCTATGCAGCAGGCCATTACGTTCCGGGTGCGTGATTATGGGAGTGAGGCCAGCGCTCTGCAGGCGCTCGAAGATCTCCTGCGTGGTGCGCGGAATCAGCATATCGGAGAATTCCACCAGGAGATAATTCAGGTGATTGATGGCGTATTTGGAGGGATTGGCCAGGGCGTCTTGAATGTTCTCCAGACTCAGATGGAAATCGCAGCCGCGGTGAATGCGGGGCAGGGGACCGATGGCTGCCTGCAATTCTTCGATTTTCCGGGAGATCAGCTCGGGCTCGAAGGTGAACTGGTTGTTGGAGTGGGGCGTGGCGACGATATCGGTGGTGCCGGATTCGGCCGCCAGGCGCAACATGGCGATGGACTCCTCGATGGTGTGGGCGCCATCGTCGAGACCCCAGAGGATATGGCTATGGATATCGACCACTTCTGATGCTACTACAAGTGGGAGTTGGGCAGAAACGTAGGACAGGCCGGCAGGCGTGTCAAGGGCGCGCGAAGCTTACCGAAGGGGCGCGCGTCGCTCGCCCCAGAGCGGGCCTACCAGGCCCGCGCAGGCAGAGTGCCTGGCAGAGTGCCCGGCAGAGTTCCTGCCCCACAGGCTTAAATTACACACCGCCCGTTTCGATTTTCGCTTGCATCCGCCGCATGCCGCGCAGCCAGCGATCGTAATCGTCAGCCTTGCGGCGAAGATACCCGGCCACCTCGGGATGCGGCAGAATCAGGAAACACTCTTCCGCCAACCCCGCAATCACGGCATCGGCCACCTGCTCGGGTTCCACGGCGCCGTCCCGCAGCAGATGGCCATGGCGCGCCTCCGCGAGCATGTTAGTGCGCACACCCTGCGGGCACAAGCACGAAACACGAATGCCGCGATCGCCGTAAGTAATCGACAGCCATTCGGCCAGTGACACGGCCGCATGTTTGGTCACCGAATAAGGCGCCGAGCCAACCTGCGTCAGCAAACCCGCGGCCGAGGCGGTCTGCAACAGATAACCTTCGCCGCGCGCCAGCATGCCGGGCAGTACCGCGCGCGCGGCATACACATGCGCCATCAAGTTAATGGACCAAATGCGCTGCCAATCGGCGTCCGATGCTTCCACGCCGCCCTCCATGGCGATGCCCGCGTTCGAACAGAACAGATCGATGGCGCCGAATTTCTCCGTGGCGCGCGCCACCAGTTCCTGGATATCGGATTCGCGGCTGACGTCCGTGCGCACGGCCAACCCGCCGATTTCGCGCGACACCTGTTCCGCGCCTTCGCCATCGATATCGGCCACCACCACGCTGCGCGCGTTCTCCGCCGCGAATCGCCGGCACAATGCGCGGCCGATGCCCGTAGCGCCACCCGTCACTACGGCCACTTTATCCGCCAGCCTCATGCCCTGGGCGCCTCGTATTTTTGCAGCTCCATTTTGGCGATGGCTTCGCGATGCACTTCGTCCGGCCCATCGGCCAGCCGCAAAGTGCGCGCGCCCGCCCAAGCCTGGGCCAGGAAGAAATCGCCCGATACGCCCGCGCCGCCGTGCGCCTGTATAGCGCGGTCGAGCACCCGCAGCGCCATATTTGGCGCCACCACTTTGATCATGGCGATTTCCGCCTTCGCCACCTTATTGCCCGCCACGTCCATCATGTATGCGGCTTTCAAAGTCAGCAGCCGCGCCTGTTCGATCTCCATGCGCGATTCCGCAATATCGGCGCGCAGCGTGCCAAATTCCGCCAGCTTGCGGCCAAACGCCACGCGCGATTGCGCCCGCCGGCACATGGCTTCCAGCGCGCGCTCCGCCAGGCCGATCAGCCGCATGCAATGGTGAATGCGACCTGGCCCCAGGCGCCCTTGCGCGATCTCAAAGCCGCGACCTTCGCCCAGCAGCATGTTAGAGACCGGCACGCGCACGTTATCGAAAACCACTTCGCCGTGTCCGTGCGGCGCGTCGTCGTAACCAAACACCGGCAGCATGCGCTCGATGGTGATGCCCGGTGCATCCATGGGCGCGAGAATCATGGCCTGCTGCTTGTGGCGCGGCGCTTGCGGATCGGTCTTGCCCATGAAGATGGCGATCTTGCAGCGCGGATCGCCCGCGCCGGACGACCACCACTTGCGTCCGTTCAGGATATACTCGCCACCATCGCGCACGATGCTGGCGCAGATGTTGGTGGCGTCCGAAGAAGCCACGCCCGGCTCGGTCATGCAATAGCAGGAACGCATGCGCCCTTCGAGCAACGGCGCCAGCCACTGCTCCTTCTGCTCCGCGGTGCCATACCGCGCCAGCACCTCCATGTTGCCCGTGTCCGGCGCGGAGCAATTGAATATTTCGGGCGCCATGGTGACCCGTCCCATGATTTCGCACAGCGGCGCGTATTCCAGATTAGTCAGTCCGGCGCCCCATTCATGGTCCGGCAAGAAAAGATTCCACAACCCGGCGGCGCGGGCTTTGGGCTTAAGCTCTTCGATAATCGGGACCGGCTGCCAGCGGTCTCCTTCGGCGATCTGCTGATAGTAGAGCTGCTCGTTCGGGTAGATGTACTGGTCCATGAACGCGGTGAGCTTCCGTTGCAGTTCCTGGACCTTAGGAGAATGCGCGAAGTGCATCCCCGGATTGTCACGCAATGCGGGTGCGGATGCAAAGGGGCGGGGTTGCCATAGTCTATTCTGTAGGGAATCGTCTGGTGCGCGTGGACGATTACGAAGCGGAAGGAGTTCTTCGATGGAGTTTAAACTTTTGCCTCGTCAGGAGAATTTGTGGGTGATTTTGACGGGTTTAGCGGGGAGGCTGACCGAGGAATCGGAGAAACTTACGGCAGGTGGTATCAAAGGACCGCTGTTGTTGCTCTGAGCTGACGCCGTAGATCAGTGGGCCGCCATCCTCATCGATCACATCGAAGAGAATCTGTTTGATGTTTTTCCTTCTCAGAGGAGGGTTTTCGTTCAGATCCCGGATGATCTCTCCCCCCAGCGCCCAGAGATTATCGACGTGCTTCTGGATGGTCTTCGGCGACAGATCCGCGCACGTCACCAGGTATTCGAGGAATGGCCGGAAGCAGGCCACGAGTTTCTCGCCCGGCGGCAGGTCCTTTTCCCATCCCATCCACGAGCGCGGCCAATCGTTCAGGCCACGGCAGTAACGCTCCAGGTCCGCGGCCGGCGCAAGCGTGGCGCGGTTTATCCTGGGAGTTCTCGCCGCTGCCTTTTTCACCATGCTACAACTCATCACGATTTTAAACCGCTGCCATCATTTCCGGGGTTTCGTTTACCAGCATGCCGAATTCAGTTCCGATCACAAGAGCATCGAAATTGCCGTGCGTCCGCGCAAGGGTTCGGCAGCGGTTTGTTCCCGCTGCCATCAGCCGGCGCCCGGTTATGATCAACTCGCGGAAAGGCGTTACGACTTCATCCCATTCTGGGGATTCCTGGTCTTCCTGCTGTACGCCATGCGGCGCGTCGATTGCCGCCGCTGCAAAGCGGTGGTTGTCGAGGAAGTTCCCTGGGGCAACGGCAAGCACCAGTTGACGAATGTCTACATGCTGTTTCTGGCCCGCTGGGCGCGGCGGCTTTCGTGGAAAGAAACGGCCGAGGCGTTCCGCACCTCCTGGGACAAGGTCTGCGACTCCGTCGAACATGTGGTCGCCTTCGGACTGGAGCACCGCACGCTCGGCCAGATCGATGCCATCGGGGTGGATGAAATCCAGTACGCCAAAGGGCACAAGTACCTGACCCTGGTTTATCAGATCGATAGTGTCACCCGTTTGCTTTGGGTCGGCAAGGAGAGAACCATCGAGTCTTTTCAGGGATTCTTCACCACCATGGGTGCAGAAATCACCTCCAAGATCGTGTTCGTCTGCTCGGACATGTGGGAACCCTATCTGAAAGTCATCCGCGAGAAATGCTCCCAGGCCCTGCATATCCTCGACCGTTTCCATATCGTAGCCAAAATGAACAAGGCCCTCGACGAAGTGCGCGCCGGAGAATCGCGCCGCATGGCGAGTGAAGGCCAAACACCGCTACTGAAGAAGTCGCGCTGGCTCCTGCTCAAACGCGAAGAGAATCTGCAAACCGAACAGCGGTTCCGCCTGAGAGACCTGCTCCGGTATAACTTGAGGACCGTGCGCGCTTACCTGCTCAAGGAAGCTTTTCAACAACTCTGGGATTACAACTCGCCAGCTTGGGCTGGAAAATTTCTCGATGAGTGGTGCCGGCAAACGATGCGTTCCCGCATCGAACCCATGAAGAAGATCGCCCGGTCACTGCGTCAGCACCGCGAGCTGATCCTCAACTATTTCCACGCCCAAAAGCTTCTTTCCAGTGGCGTCGTCGAGGGCCTGAACAACAAAGCCAAAGTCACCATGAGAAAATCCTACGGCTTCCGCACCTTCCGGGTCCTCGAACTCGCGCTCTATCACTCACTTGGCAAGCTACCCGAGCCCGAATCCACCCACGATTTCTTCTGACGAGTCAAACTTTTCGGCCCGGGTGGTTCTCCCAGCCACCACTTTCAGAAAGGTCTGAAGATACTGTTCGATCTCGGCGATGAGGCATGGGATGTGCTTGCCAAGTGGTTTCTAACAACCACCGATTTCGACATCGAGCAGGCCGCCTCCTCCGCGGCAATCGCGTCCAGTAAGCTCCTCCCTGAGCAGTTCAGCGAAAGCGCTGATGCCCTCAAATACATCCTCGAAGGTTGGTACATGCACGGTCTGCAAGTGCCCGAGATCCAGCGCGACCTTCTACTTTTGAATTGCCCGCGGGAACGCATTGAGCGGCTCGGATCTCTGCTGCAACGTCTGGCCCCTGCGCGCGACCGTGTTTACCGCGATTACATGCGCTTCGACCACGAGAATGCGGTCCTGCCGACGCTTGAGGATATAAATGTGGTCTGCGACCTGCGTCCTGTTTTCGAGGACTTAGTGTACCCGATATCGGAAGCGGGTCCGGTACGTCACACGAGGCTCTTGGGGTATAGCTACATGGTGCTGATGGAGATCTTCACCGAGGATTATGGCGGAAGAACCCAGCGGCTTGGCTTTCAGATGACGGAGGCAACGCTAGCGGATTTTCAAACCGCGCTCCAGCGAGCCAGAGACCAACTGGATATACTAAAGGCGAGTACCAGTGCAGTCTCGAATCACGACCAGTAGAGGATCGCTGCTGCCCAAGCGCCGGCCAGCGGGACGGGCCGCTACACGAAACGGCACGGGTCGCGATGGAACTGGCCAGAGACACGCCCGGCGGGACGAGCGCCACGTGCCCCGATGGCACGTGCGACACCCGGCTTTCGTCGGCGGCCGAAATAGCATTGGCGCGCCCGATACGGATATACCCGGAATGGGTAACGACGCGCAAGCAATAGTAGACGACGTGAAAGCATTGGATACCGACCAACTCCACGATCGCTATCACGAGTTGGTTGATAAACGCCTTCAAGGGGAACTCGATTTTACTGAATTGTTCGAATTGGAGCGCATCGAAGCGCGCCTCGACGCCCAGGACCAGGACGAAGCCGCGCACCTCACCATTTTGCGGGAAGACTGGAGCCGCGAGCGCGCCGATTTGATCGCGTCGGTTGAACGCTTGTTGGCTCGCTTCAAGACTGCGAACTGAAGTATTGTGTCACGTTTCATCCGGCAGGAGACTCCGCCGCCATTTGAAGATTGCAGAGAGTGTCTGCCATTTCTGCGCCGTGACTTCAACTACCGCTGCGCATACTGTGAACGTACCGAACTAGTACTGGGTGGCGAAGAGTTCTTCGAGGTCGACCACTTCCGGCCAGTCTCCAGATTCCGCGAACTGGAGAAGCACTATCCAAATCTTTACTACTCTTGCGCCAAATGCAACCGCCACAAGGCCGGGACGTGGCCTTCGGACGACCTCATTGCCGCAAACTTTCGCTTTGCGGACCCCTGCCAGGAGGATATGTACGTCGAACCCCTGCGCGAGATGACCGGTGGCCAATTGCTGCCTCTTACTAATTGCGGCGCCTACACCCGCGATCACATTCGCCTCAATCGCCAGAGTTTGCGCGATTGGCGCCAATTCAGGCAAAGGACGGCAGCGGAATTGCAAACACTCACGCGCACGGTTGAACGTCTTGAGTTGCAATTCTTACTGGAAGCCGATCTCGCGAATCGGCGGCAGATCCGGGAAGAAATCGAGGCACTCAACAAGCGAATCGCTCGCGACAGGGAACAGTTCGCCATGTAACTTTCAGGCGCTGCCGCGCCACCCCCGCACACGCGCAGCGCTAAAATCTACCCATGCGCGTATTCCGAATCCTTCTCTTAACCCTGGCCGCCGTCACACTGCTATCCGCCGCCAAAAATCTCGAGATCTACTTCATCGATGTCGAAGGCGGACAAGCCACGCTCTTCGTGGCGCCCTCCGGCGAGTCACTGCTCATCGATACGGGCTGGCCCGGCAACAACAGCCGCGACGCCAACCGCATCGCCGCCGCCGCCAAGCACGCCGGCGTGAAGGCCATCAATTACCTGCTTATCACTCACTTCCACATGGATCACGTGGGCGGCGTGCCGCAACTCGCCGGCAAGCTGCCCATCCACACCTTCATCGATCACGGCGAAGACGTCGAGCACGATCAGCAGGCCAAGGAACTCTACGCCGCCTACACCGAATACCGCGCCAAAGGTCAACATATTCTTGCCAAGCCCGGAGTCACTATTCCTGTCAAAGGCCTGGATGTCCAGGTGCTTACCGCCGATGGCGACGAAATCACGAACCCGCTCCCGGGCGCCGGCCAGCCGAACCCGCTTTGCACCGGAACCCAACTGCGCGCGCCTGATCCCACGGAAAACGCCCGCTCGATCGGCACACTGATTACGTTCGATAACTTCCGCATTCTCGATCTAGGAGATCTTACCTGGAATAAAGAGCGCGAGTTAGTCTGCCCTAATAACAAGATAGGCGCCATCGATCTTTTTGTTGTCTCGCATCACGGCTCGGAGCTCTCCAACTCGCCCGTGCTGGTCGATGCCATTCATCCACGCGTTGCCATTATGGATAACGGCGCGCGCAAAGGCGGCTCGACGGAAGCCTGGCAGACCATCCATAGCTCGCCGGGTCTCGAAGATATCTGGCAGTTACACTTCGCCATCGCGGGCGGCAAAGACAAAAACGCGCCCGATACCTTCATCGCCAATACCGATGAACTGGGCGACCAGGGAAATTGGATCCATGTTACTGTCCATCCGGATGGAAGCTTCCTGGTGAATAACCCGCGCAATAAGTACACCAAGGATTATCCGCCCAAAGGTTAACTTACGCATGTCACAACGGCCCGATTACGGCGTGGATGCGCCGGGCGTTCTCGCCATGTTCTTCGTGCTCGGCGCGCTGTGCCTCATCCTGGGACATTTCGCTCGTCCATTCATCATCGGCCAGCTCACTATCGATCCCGCCTTGGCTCCGCAGGTTACCGGCGGGATCTTCCTGCTCGAAGGCGTGCTGATGACGATCTATGTGAAGTGGGGCAAGCTTCGCCATCGCGACCGCATGCTGGGGCAGGTCCCCTGGACAGGCCGCGAGTGCGTCCTGGATGCCGGCACCGGGCGCGGGCTGTTGCTCATCGGGGCAGCCAAGCATCTCACTACCGGCCGCGCCGTGGGCATCGATATCTGGAGCACGAAGGATATGGCGGGCAACGCGCCGGCGCGCACCGCGGCGAATGTGGCCATCGAAGGCGTCGAAGACAAGGTCGAATTGCGCAGCGAGGACGCCAGCCAGATGTCTTTCCCAGATCACTCGTTCGACGTGGTGCTCTCCAATCTGTGCATTCATAACATCCCGAGCCAGGCGGGCCGCGACCGTGCCTGCCGTGAGATCGCGCGGGTCCTGCGGCCCGGCGGGCTGGCGGTGCTCTCGGATTACCGGCTCACCCGCAAATACGCCACGGTATTGGCCGCCGAAGGTTTCGCGGTCGAATGGCGCGGCCCGTTTTGGGGCGACACATTTCCGCCGCTCAAAATATTCGTCGCGCGGAAGCCCCTATGAAGATCGCAGTCTTAGGTCTCGGCTTCATGGGCGGCACGCACGTGCAGGCCTGGCGCGAAATTCCGGGCGCTGAGTTGGCCGCCGTGGCGAGTCCCAACCCACGCCGCCTCGCCGGCGATTTCGCGGATGTTCAGGGCAATCTTGGTGGCCCCGGCGCGCAGCTCGATTTCTCCGCGGTGGCCAAATACACCAGCGCCGAAGAAGCCGTTCGCGATCCTCAAGTGGAAGCCGTGGATATCTGCCTGCCCACGCATCTCCACGAGCCCATCGCCCGACAGGCCCTGGCCGCCGGCAAACATGTGCTGGTGGAAAAGCCAATGGCGCTCGATGGCGCGGCTGCCGATCGCATGCTTGCCGCCGCCGAACGTCACCGCCGCATCCTGATGGCCGCGCAGGTAGTACGTTTCCTTGCACCTTACCGTCTTGCCGCGGAAACGGTGCGGTCCGGAAGGCTAGGCCCCGTGCGCGCCGCCATGTTTCGCCGGCGTTGTGCAGCGCCCCGCTGGAGCGCCTGGCTTAGCGATCCCGCGCAAAGCGGCGGCGGCGTTTTCGATCTGCTCATCCACGATATCGATTTCTGCCTCGACATATTCGGCCGCCCCGAAGCCGTCACCGCGTCCGGCTATGAAGATCTCGCGCGCGGCGTGGATTGGATTGTGGCGCAATTCTGGTATCCCACGATCGGCGCGGTGGCCATATCCGGCGGTTGGCATCATCCGGCCGCATATCCGTTTTCGATGGAATTTACCATCGTCTCCGAGGGCGCCACGTTGGAATTTAGCTCCGCCAACCAGGCATTCACCGAATACGGCGCGGATGGCCATCCGCAGTCTCTCGATGAGCCCGCGGCCGATGGTTACCGCGCCGAATTGGAATATTTCCATAGCTGCGCGACGCGCAATGAAAAGCCACTGCTCTGTCCGCCGGAAGAATCCGCCATGGCCGTTAAGTTAGCGCTACTCATGCTTGAGTCCCGCAAAAGAAATGGAGAGAAGATCGCATGCGAGTTCTAAGTGACCTGGAAGTAGGAGTCATGTTTTGGGCGGGCCGTGATCCGTACGAAACAGTACGCGAACTGAAATCCTGGGGAGTAAGCTGCGGCCAGATTGGAATTCCCGGAGACATGCCCCTCGCGGGCGCGGCCGCGCCTTGGAAGCGGCCGCTCACTAAGGAAGACTTTATCGTCGTCACCGTGTTTGCAGCTTATGAAGGCGAAAGTTACGCGGATATTCCTACGGTGCAGCAGACCGTCGGCTTCGTACCCATGGCCACCCGCGCCGTGCGCGAGCGACGCACGCTCGAAGTCAGCGATTTCGCCGCCGAACTCGAAGTGCCGGGAATCGCCACCCATATCGGATTCATTCCCGAGGACCATTCCGCCGCGGAGTACATCGCGGTGCGTGAAATGGTGCGCCGTGTGTGCGATCATGCCGCCGCGCGCGGTCAGACGTTTGCGCTCGAAACCGGCCAGGAGCCTGCGCCGGTGCTGCTCGACTTTCTACGCTCCACGGAACGTGCGAATCTTCGCATTAATTTCGATCCGGCCAACATGATTCTCTACGGCACCGGAGATCCGATCGCCGCGCTGGATCTGCTGGCGCCGCATGTGATCACGGTGCATTGCAAAGATGGAGACTGGCCGCCCGCCAATTCTCCCGGCGCATTGGGCCGCGAACAGCCGTTAGGCCAGGGTTCCGTGGGTATGGACCGGTTTATCGCGAAGTTGAAGGAAGTCAATTATCGGGGCCCATTGAACATTGAACGCGAGTCGAGCGACCCCGCGCGCCGCCAACGCGATATCATAATGGCTGTGGAACTGTTGCGGCGGCTGACCCGCTAGTTTTCGCAACGTGCATCCGCGTCCAGCCGTCCAACAGTTAGCCAGTTATTTGTCTCATGCCAGGACTATCTGCCAGCCAGGAAATGCAGCTCGAGTATGTGACTTGGAGCGCGCCGGATTTGCCGCCGGTGGCGATCCGCCGGCCTGCCATGGAAGGCATACACCGGGAGGTCAACGATACGTTTGCCAGCGCGCCTCACCGCGGCGCAGAGACTGGCGGAATTCTGCTGGGCCGTCGCGAGGATGGCCGCATCGTGATCGAGGATTTCGAGCCGATCCCTTCGGACCATCGCTTTGGACCTTCCTACCAGCTTTCCGAGACCGACCGTGCGTTGCTGCGTGAGACGCTGGAGTGGTTCCGGGGCGGCGCGCAGCCCGGCCTTTCGGTGTTGGGTTTGTATCGCAGTCACACGCCAGAAGAGTTCGAGCTTTGCCAGGAAGACGAAGACCTGATGCGCGCCTATTTTTTAGCGGGCGAGGATCTGGTCTTGTTAGTCAGGCCCAACCTGATGGAATCGAGCGACGCGGATTTCGCAATTCGCCGCTGCGGGCTTACCGAACCACCGGCGCCGCCGCCTGCGCTGATGTCGTGGCCGGCGCCGCGCCCGCGCCTGAACGCCGAACCCGAGCGGCCCGTCTCCAAGAACAAGCGATGGCGCTGGATCGTCTATACGGGCGCTGCGCTGCTGGGCCTCGCCGCTGGAGCTTTGAGTTACCGGTGGTGGCATCCGGATGCCGGTATTCCGCGCATCGCCGCAGCGGCTCCCGCGCCAGCGCCGGCCGCGCAACCCATCGTGGAAGGCACCCCTCTGCCGCCGGATTCGACTCCGCCCGCGACGGACACCTCCGGCATCCACGAGCTGTTGGACCGTTGGGCCGGCGCATTGAAACGCGGCGACGTGGATGCCGCCGCGCGATGTTATGCGCCGGTAGTAGCTACTTACTTCGACCGCCACGATGTTACTCGCGACGCAGTGCGCCAAAGTATCCGGCAGGCGCAGGCACGCTACGGCCGTCCGGAGATCTATCGCATCTCGGGCCTGGGTGTCACGCCTGTAACCGACACTCGCGCCGTGGCTACCTTCCGCAAGCATTGGCAGTGGCACACATCGAGAAACCGGCGCTCCAGCGGTGAAGAAGAGGAACGCATCACGCTGGTGCGTACGGCGGATGCCTGGCATATCTCTTCCGAACAGGCCGTGGCGCGCTAGGCTAGCCGCTGGCTCACGCGCGCGCTCAGAAACCCGTCTCCGTACCTCCAAAATAACTTACCGAACTTGCAAATAACTTACTGAGCCGCGACCGTAAGGGAGCGGTGCGGCGGTTAGTACCGAGCGCGTATCCTATCACTGCGCCCTTGCGTCTAACTAAGTAGACGAAAGGACATCCCTATGAATCGAATCGGCGCAGCTATAGCTCTCCCTCTTGTCGCAGGATTCCTGTACGCAAGCAATAACAACAGTCCGGATTCCGGTGTACCCGTAAGCATGGTGGTCACCGTCAAACCATCTGCAAACGCCCAACCTACAGCGGACAACACACTGGTATCGCAGGACCGCCAGCGCCGGACCATCACATCGTTCGAGCCGTTGCATAGCTCCAACGGCATGCAAGTGTGGATTCTGATCGACGATGGCTTGGGTAAGGATCTCGGCTCGCAGTTAGGCGATATCCGGCGGTTTATCCTGAGCCAGCCCGCCACCACCCTAATCGGCGTGGGCTATGTGCGCAACGGCTTTGTCCAGAAAGCGCAGCCAGTCACCGCGGACCACGAACTTGCCGCCAAGGCTCTGCGGCTGCCCACCGGCCCGCCCGGAATCTCCGCCAGCCCCTACTCCGCGTTGTCCGACTTAATTAGCAAGTGGCCCGCCAGTGCCGCCGCCCGCGAGGTGGTGCTGATTTCTAGTGGTATCGATCCGGATTTCGGTACCGGTCCCGATAACCCCTATCTCGATCAGGCCATCCACGAGGCCGAACGCGCCAATGTAGTGGTTTATTCGATTTATTACCCCGGCTTCCGCGCTGGCCGTCTGACTTTCTGGGGAGAAAATTACCTGGCGGAGATCAGTCAGGATACGGGCGGCGAGATGTTTTGGATTGGCCCGCAAGAGCCGGTGTCTCTGGCGCCGTATCTTGACGATGTTACCGCCCGCCTAAACGGACAGTACTTACTTACTTTCCTGGCCCGTCCGGAAAGCAAGGCCGGCCTGCGCAACGTCAGCGTGAAGAGCGAACTCCCCCACGTGAAGATCACCGCGCCGCAGCAAGTCTACGTTCCGGCCAAGTAGGACAGGCCTCCTGGCCTGTCCAGCAGCCTATAGGCGAATCAAACTCAACTCCATCACATTAGGATTCGCCGTCTTAATCTGATCCAACAACTCCTCGCCCGGCGCGGTCTCTAAATTGATGCGCGCCACCGCGGCCTGCGCGCCGTCGAAGACAATGTTCTCCATCTCCTGCACATTGATACGCGCGGCGCTGATCAGATCCAACACACTGGCCAGCACGCCCGGCCGGTCCTGGTGCCGCACTACCAACGCGCAAGTCGCGGGCGAGGCCTTCGCCAGGTTCACCACGTTGGGCACCTTGCCCGTCTCCTGAAACGTCCGCACGATGCGTACGGTCTCGGCGGCGATGGCCTCCTGCGCCTGGTTCGTGGATGCCCCGATGTGATGCGTCCCGTAAACACCGGGCAGTTTCACAATCTCATCGGCGAATTCGCCCGTGCTCCCGGCGGGTTCGTTGGCGAACACATCCAGGCCCGCCCGTACACCATTGCTGCGGATCGCCCAATTCAACGCCACCTGATCCACCACGTCCGCGCGCGAGGTGTTAATGAAATAAGCGCCCGGCTTCATCGCTTCAAAAAAGCTGGAGTCGATCAAGCCCTTGGTTTGCGCATTGGCCGCCACATGCACGCTCACGATGTCGGCCGCCTGCGCCACTTCGATCGGCGAAGCTTTGTACGCGATGCCAAGTTCGTGCGCGCCCTCGGGAGTAAGGCTGCGGCTCCAGGCTACCACCGGCATGCCAAAGCCCTTCGCCCGCGGAATCATCTCGCGCCCGATCTTGCCCACGCCGATCAGTCCCAGTGTGCGCCCCAGTAACCCCGGCGCCTTTGAGAACTCGCCCTTGTTCCAGATTCCCTGCCGCAGGGCCGCGACATTATCGGCGATGCGCCGGTCCAGCGCCAGGATCAGTCCGAAGGCCAACTCCGCCACGGCCGCCGAGTTTTTGCCCGGACAGTTGGAAACATAAATCCCACGCCGCGACGCCGCCGCCACATCGATGGTGTTATAACCGGCGCCGGCGCGCACGATCAGCTTCAGCGCGCCCGCGCTGAGGATGGCTTCAGTCACTTTGGTCGAGCGCACCACCAGCACATCGGGGCGCAGCTTCTCCACCTCTTTCGCCAGCGCGTCGTCTTTAAGGCCGGGCAGGTAAGACACCTCGCAACCGGCCGATTTGAGTCCGTCCACCCCGGACTGTTCGAATTTATCGGCAATCAGTACGTGCATACGGGGCACCAGGACGATCATATCTGGTTTCGTGGGGCAGGCACGCTGCCTGCGGCGGCCTCGTAGGCCGCCTGCTTGTGAAACACGGTCTTAAACGTAAATGCGAACTCGGTCGGCCCGTGCGCATCCAAATATGCCAACCGCTCCTTCGCCTCATCCACGCCCGGAATGTGACCCGCCGGCACCCACCACAACGCCGTATATGCCCCCGCAAATTTCTCAAACCACGCCTGCCGCTGCTGCAGCACCTCCACGTGGGCGGTGTGATAAACGTACAGCCTCAAATCTTCGATGGTCGCCCAGACTGACATATTGATCATGATGCGGTCGTCGTCATATGGCCGCAGATACGTCGCGTTTCCCTCCGAAGTCTGGAGCCGCCAGACGAAACCCGGAACGCGCTCGGCCAGCGCGTTAATCTCGTCCAGCCGGTTGACGAATCCCGCCATGGAGGGATCGTCGAGAGGCGCCTTCATGCGGGCGATATTGACTTGTGCGATGTGATAGTCAGCCATAGCGGTCTCGATCATAGCATGGCCGGCAGGCGTTCTTTGGTAGTACCTGAAAACGGCCATGAAATTGAAAGACTCCGCACCGAATCCCGCATCACCGTCGAACGTCTGTCAGGGCTTGTGGAACTAGACCCGTCAACCGTTTCCCGCCATCAAACCGGCGATCTGAAGCCCTCGCGCAACTGAATTAAGGTACGGCCAGCCGGTTGATGGCAAAACTTCCAGGCACTACCCTTCCAGGCACTACCCTCTTGACGGCATGCCCGGCACGCGGTAGAACGTAGCCATGCGACGGAAAGCTAGTATTACGATAGCGGTCGTCGCGCTGACCGTTGTTATTGGGCTGCTCGTCGCGAACAGGGTGCGCAGCTTACACGCGCCCGGCCGGGTTACGTTCGTAACCGAGACCGGACGGCGCCTCCCTTCCTTCTTCGCGGGTCTCCCGGTGGTGCCTGCGTACGTCGGCGGCAAGATGTACCCCAAAACCAAGCGCTCCGACCGCTAGCGTTGCGGAGATCGGCCTAGCCTCCTCTCGCGTGCTGCCGCCTGGGTGGACCTTGCGTCGGTTGTGCACGCGCAGGGCGGATGCAGTAGCAGCGGCTGCTTCGCTTGCTACCAAAAGCTTTACCAGGCCATCTGCCCTGGGGATTGTATTTATAGACCAGTACAACTACTCCGGGTCGGGGGGCACTATATGCCTCGTCGGGTTCGAACTTGCCGGACCGACCTGCGGTGGAGACGACGGGTGCGAGTGCGTTCAGGTCCTTTGCAGCCAGAGCCCGCCGAACTGCGGGTGTGAGTAGGTCTCGCCGAGGGCGAGAGAAAGAGTGGGTGTATGGCCAGTGGTAACGTTTGGCAGACTATTTTTCGCAGCGCACCTCCGTGGTTGCGATGCGCGGCGCTCGGGCTGTTGGGAGCGTGCTTGTGCCTCGGCGGCAGCAGTTTCTCGGTCGATCACGCGGCTAAGATGGAGGGCGATCTCTCCGGCATGCGAATGCCCACTTGGTCTGGAGGCGCCCTGATCAGCGTCGGCTCGAACAGTACGGCCTCGCCGCAGATCCTCTCCTTCGACGGGCTCGGACGGCAGCTCCCGCCCTTCATCCTCGCGATTCCGGAGGCGGAGACAATTGACATTGACGATGCCGCGAGGGGAGCAGACGGCACCCTAGTGGTCTGCGGCTCCGCCTATGATCATTCTGGCCACGGGTCGGGCTTCCTGGCCATAGTCGGCCCTGGCCGTGACAGTGTGAACGTCGTGCGCTTGCTTCCCTACTATGCGAGTCGCGTAACCGTGGCATCCGACGGCACGATTTGGACTGCGGGCGTTGAGGTTACTCACGGTAAGGATTCCACGCCGCCTAATAGCGGAGTGATCCGCCACTTTGATCGCGCGGGAAAAATGCTCGGGGCTTTCCTGCCCAGGTCCGGTTTTTCATCGCCATTCGTGGTTCAGTATGGACTGCTGCGGTCCGCTCGCGGCCGGATCGGATGGTATACCGGACCGGCTGCCGGGCCTGGGTCTCGGTACTTCGAGATCCTGTCGGATGGAACGGTCCGGCAGTACCCGCCGGTCGACCTCACCCAGGGGGAGCGGGTCACGGGGCTGGGGCTCACGGACGATGGGTTGACGTATGTGGCAACCAGCGAGAGCAAAAGCGGCCGGCGGCGCCTTCTCTCCAGCGGTGCGCCGGACCAGAGCTGGGTTGTTCAGTCCCTGCCGGGTGATCTCGGCCGGGTCTCGCTCTTTTATGGGGCTGAAGGGAACCGCCTGGTGTTCAACACCGACCTTCTGGACCGCTTTACACTGACGTTTGTAATAGCGTCGCGATAGATGCTGGCAGATGCTTCCAGCCGCTTCAATCGCTGCCGTAGTATCGTGCCGCGCCAGCCAATAACCTGGCACAATCTGATCGAACCACGCCAAACGGCACTCGTCCGAATGGCCGGTGGGGTCGAGCGCTGGCGCGGCAGCCTTTAGGCCCACTTGGCTGTACCCGGGGTTTCCCTCCGCGTGCCCGTTTAGGAATTGCGCGGACTTTGAGGGCGCGCATCTAACGCTGCTCTTCGGCCGGCCGGCCATTGCGTGTCCGTGGAGCGGAAGAGCGGCGCCACCGGCACGAATCGCCGGCCGTTCCTTGGGGCATTTGGTGCCGCGGCAGCGACCGGCGCCTTCACACGGAGAACGGCCGATCTGTTCGGAATGCCGGAAGCCATTCGCGGCGACTGCGATACAGACGTGCTCCTAAGCGCGTTGCGGAGGGAACACAGGCACTACCCGTAGTTCTTTCGGTAGGCTCGCCCTGTGCTACATTGATGGAGTCTTAAGGCCTGTCTTCTCGATGTCCGAACAGATCCTGCTGCAAGGAAAAATCCTGGGCATAGAAGAGTTCCTTCTGTCCCCTCCGAGCGGGGTGATGCCCGTGCGGTCGAACGGCGAAGAACTACTTGCCGGCCGTTGTCAATGGATCACGCTGCTGTGCGAGGTGCTGCCGCGCGCGTTGCTGGCCGAGTTTGGCCTGGCGCGCATTCTGCTCGGTTCGAGTGGCGGCGGCCAGTTTCTGCTGGTGTTGCCCGGCGAATCGCGCGACGCCGCCGAACAATTCCTCTCGGGAGCGGCGCGGCAACTAGGGGAAATGAGCGGCGGGCATCTCTCGCTGCACTGGAGTGTCACCGAGAACCTGGGCGATTGGAGCGTGGTGCGCAAGCGGTTGAATGAAGAGTTGCAGCACAAACGTTCCACGCCGCTGGCCGCTTCGGGTGCCGCTCGGTTCATGCCTTTTGTGGCCTCCGTGCCACCCGATGTAGATGCCTATTTCGCGAAGGAACTGGGTATGACCATGCGCGAAGCTGCGTCTATCGGTTGGTCGCCCGAGACGCCCGCCATGGTGTATCCGGGCACAGGCAAGCACTCCTGGAGTCTGACTCCCAATTTGTCTTTGGAAGGCATCACTCTGGCGCGTCACGCCGCTCCCAGCGAGGATGGCCGCTCGGCCGCCACGGTGGCCACGCTGGCGCGGCGCGCGCAAGGCCGTTCGCTGTGGGGCATGCTGCGCGGGGATGTGGATAGCTTCGCAGTCCGCTTGCGGCGGCTCACTTCGATCGAAGAACACGTGCAGCTTTCCGTGCTCTATAAGCAATTCTTCGCCGGCGAACTGGAGGTGCTTTGCTCCATGCCCGAGTTCTGGCGCAAAGTCACCATTCTTTACTCAGGCGGCGACGATTTCGCCGTCTACGGAAGCTGGGACGCGTTGCTGCTGTTGGCGCGCGAGGTGCAGCGCCTCTTCCATCGCTTTACGGAGGAGAACCTTAAAGACTTTCCGGGGCCGGAAGGCAAAACCATCTCCATGGCGCTGGCGCTCGCGCCGGAGATGCATTATCCCATCGCCGCCGTGTACGAAGATGCCGGGCGCAATCTGGAGTTGGCCAAGGCCGCGGATAAAGATTGCATTTACGCGCTGGGCCGCGTGCTTGAATGGAAGCAACTAGCCGACGCCGCGGATTTGAAAGACACTGTTGTAAAGCTGGCGGGCGATTCCCGGATGTCGCGCCAGCTTCTCATCGGCCTCCGCAGCTTTTATCAGAAACAGGCGTTGGGCGAAGGGACGGAGAGCGAAGGCCCTACGCGCAAGTGGCGTTTCCAGCGCCGCCTGACGCGCATCTTGAGCGGTACCCGCGAGCGTGAATTCCAAAAACTGCGGACGCATTTGACAAATGAAATTGTTGGCCGCAAATCGGGAGAAGTGAAACTGCGGCCCGCCGGATTAGTAGCCCTGGAGTGGGCGAGATTGACCACTGAAGTGTAACTACGACACGCCTCCCGGGTAGGACAGGCCTCCTGGCCTGTCCCGTGGAAAGCAGAGACGAGGTTAAAGCAAATGCCGGAACCAGAGCAGAGAAGGGAAGCCCGCCCGCCCCGCGAGGGTGGTGGAGGCCGCGAGGGCGGTGGAGGTGGTGGAGGCCGCGAAGGTGGCGGCGGACGCGGGCCGGATCGCCGCGACGACCGCCGTTTCGATCGCGGCGACCGTGGACGCCCCGAAGGTCCGCCGGAAATCGAATTGGAAAAGCTGATGTCCGACAGCCTCTACCTGGACAATCAGGCGCACGGCATCGTCAGCCGCATGCGCGACATGGATTCCGGCACCAAGAGCCAGTTGCGGCGTCTGTACAGCGCGGTGCGGCGCGCCGTGCGCGCGCCCGAAGGCGAGCGTCAGCACGAATTCGTCATGCTGCGCGCGCGCCTGGCTTATACCATCGCACGGCATGGCTTGCGCAGTCTCGATCAATTGGAGAAGCTGCTGCTGCAAGTGACGCGCAAGAACGATGCGCGCGGATACGAACGTTTTCGTGACCTTTTCGAGGCCATCGTGGCCTACAACGAGTAAATCGACATGAGCGCGCACACCACGCAAACCGAGTTGAAGTTTTTGGGCAAGTTGATTCTGGAAGGCGAGTTGCATTGCGAAACCGGGCTGCATGTAGGCGCCGGCAAAGGTTCGCTGGAGATCGGCGGATCGGATAATCCGGTGGTCAAGGACGCCTTCGGCCGTCCCTATGTGCCGGGCAGTTCCCTGCGCGGCAAGTTGCGATCGTTATTGGAGCAGTCTTCGGGCCTGGCCGTGCCCGCCGAACTGGTCTATCTGTCGAAGCGCAAGGGACAGGAAGTGCGCATCCATCAGAGCGACCGTCCCGACGACGAGATCTGCCTGCTGTTCGGACGCAATCCGGGCCGCATGGACCGCGCCTCCGGCGAAGCGCTCGAAACATCGCAAGCCACGCCCGCGCGCCTGGCGGTATATGACGCGCCGCTCGATCCCGACAGCATCACCGCGCAGATGCGCGAGAATCTCGACGATGAACTGACTGAAGTCAAGAGCGAAAACGCCATCGATCGCATCACTTCGCAAGCCAATCCGCGCACGCTCGAGCGCGTTCCGGCGGGCGCACGGTTCCGTGTCCGCCTGGTGATGGATGTGCTCTGCGAAGAGGATGCGCCGCTGTTTCTGCGCGTGCTGGAAGGGTTGCGCATGCTCGAAGACGACAGCTTGGGCGGCGGCGGCTCGCGCGGCAGCGGGCGTGTCAGGATGTCCAATCTGAAGCTGACCTGGCGCGGCAAAAACTATTACGCTTCCGGCGCCGCGCAGAAAGACCTCGGCGCAGGCGTCGATCTGGCCGCTTTACAGACCGGCTTTCAAGAAGCCAATTTCGCGTTCCTGCGCGAGGAGTGATGCATCCTCGCTCACAGCCCGGCTTCATCGTGAAACTGCGCGCCTCCGGACCCTGGCGCTCGGGGCCGGATTCGGGCGCGCGCAATCGCGTCGATCCGATCTATCACAGCGATTCGCTGTACGCCGCGGTGACGGCGGCCATGTCCACTCTAGGGATGCGCGAGGAGTGGCTGGATTCGACCGCCCGCCGCGCGGAAGGCCCCGCGGTGCGCTTCAGCTCGTGTTTCCCGTTTCAGGGTGAGACTGCCTTCATCGTGCCGCCGCGCGGTGTATGGCCCCCCCCAGGCGGTGTGACCGCCGCCAGGACGCGCTGGAAGAGCGCGCGTTTCGTTCCGCTGCATCTGGTGGCGGCGTTGCTGAGCGGTCAGCCGCCGCGCGACGGCGAGTGGACGGTGGATGGCGCGAGCGAATGCTTGATGCCCGCCGGACAACCCGGGCCGTTCCGCACTGGCATGCGTTGGAGTGCGGCGATTGACCGGCTCACGGGATCGGCGGAGCGGCATTCCACGGCGTGTATCGAATTTCGCCGCGATGCGGGTCTGTGGGCCATCGTCTCCTTTGCGGACGAAGAGACGCACGCGCGTTGGGCCGATCCGGTGCGCGGCGCATTGCGCCTGTTGGCCGATTCCGGATTCGGCGGCGAACGTTCCCGCGGCTGGGGACGCAGCGCGCAGCCGGAATTTGTCGAAGGTCTGCTTCCCGATCTGGTGTTGCCGCATACCGCGCCGCCGGCCCCGGCGCCCGAGCCCGTGGTGGAAGCGTCGCCCGAAGTCGCAACCGAAACAGAAGTGGCTGCACCCGAGCCGCCGCCGCCGATCGAGCCAGCGCCGGTCCAACCTACCGTGACATCTCACTGGCTGCTTTCCCTATTCACTCCCGCCGCCGATGACGCCGTCGATTGGAAGCGCGGCAACTACACCGTGATCGCACGCGGCGGCCGCATCGATAGCCCCGCCGGGTTCGGCGAGCGCAAGAAGCAACTGCAAATGGTGACGGAAGGCTCCGTGGTAGTGGCAGGCGACACGCTTCGCGGCGCGGCGCCGGATGTTGCCCCCGACGGCTTCGCGCATCCTGTATTTCGCGCCGGCTTCGCCTTGGCCATTCCGCTACCCCATCCGAGTCGCGAGCGCGAGGGAGCCGCCCAATGAGATATCGCCTCACCTGCCTGACGCCGCTGCTGGTCGGCGATGGACGCAAGCTATCTCCCATCGATTACATGGTCTGGAAAGACCAGGTGAACGTGCTCGACCAATGGCGCATCTTCCGCCTGCTGTCCAAAGGACCGCGCCTCGATGGATATCTGGCGCAATTGAAACGCGCCGACAAACTGGACTTCGCCTCCTGGGGGGGGTTCGCGCAAAACTTCGCGGGCCGCCGCATCCCTTTCGAATCGCCCGCGTATTCCGCATTTTGGAATCGCGCCAGCGGCGAGAGCCTGCAGATTCCCACGTTTTCGATGGGCGCTTCAGGGCCGTATCTGCCGGGGACTTCCATCAAAGGGGCGCTGCGCACCGGCATGGCGCACGCGCATTGGAAGGCCGGCGCGCTGAGCGATCTGGCTGCGCGTATGCAGGGCGAGCGTCCGCCTCGCCGTCCGGCGGAAGCCGCCGAGGAGCAGGCGCTGGGCAATGCCGGTACGAGCCGCATGCGTCTGGTGAACGTGGCCGATTCCAAGCCGGTGACGCACGCGGGATTTAAAGTGTATCTGCTGCGCGTGGCCACCTTGCAGCCGCGCGGCGGATCGTACGCGCTGGCCTGGAAGCAAAGCCCCCGCGGCGCGGTGGATGGCGCTCGCCCGGACGATAGCACGCCGGTCTTCGCCGAGATGGCGCCGCCCGGTTTCACCTTCGAGGGCGATTGGAGCGAGAAGACTTTTTTCACTCAGCCGGAGATTCGCAGAATCGTGCACTGGCCGGAATCTTTTGATCGCGCCAGTGTTTTTGAAGCGTCCAATGGATATGCCGCGCGCCTGCTGGCGGCGCACAAGCAATACGCCGCCTGGACGGGTCTCGATCTGCTGACGCGGCAGATTGACGAACTCGAACAGCGGCTGGCCGCCGCGCGCGCCGCGGGCCAGTGCCTCTTATCGCTCGGCTGGGGCGGCGGACTGTTGAGCAAGAGCGCCTGGCTCGATACGGGCGATCCTACTTACCGCCAGGTTTTGCAGCAGATGCCGCCGTATAGCAAGGCGGCCAGCTCGAACCTGCCGTTCCCCAAGACCCGCCGTATCGTGTTCCTCAATAACAAGCCCGCCTCGCTCCCCGGCTGGGCATTGCTGGAAGTAATATAGGACAGGCCTCCTGGCCTGTCCAGGGCGAGCGCCGCGAGGCTGCCCCAGGTTGACACGGCGAGTCCTCCGACACAACAATAAAGAAGTATTGATACAATGATTCCAGGATGGCTTGGCAATGGCGACTTGCCCCCGGCGTGCATTTTGCCACGTGGAAGGCGGTGGAGGCTCGTTTCGGCTTCAACGCGTGGCGGCGTCGTCTGTTGCAAGGTTTTCGACAGGCTTGACGAATTTGAGCAGTGCCGGGTGCAGGTTGGTTTATCTAGACGGAAGTTTCGTGACCCGGAAGGAACGGCCTGGCGATATCGACGCCTGTTGGGACGTGCAATATGTTGACGACACGCAGCTGGATCCAATCTTCTGGGATTTCTCGGACGGGCGCGCGGCCCAGAAGCACCGGTTTCTGAGCGAGTTTTTCCCAGCGCAACTGCCCGAAGGCGCTACCGGCAAGGCTTTTGTGGATTTCTTCCAGGTGAACAAGTCAACGGGCAAGCCGAAAGGCATTCTGGCAATCAGGCTGCGGCCGAAGCGGAGAGCATGATCAAGAACGAGAAGCAATACCGAATCACGAAGGCGCAAGTACGGCGCTTTCGGGAGGCAATCGCCGAACTGGACAGGCAGAAGCGCCCGGCCAACATTTCTACGCGGCTTTGGCAGGCCCAGCGCGACGCCGCGCTAAGTCAAATCGAGGAACTACAGGAGCAGATCGATGCCTATGAGCGGCTCCATCTCGGCAAGAACAAAGCACTGCTCCTTAGCGCAGTCGAGGACCTACCGAAAGCGCTTATACGCGCTCGTATCGCGGCCGGCATGACCCAGGAGGGCCTCGCCCATCGGGTGGGAGTCAGAACGCAACAAGTGCAGCGCTACGAAGCGACGGAGTACGGGTGCGCCAGCTTCACGCGAATACTGAAGGTGGTCCACGCTCTTGGATTGACCATGCCAAAAGCCACGCGATTAGTTCGTAAGTAGGACAGGCCTCCCGGCCTGTCCCTGGACCTACGTACATTACGAGTAACTCACAGTAAGCCGATTAATCGTAGCCGGACTCCAGGATTGACCAGTGGGCCAATCCGTGTAATAACTATAGAAAGTGTGATTAACGCCAAGGTCGATCCCCCAGCCCACCGCGTTGGCATATCCGTACACCGGCGTTTGAGAGCTTCTTCCGAGCACTATCTGCATCGCGGGCCAATTCAGCCCGTCCGCGGATTCGCCGTACGCAATATACTGACTGTTATCCACGATCGCCACAAAACGATTGCGGTAGGCGTTACGGCTGGATATAGGTCGCTAGCCATCCCTCCCATGCCGGGTTGCGTGGCCGGATCGATGGCGGCCAAAAGGTTTCCGTCCGCCACATCCAGCGCGCCCTGTGCAGTGTAGGGCTGCGGTCCGCTAATAATTAATCTTAGGTCCTGCCGAATTGCGGGTGGCATTGCGACGGAGCCGGATCGCTGGCTTCGGCGGGAAATACGGGACTCAGGAATAAGGCGGAAGCCAGTGCCGCCGTCCATCGTGTGCCCATTGCGACGCTCTCATGGGTTAGAACACAGGCCCCCGTCCTGAAGTTCCGCCTCCGGGCGAAAACAGCCCAAGCCGCAGTGTGCGTGCGTGCTACCGTGTGGTTGGAATATGCCCGCTGATGCCGCGCTCATCCAAATCGTAAACGCCGCTCTGGCCGAAGCCGCCCGTCTCGCCGGACTGTGGCTGCTGTGCCGCCCGGGCTGCGCGCAGTGCTGCCTGGGCGAGTTTCCGATCACGCAACTCGACGCAGCGCGGCTACGGCGCGGGCTCGCCGAACTCGAAAGGCACGATCCCGAACGGGCCGCGCGGGTGCGCCGGCGTGCACGCGAGGTGGCCGGGCGCGAAACGCCCATGGCGGATGACGATCCGTGCCCCGCGCTCGATCCCGAAAACGGCACCTGCGACCTGTATGCCGCGCGTCCCATCACCTGCCGCACGTTCGGTCCTCCCGGGCGCTGCGAATCCGGCGATTTAGGCGTGTGCGAGCTGTGTTTCGAAGGCGCCACCGAAGCGCAAATCGCGGCGTGCGAGGTGGATTTCGACCCGCAAGACATCGAGCCCCAGTTGCTGCGCGCGCTAGAAGAAAGCACCGGCGTGCACGGCGAGACCACCGTCGCGCATGCGCTATCCGCGTAACGCGGCGTAGAGCGTCTGTTTCCAGCGCGGCACGTCGATGGTCCAGCAGATACGCGCTTTGTGCCCGCCCGAGAGCGCCTGCTTCCAAATCGCGCGATTGCGATCGTTGGCCGCGATATTGAGCCGGTCCACCACCGTCATGCCGCGCGTCAGATCGCTGCCGGTTTCGATCTCCAGATAATGCTCGCCGGCGTTCGTGCAGATCGACGGATCGAGAGCGATCGACATGGCTACCGGGTCGGGCAGCGAGATGCCCGTTTCGCCCGTCTGCACCTTATACGCCGCCATGGCCGTACTATTGCACTCGATGGCGAATCGGGCGAGCGGTGTATCGAAGCTCAGCACTTCGGCAATATCGCCGGAATCGAGCGCCGCACCGCCCCGGCAAAGATGCCACCCAACCAGCTCGATGGGAAGGCTCGCGCGCGCTACCATGCGGGCCGCTTCCGGATCCACCCAGATGTTGTATTCGGCCGCGGGCGTGACGTTGCCTTCGCAACACGGCGCGCCGCCCATTACCACCGCGCGCGCCACCTTGCCGGAGATATCCGGTGCGCGCGAGACCGCCAGCGCAATATTCGTGAGCGGTCCCAGCGTCACCAGTGTGATGCCCGGATTCGCCCGCACAGTTTCGATGATCGCATCCACCGCGTGCACCGGCTCGGGCGCGCGGCGCGGCGCGGGATAGCTATGGTCGCCCAGACCGTCTTTGCCGTGGAACCATTCGGCGTGCATGTACGCGCGCAGCAGCGGCTGGTTGGCGCCTGGATAAATCCGCACATCGGAACCGCACAGTTCGGCCGTGTAAAGAGCGTTACGGGCCGCCTGCGCCACCGGCACATTGCCCGCCACGATGGTGATCGCGCGCACCTCCACATCGGGCGCGCGCAGGGCCATGATCAGGGCTACGGCGTCGTCGGAAGCGGTATCGGTATCGATCAGGAAAGCGCGCGGCAAGCGGCCAGCATAGCAGGTGTCGCGCGATTAAGCCGCGGGCGCGTGAGTGTGTCCGGTCCGGGTCTTCTCCGCCGATTGGCTTTCCCAATATTGGCGTCCGCGCTCATATCCGCGGCGGAAGGGTTCCGAATCCCAGAAATCCGGATACCACCACTTAAGGCAATCGGCTTCCTCGTCCGCATCTTTGCCGCGGCATTCGCGGCGCAAGGCGGATTCGAAGCCCGCGCGATACACTTCCTCGTCCAGCTCGAAGTTGTGACCCATGGCCGCATAGTGCTCGCTTTCGGCGTCGCGCAGCCCCAGCCACCAATCCTTGCGCGCGGCATCCAGGCTCTCCGCGCCCGCATCGCCCAGTAGGTTGTGCGCGCGGTGTTCCTCGGAATGATCCGCCACGAATACCACCACCACGGAACGTCCCTGCCGCAAGGCGTCTTCATAGAAGAAAACCTCGTCGGAAGGAACGCCCTGATTGCTGCGATTGTCAGCCATCTCGCCCAGCACGGCGCCGCCCGCCACGCCGCCCGCTCCCAGCAGAGCCGCACCCGCGAGGCCCAACGCCAGCACCGGTCCCACTCCGGGGATGAGCACGCTCACGGCCGCTCCCAGTTCCAGCCCTCCGGCCACGCCCAGAGCGCCGCCCAACATGCCGCCGATAGCGCCGCCCACGCCCGGCTGTTCGGTATCGTTTGTGGGTACCGCGTGGATCTCTTGCTCCGTAGATCCCGGATATAGCAGAGTAATGTGGTCCTGCGAAAATCCCGCGCGCCGTAATGCGATAGCTGCGGATTGCGCCTTCTGATGTGAGCAGAACACGCCAACGATGGTTTTCATACTTCGCCCTAAAGCACGCGATGGCCCGATGTAGCGATCCTCACCAATGCGGGCGCGGTCGTGTTATGTATAAAAGACAGTGTCATCCAAGCGTATCCTCGCCGGAATGGCCGCGCTGCTGAGCGTAGCGTGCAACACCTCTCGCGCTCCGCTGCGGATCGCGGCGGCAGCCGACCTGCGGTTCGCGCTCGGCGACGTCGTCAAGGCGTTCGGCGAGCAGCACACCGGTGTGCGCATCGAGCCGGCTTACGGTTCTTCCGGAATGTTCTACGCCCAGTTGGTGAACCATGCGCCTTTCGATTTGTTTCTGTCGGCGGACGTGCAGTATCCGCGTAAGCTGGCGGACCAGGGACTGATCGTGCCCGGCAGCCTGTTTCACTATGCCGATGGACGGATCGTGATTTGGACCGGCAATGCCACGGGCGTGGATGTGGAACGTCTGGGAATCGAGGCATTGCGGCAGCCGGCTGTGCGTCACATTGCCATCGCCAATCCGCAGCATGCGCCATACGGGCGCGCGGCCGAGTCGGCCCTGCGCTCGCTCGGCGTCTACGATGCGGTGAAGCAGAAACTGGTGATGGGCGAGAACATTGCGCAGACATTTCAAATGGCGCAGAGCGGCGCGGCGGAGGTTGGCATTATCGCGCTATCCCTGGCGCTGGCGCCGGGCGCAGCCGGCCAGGGGCATTATTGGGAGGTGCCGCAGAGCGCTTATCCACCCATCCAACAGGGTGGTGCAATATTGAGGTGGACAAAGAACGCCGAAGCCGCGCAGGATTTTCGCACGTTCCTGCTATCGGCCGAGGGCCGCGCTATTCTGAAGCGATATGGATTCTCGGTCGAATGATACAAGGTGGGGCAGACCATCGTTTTCCGTGGTCTGCCTAGGCCGCTTGAAAGGCGGCTGCGGCCAGGATTGGCCGCCCCACGGTGAAGCATAAATGGAGTGGGAAGCGCTCTGGCTGAGCCTGCGGCTCTCCTTCTGGACCACCCTCATCCTGCTCGCGATCGGCTTACCGGCCGCGCATTGGCTCACCTTCTCCCCGCGCCGCTGGAAGTTCCTGGCCGAGGCCCTGGTAGCGCTGCCGCTGGTGCTGCCGCCCACCGTCTTGGGATTCTACATCCTGCTGGCCATCGGACCGCATAGTCCCGTCGGACGCCTGTACGCCACGCTCACCGGCGGCATGCTGCCGTTCTCGTTTCAAGGCTTGTTGGTGGCATCCGTGCTTTATAGCCTGCCCTTCGCCGTGCAGCCCATCGCCTCCGGATTTGCGGCCGTCGACCGCAAACTGATCGAAGCCTCCTGGTGCCTGGGCGTCTCCCGCACGGCTACTTTTTTCCGCGTCATCGTGCCCCTATCTATTCCCAGCATCGTCACCGGCATGATTCTGTCGTTCGCGCACACGCTGGGCGAATTCGGCGTGGTGCTGATGGTGGGCGGCAACCTGGCGGGCATCACGCGTACCGTATCCATCTCCATCTTCGACGACGTACAGGCGCTCAACTATAGCGCCGCCATGCACACATCGTTGCTGCTGCTGGCGATCTCCTTCCTGGTTCTGGCGGCCACTTACGGACTGCGGCGGAGGGTCTGGGCAGTATGGCCGATGAACTAGCCGTCGACGTACGCAAACGGTATACCGGCGGTCCGGAGATCGCGGCCGCCTTGCGTGTGCCATTGCGCGAACATGGCGTCACAGTTTTGTTCGGGCCATCCGGGGCAGGGAAGACCACCGTGCTGCGACTGATCGCCGGCCTGGAGACGCCCGATGCAGGATCCATCCGGTGTGGCGATGAGACATGGTTCGACGGCACGTGTAGCATTCATGTGACTCCGCAACAGCGCCGCGTGGCCTATCTATCGCAGGATTACGCGATCTTCCCGCATCTCACCGTGCGGCGAAACGTTGCCTACGGTTCCCGCGGCGGCCGGATATCGCATCTGCTGGCGCGCTTCGATCTGGAGGCGCTCGCGGAGCGCTATGCGAGCCAGCTTTCCGGCGGTCAATTACAGCGCGTGGCGCTGGCGCGGGCGCTGGCCGCGCGGCCCCGGCTGCTTCTGCTGGATGAGCCGCTCTCGGCGTTGGACGCCCCGCTGCGCGCGCGCATGCGAGCGGATCTGCGGCAATTGCTGAGCCACGATTCCGGCGCCGATCCGCTTCCCGCCATTGTCGTAACGCACGACCGGATCGAAGCCATGGCGCTGGGCGATTCGATCGCCATCATGATCGATGGCCGGCTGCGGCAGGCGGGTCCTGTGTCGACGGTCTTCGATGCTCCCGCGGATGCGGATGTGGCGGCGGCCGTGGGCGTGGAAACCATCTGCGCCGCGCGCGTGGTGGAGCGCAGCGCCGGGCTTCTCACACTGGAGATCGGGCAGGTGCGCCTGGTGGCCGTGGATTCCGGCGATCCCGGCGCCGAGGTGTTCGCCTGCATTCGCGCGGAGAGCGTCACGATTGAGCAAAATCCGGCGCCCTATCCCACCAGCGCGCGCAATCATTTTTCGGCGCGCGTGGTCTGCGTGATCCCGGAAGGTCCGCTGGTGCGGGTGGCGCTCGATTGCGGTTTCCGGCTGACGGCGGTGATCACCAGGCAATCCGAAGATGAGATGCGGCTGCGCGAGGGCGACCGGGTGACCGCCGTAGTGAAAGCCACTTCGATACAGATTGTGCCGCGCGGTTAAACCACTTACTTCTTTTTCCCGGCGCGCCATGCGGAGACATTCACCTTCCCACAGGATGAGAAACCCTCGCTCGTCCAGTCATCGTCGTGGAAATTCAAAGTAGGTGAGCCGGTGGAAAGAACAACTTCAATGCTGAGTGACTTCCGGCAATCTTCGCCGCCCTCAGTGATTCCCACCAGAAAGTAGGCAGACGCGCTGGGCCGTACGATCACCGGATGGGCCGGCCGCTGCAAGAACAGGTAATCCGTACAATTGGCGCAAATCGGAACCTGTTGGGGCATTTCCCCATCGCCAATAAAACGTGTCGCGGGAACGCCTGCGAGGCGGCACGGCTCCGCCGACGTATTAGTCACCGACAAGGCGTAGCCGGCATGGCTCATGCCACCAGCGAGCGCTTTGGCGCTGGTTTTCAGTTGGGCTGAAGTACAGTCCGCTGCCTGACAGACTGCGCTGAGCCAGGACAGTAGGATCAGAACGCAAGCTAGAGTTAGTAACTGGGATCGCATCGCCGGATTACTCCAGCCGGAACGCCACCACTGAGTCGCCCATCTTACTCTTCATCTTACCGTGACCGCCGGCGCAGATTACGATATACTGCTTGCCTTGCCATTGGTAAGTCATAGGCGTGGATTGCGCGCTGGCAGGCAGTTCCACCGTCCACACGTCCTTCCCCGTATCGCTATCGAAGGCACGCAGGTGCGGATCGAGCGCGGCGGCCGTAAACACCAGGCCGCCGGCGGTAGCCATGGGTCCGCCGAAGCTGATCGATCCCGGCGGCGCGCCTTCGCCCATACTGCCGAGAGCGGCCTGCCAGCGCAGTTTGCCGTTGTTCAGATCGAACGCCACCAGCGCGCCCCACGGTGGAGGGTTGCAAGGCATTTGCGACGGCGACACCAGCCAATCGCGATGCAGCCCATAAGGCGTTCCGATTTGTAGCGCGAACTCGCCGCCCCAGGCCATCTCGTCGGGATTGCGGCGGGCGGCGGGCAGGTCGGCGCGCGGGATCAGCTTAGCCACCGCAGCCACGCGGTTAGTGTTGGCCAGCAGGATATTGCGTTCCGGATCCCACGCCGCGCCGCCCCAGTTCACGCCACCGATGTTACCGGGAAACGAGATGGTGCCTTTAAACGAGGGCGGCGTAAATAAGCCTTCGTTGCGAAAAGACGCAATCTTATCCTGGCACCAGGCGCGCATTTCCGGCGTGGGTCCCCAGGCATCCGACATAGTAAGTCTCTGCGGGACCATCGGGCTCCACTCAGGGGTCGGCTGGCTGGGCGCGGCATCTTCGCCGGGAATGTCGCTCTTGGGAACCGCGCGCTCCTCCACGGGAACCAGCGGTTTGCCGGTCTCGCGATCCAGCACGAAGACATTCCCCATCTTGGTAGTCACCGCTACGGCAGCCTTGCCGTCATATTCGATCAGGGTAGGTTCAGAAGCGACGTCGAAATCCCACAGATCGTGATGCACCACCTGGAATCCCCAAACAAATTCGCCCGTGGATGCTTTAAGCGCCACCACGGAGTCGGCCCACCGGTTATCGCGCGGCCGTTCGCCGCCGTAGTAATCCGGGCTGGCGCTGCCGGTGGGAATGAACACCAGGCCGCGCTTGTCGTCGGCCGCGATAGTGGACCAGGCATTGGCCGCGCCGGTGCGGACCTTCTGCTCGTTGGCCCAGGGGATGGGGTCCCACGTCCAGATCAGCTTGCCCGAACGCGTGTCGAAGCCGCGCACCACGCCGCGCTCCAGGTTCACCGCCACGTTGTCGCCAATGGACGACCCGGTGATCACCACATTTCCGAGCACGGTGGGCGCCGATGTCACTTCGTAATTCCCCAGAAACAGCCTGCGGAAGTCGACATCTTGCGTCAGATCAATCTGACCGGCCTTGCCAAAATCGGCGCATAGCTTGCCGGTGCGGCCGTCGATCGCGAGTAGGCGCGCGTCGATGGTGCCTTCGAAGATGCGCAGATGGCAGGGCGCGGCGTTGGCGGTTTTCGTATCGGTCCAGGCAGCCACCCCGCGGTTGGTCACTTCGGAGTAGGCGTGTGTGCGCAGGACGAGCGGATCGAACTTCCACTTTTCAGCGCCCGTGCCGGGATCGAGCGCGATCACTTGGTTGAAAGGCGTAGTGAGAAACAGAGTGCCGTCGACCAGGATCGGCGTGGATTCAAACGCGGCTTTATGATTGAGCGAAGTCTCGGGTGTGAGAGCGTCGGTATGATAGGTCCAGGCGACTTTCAGTTTCGTGACATTCGCGGGGGTGATCTGTTTCAGAGGAGAATAGCGAGTGCCGCCGTCATCGTGGCCGTAAACGGACCAGCCATTGTCGGCGGCGGAGAGGCTCGTTGCCAGCGTCAACACGAAAGCCCCAAATATAGTCGGACGGCTGCGGATCACAGCCCCAGTATACTATTCGTGAAGGGACGGGATTCTGAGGGGAACCGCTCCCTCACGGTCGCGGCTCTGTAAAGGTCGCGGCTGGGTAATAACGAAGCGGCTGCTACTGAGCCGCGACCGTCAGGAAGCGGTTCCCGCCGTTGCCATAAGTGCCATAATGGAAGGGAGATTTTTGATGGTCACGACCACTATCGTTACCGGCGCCCAGTTCGATGCCTTGCCCTACGACGAGGGTCGGCAATGGGAACTGATAAATGGAGAACTGATTCCCGTATCCAGCTCGACACCGCGACACCAGGACATCGTCTTCGAGATCTTGCTGGCCGTGCGACTCTATCTTAAAGAAAGCGGGGCGGCTGCTCGAGCTTGCCAGGACGTTGAATTCGCTCTGACCGCAAACGACCGCGTCCGGCCCGATGTGTGCGTTCTGCTCGCTGAACGGGCTAGGCGGCTGGACCCGGATAAGATTCCCATCCCCGGCGCGCCGGACATCGCCATCGAAGTCATTTCCCCAAGCGAACGCGCCTCCGAGAGCCATGACAAGGTGCTCGCCTACCTGCGAAACGAGACCGCCGAAGTCTGGCAGGTCTATCCAAAATCGCGCACCGTCGAGATCCATGCCGGCGATACCAGCCGGTCGCTCACATGGAGTCAGCCGGTGGAGACCGCTCTGCTGCCCGGTTTCGCGCTCCTCCTCGATTCGCTGTTCGCTTAAAGATCGCGCAGGATCGGGGCATCTGCCCTGCGTGGAATGCCCCAATCCGCACGTCTTTTCATACATTTTGGCTTCGTTTGTTCGATTTTTGCTCTGGCAACGGAATTGCGTTTCCGTCCAGCGGAAACCCTATGGCATACGTGATTACCGAAGCTTGTACCAAAGACGAATTGTGCGTAGAGGCCTGCCCGGTCGACTGCATCCACCCCAAGAAGGACGAAGCTGGATTCGTGGAATCCAAGCACCTGTTCGTGGAGCCTGACGACTGCATCGATTGCGGCGCCTGCGTCCCGGTCTGCCCCTCGAACGCCATTTTCCCGCTTGACGAACTGCCCGAGGAGTTGGCGCATTTCGCGGCGGAAAACGCGGCGCACTACGGCAAAAACTAAGCCGTTCACCAAACGATTCTGAAGTTGGCGCGTCTGCTGACGTATGCGCACTCTGCTCCAGATCTCCGTCGCTCTATCGCTGGCCGAATTGCTGTCCGCCCAAGTTCCGGGCCTGACCCTTCCGCCCAGCGGCAACAATCAAAAGGCATCCGTGACTCAGTTCATCGGGCCGGTAAAAATCACTATCGATTATTCCAGCCCCGCCGTGCATGGTCCGGGAGGCAAAGACCGGCGCGGCGAAATTTGGGGCAAGCTGGTCCCCTATGGTATGACCGATCTGGGTTTCCAGGGCGGCAAGCCTGGCCCGTGGCGCGGCGGCGCCAATGAGAACACGGTTTTCACGGTCTCCGATCCGGTAACCATTGAAGGCCAGCCGCTGGCCGCTGGGAAATATGGGCTGCACCTTATCGCCGGAGCCGACCAATGGACAGTGATCTTCTCCAAGAACTCCTCCGCCTGGGGCAGCTTCTTCTATGACGAAAGCCAGGACGCACTGCGCGTGAAGGTAAAGCCGGCGAAGCACGAGTACCGCGAATGGCTGACTTACGAATTCACGACTCGGAAGCCTTCCGAAGCTACCGCCGAGTTACAGTGGGAAGAACTCGCCGTCCCGTTCCAAATTAAAGTGGACAATGTTAATGAGATTTATGTCACTAAGTTGCGCCAGGAACTGACGGGAGAGAGCGGTTTCAATCCGCAAGCCTACGACGCGGCTGCGCAGTTTTGCGTGCAGGCTGGAACGCATCTCGAAGATGCTTTGACTTGGGCAAATCTGGCAATCAACCTGCCGTTCGCCGGCCAGACGAACTTCGACACGCTCAGCACCAAGGCGCTGGTGCTTTCGAAGATGGGCCGCGAATCCGATGCCGCGGAAGTGATGCAGACCGCGCTGCACCACCCCACCGCAACCAGTCTGGATATTCATCAGTATGGCCGCAAATTGCTTGCCGCGAAGAAGAATCAGGAGGCCATGGCGGTGTTCAAGCTGAACGCCGAGCGCAATGGCGAAGCGTGGCCGGTGAACGTCGGTCTGGCGCGCGGATACATGGCCCTGGGCGAATACAAGAAGGCCGCCGAATACGCCCACAAAGCCGCGGCGCAAGCCCCCGATCCGCAAGACAAGCAGAACCTGGAAGCCATGGCCAAGTCGCTCGACGACGGCAAGCCTTACGATAATTGATAAGTAGGACAGGCCTCCTGGCCTGTCCAGGCACGACTATAATTAGCGAGGCATAACTGCCGGCATAGGCCAGGCATTTACTAAGTTAGTCACGTTCACGCTGCCAAGACCCGTGGCGAAATCCCAACCCGGTGTGGCTCCATAAGCGATATTCTCCTGCGTCGTTGACGTAGACAGCACACCAAATTGGTCGCCCGCGGCGCTGTAACAATCGGGTGTGCCAGCCAGGCAGGGAATGTCGTTGTCGCCTTCCGTAATATCGTGAAACACGCAATACGCGCCGCTCGCGTTGCCATTACTCGCGTTACAACTGCTCAGATCGCCCGATCGCGGATGCGCGCTCGTGCCGTACTCATCCTGGGCCATTCTGTACAGCACCGGATTGGGATTCCCCTGCCGCGCTCCCGTCTTTTGATCGACCAACGCCTGGATGCCGGCGAACGACGGCGCACTACATGCGTTCCGCCGCCGCTGCTGTAATAAGTATCTCCCGGCTTGCTGTAGTCGCAAGGCACGCCGTGTTCCTTGGGATCCGACATACAACTCACAATGGCCTGATTGTAGACTCCCGGCGAAGCGAACAGGGAGACATCCGGTATGTCGCGCCTGCCATCCTTCTGAGTTCCTAGCACCTCCACCTGCCACGATGGCTTGGCATAGACCTTACTCGGCCCGCCGCTGCCGGCATCGGACACCTGTTGATAAGTTCCGCTCTCGCCTACCGATGTGTTACAAAAGTCCAGGCCATTCACATAACCCAAGTAACTCGCGAGTATATTGCTGGCGCAAGTTCCGTTCCAGGGGATCTCGGGCATATAAGATAGCGCGGACCCTAGCGTGGGACTGTTCGTGGAACTCCAATATTCGCCCGCCGTGCCGCTGGGAACATCCGAGAAGTCCGTTCCACCGACCGCCACGTCATACGGAGTGGAGGCGGTGCCGTCGATGTTAATCCCGGTCGTAGCATAGCGGCGGCCGTAGCCGCATTCATCGGCCCCTTCGTCGCCCGCGGCCACGAAGACCGACACTCCTTCGGCGGCCGCCTGCTGCCAGGTGGCCGCGATGAGAGCCTGATACGACTTAGTGGTTTGCGCCTCACACCCGCCGTAACTGTCGCTGAAAATATCCGGCGGATTTGGTTCGTTCAGCAGGTTCGCGGCGGCGGTGATATCTCCATCCGAAGTCCGGGTCGAGGGACATGCGGCCACTACTACCGCCGCACCGGGCGCGAATGTACTGACTCCCTCGGCGTCCACGGCCGCTTCGATTTCATCGCCATTCGTGCCCGGATCGTCGCAATTAGGATGGGCCGTCGAGAATGTGCCGCCATAAGATGACAAGCCGAAAGTAGAAACGAACGTCTGCCAATCGCTCATCAGCATGTCGGAGTCTTCCAGCACCGCGACCGTAGCGCCCGTTCCAGTAATTCCGCCGGACCATAGCGGCCAGACGTTGTAAATCGTCGCGAAATCGGAAGGCGTCACATAGTATTGGGTGGCGCCCTTGAAGGTCTGAGTGAGGTGACCCTTGCGCAGGTGAGCATGCCGGTGGAAGCTATGGAGCGATGCCGGGCCTTCGACAAACCGCGAAAGCGCCACCGGAATGTGCGGGTCGGTGGTGTTGGCAGTGTATGACTCGCCGTCGACCAGATAACCGTGAATCTCAGTGTGAAACGCGTCGCGAACCTGCGCGGCGGTTCCTGCAAAGTCAATCAGCATGCCGCTGCGATACACCGTGCCGACCGTGAATCCGTGCGATCGCAGCCAGTTTACGACTGCGTCGATATCTCGCGGCGCTGGACCAAATCGCCGGCCGAAATCCTCGGCTGTCAGCCATCGGTGAAAGTCCGTCGACGCAGGGTCGTGCAGCCGGTCGATGAATTCTTCGAGCGTGCGCTCGCCTGCCGGGCTGCGCTTGAGAAGAAGCTGGATGTGCGGCAGGAAATAATCGTCGGCCACGGCGCCCTGATCGAACTGCGGACGCGCGGCGATATGGGTGTTGCCGGGGAGCGTTACGAGGTTGGTTTCGTCCACGGCGCGGGCGGTCCCGCCGAGTAGCAGCATCACGGAGACAGCCATCGGGTATCGATACATAGCCACTATGGTATCTCCCGCAGACGGCCTTGACCCTGATTCCATTTGAATTGGGGTACACCGGGAGGAGCAACGGCAGTCCCATCTAAAACATGTACGCGCGCGGCGGGTTGGCCGGAGTTCATCTCCACGCACTCTGGAAATCCGTTGAATAGGAAATAGACGCCATCGAGTCTATCGGGCAGGCCACTGACAAATACGGGCCGTGGGTCCTTGCCGAGCTCGTTTCCCAAGGCGCGGCAAACCGCGGCTGCGGCATCCGGAGTGGTCCGCCACGGGCGCAGGTTATGTTCGAGCGCGGCGATGTTGAACACGATCGCCATTGTGGCCAGGGCATAAGCAAGCCAGTGGTTCGCGGCGCGATCAATCAGTGTGGCGAAGAAGATGGCGAATCCGGCGAGCGGCAGGTATAGGACGCGCGCGCCCGCGAAATCCGAATAGAACATCAAGAGATGCTGTACCGGAATACTGGCGGCCACCAGGAATGCAAGACCCGCCAACAGTTCGCCGGCTCTGGCCGCCCCCCCCCCGGGGGGCCGATCACTGGCCAAAGGACGAACACGCCGATGAATCCGGCGGCCGCCGCGCGCAGCCACCACTCGAGCGGTACGGACCAATTCACCGGGAAAAACACGAAGGCCCATTCGCGGAACAGCATTGCTTCCAACGTATGCGGAGGCCGCGAGCGCCAGTATGTGCTGACACCCGATGGATCGGCGTATCCGCCGAGCCCGCCGAGCGCCCACCAGCGGTAGGCAAACAGAACAGCGCAAACCAAGCCAATCGCCGCGCTGGCCGCCATGACGCGCCGCCATTGCGCGCGGGGCAGCAGAGGCAGGAGCGCGAGAGGCAGCAAAGGCAGGCAGAAAGCCGATTCCTTGCTATAGACGGCTAGCGCCGCGCAAACGATGGCGGGAAGATAGAACAGCCGCCGGCCCGTGCGGCAATAATCCAATAGCAGGACGATAACGCACAGCGCGAAAAACGCCGCCAACAAATCGAAGCGGGCGTCGGTCCAAGAAACGCGTCCCCGCGCGATCCATGTAGGGCGAAGAGCACCGCAGCGGCGAATGCCGGCGCTTCGCATCCCGAGGCGCGTCACCAGGAGAAACACGAGGCACGCGTTGATGGTATGCACGGCCAGGCTCCACAAATGCCGGCGAATCGCATGCACGCCCGCCCATTGGAAGTCGACCCAATAGGAGATGCAGCCGACCGGGCGAAAGAAGATACCGTGCCCGCCGGGTACGCGCGCGAAGGCATCTCGAAGGATGCTTCCGGTCGCGTGGGAAGCTTGCAGAATATGTGCATAGCCATTGTAGACAAAAGGCGATCGCATTCTGTGCGCGAAGGCCGCGGCCGTGACTGCCGCGATAAGGCCAATGTCGACCCACGGCGCGACAGGACGTACAAAGCGGCGGGCGCGGATCTTCCGGCGCGCAGCAGAGTGACCAAGACAAACGAAAGTCCGGCGGAGGCCACGGCGTTGACCCGCGAATTTACAGAGACGAAAGCGATATGAAAAGGGCCGGTGATGAAACGGATCGCGAGGAAGGTGGCCGCGATGATCGGTACGGCGAATAGCACGAAGGATTCCACGCAGACAGGGATGTACCGAAGGCACCCTCCAGAGGTTACACTGGGCGCTTTCGTTGCGGCGTGCGGTTGGCGCGATACTTAGTCAGGGAACGCGAGTCAGCACCCAGGTGTCTCCCAGGGTGTTAGTGTGAAATCCGCCGAATAGCAACAAGCCTTTGGCATTTGGGTCGTAATCCATGGCCATATTAAAGCGCGTGGCGGGAGCGGCGGCAAGCTGTATCTGCTTCCAGGCGGCCCCATTCCACACCCACGTCTCATTGAACCTTCCTCCTGGCACGCCCACTCCGCCAAAGAGCACCACCGCGCCCAGACCGGGATCGTAGGCCATGGACGCCATGCCACGCACAGAAGGCGCGGATGGCGGCGCGAGTTTGGTCCAGTTAGTCCCATCCCAAATCCAAGTATCGTTGTAGTAAGTGCTGTTGCGCGGCGCACCGCCTGTATGGCCTCCAAAGAGTACCAAGGTTCTGGTGGCTTCATCGTAAGCTATTTGTGTCAGTCGAGCGGACGGACTGGATGCAGGATGTTGTTGCGTCCAGGTCTTGGACAGACCGTTCCAGGTCCAAGTGTCGCCGTAAAGATGCGCACCATCGGCGCCGCCGAATAACACGATATTGTGCGTGCCTGGGTGGTAAGCCATGCTCTGGCCGTCAAGCCGGCGTGGCGGCGGTGAGACCGGCGGCAACTGACGGGTCCACGTCTTACCGTCCCACGTCCAGGTATCGTTGAGACATTTGCCCGCGGCATCGGCGCCGCCGAAGAGCACTATGTTTTGACCCGCGCCATCATAGGTCATGGCGGGAGCGGTTCGTGGCGGCGGAGCGGTGGCCGGCGACAACTGACGCCACGCATTGCGCCAGACCCAGGTATCTCCGGAACACACGAACGGTGTGAACCCACCGAATAGCACTGAAGTGTGCCTCGCCTGGTCGTATGCCATCCCCATACAGCACCGTGCGGACGGGGCCACCGAGAGAGGCGGACTAACCCAACTTACTCCCTGCGCGCGCGGCGTGGCGCCGGGGACTAACTCGGGGTTCCGCAACAAATCCGACACCAATGACACTTGGCCGGGATAATCGGTCAGAATGCGCCGGAAAGCGGCGCGCGCCTTGGCGCCGTGGCCTAGTAATTGCTCCGCTTGACCTAGTTCCAGCAAGGCTTGCGCCGCCACCGTCTTGCCCGCGAAGCGCCCGGCGATGGACTCGAACTGGCGAATGGCCTCCGGTAAGTCGCCCAACACTTTCGCCTGATAGATGGCCGCCTCCAGCATCTCCTCGGGGCTCTCTTTGGGCGGAGACGCGGCCAGCAGGCAGGCTGCCAGCAGGATCACACTCAGATAGACACGGAGATTCATCAATGGAAGGCTGAGGACGAAAAGAATTCGACACGCAAACCGGTGGGAGACACACCACCCTGGAAGTCGAGATCGTACGCATTCAGCATCACGATATAGAGATAAGCGCCCGTCCCGGGAGTGAGTGGAACGGAATTTGTAAAACTGAAGTCCCACCACTGCGCGAAATCGCCGAACTCGGAGCCCGCGGGGTTTATTGGAAACGGCTGGCCGGCAACGATGGAGCAAGCCCCGCTGCTCGCCGGACTCTCGAGATACAGAGTGTAAGTCGCATTATCCGACGCCAGGTGGCCGTTGATGGTCACGCCGCTTGGCACGCTGCCGTCGGGGAGAGCGGCCGGCACCGGAAACCAAGTCCGGTAAACATACCATCCCGGAAGCGGTTGGGGGCCCTCGCCGTCGAAGGGTGTGATCCACTCGGACTCGCTGCTGGCGCTGTCCGGCATCCAGGCGTGGTTGGGAGTGTCCACCCAGGCTGGGATATAATTCTTCAGAGCGCAGGGGCCGTGAGTTTGTGAAACCTCGGAAGGGTACGGATAGGCCAAGTGCCAGTTGCCATCGCCCCGTGGACCGCCGCCTTCCGGATTGGGAGTTACCAAAATGCCGGTGCACCCGGTGCTGGTCGCGGCGGTTTGGCCGGTGTTACAAAGGCCAGTAACTTGTGCGGCGGAGACGGAGGCGAACAGCAGGATGCCAGTAACGGCCCGGAGTATCTTTTGGCGTGCTTTCGCATAAGACATCGTTGTATTCCTGTGAGGCGCCTCAGTTGAATGCCGAAGTCGGGAAGAACTCGATGCGCATGCCCGTAGGCGATTCACCATTCGGCGGGTTGTTATACGGATTGTACACGACGACGTATAAGTAAGCGTCCGCACCGGCAGTTAGTGCGATCGGGCTCGTAAAGCTGAAGTCCCACCACTGGTCGTAATCGCTGGAACCCTGGCCGGCCGGGTTTATGGGGACTGGAGGCCCCGAGACCACGCCGCACGTGGTGCTGCGCGCGGGACTCTCCAGATAGAATCCATACGTCGCGTTATCGGAAGTCAGACGGCCGTTGATCGTCAGACCGGTCGGCACGCTTCCGTCTGGTAGGGTTGACGGAACGGGGAACGACGTCCGGTAGACATACCATCCCATCGGCAGATTGTTTTCTCCATCGTGCGGCGTGAGCCACTCTGACTCGCCGCTCGCGGTGTTTGGCATCCATGTGCGGTTGGGAGTATCTACCCAGGCTTGCGCGAAGCTATGTAGATGGCAGGGACCGTGGGTCTGCGAAAGGGTCGAGGGGTATGGGTACGCCAATTGCCAGTTGCCATCGCGGCTTGGTCCACCGCCCTCGGGATTAGGAGTCACCAGGACGCCCGTACAGCCGGAACTGGACGCTGGAGTTTCGCCGGTGTTACACAGCCCGCTTATTTGTGCCGCAGCGGAGCCGGCGAATGCCAGTTCGGACAGTAGTGGAGCAGCCATCCACAAAATCGCGCTCGCGACGGTGAGATGGTTTCGATTTATGAGATAACTCACGGTCTCTCCTCTAACCGGATCTGCAACGGTATTGTTACCACTATACCCAACCACTACCGAGATGCAAACCAGAAAGTGTCACGTTTGTGTCACGTTTTCGCCCTCGAAGCGGTACCCGAGGCCGCGCACATTGCGAAGATAACGTGGGCGCGCGGGATCGGGTTCAATCTTACGGCGCAGATTAGCCAGGTGGTTATCGACGATGCGGCCGGATGCGAAGGCGCCGTGGCCCCAGGCGGCATCCACCAACTGCCTGCGATTCAATACGCGCCCATCGGCGCGAATCAGCGCGGCCAGCAAGCGGAATTCAATAGGCGTGAGATCGACGGCTTTCCCCGCGGTGCGCACCTCTCCACGCGCGAAATCGATCTCCACGCCGCCGAAGCGGCAACAGTCGTCGATGGCGCCGCCGCCCGAGCGGCGCAGCAAGGCCGCAACACGCGCGCGTAGTTCGCGGGTGCCGAACGGCTTGGTCACGTAATCGTCGGCGCCCAGTTCCAGACCCATCACCTTGTGCTCCTCCTGCGCTTTGGCGGTCAGCATGATGATGGGTGTATGCTGGCCCGCGCGGCGCAGCTCGTGGCAGATTTCAAATCCATTCTTGCCCGGCAACATGACATCGAGAAGGATCAGGTTGAATCCGCCTTCGCGCGCGCGGCGCACCGCCTCACTGCCGTCACCCACGACTTCAACTTCATAGCCTTCCATCTTGAGATCGTCTTCCAATCCCATGGCGATGGCTGGTTCGTCTTCCACTATGAGAATGCGCTTCATGTGCGATCTACCGCCGGCAGGAGAATGGTGAACGTGCTGCCCTTGCCCGGCTCGCTTTCCAGACGGAGGTCTCCGGCATGCGCGGCCACTATCTCTTGCGCCATAGCCAACCCCAATCCGGTGCCCTTCACATTCAGGGCCGCGGCGGCGCTGCCGCGCACGAATTTCCGGAAGATGGACTTGCGTTCCGCGGGTGCGATCCCGGGACCGTGGTCGCGCACATAAATCGCGATTTGCGCGCCGGCGCGCTTTGTTTCGACGCGTACCCCGGCGCTGGGCGGCGAGTATTTCACGGCGTTATCCAAGAGGTTGCGCAGCGCCACGGCCAAGGCTTCGGCGTCCGCGCGAATCCGGCAGTTACTCTCGAAAGTGAGTTCGATGTGACGCGAATGACTGATCTCACGCTCGAATGTAGTAACCACATCTTCCGCAAGCTGACTCGCATCTAACTCTTCGAACTTATACTTTCGGCTGCCGGCTTCCATGCGCCCAAAGTTGAGAAGAGTCTCTACCAGGCGTTCCAGCCGATTGGTCTCGCTAACCAGGGTTTCGTAATAGATCTGGCGCCGCTCGTTGCCGGGCGCGCGCCCCTCGGCGAGGATCTCCGAAAGCTGCCGCATGGAGGTGAGCGGCGAGCGGAATTCGTGCGAGACGGCGGAGACAAAGTCGGATTGCAGGCGAGCCACCGTGGCCTCACGGCGGATGGCGCGCGCAATGAAGTAAGTGCCGGAGAGCAGGAACAGCATCATCACCACAAGAGTGACCCGCAACGATCGTTGGCGGCTGAGTATGTCGGTGCTAGCGGAGCCGGGGAGCGGCCACACGGCAAGTGTCCAGGGGAGATGAAACTCGGCAGCGCCGCGCAGGATGGGGCGGACTGACGCGTTACCACCCGCGAGAAACCGGCCGTCCCGGTCGAGGGCCGCGCACGTGACGTGTTCTCCGACGTTGATTTGCTGCAGGACCGACTCGACGGTCGCCAACAACACTGTGGAACCACGCCACACGAGCAGCATCGGAACGCCTGCCGCCCGGACGGTCTGCACTGGATCGTGCGCGGCGCCAGCGATTCCGGCGGTGTCACCCGCGGCTTCCGCCAACGCCACGGCCGTGGCATCCGGGGCCACAGGATGGCCTGCCAATCGGGCTGCTTCGTTCCAATAGAATTCGAATTGTCCGCGGCGCAAGTGCCACCGGGAGTCACTGAGCGCTGTCAGCAAAGCTTCCGCGTCGGCGGAGCGATGCTGCAAGACACAGATTTCGTGCCGTGCCACTAACTCCGCCGGAACTCCGGCCACACGCACTTCTGGAATTCCGTCCAGCTTGCGGTAGACCGCCACACTCTCCTGCGGACGGCCGCTCTTGCGCAGGACCCGGCCGAGGCGGAGTAACGCTCCAGCGCGCACGGCCTCGTCGTTGGTTCGGGCCAGCCGCCGGTATGACTCAATCGCGAGCAGAGGCTGCGCGTCGCGGAATTCGTAAGTCTCACCTTCCCGGAAGTCAAGGGAGGAGGCTTCCGGCGCGCGTGCCGCTTGAGGATAATAAAGAAGCCGCCCGGGAGGAGTCACGGTCAGAGTGTCTCCGGCGACGGTGAGTGACAGGCCCTGCAAACGGCCATCGGAATCGAGAGTTCGACGCAAGCGCTCGGCGATGCGGTCTGCGGCCTGTTCCAGCCGCTCGTGGGCGCGTTGTGCCTCGACGATTCGATCCTGCGAAATAAGCCGCCAGCCAAGCCACCCCAGCGCGGACACCGACACCAGCGTCAGCAAAAGCAGAATGACTAGAAGGCTGCTAGGCGGCCGCAGCCAGTCGCGCATGCCCATTTTGGGAAGGGTAACACAAGCGCGGGAGAGTGTGTACGCGATAGTACGTGACGGTTTGAAGAACTCAAAGGGCGGCTTGAAAGGCGCGCTCGAAAGGTCTAGACTGCGGCAATGGACCATCTTAAGAGAATTATGATTTCATCCAGCAATGTATTGATTTTCACGGTTACGGCGGCGGCCCTCACGTTCTCAGCGGCCGCCGCAACTCCCGACAAAGGGACTACAGTCACTTTCAATGCGTCCGGAACCTTCGCCTCGCAGCCAGTGAGCGGAAACGACACGTTGAAGCTCGCCGGCCAACCGTTCAACATCTCCATCGTCGCCAAGTCATCCGACTTGCCGGCCAACCATGGACGGAACTGGGCCGTCTTCACGAAGCTCTCGATGTCGGGAACTGTCTATTCCGGGTTGCTTCCGGGCCAAGCCATACCCGTTTCGGCGAAGAGCGCTGAGATCCAACAGACGGCCGGCGCCAGCGAGGATATCTTCATCACCAATTTTCCAGTTACGGTAGTGGGGATCCCATTGCATGTTTCCGCCACCATCGTGATGCCGGGGGGAACCATGACCAAGCCCCTGATTCGTCCTTTTCCGGCTGTGTCGCTCGATACCAGCAATTCGACGGTAATCTATTCCAACACCACCGCCTCCACGACGTTGACCGTGGAATCCGGGACGCTCCAAGCGACGACGGCGACCGGCGGCGATGTGCAGGCCGCATCGGCCCGGCGACTGCTATCCGGGGGGTTGATGGAAGTGTGCGCGCTCGTGCCGCGCCGCCAATCGGCCGTCTGATCCTCTCCCTCACGGTCGCGGCTCGGTAACGGTCCGGGCGGTACTCGGTAACCGGGCGCGGCTCGTGCTGGGTCCGAGCCGCGCGCGTGAGCAAGCGGTAAGGTGACCTATGGCGCCAACACCATGGGCGCTTGCCAGAACGCCGCCTTCTGGCTGGTGGGGTCGAGCACGGTTACCTGGCAATCGTACTTACCCGGAGGAAGATCAGTGAGCGCGAGGGTGAACTGTATAGGCGTGGTTCGCAAACGATCGTTCGAGGCGCTCACTACTTCGATCGGACGGCTCTCGAAGGCTTTCTTCTGACCTACAATGAGACTTACAAAGGCGATAAGTGGTTGGGCGCTCGCCACGCCCTGCTCATAGGCTTGTAAGTACACATACACTTCGCGGCCTCTGGCGAAGACGCGCGTCACACTGGGGATCAGCTTCTCGCCGTTCGAGACCAGCGGATTGGCTGTTTCAGCGCGATCCTTTGACTTGACCGCGTTATATAGCGCTTCCCTTAGCGCAACGCGCTGGCTGCTCAATACCACGGAGCTAATGGCCACCCGCTTCTCTTCCTTGTTCAAGTTAGGAATGAGAAACGCGGTTTGATAGGTCCCGATGCGGCCAGTCTCGGCGTCGCGCGCCAGAAACTTGATGGTGTACCTTCCGGGCAGAAGCGTAAATCCGAAGTCGTATTCGATGGGACGCTTCGCAAGTTCCAGCGCGGTGGCGTCGCTGAGCTTGATATCCACTTTGTCGCGCACGTTCGTCATGGTGGTGCCGTAGTTATCCTTGATCTCGCCGATGAAATCGATCAGGGTGCGTTCAGCGCCGCCCCTCTTGGCCAGCGCCAGTTCCCGTCCCGGAATCTTCACCACGATGGGCACGAAATATTCAGCCCGGTTCAATTGGAAGTAATCCACCTCCATGGCGATGGTAAGTTCCGTCACCGGATCGGGCAGCATCAGGGCATCTTCAAGCTGCCGTTCTTTGTCGGCGGCGGTAAACTTACCGAATTGCTTGCCGGCAAAGTAACCTTGGCGGTAATCCAGATTGGCGGCCAGGTCGCCATTGAGTGAGATCTTGATGCGCCGGAGCTTGCCGTCCTGTGCGGTATTGGTGGTGTAATAGCCGAGTATGTAATAACTGGAAACTGCTTGTTCCGCCTGCACAATGCCCTTAGTTAGATCGTTATAATCGAGCAACGCCTTCCCGCCCGTGTCGGACGCCAGCGCATAAAGGGTGTCTTGCGATTGCTGCAGGTTGGTGGTTACGGCCAGGGCCGCCGCGCCGGAATACATGCCCGCGTTGCCCGGCGATCCCTGTGTGGCGTCACCCAGTGGCGCCTGCGCCAGCAAACCGCGTGCGTCGATGGGCCAGAACGATACACCGCCGCGGACGGCGGCGTTGATGGTGGCATGCAGTTGCGCCTGATTGTTCAGACCGTTCAGGTGCAATCCGCTGGCAAAGTAAATGAGCGACTTCTTTTCGCTAAGACGGGATAACATGTTGGCCGCTGTCTGCAGGGCGGATAACTGGCGGTCGGTATTGAATATGTTGAACTCGCTATCGTCCTGTCCGAAGGCGGCGCCTGTATCGGCACTACTGGCGTCGTCGGTGGAATAATCCATGCCCTGGCCTTCGCCGACGATCATGGTTTGCAGGATGCTGAGCAGGCGATCGCGATCGGCGGTGAAATCCTGCAAGACGTCGACGGCGCCGCCGGTGTAGCGTAGGAGCGCCAGCAGATCGGCGGGCGTCATTTGCGTGCGGATAAACTTCTCGGCCGCCGCGAGCGCTCGCAACTGGTCCCCGGGCGGCATGGCGGACATGTCGAAATAGAGCGCGAGCAGGCGGCGATCCTTATATCGGGTGCTTCCGGGCGTCTCGGAGGAGATTTGTGTGCGGCCCAGTTTGTCGTAGATATGGATATGTTCGGGCGCGGCTAGGGTTGGGGCTGGGGCTGGGCCGGGAGTTTGCGGCAGCGTCTGGTGCTCGAAGAAACGGATCTCCTGCGCCACGCCGTTTTCAGTCACGCTGAAATCTTTGGCTGTTAAGCCCTCCATCGGACTGCCCTTCTTGTCTGTCACTATCACGGCTTCCACCACTAACCGGGTGTTGGCGGTGAAGGTGGCTGCCGTACTGCTTCCGGAAGGTGCGTTCTGGCCGATTTGCTGCGCGTGAGCCGTAGTAGCGAGTAACAGCAGGATAGCGAAATACGGAGTGGCGGGACCGCTCCCTGACGGTCGCGGCTCAGTAGGTCGCGGCGCGGTACGTCGCGGCGCGGTAGGTCGCCACATGCCCGTGACTGCGTTTCCGAGCCGCGCGCGTGAGCAAGCGGTAAAACGTGCGAAGGTGGCGATCATAAGCCGCATACGTCAGAATCTGAGGCGCAACGTCGTCTGCATGCTGCGCATGGCATTTGCCTGTGCCGCCAATCCGAATTGTGAACTGTTTACTATGGTGTTCCAGCTTGTGTAAGTCACGTGGTTCAGCAGATTCGTGGAATCGACACGTAAATCGAGATTCAGGCGGTCGCTTACCCGGAACGTCCGGCCCAGCGAAGCGTTCAGAGAGAACTGCGCGGGGCCCGTAATAGTGTCGCGGCCGGCGTTGCCCCATTGGCCGGGAGGTGGTGCGATAAAGGCGGCGGGATTAAGAAACAGTCCGGATGGAGCGGCGTTAAGCGGCGCGCCAGTGTAATCGGGCCGTATCGTATTAGTAACTCCCGTGCCGGGCACCGTCGCAAGATAAATAGGAGTTTCGGGCAGACCGCTCCCGGCAATGATCTCAGTTGATAAGTTCCACTCCTTGAAGAGCGCTCCCTTCCAGCCGGTGAGCAGCGTTCCGCCGCCGATTCCCATGCCAGTCGAATATTGCATCTGCAGGCTGAGAAGGTGGCGCTGATCGAAAGTAGATAGGCCGCGCTCGGCGGCCAGATCGCGCCAGTTTTGTGCGATGGCGAGCGATGCAGGGCCTGTCTGGCTGGAGGGCGATCCGGAACTCGCCGCGCTGGGGCTATTCTGACCGGTGGCGCTAGCGCCTTGGCCGCCCAACGCGGCATCGTCGTCAATAGATTTCGAATAAGTATATTGCAGGATTCCCGTGAATCCATTATGCAACCTGCGCCGGAACTGTATCTGTGCAGCTTGACGGGTGGAATTGCCGTAGGATGTGAGATACGCAAATCCGGTGGGGCAAGCCGGACACGGATTCACCGCGCCGATCGGATGAGTATTCGGTAGAAACTCTTGCGGTCCGTCGGTGCCTTTAATCCCGATATAGGTCGCGGTCAATTGCATGGAGGCAGGCAAGTCACGCTGGAGGGATGCCTGCCAGTTCTGGGCATAGCCGGGGCGAAAGCGCGGGTCGATGGCGAATGTGTTAGGCGTGATCGCGGGAGAGGCATTGAAGCCGTTTGCTAAGGTGAGCGGATCGGAGGGGCTGTTTTCAACGCTCAACGTTTTCGAAAGCGGCGGCTGTTGGGCCATCTGAACTGCGATCGTCTGATAGACGGAAGTGTCATAGTAAATACCATAGCCCGCGCGGATGACGGTCGAAGATCCGGAAATGGGCCGCCAGGCTAACCCTACGCGTGGCTCGATGCCGCGTTTATCGGGATACACCAGCGAATTAGGATATCGCGTGCCCGTAAGAGAACCGCTTGGATCGGTTGCCACGACCGGCGCTACGGCCGCGAAGCCGGGCGAAATATCCAAGTTGACTAAGCGGTCGTATAACTCGGTGATGGGAGCTCCGTACTCCCATCTTAGGCCGGCATTCACGGTAAGTTCAGGGTTCACCCGCCAATCGTCGTTGACGAACGCGTCGTAAACAGACTCGCGGAAATACTTATCCGCATTACCGAACGCGATGGCGCTGGTATCGGGAACGCCCAATAGAAAATCCGCGAAGTCGGATCCACTGACTGCGCTCGTAAATGTGAAGCTGCCTCGGGGATTCTGTTGCGCAAGATAATTGAATTCCTCCCGCCGGAAGTCGCTGCCAAAAGTGACATTGTGGCCGCCGCGGTACCATCGCATGGCGCCGGACAAGCCGCTGGTCTCGTTGCGGTCAAACGAGCTTTGCGCATCGGAAAGGCCGGCGATGCCGCTAGAAAATGTGAGGCTCGGTGGACCCCAGTTCATGGGCTCCTGATCGTTGCCCGAGATGCCTGCCTCGCCCGAAACGTTTTCGCGATCTTCAAAGAACGGCGTAATGTGGGTGGCCAGACGGCTGAACTGATATCCCAGATTCAAAAACCAGGAGTGATTGATGCGGTGCGACCAATTGACGCTGGTGTTGATGCCGAGCAGATCGGTGGTATCCAGAAAGCCGAATAGATTCGGGGCGCCCTCGCGCATGCTTTGAAAAGCGAAACGGCCGTAGAGTTCGTCCTTAGGTCCCAGCGTTTTATTGAAGCGCGATTGCAGGGCGTCCTGGTGAGTCGGGCTGAGGATGGGAATTTGGTAGTTATAGCCAGTGTTACCCGTGAAGTTAGGCAGCGGATAGTAACTTAGCAAAGCCTGTGCCTGAGGGCTGATCCGGTTCTGGGGAACGGTGTTATTGGGGTAGGGCACGCCGGTAGCCGGATCGACGATCGGACTTGCGAATATTCCGTTGCGTTCCGTCTGGGTTGGCATCAGCCCGGGCAGGTCGCTGGCGGTGTTGTTGCGGGTCCATTGATAAGCCGCGAAGAAATACGGAGGCCGTTTGAAGACGTGCGGAATTTGCAGGGGTCCGCCAAGCACGGCCACGCCGGTTAGACGGTTGTAAGTCAGTTTAGGCGCGTTCTGTCCGGTAAGCGAATATGGCCGGGCATCCAGCGCGGAGTTATCCAGAATGACGCCGATGCCGCCGTTGTATAGTCCGCGCGCGCCGTTGCGATTATTGCCGAAGGCAGCCAATTGGGCGAAGGGCGAGGCGGCGCCATTTTGGGAACTGCCGTTGATGAGGAAGCCATCGGCGGCTTGTTGGCTGAGATCGTCGTCGGATGCTGGTTTGGCGGGTGCCGGCGTGGGCGACGGGGCGGGTTGTACGGGAGTCTGCATCTCGGCCTTGATTTGATCTAGCGGGAGAATCTTTAATCCCCACGTTGCGGGCGGTGTGTTGGGAGCGAAGTTTACCTCTTGTCTGACTGGCGCGAAGCCTAGCATTCGGATTTCGATTGTGCAGGTTCCTTCGGTTAAGCTTGGAATCGAAAAGGCGCCTTGGAGATCGGTGATGGCGGTTATTGTTTGGCCAGCTTGTGAGGCCGTTACGGTTGCTCCGGGAACGGGTAGTCCGTTGAAGGTTACTTGTCCATGATATTCGGCGGCGGACAGGATAAATACGGCAAGGCTGGCGAGTAAGCCCAGCAGGCGGCCTACGAGGCCGCCGCAGGCAAGGTGCCTGCCCCATAATTTCCGCATGGCTGTCATGGGATGTCGTATAGCTCCAGATCGCGCGCCAGATCGGTGTGTGCGTCCAGTGTCACTGGCTGCGCGCCGGTATCGGTCATGGTATGCACATCGGGCGATAGATACTCAAAAGTGCCCAGAATGCGATAAGTGCCGGGCGCCAATCCTTCAAACCGATATCGGCCGTCTATATCGGAGACGGCAGTGCGCAGATCGGCGACCCGCTTGTTCTCGGTGGTGTTATAGGCTTCCAGATACACTGGCGCGCCTGCTACCGGATCGGCGGAGGTCCTCACGATGCCGTGGATGGAGCTTGGTCCGGCAGATACCGTGAAGCGCAGCCCATAGTTGGTCGGCGAAATTACTTCCTGCCAACCATCGGGACGCCAGCGACTGGCTGTCGAGACCGCGCCAGAGACACGCGAGACATAGTAGCCCGAGGGCGGCTGTAACATCACTTCCCAGCGGCCGATGGGGAGGATCGCCGTGCCGTTCTGAATGGGCAGCACGGTGGTGGCGCTGCCGCCCGCAAGGTCCGCCTGGCGTATGCGGATCGACGCGCCGGCATCGGCCGACGCGCCTGAAATCGATACGCCGGAAGGTCCGCGCAACATCAGTGAGACACCGGTGTCGGCGCCGAGGGAGAGACGCTGATAAGCGCCGGTTACCTGGCTGCCAGGAACTGCATCGGCGGGAGACTGTGCGAACACTTCGTATTCTCCGGGCGGAAGGCGGGTGAAGCGATAGGATATAGCTCTGACGGTCCTTCTACCTGTCTCAGACACCAGTATGATCGAAGCGCCCGCGCCCGGCGGAACTCTTTCCACATCGACGGACAGGCTGTACAACCGTCCCTCGATCGGACGGACATCGACGTCGTTCATTTCCTGATCGGGAAGTAACTCGACGGTACGCGCCTGATCGAGCTTGTCGGTCTCTTTCGAGTAAGTGGGCAAGTAAGACGCGTCGTTGGATTGATTGCCTGCGGTGTGCACGATGTAAGTGTCCGGTGGCAGCCCATGCAAACGATAGACGCCACGCTCGTCGGTGGTCGCGTGGGCCATCAACTCCGGCGGCTTGGAGTTGCGATACGCCAGCACGTCGTGCGCGGGCAGGCCTTCGTCGTTTTCGTCGACCAGCGTGCCGTTGATGGCGCTGTAACGCAGCAGACGGATATCGAGAAACAGCGCGTGCTCGTTGTCAACGATGACGGGTGTGCCGGCCGAATTCCAGCGCTTCTGTCCATATTCAGCGGCCATGAAGTTGTGGCGCGATGCACGCACGATATAAGCGCCGGGGACGAGGCCATACACGAACGCGCCATGGGAATCGGTGCGCGTGGATTTGGCCGCCGCGGCGGTTCCCGGCAGCGGCTCGAAAGTCACTTGCGTGCGGGCTAGCGGCTTGCTGGTTAGGTTCTCGACTACCACGCCGCGGATGACGGCGGCTTGCGCGGAGAGGGCGAGTAGTAAGGCGATTGGGGAGTTTGGCGGGACTAGAGTCATCTTTGTTATGACGTTGGTGAATGACAAAACGTGGCTAGCTCCGCGGCAGGCGGCCTGAGAGGCCGCCGCAGGCTACGAGCCTGCCCCACATTCAATTCTCCGATGGCCGTTCGACGTGGTCGATCACGATGGTATCCACTGGGCCTTTTTGCGATTCGAGTTTCAGCCCTAGCTGTTCCTGTAAGGCTGTGAAGATCGACGGACCGGAGGCATCCGGCGGCGGAGGGGCGCCGTCCGGGGGCGGTCCGCCGGCGCCGCGAAACATCTGGCCCTGGCCTTCGTCGGGCGTCCATTTCAGAGTGAAATCGTACTCGCCCTTCAGGCCGGTCTTATCCACCACCAGAAGCCCGAGTTGGCGAGAGAGCACGTCGGCGAACTGAGTGATTCCGATGCCGGTTAAAGTAAGTTCGCCTCGTCCCGTCATGCGGATGGAACCGCGTGGCATGGGCGCGCCGGGTGCAGGCGGTCCGAGGGGCCGGTTTTCGGCCGCAGGATCCATGGCAGGCGCCGTCGTCTCGTGAAATTTGGGACCGTTCTTGGCGACCACCAGCGCGTATTCCGAGAGCTCTTTAGTATCGTGATGCAGAACCAATTTAAGCCGATCCGCCAGCATGGCTTGCAGCATCTGCCTCAGTTGGACCTCCTGCTCGTCGCGGCCGAGCCGATGCGCGACCTCATCGAATGAGTCATCGGCTTTAGCTTCGACATCGTAATGCTCGGAATCGAACCAAGCCGGCGCACCGGAGATCTGCGAGTCTTTTACGCCATACGCTTCTTGCAACAGGAATCGCACGGTGACGTTCTTGGCTTCAAACCGGCCGCCCGGCGCCATGCGGATCATGATGCCGCGGGAACCCTCCTTATTCGGCTTAATCGATACCACTTCGAATGCGGGTGTCTTGGTTGCGGCCGGCGATTGCGCGCGGGTCGCTGTCGCACTTAGTAAGAGTAACGCAGCAGCAACTAAGCTGTACTTACCTTGTAGTCTCATGTTAGTTCTCCGAAGGTTTCTCGACATGATCGATGACAATTGTATCCACCGGACCTTTCTGCGATTCCAGTTTCAGCCCAAGCTGTTCTTCGAGGGCCGTGAAGAGCGACGGTCCGGACGCATCCGGAGGCGGCGCGGCGTCTCCTGGCGCTTCACCAGGCATGGGGCCGGAGCCCGCCTCGGGCGTCCACTTCAGATCGAAATCATATGTGCCCTTCAGCCCGGTCTGATTCACTACCATGCGGCCTGCGAAGTGAGAGAGCACTTCGGCAAACATGTCCAGGTCCTCGCCGCTTACACTAAGATCTCCCCGGCCGCCCATCCGGATGTTACGTCGGCGAGGTGCAGCGTCCGGCGGCGGCGGGCCTGTAATGACCGAATCGTCCGGAGGAATAGTGGACGCATGCAGCTTGGGCCCGTTCTTCGCCACGATCAGCGCGTAGATCTGCATCTCCTTTGCCTCGTGATGCAGCGCCAGCTTGAAACGATCGGCGAGCAGAGACTGCACCATCAGCCTGAGTTGCTCCTCTTGTTTATCGGAGCTAAGTTTCCGCAACTCCGCGGCGGCGGTCTCGTCCTGTTTTGCCTCGATATTGTAATGATCGGAGTCGAGCCAACCGGGTCCGCCGGAGACTTGCGAATTCTTCACGCGGTACGCGTATTGCAAGAGGAATATCACACTGGCATTCTCCGCGGCGAACCTGCCGGGCTCCGCGTTGACCCTGAAAAGATTGGCCGTCAGGTGGCTCGGCTTGATGGACGCCACATCGAATGTGGGGCGCGCGGTGCTGGTGGGGGCGGTCGACTGCGCGCGGACTCGCGGGGCGTTGAGCAGCCCGAAGGCGATGGGACCGGCTAGGGCGGCGACTCCCGCGGTTGCCAGCAGCAGCTTTCTGCCGACGCTGAGCTCGCGGGCTGCGCGGTGCGTCATGATGCGTACAATTCGTTTTTTCAGATCCGCGCCGGAGATTCCCGAAACGCACGCCAGCGGCGACTCCAGGTAAAACTGGCAGGTCTTAAGAATGCTCTCGGCGTATGTTTCGGGCTGATTTTCCAGGCGCAGAACTTCTTCGTCGCAGGCGCGCTCGCGTTCCTCCACCAAACGCGCGCCGATCCACCACACCAGGGGATGGAACCAGTAGATGGCTTCCACCATCATGTGGATGGCGGCCGCCAGATTATCGCGCCGCCGGATGTGACAGATTTCGTGCGCCAGGATGGCTTTCAAGTGCGCGGACGACAAGCGATCCGCGATGCCGTCTGGCAAAAGCAGCACCGGCCGGAAGATACCGTATACTCCCGGCTCCAGCATGGCACGCGACGAGCGCACGGGGACGCCCGATTGGATGCCAACGGGCGACGCGACGCGCACGGCGGCGCGGATACGGCGCCATCGCCGCCAGTCCGAAAATACAACGGCGAGGAAACCGCAGGTCCATAGCGCAATGAGAAGCTGCGGGAGCAGGTCGGCGTGCGCGGCGAACAAGTGCGGTGAAGCTGCAGTGGGCGTGGCCAGAGGCGGAAATGGCCGGCTGATTTGTGCCACGACGGCCGCGATCTGGGGCGTCGCCAGCGGCTTGGCGAACAGGCAGCCGGTCATCCGTGCGAGCTGGCTGCCCACGGTGGATAGCAGCGAAAACGGAATCAGGAATTTCGTCGAGGCGATGAGCCACAGCCAATGCCGCGTGCGCGCATGATTCGCGCGCAAGGCCAACGCCAGCACTCCCGCTATGCCCGCAAAGACCGTCGATTGCCACAGGTGGTTCAGCATCGCCGCAGTGAAGTAGACGTGCGTCATTGGGAATGGTCCTCCTTCGCCAGTTTTCGCAGGGCGTTGCGCGCCTCGTTCACATCGTCGAGCGTGAGCTTGCCGGATTCGACCAGGTGAGCCATGATGGGCTGTGGGCGGCCGCCAAACAGGCCCAGCAACTCGTCGATGAGACGGCGCTGTGCGGCGTTGCGCGATACCACCGCTTCAAAGATATGGGCGTTGCCGATCTTCTTCACGCGCCGCACCGCCTTCTTGCTTTCCAGCCGGTACACGGTGGTCTGCACGGTGGTGTAAGAGGGCAGATCGCGCGCGGAAAAGGCCTCCTGGATCTCGCGAATGGAGATGGGGCCGCGGTCCCACAGCGCTTGCATGATGTGCAGTTCGAGTTTGGTGAATTTGGGGGTGCCCATTTTAAAGGTCCTACTATCGCTGTTTGTAATCCTACTATGCGAATGTGTGGATGTCAAGAGGGGCCGGGAAACCGAGGGGCCGGGAAACCGCTCCCTAACGGTCGCGGCTCTGTAGACCGTGCGAAATCGACGCGGCTGTTACGGAGCCGCGACCGTGAGGGAGCCGGGTGTTCGGACTACGGCGCGCGCCAATCGAGGGCGAAAATTTCCTGAGAGCCGATGTCACGCGTCACAATGGGCTGGTCGTCCGGACCGAGGGTGAGCGAGAGCCCGTAGAAGCCAGTGAGCCGCATATCCTTGAGATCGGCCACCGGCTCAGGCTTTCCCGAGGCGGCCCGCACGCGCATTACCGCGGGATTTACGGTGATTCGCACGTAGTACACGTAACGGCTGTCATGCGACCAGTAAGGAAATGCGATTTGAGGGCCATTAGCCGGCTCACGCCACTTTCCGGTGGAGAAATAGAAGATGGCGAGGCGCGTGGAATCCAGGCTGAGGGCCGCCAGATAATGGCCATCCGGCGACCATCGCGGGGAAAAATATTGATTCGAATCCGGCACCTCAACGATGGCGTGGGTACGCATGTCGAGAATGTGGATATTCGCTGAAGGCAAACGGGCCAGCGTGCCGGAAGCTCCGCCGAAGCAGATTCGTTGGCCATCTGGCGACGCGGTGGCATCGATGCTGACTTGTTTCCAATCGGGCAGCAGCGCCTGTGTTTGTCCGCCACCGGCGGGGATGCGATAGATCTTGGGAAGCTGACCGGGCGACGTGATGGTATAGAAAACCTCGGAGCCGTCCGGCGACCAACTGGGTACCACGATGCTGGCATTCTCGGGCGGCTGAACGAGCTTTAGCTGATCGGTGAGATCGGCTTTCGCACGCCACAGCGCGCCACCTGGGAAAGTCACATAGGCCATCCACTGACCGTCGCGGGAGTAAGTCACAAACTCGACCGAGCCGGCGTGCGGGAACGGTAGAAAGTGTCCCACTTTCGCATCGTAGTGGACCACTTCGCCGCGCGGCACCAGACCGATGGCGAATAGGAGTTTCCCGTCTTTGGAAGGTATGGCTTCATCGAACGATGTGGCGCCGCTGGTCAACTGCACCGGCGTCGGGTTAATGCGCCGCAACGCGCGCGGCTCGGCCAGCGCCCAGATATGGTTATGCCGGGTGAAGACGAAGTATCGTCCATCCGAGGTCCAGACGCCGCAACAGTCGTCGGCGGGAGTTCTGGGAGGGAAAAGAAGATGCGGCTTACCGCCCTCTAACGGAATGTCCCACAATGCCGCGACGCGGCGCTGTTCCTGGAAGACCGTTACACGGATGCGCTGGCCATCGGGCGACCATGCGGGCTTGAACAACTCACCGGGCAGGCTGGCTACCAGACGTGCGTCGGAGCCATCGGCCTGGGCAATGAACAGGTCGCCGTGATGGCTATAAGTGAGCCGCCGCCCATCCGGTGACCATGCACCGGAGGAGCCGGTAAGATTGCCGATCCGGGATGCAGAACCGGCCAACACCGGCACGCTCCACAGAGGACCTTCGGCATAGCTCACGCGTTCTGCGGCCAGCAGACTGGATCCGTCAGGTGAGACATCGAATAACCTGAAGTACGGCGAAGGCATGGCCATGCGGGAAGGTTCACCGCCGCTCGCGGACATCTGAGAAATCCAGTTGCTGGTGCCGACGTCTTCGGTCAGATACAGCCGCGCGCCGTCGGTGCCACCGAGCCCTTTCATGGTTCCGTTGTTGGTGAGCTGCTTGTATGCCAGGACTCGCGGCGGCGGCAGCGGACGGATAGCCATGCCGACGCCGGCAGCGGCAGCCGCGAGCGCCAGCAAGGCCGCGATGGCCCAGAACACAGGCGTGCGCTGTCTCGCGGCCGGCTGGCCCAGGCTGACCGGCGTTCGTTCCGAACTGCTGTCGCGTTTCAAGCGCCTGAGGTCGCTGCGCATTTCGGCGGCGGTTTGGTAGCGCAAATCACGATCCTTCTCCAGCGCTTTACTGACGATACGTTCCAGCTCTACGGGCAACTGCGGATTCAGCGGCAGCAGCGGAGGGGGCGCCTCGGCCAGAATGCGGTGCAGCGTCTCGGCGGCGGATGCGCCACGGAACGGATGCCGGCCGCTAGCCAACTCATAGAGCACGACGCCGAAGCTGAAGAGATCTGTGCGGGCGTCCAGGTCCTCGCCGCGAGCCTGTTCGGGCGACATGTAGGCGACGGTTCCGACGGTCATTCCCGGGCTGGTGGGAGTGGTCTCGAGGAATGCGGAAAGCGTGCTGCTATCCGTGGCGGGAGACTGGCCGCCGCGCGCGGCTTCGCGTTTTCCGGTTTCCCGCGGCTGAGGTTTGGCTAAACCGAAATCCAGAATCTTCGCCGGGCTGGGGTGTCCACTTTCGGTGCCTGTGGCGAAGATGTTGGAAGGTTTGATATCGCGGTGAATGATGCCTTTGGCATGCGCGGAGGCTAGCGCGTCGGCAATTTCGATGGCCAGATGGAGGAGCGCTCCCGGACGCGGCCGTCCTTCGCCGATAAGGCGCTTGAGAGTGCGCCCCTCCAGGAATTCCATGACGATGAAGGGCTCGCCCTCGTATTCGCCGACATCGTGCACCACACAGATATTGGGGTGATTCAGGGCTGAGGCGGCGCGCGCTTCGCGGCGAAAGCGCTCGAGGGCCTGCGCCGTGTGTCCGGATCCTCCGCCCGGAGTGTTGGGCGGCAAGCCCGCTTCGCCGGCGCGTAAAAACTTGAGCGCGACGGGCCGGCCCAGCCGCGTGTCTTCCGCTTTGTAGACTACGCCCATGCCGCCCGCGCCCAGTTCGGCGACGACGTGATAGTGCGAGATATCTTGCCCGATGAGCCCAGGGTTGCGAGGAGGGATGGTGCGCTCGGCATCGGCTCTGTCAGCCACTTCCGGTGGCGGATGTACCAGCGGTTCCATCCCTTGCTCCCTAAAAGGACCTGGATCTCCTGAATAGAATATAGCACTTTGTTGAGTCGAACGCTCTAATCCAGGCGGTGCTCAGCCGTTTTTGGGAAACCGCTCCCTGACGGTCGCGGCTCTGTAACAGCCGCTCGATTTCGCGCGATCTCCAGAGCTCCGCAAGCTGTTAAGCACCCTGATCTCGGCGGAGTTCGCGCAGGGCGTCGCGGCCGATCCAGCGGGCCGAAGCCGATGCGGCGGCGATGAGCGACTCGGCGGTTTCGATGGCGGCTGCCCGCAGCGTGGCGTTGCACTTGCCGATCTGGCGCAACGCCCAGTTGACGGCCTTCTTGACGAAATTGCGATCGTCTCGGGAGGCGGCCACGATCAGGCGGAGGGCCGAGACGAAGCGGCCATCCGTCGCGTTCTTGTCGTGTACGGCGAGACCGGCGAGCAGAGCGAATGCCGCGCGGCGCTCGTATTCGGGCTGGCGGCTCGACCATTCGCGTACCTTGCGCCAGGCATAGGGTGTCTTCCAGAAAAGGCCAATGCAGGCGGAATCGCAGACGGACCAGCAGTCGAAATCGCGCACCCAGCGCTCGGCTTCCTCTTCGCGAAACTGCTGGGGATCGGCGATCATGGCGGCGAGGATGCGGGCTTCGAGCACATTGGTGGACCACAACGCGGAGACCAGTTGGTTGTCGCGGGCGAGCGTTTTAGCGATGGAACGGATATCGGGCGTGGCGACGCCGTAAGCCTTGGCGGGGCGAATGCCGAAGCGGGCCATGCCGGCTATGTTGCGGGCGCTTCCGGCGGCAGCCAAACGTTTCAGGATTTGATGGGTGCGGGTCATCGCGACGATTCCAGGGCCAGCACGATGGCTCCGGCGGTGATCAGGAGGCCGCCGGCGCCGCGCATCCAAGTAAGGCGCTCGCCCAGAAAGAGAGCGGAGAAGAGAATTACAAAAGCCACGCTAAGTTTGTCGACAGGCGCTACGCGCGAGGCTTCCCCAAGTTGGAGGGCGCGGAAGTAACAGAGCCAGGAGAGGCCGGTGGCCAGGCCGGAGAGAGCCAGGAAGATCCAGGTGCGGGGCGCGAGGTGGCGCAGCGTGGAAGGCGCCGCGGTGAACGCGGCCACCATCCAACTGAAGATCAAGACCACAGAGGTGCGGACGGCGGTGGCCAGGTTCGAATCGACGCCTGCAACGCCGATCTTGGCGAGGACGGCGGTGGCGCCGGCGAATAGGGCGGAGAGGAGCGACCAGAAGATCCAGTTCACTCTTGCATCTTACAAGGTAGTGAGTCAGGCGGTGAAATCGATCTTATCGTAGATTTCGGATAGGGGAAGATCGACGGCGATGGAGGTTAGTGGAATGACTTGGGCGAGGTCGGTGTAAGTTTTGAGGAGCCAGCCATCTTGGTGTCGGGTTCGGTGATCCACGGCGGGCCGGTTCTGGGCGACGGTCAGGTAGTCGGTGAGCGAGAGAAGGGTGCGGTAATGTTCGAATTTACGGCCTAAATCGTAATCGGCGGTGGATTTGGAGAGGACTTCGACGATTACTGTGGGATTCAGGATCATGTCCTTATGGCCGTCTGCGAACTGCATATCCCCGCAAATCACCATGACGTCCGGGTAGGTGTACAAAAGGGTGGGTAGAACTTGGAGCCTCAAGTCCGTGGAGCACGCGCCGCATGGCTTACCCTTGAGGCGCTGTCTTATCTCCCCGCAGATGTTCGCCACGATTAGGGCGTGGTTCGACGTGCCGCCGGCCATGGCGAACATCTCGCCGTCGTAATATTCGCTTCGGAATTCCGCGCGCCGCTCGATCTCCAGGTACTCGGCGGGAGTCAGATGGGCGGGTTGCGATGACATGCTTTACTTAATATAGCTCAGTTCCGGCTTGGCCTGGACAGGCCGGGAGGCCTGTCCTACTCGCTGTAGCTTACTTCCATTGTGCGGGACTTGGCGGCGGCGTAGGCTAGCACCAGGGCGGAGACTAACAGAAGTCCGGGGATAGCCAGCCAGGCGGGCGTCGGGTTAGTCGTGGTGATAAGAAAGGAGAGCGGGCCTTCCGCGGTATCTCCTGGCGGAGTCAGCGATTTTAGATAGAAGATCACGCTGATTTTCTTCAGGAGCGAAGGCAGGAACGGATTCAGATTTTCCCACACGAATACCACGGCCGCCGGAATTAATGGATTGCGAATGATAATTCCGGTGAGCAGGAAGACCGAACCATAGCCGATGCAGGCCAGCGCGGCCGTCAACACATACCAGCCTAATTGCGCCAGGCCGGGGCCGCGAAACAGATACTGTTGGAATACCGGGCCCCAGTGCGCGTTAATGAAAAGAAAACTTAGTGCGACGCTGCCGCCGAAGTAAGTTATGGCGGCTATCAGGCCGGCGAGGTACTTACTCACTACTAATACTTCGCGCCGCACGGGTGACATGAAGTAATAGTGCAAGGTACGCTCAAGTACCTCAGCGCGAAAAAGGTTCGAGAAGATACCCATGCAGCCGAAGAAGATACCCAGACGCAGGAAATAGACCTGAAAGATGCCGGCGAAGATCATATTGTCTTCGGCCATGGTGTGACGGCCGTTGCCGCTGAAGAGCGAATGCATGCCGGTGATGATGACCGGGCCGAGTGTGAGGATGTAGATCCACCAGGCACGCTTCGAGAACAGGCTCTTTTTCAATTCCAGACGTAGAATGGCAGCCACCTGGCGGCGCCAGAGCATCCAGGGCTGATGGGCGATTTGGCTCCAGGTCACGTGGTCCCTCCTTCGGATCCGATCAGGTATTGATAAACGGAATTCACATCGTCGTCGGCGGGCGCTACGGCTTCCACTTCCAGGCCATTATCGAGCACGATGCGGTTGAGCAGCAGATAGAGATTGTCGGCGTCGCGGGTGCGGACCAGCAGGCCGCGGCCATCGTCGTTGACCTTGGCTTCCACCACGTGATCCTGCTCGAAGAGGCGCGAAGCCAGCAGGCCGGGCTTATCGCAGCGTACCAGGATTTGCATGGGCTGATCCTTGACCTCGCTGCGCACGCCCTGAATCTGGCCTTCGGCGACCACATAGCCGTGGCTCAACAGGATGACTTGATCGGAGATGCGATCGACCTCATGCAGAATGTGGCTGGATACGATGACGTGGCGGCCTTCGTCGCCCCACTGTTTGAACAGCGCGATGGTTTCGGAGCGAGCCATGGGATCGAGGCCGTTGAGCGGTTCATCGAGTACCAGCACAGTGGGACGGTGCGCGATGGCCTGGGCCAGTTTGATGCGTTGCCGCATGCCCTTGCTGTAGGCGGCCACATGCCGATGGGCGGCTTCGGTCATGGAGACGCGCTCGATGGCTTCTTCGGTGAGTTTGGCGGCTTCCGAAGGGATCATGCCATGAACCAGGAGGAATGAGTAGATGAATTCGTAGCCGGTGAGTCCTTTGGGAAACGCGTCGAATTGCGTGCAGTATCCCATTTTGCGGAAGAGTTCTTCGGGGCGCTCGGGCGAGATGCCAAGGACGCTGATCTGGCCGCGCGAGGGCTTGATCAGACCGGTCATCAGGTTCATGAGGGTGGTCTTGCCGGAGCCGTTGGGGCCGACCAGGCTGGTGACACCGGGCGGGATGGCCAGGTTCACGCGATTGACGCCCAGCACTTCGCCGTAGAAGCGGGAGACATTGTCGAACACAATGCGGGGCTCGATCATCGGGCGACCTCCGCGCCGCGAATCTTGCGCGAGAGCAGGAAAAGGCAGAACGCGCAGATGACCAGCAGCGATACCCAGCAGCACCAGATAGGAACGTCATTGCCGTGCACGCGGAAGAAGACGGCTCCCTGGCCGCGATGCATGGGCTGTTCAAATAGCGATGTCCAAACCGTACCCACCAGATGGCTGAGGTTCAGCAGATTGCCCCACTGGGTGCGCATGATGCCGTTAATCGCGCCGCCGAATCCGGCAGCCACGAAGAAAACACCGAAGAGCAGGCCGCCCGCCATCGGTTTCCATTTGACCCAGGCGGAAAGCGCCAGCGCCAGCAGAGACAGAAGCAAAATCCAGATCCAGGCGCCGAAGAAGATGGCGTTGGCGACTCCCAGATTCTGGCCGAACCATCCATTGCCTTCAAGCGCGGCTTGCAGAATGAAGAGCAGCAGGCCGGGAATCCAGGTCATGAACGACATCAGGATGAGCAGCACAGAGAGCTTGCCGAGCACGTACTCCGCGCGCGAAAAAGGCCGCGCGAGATACAAAGGCAAGGCGTTGTTGGCCAGATCGGGCGAGATTTGACCGGGCCCCACGAAAGCCGCCAGAAAAAATGCCAGCATGCTTTGCGTGCCCAGGAAATTGAGGAAGAAACGCGGATTGATTTCAATCAGATTGCCGACGTTCAACATCTTCAATGCGCTGAGGTTGTGTTCGAGGTAAATCAGGAGCGCATAAACGATGGGCGCGATCAGTGAAACCAAAAAGAAGATGCTGTAGAAGCGCTTGCGGCGCATCTCTTCGAAGGCGTAGCGCGGAATGATCAGGAAGCGCGACCAGGCGGGCGTGAGCGGCCCATCGTAACCCTTGTAGGCATGCTTAAACACCGCCATTGGGCACCTCCATGGCTTTCAAGAAGATATCTTCGAGCGAATCGCGCTTGTGATTCAGCCGCCGGATTTGCACGTTCTGCTCGGCGGCCAGCACGTAAAGCTGGCGGATTTCGACGCCATCGGGCATGACGAGTTTCATGCGGCCGTTAGGGAACGAGGCGGCCTCGCAGCCCAGGCGTTCGATGCCGGCGGTGAACGATCCGTTGGCGCCGCGGGTTTCCAGTTCGAGAAATTTGCGGTTGGCGCGGCGCTCTTCTTCCAGGTTGCAGGAGGCGGCGATGCGGCCGTCCTTCAAAATGAGCACTTCGTCGCAGCATTCGTCGACATCGCGCAGCAGGTGTGAGGAGACGATCAGATGCAGATCGCCGCGATCGCGAATTTCCTGAATGAGTTGGATCATGCGGGTGCGTGCGGGTGGATCGAGTCCGTTGGTGGGCTCGTCGAGGAAGAGCAACTTGGGACCGTGCGCGATGGCCTGCGCCAGCTTGGCCATTTGTTTCATGCCCAGCGAGTAAGTGCCTAACTTGCGGTAACGCGCTTCGCCCAAGCCGACCCAGAAGAAAGCTTCGTGCGCGCGTTCCATGGCTTGCTCTGCGGGCAGGCCGGCGATCTCGGCCATCAGGCGGACGAAATGCACGCCGGTCATGTCGGCGATGAAGGAATCGTTTTCCGGCATAAAGCCAATCAGAGCGCGCACGTTTTTGGCGTTGGTGCGGATATCTTTGCCGAAGATGCGGGCGGTGCCGGCCGAGGGCACGTGGAAGCCGAGGAGGGTGTTGATCAGCGTGGACTTTCCGGCGCCGTTTGGTCCCAGCAGACCGATGGCGCGGCCGGAGAACGAACCATTCAGCTTCTTCAGAATAAGGCGGTCGCCGAGGCGGACTTCCAGGTCTTCGAGTTGGATGACAGGCGGCATGGGAAACCGGTTGTGGGTTGTGGGTAGTAGGTTGTAGCAAAACCCCCTCAAACGCTTGCGGCGCGTTTGCTACCACCTACCGCCCACAACCCACTACCTATTAGTTACGCTTTTCAGTGTACCTGAGTTCCGGGAGTTCCGGGCTTTTCGAGCAGGCGTAGCAGGCTCATGTTACCGAACGTCGTGAAGAGGCTGCCGCTAGTAGCGAAAGTAATGCGGTCGCTCTCGCCATAGGCGGCGATCAGCGTGGGCTTCAGATTTGCCGTCAGCTCCTGGACGCCCGGTTGTTTACTGAACTGCTCGATCAGCGAGGCCAGGGGCGCGGCGTTGTAATAAACCATGGCGGAGAAGTTGGCGTATTGATCGTGCGGGATCAGCGCGGTGAAAGTCGCCGAGCGCGTCAAGGTGTTGCCGGCGGCCACGTTTTGAATCGCGGTATCCAGCAACGCCTGGCTGGAACCTGCCAGAAGGTATCCGTTGGTATAGGTGTAGTAAACCGGCGGAAACGCCGAAGCCGACAGCCCGGACACTTCATAATAGGTGCGGCCGTTGAAAGTGGACTGCTGGAGCTGCACCACCTTGGCGGCATTTACCAGCTTTTGAATCGCGGCTTCGAGCTTCACAGGATCGTAAACTTCCACCGCGACCTTCCAGGCAGGCAACGGCAGCAGCGGACCATCCTGCGCCATAGCGACTTCTCCTCCCAGAGCGGCGGCCAGATCGTTGCGGATATCCACGCCCAGCAGCGCCTGGATTTCGGCCAGATGCTGCTCGAAGGCGGGATTGGTTTGCTGCATGGTCACGATCTCGTCAAGGATGGTGGACGGATCCTTGGTGGCGGCGGCCCAAGCGAAGGTGGCCTGCGGCGAAATGAAATCGAGCGCGCCCAAGGGAGCCGGAGCGGCCAGCCAGGATGCGATGCCAGTACGCTGGCCATTGAAGATGACGGCGGCGCGGGTTTCGGCGGCGCCCGCATTGGCGGTCTGCTGCACCATGAAGTATTGCACGTTCATCTCGTGGCCGTGGCTGGTGGACATAGCCTGCACATCGGCGGCCAACAATAGGCCGACGCCGGAATTGTAAGCCGCGGTGATTTCCGATCCAAAGGCGCTGGTAGCGAACGTGGTGGGCGCTCCGGAAGCGATCTGCTGCAAAACGGCGGCATCCGGCGAGAGAGCCACCAGGTGCGGCAGGATCAGCAGGACGCATTGATCCTGCGGGATGGTGCCGATGGCGGATGGATCGGTGACGATGCGAATGTGATGGGCGCCTGCGCCGGAAGAAAGCTTGGCGGCCTCGGATTGCGCGAACGCCGCGAAACCCGGCTGCGTCAATTCGGCGACCACCACCGGCTGGCCCGGATTACCACGCGGCGTCAGCGACGCGGCGATAATCATCTCAGTGCCAAGATAGCTGCTCATGGTAGTCATATCGGCGATCACCTGATCGAGCTTATTCTGCTCCCACCACTGGCTCAGCGTGGCGTTCTGTTTGATCTTGGGAACGAAGACCTGCTGCGCGTCGGTGAGCGCCTGGCTGAGATTGGGAATGCTGGCGTAGACCACGGTGTTCGCGGGAAGCATGGTCAACAGGTTGCTCTGGAAACGCAGGGCGGGGTAGTGATCCTGATCGAGCTTGTTCGCGAGAGCGGTGACTGCGTTGACCATGGCGATATAGGCGCCGGAGTTCTGGCTCCAGGAGATCTCTCTGGACACCGGCGTGGCGCCCATGGCGGAGCTGGTGGAAACCTGATCGCCGGCATGCAACACCTTTTCATGCGTATCCTGCGCCACCAGGACAGTGCCTTGGATCACCGTAACACGCGATCCCTTAAGGCCGCTGTTGACGCTGAAGACCGTGCCGGTGACTGAGACGCGGCAATCGCGCGTGGAGACATACAGATGGCCGGAGCGCCGTTTGGCGGCCTCGACGATGATAGCGCCGCGATCGAGACCGATAGTCAGGTCGCGGCCGCGCTCGGAGACGTTGAGGCCGGAACGTTCGCGCATTTCGACGTGCGAGCCATCGCGCAGACGAAGAATGGCGTGCGAATCGCGCGCGGTGCGGATGTCGGCGCCGGCGTCCACGGCTGCGCCGCGGATGAGCGGCACGGTGCCGGTGTCGGAGACGCGGTAGATCAGCCCGTCTACGGATTCGATGGTCGCTTCGGGACCGGAATAGGCGGGGCGGAAAGTCCAGAACGCCAGGCCGGCGGCGGTGACGAGGGCGGCGGCTATCGCCCAGCGGAGTATTGGCTGCGCCGACCGCGTGGTTAGTGGCTGGTGGCTGGTGGCTGGTGGATTAGCTTTCAGCGCCTTGTAGCAGGCCACGCATTCGTGGGTGTGGTCCTTTAATAATAAGGCTCGCGCGGGCGATAGGGTGCCCGCGCGGTATGCAGGGATGAGGGCTTGGAAGTCGGCGCAGGTGTGCAGCGTGGTGTGCTGCTCGAGGCGAGCCTGGACCCGGTTAGCGGCGGCTTCGATCACCGCGGGGTCGATGGGTTCGTCGCGAATTTCAGCGATGGCCTGTTCCAGAAGCGGATCGAGATTCGGATCTTGTGGCGTCATTTTGTTTCTCCCGTGTAGGACTGAAATTCCTGCTGAATGCGATCGCGCGTGCGGGATAGCGTAACCGCTACGCTGCCTGCCGTCGTACCGAGGGCCTCGGCGATTTCGGGATTATCGCGGCCTTCAAAGAAGCGCAGCGCGAACATCTCGGCGGCGCGCGGACTGAGCCTGGAGACGGCCTGTCGCAGCCAGGTGCGGATTTCGGCGGACCGTTGCAAGCGATCGGGCGCCAGGGAGGAGTTTTGGGCAAGCAGGGGGGCCACATCGTCGAGTGGGACTTGCGGCGCGGACTGCCGGGAGCGAATCAGGTCCACAGCCGCGTTTACGGCTGCACGCCGCAGATAGCCTTCCATGTTGCCGACGGTTACGGCTTCGGCCGAGCGGCGCAGCAGGCGCATGAAGACGGTTTGCAGAACGTCTTCGGCGTCGCTGGCATTGCCCGTGACGCGATAGGCCGCGCGGAACACCGTGGTGTGGTGCTCCCGGAAAATGTGATCCAGATCGGGCGGTGGGGCAGTTAAGGGTGGGCCGGTTTGGACCGATTCTAGTTGGGCGGTGGCCTCCACGTTATCTTTCCTCCCTTGCGGTTCATACATGAGACGGCTCCTGGGGCGGGATATTAACAAGGCAAGTAGGACAGGCCTCCTGGCCTGTCCCGGCGTCGGGGAATAATTTTTCGTACGAACAAAGGCAATAAGTCATGCGTATTGTGTGAGTTGTGTTTTGTGTAAAGCCAACGCCCGATATCGCGTTAGATAGTCGCATGGCGTCAGATGCTCGCCGGATACCGGAGATCTTCCGTTCTATTGAGAGATAGCGTCGGCGGCAATTAGCGATTCCATAAGGCTGCCAACCCAGGCAAGGTCCCTCCGGCTTGGGTCGTTCATCGGGAGAGAGCATTCCAAAGCATAGGCAAGCAAAAGACGCATCCCCCAGTTAATCGCCAGACCAAGTGCTACCAGCCGGTTCTCCTGACTGAGGTAACTAACACCAGCCGCAATGCCTGCCTGATTGATGGCTTCTTCGAACTCGTGCTTGAAGATCGCCGCAGGGCCGCCGATCCCCAGTCCGACGGTCGCTAATTCGGCGCGGGCGCTCCCGATCCGCTGCCGCAGGTTAACCACAGTGTGCAATGCCGCTCGCCATTGGCCGGGGGCCAGCGGGGTCTTTAGCATACGGCATGCAGCAGCCAGAAAAAAGCAAAGCGGTGAGTAGAGATTGCCCCCACTGTCCAGGTCGCTTTCAAGGAGGATTCTAGCGTTTCTCCTCCGCGTGTCCAACACGACGGCGTCGCGGTGTGGTCCCTCGGGCTCGATGCCAAAGAGGTTCTGTTCAGCCAGCCGTAAAATGCTGCGGAACCAGTCGTCCAACTGCTCCGCTACGTCAAAGAGGGGGCTCTCCATCATGCCTCCTCCGTCGACTGGATAGCTTCAGCGGGCGAGTGGAATCCCTCGTAATCCCAGGACGTGGGCGCCGGAACAAACATCGTGGCGGCGAGATCGGGAGGCCACGAATCGGACTCTGTGGGCCAGCATCGCGGCCCTTCAAGGTATAACAGAGCGCGCTCGTCCTCGTTCAGGTCTATCCATATGTCTTCCATCTCGTCGAGGATCGCGTCTTCTTCGGTCGATTCCTTTCCGTCGTTCTTCCAGCGAGCCATCCAAAGGCTAATCTCAAGCTGACGGTAATGCGCAAGGCCTTTACCCATGGGACTTGCTCCAGTGGGAACGAGTGCTTGCCAGATTTGATTCGAAATCAAGCAGAGCGCATCGGCGGGCCGGCTCAACGAGCGCATGCGGATAGCGGTCCAGGCGTAGGAGCAGAGTTCGTGGGATCTCGGCGGCTAACATCGTAAACACCGGATCTCGGCCTTCTCCCCGAGCGATCTCGGAAGGCGCGGCTTAGGCAAGTTTCGCGCGCTATCCAACGCCACCGACATTCCGCCGGTTCCCGGCTCGACCGTGCCATCCTGCCCAACGGCGAGATCCGGATTGGGGCCATCTATGCGGACGCCAAGCTCACGACGGGAACGTCCGACCTTGGGAAAACCATCTGTTTCGGTTTTCATAGCTCGGAACATCGGCTGTCCGGCTTTGTCACTGCGCGCATTCTCCGCCGCACCGTCAGACGAACCTGGCACTCTGTAATTCTAACAAACGTGACTTGCCGAGGCTGGGCCGAACGGGTGCTTAACCGTTCTGGGGAAACCGCTTCATGACGGTTGCGGCTCGGTAACGGATGTAATGATTTCGCGTGGCCTACCGAGCCGCGACCGTGAGGGAGTGCCCCATGGCCCTACGCGCAGGATTGCCCGCCCCCCAATTAGCCAGCCTGTGTTCAACGGCGCGCTACCTCGAAAGGGACGATCCTTCACACGTGCCTGGTCCAGCTTTTTCGCTAGGCCCTCGGGAAGTGCGGGTTTGTGCGCTAAGTAAAATGTAATTGCGCCGTAAACTCGTTCAAGCGAGCCGGTCATGGGAAACGACCGAACTATGCTCTCGGGCGATGCGCCATTCTTAAATGCATGCACCAAGCCATCGAGCGCAATCCGCGTGCCTGCGACGTAGAAACCGTCGTCCCGTTGCTCGGCTGCGCGTCCACCGCACCAAGGTGCTCATCGGCACGGCGCCCCGCAAGCCTGTTGGATACAATGCAAGAACAGCCATGAAAGCCGTCGCCGTGTATCCTGCCAGGCAAGCCGTAGATATCATCGACATCGCCGAGCCGCGCATCTCCGCGCCCACGCAGGTCAAGCTGCGCATGATCGAGGTGGGCGTATGCGGAACCGACAAAGACATCTGCGCGTTCGCTTACGGCACGCCGCCGCCTGGTCGGGACCGCTTTGTGCTGGGCCACGAATCGCTGGGCGAAGTGGTCGAGACCGGCCCTGGTGTCGAAGACCTGCGCGCGAGCGATCTGGTGGTGAGCACCGTGCGCCTTCCGTGTCCCGACGCCAATTGCGCCGCTTGCCGCGCCGGCCACCAGGATTTTTGCATCACCGGCCACTACCGCGAACATGGCATCAAGGATCTGGATGGATTCATGACCGAGTTCGTGGTGGAAGAGCGGCACAACCTGCATCCCGTGGCGCGCGATTTGCGCGATGTGGCCGTGCTGGTAGAGCCGCTGACTATTGCGGAGAAGGCCCTGATCGAGGTGCGTGAAATCCAGGATCGGCTGCCCTGGGGGGGCGGTCCGCATCGGGCCGTGGTGCTGGGTTCCGGGCCGGTGGGACTGCTGGGCGCGATGGCGTTGGTGAACGCGGGATTCGAAACCTGGGTCTACTCGCGATCGCCGAAACCGAATGCTAAGGCCGAAGTCGCTGAAGGCGTGGGCGCGCACTATATTTCATCCGAGCAGACGCGCCTCGATCAGATGGCCGAGCAGGTAGGCAACATCGATCTGATTTACGAAGCGGCGGGCGCGCCGCAGTTCGCCTTCGAGGTGATGAAGTATCTCGGGTCGAATGGCATCTATGTGTTCACGGGCGTGCCGCGAAACCAGCCGCCCATTGTTTTCGATACCGAGCGCATCATGTACAATCTCGTATTGAAAAATCAGGTGGTGGTGGGCGTGGTGAACGCCGGCCCGCAAGCCTTCGACAATGCCGTGCGGGATATCGGCACGTTCGCCACGCGCTGGCCGAAAGCCCTGCGCTCCATGATCACGCATCGCTATCCCATGGAAGGCTTTCGCGATCCGGTGATGGGCCAAGCCGGGGGCATCAAGAACGTGATCGCAATTTCCGAGGCGGGGCGGCCGTGATCGCGGAACTGGCGCGGCTGGATGAGGATGCCCGCCGCGAGAAAAACTGGAAGCGCTGGGGCCCTTATCTTTCCGAGCGGCAGTGGGGCACGGTGCGCGAGGATTACTCGGCGCACGGAGATTGCTGGAATTACTTTCCGCACGACCATGCGCGCAGCCGCGCCTACCGCTGGGGCGAAGACGGATTGCTGGGCATTTGCGACCGCGAATGCCGCTTGTGCTTCGCGCTGGCGCTGTGGAACGGCCGCGATCCTATCCTGAAAGAGCGGCTCTTCGGACTTAGTAACTCGGAGGGCAATCATGGCGAGGACGTGAAGGAATGTTACTTCTATCTGGATGCCACACCCACGCATTCCTACATGAAGGCGCTCTATAAGTACCCGCAGCAGGAGTTTCCCTATGCGCGGCTGGTGGAAGAAAACCGGCGGCGCGGGCGCGAGCAAACGGAGTTTGAACTCGACGACACAGGCATTTTCGACGAATCGCGCTATTTCGACGTTTATGTGGAATATGCCAAGGCAGGACCGGACGATTTCGCAATCCGCATCCGCGCAGTGAATCGCGGACCGGAGCGCGCCGATCTTACGCTATTGCCGACGCTGTGGTTCCGGAATACATGGTCGTGGGGGCGCACCGGCGAGGGTTACTGGCCGAAGGGGAAAATCAGCCGTGCGGGCGATACCGCGGTGTTCGCGGAGCACGTTTCGCTAGGCAAGTTCCGGCTGGACGCGGAGGGATCGAGCGAGCTTCTGTTCACCGAAAATGAAACCGATATGGAGCGCGTGTTCGGCGTCAACAGCGCGACTGCATTCGTGAAGGACGCCTTCCACCGCTACCTGATCGAGGGCCGTGCGGACGTCGTCAATCCGCATGGCGAAGGCACCAAGGCCGGCGCGCTCTATCGTGTGACTCTCGAGGCCGGCGCCGCCGCCACCATCCATTTGCGCCTGGCTGCGGAAGACGCCGCCGGTCCGTTTAATGCGGATCAGGTGTTCGCCGCGCGGCAGGCTGAGGCCGATGAGTTCTACGCGGCCTGGCTGAGCGAGGGCTATACGGAAGAGTCTCGCCGCATCGCCCGCCAGGCCTTCGCCGGCCTGTTGTGGAGCAAGCAGTTCTTTCACTACGGAGTGGCCCAGTGGCTGGAAGGCGATCCCGCGCAGCCGCCTCCCCCCCCAGGCCGCGAATATGGACGCAATCGCGACTGGAAGCATCTCTATAATCGCGATGTCATCTCGATGCCGGATAACTGGGAGTATCCATGGTACGCCGCATGGGACCTGGCCTTCCACATGATCCCCTTCGCCCGGCTCGATCCGCACTTCGCCAAGGAGCAGCTTATCCTGTTGCTGCGCGAGTGGTACATGCATCCCAACGGGCAGATTCCGGCGTATGAGTTTGCCTTCAGCGATGTGAATCCGCCGGTGCACGCGTGGGCCTGTTGGCGAGTCTATAAGATGACCGGCCCGCGCGGCGGGCGCGACCGCATATTCTTAGGACGCGTGTTTCAAAAGCTGCTGATTAACTTCACCTGGTGGGTGAATCGTAAGGACGTGGAGGGTCAGAATATCTTCTCCGGTGGATTTCTAGGCCTCGATAACATCGGGGTATTCGACCGTTCGAGGCCTTTGCCGGGTAACCTGAAACTGGAACAGGCGGATGGCACCGCTTGGATGGCGGCTTACTGTCTCACCATGCTTTCCATGGCGCTCGAACTGGCGCGCGAGGATCCGGAATACGAAGACGTGGCCTCCAAATTCTTCGAGCACTTTGTGGCCATTGCCAGCGCCATGAATTCGCTGGGCGGAAACGGTCTGTGGGATGAGACCGATGGCTTTTACTACGACCAGCTCCGCGTGGATGGCACCACGGTTCCCATGCGCGCGCGTTCCGTGGTGGGACTGGTGCCGCTGCTCGCGGTGGCCGTGCTGGACTATGACGACATCGCCCGCCTGCCGGGCTTCCGCAAGCGCATGGACTGGTTCCTGGAGAACCGCCAAGACCTGTGTGAACAGATCTCCTATATGGAGCAGGATGACGACAACGGGCACACGCACCGGCTATTGGCGATCCCCTCGCTGGGGCGCTTGCTGCGCGTGCTCAAATACCTCCTGGACGAGAACGAGTTTCTCTCGCCCTACGGCATTCGTTCGCTTTCCAAGTTCCACCAGCAGTACCCCTACACATTGCAAATCGACGGCAGCGAGCAGCGCGTGGATTATGAGCCGGCCGAATCCACCAGCGGCACATTCGGCGGCAATTCCAACTGGCGGGGACCGGTCTGGTTTCCGATCAACTATCTGCTGGTGGAGGCGCTGGAGCGGTACCACCACTTCTATGGCGACCACTTACGCGTCGAATGTCCGACTGGTTCGGGGCGCATGATGAACTTAAAAGAAGTGGCGGCGGAAATCATGTCGCGGCTGGCGCGTATCTTTCTGCCGGACGAGGATGGCCGCGCCCCGTGGCAGTGTTGTCCGCGCTATGCTCAGGATCCCAACTGGCGCGATCTGACTTTGTTCTACGAGTTCTTTCACGCTGACAATGGACGCGGGTTGGGGGCTAGTCACCAGACGGGCTGGACGTCGTTAGTGGTGAGATGTTTGGAAGATATGGCGCGGCGGAGCGCTGGCGGGTAGCGCCTGCCTGTCTGAGCGGGTTTCCGTTTTTCATGGGTTGTTGTGCACAATTGTGCAGAGCTGTGCACCTTTGTGCGTGGAGAGGTTGGTGTATAAAGTGGACGAACAAACCCAGATCTACCTGTTAAATCAACAAGTTAACATTTTGAGGACGCCTGGTTTCGGTGAATTTGCGTGGACGGGGCTGTTTGTGGAGAGCCTAATCGCAAGGCAGGATACTTTCCCTGACATCATAATGGCACAGCGGCTCTTGGGGCCGGGGGAAACCGTCTTGCTTCACGCTTGTTTTCAGCGGCTTAGAGGTGAGCAAACTCCCGTGACTCGCGGTTTCCCGCGGGCAGCCTTTTGGTCCGGCCGAGCCTGCGCCGAACGAGCCGGCATGAAGTCGCTAAGCGGCGCTGTTGTTGCCGATTTCCTCGCGAATAATGCGGCGTAGGGTTTCTTCCCATTTTGGGGTTTTCCCCTCGACGTATTCGCGCAGCGCGGAATTGATGAGGGTCTGGTATCCTACTTTGCCGCCGGACCGGTCGGCGATCGCGCCGAAATAGTCGATGAGGTCTTCATCCAGCCGGATGGTGATTCTCACTTTTTCGGGCTCGGGCGCCGGCTCAGCCACTACGCGGCCCCGCTTACGCTTGCTGAAGTCGTACGTATCCTTCATTGTTGTGCCTCATATTGTTCGCGCTCGGGCCGCTCGGCCGTGCGAGCTGAGATGATCCGGATGTCCTCGCCGCGGTAGCAGTAAACAACTACCAGAACTCGCCCTTTGATTCCCATGCCAGGGTCACAAACCGCTGCTCATCCGGGTCGCTTTTCATCGCCGGGAATCGTGATCGCGTAATCGTCGCTAAATACGCCCGTCGCTTCCGAAAATCTTACGCCGTGCTTTCGAACGTTGGCTGCCGCCTTGTTCGGGTCCCATTCGAAGGGCACGGTTTCATTGTACATATGATTATATGCACAGTCAACGGAAATGTTGAAATGTTGAAATACGTCGGCGCGGAAGGCATACAATCGTAGAGATCGATCCACGATTATGGCCAAGAAACAGAAGCCGACGCCAGCAACTCGTCCGGCCCACGGTCGGGTACGCTGAGGGTAGTCCGTCGTCGCATGGCAGCCCGTTCGCATTCGCCGAGCAGAATCGCGACGAGTACTATCGGGAGACTCACCTGCAGACCATCGAGTTTCAGATTGCGCGGCTCATCGTCGACCGGTTGACGGTAGCGGAGGCCGGCGTGAAAGACCGGCGGCGGCGCGTGCTGGCTTTACAGTCGCGCCATCAGCTTTTCCCTCAGGTGTTCCGGTACGTGGACGATTACGTACGGCGGAAGGTAAACTTCCAGGGCTGCCACCCGTGCGAGTTGGGGCTGGAGAAGTATGTCCAGCGGATTGTGGAGCGGTTAGGCGACGCTATTGTGCCGGACGAGTCCGAAGGCGAGGCGCCGTTGATGCCCATCACGAATCGGTACAAGCCGATTCGGCGCCACGGCGGAGGTCGATTTCAAAACCACGCGCGCCTGCCATGCGACGATGAAGAGCCACATTGATCAAGTGGTGTTGGACACCCAGACATGGGAATCGAGTGCGGGCTTCCGGCTGGAGTCGAGCGATGCGGTGCTGTTCTACGCCCGCAACGACCACATGGGGCTGACGATCCCTTACGAATACATGGGTATCGACCATGCCTATGAGCCAGATTTCCTGGTGCGGCTGCGCGGTGGCGTGACGGTGGTGCTGGAGATAAAGGGCTTCGAAGACGACCAAACGAAGGCCAAGCACACCGCGGCGAACCGGTGGGTAGAAGCGGTCAACAATTGGGGCCAATTGGGGAGGTGGGTTTTTCATGTTTGCCGGAACCCCCAATTGCTGGACAAAGAAATGGAATACCTGGCGCATGCTGGTGGGAGGCCTATAGGGTCATTATGAGATTCCGCTTTTCCCGCCACGCAGAATGTAGTCTGGCACGGGCCGTTGGATTTATCAGTCGCGGTTACCGTTCGAAGATGCGACAATGTACCGTAGGGCGGGTCGGGGTGGGCGAGGATGACCAGCCGCCTGCGGTCGTCACAGTTTATCGGACAAGCAAGATCGTCAAGTACGGGAGCAACAGATGAAACTGATTTACGACCCCGATGTGGACGTGCTCAGCGTCCTGCTAAGCGATGCCTCGATTGCAGAGAGCGATCAAGACAAGCCCGGCGTCATTCTGGATTACGACGCCGGCGGCAATATGGTCGGTCTTGAGATTCTGGATGCGTCGAAGCGCATGGCGAATCCCATGTCCGTCGAGTATTCCGTTGCGCCGCCGCTACGCCGGCCGGCTTGAGAGAGGCAAGCGCGCGCGTCTTATTCCAACTCCTCGTCTGTGACTCCCAGTGAACCCATCTACTTTCAGTGCGGGCCTCCTCTGGGCCAGGTTCCCGCGGCGCAGCCAATTCGGGTCTGGAAAAGACGCCATGCGTAGACGTCTGCCCACACAGCGCCTCCGTGCCGATTCTTTCTTATTTACTCGCCGGCGCCAGCGTGTAACTCTTCGCCCAGTAAGGCATGTCCCCGATCGGATCGCCGCTGATCACGATTTCGACGCGCCGGTTCTGCTTGCGGCCGGCCGCCGTGGCATTGGATGCAATGGGCCGGGTGTCTCCCAAATCGCGCGCCAGGATGGCGCTCGAGGGCACCGCGTCTCCAATCAGCAGTTCGCGCACGGCCTCGGCGCGCTCGGCGGAAAACGCTTCGTTACCGTCGACCTCCACGGTAAGTCCCGGATATTCTCTGAGTATGGCTGCCACGCGCGCCATTGAGTCATAGACAGACTGGCTGACATTGGCGCCCCGGAAGGAGGCATCCGGCAGAGTCAGTGTCAACCCGCGCGGAGTATCGCGCGCGGAGAGCGTTCCGTGGAACTGTTCGAACATACGAAGGCGCACCTCCTTCTTTTGTTGCTCGCCCGTATCCGCTGGAGTTACCACGCGGACTTGAGGAGCGGGCGGTGGTGGTGGAGGCGCGGCCATGGCGGCATGCGCCTGTGCTTCGGCTTGCGCCCGGGCGGCGCGCTCCTGGTCGAGCAGGGCGCGCTCGGCGGCGGCCTGGGTCTGCGCCGTCTGAACTGCGGCCTCGGCCTGCGCCCGCAGCGCTTCGGCGCGTGCGGCCTGCTCTCTGGCCGCGGCTAGCGCATCGTTATGCTTACGCTCCACAGCCAGCGTACGGGCGTCTTCGGCGGTCTGTTCCGCCTGCCGGGCGAGAGTCACTACCACGGTCATGCCTGCTTTGCTATCGTACGCCGCCTGAGCCCGCCGCAGTTGATCCTGGGCCTTGGCGAAGGTGTCCGGCGCATAGCGGGCGGCATCCGCGGACTGCGCGATCCCTATGGCGTTCTGCGCCTCATAGATCTCTACCACCGATTGATACCGGTCCATCGACAGACGCGGGCCGCTGGCTTCCGCCGCCGCAGCGCCTTCTTGCACGTTGTAAGTATAGTTGCCGCGGGGGAGTAACTCATACTTAGCCTGAATAGGTTCCCGATTGCCGATGGTGTCCGGGCGCGGCTGGTTCTCCAGCACCACCACATCGCTGGGCCGGCGCACCGCGCCGTAGGGTTCGGCGGTGACGATCATACCGAACGCCTGCAGGCCGGTGGTGACCCGCAATTTCGCTTTATCCGAGCTGCCTGCGAGCACTTCGCCGAGGTTGTGGGCGTGGCCGTCCGGCGTGATCGCCCACAGCACATAAGTAAGATACTCGGGGCCGTAGCGCGTGGGAGCCAGTAAGCGTTCGAAATGCGCGTCGATTTCCGTACGCCCCTCTTTCGAGTCGACGATGGCGCCCCCGGCGGCTTGCGGTAACAGGACCGTACCGCGAAAATCGATCATCGTGGGGCCGTTGCGGTATTGGTAATCGACCGCGCTAACCGTGCGATCGACCACGGTAACCGTGTAAATTGGAACGCTCGCGGGGTGCACGGGCTGTGTTTGCGCCGGCACCAAGCCCGCGCCGGAAGTAACTAATGTAATGGCGATGAACAGCTTGCCAGTCATGGCGGTTTGCCTCGTGGTGTCGAGAGCAAATCGTCTTCCGTTCCGGGAGAACGGCGGACCGGCGGATGTGCGGGTTGGCACGTAAGCGAGGCGGGCAGCCGAAAAGCGGGCCTGCGAGGCCCGCGCAGGCAGAGTGCCTGCCCACAAGAGCCTAGATGCCGCTCCACTTCAGCAGCGTGGTGCACGGCCGCGTCAACGGATCGTCGCAATGATTCGGGCTGATGCGCAGCGCATAGCCCAGACGTCCGGTGCGCTCCGGGATAATCTCTTTTTCGAATATGGCCACGGTGCCGTTTTGTCCCGAGGGAGGCAGCACCATCACTTCGGTGTCTTCCAGGCCCCCATCGGTTCCCACGCGCCCCATGACAACTTCGACGCGCACCTCGGTGGGCTGCAACCCGGCCAAATCGATGGCGGCCCGAATGGGGACGGGGCGCTCGCTCATAATGGCGCCATTGGGAGCCGAGCCGGTGTCTACGAAGCGCACCTTATCCCACACTTGGCTGACGCGCTCGTTCCAGGCAGCCTCGGCGCGCGCTTCTTGATAATCGTTGGCGCGAAGCCGCACGGCATCGGCATGCGCCGGGTCATAAAACTCGCGCGCGTATTCCGCCACCATGCGCCGCGAGTCGAATAGCGGCGTCAAACCCATCAGCGACTGCTTCACGCGCTTCAGCCACTCGCGCGGAATCTGGTCGCGCCGTTCGTAGAACAGCGGCACGATCTCGTTTTCCAGCAGATAATAGATTTCACTGGCGTGCAGGCTATCCTGCTCGTCGGAATACGGCTCACGGTCGCCGATGGCCCAGCCGCCGGAGACTTCATAGGCTTCATCGAACCAGCCGTCCAGGATGCTCAGGTTCAGCACGCCGTTCATGCCCGCTTTCATGCCGCTGGTGCCGCAAGCCTCCTGGCCGCGTTTGGGCGTGTTCAGCCACAGATCCACTCCCTGAATCATTTCGCGCGCGACTTTCATATCGTAGTCTTCGACGAAGACCAGATGCTTCCACAAATCCCTGTCGCGGGAAAGCTGCACGATATCGCGGATGAAATTCTTGCCCTCGTTATCGCGCGGGTGCGCCTTGCCGGCGATCACGATCTGCACGGGCATGTCTTTATTCAGCAGGATGCGCTTGATGCGCTCCACATCGCGGAACAAAAGCGTGGCGCGCTTGTAAGTGGCGAAGCGGCGCGCGAACCCGATGGTGAGTGCGTTGGGGTCGAGCAGCTCTTCGGTGTGCCGCATTTCCACCGCGGAAGCCTGCCGGCGCAGCGCCGACGAGCGCTGCCGTTCCCGCACGAAATTCACCAAGCGGCGCTTGCGGCGGCGATGCACCTCGAGCAACTCTTCGTCGGGAATCTCTTTCACCTGCTCCCAAATGCCGGCGTCTGAGTAACGGTCGCGCCAGTCAGGCTGCAAATATTGGTCGTAGAGCGCCGCCAGATCGCCGTTCAGCCAGCTTGTCAGATGCACCCCGTTGGTGACCGAACTGACGGGCACTTCCCAAGTGGGCAGCATGGGCCATAGATCGCGCCACATCTCCTGCGACACTTCGCGATGCAGTTTGCTGACGGCGTTGCGGTGCGCGGACGCCTTCAATGCCAGAATGGCCATGGAGAAGCGCTCTTCGCGATTGTTGGGGTCGCGGCGGCCCATAGCCATCAATTGATCGAAATCGATGCCGGTATCGGCGCAATACGCGTTGAAGTAGTGATACATCAAGCCCGGATCGAACAGATCGATGCCGGCCGGCACGGGTGTGTGGGTGGTGAACACGTTGCTGGCGCGGGTGGCTTGCAAGGCTTCCTCGAAATTCAACCCATGTTCGCGCTTGAGCAGGCGAATACGCTCCAGCGCCAGGAACGCCGAATGGCCTTCGTTCATGTGATAGACGGAGGGTTCCAGGCCCACGGCCCTGAGCGCGCGCAGGCCGCCCACGCCCAGCACGAATTCCTGCCGCATGCGCGTATCGATATCGCCGCCGTAAAGCGAATCCGTGATGCCGCGATCCTGCGGCAATTCATTATCGGGGATGTTCGTATCGAGAAGATACAAGGAAACTCGCCCCACCTGCATCTTCCAAACCTGAATCATGACCTTGCCGGTAGGCAGGCGCACGAACACTTTCAGGTTCTGTCCTTCGGCATCGTGCACCGGAAGCGCGGGCAGCGTATAGAAATCGTTGGTCGGATAGCGTTCCTGCTGCCAGCCATCGGGATTCAGCACCTGGCGGAAGTAGCCTTGCTGATACAGCAAGCCCACGCCTACCAGCGGCAGATCGCAATCGCTGGACGATTTCAAATGGTCGCCCGAGAGCACCCCCAAACCGCCGGAATAAATCGGGAGGCATTCCGACAAGCCGTATTCGGCGGAGAAGTAGGCGATCAATTTGCCGTCGGTGCGCGGCTTACCGCCCAGCACGTGCAAATCGTAGCGTTGGCACGCCATGTTGTAGAGCGACACATAGCGCGGATCGGCGGCGGCGCGCTGGAGAGCGGCGCGCGAGACACGGCCGAGCATCAGCACGGGATTGTAATTGCATTCCCGCCACAGATTGGCGTCGAGCCTGCGGAATAGCGCGCGGATCAGCGGCTCCCAGGCCCACAGGATGTTGTAGGCCAGTTCCGGCATCCTGGAAAGTTGTTCCGGCAGCGCGGGACGGACCAGGAATTCATGAACTGGCTGAATTCGAAATGGCATCTCTAAGCGTTACTCATTTTAAGATACCGCAATTGCAGTGCGCCGCTAGTAGGACAGGCCTCCTGGCCTGTCCACAGCCGTCTTCCAGCCGGCTCCAGGCCAGCGTTGCTCGTCCATAGGCGAGCGTTGCTCGCCAAAGAGCGGGCCTACGAGGCCCGCGCAGGCAGAGTGTCTGCCCCACTTACTGCTTCAGCTTCTTCTGCTTCTCTAGCTCCTCCGCTTTCCTGATCTCCGCCGCTTTCGCGAACGCCACGGCCGACGCCGCGGTATCGCCCTTGCGCCGCAGCAGCAGTCCCAGGTTGTTCCACGCGGCGGCGTTTAATCCATCGAGCGCCACCGAATGCCGCAGAGCCTCGATCGCGCCGTCGGCATCGCCCTGTTGCTTCAAAGTCGTGCCCAGGATATACCAGGCATCGTTATAATCCGGGCGCGCGGCCACCGCGGCCCGCAATTGCTCGATCGCCTTATCCGGCAAACCCGCGTCGATGTAAGTCAGGCCCAGACTATAATGCGCCTCCGCGAATGCCGGATCCAGTGCCGCGGCGCGCTCCAGTTCGGCCCGTGCGCGCGCCAGATCGTCGGTCTGCTTGTAGGCGATTCCCAGATCGTAATGCGCGCCGGCATCGTCCGGATGCTGCTTCACCAGCCCCGACAAATGCTTAATCGCCGCTTGAAAGTCCCCCGCCGCAATGTAAGCGTAGGCCAGATTCACCTGCACATGAAAATTGCCCGGATCGCGCGTCAGAATGCTGCGAAATTCTTTTTCGCCCGCCGCCGGATCGCCCGATCTCACCAGCGCATCGCCGTAACTGTTCCGCACCGTATCGTTGTTCGGATGGATGCCGAGCGCCCTCCGATAGGCATCCCGCGCTTCTTTGTAGCGGCTCAATTTCAAATAGGCATCGCCCAGATTCGCCCACACCTCGGCATTGGCGGGTAATTGCCGGCTCGCCCGCGCCAGTTCCGCGGCGGCTTCCCGGAAATGCGCCGTCTGCATATAGGCCACGCCCAACCGGTATCGATATTCGGCCTGATCGGGCGCCAGCGCCACGGCTTTTTGCAATGCCCGCACCGCCGGTCCAGCCTGCCCGGTCAACCACTGCGCCACGCCCAGGTGGTACCAGGCGGAAGCCATCTTGGGATCCAATTCCGTGGCGCGCTGAAAATGGCTGATGGCCTCGGAGGAGCGGTTGGTGGAAGCCAGCAGGAAGCCGATTTCATCCTGATACGCGGCGGATTTGGGAGCTAATGCAGCCAGCTTCTCATAGGCCGCCAGCGCGCCATTGGCGTCCCGCGCGGCCAGCCGCTCGCGCGCCGTGGATTCGAGCCCCGCAACCGTGTCAGGCCCTTGCGCGGCCAGAGGAAGCCAGAGACACACCAGCAGCCCGCAACGGCGGAGCGGCAGCGGCAGTTTCATTCCGTCCACACTCGCCCATGATAGCCCATGATAATCGTGCGGCGGCGCGGATGTCTAATTCACTCCTCCCGGAGGGCGGCCATCGAATCGAGCCGCGCGGCGCGCCACGCCGGCAGATAACTCGCCGCCAGCGTCACGGCGGCAAGCAGCGCCGCCGCCATCGCCAGAATGCCTGCATTCGTGGATTTCAGGCCGAACAGCAGCGAACCGGCGGCAGATCCGGCCGCCATCGCCAAAGCGGCGCCCACCGCCAATCCGATCAGCAGCAGAGAGGCGGCCTCGCGCATCACCAGCCCCACGAGGTTACGCCGGTCGGCTCCCAACGCCATGCGGATGCCGATTTCATTGGTGCGCTTCACCACCAGATACGCCATCACGCCGTATAGGCCTATGGCGGCGATCAACGCGGCCAACGCGCCAAAGAAGCTCGACAATGTCGCCATCAAACGCTCGCGCAACAACCCTTCGCGGATGGTTTCGTCAAACGCCTGGAAATCCAGCGTAATCGCCGGGCTGACCTGCTTGACGACGCTTTTGCAGTGCAGGCAGGCAAGGGCGAGATTCTGGAGAACAGTTTCACCTCCGTGCTGTCGCGCAATTATGTGATCGACATGAAACGGCAAACGATAGACGTTAGCTGGAAGATGGCAATATTCGCACCGGTCCTGAGCACGTTCTCGGACTTTCCGAACAACATCCCGGTTCACGGGCGGCGGCGGCTCTGGAGCTTCTTCTTAAGAGCGAGCCGGGCTCTGGATTGCATGACAGCCAGCAGATTCCCAACGTGAAGATAGCCGTCGAACTCGACCTGCTCCTTAGCCGTTAGGGCGCCAGCTTCCGACCGCTCCGCCAACTGCAGCATTCGTTGCCGGTCGCTTTCCCCGAAATCTATCGAAAGCAGGAGTCGGCGGCCTCGGGAGACAGCTCATCTTTTTGCGCCTGCATCAGACGGGCCCAAATGGCCGCCTCGGAATTTGGAACAAGAAGTTGAATGGCCATAACGCGCCTTCTCCGATTCTACCCCGGTCACAGACCGTCAGAGACTCGCCGCCGCAATCCCCCCGGCCAGCGCGGCGATCTCGTCTTCCATCGGCCGGTCGCCATCCAGCGCCGCCGCCACCCGACGCACCGCATTGTAAACGCGCAGGCTTCCCTGACCCAGCCGCTGGGGACCGCCGCGCAAATCCACCGCCTGCGCCCCTGCCAGCAGCACCATCGCCACCGCGTTGCGCAAGCATTCGAGCGCGTCTGCCGCAGTCACCGCCGCGTGCATGCCGAGGCTCACCAGATCCTGATTGTATTGCTCGGTCGGCAGCGAATGGATGGAACTCGGACCGGCCATCTGGCGAATGGCGCAGGTCAGGCTGGTGATGCTCAACTGCATGCCTTTGAATCCGGAGTTAATGCCCGGATCGGGCGACAGGTTGGGAGGCAGCCCGCCGTTGAATTTGTCGTCCACCAGCACGGCGAACAGCGCATTGGCCCAATTCGCTTCGATGGCGAAATCCAGCTTCAGCGTATCCAGCAGCCGCGCAATACGCCGCCATAAAAATTGCCGTCGCACCCAGCTCGGACCGTTGGAGGCGGGATTGCGTGACACCGGGATCCGGCCAGCCGTGCGCGCGCGCGTCCAGGCGAGTTTCTTCTTGACTCTGTTTTTTTTTTTTAGTATAATCCCGCCTAGGCGCTAAGGCTTCAACGGGTCTTCAGGCGTGAGAGTTAGGAGGCGATATGGCTAAACGAGTTCTCCTCATTGCTGCGTTCGTCGTCACGGTGTTCGGCGCATGGCAGTCCATTGGGATTCCAAGGGCAAGGGCGGTGATGTGCTGCGCCTACGGCGAGGACTGCACCGACCCGCAAAAGTGCTGTAAGCCGGGCTTTGGCCAGGCCGACTGCAGTAAGATGAAGCCGAATTACTGCGTGGATGCCTGCAGCCAGTGATAGCCCGCTTCGAAAACTCAGTCCCCCGCCGCATGTCGCGCTTGAGCCAAACGGCCGCCACGATCCTGCTTGCAGGCTCGGTCTGCGTCAATGTGCTACTCATGTGGCGCGTCCAATCCCTGCGGAACCGCGTTGAGTATCTGACCCAGGACAGACTTCTCGCGGTCAACTCCAGTGTGTCTGCCATAAGCGCAAGGGATCTGGACGGGAAGCCGTTTGTGCTGGATTACTCCAAAAACGCCAAGCCCACGCTTCTTTACATCTTTTCGCCCACATGCGGCTGGTGCCGCCGAAACTTACGCAATCTTGGAGAGTTGCTAAGGACGACCTCGGAAAAGTACACCGCCGTGGGGGTCTCGCTCACGCGTGACGGCCTCGGAGAATATGTCGCGGCGAATTCGCTCCCCATGCAGGTCATTGCGGACATACCCCCGTCCACGGTGATGGACTACCGCCTTGGCGGAACGCCGCAGACGATCGTCGTGTCCAGAGAGGGAAGGGTTCTGAAGAATTGGCGTGGCGCGTACGGCGGCCCTGTCAAAGCCGAGGTGGAGTCCTTCTTCGGCGTTCACCTTCCGGACGATGTGGGGGTACAGCGGTGAAGGTGCGGCCAATATTCGCTGGCCTGTCTGCCGCATTGGTTCTCGGGGCTGCCCACGCCGCTCCTCAGTCTCCCACAGTCAACGGAGCGCGCGCAAAGCACGCCACGGGCGAGCGAAGCGAAGCCGCCGATGCACTGATCGACCTGAGCCGGGCCGCCCCGCCCGAATTTGCGGCGGACGTGCTGATTCGCATCGCTGGTTCCACGTTGCTTTCCGATCGGAAGCAGAGGAGGGCCGTGCTGGAAGAGGCTTTTAGGCTTGCCTCAAGCGCACAGAATCCAATCAAGCTGGAGGCTCTGCCGGGGACCGACATCGATTCGCGAAGCGGCTATCTTTCGATGGCCTATGAGGCCGGTTTGGACTCGCTGTCGCTGAAGTGCCGAGCCGTACACGAACTCATTCCCGTCGACCGATCCGCGGCGCGGCGTCTTTTCAGCGAGGCGCCGGTTCCTCGGCCGCCGGCGCTGACCTGCGCGGACAAATTGGTCTATGACCTGAACCCCTACTATTCCGTTCTGATCGACGTCGCACGCCTTCCCGCCGAAGCCAACGAAATTCATGCGGAGAAACCCTTCGATTTGGTCATGAAGGTAATCGGTGGCACCGTTTCTCCGGTTCAGGTTGCGCCTGTAACCAGAGCGGTTCGGGAAATTGCTTCCTCCGCAGGGGATCTCGAAGCCTTTGTCGCCGCCCTAGGTTCCGCATTAGCCGGTGTTGCCGCGGATTACCGTTCGTTCAGCACGACGGGCGCGCAATTTGCCCGCGAGGTCGGGCTGCTCAGCGACGCCTGCCGCTCCAAGGGTGTCTCAAACGTCGCATTCCTTGCCGCGGTGCACGGCTATTTTGTCCGCCAGCTTCACGGCGCTCGTTGCGGCTCGTCCCCTGCGGACCGGGAGCTCGCCGCTCGGCTCGTGCGTGCCTACAATGAGGGCATACGGAGCAAATCGGTTCCTCTTGGCGCAGCCCTGCCGGATATCGCCGAGCCGGAGGCGGAGCCCGACAAAATTGAGGCGTCGGGGCCACCGGACCTGCTCTGGACCGATTCGGACGGCCATCGCCTTCGAACACAGGTGCGCGCTCTACGGGCCTCTAGAGATCAGCTAGTGGACGACGAGTGGAGGGGGCGATATTTCGAGATAGTCTCCAAGGTCGCGAATTGGGGTAAGGGTGACGATGTGCCAACGCTCGACTATCTTCACGAGAAATGCGCGCTCTTCCGGGCCCTTCTGGAAACCGCACCCGACGACGCGGCGCGCGAACCTGTCCTAGGCGCCGACTTGACGTTCTTGGAGCAGTGGAACGTCGTCACGAGCCGCATCGAGTGGTTCCTTCATGCCAGAGAGATCCTGACGATGCTTGGACCCGCTGGCGGGTCGAAACACTCCGCTTGGATTGAAACCGAGCTAAATTCCGTGCAAAATCCGATTCTCATCCTTTATGTAAGGCTGCATACTCTCATCCCGCCCGGTTAAACACGCTCGCCGGTCACACGCGCCCCTCCGCGATCTCCCCGGCCAGCGCGGCGATCTCGCCTTCCATCGGCCGGTCGCCATCCAGCGGCTCCGCCACGCGCCGCACTGCGTCATAAACGCGCCGGCTGCCCTGCCCCAGCCGCTCGGGTCCGCCACGCAGATCGACCGCTTGCGCCGCGGCCAGCAGCACCATGGCGATTGCGTTGCGCAGGCATTCGATGGCATCGGCCGCGGTCACCGCGGCATGCATGCCGAGGCTCACCAGATCCTGGTTGTATTGCTCGGTGGGCAGCGAATGGATGGAACTCGGGCCAGCCATCTGGCGAATGGCGCACGTCAGGCTCGTAATGCTCAACTGCATGCCTTTGAATCCGGAATTAATGCCCGGTTCGGGCGACAGGTTGGGAGGCAACCCGCCGTTGAATTTATCGTCCACCAGCACCGCGAACAGCGCGTTGGCCCAGTTGGCTTCGATCGCGAAATCCAGCTTCAGCGTGTCCAGCAACCGCGCGATGTGGCCGCCATAAAAATTGCCGGCGCGATAAATCTGGCCGGACTCAGGATCGACCAGAGGATTGTCGTTTGCCGAATTGATTTCGCGCTCCACCACCGCGCGCGCGCCGTCCAGCGCCTCCCAGGCCGGCCCCAGCCCTTGCGGCACGCAGCGCAGCGAATAGCAGCGCTGTATATGCGATTCGGTGACGAATCCGCTACCATCGAGCAGCCCGCGCACATACGCCGCCACGGCGATCTGGCCCGGATGCCCTTTACTCTCGTGCACCCAAGGTTGATACGGCTCCGCGGGCGCCTCCAACGCCTCGATAGCCAGTGCCACCGCGCCCAGCAGAGCGCGCAATACACGCCACGAGTCCATCCAAAGCAGCGCCGCAATGGCCGTCATGCTGGTGGTGCCGTTGATCAGCGCCAGGCCCTCCTTGGGAGCGAAGTGTACGATGGCCAGACCCGCGGCACTCAAGGCTTCATCGGCGGGCATGCGGCGGCCTTCGAAATCTACCTGGCCCATGCCCGCGAGCGTGCGCGCAATGTATGCCGATGGCATCAGATCGCCGCTGGCGCCCACCGATCCATAGCGCGGCACCACCGGCACGATGCCGCGATTCAGCAAATCCTCGAGCGCCCGAACCAGTTCCCAGCGCACACCGGACGAGCCGCGCGCAAACGTGGCAAGCCGCAGCAGCATGGCCGCCCGCACCACATCGGGTGCCAAGGGCGCGCCGGTGCCGCAGGAAAGATGGCTCATCAGATTGTGCTGGAAGCGCTCGGTCTGCGCGGCATCCAGCGAGAATTTGATGTTGCCTCCCACGCCCGTGTTCACGCCGTAGATACGGTCGCCGGCTTCCAGGCGCTCTTCCAATTTCAAGCGGCCCTGCCGGATGCGGGCGCGCGCCGGCTCGGCGAAATCCACGCGCGCCTCGCGGCGGGCTACGTCTTCCACATCTTCGATAGAGATCGGGCGTACGCCCAGAACCAGGCTGTTTGGCATCTTATTTATTCGACGACAGGGGAGTATTATTCGATTGTAAAACTCTGGCGGGCTTCGTAGGTTTGGTTGCCCACGGCATCGTGCACGCTAATCGCAATGGTGTACTCGCCGGCGCGCGTGTCTTTCCTGGTGGAGAGGTTGAAGGACGCCGGCACATAGCGCTTGGGATAGAACGCCTGGCTGCGTTCGGTGCTCTCTTCCGGCTGCGTATAGATCACTATGCCGTTGGGCAGGAGCACGCTCACTTTGTAGCTGACGTCGATGGCGTTGCCATCGCCATATTTGTAGCCGATGATATCGAAACGCGCCCAGACGGCTTCTCCCGGCCGGTAGGCGGCCTTCAACAACGGCTCTTTGTCTTCTTCGCCGCGATAAAAACGGATATTGCGAATCGTCAGCTTGTCGCTCGGCTCAACTGGGCGCCCGTGAACCTCAAAGGGGACCTCTTTGGCCGCGGTGGCCTTGGAGATCAAATCGGTCACCGAAATAGCGATCTTGTAAGTGCCCGATCCGGCCAGCGGCGGAATGATGATCTCGTGCCGCACGGTGGGCTTCCAGTTCTTGTCTTCCGGCGCGAGCGTCTCTTCGATTTCCGCGGCCACCGGATCCATCAGCGGCACACCCTTCGGATCCACGGCGTCTATTTTGTAGGTGAGGTGCACACGGTCGCCGGAAGACGCGGTATATCCGGCCACCTGGAAGCTGAAGAACATAGTCTCGCCGGGATCGTGCGGATAGCTGCCGGGCACCGCGGCGCCGCCATCGCGGTCGGAGACGGTGGGATTGACGATCGCCAGGGGCGCGGTAGTGGCGGCGCACCACGAGGTCTGCCAGGCGCACGCCAGCACCCAACACCCCGCACCCAGCACCTTACGCGCGGTATGCATACACCTTGATTATCGCGCTATTGCTGCGACGGCATATCCGGGGCGTCCGAAGAAAACGCGAGGGGGATATCGATGTCGCGCGTAACCTGGCTGTTCTCATCGGTAACCCGGAGACGATAGTGCTTAGGCGCCACGTCGAAAACCACATTGCCCTGCAGGGTGTCGGCCGGCTTCACCTTGCGCAGATAGCCTGTCCACTCCGGTACGCCGTCGCCATTGGGGAGTTCCGCGTATGTCTGGCCGGCGTCGTCCACCAGCGTAAGCGCGGGAACCATCAGGTCCGAAGCGCCACCGTTCACCACGCTCAGGCGCACCAGGAAGAACCGGTCCTTGGGCACGCGGGTATCGGAGCCCTGTCCGAGCTGTGCTTTCCACTGATCTTCGAAAACGTTATAGACCAGGGAACCGGCCGTTACGCGCTCGCCCATGCGGTGAACGCGGGCGTCGGGTGGGACTGCGGGAGTGCAGGCGGCTAACGCCACGCACCAGGCCAGCGCGGCGCCTGCCAGATACGACTCGAAAGTGTGCATAGAGGAATCTTGCGCTGATAAGCAACCCGCTGTCAAGCATCCGTGCCGCGGGGAGTGCGGCAGGTGCCGCTAACGCGGTTTTTCCTTGGTCATTTTCTCGAACTTGCGCCTTTGATCTTCCGTCAAAATATTGAGAATACGGGCCTTGCCGTCCGAGAGAACCGTTTGATAATACTTCGAGAAATCGTCCAGAATGCTGGACATCTGGGCCTGCTGTTCAGGTGTCAGATCAAGCTGTTTAGTCACGTTTTTCAGGTATTCGGTGCGGCCGCTGTTATCCCAAAACGGATGCGGATGCAGGACGTTATGCGCCCCCAGATTCATGGCCAAGGCGCCTGCCAAGGCCCCCACCAGGAATACCAGGACCAATACACCCATGCCCGCGAACTTGGGCGACTCCCAAAACTGAATGGCGGTGGGTTTGGCCAAGAGATTATGGTTCATAGTTCGCCAAGGTCACCAGCATTTGATCCGCGCTCGGCGATCCGTTGGCGTCGGCCATCAGCGCCGCGGGGGTCGGATTGGGCGTGTACGATTGTTCGCGTGATACCAGGACAGTGCCCAGCACGGCCAACGTCACCAAAGAAGCGAACGCCATCCGCCGCGCAAACGCGAAGTCCCCAAAGGTGCTCCAGAACGTCTCGCGCGGCCGCTCCGCCACCGCCTGCATAAACTGCGCCACGAAGGCGGGAGGCGGATCGAGCGGCCCCGCTGGTTTCAGCGAGGCCAGCAACCCGGCAGACTCCTGTATTTCGTCCAATTCCCGGCGGCACGCGCCGCAGGTTTCCAGATGGGCCTCGAAGCGGTCTAGAGCCAGAGGCGGCAGATGACCGCTCAAGTACTCCTCAAGGTCGTTTATGATTACCGCGTGCATAGCCTTCTTCCCTTATATAAATAAGCGGCTTCATTCGTCCCCCGCGGGTCTTTGCCCGCTTGTGGGAGCTGACTTTCCTATTCGGCAAACTATTCAAACTCTCAGCGGCTGTTTGCGTCTCTCAACCGGCCACCAGGCCGGGAGTCCTGTCCAAACGTTGCGCCGCCTTCACCAGCTTCTGCCGGGCCCTGAACAGCTTCACCTTGATGGTGTTCTCGTTCATGCCCGTCATAGCCGCTAATTCCTCCACCGAATGCCCCTCTACTTCCTTCATCATCAACAACATGCGCTCTTCTTCCGAAATGCGGCTGAGAAGTTTCAGGACATAATCGCGGCGCGCCAGATCCAAATCCGCGGCTGGCTGCCGATCGATCGCCGGATCGGCGTTTTCCACCCGGCGCACTTCGTCTTCGCTCAGATCGCTCTCGTAAACCAGCTTCCGGACCTTCTTCTTACGCAGGTAATCGAAGCACTCGTTTACCGTGATCTTATAAATCCAGGTGATCAGCGAACTGCGGAAATCGAAGTTCCGGATGGATACATATACCTTGGCAAACACCTGTTGCGCAATGTCTTCCACGTCGTTGCGCTGGCGCACGATGCCATGAATGATGGAGAAGACCTTCGATTGATACTTCTCCACGATTTCGCGGAACGCCGCCTCTTCGCCCGCCTGCGCGCGGCGCACTAACGCCCCTTCCTGCGTGTTCAGGTAGTCCACTCGAGTCTTAATCGCAATCCCGGTGCCGAAGGCGGGGAGGGGCAACGCGCCGCTCAACGTGGCCATACACCGATTCCGACGCGAACCGCTCATCCGCGGTTACAACCTTCCACATCAAAAATAGCAGAAATCCCGCAACTTAAGCGTGTGGGGATCATCCATTTAGGTGGCGCTGCCGCTTGGCCTCCGCTATAATGGCAGGCGTAGCGGAACAAGCGCTCAAAAGAGGAGATTGGATTTCGTATGGTGCAATTGACGGAAAAAGCGGTGGGCAAGGTGCGGGAGATCCTGGATACGCAGGAGCCGAAGCCGGCCGGGTTGCGCATCGCGGTGGTGGGCGGCGGATGCTCGGGCTTCAGCTATTCGATGGCTTTCGAAAATCAGCCCAACATGCTCGACAAGACTTACAGCTTCGATGGTTTGAAGGTCTTCGTCGACCAGGCCAGCCTGCTGTATCTGGACGGCGCCGAAGTGGACTACGTCGAAACCCTCGAAGGCTCCGGGTTCAAGTTCAATAATCCGCAAGTGAAGTCCACCTGCGGCTGCGGCAGTTCCTTTAGCGTATAAGCGTCGCCTGACCTATCGCTTAAAGGATCTCTAAACGAGGGCGTTGAGCTTCTCAGCCACCTCCCTCAAGGCGAGCGATTGCACGCTCAGGTCCTTGCCTGACGCCGCATTTTCTTCCGCGTTCTGGGCGGCTTTCTGCGTCACCTGGTCGATTTGTGTCAGCGCACGCGAGATCTGCTCAATGCCCCCGCGATTGCTCCTGCTCGCTGGCGCCTTGCGCCAGAGCCTCGCTGCTGGAGGCAAGTTGCCCGGCCGCATCCGTAACCAGGCCGCTCATGGCGGTCATCTCTCCCGCAAACTGCCGCAAAACACGATTTACACCGCGTACCACCCATTGCACGCCGCCGCCTACCAGGAGACACAGCGCGATCAGAGCAAACGCCGTCAACCGGCTGCGCGCCACGCTGGCCTGGGCATCCAAGCCGTCTTCCGCGAGCCGTTCCTGCTGCTTTGCGGCAAGCTGTTTGGCGGCCTTATCCATGCTTTCTACCAACGGATAAATCTTATCCAGCATGACCTCGTGCGCCGCTGTGTAATCGTGCGCGGTCGTCAGCTTCAGATACTGCCGGTAAAGCGCGGCCCATCCCGCGATGCCTGTGTCCATCGCCTCGACAGCCTGCTTTTCTTGGGTTCCGGCCACCAGCGGCCGCAATTGCGCGATCTCTCCGCCTAGCCGGGCGGCGACCGCCTCAAACTGCTGCCTTTGGGCATCCACCGTATCCAAGGTGTGGCAGCTGCCGCAGGCCGCGCCGTCACCGGTGCCAGCCCTTTCGATTAACGTATTAACTAAAGAGATTTCTAATTTGGCCGCATCCGCGCGCATCTCCTGAAAGCCCGACTGCAACTCCCCCACCAGGCGCAGTTTTTTCGCCGTGCTGTTCACGGCGGCATCCAGCGCGCCTCCCAGCCCGCCGATGGCTTTTAGAGAGGAGTAACCCAGGGCCAGCACTAACGCGAATACCGCGCCAAAGGCTAACAACAGTTTTGTACTGATCTTCTTTGCCGACTTCATAAGCTCAACAATTCTATCGGCGGGATGTCCGAAGAAGTTAAGAGGGGCAGGCAATTTGTCTGCGACGGATTATCAGGCCGCTTGTTCGAAGAGCCGCTCCGTCCCTTCGGAAAGCAACACCCAGAGACCGTAGACTCCCAGGGCCGTCCCGAAAGGCACATTGATCAGGTCGATCACGGAAAGGACAATCGTCAAGATGCGCGCCCAAGGCCGGAACTGCAGTAACCCGATGCCGGCGATGAGGCCCGGCAGCGATACTGCCAGCAGGAAAAAGAAAATCAGCGCGCCGATGCTGCCTAGGATGGGAATCGCGATGTGCGCGTCACCGGAGTAATCGGTAGCTCCGACCAGTGCGGCGATACCGCCGAAGATCAGGAAGATGGCGGCGGCGGCCAACAGCCCCAAGGCGCTGAACACGATGTGCAGGACGCCCAGGATTTTGATATGTTCTCGCATCGCTTTACTGCCAAGTATAAACGGCTTTGCAGCCGCGGAAAACTCCCCGGTAGGACAGGCCTCCCGGCCTGTCCAGGGCGCGCTTCGCTCGGCCGTTGAGCGGGCCTACGAGGCCCGCGCAGGCAGAGTGCCTGCCCCAAAAGAGAGCGCCGTGGCCAGTTGGTCCAGATCCGTCTCGTCGTTATAAAAATGCGGCGACACCCGCAGATTGCCATGCCGCGCGGCCACCAGCACCTTCCGCGCCAGCAACTCGCGCGCGATGGCCGGCGCATCGCGCCCCGGAAACCGCGCCGTCACGATCTGCGAATCGTAGTGCGGGCCGCTGTCCGCCGGCAGCACCGCGCCTGCGGCGCGCAACACATCCCGCGTCTGCGAGGCCAGTTCTATCACCCGCTGTTCAATCCGCTCCGGCCCGATCGCTTGCACCATCTCAATCACCGCGTCCATGGCGTACAGCAACGCAAATGGCAGCATGCCGCCTTCGTACTTCTCCGCCTCCGCCGCGAATTCGGGCGAACCATGATGCAGGTTCTCATGATTGCGCCAATCCTTGTGACTGCGCCAGCCGATCACCGCCGGCGCCAGCCGCTCCCGCAATTCCGGACTGACATACATGAAGCCCGCGCCGTTGGGCGAGAGCAGCCACTTATAAGCGTCCACCGCGAACAGATCCGGCTGAATGCGCGCCACATCGAACTGCAACGCGCCCAGGCTCTGGGTGCCGTCGAGATATAAGAGGATGCCGCGCCGCCGCAACTCGGCCGAGATCTCTTCAACCGGCGGCCGGAACCCGGTCGCATAGTTCACCGTGCTGATGGCCACCAGGCGCGTGCGGGACGTCAGACTGCCGTAGAAGCCCTCCCAGGCGGTCTCCACAAACTCCACGCCCGCGCCGCGCAGGTGCGCCGGATAGTAATAATGATTCGGAAATTCGTCTTCCAGCGTGACGATCTGGTCGCCCGTCTTCCAAGCGAGCCCGCCCAGAAGCAGCGACAATCCCGCCGACGCATTTTGAATGAACGCGATGTCGGACGCCTGGCAATGGATGAAATCCGCCACGCGCACGCGAATCCGGTCGCAGTCTTCGAACCAGCCCATGAAATCCGTGCAGGCCAATCGGTTCCGGCGCGCGAAATGCCTAGCCACGCCCTCGGCGGCGCAGCGCGGCATCTGTCCGAAGGTCGCGGTATTCAGGTACGTCCATTCCTTCAGCGCCGGAAACTCGCCGCGAATCGCGTTCCAATCCGTCACAGCATCTCCCTTACCCGCCGGGCGGCTTCTTCGACGGGCACGTCCACCGTCTGCTTGGTGCGCCGCTCCACCAATTCCACCACTCCCCCGGCGACCTTCTTGCCGACCGTGACGCGCAACGGCGCGCCGATCAAATCCGCGTCTTTAAACTTCACGCCGGGCCGCTCGTCGCGATCGTCCAGCAGCGTATCCAGGCCCAGATCCAGGCACGCACGATAAATATCGCGGGCCGCTTTCGCTTGCACCGCGTCCGCCATGTTCACCGGCGTCACGATCACGGTGAACGGCGCAATGGCGGCCGGCAGACTCATGCCGTCTTTATCGTGATACAGCTCGATCGCCGCGCTCAATATCCGCTCGATGCCGATACCGTACGATCCCATGATGGGCGCGATCTCTTCGCCCTCCGGATTCGTGACGTGCAAGCCCATCGACTCCGAATATTTGTACCCCAGCTTGAAAATATGCCCGATCTCGACCGTCTTCCGGATCTCGACCGGCGCGCCGCACTGGATGCATCCGTCGCCAGCTTCCACCTGCCGCAGGTCGGCAAACTCAGACTGAAAATCCTCACCTGGGGTGACGTGGCGTAAGTGATAATCGTCCCGGTTTGCGCCCGCGATCATGTTGCGGCGGCCTTCGAGCGCGCGGTCCGCCAGGATCTTCAGCTTGGTCACTCCTACCGGACCGAGCGACCCCGGATCGGCCCCGAATACTTCGCGAATCTCTTGCGGATGCGCGGGACGAAACGCGGCTTCACCTGTCGCGCCCACTGCCGCGGCAAATTTCGTCTCGCTCAGTTGATGATCGCCGCGCAGCAGCGCAAGCACAGCCTGTCCATTCGCCATCAACACCAGGCTCTTCATCTGCGAAGTTTCCGGCAGGCCGGCGAAGGCGCTCACTTCCGCGATGGTCTTGCGTCCCGGCGTGTGAAACTCTTCGGGCGCGAGATCGCCTTCCGGATCGGGCGCCAATGGCGCACTGGCCAGTGCGGCGGCCTTCTCGCGATTCGCCGCGTAGCCGCACTTACGGCACATCACGATGAAGTCTTCGCCGGCCTCGGATTCCACCATGAACTCGTGCGACTGGCTGCCGCCCATGGCTCCCGAATGCGCTTCCACGATCACGTACTGCAAGCCGCACCGTTCGAAGATGTGGCAGTAAGTGTCGTAATGCTTGCGATAGGACGCATCCAATCCGGCCGCGTCCATGTCGAAGGAGTAGGAATCTTTCATGAGGAACTGCCGCACGCGCAGGAGCCCCGATTTCGGGCGCGGCTCGTCGCGGAACTTAGTTTGAATCTGATACCAGATTTGGGGCAGTTGCTTATAGCTGCGCAGTTCGCCGCGCGCCGTGGCGGTCATCACTTCTTCATGCGTCATACCCAGGCATAAGTCGCGCTGGAAGCGATCCTTCAGGCGGAACATATGATCGCCCATGGTTTGCCATCGGCCGGATTCCTGCCATAACTCGGCCGGATGCAGCGCCGGCATGAGCATCTCCTGCGCGCCCATGGCGTCCATCTCTTCGCGCACGATGCGGATGATCTTAAGTAACGACCGTTGCGCCAGGAACAAGTAACTGTAAATGCCGGCCGCCACTTGCCGTATATATCCCGCGCGCAGCAACAGTTGATGACTGGCCGTCTCGGCTTCGGCGGGGTTATCGCGCAGGGTAGGGATGAATAACTTGCTCCAGAGCATGAGCGGGCACGGCCAAGTATAACATGTGGGGCAGACGATCGTTTTTCGTCGTCTGCCCAAGTTATTGCCGCTGCGGCGCCGCCGCTGTGGCCGCCCGATTCGCAGATTCTCCGAATCCCGGCAGAGACGGGACCTAAAGTTACATTCCACTTACGCGCCTAAGTCGTAATTGGAAGGCTGCCGCAGTACCCGAAAAACAGAAAAGCGCGATTTTGCCGTTGACAATCAAGCGGCCGGAGCGCACAATAACTAAGATCTGGAGAAACTGGGGTCCGCATTCGCGGTTTCCAGCGGCGTCGAGGAGGTTTGGATGCTTACTTGCCACACACACACAGGGATTTCGCACTGTGCGGAGTTCCTAACCATCGTGTTTCTAGCCCTCTGCAGCCTTCCGATTGGCCAACCACTTCGCGCGCAGGATATGGGCCTGTTGAATTGCACCGGCTCCAGCTCCGGGAATCCGTGCGTCCTGACGGGCCAGTATAACAACCAGCGCACCGCATATAACAACAACGAAACCGCCCTTACTTCGCTTACGGTTGGCAACAGCGGAAGCGCGCGCCTGCAGCAGAAGATGCTTTACCAGGTCGATCCGACTTGCTCGGGGTGCGCGGACGACACGCCGAAGATCACGCTGTGCTCTGGCTGCTCGCAGGCGCAGGCGACCTTTAATCCCATTTACGCCCAGCCGCTCTACGTCCCCTCCATCTCCGTCTCGACCCCTGCCAACACCGCCAACTGCAACGGCAGCACCACCTGCAGCATGTTGATAGCGGTCACGATGAACGATACCGTGTTCGCGTGGAACGCAGCGACAGGGAGCCTTCTATGGAGCCGGCAGGGATCAACCACGCAGGGTAACGCAAGCCCACAGGGCCAAGGGCTGTTTACGGATTGCGGCGCCACCAGCGCCACGGCACCGGCCCACCCGCTCGGCACCTTCTTCGAAGGCATTGTCTCCACGCCGGTCATCGACATGACGCAGAGCTCGCCGACCATGTTCTTGACCAGCCTCTGCTCCGTCCCGGGCGGTGCCACGGAATCATTCCTACACGCCATCAACATACAGACGGGCGCTGATATCGCTTTCACGCAGATCCCATTGTGCACCAGCGCCACCGGCTCGCTCGGGGCTGACGGCACAGGCCAGCCCGGGTGCACCTCGAACGTCGAGTTTATGGGCGGCCACCAGCGCCAGCGTGCCGCGATCCTCGAGATCGATTCCACTCTTTACCTTGCGTACGGCACGCGCGTCTCCGAAAACAACCCCACCACGTATCCCTACGAGGGCTGGGTGTTCGGTTACAGTGTGCCGATCACTTCCTCCAGTACGCCCGAGATCACCTTCGACACGGTAACCGAGGGGACGGGATCGGGAGGGACGACCAACACCGATCTGCCGGCCTGCGATTACACCGAGTCTGACGGCGCGGGCAGCTACCAGAACGAGCCCAACTGGTGCGGCCACGGCTCCGGCATTTGGATGTCCGGGCGGGGACCGGCAGCCTCGCACGGCGCCCTGGCCGACGGCAACACGCACGTGTTCCTGGGATCCGGGAATGGCGGGTTTCAACAAAACGGACAGAACTGGGGCGAGAGCATCATGGACTTTCGAAACGGCGGCACAGTGGATACGTCTCCGTTTCAATCCTTTACTCCCCACGATGGCAAGGCGATTCAAGAGCCGCTGCTGGGAGCGACGACCTGCTCGGGCGGAGGAAATTGCTCCTATATCTTTGAGGCGCTGAACCAGAACGATTGGGACATGGCGGTGAGCGGGGTGCTGGCTTTCGACGATCTCGCAGGAAGGCACCGGCTGGTCTCGATCGACAAGGCCGGCTTCGGCTATCTGTTTGAACAGGGCAACCTCTGCGGGGGTACGAAGAACCCGACGCTGAGCCAATGCCCGGTTCAATCCTTCGCCAACCCGGACCCTGGTAACCAATTCGCGTTTCAGGCCTCGCACGATAATTGCCTGCTAACACCTACCGGGCCGCAGAACACGGATTGCGACCGCATTACGAGCATGGCATTTGCGAACGGCTACCTCTACTACTGGCCGACGAACTTCGCTACGGGCAATGACGAGCGTCTGACGGCGCTCACGCTCTCAGGTAACAGCCCTATCACTCCCGCCGCTTCGCCGACCATCACGACCGACTCCACGGGCACGATCATCTACGGGAGCAGCGGCGCGACCTTCAACACCTGGCTGATACCTGGGGACCAGATTACCGCCAACGGCCAGACCGTGACCGTGATGGCGATAACGAGCGCGACTCAGGCGACTGTTTCGCCGGCATTCAGCCCCCCTTTCACGACGACCGGCGCAAGCTTCACTTATAACGGCTACTTCGTGAATCCGGCAGTGGATTTTAATCCCAGCCCGAACAGCACCGGCTACGCCGGCGGGTCGCTCGTGCTCACCTCGAATGCGGGCAGCAACGGCGTGGTCTGGTCGGTGATCTCTCAGAACGTGAGCGCTACCGGCCTTTCCTCCGATACCAACGTCCGCACTCCCGGCACGCTGTACGCGCATAACGCCACGCCCGCGTCCAGCCCGTCGTGGGGATTGCAACGTCTCTGGGACAGCACGGATTACTGCCCCTACTGCCAGAACTTTTGCGTCTCCTCATTTGCTCTTCCAACGGTAGCCAGTGGGATGGTATTTGTTCCCACTTACTCGATCAACGCGGGCGGCGACACGACCCAATACTGTCCCACCGACACGACCAGCGGCTCCCAGGACCCCACGGCCTGGCAGACTGGGATACTGGCGTACGGACACTAAGCGTCAAGGGAGGTCCGACATGGCGATTCATAACAACATTCGCGCGTTTACACTTATGGCCCTGCTGCCTGCCCTTCAGGGAAGGGCTGCGGCGCCAGACAGCAGCGTTGCCTTTCGGGTAGTGTCGGGCATACCCGGCTATGCGGAGCCGGTTGGCTTGCTGGAGGGATCTCCAGGCGTGTTCTACTCGGCGGCCGCAAACCCCGCCGTCTTCTCGGTGACGCTCCAGGGAAAGGTAGCGGGGCTCGCGGGCTACGCCAACCAGCATGAGATATCGATGGTGGCGAGCGGGCCGAACGATTTGATCTACTCGTCGGTCTCATACCAAGCTGGGGACTGGCCGTCTAACATCTTCTCGGTCGGCCGCTCGGCGGGCACCCTAAAGAACTACGCGAGCGACGGCCTAACGGCATGGCTGGCCGGAAATCTGCCGGACGGTAACCTGTTTGGCACGGCCCAGGACACGGCCGCTGGCAACTGGTCCTTGGTTCGTTCGGACACAAACGGCAACGTGACCAAGGTATACCAATTCGCCCTCATGAATATCCTCTCGCTGGCCCCCGCTTACGCGTCCGATGGAAACTACTATGGGGTTGCGTGGCAATCGCCTGGCTCCGGCAACTACATTTACCGCGTGACGCCCGGCGGCCAAATGTCGACGATGTACACTCTTCCGCCAAACAGCATCGCGTACACCTATTTTGTGCCCCTGATCCAGGCAAACGATGGTAACTTCTACGGCGTCACGCCCACCGGGGGAAAGTTCGAGTACGGCACTCTCTACCGGGTGACCCCGAGCGGTCAGTACACGCTGCTCTACAGCTTTCCCAAGGGAGCCGCCGCGTTCCCCCAAGCCCTAATCCAGGCGAGCGACGGCAATCTCTATGGCGCATCGTTGGGCTGGAACCAAAGCGCGCTGTACCGTCTTTCATTGTCCGGCGAGTACACGGTGCTACACGTGATGACGGGGCCGGAGGGCCAGTGTCAGTGCAATATCATTCAGGGAAGCGACGGCGTAATCTACGGCGTGGCCCTCAACGGCGGACCGTACGGCGCCGGCTCGGTATTCGCGCTCGATGTAGGCCTACCCAAGCCGGCGCCGCAGGCTCTGCAGTTTGGGCCGCAACACGGCCCCGTGGGTACGCGGGTGCGAATTTGGGGTTACAACCTGTTGAACGCCTCGGTGGCGTTTGGCGGCGTTCCGGCGCCGGCTGTCGCCAACAGTGGTCCTAACTATGTCTGGGCGACAGTGCCCGCGGAGGCCGCCAGCGGGCCAGTCACCGTCACCACGCCGGGCGGCGCCAGCACGACAGCAGCGAGCTTTAACGTACAGTAAAGGGAGATCACCGATGACTTGGACTACACCGGATTTCGCGGAAGTATCGGTAAGTTGTGAGATTAACTCGTACGCGCCCGCCGAGATCTAATTAAGGCGAGCGGCTCGGAGCAACCGCGGAAAGGGCTGGGGCCTTTCCGTGCCGTACATCCCCCAGTAGAAGCGTGGTATCGCGGTCTAAAGCCCCATGCTCCGTCGCCGGACCGGGCTTCTCGAGCCGCGTGGTGGTAAAACAGTGACATGCCCTTCGACCTCACCGGCCAGACCGCCATCGTCACCGGCGCAGCTACCGGCATTGGCGAGGCCATTGCCCACCGCCTGGCGCGCGCCGGAGCGGCCATGGCTGTCGCCGATATCAACTTTGAAGGCGCGGCCGAAGTGGCGCAAGCCATCGGCGGCTTGTCCTTCCCGGTGCACATCGACATCACCCTGCCCGATTCGGTGAACGCCGCGGTGGCCGAAGTGCTTTCGCGGACGGGCCGCATCGATATCCTGGTGAACAATGCCGGTATCGCCGGACGCACCGCGCCGGTGTGGGAAGTCACTGACGAGGACTGGCAGCAGATCGTGGCCGTCAACATGACCGGCGTTTTCTATGGTTGCCGCGCGGTGTTGCCGCACATGCGCACGCGCCGCTATGGCCGCATCGTGAACATCGCGTCCATTGCAGGCAAGGAAGGCAATCCGAATATGTGCGGCTACTCCGCCACCAAGGCCGCTGTCATCGGATTCACCAAGTCGTCCGCGAAAGAGGTGGCCACCGAAGGCATCTGCATTAATGCCGTGGCGCCCGCGGTGGTGCGCACCAAGATCCTGGAGCAACTGACGCAGGCGCAAGTCGACTATATGACTGAGCGCATCCCCATGCGGCGCACCGGCACGCCCGAGGAGATTGCGGCCGTGGTGCATTTCCTGGCGAGTCCCGATGCGGCGTTCGTCACGGGGCAGTGCTACGACGCCAGCGGAGGACGCGCGACGTATTGAGGGCGGGTGGGGCAGACCATCGTTTGTTGTGGTCTGCCCTTTTGGCCACAGTAGGACAGACGACACAAAACGATCGTCTGTCCCACGGGGTCACGTAGACTAAAACAGAATCCCGGCGACTTGCTCGGCGATCTTACGGGCTTTGTCGCGGAGCGCAGCGGGATCGGCGGAACCATCATTGGAGGACATGCGGACTAAGAATGCCTGATTGCGGACGCGGCTCACGATCTGTTCCGCAACCTCCGCACCGGAGTTATCGCTACAGGCCAGGGCTTCGTTGCCTATGGCTTTGAGCGGAGTGGTTGCGGAATGGCAGCGGGTGGCATAAGCCTTAAACTCGGCCGGTGAGTGCAGCGTTTCGGTTTCGATGCGCAGCACAGAGACACGTGATCCATCGCGGCGGATGAATTCACACTTGGCATCGTCCGATGTTTGACTGGTAATGGGTCCGCCCAGAAATCCGGACGCGGTGGCCGCATTCAGCCATGTGCAGCGATCCGCGGCGAACGCTGCGGACGGTAGCAGGGCGAGTGCCAGGAGGACGGCCGGACTAGCCCCGCAGCGTATCGGTTTTAAGAATCTTGCCGCCTTCTTGAATAACATATAGCCGGTTGACTTCCAGATCTTTGAGCTGATCTACCCGGCCACTTAGCCAGCGGATTTCGACCATATCTACCTTAGTAGCCTGATCGAGCCCGAAGTGCATGCGTAGATCGTTTTGCGAGAAGTAACTTCCGCCGCTGCGTAATTCGTCCATCTGCGACAGCGGCTTGGGCGCGTCCGGTTTGGTTTTGGCAGTCACCGTAACGCGGCTGCCGATCCCACTGCGATTGGACTTCACGCCGGATAACTTGATTTTGATCCAGTTGCGTTTCAGCGTGGAATCGCAGCGCAGAAGCTGCGGCACGGCATTCACGCAGTTCACCGCGATATCGATATCGCCATCGTTATCGTAATCCCCGAAGGCGCAGCCGCGCGCCGGCGCATTTTCCAGAATGCCGGGGCCGCCTTTGTCAGTGACTTCTTCAAAACGGCCGTTCTGCAAGTTGCGGTACAGATATTTATGCTCGGCGTACCTTAAATCGGCATTCGACTTATCTACTTCCGGGTAGACATGGCCGTTGGACATGAGTATGTCGAGCCAGCCGTCGTTATCCATATCGAAGAAGCCGACGCCCCAGCCTAACAGGCGGGTATTGACTCCCAAGCCGCTCGGATAAGTGCGATCCTCAAACGTAGCGTCGCCGAGGTTCGTATATAAGGAGTCGGTGTCGCCGGCAAAATTTGTCTTGACCACGTCGAGATTGCCATCGCGATTGTAATCGCCGATGGACACGCCCATACCGGCCTGCGGCTTGCCCTCGGGAGACAGCGCGGCGCCGGACTCGATGGCGATGTCTTTGAACGTGCCATCCTTCTGGTTCTGATAGAGCGTGGCGGTGGAGGAGTCGTTGGCCACATAGATGTCAGGCCAGCCATCGTTATCCAGGTCGGACGCGGCAACGCTCAGACCGTAAGTACCCTGTGTCTTCCACATACCCGCTTTCTCACTCACATCGGAGAAAGTACCGTTGCCATTGTTGTGATAGAGAATGTTCTTGCCGCCGCGCAAACCGGGCGGCCCGCAGGCCACCAGCATGCCTTTGTAAGTGCAGGGGCCGGCTTCCGGCGGCGGCGCAGTTTTCAGATCGAAATCGACGTAGTTGGCGACGAAGAGATCCAGGTGGCCGTCGCGATCGTAATCCACGAAAGTGCAGCCGGTGTTCCAGCGTATCTTAGGGCCGGGTTGTTCGAGGCCAGCTTCCTTGGTTACATCGGTGAACGTGCCATTTCCATTATTACGGTACAGAGCGTTCTGGCCATAGTAAGTGACGAATAAGTCATCATGGCCGTCATTGTTATAATCGCCGACGCAGCAGGCTTGGCCCCATCCAGTACGATGCTCCAGGCCGGATCCTTTGGTTACGTCGGTGAAGGTACCGTCGCGATTGTTTTTGAACAGATGGCAGCGCGGCTCCTGACCCTCGGGAAACCCATCCAGGCGCCAGCCGTTGACCAGAAAGACATCCAGCCAGCCGTCGTTATCGTAATCGTAGAACGCCAGCCCGCAGCCGGTGGTTTCGAGAAGATACTTGTTCTTACCCTCGCCGCCGTAGATGGTTTTCACGGCTAAACCGGATTCCTTGACTACGTCCACGAAACTGAGACCCAGAGGAGTGCCTTCAATGGGCGACTTAGGCCCCATCGGCGCCGGCATCGGCTTTGCATCGTAACTACGTTCGATCGGTCCGGGGAGCTTTTGGGCTACGGCCATCAGGTCGGCGAAGGGCAGCACCAGGGCCGACCGGCTGAGCGAGCGGATGAAACGGCGCCGCGATGCGGACATTACTGTGCTCCGCTGGAGGCGGCCGCGGGCTTGAGATCGGTATGCATGTGCCAGGGTACGCTTTCGGTTGAAATTTCGGGATGCTTGCGCAGAAAGTCAAGCGAGTAAGTGGGCGCGCCGGGATCGACTTGCTTGGTCGCGAAGGCCGCGGCTTGTTCGGCGGCTTTATCCTTCTTACCCACGCGGCGATAAAGGACGGCAAGGTTGTAATGTGCGGCTAAGTCGTCGGGATCGATCTTTTGCAGGGCTTCGAACTGCTCGATGGCCTCGTCGTAACTATGGCGCTGGTAATAGGCGATGCCCAATTCGCGACGCGGATCGCGGGCCTGCGGATATTGGGTGACGACGCGCTGCAGGTCGGCCACCTCCTCGTCGTAATGCCCTTCGCGCCGTTCCACCAACGCGAGATAGTAAAGCGCGCGGGCATTGTTCGGGCTAAGCTCAAGTGCCTGTTCCAGGTTGGGCCGCGCTTCGGCGTATTTCTCCCACTCGATGTAAGTCTGTCCTATATTAATGTGTCCGTCGGCATAATCCGGCCGCAACTTGACTACTTGTTCGAACGCATGCATGGCATCGGCGTATTGCAACTGATCGAGATAGGCGATGCCCAGATTATTCCAGCGCATCCAATCCGGATTGTCGCGCTTGTCGGGAGGAGTGGCGGGATTGTCGCCGATGTTGAACGTTCGGGTGCGAGACGCCAGTTCCACGACCGGATATGCGGGGTGGTCTTTCCCCAGGACGTTGTTTAAGTAGCTTTGGCGTAAGTGGCGATAGTTCACGCGCGCGGTGACGGTGAGCGGACCTTTGGCGGCGGCGGGAATTTGAAATTCATAGCGGATCAACGCCGAGCGCCCCGCTTGAATGGTGTTGTCATAGGCGACCGAGTGAATGGTCCAGACCTTATGATTGTCGACAAATTCGCCATCCATGTTTACCGGCCGGTTGGTGAAACTGTGGGCGCGCTCATCGAGCGAGCCATCCGGCTTCAGGAAACCGCTGTGGTAGATCTCACGACCGGCCGCGTCACTGACTTGAAACTCGACCCACGGCTCATATAAGTCGCGGACTTCAGGGACCAGGGAATGGCCGATGTTCTTGTTCTGGATGACAACCATCACCTGCACGATGTCACTCGGGGACAGGTGGAAAGCCTCGGATCCAAGCGGCGCGGCCATCTCGCCGCCGGTCTTCTGGATGCCGAAGAGATCGACGTTCAAATACATGCCGGACTTCAGAAACTCAACCGTCTTTTCGAGTTGCTCGTCGAAGCCATAGTAAAACGGGACGGCGGTATTTCCGGCGGGCCAGCGATGGGAAGCCAGAGTGCCGTGTTTCGCGCCATAGTCTTCGAGAGTCACCTTCGATCTGGGCATGTGACAATCCTGGCAGGTGGTGAAACCGGTGGAATAGAATGTCAGGGGATTGCGCTGCGAAAATTTCGAGTTCTGCCACTCATCGAAGACGGTGAACGCACGAATGAACTTGTAATCGTTGAGCGGCGATGGAAGGTTAGCCTTGTGGCACGCGGAGCAGAATTCCGGCGTGCGGTAGAAATCCTTCATGACCGCGCGCGAGTGCCGGTCGGGATGCGCCTTGATCTCTTCGTCGGGCACCATGCCGGGAATGGGATGGCCCTGCTCATCGACCATCGCGGAGGGAATGCCCATGATATAGCCGCCATTGCCGTTGGCCGTGGGCACCTGTTGAATGGAGTGACAGGTGGTGCAAGTGACACCATCTTCATCGAACGAGCGGTCCACCTGGGAATCTTGGGTGAGAGCGCCGGATAGAACCGCGATGGGATTGTGGCAGCTATCGCAATGCCGGGTGTATTCGATACCCCTGGTGCGCAGCAGGATATTGACGCTGGTGCGGTAGAAGGGGGTGCGGAACGAATTGGAATGTAGAGACTGGCGCCACTGACTGTAAGCTTCCTGGTGACATCGCGCGCAGTAGGAAGCCGGCAGAAAGGCGTCCGGAGAGATGAAGCCGCCGGTTTCGCTGGCCGCGTTGCCAGGAATTGAGATTTGGCCCGGGCCGAAGTGGAAATTGTAGGTCGGGCTAATCTTATCGGAGTAGGTCTGTGCGGCAGAGGCGCCGGCGAGAGTGACAGCAACGATCCAAATCCTGATACCTAACATGGACCCCCCTTTCTTGCGATGGACCTTCGCAACAGTATAGCAGAAGCGCGCTTCGCACGGCCGGTTCAGCGAGCAGTTCAGCGAGCATACCGGCTGCGACGCTTCGGGTCGCGGAGCCGCCTCGGCTTGTTTTCGAAGCGATGTACTTCGGGGCTGCGCCGCCCAGCCCACTTCTCTAGCTCTAACGAATCCCGAAACATCCGGTAATGTCGTTTGAGGCGCTCGACATAATCCGGTGACTGAAGAATTTCGCGGAACAGATCCAGGAGGATATTCGAATATACAGTTTGCGGATTGAGGGGATCGAGGCACGGTCTCTGCATCTCAAGGGGATCGCTGGCGGCGCTCCATTCCTTGTAGAAATCCGGACTCTCCCAGCCGTAGCTGATGGTAGCCCAGATCTCGCCCCACCCAGTATCCGGCCGCAGCACACAGATGGTTACCCGCCGGCAGTCACAGCCGGACTCGTCGCAATAAAACTCGATGTACCCATACTCCCCGGCCGGGAGAACTTGCCCCGGCGGCACCAGAATGGACTTGGTTTCGCGCCTTCCCAGGTCCGGGAATTTTTCCATGAATGGAGTCATCGGCATCGATCCGCCCCCGGACAAAAAACAGCCAAATCCACCTTGGGCATCAACTTTCCACCCAATCCGCCAGGCGCAGGCCGGCAATTCTGGAGAACTCGCGCGTGTTGTGGGTTACAAGCATGGCCTTGAGGTTAAGCGCGTGGGCGCCGATGAGTGTGTCGAGAGACCCAATTCGAGCGCCGCGGACTTCGAGCATCGCCCGCACCTCGCCGTAGGTCGCCGCGGCCGCCGCGTCGAAGGGGGCGATCTCCAGCGGCGCCGCAAATTCCGCCAACGCGGCTTGATTGCGTTCGCGCTGTTGGCCTTTCGCGGCTCCGAAGGAAAGCTCGGCCAAGGTGATCGCGGAGATCCCGACGTCGCCCGGCTCGTAGCGCTTGAGACGCTGCAGCATCGCCGCCGGCTGGTAGCGGATGAGATGGATGCAGGTGTCGGTGTCAAGCAGAATTTTCATCGAAACACTTCCGATCGGTTCTGCTGTTCGGGTTGATCGCGCTCGGCCATGAAGTCCTCGGAAAACCGGCCAAGACTATTAATGAGCGTGTCCCAACTCTTCTTGGAAGGCAGGATCAGCACGCCGTTGCCGACCCGCTTCAGGAACACATGGTCTCCCTCGAACCGGAATTCGCGGGGGAGCCGGACGCCTTGACTGTGGCCGTTGCGGAACAATTTGGCTGTTTTCACGGATAGATACCTCAACCAACGGTCTATATTTTAAGTCTATACCACCGGCGGACGTCCGGCTCGTGCCGAGATACCGGTCGGCGGCCTACGAGGACGCCGCAGGCGGACTCAAAAGCCGACGCGAGGCGGTCAGGCGGCCAGACGGCTTCAGTATTCCGGTGTAGCACCAGCAGTTGTTCGGGTCGCAGCGGGAGCATGGCGTACGCTTGGCCCTGCTCGTCGGAGAACTCAACCAGAAGCGCCCGGTCGCTGGCGCGTTCGACATGCTCGACCACCGTGCCGAGCTGCCCACGCGTCAACCTTTCGTCGGGAAGGTCTTCGGTCAATGCCACCAATGCAAGTAAGGAATCCTCATCGCTTTCCCACGAAATCTTAGCACCAAGCAACGAGCCTGCCGGCGGCCGCTCCGTCGATTTGAAAACACTCGCCGTGCCGAGTCCAGCGGCGGGGCTGGGAGCCCCGCGCAGGCTACGAGCCTGCCCCACTTAGGCGGCGGCGTGCTGGAATTTTACCGAGACTAACTTCGAGACACCCGGCTCCTGCATGGTCACTCCATACATCGCGGAGGCGGCTTCCATGGTCTTCTTCGAGTGCGTGATGACGATGAACTGCGTGCCGGTGGACATCTCGCGCAGCAGGCGCGTAAGGCGCTCGATGTTGGCTTCGTCGAGCGGGGCATCCACTTCGTCGAGGATGCAGAAGGGGCTGGGCTGATAGCGGAAGATGGCCATCAGCAGGGCGACGGCGGCCAGCGCCTTTTCGCCGCCCGAGAGCAGCAGCACGTTTTGCAGCTTCTTGCCGGGGGGGGAGGCCACGATATCGATGCCGGAATCGGCCAGGTTGGTTTCATCGGTGAGGCGCATCTCGCCCGTTCCGCCGCCGAATAGCGTCTGGAAGGCTTCGCGGAAATTCTCGTTGATGCGCTCGAAGGCTTCGGCGAATTTCTGGCGCGAAACCAGGTCGATATCGGCGATGGCTTTTTCCGTATCGCGGATGGAATCGAGCAGATCCTGGCGCTGCACGCTGAGGAACTCCTGGCGCTGGGAAGCTTCCTGAAACTCCTCCATGGCCTGCGCGTTCACGGGACCCAGCGCCTCGATGCGCGCGCGCACTTCTTCATAAAGGCGCTCGGCGTCGGCGATGGCTTCGGTGTCGGGAACGGTTTCGTCGCCGGCGGCCAGTTCTTCAACCGCGCAATTCAATTCCTTGCGGCTGGTTTCGTCGAGATATTTCAACTCGGCCTGGCGGCGGACGAGATCGACTTCGATTTGCGAGCGATTGGTGTGGGCCTGCTCCACCATGACGCGCAGCAGCTTCAATTCGTCTTCGGTGGCGGCGAGCGATTCGCGCATGCGGGCTTCTTCGGTGGCCAGCTGATTGACGGCGGCCTCGGTTTGCAAGGCCTGCTCGGCGAGCGCCGCCAGCTTACGATCGAGCTCAATATTATCGGCCAGCAATCCTGCGCGATGCACGCCCAGCTTTTCGATCTCCTGTGCGATGGCGGTGAGGCGCGCGGTGGCTTCCTTATGCTGCGCTTCCAGGCGGCCCATGGCGGCGCGCTCGGCGCGATGGCGCTCTTCGAGACCGGCCAACTCGGCGCGCAACGCGGAATGATCCTCGCCCAGCGAGGCGGCTTCGATCTCCAGCTTTTCGAGGAACTGCCGCTGATCTTCGAGTTCCTGTTCGCGCTGTTCGCGCAAGTCTTCCTTTTCGGCGACGGCCTGCTGGCTGCGCTCGCGCTGCTCGATGGAACGCTCGGCGTCGCGCTTCAGGCGATCCAGGTCGAGCCGCGCGACAGAAAGGCGGGAGTTGGCACGATGAGTATCGTCGGCCAGTTTGCGCATTTCGTGTTCGAGCGCCACGCGATCTTTTTCGCGGGCCTGCTGCACGCCGCGCAGGCGTTCAAGCTCGGCGGCCAGGATGCCGATTTCGCGATCGAGATCCGCTAGCCGGGCGACCTGTTCATCGAGCGCTTTCTGTTTGCCCGCCAGCACTCCGGCGAGTTCGCGCGCTTCGCGCTTCATGGCCAGCGGACCACTGGCGGTCTTCTTGCCGCCGGTGACGGTGTGGCCGTGATAGCAGAGACCTTCGGTGGTGAGGAAATACAGGTGCGGATAGCTGGTGGCGAGCCGCTGGGCGGATGGGCGATCTTCGGCGACGAAGCAGAGAGAGACACGCGGCAGCAGCGTAGCGGCGCGGTCGGTGAGTCCGTTGGTGAGGCGCAGCGATTCGCTGAGGCGGGCCACGATGCCGGTTTCCGGGCCGATGGCGGGCTCGGGCAGATGCGCGTGGCCGTTGCCGTTCTTATCGGGATGCACCAGGAAAGTGGCGCGGCCATCCAGCTCGGCGCGGAGGAAATCGAGGCCGCGATCGGCTTGCGCCCAGTTTTCGACGACCACATATTCGAGTTCGTCGTGCAGGAATTCCTCGGCCGGTTTTTCGAACTGCGGATCGACTTCTACGAAATCGGCAAGCACGCCTTGCGGGTGCAGATCCTGCGCCTTGCCTTTTTCGAGCGCGGCGAAGAGGCGCTTCACCGATTCGGTGGTGTAGCTGCGATGCGCCAGCACCTCTTCGAGCGATTCCTTGCGCGCCTGCATTTGCGAGCATTCCGTGCGCAATTGATCGATACGGGCGCGGACTTCCACGGCGGACTGGCGGCGGACGGCGAGATCCTCTTCGGTGCGCTGGCGCTCGCCGGTGACCGATTCGAGCTCAAGCTGGCGCTGCGCCATGGTTTCGGAAAGCGCGGCGCGGGCGGTGCCCAGGCGCTCGAGCTCGGCGGCGGAAGTCTGCTCCTCTTTCTGCACGCGGGCGGTTTCGCGATCGATGCCGGCCAGATATTCGTTCATCTGGGCGAGCTGGTTGCGCAGCGTGGAGACTTCGCCCAGGAGGCGCAGCACGGCGGTGCGGCTCGCTTCGATGGCTTTCTCGCGCTCACGGATGGTGGCCTGCAGTTCCTCGCGCAGACGATTCTTTTCGAGCATGCGCTCGCGCGAATCGCCGATTTGCTTATCGAGCGCGACGACTTGCTGCTGGTGCGCGTCAAGCTCGCCCGAGATGCGGCCGAGTCGCGCTTCCAACTCCTGCGATTCTTTTTCGGCCTGGGCGATGCGCTGCTCGATGGCGCCGGATTCCTTCACTTGCGATTCGAGGCGGCCGCGGGTGCGCTCGGTTTCGACGGAGCACGCGGCCAGCTCGCGGCGCATTTCGGTGAGCTGCTGCTCATGCTGATAGGACCGGCCCTGCAGTTCGGTATGGGCCTGCTCCTTGGCGCCGACCTGTTCGGAGAGATTGCGCAGATCGGCGGAGGCCAGGTTCAGATCGAGCGCAGCTTTGGCGGCGTCGCGTTCGAGCATGCGGAACTTGCCGGAGAGGGCCACGCGCAGGCGGGCATCCATTTCCGTTTTCAGTTCGCCGTAGCGGCGCGCTTTGGCGGCCTGGCGCTTCAGCGAATTCACCTGGCGGGTGACCTCTTCCAGAATGTCGAAGACGCGCGCGAGGTTTTGCTTGGCGCTTTCGAGCTTGGCTTCGGCGAGGCGTTTGCGCGTCTTATATTTGGTGATGCCGGCGGCTTCCTCGATGACGGCGCGGCGATCCTGCGGCTTGGAGCTGAGAATCTGGCCGATGCGGCCCTGCTCGATGATGGCGTAGCTTTCGGGGCCGAGGCCGGTGCCCATAAAGATATCCTGGATATCGCGCAGGCGGGCGGTGTGGCCGTTGATGAGATATTCACTTTCGCCGGAGCGGAAGAGGCGGCGGGTGATGGTGATCTCGCCGTTCTTCGCCTGATGGGCGGTGATGGGGATGGGTCCTGCGTGCGGGTGCGGGGTGTGGCTATTAGTCCCGTTGAGGGCGGTCGCCGCATCGTGGGCTTCCTGGTAGAGCAGGGGATCGACCAGGGTCATGGTGACGGCTGCCAGGCCGAGGGGTTTGCGGTCGCGGGTACCGGCGAAGATGACGTCCTCCATGCGGGTGCCGCGGAGGCTTTTGGCGGACTGTTCGCCGAGGACCCAGCTTATGGCATCGGAAAGGTTCGATTTCCCACAACCGTTGGGACCGACGACGGCAGCGATGCCGCCGCCATTGAAGCGAAGTTCCGTGCGGTCACAGAACGATTTGAAGCCTTGGAGTTCGACGCGCTTTAGTTTCAGCAAAAACGTTTACCTCGTCTTGCTCGGGGGATCGTAACCATACTAAACTCGTTGGGGGAAAAAGTAAAGCACATTCTACGCTGCAAAAAGGGGGTGACAGAGATTGGGCCCAATATGTAGTGGCGGAGGGGAAGATTTGCTGGATTTGGGTTAGGCCAAAAAAACTGCGGAGCAGAGCCACCTTTGAAAATCATCGAGTTAGGCACACTTGTTTCGTTGTTTTTGGATGGCTTACTTAAAGTATCGCTTAGGATCTCGTCCCGGGCAGGGAGACGGTTACGTTCGAACATTCTTCGCTCTTGGCAGTGCTGCTGCTTCAGGCCGGGTGGGTCTCGTTACCTTGACATTAGCACAACGTTGGCGTGCGTGGAGGGCTAGGCGCTCCGTTTGATGTTTGATTTCTGTGGATTACAGGAAATCTTGGAGGGGTACCGACCACATTCGAGCGAAAGGCTATACTTACCTGACCAGAACAAAGAGGTGAACCTTTCCTGACTCTCTTGCGTCGTCCGATTCGCACCCCGCCCGCTCGTGGTTTCAATGTGATGGAGCGACCGCCTCCGAAGATGCTGCCGTGGGTGTGGCGATGAAGTTCCCGCCGCACGAACCTCCCACGATCACGCGTTGGTCGTTGATGCCCGCCGGTCCCGTAGAGTCGCAACCAGGTTGATCGAATGCCTCATAGATCCCGTCGCGATACAAAAAGCCGTGGGTCAATTGTTGCAGGCCCCGATTGCTATAAGCGCCCACGATGTCACCTCTGTCATTGATGCCAGATGCGCACGTGGACGACGCGCCGGGAAACTGGATGATCTGGAATGTTCCGTTCTGGTAAAGATAGCCCTCCACGTGGGAATCGTCGGGGCGCGCGCAACCTACCGCCTGGCCGCTTGAATTCAGCCCGTACAGGACGTTGTCCGTAGTATTCGGCATCGCGATTTGGGTGTAAACGCCGTTTTCTAGGATGAACCCGGTGCTGAGGTTAGCTGGAAACTCGGCTAGTCCGCAGATGGCGCCGAGATCGTTAATGCAGTAGGCGTTGGTCAGTTGTGCGCCGGGTACGTTGACCGTTTGAAGGCCGCCGGTGGAGGGGTCGTACTGAAAGCCCGGCGAGCGTTCCGGGGTTGCGCAGCACGTCCCCACGATGATTCCGGAGTTATTGATTGCATAGGTTCGGGTAAATCCCTCCCCGCCGATCACGATTCTGCGGTAATCCGCGCCATCCTTACAGCCAGCCCAATAAGCAACCCTCGCCGACCGAGCAGTTCTTTTTTGACGTATAGCCGCCAATGACCTCACCATGGTCGTTGATCCCATTTACATAGAAGTCCACTACGTCCGGAAACGGCAGAGTAAGGAACTGGAAAGTATATTGCGCGCCGGCGTTTGAAGGCAGCTCGGGTTGGCTACGGTTGATGGTGCGGGGTGCGGCGCTCTCCGCCGGCGTCTGCGCCATGGACGGGCGCGCGCAAGCCACCGCCGCCGCCGCCACAACGAGGAATGAGACTATGGTCTGAGATTGTTTGCGGGGCATCGGTGACCCGATTATGGCACGGGCACGCCAAACGCGCGACTAGATCTCTGTAAATATTTGTAAATCCGAATTTGAGACGTGCTGTTTGCGCCATCGGGCCCGACGACCGGGTCTAAGTTCGGGCTCGCTGGCGCCGGCGGCTGCGTCCACGAGATGGGCTCGCCAGTGCCGCGCCGCAAGCGGCCTTGCTCACTGGCCAAACCTTTCACGTATTTCGGATTTACGGCTTGGGGAGTCCGCGCACGCTGCCGGCCAAGTCGCGGGCCAAGTCGTAACATGAGGCCGTGTGGGATGGCGATTTATCGGACAGTGCCTCTTCCAGGCACTCGCGCACGAGCGAGGATTTCGTGACTCGTCGCTGCTTGGCTTTGCGGTCGAGTTGCGCCAGGAGGTTATCGGGCAGCTTCAGTGAAATGGTTCGCACGAGGATAGAGTAATAGGTCTACGTTCCGGCGGAGGGCCAGCGCGGGGGACGTTTTTCCTGGAAGGCGCGGATGCCTTCCTGGAAATCGGCGCTGCGGAAGACCTCGTTGCGCATCTGGCGGGCCAGGTCGCCGGCCTCTTCCCAGGTTTTGCCGCGCGCGTCACGGACGAAGGCGAGGCCGGCGGCGATGGCGGTGGGGCTCGACACGGCGATGGCGGCGGCGATTTCGTTGGCACGGTCGATCAAGCCGGCGGGGTCCACCACGTGATGCACCAAGCCGTATTCGCGGGCTTCGGCAGCTCCGAAAATCCGGCCGGAGAGAGCCAATTCGGTAGCGCGGCGCCGGCCGAGCGCGGCTGCCACGGTGCGGAAGATGACGAAGGGCCACAGGCCGATGCGGATTTCGGTGAGGCCGAAGGTGGCATCGTCGGATGCGATCACGATGTGGCAATTCGCGGCGAGGCCCGTGCCGCCCGCGAGGGCGGCTCCGTGGACCGCGGCGATGAGGGGCTTGGTGAGCCGGATGCCGGCGGTGAAGATGCGTTCGTGGATTTCGTTGACGTCGGCGCCGCCGGGGGCCAGGACTTCGTGGAGGTCCATGCCGGCGCAGAAGGATTTGCCATTGCCGGTGAGCAGGATGGCTCCGATGGCGGCGTTGTTTTCAGCGGATTCGAGGGCGGCGGCCAGGGCGGTACAGAGGTCCATGTTCAGGGCGTTGCGGCGCTCAGGGCGGTTGAGGGCCAGGCGGAGGACGCGGCCTTCGCGGGTGATTTGTAAGCTTTCGGTCATGGCTGGGGATCTCCTGTGAAGAGGGCGGCCTGGGAGGCCGCCGCAGGCAGAGTGCCTGCCCCACAATTAAAGCTCTTGGTCATCGATGTCAATCTCCATGGCTAGCAGCGCGGCGCCTAATGTTTTGCCTTGCGCGTCGGTGCGTAGGGAAACGGTTCCGCCGCCGCCTAGGGCGTGATAGAGCAGCAGGTTCAGGGCGTGCAGGTTGGGTAACTCGAAGCGGTCTACTTTGCCTTGTACTAAGTCGCCGAAGAATGACTTTACACGTTCGGGAGTCACTTCGCGGAGGAGGACGGCATAGTGCTCGGGTTTCCAGGCTATTACTCCTATGTTGGATATGTCGCCTTTGTCTCCGGAGCGGGTGTGAGCGATTTGGGATAAGGGAATTTTCATTGCTAGGCTCCTGGCGGCCTACGAGGCCGCCGCAGGCTACGAGCCTGCCCCACTTACTAACTCCACCATGGTTTGGATTTCTTCGCGGGGAATCAGGGCGGGCCAGTAGGCTACGATTTGGCGGACTTCGGGGCGGCCTTCGCCGTAACCGGTGCCGCCCGGCGGGCCGGTGAGCACCAGCGGAATCATTTCGCGCGTGAAACGGTCGACGGCGCGCTTATCGGGGCCGCGCACGCCGATGCGCACCTGCACTTCCGGCGGATCGTGAACCGGGCGAGCGGCGGGACCGTGGCAGGCATTCACGCCGAAGTACTCGGTATGGATCTCATCGAACTTCAGGCCGAGCTGATCGAGGCGCTGGCGGGTGATGCGGTCGGCGGCGCGCGCTTTTTCGAGCGCCTGCGGCCAACTGTAGACCAGCGTGCCGGAGGCTTTCCATCCGGCGTGATAACTGATGGAGGCTTTCAGCATCGCGGGACGAGGCGCGCCGCGCACGCCGGAGCCGCGCACACGGTCGGGGCCGATGTCTGCGAGGTGGAGGGAAGTGAAATCGGCGACGCAATCGGGCGTCATGTAGGCGCGCGGATCGCCGATTTCGTAGAGTAGCTGCTCCTTCACGCCGTGAGTATCGATGCGGCCGCCGGTGCCGGGGTGCTTGGTGACGACGAACGATCCGTCGGGTTCGGCTTCCACGATGGGATAGCCGATGTTGGCGAGATCCGGAATGTTTTGCCAATCGACCTGACAATTGCCGCCGGAACATTGCGCGCCGCATTCGATGATATGTCCGGCGACGATGCCGGCGGAGAGCTTATCGTAATCGCCGGGTTGCCAGCCGAATTCGTGGATCATGGGGGCGAGCACCAGGGCGGCGTCGGCGCAGCGGCCGGAGATGACCACGTCGGCGCCGGTGGAGAGGGCTTCGGCGAGCGGGAATGCGCCGATGTAGGCATTAGCGCTGAGGATGTGCTCGCGGATGGTGGAGAGCGGCTCGCCGGTATCGATATTGCGCATTTCGTGGCCGCGGGCGAGTAAGTCGGGGATGCGATCCAGGATATCGTCGCCGAGGACTACGGCGACCTTCAATCCAGGCGCGGCTTTCAGAACGGCGCGCGCGCAGGCCACGGGATTTACGCCCCCGGCGTTGGCGACAACTTTGATATGTTTATCGCGCAACTTACTAGCGATGCGACCGATTAGAGGCGGGAAGTCGCGGGCGTAGCCTAAGTTGGGGTCAGCCTGACGCTGTTTCTGCAGGATCGACATAGTAACTTCGGCTAAGTAGTCGAGCGTGAGATAGTCGATGGGCCCATCGTCGACTAAGCGGACGGGCGCTTCGAGCCAATCGCCCCAAAAGCCCTGGCCGTTCGCGATGCGAACGGGGGACTGGGGGCTAGGGGCTGGGGGCTGGGGATTAGTTTTCACAGCGTCTCCAGGATCAGTTGCTCGCCTCTGGGACGGTGCAGGGTTAGTTCCAGGGCCATAGTTAGTATCTGGCGAGTATCCAGGGGGTCAACTACGGCGACGCAGTGCACGGCCGGCTGGCCGTTCGCGGTGCGAACGGGGGGCTGGGAATTAGTTTTCACAGTGTCTCCAGGATCAGTTGCTCGCCTCTGGGACGGTGCAGGGTTACTTCCAGGGCCATAGTGAGTATCTGGCGAGTATCCAGCGGGTCGATTACGGCGTCGCAGTGGCCGCGGGCGGCGGCGTAGCGTGCGTCGAGCCAGTGTTCGTAGTCGGATTTTGTTTTGTCAATGGCGAATTGTAACTGCTTCGGCAGTGGTTCGCCGCTGGCTTTGTATTTTTCGATCTCGACGGAGAAGAGCGCTTGCACGGCCGAATCGCCTTCCATGACTCCGATGCGGGCGGTGGGCCAACTGAAGGTGAAATGCGGCTCGAAACCTTGGCCCGCCATGGCATAGTAGCCTGCACCGCTGGCGTGATTCAGGGTGAGGATGAGCTTCGGCACTGAGGTGCAGGACATGGCTTCCACCATGTCGGCGCCGGCGCGAACGATGCCTTCGCGTTCGGCTTCGGGACCGACCATGAAGCCGGAAACATCCTGCAGATAGATGAGCGGGTGTCCCTGGCGCTCGTTGAGTTCGACGAAGTAGGCCACCTTGCGCGCGGATTCGGTATATACGATGCCGCCGATGCGGGGACGGCCTTCGGAGCGCAGGAAACCGCGGCGGTTGGCGATGATGGACACCGGATGGCCGTTCAAGCGCGCGCTTGCGCACAACATTTCGGGCGCGTAGTCGGGCTGAAATTCGGTGTAATCGCCCGCATCGAAAATGCGGAAGATGACTTCTTCGATTTCGTAAGGGAGCCGATGGTCGGCGGGGAGAACGCCGTAGATATCGTCGATGGGGCGCGCGGGCGGATTGCCTTGCGAGCGCGCGGGCGGGGGGGGGAGATCGCGGAAACGCTGGCGGATGCGCGCGAGCGAATCGGCATCGTCTTTGGCCATGTAGTGCGCGACACCGCTGACGCTGGTGTGCAGATGGGCGCCGCCGATAGATTCGGAATCGACCACCTGGCCGGTGGCGCCTTTGACGAGATTCGGACCGCCCAGGCCCATGAAGCTGGTGCCTTCGACCATGATGATATAGTCACTCAGGGCGGGAAGATAGGCGCCGCCGGCGATGCAAGGTCCCATCACCGCGGCGATCTGCGGCACGCGGAGCTTGCGCCGCATCAGGGAATTATAGTAAAAAATGCGGCCGCCGCCGTACTGGCCGGGGAAGATGCGGTCCTGGTAGGGCAGGTTGACGCCCGCGGAATCCACCAGATAGACGATGGGGACGCGGTTGCGCATGGCGATTTCCTGCGCGCGGAGTCCTTTGGTGACGGTTTCGGGCCACCAGGAGCCGGCCTTGACGGTGGCGTCGCCGGCGATGATGACGCAGTGGCGGCCTTCGACGATGCCGATGCCGGTGACGGAGCCGAGGCCGGGCGCTTCGCCGTCGTACTGGTCGTAGGCCAGCAAGAGTCCGATTTCGAGGAAGGGCGTGCCGGGGTCGATGAGGGCGGCGATGCGTTCGCGGGCGGTCATTTTGCGGGCGCGGTGCTGGCGCTCGATTTTGGCGGGGCCGCCACCCAGGCGGAGGCGGTCTTCGAGCTTCTTGAGTTGGTCGACGAGGAGGCGCATGTGGGCGATGCGGGCGACTTTGTGTGCGGCGGGGGAGGCGGGTTCGGGAAGTGTGCTCACGATATGTAAGGGTAGCGCGAATGGGTGGGGGGCGCGGGGGTCGTCATTATTCCGAGTCGGATGGTAGCGAGCGAGGACCCCGCGGAGGTGGTGAGCCACCAATTTCTAACCCTAGCCGGTAGTCTCGCGATAGGCGACGACAAGGCCAAGTGGCCTGGGACCGTAGGGCATAAGCCAGATCGCGGAATCCGCGCACGGAATATGTATCCGTTTGCCTTACGTAGCACTTGAAAGACCGACTAAGGCAAGAACATACTTCGACCGCCTTATCCGGTCGAATTCATCCCGCCTCCAAAACTCGATCATCTGGAGTTCCCTACGGCGGCGTTCGCCGGTATATTGGCTAATGTCGAGCATATAGCCCGTGTAAAGCTTACCTGGATCGTCCCGAACTGTCGTTCGAGACTCAACAACATGAACGAACCGGAGGTCCACAAGCTCGCCAATGAGTGCCTGACCTTTGGACTCAATCTCGCGTTCGACAAGAAAACAATTCACTTTGTTTCCAAGGCAGAAGTCTTGAATTCTAAGTAGGGCTTGCTCTAGCTGCGCACGCTCGCCCATCGTGTCCCTTTTGAGTTCGTCACGCTTCGAAGGATCGTGTTCGCCCGCAGCCATATTTACGTCCTCGGCGTTAATCCGCTCACCACGATATGTCTTCCCTCTTTCTCGTGCAACATCGATAGCCGCCTACGAAAAATAGTTAGGAAGTCTCGCGCCACCTCGCCGCTGGCTAACACGAGTCGCTCAGTCCCGCCGTCTGCCAACAGCATGTCGTGGCCAGCCAACCCCGCTTCAGTAATCAGCTGGTCGAGAACTTGTAGTGGGAATCGCTTTGCGAGCTCGTGCTTTTCTAGAGTGATATCAAGGTCGATGTCATCGCAGTCGTCGCCCAAGTTCAGGCCCACTGGAGGATCGCCATGATGATACCACTCAGTTCGATGCCGGATGGTCCCGACTTTAAGCCATACGGATCGGCCTTTCAGGATTCGGTGGAAGTAATCTAGGACATGAGCTTGGTCTCGCCGTGAGATGTGATACCTGCCTTATGCACCAGATTTGATCCCCCGACTGTGGCATGAGACGGGCGACCGTTTGGGGACCCTGAGAATCCTGCGTTAAAACAGGTGGAGTAGCGAAGGTGACGCTTCGCCATCGTACTGGTCGTAGGCGAGCAGGAGACCGATTTCGAGGAAGTCTGTGCCGGGGTCGATGAGGGCGGCGATGCGTTCGCGCGCGGTCATTTTGCGGGCGCGATGCTGGCGCGCGATTTTGGAAGGACCGCCACCCTGAAGGAGGCGGTCTTCGAGCTTCTTGTGCTGGTCGACGAGGAGGCGCATGTGGGCGATGCGAGCGACCTTTGAGGGGGTTCGGAAAGTGTGCTCACGATATGTAAGGCAGCGCGAAAGGGGGTGGGGGGAAGATTAGGCCTGGTGACTTCGCACGATCCAACGGCAATCGTGGTGATCGATGCCCGGCGGCCTGAAGAAGAAAGCAAAATGGCCGCAGATAAACGCCGATGAACGCGGATAGGACAAAACAAAAGGTGGCGTTACCGGTCAGTGGCGGGCCGCCAGGCTACCTTCATGAAGTAACCACATCCACCACCACCAGCGTGATATCGTCGGTCTGCGCGCGGCGGCCGCCGGACCATGCGGCCAGCGTTTCGAGTAGCGTGCCGGCGAAAGCGTCCGCCGCCAAGTCGGCATGCGCGGCAATGAACTCGGCTAGCCCTGCCCTTTACCCGTAATAACTTCGGGACAAATGTCATTCGGCATCATCGGAATCCCGCAGTTCGAATCCTTCACACATGAGTAGAAGTTGCGAAAAGCCTTTCCACATCAGTTGGTGACCGGGTTCGGGATCGTTCTTGCGGCCCAGGTAGCCGCCGACGCGGGCGACGAGGCGCACTGTATCACGCAAGGTTGAAGGCTGTGCGAGCTTTTTTTTTCGCGTAGGCGCGGAGAACCTGCAGCTCGATATCGGAGAACAGAACTTCGGGCGGCAATTGTGGTGTCTCCCGCCCCAACAGTGTCATCAGCATGATGCGCCAGGCAATGACGAGATTGATCGCGATAGCTCGGCGAATGCGCTCAGCGGTCTCATGCGCGATCTGCTCGACGCCGCAACCAGATTTGAGTACTCGATGAAAGTCTTCAATCCGCCACCGCAGACAGTACCAGCGTAGGCAGGCAACGGCATCTTCCGCCGAGCGAAGGTTGACCGTCGTCAGCAGGAACCACTCCACGGGTGCGATTCCTTCCGGCGGCGACGATTCCACTGCATGAATAATCCAGATGTCGATGGGATCTTTGCCGGAATAATACTTGGAGGGACGGAGTTGAATCCGTTGGTAACGCACTTCCAACTCGGCCTGACGGCTGGGCCTTTTCGCTTTCGCCTTTTTCTTGCTGAGTTTGGGCCGGGCGCTTTGGCGTGGAACGTGGATCTGTACTTTGGTCTGCAAGGGAGCCTGACGAACGGCCTCGAAAAGCTTATAAGGTTCATCCATGATCACCCGGTTGTGATTGGCACGCACTAAGAGATCCACTCCAGGGGTGCGGCGTTGTTCCTCGAACAACTCGAAGAAATCGGCTTCCCGGTCACACACGTTGATCAGTCGTGTCTGGGGCATCTGCGCAGCCACCTCCAGGGTGTCGCGCAAACCCTCGATCCAGCGGAAGGTGTCTTTTTCCTCGATCGGGATGGTGTAGCTCAAACGCTTGTCGTCGGGCGATTTCAATTCCGGCGCTACGCACTGCGCGCGCAACACGCCCAACGGCAGTCCGTTGGGCGCCACCGCCAGGGTGGTGTGCAGATGTAGTCCTCGACTCTGCGCCGCTGTTTGATTGGTTCCGATCACCCCCAGACCGGGACACTGCGCCAGACTGGAGTAATCCAGATCGCTGCCGTCCTGAATACACAGCACCGTGCGTTGGCCTTTCATGCGCTGAATGGTACGTTGCCGATGCGGCTGCAAAATGTGCGGCATGCTCACGGCCTCATAGTCGGGATGATCGATGAACCGATAATAGGCCTTGACTGCCTGCGAATCTCCTTCCGCCACGCCCGTGAAGGCACTGCCCGGTTTGTCTGCCTTCGATTGCGCAATATTCACGAGTCGCTCACTCAATCGCTGGTCACCCAATGGCGCACCCCCGAATTCCTGCTTCGCCCAATGGTTACCCTCCATGCCATCGGCTGGCCCCAGTTGCCCTAAGCCCGCCCCCGCTGGTAAACCCAAGCGAGTACGGAAATCTTTCTCCAACGGATAGACGTATATGTCCTTGATCGTTTCCTCGCACTTGGTGAAACGGTCCTGCCGGCCTCGCCCTTGGGTTTGTCCCACTAGCATCCAGTTCGCCGCCCGATAGCAGGCGCCGGAAAAACGGGAGGTGTCGACGAAACTCTCCACCAGCCAGGGACGGTAATTGTAGCGCTGTGCGAAATCCTCCACCAGCCGATCCAAACTCATACTCAAAAGCCGCGAGGCCAAGTTACGGCACTCCACTGAGGGTCGGATCAGAAACCGGCTCAAGCATACGACCTGGTGCAAATGTGCGCGTCGTTGTTCCGCGTCCCAACCGATCCAACGGTCTCGCGCGCCTAATTGCAGTGCCGGCGCCGCAAAGCCGAACGCTCCCAGCCAGCCGTGCTCGGAACCAACCAAGTAACGAATCTGCCGTCCAACCAATGGTCCAGCTTCCTGCGGATGTTCCCGGATCATCAGTTCGTTCCAGGTCCGCATCTGGCCTTCCTGCTTGACCAGGATCAACTCTAGTCCGCTCAGCATGCCTACCTCGTCTGGCACGGCTCTTGGTTCCGGGACCGGTTCGGGCAACCGTCGCGGAGTGGGATGGGCCTTTTGAATCTCTGGCGGCGGGAGTTGGAACCAGCCCTTAGCCTCCAGTTCGCGCAGTGCTTTCAGGCAACCCGCGCGCTGGTTTTGTCCACGCGGGTCTTGAAACCCAAACTCCTCGCAAAGGAAATCCGCCAACTCGGTCCGCGAAAAAAACTCATCCATCTGCAATAGTTGGCTAACATACTCGATGGTCTCTGGCCGCGACAGCATGCGTTTGATCTGATTCTGCAGGTCCACGCGGTCATTATGAACGAGACAAACCTATTTGTCCAGTAATAAGTTACGGGTAAAGGGCAGGGCTAGCCGCTGCTCGCCGAACAATTCTTCAGCGGTATTAGAGGCCTCCGGAATGCCATCGGTATAGAGCAGGAGACGGTCCCCGGGCTCCAAATCGATCGGCGTGTTGGCGTACTTCTCGGTGGCGCGCACGCCCATCAGCAGGCCGTTCTCCCGGAACTCGCGCAGTGCGGCATCGGCTTTGCGCCACAACAGCAGCGGCGGATGTCCCGCGGCGGCGTAGAGCGCGGTTCGCTGACGGACATCCAGGAATAAGTAGCCTGCCGTAGTGAACTGCCCTTGCACCTGCCGGCACATCACCTGGTTGAGCGCGGAGATCACGCGCGCCGGATCGGATGCATGGTCCGCCTGCGAGGAGACGGCCACTTTCACCATGGATGCCACCAGGGCCGCGGGCACGCCATGCCCCGTTACGTCGGCCACCAGAATGCCGATGGCGCCGCCACCCGAAATCAGAAAGTCGTAGAAGTCACCCGCTACCGCCGTCATCGGCAGATATCTGACGGCGATGCGCAGGCCGGGGACGCTGGGCACGCCGCCGGGCAGAATGGACGCTTGAATGCGCGCGGCGGATTTCATCTCCTCGTCGATGGCGACCAGTTGCTGCTCGTTGGTGACGAACCGTTCGGCGGCCACATAGGCCAAGCACGCCAGGTTGGCGACGAAGCCGAAGGGCTCCGTGCGCAAATGCCAGGGTGTGAGCCCGGCGTCCCGCAGGTGATCCACGATTACGGTGAGGACGAAGATCGAGCTACCCGCGAAGACGATGGCCGCCCAGGAGGATCGTGGCGGGCGATAGCCGCGCAGGTATCCGATCAGCAGAAATGGCGGAAGTGTAAAGAGCAGCAGATTCGAGGGATCCGGAACCTGGCCGGGATTGTGCCGCACGCAGACGGCAACGATGGCGGCGGTGCCCCACGCAGCTTGCGCCCACAGGATCCAGCGCACGCACGATTTCCATCCCTTGCCGTAAATCTCCTCGAAGAACAGAATCGCCGGCGTGACGATGATGTCGCTGATAATGCTATCGGTGTAACTCCAGAACGTGGACGGCAGATCGAACAGCGCGCGGGTGATGAAGTGGCGTGTGAGCGAACGCAAGCCGTAGAGGCCTATGAACAACCCAAACCAGAGCAGCGTGCGGTCTTTCGACTTGAGACGCAGCAGGTGAACGGCGAGCGCCGCCATGCCTACGAACAGCACCAGCAGGCTCAACACGAAGCCGCCCATGTCGGCCCGGAGCAGGATCTTGAAGTGTTCGGCGGCTGTGGTCATGATGAATCCGGAGAGAGTATTCTAATTCCGCGCGCGCCGTAGGACAGGACTCCCGGCTGGGTGTGTAACCTTTTTGGGGAAACCGCTCCCTCACGGTCGCGGCTCTGTAACTGCCGCGTCCATTTCGCACCATCTACAGAGCCGCGACCGTGAGGGAGCGGTTTAAGCACCCGAGCTTCAGCGATCCGCTACAATAGGCAACGCGGCCCTACCCGCCGCACAAAGGAGGATCATCCGATGGAGCGCCGCCAATTTTTGCGGGCCGCGGGAGCCCTCGCGTTCCTGCGTCCCGATTCGGCCGATCGCGCCCGCGCGGCCACGGTAGGAGACAATCGGCCCGCCGAAGATATCGCGCGCGACGAGGATTTCTGGCGCGACATTCAGTCCGCCTTCACGCTCGACCGCAACATTATCAACCTCAACAACGGCGGCGTCAGCCCGTCGCCGCGCGTGGTGCAGGAATCCATGCGGCGCGCGCTCGAGCACAGCAACATCGCGCCGGCGCGCACCATGTGGGTGGATCTCGAGCCGGAAGTAGAAAACGTACGCCAGCGCCTGGCCGCCGACTTCGGTTGCGATCCCGAAGAGATGGCCATCACGCGCAACGCCTCGGAGTCGCTCGAAAACGTGCAACAAGGCCTCGATCTGAAAGCCGGCGACGAAGTGCTCACCACCGACCAGGATTATCCGCGCATGATCACGACGTGGAAGCAGCGTGAGCGACGCGACGGCATCGTCCTGAAGACGATCCCGTTTCCCACGCCGCCGCCCTCGCTCGAGGATCTCGCGGAGCGCTTCGAGCGGGCCATCACGCCGCGCACCCGCGTGATTCATTTTTGCCACATCACCAATCTCACGGGCCAGATATTTCCGGTGAAACAGATTTGCCGGATGGCGCGCAGCAAGGGCATCGAGGCCATCGTGGATGGCGCGCACGCTTACGCACAGTTTCCGTTTAAACACGCCGATCTGGATTGCGATTATTACGGCACCAGCCTGCATAAATGGCTGCTGGCGCCGCACGGGACGGGCTTCCTATACGTGCGCAAATCGAAGATCGGGAAAGTGTGGCCGCTAATGGCCGCGCCTGCCGAGATGACGGATAACATCCGCAAGTTTGAAGAAATCGGCACACATCCGGCGGCCAATCACAATGCCATCGCCGACGCGCTGGAGTTTCACACGGCCATCGGGGTGGAGCGTAAGGCGGCGCGCCTGCGTTACCTGCGGGCCCGCTGGACCGGCCGGCTCACGCGCCTGCCGCGCGTCTCCACGCCCACCAGTTCCGACCCGCGGCTAAGCTGCGGCATCGGGCTGCTGGTGGTGGAAGGCAAAGACCCCGGGCCACTGGTCGAACAGTTGTGGGATAAGTACCGCATCATGACCACCCCCATCGTGCACCCGCAGTTCCAGGGCTTGCGCATCACGCCTAACATTTATACGACCGTGCAGGAGATCGATATGTTCTGCGGCGCGATGGAGAAACTCATCGCCTAAGTGGCCGGTAGGGCCAGTTGGGTGTTCGCTTCGTTCTTTCCTGGCGCCAGGTGTAACCCCAAAGCCATCCATCTTCGCCAAGACAGTGTGGCCCTTAAGACCGTCCCTTGTACGTTTGTGTTCCTGACCCTCGCGGCGCTGTCCGCCCTTGCCCAAACCAAGCCCGCGGGTCCCTCGCCCAATGGTGGAACCGTCACCGGCACAGTGAAAGACACGAGCGGCGCCATCATTCCTGGCGCTACGGTGACGCTCACCAATGACAGCGGCGCTACGCGGCAAGCCCAAACTGGCGCGGACGGCGCCTACACCTTTCGCGCGGTGGCTCCCGGCACCTACTCGGTATCGGCCACGTCCAAAGGACTCGAGCAGAGCGGCGGCGTCGCGGTGCTCGTGGATACCGGGCAAGTGGCGCGCGGCGATGTCACCATGAAAATCGCCGAAGTGAAACAGGAGGTCACGGTATCCGAGGAAAACACCACGCAATTAGGTCTGCAAGCATCCCAAAACGTGGACGCCCTGGTATTCAAAGGCGCCGATCTGCAAGCTCTGCCGGACGATCCCGACGATCTGCAGCAGGATCTGCAGGCCCTGGCGGGGCCCTCGGCCGGTCCCAACGGCGGCGAAATTTACATCGATGGATTCTCGAGCGGCCACCTCCCTCCCAAGGAATCCATCCGCGAAATTCGCATCAACCAGAATCCGTTCGCCAGCGAATTCGACAAGCTGGGCTTCGGACGCATCGAAATCTTCACCAAGCCGGGCTCGGATAACTTTCACGGCACCGCCAGTTACGACATCAGCGACGGTGTATGGAACGCGCGCAATCCTTTTATTACTTTCACGCCATTTCCCGGATTTAAAGCGCAGACATACGGCGGCAATGTCAGCGGCCCCATCAACAAACACGCCAGTTTCTTTTTAGATATGGAGCGACGCCAGATCGACGACAACGGACTAGTAAATGCCACCATTCTCGACCCTATTACACTTCAACCTACGATTCTAAGAAACGCCACACCCACGCCGCAGCAACGCACGACCTTCAGCCCGCGCGTCGATTGGCAGTTAGGCACGAATAACACGCTTAGTTTGCGTTACGCCTATTTGGATCTGCATCGGGACCTGTGGGGGATAGGCGGCTTCAGTCTTCCGGGTAACGGTTATAGCTACGTTCAACTGCAACAAACGGCGCAGGTCACCGATACCGCCGTGTTGTCGAATAGTGTCGTCAACGAGACACGGTTCCAGTACAACCGCTATTCAACCGGAGAAACCGCACAATCCGGGACTCCTCAAGTAACCGTGCCCGGCGATTTCGAGATCGGGGGCGCGGGCATCGGCCGCACCACGCAAATCGAAGGCAACTACGAGTTTCAAAACTATACCAGCGTGACCCACGGCAAGCATACCATCAAATTTGGCGCGCGCACCAGAAACGATCTGCTGAACTACTTCACGCCGAGTAACTTCAACGGCACATTTACGTTCACCACGATCACGGCTTATCAGGCAGTCCTGCAGGCCTGCCCCACCGGCTGCGCGCAATTGCCCCCTGGCATCGGTCCGACATTATTTAGCATCAATCAGGGGCAGCCGGCGGTGTCGTCCAGCATGTTCGACCTGGGCGCGTTCGCGCAAGACGATTGGCGCGTAGCTCCGGGCCTCACTCTGAGTTATGGCCTTCGTTGGGAGGGTCAGACGAATATTCATGACTGGAAGGATGCCGCGCCCCGCTTCGCCTTCGCCTGGGCGCCCGGACGCCAAGCTTCCAAAGGCGCTCCCGCCACGGTAATCCGCGGCGGTTTCGGCATGTTCTATATCCGGTATTCCGACCCGGATAACCTCTATACGGAGGAATATAACGGAAGAAATCAGTTGAGCTATGTGGTGAATAATCCTACTTTCTTCTGTCCCACGACGCTCACCGGCTGTGTCCCGTCCAGTCTGACATCTTCGACGAATCCCGTGCAATTTATCGCGGCTCCCGACCTGCGCGCCCCTTACTTGATTCAGTCCGCGATAGGCGTCGAACGGCAGATCAATCGCCGTACCACGCTCGCCGTGAATATGACGGACACGCGCGGCGTTCATCAGTTCGTCACGAACGATGTAGCTCCGCTGGCGCCTTCGCCGCTTTTTCAGTATGAGTCGGACGGTCTGCTGAAGCAGTTACAAGTAATTACCCGCGTGAACACGCAGATCGGCAGCCGCGTGACGGTCACCGGGGCTTACATCTGGAGCACGGCGCACAGCAACACGGACGGAAGCATATGCGCATTCTCATCTGGTTGCGGCACATCCACGCCCGTGAATCCCTACGATCTGGCCGCGGAATGGAGCCGGTCGGCCTTGGACGTTCAAAACCGCGCGTTCATCTTCGGCACCATCGCGGCGCCGCTGAAGATTCAGCTTGCCCCGTTCATTGTGGCGATGACCGGCGCGCCTTACAACATCACGACCGGCGGACCCTCGTACTTCGATGGCGTTCCCACCGCCATCTTCAACGCGCGGCCGATTTTCGCCAGCGGACCCGGTTCGGATATTATCCCCACACCGTACGGGTACTTGAATGCCTGTCCGCTGGGCTGCGCCGGCGAGTCACTGGTGCCGCGTAATCTGGGCAACGGACCCGGCCAGTTCAGCTTGAATCTGCGGCTCAGCCGAACGTGGGGATTCGGCACCACGAAATTCTCAGGCTCCAGCGGCGGATCGCGGGCCACTCAGGGAGGCGGCGGCCGTGGCGGATTTTTTGGCGGAGGCGGCCGCGGCGGTCCCTTTGGCGGGGGCACCACGGAGCATCGCTATAATTTGACGCTCTCCGTCAGCGCGCGCAACATTCTGAATCATGTGAATTATGCCGCGCCAGTGGGGAGCATGGGATCGACCAATTTCCTGCAATATACAGGCATCTCCGGCGGATTCATGGCCGAGCAGACGCCCACCGATAACCGCCGCATCGATATCCAGCTCCGCTTCCAGTTTTAGTAGGACGGGCCTCCCGGCCTGTCCAATTACCAAATATGAGGAAAACACGGCAGACCACCAAAAACGATGGTCTGCCCCACGGGAGGTTTAGTGCCGGAAATGGCGCACGCCCGTAAACACCATCGCCAAACCCAAGCGGTCGGCAGCCTCGATCACCTCCGCATCCCGCACCGACCCTCCCGGCTGGATCACGGCCGTCGCACCGTGCCGCGCGGCTTCCTCCAGACCATCCGGAAACGGAAAAAATGCGTCCGATCCTACCACCGTGCCCGCCAGAGGTAGGGCGGCTTTCATGGCCGCCAGTTTCACCGAATCCACCCGGCTCATCTGGCCTGCGCCCACGCCCACCGTCTGTCCGGCGCGTGCAAACACGATGGCGTTCGACTTCACATGCTTAGCCACTTTCCATGCAAACTCCAGCGCGATCCATTCTTCCTCGCTGGGCGACCGCCTGGTCTTCACCTGCGCCGTGCCGCGATCGAGCCGCGCTGTATCCGGCGTCTGCGCCAGATATCCGCCGGAAATGGACTTCACCACCAACCCGTCGCCGCCCGCCGCCACTTTCATCAGCCGCAGATTCTTCCTCCCACTCAGCGCCGCCAACGCCTCCGGCGAATAGTCCGGCGCGGCAACCGCCTCCACAAATGTTTTGGCGCACTCGCGCGCGGTCTCCTCATCCACCACGCGATTGAATCCGATCACGCTGCCATACGCGGATACCGGGTCGCATGCAAACGCCTTGCGGTAGCTTTCCGCAAGCGTATCCTGCTCGCCGCAGCCGCAAGGATTGGTGTGCTTGATAATGGCGGTGGCCGGCCGGCCGAATTCGTTCACCAGTTGCCAGGCCGCATCCAGATCCACCAGATTGTTGAAGGAAAGCTCCTTGCCCTGAAGCTGCGCCGCGCCCGCGATACCCACGCCGCGCGTGCCATAAAGCGCGGCCGCCTGATGGGGGTTCTCGCCGTAGCGCAGATCCAGGATCTTTCCGGCGCGCAGATCGAGAGTTGCGGGCAACGGCCCTCGTGCGCCATCTACCAGAGCAAGCCGCGCGCTGATGGCACGGTCGTAATCCGCGGTAGTCTCGAAAGCCCTCTGCGCCAGCCGCCACTTGGTAGCTTCGGAAAGCTCCCCGCCGTGTGCGCGCAGTTCCTCGATCAAGCCTGCGTAATCCGCGGGCGAAACCACCACCGCCACGTCCTGATAGTTCTTGGCCGCCGAACGGATCATGGTGGGCCCGCCGATATCGATATTCTCAATCAACTCGGCAAGGCTCGCATCCGCCTTGGCGGCCACGTCCTCGAAGGCGTACAGGTTCACCACCACCATGTCGATGGGCTGGATGCCATGCGCGGCCAGCGCCTGCATGTGCGCGGGCTTGGCGCGCATCGCCAGGATGGCGCCGGTCACGTGAGGGTGCATGGTCTTCACGCGCCCGTCGAGCATTTCCGGGAAGCCTGTTACTTCGGATACGTCGCGCACGGCCACGCCCGCATCGCGCAGCAGGCGCGCGGTACCGCCGGTGGAGATCAGTTCCGCGCCCAGATCGTGAAGCTCGCGCGCAAACGCCGCGATGCCGGTTTTGTCGGTGACGCTGATCAGGACGCGCTGGATTTTAGCCATCAATGGCAACGTATCACAGCGTCCGGTGGGTTAGACAAAACCACTAGCCACCAGTCACCGGTCAACAGCCACCTGTTGGACAGGCCGGGAGGCCTGTCCTACTCAGCCGGGGGCGAAATGATGAACAACGTGCCGTAGCCGCCCGGAGCCGCCGCCGAACCGCCAATCGAAGCCGCGCCCCAGACGTTGCCCTTGGCGTCCACGATCACGCCGCCGTATGGCTTGGCGCCGTCCGCGCCGCCCGTGAAGTCGTGCAAGCTGGTCAGTACTCCGGCAGGCGAGAGCTTGAATACGTTGCCGTAACCATGCGCGCCGCCCATAGTGGTAGTGCCATACAGGTTGCCTTGCGCATCCCATTCGAGCGCTGACTGGGGAGCGCCGCCATCCGGTCCAGTGAACGTATGCAACACTGTCAATTGTCCGCTCGCGATGTTGAACTTAAAGATGCCGCCCCATCCGAGTCCGAATTTGCCCGACCCGCCCTCGGCGGTGGTGCCGTACAGGTTGCCTTGTCCGTCTCCCACCAGGCTGCCCATGGGTTCCGCGCCGTCGGCGCCGCCCGTGAATGTGTACAGGGCCTGTTGAACGCCGACCTCGTAGATCGTCCCGCCATACAGCGGCCCGCCACCAGGTGCGGGGCCGCAACCGCAGGTGGTGCCGTAGAGCTTTCCTTCCTGATAAAACAGGCCGCCCCGCGGCAGCGCGCCATCCGGAGAAAAGCTCTGACCCATGATGTATACACCCGCGGCGGAATACTCGTAATCAATTCCCCAGCCTTTGGTCGCGCCGCCGACGTAGGTGGTGCCATACAGATTCCCGATGGTGTCCCACACCAGCGTCCCGGCGGGCCCAATGCCGTCCGATGGCGGACCGGCGAAGTTATGCAGCAAGGTAAATCCGCCCTGTGGGGACAGCTTGAATAGCGTTCCATAGTTGTGCGAACCGCCCTTGTAGGCCACCCCGTAGAAATTACCGCCCGGATCTTGCACCAACCCCCCGATGAGGTCCGATCCATCCGCACCCGTGAAGGAGTGCAGGGCCGCCTCATGACGGCTCTTGAAGTTCAATTCATAAACGGCGCCGGCGGCGTTTGCACCGCCCACGCTGGTGGTTCCGTATACGTTACCGTTGTATAAAAGCGGTGTAGCCATTGGCTTCCCGCCATCCGCGGCGCCCGAAAACGTATACAAAACGGTAAACGTCTGCGCCTTTGCCGCATTGCTTCCACCGAGCGCCAGCACACAAAGCGGTGCGCCGGCTACAATTACCCTTCCAACCTGCTTTAGCATCTTTAACATCAAATCTCGCTTTTCTCACGCCGATAGAGTGTCCCGCCCTGCACGCGGGTGGCCCGGCTTGTGTAATCATTCTGCAATTCTTACATTGTGACAGTCAATACTAATGCCGCCCGCTTGGTTCTGGGTCCAAAGTACTATACATTACAGAACTTGACGCCGCGTACAGATTTGTGTTCGACAGAACCATCGAATCGCCTATAATGGTTACAATTCGACCGAACCGACGACGGAGTTTAAAGTCGCGCATGGACTTGGCTAAAGCCCTTAATGAGTTGCGCGCACAGCGCGACGATCTCGACGATGCCATTTTGTGTCTGGAGCGCCTTGCCGCGGGCCGCCCACGCCGCCGCGGCAGACCGCTTGGCCGTGCCACCGGGCGCGCCAAAAAACGTACCGCAGCGACCGCCCGAAAGATCCCGGATCGTCTTAACACCGCTGCTCAATAACGGCCGTGGGCGCCTGCGCTCGCGCTGGCAACACGCCGGCAGATAATGCCTCCCCGCGCCAAGTGCGTTCGTATTTGTTAGCGAGGCGGGAAACACAAATGAAAATCGCAATCGCGGCATTAGCGGCGGTACTGCTGCCGGCCTGCGCGCAGGAGATCAAGCTTCCAGTGAGCGTGGAAGCGCTGGCGGATAAAGCGGACGAGGCAGTGTCAGTGACTATGGATAAGTCCATGCTGCAACTGGCAGCCAAATTTCTAAATAGCAAACACGGCGATGAGGCGGATGTGCGCCAACTTATTGGCGAACTCGACGCAATTTACGTGCGCAGTTTCGAATTCTCGCACGAAGGCGAATACAGCATGGCCGACGTGGAAGCGGTGCGCAGTCAGTTGCGCGGCCCGGCTTGGGGCCGTCTGGTGGGCGTGCGGTCGAAGCACGGAGAGAACGTCGACGTGTATTTCAAGGATGGCGGCGAGGGCCGGCTGGGCGGCATCGTAGTACTGGACGCCGAACCGCGCGAGCTGACTATTGTCAACATCATCGGCACCATCGATCCCGAGAAGCTCGCGGATTTGGGCGGCGAATTCGGTATTCCCAAGCTTGAAAGATCCAAAACTCACCGGGAGGCGCAATGACACGGCGCTTACCCGTACTAACGCTGGCACTGGCCGCCGTAGCGGGCGCAGCTTTCGGCGCCGATGCGGAGTTCGATCGCATCGTTAAGGCCATTGAAACTCACTACGGGACCAAGCCTCTGCACATTCCGTTCATGGGCGCGGCGAATCTGTTCGTGAGCGTGGCGCATCCAGGCGGTGCGCATAGCGTGCGACTGGCGGTCTTCGAAGATCTGAAAGACCTGCGGTCGCGGGAGGGCGCTTACGACTGGCGCGATCGCGACCGTCTGATGGACACCATATCCGGACCCAGCCTGCATCCCATGATCCGCGTGCATTCGCGGCACGACGGCGAGGCGACTTACATTTTCATGGACCCCGAAAGTAAGTCGGCGCGCTTGCTCATCGCCACCTTCGAGCGCGACGAAGCCACCGTGATCGAGGTGCGCGCTAATATCGACGAGCTGTGGAAGGCGCTCGAAGATCCCGAGCACGCCGGCCACACGCTTGGGGGGGAGCGGCGCGGCGATGAGTAGTTGCCTTGTTCAACCTAAAACGGCAGACCACAAAAAACGATGGTCTGCCCGGGTCTGCCCCACTAGAACTCGACTTTAGCTTGCACCGCGATCATGCGCGGCGAGTTGTCGCCTCCCAAACCTACACCCAACAATCCCGTGGGCGGTGACGTGGCCGACGAGATGGCGCCGAAGCCGGTTTGCGTGGCGGGCTGTCCCGGAATGCCTGCCACCACGGATGGCAGCGCGAAATTCGGGTGGTTCATCCAGTTGAAGAATTGTCCGTCCACGCGCAACGCCACGCGCTCGCTCAAGTGGAAACGCTTGGTGACATACAGATCGCTCCAGATGAAATCCGGCCCGCGCAGGCTGTTGCGCCCTAAGTTCCCGAATTGGCAGTTGGTGGGGTTATCGCCGCCATAACAAGCGCCCGTACTGGGATCGACCGCCGAGACAAAGGCATTGGGATTGAGCCACTGAACCGTGCCAGGCTGAGTCGCTCCGGCCACCGGGCCCGCAGCGTACAACGGAACGCCCGGCACAACGCTCGCAAATTGCGGACCGCTCGATTGCACGATCCCGTGCCCGTCGGCGCTATACGGCGCGCTCAACACAGAGAAGGGAAGTCCGCTATGCACGAACAGCGTGCCCGAGATCTGCCACCCTTCCACGAGGGCCTTCCAGTGGGCACGATGCGTATGAAATGGTAGCTCATAGACGTATGCCGCATTGAAGTTGTGCCGTACGTCATAGTCACAGCTTCCATACTGCCGCCACAGTTCGTTGGGAAGCGGGGATAAGATGCCGGCCGAAGAAAATGAGAGAAATCCGCCGTTTGAAACCGTATCGAGACAGTGACTCCAAGTGTAGTTGGCATGCACCTCTACACCGCCCGCCAGGCGTTTCTCGGCGGTAAGTTGCAGTCCGTTGTAGTTACTGTTGGCGCCGGTCGATAATTGGTCCACGGCCGCGAATCGCGGATCGGCAGGCTGGCCGTAGGGATAAGGCGTGAAACATCCCTGGCACACCGTCTGGTAGCCATTGACTTCCGTCTGATACGGCAGATCGATGGCGCGCGTGCCGACATACTGCGCGCGCAGGTTGCCGGAGTTACCCACCTGGTGCTCGATGCCGAAGCTCCATTGCAAGAAGTAAGGCGCGCGCAAGCGGCCATCGGGCACGGCGTTTAACGCCACCGGCGGCAGGCATTGCTGGGGATTCGCGAGCGGCGACGCGCAGGATAGCTCGCCCTGTTCGAATCCACGCAGGAACGATTGGTTGGCCGCAACCGCCGCGTTAATCGCGCTATCGGGCACTCCGGGAGCGATCGCCAGCCCACCGGCCGAGCCCAGCAAGCCGCCTTGAAATGTATTCACATAGGGCGGATTCGCGCCCACCAGATCGGCCACACTGCCCGGCAGGATATCGGAGAACACGCCGAACCCGCTGCGCAACACAAAGCCCGGCGCGAACTGCCAGGCGAGCGCCGTGCGCGGCTGCCAGAGCGCCCATAAGGTCGCCGGGAAGAGATGCGCCAGGCCGGTGTCGATCGTCTCGTTGAGAGGTTGATCGACGTCATGCGGCAACGCCGCGAACGATCCCGGCAGGCGCGCCACTAAGTTGTGCGGATTCTCGGGGTCCGAGTTATATGCCATGCGCACACCGATCGTCCAACTCAACTTGGAAGTCAGCTTGATGGAATCCTGCGCATATAAGTCCACATTCAGATAATTGAATGGCTGCGAATCGGCCAACGGAAAGCTCTCGGTTGCGGTGGACGCCACTCCGTAGATGAACTGGGGGAGTGTGGTGTAAGTGACCAAGGGCGTGGTGTAAGTACCAAAATCGAAATCGTTAATACGCAGCCGCCGCGAACTAATGCCAAAGCGGAAATCGTGACGGTCGAGAGCATAGGAGACGCTGTCGTTTATGTGAAATCGAGTAGCCCGGCGCCCCTGCACCCAGTTATCGTCCAACCCGCCCAGCGCGGTGAATGGAGCGTTCGAGCCGGCGCCTTGGAGCACGATGGGGAACGCCGCCAGGGTCTTCGCCAGATCCACCGGACCGAACAGGCTTTCATACCACGAAAACGCCGGGTTGAAGTAATTCACCAGCCGCGGACTGAAGATATGCGTATAGCCCGCCGCGAACGAGTAGAGCGGCTGCGACGAGATCGCGTCGAAGAGCGGATTGATGGGATCGGTATAAGCCGCCTGCAAGCCGGTGTCCGACTGGAAACGGAACCAGGTGGTGTCTCTGGCGTCGATATTGTAGTCCATGCGGGTGGTGATCACCTGCTCATGGTCGCCGCTCGATTGCGACACGCTGCGGCGCACCGCGCAGCCGTTGCCGTCCGGAGGCGCGCCACCCGCCGCGCCGCCATTGGTGTTGAACGGACAACCCAGCACCGCCAGCGGCGTTCCGCCCGCACCGCTATAGAGCGAAAACAGGTTGCGATAGAACGGCACCAGTTGCGGCTGTGCGGGGTATGTCGCGCCGGTCACGCTATCCACGCCGCCGCGCGGCAGTTGCGCGAGCACATAATTCGCAAACGGCGCGGTAGGCACGGTCACCGGCGAGACGATGGGCAGAGCGATACGCAACTGCTCGTAATCCGCAAAAAAGAACAGCCGGTCGCGCCGCACTGGACCGCCCAGGCTGCCGCCGAAGTGATTTACATTCGACCGCGGCTTCTGGTTGCCCGGCGTGGCGTTCGTGAAGAAGTCCGCGGCATTCAACTTAGATCCGTTCCATAACTCGTACAGATTCCCGTGGAACGTGTTAGTCCCCGACTTAGTGATATATGTGACTTGCGACGCGCCATAGCGGCCCTGATCGACGGCATAAGACGTCGTATTTACGGTAACTTCGGAAATTGAGTTCAGTCCCAGTACCAGATTCGTAGAGAGTCCGCTGTTGAGGTTGGTCAGCGGATCGTTGGTTTCGAGGCCATCCACAATATAGGCGTTCGAGAGCGCCGGCAGTCCGTTGAATTGCACGTTGCCGTAGCCGTTCTGGGCGCCCACGAAGTCGTTGCTGCTGCCCGCCGTATTAATTAGCGCGCCGGGAGCGAACTGCACCGGATAGGTGAGGTCGGAACCGGGATTCGGCAGATTGGCGATGGATTCCGCGCCGAGCGAAGTGGCCGTGTTGGCATTTTCGGTGTTCAACAGCGGCGCTTCCGTAGTGACCACAATGTCCTGACGGGAAGCGGCCAGCGGCAGAACGAACGACACGGTTTTGGTCTGCCCAACGTCGGCGGTCACCGCCGTCTGGCGCTGGCTCCGGAAGCCGGGCGCTTCGGCCTCCAGCGTATATATGCCGGGCTTCAGTTGCGGGAAGTTGAAACGTCCGGACTCGCCGGTTTGGGCCGTGCGTTCGATACCGTTGGCGATGCCTTTCAGCCGGACAGTGGCCCCGGCAAGCGCCGCGCCGGACGGATCGGAAACCTGCCCCGTGATCGCGCTGGTGGTCTCGCCCTGAGGTGTGGCGATGGTGGCACTAAAGAGCACCATGGCGGCCATGCGAACAGTTCGGGCAAGCTGCATACGCCACAGTTTACCACTGCTAATTATTTATAGCTACTGTTCTATATTTAACTACGGTTAAATATGGGCAGGCACCCGGTCAACAGGCGGGCTACGAGCCTGCCCCACAATTTAATATGCTTTGGCGATGACCACGCGGCGATCCACCGGCGCACCCGTCAGGATGCACTTGCCCGGCCCGTCGTAGTCATCCACCGACGGAATATTGCGCACTGTGGCCTTGAACTCCTTGATGCGCGCGTCATTCGCCGGGTCGTCCGTCAGGTGCGCCATCACGAACTTGCCGCCGCCGCGCTCCGCGGTCACGTCGTTCAGGATCTCCATCACCTCGCCGATCGAATTAGCCAACACGGTATTGGCCTTGCGCCGCTCCAGGGCCTTCGCGTACAAATCCTTCTGCATGCATTCGAGCGTAGCCGCCAGCTTCGCGGCCGCAGCGGTCTGCGGGATGATCTCCTTGGTCCCCGTATCGCGGCGCTTGATCACGATGTTGCCGCTCGACACATCCCGTGGCCCTAATTCGAAAACCACGGGCACGCCGCGCCGCTCCCAATGGAAAAATTTCGCGCCGGGCGTCAGGCCCTCGCGCGCATCCACATGCGCGCTCAGCTCGGCGGCGATTTTGCCTGCCACTTCCATCACCTGCGCACGTTCTTCGTCCTTCCGGTAAATGGGCACCAGCACGGCCTTGCGCGGCGCGACCTTGGGCGGCAACACCAGCCCCTTATCGTCGGAATGGGTCATGATCAGCCCGCCGATCAGCCGTGTGCTCACTCCCCAACTGGTCTGCCAGACGTAATCGAGGCGCCCCTCCTTCGATTGGAATTGCACGTTGAACGCCTTGCCGAAGTTCTGTCCGAGGTCGTGACTGGTGCCGGCCTGCAGTGCCAGTCCATTCTGCATCATGGCCTCGATGGAATACGAGCGCAACGCGCCGGCGAATTTCTCCGCCTGCGTCTTGGCGCCCTTGATCACCGGCATGGCCATCACGTCCTGGGCCACTTCCGCATAGATATCCAGAATGCGGAAAACCTCTTCCAGCGCCTCTTCGTGGTTGGAATGCGCCGTGTGGCCTTCCTGCCAGAGGAACTCCGTAGTGCGCAGAAACATGCGCGTGCGCAGTTCCCAACGAATGATGTTGGCCCATTGGTTCACCAGCACCGGCAAATCGCGGTAGCTTTGAATCCACTTGGCGAAGAAGTGACCGACAATCGTCTCCGAAGTCGGGCGGATCACGTAAGGCTCTTCCAGCTTCTTGCCTCCCGCGTGAGTGACCACCGCCAGTTCCGGCGCGAAGCCTTCCACGTGTTCGGCTTCTTTTTCGAGGAAGCTTTGCGGGATGAGCAGGGGAAGATAAATATTCTGATGGCCGGTGGCTTTGAAGCGGTTATCCAGCTCGCGCTGCAAGATCTCCCACACGGCGTATCCGTTGGGCTTGATGACCATGCAGCCTTTGACGATTTCAGCGGGCTCGGCCATATCGCCTGCCAGGACTACATCCTGGTACCAGGCCGCGAAATCTTTTTCTCGGGGAGTAATCGGGGAATCTGCCATGAGCGTATCTTCCAGTTTGGCAGATCGCGGGCTGGGAGTGAGGCTCTGGCGGGCTCGCTCGCAGGGGGGCAGGCTCGCAAGGGCGGTTAACCGTTCTGGGGAAACCGCTCCCTGACGGTCGCGGCTCAGTAGGGGCGGGGTCGCGGCTCGGTAGGGGCGGGCCCAGTGCGCGCTACTCAGGCAATTGGATGGCGATCGAAGGTGTGGCAGCCCCCGCCGCCGTCCGCAGGCTGGCAGGACCTATCCACCCTGCCGCGCGTAACCCTGCGCGGTCCGCTCCCGCGGCAGGTCTTTGGGCATCAGAATCCACGCGATCAGGTACGCGCACAGGCCGAAACCCGCGCCTAGCACCAGCGCCAGCCACACGATGCGGATCAGCAGGACATCCACTCCCAGATAGCGCGCGAAGCCCGCGCACACGCCGGCGATCTTCTTGTTCTCCTGGTCCAGCGCCAGCCGGGGCGATGCGTAGGGGTTTTGCTCGGCCTCCGCCAGCTTCGTCGGATGCCCGCAAGACGAACAATAGCGCACCTTCTCGTCCACTTCGGTCCCACATCGCGTGCAGAACATCGCTTTCACCTCGCTCACCTATAACATACGATGAACGACGGCGATGTGTTCCCTGCCGCCCCCGCGTTATACTGGCAGCCATGTGTTTGAAACCCGCACTCATATTGCTGTTCGCCTATGCGGCCTGGGCGCAGACCGACTCTATCGACAAGGGCCACTCCGCGCACGGGGCCGCGTTCGATATCGGCCCGCGCCAAAAGCCCTGGATCATGGAAGGCATCGGCTCCGCGCCGTTCCCCATCACCACCAAGAATCCCGAGGTCCAGCAGTGGTTCAATCAGGGCAACGCGCTGCTGCACTCCTTCTGGTTTTACGAAGCCGAGCGCTCCTTCCGCTGGTGCCTGAAACTGGAGCCGGATAACGCCATGGCCTATTGGGGCTTGGCCCGCGCGACCGCCGAGCGCACCAGCGACGATGGCAACCGCGCCGCCGATTTCCTGCGCGAAGCCGTCAAGCGCAAGGATAAGGTCACCGAGCGCGAGCGCCTGTATATCGAGGCTGAGGAGGCCGTCCTGCTGCCCGATCCGGTCGACGGCGCGGATTCGCGCGACGGCCGTGCCAAGCGCCGCGCCGAAAAGGACAAGCTCGAAACGCTGTGCGTGAAATACCCGGACGATATGGAAGCGCGCGCGCTGCTGGCCCTGGTCACCTTGGGCGATTCGCGCTACGGAGCGGAGTTGATCATCCGCGAAATTCTGGCGCACGAGCCGAACCATCCCGGCGCGCATCATTATCGCATTCATAATTGGGATTACCACGAGCCCGAGCAGGCGCTCGCGAGCTGCCGCGCCTACACCGAACTGGTGCCCGGCATCGGCCACGCCCAGCATATGCCCGGACACATCTACGCCATCGTGGGCATGTGGCACGAGGCGGCTATCTCGATGGATGCGGCCACGCGCGTCGAGAAACAGTATATGAAGACCAGCCTGACGTTCCCATTTAATAACTGGAACTATGCGCATAACCGCACTTACTTGTCTTACATACAAGAACAGCTCGGCATGCCCGAGGCGGCTATCTTCGGCGCGCGGCAACTTATCGACGCGCCGCTCGATCCGGTGGATAACAAGGAGAACGAGTTCAGCACGCACTCGCGCGGCATCGCTGCCATGGAGCGTGTGTTGATCAAATATGAGCGGTGGGACGATCTGCTGAATCCGAAATCCATTCCGTGGCGCGATGTGTTCGAAGACAAGATGAATAAGTCGTATTCCGAAGCGCGCGCCTGGCTGGGTAAAGGCGATCTGGAGAAAGCCGGCAAGAGCATCGCCGCGCATGCCGAGCTAAAGAAGGATTTGGATAAGAACAAGGACGACGAAGAGACCTACACGATCGAGTCGCTGGAGCTGCGCGGGCGGCTGGCGATGGCACGCGGCGACAACGGCGATACCATTGCCGGCCTGGCCCTCTTGGCGGACGCCGCCGGACGCGAGTACGACATGCAGAAGCGGTATGCCGATCCGCCGTTCTATCCGCAAGCGCTCTACAACAGCCTGGGCGAGGCTTATCTGGAGGCCAAGAGTCCCGTGCTGGCGGCGCAGGCGTTCGAGAAGGCGCTGGATCTGACGAAGAACGATATCTTCGCGCTCTCCGGCTTGGTGCGCGCTTACGCGGCGGTGGGCGAGAAGGCCAAGGCCGAGGACGCCATGGCGCGGCTGCTTTTCGTATCGTCGAATGCGGATGCCGGTTTGAAGATCCTGGAGCGCGCCAAAGCCACTGGAATTACGGCTACGCCGCGCGATTCGTCGCCCGCGCCGCAGCGTAACTATGCGCGCGTGCCGCTGGATCACTACGGGCCGCCGCGCTGGGAGCCTTACGAAGCGCCGGCGCTGAATGTGCGGGATGCGGAAGGTAAGTCCGTGTCGCTCGAAGAGTATCGCGGTAAGAATGTGTTGTTAGTGTTCTATCTGGGGCCGGAGTGTCCGCACTGTATGCGGCAGTTACACGATATCGGGCAGAAGAAAGACGATTGGGACCGCCTGAATACGGTGGTGCTGGCGGTAAGTAGCGCGCCGCCGGATAAGAACGGCGCGGCGCTGAAGGAGTTTGGCGACTTACCCGCGCGGCTTCTCTCGGACCCGGATCATTCGAACTCACGCCGCTTTCATTCTTACGACGATTTCGAAGATATCGAGCTGCATTCGACGATCCTGATCGATAAGAAGGGGCGGGTCTATTGGGCGCGCTTCGGCGGCGATCCGTTTTCGGATATGACGTTTTTAGTGAAGCAGGTGGAGCGGATGAACGCGCTGGCGGGATCGTGATTCAGATCAGCAGCTTGAAGTTAGAGCCTTCTTCTGTCCTTACTGTCACGTAGAACGGGCACTCCATGCAGTTAGCCGCTTTCTGGGCGAATGTACCCTGGACTTTCCCGCCGCAGAGTGTGCCGGCGAAGGCCCAGCAGATCCGCCCTCCGTTAGCGCCGCCATTGAAGCCAGCCGATGCGGCTGTGGACGCCCGGCAGACACCCAGTTCGCGTGTTTTCAATCCGCCGAGTTGGCGGCCGCAGTTCTTGACCTGCCAGCAGTTTTTCTTTTCCGCCATGGCTTTGGTCCTCCGGGCTCCATATCGGCAGGAATGCCCAATTTGTGCGACAATTACCGCGTTTTCCAATTCCACTTATGGCCGCGGCCCAACTAACGCCGCTTGGCCAGTTGGAGCGCACGCCCCAATTCAGTCGCTGTTCGTTTCTCCACGGTTCTATCGAATCCATTCGGCCAGAAACTGGCGAGGCTCCGCCATTCCGGCATTCCTTGTGTGCAACTCACGCCGCAGCTTTATCGCGATCTGACGCTCGCGGCCGAGCCTCAGTGGTTGGGCGCGCTCGTCCTGCTGTAACCGTATAGGTTACACTGGTAAGCGTGGCGATCAAGGGATTCCGGCACAAAGGTCTGGAACGGTTTTTCGCCACTGGGAGCATGTCGGGGATTCAAGTGAAACACGCGGAAGGGCACGTGGGCCGTAAAGGTGAGCGGGAACTGGCGCGACTCCATTAAGACAAATATGAAGATGCACAGTCCACCGCACCCGGGCGAGGTAATCAAAGCAATGTGTCTCGAACCGCTAAACTTGACCGTCACGGAAGCCGCACGATCGTTAGGCGTAAGCCGGAAGGCGCTTTCCAGCATCCTCAATGGGGGCGCCGGCATCAGTCCGGAGATGGCGATCCGCCTGTCGATCGCCTTCAATACCAGCGCCGAAAGCTGGATGAACCAGCAGGCTCAGTATGACTTGTGGCGCGCGGAAAAGAACCGGAAGCGGTTGCGGGTGGCGAGGTTGGTGGGCGCTTGACGCGGGAGGGCGGGCCTGCGAATAGGATGACAATACGTGGGGCAGCCACTCCGGCTGCGGCTGCCTCTCAGGCCGCCTGGCAGCATTTCCTTGAGTGCCAGGCAGGCGGGCTGGGAGCCCGCCGCAGGCTACGAGCCTGCCCCACAATTCATGCGCCGATCTCATCCCGAATCGCTGACGCGATGCGCTTGGTGAACTCCTCCACGCGCGCCAGGTCCGGCCCTTCCACCATCACGCGGGCCAGCGGTTCGGTGCCCGAGAAGCGCACCAGCACCCGTCCCGACGCGCCGAAGGCTTGTTGACATGCTTCTATTTCGCGCGCCACGGCGGTTAGTTCGTGCAACGCGCGGCGCTCCCGCACCTGCACGTTTTGCAACCGTTGTGGATAGTTTTCGAGGCCGGCAATCAATTCGTCGAGGCCCTTGCCCGATTGTCGCGCGATTTGCACAATGCGCAGCGCGGTGAGCAAACCGTCGCCGGTAGTGGCGAACTGGCGGAAGATCACGTGGCCGGATTGTTCGCCACCCAGCATCGCGCCCACGCGCACCATCTCCTCCAGCACGTATTTATCGCCCACGGGAGTGCGCACCAGGCCGATGCCTTCGCGATCGAGGGCGCGTTCCAGGCCCAGGTTGGACATCACGGTGGCCACCACCAGGCCGCCATCCAGCTTGCCGGAAGCCCGCAGCGCACGCGCGGCGATCAGCAGCACGGCGTCGCCATCCACGATACGTCCCGCGCGTGAAACGAAGATAGCGCGGTCCGCATCGCCATCGAAGGCCACACCCAGATCGGCCTCCGCATCGAGCACGGCCGCGCGCAACGTATCCACGTACAAAGCGCCGCAGCCCAGGTTGATATTGCGTCCGTTAGGCTCGCGGCAGATGGCTTCCACGTGCGCGCCCAGGCGGCCGAACAATTCCGGCCCCAACCGGTAGGCCGCGCCATTGCCGCAATCGAGCACGATGCGCATGCCGTCGAAGGATACTTCCACGGTGGAAGCCAGGTGATCCAGATAGCGCTCGGTCATCGCGGGATCGGGCGCCAGCGGCACGGGCGTTCCAGCGGCTTCGCCCGCATGCCGGAAGATCTCCTGTTCGATGAGGTGCTCTTCGTCGTCCGGCAATTTATATCCGGAATGGCCGAACACTTTGATGCCGTTGTCGCGATACGGATTGTGCGATGCGGAGATCATCACGCCGGCGGTGAAGGCGCCGGTGCGCGTAAGATACGCCACGCCGGGCGTGGTGATGACTCCGGCGGAAACGGCGGGCACGTTCTGCTGCGCCAGTCCGGCGGCGACCTGCGCGGCGATCCACGGCCCGGATTCGCGCGTATCCATGCCAATGAGCACGGCGGCGTCGGGCGAGGAGCGCCGCAGGTCGCCACCCAACGCGAGGCCGAATGCGTGAATAGTGGCGGGATCCAGCGGATACTCTCCCGCCACGCCGCGAATGCCGTCGGTTCCGAATAGTTGTTTGGCCATCTCACTGTTTTCCGAGAGTAACTCTGACTTTAACTTGCGGTGAATCCTGAAAGCGCACGCGTGGATCGTCCACGTAGGCCTGCGCACGATAGAGCGCATCGCCCGCGCGGGGTTTCAGGGCGAGCGGATCGGTGTGCACGGATGCGACGTGCGCCACATGGCTGGCGGCTCCGGTGATAGCCAGCTTGGGAGGCGCGACGGTGGCCGAGAGTACCTTCAAGCCGCGCGGCAGATTATCGGCGAAGCGCACTTCCACGGGCACGCTGCGGGTGGCGGCGGACTCGAAATCCAGGCGAATCTGGGCGGGGATGGCGCTGATGAGTTGCACGCCCCGCGGGAGACTGACATCGCCCGCGTCGACCGTGAAGGTGTGTTGCCCAGGTTCAATTCCCGACATATCCAGCACCACGGCCGAGTTCCGCGGCAAATCGGGTAAGCGCAACGCGTCGGTGGGACCGCGGACTTCCAGGTTGACCGTCTCGGGCACATCCGAATTGATTTCGACGCCGCGCGCCAGATCCTTGTATTCCACGTGCGCCGTAACGAAAGTGGCGAGCTCCGGTTCGCTGGCGACCGAGATCCAAAGGAGCACGGCGGCGGCCAGCGAAAGCAGTTTCCAGCCGATGTTTTGCGTGAAAAACTTTTTCATTTCGGCTGGCTCTTTCCGGTTTGATCTTCCATGGGAATATCCGCCGCGAATTCCTCGATCAAGCGGGGCGCGGCGGACGCTACACCGAAATGCGCGCCGATCAGTTCGTCGACTTCGCGCAGATTCAGCCCAACCGTAAGGCTTCCCCCAGCGGCCGCGGAGATACGGCCGGTCTCCTCGGAAACCACCAGCGAGAGACAATCGGTTTCCTCGGTAATGCCGATGGCGGCGCGATGACGGGTGCCCAGGCCGGAGGCGACTTGGGGATTCACGGCCAGGGGCAGAAAACAGGCGGCGGCGGCGATGCGGTCCTTCTGCACGATCGCCGCGCCATCGTGCAGCGCGCCGCCGGGATGGAAAATGGAGAGCAGCAGATCGCTGGAGATTTGCGCATCCAGCGGCACGCCGCTTTCGATGAAGGTGCGCAGACCGATATCGCGCTCGACCACGATGAGCGCGCCGATCCTATCGGTGGACAGCCGGCGCAAGGCGATCAGGATATCTTCTGTGAATTCGGGGCGCTGATAGCCGCGCCCGAACCAGTGCTTGCGTCCCAGACGCGCGAGCGTGCGGCGAATCTCGGATTGAAACAAGACGATGACGGCCAGCGCCAGGTACGGCACGATGAGCGACAGAATGGAGCGCAGGGCTACCAGGCCGGTGTAAAGGGCGACCACGTAGACGGCCACCATGATGAGGATGCCGATCAGGATATGCCCCGCGCGCGTGCCTCTCACGATCATCAGCGCTTGATAGATAAGGAAGGCGACCACCAGGATATCGACCACGCTGGCGGGCGTCAGGCGGGGCAGCGCGATGAGCGCCGCGCTATTCGAGTAGGCCGCGAATGTCAAGCCAATCCTTCAGCCGCGCGGGCCAGGTGGCCAGCACGGCATCGGTGGGCGCGAGGCCTACGCCGTGGGGACCCCGCTCATAGATATGCATCTCCGCAGGCACGCCGGCCTTGCGGAGAGCGAGATAAAAGAGGACGCTGTTTTCGGCCGGCACGCCGTGGTCTTCGTCGGTGTGAAACAGAAAAGTGGGAGGCGTTTGTGGCGTGACTTGGGTCTCGTTCGAGAGGCTGGCCGCGAGCCGCGGATCGGGATGGTCGCCCAGCAGATTGTGCAACGAGCCGAGGTGCGTGTAGGGCGTAGTTAAAGAGATGACCGGGTAGGCCAGGATCATGAAATCGGGGCGGGATGCCATGCGGTCGATGGGATCGGCTGCGCCCGGGTCGCCGGCATCGAAGTGAGTTCCGGCAGTGGAAGCCAGATGGCCGCCGGCGGAGAATCCCCAAATGCCGATGCGGTTGGGGGAGACGCGGTAATCGGCGGCATGCGCGCGGACGAACCGGATGGCGCGCTGCGCATCGAGAAACGGGGCGGGGTAGTGGTAACGCGGCGCGATACGGTATTGCAGCATGAAAGCCTGGATGCCCAGCGAATTCAGCCAATGCGCGATTTGGACGCCTTCATGATCGGTGGCGAGCATGCCGTATCCGCCGCCGGGAAAAACGATGACAGCGGTGGGAACGGCAGATTTTTGGGGGGCGGGGAAGACGGTGAGCGAAGGCTTATCGGCATCCGTGGCGCCAACCGCGCCGGGAGCGCCGTTCGGCCAGAGCAGTTCGACCTTGGGTTGCGCGGGCGGATTCTGAGCCAGGGCGGCGGTGGCCGCGAGGGGGAGGATCAACGCCAAAACGTTCACGGTCACTATTGTAACTTGGTGGGTAAACAGGATTTGTCGCAGGGCGTGCGCCGGGTGCTTAACCTTTTTGGGGAAACGCTCCCTGACGGTCGCGGCTCGGTAATGGACGTAATGATTTCGCGGGGTTTACTGATGGAGCGGATTTTACCGAGCCGCGACCGTAAGGGAGCGGATGTATCGAAGCCTTCGGACTGTGCCAGATTTTGCTCGCCTACTGCACCGTCTGGGCCAACGCGGCGGACGCGCCGGCGGCGAACCAATTGTCACCGCTGTAGGTTGCCGTAATGGAATGTGCGCCGGAGGCGAGCGTCGAGATGCTGAAGCTGGCGGATCCGCCACTCAACGGTACGACGCCGCCGGAAAGCGGCGTGCCATTGTCGGAGAAGGTCACCGTGCCCGTGGGCGCGCCGAAGTACGCGGATGCCGGCGCAACGGATGCGGTGAAGGTGATGTTATCGCCAACATTGGCGGGATTTTCGGAGGAACTCAGCGTCACGCTGGTAGAGGCTTGGGCGCCTAACAGGACGGCAGCGGTTACAGACGAGTCGCCCACGACCACGATATCGGCGCGGCTGTCGCTATTGAAACCCGCCACGGCGAGAGCCACCGGGGCGGCGGTCGCGGCGAAGCTCACCTCCGGTTGCAATACGCCGCCGGCGCTTCCGAGCAGCACGCCCACCGTGCCATCGCCGGCATTGGCCGAAAGCACGTCGGGGATGGAGTCGCCATTAACATCGGCGATCGCCACGAATTGTGGACTTACCCCGGTAGAGTAAGTGACTGCGGTATTGAACGTGCCATCGCCATTACCCAGCAAGACGCTCAGGTTGTTGGTCCCGGCGTTTGCGGTGACTAAGTCGGAATAGCCATCTCCATTCAAATCGCCGATGGCGACGGATTGCGGACTGTTTCCGGCTGCATAGGCGACCGCCGTCTGGAAGGTGCCATCGCCATTGCCGAGCAGGATACTCACGGTGCCGTCTCCGGCATTCGCCACGGCTAGATCGGCGCGGCCATCGCCGTTGAAGTCGCCGGCCGCGAGGGACGCGGGTCCCGCTCCGGCGGCGTAACTTAGGGCGGCCTGGAAGGTACCGTTGCCATTGCCGAGCAGGATGGCGACACCAACCGAGTTAGCTACGGCTAAGTCGGCGATGCCGTCGCCATTGAAATCGGCTATAACCAGGGAGGTAGGGTTGTTGCCCGCGGCGTAACTCACTGGCGCCTGCAGAGTGCCATCGCCATTTCCCAGCAGGATGGAGAGACCGCCACCGGCATAAACAGCGGCCAAATCCGGACGGCCGTCGCCATTGAAATCGCCGGCCGCAAGAGCGATGGGGCTGGCGCCGCCAGGCGAATTGATAGGTGCGCTAAACGTGCCATCGCCGTTGCCCAGGAAGATACCGATGCCACTATTGCCCACGGCGAAATCGGAAATGCCGTCGGCATTGAAATCGGCGGCCGCTAGCGAGGTTCCCGGACCGTTGGCCGTATAACTTACCGCGGGGAGAAAAGTGCTCGCGGCGGCGGATTGAACGGTCAGCGGCACGGCGATGGAGGCGCTGCTGGTGAAACTGGCGGAGCCGGCATAGTAAGCATGCAGGGAATGCGACCCGGGGGCCAGCATCGGGGTGGATAAGCTGGCAGCGCCCGTCGCGGCGGATGCGGAGCCGAGCACCGCGATGCCGTCATAGAACGTCACGATACCGGAACCAGGCGCGGGAGAAACCTGCGCGGACAGCGTTACCTGCTGGCCGAGATTGGCTGGGCTCGGCGACGCGGATAATACCGTGGAGGTCGGCGAGGCAGCGATGCCCATGCCGCAGTTGGCGGTGGCCAAGCCGGCGGCGGAATCCACTACCTGGGCGGTAAATGGGAACGATCCGGCGGCGCTGGGCACGCCCGCGATGGCGCCGGTCAATAGATTGAGCGCCAAGCCAGACGGCAGCGCACCGGCGGCAATCGAGAAGGCGAAAGGCGGAATTCCGCCAGTGGAAACGAGCGCGGAGGAATAGGGCGTGTCCACTTGCCCGGCGGAAGCCGGGCAGCCCAGCGCCAAGGAAGGCGCCACGGTGATACTGCAGTTGACCGTGGCGGTGGAGTTAGTCGAATCGGCCACCTCGGAGGTGAACGCAAACGTTCCAGCCGTCTGGGGGACGCCTGAAATAGCGCCGGTGGATGGGTTCAACGATAATCCGGGTGGCAGCGCGCCGCTCGAAATCGAAAAGGTGTAAGGTGGAACGCCGCCGCCGGCTGCGAGGGCAGACGAATACGGCACTCCGGCTTCGCCGGTTGGAGACGTGCAGCCCAGCGTAACAGCAGCGGCGGAAGCCACCTGGAGTTTGCACAGCACGGCGTCAGCCGCGCCCGTGGAATCCACGGCTTCCAGCGAATAGCTGAACGTGCCCGCGGCCGAAGGCGTACCGGTCATAACACCTGTAACTGGATCGGGCGCCAGGCCATTGGGCGGCGCACCCGCGGTGAACTGATTTGTGTAGAAGGTATAAGGAGCCACTCCACCGCTAGCGGACGCCGTGGAAGAATACGTCACTCCCGCCTGCGCCGATGAGTCGGGACAGTTCACCACAATAGCCGGGCAAGTATGCGGCTGTAGGATTAGCGGGGGCAGGGGAGTCTGATTAAAGTTGAAGCTATCGGCCAGATTGTTGGCCAAGGTATCGGTGGAGAGAAGCGGCGCCAGGCCGAAGACATTTTCGGCAAAACTGAGCATCGACTCGAAGCTGTAAAGGGTATGTGAGATATTCCCCGGCTTGGCATACGGCGAGACGATAATCAGCGGCACGCGGATTCCCAGGCCATATGAGTTGGTCTGAGGCGGCGGGACATGATCGTAGAATCCACCGAAGTCGTCCCAGGTTAGTAGGATGGCGGTGGAACCCCACTGCGGCCCCTGCATGACGGCGTTGATCTTGGCCACGGTGTCGTTCTCGCCCGCGCAGACGCTATTAGGTGGATGCTCGCTGGTGCCGTTGGGAGTGACGACCCAATTCACCGACGCCAGGTTGCCGTTTAGTGCGTCGGAAATGAACTGCGACTCGTTGACAATATTCACGCTCCAGTCAGGGCCATTGCGGATGTGGTCGATGGCATCGTAAGCGTTCCACTGATATCCCCCGTCACCCTCGGGAGGCGAGTAATACTTCCAGGTGATCCCGGAGGGCTGGGTGGCATCGATCTGGTCGCCCAGCGTTGGGAAGTCGAAACACGGAAACACGGAGGAAGCGGTCTCTAAGTTCGCCGACAGCGTTTCCACTTTCGTGCCGGACGGCGAGTCGCAACCCCAGATGGAGCTCTGGTTGGGATTGCCCACCACTCCCTGGCTCTGCGCGGCGATGGTGTACAGATGATTCGGAAAGCTGGGGCCCGACAGGGAGGAGAACATGTTGTCAGCCAGCGTAAAGGCGCCGGCGTAGGCCCAATAATTCGGAATTTGACTTTGGCTGAATTGAACGTAGCTCAGCAGATTGGGGGGCGCCGGATCTGCCGAGTCGATCGGGGGCATCTGGTCGAACTTATCCATCTTTCCGTTATCCATGGCCAGAACGTCGCAGGCCTCTTCGTGGCAGAGATCGGTGGCTGGCTGATCCGGCGCCGGCACCAAGGGGACCCTTTCCCCGGTGGAAGTCAGCCCGCTGGTGGCCCCGTTAGCGCCGGGGAATTGTCCGAAGTAGTTATCGAAAGCGCGGTTTTCCTTGATGAAGAAGACAATATGGCGGATTTGATTGGTGTAGAGGACATCCAACGTGGTGGAACCCTTATACCCGGTGGCGACGAAGTTTACCGTAAGTTGGACCTCGATGACCGTGGAAGGCCAGTTAAAGGTAACGTTGGCGGAGCCGGTTTGGCCGTTCGTAAGACTTCCGATGGAGACGGGCATCTTACTGACTACCGAGACGGCGCCGCTGCCCGCCACGGTGGCGATGGAAGCGATGGACGAGATCCTGGCTTGGTTAGCCTCCCCAAATCCCACGGTATCGGTAAGTCGCATACCGATAGTAAGTTGGCCGGGTCCAGGCCCCGGCGTCCGCGTTCCGGTAGAGGCGATCAGTCGCGGCTGTTTCCGGACGGCGACGAAATGCGCGACGGTCTTGCAGGTTTTAGTTATATAAAGAATCTGCGGGTTGGGGGTGCCGGAGACACAGCCGGTGAATTCCAGAAAGTAGTAACCGCCAGCGGGCGTGGCCAGGATGCGTAGGCGCGTACCGGAGGCATAAGTGCCTGCGCCCGAAACCGTTCCGCCGGCAGCGGGACTGGATTCGCCGGTCAACGTGTACTTGGCGGCGCTGAGGCAGGGCAAAGCAAGCACAAAGTAGAGGATGAACAGCCGCTTATGCGCGCGTGTCAACGGAGTAAGACGATATATGGCCATATTATCCACTCTTTTTCTTGACCGCATTTTAAGCAATGATATTCGAAACCAGTTACTCATGCAAGCACAATTTGCAAAAACCAGTTGTGAAAATTGCGGACGCCGCCAGCTAATGTGAGATAAGTCATTTATTTTCTACTTACCTAAGTCGCAGCATGTTCCGCTGGTCTTAGCCCGCGCGGCCGTGTCTAACCAACACCTGATTTCGGTGGTGGTCGCCGATCTTCACTGGTTCCTTGGTAAGAAGCGTGTTGCCAGGAGAGCAATTCCCCAGAGGAGAATTAGCACCAGCTGATTACGAGGTTCGCGATCGTCATGGCCGGGTCTGTGAATGTGAGAGAAACAAGGAAAAGGCGATTTGGAATCCGGTTGAGAATTGGCCGCGCCGTTTGGTTCCGGAGCGTTCAGTCCTCCAGACAATTCGGAAGGACGGCCATCCGTGCCAGCGAGACGGCATGAAGGACAGTTTGCTCAGGGACACAACCACTACTCCGTCAACGCCGGCGTGGAAGGCCAGTTGTTTCAACCTTCCGAATGGCGTCGAAATCGGCGGGGTTCTCTGCACGGATCAGGAGGATTCTGTGCTTGTCCCATACTAGCGGAGAATGGATACATGGCGACTACGGCCACCCAGGACCGCCAGACTCTCATCCGCCAGGGCCAGCGCCTCGAATACTTCACTGTCGCTTGGAACGGCCTGGAAGCCCTGGTCTCCATTTTCGCCGGAATCCTCGCCGGTTCCGTTTCGCTGATCGGGTTTGGACTGGACAGCGTAATCGAGGTTGCGTCGGGGCTGGCCTTACTGTGGCGGCTCCAGCACGATTTGAACATATCCCGGCGTGAACAGGTTGAGCGGACCACGTTAGGAATCGTCGGTTGGTGTTTCATTGCCCTGGCGCTGTACATCCTGTACGAGTCCACTTCCACGCTGATCCATCACAGAGCGCCACAGCACAGCATCCCCGGCATCATCATCGCTCTGGCCGCTTTGATCGCGATGCCACTGCTTGCCAGGGCCAAACGGCGGGTCGCTTCTGCATTGTCAAGCGGAGCCATGCGTGCCGACTCAAAGCAGGCCGACTTCTGCGCCTACCTCTCAGCCATCCTGCTGGCCGGCTTGTTGTTGAATGCGCTGGCAGGCTGGTGGTGGACCGATCCGCTGGCGGGGCTGGCGATGGTTCCGATTATTGCCAAAGAAGGGAATGAGGGGCAAGGCATGTTGCGATGATTGCGGGAGCCGTTGACTTGGAGTCAATCTACTTCGCAGACCCGAACACGCGGAGTTCGGCGATCCTCCAGCGGCCGCGGAACTCTTCGAGCCGCTCTGCCGGAATGGGAATCTCCGCCCGCATGGCATCCTTTCCTCAGCAGTTTGGGACTCCCGATTGAAGATACCGCTCCCTGACGGTCGCGGCTCGGCTGGGCCTCCGGCGGGGCCTGATGGAACGGATTGAGACCGCCCACAAAGGGGGCGGTCTCAGAGTAGTAACGCCCGCGAAATCATTACGTCCGTTACCGGTCACGACTGTCAGATAGCCTCTCACCGATTACCGACCGACTCCAACAGCGGAGCGCTGGGCGAGCGAAGCGTGCGAACATCCCGCATGGGCGGTTGTCCGAAGAAACGGCTGTATTCGCGGTTGAATTGGCTGGCGCTTTCGTATCCCACTTCGAAGGCTGCGCTGGCGGCGTCCAGACCATCCACGAGCATGCGTCCGCGGGCTGCCTGCAACCGAAGCTGTTTCTGATATTGCAGAGGACTCATGTCGGTCAGAACCCGGAAATGATGGTGCAGCGTGGACACGCCCATGCCCGCGATGTCCGCGAGATCTTCCACCCGCAGCGGCTTCGCGTAGTTCGTCCTGATCCAGGCGATGGCTCTGGCCGTACGATTGCTCTGCTCTCCCAGCGTGGCAATGGCTCGCAGGCGCCCGCCCTCCGCGCTGCGCAGGATGCGGTAGACGATCTCGCGTACGATCAGGCCGCTTAGAAAGGGAATGTCTTGTGGCTTGTCGAGCAGGTCCATGAGGCGGCCGCATGCGCCCAGGAATTCCACCGTGGTCTCGCCGGTCGCCATACCGGGACTCTCGGGCGGCGCCTCAGCCACCTGAATCTCCTGCTGGCTGAGAAGCTCTCGCACCACAGGCATTTCGAATTTGAGCGCCAACGCCAGGCAGGGGGCCTCTTCACTTGCCTCAATCACCCGGCTGACGACCGGCAAGTCGAGCGATGTGAGCAGGAATCGCGATGGATCGTAAATGAAAATGTTCCGCCCGAGTTCGACTCGCTTTCGCCCTTGCGCGATCACGGTCACGCCCGGCTCGTACGTCATGGAGCACGGCGCGGTTGGCGAGGTCCGCCGGTGGAGCGACAGCCCGGGGATGCCCGTTGCCCGGTTCTCTGCGGAGCCAATGAACAAGGCAATCTTGCGAGCCAGCTCTGCACGCAATTCTCGTGCCCGATCAGGCAACTGGGCGGGGTTTTCTCTGCGATTCGTCATGAATAACAGGATAACCGATAACTCTGTATGTAAATCAACAGTCGAAGAGGAATAGGCAATAAATAGGAAGGATCGGGATACCGCTTCCGGTCCGCTCGACTCTAATCTGGGATGAGAGTAACAATTCAAAAGGAGAAGCAATGCAGAAGCGCAAACTTGGAAAAAGCGGCCTGGAAGTTTCGGCTCTGGGGCTCGGTTGCATGGGAATGAGCTTTTCTTACGGTCCGCCCAAAGACAAGCCGGAGATGATCTCTTTGATTCGGGCGGCCGTGGAACGCGGCATCACGTTCTTCGACACCGCGGAAGTCTACGGTCCATTCACGAACGAAGAGCTGGTGGGCGAAGCTCTGGCTCCGTTTCATGGCCAGGTTGCGATCGCCACCAAATTCGGATTCGACTTGAGTCCCGATCTCGATCCCCGCGGGATGAAGGGTGCGCCGGGCCTGAATAGCAGGCCCGAGCACATCAAGCAAGCCGCCGAAGGCTCGCTCACGCGGCTCAAGGTGGATGTCATCGATTTGCTCTATCAGCATCGGGTTGATCCGAACGTGCCGATCGAAGACGTTGCGGGAGCCGTGAAGGATCTGATTCAGGAAGGCAAGGTGAAGTACTTCGGCCTTTCCGAAGCGGGCGTGCAAACGATCCGCCGCGCACACGCCGTCCAGCCGGTCACGGCGCTCCAGAACGAATACTCGTTGTGGTGGAGACGGCCGGAAGCCGAGGTGATCCCGATGTTGGAGGAACTCGGAATCGGCCTGGTCCCGTACAGCCCGCTGGGCAAGGGCTTCCTCACGGGCAAGATCGGCGAAAATGCGAAGTTCGACAGCTCCGACTTCCGCAGCACGCTGCCGCGCTTCACACCGGAGGCACTGAAGACGAATCAGGCCTTGATTGATTTGCTCTCGAGCATCGGGCAACGCAAGAAGGCGACGCCTGCACAGATCGCACTCGCCTGGCTGCTGGCGCAGAAGCCGTGGATCGCACCGATACCCGGCACCACGAAGCTGCATCGTTTGGACGAAAACATCGGGGCACTCTCGGTCGAACTCACGCCCGGCGATCTGCGCGACATCGAGAACGCCGCCTCAAAGATCACGGTCGAAGGGGCGCGGTATCCCGAAAGGCTGGAGGCGATGACGGGCCGATGAAGGGCAGATCGCGATGACATGGTTGAAAGATGAACTGCGCAGAATTTGTGAGGCCGACGACCTGCACATCTCACCTCTCCGTGAGGACGGGGTGACGTAAGGCACGCCCACATGGATCTGGTCCGTGGCGGTCGACGACGCGCTCTATGGGCGCGCGTACAACGGGCAGAAGTCGCGTAGGCACCAGGCCGCGATGCGGCAGAAGGCGAGACGGATCGCGGCCGCCGGCATGACCAAGGAAGTCACCTTCGAGCCTGCGGGCGGGCCGATCAACGACCTGGTCGACGACGCCTACCGCGCGAAGTATCATGGCAGCCCGTATCTCTCCAGGAACCGCGCAAAACGGGCGCCTCGCGCCGCTAGGATTGCGAAGGTTCTTGCTCTTAATGGCGGCGCGGGAAACGCGCCCTTTGCGCTCAGTCCGATGATCGGCGCACGCGCGCGTGCTGCGACGGTCAAGGTGACGCCGCGCGAGTGCGCGTGAGTGAAGATTACAGATTATGGACATCAAACGAATTGGCTCGCAACCTTCCGCCAAGGGACCGTCAGATTGGTTCACTGGCACAGTACGTATCGATCCGCTGTTTCAGGCGCCCGATCCGGCGCTGGTGCAGGGCGCCAGCGTCACTTTCGAGCCTGGCGCACGGACCGCATGGCACACCCACCCGCTGGGGCAGACCCTGATTGTGACCGCCGGTTGCGGCAGGGCACAGCGTTGGGGCGGACCTGTGGAGGAGATCCGTCCGGGTGACGTAGTCTGGTTCGCGCCGGGCGAGAAGCATTGGCACGGAGCGGCGCCGGCCACCGCCATGACGCACATTGCCATTCAGGAAAAGCTGGACGGCAAGGTGGTCGACTGGATGGAACAGGTCAGCGACGAACAATACCGAGGAACATAAGTCTATGTACAAAACGAAAGCGTACTTCGCCGGCGTCGCGACATCGCCGCTGGCGTCCACGACGATTGCGCGCCGCGATCCCGGCGAACACGACGTGCAGATCGAGATTCTATTCTGCGGTATCTGCCACTCCGATCTCCATTCGGTCCGTAACGAGTGGAGCGAGTTCATGCCCACGGTCTACCCGATCGTTCCCGGCCATGAAATCATCGGCCGTGTGGCCAAGGCCGGCTCGGCAGTTACCAAGTACAAGCCCGGCGACCTGGCCGGGGTCGGCTGCCTGGTGGACTCCGACCGCACCTGTCCGCAATGCCAGGCAGGACTCGAGAATTTCTGCCCGAACCTGACCCTCACCTTCAACTCCCCGGACAAGCACCTGGGAGGCGTGACCTACGGTGGTTATTCCGATAGCATCGTGGTCGACGAGCGATTTGTCCTGCGCGTCCCATCGAACCTCGATCTCGCGGGAACCGCGCCCCTGCTGTGCGCGGGAATCACCACCTACTCGCCCATGCGCCACTGGGGCATCCAAAAAGGCAAGAAGGTTGGCATCGTCGGCCTCGGGGGCCTGGGCCACATGGGCGTGAAGTTTGCACATGCGCTGGGAGCGCACGTGGTGGTCTTCACTACCTCTCCAAATAAGAAGGACGACGCTTTACGCCTCGGCGCGAACGAAGCCGTTGTCTCACGTAATGCCGATGAGATGCAGAAGCACGCCGGCAGTTTCGACTTCATTCTTGACACCGTTTCCGCCGATCACGACATCAACGCCTATATCAACCTGCTCGGCATCGACGGCAACCTTACCCTGGTAGGAGCCCCCGCGAAGCCTTTGTGTGTCTCCGCCTTCGGCCTTATCATGCGCCGCCGCAGTTTCTCCGGCTCGAACATCGGAGGTCTTCCCGAAACCCAGGAAATGCTCGACTTTTGCGGCAAACACAATATCACCGCCGATGTCGAAGTCATCCCGATCCAGAAGGTCAACGAAGCCTACGAGAGACTGGCTAAGGCCGATGTGAAGTACCGCTTCTCGATTGACATGGCCTCACTCAAATCCGAGTGAACCGCTGGTTCAAGCGTTGGTTCAGGCGTCCAATAGGCCGGCGCGAAGTTCGTTCTTCAACACTTTACCGTAAGCGTTGCGCGGCAAGACATCCAGGAAGTGGAAATGTTTCGGCAGCTTGATCTTGTTCAATCGTGAAGCCAGGAAGGCGAGCAGTTGTTCCGGATCGGCGCTGCTTCGGGCGTTGAGCACCACGAATGCTACAGGCACCTCGCCCCACTTCTCATCGGGAATTCCGGCGACGGCCACGTCCGCCACGGCCGGATGCAGCAGCAGTTCGCGCTCAATCTCCGCGGGGTATACGTTGACTCCGCCGCTGATAATCATGTCCTTCAGACGGCCTGCGATATAGTAGAAACCCTCCGCGTCGCGCCGCGCCAGATCGCCGGTGTGAAACCAGCCGTCCGGATCGAGCGCCCGCCGAGTAGCTTCTGGGTTATTCCAATATCCACGGCAGACGTGCAGGCCGCGAAAACACAGCTCGCCCACGTCATCATCCGGCAGTTCGTCACCGTTCTCGCCGATGATTTTCGCTTCGGTGAACATCAACGGCTTGCCGATGGAACCGGCCTTGCGCACGGAATCCTCCGCCGTCATGGCGAAACAGTTTACGCCGACTTCCGTAAGTCCGTAACCTTGCTTGAAAGCGACGCCCCGCTTTTGAAACGCGGAGATGATGTGGGCCGGCAGCGGAGCGCCGCCGGAGATGCACCAACGTGCATGGCTGAAATCGGTGGTGGCAAATTCAGGCGCGTCCATGAGCATGCGAAATGTGGTGGGCACTCCGAACAGGATGCTGCAGCGGCGCCTGGCGAAGGTGCGCAGGATTTCAGAGGGGTCGAAGCCATCGTGCAGCAGCACGCATCCGCCGATCGCAAACAGGGGCGCGAGCAGTGCGGCAAGTCCGCCAGCGTGGTACAAAGGCGTGAAAATCTGAACGCTATCGCTGTCGCGAAGCTGCCAGGAAACGACGGTGTTGTATGCGTTCCAAGCGATCTGGCGGTGCGGAATCATAACGCCTTTGGGCGTGCCGGTGGTCCCGCTGGTATAGAGAAGGCAGTAGATGTCTTCGCCCAATAGCGGGGCCTTGGGAAGCGCATCGGCGCGCGTGCGGGCGCGGCAATCGGCGTAATCCGGATCGTTCGGATAGGCCGGGCTAGGATCGAGATGGATGTACCCTTCGCACGGGGCCAGTTGACGCAACTCATCGACCACGCTCTGGAATCGCGCGGAGTACATGAGCCATTGCATGCCGCTGTCGCGCACGATTTGGGCGAGCTCGCGGGCAGTACTGCGTGTGCCCAGAGGAACCAGAATCACACCGGATTTTCCGGCGGCCCAGAAGGCATCCATGTATTCGACGCGGTTCTCCGCCAAGATGCCGGCGCGGTCACCGTATGAGAGCCCGCACTGTTCCATCCAGATGCGCGCGCAGATGGTGGCGCGGCGATCCAGTTGCGCGTAAGTGAACGATTGGTCTGTGGGAACGTAGATAAGTGCGATCGAATCGGGCGTCAGGCGGGCGCGTTCGCCCAGGATATCGGCGGCATCGGCGGTAATCATCGGCGGTCCTCCGCTAAGATGCGTGTGAGTGCGTCGACTAGCGCGCGCGGCCGCTCCAGTTGCGGGGCGTGTCCGCATCCTGCGAGCACCGTTAAACGCGCATCCGGGAGCGTATGCTGCAATGCGCGCGCGTAGTCCAGCGGAACGAGTCCATCGGAAGCGCCCCACACGAGATCCACGGGGCGCGGAAAGTGGGATAACTCGCCATCCAGCAGATGCGTGGCGATATCTTCCTCTCCGGCAGCCGCCAGGCGCGCAATAGGTCCGTTGTTAGACGTGTGGATCACATCGTCCAGTACGAAGCCTGGCGGGCGCCTGGTCGATGGATCGAGCACGGCATCGAATACGCGCCGGGCTTCCGCGCGTGTCTTCGGCGTCAGCGTCATACCTCCTGGAAGGCTCTTCACCGGGCCGCCCGAGATCAGTATCAGGCGATTCACCCGCGCGGGGTGTTTGCTCGCATAAAGCAGGGAAACCCATGCGCCCAGCGAATGCCCGGCGAGAATGATCTCTTGCGACTTGCACTCGCCTGTGTTCAAGACTTCCTCCAGCGCGGTAACCAGCGTCGTGAGACTGAGTGCGCCAGTGGACGGCTGGCTCTCGCCGTGTCCTGCCAGATCCGGCATCAGCAAGCGGTATTGGCGGGATAGCGCCGGCGCGATTTTGTACCATGTGCCGGCCTGGTCTCCCGCGCCGTGCAGTAACACCAGCAACTGGCCTTGGCCGCCTTGCCAGACCGTCTGCGCGCCAATCTTTGTGGGCACGTTCGATTTCACGAAACCGCTTTGCCGCAGCGCGCGCCGGCGCAGCCACACCGTCACCGCCAGAGGATGGCGGAAGATGGCGATGGCCAAGCCCAGCAGACATGCCAGCACGATGGCCAGGGTGAGTAGGGTGGCCATCGTCACGGCATGCGAAACGCGCAGCCCGCCTGATTGTAGCCTACGCCCGACCCGACCATCACGATCAGGCTGCCGGGCTTGACCTTGCCGGTCTCGACCGCGTGATCCAAAGCCATGCCGATGCAGGCGGAGCCAGTGTAGCCGTACTCTTCCATGATGGTGTGGGCGCGGTCCATGGGGACACCCAGAGTATTCATCACAGTTGCGATAGTCGGTTTGCGCACCTGCGTAAAGATAAATAGGTCCACATCGCCAATCTTGAATCCGCCATCTTTCGCCAGACGCTCGACCACCAGGGGCCAGGTCTCCTGATTGAGCTCCGGCGGATAGCGTTGCTTGATGGTGCAGCGCGTGCGGCCTTCCTGCACGGATTCCGCGGTGGCAGGCTCGAATGTGCCTCCCGAGTAAATGCCCCAATAGTCGTGATAGGAGCCGTCCGCGCGAAATGCGGATGCGATGAAACCGGGCGCGGAAGCGGGCTCCAACACCGCGGCGCCCGCGCCATCGCCATAAAAGAAGATCATGGGATCGTTCGCCGCGGTCAGCTTATGCATCATGTAGACGCCTACGACCAGCACCGTCCGTATGCCGGGGCTGGCGGCGATGATTCCAGCCGCGGCGGATAAGCCGGTGGGGAACGAGGCGCAAGCGCATCCGATATCGAACGTGCCGGCATTCCTGGCGCCCAGTTTGTGCTGCAGCACCACCGAGGTCGCCGGAGTAATATAATCCGGCGAGTCGGTTCCGAGGATGATCAGGTCTACGTCCTCCGGCTTCCGGCCGGCACGCTCGATCGCCTGGCGGGCCGCGGGCAGAGCCACATCGCTGGTGGCCCAATCCTCCGGCGCATGCCAGCGCGTGCGGATGCCGCTGGATGCTTCCATCTTGTCGACAAAGTCCGGAACGTGTTGGAGCCGCTCCCGCAACATGTCGTTAGTGACTTCGATTTCCGGCACATACCGGCCGGTAGAAATAATGTTCGCGTAACGCATCGGCGAGTCCTTTTGCCTGCCGTCAAGTTCCCAACACCAGTCCGCCATCCACCGAAAGCACCGTACCCGTGATGAACGCGGCGGCATCCGACGCTAACCATACATAGGCTTCGGCTATGTCTTCGGGACTGCCCATGCGTCCCAATGGGGTGCGCTCGACCATCGATTGCACAACCTTCTCGGGCATCGTGCGGAGGATTTCCGTGGCGATGAAGCCCGGCGCCACGGCATTCACCCGGATGTTGTATCTCCCTAACTCGCGTGACCAGGTGCGCGCGAAGGAAATCACGCCAGCCTTAGTCGCCGCATAATTGGTCTGTCCGAAGTTACCGTAGAGACCTACGATGGAAGACGCGTTCAGGATGACTCCCGAACCGTTGCGGATCATATGCGGAACCACCGCGCGCGAGCAGATGAAGACGCCTTTCAGATTCACCGACACCACAGCGTCGAAAGCCTCATCGCTCATCAGGCTGGCGGCTTGTCCATCCTTCCACTTGACTAACTGCGCATCGCGAGTGATGCCGGCGTTGTTGATCAGTACATCGATTGTCCCCCAGCGCGCCACGGTTTCCCCGACCGCCGCCGTGACATCGGCTGAGTCACACACGTTGGTTTTGCGGAAGAGCGGCTCGCCACCGAGCGAGGACAGTTCGCGCAACAACTCTTCCTGCCCGGCATCGTTGACGTCCCATGCCGCCACGCGGCAGCCTTCGTTCGAAAACCGCCTGGCCGTGGCGCGGCCGATTCCCGCCATGGCGCCGGTAACGATGACGACCTTACCGCGCAATCCTTTTTCTTTCATTCGATCCTCTCTAGAATGTTTCCGACTGAAGAGACCGCTCCCTTACGGTCGCGGCTCAGTAAACCCCGCAAAGTCGTTACGTCCGGAACTGAGCGCCTCTAGAATTCGTACTTCAGCGCAAACTGGATGACTCTGGGTCCCGTGGTAGTATCTACGATCTGCCCGAAGTTAGCCGACGAGACAATGTTGATGGGGTTGTCGAAGTTCACGTTGTTGAACAGATTGAAGAATTCGGCGCGGAATTCCACCCGTTGGCTTTCCTTCACGGGAAAGAACTTCATGATGGAGAAATCCGTGTTGATCTGCTTGGGCCCCCGTAGAATGTTCCTTCCTAACTGTCCGAAGTCTCCAAACGCGGTCGGCTGTGCGAACGCCGTGGTATTGAAATAAGCGTTTAAGCGGTCGTTCACGCTGCCGCTCTTAATCGCCGATGACAGCGTTTCGCCGGAAGCGGCCATGTCGGCCCTGGTTGCCTCAAAGGCGGAATCCTGGCCGTAGATCGAGAACGGAATGCCCGATTGCAGAGTGACGATTCCCGATAAGCTCCAGGAGTTCAGCAGTTTTCTTCCAAAGGCCGATCCGCCGCGATATACGTCGGGAAGATTATATACATAACTACCTACGAAGCGGTGCCGCCGGTCGAAGTCCGAGGAGCCATAATTCTGTTCGTTCACCATATTGCCCGGGATCAGCGAGATATCGCTTACATTACTGCCGGAGTAATCGTCCAGCGCGTGCGAGTAAGTGTAGCTGAGCAGCATTTGCAGGCCCTTGGACAGGCGCTTGTTGAGCGTCACCTGGAGAGAGTTGTAATTAGATTCGGAATTGCTCTCCATCAGAAAACTGCCCAATCCGGGAGCTGTCAGATTGGCGAAGCCTGGGAACAAAGGTCCACCCAGGCTTCCCACTGTGTACAGTCCAGCGAGGTTCGGCGAATCCGCCTGGTTGAACGAGTACAGGCGCGGGAACCTACGCCCCTCGGAACCCACATAGCCCACATCCAGCAACCAGTTACTCGAGAAGCTCCATTGCACTCCCATGTTGAACGATTGCACGTAAGGGATGCTCCAATCCTTCAGGTCGGGATAGATTCCCGTCGCCGGGACAGGAGTCGCTGTGGCGACTGGTCCGGTGCCGCCGAGCAGCGTTACCGGCAGGATCGCCGGATAGCCGCCAAATGGGAAGATGGTGGAGTTGCTGAGGCTTAGCGGGAACGCGCTGGGCTGCGGAACCTGTACGAATGGATTTTCGTTCGGCGTGGCCAGCGAGGTAGCCAGCATTTCGTAGGGCATGTTGAACAACTGACTGTTATAGAGCCGCATGTTAGGCCGGTCATAAAAGATGCCGTAACCTCCGCGCAGCACGACCTTGTCGCTGTTTGTCAGCCGGTAAGCAAAGCCCAGCCTGGGTCCGAAGTTCTTATAATCGGGATTCACCAGGCCGTCTCCGACTTTGGGAATTCCAGGCAGGTTCCCGTTACCCGCTTGCACAAAGCCGCCGGTAACAATCGACCCGCAAGTGCTTAACGTGGCCGGGCAATCGGTGCCAAGACCCGCTATAGCCAGAGGAGCGGTGGTGGCCTGCGAAGGCTCGAAGCCGATCTCATGGCCATCGGTCTCCACGGTGGGACCAAAATAGTCGTAACGCAGTCCCAGGTTTAGCGTGAGGCGGGAAGTGACTTTCCAATCGTCCTGGAAGAAAGCCGAGAAGTCATTGGCCCGGTTGTGGATGCTATTAGTGCCGGAACCGATCACGGATAATCCGGACAGGCCGGATAGAAAATCTTCGAAGACATTGCCGCTGAAACCCAGGTAGAAGAGTTCGCCGTTGGGGAATACGTCGAAATACGGAGCGTCCAGCGCCTGCCGCTTGTATTCACCGCCGAGTTTGATGGTATGGCTGCCCTTCGTCCAGGTCATCATATCGCCGCCGCTGTATGTATTGGTCGCCGCGTAGTTGATGCCCAGTGGAGACGGCCCCAGCGTGAACATATTCGTGAACGATAAAGTCGGCATTCCGGGAAACAAGCTGCTTAACGGCGACTCAATTCCCAATTGCGAAGAGGTAATGGGTTGCGACGGAGTGCCTGGGCCGTAAATATTGCTCCAGCCGAACCTGACTTCATTCAGCAAGTGACTCGAAATGACCGAAGATACGCCTACCGAAAGCAGCCGTTGAGCGATATCTTCCTCGGCCGGCCAGCCGGGCGCCTGCAACGGATTACCATCGCCAAAGGTATCGTAGAGCGCCTGGCTCGTACGATTCGTGGCATAAAAGTACTTACCGAAAAGGCGGTTGGCATCGTTCAGCCGGATATCCAAATTGGTGTTGAACTGATCCTCTTTGAAAGTCGAGTTGGAGGGAATCGTGTCGCGCACCGGGTTGGCCGGCTGTCCTGGTGTGCAACCGGCGCCGGTGGTAGTGACTCCGGGCGCCGAAGGAATCATATACTGCCCGTTGGGAAGCTTAGCCTGCAAAACCGCCGTGGCGACCGGATCCACGTATCCGAACAAGCCATAACATGCCGACAGGGCGGCCAGCGACGCGCCGTCCCGCTGCGGTCCCAAGTAAGCCGGCAGAAATACCGTGGAGAGCGAGTTAGTCAGTGAAGTGCCGTTGACTTCGCGGGTACCCTGATAAGACATAAAGAACCAGGCCCGATCCTTTATCACCGGACCTCCAAGGGTGGCGCCAAATTGATTGCGGTCGTAGGTCGGCCGCGGCGTGCCTTCTTCGTTCAGAAAGAAATTGTTGCCATCGAGAACTGTGTTCCGCAAAAACTCGTAGAGATCGCCATGGAAGTTACTGGTACCCGACTTAGTAACCGCTGCCACTACGCCACCCGCATTGCGGCCCTGCGAAGCGTCGTACATGCTGGTTTGCACGATGAACTCCTGGAGCGAGTCAATCGAAGGGACTGCCAGGTTCGGCGTCGATCCGGTGCCGATGGAGTTCGCATCCACGCCATTGATCACCACATTGTTGGAAAGCGCGCGTTGTCCGTTGACATACACGGCCGCATCGCCGCGCCCCAACTCGGAAGAATTCTCGATGGATCCGGAGGTTCCCGTGGTCAGGGTCAGCAATTGCTGGAAATTGCGCGTCGGCAGCGGCAATTCGTTGATCTGCCGCTGATCGATGACTGTGCCGCGCGTGGAACTCTCCGTCTGCACCAGGGGCGATTCAGCCGTGACCGCCACCTCGGTTTGCGCAGCGGCCACCGTGAGGGTCACGTCAATGACGGAAGTTACGGTGATTGTAACGGCGATATCTCCCAATCTGACAGTTCCGAATCCGCCGGCAGTCACTTCGAGCCGGTAAGTGCCCGGATCGAGCAGGGCAAACGTGTAACGCCCATTGGCGTTGGTTTGCGTATCGCGCCGCACACCGGCATTGCTGGTGAGAGCTACCTTTGCGCCCACCACGACGGCTCCGCTGGGGTCCGTGACTACGCCCGCGATTTGTCCGGTGGTGGCCGTCTGTGCCTGAGTCATCGGTATCAGGAAGCAGAGAATGCCGACGGCCGCCAGCAAGGTTGTTAGTCTTCGGATTTGCATAGTTCCTCCTCGTGTCGCAATTACAGCTTTGAAACTCGCCCCTTCCGGCCGCGAGTATACAGACGGACAAACTCGGCGACAGCTTCTTCATCGCTCACGCCCAGATGGCGCTTGGCGCCGAACAGTTCTTCCGTCAGAAAATAGGTGACGAACTGCAGGTACAAATTCGCGTAAGCAAACCCCGGGTTCACTTCGGCGGGAAACGGATTCGGCGCCCTTTGAAACAAGGCGGTTGCAAAGTTGCGCAGACCCCCGGCGATTTCGCGAAAGCTGTGAATGAAGTGCTTATGGCGGAACTCGACCACGTCGATGTACATCAGCCGCCAGTAGTCCAGGTTTTCGGAGACCACCCGGCCGACCGCCATGCCCAGTTTCTGCAGCGATTCCGGATCGGGCGACTGCATCAAGGGTAAAAGCTCTTTCTCCCGGATGGCCTCCATCTTCTGGCTCATGCGCTGGACCAGATCGATGAAGATGTCTTCCTTGGCGGGGTAATAGAGATACAGCTTGCCCATGGAAACGCCGGCATGCTGGGCGATTTCGCGGACGGTGGTGCCGTGAAATCCCTGGCGGGTGAAGAGTTTTCGCGCGGCGCGCTCGATCTTGAGCTTGTTCTTGGCGACGGTGCCATCCGAAAGTTTCGGCATATACTCCATGGCTCGTTAACAAAACGAGCGCTCGCTCTTGATGGATTGTAAAACGGCGAGGTCTGCCTGTCAAGGGCTATCGCGGGTGCGTGCGCGTGCTTAGCCGTTTTTGGGGAAACCGCTCCCTGAGGGTCGCGGCTCCGTAACGCATGGTGACTGAGCCGCGACCGTGAGGGAGCGGTTTCTTCAGCCGGAAACGCTCACGATCGATCGAGAGTTTGCCCCACCGCGCGGCGGGCTTCCAGGATGGAGGCGCGATGGTCCATGATCCCGGCCAGATCGGAGTTGGCAAACGCGATGCGGCTAAACGGCGTATTCCGCAAGACTTCACCCGGCGCGGGATTTGCGTTCGTGCCGAAGAAGAAGCCAGGTTGGGGGCTCAGGTAGGCGTGCCCCCAGCGGTTCAGAATGATGCCGGCGATATCCCGCTGGCTGTCGAATTCCGCGCCCGCAAACATCGCCGAAAACTGCTCCCGGATGCGCCTCTCATATTCCCGGAAGGAGGTGGATAGCAACTCCGCGCGGCCTCGAGTTACCTGCTCGCCGATCGGCAAGCCGGGTGACGAGAAGAGAATTTTGAGCGTCAGCACTACCGGCGAATCCGGGGATACAGACGATTCCACCGGGCCGAAAGTGGCCATCTTACGCAGCGCAAAATAATTCCCGATACCTTCGAACCACTGGCACTCGCTGATTCCGAGCTTGTACAGAAAGCGCCAGTTGCGCACGGCCACGTTGGCCATTAAACAAGGCGCGCGATAAAACTGCGCGTATGCCTGGCGGTGCGCCGCCGGCAGGTCCATCACGATATGTTTGGTGGTCCAGCTTCCGCCGGCCATAATCGCGTTGCGGGCCTTGATGGCGTAAAGCTTGCCGCCTTGAGCGTAGACAATTCTCAACGCGCGCGAGCTTTGCGGATCGCCTTCATGCTGGACCGCGATGACCGTCGAATGCAGGCGGATGCGCGACGCCTGGCCGGGACGATCGAGTGCGGCAAAAGTCACCGGCGACCGGCACACGTCCTGCAGGGTGACAGCGCCCGCGATAGCATCCGGGATTAAGGCTTTCACGATGTGCCGGGCCACGCCCGCATTCCCGCCAGGAAACATTTGTGCGCCGGCATCGTATTTCCAGGGCAGCAGCACATCGGCAGCGTAATCGGAATAGGCCGACAGCGCGTCGGCGCCCAGACCCGAGCCTCCGCCCGTAACCGGCGAGAGAAACGTGCGAACAGTCTCGCGGCTGATGGCGTGGGCTTCCATCAGGTGCTGTTCGAGCGTGATGCTATCCAAATGGCGCGACAGCTCGTCGCCGTGACGCCGCGGAAGGACCGGCTTTGAACCGGACATCGACAGCAGTTCGCGTCGCGCGGCCTCCGAGATGGGCGCGCCCGCCAATTTCTTTCCCCATGGATCGATCAGCCACAAGCCCTTAGGTTGGCCGAACTTTGCGCCGAAAAAAAAGCCGGAGTTGGCGCCGCCTTCCGTGTACGAGGTTCTGCCGAGCGGGATTTCGCGTTCTCGCCCGGCCCAGGTTTGATATGCGAACGGCCGGGAATCGATGCCGATCGAATCGTAGAAATCCGCCAGGAACGTGCCCGGCAGCGGAGGAAAGAACATGGCGGAACCCTGGTGCGCGACCAGCCGCCGTCCGTCGACCAGGAATTCGTTGCGCCGGGCTTCGCCGCCGAAGATGCGGTGATTTTCGAGCACCAGACACGTGCGCCGTGGACCGGCCTGGTGCTTAAAGAAAAGCGCCGCCGCCAGACCGCTGATGCCTCCGCCCACCACCACGCAATCGAACTCTTCGCCGGTGTCGATGACGCTCGCGGGTTTTTGCGAACCGGCGTCACGGATCATCTTGTGGGCGTCGGTCAGGACCTCGAACGTATTGCCGTTCGACGATGCGTAGTCGCCCACGCCGCCGTAGCCGTCCCAATCGTCTTTGGCGAGCAGATCCATGGGTGTCGCCCCGCCAAGCAGCAGGCTTCCGGAGGCTAGCAGGGTGGAGTTCAAATAATCGCGGCGGGTCATTTCCGGCATCCGATCTGGCATCCGATGGACAGGCCGGGAGGCCTGTCCTACCTGTTACGATCTCACATATGTGGACAGGTGTACATCGTTGCGTAGGCGCGTTTCTGTGGTTGGCGGGCGCGGCTTGCGCGCAAAATATCGTCGTGGATGCCGCACCGTCGCACGCGGTAAATTCGTTCAGTCCGTTCCGCGCGCTGGGCGGAGCGATCGACCGGTTGCGCGGTGGCAGCACAAAGGACGCAAACGAGAAGCATACCAAGCGGCTGCTGACCGGCCCGGTGCTGAAGGAACTCTTGGGCGCAGGATGGCAAACCGTGACCTATCGCCAGAACACGGAACTAATGATCGAGGCGTGGCACTGGAACCCGCGGGGCACGTGGAGCAACGCGGCCAAACAGGAAGGCTATTTCACGGGCAGTGCGGAACCAACCGATGAGAAGATCCTCCATTCGTGGGCGTACCCATTGCCTCACCGCGGCGCCACGCTGGGCGACGGAAACGGCTGGTCCCGTCTGACTGATGGCGATCCGAAATCCTACTGGAAAAGCAATCCCTACCTGACGCAAGCCTACACGGGTGAGTCGGATTCGCTGCATCCGCAGTGGGTCATGATCGACTTAGGCGCCAAAACCGATGTCAACGCCATCAAGATAGCCTGGGCCAATCCCTACGCCAAGCGTTATTACGTGCAGTTCTGGACCGGCGAGATGGAGCCTTTTTATGACGGAATTAACAAGGGCGCCTGGCAGACTTTCCCCATGGGCACGATTAAGCAGGGCAAGGGTGGCACTCCTACTTTGAAGCTGATGAGTTGGAGTATTCCCGTGCGCTACTTGCGTATCTGGATGACGGAGTCGTCAAACACTTGCGATACGCATGGCTCGCAAGATACGCGTAACTGCGTGGGATACGCGATCAATGAACTCTATATCGGAACCGTATCGGCCGACGGCCAATTTGCAGATATCGTAAAGCACCTACCGAGCCGGCAACAGACTATCACGTGGCCTTCCTCAGTGGACCCGTGGCACGCCGCATCCGATCTTGACTACGGAAGAGGGGATCAAGTCGGATTCGATTTCTTCTTCCATTGTGGAGTGACGCGTGGTCTTCCCACCATGATTCCGATCGCGATCCTCTATGCGACACCTGAAGATGCGGCCAGCGAGATCGCGTACCTCTACAAACGGAAGTATCCGATTTCCTGGATCGAGATGGGCGAGGAGCCGGATGGCCAGCGCGTGCTGCCGGAAGATTATGCCACTCTGTATATACAGTTCGCCAAGGCCATTCATAAGTTGGTCCCCAATGCGCCCCTGGGCGGACCGGCGTTCGAAGGCACGCCTGGCGACGTGGATTCATGGGCGGATGCGAACGGCAGAGTGTCTTTCCTCGGCCGGTTCGTGGACTATCTCAAAATGCGCGGCCATCTGCGGGACTTCACATTCTTCTCATTCGAGCACTACCCCTGCATGGGTACCGGGCTGTGCAAGGAATGGAGTTCTCTATATCACGAACCTGCCTGGGTGAACCATGTGATTCAAGCGTGGAAAGATAACGGCCTGCCGCCGAACGTGCCTTTTTTTATGACCGAAGGTAATGACTTGGGCGAGGGCGGAGCGGGCACGGTGAAGAGCGCTCTCTGGCTGGCTGACTATGTAGGTTCGATGCTGACCGCGGGCGCCGGCGGCACTTACTATTTCCACTACATCGCAGGGGGCGGAGGCGGAAGCTGGGGCGGCTTTCTGCCGATAGACGATAACAACCATGTCAGAAGCTATCCCCCACAGTATCTGGCGACGCAGGTGATTACGAAAGAATGGGTACAGCCGGTTGACGCCATTCATAAACTCTATAAGGTAGCGAGCGACGTGAAAGACAAAGACGGGAATATTCTGGTGACAGCTTACGCCGTGGAGCGACCCGATGGGCAGTGGTCCATCATGTTAGTGAACAAGGATCAGGACAACGATCACTCCGTGAAGATCGCGTTTGCCGACCCAGCCGCCGGGCATGATCGCTTCTTTTCCGGAACCGTGGATCGAGTAGTTTTCGGCGCGGCCGAGTATCGGTGGCATCCCGATCCCGTTTCCGCAGATCAGGCCGCAGCGCCTGAAGGCGACGACTCTGACGAAGGTGGCCGCAGACGGAGGATTAGCGGTCACGCGGACCCGGATGGCCCGCCGTCCAAGGCGGTGGTGCAGTCGCGCGGCCCGGATACTCTTTACGAGCTTCCCAAGGCTTCGATCATTGTACTTCGCGGAAAGGTAGCGACTAATTGAACTTGCCGCTCCATGCTATGATGCCAACCGAAGAGCCGCGCCCGCCTATGTTCCGCAACTTTGACGAGCTTCTGAAAGCCGCCCGCGCGCGCGGTCCGGTTTCCATCGCCGTAGCCGCCGCGCAGGATGCCGATGCCCTTGAGGCGCTGCAGCGCGCGCGCGAATTAGGCCTCGCGGAAGGCATCTTGGTGGGGAAGGGCAGTGAGATCCGCGAACTTGCCCGCGCCGCCGGTTTCGATCTTTCCGATGCCCAGATCGTGAATGAGCCGGACCCAACCGCGGCCGTCCGTCAGGCGATTGCCCTGGTGCGCGAGGGCCGCGCCCAACTGCTGATGAAAGGCAGAGTGGCTACCGCCAGCCTCATTCGCGCCGTTCTCGATAGGGACGCCGGCCTGCGGGGCCACCGGCAATTGAGCCAGGTGATTGTGTTTCATGTGCCGGGCTGCGAGCGGCTGATGATCCTGACCGATGCGGCCATCAATATTGCGCCCTCGCTGGCGGAAAAGGCGGAGTTGTGTCGAAACGCCATCGATGTGGCGCGCGCCATCGGGATCGAGCGGCCGAATATCGCGGCCTTGTGCGCCCTCGAGATGGTGAATCCGGAGATGCCGGCTACCGTGGATGCGGCGGCCTTGTGCGCGATGAATCGCCGCGGTCAGCTTGCGGGCTGTTATGTCGAAGGCCCCATCGCGCTGGATGCCGCAGTCAGCAAGTTCGCCGCCGAACGCAAGGGAATCGATAGTCCGGCGGTGGAGAACACGCATATTTTTCTAGCGCCGGATATTGAGGCCGCCAACATTTTCTATCGCGCGCTGGTGTATTTTGCCAAAGCGGAATCGGGAGGAATTGTTTTGGGGGCGCGTGCGCCGATCGTATTACTATCGCGCGCGGAAAGTGCGGAGACGAAGGTAAATTCGATCGCGCTCGGCGTGTTTGCCGTATAGCGGGGCCGCTCCCTTACGGTCGCGGCTCAGTAGAGCGTACGGAATCGATGCGGCTGTTACTGAGCCGCGACCGTCAGGGAGCCGTTTCCGCTTGCGCTGATCCGTGCCATATGAAATACTGCGGTTCTGTGCATATCCACCGATCCATCTTTTTATTGTCCGCTCTTACTCTCATGTCTACCAACAGCTCGTCTGACACCGCCGCCAGCCGCGAGTTCGGCAAAACCCCGTCCGGTGAAACCGTCACGCTGTATACGTTAAAAAACAGCAAAGGCGTCGAGGCGGCTATCTCGACTTACGGCGGCGTAATCGTATCTTTAAAAGTTCCCGACCGCGCCGGCATGTTGGGCGATGTCGTCCTGGGCTTCGACGATTTCAAGGGCTACCTCATACCGCCTCCCTACTTCGGCGCGATCGTAGGCCGCTATGGCAATCGTATCGCGCATGCCCGCTTCACGCTTGACGGCATTGAATACAAGTTAGCCAAGAACGATGGAGACAACACGTTGCACGGCGGCAACCGTGGATTCGACAAAGTGCTGTGGAAAGCCAAGCCCATCAATGGACACACGCTTCAGTTGACCTATCTCAGTAAGGATGGTGAAGAGGGTTATCCGGGAAATTTATCCGTGACCGTGACTTACACTTTGACGGATCACAATGAGCTCAAAATCGATTACACCGCGACCACCGACAAAGATACCGTGTTAAACCTCACCAATCACTCTTACTTCAATTTGGCCGGGGAAGGGAAGGGCGATATCCTGGCGCACCGGTTGACGCTCTACGCCAGCCGCTTCACGCCTGTCGACAAAGGTCTCATTCCCACCGGCGAATTGCGCAACGTGGAAGGGACACCCTTCGATTTCCGCCAGCCGCACGCCATCGGCGAGCGCATCGGATCGAGCGACGAGCAGATCGTGCTGGGGGGTGGTTATGATCATAATTTTGTGCTGGATCGCTCCGGAGCTGGACTGTCTTTAGCCGCCAGAGTCGCCGATCCGGGGTCGGGGCGCGTGCTCGAAGTACTCACCACCGAGCCGGCGATTCAATTTTACACGGGTAATTTCCTCGATGGAAGTATTCATGGGAAAGGCGGAAAGGTATATGGACGGCGCTCGGCCTTCTGTCTCGAAACCCAGCACTATCCGGACTCACCCAATCATCCGGCCTTTCCTGCCACGGAGCTGAAGCCCGGCGCGGTGTATCACACTACCACCGTATTTCGTTTCACGACGGGTTCCTGACCGCCCGGCGCGCGTGCGTTTCGGCACATTGGCGCACAGTGTGCGCTACAACCGCCGGACGATGCGGCTGCCCTCCAAACCGGCGAATCGCGGCTCTGTCCAGGCCAACCGCGCACCTTCTGGGAAGCCCGGACGGGAGCGCCGCCAGAACGTTCGCTTTCCCATGAAGTTACCCGTGCGTTATAACATTGCAAAAACGCATGGCTGGGGGCGGATCGTCAACATAGGCAGCGGCGGCGCGCTTCTTACCGTCGACCAACCGGTAAAGCCCGGACAACGTATTGAATTATGCATAGGCTGGCCGGTGCTACTGCACGAAAAGGTACATCTTACCTTGGTCGCGGAAGGAGCCGTCATTCGAACCGAAGATGGCCGCGCCGCGGTGAAGTTCGAGCGATGCACGTTCCGCACCTCTAACTCCGCGTTTCGCAGGCAGGCTCTGTTGCCGGATTCGCCGCGCGTGTACTCTCATGGATGAGGAGCCGCGAGGAAGCGATATCCCACGCCGCGCACTGTAATCAGGTGCCGCGGGTGCGTGGCATCGTCTTCGATATAACGCCGCAGCCTCACGATGAAGTTATCGATGGCCCGCGTGTCGGTATCTTCGTGCAGGCCCCATACCTCTTCCAACATGGACTTACGAGATACAGGCTTGCCCTCGTGCCGGATGAGATACCGCAGTACGTTAGCTTCCATCAAAGTAAGCGGGAACACCTGCTCGCCGACGTGCAACTCCAGGCGGGAGAAATCCATGGTCTTGCCATTGAATGAGAAGATTTCGTCCGCGGCGCCGGATTCGGGGGCTGCAGCTACGCGATCTGCTGCGCGATCCCCCACGCGATCTAACGATGCGCGCAGCCATTCCCGCCGCCGCAACAGCCCACTAATGCGCGCGAAAAGAATGGCCAACTCAAAGGGCTTTGTCAGGTAGTCGTCGGCGCCCGCCGCGAAGCCCTTCAGCACGTCGTCCGGATGGCCGCGCGCGGTCAACATCAGAGTAGGCACGAATTGTCCACCGCCGCGCATCTCGGACATCACCGTGAAGCCATCCATGCCTGGCAGCATCACGTCCAGTATCACAACATCGAACGCGGGCGATTCAAGCCGTAGTGTCTCCAGCGCGGCCTCGCCCGTCTCCACTACGTTTACCTGGTAGCCTTCCGCTTCCAGGTTGAATCGCAGCCCTTCGGCCAGGTGCTGCTCGTCTTCCACCACCAGAATCCGGCTCATTTTACGATCGGTAATTGCAGCACAAAAGTCGCACCATGTCCGAGGCCTTCGCTCTCCGCCCACGCGCGCCCACCATGCCGCTTGGCCACCGAGCGCACGATGTAAAGACCCAGCCCGGTTCCCTTGACGCGTGTGGCCAGAGCTCCCGGCGCGCGGTAGAAGCGCTTGAAGATGCGCTTCAATTCAGTCTTCTCGATGCCTGGCCCGTGGTCGGTCACGCGCACCGCCACGTAATTTCCGTCGACTCGCGCTGTCTCCACGGTCACCTTCACATCGCTGCCTGAAAACTTGACTGCGTTGTCGATGAGATTGGAAACCGCTGCCTGTAACTCGTCCGCGTCCCCCACGATGGTGACAGGTGGACCGGGATGGTATTCGAATGTGTCTGGTGGAACCTTGTGTAGCGACCGCGCACGTTCGAGGCACTGTTCCACCACCGCACCCAAGTCGACGCGCGACAGATTCAGACGCCGGCTGGCGGCGCCTACCCGTCCGGTGCGCAGCACTTGCTCGATGGTGCCCAGCAGACGCTCGCTATCGTCCACCATGATGCGGTAGAACTCCAACCGTTTGGCCTCGTCTACCGCGCGCGTTTGCAGGGTTTCCAGATAGAGCCGGATGGAAGCGATGGGCGTTTTCAATTCGTGAGTGACCGCATTGATGAAGGCGTCGTGCTGTGCGTTGCGGCGTATTTCGCGCACCAGGAAGATCGTATTCAGCACCACGCCGCTGATAATGGCGGCCATTAGCAGCGTGCCTAAGAATAACAGGATGCCGTGACGCCAGTTCAGCAGCACCCAGCCGACATACAGCAGGATGAGGACGCAGATCAGGCCGGCGCCCAGCGCAATGAAGAAGGCGATGGATTTCTGCCGTCCGGCGACAATCACAATTTCAGCTTAATGTATTGTGGGGCAGGCTCGTAGCCTGCGGCGGCCTCGTAGGCCGCCATCCTCGGTGCATGACAGGCCACCGGCGGCCTACGAGGCTACGAGCCTGCCCCACATGACGGATATCCGGACTCGCATGTCTGGAAATCCGTCATACATTATTGGTACATACTCCGGAGCTTCCCTGTTTTCATGCGCATGCATTGAGGCCCCCCGCGTGCACTCTTCTGCGCGGAGGCAAATTGTGTCCCTCTTGAATTGGAGTGACCCGGAAACTACCTGGCTTAACGTGACTAACATCCTGCTCGGCGTGGTTGTAGTGCTGTGTGCGGCGATCATGCTGGGCGGCATTGTGCACGAGTTCGTCTCTCGCGCGCGTAAGCGCCGGCGGGTGGAGGCGGAGATCGACCATGACGTGCACGCCATGTTCGACGATCACGCGTTCGATTCGCCCAAGTTGGGCATCACCATGGCCGACGGCGGTGAGAAGCATAAGTCATGAGCTGCCCTTTCCTCAAAGAGACGCGCGTGAAGTACTGCGACAAATCCACGATCCGGAAAATGATCCGGGTCGCCGGTAATGCCGCGGAGGAAACCTGTTCGTCGCCGGACTACAGGCGGTGCGGCGTCTACAAGCGTTACCCGCAAGCCATCCAGGAAACTCGCTGTCCTCACCTGCGCGAATCGCTGGTGCGGTATTGCGGTACTTCCGCTGTCTCGCAATTCATTCCGTACCGCGAACCGCCGCTCAGCCGATGCGATAGCGATTCGCACCGCTATTGTGACGTATATCTGGGCGCTACAAACTCGCGGGCATTGGAGTGCGCGGCGGCCGGTCGCGAGGTCGCGGTGGGCGGCATCCGCGTTCCCACGTGGCTGGATTATTACCCGAATCACCTCTGGCTGGATAAGTCCAATGGCGGCAGCTGTCACTTCGGAGTGGACGCCTTTATGACCCGGGTGTTGGGGGTCGTCGATGGCATCACGTTCCTGATCGGGACCGGTGTGGAGCGGCCTTGCGCGGTACTTACGGTGCACGGCGCGGATCTGGAAGTTGTACTTCCCAACCCGATTCTGGTGACCGCTTCCAATGTGTATCTACGCGCGAATCCAGCCAAGCTGACCGCCGATCCTTACGGCATGGGCTGGCTGTTTCAAGGCGTGCAGTTGCCGGATCAGCCGGCCGTGGCTGCCGGCGCGATTCATGGCGATGCCATTCTGCCGTGGATCGAGCGCGAGGTCGGCCGCATGTCGGAGTTTCTCTCGCAATGCTGGAACGCGCGCCACGGCGGCGGCTTGATGAACGATGGCGGCGTGTTCAGCGAGGGCATACTCCAGCTACTGAACCGTGAAGAAATGCTAGGCCTGTTTCATGAATTCTTTTGGAGCTTACGAGTGTGACTATGTTTCGAAGACATCGTGGAAAAATCCTCTTTCTGGCGGGGCTGCTGACGGCTTTAGCCGTAGGCTGGCGCGGATTTCCATTGGTGCGGTTCGCGCGCCTGCCGCAACCAGTCGATTTCAGCCACAAGGTGCACACAGATAAGGCCGGCGCCAAATGCGAGGATTGCCACGCGCTAAGGGAAGACGGAACGTTCGCAGGCGTTCCCTCGCTCGATAAGTGCGCGGGGTGCCATGCCCAGCCCATGGGAACATCCGCGCGGGAGAAGAGCTTCATAGACACTTATGTAACTCCCAACCGCGAGATTCCCTGGCGGACTTATGTAAGTCAGCCCGAGAATGTGTATTTCTCGCACGCCTTCCATATCAAGCTGGCGCATCTTAGTTGCCGGCAATGTCATGGAGCGCAAGGGGAAAGCGATACGCTCGAACCGGTCCGGGTGGAGCGTATCAGCGGCTACAGCGGTTCGCCGCATTTCCAGAATATGGACGCCTGCGAGGAGTGTCACCGCCAACACGGTGCGGCGAATAGTTGTCTAGCTTGCCATAAGTAAGCTGAAGGTGAGAATGCAAATGGGATTCACGCGACGCGATCTTCTGAAGTTCACGGGCGGCTCTGTCGCCGGTTTGGCGCTCACGCCCGTGCCGTGGGGCTTGCTGCGGGATTCGGCTTTGGTATCGGAGACCTGGCCTGGAGTCCCGCGGCCGCCGCACGGAGAGATTCGCGCCCGCTTCACCACGTGTACGCTTTGTCCGGCGGGATGCGGCGTGCGCGCGCGATGCGTGGGGGATCAACCGGTCAGCCTAGCGGGCGTGGCCGGACATCCTTCCAGCCGCGGCGCATTGTGCCCCGTCGGTTTGGTCGGACATCACTTCGCATTCTGCCGGGGCCGCGCGCATGCACCTCTGGCGAACGGCAAACTTACTTCCATGGAGAGCGCCTTGGCGGCGGTGTCGGCAGCCATCGCCGAATGCCGACCGCGCGAATCGGTGGCGATTCTCGATCCGCGGCCGGGCCGCACGGCATCGCTGATTTACCGCCGGTATCTCTCGGGCTTGCCGAAGGGCATTCACTGCGCCGCGCCCGGTACCCAGCCGTTTGGTTCGTTCGGTATCGATCTCGAAAACACGCGCGCCATTGTTAGTTTTGGCGAGCCGGTGCTGGACGGATGGCTCACGCCCGGCCGAGTGCTGGCCAATCGCAGCCATTTTCAATTGATCCAAGTAGAGGCGGCTTACTCGCGCACGGCATCACTGGCGGACCTATGGGCGCCCGTCCTGCCCGGCAACGAAGAAGATTTTGCCGATGCCGTGATCCGCGCTTTGCATGGTAGCAATGCCGATGCGCGCGCCACCGAAACCGCCCGGCTCCTGCTGCGGAACGGGCCCGCGATTGCAGTGGGCGGCGGGCGGGCGGCTGACAAACTGAATGCCGCGCTGGGAAGTGTCGGGCGTCCCGGCGGATTCGTGGCGCGCCGGGATTTCACTCCGGCTGCAGATATTGCCTCCGTGCCGGATGGCTCGGTGCGTGTCTTGCTGATCGAGGAGGGCACTAACTCCGATCCTATTCCCTGGGATCTGTTACGGTGCAAGCTGGTCGCAGAAAATTGGGTAGTGGTGGCGCTGACGCCTTGGCTCGATGGCTGCGCCCGGCATGCCAATTATGTAATTCCCGCACCGGTGTATCTGGAGTCACTCGATGAGGCGCCTACCCCCGATGGCTCGACCGTGGCCAGCTTCAGTCTGTCGCCGGCGATGGTCGCCGCGCCGCCGAATCTGATCTCACCCGCCGATTTCGTGTTGCGGCTCATGCACGATACCGCGACTTACTCCGATGTACTAAAGCAACGCGTAGCGGCGATTAAGAAAGACGGTCATGGGACTATCTTCACTTACTCCGACGCAAAATCCACGCCAGTGCGGGAAGTATCCGATCTCTGGAAATCGATGCTCAACGGTGGCACGTGGATAAGTGGGGCGGGCACCCTGCCTGCGGCGGCCTCTCAGGCCGCCCAAAGCCACGAAGCCCCACCCGCCCCCGCCGCCACTCCCGAATATCCCCTACTCCTTGTCGCATCCGAAACTCCACCAGCGCACGCCTCCCCCCTGATGAGCAAGCTCTACCGCGAATCCGGCCTGCGCCGTTCCACCAGCGCCGCGGCCTTAAATCCGAAAACGGGCCGCGATCAAGGCCTGGAAGACGGCTGCCGCGCACTTATAGAGAGTCCCACATCGTCCTTCCCAGTGCGGGTGACGTTCGATCCTGCGGTGATGCCGGGAGTCATGGAAGTCACTGGCCAAGCGTCTTCGCCCGTGAATATCAGGAGGTCCGCATGAAACCCGCCCGCTACGGCATGACCATCGATCTGGATCGCTGCACGGGATGCGGCGCGTGCATGATAGCCTGCGCGGTCGAGAACAACGTGCCTCCGCTGCCCGCCGAAGCGACGCCCCGCACGGGCATTACCTGGATGCGTGTCTACCAGATCTCGAACGGCGCGCCCTTCCCGGATAGCCGCGCGGCGTTCGTTCCCATTCTTTGCCAGCAGTGCGGAAACGAAACGCCCTGCGCCGCCGTCTGCCCGCAGGAGGCCGTGCAGGTGGATCCCGCCACCGGCATCGTCGATCAGATGCCGCAGCGCTGCCTGGGTTGCCGCTACTGCATGACCGCCTGCCCGTATCACGCGCGCTACTTCAACTGGTGGGATCCGCATTGGCCGCCCGGCATGGCGAAGGCCCTGAATCCGGATGTCGCGCCACGTATGCGCGGCGTGGTGGAGAAATGCAACTTCTGTCACGGCCGGCTGCATGCCGCACGCGAGCGCGCCGCCGCCGAAGACCGCCGCGATCTGAAACCCGGCGAGTACGTCCCGGCGTGCGTGGAAGCTTGTCCGGCCAACGCCATTACGTTCGGCGATCTGAACGATGCCGCGAGTGAAGTATCGCACCTGGCGCGCGACGAGCGTTCCTTCCGCATCCTCGAACGCCTGGGCACCGAACCGAAGATCTACTACCGCACCGCCCGGCCGTGGGTTCGCCAGGCCGCCTCGCAGCCGCGAAAGGAGCCTGCCAATGCCTAGCGTGGATACCCAACTGATGCCGCGCACAGCCCGTCATTCGTCGCTGCGAAAATTTCTTCTCTGGATCGCTCCCTGGTCCGCATTGCTGGCGTTCGGCCTCTACGGCGCCGGCTTGTGCCTGGTGAAAGGGCTTAACCAGACGAACATGGATAACCGCTTCGCCTTCGGACTGTGGATCTTTCTCGACCTCACCGTCATCGCTCTCGGAGCGGGCGCGTTCTTCACCGGCTTCCTGCTTTATATCCTGAAGAAGCGCGAGCTCAGTGCGGTCATCAACAGCGCGGTAGTGATCGGATTCATCTGTTATAGCGGCGCGGTAGCCGCTCTGTTAGTGGATGTGGGACAACCACTGCGATTCTGGTTCACTTTCTGGCATCCCAATGTCCACTCGATGCTTACTGAAGTGACCTTCTGTATCACTTGCTATCTCACGGTCTTATTCATCGAATACGTGCCGATTGTTCTTAAGAATCGCAAGCTGCGCCAGATACCATCGTTCCTGGTCTTCGAGTTTGAGTTACATAAGTTGATGCCGGTGCTGGCCGGTGTGGGCACATTCCTTTCGTTCTTCCACCAGGGATCGCTGGGCGGATTATACGGCGTATTGCGCGGCCGGCCTTTCGCGTTCCGGGAAGGTTTCGCCATCTGGCCTTCCACATTTTTCCTGTTCATTCTTTCAGCGGCGGCGGCGGGCCCGTCCTTCATTCTTCTCACCACGTGGGTAGTTTCGAAGATCTCCGGCAAGCGGCTGGTGCGGCCCGAGGTACTGCCGTTGTTGGGCCGTATTTCCGGCCTTCTGTTGCTGCCTTATGTTTTGCTGAAAGCTATCGATACGCTGGTATGGATCAATAGCACGTCGCCGGCGCATGGCTTTGCGGTGCACCAGTTCTACGCGTGGAAGCCGTTCGGCGCGTGGTTGTTATTTGCGGAAATCGCGGTCTTAGGCTTGCTCCCAGCGCTCATCCTATTACGCCGGCGCCTGCGCGAGCGCACCGGATGGCTGGTCTTTGCGGCCACTCTGGTGTGTCTCGAAATTACGCTGAACCGTTTCGTGCTAACCATTCAGACGCTGGCGTTGCCTACGCTCCCGTTCGACCAATTCCTCTCGTATTTCCCGAGTTGGCAGGAGACCGCCACGTTCCTCGCGGTAGTAGCTTATGGCGTTCTCATTTACTCATTCTCCTTCCGCTATCTGACTCTGTTTCCGCAAGAAAAGGATCTGTCATGATCGGTCACATTATTTTCTTAGGTTCTTTCTACGCGGTGCTGACAGTGATTTCCGCGACTCTGGCGCTATGTGTTTACCGCTCGGTGCGCGATTTCCGCGCCCGCCGCACTGAGGCCATCGCCTGGCAAGCGACCTTTCCGGATCTGCCGGCGCACGAGCGTGTTTGCCGCCACCGATTCACCGGTGAGTTTCCGAATCGGATTTGTGACAACGCATTCGATTGCCGTGGATGCCAGACACACGCAGCCCTGGTGGCCAAGCGTCCGCCGGACGCCGCACCGGCGACAGTTGCGAAAGCCGAAGTGTACGGCCTGGACTTCCCGCGCGACCGGTTCTATCATCGCGGACACGCATGGGCGCATCCCGAGCCGGATGGCACGGTGACGGTGGGGCTCGACGCATTGGGCGCGCGACTGGTGGCCGATCCGGATGCGATCGAGTTACCCGCTGTAGGTGCGCACATCCAGACTAACGGCGCTGCCTGGCACGTGCGTAAGCGCGGTGCAAAGGTGCGCATCCTTTCACCTGTGGATGGCGAGGTGGTCGCCACGGGCGGCGCGCAGGACGGCTGGGTTCTTAAGGTGAAACCGGATGGCGGCAAGTTAGACGACCGGCATCTCCTGCGCGGCGCGGAGATCCGCCCTTGGATCGCGCGCGAGTTGGAGCGACTGCAACTGGCGCTGGCTCCCGCGGGACAAACGCTTACCATGGCCGACGGCGGCGTGCCGATGGATGACATCGCGGCGGGCTATCCGGAGGCCGACTGGGATGCGGTGTGTGGGGAGATTTTCCTGCAGGCGTAACGCAATCGCCGCACGACCGGCTCACGCCGCCGGCCTTGGGCGGTATAGCTTCACTTTGATATCGCGCGCGTGCCGGCGGGCCTGAGCCAGATCGTAGGCCGCTTGCATTCGAATCCAAATGTCGGGTGTAGCTCCGAGAGCCTTGGCAAGACGGATGGCCATGTCGGGAGACGCGCCCGATTGGCCGTTGATCAGGCGTGAGAGGGTCGTCCGGCTGACGCCTAGAACTTTCGCCGCTTCCGTAACAGAAAGGCCAAACGGCTCCAGGCAATTGAGCTGGACGGATAATCCAGGGTGCGGTGGATTCTTCATGAGCATGGGCGTACGGGCAAGGCCGGTGCCTGCCTTGACGTCTGGTAACACAAATGTTACCATGCAATCGGGTGTTTGAGCTTCGCGGCTACATCGACGACAAGGGAACTAGACCTTTCGCCGAATGGCTTGAAGGACTCGATGCTGCTGCGGCCGCCAAGGTAACCGTCGCCCTCGCCCGGATGGAGCAGGGAAATCTCTCGAATGTCGAAGGCGTTGGTTCCGGTGTCTTTGAGCAGAAGATCGATTTCGGACCGGGTTACCGGATCTATTTTGGCAAGGACGGCGCCTCCTTGATAATTCTGCTTGGCGGAGACACAAAAAAGCGTCAACGGCAAGATATCGCGGCCGCGAAAGACCGCTGGGCCGCATACAAACGAAGAAAGAAGCGGGAGATTCAATGATGCCTCTAACTCATGATTTCAAGGAAACCGTTTTGGCGCGCGCGCAACGCGACCCAGATTTCCGCCAAGCGCTTTTGCGCGAAGCTGTAGAGTGCGTTCTCAATGGGGACCTGGCAACCGGCAAGGCCGTCCTCCGCGACTATGTCAACGCAACTGTCGGATTTCAGGACCTCGGAAAGCGTACTCAAATCCCGGTCAAGAGCTTAATGCGAATGCTGGGGCCAAATGGCAGCCCCTCTGCCGCAAATCTTTCGCGCATCCTCGCCGCATTACGGAAGGGAGAAGGCGTCCAGTTCGAACTTTCGCTCAGGCGATAACTGCACTTGAGGAGGTAAGTAGGCCATGTTCCTACGGTAACGAGTTTCAGACGATGCCATTCAAACCAGATCGCCGATTCGATTCTCTGACCGAGTCCTATAAGTTCGTCCTCGAACAGTACGCAGGGAGGTCGCCCGACTACTTCTGGCAGGAAACAAGGTCATCGCTTTTGGTTCCACGCGTGGCTCCGAGATATTTGTTCCGAGGAGAATGCGGGGACTTTCCGGCGACTCTGAGCGCGGCCCGCCGGCCGGCGACCTACGATCCGGCGGTACCGCTGCACGAACTTCTCCAACTCACGAAAGTCCTGATTTGGAGGTTTCAGCAGTCCGACTTCGAGCTTGATGAGCAGGGATCACTGACGCTATTGCAACATTACGGTTTTCCCACAACGATTGTCGACTTCACGGGACATTTAACGTACGCTTTTGCATTCACCGCGCAGAAACCGTCCCGTGTAGCACGAATTGCCGTAATGCCTCGCGAAACATTTGCTCCACCGGCTCGCGTCGTTGACCTGACAGAGCACGCGTGGGCCGAGCGACCACGTCGCCAAGCGGCGTTCGGCCTGGTCATGCCTCCCGGCCTCATCGACCTCAAGTCCGGAGCAGCCAGGTCGCATCTTTCTATCAACTGGTATGAATTCCCCGTCTCGGCGTCAGACTCGGAATTCTTCCGGGATAAGTACCAAGCGCTAGTCAAGACCTCCGACGACCCGAGTGCTGGCTTTCTTCGATTTTGTATCACGGAGTATGTCGAAGCTCACGGAAGGCTATCGTCGGCACTGACGGAGCGGCTGCTACGCCGCATTCCGACGGCCCCGCAGTGTTATCTCGTAAAGGGTTTCGACGGTTCCGACGTCATTGTGAACTATCGCGGGAGCGAGTCCTTAGGTATCTTCGACCAAACCATTGAGGCCGAGTACTCCCGGATGTATTGGTCCGGAATTCGCGGTAGTTTTGAGCGGATGCGAAACTGGGCATGGCCATCGGCGGGTGCGGTTATAGCCGATCCCCGAACGTACCACCCGGACTCGTACGAAATTTGCTGACCAACGGCGGGCGCGGAGGTTCTTAACCGCCATGATGGGCATCGAACCCGCCATTAATTCCGCCACGCCCGGGGGATCTCGTACTTCTTGATCTTCTCGTACAGCGTCGACCGATCGATCCCCAGCGCCGCGGCCGCCTCCTTGATATTCCCGCTGGTGCGCTGAATGGCCGCCGTGATCGCCTGGCGCTCCAACTCCTGCAGCGTCACATTCAGCGGCACGCGGCCGTTGCCGTTCGACTCCGCCTTGCGCGACAGGAACCCGAAATCGTCCTCTGTCAACGTCCGCGATTTCGCCGTCACAATGGCCCGTTCCACTGCGTTCTCGAGTTCCCGCACATTGCCGGGCCAATCGTAATCCATGAGCAGCTTCAGGGCGCCCGCGGAAATCTCGGTTACGTCCTTGCCCAACTCATGCGACAGCCGCTCCACGAAATCGCCGGCCAGCAGCGGGATGTCGTCGCGGCGCTCGCGCAGCGCCGGCAGGCGGATCTCGATCACATTCAGCCGGTAATACAAATCGTCGCGGAACTGGCGGTCTTCCACGGCCTGCTGCAAATCGCGATTGGTAGCCGCGATCACGCGCACATCCACGCGCACCTCTTGCGACCCGCCCACGCGATAGAAGCAGCGCTCCTGCAGCACACGCAGCAGATCGGTTTGCAGCTTAGGCGGAATGTCGCCGATTTCATCCAGGAAAATGGTGCCGCCATCGGCCATCTCGAATTTGCCTTTCTTCTGCGACACCGCACCCGTGAACGAGCCTTTCTCATGCCCGAATAGCTCGCTTTCGAGCAGCGTGTCCGCCAGCGCGGCGCAGGAAACGGCCACGAACGGCTTGGCCGCGCGGTCGCCCGAATTGTGGATGGCGCGCGCGATCAACTCCTTGCCCGTGCCGCTCTCGCCGCGGATGAGCACGGTGCTGCGCAGGCTGGCGACTTCGCGCGCCAGATCCAGAATCTCGCGCATGCGCGCATTCTTGCTCACGATATCGCCGTAGCGGTATTGGCGGCTCAGCTTTTTGCGCAGGATGGTATTCTCGCGCTGCAGATTCTTCACCTTGATAATGCGCCCTACCAGCAGCGAAATCTCTTCCGGATTACACGGCTTCACGATGTATTCCTGCGCGCCCTCCTTCATGGCCGTGATGGCCGTATCGACGGTGGCGTAGGCCGTGATGATGATGATGGACGCGTCGGTATGCATGCGGCGAATATCCATCATGGTCTCGATGCCATCCATGCCGCCGGGCATTTTCAGATCGATGAAGTAAATGGCGTAGTCCTTGGCGGTGGCCTTCTCGATGGCCTCGCGGCCGGAGGATGCGGTATCCACCGCGTAGCCGTCCTCGCGCAGCCATGCGGCCAGCGATTCGCTCATCACCTCTTCGTCGTCCACCACCAGAATCTGCCAATGCGTCTTCATGCCCGCTCCGCTCCTACCGCCGCCAGCGCCGGCTCCTCAGGATTCCCCGATACCGGCAGTGTCACCGTAAATGTGGCGCCTTCACCCGGCTGGCTCTCGACTGCGATGTCGCCGCCGTGCGCTTCCACGATTCCATATGACACGGCCAGTCCCAAGCCCACGCCCTTGCCTTCGGGCTTGGTGGTAAAGAACGGATCGAAGATGCGGCTGAGGTGCTCCGGCCGCACGCCTTCGCCGTTGTCCTGTATGGAAAGCGTCACCGCGGAGCCATCCGGCGTCCGGCGAGTCGACACCGCCAAGCGCCGCTCCGCGCGCGAATGCGTGGCCTCCGCCCCATTCAAGACCAGGTTCAACACCACCTGCTGTATTTGCGAACTGTCGCAGCGTACGGCGGGAAGATCGTCCGCCAGTTGGGCATCCACGGTTACGTTCCCGAGCTTCAGCTTGTGCGAAACCAGCGAGAGCGTGGTTTTCACGATGCGGTTTAAATCCGCCTCCGCGCGCTGTGGTTTCGACCGCCGCGAAAACGACAGCAGATCGGAAACAATGCGGCCCACGCGCGAGGTTTCCTGCACCACTTGCGCGAGATATTTCCGGAATTCGGAGATGCGCTCGGGCGGGATGCCGTCGTCCTTCAGAATCCGCTGCATCAGCATGGAGAGGTTTAAGACGCCCGAAACCGGGTTGTTGATTTCGTGCGCTACGCTGGCCGCGAGTTGGCCGAGCGACGCCAGCCTGTCGGTTTGGCGCAGCTTCTGATGCGCGGCACGCAGCTCCGCGGTGCGCTCGGCGACCTTGGTTTCCAGCTTGGCGGTGAACTGATTGATCTCGTCCATGGCCAGCCGCAGGCGTTCGCGCATGGTATTGAACGACCGCGCCAGATGATCGAGTTCCTCGCTGGTATGGAGGATGTGGATGGGTTTGTCGAGGTCCATGGCGCTGACCGCCTTGGTGCCCTCGATCAATTGCTTGATGGGCACTCCCACGAAGCGCTGCGTGAAAAAGAAGATGAAGATGCCGATCAGCAGAATCTCGATGCCGGTAACGGCGAAGACGCCCATCTTCACTTGCGAGATTTCGCGGTCCGCCGAATCCAAATTCAGCGACAGGTCCAGCACCCCCAATACGCGCACCGAGGCGGGATGCGCATGGCAGGCGGCCTGGCTGCAAGCCGGTTCATTGAAGATCGGCGTTACCATGGCCAGGTTGCGCCCGCCATCACGGCCGCTAAAAATGCGGATGCGGTTCGCCACATTCACCTTTTGGCGCGGCGGCACGCGGTCGTGGCAGCTTACGCAAGCGTCCGCGCGCGGGCTGGCATTCGTGCTCTCACCGGCCACCGTGGAAAACATCAGATGGCCCGTACGATTGAACATGCGGATGCGGTCGATGCCCTGCTTGAGCCCGATGGTCTGCATCACTTCGTAGGCGGCCTCGCGATGGTCGTCGAGCATGGCGTGCCAGGTGGCGCTGGTGATGCTTTTGGAGAGTTGGTCGGCGCCCGTGATCATGGCGTTGAGCAGGTGCCGCTGCTCGGTTTTTACGGTGATGAGTCCGGCGATGGCGCTGATCACGACGACGATGAGCGTCAGGGAAAGAACTAATTTTTGCGCGAGGCGCTTTGGCAAGATATAGGACCTTAAACTCTATTATCTATCAATGCGCGTAAAAGTGCTTTATCTCCTATACCTTGGTTTTATCTGCGTTCATCTGCGTTTCGGGCCAGGCCGGAAGAAATCGTAAATGGCCGCCGATGAACTTGGATGAACGCAGATAGGAATAAGCAATGGGGGGGCCTGGGTTGCCGCGCGTCCGCTCCCTTACGGTCGCGGCTCTGCAGCGAAGCCAGCATCGCGATCAAGGGACAGTGGCGCTACAATCCACAGTACTTCCCAACACGCAGCGCATGCGGGCGGCCTCCGCGGGACCGAATTTCAGATTATTTTGGCGAATCGCCACCAAATCTCTAAGATCCCAGGACTGACGCATCACTCCTTGGGGGGCATGTCCGGGGCCCAGCAGTAAGTGACCCAACTCATGCGCGAGCACATAACCCAACAGCGCGGGGAATTTAATTTGCCTGTTAGTGGCGAACGCACTTACTGACTGATAGTAGACTTCGGCCAGGTAGCCCTTGTCATCGAACGACAAGAATGCCTCGCCCAGAGTATCCAGCGCGGTGGGATTCGGTGTGATGAAAGGCTTACCGTCGTGGAGCCGCACGGTAAACCAGTGCTGTTGAAGAGCCGCGTCCCCCTCCAGGCCGATCTCACACCTGGCCCAGGCGATTTGGATGTCAATGGAGCGATACAGCGCCGCGGCATGGTCCTCGGCTGCCGCGACGGCCTTCTGATCCAGCCTTCCGCGGGTGCAGACGGAAACAGTCATCCGTTCGGCCGCGGACATGGAGGTTGCGAAAAAGACCGCGCAAATCCATGAACGAACTCGCATACTATCCCCCTCTCCGTCTGGCAGCCGCGGGTCACAGCACCTTGGGCGGCTGTTTCATCAATTCCTCGAACTCCGGCAGCGCCCGCACCGCGGTGAGGTCCGCGTCCTCCAGAAGTCTCTTACGGTCCTTGAAGCCGCATTCCAGCGCCTTGCGAATGTACTGCAGCGCCAGTTCGTTCTTTCCGCTGCGGGCGTAGAGGCGCGCCATATAGTAGTTGAACTTGGCCCGCTCGGTGGTGCTGCGTTCCTCGATCATCACGCCGTAGCCGCCGCGCCCGTCAAGGAGTCTGGGATCCAGTTCCAGCGCGCGCTGGACCTCATTTTGCCATTCAGCGTCGTTATGGCGCGCCAGCCACACCATGCCCAGGTTGAGGTGGATGACGGACGAGAACGGCTGCAGCTTGACCGCGCGTTTATAGAGCGCGGTGGCGCGCCGATAGCTTTTGCGCGAGTAATACACCGTGCCCAGGTTGTTGATCGCCTCGGCGAAGTCCGGGTTGGCCTTAATGGCGCGTTCGTAGTATTCGCGCGCCAACGCATGCTCGTACTGCTGCTGATAGGCTACGCCTATCTTGTTCAGCGTTACGGCGGTGGCGGGCTCAATCCGGCTGTAAGTCTCGATGGCTTCGCGGAACATTTTGCGGGCCATATAAAGGTCTCCGCGCTCCACAAGTGAGAGACTTGACGACGGCCCAGGAGGTCCACCAGGAACGGCCTCCTGACCAGCAAGGGGGGAGCGATCTCCAGCGGGCGATGCAGCCGCCAGCGCGGCGATTGCTAGAGAACTAAGGAGAGTGAAGTGCATCCGTTTCATGACCAATCCTCCTTTGCCTTGGTCTTCGGGTAAACCTTGCGGTTGGTGATGGCGGTGGGGGAATTTGCGGGACGGGTGCGGGGCGGGTCGAAGCAAGCGGCGGCCGGAATCAGGCAGAGCGCATTCGGCGTCCGCCCAGGCGCAAATCTTCCACGATCCATCGGCACCCCCCCGGCGATTTTTTCGCCACCCGGCAGGCGGGCGCCGGGTTTACGAGCGCCGGCGCGCCTGCGGTCCCAATGGAAAGACGTACCCGGCGCGGTTACGTTCCATGGGGCGCGGCGGGCGGGTCAGGTAAGTTGATCAAGCCATCGTCTGCCAGCGCATCGGTGACCGCGGCCGTAAGGAATGCCACTTGAAGCAGCTTTTCCTGGCGCCACATATCCTTCCAACCGTAACGCTCTCGTGCGACAGGCGTGTGTGCAGGATTATGCGGAATTGTGCAGAACTGTGCACCGTTTGCCGCTAAAAAAAACTGCCGAACAAAGCCAATTTTGGATATCTGGTGTATTTTGTGTCGGTTGCATAGTAACCAGATTGCTCAGCGTTTTCGCGGCAAGCTGACGAGTCCGGCGCGGGTATCAGGGTTCCATTGGCCACCAACAGCGTAACACGCGCCTTGCCGCCGGCTGCCGCGAGCTGTCGGGATTGCCCTTTGTTTCCAAGGGCCAAGCTGTTCGGCCGGTTTGTGAACGAAGAAACTCCGCCAGCATGTGAGTCAGTTTGGTTTTGGAGGGCGGCCAAGATTGGCCGCCCTCCAGACAACGGGCGTTCAGTGGCTGCTGGGCGTCGCCAGGTAGCCGTGAAGCTCGCCGCTACTATTGACGGCCAATCCCACGATCTCCCCGCTGGAATTGATGGAACAGGCCAACAACAGATACAACGGCGACGTTGCCGGAATGAGGCTGTTGAGGTTGGTCATCACACCGTTCCGCCAAAGGTACGGATGCGGGTCGAAGTTAGCGTCTAGCGACAGACCGACAATCTCGCCACTATCGTTAATGCCGAGGGCCACGCTGTTCACGTCCCCAGTCAGAGTGCCGAGGTCTTCTATACCTGACGCCTTGGTCCACTGGAAAGCATGAAAGTTGGTGTCGCCGGCCAAGTCCGATTGACCAATTACCTGGCCCCGGTTATTGAGGTTTAAAGCAAGATTTCCGAAACCTTGTCCGGTTCCGCCGAGGCTACCGAGGTCGGTGACATTGTCTCCTTGCCAGAGCAAGGCGTGCAGAGGCTGCAGATTTTCCAGGATACTCCCATTGAAGGCCGAGCACTGGCCGGACGTGCCGGCAACCTGGCCATTATCGTTGATCGCGAAGGCGGCTCCGTCGCGGTCTCCGTCGATCGTAACGAGTTCATGAGCCTTGCCATTGGTCCACGTGACAGGTTTGAACTGCAGCACTTGCGGGGCTGGGCAGCCGGGGTCCGGCGTGGCATTTTCGGCCAACCCGGCCATCTCACCATATTTGTTGATCTGGTTGGCTGCGCCATTGTTGCCGCCCAACGTGGGCAGCGCCTTCATCGTGCCGTTTTGCCAGATGAACGGCAGACAGGAATTACCGGCTGAAGGCAGACCCAACGCGCCGAAGCCGCAAAAATCCTCAGCATTTGGATCTAAAGTGGACGTTTGCGCTTCACCCGCGGCTTGCCCCGCCCCGTTGACGCTAAATGCCACACTGTTGGCCCCTCCGAGCGCGGGTTTGCCGATATCCATCTTCAGTCTCTTGTACCAAAGCATGGCGTGCATAGCGCCGTTGGGAGCCGTGGCCGCGCCTGCGATCAGGCCGTTGGGAGCTACAAAGAACGGCTGGCCGGGCGACACTCCTACCGCGCCGAGGTCAGTCACTGTATAGTGTGGCGGTTGGGCAATGGCAAGTGCGGCGAGCAAGCTGCCCGCGGCTATCGAATTCATCATCGTTTTCATATGTTTTCCTCTCAGTGATGCGCCGGATGCGCTTATCCAGATAGGCGCCGAAGGCGGGGCGGAACTATCATGGGACGCGCGGAAATTTGAAGGACGAGGCGCGGGCGGTATAATTCAACCAATAAGAGATGGGGACGACGGGTAAACCGGGTGAGGCGGCCGTGGGCGACGTCAGCGAAATGCTACGCGCCTGGAGCGGCGGAGACCAGAACGCGATCAAACGGCTGACCCCCATCGTTTACCGCGAACTCCACCGCCTGGCGCGCCGCTGCATGGAACGCGAGCGTCCCGGCCATAGCCTGCAAGCGACGGCTTTGGTGAATGAGGCCTACGTGCGCCTGGTTGACTATACGCGCATGCAGTGGCAGGATCGCGCGCACTTCTTCGCGGTCTCGGCCCAGGTGATGCGGCGCATTCTGGTGGAGCACGCCCGGCGCCATAACTTGAAACGCGGGGGCGGCGTGCAGCATGTCACTCTGGACGAGGCAGTGGTGGTGGGCGGCGAGGCCACGGATCTGGTGGCGCTCGACGACGCCATGAACGCTCTGGCACGCTTCGATCCGCGCAAAGTGCAGGTGGTGGAGATGCGCTTCTTTGGCGGGCTTAGCGTGGAAGAGACAGCCGCGGTGCTCAAAGTATCGCCTATCACCGTGATGCGCGATTGGAGCACCGCCAAGGCTTGGCTCTATCGCGAATTGACCGGCGGGACAGACGATGGATGCTGAGCGGTTTAAGCGGGCTGATGATCTGCTGCAGGCCGCACTGGAGCGTTCGCCGGGCGAGCGCGACGCGTTTCTGGGCCACGCGTGCGCGGGTGATGAAGCGCTGGAGCGGGAGGTCCGCTCACTGCTGGCCTCGCAACAGCGCGCCGGAAGCTTCCTGGAGAGCCCGGCCATGGAGGTGGCCGCGCTGGCCATCGCGCGTGGAGGGATTGAAGATGGGCCCGAAGGCGCCGATTCCCCAGTTGGCCGGACCATCTCCCATTACCGTATCGCGGGAAAGTTGGGTGGCGGCGGGATGGGCGTGGTCTATAAAGCCGAGGACGCCCGGCTGCAGCGTTTTGTGGCTGTCAAGTTTTTGTCCGACGAATTCGCGCGCGATCCGGAAGCCCTGCAACGTTTTCAGCGCGAGGCGCGCGCCGCTTCGGCATTGAATCACCCGAACATCTGCACCATTCACGATATCGGCGAGCAAGATGGCCGCGCCTTCATTGTGATGGAGTATCTGGAGGGCGCCACTCTCAAGCAACGTATCGCCGAAGGTCCATTGGAAATGGAAATGGTGGTGGCGCTCGGAATTGAGATCGCCGATGCGCTGGATGCCGCCCACACTGCCGGCATCGTCCACCGCGATATCAAGCCAGCCAATATCTTCATCACCGAGCGAGGCCACGGCAAGATTCTCGACTTCGGCCTCGCGCAACTAGCTGCGCCGGACGGCGACGAAGAGCGTATCACGAAACCGGGCACCGCCCTGGGCACGGCTGGTTACATGTCGCCGGAGCAGGTAGAGGGAAGCCCCTTGGACGCACGGACCGACCTGTTCTCTTTTGGGCTGGTGCTGTACGAAATGGCTACGGGCAAGCGTCCCGTGGCCGCGTCCCGGTTGAGCGCAGTCGCGCCGCGGGAGTTGGAGCGCATCCTATCGAAATGCCTGGAGCCCGATCGTGAGCGGCGCTACCGGCACGCTTCGGAGATTCGCGTCGACCTCCAGCGGCTGAAGCGCGGCACGGATGCGAGGCGAGTGGCTCTCGGTTGGAAGGCGATGCTTCCTGTGGCTGCGGCCGTGCTGGCGTTGGCCGCCACGGGTTACTTCTATTTTCATCACACACCAAAACTAACCGACAAGGACACCCTCGTCCTGGCCGACTTCACAAACACGACCGGCGATCCGGTGTTTGACGGCACGCTTCGCCAGGGCTTGGCCATTCAGCTTGAACAGTCGCCATTCCTCAGGCTGGTTTCCGAGGGGCGCATCCACCAGACGCTCCGTCTGATGAGTCAGCCGACGGATGCGCGGCTTACTCCGGAGCTCGCCAAGGAGATTTGCGAGCGCACCGCCAGCGCCGCCGTCCTGGAAGGCTCGATTGCCAGGCTCGGGAGCCAGTATGTACTCGGGCTGCGCGCCATGAACTGCCGCACCGGAGACGTCCTCGACGAGGAGCAGGTGCAAACGGGACGTAAAGAGGACGTCCTGAATGCTCTCAGTCAAATCGCCGGTAGGTTCAGAAGCCGGGCCGGCGAATCGCTGACTACCGTGCAAGAGCACGATACTCCACTGGCCGAGGCGACCACGCCCTCGCTCGAAGCCTTGAAGGCCTATAGCGCGGGCCTGCGGGCGGGCTTCTCAGGTTCTATGGCTGGCGCGCCTCTCTTTAAGCGCGCCATCGAGATCGACCCCCAGTTTGCAGTGGCGCACGCCGCGCTGGGGCTCATGTACGGCGACATGGGAGAGGCTGGCCTCTCTGAGGAAAGCACCAGCAGAGCCTATCAGTTGCGGGATCGGGCCAGTGACCGGGAGAAGTTCTTCATTACGGCTTCCTACGAACTGCATGTCACCGGCAACCTGGAAAAGGCACAACAGAACTGTGAGTTGTGGGCGCGAACCTATCCGCGCGAAATGGTTCCGCACGGGTTCTTGGGCGGGATTGTTTACGAGGCTTTGGGAGAGTATCAAAAAGCGGTCGCAGAATCCAAGAAAACTGTCGAAATAGATCCGGACTCCGCCATCGGTTATTCGCAGCTTGCCTTCAACTATGAATACCTCGACCGCTTGGGGGAAGCCCGGAACACCCTTAAGCAAGCCGCCTCGCGAAACCTGGAAAACGGCGACTTCATTGTCCAGCGCTACGACATCGGCTTTTTAGGAGGCGACCCGGCGGGAATGGAACGGGAAGTGGCTCTGGCCCAGGGCAAATCCGGCGTGGAAGACTGGATTTCAGACCACGAAGCTTTTGTCTCGGCATATTCCGGCCGCTTGCAAGAGGCCAGGAGGTTGGCGAGGCGCGCGGCGGACCTGGCTCAGCAGGCAGGCCAGCGGGACAGGGCCGCCTTGGATGAGACCGGCCTGGCGCTGTGGGAAAGCTTTTTCGGGAATGTGCCTGAGGCCCGGCGCACCGCGATGGCCGCCCGTGAACTGTCTAAGAGCCGCGAGGTGGAATATGGCGCTGCGTTTGCTCTGGCGCTCTCTGGCGATTCTTCCCACTCGCAAGCGCTCGCGGACGACCTGGAAAAACGATACCCGGAGGATACCTCAGTCCGATTCAGTTATCTGCCGGCTCTTCGCGCGCGTCTCGCATTGAACCATGGCGAGCCGTCCAAGGCCATCGAACTGCTGCAAGTCTCACTTCCCTATGATCTGGGCGCCCCGCGCTGTAGCTATCACGGTTTTTTCGGTACACTCTATACGGCCTATGTACGCGGCGAGGCGTATCTCGCCGCCCATGAGGGCGCCCAAGCGGCCGCGGAATTCCAGAAAATCCTCGATCACCGCGGGATCGTGGTAAGCGATCCCATCGGCGCGCTGGCGCACTTACAACTCGGCAGAGCGCTCGCATTGACGGGAGACAAGATCAAGGCGAAGGCCGCCTATGAGGAGTTCCTGACTCTCTGGAAGGACGCCGACCCGGACATTCCGATCTTCAAGCAGGCCAAGGCGGAGTACGGCGAGTGACATGCGAGACGCCGTGAAAGCAGGGGCCGCCTGAAAGGCGGCTGCGGCCATGATTGGCCGCCCCACGGTGCAACCGAATGTACCACTACGAATCGACGTTGGAGCATTCTTCATGGCTCCGTCTTGAATATCTCGCTGATCTCGCGAGCGCTGGCGGCCTCCCTGGCGAAGGTAAAAGTGCCGTGGTCGCACATCTCGCGCGCGGCACGCAGAAACGCGCCCAACGCCGTGCGGCAGAGCGCGCTGCCTACGCTGACCCGCTTGACTCCCATCTCCGCGAGGGCCGCTACGCTGAGTTGCACGCCGCTCAATCCCATCAGCACATTCACGGGACGATCCACCGCGCCGATCACCGCGGCGATGTCGTCTTTGGCTGCCAGCCCCGGTGCATATAAGACATCCGCGCCCGCTTCCCGATAAGCCTGCAGCCGCGCGATCGTATCGCGAATGTCCAGACGCCCGTGTAAGTAGTTCTCCGCGCGCCCCGTCAGGGTGAAAGTAAATGGAAGTGAGCGGGCCGCTTCGGCGGCGGCGCGGATTTTCTCGGCCGCATGTTCCTTCTCATAAATGGGATGCTGCGGGTCGCCGCTGGCGTCTTCGATGGAGCCGCCCACAGCGCCCGCGGCCGCCGCCAGACGGATGGTCTCCGCCGCGGTTTCCGGCGCGTCTCCGAAGCCGTTCTCCAGATCCGCGCTCACGGGCAGATCGGTGGCGGGCGCGATTTCGGCAATGTGCTTCATCACCGCGTCCCGTCCCACGGTGTTGTCCAGCAGACCGGCCGAGAAGGCGAAGCCCATGCTGGTGGTGGCCAGCGCCTCGAATCCCAAGTGGGCCAGCAGACGCGCCGTGCCGCGGTCCCACGGATTCGGAATGATGAACAGGCCTTCGCGCATGTGCAGCGCACGGAATAAGCGTCCTTTGTCAATTTGAGTCGGCATGAGCGAATTATACGGGGTTCGCGAGCTTGGCGGGAATGCCGAGGGTGCCGTCCACCACTTCGACGAAGTTTCGCTCTTCACGCAGGATCAGACGCTTCGTTTGCGCCATGCGGAAATTCTCTTGCGCCTCGGCGTCAGACCTGATCCGCGCCTTGTAGCTCTCGTACGCCGCCAGGCTGGGAAACGCGATCAATCCCCATGCCACATCGTTGGTGCCTTCGTAGGGGAGGAAATATCCGAGCAGATGTCCGCCGCAGCGGGGAATGATGCGGCCCCAATTCCCGGCGTACTGCTTGAAGCCGTTCCGCTGGAAGGGATCGATCTGGTAGCGAATGATGCAGGTAATCGTCATGCGAAGTCTCCTGTGATTGGGCTTATCCGGCTGAAGTTTGGAAGGGCTATCCGGCGGCCCGCCGGCGCAAACCGCCAGGCCGGCGGCGATGGCTTCGCGCCGGTTGATCCGCCTGACAAAAGGGCCGGGTTGCCGCATACCGTGTATAGTAGCGCCGGAGCCGCATCTACGATTCGTTTCACATCAAACTATGATCGCCGGGGTCGGTTATTGCGGCCGGTCCTATGAAAGTGCCGACGGAGCGGAGCGGCTGCGCAGCGTGCTGGGGATATCGGAAGTGCGTTTACGTGGCGCGGCGGCATAGCCTGGCGGTGGTGGATTCGCCGCTGGCGGAGGGCCGATGAGGCGCGCTCAGGCGATGGCTGTAATCTGGGTTGCGGGCGGGCGGCCGCAAGCGACGCGGCGCGGGCAGGAGTTGTTCGAGCGGCGGTGCACGGGTTGCCATGCGATCGAATCGCGCGCGGAGACACTCGGCCGTGGGCTGGCGGATCCGGAGAAACTGGGGCCTGACAATAACATGGCATTTCGCGTGGAGAGCGCCGCGGAGCGCGCGGAGATTGTGGATTATCTGAAGCGGTTGCACTGAAAAGCGCAAAGGGGCGCGTGTCCGCGCCACCATACCCGGCAGAAACTCGCGAGATCAGTGGTGGCGCGGCCGTGCCCCGCTTTGCGCGAGTACTTCAAAAGGTGTGAGAGGAATTCCGGGAAAGGGTACTACTAGGGAGATACCGAAAAAGAGAGACGACCGTGGAACGCGCACTTCGAGTGACGAAGCGCCAGTCGCGCAAGACTGTGCCGCAGCCGGGTTCGGCTGGGCGGCGGCGCAATCGCAGGGGGAGAGGCATGAACAATCGTGAACGGAATTACGTGGAGCCGGTGGGGCTGGACGTGGGCACCAGCCGCGTGGTGGCCGCCCGGATGAAAGACGGCCGGCAAGAGTATGAAACCGATCTGAACGGGTTTCTGACGTTGCCTTACTCCAAGCTGGCGGAAAGCCTGCTGAAACGGGAGAACGTTTTCCACGAGGTGGAAGGCGCGGACATGGTGGTGGCGGGCAGCGATGCGGAAAAATTCGCGGAAGTTTTCCATGCAGAAACCCGGCGGCCGATGGCCAATGGCATCTTGAATCCCGAGGAGCCTCACAGCCTGGCGGTGGTGCGCCGGATTGTGGCGAAACTGTTGGGGCCGGCGGCGGCCGAGGGCCAGAAGGTGTTCTTCAGCGTTCCGGCGCGGGGCGCTGGCCTGGACGGGGCCATTCGCTACCACGAAGCCTCCATCCGGCAGATTCTTACGGAGTTGGGTTACGCCGCTACGCCTATCGAGGAGGGGCTGGCGGTGGTTTATGGCGAGCTGGCGGCGTCCAATTTCAGTGGGGTGGGGATTTCCTGCGGAAGCGGGTTGTGTAATGTGTGTCTGGCCATGTTGTCGGTTCCGGTGATCAGCTTCAGCGTGCCCAAGGCCGGAGATTTCATCGATGCGAGCGCCGCCGAAGTCACCGGAGATCGCGCCAACCGGCTGCGCTTAGCGAAGGAGAGAGGCTTCCAGTTGAACGGTTTGGGCGGAGACCGGGTGCACAATGCGCTGACCGTGTACTACCACGAAATGATCGCGCACTTGATCGAAGCACTGCGCGCCCGGATTGCTTCGGCGCAGAAATTGCCCAAGCTGGAGCATGCGGTGCCGTTGGTTTTGAGCGGAGGCACCGCGATGCCCAAAGGCTTTCTGGAGCAATTCACCGCCGCGCTGCGCGCCGGGGAGTTTCCGTTGAAGCTATCGGACATCCGGGTGTCGGACGATCCGCTGCATTCGACGGCGCGGGGTGCGTTGATGGCGGCTCTCTGCTAGGGGTGCGGCGCGTTGTAGATGGCGGCTAGAGACGGCAGGGGCGGTGGGCTCCCGATCCCAGCAGGAAGGGTCCGGGTGAGCCATCCGGCAGGATGGTGGTGCGGTCCGTGCGAGCCTGGCTGAGTTGCGTGGGGCTGAGTCCCTGCGCGCCGCGCAAATTGGCGCCTCTTAGATTTGCGGACATGGTGGTGGCGTCGTGGAATCGTGCGGCGGCCAAATCGGCGCCTTCCATATCGGTCCCCTCCAGACGCGCATTCTGAAAACTGCTCCTGGCGAGAGAGGCCCTCCAAAATGAACTCTGGCGCAGGTCGGCGCGATCGAAGCGGGCCTCCGCCAGATCGGATCGGCGGAATTCGCAATTTTGCAGCAGGGCGTTGCTCCAATTCGATCCGGACGCGGATATTCCAGGTAGCTTGCTGCAGCGGAACACGCTGTGGTACAGGTTGGCGCCTTCCAATATGACAGCCGCGAAGTTGCAATCGAAGATTTTGGCCTGCAGCAGCCGCGCATCTCGCATAATGGCATGCGAGAGGTCGCAGCGTTCCAGGCTGACCTCCAGCATGTTAGCTTCCCGCAGGTTGGCGTTGCGCAGGGAGGTTTGCCTGAGACAGGCTTCGGTAAAGTTCGCGCCGCCGAGCAATGCATACTCCAGCTTGGCTTCGGAAAGGTCGGCCAGCGACAGATCGGCGTCAATGAGCGTTGCATTCCGGAGATCCGCGAGTTTCAGGTTGGCGCCGCTCAGATTGGCGCCCGACAGGTGGGCGTCGATAAAGTTGGCCGACTCCAGGTCGGCGCGTTCCAGGTTGGCATTGTCGAGCGCCGCCTCGGACAGCACGATGCCCTTCAAACTGGCGCGCTGTCCGTCCGGCCGGCTGTCCAGCCAGGCGCGGTGACTATTCAACACGCGGCGCAATGCGGCGGCGCTCAGGCGCGCGCCGATCAGCGGCGGGGTATCCAGCCGATCGTCAGAGACCGTCGAAGAATCCGGTATAAGCGTTTCATCCTGCATAGTTCGGGCCTCAGGCGCAATGCACGAAATCCGCGGCCAAGGCGGCCAAGTCCGTGTCGCCGTTTTCGAAGCTTCTCAATTTCGCGGCCAAGGTAGTACGTTTGAGGCGCAGCAGGTCGGCCGCCATTTTTTTGTTGCCGTTAGTCTTGCGCAATGCCTGTTCGAGAATGCCGCGCGCGATCTGCCCTACGGTCTGCTCGAAATCCAGCCCATCGTCGGGAACCTGCACCAGATGGGTGCCGGGGCGTTCCGCAGGCGGGCGCGACGCATAGCCTTCCAGCGGAAAATCGGCCGGATACAAGGTCTCCCGCTCTCCGCTGAGGACTACGGCGCGTTCCACGGTGTTCTCCAATTGACGCACGTTGCCGGGCCAGGAGTGCGCGGTCAGCCGGCTGAGCGCCTCGCCGGAGATCCGCTTCAATGGCAGATCCTCGGCGTGGCAGACTTTGTCGACAAAATGATAAGCCAGGGCGGCCACGTCGCTGGCGCGCGACCGCAGCGCCGGCAGATGCATGGGGACCACGTTGAGCCGATAGTACAGATCCTCGCGAAACCGGCCTTGACGCACACGCTCGGACAAGTCCACATTGGTGGCGGCGATTACGCGCACATCCACCCGGATGGTGTCGGAACTGCCCAAGCGCTGAAACTCGCGTTCCTGCAGCACGCGCAGCAGCTTGGCTTGCAACTCAAGCGGCATGTCGCCGATTTCGTCCAGGAAGATGGTGCTGCCGTGGGCCTGTTCAAAGCGCCCGATGCGTTGATTGATGGCGCCGGTAAAAGCGCCCCGCACGTGTCCGAACAGTTCGGCTTCGAGGAGATGTTCGGGAAGCGCGCTGCAGCATACCGAGACCATGGGCAGACGGCCGCGCGGTCCCGCCAGATGCAAGGCGCGCGCCGCCATTTCCTTGCCGGTGCCTGTCTCGCCGGTGATGAGCACGGTGGACCGGCGGCTGCCTACCAGCCGGATCATCCGTACCACTTCCTGGAAGGCGTCGCTCGAACCGACCAACAGCTTGCGCCAGGGTTCGGTGGCCTCCGATGCGTGCGAACGGCTGCCGGGCTGGTTGGCCATGGCATCCGCGATCGCGCCGGCAATTTCCTCCGGCCCGGATTCACCGCCCAGCACGTCGCTGGCGCCGGACTTGATCAGGCGCACGCCGTCCGGCAGGCTCGCTCCCGGATCCAAAAAGATTAAGGGAACGGCATCCGCGGCGCGCTGTAATGCGTCGAGCGCTTCCAGGGGGCTCCATTCGAGCAGGGGAGCCGACACCACCGCGGCGCCGATGCGCGAACGCTTCAGGTGCTCCAAGGCTTCCGGTATACCCGCGGCATATTCCAGCGCATAGCCGCCGGCTTCCGCGGTACGGGCCGCCGTGGCCGAAACGCACTCCTCGGCCGCAATCCACAATATCCGGGTTGGTTCGATTCTATCCATAGCTAATGCAAGGATCGGCAGACGCGGGAAAATCCTTTAGTCCTCCCCTGCCGTAAACCTTAGTCAGAGCTGTTCCACAACGATACGGTGAACCTTGATCAGCAGGTCCACTTCGGCGCGCGGCAGCGCCAGTGCGGCGGCGATGGCCGTGTTATCCTGGCCGGCGCGGTGCATCCGCAGGACATGCGTGCGCTTACTCAAGTTAAGTCCCGAGCGGGCAGGAGCCGGAGCCACCAACATTCCGGTTTGCCGCTCGACGGCGCGCAAATCGGATTCCAGAGACTGCCCGGTCTGGCGCGCTTCATGCAAGGCCGTTTCGAGCGCCTGTATCCGATTCCCATCCTCCTGGCAGCGGCGGAGCAGGGCGCGCGTCTCGGTTTTCAGGGTCGCAAAGAGGTATAAACAGGATGCCATACCCGCAGCCAGCAGGAGATAAAAGATCAGAGGCTGGAGCAGGAATTCCGGCTTCAAGACGATCGCGGGAAAGCCGCTCATGGCAGGGCCTCCAAACGTTCCTGGCGGGTCATAATCTGGTGGATCCGCACTCCGTAATTGCCTTCCACGACGACCACTTCCCCGCGCGCTACCACGCAGTTGTTGACGATCACTTCCACCGGTTCATCCACCGTGCGGTTCAGCTCGATAATGGAGCCGGCGGTGAGCTTGAGGACGTCTTTCAGGGGCAGCTTCACGTGGCCGAACGAAACGCTCACGGGCAATTCCACCGCCATCAGCAGGTTGAACGTCTTGGAGGCGGTGCCCGGCGCGGTCGCGGCCGGCGCTGCGGACACTTCGGTGTCGCGTGTTTCGTCGGCTGGCGGCGGATCTTGCGGAGAGCCGGTGACGGCTATAAGCAACGGGGGCATGGTGGCATCCGGAAAGGCGGCTTCCAGGACGTAGAATACGCCGCGGGGGGGCGCCGCGGGCGCTTCGCCGCCGGTCGAGTCGATCGGCCGGTTCCAGCGGCGGCCGGCGCTGCGCCCCAACTCACCCAACGACTGCTGGAGGATCTCCAAATAGGTTTCGCGGGCTTGCGAATCGTCTTCCACGCCCGCGGCGCCCAATACCCGGGCGGCCAGTTGCCGCCAGGTCTTTTGGGGGGCGCCAATCCAGACGCACGGTTCACCCGGCAGCGGAAAGGTTTGTTGCCACCAGGAAATTTCTCCGTGCTTTTCGGCTGCCTCCGCGGCGAAGCTGGGCAGCATGGCGCCCTCCGGCGGCGCCGTGCAGGCGATGGTGGCACGCTCTCCGGCCAGGGATTCCAGCACGGAACCCAGCACCACCTTAAATTCCTCCGCGTACCAGCTCGCCGGTTGGGTCCGGTCCAGGCTCACATCACACCTCCGGCCTGGTTAGGCCAGACCTTCTCCATATCCGCCCGCAGGCGCAATATGGCTTGTGTCTTCAAATGCGAAATGCGCGACTCATGCAGATCCACGACTTGCGCAATCTCGCGCAGGGTCAGCTCTTCCAGGTAGTAGAGCCCTAGCACGGTGCGCTCCATGGGAGGGATCTTGCGGATCGCATCGGCAAGCAGTTGTTCGAGTTGCGAGCGCTCCACGATGCGGGACGGGAGCAGTTCGCGATCGTCGCTCAGGAATTCGAGCAGGCCCTTGGCTTCGCCATCTTCCCCGGTGTATTCCAGGCTGCCGATATTCAGGCCCTGCACATCCACCAGCCAACGGTGGTATTCGTCCAGGTCCATGCCCATCTCGGCGGCGATTTCGTCCTCACCGGGCACGCGGTGCAGCCGCTGTTCGGCGCGCGAAATCGCGAATTCGATCTGCTTGGCTTTCTTGCGCCTTTGCCGCGGCGCCCAATCCAAGCCGCGCAGGCTGTCCAGGATGGCTCCCCGGATCTTGTGCTCGGCGTAGGTTTTTAACTTGACGTTGTGTGACGGATCGTATTGATCCACCGCCGCGATCAGCCCCACGATGCCGGCCGACACCAGATCCTCAAGGCTTACATTGTCCGGCAAGCGATCCCGAATGCGGCGGGCGATCAAGCGAACCTGCGGCAGATGTTCCAGAATCAGGCGCTCGCGCGTCTCGGTTTCGGCCTCACCAGTATCCTGGCAGAAGTACGGGTTAGTCATGGAGCATCACCGAAGTCCTTTTCATGCGGCTAACCGGCGGGTTTGCGCGATCCAGGGCGTCAGCAGGCTCAGAATGCCCTCCGCCGTGGCCGGCGCCAGGTCGTCCGGAATCTGTTGGCCGGTTCCCAGGAAAGAGATCGGCTTGGCGTACCGCAGCGACAGGGAAAATGCAGTGCCGAAACAGGCCGCTTCGTCCACCCTGGTGAACAGCAGGCTGGAGGGGCCGAAGATCTCGAAGCGTTCCACCACACGGGTTAGATCGGCAGATTTCATGGTGGCCGTTAGCACCAGATGCGTGGATATTTCCGGCCGGCTGGCCAGAAAGCGGGCCAGATCCGCCGCCCGATCCATCTCGCGCGGTCCGTAACCGGGCGTATCGATGAGAACCAGGCGCTTGCCCTCGGATTCATCCAGCGCCTGGGCCAAGGCTCCCACGTTGTCCAGCGCTTGAAAGCCGACTCCCAGAATCGCGGCATAGGAACGCAACTGGTCGGCCCCGGCTACCCGGAAATCGTCCATCGAGATCAATGTCAAGGGACGGCGCATCGCCAAACCGCAGGTCACCGCCAGCTTGGCGAGCATGGTGGTCTTCCCCGCGCCAGGCGGACCTACCAGAGCCACCCTGCGAGGTCCGTCCGCCGCGGCCAGCGAATTATCGCTGCGCACGCGTTGGGCGATCTCCGCCGCCACGGCGTCTTGGATGCCGCAGGCTTCCACCGCCGCGCGGCGGGCGGCGGCCTCCACGATTTGATCCGCCAGTTCCGCTTCCAGGTCCGCGGCCATCAGCCGGGCATGCCATTCCGCCAATTCGGGGCCGGCCGAGTGCCAGCGCGTTCCGCTCCAGGCCGAGCGCGTGATGGTCTTGCCCATCACGTCCAGTTGCCGCCGCATCTCCGCCAACTCGCGCGACAAGCGGTCGTCATAAGCGCCGGGTTCCCCGGCGGCCGGCACGCGGGCAGGTTCGGCTTCCGGCACCACGGCGCAGACCACTTCGTAGCCGCCCAGATGACGCGCCTCCGCCGGAGCGCGGCGGGATTCCACCAGCATGGCGTCTTCTCCCATCTCGCGGCGCGCCAGAGCCACCGCCTCTTCTACTGTGTTCGCGTAAAAAGATTTGATTCGCATGTCTTGCCTCTACTGAACGACTCCCAGAGAAACTACTTTCAATCCGGCCGGAACCTCGTTGTGCGAAAGGAAGAAGAGATTCGGCAGGCCGGGCTCCACCATTTGCCGCAGGAAGTAGCGCGCCCCCGAGGTAGTCACCGCGGCTACCGCCGCTTCGGGATTTCCCACCTTGCGCTGTATGCGGTCCAGGATCTCGCGGATGGTTTGCGGCGCCATCGTCAGATGGCTGTTCTGCTCGCCATGCTGCACGGCGGACTCCACGGCTTGCTCGATCGACGGGTCCAGAAAATAGGCCGGCAGATTGCCGGACGCATCCAGAAAGCGCTTGGCCACCGTGCGGCGGATGGCTTGCCGCGCAAACTCCGTGAGCAGCACCAGGTTGCGGGTCGATAAGGCCGCTTCGCCCAAGGCCTCCAGGATGGAACTGGCGTCGCGGATGGAGACGCGCTCGCGCAGCAGGTTCTGGAGCACCCGCTGCACCACGGAAAGCGGGAGCTGTTTGGGCACCAGATCCTCCACCAGCTTGGGCTGTTCGACAGCCACCAGATCCAGGATTTTCTTGGCATCCTGCCGCGAAAACAGCTCGTGGGCATGCCGGCGGGCCAACTCCGCAATGTGCGTACCGAGCACGCTGACCGCGTCGACTAATGTGTATCCGGCCGCGCGGGCCTGCTCGGCGCGCTGATCGGGAACCCACCAGGCCGCCAATCCGAAGGCCGGCTCGCGCGTGGCGGCGCCATCCACGGGAGGTGCGTTGCGGGCCGCGGGGATGGCCAGTTGACAGCCCTGCGGCAGCTCGTAGCGGGCGACTTCCGCGCCCTTGAGCGAAATCCTATATTCGCGCGCGCGCAGCGCCAGGTTGTCGGCCACCCGCACCGGCGGCAACAGATAACCGAGATCCGCCGCCAGTTGCCGGCGGATTCCCGCAATGCGCTTCAGCAGCGGCGAGTTCTGGGCGCCTTCGACCATCTTTACCAGGCCCAGCCCCACTTCGATGGCCAGCGGCTCGACCTTCAGCAAACCTTCCAGATTCTCGCGCGCAGGTTTGGCCGCGGTAGCCACCTGGGGTTTGGCAGCCGGCTTGGAGCGCATGCGCCAGCCAACGGTTCCCAGGCCCACTCCCAGCAGCAGAAACGGAATGCCGGGCATGCCGGGCATGATGGCGAGCACGATCAGCACGCCGCTCGACAGCAACAAGGGCTGCGCGTTGCCGAAGACCTGCTTGCGGAAATCCGTGCCCAGGGACGCCTCCGAACCGGAGCGGGTGATGATCAGGCCGCCCGAGACAGAGATCATCAGGGCGGGCACCACGGTGACCAGGCCGTCTCCGATGGTGAGCACCGTATAGGTTTCGAGCGCGTGCCGCAACTCCATGCCATGCTGCAGGACGCCGATCAGAAAGCCCGCCACGATGTTGATACCGGTGATCATGATGCTGGCCACGGCGTCCCGCTGGGTGAAGCGGGAGGCGCCGTCCATGGCGCCGTAGAACTCGGCCTCGGCGGCCAATTGCTTGCGGCGGCGCTTGGCCTCGGTTTCGTCGATCAATCCGGAACTTAAATCCGAATCGATGGACATCTGCTTGCCGGGCAGCGCGTCCAGGGTGAAGCGCGCGGTGACCTCGGAAATGCGCACCGCGCCGTGGTTGATGACGATGTACTGGATGGCGATCAGCACCAGGAAGATCACCGCTCCGATAATATAATTGCCGCCCACCACGAAGCTGCCGAACGCCTCGATCACGTGGCCGGCCGCCGAGGTGCCCGTGTTTCCGTTAAGCAGGATCAAGCGCGCCGAAGAGACGTTCAAAGCCAGGCGGTACAACGTGAGCAACAGCAGGGTGGTGGGAAAAACGTTGAAGTCCGAGGGGCGCGTGATATACATGGCGACCATCATGACGATGACCGACATCATGATGTCGAACACCAGCAGCAGGTCCAGCAGGAAGGGCGGCAGGGGCGTCACCAGCGCCATGACGATGGCCAGCACGGCCACCGGCACGCCGAGATCGGCCGCCGCTCCGCTGGAGAAGAACTCCCACGGTTTCCAACCGGTTTTCGCCATTACCGCCGCTTCAGCCATTTGCACTAGTCTCCGCCGTACTCTCGCTTACCTCTCACCTAGGTAATCGGCCGTTCATGAGTTTATATACATAGGCCAAAATTTCAGCTACCGCGCGATACAGGTGCGCGGGGATCTCCTGGCCAACATCCACCGAGCGATAAAGGGCTTGCGCCAGAGGGGGATTCTCCACGATGGGCACCTGGTTCTCCATGGCGCACTTGCGGATGCGCAGAGCCAGGTAGTTCTTCCCTTTGGCTACGACCATGGGGGTGGCCATGGAATCCAGCGCATAGCGCAGCGCCACCGCGTAGTGCGTCGGATTGACGATCACCACGGTCGCCTTGGGAACGTCCTTCATCATCTTGTGGCGCAGGCGGTCGCGTTGAATGCGGCGGACTTTCGCCTTCATTTGCGGATTGCCTTCGGTTTCCTTCACCTCGTCGCGGATCTCCTGTTTGCTCATGCGCAGGTCCTTGCGGTAACGGCGGCGCTGCCGGAACAGGTCCACGGCGCCAAACAGGAGAAAGACGCCGGCCGCCTTCCAGAGCAGCGTGCCCAGCGATCCGCACACTTTCATGAAGCCCGATTCGACACCCTGGTAGGGGAGATCCATATAGGCAAAGAGGTTATCGCGCACAATGCCGTAGATGGCCAGGCCGAAAAGCGGCAGCATGACGGCGGCGCGCGCCACCGCCGGTAGGTTCTGCTTAGGCAGATCTTTCAGCTTGGCGAGCGGGCTCAGGCGGTGCAGATCGGGCGTCAGTTTTTTCAGGCTGACGCCGAACTGGGTGGCGGCCAACTGCATGGCCAGAGTGACCACCAGCAGCACGCCCGCGGCGGGCGCCAGCAGCTTGACCACGTCGATCAGGAGGCCGCGGCTGAACCCCGGAATCTGCGTCTCCGGTCCGGCCACAAAAGCGGCCGCCAGAGCGTGGCGCAGCAATCGCCTGAGATCGGACAGCCATTGCGCCCCCCAGGCGTTCAGCACCGCCACGAAGGCCAGGAATTGTACCCCGGAGACAAACTGGCGGGCGGTGGGGAATTGTCCTTCCTTGCGGGCCTTGTCCAGCCGCTTGGCAGTGGGCTGTTCGGTTTTTTGACCATTATCCGCCACCGGCTTGAAGTCCTCAACGCAAGACCTGGCGCAGCGTTCCGAACACCACGCCGCCGAAGGCCGTCAACAACCGCGGCAGCAGCACCGTGATCCAGCCGAGCAGCACCAGCGCCGCGGTCATCTTGATCGGGAAGGCCAGGGTCAACAGTTGCAATTGAGCGTTGAGGCGTCCCAGCAGCCCCAGCGCAATATCCGTCAGGACCAGCAACGCGATACAGGGCAGCGCCAGTCGCACTGCCAGCGCCAGCATATCCCCCCCCAGGCGAAGCATGGCCTCCGCCGCGGGCCCCGTCACCCAGGCGCCCGATGGGTGCGCCGCCAGGCTGTATGCCAGGGTGCGGATCACTTCGCGGTCGAGTCCCAGCGCGAAAAAGACCATGCCGCCCGCCAATTGCGCGAAGACCAGCAGTACGCCCGATTCGGCCTGCGTGGTGGGATCGACGGTCTGCGCAAAACTGAAACCGGCATTCAGGCTGACGACTTGCGCGGTTACCAGGAAGAGTTCCAGGAGGAACGCCACGCCCAGCCCGATGGTCACCCCCACGCCGATCTCCGGCAGGACCCACAGCAGCAGGCGCCCGACATCGGCCCTGGCTGCATCCACGCGCGGCCAGAGCGGAAACAGCGACAGGGTGATCACGACCGACAGGACGATGCGCGCCAGCTTGGGAGCGCTCTGAAAGCCGGGCAGGGGAGCCAAGGCGAAAACTCCGGAGACCCGCGCCAGCACCAACAAAAATCCATAGAGCGAAGGAAGCCCTAGCAGGTCAACGGGCATACCGCCCCAGGTCTCCCAGCAACAGCGTGGTGTAGGTGACCATGCGCTGCACCATCCAGGGCATCAGAATCAGGATGGCCGTCACAAATACCACCACGCGCGGAATGGTGCTGAAGGCCGTGTCTTGAATGGAAGTCACGATTTGCGCCAGGCTGATCAGGATGCCCGCCACGAAGGCGATGGCCATGATTGGGGAGGCGATCCAGAAGGCCGCCAGCAGCGCGTGACGCATGATTTCGACAACCGTATCGCTGGTCATGGAGGATCCTCAGGTGAAGCTCTTCATCAGAGATCCCACCACCAGGTTCCAGCCGTCCACCAGTACGAACAGCAGAATTTTGAAGGGGGCGGAGATCATCACCGGCGGCAACTGGACCATGCCTACCGACAGGGTGACCGAGGCTACCACCAGGTCGATCACCAGAAAGGGCAGATAGAGCACCGCGCCGATTTGAAAGGAAGCCTTCAACTCCGAAAGAATATATGCGGGAATCAGGACTTTCAGATCCACATCCTGGGGCGTGCGGGGCGCGGGCGAATGCGATACTTCGACGAACAGGGCGATGTCTTTTTCGCGCGCAAACTTCAGCCAGAACCGGCGCAGCGGCTTGGCGGCCTCGTCGGCGGCCTGCTCGACGGTCATCTGTCCGTTTTCCATGGGAGTCCAGGCCTGGTTGTAGATCTGGGTAGCCATCGGCGAGACGGTGAGCATGCTCAAGAACAGAGCCAGTCCCACCAATACCTGGTTGGAAGGCGCCGTCTGGGTGCCTAAGGCTTGCCGCAGGAAGTGCAGCACGATGATGGTGCGCAGGAAAGGCGTCACCGACATCACGGCCGCGGGCAGCAACGTCAGCCCGGTCAGCAGCAGTACAATTTGCATGGGCGCGCTCAAGGAACCGCCCTTGCCGGAGACTAACCAGGAAGTGGATGCCGCCGGTGAGGATGCCCAGGCAGCCAAGGGAGAGAGCAGCGCCAAAGCGGCCAAGCGCGTGAGATGGCGAAGCATCAGCGCGCCTCCGCGGCGCCGGCCAGGCGGGATTCCAGATGGTCCCAATCGAAGCTTTCGAGCAGGGCGCATCCCGCGGGCGAAGCCGCCACCAGCAGTCCGCGGCCACCCAGGCGCACCAAGTGCAACGAATGCTGGGGTCCCAACATGAGCCGTTCGACCGGCTGGAGCGTGCGCCCGCGCGGGCCCCGCGAGCCACGCGCGCGATAGCCGGCAAGTCCTTTACGCCGCAGCCACCAGAGGGCCGCCGCCAGCAGCAGCAATACCGCGCTCACAGACAATATCTCGCGCATCGCGTCCATTTGCTTCTCCTTTTCGAGAGCCGTTCAGGCATCCGCGTTGAAATCCGTGATGCGGACTCCCAAGGTATTTTCGACCACCACGATTTCGCCGCAGCCGATCAGCGCCCCACCCACATACAGATCGATATTCTCGCCCGCCGAGCGCTTCATGCCGATCAGGCTGCCGGGCTCCATTTGCAGGATCTGGGCCACGCTGAGGATGCGGCGATCGAGTACCGCCTCGATATCCACCGGCACATCCGCCACCGCCGCGATCTCTTCCATGGCTGTCATATCCGCTCCGCGCCGCTCCCGGACTAAGTGATCAGGCTGGTGGCGGCTTGCGCCATGTTATCCACCGTGGTCACCACTTTGGAATTGGCTTGGTAGGCGCTCTGCAGCACGATTAAATCGGTCAGTTCGGTGGCCATGTCCACATTCGAGGATTCCAGTGCGCCGCCCACGATGGTGCCGCGTCCGCCGGTGCCGGGCGCGCCAATCGCCGGCGCGGCCGTGTTGGCGCTCACCTGGTAGTCGTTGTTCCCCACATTCACCAGCGTCTGCGGATTCTGGATGTTGGCCAGGGCCAACTGTCCAACCACGGTTTGTTGACCGTCTGAGTAGGTAGCCACCAACTGGCCGCCGTTCGCCATGGTCACATTGGTGAGCTGCGGAGCCGCTGAGCCATCCTGGGTCACTGCCGAGGTGGCCGAACTCTGATCGAATTGCGTGAGCGTGCCGGCGCCGCTGGCATTGTAGGGATTCCAACTGAGACTCATATCCGCGGCGCCATCGTTCAAACCGGGGATGGCAAAAGTGATGGGATTGCCTGGCGCCGGACTGGTCAACTGTCCGCTGTTGTTGAAAGTCAAAGTGCCGGTGCCGTTGGGGAGGGCATACGGGGTGCCTGGGGTGCCGGCGCTCACATCCGCGCCCGGTACGGTAGCCGTGTAGGACCAGGTATTGGCGGCCGTCTGTTGAAAATTGAGCGTCAGTACGTGCGAATTTCCCAGGGAGTCGTAGACGGTCATGGGGGCGGACCAATCGGAGGCCGCCCCGGTGGTGGCGGAAGCGTCGAAGTTGGCGCTTAACGTGACGTTCTTGGTGGCTTGCGGCGGCTGCAGGGAGCCCACCGGCACGCTGATGTTGCCGATCGGACCGCCCGTGTTCACCACGCCGTTGGTGGCCATCCAACCCTGCACTTCCTGGCCATTGGGGGTGAGCAGATTCCCGCTGAGATCCACCTGGAAGCTGCCGGCGCGCGTGTACTGGGTAGCGCCATCATCGTTGACCACAAAAAAGCCGCTGCCCTGAATGGCTGCGTCGAGAGTACCGCCGCTCGATTGGATGGCGCCTTGGGTGAACTGGCCGATGGTCAACGGCGACGACACGCCGAAGCCCACTTGCGTCCCGCCGCCGTTCATGGATTCGCTGACCAGGTCCTGGAAGTAGGCGACGCTCTCCTTGTAACCCGTGGTATTCATATTGGCGAGGTTATTGCCGACTACGTCGACGGCCACCCCGTTGGCGTCCAAAGCGGACAGTGCGGTGCTGAATGCTGCAAACATTTCTTATTACCCTCCCTGAGTTGAAGTTGTATTCTGGGTGCCCGTGGCGCCCGACAAAGTGTCCAGATCGCCGTGAATGCCGATGAGCTGTTCGAGCGAGCTGAATTGCGCGAGTTGCGTGACGAACGCCGTGCTGTCCGTCGGATTGGTGGGATCCTGATACTGGATTTGAGCCACCAGGAGCTGCAAGAACTCGTTCTCGCTGACATTATCGACGGCGCTATCCGAACTGCTTTGATCGCCGCTTGTACTATTGGCGGAGCCGGCGGCCGCCGCCGCGGCACTGAGCTGTTTAGGCTGCAGTGGCGTGATGGGTTGAATGGTCATGTGTGGGACTCCTGCGCGGGCTCGATGCGGGAATTCCATTCCCCGTCCCAGCGCGATTGATTTCTGGATTGTTGTTGTTGTTGCGATTGCCGCTGGCGGGCATCCCGCCGCGCTTCACCCCAGCCGTGCTGGGATGGCGGCGCTTCAGAGCTTCCCCGGCCGGCATCCGCGGTTGTACCCGAAGAGGGGCGCCAGGCTTCCGCGTCGAATCCGTTCTGTCTCAATTTGCCGACCAGGTCCGGCAGATCCGAGCGCAGCGAATTCGCCAAGCCGCGATCCGGTGTTTCGACTGTCACCCGGACCTCTCCGGCGCGCTCCGCCAAGCGGATATCCACGGCGCTGTCGCCGTCGCCCAAGCGTAGCGAAACGCCGTGCGAGACGGGCTGCATGGCCGGTTCGGGCAGGTCGGACAAAAGCGCCCGGGCGCTGGCCTCTTGCGGAACCGGCGCCGATCGCGCTTCCGGCGCCGCGGATGCCGGTGCGGCCACGTTCCCAGCGCTTGCCGCGCCGGGACCTCCGTCGGGCGCGCTGAAGTTACCGCTGGCCGCGGGCTCGTTAAGCGGCGGTGCGGCATTCGGCGGCTGCAGGTGCGTGTGTGTATTCGAAGGATCGCCGGCATTGCCCGGCGAGACCGCTTGCGGCGATTCCGATGGATTCCGGTCAAGTGCTTCACCCTGCCCCGAGTCCGGGTTCGCTTGCCGGCGTGAATCTTGCGATGAAAATGTAGCGCCGGCGGGTTTTATCGTCACGGCGTTTGCCCCGGATGCCGTGGCTGATTCCGCCTCGAACAGGCGTACCTTAAACGCCACTTCGGACGCGGGGTATTGGTTTCCTTTGGCCGCTTCGGTGGCCGCCTCGGCCGGCGCGGCGGCATCGTCCGGAGCCAGGAGGTTGTCCCATTGAAACGGAACGGCTGGCGCGGGCTGGGCCGTGTCGGCGGGCGCGGCAGGGGGTCCGCCATTGCCGCCGGCGATAAGATTTGTTTTGCCTGGCGCATCGGCGGCCGAACCCACAGCCACTGCTGTCGTCAAGAGAGTTTCGCAGCGCGTCTGATGCGGTACAGCCGGCGGCACGGCCGGAGTTGCCAGGCGGTCCGCCTTTCGATCCGTTCCAGCGCCCACCTGCGCTGGCTGCGGATCGGATGTTTCGTTTGCGCCGCAAAGTCCTGGGGTGGGCTGAGAGGCTGTGTTGAACGCTGGATCGGCTGCTTGTCCATTAGCGGGATCGGCCGGCGATTCAATCGGCAAGCGCAGCAAACCCCATGCGGCGGGTAGCGATGTAGCGTTCGCCGGCTGTGCCGTTGTCGCCGTGGGCGCCATCGTGGGATCGGTTCCATTCTTGCCGCCGGTGACGGGGCGTGGCTTGGGGTCCGGGGACTGGCTCCGTCCGCCATCGCCTGCCAGACAACCATCCAGTAAGGACCAGAAGCGTCCTGCCCCGGTCGACTGGATTTGGGCCGCCGCGCTGCCGCCACCACCCAAGCGCATGAAATTGGCGCTCGAAGCGGCGGTCGATTCTGGGGAAACAGCGGTCACGCCCCGAGCAAGTGCATGTGGCACGCCAAGAACGGTGTACTGGATTTGCAGCAGTTACCGTTGAAACCGCCGCCAAAATTATGGCAGACCCCCTTCTCCGCTAGAAATTTGGCGGCCCATGCAGCGCCAAGCTCTTCTTTTTCTATGTGCGGGCCGCGGTTCCCCACGTGCACTACCGGCCCGTGTGAAGGACCCATGGATACCCTGACAATCTCGGCGGCCAGCGGCATGCGCTCCCGCATGGAGGCGCTGGATATGCTGGCAAACAACCTCGCGAACACGGATACCGGCGGTTACAAAACCGACCGCGAGTTCTACAACGTTTATGTATCGGCGGAAGCCGGCGGCGCGGAGGATGGATCGGCGTCCGTGCAGCCCGTCATCGAGCGTCCCTGGACGGATTTCTCGCAAGGCGTGCTGCGGGCGACCGGTAGTTCCACCGATTTAGCGCTGTCCGGCAAAGGTTTCTTCGCGGTGGACGGACCCGCCGGAACCCTATTCACGCGCAACGGCAAATTCACAGTATCGCCCGACGGAACGCTGGCCACCACCGAGGGATATAAGGTCCGCACGGTGTCCGGCACGCCCTTGGCGCTGCAGCCGTCCGGCGCAATACAGGTTTCGCCCGAAGGAAATGTGAGTCAAAACGGCCAGGACCTGGGCCAACTGGAAATTGCGGATTTTTCCGATGCGAGTTCTCTGGTCAAGCAAGGCGCCAGTTACTTTCGCACGGCTTTGGCATCGCGCCCGGCGGCCGGCGCGCGCATCGAGCAGGGCCAGCTGGAGAGCTCCAATGTGGGCGCGGCGGAGTCGGCGGTGCGCCTGGTGTCGGTGATGCGGCAATTTGAAATGTTGCAGAAAGCGGCCACGCTGGGATCGCAGATGAACAAGGAGTCGGTGGAAGAAGTGGCCCGCGTGGCCACCTAGTTTTTTGCGCGAAAGCTTGCGCGGACAGTTTAAGGAGTAATCGATATTATGATGCGAGCGCTTTTCAGTGCCGCCAGCGGTATGACGGCGCAACAGATGAATGTGGATAACATCGCCAATAACCTGGCGAACGCCAATACCAACGGCTACAAGGCGCGGCGGGTGCAATTTCAGGATCTGCTCTATCAGAATCTCCTGCAGCCGGGAGCTTCGGCCAGCCAGCAGACCGTAGTGCCTGCCGGCTTGCAACTAGGCCTCGGCACGCGTCCGGCGGGCAACGAAATCATTTTCACGCCCGGCAGCCTTTCGCAGACCGGCAACCCCCTGGACGTCGCCATCCAAGGGCCCGGCTTTTTTCAAGTGCTGCAGCCCAACGGGCAGTTGGCCTACACGCGGGATGGCGAGTTTCAACTCGACCGCAATGGCAACATCGTGACCGCCAACGGGAATCCGGTGCAGCCCCAGATCACCATTCCGGCCGACGCCCAATCGATCACCATAGCGGGCGACGGCACCGTGAGTTACACACAGCCCAACCAGACCGCCTCGCAGGTCGCCGGGCAGATCCAGCTCGCCAATTTCCAGAATCCGGCGGGATTGAGCACGGTCGGCGGCAACCTGTACACTCCCACCGAAGCTTCCGGCGATCCGACCCTGGGCGCTCCCGGCGGTGCGGAGGGCTTGGGCACGTTACAGCAGGGTTATACCGAGCAATCCAACGTGAGCGTGGTGCAGGAGATGGTCAACCTGATTGTGAGCCAGCGGGCTTACGAGGCCAATTCCAAGGTGGTGCAGGCGGCCAACGAGATGTATCAGCAGACCAATAACCTGGTGCAGCAATGATCCCGCGGCTATTCCTCCTCATCCTGTCCGCGGTGGCGGCGGGTGGCCAATGCCTGCCGGTTTCCGGCGACCGCATTCTGGCGCGCGATATGGCGCGGGCGGCGCCTGTTTTTGCAGCCGTGACCCCGGAGGTAGTTCTGGGCTCCGCACCGGCCCCCGGAGGCCGCACGGTTTACACCGCCGCGGAAGTGGCGCGAATCGCGCGACGCTACGGGCTGACGGCGGAACCCGGAGTGGAGGCTTGCTTCATACGCCCTGTCGAGGTCCTCACGCGTGAGCGGGTGATGGCGGCCCTGCGCGCGGCCATGCCTACGGCGCGCATCGAGCTGATCGATTTCAGCCGGCAGCCAGTCCCGCGCGGTGAACTGGGATTCTCGCTGAAGGTGTTAATGACGGATGCGGCTGCCGACGCAGCGCGGATGTGGCACGGCGCGATATGCGCGCCCGGACAGGCTGATTTTCCGGTGTGGGCCAAGGTGCGCATCCAGGTCGCCGGCCAGCGCGTCGTCTCCCTGGAGGCGCTGGCGGCCGGCCGCCCCATCGAACGGGCGCAACTGCGCGAGGAATCCTACGTGGGCCGGCCAGGATTGCCGGACCTGAATCAAGTTACCTCCTACGTGCCCCGCCGCCCGATTCCGGCGGGCACGGTCATCGAGGCACAGTGGCTGGATCCACCGGAAGATATTGTGCGCGGTGAACTGGTGAGGTTGGAGGTCCGCAGCGGCCGGGCGCGCGTGCGCGTGGTGGCCATCGCGGAAGCTTCCGGAAGACGGGGCGATTTCATCGCCGTACGCATTACGGATAATGGCAAGATCGTCCGTGCGCATGTTGTGGACCGGCTTCTCGTAGCGCTGGCGGCCGATGGGGGATCCCCGCTGGCGGAGCAACCCAGCCGATGAAACGAAAAGCGATTCTGATATTGGCGCTGGGCTGCGCGTGCGCGCCGGCCTGGGCCGCGGCGAAGAAGAAAGACAAAGACAAGCCGCCGGAGGCTTCCTCCCTGGAACGTTATGTCGCGGAGGCCACTGCGGCGGCGCGCGCCAACAACGACGCATCGCCCGGCTCCCTGTGGTCCTCGGCCGCCTTGTTCACGGACTTGGCGCGCGATCTGCGGGCCAGCCGCGTCAACGATACGGTCACCGTGCAGGTAGCGGAGAACGCCTCGGCAGTGAGTACGGGCAACGTACAGACCGCCCGCCAATCGAGCGCCCAAGCCTCGGTAACCGCCCTGGGAGGTGTCACCAAGGCCACCGGCGCCCTGGCCAACCTGCTGGGGACTTCCGGCAACCAGCAACTCAAAGGCTCCGGCACGATCGGCCGCACGACGGTGATTACCGCCACGCTGGGTACCCGGGTGGTGCACGTGCTACCGAACGGCTATCTGGTGATTGAAGGAGTCAAGGAGGTCCGGGTGAGCTCCGAGCAGCAAGTCATCACCGTGCGCGGCGTGGTGCGCCCGGCGGATTTGGGTCCCAACAACGTCGTGCAATCGGACCTGATCGCGCAACTGGAAGTTTCCGTCAATGGCAAAGGCGTGGTGGGCGACGCGATCCGCCGCCCCAACTTTATCTACCGGCTGGTGATGGGACTGCTTCCGTTCTGAGGTTGACAAATAATAATGCGACGAACGATCTTGTGTCTGGTGGCGGCGGCCATGGCGATGCCCGTGCCCGGCGCCACGCGTTTGAAAGATCTGGCGGGAATCGAAGGTGTGCGCGACAATCAGCTCATCGGGTATGGGCTGGTAGTAGGGCTGGCGGGAAAAGGGGACACCCAGATGACCTTGTTCTCGCCGCAGAGCCTGGCCAACCTCCTGCAGCGCATGGGCGTCTCGGTTCCGGCGGCCACCATCCAAATCAAGGATACAGCGGCGGTCATGATCACGGCCACCTTGCCTCCGTTCGCGCAACCCGGCACACACCTGGATGTCACCGCGGCGGCTATCGGTGACGCCACCACTCTTCAAGGAGGGATACTCCTGCTGACGCCGCTGAAGGGCGCCGACGGACAGGTCTACGCGGGGGCGCAGGGGCCCTTGGTCTTAGGCGGATACACGGCCGGACAGGGAGGCAGCAACCGGACGGTGAACCATCCGACGGTGGGCCGCGTGCCCGGCGGCGGCATCGTGGAGCGCCCCGCGCCATCGGTCGAGCCGAAAGGCGTCGTACATCTGCAGCTACGTTATGCGGATTTCACCACTGCGGCGCGCATCGCCGCCGCGCTGAACGCCAAATACGGCGCCGCAGGGGCGCTGCCCGCGCACGCCGAAAACTCCGCCCTGGTCAGCGTCTCGATTCCCAAGCCCTATACGGACCGGCCCGTCGATTTCATCGCGGAGATGGAAGCGCTCACGGTGGACGCGGACCGGCCAGCGCGCGTGGTGGTGAACGAGCGCACCGGAACCATCGTGATCGGCCGCGAAGTGCGCATTGCGCCGGTGGCCATCCTGCATGGCAATCTGACCGTAGAGATCCAGACCACCGTGGACGTCTCGCAGCCCGCGCCTCTCTCGGCGGGAAAAACCACGGCGGAGGCGCAAGTGAGTGTGGACACCAAGGAACAGTCCGCGCGCCACGTGATGCTGCCGCAGGGAGCCACGGTGGAGGAGTTGGTGCGGGCCCTGGCGGCTATCGGCTCGACGCCGCGGGATGTCATCGCCATCTTGCAGAACCTGCGTGCGGCCGGCGCGCTGGATGCCGACGTGGAGGTCATCTGATGAGCGCTCCGGTCACGCTCGGAAGTCCGGCGGCCACGGCCATCGACCCGCCGGCGGCGCGCCCACCCAAAACCGTAGAAGAGGCCGCCAAGCAGTTTGAAGCGCTCATGATCGCGCAGATGCTCAAGCAGGCGCGTGGTGACCAGGGCGGCTGGCTGGGTGGCGGCGATGACGCCGGCACTCAGACCGAGACTGGACTGGCCGAAGAACAGTTTGCGCAGGCCCTGGCGCGAAGCGGCGGACTGGGCCTAGGCGCTTCGCTCGTTTCGAGCCTCTCGGCGCGTGCCAAGTGAACGGCCAGGCTGGCGGTGGCGGCGAACGCCCGTGACCGCTGGCTCACACGCACGGCTCAGAAACGCTCCCGACGTGCACGCGCCGCCTTACCGAGCCGCGATGGTCAGGGAGCGTCCGCCAAGCCGTAACCGCTGGCTGACGCGCGCGGCTCGGAAACGCGCGGCACCTCACCGATCATCAAGCCGGAAACCGCTGGCTGACGCGCGGCTCAGAAACGCGCGGCATCTCACCGATCATCAAGCCGGAGACCGCTGGCTGACGCGCGCGGCGCGGAAACGCGCGGCACCTCCCCGATCATCAAGCCGGAGACCGCTGGCTGACGCGCGCGGCGCGGAAACGCGCGGCACCTCACCGATCGCCAAGCCGGAGACCGCTGGCTGACGCGCGCGGCGCGGAAACGCGCGGCACCTCACCGATCGCCAAGCCGGAGACCGCTGGCTGACGCGCGCGGCGCGGAAACGCGCGGCACCTCACCGATCGCCAAGCCGGAGACCGCTGGCTGACGCGCGCGGCTCGGAAACGCGCGGCGCTCACCGATCATCGAGCCGGAACCGCCGGCTGACGCACACGGCTCGGAAACGCGCGGCGCTTGCCGATCATCCAGCCGGAAACCGCTTGCTGACGCGCGGCTCAGAAGCTCCAGCTCTGCGAAGCCTGTTCCACCGGGCTGCCCGCCCCTAAGAACCCCGGATAACCGGCCACCTCTCCGAACTCCGGGGCGCCTGCTGGCCGGGACGCATCGCCGCCAGAGGCATTGGACTCCACCGTTTTGCCGATCCGTTCCCAACCCGCCAGCAGGGTAGCCAGCAATTTTTCCACTTCCTCGAGCGGCTCGGCCTGCTGATGCAGATTCGCCTCCAACAGGCGGCGCTGCATGTAGTCGTATAACTCCGATAGGCGCCGGCTCAGCCCGCCGCCCTGCGCGTGGTCGAGCGAAATGGACAGTTGCGACAGAATCGCGTGCGCCTTGGAAATCTGGCGGGAACGATCGGCAATACGGCCGGTGGCCAGGCAGGCCTGGGCGGCGCAGGTGGCGTCGCTGGCGGCGCGATAGAGCAGGCGCACCAATTCCAAGGGGTCGGCGGTCATTACCTGGCTTTCTAAGTATGCGTCTTTGAGCGGCATGGGATCTCCTCACAGTGCATATCGGAGGAATCCGCCAGGACTTGCGGGCCAATTAGCCGTCGGGTTGTCCCAAGACCTGCGCCAGCCGCAGCATATACTCCGGCGGCGCCTGCCACAACACCTCTCCGGTCTGGCTGTTGACGACCCGCACCACCGGCTTTTTGGTGTCCCGATCCAGGACGAAGCTCAACTCGTTGCCCTCGCCGAACAGCTCCGCGGCGTTGACGCTCTTTACGCTGCGGATCAGCTCGCGGTTTTCCACCAGCCATTTCGAGTTGGCGGGGTCGGGCGCGATGGGAACCGTCTGCGTCTGGTTAGTAACGGATGCGACATCCATATATAGCCACTCCGGGAACCGTCTGGTACCCCACCCTCTCATCGGCTGCCCGGGCGAAAGTTTGCGGCCCAGGCTAAAGCCTTGCCGCCGTCCGCCGATAAGACTTGTAGGACAGCAAGCCTTGAACCGCACCTTATCCCAACAGGAAATCGACGCGTTGTTCAGCAGCGCGACCGGCGGGCACGCCCAGGAGGCGTCCGCCAAAAAGGTGGTGCCCTTCGATTTCCGCCGCCCGGATCGCATTGCCAAGTCTCAGTTGCGGGCCATCCACCAGCTTCACGAGACGTTCGTGCACAACCTGGTTTCGAGCCTTTCGGCCTACCTGCGCACGTATTTGCTGGTGAACCTGGTCAGCGTGGAGCAACTTTCGTGCGAAGAATTTCTGAACGGACTGCCCTCGCCCACCTGCATGCTCTCCCTCGGCTTGCGGCCCTACGATGGGTATGGACTCCTGGAACTGAGTCCGGCCCTGGTATTCCCGATCCTGGAGGTTCTGCTGGGCGGCGATGGTAAGACCAAGGCGGCGCTGCGGCGGGAGATCACCGAGATCGAACAGAAACTGCTGGACAGCCTGTTCCGGATCATTCTCAACGATCTCAAAGAAGCCTGGCAGGCGGTTGCCCCCATCGAGTTCACCATCCACTCGGTGGAGACCGAGCCGCAGTTTCTGCGCGTATTGGCGCCCACCGAGGCCGTAGTAGCGGTGGGGATTGAGATCCGCATCGGGGACAACGTAGGCATGATGAACATCGCGGTGCCTTCCATCATCGCGAAGATGATGCGGCAGAAGTTCGACCAGCAATGGTCCATGCGCCGCACCCAGTCGACCGATGTGGAACAAACGGCCATGCTGGCGCGGGTGCGCCCTTCGCTGCTGGCGCTGGAGGTGCAGTTGCGTGGCCCCCGCCTGCTGGCGCAGGATCTGCTGCGCCTGTCCGAAGGGGATGTGCTGGCATTCGACTTTCCGGTAAATCAGCCTTTGGACGGGCTGCTCAACGGCAAGCTGCGGTTTAGTGGACAGATCGTCGAGAGCGGCAGGAAGCGCGGTTTTCTGTTGGATGCCGGTCCGCCAGGAGCCCGCGCGGCCGATAAGAAGGACTGAGGATCATGATTCAACTCACGCGCCTCAACCATCTGCCGCTGGTGCTCAATGCCGATCTCATCGAGTCTATCGAGGTCACGCCGGATACGGTGATTGCTCTGACCACCGGGCAGAAGCTGGTGGTGCTGGAGACTGCCGATGAAGTCGTCCGGCGGGTGGTGGAGTTCCGGCGAGCCATCTACAGCGGCGTTCCCGGCTGCTCAAAGGCCTCTGGCGCGGCGGGTGAATTGGCGGACGAACCTGGAATTGGAGAGCGATCCACACATGGCAGAGAAGACCGCGCCGGCCGCTGAGAAGGCTCCGAAGAAGGCCGGGGGACGCCGGCCGGACCTGGCCACCATGGGCGGCTTGGCGCTGGCGGTAACCGGCATTCTGGGAGGGCTGGTGCTCGAGAAGGGCAAAGTCACGGATGTGGCGCAACTCACGGCGGCCATCATCGTCCTGGGCGGAACGTTAGGGGCCGTCATGGTGACCACGCCCGTGGACTTATTGCGGCATGCCGCCGGCAAACTGCCTTCTGTTTTCTTTGAAACCAGCCATGCTCCGCAGGTGATTATCGAGCAGATTATTGTTTATGCCACCAAGGCCCGCAAGAATGGCATCGTCTCGCTGGAGGACGAAACCGCGTCCATCGCAGACCCGTTTCTGCGCAAGGCTTTGAACCTGGCCGTGGACGGTACCGATCTGCAAGAACTGCGCCGCATGATGGAACTGGACATTGCGCTCGAGGAGCATCACGGAGAAGCCGAAGCCAAGGTCTACGAAGCCGCTGGCGGATACGCCCCCACCATCGGGATCATCGGGGCAGTACTGGGTCTGATCCAGGTGATGAAGCATCTGGCCAATATCGATGAAGTAGGGCGGGGAATCGCGGTGGCCTTCGTAGCCACCGTCTATGGGGTGGCCTCGGCGAATATTTTCTTTCTGCCGGCGGGCGCCAAGCTCCGGTCACGCATGCAGGCGGCCATCCAGATGCGGGAGTTGATGCTGGAAGGCGTGCTGGGAATCGCCGAAGGACTGAATCCCAAACTGATCCGCATCAAGCTGGAAGCGTACGCGCCGCAGCCGGCGGCCAAAAAGGCGCCTAAAGAAAAACCGGCCCCGGCGCCCGCCAAGCAGCCTGCCGAAGCCGTGGCTGGAAGTAAGGCATAGGACCCATGAGGCGACGCCGCAAATCCGATTCGCACGCCAACCATGAGCGCTGGCTGGTCTCTTACGCGGACTTCATCACGCTGCTTTTTGCCTTTTTTGTGGTGATGTTCGCCTCGGCCCAAGCGGATCACGGCAATGCCGCACGCGTCTCCGATTCGGTAACCAAAGCGCTCGAAGAGGGACAAATGAAGGCGGTCGTGTCGGCCATCCTGGGGGGTACGAAGGACAACAAAGGCCAAGGCAACGCCATGATGAAGGGTCCCGGAGGCGCCAAGCCGACGCGGCAGCAGAATCGACCGGCGGCGGATCTGGCGGCCGCCACGGCATCTCTACAGGCCGCATTAAAGGCGGAGATCGATAAAGGTCAACTGCGCATCACCCTCGAAAAGCGCGGATTGGTCATCAGCCTGCGTGAAGCCGCCTTCTTCGCCTCGGGCAACGATGCCGTGTATCCCGGCACGTATCCCAGTATCGAAAAGATCGCGCACGCCATCGCCGCGTTGCCGAGCCCCGTGCGGCTCGAGGGACATACGGACTCCGTGCCTATCCACAACGACCGTTTCCGGAACAATTGGGAGCTCTCGGCCGCCCGCAGCATTTCCATGCTCGAGCTGCTGGTGTCGCACTTCGATATTCCGGAGGAACGTCTGGCGGTGGCGGGGTACGCGGAAACCGTGCCGGTCGAGTCCAACGAAACGGAAGAAGGCCGTGCGCATAACCGCCGCGTGGATATTGTCATTCTAAACGAATACGGCCTCAGTCCGGAGCCCAGTGCAGCCAAATGAAGTAGGACAGGCCTCCCGGCCTGTCCAAACCGCGCGGAGCGCGGCGAGGGCGCAGGGCGCGCCTCGCTCGCCGAAGAGCGGGCCTACGAGGCCCGCGCAGGCTGCGAGCCTGCCCCACAGGCGCCGCACAAGGTAGAAAGTCGAGAGACAGATGGCCTGTCAGGCCGCGCTAAGCGCCGCGCGGATGCGGCGGCCACTCCTCCGTGTGCACGATACCCTCCATCTCCCGCACCACCACCAGCCGATCAGCCGCCACCCCTCGCAACGCCTCCCGATTTCCGTTCGGCCAGCGGATCTCCAGGTCCGCACTGGTAGCGGCGCCCAACCCGAAATGCAGCCGCGGGTCGTTCGACGAATAAAAGCTCGATTGGCTCAGCACCTCCTGCGCCTGCACCATTCCTCCATAACGCGCCGTCACTCGCGCCCCCACCGCGCCGCGATTCGATTTCACTCCCACCAGCTTCACCTTCAGCCAGTGCCCGCCGCCCGATACATCGTTGCGCAACAACGAAGGCGGCTCATTCAAGTTGACGATCACCATATCGATATCACCATCGTTGTCGAAATCGCCGAACGCGCAGCCACGGCTGGCATGCGGCGCGGCGATGGCCGGTCCGCCCTCGTCCAGCAGTTCCTCGAATTTCCCGTTGCCTAAATTCCGAAAAATCACGCGCGGAGTCTTGAAAGGATATTCGGGCAGCTTGGCTTCCACCTCCGGATACACGCTGCCGGTTACGAAGAACAGGTCGGGATATCCGTCGTTGTCCAGATCCACGATCCCCGCGCCCCAGCCGATGAAGCGCGTCTCCACGGCCAGCCCGGCGGAAATCGTGGCGTCCTGAAAATTGGCCTTGCCGTCGTTTCGGTACAGAATGTTGGTATCGTCGGCGAAGTGTGTCTTGAAAATATCCAGGCTGCCGTCCAGATTGTAGTCGCCCACCCCCACGCCCATGCCGGCTTGCTCCATGCCGTCCTCGTTCAACGCCACGCCGCTCTCGAGCCCCACATCCGTAAAGGTCCCATTGCGATTGTTACGCAGCAGAAAACTGGGCGTCGAGTCGCAGGCCACGTAAATGTCCGGCCAGCCGTCGTTGTCGAAATCCGCGGCCACCGTCGTCATGGCGTAACCTTTCAGATCGGCGAGACCGGCCTTGGCGCTCACATCGCTGAACGTGCCGTCGCCATTGTTATGGTAAAGCGCCACCCATCCCATAGGCAGGCCGCGCGGCCCGCAGTTCACGGGAATGCCTTTCCAATTGCAATTGGTGTTCTCGCCGGGCTTCGGCACGTGCGCGAAATCGAACTCCAGATAATGCGACACAAACAGGTCCAGGTGACCGTCGCGATCGTAATCGACGAACGTGCAGCCCGATCCCCAGGGCGCGCCCGGCTGCAGCAAGCCGGCCTTGGCGGTCACCTCGCTGAAGGTGCCGTTGCCGTTGTTGTGGTACAACACGTTCTGTCCCCAATACGTAATGAACAGATCGTCGAACCCGTCGTTATCGTAGTCGCCCACGCACACTGACGACGCCCAGCCGGAGCGCTTCAGCCCAGCCTGCTCCGTGACATCGGTGAAGGTGCCGTCGCGATTGTTTTTGTACAGCCGGTTATGCGCCTCCACGGGTGGGTTGTCGATGGAGGTGCCGCTGAGGATGAAAATGTCCAGCCATCCATCGTTGTCGTAATCGATGAAAGCCACCCCGCAGCCCACGGTTTCGAGGATATAGTTTTTATGCGTCGCGCCGCCGTAGATCACGGGTGCGCGCAAGCCGGCTTGTGCGGCAATGTCGGTAAATCGGGCGTGCCATGGCCGGCCCGACGGTTTTCCGCGCGGAAGGGGTTTTACACCCCGGCTCGAAATTCCTTGTCCCCACGCCCGCATCGCGGGAACGGCAGCCAGACTCATCCATTCCCGCCGGGTCAGACCTCTGCGCATTGCTACAAGTATAGCGATGGGCGCCGCAGCGCTGTCGTTTGGGTTTTCTTATCGGCGTTCATCGGCGTTCATCGGCGGCCATATATGGTTTTGGTTTTTGGCCGCGGCAGGGAAAAAAACGTAATTGGCCGCCGATGAACGCCGATGAACGCCGATAAAACCAAAACGGCCGCCACGCGAACCAGCGCCTCATTATACTGTTGGCTATGCAATCCCATCTGTGGCTGCCACTCATGTGCCTCTTCGCCCTCACCTGTTTCGCCGAAACCCCGCAGCTTTCGCGCCCCGTCCGCACCTGGGAGTTTCTAGACGCCAACGGGCCGCGCGCCGCCTGGCTGGGCGCCGAAGACGGCACGCTCGAAGCCTATGTGTACCCGCTGAAAATCCTCGGCGATTTGAAACTCCGTTTTCTCGCCGGCGCGCAGCAGATTCCCGCCGAAAATATCGCGCGCCGTATGGTCGCCCGTCCGGGATCGTACACCATCGTCTACTCGGGCGACGATTTTCAAGCCGAAGAAACGCTGGTCGCGCCCATCGACGAACCTGGTGTGGCCATCCTCATCGACGTGCGCGCCCGCAACCCGGTGCGCGTCGACGTCGAGTTCAAGCGCGATTTCCAACTGATGTGGCCCGCATCCATCGGCACCGGATATGCGCAGTGGGATGCCCGCCTGAAGGCTTTTCGCTTCGGCGCCGATGGACAACCCTTCGCCGCTGTGTTTGGATCGCCTGACGCGGTGCTCAAGTCACAAGAGTATGCGACGAATTACTCGAGCGACGCGCACGAAACGTTCACGCTAGGCGAAATCAACGGCCACGCACAAAGGGTGCTGGCGCTGGCCGCGTCCATGAAATCCGCCGACGACGCGCTGGCAGCGTACCATCACCTGATCGCGCAAAGCGGCACATTGGTGGAAGCCGCCGAGCGCTACTATCGCGACTACCTCTCAAAGACGGTCGAACTCGCGCTGCCCGATCCGGAATTGCAGCAGGCCTACGACTGGTCACGCATCAGCGTAGTGAAAGGATTCGTCGATAATCCTTTCCTGGGACGCGGCTTGGTGGCCGGCTACGGTCCTTCAAAAGGCGCCTACCGGCCAGGATTCGCCTGGTTCTTCGGGCGCGATTCTTTCTGGACCTCTTTCGCGCTCACCTCCGCCGGCGATTTCTCGAATGCGCGCGCCGCCATTCAATTCATCTCGCATTTCCAGCGCGACGATGGCAAAATTCCGCACGAAATCTCGCAATCCGCCAGCCTGGTGGATTGGTTCCAGCAGTTTCCCTACGGCTTCGCTTCCGCGGACGCTACGCCGCTCTACATCATCGCCACCGCCGAATACGTGCGCGCCAGCGGCGATGTAGCGTTCGCCCGCGAACAGGCGCCGCGGCTCTGGAAAGCGCTTGACTTCATGCGATCCACGCTCGACGAAGCCGGTTTCCCGCGCAATCTGAACGTGGGTCACGGATGGGTGGAAGGCGGTCCGCTGCTCCCCGTCCGTGTGGAGTTCTATCAAGCAGGCTGCTACGTGGAGGCGTTGCGATCGTTGTCCGTGCTCGCCAGCTTGCTCGGCGACGCCGTGCGCGCAAAGGATCTGGATACCGAGTTTGACGCCAAGAGCCACGCGCTCGAACAGCAATTCTGGTTGGGCGCGAACGGCGGTCCGCACGCCTACGCGTTCGCGCTCGGCACCAACGGCCAGCCGGTCGATCAACCCAGCATTCTGGCCACCGTTCCCATGTGGTTCGGCCTGGTCGATGGCCAACATGCCCGCGAGATGATCGCCCAACTCGCCGGCGAGCCATTTGCCACCGACTGGGGGACGCGCATCATCTCTTCGCACAGTTCCCTTTACGATCCGTCGGGCTACCACTTTGGATCGGTGTGGCCTCTGTTCACCGGCTGGGCTTCCGTCGGCGAATACCGTTATCACGCGGCTGAACAAGGGCTCGCCAATCTGCGCGCCAACGCTTGGCTGGCGCTGGATGGCGCGGGCGGCAACACTACCGAAGTGCTTTCGGGCGACTCGTATTCGCCGCTCTCCACGGCCTCGCCGCATCAGATCTGGTCGGCTGCCATGGTGGTATCGCCTCTGCTGCGCGGTCTGCTAGGCCTCGAAACCGATGCCGCCGCGCGCAAGCTGGTCTTCGCGCCGCATCTTCCCGCCGACTGGCAGGCTGCCGGCGTGCATGGCGTTCCGGTCGCTGGCGCGCGCGTTAACCTGGACCTTCATCGCGATGCCAGCTCTCTGGAATTGACCATCGCGAATTCCGGAAGCGAGACTGTCCACATCGAGTTTGCGCCGGCTTATCCACCCTGCGCGCACGTTGATAGCGCCTCGCTCGCGGGCCAACCCATCAACTGGAAGACGGAGACCGAACCCGCCGACTGGCATCCGCGATTCGAAATCGACGCGCCGCCGGGAAAGAGCACGCTGTCCATCCGGCATCATGGCATGTTTGGATACGCGCTGCCGTTTTCACCGCCTGAGCTTGCCGCACCCAGCATGAGCCTGAAAATCATTTCCGAAAGTTGGAGCAACAACGGCCGTCAACTCGCCCTCACCGTCTCTGGCCGCGCTTCACGCGATTACCGGCTGAAAGTGGTGAACGGCGATCTGCTGGCGAATGTGGAAGGCGCCACGCGGGATGGCTCGGATGGACTGAGGGTGCACATGCCCGACGCTCCGGCCGGCGACTATGTCAATCGCCAAATCGCGTTCACATTGCGCTAGCAGATCTGCTATGCTGATTCGCGGAAATGCCTAAGATCACGAAACCACCCGTGCGCGCCAAGCGCCCCAAGACAGAGGTACAGGAAGAGTTCGCCGAGATCCGGCGGGAAACGGAAACTGCCCGCGAGTCGGCCGACGCCAAAGCCGCGGAGGCCGCCCGGTTGCGCGCGGCCGAAGTGCGCCAAACCGTGGATGGCACCACCGTGGAAGGCGTGGTGCAGGGAATCTCGGGCCTGGGCCTGGAGATTTCGAAAGCCCTGGCGGATGTCTCCGCCAAGCTGGTCCGCGAAGTGGAACAGCTTTCCACCGTGCGCGAAGCCGTGGGCCTGGAACGCGCGGAGCTGGAACGGCTGCATAAGATCGACGTGGCCGCTACGGCGCTCGACCAGATGGTGCAGGATTATGCGCGCGAGAAAGAACGGCTGGAGGCTGAGATTGCCGAGCATCGCGGCGCGTGGGAAGCCGAAACACGCGATGCCGAGCGCGAGCGCAAAGAGCAGGAAGAGAATCTGAAAAAAGCGCGCGCGCGCGAAATCGAAGAGTACGAATACAAGAAGAACCTGGAGCGCAAGAAGGCGCAGGACAAGTACGAAGAGGATCAGCGGCTGCAGGAGAAAAAGAATAAGGAGCGGCAGGAGACGCTCGAAAAAAGCTGGCAGCAGCGCGAAACCGCCTTGAAGGAGCAGGAGCAGGAATTGGCGCGGCTGCGCAAGGAGGCGCAGGAATTTCCGGAAAGCCTGAAGACGGAATCCGAGAAGGCGGCGGTGCTGGCGTCGAAGGCCGCCGAGCAGAAATTCGAGCAGGAGATCGTGCTATTGAAGAAGGAAGCCGAAACCGAAAAGCGGTTGGCGAGCCTGCAGGTGAAGACGCTGGAGGAAACCATAGTGCGGCAGGCGGCGCAGATCGCGGCGCTCGAAAAGCAGATGAACGAGGCCAAGCAGCAGGTGCAGGATATCGCGGTGAAGGCCATCGAAGGCGCGTCGGGCGCCAAGGCGCTGGCGCATATCAATCAGATCGCCATGGAGCAGGCCAAGCGTCCGCAGCAGTGAGTGGGGCAGGCACTTTGCCTGCGCGGGCCTCGTAGGCCCGCCTGTGCGATCGCAGTGGAACGGTGATTGCAATTGCGGATTCCATGGGCACTCCTGATGCTACGCCTTACGTTCCCCAATGCGCATCGCTGACTGAACTGCGCGATGCCGTTCAACGGTGCCGCGGCTGCGATCTCTACCGTCACGCGACGCAAGCAGTCTTAGGCGAAGGCCGCGCGCACGCGCGCATCGTTTTAGTGGGCGAACAGCCCGGCGACAAGGAAGACCTATCAGGGCATCCGTTCGTGGGACCTGCCGGCCGGCTGCTGGATCGCGCTCTCGAGGAGGCCGGCATCGCGCGCCAGGATGTCTACGTCACCAATGCCATGAAGCATTTCAAGTTCGAAGAGCGCGGCAAACGGCCATTCACAAGAAGCCGTCCGATAAAGAAATTGCCGCCTGCAAGCCTTGGCTGGATGCCGAATTGGCGCAGATCCAGCCCCGCATCGTCGTCTGCCTGGGCGCCACCGCGGCCCGGTCGCTGATCGGTAAGCAGTATCGCGTCTTGAGGGATCGGGGCAAATTTCTCGAACGCGAAGGAGGCGGGTACATCACCGCAACGGTGCATCCCTCATCCGTCTTGCGATCGCCCGATACGGACCGCCGTCACCAGGAGTACGAAGCGTTCGTCCGCGATTTGAAGGCGGTTACCCGGCGGCTGAATGCGCCCGCTTGAAAAACTGCACTTCGCGCTCGTGCTTCTCGGCGGCTTCGCGCGTGGGAAACGTTCCCAAATTTCTGGGCTTCCCCGTCCTTGGATCGCGCTTCCTGGAATATAAACGATACTCGCCGGATTTCAGTTTCCGTATCATGCCTCGAAGCAAGCACGCGGCCTGCCAATGTGAAGATGGTTCTCAACCAGCTTGGAAACCGCTCCCTGACGGTCGCGGCTCTGTAACAACCGCGCCGGTCGCGGCTCCGTAACAGCCGTGTTAATTGGCGGCGAGCGCGGCAGCCACCGGCCGCGTGGGCAACACGAAAGCCACGGTGGTGACGCCGCCGGCCGCGCGAATCTCAAAGCTGGCTTTCGCGCCGTAACACAGTTCCAACCGCCGGCGAACATTTGTCAAGCCGATGCCGCTTTCCACTAGCGCGGGCGACCGATCCCACTCGCCCGAATTGGACACTTCCACGAAGACCGATTCGCCCGCTGTCCTGATCCGCGTGCGCACGAAGCCCGCTCCTACACGCGACGCGACGCCATGCTTCACGGCGTTCTCCACCAGCGGCTGAATCGAGAGCAGTGGAATCGTAATTCCGAGAGCCGACGGTTCCGCATCCACTTCGGTGCGCAGCTTCGCGCCCAGCCGCAACTCCTCGATTTCCAGATACGCGCGCACGATGCGCAACTCTTCCTCCACCGTCACCAGCGCGCGTTCGGAATGCAGCAGGTAACGATACACATCGGCGAGGTTCAGCACCAGCCGGCGCGCCTCCGCATTGGCGCGATCGATGGTGCCATACAGCGTGTTCAGCGAGTTGAACAGAAAGTGCGGGTTAATCTGCGCCTGCAGCGCTTTCAATTCCGCCTGCGACATCAGATTCTGCATCTCGACGCCGCGCAACTGTTCGACATGCTCGGCGACCGCCGAACCCAAACGCGCCAGCGCGGTCAGATCCTCGCTGAGATAGCGGCGGCCGCCGTCGCGCGGCCCGAGCAGCAAGTACGCCGCATCGCCGCGCGCGAAGCGGATGGGCAGCAGCGCCTGCACCCACACGGGAACCGCGAAATGCGCCGCGTCGAGCACGGCCACCGGAGCCGTCAGCGGACGATCCACCGCCGGATTCACGTCCGTCATCTCGTAGCGTGCGGCGTGCAGGAATCTGGCGATGGCTTCCGCCGCCAGGCGCAAGTAAGCGGTCTCCGCGCCGGTCGCCAGCGATACATCCTGCAACTCGCGCAGAACTTCATCCACATTGGCGCGCAGGAAGATCGCGCTCGTGAGAAACCGCTGGATGCGATTGTGCACCCAGACAAACGCCGTCAGCAGCAGCCCGGCGGACACGAAGATCACGCCGGTATCGAAGGGATGCTGCAGGTGTTCGGTCAGCGCCCGCGACTGCAAGATGCGAATCGATGCGAGCAATGCGGCGGCGGCCAGCGTAGCGTTCACGATGAAGCGCAGAAAGGCGTCCATCAACAGAAAGCGGTAATCCTGCAAGAGCACCAGCAGGGCCAAGGGAAGTCCCGCGTGATGCAGCGCCACCTCTTTGGACCATGCCATTTGCGTGTGTCCGGCGCCGAAATGCGCGAACGAAATCGCCAGCAGAAAGAGGCCCATGGAGCCTGCCAGGCGCGATCCGGCGGCGCGATTCTCCGGCCGCCATTCGAGGATGACCGATAGCACGGTAAGCGCGGAGAAGCCGATGGTGACCACTAGCAGCGCGGCGTAATGCAATCCCGGAGCTTGCTTGCGCCAGTCCGCCAGGTGCAGGGCCACCGCTGCGCCGCTCAGCACATAACCGCCGATCCATACCGCACGCCGCCGCGATTGCAGTGAGATATGCAGTAGCACGGCCGGCAACAGGCTCAACACCGAAAAGCTGAGCGCGACAATCGCGCCCGCCACCTGGCTGCGGCTGGAACCGGCCGCCAAGGCCACCAGCGAGCCGAGATTCCAGAGCATGGCCAAGGCCGCCGCCACCAACGGCAGAATGCTGCGCTGCTCGCCCGCGCGACGGCGATTGACGAAGAAGAAGTACAGGAGCATGCCGAAGATCGCGGCGCCCGCGCAATGGCCGATGGTGTTGACCAGTACGGGCTCGTGGATGCTCAGCCAATCGGGCATAGGTTATTTGCCCACGTACTTCTCGACCCAATCCAAGCGGCGCTGCATAATATCCAGCAGGAACTTCGGCTCCCGGGGACCATGCGGAGTGCGCGGATAGACCACCATCTCGGTCGTCACTCCCTGCCGTTTCAGCGCCTGGTATAACTCATACCCCTGCGAGGTAGGCACACGCACGTCGGCCTCGCCATGCAGGATCAGAGTAGGCGTAGTTACTCCCTTCACAAACGCCATGGGCGAATGATTGAAGTAGCCGTCGAACTTATCCCAAGGTTCTCCGCCAAAGTAATTCGATAGAAAACCGGGTATGTCGGTGGTGCCCGACATACTCCATAAGTCGGTAACGCCGGCGCCCACGGAAGCCGCTTTGAAACGGTGCGTATGAGTAATTACCCAGCTTGTCATGAAGCCGCCATAACTCCAACCCATCACGGCCAGCCGGTCGGAATCCGCCACGCCCATGCCAATTACATAATCCACGCCCGACATGAGATCCTGGAAATCTTTGCCGCCCCAATCGTTCATGTTGGCGAAGCGGAATGTACGGCCGTAGCCGCTCGATCCTCGCGGATTCACACGCAGCACGGCGTAACCTTTGGCCGCGAAGGCGGCTATCGAGTACGTGCCATAACGCCCTAAAAACGTATCCTCGAAGTCGCCGGCCGGACCGCCATGAATCACTAATACCATCGGATATTTCTTCAAAGGCTGGTAAGTTACCGGATAAGTCAACAAGCCTTCGATATCCATGCCGTCGGCGGCTTTCCAACTAATATGTTTGGTTTCGCCGATCGGTAACTTAGGCAGTTCGCCGTTGGCATCGCTGACGCGCTCCGCGGTGCGATCGTCCAGTTTCAATGCATACGCCTCAGGCGGCGCATTCCAACTTTCGCCCGCGAAACCGATCGCGGTGCCCGTCGAATTACAACGGCCCGGCTGCAGGGTCCCCTGCTTGAGTTCGTAAACCGGCTGCGGCGTACCGTCCAGCGGCATGCCATAAATCACGCGGGAAACCCCTCGGTACTCGGTGAAAAACACGCGCGCCGAGTCGCCGGACCATCCTATAAGAAAGGGTTGCTCGTCAAAAGTAGGCGGCAGCTCGCGAGCCTCTCCGGACTGGCGCGTGAGCAATACAATGCGGTCCAAGCCGGCCCAGTTTGCCGGATCCGTCGAGCGCACAAACGCCAGGTAGCGTCCGTCGGGTGAATAATGCACCTCGCGCTCGGCGGCGCCCGTGGCCGCGATGGCGCGCACTGCGCCGCTCTCCACCGTTACCTCCGAGATACCGGCCTTCGTCAGATCGTTCGCGCCGGGCGTGGGCGTATGCGTAAAGGCGATCATCCGGGAGTCGGGCGACCAATCGAAATCCGTGACATGGCCGGGCGTCTCCAGGTGACGCGGCACGCGCTTTCCGTGGCTGTCCGGCTCGGACGGCACAATCCAAAGGCTGTGGTTCTTGGGATTCTCATCGACTACCCGAAAGTCGCGTTTTTCCTTCTTGGCCTGTTCTTCATCGGCGCGCTGTTCCATGCCCGCGAACGCGATCCACTTGTCATCGGGCGAAACATGAAACGCGCCGATCTCCCCTTTCCAATCGGTGAGCATCTCGGCCTCACCGCCGTCCACCGGAATGCGCCAGAGATTCGGCTTGCCGCTGCGTTCCGAGGAGAAGTAGACATAGCGGCCATCGGGCGAAAATTCGGGCGCGGTGGCGCTCTTTTCGCCGCGCGTCAATTGGGTGCGATGCGCACCGTCCGCCGCGGCCAGAAAGATCTGCGTGTCGATTTCGCTCTTCTCACTTTCCATCACCGCGTGGCTCTGCGTGTAGGCCACCAGCTTGCCATCGGGTGATGGCACCACTTCGCCCACGGGCTGCACCTGCATGGAGAGTTGCGGAGTCCATCCGGTGGGAGCTTGCGCGGTGGGCGTCTCGGCCCACGCCGCCGCAGCCAGCAGAATAGGAATGAACTTACGGAATTCGATTTTAGTCACTTACTTCACAGCTCCGTGCATCGCGGCGCGCAATGCATCCAGTATCTTCGCCACGTTTTCCACGGTGGATGAGTAGCCCATCAATCCAATGCGGAACACCTTGCCAGCCAGCGGTCCGAATCCGCCGGCGATCTCGATGCCATATTCATCGAGCAAGCGCTGGCGCACGTGCGCGTCGTTCACGCCCTGCGGTACGCGCGGCGTATTCAGCGTCCACAAGCGATGCCCTGCGGCGACATGCATCCGCATCCCCATCGCTTGGATGCCTGCGACGAACGCTTCGTGATTGCGGCGATGGCGCTCCCAACGGTTCTCCAGGCCCTCTTCCCGAACAATTGCCAGTGCCTCGCGCAAGCCATAAAACAACGTCGCCGAAGCGGTGTGATGATATTTGTGCTCGCGGAAGTAGCTATCGAGCAGCCGCAGATCCATGTAGAAGGAATCGACCGGCGTGGTGCGTTTCCGCAAACGCTCCCACGCGCGCGGCGAGACCGTCAGGGGCGCCAGGCCCGGCGGACAGCCTAGTCCCTTCTGCGTACAACTATACGCGATGTCGATGCCGGTTTCATCCACCAGCACGGGCATGCCGGCGAGCGACGTAACACAATCGGCGATGGTCAGCGCGTCCACTTCATGCGCCGCTTCGCAGATTGCATGGCCAGCCTGAAATGCGCCCGTGGAGGTCTCGGCCTGCACATAAGCGACCGTGCGCGGCTTCTCGCGGCGGATAAAATCGCGGGCCTCCTGATCGTCGAACACTTCGCCCCACGGCTTTTCGAGGCGCACCACCGCGGCCCCGTGACGCCGCGCCACATCCGCGAGCCGGTCGCAAAAATATCCGTTGGCCAGCACGGCAAACTTCTCGCCGGGCGACGTGAAATTCGCGACCGCCGTTTCCATCCCGCTGGTGCCGGTTCCGGAGATGGCGATATTGAATTCATTCGCCGTGGAAAAGGCGTAGCCGAGCAGGCGGCGAATGTCTTCCACGACCTCGAAGAAATAGGGATCCAGATGACCAACGATAGGCTGCCCGAGCGCTTCATAAACGCGGGGCGCCACTATACTGGGTCCGGGTCCCAGTAGCAGGCGCGCAGGCGGATTCAGACGGGCGAGTGTTGGGGCGGTCACATCCCCAGTGTATCAACCGAGGGCGCGCCATTCGGGCTGTGCGACGCCCGCGGCGGCCGCTGCCGTTTACTGAGAGGAAGAAAGTTCTTGGAATGCGAGAAGATTTGGAGTATCCTGGTAGCGGGATCGGGGGGTGCGTGCCCCCCCCGATCCCACTCGGCCATTACCGTCGGCGTTTACGCCAAACGATAATGACCGTAAAACTGCCGAGAGTCAGCAGCTTAACCAGAATTAGGATCATGATCTGATCCTCCTTTCTGCTTCAAACCGGAAGGCCCGGGCTAATCACCCGGGCTTCTTCTCTCTAATTCGGAGCTCGAGTACTCCGTTTCAGGACCCGCTCATCCGTTTTTCCGCTGGAAAGGACTCCGCCTATCGAGGGCGCTTGTGGCGGCGGTGTTCTCATGGAAATCGCGCCAAAGACCCGGACCCGGATACCCGGATAGAAAGTTCTTGGAAAACGAGACGATTTGGAGTATCCTGGTAGCGGGATCGGGGGGAGCGTGCCCCCCGATCCCACTCGGCCATTACCGCCGGCGTTTACGCCAAACGACAATGACCGTAAAACTGCCGAACGACAGCAGCTTAACCAGAATTAGGATCATTGATCTGATTCTCCTTTCTGCTTCAAACCGGAAGGCCCGGGCTGATCACCCGGGCTTCTCTAATTCGGAGCTCGAGTACTCCGTTTCAGGACTCGCTCATCCGTTTTTTCGCTGGAAAGGACTCCGCCTATCGAGTGGGATTATGGCGGCAGTGTTCTCATGGAAATCGCGCCGAAGACCCGGATAGAAAGTCCGGATAGAAAGTTCTTGGAAAACGAGACGATTTGGAGTATCCTGGTAGCGGGATCGGGGGAGCGACCCACCCGATCCCACTCGGCCATTACCGCAGGCGTTTACGCCAAACGATAATGACCGTAAAACTGCCGAGTGTCAGCAGCTTAACCAGAATTAGGATCATCTGACCCTCCTTTCTGCTTCAAACCGAAAGGCCCGGGCTAATCACCCGGGCTTCTCTAATTCGGAGCTCGAGTACTCCGTTTCAGGACCCGCTCATCCGTTTTTCCGCTGGAAAGGACTCCGCCTATCGAGTGCGCTTAGGGCGGCGGTGTTCTCATAGAAATTGCCGCTAACTAAGCCCGCACAAGACGCAAAGAAAGTTCTTGGCAAGCGACATGATTTTGGGGGTACTCTGGAACCGTAGTTCACTAGGATAGGGTTCATTGCCTGCTTTGAAGCGAAAAGCCCGGCCCTAATCCCCCGGGCTTTCCAATTCCCCGGCGACACTCGTCTAATCCGCCACAGCCGCTTCCACCCGATTACGCCCCTCGCGCTTAGCCCGATAGAGCGCCACATCGGCTTCCCGCACCAGATCGTCGGCGTCAGGCACGGCCGGCGGCATGGCACAGGCCGCTCCCAGACTGCACGTCAACCGGATGTCGCTGCCTCCCGCATGAAACTCTTCGGCGGCGATGGCGTCGCGAATACGTTCGGCGTGCGCCAGGCCGCTGGGCAGCTCGCATCCGGGCAGCACCATCAGGAATTCTTCTCCGCCGTAACGGCCTACCGCATCGTACCGCCGCACCGAAGCGCGCATGCGCGACGCCACCTGGCGCAACACCGCATCGCCGGCCATGTGGCCGAAACGATCGTTCACCGGCTTGAACCCGTCCAGATCCGCCATGAGCACGATCAGCGGTTCGCCGCTTCGCGCGGAGCGCGCTAACTCATTTTGCAGAATGTCGAAAATGGCCCGACGGTTCCATAATCCGGTGAGGCCGTCGCGCGTAGCTTGTTCGCGCAACGCCTCGCGCGCCTCCACCAGCTTTTCCTGTAAAGCCAGCACGCGCCGGCCGGCCCGCAAACGCGCGCGCAGTTCCTCCACCTGAAATGGCTTCACGATATAATCGTCGGCCCCCGATTCCATGCCCGTCACAACATCTTGTAAATCCGCGCGGACGCTCAGCAGCATCATGTATACATAGCGCTCGCGTATGCTGGAGCGCACTCTGCGGCAGACCTCGGCGCCCTCCATTCCGGGCATCATCCAATCCAACAGCGCCAGCCGCGGCCCATCTTCCTGCCGCAATAGATCCCAAGCTTGCTGGCCATCCGGCACTAAGATGACTTCGTAACCCCACTCACGCAGAAGTTTATCGAGCATATCTCGAAACACGGGATTATCGTCCGCGACTAGAATCTTCGGCGGGGATTGATCGGGCAGGGGAGAATCCATGGGCCGCACATCTTATGGTAGGACAGCCCTCCCGGCCTGTCCACTTGCTGCTTTACAAGCACACTGGTGGTTTTCAGCCATGTTCCGCCGCCTGCACGAATCATTAAGCTACTGTAATCCTGTACCTTAGCCTATGGACCATGGATTGCCATGCAGTTTGAAGCCGGACACGACAATGCCACGCTACGCCAGCTCTCGTACCTTCGCCACCGTGCTCGCGTTCACGGCTGCTGCGATCCTCAGCGCCCAGGGTGGCCCGCCGCCCGATCCCGGCGCACCGGATCGCGGCGTAGCGCGTATCAGCATTGTGGGGGGGGAAGTCAACGTTCGCCGCGGCGATTCAGGCGACTGGGTAGCTGCCGTGGTGAATGCGCCGCTGATGGTAGACGACCGCCTAGCCACCGGAGCAGGCGCGCGAGCCGAAGTGCAATTCGATGCCGCAAACATGATCCGCGTGGGCGCACACGCCGAAATCCGTGTGGCGGAGCTGGGCTTGAACCACTACCACCTGCAAATCGCCCATGGCACCGTGACTTTCCGCATCCTGCGCGATTCTCCGGCCAAAGTGGAATTGGATACGCCGAACGTCTCCGTCCACCCCACGCAGGCCGGCGCCTATCGCGTCTATGTGCAGGCCGACGGGCAAACCGAAATCACCGTGCGGCTGGGAGCCGCGGATGTCGCCAATCCACGCGGCACCGAACATCTGCAGGCCGGGCAAACCATGCTCACCCGCGGCACCGCCGACGATCCGGAATTCCGCATCGTGCCGGCCATCGCCATGGACGACTGGGATCGCTGGAATGAACAACGCGACCGCGAGTTGCTGAGTTCTCCGAGTTACGGTTACGTGCCGCAAGATGTCCCCGGCGCTGGAGATCTCGACAACCAGGGTCAGTGGGTGGACGTACCTTCTTACGGCGAGGTTTGGGCTCCCCAGGTCGGGCCGGATTGGGCGCCGTATCAAAACGGCCGTTGGGTTTGGGAAGACTATTACGGATGGACGTGGGTCTCTTACGACCCCTGGGGTTGGGCTCCGTTTCACTATGGACGATGGTTCTATGCCGCACCTTACGGATGGTGCTGGTATCCCGGCGGTTTCGGACCGCACTACTGGTCCCCCGCGCTGGTCGCTTTTCTGGGGTTCGGACCTGGCATAGGAGTGGGCTTCGGATTCGGCAATGTGGGTTGGGTCCCGCTAGCGCCTTTTGAGCCTCTGTACGCCTGGTGGGGACACGGATTTTACGCCGGTTATCGCAATCCGGGCTTCTTCAACCGAGGCGCGAATATTGCGAATGTAAATGTCACAAATATCTATCGCAATGCGCGGGTGCCCAACGGCGTTTCGTCCGTAACGGCCACCGACTTCCGGCAGGGCCGATTCAACGCTATTTCGCATACCACGGGAGCGCAAATCCGGCAAGCCGGGCTCATTCGCGGCCAGTTGCCCGTGGCGCCTTCCGCAGCTAGTCTGCGGTATTCGAATCGCATGGTGGCGAACGCGCCGCGCAGTGCGGAGAATACCAGGTTCTTCGGCCGCACCGTCGCGCCCGTGGAGCGCGTGCCGTTCAACGACCAGCAACGCGCCATGCAACAGTTCAGCCGTCAGCCGGCGGCTTCCACCGTGGCGCACGGCGCCGCACCAGCTACGAACGGGTCTTGGCGGAGCCCCACGAGTCCGGCCGCCGGTGAAAGCCGGCCAGGCAGTGTCGGCTCTTGGCGTCCGGCAAATGAACCGGTGCCCGGCGCCTCGCAGGCCGAGCGGCCTGGCGGCTATGCTCCCGATCGCAGCGCGAACGGATGGCAACGCTTTGGCGAACCGCGTCCCAATGCAGCGAACGCGCCGCGGCCCGCGTATTCGCCCGGCGGCTACTATAGGCCATACGCCGCTCCCGCGCCGGCCAACGGAAGTCCCCAATCCATTCGTGTAACGCCACCCATCGTGCGGCAGAAAACGTCGACGAACGGGACTCGCGCCACCAGCGCGCCGCGCAGCCAAAGCAGCGGCCACTCGTCAGGCGGCGGGTCACACGCCAGCGGCGGCGGTTCGCACGGCGGCGGCGGAGGACATCGATAACGCATCAGTTTCTTCCCTCGGGCCCGTACCGGCATTCGTGGTACGGGCCCTTTTTTTTGCCTGGCACCGCCCAAGCCGGCCGCTGCCCAATTGACACGGAGTACTTTGCATGATAAAGTTACTGCATGCCGCCAACCAACCGTCCCTGGTCGCACCCCGATATGACCAACCCGCCAGTCCTCGATCCCACCGCCTTAGCCCCGCCGATTCGCCCGCGCTACGCCCTCCTGATCAATCCGTTCTACCCCAAAGATCCGCACGCCAGTTTCGGCAAACACGTGCTCACTCCCACGCTCGCCCTAACCAGCTTCGCGGCCACTACGCCCGCGCACTGGCAGGCCCGCTATTGGGATGAAAACCTGCTCGACGGCCGTCCGCCCTGCGACCCCATGCCCGAAATCGTAGGCATCACGGTGCATCTCACCTTCGCCCGCCGCGCCTTCGCGCTGGCGCAGTGGTATGGCAGCCGCGGAAGCCAGGTGGTGTTGGGCGGCCTGCATGTGTTGTCTTGCCCCGAGGAGTGCGCCCCCTATGCCGACGCCCTGGCGCTGGGCGACGGCGTGCAGCTTTGGCCCCACATTCTGGCCGATGTGGAAGCCGCCGGCTGCAGCCGAAATATGCCGCCACCTATGAAAGCGACTATCGCCTGGACCCGGCGCCGCGGCGCTCGATCCTGCCGCGCAAAAGCTTTCTCACTACCACCAGCCTGATCGCCACCCGCGGTTGTCACAATCGCTGCGGATTCTGCTATCTGGCCACCGATGGTTTGCGGATGCCGTATCGCATGCGCGAGCCCAGCCAGGTGGCCGCCGAATTCGCCGCGGACCGGCAACCTTATGCCGTGTTCATCGATAACAACCTGGGATCGAACCGCGAGTATCTCCGCCAGTTGTGCGAAGCGCTGCGCCCGCTGAACAAAATCTGGAGCGCGGCAGTGACCATCGATGTTACCGACGATCCCAGCTTGATCCGCGCGATGGCTCTCGGCGGCTGCACCGGCGTGTTCGTGGGCTTCGAGTCACTCACTGACGAAAACCTCGCCGACGCCAAAAAGAAGACGCCCAGGGCAGGGGACTACGCCCGCCGCGTCCGCATGCTGCATGACCACGGCATTCAGGTGAATGGCTCGTTCGTGCTGGGATTCGATCACGACCGCCAAGACGTCTTCGCGCGCACCGCCGATTGGATCGAGTCCAACAAGCTTGAGTGCGCCACGTTTCACATCCTTACGCCGTATCCCGCCACGCCGCTGTTCCGGCAGATGGAAGCCGAGGGCCGCTTACTGCATCGCGACTGGAGCCTATACGATACGGCGCACGCCGTATTCCGTCCGAAGCATATGTCGCCCGAGGAACTCGAACAAGGTTACGCGTGGATCTATGAGCGCTTGTTCTCGCACGGCTCGATCTGGCGCCGCCGTCCCGAGGATTGGCGCGCGCTGGCGCCATACTTAGGCATGTCGTATCTATATAAACGTTCCAACCGTTTCTGGCGGATACTAATCAAGCATCACTTAGTGCACGCAGTGTGGCGGCCGATGGTAGAAGTCACTCGTCTTCGCCACGTGCGCTTCCGCCGGGAACTAGCTGCCAGCGAGGCGCCCGGGCGACCGTTGGCAAATGTGATTTCAGCCGGAGTATAGAAATCCGGCCTCGGGGCTCCCATCTCGCTGGAAGTTATTCGCAATCGGCGCAGTCTCTGTACCGCCGGACTCCCAGGGAAGCCGGGCGCTTGTATCGCCATTGTGAGCCTGGTCAATCGCGAACGGCGCAATAAAATCGAATTGAGCGTCCGGGGGCACGATTCGGCAGCTGCCAGGAACACACGTGGCTCGACAGCCGACCATCTCGACCAGCGCCATGCTCCCGGTCTTTGGTACTTTGCATCACGCACTTCACCTTGGCAAAATGCCGATTCTCTGTTTTATATCTCCAATCTCTGTTTTTATATCTATAAAGGCAAGGCAATAGAGCCAAGGCTTGCGACTCGCCTGCCTCGTATCGCATCAAACTTAGCAATGTCTGTCGGAGGAGGGACTACGTGACGCGGGTCCGTCTACTGCTGCGCGGACGAAACATCTGCGTTCCAGGGCTATTGTGTGCTTGTATACTGTTCGGGCAGCAGAGTATCCAGTTTCAGGGGAGTGTTCCGGCTGGCTCTGGATCCTCAACGCCTCTCGCATTGACTCTCAACGACGCCATTCGCCGCGGCCTGGAAACGAATCTGGGGCTGCTGACTCGTGCCAATACTAGCGGTGAGGCGCGCGCGCAACGAGTGCGGGCGCTCTCGGCTTTGTTACCCCAGGTGACGGGCACCTTGGGTGAAACGGCGGAGCAACTGAACCTGAAAACTCTGGGGATCAACTTCCACTTTCCGCCAATCCCGGGTTTCACAGGCATCCCGACCATTGTGGGCCCGTTTGAGTATACCGCGGTGCAGGCGAACATATCGGCCAAGGTGTTCGATTGGAACGCGCTGAAAACTCTCAGTTCGGCACGCGCCAACCAGGAGGCGGCGCGGCTTGCCGTCGAGGATGCGCGAGACCTGGTGGTCGAGGGGGTGGTAAACGGATACCTGGAGATCATCGCCAGCGCTTCCCGCGTGGCATCCATTCAGGCACAGGTGAATACCGCGGAAGCCATCTACAACCGCGCGGTGGATCAACACCAGGCGGGCACGTCGCCGGCCATCGATGTATTGCGGGCGCAAGTGGAACTCAAGACCCAGCAGCAGCGGTTGCTGGCGGAACAGAACCAGTTCGACAAAGACAAGCTGACGCTGGCGCGCGTGATCGGACTGCCGGCAGGCCAGACGTTCGACGTCGCCGACCAGGTGCCGTATGCGCCGCTTAGCGGACTGACTCAAGAAGAAGCTCTCCGGATGGCCCTGGCACAGCGCCCCGACTACCAGAGTGCCCGCAAGACCGTGGAGGGAGCGGAAGAAGCGCTGCGGGCCGCGCACGCGCAGTGGTACCCTACCGTGGGTATCGACGGATACTACGGCGACTGGGGTCCCACGCTCGCCAGTTCGCACGGCGTCTTTAACCTGAGCGCCGCTCTCAATTTCAACATCTTCAACGGCGGACGCATCCGTAGCGATGTCGAACAGGCTAGCGCAGTGCTCAAGCAGCGCCAGGATGAACTCGCGGACCTGGGCGGCCAGATCGACTTTCAGGTACGCTCGGCTTTCCTGGATATCCGCACGGCGGCAGAACAGGTGACCGTGGCGCAGGCCAATTTACAACTGGCGAACGAGACGCTCGACCAGGCGCGGGACCGCTTCCGTGCGGGGGTGGCCGATACCATCGAAGTGGTGCAGGCGCAGGAGTCGGTGGCGTCTGCCAATGACAGCATCATTTTGGCGTTGTACGCGCATAACGCAGCGAAAGCCGCGCTGGCTCGCGCGCTGGGCCTGGCGGAGCAAGGCATCAAGAAATTCATCGAGGTGAAGTGATATGGCTGAGACAACCACGCCCGAAAAAGAAGCTCCTTCGCAGCCTATCGTCCGGAAGCGCAAGCGGGGGCGAACTCGCATCATCGGGCCAATCCTGCTGGTGGTGGTGTTGGTGGTGGCCGGCTGATTTTCTGTGGCGATACTTCAACACCTATGAATCCACGGACGATGCGCAAGTCGATGGGCATCTGAATGCTATCAGCGCGCGCATTAATGGCCAGGTGAATGAAGTGCTGGTGGATGAGGAACAGGTCGTCAAAGCGGGCGATGTGCTGGTAAGGATCGATCCGCGCGATTACCAAGTCGCGGTGGAGAAGGCCGCCGCCGATCTGGCGGACGCCCAGGCGACCCTGGCGAGTTCCACGACGGACGTTCCGATCACTTCAACCAACACCAGCAGCACGCTCTCATCGGCGCGTTCCGTGCGTGCGGACGCCGTTGCCGGACTAACCTCAGCACAGCGTCAGCTCAAAGCCGCCCAAGCGCGCCTGGAGACCAGCGAGGCACAGGTGCGCGAGGCAGAGGCGAATTACAAGAAAGCAGCGGATGACACGGCGCGTTACAAGCTACTGGTGGCCAAGGACGAAATCTCGCAGCAAATTTACGACCAGTCCGATCAGACCACGGCGGCGGCGAATGCCACCATCGCGGCGCGCACAGCCGCTGTGAATGAGGCGCGCCAGAACGTGAGTGTGTCGGAGGCGGCTATCGAGCAGGCACAGGCCAAGATCGCGGAGGCAGATGCCGGCATCCAAGCCGCATTGACTGCCCCGCAACAGGTGGCGGTAAGCCAAGCCCGGGCGCGCTCTTCGGCGGCCAAGGTTGCGCAGCAGAAGGCGGCGCTCGATCAGGCTCGCCTAAACCTCAGTTACTGCACGATCACCGCGCCAGTCGCCGGTATCGTCGACAAGAAAACGGTGGAGATCGGCCAGAATGTTTCGCCTGGCCAGCAACTCCTCATTGTGGTTCCGATGGACGATATTTGGGTAACCGCGAACTTCAAGGAGACCCAACTCACAAGGATGAAGCCGGGGCAGAAGGTGCGGTTCAGCGTGGATGCTTACAGCCGCGAATATACAGGGCACCTTACGGGTGTCGGGGGGGCTAGCGGCTCGCGTCTCAGCTTGCTTCCGCCGGAGAATGCCACCGGTAACTACGTCAAGGTTGTGCAGCGGATACCTGTGCGCGTCGATCTTGATCCCGGCCAGAACAAAGATCGTCGCTTGCGGGTAGGCATGTCGGTCGATCCTAAGGTATACCTCAACCAGTAACGGCGGGCAAGACGATGGCCGATAATACCGAGACCGCCGCACCGCCCGTGGCCACGCCCTGGAGACCGAGCTACAATCCATGGCTGATCGCCGTGGTGGTGGCCATGGCCGCATTCATGGAAGTGCTGGACACCAGCATTGCCAACGTGGCGCTCCCGCACATTGCGGGCGGTTTGGGCGCCAGCAACGATGAGAGCACCTGGGTACTGACTTCTTACCTGGTCTCGAACGCAGTGGTTCTCCCCATCAGCGGATGGCTGGTGAGCATTTTCGGGCGGAAACGCTTCTTCCTGATGTGCATCTTCCTTTTTACACTCAGTTCCATGCTGTGCGGCGCGGCGCCGAGCCTGAGCGGGCTGATTTTGTTCCGTGTGATGCAAGGCGCCGGCGGCGGCGGGTTGCAACCCGGGGCCCAGTCCATTCTGGCCGATAGCTTTCCGCCGGAGAAGCGCGGCATGGCCTTCGCGGTTTATGGGATCACCGTGGTCCTGGCGCCCACTATCGGCCCCACGCTGGGCGGGTGGATTACAGACAACTATTCGTGGCGTTGGATCTTCTACATCAATCTCCCGGTGGGGCTCCTGGCCACCTATCTGTCTTACCGATTTGTTGAGGATCCTCCCTACCTGAAGCGCGCCAAGGGCGCCGCCATACGCGTGGACTACATGGGTATAGCTCTTCTGGCGCTGGGTGTGGGCGCGCTGCAGGTCGTACTGGATAAGGGTCAGGAAGACGATTGGTTCGGTTCCCGCTTCATCACCACGCTGGCGGTGGTCGCCACGGTCTGTCTGATTTCGCTGGTTATCTGGGAGTGGCGGCACAAAGCGCCTATTATCGACGTGCGCCTCTTCAAGATCTTTCCTTTCGCCAGCGCCAATCTGATGATGTTCACGCTAGGCGTCATTTTCTTCAGCAGCCTGGTATTGATGCCGCTATTTCTGCAAACATTGATGGGTTACACGGCGACAAGCGCCGGCTTGGTCCTTTCCGCCGCCGGCGCCCTGCTGCTGATCGAGATGCCGGTGGTCGGCATACTCAGCACCAAGATACCTGCGAAGTATATTGTCGCTTTCGGTTGGCTGACGCTGGCGCTTTCCATGTTTTATTCCACCTCCCATCTCGACCTGTTGATTTCCTTTCGCTTCGCTACCTGGGTGCGTACGTTGCAGTCGTTCGGCTTGGGCTTCCTGTTCGTGCCCATCAACCTGGTCTCTTTTATAGGTGTCCCGGCCGATAAAGGCAACAGCGTGGCGGGCATCATCAACTTCATGCGTAATATCGGCAGCAGCGTGGGAACGTCGATGGTCACCACACTGCTGGCGCGGCGTGCCCAGTTCCATCAATCCGTATTGTCCGCTTTTACAACTAACGTAAACCCGGTGTTTCAAAACCAGGTGGCGGGTCTGAGCCGGCAGCTTGTGCATTCCGGGATCGGCGCGGGCGACTCCCAAGTACATGCCTATGGGTTGCTTTACCAATCCTTGCAGGTGCAAGCCCAGACGCTGGCCTACCTGGATACGTATAAGGTGCTGGCAGTAGGCGCTAGTGTGATGTTCGTCCTCGCCTTTATCCTCCGCCGGAACGATCCCGGCGCCGGGGGAGGGGCTGCGGTGGGCTGATAATGGGATTGGAGGTGGCTCATGATCCGAGTGATAACGCTTGAACGCGAATTCGGCAGCGGCGGCGCGGACATCGCCCGCGAGTTGGCGGAGCGCTTAGGCTGGAAATTATACGACCATTTGCTGACGGACGAGATCGCCCGCCTGATGGATTGTGACTGCCGGGCGGTGGAAGAGCGCGAGGAGCACAAGGACCCGCTACGCTATCGCCTGTTCAAAGCATTTATGCGCGGCAGCTTTGAAGGCAGTCAGAATGCGCCAAGAATGAAAATGGTGGATGCCGACTGCATCCGGGCGGCTGCCGAACGCGTGGTTACGGCGGCGGCCAAGAACGGCAATGCAGTTATTGTGGGGCGGGGGTCGGCATATTATCTCCGCGAGCGCCCGGACACCTTTCACGTTTTCGTCTATGCTCCTTTCGAGGAAAAAGTGCACCGTCTCTGCAAGAAGGGACACAGCGAGGCAGAAGCTGCCGACCTGGCCGAGACCGTGGACCGCGACCGCGCCGCCTATATCAAGCAGTATTTTGACGTGGAGTGGCCGCCGCGGTACCTCTTTGAGATGATGATCAATTCTAAGGTGGGTCTGGAAACGGTTGTGCGGATGATCCTGGATGCCGTGTCCTTATCGGAGAAGGTTTCCGGGGAGGCTCCGGCGGGGGCGTCGCGCGTCTAGTTGAAGGCAGCGGCTCACAGTAAACGGCAGGATTTCTCCTTGCCTTACTCGATTGCACTCTCCAGAACATAGGACCCATAATCGGATGGATGGCTTACCGAAGCGCGTGGGCCTTACCCGTACTTCTATGTACTTCGATCGCACAGGCCCAAAGTGGAATCGATGTCTACCGCCAGCTCGCTCGATTCGACTTATCCGGCGCAAGAGTCCGTGTTAGTCGACTTACCCTCCGCCGCGATCGCGTCAGCATGACCTTCAGTGGCGCTTTCTACCTCGAGGCGCCCGTGGCGGGGCAGGTGCGCGGTGCGGTGTTCCTCGGTCAAGGGACTTTTACGGCCGGCCCGCCGTCGGCATTCGAGCGCGACAACCTGCGCCGCATGCTCAAGGCCGATCGCGTGGAGTCGAGCTTCACCGAAGCCGTGCTGCGTTTTAGCGACACTACCGCCGCCGGTCTGGGCGCTCCAGCGGTGGCGGCGCCAACTCCTCCCGCAGTGCAGCGCGTCGCCGCAGAATTCGGCCCACGATTGCTACGGCAGACCGGCGCGAACATCGCTGCGCGCATCGCCATCTCGGTGCTCAACCGCGAACAGCCGGGCTTCTTTTGCGGTGTGTTCCATGGCGGCCCGCTTGGCCGTTTTACTTACATCCTGGACCGGCAGGGAAGGCTGCCCACCTCCATCTTCGGGCTGGACGCGGGCGAATCCGGTGTGATCTTCCAACACGGCAGGATACCGGCCACTAATGACATCTGGATGGCCTTCCGCACGCCCGACGATTACGCCCGCGCACAGTTTCGATACAGCGACACGTATGACCAGATCGCCGTCCGCCATTACGACATGCAAATCGACCTGCGCGCCGCGCGGGACGATCTACCAGCAAAACGCCGGCTCCCAGTGGTCCATGCCGTTGCCCCTGGTTGTCAAGCTTGGCAGAGGCAGGACCGTGACCGAAGTTGTCTATGCGCGCGGGGAGAAAACCGCCTTCTCGCTGAAGCTCGCGGTGAAGCCATCCTCAGCGCAACTCGATCCTGATCGGTGGGTACTGTCCGACGAGACTAGCGCATCTGCGCGGCACTAGTTCAAAGTTTACATAATAACTGTTATGGGAAGTTTTACCGCCGCCTAATGCCGCTAAACTGGAAGAAACTATGACCATAGACGAACGCCTCGAACGGCTCACTGAACGCCACGAAGCCCTGGCCCAAAGCCTGGAACTCATGCGCGCGGAGGGTGAACAAACCGCCGCCAGAATCCGGACCTTGGCCATCATCGCCGAACCGAACGAAGTGCGCGCCGGCCAAATGATGCAAGCCATCGCCAGCCTGGCCAGGACCGTTGAGGAACACCAGCGCCGCCTCGACCAAGCCAGCTAGACCAGGGTTCGCCGGCAGGCGGCCGAAGCGATTCCCCCTTTACGCACGGCGCCGCATGCTTGCAGTTTGCCAGCGTCGCCAGCAATTGCCGCCGGCCAAAGGGCGACCGGCCACTCACCCATGTAGCTCACGGAGCGCAGTGGAGTTCCGCCGCGGGAGGCGTTCCGCCGGTATCTTCGGTATCTTTCCGGCCCTTGCGTTAGTATACAGATCTGTGTACTATTAAGTGGTGACCAGCAACCAGCTCAAGCGCTGGCTCGCATCCCAGGGCTGCACCTTCGAGGAAGGCGCCAAGCACACCAAGGTGTTTTACAAGGGGAGCGTCACGCTTCTTCCTAGGCACGGCGCGAGAGAAATGAAGACCGGTACCGTCCAGGGGATCAAGAGAAAGCTGGGACTGAAGTGAAGGAGGTTTCGATGTTAGCCTATCCCGCGCGTTTTGCCCCCGAAGGCCGGGGGTTCGTGGTGACCTTCCCGGACATCCCGGAAGCCATTACCGATGGAGACTCCGAAGAGGAGGCCATGCAATTTGCCGTGGACGCCATCGAAACCATGCTCTCCGAGTACATCAAGCGGCGTCGCGAAATCCCGCGGCCAGGCAAACCCCGCGGCAAGTATGCCCGCCTGGTTGTCCTGCCCCTCCTATCCGAAGCCAAGATCCATCTGTACAAGGCCATGCAACAGGCCGGCGTGCGCAAGGCGGATCTGGCCCGGCGCGTCAAATGGCAAAAGAGCCAGGTGGATCGCCTCCTGGACCTGACCCACCGCTCCCGCCTGGACCAGATCGAGGAAGCGCTGGCTGCCCTCGATAAACGCCTGGCCGTGCAGATCGAGGACGCCCCCCGCGCGCTGCATGCCGGCGCTTAGCCAAGAGGCGTATCGAACAGTTAATCGGACCGGGAAGCCACGCGCGCCGTACGGGTCACCGGCCCCGGTGTGCTGGTGAAGCCGCGCCCTCAGGCGGACGAACTGCGCACAACTCAGGACTTGTCTAGAAATAACATTTCCATATAGAAATGTTTTGGATACTTGGCGTAGTGGCCGATATCGCTGCAATTGCTGAGGCAACTGGCATTTCGCGGCCGGTAATCCGGCCGGCGCGATTCACCCGGTCGTGATAGTGCTGATTGCGCCGCATCCTGCGATCCGTACAGCCTATCAGCATATCGCGAGAGACGCCATATTCCCGGCGCCCGTATTAATATGGAACCGTTTGCTTCGTCTACTCGTATGACATCGCATGTCCCTGCCCAGGGTGACCGGTGCCCGCCGCGAATACCGCATCGAACGGAGACTAAAATGACAAATCCAACGAGGAAACCGCTCCGGCTGTGGCCCGGCGTGGTCATCGTGATTCTGCAGTTGTTGATTCAGTATGTCGTTCCGCGCATCTGGCCCGACGCTCTGATCTATGGTGTTTTTGGGGCCCTCGCCGGCACCGTGCTGGTCCTCTTGTGGTGGTTGTTCTTTAGCCGGGCGGCTTGGATCGAGCGGTTGGGCGCAGTTGTCGTAATGGTCCTCGCGCTGCTTGTCACCAGGCAACTCGTGGACGTGTCCATTGCCACAGGAGCGATGGGCTATCTGTTCCCCTTCCTGGCAATTCCCGGACTGGGGGTCGCGCTGGTGCTGTGGGCGGTGGCCACCAGCCGTCTCTCCGACGGAATTCGGCGGGCCACCATGGTGGCGGCCATCCTGATCGCCTGTGGACTGTGGGCGCTGGTCCGCACCGGCGGCTTCACCGCGAGTAACTTTCATAACGACCTGCATTGGCGCTGGACGCCCACGCCCGAGGAGTTGCTGGTGGCCCAAGCCCGCAATAATCCGGCCGCGCTCCCGCTGGTTCGAACGGCCGCGCCGGCGGCGGCCCCATACGTCAGCCAGCCCGAAGTGGCCGCGCCAGCTCCGGCGGCGGCGAAGACGCCCGAGAAACAACGCGTGGCCCACGTCGGCGCGCCAGCCGCTGTGCCCACGACTCCCGCGGCAACCGAGAGCGGACCCTACTGGCCCGGCTTCCGCGGACCCCATCGCGACGATATCGTCACCGGCGTGCGCATCAAGACCGATTGGACGGCATCCCCTCCGGCAGCCCTGTGGCATAGGCCGGTCGGGCCGGGCTGGTCCTCCTTCGCTGTCGAGGGTGACCGCATCTACACCCAGGAACAGCGGGGTCCGGACGAGATTGTGGCCTGCTATAAACTCACGACCGGCGAGCCGGTCTGGGCGCATGCGGATCCCGCGCGGTTCTGGGAATCGAACGGCGGCCCCGGTCCGCGCGGCACGCCAACTCTCGCCAATGGCCGCGTGTACACATTCGGCGCCACCGGAATCGTGAACGTGCTCGACGCGCACGACGGCGCTGTGGTGTGGTCGCACAATGCCGCTGCCGATACGGGGATGAAGACGCCACAATGGGGTTTCGCCAGCTCGCCGTTGGTGACGGGCGGCCAGGTTATCGTAGCCACCGCCGGACAGTTGATCGCTTATGACGCCGCCACGGGCGCGCGCCGCTGGTCGGGCCCGGCCCACGGCGTCAGCTACAGTTCGCCGCAGCTCGCAACCCTCGACGGAGTCCCGCAGGTCCTGCTGTTAAGCGAGGCCGGTCTTACCAGCGTGGCGCTGGCCGACGGCAAGGTGCTCTGGGACTACGCATGGCCCGGGTACCCGATCTTGCAGCCGGCTCTGACCACGGACGGCGACGTTCTCGTCAGCGTCACCGTCGACAGCGGCATTCGACGCCTGGCTCTGGCGCACGCGTCCGGCGGATGGACCGCTGAAGAACGCTGGACTTCGAAAGGGCTAAAGCCCTACTTCAACGACTTCGTGACGCACGATGGGCACGCCTACGGCTTCGACGGCAGCATCCTGTCTTGCATCGATCTAAAGGATGGCAAGCGTGTTTGGAAAGGCGGACGTTACGGAAACGGCCAGCTTCTCCTGCTGGCCGATCAGGATCTGCTGTTGGTAACCTCCGAAGAGGGTGAACTGGTATTGGTCGGGGCCACCCCCGATCAGTTCAAGGAGGTTGCGCGCGCCCCGGGCATCGAGGGCAAGACGTGGAATCACCCGGTGCTGGCCGGGGATGTCTTGCTGGTGCGTAATGGCGAGCAGATGGCCGCCTTCCGGCTGGCTTTGACCAGCCGCTGATGGCGCTGATAAGGCGGCTTGACACATCTGCGCGGAACGCGCGACGATTTAAAAGACGTGAACATCGACGAACGCCTCGAAGCCTTGACGCAAAGCCTGGAGTTGCTCGCGCACATGCATGCGGACACCGATGCGCGGCAAATTGCCGCGGACGAGCGTGCACGCGCTGCGGACGAGCGTGCACGCGCCGCGGACGAGCGTGCACGCGCCGCCGAGGAACGGCACAACCGTGAAATGGAAGATATCCGCCGGTTAGAGCGCGCAACCCGGTCCGACTTGCGGCGTGCTTTCGCCATGGGAGTGCGGGAGGCGCGTAATGCGCGAAGGCGCCGTCAGGAATTGGACGAAAAAATCACCCAACTCGCCGCCGCCCAATTGGTCACCGAGGAAAAGCTCCAGCTATTCATTGAATCGCTTCGGCGCGGCACCAACGGAAGATCGCAACAATAGGGATCTGCGGCAGTGCCCCCAAAGGCCCGCAGCCTTGACACACCGCCGCGGAACGCGCGACGATTCAAGAGACGTGAACATCGACGAACGGCTCGAAGCCCTGACGCAAAGCTTGGAGTTGCTGGCGCACATGCAGGCGGACTCCGAAGCGCGGCACGACCGTGAAATGGAAGATATTCGCCGCGAAGCGCGGAAGATGCGCGTCGATTTTCGGCGAGCGTTTGCCATGGGTGTGCGGGAGGCGCGCAACGCCAGAGTGCGCCGTCAGGAACTCGAAGCCAAGTTTGACGAGAAGATGACCCAGGTCGCTGCCTCCGAAGCGAAACTCGACGAAAAGATGACCCAGCTCGCGGCGGCCCAATTAGTCACCGAGGAGAAACTCCAGCGCTTCATCGATACGCAGGCGCGCGGCTCGAATGAAAACTCGAAACAGTAGTCCCCACCACCCACCACCTACAACCCACCACCCATCAAAACCCTGCACCCCGCGCCCCGCCATATTATAATTAAGCCATGCTGACGCCCACCCAACGAATCTGGCACAACGGACGTTTTATCCCTTGGGACCAAGCCACCATCCACATCCTCTCGCACGTCGTGAGCTACGGGACCAGCGTTTTTGAAGGCATACGCTGCTACGCCACACCCGCCGGACCTGCCATCTTCCGTCTGCGCGACCACGTCCGCCGGCTTACCGATTCCGCCAAGATCTACCGCATGGATCTGGGCTACTCGCGCGACCAACTGGCCGAGGCCATGCAGGAGCTGGTCCGTGTCAACGACATGGAATCCTGCTATATCCGCCCCATCGCCATCCGGGCCTATGGCGATATCGGCGTCAATCCGCTGCACAACCCGGTGGATGTGTATCTGGCCTGCTGGGTGTGGGGCAAGTATCTCGGTGAAGAGGCGCTGGCGAGCGGCGTGGATGTCTGCGTTTCAAGCTGGAAGCGCATCGCCCCCAATACCCTGCCCGCCTTGGCCAAAGCCGGCGCCAATTACATGAATTCGCAGCTTATCAAAATGGAAGCCATCACCAACGGCTATACCGAAGGCATCGCCCTCGACGAAGCCGGTTATGTGAGCGAAGGCTCCGGCGAGAATATTTTCCTGGTGCGCGATGGCCGCCTGCATACGCCGCCGTTGGGCGCTTCCGTGCTGCCCGGTGTGACGCGCGATACGGTGCTGTGCCTGGCGCGGGATCTGGATATTCCGGTGGTCGAAACCATCGTGCCGCGCGAAATGCTTTATATCGCCGACGAAGTGTTCTTTACCGGCACGGCCGCTGAAATTACGCCGATCCGCTCGGTCGATCGTATCGAGATCGGCAAAGGACATCGCGGCCCGGTTACAGAAAGGTTGCAGAAGGAATTTTTCGCGCGCATCAACGGCGCGGTTCCCGATCGGTATGGATGGCTGTCGCCGGTACACGCACGACAGCCAGTGGGCGTTGACAAGTAGGTAGCTGCGCGCACACCCCGGAAAGCCACCTCCCCCGAGATTTGCTTTCCAGGATGAGCCGCAGCCGATGGACTATTTCTTTGTAGCCTATGCGCGCCGGAAAGTGCCAGAGAGAAGTTTAGATTTGCCGCGCTTTTCAACAAATTTTTGGGGTTGCAAAATCTTGCGTTTGCCAGCCGCCGCTTGTGGCTATCCTGTGCATAAAGCAGAGCCCGCATGAATTGTCTTGGAATTGAAACTTTCGGCGGCACTCCGGTGCTGGTGACCTTCGACCGCACCATCACGTCCGTCGAACTGGCGGAAGGCGCGGGCGGACTCTACGTCGCTCCAGGATTCATCGATATTCAGGTGAACGGCTTTCTGGGCGTCGATTTCAACAATCCCAAGTGCACCCGCGAGCAGATCGCGCACGCCATTCGCGGACTCTTCGCCACGGGCGTAACGCGCTTTTATCCCACGGTCATCACCGGTTCGCCGGCCGATATGCGGGGGGCGCTTCGCAATCTTCGCTGCGCGCAGGAAACCTTGCGGGAAGGCATGGCCATCGATGGTTTCCATGTGGAAGGTCCGCATATCTCACCCGACGACGGCCCGCGCGGCGCGCATCCCCTCCGCTGGGTGCGCCCGCCGGATCTCGATGAATTCCACCGCTGGCAGGAAGTTACCGGCAATCAAGTTCGCATTGTGACCCTGGCGCCCGATTGGCCGCAGTCGCTCCGTTATATCGAAGCCATCACCGCCGAAGGCGTAGTGGCCAGCATCGGCCACACCAACGCCACTGCCCAACAGATTTCGGACGCGGTAAGCGCCGGCGCTTCGCTCTCCACGCATTTGGGCAACGGCGCCCACGCCGTGATGCGGCGTCATCCGAATTACATCTGGGAGCAGTTAGCCGAGGATGGCCTGATGGCCGACTTCATCGTGGATGGTATTCACTTGCCGCCGTCTTTCCTGAAGGTCGCGCTGCGCGCCAAGACGGTGGGCCGTTCCGTCCTGATTACCGACGCCGCCGCCCCCGCCGGCTGCGCGCCCGGACGTTATTATCTGGGCGAACAGGCCGTCGAGCTGACCGCCGATAATCGGGTGATGCTGGTAGGCCAAGAGCGCCTGGCCGGCTCGGCGTTACGTATGGATCGCGGCGTCGAAAACCTCATGCGTATCGCGCACCTCAGCTTGAAAGATGCTGTCAGGATGGCGACCACCAACGCCGCGCAGGCCGGTGGGGTCCCCGGCCGTACCATGGGACTGGCACCCGGCGAACGAGCAGACTTGATCCAGTATGACTTTAATTCATCCGACTTATCCATCACAATAAAAGCTACATATGTATCAGGTGAGCAAGTCTACAAAGCCTGACTGTGGGGCAGGCACTCTGCCTGCGGCGGCCTCGAAGGCCGCCGTCTTGCTTTCCTTCCTGCTAACGATGCATCTCCTAACCGCCGCCCCCACCGAAGGAGTCTCGCACGAACTAGCCAAGTCTCGTGCCAGCAATATCTCCGATGTCCGTTATCATCTATCGCTAGAACTAAATCCCGATTCCAACCAACTCCCCGGCAAAGCCGGGATCTCCTTCCGGCTTGCCAACACTCACGATCCGATAATCCTGGACTACCGCGACGGCTCCTTCGCCAACCTCACCGTCAACGGAGCCCCAGCCGAATCCCAATCCGTCAACGGCCACATCGTCATCCCCGCCCGCTATTTCACCCCCGGCCAAAACCACATCGCGCTCAATTTCACTTCCGGCATCGCCCCCTCCGGCCGCGCCATCACCCGCTTTCTCGACCGCGACGATGGCGCTCAATACATCTACTCGCTCTTCGTCCCCATGGACGCCAGCCAGGCGTTTCCCTGCTTCGATCAGCCCGATCTGAAAGCCCGCTTCGACCTGGACATGACCGCGCCCGATAACTGGGCTGTGGTCTCCAACACACGCATCGAAGCCGCCAAACCTGCTAAGCCGGGCTATCGCAACACGGATTTCGCCGAAACCCAGCCGCTGCCGACCTACCTCTTCGCCTTCGCCGCCGGACCCTTCCGCATGATTCCCGGCGAAGGCTTCCGCCTCTTCGTGCGCCAGTCGAAGTTCGACCGCGCAAATGAAGAAGCACCTGAAGTTCTGCATATCGCGCGCGCCGGCATACGATACCTGGCCGAGTACTTCAAGCACACCTTCCCATTCGGCAAATACGATCTGGTTTTGATCCCCGGCTTCCCATTCGGCGGCATGGAGCACGCCGGCGCCACGTTCCTGCGCGAAGAATCCATCCTGTTCCGCTCGGTTCCCACCGAGAGCGACAAAATCCAACGCGCCGCGCTGGTGTTACATGAAACCGCGCACCAATGGTTCGGCGATTTCGTCACCATGCGCTGGTTCGACGATCTGTGGCTTAAAGAAGGCTTCGCGCAATACATGGCGTATCAGGCGCTGGCCACGCTGCACCCGCCGGACGAGATCTGGGAGCGCTTCTACCAATCGTTTAAGCCTCCCGCGTATGCCATTGATGCCACTCAAGGTACCACGCCCATTCATCAATCGATTGCCAATTTGAAGGACGCCAAGTCGGCCTACGGCGCCATCGTTTATTCGAAGACGCCCGGCATCCTGCGGCAGCTTTCTTTCGTGATCGGCGAGACGGCTTTTCGCGACGGCGTGCGCCTGTTCCTGCGCGAGCACGCCTACGGAAACGCCGATTGGGACGACCTGATTCATGCCTACGAACGCGCCTCCGGCAAGCCTCTGGCCGCTTGGGCGGACGCCTGGATTAAGCAGCGCGGCATGCCGCAAGTGGATGTCACGTGGTCGTGCAAAGACGGTGTGCTGGACCGATTGACGCTTCGCCAGACCGATGTTTTGAACGAAGGCCAGCTCTGGCCGATCCAAACGCAGATCCTGCTGGCCTACGAGGGCGCACCGCTGGTGACGGTATCCGCGCAACTCGCGGGCGCTACGGCGGATGTGCCAGAATCGATTGGCAGGGCCTGCCCCGCCTGGGTCTTTGCCAACGACCAGGATCACGCTTACGGCCGGTTTCTGCTGGACGAACGCAGCCAGCAGTATGTGATCGGCCACATCGGCTCCATCGCCGAGCCGTTCCGCCGCGCGCTCATTTGGGGCGCTCTCTGGGACGGCGTGCGCGAACTGCGCCTGTCGCCTTCAGACTACATCCGGCTGGCGGTGCGCGCGCTCCCTGTCGAGAACGACGACGCCATCACGCAGAGCGTCCTGGCCCACGCGGCCGGTGCGTTCACACGATACTTGCGCCGTGCACAAAGGGCCTCCCTCGCGCCAGAGCTTGAAGTGATGCTCGAACATCGCATGCAGGATGCACCCGATCTCAGCCTGCGTATTCTTTATTACCGGGCGTTCCGCGGCATCGCCACCACGCCCGCGGCGCTCGGCAAGTTGAAGCAAATCCTAGCCGGCGAATCCGGCGTGCCGGGACTCGAGATCAAGCCGCTCGATCGCTGGACTATGATCGCCGCGCTACTTGCGCAATCCGATCCCGACGCGCCGGCACTGCTCGATGCCGAAGAAAAGCGTGACACTTCAGGCGACGGCCGCAAGTACGCATATGCCACCAAAGCCGCCCGCCCCGATGCGGCTACAAAGAGCCACTACTTCAACGACTACTTGGAAAACACCGCGCGCCAGGAAGATTGGATTGAGCAAAGCCTGCCGATGTTCAACTACTGGAACCAATCGGGCTTGACGCTTCCCTATCTGGAGAAGGCGCTCAATTCCCTGCCCCAGATTAAGCGCGACCGCAAGATCTTCTTCGTGCTCGCCTGGCTGAACGCATTCATCGGCGGTCAGGACAGCGCGGCGGCGGCACAGGAGATCCGTCAATGGCTCGCCGCGCATCCGCCCGAACCGGACCTGCAACGGAAGGTGCTTGAGGTCTTGGATGAACTCGACCGCACCGTGCGCATCCGCGCGCGGTTCAGTTTGTAGCAGGCGGGATCGTGACGCGCGCGTAAATGCGCCCCAGCGGGATCGTGACGCCGAGGGAATCGATCTTCAATTCAGCGTTCGGCCCTTCATATTCGTGAAAACTCCAGGTGCCGTCCGGCTGACGTGTGAAGTGCTCTACATGGATCTCATCCTGGCTGACCAGGAGATAGTCTTTCAGCGACTCAATGGTCCGGTAGAGCCGGAATTTCACGCCCCGGTCGTATTTTTCAGTCGATGGCGATAGCACCTCGAAGACCACCAGCGGATTCAGAAGGTTGTCGTCATGCGCATCGGGTGTCGTGGGTGCGCAAGCCACGGAGACATCGGCGTAAAGGTACGCGCGATTTGACACCATGATCCGCATATCGGACCCAAGAACCTCGCAGCCGCTGCCGCGCAACGCGGCATCGAGTTCAACCGAAAGATTGTGCTGTAGCCGGACGTGGTCGACCGAAGCCCCGGCCATGGCGAACATCTCGCCATTTACGAATTCGCTGCGAAACTCCGCCGCGCGCTCCATGGCGAGGTACTCCTGCTCAGTCAAGTTGGATATGGGGTTCGAAGCCATCCGCCACCTTTTCGCAGTTTAGCACCGCTAGGAAATCTCGGACCGGATCGTGACACCATCGTAGATCCGCCGAAGTGGAATCGAAACATTGATCGAATCGATTTTCAGTTCCGCATCGGGACCTTCGTATTCGTGGCGAAGCCAAGAACCGTCCGGTTGCCAAACGTGACGCTCGATGCGCATCTTATCCTGGCTCACCAGCACGTAGTCGCTGAGGGAGCCCGATGCTCCGATAGAGTTCCGATCTTGTGCCGCGATCGAACGCCTCGGTCGACGGCGACATAACCTCGAACACCGCAACGGGATTTTCAATAATGTCGGCATCCTGATCGAGCGTATGCCCATCTGGGATGATCGAGACGTCTGGGTACACGTAGGCATTGCTGGACACTCTGAGCCGGCTTTGGGAGCCGAGCGGCTCTGAGGGGCTATTTTTCAGCGCCAATACAAGTTGCACCAGCAGATTCGACTGGATCAGGACATGCCGGATCACGACGATGGGCCTGGGGAACATCTCGCCATCGATGAACTCGCTGCGAAACTCCGCCGCCCGCTCAATGGCAAGATATTCCTGTTCCGTCAGCTTGGATATGGGGTTCGAGGCCACACGCCACCTTTCCCGCAGTTTACCACCGCCTGCGCGCGAACCGAGTGACCAGACGTTTGCAGGCTAAGCATCCCATTTGCAGAAGGAAACACGCCCTCTTCTTCCCTGTTATTGGAACCGTCGATTTGTGAGGCGAATCCTCTAAAAGATATGATACTTAACCTCCAAATAGCCGCTTAGAGGTCCTGTTTCGGCCAACGTGGGGCTTCAACAATGCCCAGAGCAGCACGATGAAAGATGCCGCAGTCGCCAAACCGCCGATACTCAAGCTTGCCGGCCAGAACTTCATGACAACCAGATTCACGCCACCGTTGAGGAAGACCCCACGAAATGCTCCGTTGGTCATATAGTATGGCGCACTGCTTCCATTGACTGTCACGGCCCACCCCGGATACAGGACGTCGGAACTGGCGAGGTACGCCGGGCCTGCGGTTGGCACTCGCAGTTCGACCCGATTAGCGGAGTAATGCTCCACCTGTACGGTGCCTGTGCTCAGCGGCCCAGTCGCCGGCGGATTCTTCCGCCTCTACCACGGCCTCATCGGCGGGTTCGAAATCGCGGCGGGCGAGATATGCCAGGGCTTCGGCTGTGTTTTTCGCAAGGTGCAGCCGCCTCACCAGGAAAAACCGTGGCAAGCTGCCGGAGTTGCGATAAATCCGCAGATCGTACGCCTCGAGCGCCACTGGCAATCGCGCCGCGGCCGGAGGCACTGGCCACTCGCTGCGTCCGGCCAGGAAGCCCACGTTCAGCGCGTTCAGCAGCGGTGACTCCGGATGAGTGACGGGAAGATTACGATCCCACCATTCGCCGCTGCAAGCAACCTCCGCAAGGCCATGACCCGCTTCAGGGCAAATGGGTTGTTTCCATCGGCAGTCGGCAGTTTCAGCATTCCCGCTCCGCCAATACCGGCCAACGCGTCTTTGCCCAGGTAGTCGATGCGCGAAGGCGGAGACGAGGTAGAGAGCAAGCCCTGGATCTTTGCGAGGACACCGGCATACTCGCTCAACTGGTGCTCGTTTTCCATCCCGCGGTAACTTCCAAGCGCGGTATTCATGGGCGGTTCGCGCCAAAGTGTATGAGATCCGCCGCCGTGAATAGCGCGATTGCCCACAGAAGCCACACGGGCCACCGTCGTCCGATGTGCTCGAGGGCGGCCGCCGCCGTTAAAGCGGCGAAGAGGCAAAAAGCCATCAGCGCGTACTCGGCATACAACGAGCCGCGCAGTAACAGCGGTAAATGATGGAATACAAAACGGTAGACCGGCGTCTCGTCGCCCAGCATCCACACCACGGAACCTACTGTAAGACTGAAAAACAATCTGCAGTACGCGGCGCGCTTCAAGACAGGCGCGGCCAGGATAAGGGCCAGCGACAGGATTCCACAGTAAATGTAAAGAAAGGTGAAGTTAGTATTCAGCTTGAATTTAGATGGATCGAATGGAGTGAAGATATGGTAGTAATTCGGCAGTGCCAGGGAGACCAGACTCTGAACCCGCAGACCGCCCGCCCGAGCCCAGTGCCTGCGCCCTCTCCGAGGCCAGGCTATATCCGGTGAGCTGGTAGGTTGGAACCAGCTGAATCGCCGCGAGCCCCACGCCCAGGATCCAGCCGCACAGCACGGCGGCGAGAAACTTCAGCCTTGCCCCTGCCTGAAATACCAGAACGACCGACACAATGGCAGCGGCGATTACAACCACCAAGGCACTCGCCATGAAGCCTGCCAGGATACTCAAGGCCAATCCAGCCGCCAGCACCGCAGTCCACCTGATCGTAACTTTGCGGCTCAGCCTTGCGTTTGTCAACTTGATTTGGCCCCTTTTGATACTCTCATTTGGCCCCACCTGGCCTTTGTGGCGCCTGCCGGTGCAGACGCCTCTGTTTGATCCGCTTCCTTAATTGCTAACGGACCGCATCTCGCGGAATTATGCCCCGTCCATTTCTTGGAGGGTCCCGGCCGTAGCAAAGCCCTGCGAGGCCGTAGGCCGAGCGTTTAGGGCGTAGCGCAGGCCGGGACCCTCCAAGAAATTCGGACCGCCGGGGCATCACTCTACCGCTGCCGGGACCTTCTTGGCCGGCTCGAACTTATGGTCGAAGGCGATCCTTTCCGTCGCCGGCAGGCGGACCCACTGCACTTCCAGGGGTTCATCGTCCAACTCGTCACCCAGGCACTCCAGTGTCATCACCTCCGCCAACCGGGTCTCTACCCAACGCGTGCACCGCCGGGTTTCTTCCTCCCCGCCGCTTTGCCCGCCTTCGCCGATCTCCAGAGCCCGCTGGAAGGCCGCCTCCCGGTTTTCGCTGCGAAACAGGTACACGCCCTCTTCCCAGTGGCGAATCCCGCGCCCTGCCACCATCTCCGCCCACGCAATCCGCGCCCGATACCACTGTCGCCTCCTCATGCTTTCGCTCCTTTGCCTTGCTTCCGCTCCAAGGTGCGCAGGAACCGGTACGACTTGTCTCCGGTATCGATGATGTGCGCCTGATCCGTCAAGCGGTCCAGCATCGCCTTGCACAACCGCGCATTCGGGATTTTAGTGGTCCACTCCGAGAACGGCAGATTCGTTGTCACAATCACCGCCGCTCTTTCGGCCCGTCCGGCGATGACTTGAAACAGCAGTTCCGCCGCCGTGTCCGGCATCACCACGTAACCCAGTTCGTCAATCACAATCAGGTCGTAACGCGTCCACCGATTCCTCACCCGCGTCAGCTCGGAGTGACCCTGGGCTTCCATCAGTTCGGTGACCATTTCCGCCGCCGTAGTGAAGCGCGCCCGCTTCCCCTGGCGGCAAGCCGCGACCCCCAGCCCAGTCGCCAAGTGCGTTTTCCCCGTGCCGGTATCACCCAGAAGAATGATCGGCTCCTTCCGCGCCAAATATCCTCCCTCACTCAGACTCCGCACCAGTCCCGCCGGTATGTGCGCGGCGCATTGGAAGTCGAACTCCTCCAGAGTCTTCACCGCCGGAAAGCGCGCCTCCTGTATCCGCCGCGCCATCGCCTTGCGGCCGCGTTCCTCGATCTCCCCTTCCAGCAGGGCTTCCAGATAGCTCAGATAGGTCTGCTTCTCTTTCACCGCTTGTTCGGCCAGACTGGCAAACTGGCTACCCAAAGTCGGTAGTCGCAGTTGTTTGGCATACTGCCGGATGGCGGCCTCATGCATCGGTTGGACGGCGGCGCTCATTGGATCACCTCCGTCGTCACTTGGTCCACGGGCCACCCCGGCCGTAACCGATCATATTCCTCCAGGCGCGGTTGCGGCCGGTCATAGCGATTCAGCGCTCCGATCTGCGCCGGCGCCACTATGCGCTGCGGCTCCCGCCCCCCGACGCTGAGCTGATAGCGCACCGCGGCTACATCCGAACACCCTAACTGCAGCGCTTCTTCCACCGCTTGTCGCACCCGCTCCGGCCCGTACTGGCGGGCCAACAGCAGCACGTCGATCATGGCGCGCGTGCCTTCCGGCTTGCCCTGCCGTTGCCGCAGCACCTCCCAGAACCGGTCGTAACTGGCCGGCCAGCGGCCTTGTGCGCGGCACTGCTCTAGCGCCGTCGATCCCGCCAACGCTCCCGGCTTCTTCACCAGCGCATCCAGGTAATGCTCTAACTCCAGCACCTTTTTATGCCGCTCATAACACCGCTCATGCCGGGCCACCCGCTTGCCCTGATGCCAGACCTCCACATAGGCCGAGTACACCTTCACCTCGACCGTGGTGCCCACTGGCAAGGGCGCCGAGTAGAAGTTCGTCAATACCCGCACGCATCCGCTGCCATTGATGCGGCGCAGCAGATCGCGCCCAAGTGTTGAGCCTGGGAAGCGAAGAAGCCCCCGAGTTGGTAGGCACTCGCACCGAAGTATGCCGATGCGGCGGAGAGGCCAAGATAACCGTAGCGTCTTCGTGTTCCATCGAAACCCCAAGGTCTCTGAGTAA
>CAWAUR010000013.1:0-1081489 GCA_963785255.1 Bryobacterales bacterium
CGGAAAAAGCCTGCATGTTGCGAACCCGAATTATCTCGCCGCTCAACATTTTCAAAATCATTTCGTGCCGCCGGACAAGGCCTGTTACACGTGCCACAGTAACTACACCATATACGGCCCATTGAAAGACAAGCTCGACGGCCTAAGGTACATCTATATGACGTACGTGAGGACGCCGCCAAAGGTAATCCGTATAAAAGGGGGGTTTCAGGGACACCCGCATGTCTGCACTGCCATGCGGACGCCCGCGACTTTGAGGATAACCCCGTTCACGCCCCGATTATGGGTTCGCTCAAAACCAATCAGATATCGTGCATTTCTTGCCACAACACGGTTCACAACGCGTCCGAAGTTAGTCACCTGAAAATGTGGGTTGAGGGCGATGCGCCAATATCGCTAGCTTCCGTGTCACCCTCGTCAGGCGGCTAAAGCGGAGCCTGCTGCCACCGCCGGAGCGTTGAAAGCGCCAACTTCAAGCTTGCCAGGTGGTGCAAACCAGGGGAAAAGCGTTTTCGATTCTCACGGCTGCGGTGGATGCCACGGGGAGACCGGAGGCGGTGGCTCCGGCAGGCGCTGACCCATGTTTCCAGTCAGTATCCACCAGCTAAATTGACGGCGCTTTTGAAAGCGCCCACCGCCCAAGATGAAGAGTTCGGCGTGGCGTCTGACTTTAATGCCGCTGATATGAAGGCCCTGGTTGCGTACGTGGGCAGCCTCGGAGGCACATCGGCGGGCTCCGCAGGGCGACACCACCAGCTTCGGGGTCGTCCTCACCTGCGTCGGCCAAAGCGGAACCTGCTGCAACAGCCGGAGCGTCGAAAGTGCCAGCTAAAAGTTCGGCGGGCGGTGCGACCGCGATCCAGGGGAAGAGCATTTTCAATTCTCACGGCTGCGGTGGATGCCACGGAGAGAGCGGAAGCGGTCAACTGGCAGGCGCTGACGCATGTTTCCAGTCAATATCCGCCGGCTAAATTGACCGCTCTTCTGAAAGAGCCCACTGCCAAGATGAAGGCTGCGGGCATGGCCGCTCTTACTTTGAATGCTACTGATATGAAGGCCCTGGTTTCGTACGTGACCAGCCTCGGAGGGACATCGGGTGCCCCTGTAGCGACAACGCCCGCTTCGGGCTCGTCCCCGCCCCCACCGGCTAAGGCGGACACCCGTGCCGCAACGGCCCCAGCGAAAGCACCTCAAACTCCACCTGCGCCACCGGCAGCGGCGGCGGCAGCGCCGAAAGTGGCAACTGCAAGTCCGGAAGGCGGCGCAATCGGCACCCAGGGGAAGAACATTTACGATTCTAACGGCTGCGGTAAATGCCACGGAGAGGGGGGCGCCAGGCGGAGCCGGGCCAGCGCTGACGCATATTGCCAGTCAATATCCGCCAGCTCAATTGACCGCGCTTCTGAAAGCGCCCACCGCTAAGATGCAAGCTGCCGGTATGGTCGCGTTGACGTTGGATGCTGCCGATATGACAGCCCTGGTCTCTTACCTGACCGGCCTCGGAGGCGCATCGGCCGCCTCGGCAGCGGCGCCAACACCTTCCGGTGCATCCTCACCTGCGCCTGCCGCGAAAGCCTCGCCGGCAGCTCCGAACCCGGTTGCGAAGGTCGCATCACAACCTCCGATGAACAAGCTCGAGTCCACTGGGAAATCGGTTTTCAAGCTACATAGATGCGCGGATTGTCACGGGACCGGTGGCGCCGCAGGTACGGCGGCAGCAAGTGCGCTTGCGGGCGCCGGCAAGAGCGTGACTCCTGCGTCGCTAACCACAATGCTGCAGCATCCCACGGTCAAAATGCGAGAAGGGGGAATGCCGCCGGTATCTTTGGGCAGCGGGGAATTGAAGGCACTCGTAGCATACCTAAGCTATATCTCTGCCTCGAAAAGCAGTCCCCAATGAGCCAGTGGTTTCCCTGGAACGGTATCTGAAATTCTAAGCGAGCTTTGTACTTGGCGGCCTTGAGCGAGAGCAATCCAGGCGGACTCAACGGAGAGTAAACACTAAACCGCTTTCCGTCAAGGCACGATGGAGCCGCTCCGGTTGACCCGGCCGCCTGCATGGAAGCGGTGACGCACCATGCTTTGTGCCAGCCAAAACAAGATCAATGCCAAGACGACTGCAAACACCAACTGCCTAATTCCGAACCGCGGCGACTTTGGTCCCTTTGAGGCCGTGGTATTCGAATCGGTTGTCATCAGAGCTGCCTTTCCGCCAAGTCAGGGTGCGTGTAATGCCACGCGATTCCCCGCGACCACAGTCGAGACACGGCAGCCCTCAGACGCTCAGGACCGGGATGTGCGACTCCCGAATGATCCCGTATCCTTCACCGTTGTCTCCCAGGTGGCTTGGCCCGGGAATGTGTCCGGTGATCAGGATGTCGGCGTTTGTTCTCGCTGCCGCCCGGTTCACCAGCTCCGGGACATTTCCGCTCTCAATGATGACGTCGGCATTCGTGCCCACGTCCTGCTGAAGCTTGGCGATCTCTTGGGCGGCGAAGCCGACGATCGTCTCTTTCCACGCGGGGTCGACGTGGTATCCGCCGGGACCCCAAACCTCCACTCCGGCCGTGATGTGGACCAGCGTAAGCGTCGCATCGAGGGCCGAAGCAAACTCCGCGGCCAGGGACGCGGTGTGCCGGTTGCGAGCGCTCAAATCCACCGAGCAGAGGACCCGCCGGATCGAGAACTCGCGCGCCGGCGGATCCTCTTCCAAGTGAGCGCCTGTCCACACCGGGCAGTGGCTTTCGTGAAGTACCTTCGCGGTCACTGAGCCCAGCAGAAAGCGGTAGAACATCCCATGGCCATGAGTCGACATAACGATAAGGTCGATGTTCCAGTCGCGAGCCGTTTTCACGATTTCGTGGGCAGGGTCGCCCCTGAGCAGCAAGCGTGTGACCGCAATCCCATCGAACTCCGGCCCTAGCGCCCGATCCAAGTCAGCCTGAGCCAGTTGGACGATGTGCGCGTGCAAATCCCGCGCGGCGATCTCGTGACCGCTTTCCAGCATGCCGGCGGGGTAGCCTAAAGGTCTTACCACATGCAGCAGGATCACCCCCGCATGGAAGCGCCGAGCCAACCACGCGGCCTGGTGTACCACGTGCCGCGAAGTATCTGCGAGCACCACGGGAACGAGAATTTTCTGAATGTCAACGCCGGTTGAAAATTCCCCATTTCGCCGGTTGAAAATTCCCCAGCCCCCGTCAGGTGGTGCTGGTATACACCACCTTGCGTAAGCCCGTCGGTCCTGGCATCCAGACCGCTCATAGGCTCCGCTCCACCGTAACTGTCCGACGATGGAGAGCGCTAGGTTCATCTCCCCAGGTCGGCAAAGCTGCCGCACCGGAGCTCTCCAGCAGCCGACGGATCTCCGTCCCATTTAGTTGATCTGGTTGCCGGCCGGCCGGAACTTCCACGATGCGCAGCGCAATCCGGCCGCCTAGTTGGGCGGCTATCCGCCGGCTGGCCCGACGACCCGTTTCGTCGCCGTCCATCATCAGCACCAACTCTCCGAAGTGATCCAGTAACAACTTCTGCTGGGTCTCCGAAAGTACCGATCCCATCAACGCCACCACCTCCGAGAAACCGGCTTGATGTAGGTGCATGCAATCGAAAAATCCTTCCACCACCACTACCTGCCGGGTGCCTCCCTGTAGAGTGCGGTGCAAGTTGAACAGCTCCAGGGATTTCCGAAAGCCCGGCGGAAATCTGTAGCGCGGCTCGGTCTGCCCAATCACCCGGCCAGCATAAGCTACCAACTGGCCCTGCCGGTTATGGATCGGGATCGCCACCCGTCCCTCCATCAAGCCGGTGGCGGAATAGAAGCCGGTCTGGAAATACTCGGCGGTCTGGCGCTTGATCCCGCGTTGCTGCAAGTACGGATGCCGGCTGTCCAGCGGGCAGAGCACGAAGCGCAGCGGAGCATTCTGCGTTCCGGCGGAGACGGAAAGAAGGGAAGAAGACCCTGCTTCGTTTTTCTTGAAACCAGTGCCTTCTAAACTCTGCCTGGTACGCCCGGCCGCCCCAAATCTGACTGACAGCCGCCGCGCCGCTTCCGCAATCGAGCAGTGTTCCATAACTGCCACGAAGTCCAGGACATTGCCGCCCGCCTGTCCTCCCCGCGCCTCCACACACGATTGCGAGTGACAGACCCACACGTTCTTGCAGGTATTCACGATGAAACTCTCCCTGCTTTCCGGCGAACTATGTTGCGCCAAAGGACAGCGGCCTCGCAGATACATCCCCACTCCCCGGCGCAGTTTCACGCCGTACCAGACCAGCAGCCTCTCCATCCCTACTGCCGCTTTCACCGCGGCGAAATCGATCCACTCTCCTCTCTGGTCCATCTCTATGCGCCCGCCTTTCTCCGACTGCTGGACGTCCCCGCCGCGGACGGGTCCGGCGTGGGTAAGATGGTCTCCTGCCCCTGCTGATCGGTGCGCGGCAGCAGCCCGGCCCCACCAGGCGCTCCTTCAGCCGATAACTCTCTCCGCGGATGTTGACCGTCGTCGAATGGTGCAAGAGCCGGTCCAGGATCGCGGTGGCAATGATCGGATCGCCGAAGATCGAACCCCAATCGCCGTAGCTCTTGTTACTAGTCAGGATGATACTGCCCCGCTCATAACGCGCACTGACTAATTGGAAGAAGATCGTCGCTCCCAGATCGTCCAGGGGCAGGTAACCCATTTCATCGATCACCAACACCTTGGGTGCGATATAGACGCGCAAGCGCCGGTCCAGCCGCCCTTCGCGATAAGCTCGCCCCAAGTCCGCCACCATATCGTGCGCCGTGATGAAGTAAGCGCCGAAGCCAGCCTGGATGGCAGCTTCCGCCAGCGCCACGCTCAAGTGCGTCTTACCCACCCCGGGCGGCCCCAGAAAAACGACGTTGCTGGTTTCATGCACGAAGCGCAACGAGCGCAATTCCCGAATCTGCTTCTCGTCGATGGAGGGCTGAAACTCGAAGTCGAATTGCTCGAAGGTCTTCACGAACGGCAGATGCGCCAGTTGCAGGCGCGCCCGCAGATACCGCGTCCGGCGCGCGTCCACCTCGCAACTCAGCGTCTCCTCCAGGAACTCCGCGTAGCTGGGCTCCTTCTTCGCGGCCTGTTCCAGTAAACCCTCCAGCCGGGCCTCCACCGCTTTCAGCCCCAACGTGCTCAGCGCGCTCTGCAACTGGTCGATCGGTGTCACTGCGCACCTCCCACCGCCAGGCTCTCGTAGGCGGCCAGGGGCCGGGCTTCCACCACCGGCGCCCTCTCCCGCAGGTGAATCAGAATCTTGCCGCCCTGCCCCTCTCCTCCTAGCGGAATGCCGGCGTGATGCACCGGCTGGGTGATCACCTGGTGCCGCCGCGCGGCCCGCGCATGCACGGCGATCCGCTCGCCGCCATACTGCACCTCCACCTGTCCGCCCTGCTTCCGCACCCACACTTCCTTGCCCACGTACTGCCAAGGCACCGAGTACCGGCTGGCTTGCCAGCTCACATACGCGTCCCGCGCCACCTTGCGCAGTTCATCGTCGCTGTAGGGATACGGCCGCCGGCCGTTCACTGGCTGCATGGCAAACTGATCCCCGTCCCAGCGCACCAGCACTTGCTCGTACGTGGTCCCATGCACGCGCCGATTGGCCACCGTTTCCACCCACTGCCGCAGCTCCGTGTTGAAGTCCATCAAGCACCCTGGCTCCCGCCCCTGCAGCCCGCATACGAAATTCCGCCGTACATACTTCACGCCCGATTCGATCTTCCCTTTGGTCTGCGCCCGATAGGCAGGCACAGTCGCGGCTTAAATCCCCAGTACCGCGCAAAGTCCAGAAACACCGGGTGCCAGATGATTTCCCCGCGCTCGTCCTGGCCCAGCCACACCGTCCGCATGCGGTCGTACAGGATCTCTTCCGGCACCCCACCCCATTCCTGGAAAGCGCCTTCGTGCATGCGCAGCAGCGTTCCCAGTTTCTGGTCCAACGCCGCTTGCGCCCACATCCGCCGGCTGTAGCCCAGGGTGATCGTGAAACCCCAGATGCGGTGCGCGGCGCCGGCCATCTCCAGGTCACCCAGGTGTCCCCAATCCACCTGTGCTTGTTTGCCTGGCGGCGTCTCGAAGCGGCGCACCGCCGCGGTGCACGCGGCGGTCCGCTGGGGATGCAACCAGTCCTTCAGGATCGTGTAGCCGCCGCCATAGCCGTGTTGGCGGATTTCCCGTAGCAGCACCTGCGCGTTCCACACGCCCGCTTTCAGGCGGTCCGCCAGGAAGGGCTTGTGGGGATCCAACTTGCTGGGCTCCGCCACTCTCGGACCGTAGTCCGGCACCCCTTCTGGATTCAACAGGTATTTGCGCACCGTCTTGCGGTCGTAGCCCGTCAGTTTGCTGATCGCAGACACGCTCAGGCCCATCTGCTTCATTTGTTCCACTTCGTGCACGTCTTTTCCCCGTAACACCTCACCGCACCTCCTCCGGATGGAGTCAATGCGGGTATAACACCACCTCGCGGGGGCTGGGGAATTTTCAACCGGCACTTTGGGGATTATTGCACCGGCGGTGACAGTCCGCCACCCGCGTTCCTTTTTCAGTTCACTCGGCAACCGTTCCAGGACCCGATATCGCCGCGCCGTGGTCGGGTCCATCCCCGCCTTCGCCGCCGCAATCTCTTGATTCTTTTCCGTATTCGACAACTTTCTCAGCCTCCTCACCTGCTGATCTGTGACCATTCTTGGCCGCGCAAAGGCGCGATTCTCGATGGTCACACTAGTTGTCGTCGAGCGGGAGTTTTAATTGTCGTCGACCCCGAGATCTAATTGTCGCCGATCATCATCTGCGGCCGGGCGGGAGCGGACGCGGAAATGACCGGAAAGCAGGCCACTCAGAACATAAAATCCGACAGGGTTTTTGGCCAGACGAAAAACCTTTCGCGCGATCCTAGGTTGGGCACCACGCACCGGTGCGGGTTCTCAATGTGCAACGACGACTTTTTGCAGTGGCTCACAACATTTGGAGTACCCATGCCTAACGGAAGCCCAGAATTCCATCTACGGGATAAGCCTGAGCTTGAGATGTTCTTCAGGCCAATTGCGGACGTGCTCGCCGGTTTTGCACGGCGGCACAACCTCATCTTGGAAAAGTACTACCACGAAGCGCCCTCATGGACTTGCTCATTCAGGCATCCAGACGGCGGCATCGCGCGGATTGAGATCCGTCGCGAAACGAACAAGACTGTGGCTCTTGTCTGCTGTTGGTGGTACGACGACTACGAAAGACTGACACGCTTTCTGAAGAAGCTGAAAGGCGAGCCTAAGTTGCTTGATCCGCGGATGTTGAGCAGCGAATTGGAGATATCCCTAAAGCTGATCCTCTCTTGGCGGTTCGGCGCTTGGGACGAGCAGTACAGCGGTTACGACTCCTGGAAGAACACATGGACGAAGCAGCAATTTGATGCGCTCTCAGAGCTGTACCCAACCCCCACCATATGATGTAGGGCGAATCGCGACAAGAACAGTGCAGGTTTGCCGCAAGGATACAGATCATTTCACGGGCCGACTTCGCTTTCGACTTGGCCTTCGATTTTCGGAACCGCGTGACCTTTGAAGCTGGAACCGGAACAACCGGAACCCACTCCGGCTCTCGAACGTGGCCCCACTCGGCTCGATCTGGTAGGATCGAGATGATGATGGAGGACGTTAACCAGGCCATTCGCCTACCCGAAGTCCGTGCGGTCTTCCCCGACGGCAGCGTCGAAGTCATGCCTACCGCTGTGGCCATCCGTAAGGCGCAAGCGATGGGTCTCGACCTAGTTCTGATTGCACCGACGGCCATTCCGCCCGTGGCTAAAGTCATGGACTACGGGCAGTGGCTCCACCAAAACAAGCAAAGGCACCGCGGTGGTATCTGAACACGGTGACTCCAGTGTTATCCCTCTCTAGCTGAACCACTTATCCGTTGGGGCAGTTTCGAATTCGTGACTCGCAGGACTTTTCACCTCCCGCGCGAACACAATTGTTGGTGGATTTTGTCGCTGGACCAAAAATCCGGCGCAACTTACGTTGCGGGAGGTCCGATTTTCGGCGATCTGGGAGTCAAGGCCATGTCGAAATACTGTCTCGCCGCGACCTTTGGGCAGACTTACGAAAGCTCACCATGCAACTGGAAAAGGCCGCTGTCGTACACCACGCACGGTTCAACTTTATGAGCGAGGCGCGCATTTGGTACTCCCGCGATCCCGGTCAGCAGAACCTGCCAGGTGACTGCCAGAACATGATTGTGTTGAGCGAAGAGTTCTACCGGGAAATCCAGAGCCATCCCATCCCTGCCGACCTGGAGGCGGCCAAAGCCCTGTCGTCCGCGCCAGCGGTTCTTGACCTTTACATGTGGCTGTCGTACCGCTGCTTCGCAGCGAGGGGAGAGGAGCGCGTACCGCTGTTTGGAGACTTCGGCCTGGTGAATCAGTTAGGGAGTGCCACTTATGCCCGTCCGCGGAAGTTCCGCGAGCGATTGGAAAGGTGGTTGGACCTGGTGCGTATGATGTGGCCGGAATGCCCCGCGTTCATCAGTTCGGACGGTCGAGCGATCATCGTCACGCGCGCGTACGCCATTCGGCCTGCGGGGAGCAACCATGTTTGTGCCTAAGATCGACGACGGGTGCCCGTGCGTCAAACAGCCTTGGCCGAAATTGACCGAGTCGTTTCGGAGCGACTGGGCCGTGCGCGGGTAGCGGGAAATGCGCAACCGGCGGCATTCAATCGGCAGGTGGCAATGTATCTGGCCAAGCGGGTAGGCGGTTGGAGCCTTATGAAGATCGGCAAGTTCTACAACGGCCGCCACCACACAACCGTGCGCCACGCAATTCGGCGAATTGAAGCACTCCGCGCGGTCAGCCCTGATGTGGACGGTTTGTTGACGGTCTTGATTGAACAGATCAAAGCTGTTGGGGTGCGCACACCTAGCCGGCGGGAACGCGTAGTGAGACGGATCGCCATAACGGAGTCGGCTTTACCAATTACAGAGGAGTTCTTGATGATTCTTGCGGACCGCCTCGCCAGCCGCCTCACATTGAGAATTGATGAAATTCTTGCCACACGTCAGTTGGATGCGGGTTCTGGAAGAATGTGAACGCGGCGCCTTTGAACGGGCCCTTTCGGGCCTAAGACGGCACGCCGGCGGCGCGAAACGAAAAGTGCTCGCCGGTTCGTATCGAGTTCCTAATATCTGCGGCACGGCCGATCAGAATCCGATTGTCATCTGAACGAATCATGAATGATTCGCCATCTCGGCCGACCAGTCGTCCGCTGTAATTCTCACCTGCGACTGTTGTCGCAATATATGTGTCGTTCCAGTTGAAGCTCTCGCGAGTGAGGAAAAGGATCGCACGCCGCAGGGGTTGAAGGCGCTCCACGTCTATGATTTTCCTCAAACAGGCGGGTCATCATTCCGAAGTTGCCTCTATTCGCCTCGATGCTCGCCTGAACCATCCGCTCTCTGGTGACCACATCGAAATGAAGTTGGTGGCCTGCCTGGTTTGCGAGGGCATCGACAAAAAGCCTCTGCGTTCTCCCGTTTCCCTCACGGAAGGGATGTAGCGCATTGATCTCCGCGAGCAAGCGGGCGGCTTTGCGCGCAAACTCGATTGGCTGGATTCGGCGCAACAGGTTCGAGCGGTGGAGCGAGTCAAATATTCGTTGTGCCTCGTGCTCCAATAGGTGCGGCGGTGTAAACCAGGTGGCAGGTTGGCCCACGCGTTCTGCTTTTCCCAGCATCGTCGTACGGAATTGCCCGGCCCAGGGAAAGACATCCTGGAAAACCTGGTGGTGAATCGCTTTCAAATGCGTGGTATCAAACCTGCCGACGACTGGCGTCTTCTGAAGCTCGTAAATGCGCTGAGCTGTCTTGGCCGTTTCAAACGCGGCCAGTTGCTCTGCGTTGCGAAGGCCGGGGACGTTTCTAAGGACGTCCGTTCCCGGATACAGGTAAGGGTCCGAAGCGGCGTTCATTCAAATCGTCTATTGCGGCGGCAAGTTCTTCGTCGCCGATCTCTCCGTCCACATGCCGCTGGAAGATACGCTTCAAATCGTTATCCAAATGCAGGTCTTCGATTCGAAGGTGGGCGATTGTAGCGATTAGTGCTTTCTGCCGCTTTGCCTGCTCTTGTGCGCTTATGTGGTTCGATGTTGTGGCCACGCTCAAGCACCTTACCTTTAGCCATTTTAGCACGTCCGAGATCTCGTCTTCGGGGCAGACCATCGTGCATTCGAGTGTCGCGGCCCGCAGTGGCTTGTGGTAGACATCCAGCGGTCGCCGCTGGAGGATGTCGCTGTTTGGGGACTTCGGTCTGATGAACCAGCTCTAGGTATGCCGAGTATGTCCGCCCCGGAAATTTCGGGAACGGCTGGACGCTGGCTGGATCTAGTGCAGATGATGTAACCGGAATGCCCAGCGCGGATCAGTGCGGACGGTTAGGCGATCTTGATCAACCGGGCGCAAGCCATTCGGCCTCAGGAGAACCTGCATTTTTGCGCCTGAGAAGAGCGGCGCCGGAGGGGTGTTGCGGGTTGCTCTCCGTCAGTTTCAACACCATCAGACGTCGATCCGATCTCTTCCGCCAAGGCTTTCAACAGGCCAACTACTGGGCATTGATCACGCGAAGCGCTGATATTTCCTTTTCTCGGGCGTTCCCGCTGTACCGGCGCTTGCTTCACACTGCGGCCCGTCGGTTCGGCTTGCCGCCACGGGCCGAATGCGACGACACGGGGAGTCGAAACGAAGCCAGGGGTAGCAATGATCCGGATTGTTCTCAGCTCTACTAACGCCATCCAGCCGCGTGACTCCCTAGTGGGATATGCTGACCAGGGAGCCTCCGTTAGCGCGATTGGGAAGCTCGCTGGACCTAGCTCGCGAGCCGGTTCGTCGGGCCGCAGCGCCCCCGGCCCGCTTGCCCACGGCTTCGAATCGTCCCTTACAACCCACCGCCGGCACGCCGGAGGACTGGGGCCTCCTCGTGAGCGTCCCAGTACGGTTTCGCTCCATAGTAGTTGAAGATTTGGTTGGCCCAGGTCGTATCCACCATGTCCGGCCAATGCTCTTTGTCGAATCCCGGAGCATTCTCGAGTTTCGACTTGTCGACATCGAGAATCAGGTGTTGCTCATCCTGGTCTACTCTCAGAGTGCTCCAGGGCAGCGCGAACAGCTTGTTGCCCATACCGAGGAATCCGCCGAAGGACAGGACGGCATATGCCACCTTGCCAGAGCGGATGTCGATCATAATCTCGTCTACTGTTCCGAGGTCCTCTCCAGACGAGTTCCGTACCGAATCGCCAGTCAACGTGCTCGCCGCGAGCACGCGACGATAGCGCCTACTTAAATCGGCTTTCGCAATATTGCTTCGTTGCTCCATATATTCTCCTAGGCCCCACACCGTGCATCTTTGATGCCGTTTTCGTCCTGACTTGACGCCTTCTTCAGCGGGGTCGAGTTGGTCGTTTAGATTCAACAAAAGCGCCTCCAATCGAGCACTGTGAAGGCCGGGGCGCACGAGTAGGATGCGGCGTCCGTAATTCCTCCGCCGGCCGAATTTGGCACGTTTGGGTGCAGGTCTTGCATGTTCACAACCGGTGAAGTTGCGGTTCCCCACGTCAGTTGCGGTTCCGACAAAACTCTGCCCGCGCGTTTGCGCTATTACACGCGCCCAGACCTTTTGATTGTTGATGAATTCGGGTTCGACCGCATCGAACGAACCGAGTGCGCGCAGGCTGCCCACCTGCTCTACAAGATCATCGCTTCACGCAACCAGAAACGTTCCACCGCGCTAGTGACCAACGTGGACTTCGACAAATGGGCAGAGTACCTGGTCGATGGCCCACTGGCGATGGCTCTCCTCGACCGCCTGGTCGAACGCGCGATCATCCTCAAGATCAAAGGCAAGACTTACCGTACCCCTCTGGTCAAAAGCGAGGACAATCCGGCCTGAGAGAAGGAAACAGCCGTTTCCTTCCCTATTCCTGCGCCCACCGCGGGCCAGAGCGTAACCCCGCACCTGGCTCCGTCTCGACCGCCAAACTGGTACCCTTTTTCGCCGCCACCGACAAGGAATACGAGGTGGCCAGAATCTCACGAACGCGCGGAGACAGGCGCGTACTCTCATACAACCAACACAGAAACACGTGCGTGTCCAGCAGCGCCCTCATTCGCCGTAGAATTCCTTCTCAAACTCAGGCAGCGGATCGTCAAAGTCCGGCGCCACCCAAATCTTGCCTTTGTCCAGATCGGGGATCCGCCGGCGAGGCGCAGGGTTTTCTACAGGAGCCAAACGGGCAACCGGCCGTCCCCCGCTCGCGATGTCGGTGGTTGCGGCCCTGGTCGATCGGGAGGGCGCTACCCGTATGCGGAACTAATCGCCAAAGTCGAGGCCGACGTTATGGACGAAACGCGGCCCAAAGAAGGGATGGAGAGACAATGCTATTGGCTATTCACCTGCGGTTCGCCAGGAGTTTCTCTAGGGCCGATCATGCAATTTTTGGCTGTGATTTATAAGTCACAGATACAGAAATGTGCGCGGAGCAGGGTGAGGACGAGGATTAGCAGGATCGAATCGACCGGCAATTATGAAGATTGCGAGCCGGTTGGCGAAGGCGTATTCGAGTTGAGATTCATTGGCAAGGGACCTGGACACCGGGTTTACCTTGGCATAGGCGGGAGTTTGATTATATTACTGCCAGGTGGGGACAAGAGCACCCAGAAAGCGGACATCAGAACGGCGATAACCTACTGGAAGGACTACAATGCCTAAGCGAACACGCATTTTTAGAGAGCAGCTCTTAAAGGAATCTTGCAGATCCGAGCCAGCGGGTTATGTAAATGCGGCATTAGGAGACTCAGAGGAGATGTTTCTGGTTGCTCTGCGAGATGTAGCCGAAGCGCGTCACATGTCTAAGGTTGCAAGCAAAGCGGGAGTCTTGCGCGAATCTATTTATCGGATGCTCTCTAAGACGGGAAATCCAACCCAAAGCAGTCTTCGGGGAATTTTAAAAGCTCTGGACCTAAAGCTGTCGGTAGAAGCTATCGGCGGTAATCGCCGACGGCTTCGCCAATGATGGCAGGCTTGGGACGTGGGTGGTCTGGAAACCAATCCCTGGTGGGTACCACTGACCCAAGACCAGGCCGCCGCATCGACGTCCGTTCCGGCTGGTATCCACTGTTTTGATTCGCTCGGACGGCAAATTCCCATGGATAAATCCGATGTTCGACAAGAAAGCCGAAAGAACTATGCGAATCTAATGGCGCGGGTTGATCGAACAGGAGCGTGCCATCCTCGATGCGTGTCAATATAGCGAACAGGATGTAGGCGCCATTGAGTACAACGGGCGCCAACCTTATGCATGCTCATGATACGCCGCGGGGATTTTAGCAGGCGGCCGCCACAGGCCACGAGCCTGCCCACTTTAAGCCAGCGGGCGGCCGGCGAGTCCTTCCAGGATAGAAATCGGCGCACGGTCAGGCGCGGCCAACGCATTTCGCGGCACGATGAGGGTTTGCTCCATGGCGAACTGGCCGGACTCCACGGCGTGCGGGACGACGTCGGTAAAGGCCATCCAGGCGGCGCCCGGCGGAAACTCCATCCGGTATTTGGGGCCGTGGGATTGAAACTCCGCGTTGTTCTTCAAATAGTCGTGAAAGGCCAGCATGAATTCGTCGTAGTCGGAGCGATCGGTGATTGGCAATCCCAGGCGGCGAAGGATGGTCTTGGCTAACCGGCCGCGCGAGGGGCTGTTGAGACCGGCGGCCAGGGCGAAACGGGGCGCTAGCAGGGCTATGGGGTCGGCGGTCCACCAGACGCGCGGACGGGAGGGATGCAGGTTCCAAAAGCTGCGCAGAATCAGGCCGCCGCGTGTGGGACGCGTGGGGAAGGCGTCGGTATGCAGCAGATCGTTGCGCTTGTTAAAGGATAGGTTGCGCCCGGCTTCTTCGATGGGTCGCAGGCTGGCGTAATCCACGCTCCAATGCGGGCTATAGCGCGGCAGGAGCCGGGCAGCATAGGCGATGGCCGCTTCGGAGTAGCGCCGCAGGATGGTGTGCAGGCGCTCGCCGGTATCGGTACGCGCGCCGTCCAGACCGGAGACTTTGTCGTGCCTGGGCTTGTAGGAGATATTTTTGTGGTGGCTGCCGCTTTGGCGGATGCCTTGGATGAGTTCGCGATCTGCCGGGGACAAATCGAGCGGCGGTTCCGGCAGCAGCAATATGTGGCCGGTTTCCAGGATTTCGTGGGCGTCGATGCCGGGTGCGAACCGGATGACTTCGATGGCTGTCTCCTTTCCCGATTGGGGTGGTTTATTCAGTGTAGCTGGGAAAAGCTCCCTTACGGTCGCGGCTCTGTACCGGCCGCGGCGCGATAACGGTTGCGGCGCGGTAACGGTTGCGGCGCGGTAACGGTTGCGTGGTTACCTAAAGGAATACTCATATCGCGCCGATATGAAGGGCATGCAGCGACCACGCAGCGAGATTCGCATGTTATGCGCCGATATGGTGGAGGTGCAATGGAAAGAGCCAGGGGGCCGGAATTCGAAAGCCACCGCGTTACTGGAGGATATCTCGCCATCGGGCATGTGTTTGCAGTTCGAGATCCCGCTATCCATCGGAACGCATGTCGAGGTACACTGCCCCGGCGAGAAGCTGTGCGGCGTGGTGCGCTATTGCGTGTACCGGGAGATCGGGTATTTCGTAGGCATCGAAATGGAGGCATCCAGCCGGTGGTCGCGGCAGCAGTTTGAACCGCGGCATTTGCTGGATTTGGAGGAATTGGTGATGCGCAGTGCGCGCCGGGCGGGCGAGACGGTGCATTGAAGAGCGGGCTCGCCCACGGTGCGTTTTCAAGATGATGAAAACCAGGCAGACCACAAAAAAACGATGGTCTGCCCTGGTCTGCCCCACGGCGCACTACCCGTCGAGGACTTCGCGGACCAGGGCCGGCAGCTTATCCATGGAAAATGGCTTGCGCAGTAGCGGGACGCTGGCGTCCAGGGGACCGGTTCCGGAGAGCACGTGATCCGGATATCCGGACATGTAGATCACCTTGAGGCTGGATTTGGCGGCGACGGCCTGGCGCGCGAGCTCGCGGCCATCCATGCCGGGCATCATGACGTCGGTCAATAACAGGTCGATGGCGGCGGTGTGTTGCGCGAAGAGATGCAAGGCGCCGGAACCGTCGGCGGCTTCGAGCACCCGGTAACCGCGGGCCTCCAACAGATGCGCCAGCAACTTGCGCACGTTTTCCTCATCTTCCACGAGGAGAATCGTCTCGCTTCCGCGGTCCGGGCGGGTGGTCTGGCGGCTGCCCTCGCGTTCGAGGCTGGCAGGCGCATTCGCCTGCGTCAGTTGCGGCAGATAAACCGTAAAGGCGCTTCCGCGGCCGGGCTCGCTGCGCGCGCGGATGGCGCCGCCGGCCTGCTCCACGATGCGCTCGACGCTGCTCAGGCCGAGGCCGGTGCCGGCGCGGCCCTTGGTGGTGAAGAATGGCTGAAAGACCCGCGCCAAGGTATCGCGATCCATGCCTGCGCCATTGTCGGAAACTTCCAGCAAGACCCATCGGCCGAGCAGCGCAACACGGCCGGATTCCGCAACGGTATCCGAAATAGCGGTGCGGATACGGATGGCGCCCCCCCGCGGCATGGCGTCGCGAGCGTTCAAAACCAGGTTCATGACGACGCGCGTGATCTGAGCCGCGCTCATTTTCACTTCGCCCGCGGCCGGATCGAGCAGGGCATCCAGGCGGATGTTTTCGCCGATCACCGGCCGCAGTAGGGAGACGATCTCGGTGACCAGCATATTGAGGTGCACACCGGCAGGCGAGGTTTCCGGGCTGCGGATGAAATCGAGGATGAGGCCGGTCATGGCCGCGCCGCGCTCGGCCGCCGTACGGATTTCGTCCAGTTCGCGCCGGCCATCGTCCTGCGCGCCGGTACGGCCCAGCAGGATACCTGTATATCCACTGATCAAGGTCAGCACATTGGCAAAATCGTGCGCCACACCCGCGGCGAGTTTGCCCAGCGTTTCCATCTTGAACGCCCGGGTGGAGTCGGGCTCCGGCGCGGCCTCCGCCTCGGTGTGGGCGATGCGCAGACCTCCGGCCGAATCCGCGCACGGCGCGGCCACCAGATGGAGGCGCAAATCGCGATCCCCCAGGCGGCAGCGGAACTCGGTGCTGAACATCTCTGCCTGGCCGGATGCCACCGCCCGAATTCCGGCGCGAATGGTGGACTCGCGGCCGAGGCTGTCGACGCACAGCCTGGGCAAGAAATTGAAATAACTGGATCCCGCGCAGATTCCCGGCAGAAATGCGGGCCAATATCCATCGACGGATCGGATCACGGCAAGCGCATCCACATACACCACCAGCGGCGGCCCCGGACACTCGCGTGGCCCCGCCGGCCGGCCGGGATCGGATCGGGAGGCCCGTAGCAGAGGCTCGGCAGGATGAACGCCTACCCCATCGTCTGCATGCTGTGGCAGCGCAAGGCTGGCGCAGGCCGCATCGCCTGCGCTTATCGGAGAGGCCGACTTCTGCCACGGGACACTCGCCACGCTTTGCTAGCAAAGCAATCGTCCTGCCAGTTACGAGCGTCCACAGCCTTCTTATAAGTGACTGAATTCAAACCAGGAATTATGGTAGGTTGAGGGGGCCCAAGCAGGTAAGATTTCCCTACTTCTTTTTTCGCAGATAGATCTTTCCATTGAAAGTGGTGAATTGCATTTCGGGACCGCCGCCGTTGATGGCTCCGTAAGTGGCTCGGTCGAACTGCACGCGATACTTGCCGTCCTTGCCGTGGTTCTCGGTGAGCTTGGGAGCGGACGGATCGGACTCCGGATGCACGTCGAAATCGCTATAGATTTCGCCGTTATCGGTCTTCAGTTTCACGCGCGCCTTGGCGTCGGCGGGGAGAGTTACATCCACGTCGCCGTTCATGGTGCTGAACGACATGGCTTTGCCGGGAGTTATTTGGTCGAGAGTCACAATGACGTCTTCGTTGAGTGAGTGCGCCACCACGGCGCCGGAGACGTTGAGCAGCTTCACGCCGCCATTCAAATTATCCACATCGATTTCGCCGTTCACGTGATCCACTTTGATATCGCCGTCGTTCATGCACCTCAGTTTGAGGGAAGTATTAAACGGCACCCGGATGTTCAGGTCCACGGTGCGATTCATAGTTCCCACGCCGATGTGAAACTCGTTATCGTTCTCCTCCACCGTGAGGCCGGTTCCGCGGCTTTCCAGGCGATGCATGCCTTCGGCCTTGGGATCCGGCCGGGCGTCGTGTTCGGTCTCATGGCGCGAGCGCGCCTCTACCACGACCTCCTTGCCGTTGTATCCGGTCACCGTGATGCCGCCGTTCAGCAGGGAGGCATGCACCATGGCCGGCCGCGATGGATCGTTCAGCGGAACGTTGGCGCGCTGGGGTTCCTGCGCGGTAGCCGCCAGGCCGGCGGCGAAAAGAAATACAGAGAACTGAATGGATGTTCGCATAATTACTGTCCTCGATTGAGAATTCGAATATTACCGTTGAACGCGTCGAAACTAAGCTCGGGACCGCCGCGGCCTACGCGCACGGCCTGCCACTCGCTGCTTTTGTACACATACTTGGTGCCGTGCCGTTCGGCGGCTGCGGCCGGCATGGGCAGATAACTCACTTGATAGTCCGTATAGACTGCGCCGTTGAAGGTCTTGAAGCGCACGTCCGCGTTTAAGTCCGGCTGAAAACTCACACGGACTTCGCCGTTGAGAGAGCCGAAGGAACTGGCGGCGCGCGGATTTTCGCGGAAGGTGACTTTCACGCCGCCGTTCAGCGCGTAGATCTTACCGGAGCCCGCTAACCCGGTCATCTCGACACCGCCGTTGACGTTATCGACTTTGTAATCGCCCGCTATATCGGCGACCGCGATCTGGCCGTCGTTGATGGTTTTCAGATCGATGGCGGTGTCGTGCGGCGCTTGCAGTTCGAAATCGTACTTCACCTCATAGCCCGGATCGCGATCGATGTGTATGCCGCCATTTTTGCAACGGAACGGGCCGTCCACGTAGAAGCGGACGGTGTTGCCGTCCTGCGAGATATCCAGCTTCACGTCGCGGCGGGCTTCCGCGGCGGCCTGCTCCGATTCGGCGCGCAGACGCTTGTGGGCCACCAGGCGGACTTCGTTGCCGGCGTAACCGGTGACACGGATGGACCCGTTGACGTTATCTACGATCACCCTTTTCGGTGCGGCGTTGGTGAGGGGATAGGTTTTTTGGATGGTTTCGTTTTCTTCCACCTCGGCGGCGGTTAGTGGCAGGCACATCGCGAGAAATGCCAGCGTCATGAGAATTCGGTTTTGCATCGATGCGTCTCCTTTGCACAAGAAGGCGGCCTACGAGGCCGCCGCAGGCTACGAGCCTGCCCCACAATTACTGCAACTGCTCCAGGCCCCACAGGGCTTTTTCCTTGACGTTTTTATCCGCGGTGGGGCTGCGCTCCAAGGCCGATAGCGAGCCGGCGGCGGACTTATCCCGCGTATCCACGATGAAATCGATCAGCGCCAGTTGCACCAGCGGCGAATCCTGCTTCACCAGCGACGTCCCCAGCGTGCCCGAGACTGAGGGGTTGGCAGCGAATTTGCGCAACGCATCCACCGCGGCCAGGCGCACATTCACGCTCGGATCGTGATTGACGGCGTGCAGCAGGGCCACCAGCACTTGCGTATCGGACTGATCCACGCGGTAGGCGTAATCGACCCCGCGCAGCCGCTCGCTGGCGGATTGCTGTTCGAGCAGCGACAGCGTGAACAACTGCCGCATGTGATCGACTTCATCCTGCAGCGCGACGAGATCCGCGCGGCTATGCTGGCGCCCGCCCAGCCACTGGCCCGCCACCAATCCGGCCACCAATAGCGCGGCCGACCACGCCCATCCCTGCCAGCCCCAGTGGAAGATCCCACCCCTGGGGGGGGCGGCGGGCGCGGCGGAGTCCAAGCCGTGGCGATAGGCTTCCAGCGACTCATAAAATCGCGGCCTTAATTGCGCGCTGGGCTGTTCCTGCTCGAGCAGTCCGAGCATTTCCCAGGTTTCGGCGAGCGTCCCGGTTTCCTGTTTGCAGGCGGCGCAGTGGGCCAGATGCTCGTTGAATTCTTCGCGTTCCGGACGGCCCAGAGTATCCGCCAGATAGTCGGCGATATGTTCCTTCACCTGATCGCAATTCATGACGCCTTCTCTCCCGCCAGCTCAAAAAAGATCTGGCTCAATGCCTTGATGGCGCGATACACCCGCACCTTCACTGAGCCGACGTCGCACGCCAGGATGCCGGCGATCTGCTCGTACTTGAGATTTTGAAAGCGGCTCAGTACCAGCACCTCACGTTTCTCCACGGGCAGCGCGGCCAGCGCGCGGCGCAATAATCTCACATCCTGGCGGCGGCGCAGGATTTCGCTCGGATCGGGCTCGGCGCTGGGCGGCTCTGGCATGTGCTCCGGCTCGAAGGGCGATTCTGCGCGGCGTTTTTGGACGCCATCGAGGTGCGCGTTCCTGGCCACCTGGTACATCCAGGAGGTGAACGGATTGCCGTCCTTGTATGTGTGGCGATATTTCAACATACGAAAATACACGTCCTGCACCAGGTCTTCACTGAATTCGCGCTGGCCGGTGAGCCGCAGAAAATAACGGAACAGCGCGCGATGATGGCGTTCGAACAGGACCGCCATTTTCGCTAAGTCGCCATCCCGGACCTTCTGCATGAGAACGTTGTCGGCCCGCGTTTCCGGCATTCAACCAATAATACCGGGAGGCGTGGAAAAGGTTACAAAGCGGTTGTGCGGATGTACCATAGGGCTTCGGCCGCCGAAGAGCGGGCCTACGAGGCCCGCGCAGGCTACGAGCCTGCGCCGCAACGGCAGAAATCGAGGACCACCGAAGATGCTACGCCGCATTCGTAATTCGTTCGTCATTGCCACTCTGACGCTCGCCGTCTTTGCGCAATCCAGCGCGCCGAAATACCGCGATTCCAAACTGGCCATCGAAGATCGCGTAGCGGATCTGCTTTCGCGCATGACGCTCGAAGAAAAGGTCGCCGAGATTACCGGCGGCGATAATCCGAAGATCTCGCTGCTCGATACCACGGGCACCTACAAGGCCGATCAAGTGAACCTGGCGTTTAGCGGCCTCAATGACGAAAATGCCGCATTCACGCCGCGCCAGAGTGCCATCCTGCGCAACGCCGTGCAACGCTATCTGCGCGAGAAGACTCCGCTAGGCATTCCGTGGCTGTTCATGAGCGAAGCTCTGCACGGTTTCATGGCCAACGGCAGCACCAGCTTTCCGCAAGCTCTGGCGCTGGCCAGCACGTGGGATCCTGTGTTGGTTCACCGCGTCTTTACCGCCGCGGGCGACGAGGCTCGCTCAGCGGGCGTCGGGCAGGTCTTCTCGCCGGTGCTGGATATCGCGCGCGATCCGCGTTGGGGCCGCACGGAAGAGACTTACGGCGAAGATCCGTACCTGGCGTCGCGCATGGGCGTGGCCGCCATCACGGGCCTGCAGGGCGATGAGTTTCATATCGACAATCACCACGTAATGGCCACCGCCAAGCACTTCGCGGTGCATGGCCAGCCCGAGGGCGGCACCAATACAGCGCCGGGCAATTACTCGGAGCGCATCATCCGCGAGAACTTTCTGGTACCGTTCCAGGCGGCCGTCCAGGAGGCCCACGTGGGCAGTGTGATGGCGTCTTACAACGAGATCGATGGCATTCCTTCGCACATTAACCACTGGCTGCTGGATCGCGTGCTGCGGCAGGAGTGGGGTTTCCGCGGGTTCATCACTTCGGATGGCGACGGCCTCCAGATGCTGGTGCAAACGCACCACGTGGCGGCGAACATGGCCGAAGCCGGCCGCATGGCATTGGCCGCCGGCATCGATTTCGATCTCTCGGATGGCTCGGTGTATCGCACGTTCATCGAACAGGTGAAGGAGGGCCAGGTGCCCGAGCGCGAAATCGATGTGGCCGCCGGACGCATGCTGGCCGCCAAATTCCGCCTGGGCCTGTTCGACGATCCTTACGTCGATCCGGATTACACCGCCAGGACGACCAGCGGCGAGGAGCATCGCAAGGTGGCGGTGGAAGCCGCCGAAGAAGCCGTAGTGCTATTGAAGAACGAAAAGAACCTGTTGCCGCTCGATCCGGGAAAACTGAAAACGGTTGCGGTGATCGGCCCCAATGCGGCCGATGTGCACCTGGGCGGATACAGCCGCGAGCCTGGCCACGGCGTGAGCATCCTGGATGGCATTCGCGCGCGGGTGGGCTCGGCGGCCAACGTGGTGTATGCCGAAGGCTGCCAGATCACCACGGCCAAGCAGGGCTGGCGCGGATGGTACGAAAACGATGTCAAGCTGGCCGATCCGCAGGCGCAGGTAGCCAAGGTGGCCGCCGCCGCGGAGCTGGCGCGCAAGGCGAGCGTGGCGATCGTGGTGGTGGGCGAGAACGAGAGCACCAATCGCGAGGCGTGGTCGGAAAATCATCTAGGCGATCGCGATTCGCTCGATCTGCTGGGCGCGCAGAACGATCTGGTGAAGGCGGTGGTAGACACCGGCACTCCCACGGTCGTATTTCTGATCAATGGACGGCCGCTCTCCATCAATTACATCGCCGAGCACGTACCGGCGATTGTGGAAGGTTGGTATCTGGGACAGGAAGGTGGAACCGCCGCGGCGCGCGTCTTATTCGGCGATGTTAATCCCGGCGGTAAGTTACCCATCACCTTTCCGCATTCGGTAGGCGACTTACCCGATTTCTATAACCACAAACCGTCCGCTAACCGCACTTACGCTTTCGGTACACGAAAACCGCTCTTTCCGTTCGGCTACGGACTAAGTTACACCACCTTTAAGTTCGATAACTTACACGTGGAGCCGGCGCAGATCATGATGGACGGCGTGAGCAAGGCGCGCGTGGATATTACGAACACAGGATCGCGGGAGGGCAGCGAGGTGGCCCAACTTTATCTGCACGAGCGCGTTTCCTCCGTCACCCGGCCGGTGATGCAGTTGAAAGGTTTCGAGCGCATCCATCTGAAGCCGGGCGAGAAACGCACCGTGGAATTCGCCATCACGCCGGATATGTTGTCGATGTTGAACGCCGATATGCATCGCGTGGTGGAGCCGGGGATTTTCGATGTGATGGTGGGAGCGAGTTCGGCGGACACCAAGAAGGTCTCCCTCAAGGTGACCGATCTGAACGGAATGGCCGGCACGCCCGCTGCGCCGAAGCCTAAGGGATCGGAATCGGGGGTGGTCAGCACGTTCGACGATCTGAAGGTCGGCGCTAATTTCGGCGCGTGGACGGTGATGACCGATTCGGTGATGGGGGGCAAATCGACCGCGGTGATGGATGCCGTGGCAGGCGGGGCCAACGGATCGAAGGGCGCCATGCATGTGACGGGTGAAACGGTGAAGGGCGCGGGCTTCCTCTTTGCGGGCGTGATCTTTTCTCCGGCCGGCGGAATGATGCAGCCCGCCGATCTTTCGGATAAGAAGAACATCAGCTTCTGGGCGAAGGGCGACGGCCATACTTGCCGCTTCATGGAGTTCAACGAAACGCAAGGCCAGAATCCGACATTTCGCACGTTCGTGGCGGGGCCGGAGTGGAAGCAGTACACATTCTCGCTCGAGAGCCTCGGCACAGACGGCCACGATCTGACCGCGCTGGGATTTTTGGGGCCGGCTGGTCCGGGTAAGTTCGAGTTCTATCTGGACGAGGTGGAGATTAAATAGCCGGGCCGTGGGGCAGACGATCGTTGTGTGTCGTCTGCCCAGCCGCGAAAGCGGCAGACCACAAAAAACGATGGTCTGCCCCACGGCAGTGTGTGTTCAGAACCCGGCGAACGTTTCGTTGACAATGCCTTCAATCAGGCTCACTTCCGCGGTGCGCAGTTTCTTGAACTCGCCCTGGCGGCGCTTTTTGGGAAGAGTGCCATGGTTCCTTGTATGTCGTCTGCGCAGCCGGCAGACCACAAAAAACGATGGTCTGCCCCGCAGCGGCGTGCGTTCAGAACCCGGCGAACGCCTCGTTGACAATGCCTTCAATCAGGCTTACTTCCGCATCGCGCAGTTTCTTGAACTCGCCCTGGCGGCGCTTCTTGGGAAGAGTTCCATGGTTCCGCCGGATGTACATCACCAGGTTCTCGGCTACACGATCCGGCATCTCGACCGTATCCATAATCCGGCGGATGGCTTCGTCGTTGCGGCGCAAGTGCTCGATCTCGCGCGGCAGATCCTCCTCCACGGTGCGCCGGACGCATGCGTAGAGAAACTCCGCTTGCTGCGTGGAGTCGAAGTAGCGGTAAAGGTCGGCCGTCTCGTTGAGCACCTCGACGTTCTGTTCCGGCGTCGGCCGCCACTCGATGAACGGCATCAGCGGACCGGAATGCGCTTGCAAGGTCGCACGGTAATCGTCGATGCGGTCTAACATGACCGAAGAAACCGGGAAGACCATCCCCGGCGGCGTGAACTTCCGCTCGGCAAGCACGTGATGGATCAGGCAGCGGTGCACGCGGCCATTCCCATCCTGGAAGGGATGCACGTAGACGAATCCGAAGGCGGTGGCGGCGGCCTTCAAGACGGGGTCGACGCCATCGTCGCGCATGCGGTCGTTGGCATCCACCAAGCCGCCCATGAGATCGGCCAGATTGTCGGGACGCGCGCCGATGAATTCCGGCAGCGGCTCGCCGAAGCGGTCCCGCTCACCCAGGAAAACTCCGTCGGGACGCAGGCCCGCGTGTACGAAACGCGTATCTTCAATGAGGACGCGCTGCAGACGAATAATCTCATCCAGGGTGAGCGGATGCTTGCCGGCCTGCAGGACCGCGCGTCCCCATCTTTCGAGCCGGTTGCGCGGCGGGCGCTGTCCCTCGATCTCGAAGCTGGCGCGGCTGTCGGCGAGCAGCATAAAACTGGCGGCGCGCGCCACCAACTGCGCCCCGGTACGCCCCACGGTTTCGCGGGCCTTGGCGGCCAAGTCGAGCGCGACGAATTCGGTGAGCGCTTTGGTGCGCCGGATCACTGGACAGAACCGGCCGGTGCCCAACAGATTGTCGCGCACGCGATGACGCCGGGAGAGCCGCGGCTTGGCGGTGAAGTACGCTTCCGGGTCGAGAAGATCGATGGCGGCGGCGCTGGGCGCGTCGTCCAGTTTGAGAGTCCGGCCAGTCAGGATTTCGTAGAGATACCAGGCTTGCCGCGCCGGAATGCCAGTGGGGGCGGCGCGGACGAGGGCCTCGATCTCGGCCTGGGGCACGGCTTCGAAGACCCGTTTAAGGATGAGGAGGTCAATATCCTCGTGACGCAGTGCGAACGTCAGGTGATCGGCGAACGTATCGCCGGGCCAATAGCGTTTATCGAAAACGGTCCAATCTCCTTCGGTGCGGCGGCTGTCGCGAACATGTTGCTCCGAGACGCAACTCGGCCGCCGGACGGGCGCGCGAATGGCGAGCGCTTGGACAAGGGCCGCCCAGCCGGTCAGCTTTGTGCCGTGGGGAACGGTCTTCTCCTGGAAGACGGGCGTGGGCCTGGGTTTAAGCTTCATCGGTCGAAAACCATTTTAGCAGGTCGAAAACAGGGTCAAAATGGAGGGAGAGGTCGAAAAATGGCAAAATGGCAGATGGTCGAAATTCGTTTAGCGACGTCGAAGATCATATCAATAAGGGGGCTTTTGTCGAAATCCGCCCTCGGTTTTTCATCGGCGTTCATCGGCGGCTAAATAGGATTTTGGTTTTCGCGCTGGGCCGGAAGAAAAATCTGCCTGGCCGCCGATGAACGCCGATGAACGCCGATAAGACTGCCCGTCCCGTTGAGGACGTGCCCCACAGAGTAGAATCATACTTATGGATCGCCGTGCCGAACTTTCCATCGCCGAGACCGTCGCCGTGGGCCAAGCGGCAGCGCCGCCCTCGCGTTCCTCCATTTCGCATGTCTCATCCTCGTCGGCGGCCGACGAAGGGCGCTTCGTTCCCGGCACGCTCATCGGCGGACGCTATCGCATCATCGGACTGCTGGGGCGCGGCGGCATGGGCGAAGTTTACCGCGCTACGGATCTCGCGCTGGGGCAGTCCGTCGCCCTGAAATTCCTGCCAGAGGAAGCCACGCACGATCCGCGCCTGCTGGAGCGATTTCACGGCGAAGTGCGCATCGCCCGGCAGGTCTCGCATCCCAACGTCTGCCGTGTGTACGATATCGGCGAAGCCGAGGGCATGCCGTACATCTCCATGGAGTATGTGGATGGCGAAGACCTGGCCTCCCTGCTCACGCGCATCGGCCGCCTGCCCGCCGATAAAGCTCTCGAAACCGCGCGCAAGCTATGCGCGGGACTGGCCGCCGCCCACGACCGCGGCATCATCCATCGCGACCTGAAACCGCAGAACATCATGATGAACAAGCGCGGCGACGTGGTCATCATGGATTTCGGACTGGCCGCCATCGCAGATCAGCTTTCCGGTTCCGAAGTGCGCAACGGCACGCCCGCCTATATGGCCCCTGAGCAACTGCGCGGCGCCGAAGTCACCGCCAGAAGCGACATCTATGCGCTGGGCTTGGTGCTATATGAGCTATTCACCGGCAAGCGGCCGTACGATGCGCGCAATATCCAGGAGATGCTGCGCCAGCAGGAATCGGCGCAGTTGACCAGCATGACTTCCATCGCGGCGGATATCGATCCGGGCGTGGAGAAGGCCATCCGCCGTTGTCTCGATCCCGATCCGGCGCGGCGTCCGGCGAATGTTCTATCCGTGGCGGCGGCTTTGCCTGGTGGCGACCCGCTGGCTGCCGCTCTGGCCGCCGGCGAGATGCCCTCGCCAGAGCTGGTGGCCGCGGCGGGCAAACAGGAAGGGCTGGCCACCAAGTATTCCGTCCCATGCCTGATTGCGATCGTCCTGTGCCTGTGTGTGGCGGTGGCCGACCGCGCGCGCTACGGCGCCATCATGCACGCGCCCGCGGATATCCCGCCGGTGGCCCTGGCGCACGAAGCCCGCCAGATGGCGGCTTCCTTCGGCTATCCCAAGAAACCCGCCGACGACTGGTTCCACATCGAAAACCGCGACAGCATCGTGGATAGCCTCAAACAACTGCCGGGTCCCCCGAAATGGGATCAATGGCTGGCCGCCGAATCTCCCATTGCCATCAACTACCGCGAAAGCCAGTCGAATTTGGTCGCCGATCCCTATGGCGAGGTTTCCGAAACCAACCCTCCGCCCACGGCGCCAGGCATGGTGCACGAGTCGGTGGATGGCGCCGGCCGCCTGCTCGAATTTGAAGCCAACCCGTACGCGGACGCGCCGCCGCTCACCCCCCCCATCACACCCGACAGCGTCTTTCACTCCGCCGGACTGGACGTGGCCAAATTCACGGAAGTTCCGGCGACCTTCGTGCCGGCGGTCCCCACCAGCGAGACGCACACCTGGAAAGGGCCGCATCCGGCCATCCCCGGCGTCAACCTGACCGTCGATATGGCGCTCTGGAAAGGCCGCCTCACGCAGTTCGGCATCGATTACAGTTGGCCCAAGACCATCGCCGTGCAGCCCTCGTCCACGGCCGCCACGCGCGCTCGCGACGTCGTCTTGTTGGGCACTGCCTGCATCGCATTGCTCTTTATTTCGATCATGGCGCGCCGCAATTGGAGGCTCGGCCGGGTCGATCGTAAAGGGGCCCTGCGCCTGGGCATGGCCCGATTCTTCCTGGGGTTCCTCACCTGGCTGGGAATGATGCATCCGGTCCCTTCGGAGGACATGGTCCCGTTTTTCTTTGCCAACTGCGCCGCCTGGCTTACGTGGGGAGCGGTGCTGGCACTCTTATACATCGCGCTCGAGCCGCTGGTGCGCGCCCGCTGGCCCCATACCATCGTCACCTGGAGCCGTCTGCTGGCCGGCCGCTGGCTTGACGCGCAGGTCAATTCGCATATCCTCATCGGTGTCACCGCCGGCGCCATCGTGTGGGTGGTGGCCCAGATTTTTGGCGATCTGATGAATCCCGGAATGGACACCATGGGTATGTTCGCCACTGAAGGAACGCGCCAATGGATCGCGGCGCATACCAATCTGATGTCGGGCTGCCTGCTCGACGGACCGATGGTTTTCTTCCTCATCTGCGGCATGCGCCGCCTGCTCCGCAGAGATATTCCCGCCGCGGTGACGACCGCGTTAATTCTGATCTTTATTAACGGCGGCATACTCGTTTCGTCGAATTGGAAAGTCACTTTCGCGATGTATATCCTGGTCTTCTCGGTGATCGTCTTCTTCATGCTGCGCCTCGGCCTGGTGGCCACCATCACCACCATGCTGGTGATCGACAGCTTCAACCTGATCACTCTGGGTGTCGACTGGAAGGCCTGGTACGCTCCCGCCGGCCTCGCCAGCTTCATTTTCTTGCTGGGCATCGCGGTTTTCGCCTTCTGGCGATCGCTGGGTTCACACGAATTGTTCGACCAAGCCGCTAATTCCTGATGCCCGGCAACCCGATTCTCGATTCCGGCGACGCTTCGCTCTACGACGTTCACAGCACTGCGGCCGGTCCGCCAGGCGCCGTTCCGGTGACGCCCGAGATGCTACTCACGCGCCCCTCCGGCGACCTGTTTGGATGGAGCCAGAACGCCGGCATGGGTTGGGATCCGCGCGCGCTGGGAGGCAGGGAGGTCCTGCTGCTGAGCACGCATGGAGGCATTCGCGACGCATCCGGCGCGCCCATCGCACTGGGATTTCACACCGGCCATTGGGAGGTCGGCCTGCTGATGGAAGCCGCCGCGCGCGAGCTCAAATCACTCGGCGCGATTCCGTTCGCCGCGTACTGCACGGACCCCTGCGACGGCCGCACACAAGGCACTACGGGCATGTTCGATAGCCTGCCCTATCGCAATGACGCCGCCATCGTGTTCCGCCGCCTGATCCGTTCGCTGCCCACGCGGCGCGCGGTCATCGGGGTGGCCACTTGCGACAAGGGGCTGCCCGCCATGATGATGGCGTTGGCATCCATGCGCGATCTGGCGTGCGTGCTGGCGCCGGGCGGAGTGACGCTGCTGGCCGAACAAGGCGAGGATGCGGGCCGCGTGCAGAGCGTTGGCGCGCGGTTCGCGCACGGTCAAGTCACGCTGGAAGCGGCTGCCGAGAATCTGTGCCGCGCGTGCGCCACTCCCGGGGGGGGGTGCCAATTCCTGGGCACCGCGGCGACTTCGCAAGTGGTCGCGGAAGCGCTGGGGATGTCGCTGCCGCATGCGGCACTGTCGCCGTCGGGACATCCCATCTGGCTGGACATGGGCCGCCGTTCGGCGCGCGCCGCGCTGGCGCTCGAATCGCGCGGCATGGCGATGCGCGACATCCTGACCGATGCATCCGTGCGCAATGCGATGGCCGTGCATGCGGCATTTGGCGGATCGACCAACCTGATCCTGCACTTGCCGGCGGTGGCGCATGCCGCGGGACTGGCGCGTCCCACGGCCGCCGATTGGACGGAAGTGAATCGCCGCGTGCCGCGCCTGGTGGATGCGCTGCCCAACGGTCCGCGCTCATTCGCCACGGTGCAGGTTTTCCTGGCCGGGGGCGTTCCCGAAGTGATGCTGCATTTGCGGCGCGCGGGCCTGCTCGAGACCGGCGTGCTCACGGTCAGTGGTCAGACGCTGGACGCCACGCTCGATTGGTGGGAGACTTCCGCGCGCCGTGCGGAACTGCGACGCATTTTGCAAGAGCGCGACGGCATCGATCCAGACGAAGTGATCATGGACCCCACGCGCGCCGCCCGCGCCGGCCTGACTTCAACAGTGACATTCCCGCACGGCAATCTGGCGCCGGAAGGCTCGGTGATCAAGAGCACGGCCATCGATCCGAGCGTGGTGGGACCCGATGGCGTGTACCGCAAGACCGGCCCGGCGCGCGTGTTCCGCACCGAGGCCGCTGCGATCGCCGCGATCAAAAGCCAAGGTGCGGACCGCGTTCGGCCCGGCGACATCGTGGTGCTGATCTGCCGCGGTCCCATGGGCTCCGGCATGGAGGAGACTTACCAGATCACTTCGGCGTTGAAGTATCTGGATTTCGGCAAGCACGTCGCGGTGCTGACGGACGCGCGCTTCAGCGGCGTTTCCACCGGCGCGTGTATCGGACACATTTCGCCCGAGGCGCTGGCCGGCGGACCGATCGGCAAGGTGCTGGATGGCGATGTGATCGAGATCGTGGTGGATCGGGTGAATCTGGAAGGGTCCGTGAACTTGGTGGGGCACGGCGCGGATATGTTTGGCGCGGCGGAAGGCGAGCGGGTGTTGGCGGCGCGTCCCATGCGCGCGGATCTTGCGCCGGATCCGGCGCTGCCTGCGGAGACGCGGCTGTGGGCGGCGCTGCAGCAGGCGAGCGGCGGGACGTGGGGCGGGTGTGTGTACGATACGGACGCTATTCTGAGGGCGCTGGACTCATTCACTACCGGATTGTTGGGTTGTTAATCTTAAGGTTCGAGTCCTCACTGCACCTGGCCTGGTTCGGATTCAGAGAAGTCCACCGTGAGGATGGCGAGAACTTGCCGTCGAAGTTCAGGAACGTCGCCGGTGGCGGCATTCCACAGTATCTGCCAATCGAGATCGAAGTATGCATGGACGATCCTGTTCCGCACCGAGATTATCTGCCGCCACGGGACTTCCGGGTGACGGTCTCGCAAATCATCAGATAAACGGCTGATCGCCTCGCCGATCACCGTAAGATGATGCAGCGTGGCAGCGGACAAAACCTCATCCTTCAGGAACGAAGGTTCACGCCGCATAAACGACCCGGAGGTCCTTGAGAACTTCGGAGCGTACCCACGGCTTCAGTCCGCGCTTGGTAACGAGATCGACCCTGCGCCCAGCCAGGCGCGTCAATTCCTCGGCCAGCAATTCAAACTTGACCACACCGACGCGCGCTTCCGGCTTGAACTCGACCACGATGTCGATGTCGCTCCCCGGACCCGCATCGCCGCGAGCGGCGGACCCAAACAAAGAAAGCTCTCTGACACCATAACGGCGGCACACTTCCGCGAGCGACGCGCCGTCGACCGGGGTACTTCCGAGTTCAAGCTCCTGCATGTATACCAGCCTCTATTATGTCGCAACCGGCGGGGATCAAGGGACCACCCACCAGACTAGCCAAGCAGCGAGAACTGGTATTTGTACTACACGCGGCGCCATCGTTACACGGACATTTGTTTCTGGCGCACGAGGCAGAGGATCTGGCTGCATTCCTGCAAGTCGCGATGTTGCCGAACATGACGAGAACCTTGGGGACGCGCGCCAGGACCTCGGGAAGCGGCAGCCGGCGCGCTTCGGGCTACGCCGACCGCCGGATCGGCACAAAGCGGATCTCGACCCGCTGATTCAAAGCTCCCGCGATTCTCCGCAACATGCCGAGGGAGTGTCCATCGTAGTCGGCGTCCTGCAGTCGGCAGATCACCGATGCCGTAGCGCCGGCAAGCTTGGCGAGTTGCGCCTGGGTGAGCCCAGCGCCAGTCCGCAGTTCGCCGATCCGGCGAGCGATCTCCTCGTTGGTGCGCGCCTCCTCGAGGGCGCCTCAGGCGCGCCGGCTTTCCCGCATAGAATCGGCGGCGAAGGATCTCGACTGCATCGACCGGCGGTTTCGTACCCTTACCCATGTCAAGCGTCCTCGTAAGTGTGGCTTTGCGGATTCGCTTCAAACCTCTTCTTACGCTCTACGGCCCGGTCAATCGCCTTCGGTGGGACGATAGCCTCCTTCACAAGACCGTGCGAAACCACCGCCGCTCCCGCCCCGTGAAAGAAGTACAGGATCCGGTAATGAACCCCCCTGAGACTGACCGTAGTTCGTAGATGCCGTCGCGCAACAAGTCAGCTTCGGGCCGCCGCAGTTCGTGACCCATTTCGCATTCCAGTCTATTCGCAAGATTGCGAAATTGCAACGCCATTTCTGCACTCGCGCCCGCATGCGGGCGGATCTTGCTCCGGATCCTGCGCTGCCTGCGAAGACGAAGCTGTGGGCCGCGCTGCAGCGGGCGAGCGGTCGGGCTGGGGGGTGTGTCTACGATACGGAGGCTATTGTGAAGGCGCTTGGCGGCTCGGAAATCGGCCGGCCACCAAAAACGATGGCCTGCCCCACGGCTAGTTCGCGCACGGCGCGCAGACGACAAACAACGATCGTCTGCGCCACGCCGGCAGAAGACCTCGCTTCGTTCCTGCCCAGTTACCGAAACAAGCCCGCTGGCAACCGTGGTTCCGGTTGTGAGCAAACCAGACCGCGATATCTCGAATGAAGTGAGGCTGAACCGTGTCCGCCTGCTATGCTAGTAGCCACGGAAGCAAGAGGGCGCCAGGAACTGGCGGCGAGGAGGGATTTATCGATGCGAATTCTGCTTTACAACCCAGACAACGGCGTGACTGCGAATTTTATGCCGCATCTCTGGATGTTTCTGCTGCAGGCGTTGACGCCCGCGGAACACCAAGTGCTGCTGATCGACGGCAACACGCAACCGATGACCGATGCCGAGATCGTGCGCTTCGTGCTCGCCAAGGGCATCGGGCTGGTGGGGATTGGCGCGATGACCCGCATGATCGCGAAGGCCTACCGCGTGGCCGACGCCATTCGCGCGGCTGGGGTGCCGGTGGTGATGGGCGGACCGCACGTCACCGAGCTGCCGAATGAGGCGCTGGGGCGCGACGGAGGTCCACGGCATGCCGATGCGGTGGCGCTGGGTGAGGCGGATGAGACCTGGCCACGCATCGTCGCCGACGCGGCCCGCGGCGCGCTCAAAGAACGGTATGCGCCGGTGGACGCCTTCGGGCAGGAGCGCAAGCCGGACCTGCAAAGCTACCCGAAGATCCCTTGGGACTCGCTCGATATCGACCAATTCAACCGGATTCCGGGCTTCGTGCGTCCGATCATGGAGCACTTCAAGGTCGCATGGGAGACGTTCCACATCATTCCCATCGAATCCGGGCGCGGCTGCCCCTACGGATGCGAGTTCTGCACGGTCACGGGATTCTTCGGCGACTCCATCCGCTTCCGATCCAACCAGAGCATTGTGGATGAATTGCTGCTATTGAAAGCCCGCGCCCGCCGCACCAAGGGGCAGGTGGCCGTATTCTTTGTGGACGACAACTTTGCCATCAACGGGAAGCGCACCAAGGCGCTTTTGCGCGATATCATCGCGGCCAACGCGCAAGTGTCCTGGGTCGGGCAGATCAGTGCCAACCTGTTGCGAGATGAAGAACTGGTGGACCTGATCGCCGATTCCGGAGGCAGGTGGATCTTCATCGGCATGGAGTCGCTGGACCCGGCGAATCTGGCCAGCGTCAACAAGAGTTTCAACAAGCCTGGGGAATACGCCGCCGTGCTGGAGCGGCTGGCGCGGCGCAACGTATATGCGATCACCTCGTTCATTTTTGGCCTGGACAACGACAGACCGGGAGTCGCGGAGCGGACTCTGAGCCAGATTCGGGAGTGGCCGCCGGTGCTACCGGTATTCGGACAGATCACGCCATTTCCAGCCACGCCGCTTTACACGCGTCTGGAGAAGGAGGGGCGCCTGACGCGGCCGAAGCACTGGCTGGATTTTGCGCCGTTCCACATGGCGCACACTCCCTTGCGCATGACCCCCGCCGAGGTGCAGGACGAAGTGCATTACGCCTGGAGGGAAGCTTACAGCCCCGCGGCCACCCGGCGAGCCATCGAGTCGATCGCGAGCGCGCCGGCCCCATACAAGATAAGCCATTTGATCGCACGGTTGTTCTTCCGTGGCATTTACTTTCCGAACAAGGGCGTCCGGGCGTGGCTGAAAGCAATCGCGGAGAACCGCGGCGCCATTGCCCTCGTCGTCAGAGAGTCATTCGGCAACTGGCGCGGGAACGCGGCAGCGGACCAGAACCTTGAGGAGGGGATGGCGCACCCTGCGCGAGTCGCGGAGGCCTCCGCGGGGGGGCCCACGGATTAGCGATTCGTCCCACCTTCTCCGCCGCCCATGGATCCACGTCGCGCGCACGGCTCGATTCATCCGGGATCGGCGAAAACAAAGAACACGGGGCTTTCTTCGGAGCTGCGCCCTCGAAATCCCGCGGGATATGGGAGTCGAGGAAGTCAGGACCCAGAAGACAGAATCCGCGGTGGGCGATTGAATCGGATGGACTTGCCAACACAACGAGGATAAAATTCTCATTGCGCGCCGCATAACGGCCTAACGGCCTTCCCCAATACCGCAGGCTGGCTGATTGGAGGGCGGGCAATCCTGCCCTGGGGTCCCCTCGGGGAATGGCTTTTAGCCGGCTAGCCGCCTGAAAGGCGGCTGCGGCCAGGATGGGCCGCCCTCCAATTGGTCTTCATCGCTTTCGGTGGCCCGCAGGCCATGGACCGCTCCCTGACGGTCGCGGCTCAGTAAGTTGTTGTAAGTACCGGGACCGGCTTCTGAGCCGCGCGCGTAAGCAAGCGGTTCCGGGCCTTTTTCCGGCGCCCAGGCGGGAGATCGCCGATGTGAGTCTCGCGCCAGTCCGAAGTTCGCTAATCCGCCGGGCGATCTCCAAGTTCGCACGCGTCTCCTCGGTCTCCAGGTAAGTGCGTACGGCTACGCGCCCTTGGCCGCGCGGGTATGCAGAGCGGTGTCGGTCACGTGCTGGTACTTCACCACCTTGGCGGCATCGTTGAAAACCCAGAGGTGCCCTTCATTAGAAAACTTGTATTGCTTCCCGCTGGCGACGTGCGTGGCCTCGATGGCGATTAGCGCGAAGACCTTGTTGCCATCCGCGAAGAAAGTGTGCGGCTCGAAGCGCTGGAACGAGAGGGGCGCCAGGCTCTCGAAGAAGGCCGGAACGTTCGCTCGGCCGCGCCGGGGCTGCAGCCACGGCACGCCGGGCGTGGGAACTTCCAGGTCCCACTCGACGTTTAGGTCCAGCTTATCGATGATCGCCGGGATGTCTCCGCGGCCGAATGCTTGGTATATCTGTTTGACGGTGTCAATGTTGCTCATGGCTTCTCCGTTACGTTATCCCCAAATCAAGATGAGGGCTGGTCTGATTCGGCCCAACCGGAAACTGTCCCGGAGGGTGAGTGCCGTGTCAGGTGAATCCGGCTCTAGCCGGATTGCCCGATGTTATCACAGCGCCACATTCGTGTGAAGGTCGACGCGGCACTGCGCGCCCGTCGAAATATCGCGGCAATTATGATGAGACTAGTTAGTAGCTTCCGCGAAGGATTCCGAAATAAGTCAAACACTGGCACTCACTCTTCTTGCCGTGTTCGCAAGGCGAATAAAGAGGGCCTTCGCGCCGAGTGACAGGGTCCAAAAAGCTCTTCCGTGGCTGGTGGGCAGTGGTTGGTGGCTGGTGGGCAAGTTCGGGTAGCGGGTCAGGTCGGCTTTGTGGGGCGGGCAATTGTGCCCGCAGCCGGCTTTCAGCCGGCCTGGCCGCCTGAAAAGGCGGCTGCGGCCACGATTGGCCGCCCCACAAAAGCAAATTGACCCACCACTCAAGTTCGAAACTGCGCTTGCCAAGTTTTTCATGAAATTTCGCGGGCCGCAGGCCCACCCAAACAGACCACACATAACGATAGTCTGTCCCACAGGCGTCCGCTTACTTCAACAGGGCCGCACTGCGGAAATTGTACCCGAGCAGGCGCGGCCCGAAATCCGTGTTTAAGTAAGTCAGCGTCTCATCCAGGTTACCATTGACGCAGGCCACCTTATAATTGAGTCGTACGGTAGTGCCGGAAGTACTCATATTGGTAAAGGCGCCCAAAGCGCCGGCGGGCGTTTTACAGTCTCCCATCTTCAGCCGTACGGAGGCGAGGATCCTGGCCGAGTCATAGCGATTGGTGGCCAACTGGAATGCGGGTGTGGCCGTGTCATAGATGGCATCGTATTCTCCCGCAGCCACGCGCCGATGGAAGACCGCTGCTTCGCGCTCCGCCTCGGCCGCAATGTGCTTCGACGCGGCGAAGAATACGCCGCATGCGCCCATGATCAGCAACGGAGAACATACCGTCAGCCAGAAACGCCACGAGCGGCCTCGCCACCACGGTTGCAGTTGCTTGCCGTCCTCGAAGATGGAATCCATAACCGCCGAGTATCTCACGCCGTGGCGGCCAGCGCCAGAGCGCCCATTACTCCTGCATTGCCGCCTAACTCGGGCGGCACAATATATTCGCCGATGCACTCTAATATCTCCGGCGTTTGTATGTAGCCGTTAAGAAGGGCCGCCACTTTGGCGCGAATCAGTTCGAATAAGTGCGTCTGCCGCATCACACCGCCGCCTAAGATAATTCGCTGCGGCGATAGCGTGCAAATCCAGGTGACCACTCCCGACGCGATGTAACTCGCCTGGAGATCCCATGCGGGGTGGCCAGGCGGAAGCGTGTCGCCGCGGCGGCCCCAACGCGCTGCAATCGCCGGACCGGAAACCAGGCCCTCCAGACAGTCGCCATGAAACGGGCAGGCGCCCGGAAACGGATCGGCGCTCAAGTCGTGCGGCACGCGGATGTGTCCCATTTCCGGATGGACGAGGCCGTGCAGCGGGCAGCCGTTGACCATCGCGCCACCGCCCACGCCGGTGCCGATGGTGACGTAGAGAAACGTGTGGAGGCCGCGCGCGGCGCCCCAGCGCGCTTCGCCCAGAGCGGCCGCGTTCACATCCGTATCGAAGGCCACGGGCAGGCCGGTTTGGAGATGCACGGCGCCCACCAGGTCCGTATCGCGCCAGCCGTCTTTGGGAGTCGAAGTAATGTAGCCATACTTGGGCGAGGCGTGGTTGAGATCCACGGGACCGAACGAGCCGATGCCGATCGATTGCGGCGGCTGCGGCTGCGTCGAGAAGAACGCGGTGGCACGGGCGATGGTTTCGGCCGGAGTGGTGGTGGGAAACTCGGCGCGTGCCAGCACCTCACCCGTCTCGCGGCCCGTGGCGCACACGAACTTGGTGCCGCCGCACTCGATTCCTCCATAGATTGGCATGGGTCTGTTATAACGCGCGGCGGTCGCCGGCGGCCAGGTACTTGCCCTAAGCGCTGTCGTGAAAACGCTCGCTCGTTGGTCTTAGTATGTGCCATGCTAGTTTTCGAGTGCGTTGGCCCGGCTCCCGCCCAGCACACGCCATGACGGCCAGTCCTTTATATGCGGAATCTCTCTCGATTGCGGCTCCTCGGGAGCGCCGTCGCCTTTGCCGATCCGGTGCCCTTCCTCGACAACCCGCTCTTCGGGCTCTCACCGCCAAGCCGGCTGGAAAGCCGGCCCGGAGGGGACCCCGGGGCATGATTGGGGCATGATTGCCCGCCCTGCAGGTGTCGGGCAAATCCGGATCCAGAGGTCTTAGGGTTATGAGATATCTACCGGCTATTATTTGCATGGCGCTTTGCCCGCGCCGCCGCCACCCGCCGGTACGACCTTACAGTCGTGTTACAACAGTAATCTTACGGTAAGTGTGGCAGGACAGGAGTCATTCGATGGTGCGGGAATCTGTGTAGCTACTCAATGAAAGGTATTGATGTTATGACTTACAAAGCAGCGATCCTATTACTGGCGCTGGCGGGCGGCGCGTTCGCCCAAGGCGTGACCGTCACAGGCATGGGATACTTATATTCATCGCCGGTCGCCGCAGCTCCCGGACAGTCGATCACGGTGTTTCTGGATGGGAACGTTCAAGGCGATATCTCCGCCGCGATTCAGAATCTGAATGCGCCGATAGTGGAGGTGAGTCCACCGCAGAGTTGTTCGCCCACTCCCTGCTCGACCACCACGGCGGTCACCATCCAGATTCCTTATGAGTTTGGGCCTTCCTGCATCTTCACGAACCCTGGTTGCACTCTTTCGCTGGCCACGCAGTTGACGGTAACGGTCAACGGGGTTGCCGGAACGCCGTTCGATCTGACCCCGCAAGCCGACAGCGTCCACCTGCTGACTTCTTGCGATACGGTGGTGCCAGGCGGCTTGGGTATGGCCCCCATCAACGGATTGCCGTGCGCCCCGTTGACCACGCATGCCGATGGATCGCTGGTTACGGCTGCGAGTCCGGCCGCGGGCGGTGAGATCCTAGTGGCGTATGCGGTGGGGCTGGGGTTGACCAATCCGGCGGCGGTTACCGGGCAGCCGGCTCCCGGCGCAGCGGCCACTATAAATCTTTTTGATCTCGACTTCAATTTCCGGCCGAACGCGCTGGCCACCAAGCCACCCGCGCCCGCGCCTTTCCCCGGCAGTCTTCTGATTCCACTCTACGCCGGCCTATCACCGGGATATATCGGCCTTTATCAGGTGAACTTTATCGTGCCGCCGCCGCCCGCAGGCTTGACGGCGTGCTCCGGGTCCGTGCTGTCCAACCTGACGGTCAGCCTGGGCGGCGTGAGCTCGTTCGATGGGGCCGGGATTTGTGTCGTACCGATGAACTGATGTGGGGCGGGCACTCTGGCACTCTGCCTGCGCGGGCCTCGTAGGCCCGCTCTTCGAGTTTCTACATTGTGCCCGCCGAAGTCCGTGCCGTACGAAGTGGCGTTAGAATTCCTCAATGGGCCAAGTGAACAATTGGTGCGAAGTCAGTTTCTGAATTCGATCGTAAGACGCGTAAGACGCATTCTGGTTTTGCCAATAAAACTCGCAATCCGAACTGCCCTTCGGACGGATACATCTTGAACAATGAAAAATCCCTATGTTTGGAAAGGTAAATGGTGGCCTGTTCATTGAGCCAGTTTGGAGGTAAGAGTCACCCGGCGATCACGAAGAAGTTCACCCAATCGCACCAGCGCCTTGTATCTGTTCTTTCTCCATTTGCGCAGCTCTTCAGGGAATAACACATGTGTTCAGTCACGGCCTTGATGGCCTTGCGTCTTCCAGGTTTCAGCGCCACAAGCGTCCCGCCGCGAATTTACCATGTAGCCCCTCCAAATCCCCAACAGGACAGGGGTTCAACGGATGATCTGATGTCATCAACTATACCCATACCCAAGACCGCCGGAAGAGGAATAGCGTAGAACCACATGAGTAAGTAGAACCACACGAGTAAGATGTCCAAGCGGGCGTACCCATCAACTTGCTGGCCCACTCCGCCAAAGCCAGAGGTTTGGCGACCCGCTCCCAAGCCGCTACCGTATAGTAGGGGGATGGCACAAAGTGCGGACCAGGCGGTACATGAGGCGGCGCGGGCGGGGCTTACAGATAAGCTGGCGGAGATGTTGGCTAGGGACACTTCGCTTATCGACGCGAGGGGGATGGACGCGCGCACTCCTCTGCATTGCGCGGGAACGGTCGCCGTAGCGGCGTTGCTCCTGGATCATGGGGCGCAAATCGACGCCCGCGATGAGGATCACGATTCGACACCGGCGCAGTGGCGCATCGGCGAGTCGCCGGACGTGGCGCGATTCCTGTTGGAGCGCGGCGCGCAGGCGGACATCTTTTTGGCGGCGGCGCTAGGCGATGTGGCGCTGGTGGAGAAATTGGTCGCGGAGGATCGGGGCTGCCTGGCGCACCGCATCGGCAAACCGCCGGACTTTCCACCGCTTGGCCATAAAGGCCGTGGCGGCACGATCTACCAGTGGACGCTGCACTTCAATTCTTATCCGCACCAGATCGCTTTGATGAAAGGGCACCCTGCGATGTTCGATTTCCTGTACGCGGAGAGCGATCGGGCGACGCGGTTATTGGTAAATTGCGTGTTGGCGCGGCGCGCGGAGGCGCAGGCGATTGCGAAGGAACACCCGGGGATCGTTCCGGAACTGCCGGATGTGGACCGCGAGCTGGTGGCGAAGTATTGCTGGGAGACAAATACGAGTTACGACGCGGTAAAGCTAATGCTCGACTTGGGATTTCCGGTCGCGCATCCGGAGCGCAGCCATGGTTATACGCCGCTGCACAATGCCGCGTGGGCGGGTTCGGGCGACTTGGTGGAGCTGCTGATTGCGCGCGGGCATCCGGTAGATGTTCGCGATCCGGCGTACGACGCCACGCCTCTCGGATATGCACTGTACGACTGCCTGGTTGAGAAGCGTCATCCGGAGGGCCAGTTTGCGCGAGTGGTTAAGGCGCTGCTGGAGGCGGGAAGTCCCCTGAAAGGCGTGGAATACCCGACCGGCGACGCGGCGGTGGACGAGGTACTGCGCGCGTATATCTGAGGCGGGCGCGCTTGGCGGGCCAAAGAGCGGGCCTACGAGGCCCGCGCAGGCTACGAGCCAGGCTACGAGCCTGCCCCACAACGGCAGAGTGCCCGCCCCACAATTTCATTTGCGAATTTTCCGGTATCCCGGCACTACTTCTTTTGGATGTACACCCTGGACGCCTGGATTGCCGCTTGGCTGGTGCCCCTTGCGGTATACGTCCTGATCAGCGGACTCGACGACCTCTTCCTGGACATCGCCTTCGTGTCCCGCTGGGTATTGCTGCATATTTTCGGCAAGCCCTGGTTCCCCTGGCCCACGCAGACGGAAGTGGATGCCGCGCCGCACCGCCGCATCGCCATTTTTGTTCCTCTCTGGCATGAACACGGGGTGATCGGCAGCATGCTGGAACGGAACATCCCGGCCACCATGTTCTACGCCGCCGAATTCTTCGTAGGCGCGTATCCCAACGATGAAAAAACCGTTGCCGCCATCGAAGCCGCCGCGCGCAAATTTCCGCGCGTGCACCTGGCGCTCTGCCCGCACGACGGTCCCACGTCCAAGGCCGACTGTCTCAACTGGATCTACCAGCGCATGTTGGCGCACGAACAAAGCCACGGCGTCGAATTCGATATGGTGGTCACGCACGATGCCGAAGACGTGATCCACCCGGAGGCGCTGCGCTGGATCAATTACTTTTCCGGAGCGTACGACATGGTGCAGGTCCCGGTGCTGCCGCTGGCCACGCCGCTCGGCCAGTGGGTGCATGGTCTATACTGCGACGAGTTCGCCGAGTTTCAAACGAAGGACATTCCGGTGCGGCAGATGTGGGGTAGTTTCCTGCCGGGCAACGGCGTGGGTACGGCTTTCTCGCGCGGCGTGCTGGATAAGCTGGCCGCCGCGCACTCCAACTGCATGTTCGATCCAGAGTGTCTCACCGAAGACTACGAAAACGGCTGGCGCATCCATGCGTTGGGCTGTCCGCAGTTGTTCGTGCCTCTGCGGCGCGAAGGCGATGGGCTGCTGGCCACGCGCGAATATTTTCCGCACACTTTTCGTACAGCCGTGCGGCAGCGGGCGCGCTGGGTGATGGGAATCGTGCTGCAATCCTGGGAGCGGCGCGGCTGGCGTGCTCCCGCCCGCGATATCTATTGGCTTTGGCGCGACCGCAAGGGTGCTCTCGGCAATCTGCTCACGCCCGTGCTGAATCTGCTGTTCGTCTACGGCGCCATCACGTGGGTGCAAAGCCGCATCCTGCATCATCCCTGGGCGCTGGCTGCGCGGCATCCCGCGCTCAAATGGCTCTTCGCGGCGACCTTCGCATTATCCGGATTCCAAATGGGCGTGCGGGCGCTGTGCTCTCGCCGCGTCTACGGATGGCGTTTCGCGCTGGGCGTGCCGGTGCGCACGCTGATCGGCAACTGGCTGAACTGCGCGGCGGCCGCGCGCGCGTTGCGCCTCTATTTCGACGCGAAACTGCATGGCCGGCCGCTGGTTTGGGTGAAGACCGAGCACGCCTATCCGAATCCGGCCGCGCTGGAGGTGGAGATTCGCCCGCTGGGCCAGATCCTGGTGGGATCGCAATATGTGCTGCAAGCGGACCTGGACGAAGCTCTGGCCGGCAAGGCTGCGGGCGAGCGCCTCGGCGAGTATCTGGTGCGCCGCGGCAGGATCAGCGAGGCGGAGCTTTACATGGCGCTCAGCCTGCAACGCAACTTGCCGCTGGCCGCGCCGGATGCTTCGGAGATCTGCGAAGAGGCCACGCGCGCGGTGCCCGTCGAGGTGGCGAGACGCTGGCGGGTGCTGCCATTCCGGGTGGTCGCGGGACAGCTATTCGTGGCGGGGCCCGAGCTGCCGTCGCACGAGATGACCCAGGAACTGTGGCGTCTCTCGGAGATGGAAGTGCGGTTTCATTTGGTGACGCCCACGGATTTCGAGGAGCTGGCGCGGATGTATTTAAACTAAGCTTGTGGGGCAGGCTCGTAGCCTGCGCGGGCCTCGTAGGCCCGCTCTAGGACAGGCCGGGAGGCCTGTCCTACCTTTCCGCGGCCCGCATGACACGTAGCGTATTACCGCCCAGGATCTTCAAAATATCCTCGTCCGCGTAGCCGCGCTCCATCAAGCCGCGCACCAGGTTGGGGATGCGCGAGATATCTTCCATGCCTTCGGGAAACTGATCGTCGGCGCCATCGAAATCCGATCCCAACCCTACGTGATCGATGCCCACCACCTTCACGGCGTGATCGAAATGGTCGAGCAGGCGCGCGAGCGGCACGCGGCCCAGCTTGGCGATGCGTTGCGCGTTGAGGGCGCGCGTCGCGGGGCCCACTTGGCTGCGGTCGCCGAATTTCGGCGCGGCGGCTTCCAGCGCATCCTGCCGCGCCTGCTCGTCCTTCAGCGCATTCAGCCTCTCGTTGAAGCCGCGATCCAGAAAGCCTTCGAAGTAATTGATATGCACCACGCCGCCGTTTTTGGCGAGCGCGCGCAGCATGTCGTCGGTCATATTGCGGGGCACATCGGCCAGCGCGCGCATCGACGAATGCGAGGCGATGACCGGCGCGGTGGAGGTTTCGATCACATCGTAAAACGTCTTATCGGAAACGTGCGAGATATCCACCAGCATTCCCAGCCGATTCATTTCATGGACGACATCGCGGCCGAAATCGGTAAGTCCGTTGTGCTCCGGCGGGTGACTCGAAGTATCCGCCCAGGGCGTGTGCTCGGTGTGGGTCAGGGTCATGTAGCGCACGCCTAAGTCGAAGTAAGTGCGCAGCACGGCCAAGTCGGAATCGATCATATGGCCGCCTTCCACGCCCATCAGAATGGCGATTTGGCCGTGCTTCTTGGCGGCCAGAACTTGATCGGCGGTGGTGGCGAGCGCCAGTTCTTTGGGATGCCGCGCGACTTCGCGCCGCACGGCGTCGATCTGATCGAGCGCGCGGCGGATGGATTCGGCGGGCGTGTATTGGACGGCATCGGTCCAGATAGAGAGGAAGACGCCTGTCACGCCGCCTTGGCGCATGCGGGGGACATCCACCTGGCCGAATTCGTGACGCTGGGTGAGATCGTAGTTCTCATCCAGCATCATCTGGGTGGTATCGTCGTGCAGATCGAGCACCACGGCGCGGCGGAGCAAGGCGTCCACGCGGGCGGGATTGATCTTAGAAACCGCTCCCTGACGGTCGCGGCTCTGAAACTGTGCGGCCGGGCTCTGAAACTGTGCGGCCGCGCTCGGAACTTGTGCGGCCGGGGTCGGAACCTGTGCGGGCGCGCAGCACGCCACCAGCAGCGGGAACCACCAGGCGGCGCGCGTCATGCTTCTTTCTTCCGCAGCACCGCGCCCACTACGTCTTTGCCTCGCTCATAAGCCACCTGATACGCATCGTGGCGTTGCTCGCGCGTGTAACCGTAGCCTACGCCGTGAAAATGCTCCAGGCCTTTGCCCAGAACGTAAGTGGCGGCAAAGGCGATGGCGCCTTTCGGGATCAGCCCGCCGCCCAGCGGGATGAATCCCACCAATTCGCGCGCCAGAGCGCGCCAGCCGAAAGCTCCCGCGGCGATCGAAACCAATTCGGCCACCTGATTGGCGTAGCCCACCTGCTTATCGCTGGCCGCGGCCACCATGAACGCCATGCGGACCTGATTCATGGTGATGAAGGCCGTATCCGAAGCGAATTCGCCCACCGCCCACGGGAGTTCCAGCACACTGGGCACTACGTTGGGCAGCGCACTGGCCACCGCGAACAGGCCATTTTCGCGGGCGATGGACGTGATGATGCGATCTACCACCGGCTTGCGGAACGGATAAAAACTGCGCGCCAGCGCCAGCCCCAGATCGTCGCGCGCTTTGATGATTTCCGCCACCGTGCGGCCGGGATCGTCGCGGAAGAAAGTGAAGGCGGTGGAAGGGCACGGCAGCCCCTGCTCATACAGCACCAGATCGTACTTCTTGGGGATATCCGGATCGGAGGCGCGATGCACGGACTGCATCACCTGGACGCGCTTATCGTGCGAGACTTCCGGCGGCGTCAGAAAATCTTCGATATCGGCGTACGCGGAACTGCTTTCCGCGACCAGACCGACAATCAGGGGGCGCTCGGCGAGTTTGCGCACTTCTTCGGGATTGAGCAGGGAAAAGGCGGACTTGGCTTGTTTGAGGTATCGGAGCATGGGCGACTTCCAAACCACCGCTCCCTTACGGTCGCGGCTCAGTAGGTTCCACGAATTACCCGCGCGCTTGTTCTGTTACCGAGCCGCGACCGTGAGGAAGCGGTTCAGGGGCGCTCTGCGCCGCGCAGGCGGAACATCACTTCGAGCCCCTTACGCCATTCTACTCCCACACCCACGCGCTCCACATCGATGGCTGGTGAGAAAAAGCTCAGAACGGTCTCGCTGGCGGGGTGAAATTCAAGCGAAGGTGAGACCAGAAACAGGCGCGGCGCCTCCGGCCGCAGGGCAATGCCGGGGAAGTAGCCGTTGGGCGTGAACTCATCGCGATCCAGGTGCCATTTGACGCGCAGCCAGTAATCCAGCGCCTGCATGGGAAGTTGCAAATCGGCGGTAGCCTTCAATTCGAGCACCGCCAGTCGGCCGGAACGTTCGACCGCTAACAGATCGAGCACACCGCGATCGCCGCCCGCAAAGGCCGGCACCTGATCGTAAATAGGCGCGGGCTCGAGCGGCGCATACACGCGTTCGATCTGCGCGCGCACTTGCGATTCGAGCCACGCTTCCGGATTGCGCTTGTACAGCGGATGCGCATGGTCCTCGGCGCCCGGCGAGCGGCGCTCCGCAAGATCGCGGGCCAATCGTTCGATCTCCGGCAGATGGTGCGCGCGGGCGGCGGCGCGTTGTGCGAGACCGAACAGCGCGCCCGAGTCCGAAATCCGGGCGAATTCCACGCCGCGCACGCGCAGGCTGACGGCGCCATCGTGACGCGCCACACGCTCCACTTCGGGCGCGTCCAGCAGGCGTTCGAACGATCCCAACGGCGCAGCTTGCCGGCAGACTTCCACGCGCGTATGCACATTGCCGAAATCGTGCGGATCCACATGCGCGGCGAAATCGTGCTCGTCGTAAGCGAATAGTTCGTAGCGTGCGGCCTCTTCGTCGAGCCACGGGAGGCGCAGGCTGGTGTGGCGCTCCTGCCCGCGCGGGACATACAGCGCGAGACCTTCCACGGCGAGGCGCTTCTCACGGCGGCGCAGATGATCGAGCCAGATCAGGCCGAAGGTGAGCAGGCCCGCGGAATCGCTTTCGGGCGGTGCGCCGATGGCCGCCCAGGCGGTTTGGCCGCGGCGCAGGAAGGCGCGCGGATAGCTGGGCGAGAGACTGGCCTCCAGATTCGGCTCGGCGCTGATTTCAGCCAGCGTCCAGTCCGCGAACTGGCGTGTGAGGAACTGGCGGAAGCGCTCGCGGAAGATCAGGCGCTCGCTGCGGCGCTCAAAATCCTGGCTGGCGGGGCGCGCCAGATCCACCAGAAACAGGCGGCCTTCTTTGCGGGCGAAGCGTTCGACCACCAATTCCATGCGCCCGCGCGATTCGCGCGCCACGCCGGTGACGCGCCGAACCAGATTGCGGGTCTGGTCCCAGACCTGGAGGGTGAGGCGCGAGGTGCGTATTTGCAGGTCGAAATTGTCCGCCGCGAGCGCCAGCAGCGGCTCTCCGGGTTCGAGAAGCGCGGGGCGGCGCGCGGACTTTAGAAAGCGCTCGATGGCGGCTTGGGTGTCTGTAGGGACGGCGACGGGGATCACTTGAAGTGGTGGCGTTGGCGGGCCGGAGTTCTCAGGAGAAAACCGCTCCCTGATGGTCGCGGCTCAGTAGCTCCCACCTCATTCGTGACGGAGCGCAGTGAGCGGATCAAGGCGGGCCGCCTGGCGGGAAGGCAGCCAGCACGCCACGAAAGCCACGGGTGCCAGAAATAATGGCACACCGGTAAAGGTTAATAAGTCGTGCGGGCTCACTCCATAGAGGAAACTGGCCGCGAAGCGGGACACGGCCCACGCGCCGGATAGTCCCAATGCCACGGCGGCCAGCGCCAGTAACATGCCTTGCCTCACGACCATTTTTTGAACCTGGCTTCTTTGCGCGCCCAACGCCAGACGAATGCCGATCTCGCGCGTACGCCGGGCGGTTGAGTAACTCATCACACCATATAGTCCCACGGCAGCGAGTAACAAACCGGCCAAGCCGAATACGCCGAACAACGCTCCGCCTAATCGCGGCAGGAAGAGCGCGCCGCGCAAATGTTCTTCCATGGTCTCGGCGTCGTAGATGGCCAGCGCGGGATCGAGCGCGTGGATCTGGCGGCGCACCGCGGCCGCCAACGCCGCCATGGGCGCACCATCGGCCGCACGGACCAGCACCGCGTATCCCATCAGCGAGGGATCGCCGGCGACGCTCTGATCGAGCGAACGAAACAGCACGGGGCGCAATTGCGCGCCCAGCGTGCGTGACTTCATGCTATTCACCACGCCCACAATTTCATAGACGTTGCCGCCATCGACCACCCGGCGGCCAATGGGATTGTGGTTGCCGAAGAAGCGCTGGGCGAAGATCCGGTTGACCACGGCGGTTTTCAGGCCGGACGGCGGTTCGTTGGCGAAATCGCGTCCGGCTACCAGCGGAATACCGAGCGTTTCGAAATAATCCGGGCTGGCCATGAGGAGATCCACAATCGGGCTTTCCGCGGAGTTGGGCTGGCCTTCGACGGCGAAACCGTCGCTTCGTCCGTAACCCGACAACGGCACAACGTCGGTACACGCGGCCGCGGCAACGCCAGGCAACCCGGCCACACGCCGGCGCAATTCGTTCAGGAAGCGGGCGGTGCGCTCCGGCGTGTACCCGTGCACACGCGGATCGATGGACATGGACAGAATGCCCTGCGAGCGAAAGCCGATGTCCATCGAGTAAGCGTTGCGTAAGCTGCGCAGGAACAATCCGGTGGCGCAGAGCAGCACCACCGACATGGCGATCTGCGAAACCACCAGCACATTGCGCATGGTCCAGCGCCTGCCGGGCCGAGCCAGAATATCTTCGCCCTTGAGCGCGGCGGCGAGCACCGGGCGCGAGGCCACCCAACCGGGCGCGATTCCGCAGAGCAGGCCGGTTGCGGCGCTGAGGCCAAAGGTGTAGAGCAACACGCGCCAATCGATACGCAGCGTAAGATCGAGCGGCACCGGCGCGGAAAAGTGGAAGGCCGCCAGGGCCTGGGTGGCCCACAGCGATAGGGCCACGCCGAGCAATCCACCGCCGAGCGCCAGGAGCAGGCTTTCCGACATCGTCTGGCGCACCAGATGGGCGCGCGTGGCGCCTAAAGCCAGACGCACGGCCATCTCGCGTTGACGGCCGGCGGCCTGGGCCAGCAGCAGATTGGCCACATTGGCGCAGGCGATTCCCAGCACCAGCAAGGCCACCACGGAGAGCGCGGCGAGGAACATCTGCACCAAGCCGCTGTCGCGCGGAGGCAAGGAACCGGCCGGCTCGAAACGGAATCCGCCGTCTTTATCCTGCGCGTAGGACTGGGCAACCTGCCGGGCGAGAACCGCGAGTTCCGCCGCAGCTTGGGAGTGAGTGACGCCGGATCGCAGGCGCGCGGCGGCATCGATCCAATGATAGTCGCGAGACGGATAGTTGGCGGTGTTGGGCAGCAATTCGTCCAGATTGCCGATCGGCACCCAAAACTGGCAATCGAGGATGAGATCGAGGCCGCGGAAGCCCGGGGGCGCCACTCCCACCACGGTGAATGGGCGGCTCGATAGCATGACGGACTTACCTACGATGGCCGGATCGCTGCCAAAACGCCGCCGCCAGATGCCGTTCCCGATCACCACCACGGGCGCATGCTCCTCTTCGCGCAGGAAGCCGCGGCCGAGAGTCAGCTTCAATTGCGCCACATCGAAAAAGTTGGCGGTGGTGGCCTGTCCCCACACGCGTTCCGGCTCGCCCGCGCCGCCGACAGAGCCGGGCAGGAGGTCGTAATAACCGGCCACAGCGGAGAACGACTTGGTGCGCGCGCGCAGATCGGAGAACAGCGGCCAGGAGAAATTGTTGCAGCATTCGCCCTGATGGGTGGTGTGCAGCGCCATGAGGGTATCGGGATCGCTCACCGGTGCGCGATGCAGAACGAACCGGTCGATCATGGAGAAGACGGTGGAGTTGGCAGCGATGCCCAGTCCGATGGAAACTACAGCGGCGGCCGCGAAACCGGGAGATTTCGCCAGCCGCCGCGATGCATAGAGTAGATCGTGCCGCCAGGTTGCCAAAGCTTGCCCTCCTTCTGAGGAACTCGCGCAAAACGGGGCACGGCCGCGCCACCACCATCCCGCGAGTTCCTGCCCTGTATGGCGGCGCGGGCCCGCGCCCCTTTGCGCTTAAAGCTTTGACGAACGCGCCGGCCGGTTATTAGCCGGGTCAGAACGTGAATTTAGCGACCAGGCCTTGAAGCTGGGCAGCCATGCCGCTGAGCGCTTGGGCGGCTTTCTGCATATCGGTGGCGCCGCGCGTGGTGTTCTGCGCGGCAATCGCGACTCCGCCGATATTCTGGGCGATTTCCGCGGTGCCTTTGGCGGCCTCGCCCACGTTACGGGCGATCTCGTTGGTAGTGACGGTCTGTTCCTCAACCGCCGAGGCGATGTTATTCGAGATATCGTTGATCTGGTTAATAATGCCGCTGATCTCACCGATGGCCTGCACGGCGCCCTTGGTATCGCTTTGAATGGCGTCGATTTTCTGGCCGATCTCTTCGGTGGCCTTGGCAGTCTCCTTGGCGAGTTCCTTCACCTCGTTGGCGACCACGGCGAATCCTTTGCCGGCCTCGCCCGCGCGGGCGGCTTCGATGGTGGCATTCAGCGCCAGCAGATTGGTTTGTTGCGCGATGGAGGTGATGACTTTGATGACCTTGCCGATTTCCACGCTGGATTCGCCCAGCTTCGAGATAGTGTGATTGGTGGTTTCGGCGACGCTTACGGCGGCCTTGGCAACCTTCGCCGATTCGTTGGCGCTCTTGGAGATCTCGCGGATGGAAGCCTGCATCTGCTCGCTTCCGGTGGCGACCACCGTCACGTTCTTGGAGACCTGTTCGCTGGCCGCGGAGACCACGTTGGCCTGTGTGGCGGTTTCTTCGGCATTGGAGGCCATTTGATTACTGACGGCGGTAAGTTCTTCGGCCGAAGATGCTAATGCGGACGCTTGATTGGCGGCGACCTTCAACGGATCGACCACGGTATCGAGCGTGCGATTGAAGCCCTCCACAATCTTGCGGAATTCGCCGCGATGCTTGGTGGCGTCGGCGCGAATGCCCAGCCGCCCGTTCACGGAGGCCTGCGCCAGCGTGTTGACGTCGTCCACCAAGCCGTTGATATTGTTGTTGAGCAGCACCAGCCACTCGTGGATCTGGTCTTCGTTGGAGGCCTTTTCCATCACGGCCGTCATGTCGCCATTGGCGATCTTGGTGACGTAGGCGACCAGGCCGGTAAGCCAGGCGTGCACGCCGTTGATGGCGTTTTTCATCTTCTCGTGATCGCCCTTGCAGGCGATTTCCACTTTCTCGCGCAGATTGCCGCCGCGGATGAGCTGTAGCACGCGATTGCCTTCGCCGATGGGCAGCAGAATGGCGTCCAGCATGTCGTTGACGCCCTTGACAATGCCTGCGTAAGCGCCCTGGAACTGGTCCGCTTTGCCGCGCTCGGATAACTGGCCCTCGTGGGAAGCCTGCGTCAGTCGTCCTAACTCTTTCTGCAAAGTTTGCAGTACGGTGGCGACGGTGTTTACCGCCTGCTTCATCTTCTCGTGATCGCCTTTGTAAGTTTGGGCGATCAACTCGTCGACCTTTCCCGACGAGATCTGGGCCAGCACACGGTTGCCCTCGCCAATGGGCAGCAGGATGGCGTCCAGCATCTCGTTCACGCCTTCGACGATCTTGCGGAAGTCCCCCTGGAACTTTGTGCCGTCGCCGCGGGTAGCTAGTCTGCCCTCCGCCGATGCCTTGATCAGCATGCCGGTCTCAGTCACCAGGGCAGTGATTTTGTCGATGCAGTTGTTGAGGTTGTTCTTGATTTCGTTGAAGTCGCCCTGGTAGGTGTCGGTAATCTTGGGCGGGATATCGCCTTTGGAGATGCGGTCCACGTACTCGGCCGAGACGTTCAACGGCTTGATGACATTATCGAGCGTCAGGTTGAAGCCCTCGATGACCTTTTTAAAGTCGCCCTGGTGTTTGGCTGCGTCGGCGCGCACCGCCAGCTTGCCTTCCAGCATCGCCTGCGTCAGCGCCACACCGTCAGCCACCAGCCGCCCGAGGGCGTCGATGCAGACGTTGAGGTTGTTCTTGATTTCGTTGAAGTCGCCGCTGTAAGTATCCGTGATCTTGGGGGGAATGTCGCCCTTGGAGATGCGGTCCACGTATTCGGCGGAGACGTTCAGGGGTTTGATGACGTTGTCCAGCGCCAGGTTGAAGCCCTCCAGGATCTTTTTGAAATCGCCCTGGTGCTTGGCCGGATCCGAGCGCACGGCCAGTTTGCCCTCCAGCATGGCCTGGGTCAGCGCCACGCCGTCAGCCACCAGCCGCCCCACGGCGTCGATGCAGACGTTCAGGTTGTTCTTGATCTCGTTGAAATCGCCCTGGTAGGTGTCGGTGATCTTGGGCGGGATGTCGCCTTTCGAGATACGGTCCACGTACTCGGCCGAGACGTTCAAGGGCTTGATGACATTATCCAGCGTCAGGTTGAAGCCTTCGATGACCTTTTTGAAGTCGCCCTGATGTTTGGCCGCGTCGGCGCGCACCGCCAGCTTGCCCTCCAGCATCGCCTGCGTGAGCGCCACACCGTCGCCCACCAGCCGTGCGAGGGCGTCGATGCAGACGTTGAGGTTGTTCTTGATCTCGTTGAAATCGCCCTGGTAGGTGTCGGTGATCTTGGGCGGGATGTCGCCTTTCGAGATACGGTCCACGTACTCGGCCGAGACGTTCAAGGGCTTGATGACCGAGTCCAGCATGGCATTGAGGCTCTCCACGACGGCACGGTCGCTACCGTCGAACAGGTCGGCGCGGGCCCGCTCCGCGAGCCGCCCTTGCTGCATGGCGGCGGCTACCCGGAGTATTTCCGCCTGCAGCGAATCGTTCGTTTGCGTCTCCGGCGCACCATGTTCCGGAAGGTCCAGGACGGCCACGCCGCCGGACGGGTTTCGCGCGGAGCCAACGCTCCGGCCATTACCTGTTTGTCTTGCCATATCTGCTCCTTATATTCCTTGTTGTATTAGTTAAGAGATTTCAGAAACGCAGGCGAAACCGCCCGCCCCACCATTACCGCCCGCCGCCATCCTCAGCGACTCACACAGCCTCTCGTTGCAGAGCTCCGTCAGCGGAGGGCCGTGCCCGAAGTAGATTGTGCGGACATCGCGCGCGCACACTTTCTCCAATGCCGCCAGAAAATCCGCCTCATAGGTGCCGGTGGCCGACGCGATCAGCAGCGGGGTGTCGCCGGCGAAGAGTACACCTTCCGCCCGGTTGTAAAGGCAGATCGAGTCGCTGCTGTGACCGGGCGTGTGGATGACCTCGAAATACGCATCGCCCATCTTGATGGCGTCCCCGTCGCGCACCAGGGAATCGACGCCCTCGGTATTCGGAGAAAACGCAAACACCTTGGGGTGGAATGCCTCCCGGACGCGCGGCAGCAGGGCGGTGTGATCGGAATGGTTATGCGTCAGCACCACCTGCTCCACGGGCCATTTGCCCACGCCGGTGGGCGCCCGCTCGATGCTCGCCAGGATGGCCGGATCCTGGCCCACATCCACCAGCGTGTTGACGTCCTCCAGCCGGCTGGCGTCGCCGAGCACCAGGTAAACCTGCGAAGTATAAACCTCGCCGCTGTTTTCCAACGTCACGATCCGCATGGGCCGGCCTCCACTTTGCGATACACCTGCACGTCGGGAATCGCCCGCTGGAACAGTAAGGCGAGCTCCGGCGGCATCTCCTGCGTCAGCTCGCTGGCGAACAAGCCGCCGGGCGCCAGGGCGCGGTGAAACATTTTGAGCACCTCGATCCTCTCCCCCGGCTGGAAGTGGAGCAGCACGTTCTTGCACAAGACCAGCGAATATCCCTGGCCGATTTCCTGGAACGACAAAAGATCGTGTTGCTGAAACACGACTCTCTGCCGGATTCTGTCGATCACGCGAAAGTAGTCGGGTTTGCCATTGGATTCGAAGTACTTCTCCAGTATGCCGTCAGGCAACCGCGACAACTCCTCCCTCTCGTACACGGCGGCCTCTATGATTTTGGCGAACTGGCCGGTGTTTTCCACATCGGTGGCATCGATGCGCAGGTTGTTGAAGACGAAGTGTCCCATGCGCCCGGCCAGTATCATGGCAAGCGTGTAAGGCTCCTGGCCCATGGCCGAGCCGGCATCCCAGATGCGCGGGTGACTGCGGCCCGCCAGGCTGGGGAGCAGATATTCGACAACCCGTTCCAGCACTTGTTGGTCTCGAAAGAAGAAAGTGAAAGCCAATTCAGAAACTCCGGTATGTGTCAGGCGGCATTCGCGGCAACATTAATATCGATGGTCTTCTCGGTGTCCAGGACCAGCAGCAGGCGATCCTTCAATTTGTACACGCCCTGAAGCAGATCCCGCGCGGCGGGATCCACATTATCCGGCGCCGCCTCGAACGCGTCGGCGTCTACTTCCACCACGTCGCCGATCTCGTCCACCAACAGGCTCACCGCAGTGCCCTCCTTGGTGCGGACTACCGTATTCATGGGAATACGGTCGTCGCCGCGCGGCTGCAGCTTGAGGCGGCGGCGCATGTCCACGGCAGTGACGATCTGGCCGCGCAGGTTGATCAGCCCTTCGATCACGGTAGGCGCCAACGGCACCGGCGTCATCTCCTGGTAGCGGAGCACTTCCTGGACTTGCAGCACATCGATGCCGAAGAACAGGCCGTCGACGAAGAACGTGGCGAATTCGCGGCTCGAGTGGGCGGCTTCCGAGCCAGTGTTGTTGGGCGCCATGATTTAGCCTTTCTCTCCGGCGGGCACCGGGGAATGAGTTTCGACCGCGCTCGCCAGCTTAGCCAGCGACAGCAGCATGGCGTCGCGGTCGAATTTGGTCTGGTAATCCGAAAAGCCGTTGGGATGCGCGCGGCAGGCTTGAGCCTGCTCGGCGTTATCGGTCAGGGCCAGCGCCGGCACGCGCGCCAAGCCCGGCGAGCGCTGCATCTCTTCGATCAGACCATGGCCGTTGTCCGAAGGCAGATCGAGTCCCGCCAATACGACATCTATTTTGTGGCGCTCGAGCTCCCGCAAAGCGGTCTTGGTGTCGGCGGTCTCCACCACGCGATAACCCGCCATTTCGAGCGAATTGCGCACCAAGCCGCGCACGAAGGAGGAAGCTTCCGCGATCATCACCGTGACGCCGTTGGCGCGTTGCGAATCGTGGCGTTGGAACCAGCTCTCGTCGGCCCGCTGGATCACTGCGTGCAGATCGAGCAGGTCAGTCACCTTTTTGCCGATGACCGCCGACCCCAACAAGCCGGGGCGGGCGGCCGCCTGGCGGGCCGTAACTTGATCCTCCACGATGTCAAGTATGCGGTCCACCAGGATGCCAATGCTGCGCTCTCCATTATTGAAAACCACCACCTGGGAAGGATCCTGCAAGCCGGCGGCGCTGTCCTCGCGGGATTCGAGAATCGACTCGAGCGAGGCGAGCTGCAGAATCCGTCCGCGGTATTGCACGACCAGTTTGCCGCCGGCGTGCTCGATTTTGGAGAGCGCGATTTCTTCCAGGCGAGCGACTAGCGAAAGGGGCACCGCCAGGCGCTCGAACGATCCGGCGCGGAACAGCAGAAATGTTTGCATCTCCGCGCCTGCATGGTCGCGGCGGCGGGTTTCCGTGGCGGATTTCTCGCGGGACTCCCGCACCACGCCCGACAACTGCGCAATGCCCGAAACGTCCAGAATCAGGGCCACCCGGCCATCGCCCATGATGGTGGCCCCGGCATAGCAGTTCAAGCCTTTCAATTGCTTGCCCAGCGGCTTCACCACGATTTCCTGTGTGTCGCTGATGCCATCCACCACCAGGCCGAACTGGCGTTCCTCCGCTTGCAGGACCACGATATTGACCACGCCGGAATCCGCCGGTTCGCCTAACTGCAGGACGTCGGCCAGATTGACCAGCGGCAGCAGACTGCCGCGCCTGCGATAGAACGGGGTGTTGTGGATGTATTCGATCTGGCGCTTTCCGGATTCGCCCTCCAGCCGGATCAGCTCCAGCAGGCTGGCTTGCGGAATCACGTAGCGCTCGCCGATGCCTTGCAACTGGCGAGGCGCGGAGCGGCGTTCGGCCAGCGTAACCACCAGACCGGGAATGATGGCCAGGGTTAGCGGAATTTTCAGTTTCAGAATGGTCCCTTCGCCCAGATGGCTCGCGAGATCCACCACGCCGCCGATCTTTTCGATATTGGTTTTGACCACGTCCATGCCGACGCCGCGGCCGCTGATGCTGGTGACTTCGGCGGCCGTGGAGAAACCGGGCAGAAAGATCAGCGCCAGCGCCTCCCGGCCGCTCATGTGTTCGGCCTGCTCTCTTCGGATCAATCCCTTTTCGACGGCTTTATTTTTCAGGACGGTGGCATCCATCCCGGCCCCATCGTCGGCGATCTCGATGTTCACCTGGCCGCCCTCGTGGAACGCGCGCAGCGTGATCTTGCCTTCGGCCGGTTTTCCGGCGTGGACGCGCACCTCAGGCTTTTCGACGCCGTGATCGCAACAATTGCGCACAATGTGCGTCAGCGGATCTTTGATGGCCTCGATGATGGTCTTATCCAACTCGGTGCCCGCCCCATCCATTTCCAGGCGGATCTGCTTGCCACAGGACTTCGCCAGATCGCGCACCAGCCGCGGCAGCTTATTCCAAACCACCCCGATGGGCTGCATGCGCGTCTTCATAACGCCTTCCTGCAGTTCGGTGGTGATGAGATTTAAGCGCTGCGAGGTGGCGTTCAGGGTGGCGTCTTCCTGGCGGGCGTTGAACTGCAGGATCTGGTTGCGGGCCAGCACCAGCTCACCCACCAGGTTCATGAGCTTGTCGAGCAGGCCCACATCCACCCGGATGGTGGAATCCGAAATGGAAGGGCCTTTCGCGGTGGCGGCTTTTTCCGCGCCATTGGCCGCCGCCGCGGAATCGGGGCACGGCGCGCCGCCGGTAGCCTGCGCGCAGACGGCTTCGAGGCGCTTGCGCAGATCGTCGTGCGTTTCGGGACCCTCGGCGCCGGTTTGTTCGATGGCGACCAAGGCGGCCTTGACCACATCCACGGATTCGAGAATGAGGGTCGCCAGTTCGGGGTTCAACTCACGTTTTCCGTCCCGCAGTTGGCTTAGAAGGCTCTCGGTCAGGTGGGTAACGGCTTCGAGCCTGGCGAAGCCCAGGAAGCCGCAGGTCCCTTTAACCGTGTGGAAGGCACGAAAGATACCGGCCAGCAGGTCGGGATCCTGAGGGCGCTTTTCCAGCTCCACCATTTCCCGGTCCAGGCGGCCCAGGCTTTCGTTGCTTTCGATGAGAAACTCGCGAATGACCTCTTGATCGTTCATCCAGCGTCCACCAGACTGATTTCTTTTTGGATTTCGGTATGCTAGTGGCGGGAAGGGCGGGAAAGTCTCAGATTTTGAAACTGGGTTTTAGGGGCTAGGGACTGGGGCGGCCGAAGGGGCTAGGGACTGGGGGTTAGGGACTGGGGATGGCTTGGGGCACAGAGCGCAGGGTCGACCTCTAACCCCCAACCCCTAGGCCCTAGCCCCGGCGAGCGGAGCGCGCCCCAGGGCAGCAGTCGGCCGGGCAGACATCGTGGCTAGGTCCCAGTTCGCCCAGTGCGCGCCGGGGAGCGCCGGCTGTGCGCTCCATGACCAGTTCGCGGATCATGGCGGCGAATCGGGGGTCGGAACCGACGGTTCCGGCGCGCACCATGTTCAGACCAAGTTCCTCGCTGAGCTGGCGGGCTTCGGTGTCCAGATCGTACACCACTTCCATGTGGTCGGAGATGAATCCGATGGGCGCGAGCACTACATCGCGGGCCGCGCCGGCGGCCGCCAGTTCGCGGAGATACTCCAAAACATCGGGACCCAGCCAGGGCTGGCCGGGGGCTCCGCTGCGGCTCTGATAGACCAGCCGGTACAGCGGCGCGTCCAGGCGTTCGGCGACCAACCGGCAGGCTTCCTCCACCTGCTGCACGTAGCGGCTGGTTTCGGCCATGGAAACCGGAACGCTATGCGCGGTGAATGCCAGCGCCGCCTGCGCGCGGCGTTCCGATGGAATGCTGGCAAGCGCGGCGCGCACCCGGTCTGCCATGGGTTCGATGAAGCCGGGATGATTGTAAAATACCCGCAGCTTCAGCACTTCCGGCGCGCCGCGGCCCACAGCTTCGCGCGCGCGCGCGATATCTTCCAGATACTGCCGGCAGCCGGAGTAAGAACTATACGCCGATGTTACGAAGGCGAAGGCGCGACTTACTCCGTCGGCGGCCATCTGGCGCAGCGTATCGGCCAGCAGCGGATGCCAGTTGCGGTTGCCCCAATAGACCGGCAGGTCGGTACCATCTGTGGCCAGCACGTCACGCAGGGCGGCGATCAACGCGCGGTTTTGATCGTTGATGGGACTGCGGCCGCCGAAGTGGTAATAGTGTTCGGCCACTTCCAGCATACGCTCGCGGGGCACGTTGCGCCCGCGCAGAACGTTTTCGAGAAACGGCATGACTTCTTCAGGCCGGTCGGGACCGCCGAAGGAAAGCAGCAGGATGGCGTCGCGGGAGTTAGTCATCTAGAGCTTGGAATAATTCGGCGAGAGGGACTTCGATCGCGGGGTTTTCGGTGCGGAGGATGCCGTCTTTGGCTTCGTAGAAACCGGACGCGGTGTAGACATCCGCGCGGCGCGCTTCCGGATCGACGAGCCAGACATAAGTTACGCCGAAGGCGAGATATTCGCCGATCTTCTTACGTACCCGGCTCATGCGGTCTTGGGGTGAGAGAATTTCAACGGCGATAAAAGGCGGGGTACTCAACACGCGATCGTCGGGCACGGGCTGCAGGTATACGCATACGTCGGGAATCCGGTATTTGCGCGGGGCGATGCGGATGCGTTGCTCGGTCAGGACGCGAATGCGGAATCGCTTGCGACGTTCAAAGAAGTAAGCGCCAATGGCGGCCTCGAGAATGCTGTGCGGTTGTTCGCCCACATTGCGCTCCAGGAGCTCTCCATCATCGTACTCGCAATCCGGCTCATAGCTGGTGGTCAGATATTCCTGCTCGGATACGAGAAGCGAGGTCCCCATATCTGGAGTATAACGTAGCAGCCGCGGTTGGATCGCCGTTAAATGAATATCCCCGGCTGCACGCGTTTACAGCCGCTCGCGAATAATCCATCCTGCAGGGCCGTCCAAGTGCATGAACTTAAAGCATGCGCCCGTGCACGCACCTCGATAATGGACCCCTGTTTTTGCCTCGTCGGACAAATCTGTGGGTGACTGGTGCGTCTCGAAAGGAGATGGAAGGTCAACAGCAAGTGAAAACAGTGCCGGATAGCAGACTCGGACTGTCACGACTCCCCTCGATCCGGGTACGACTGCTGCCCGACACCCGAGCGGCCCACTCAATTGGCGGTGGGTCTCTCCGCATGATCGACGACGAGCACTTCGACAGGGCCCTTGGCCGGCTCGAGTTTCAGCCCGAGTTGCTGCATGGCAGCGAAAACGATGGAACGGTTGGGCTCGGCCGGGGGCCGATTACCGCCAGGGTCGTCGGGCGATTTCGCAAGAGCATCGTCGGTGTAATTCAGATTGAGATCGAATTCGCCAGTGAAGCCCGTCTTATCCATGACCGGCCGGCCGAGTGTCAGTGCCAGCTCTCTTACGAGGTCCGCCATGTGCAGCTTCCTACCGTTCAACCGCAGCCCAGTGGGCGACAGCAACAAGGGCGCATAGCCACAGTCGACGGACCCTGGGATGCTCCGCGGCGTCATGCCGGGCTGAAAGGAAACGCAATTTGCTTCCTTGGACGCCGGCAGTTTGATGCCACTATTTCTCGCCGTCAAATCGTATACGGGAAGATCTCTGGTCTCCCGGTGGAGCGTCAGCCTGAATCTGTCGGCCAGGAGCGTTTGCAGCATAAACCAAGCGTGCTTCTGGTCGGTGTTGGCCTCGGGCTTGGCCTCGATGTTGTAGCCTTCGGAATCGATCCAGGCCGGACCTCCCATGACTTGAGCAGCCCGCAGGGGTTGCGAATGAGGGGAGTCGTGGACAGCATAGGCGAATTGGATGAGGAGCCGGAGTGGAGCGTTCATTGCAATCATCCGCCCGCCGGGTTTGTAACTCACGCTGACGGGATCCACAGGTCCGGCGGCAGAAGCACCTCGTTTGATCGACGCCACTTCGAAGGCAGGGTGTAAGTCGGACTGGGCGAACAATCCGTATCCCGCGGTCACCAGTAGAATGGCGATCGTAACGACACCCGGTCCCATTCCGGTGTGGACCGCCGGCCGCGAGTGGCCCAGCAAGCGGGCGATGCGGTCGGCCAGGGATCCACCAGTAGCCGCAAGTGCGGCAGCGCTGATATGCGCCGGATGATACGACTCCAAATGCGCCAGTGCGCGGGCATAGGTGAGCGCATCCCCAGCGACCGAAACAGCGATATCGTCGCAGCACAGTTCGCGCCCGGCGCGAATTTGCCCCGACACCCACCAGACGGCGGGGTGGTAGAACAACAGAGCTTCGGCGACGCTCTGGAACATGTTGACCAGGTAATCGTGCCTGCGGATGTGCGCTAGCTCATGCAGCAGCAGGACCTCCACATACTCGTCAGGCAACCCCCCGAGCGCCCCCACCGGCACCAGCACCACCGGTCGCAGCCAGCCGACCACCGTCGGCACCTGCACCAGCGCGGAGACGAGCAAGCGCACGGGACGAGACAGTCCGATCTGTGCCGCAAGCTTTCGTAGAGTCTGCTGCCATTCCTGCGAAGCACGTCGCACCAGCATCGACCGCATGCGCGCCGCAACCACCCAGCCTCCAGCCAGCCGCACCCAAAGCGCAGCGGCGCCGATGAGCCAGACCACCACGACCCACGCGAGGAACTGTGCCGGCCGTACCTCGGGCACTCTGGCGCGGACGGAATCGGGCAGTGTAGCGGCGCCGACGGTACTGCTTGTGGAAGGGGCCGGGGGGATGCCGCGGATCCGATAGGCTGCGCCAGGGGTTGCAGCCGGCGGTCGCATCAACTCCCAAGTGGTCAGCGGAGCGGCCATCATCGCGACCAGAGCCGCGCAGGCCAACAGGTATCGACCGTTCGGGCTGCACCTGCGCGCCATAACTTTATCTGCGGCCCCATATACGAGCGCAATCGCCAAGCCCTGCCAAAGGAAGTGGACGAGCGTCCACCCGAGGCGCTCCACCCATGCCTCTGAGGAGAGCATTTGAATGGCATTCATTTTGACCCTTCTTTCTTCTTGGCAAAGGTGTCCAGCATTCCACGGATTTCGTCGAGTTCCTGGCGCGAGGCCGGCATCGCCGTGAGAGCACCCATTACCATGTTTCGGGCGGAACCGCCGAAGGCTCGCTTGAGGAGATCTGCCGCGATTTGTCGCTGCGTTTGCTCTTTCGGGACGCCGGCCTCGTAAACGTGCGATCCGAACCGTTCGCAGCGGATGAGCAGACCTTTCTCGGTCATCAATTGAATTGTCTTCAGCGTGGTGGTGTACCGGTTGTCTTTGCCGAGTTCATCGTGGACTTCCCGTACGGTCGCCATTCCCAACGTCCAAATGACAGCAAGAATATCGAGTTCGGCGTTGGTTGGAAGCGCGATCGGCGGTCGGTTGGGACGGGAGGAACTCATCTGAATCAACGATACTACGAAAAAAAACGTATCGCAACGGAAAAAAACGTATGCAAACGCAAAGTCGTATTCGACGATACCTTCTGTTGCTGTGCCCGCGGGCCTACTTCGTTGAGATCGCGGGTGATCTCTCAGCGTCGAGGCGAACTGGTCGCGGCTCGCGGTAGGGTAAAGGTTCTCGCCGCCGCCCGCTTCCGCGCCATGGAACTGATCACGATTCTAAACCGCTGCCATCGTTTCCGAGGTTTTGTCTACCAGCACGCCCACTTCAGTGCCGACAAGAAGAGTATCGAAGTGGCCGTGCGACCGCGCAGGGGTTCGGCCGCAGTCTGCTCGCGCTGCCATTTGCCGGCGCCCGGTTACGACCAACTCGCCGAGCGGCGCTTTGAGTTCATTCCCCTGTGGGGGTTTCTCGTCTTCCTTCTGTACACCATGCGGCGCGTCAACTGTCGCCGCTGCGGCATTGTGGCTGTCGAAGAAGTTCCCTGGGGCGACGGCAAACGCACACTGACCAAAGCCTACATGCTCTTCTTAGCCCGTTGGGCGCGGCGACTGTCATGGAAAGAGACGGCGGGGGCCTTTCGTACTTCCTGGGACAAGGTATTCGACGCCGTGGAACACGTCGTCACCTTCGGGCTGGAGCACCGGGTGCTGGGACAAATCGATGCGATCGGCGTCGATGAGATCCAATACGCCAAAGGCCACAAGTACTTGACTCTGGTTTATCAGATCGATCTCGACGTCACGCGCCTGCTTTGGGTGGGCCGTGAAAGAACCATCGAATCCTTCCGGGGATTTTTCACCGTCATCGGCGACGAACTGGCTTCGAAGATTGTGTTCGTCTGTTCCGATATGTGGGAACCGTACCTAAAGGTCATTCGCGAGAAGTGCTCCGAGGCGCTTCACATCCTCGATCGTTTTCACATCGTGGCGAAAATGAACAAGGCACTGGACGAAATCCGAGGGGGAGAATCGCGCCGCATAGCGAGCGAGGGCGGCGTGCCCGTGCTGAAGAAGTCGCGCTGGCTGCTGCTCAAACGCGAAGAGAATCTGAAGACGGAACAGCGCTTCCGGTTGCGCGATCTGCTCCGTTACAACCTGAAGACCGTACGTGCTTATCTTCTTAAGGAAGCCTTTCAGCAGCTCTGGGATTACAACTCGCCCGCATGGGCCGGAAAGTTCCTCGATGACTGGTGTCGGCAAGTGATGCGCTCGCGCATCGAGCCCATGAAGAAGATCGCCCGGTCACTCCGCCAGCATCGCGAACTGATCCTCAACTATTTCCGTGCTCAGAAGCTGCTTTCCAGCGGAGTTGTCGAGGGTCTGAACAACAAGGCTAAAGTCACCATGAGAAAATCCTACGGTTTCCGCACCTTCCGCTGTCTCGAACTTGCGCTCTATCACTCACTTGGCAAGTTACCCGAGCCGGAATCGACCCACGAATTCTTCTGACGACCCCTGTTTTTAGACCACGCAATAAGTTGATTTCGGAGTCGGCGGTGGCGAAGGAGTGAGCGATGGCGCCGCGTGCCCGCTGTCCATTACCACGGTTACCCAATCGACTTGAGGAATTGCACTATAGTGAAAGCTCAAGCTCAAAACGCGCCCCCCAATGAACGAGCAGCCCAAACCGGTTGTGTTCACCCGTCACGCCCGTGAACGTTGCGTGCATCGGGGAACGACCGAAGCGGACGTGACCACCGCGATCCGCCGCGGCAAGAAGGAGCCCGCCCAGCGAGGGCTTTGGCTGTATCGCCTGAATCTCGAATTCCAGCGCGAATGGGCCGGGAAATGGTACGCAGTCCAGCAAGTGACGCCAGTCGTCGAGGAACGGGCGGACCGGCTTGTTGTGGTGACGGTCTTTACGTATTATTTTTGAAGAGAGGGAGCCGAGATGCAAATCAGCTACGACCGAGAGGCAGATGCCCTATATATCCAGTTGGTGGGGGGAGACTTTCAGTGCCGCGCTGTTCGCGTGACGGACGATATTTCGCTCGATTTCGCGGAGGGAGAGCAACTCGTCGGAATAGAGGTCCTTGGAGCGAGCCATTTATTCGCCGATCCCGAATCTCCGCAGGTGGAGCTGAAACACCTGCTGCCTCAGGTGGCTGCGTAAACCAGTCCGGCTAGCCGGCTCCGGTATGAACTGGTCACCGGAAAAATCGGAGTGCACTGCTCCTGATATGGCTGACTGAGGCCGGGCCGATGCCGCGGTCCAGACAAGCACCTCGGCATCCCAAGTTAGTCCGTGACGCCGTTCGGCCAAACACCCAGCCCGAAGCAGGCGCGCTAACCACTCATCGAATTCAAGAACTCCGCGTTGCTGCGCGTCTTACCAAGCTTGTCGAGCAGCAGCTCCATGGTTTCCACCGGCGACAGCGGATTCAGCACCTTGCGCAGAATCCACACGCGGTTGAGTTCTTCCTTGGGCAGCAGCAGCTCTTCTTTTCGCGTACCGCTCTTGTTGATGTCGATCGCCGGGAAGACGCGCTTATCCACCAGCTTGCGCTCCAGGTGGATTTCCAAATTACCGGTGCCTTTGAATTCTTCGAAAATCACATCGTCCATGCGGCTGCCGGTGTCGATCAGCGAAGTGGCGATAATAGTCAGCGAACCGCCCTCTTCGATGTTGCGGGCCGCGCCGAAGAAGCGCTTGGGGCGCTGCAGGGCGTTGGAATCCACGCCGCCCGAGAGCACTTTTCCCGACGGCGGCACGATCGTATTGTAAGCGCGCGCTAAACGTGTGATGGAATCGAGCAGGATGACTACATCCTTCTTATGCTCCACCAGACGCTTGGCCTTTTCGATCACCATCTCGGCGACCTGCACGTGGCGCGTGGCCGGCTCGTCGAACGTGGAGCTGATTACTTCGCCGCGCACGGAACGCTGCATGTCAGTGACTTCTTCCGGGCGCTCGTCGATCAGCAGCACGATCAGAGTAACTTCGGGATGGTTGGTAGTTACCGAGTTAGCGATACTTTGCAGCAGCATCGTCTTACCTGTGCGTGGCGGAGATACAATCAGTCCGCGCTGGCCTTTACCGATGGGAGTAAGCAGATCCATGACGCGGCCGGAGAAGTTATCGCGCACGGTTTCTAACTTGATCCGCGAGTTAGGATAGAGCGGCGTCAGGTTATCGAAGAAGATCTTGTTGCGGGCTTCCTCGGGCGGTTCGAAGTTGATGGCGTCGACCTTGATGAGCGCGAAGTAGCGCTCGCCTTCCTTGGGCGGGCGGATCTGGCCGGAGATGGTGTCGCCGGTGCGCAGATCGAAGCGCCGGATCTGCGAAGGCGAGACATACACATCGTCGGGGCCGGGCAGATAGTTATACTCCGGCGCGCGCAGGAAGCCGAAGCCATCGGGCAGGCACTCAAGCACACCTTCGGAGAAAATGAGTCCGCTCTTCTCCGCCTGCGTCTGCAGGATTTTGAAGATCAGCTCCTGCTTGCGCAAACCGGCCGCGCCGGCCACGTTCATGTCCTTGGCAACCTGGTTGAGCCGCTGAATGCTCATGTCTTTCAGTTCCACCAGGTCGAGAGTGGGTGAGCCGTTTTTGGCCTGCGCCGGCGGTTTGTTGCGCCGGTGCGGATGATGGCCGCCGCCGCCAATGGTCGTTGGTTCAGTCCGTTCGGCTGTCTGGGGCCGCGTTTCGGAAGGTGGTGCGCCCTCGTGCGTGGCGGCGTTGTTTTGGTCGCGGGCGGGCGGCGCGGAATCGCGGGCAGGCCCATTCTGGGAGGACCGTTCGAGCGGGCGCTCGGACGGCTTCTCTGGTTCTTCTTGCGGTGTTGTGGTATTTACCGCGTCTGGAGTGTTTTCGTTATCACTTGCCAAATTTCCCTCACTCCCCGGCCCGTAGAGGCCGAGAACGGCAGCGGTTCGACGTTTTCCTTGCGGATGCCCGCCAGACCTTGCCATTTTTCCGATTGATTCAATTTATCTGTCTTGGTGGCGATCACCCGGTATCGCCGGTTGTGGCTTTCGAGCCATTGTTTGAGTTGTAAATCCCGATCCATCCAACCCCTGCGGGCATCCAGGACGAGAAAGGAAAGATCCAATACCGGCCTTGTTAAGAGGTAGCCCTCGATCAGGTCGTGCCATTTCCCGGAAAGCTCCTTGGATACCCGGGTGTATCCATACCCCGGTAGATCGACGAAATACAGCGATCCGTTGATTCGGTAAAAGTTGATCGTTTGTGTGCGGCCCGGAGTGCTACTGGTGAAAGCCAGCCCTTTGTGCCCGGTAAGGATGTTAATCAGGCTGGACTTTCCTACGTTACTTCTCCCTAAAAAGGCGATCTCGGGCAAGCCGTCAGAGGGGAACTGTTCCGGCTTAGCCGAGGAAGTTACAAAAGTGCTGTCTATTACCAAATCTTGCCGCCGGCAGGCCACATAAAACGATGACCTGCCCCACGGAGCTCGCCGGCAGGCCACATAAAACGATGGCCTGCCCCACGGAGCTCGCCGGCAGGCCACATAAAACGATGGCCTGCCCCACGGGGAGCTTAATGCGCGACCACTTCTTCCGGCTGGGAAGCGACTTCCACACCGGGGGTGGCCGGCATGGGCAACGCTACAATCTCCCGCTCCAATGCGATCTTGAGAACCTCGTCCATGGACTCGACGAAATGGATCTTCATCTCGTTGCGAATATTTTCCGGGATCTCCGGCAGATCCTTCTGGTTATCGAGCGGCACGATGGCTTCGTTAATTCCATGGCGGTGAGCCGCCAGCAGCTTCTCCTTTAATCCGCCGATGCCCAGCACCTTGCCGCGCAAAGTGATCTCACCGGTCATGGCTACATCGCCGCGCACCGGAATTCTGGTCAGCGCGCTGCAGATGGTAGTGGCCATGGTGATTCCCGCCGAAGGTCCATCCTTGGGAATGGCGCCTTCTGGAAGGTGAATGTGCACATCCAGATTCCGGTAGAAATCGCGCGGAAGCCCGAATTGATGCGCCCTGGATCGAATATAACTCATGGCCGCCTGTGCGGACTCCTGCATCACTTCGCCCAGTTTGCCGGTGATGGTCAGCTTCCCTTTCCCCTCCATCAGGGTCGCTTCAGTAGTCAGAATCTGGCCGCCGACTTCGGTCCATGCCAAACCCACCGCCGCCCCGATCTCGTTTTTCTTTTCCGCCTGCAGATCCCGGAACCGCTGCGGCCCCAGCAAATCCGGCAGGATGGCGCCGGTGATCACAATCTTCTCGGCGCGTTTATTATCCTTGTTGCTCTGCGCATTTACCACCTTGCGCGCCATTTTGCGGCACACGTTGCCGATTTCCCGCTCCAGGTTGCGCACGCCCGCTTCGCGCGTGTAGTACTGGATCAGCCCCTGCAACCCATCGTCCGAGAATTCAATCTCGCTGTTCGTCAACCCGGTCTGCTCCATCTGCTTCTTAACCAGGAAACGCTTGGCGATCTCCAGCTTTTCGTATTCGGTGTAACCGGAGAGCCGGATGACCTCCATGCGGTCCTGCAAGGCGGGAGGAACCGTATGCAGAACGTTGGCCGTCGCGATGAAGAAGACCTGACTCAGATCATACTCCACATCGAGATAGTGGTCAACAAACATAAAATTCTGTTCGGGATCCAGCACCTCGAGCAGCGCGGCTGAAGGATCGCCGCGGAAATCCATGGACATCTTTTCCACTTCGTCCAGCATGAAGACCGGATTGCGGGTGCCGGCCTTTTTCATCATCTGGATCACCTGGCCGGGCAGCGCGCCGATATAGGTGCGGCGATGGCCGCGAATCTCGGCTTCGTCGCGCACGCCGCCGAGCGACATACGCACGAACTTGCGGCCGGTGGCCTTGGCGATGGACATTCCGAGCGAAGTCTTGCCCACGCCGGGAGGTCCCACAAAGCACAGAATCGAACCCTTGGGATTCTTCACCAGGCGGCGCACGGCCAGGAATTCCAGGATGCGCTCTTTGATCTTCTCGAGGCCGTAGTGGTCCGATTCGAGCACCTGCTCGGCGAATTTCAAATCGCGGATTTCCTTGGATTTTTTCTTCCACGGCACCGCCAGCAGCCAATCGAGATAATTGCGCGAGACGGTGGATTCGGCGGACATGGGCGGCATATTCTCGAGCCGCTTCAATTCCGCCATGGCTTTTTCCTGCGCGTCGGCAGTCATGCCGGCCGTCTCAATGCGCTTTTTCAACTCGTCGATTTCGCTCTTTTCGCCGCGGCCGAGCTCCTTCTGGATGGCCTTGATCTTTTCGTTGAGGTAGTATTCTTTCTGCGCCTTTTCCATCTGGCGCTTCACGCGGCCCTGAATGGTGCGGTCCACGTTCAGCTTTTCGATTTCGATATCCAGCATCTCAGCCACGCGCGTGAGCCGGTCCACCGGATCGAAGATTTCGAGCAGTTCCTGCTTTTCCTCGATGGTCAACTGCAGATTGGCCCCTACGGTATCGGCCAGCTTGCCGGCGTCATCCACGCGGATGGCGGCGATCATGGTTTCGTAGTTCAGATTCTGGCTCAGCTTGACGTACTGCTCGAACAGCGTGGTCACGCGGCTGGTCAGCGCATCGAGCTGCGGGCCGGCTTCCACTTTGAAATTGAAGGTTCGCACCACGGCGCGGAAGAAGCCCTCTTCGTCGGTAATGGAGAAAACCTTGGCGCGCTCCACGCCTTCCACCAGCACCTTGATGTTGCCGTCGGGCAGCTTCAGGCTCTGTACGATATTGACCACCGTGCCGACCGTATAGATTTCGTTTGGCTTAGGCTCGTCGATGGAGGCATCGTGTTGGGTGGCCAGGAAGATCTTTTTGTCGCCGGCCATGGCTTCTTCCAGCGCGCGCACGCTCGATTCGCGCCCCACCACAAAGGGGGTCATCATATACGGGAAGATCACCACATCCCGTATGGGCATCATCGGCAAACGCTTTGTGTCCGATTTTTCCTTTAAAGTAAGCATGTTTCTCCGCAAGGGTTGGCTTCCTGGCCCCGTTTGGCCGGGGTGGGCTGGCGCTAGATGCGCGGGCTGGCTTAACCGGCCTTTTCTAATATTGTAAGGCTGATTTTCTGGGAAAGCACCATTTCTTTGGTGACCAGGAACTCTTTCACCTTCTTGTAAGAAGGCAGGTAGTACATAAGATCCAGCATCAGATCTTCCAGGATCATGCGCAAGCCGCGCGCTCCCACTTTACGTTCCAGGGCCAAATCGGCGATCGCTTCCAAGGCGTCGTCGCTGAACTTCAACCGCACATTCTCAAACTCGAAGAGCTTCTGATACTGCCGGATGATGGCGTTCTTGGGCCGGGTCAGAATCTGCACCAGGGAATCCTTGTCCAGATCCTCCAGCACCGCGTTTACCGGCAGGCGCCCGATAAATTCCGGGATGAACCCGAACTTGATCAGATCCTGCGGCTGCACCTGGCTCAGCAGGTTGATATCGCGATGGCCGCCGATGCCGATCGTTTTGGTGTTTTTCTCTTCCTCCGGCAGGAAGCCCATGGACTTTTTGCCCACGCGCCGTCCGATCACCTTCTCCAGACCCACGAAGGCTCCCCCGCAGATGAACAGGATATTCGTGGTATCCACCGGCGTGAATTCCTGGTGCGGATGCTTACGCCCGCCTTGTGGCGGCACATTGGCGACCGTGCCTTCCAGAATCTTCAGCAGCGCCTGCTGCACGCCTTCACCCGAGACATCGCGGGTAATGGACGGGTTTTCGTCCTTCCGGCAGATCTTATCGATCTCATCGATATATATGATGCCCTGCTGGCACCGCTGGACGTCTCCATCGGCCGCCTGCAGCAGCTTCAGGATGATGTTTTCAACGTCCTCGCCGACGTAGCCGGCTTCGGTCAGGGTGGTGGCGTCTACGATGGCGAAGGGCACGTCCAGTATGCGGGCCAAAGTCTGCGCCATCAGCGTCTTGCCTGTGCCGGTAGGGCCGATCAGCAGGATATTGGATTTGGAAAGCTCCACGTCGGAGTTCCTCATCCGGTTCATGTGGATGCGCTTGCAATGGTTATAGACGGCCACCGCCAGCTTCTTCTTGGTGGCCTCCTGGCCGATCACATATTGATCCAGATGCTCCTTCACCTCCAGGGGCTTGGGGATCTTGTGCGGCATCCCGGACGGCTGGTCGATCTTATCGTCGTCCAAAATCGAGTTGCATACCGCGATGCATTCATCGCAGATATACGCTCGGGGATAATCACTGGGGGATGAGATGAGCTTCCCGACTACATCTTGGCTTTTGTGACAGAATGAACATCGCAGGGCCTCATCGGATCCGGCACGCTTCACTCGAGTTGCCTCCTCAAATCCCTGGGCAGTTGGATGACGCCCAAGGAATGCGCCTCTCCCGTAAGGGGGGAACAAAAACGGGTCAATACCATTATCGCCTGAAATTGGTGGTTTAAGCAACGGGTCCCGCCACGGCCCAAAGTACTGGCGGGTTTAGGTGGCTTTTCGGGATACTACCGCAGTTCCTCAAGATGCTTCAGGCGCGCATCCAGCACTTCTTCTACGCGGCGCAACGCCGCCCGCCAGGCTTCCTTGAGATCCTCGATGCGCTGATCCGACCTGCGCTCCATATCGTCCAAACGCCGCCCCACTTCCTCGAAGCGTTGGTCCGAGCGTCGCTCCATGCCGTCCAAGCGCTTGCTCAGGTCCGACAGCCTCGTATTATTGATCAGGATCCCCACCAGCACCGCCAGAGTGGGGATGCTCACCGTCAAGATTGCCTGGACATTGTCCATAACGCCACCCTCAGTCTAGCATACGCGATGCGACGGGCCAGCCCGGAAAGCCGCTATTTATTGCGCGCCAACCACTCCCTGAACGACAATAGCCGCGGCAGCGATTCCTTATCCTTCTGACGATTTGCCGCCTGCTTGCTCCGAACGATATCGTCGATATTGGCAATTGGGAAGCCGTGTTTCTCCACGCGCCGCCGCCACGCGTCTTCAAACCGTTCGATGCCATCGGGTGCGAAGATCAGATCCAAATCGAATGGGCCGCTTCTGAGACTTTTGCGAAGAAGAGATATTGCACGCCGTGCTTCTCGCAAACCCGGCGGATCTCCTCCGCGTTCTCAAATTCGAAGACGGCCATGCGACCTTATTAATCCCGGTTGTAGCCGAGCCAATCCGGCAGATTCTCCTTGCACCACCGGCGATACCGCTCCATAGTGTCGAAGGATCGATAATCCGCGTCGTCCATAACCGGCTTATAGGTTTTGATGAACGAATTGCGGATGTGCTGCGCGATCGGCCGGCGGGCGGCCGCCTCGAAATCGGCACACTCCGGGGGATCTGGTTCACCGGGCATGGCTCACGAAACGCGCTTGGCGGTCATCTCCAAGGTCTGCCCAACCGACTCCACTTCCACGGTGAACTTAATGGTATCGGCGTCCACGATTTTACCCGTGTACTTCACCACGCCCTCGTTGCCCTGGATGTTCACCTTCAGGTTGAACGATACGTTGTCCCCATCCACCTGGCCATCTTCAATCGTAGACTTGCCGAACATGTTGCTGGTGCTTTCGCCGGTGAGCTTATGGCCGTCCACTTTGAAAACGAAGGTTCGTTCCACGGTGCCGTTAGGCGTATCGACGGTTGCCCTCCAATTGCCGCCGATATCGGCCGCCGAGGCCGTCATGGCACACAATGCGATCAGGATCGATAACCACTTCATCGAATTACTCCTCTGTTTTCCCCGCATGCTCGAACAGAAAATTGAGCGTCTTTTCCGTCTGAATGTGCGACGCGATGCGGCCCAGCGTCCCATCCTTCTCAAAGCGCAAGCGCACGGCCGCGAAAGGCTCGCGCTGCTGCCGCGCGATGCGCTCCACTTCCTTATCCACCTCGTCGCGCGTGGGCGCGATAGCTTCCCGCTCGGCGATGCGCGTAAGCAGCATCGATGCTTTCACCTCGCGCGTGGCCTTCTCCTGCATGCTGTCTTTCAACTTTCGCCAATCGAGCTTCAGGTCTTTCGTATCCAGGCCCTCCTGGGACAGCGCCCGCACACGCTGCTCAGTACGATTCTTGATCTGCTGATCGACGAACGCTTCGGGCACGGCAAAATCGTGCATGTCGACAAGCTGCTCGACAAGCTGATTCTTGGCCTCCTGCTGCGCATCGTACTGGCGCTGCGCAAATAACGATTTGCGGACGGCTTCCCGCAACTCGTCCACCGTCCGGTAATCGCCCAGATCCTGCGCAAATTCGTCGTTGATTTCGGGTAGCTCTTTACGCCGCACGCCCTTTACTTCGGCCCGGAAACGCACGGTTTTCCCAGCCAATTTCGGCTGGCCGAAATCTTCCGGATAGCGCACATCGAACTCTTTGGTCTCGCCGGGAGTGACGCCGCGCAGATGCTCGCTGAAATCGTCCAGCGTATCGGCGCCGCCGACTTCCAGCGTCATCTCATCCTGCTTCACCGGCGGATCCACGGGGCTCAGGCTTTCGAGCGCCAGCACCGCGAAATCGCCATCCTGCAGGGGCCGCGGATCTTCGTTGACGAACTCCGCCTTCTGATGCCGCAGTTCCTCGATGCGCTTGTTCACGTCTTCGTCCGTGATTTCCGGATCGTGATACTTGACCGTCAGATCTTTGTAGTCCTTCAACTCGACCTGCGGTATGACTTCGAATTCGGCCTTGAAGCGCAACGGCTCGCCGGCCTCCAGGTGCACGTCGGTGATGTCCGGCTGTCCGACCACTTTCAGATCTTCCGCTTCGAACCGGTTGTGCAGATACTTGGGAATCAGCGTCTCCAGCACCTGCCGCCGGATATCGCCGGCGAAGTGCTGCCGGATAATCGATGCGGGAGCCTTTCCTGGACGGAAGCCGGGCAACTTGGCGCGCTGCTGGACCTTGGCCACTGCCCTGCCGGTTTCCGCTTCGACTTCCTCGACAGGCACGGTAATCTCCAGCGTTTGCTTACAACCTTCTGCTAAAGCCAATGGGATTTACCTCGGAAATGAACTAAGTCACATCATAGCGCGGGGCGCGCCGCTAAGGGACCGGTCAAAACGGCTGCCAGCAGTCTCGGAACTCCATCCAGGCGAAAGCGAGGCTGAGTGCGGCAGAGCCGGTTTTGAGGTATCTCCGACAGGATCGGCGCGTGGGTGGCTATTTTCAGATAGGGATTTCCCTACGGACAATGCACTCACGTTGATTTGAATTAGCCGGTGTTGGCGAAGAGAGGACGGGACAGGCTGCGCCCAAGCAGGCGGCCCAACTCAGGTGCGGGCGGCCATCGCCAGGCTGGTGCAGATACGATTTCAAGCCGAGGCAAGTTCCGGGGTGAAGGGGATTTCACTGGCGCGGGTGTTGTTGTTGGCGCGCCATCTCCCGCACCGTCGATCCATTCTTTAGGAAGACGTTCGACGCGACGTTTTGCCTTGGGACTTAAAGGTGAAGGTCCAAGCCTCATGGCCTTGGCCTTGGGCGCAGTGAAAGGAGGGCTTACCGCAACGAGTGCGGCTGAACGGACCCTAGAGCGTACGCACGCGGTAGCCGCGCAGGAGGTATGCAAACAATATCTCAAGACGATCGACATGCTCTGCCAGTCATAACTAATCATCCGCGTGATTTCCCACACGCCATCTTTGCACTGCCGCAGATGAATGAATTTCGCTTCGCCAACGAGGTCGGTGTCGTCGTGCCCCGGGTGCTGGAAACGCTGAACGCCCATCTCCTGAGGAAGCTGCGGCGCTCCTGAATCGGCAAGCGCTAAGGGCCTATGACGCTGTGCAACTGGCTGCCTCATGCTGCGCGCACGACTCGAACGGCGCGCAACGTTTGTTTGCTCGGACCGCCAACTCGTCGAAGCTGCCGAAAACGAGGGGCTGATGGTTTTGGACCCTGCGGGCGACGAACACGGCTGAGGCACCCAGAGCGCCCCGCCCGCCAGAAACTTTTTTCCATTATAATGTTTAGGTTGACTTGGTACTATTCCGCCTCTACAATATAGCCTAGTACCCCGTTTATGCCTGAAAACAACGGCACACAGGAAGGGCCATCGCTGGACACTCCCAGCGAACCATCGAAAATTCGCATCGTAGTCGCGGACGATCATCCCATATTCCGCGATGGTCTTTGCCGCCTGCTGGCGCTAGAGCCCGACTTTGAAGTCGTAGCCCAGGCGCAGGATGGCCGCCAGGTCTTGGATGTGCTCCAGCAGCACGAACCCGACATCCTGCTGCTCGATCTCAAGATGCCCGGCCTCGACGGCTTGGCCACGCTGCAGCGTCTGCAATCGAGCAAACACAAGACGCGCGTGATCGTGCTCACGGCTTCCGAGGATAAGAACGAGTTCGTGCAAGCCATGAAGTTGGGCACCTCGGGCATCGTCTTGAAGCAGAGCGCCACGGATCTGCTGATCAAGAGCATCCGCAAAGTGAATGCCGGCGAAATCTGGCTGGATTCGCACACCACGGCGGCGGTAATGCGTCAGTTCGCCACTGGCGCGGACGAAGTGCCGGCGGCCAACGCCCCCGCCTCGAGCGGTCGCGAGCGCGAGCGTTCCCTGCTCAGCCAGCGCGAGCGCGAAATTGTGGCCCTGGTGGCGCAGGGATTCAAGAATAAAGAGATGGCCGAGAAGATGTTCATCAGCGAGCAGACCGTGAAAAACCATCTGCACAACATCTTCGACAAGCTGGGCGTCTCCGACCGCCTGGAACTCGCCCTCTACGCCATTCACAACAATCTGCACATGGGCAAATAGGCCCACACCTTCCGTGGGGCAGACCATCGTTTTGTGTGGTCTGCCTGGACAGGCCGGGAGGCCTGTCCTACAGCGCTCGCCGGATCGCTCCAGCTATCGCACGCGTGGTTTCCTCGTCGCCCAATAGTGCGCGATGCGGCAGCCAGAACGCGTCGCGGATGCAAGCCTCCGAAACCGGACAAGGCTCCACGCGGCACCTGCCCTTTTGATAAAGCGGATTCCCATAAAGCGGATGCGGATAAAACGGTGTGCAGGGAACGCCCTCCGCAGTTAACGCGCGATGGAATTCGTCGCGCGTGCGGCCCGTGCGCTGCGCATCGATGCGGCCCAGCAGCAGGTACCACGAATTGGAATTCTCTTGCCGCGGCACGGCCTGAAACGCGAGACCGGGAACGTCCGCCAGTTCCGCGCGCAAAACCGCCGCGTTGCGTGTGCGAAGGCAGATCTGCTCCGGCAGCCGATCGAGTTGCGCCAGCAGCACCGCCGCCTGCCATCCGGTAATGCGATAATTGCTGCCCAGCAAGTAATGATGGAACCAGCCGCCGCCCGGTTGCCGTCCCTGATCCATCAACGACCACGCGCGCTCGGCAAACGGAGCGTCGTTCGTCGTCAACATCCCGCCTTCGCCGGCCGTCATCACTTTCGAATTCTGAAAGCTGAACGATCCGGCCAGCCCCAGGCTGCCCGCGCGGCGTCCGCACCATTCCGAACCCTGGGCATGCGCCGCGTCTTCGATCAGCGCCAGGCCGTGTTCGGCGGCCAGCGGCATGAGCCGATCCATATCCGCCATGGCCGCGCCGAAATGCACCGGGATGATGGCTTTGGTGCGCGGCGTAATCGCGGCGGCGGCGCACTCCGCATCCATGTTGAAGCTCAGCGGCTCGATATCCACGAACACCGGTGTAGCTCCCACGCGCGAAACCGCCATGGCCGTCGAAACGAACGAAATCGCGGGCACGATCACCTCATCGCCGGGGCCGATCGACACCGCGCTCAGGGCCATCTCCAGCGTCACGGTTCCATTCATCGCCGAAACCGCGTGCGCACACTGGGTGAATCGCGCAAACTCGTTCTCGAAGCGCTTCACGAAATCGCTGTGCCCCCCCCAGCGCCCGCTTTCGAGCACTTCGCGCAGCAGGTCGATTTCGCGCTCATCCCAGATGGGCCAGTTGGGTATCTGCATTTACATCCCTTGCAGGAAATAGTTAAACTGCTTTTCGCGCCCCAGCGTCGTCACCGGCCCGTGCCCCGGCACCACCACGGTCTCATCCGGCAGCGCAAAATATTTGTCGTGAATCGAGCGCAGGATCTGGTCGCCATCGCCGTAGGGGAGATCGGTGCGGCCGATGCTGTCGCGGAACAACGTATCGCCGGCCACCAGTTTCTTTTCCGCGGGCATCCACAGGCTGATGCTTCCCGGCGTATGGCCGGGCGTATGCAGCACGTGGAACTCCGCGCCGGCCGCGCGCAGGATATCGCCCTCGCGTGCCGCCATATCGATCGTGGTGCGCTCCGGCGTCGGTACCCCCAACCACGCCGCTTGCATATCCATCATGTCCTGCAGCTTGTCGTCGTTTTCGTTCATATAAACCGGCGCGCCTGTAGATGCGTGCAGCTTATGCGCGCCGCCGATGTGATCGATATGCGCATGCGTGATCACGATGGCTTTCACATGCAGGCCGTGCCGCTCGAGCACGGCTTCGATGCGCGCCAGGTTGTCGCCCGGATCGACCACCACCGCGTCGCCCGACTGCTCATCGCCGAAAATAGAGCAGTTGCATTGCAACATGCCCACCGGCAGGATTTCATGCACCATAAGTAACGATTGTATAATCAAGCCTATGTTCGAAGCCCTTGGCATCTTCATGCGCTGGTTGCATATCGCGTCGGTCGCCACACTGGTTGGCGGAATGGTGTATGGTTGGCTGGTGCTGGTTCCGGCCACGGGAGTGCTCGCCGAGCAGGCCCGCAAGGCGCTGGTCGACAAGACCGCCGCGCTGTATCGCCCGCTGGTTTTCGCGGCCATTCCCGCGCTGCTGATTTCAGGCGGATACAATCTGGCGACCAACCCGGGCCACCATGTGCGCTATTACCTGCTGCTCTCGATGAAGCTGCTGCTGGCGGCGCACGTCTTCGCGGTGGGCATCGTGCTGGTGACCAAGAATCCGGAGCATCGTGGGCGATTGTTCGGCGGCGCGGCGATTTCGGGGTTGGCGATTATTCTGATCTCCGCGTATTTGCGGCGTACGTTTTAGCTCCGGTAAAACCGAATCTAACCGCTCTCGGAATGGAGGGACGCATGACCGTCGTAAAGAGAAGCCAGTCCAACGGTTTTCGGATCCTCTTCGTAGCCGGACTCATTTCCCCGCTATGCGCGGCGCAAACCACTTCCGTCTCGTTCAACTCCCCGAGTGTGTTCATAGCCCAAAACGGCGCGTGCTCGGCCGTCGCGGGAGATTTTAACAATGATGGCCACCTGGATCTGGCCGTTCCGAGCGGCGCGAATACGATAGCGATCATGCTGGGCCAAGGCAACGGAACCTTCGCGCCGCCGGTGAACTACACGGTGGGGGAAAATGCCTGCTACGCGGCGGTGGGCGACTTTAACAGAGACGGAAACCTGGACGTGGCAGTCGCCAACGGTGGCTCGAACAGCGTCTCAATTCTGCTGGGCCGCGGCGACGGAACCTTCGGTTCCGCGAGGGAATACGCGGCGGGCAAGTCCCCCACCTACATCGCTGCCGTCGATTTTAACGGCGATGGAAAAGTGGACTTGGCCGTAACCGATAACGGCACAAAATCTGTGGCGCCCAGCGTCTCGGTATTGCTGGGAAATGGCAATGGCACTTTCCAGGCGCCTATTCAATCCGGCGCGCCAGTGGGTGTCACCCAAGCCGCCGTGGGCGACTTCAACGGCGACGGCGTTCCGGATCTCGCATTGGCCAATGGAGGTCTATACATCATGCTGGGCGAAGGCAATGGCGCCTTTCAAGCTCCCGTGAACTATCCTGACGAGCACTCTGTCTACCTGGTATCGGTGGGGGATTTCACGGGCAGCGGAGTCCTCGACCTGGCGATGGAGGCCACGTACGGCTTGTATATTGTGGAGGGTAACGGGGACGGCACCTTTCAGCCGGGGGTCTTTTATTCAACCGGGAGTACAAACAGTGGCCTCGCGCTGGGCGATTTCAACAACGACGGCATTCTGGACGTGGCAGTCGGCAGCTCGAATTCAAATGCCGTGTTCATTCTGACCGGAAACGGCGACGGCTCCTTCCAGCAAACCGCCGGCTACTCGACCAATCAAGCTTCATTTCTCGTCACTGGAGATTTCAATGGTGATGGAAGCGTCGACCTGCTGCTGGTGGGCGGGCAGACCGTGGTGGTGATGCTGAATGACGGAACCGGCGTTTTCGAGAGCCCGGACCTGCTGCCGGCGGCAGCGAGCGTCATAGCGGTTGCGGACTTCAATGGGGATGGCAACCTGGATCTGGCGGCCATCAAGTTCGAGTCACGGCACGTTTGGGTCGTGTTCGGTAATGGCAATGGCGCCTTTCAGCACCCTCAATCTTATCCGATAGGCGGGTCCACTCACCAAATTCACGGTGCTTATTACCTGGCCGTGGGAGACTTCGACGGCGATGGCCATCCCGACCTGGTGTTAGGTGAAACCTACGTGATTGCTGTTCTGTTGAATGATGGCACTGGCGCGTTTGAATCTCCGGTCTTGACGAAATCGGTTGGCGGAACGCGTTTTCTTGCGGTGGGGGACTTCAACGGGGACGGCATGGATGATTTGGCGGTTCCGAGTAGCGGCGCTGTTTCCATACTCCTTAGTAAAGGCGGCGGCAAATTCCGGGAGCCGTTGGAATATACGGTAGGATTCACGCCGGGTTTCATCGCCGTGGGAGATTTCAATGGCGATGGACGGCCGGATTTGGCGGTAACAGCACCGGATTCAAGCAGCGTTACGATTCTGCTGAATGACGGGCACGGCACGTTCCAGGCGCCGGTGACTTATCCGGTCGGATCAGCGCCGGCTTCGATTGCCGCGGGTGACTTCAATGGGGATCGGAAGTTGGACCTGGTGGTGGCGAACGCGGGGTCCGATAGCGTTTCGATCCTGCTGGGCAACGGCGACGGAACCTTTGGACCAGCCGTGAATTACGCGGTGTGTTGCGATCCGCAATCGGTGGGTGTGGCGGATTTCAATGGAGACGGGAAGCTGGACTTAGAAGTGGTAAGCGAATCGGATACGGTCGCGGTGCTCTTAGGGGACGGCAAGGGCGGCCTATTGCCGGCCGCAAATTTCGAGGCTGTCGCGAGCCAAACCCTGTTCGGTGCGATCGGCGATTTCAATAATGACGGCAAACCGGACATCCTGGCTGCGGCTTTTACGCAGAACGTCACACTGTTGACCAACACCATCAAATGAACTCGCCCAAAGACTCCGAGGTGTTACAGTTTTTAGTCGAAGATTTCAGCGAGCGAGACGGCGATATCGGGATCGCTGGTACGCAGGATTCCATCTTCCACGGCGTGCATGCCGGAAGGGGTGTGAATGAAGGCTTCGAGCGTACGGGGATTGATCACCCAGACGTAACGGACGCCAAACTTGAGATAGTCGGCGATCTTACGGTGGATTCTGGCGGCGCGATCCTCGGGCGAGAGGATCTCGATGCACAAAAATGGCGGGCCTGTGAATACCTGCTCGTCGGGCTCGCCGAGTGTGACGCAAATATCGGGAACACGGTAGCGCGTCGCCGATACGCGCACCCGCTGTTCGGTATACGCCGAAATCCGCAAGCGCTTGCGGTTAACGTACAAGTACGAACTCAGGGCTATCTGTAACTTGCTGTGGTCCCTCTCGCCCACGTTGCGGTCCTCCAATTCGCCGTCCACATAATCGCAGTCCGGGTCGTAGGATGTGTGCAGGTACTCCTCAAGTGAGATAAGCGTCGACGTGCCCATGGGTCCATTATGCCACGGGGCAGCGGCGGCCGACCCTTTAGCCGAGGACTTCGGCGAGCGCTATTTCGACGTCGGGGTCGCTGGTGCGCAGAATGCCGTCTTCCACCGCGTGCATGCCGGACGCCGTGTGGATGAAGGCTTCGCGCGTGCGAGGATTGATTATCCAGATGTAGCGCACACCGAACTTCAGGTAGTCGCCGATCTTCCGCTGCATGCGTCCGGCGCGATCTTCTGGTGAGAGAATCTCGACGCAAAGCAATGGCGGACCGGCGAAGACCTGTTCCTCTGGCTCACGAAGCGTGACGCAGATGTCGGGAACGCGATAGCGCGACGCAGAAACGCGGACGCGCTGTTCGACAAAGACGCCTAGATAGGGATAGCGAGTTCGCAGAGCCAAATACAGATTTCCCTGCGCCTTGCTGTGGTCCTTCTCACCCACGTTACGATCCTCCAACGCACCATCCACATAATCGCAGTCCGGATCGTACGATGTGGACAGATATTCTTCGACCGAGACCAGCGCGCCGGTAGCCATGCGGTCATTATCCCACGTACCCGCCGATCTTCCGGGCCGATCCTGCCCGATTTGCCGGTGTGCCGCCCGCGCCCTGTGCGCCATGCTGGAAGCATGGAAAACGAATTAGCTGCCTTATCCAATGAACTCGCCGCGGCCGTGGAGCAGGCCGGGCGCGCCGTGGTGGCCGTGAATGCCCGGCCGCGCTTCGCTTCGAGCGGCGTCGTCTGGCGTCCCGGCATCGTGGTCACCGCCGAGCACACCATCCGCCGGCGGGAGGAAATCGGCATCACCCTGCCGGACGGCCGGACCACTTCCGCCACGCTCGCGGGCCGCGATGCGGGCACCGATCTGGCCGTGCTGAAGCTGGCCGAGAACGGCACGCCCACCGCCACCTTCGGATCGACCGACACACTGAAGCCCGGCCAGGTGGTGCTGGCTATCGGCCGATCGCCCGATTCCGGCGTGAACGCGACTATGGGGATCATGAGCGCGGTCGGCGGCCCGTGGCGCTCCTGGCGCGGCGGCCAGATCGATCAGTATCTGCGCCTCGACCTTACGCTCTATCCCGCCAGTTCCGGCGGCGCCGTGGTGGATACCGCTGGCCGCGTGCTGGGCATCTCCACCAGCGCGCTCTCCCGCATCGCGGGACTGGCCGTGCCCGTTTCCACCGTGAATCGCGTGATCGACGAATTGCTGCGCACGGGCCATGTTTCGCGCGGCTATCTGGGACTCGGCCTGCATCCGGTGGCGCTGCCCGATGGCAGCACCGGTTTGATCGTGCTCTCGTCGGAAACCGAGGGCCCTGCGGCGCGCGCCGGCCTGCTGATCGGCGACATCCTGGTTACGCTCGGCGGCAAACCCGTCACCGATACGGAAGATCTGCAATCCGCGCTCGGCAGGGAATCGGTCGGCAAGCCCATCGCGGCGCGCATCGTGCGCGGCGGGCAGGTCATCGAACTGAATATAACGGTTGGCGAACGGCCCAGGAGGGAAGACTGACATGGCGCGCGCTTTCGGAGAGGTTGCGGAACGGTTGCGCCGTTCCACGGTGGAGGTGCGCCTGCGCGGTGCGCATCATCAGGAAGGCGGTGGCGGCTCGGGCGTGATCGCCACAGCCGACGGCCAGATCGTGACCAATGCGCACGTAGCTCGCGGCGCGGACGCATCGGTACGGCTGTGGGATGGCCGCGAGTTTCCGGCCACGCTGATGGCGCGCGATGCGCGGCGCGATCTGGCGGCGCTGAAAGTGGACGCCGCCGGCCTGCCCGCCGCTACCTTCGGCGATTCCGGCGCGCTGCGCGTGGGCGAACTGGTGATGGCCATCGGCAATCCGATGGGTTTCATCGGCGCACTCACTACCGGCGTGGTGCATGCGCTCGGCGGCCTGTCGGGATTCGGACGGCAGAGCTGGGTGCTGGCCGATGTGCGCCTGGCGCCCGGCAATTCCGGCGGTCCGCTGGCGGATGCGTACGGGCGCGTCGTCGGCATCAATACCATGATCGTGAATGGGCTGGGGCGCGGCCGTGCCAGGAAATGCGGTGACCGCGTTTTTGCGGCGCGGCGCATCGGGCTATTCGCTGGGCGTGACGGTCGAACCGGTGCATCTCGAAGACCGGCGCTTCGGCCTGCTGGTGCTGAAGGTCGAGCCCGCAAGTCCCGCGGCCGGCGTGCCGCTGTGGACCGGCGATGTGCTGATCGGCGCAGGCGGGCGCGCGTTCCGTTCGGTAGACGATCTGCATGAAGCGCTCGATGCCGCTGCTGGTGTAATCCATCTGCAATTCCTACGCGGCGAGCGGGCGGCGGCGCGCGAAGTGTCCATTCGCCTCGATGGCGGCGCGGCTCGCGTGGTGGCGGAGGCGGCGTGATTCGTCTCCTGATCGCGGCGCCTTCCGCGATCGTGCGCGCGGGATTGGAGTCGGTGGGAGCGCAAGGCGCGGGTGTCCAGGTGGTGGGCGCATCGGGACTGGACGGGCTGAGCGCGGCCATCGACCGTCATCAACCCGACGTGCTGCTGGCGGCCATCGAGGGACATGCCGACGAGCCGCCCGAAGATCTGATCGCGCTGGCCGGCCGCGATGGCGCGCCCGCCATCGTGCTGCTGGCGCCCGATCTCGAATCCTCGTGGACCGGCGATGCGTTGCGCGCGGGCATCCGCGCCGTGCTGCCCGGAGACCTGGGCGCACGCGAGATTCTGGCGGCCGTGGAAGCCGCCGCCGCGGGTTTGGCCGTGCTGCATCCGCAAGACATCCTCGCGCTGGTAGCGGAGCGTCCCGCGCCCACGGCGCAGACGCAGGCGCTCACGCCGCGCGAGGTGCAGGTACTTGCCATGCTGGCGGAAGGGCACGGGAATAAGACCATCGCCTGGAAACTGGGGATCTCGGAGCATACGGCCAAGTTCCATGTGGCGTCCATTTTGAGTAAGCTGAATGCAGGCACACGCACGGAGGCGGTGACGCTGGGGATTCGGCGGGGGCTCATTATGGTCTGATGCAGCCCGGCATGGTAAGTTAGGGCCGTGGCCAATCAGTTTGATGACCCGGAAGCACCGGCTCACGTGTGTGCGAATTGCGGGAATTCGCCGATCGCCTTCAAGCGTTTCCATCCCCTGAAACTTCTCTCGAGCTCGACTATGGCGTAGACCGCCGCGCGTGGGCGTTCAGGGGCCTTCGTTGCGCATCGTACCCATGGCAGTCCGCTATCGAACGCGAGTCTCAGTCAAAGAGCATGGAATGGCACGCCCTGGAGATACTCGTTTCGGACGAGTTCAAATCGCGTGCGCGCATGCATCTTGCTACGCCGCGGTTCCGGAAGACGACTTTAGCTGGCTGGCCCTCATGCAGCATTACGGGGTCCCGACGCGGCAGAGCGCGGAAAAGATCACACGGGGGGGGGAGTAACTTTATGCATCGGACTCCTCCATTCCAAGCTGAGTGCGCGTCGAAATCGGGAACCTGGGTCGACCTTACGCTTTTCCCGGGTGAGTGTCAACCGTAGTGGTACCGAAAATAAGTCCAATAATGGCTAAAGGTCTGGAAATTAAAGCAAAATAGGAACCGAACGTGCGGCGGCGGCAATTAGCACGGCCGCCGCGCTGCTAAGTGACGCATGCAACTTACTCGTTTACGTCACAGGAACTTCGCCACACGCTCGCGGAAACGGGTATAGATCCACGAATCCGCCAGCAGAATGATTCCCAGCACGATGAACGAGAAGATGCGCGGCAGCGTTTCGAGATGACGCAGATTCCCACACGAACAGCTTCCGAATGCAGGCCAACAGCAGCACCAGTCCCGAGAGACGCAGCATGCGATCTCGCAGCGGGAAGCCGGATATCAGCAGAATCACGCCTTGAATGCCGCAGGCCATGGTCAGCATGCTGCCGGAGACGCGGTGTAGAGCAGCAGCGTCGTCAGCGTGGTCGAGAGCAGCGAGAAATAGAGGCGTGTGCGGCCATAACGGCTACGCAACGTAGAAGGTGTGTGATGGCGGCGGCGTAGCTTCCGGCGAACACTTTACTCCCACTGCTACTTTTGCGACAGCGTACGCCAACAGCCGCGGCCCTCAGCGGCGTCAATCGCACGTATGGCGGCGGGTTACATCTCAGCGCTGGAATAGCTGTTAATCTCGCAGTTGAGCGAAATCTCCTCGAAATCCGGGGTGGTCCAGTTCATTTGCTTGTCTCCTTATTAAGTTACTCTACGGTGAAATTGGTGGTAGTCGTAAACGAGCCGTTCGGTGTTGTGATGGTAACCGGTCCGCTGGTGGCGCCTGCCGGAACTGTCGCGGTTACGGATTGAACCGAAGTCACCTTGATACCTGCCGCCGGCACGCCATTGAAGGTGACCGACGTAGCGCCCAGCAGGTAGTTGCCCCAAAGAAGCACCTTCAGCCCCGCACCGCCCGACGACGGGTAGAGGCCGGAGAGCATTGGCGTAGGCTTGGGCAGCCCGATATCCAGGCTGAACACCGCCCCCTGGCTGGGGTAGTTTCCTCCGTTCGGCGCGGCTCCATACAGCTTGCCGTCCATACCCTCCACCAGGATGCAGGCGCAGTGGCCCTGCGATCCCGCAGCGTCCATCTGGTAGACAAGCTCAATCGCTTTGGTCGAGAAGTTGTAGCGAAAGATCTGGTTGTATACGGTGGTGCCGTACAGGTTCCCATCGGCGGCCTGCATCAGGGAGCGGGGCGAACTGATCGTGGTCGGGAAGCTGGCGAAGTCATTGTACTCGCCCGCAAGCGAAGCGCGATAAAGCAACCCCGTGTTATTCGCGCCGCCCGCGGAGAAAGTGCCATAGAGATACCCGTCCGCTGCCGCCACTAGAGGAAGGGCGTCGTAACTAGGGACCTTCGGGAAGGTGAGGACCTGGGAGTAAGTGCCCGATTGGGTGAAACGGTAAATAAACACTGGGCTGATGCCGTGGGGCTGCTGCACGCCGACGCTGTAGAAGCTGCCGTCGGGTCCAAGAATCAATTTGGTCAGGCCGTCTGGCACGCCCTCGTTTCCCGAGAACTGATGCAGGATAGTGATCTGACCTGTCTCCGCAACTCGCGCGCAGGCGTAGATGCTCTGACTGTTGACGACTCGTCCTGCGATGTCGTAAATCTGGTTGGGCGGAGCAACGGTCGTATTGAACGTCGGACCCCACGGCCCTGGGAACGGATACTCTTGCAAGTTCTTACCGGAGGGCTCCATCGAGTAGTAGTAGTTCTGGTATGGCTTCGTTCCGGTAAAGGCCGAGCCATACAGCTTCCCGTTTGTGGCTTCGACAAACGCGTCCATTGTCGTGGACTGTGGGAAGGAGTAAACCGGGGCAAACGCTCCGCTGCTGGTAACTGTAAAGACCGATCCCCCAGTTCCGCCGGCGACCCAACTGCTGAGGATGTAGAACAAACCCGGGCCACCCTCGAATATTCCATACAACCCGCCCAGGTTTGAGCCGAGCGGAGGGGAGTAGAGAAGTCTGTAGGCCGGCCCCTGGGCCGCCGTGGTCCCCGAAATAAGGCAGACAAGGCAGGCCGCTAGAGTGACAAAGGTCCTTCTGAGCATCATGGTTATCCCCAATGTCGATTTAAGGGCAGTTGGCGAATACCAGGACGCCACTCACCGCGCCGCCGCTGGCGACTGAGCCACAGTTCTTGTATGTGGTGCCATTATTCACCGAGCAGACAGTTGGCACGTACACGGCCCCGTATTTCGTTCCGGACTCCGTCACGTCGGCCAGAGTCGGCTCCGTGAAGGAGGCCGTGTACCAACTGGTGACGGTGGGGCCGCTCGAGCAGACCGTCGGCGCGACGGGACTGTCCCATAGGTAAGTCAGGCTGCAGTTGGTCACCGGGTAAAGGTAAGCAAGGCCAAAGTTGCTGTAATCGCCGGAGCCGGCCAGTTTTCCAAGGTTGGATGCGTTACCGTTCAGGCTATTGCGGTGCTGGTTGTATTGTCCGGTAAGGACGCAAGGGTCCGTGCTGCCGGAACAGGCGCCGCTCGCGGGCGGGGGCGCTCCCGGCCCGACGGCCCACGATCCAGGTGTCACGTACGGGCCGCCGTAGGGCAAGTCCGGGTCAACGCTGGCCGTCTGGGGCATCGCTGGGCCTACGAGGAACGCCAAGCCGCACAGCAGGCAGAGCACGGAAAAGATCACACGGGGGGGGGATAACTTTATGCATCGGACTCCTCCATTCCAAGCTGAGTGCGCGTCGAAAATCGGGAACCTGGGTTAACCTTACGCCCTCTGCGTCTGTGTGTCAAGCGAACTGGTACCGGAATAGATTCCAATAAAAGGTAAAGACCTGGAAATAAAGGCAAAATATTCCGAGGATTTTTCGAGAATGCGCGATGTTGTCACGGCCGCGCAACACGCGGCCACCAACTTGCGCGCCGACTTACTAACTGACATCACAGGAACTTCGCCACACGCTCGCGGAAACGGGTATAAATCCACGAGACGGCCAGCAGAATGATTCCCAGTACGATGAACGAGAAGATGCGCGGCAGCGTTTCCAGATGACGCAGATCCCACACGAACAGTTTCATGATGCAGGCCAACAGCAACACCAGCCCCGAGAGACGCAGGACGCGATCGCGCAGCGGAAAGCCGGATACCAGCAGGATCACACCTTGAATGCCGCAGGCCATGGTCAGCATGCTGCCCGAGACGCGGTAATAGAGGAGCAGCGTAGTCAGCGTGGTGGCCAGCAGCGAGAAATAGAGGCGTGCGCGGCCATCGCGCCGCGACAAAAGTTGCGCGCCGTAGAAGCAAGCGATGGGGGCCGTCGGCGGCCACACGGCGGCGGAGAGATCCGGCAGATTCACCACCGACCAGCCATACGCCAGCGCCGCGGCGGCACAGCTTTGTCCGGCGAACGCGTCGAGTTTCCATTGGCGCGATGCGAGAATCAATGCCAGCGCCATGGCGGCCCATATTGCCGCTACCATCTCGACCGGCAGCAAGGCCCACACGGCCATCGTTCCGAAAGCCAGCGCGATGCTGGAGGACACCATCAACACGATGCCATCTTCATGGCTGCGGACAGGCCGGGAGGCCTGTCCCACTAGGGCGTAGAGCAATAGCGCGGCCCACAATGGCATCAGGCGGAGATCCCACGGGCCGGAGTTCTGCAGATCCGCCACATTGAATATCCATACGCGGAGCGCGCCGACCAACGCGACGGCGTAGGCCATGCGGCGGAAATCGGCGGGCAGGCGGCGCATCCCCAGTTCCAGGATCAGTAGCGCGAGCGCCATCCAGGCCACGCCCAGATATTCGCCGGGCACGAGCCGCCACTCGAGCGCCATCAGCGCGATTACCGCCGCGCCCGCGCCCGCCACGCGCAACACCGTGCGTTCGTCTTCCAGCAGCCGGTCCGCGCCGGAGCACAACGCGCACAGCACGGCCGCGTAGCACACGCCCGCAGCTACGGCGAGCGGCAACTCGCGCGTTTCGACGGCCGCGCCCGCTAGCCCCAACGCGAGCAGGAAGTAGGCTTGCAAGCGAAAATCGAACAACTTGCGCCACCAGCCGAAGCCGAACGCGCCGGCGGCGGCGGCCATCCACGCCACGCTGCGATAGGGTTCGTGCGCCTCTTTCCCGATGATTAGCGCCACGGCTGCGGCGCCTGCATAGCCATAGAAGGCATCCACCGCGGAGAGCGCGCGATTGGCGTAGAAGACCACGGCATCAAGTGACGCGACCGGCACCCATTCGGCGGCCGTCGAAAAGAGCACATCGTTCGCGACCAGCCGCAACGCTTCCACGCCGAATAGCGACGTGCCGAGCCATCGTAGATACGGCGCGCGCAGCCGTATGCCGGCGAGATAGAAGATCTCCGCCTCCACGACCAATGCCGAAGCCACCCACTGGCGATCGAGTTTCTGGAAGATCGCGGCCGCCGCCAGCGCCGCTGTCAGCGTGGCTGCGCCGTGCCATTTTCCCGAGCGAACGCGCGCGATGGCACTTACCAGGTAGGCGGCCGCGGTGGCCGCCAGCAATATCCAGATTCGCTCGGGCGCGGCGGTCTGCCACTTCAGCAGCGACAGGCCAAGGAATCCGGCAGCGTTGATGGGCAATAGCCACGCCTCGGGATGCAGTACATCGAAAACTTCGAATAGGACCCAGTAGACGGCGAAGGTGGTCTGCGCCTGCCACAGCGGCGCGCCCGTATCGCCGCGGATGACCACCACCGCATAGGTGGCGATCAGGGCGAACATCGCCATGCGGACCCACTTGAAGCGATGCGTCACGTACAGCAGTGAAGCCGCTAGCGGAACCAGCGCCACGTGCGGCAGCGAGGTCATGTCGGTGATCGCCAGCGTGCCGAAGGCCACGAAATACGCGAGCGCCGTGACCGTCTGCGAACGGTAGCGCAGTGAGTGGAGGATCATGCCCGTGGCGACCGCCATCAGCAGGATCGCGCCTACGACCGGGCTTTCGACAACGCGCGCGGCTTCCACTGCATGCATGGCATAGACCGTCACGTAGAGGCCCGCCCAGCCGCCGCCCAGCAATCCGCGCGCAAACATGCGATAGCGTTCGCGCGATTCGGAGATAGCGCCGGCGGCCAGCAGAGCGAAGCTCGCCGCCAGACAGATGGCCACGCGTCCGGCGGGTCCGAATTGGGTGAAGGAATAGCGCAGCAGCAAGGCCAGACCGACAATCAGGACGAAGACGCCGATTTTGTTGAGCCAGTTTCCGCCCAGGATAGTCTCCCATTCGCGCGTCGGACGGGCCGGCGCGGGCGCTGTCACTGGCACTGGGGTGGGATAGGCCTCCTGGCCTGTCCCGGACGGTGTCGCCGCTGGCGCGGGTTCTGCCACCACTGGCGCTGGGGTTGTCACCGGTGGTGCGGGTGCCACCGGTGGTGCGGGTGCCACCACTGGTGCGGGTACCACCGCGGACAGGCCAGGAGGCCTGTCCCACTTAGGCTCAAGCGCGTCGACCCGTTGTCTCAACTCCGCGATGGACGACTCCATCGCTTTCATGCGATCCCGGATGACGGTCCACCGGACGAGCAGCACCACGATTACGCCAAATCCGACTAAGATACCCATGACAATCCCACTAACTCTTCGGCGCGCATTTTCAGCGTCCGCAGATCCAATTTCCCCGTGCCAAGCTGGGGCAGCGATTCGACGCGGTACAGATTCTCGCGCTTGGGAATCCACAAATGCGGCAGATCTGTTTCCGCCAGCCTGCGCCACAATTCGCCCGGCTCCATCTCACTCACATACAGCGCCACCAAACGCTCGCCGCGCCGGTCGTCTTCGACCGCGGTCACCGCGCACGGCGCAGCGCCGAGCACGTCCACGATGGCGTCTTCGATGCGCAGATGCGGCACCATCTCGCCGCCGATCTTGCTGAAGCGCGAGAGCCGGTCGGTGATGCGAATGAATCCTTCGTCGTCGATGGCCGCGATATCGCCCGTGATATACCAGCCATCGTGTAGCGCTTCTTCCGTGCGCGCAGGCTCGCCCAGGTAGCCGAGCATGCGGTTCGATCCTTTCACCAGCAGCAGTCCCGCTTGCCCGGGTCCGAGCGGCGCGAACGTGGCCGGATCCACCACCTGCGCGGCCACGCCCGGCAGCGGATGCCCCACAGTGCCCGGCTTGTCGCCGATCTGCGAATCCTTGCCCGCCTGAAAGTTGGGCGCGTTCACGGCCACCACCGGCGACATCTCCGTCGAGCCGTAACCTTCGAGCAGCTCGACGCCGAACTTCTCGCGGAACGCCGCGGCCACCGGCTCGCGCAGCTTCTCTGCGCCCACCAGCACAAATCGCAAGGTGGCAAACTCTTCGCGCGTGCATTTGCGCGTATAGGTGGCGCAGAAGGTCGGCGTGGAAAGCAGGAACGTGGCGCGATATTTCGCAATCAGTCCGCCGATTGCCTTGGCATCCGTCGGATTCGGATGGTACACCACGCCGCATCCGGCGACCAGCGGGAACCAGATCGTGACCGTGTATCCGAACGAGTGAAAGAACGGCAGCACGCCTACGATGCGATCGTGTTCGCCGACCCAGAAAAGTTGCGCCATGGCGTCGATATTCGCCAGCACGTTGTAGTGCGAGAGCATCACGCCTTTGGGAACGCCGGTGCTGCCGCTTGAGAAGATAACGGTAGCGAGCGAATCCGGACGCGCCGGTCTTCCAAATACTTCGCGCAAAACGGAGCGCGGACCGCGCCGCCAAAACGCGATTTTCTGCCCTGTATCGCGGCGCGGGAACTCGCGCTCCTTTGCGCGAGCCAGCCATCGCGCGGGGGCCAGTCGCGCGGCGATCAGCGCGCGCAGACGAGCCAGCGTGCTTACCCGCGCCAGAATATCTTCCACGAAGACCATGCCGGGCTGCTCTTCGATCCTGGCCTTGGCCAGAAACACGCGCGACGTGACCACCGTGCGGATCTGGCATCGCTCGCGCGCGGCCTCCATGGCTTCCGGGCCGGCCGTGAAGTTCAGGTTCACGGGAACGCGCCCGGCCAGCGTGATGCCCACGTTTGCCACTGCGCCCGCGACTGTGGGCGGCAGCAGCACGCCGATCATCTTTTCATCGCGCAGTGTGCGCGCCCATTGGGCCACCAGCAATCCGCCGGTGAGCATGCGCCCGTAGGTCAGCTCGCGGCCCGTGGAATCGGCCATGGCGAGGTGATTCCAATTGCGGCGCGCGCTACGCACGAGGCGGCGCGGCAGCGTATCGCCCGCGGTTTCGCGATGCGCGGTGGCTTCCGCCGCCAACTCCTGAATCGCTTGCCGCACCTCATGCGCGCTAGAATTCGCCGGCATCGGATTGCCGAACGAAACCGTCACCGGATACGGAATGCTCTTCGGCCATTTCCAGAAGAAACGGCCGCGCTCGAAACTGAAGATGCTGCCCCACAGGCGGTCGAGATGCACGGGAATGATCGGCACGGCGCTGTTTTCCAGACCATCCATGATCTTCTCCATGCCGCGCTTGAATGGCAGGATGTTTCCGGTGCGGCTGATGGCGCCTTCCGCGAAAATGCAGACCACGTGACCGGCGGACAGTTCGCTGCGCGCCGCGCGAATGGCTTCCACTGCCGCGCGACCGCCCCCAACTGGAATCGCCTTGGTCTTGCGGAAGAACCAGTTCAGGGCTTTCAGTTCGTAGTAAGGCTTCCACACCGTGAAGCGGATGAAGCGCTGTACGCATGCGCCGATCAGGAAGCCATCCACGTGCGACATGTGATTCGACACCAGCAGCGCGGGTCCGCGAAACGGCAAGTTCTCCTGGCCCACAATGCGGATGCGGAAGATGGTGTGGGTGATGAGCCAGAGCACGAAGCGAATGAGAAAATCGTCCACCACCGTGACGATGTACACAGTGATTGCCAGACTGACGAAGCCGAACGCCAGGATGATGTGCGGCGGGCTGACGTCGAGGCCGTTCTGCAGGCCGTAAAACACGGCCGTCGCCAGCAGCATGCCGAGCGTATTGTAGATGTTGTTGGTGGCGATGATGCGGCCTTTTTCCCGGCTTTCGCTGCGCTGCTGCAGGTAGGCGTTCAGCGGGACGAAGAAGACGCCCGCCGCGATGCCCAGCATCGAGAGCATCACCACGGACGCGATGTAAGAACCGCGCGCGGCATAGAGCGCCAGGGTGAAAACGCCCATGAAGATGGAGCCGAGCGGCACCAGTCCGATTTCAACTTTATCGCCGGAGAGGCGGCCGGCCAACATGCTGCCTGCGCCGATGCCCAGCGAGAGGCAGGTCATCAGCAGTCCGACCAGGCGGTCGCTGGCGTGCAAGGTCTCGCTGCCGAACAGCACCAGGTCCATTTGGAACAGTAGCGCCAGGAACCAGAAGTAGGAGATCGCCATGACCGCGAGCCAGAGCGGGCGATCGCGCAGCAAATGCCGCGTGCCATCGGCGATTTCGGCTACCGGATTCAGCCGCCACGGCTGGCGCGCGCCCGCCGCCGGTACGCGCGTGATGCGAAAGCTGGCCGCGCAGCCGGCCACCGCGACCGCCGTCAGCACCACGCCGATCTTCCACTCCGCCGTGGTCCACGCGGTGTAGAGGAACGGCCCGACCGAGGTGCCCAGCACGATGGCCACCAGCGTGGTCATTTCGAGCAGCGCGTTGGCGCGCGAAAGGTCGCGATCGGAAACCAGCTCGGGCACGATGGAATATTTCGCCGGGCTGAAGACCGTGTAATGCACGGCCATCAAAAAAAGAACCACAAACATCCAGGCCACGCTGTGGGAGAGGAAGACCACGATGCCGAACGACATCACGGCAATTTCGAAGATTTTGACGGCGATCAGGACGCGGCGCTTGCTGATGGCGTCGGCAAGCTGGCCGGCGTATCCGGTGAACAGCAGCGATGGCAGCACGAAGATGGCTCCGGCGAGGGCGAGATACTTGCCGCTTTGGTCGGCCTCCGCGACGATGTGCACCGCGCGGAGGGAGACGATGATGCGGTAGGCGTTATCGTTGAAGGCGCCGAGGAACTGGGTCGAGAGGAAGGCCAGGAAGCCGTGATTCTTCAGGACGTCTTTGAATCCGCCGTGTGCCATGCCAGGTATCGGTGCACGGCGTCCGCCAGGGCGCCGGTGTGTGAAAGATACCACGGATCAATGGGTTAGGGGAAGATTGCCGGGAGTTAGCGAACGCCGATATACATTTTATGCATGTGCTTTGTGCATTGAACGCTCGGGTACGGGCAGCTTCTTCTGAAGCTCTGACACGATCTCTTCGGCAATGGGGCGGATTTCGGCGGACAGTTTTTCGAGCGGGGCACGGTCGCCGGTTTCGAAGTAGTCCATCGCGACGACCAGCGGGAGAAGTTCGTCATCGAGCTTTGATTCGCGGATTAGTTCGCGAAGGAAGTGGAGACTTGTGCCATTGATCAGGGCCCAGACGATGCGAACGGCTTCGTCCGCCGATACCGTTTCCCGGAGCTTCTCGTCCCAGACGGCGCGGGCGTCGGTGAGGGCGTTGTAAAGGACCGCTAAGCAGAACTGGGCTGTAGGCTCCCTGCGGCTGTGGTGCCAGCCGACCAGGACCTCAAGAAGTCTACGCAGGTTTTCATCGTCCTGTCGCGCCAGCGCGGCTTCGCAAACGGCAATTGCTCGGTCAAAGTCGCCAAGGATTGCGGAAGAGACCGCTAGGTGCAACTGTACCTCCGGGATCGGGGCGAGTTCGTCCGCATGCCCGCCAATGACGGTGGTCACGTCGTGGAACCGGCACAGCCCGAAGAGCACCGAGGCCCTCAACAGCGCCTCCGCGGAACTTCCTGGGATGAGACGAGCGTGCGTATCGAGGTCGTCGAGCGCCTCATCGCTACGCCCAAGTCTGTGCAAGGCAGCTGCACGGAGAAGGAAGAGGTTGGGATCCTTATGCGGGGACAGCAGCTTTGGTTCCGTATCGGAGCGCGCCGTACCTTGCAATCGCCGGTTGAGTTCGGCAAGGGACTGGTCGGCAGTCATCGTTCCACTCCCCATGAGCCGCACGATAGTGGCAGGGCGCAATGGCGGCAGGCCGACACCGCGAATTAAACTCCGGACCCGGTCAGCGTCCCCCGCATCCAGAGAGTCGTTTACAAGGCGATCCGTCGCGAAGCTCTTGAGCGGCTCGTCCATTGCGTCCACTATGACCTGCCGGTAATCCAGCGTCTCGACGGCCGATGCATTCTCCCCCGCCTTCACCAACTCCGCAAAGCGCACCGCAAGCCTCTCAGTCTCATCGAACATCTCCCGGCTCGAATACCACGCCTTCAAAAACTCCACCAGCCACGCCATGCGCTCGCGGCTCTCCCGTCCAAACCGCATCTGGTGCCACATCGCGTACAGCGGCTCAGCAAGCGAATACCACGAGCTTCTAGCCCGCACGTTCGCTGCGCGCACGTATCCCAAGCCCGACAGTCGCTTCAACTGCGAGGTGACCTGATTCACCGGCAACCTGGTCTCCGCCGCGATTTCGGTGGGCGTTAGGCCGGAACCCGTGCGCGCACTCACCCGCGCAATGTGATCCAGAATCTTGCGCTGCTGCGGCGGCAGGCTCTCGATCTTCGCCTTATAGTAGGGCGTCACCTCATCCAGTAACTTCTCCAAACCGCGGCGCACGTCGACCAAATCCGAGCTGGCGATGATCCGGTAGAGCATCAGCACCAGGCGCGGATTGCCGCCCGTGAAATAATGCAGCACCTTGATACGCGCCTCGTTCTTCCGGAGCTGCTGCTCGAAATCCGTGCGATTGTCCGCCGCCGCGCGGTGCAGCAGCAACTGGTTGATCTGATCGCCTTCAAGCGCTTCCAGATGCCATATCTTGAAAAAGTTGTAGAGCGGCTGATCGTACGCGCGCGCCTCGTGAAAGAAGGACGCGGCACCGCCGACCAGCATGAACGTTCCGTCGTTCATGAGCGAGTCCCTCAGCCGCGCATTCTCCCTGGTGTTATTGATCTGGTTCAGCACCATGTCCAGGTTGTCCACCAGCAACAGGAGGCGTTTGCCATGCTGTCGGCTCCAGTCTTTCAGAGTGGCGAGCGCTGCACCAGCCAGATCGACTGACGGCCCGTACTCGTTCCGCAGCGCGTCGCCGCGTGCCGCCAGTTCCGTATCGCCGGTCTCGTAAGCCAAGTGACTGATTGCCGCCAGCCAAAGATCCGCCAGATCCGTGATGGCGTAGGATTCCTCGGGGAACCGCACCGGCTGCCACTTTTCGTGCAGGTCGCTACCCAGCACGGCGAAGCCCAGCATCAGCAGCATGGTCGTCTTCCCCATGCCGCGCGCGCCAATCAGGACCACGTGCTGAACGCCCGCGCCCTGCGGCTGCCGCCGCACGAGGGCTAGCAACTCCTTCAGCATTACCTCGCGGCCCACGAAGGTCTGCTTGATTTCCGAGGCTGGCATCTGCTCGGGGTTGTAGTAGAGCTCCATTTTCAGCCCTCCATCCCGTAGTGCCGCAGCCACCAATCGCGCAACAGTTTGCAGGAAAACTCGTACGTGTTCTGCTCGTAGTTGAATCCGACGTAGAAATCGTTTTCGAGATTTGCCATCAGGCCGTTGAAGCGCTCGATATCGGCTCCTTCGCAACCCTTGCGGTAGAGGTGGTAGCAAGCCTCCCGCTTCAGCGCACCATCGTTCGCGATGGTGCGTAGCAAGGTTTTGGCGGCCTTTTCGTCCGGCTTGTCGTAGTAGTCGCGCAGCCGGCCATAATAGTGGTCGAAATATGTCTTGCACTCCGCCCCCAGCACAGTGTTGTGATACAGCGTCTCTACTGTCGCGGGCGTCGGCGTAATCCCGCTCCCTTTGCAGGACCTGTCAATCTCCCAAAACATGATTTGCAGAAAGTACGGCACGGGCGTGCCGATAAGATCCAGCACTTTCTTCCGCACGGCAACGGACAACGGCGTATCGTGCGATTCCGATAGCGCCAGGAGGAATTGATCTGCCACCGTATCGGTAAAAGGACCCAGCTTCAGATGTGCGAAGTCGTTCATGGACGCGATTTCGCCGAGATTATTGAGCACATTCCCGATGCCGATCGATCCGGCTACCAGAAACCGTACGTTTTTGATGCGCGGCGCTTGGCGCAGCCACCGAAGCAGCAGCCGCGCGTCTTCGCGGTGCGCTTCCAGATGGGCCATCTCGTCGACCATCACGGCAAACTCGTCCAACAGGAACACTACCTTGGTTTCCGGAATGCTGGCGATCGCGTCGAACAGCTCTTCACCGCTCGTCTGCCCGCGTGGCCGGATCTGCTCCTTGAGCTTGAGTTTTAACTTATGGAGTTCGATCTCCTCCACATTGGCGCGGAAGCCCTGCCAGGCCTTCTTCGGTACGTAACTAAGCGCCGACGCGACCTTCGACAGCGCATCGTCGCGGGAAAGTTGGACGACCAAAGCCGTCAGCAGATCGGCCGGTTCAAGAAAATGTTCGAGATCGCAATGGACCACGCGGTAGTCCCAGCGCGGCTCGTCGATCAGCCGGTACATGACGCTGGTTTTTCCGAAGCGGCGCGGCGAGGCTAGCAGGACGTGGCCGAAGCTGAGCTTCTCCCAGACTAAATCGACGAACCCGTCACGCCCGTAGCAGTCTGCGCCGCGAACCGGCGGGCCGACGAAGTTACACGGCATATACAACAATTATGTCGCACAACAGATTTGTTGCGCAACTGCCGTTCACCCCAAAGCCCGCAGCCCGCCGCCCTCATCCAACACCTCCCGCACCTTGGCCAGCAGAATATCCGGCGTAAACGGCTTATTTAAAAACGCCCGCGGAGGCTCGCCCGGCCCGTTGTTCTGGCTATCGCGATAGCCGGACATGTAAAGCACCGGCAGGTTGGGATTTTTCGCGATCAGGACCTGGCCCAGTTCAATGCCGGTCATCTGCGGCATCACCACGTCGGTCAAAACCAGGTCGATTTTGTGCGCGTTCTTTTCGAAAACGGCGAGCGCGGCGCTGCCGTTGGCGGCCTCCATCACCGTGTAGCCGCCGCTGTGGAGCACGGCGGACACCAGCTTGCGGACGCCGTCTTCGTCATCCACCAGCAGCACCGTTTCCGATCCTTTGGAGGCCGCCGCGCGGCGTGGCAAAGGCACTTCCGGGGCGGCTTCCACGCGCGGCAGGTAAATTTCGAAAATCGTGCCGCAATTCACCTGGCTGTAGACCGTAATGTTGCCCTCGCTCTGTTTCACGGTTCCATACACCATGGAAAGGCCCAGTCCGCTGCCCTTGCCTTGCTCCTTGGTGGTGAAAAAAGGTTCGAACAGGCGCGAGCGGGTTTCGGCGTCCATGCCCGAACCCGTGTCGCTCATGGCCAGCATGACATAGGGACCCGTTTTCACCCCGGCTTTCTTGGCGGCGGATTCGTTCAGCTCCAGGTTAGAAGTCTCCAGCACCAGCTTGCCGCCATTGGGCATGGCATCCCGGGCGTTGGCGGCCATATTCATGATGGCCTGCTGCATCTGTCCGCCGTCGATGAGCACGTAGCCGACAGCCGGACCGGGCAGGATCATCAACTCCACGGATTCGCCGAGCATGCGGCGCAGGACGGGTTGCATGCCTCCGATTAGCGCGTTCAGGTCCGTCAGCTTGGGCTGCGAGGCTTGGCCGCTCGAAAACGTTAGAAGCTGGCGGGTGAGGGCGGCGGCGCGTTCACCGGCGTACAGGATCTCATCGGCGAACCGGCGCAAGGGGCTGGCCGAAGGGATCTGCGCGCGCAGCATATCGCTGTAGCCGGTGATCACGGTGAGGACGTTGTTAAAGTCGCCTGCGACGCCACCCGCCAGGCGGCCCACCGCGTCCATTTTGCGGGCATGGCTAAGTTGCTCTTCGAGCTGGCGGCGGCCGGTGATATCGCGGAACACCAGGATGGCGCCCTGCAGGCGGCCGCGCGCGTCGCTTAGCGGAGCGGCGCTCTGCTCGATGGCGATTTCCGTTTTGTCGCGGGCGATCATCAGCACCTGGCCCATATTGTGGGCCGGGCTGCGGGTGCGGATCGCGTCCTGCGCGGGGCTGCCGGCGGGCGCGCGGCTGCCCTCTTCGATGACGTGCAAGACCTGGCTTAAGGACCGGCCCATGGCGTCGGCCTGGCGCCATCCCGTAAGGGCTTCCGCCACCGGATTCAGAAAGGTGATGCGCTCTTCGCGGTCCGTGGCGATCACGCCATCGGCGATGCTCGAGAGGGTCGCCGATAGCATGCTGCGGCTGGTGTGGAATCCGGAAACCAGGGCCGTAGCCGCCACCGAAATCGCCACAAAGGACAGTAACGTGGCGGCTAGATTAGGACCTCCCACGAACCATGGTTCCCGCAATTCAACCAGCAACGCGCCCAGCGCGACCGTGGATAGAGCGGTGGCCGAGAATCCGCCAACATGGCCGTAATACCAGGCGCTGGCAAATACGGCGACCAGAAACGGAAGAAAGAAATTAGGCTCGAGCAGCGGGCGCAGCAGCAGGGAAACCAGCACCGCCAAGGTGGTGAGAGCCAGGGCGAAGACGCTGCTGTGCAGGGATGTATCCTTGAGCTTGAACACGGGTCGGCTCAGTTATTAGGATATTATAACTGCTGCTGAATGATAGGTATCTGCCCCCCCGCCGCCGGGAAGTATTTATTCTAAGTTAACCTTCGTTATGGTTAACGCGCTTTCCGCCGATCTGTATACTAGTGCCTGTTATGCAATTCACGCGCCCCGCCGTGGGCATCGAATTTGTTTTGGTTTTGGCTGTGCTGGTGGCTACTTTCACGGATCTGCGCACGCGCCGCATCCCCAATTGGCTGACCGTGAGTACCCTGGTGCTAGGTTTCGTGTTGAACGCGTTGGTCGCCTGGCCTTCGCCGCTCGAAGGCGTGTGGCTGGCCACGAAGGGCTTCGCGCTGGCCTTCGCCTTGAACCTGGTCATGTATGTCCTTCACATGACCGGAGCCGGCGACGTAAAATTGCTGGCGGGCATTGGAGCCATGGTGGGGATCTCGGATTTCATCGGGATTTTCATGCTCACCGCGCTGATTGGCGGGGTGTTGGCCGTCGTGCTGATGCTGGTGAAAGGGCGCGTAAGGCAGACCCTTTGGAATATCGGGTATATGATCAGCGAATTGATGAGCTGGCGCGCGCCGCATCTTACGCGCGAACAACTGGATGTAGGCAGTTCCAAGGCACTACGCTTGCCGGGCGCGCTGCGGATCGGTCTCGGCGTAGTTGTGTTTCTGGTAATAGCCCGCGTTTTCACGCCGGCCTAGCCCGCTCTTAGTACGCACATTACTGCCATCGGCCCGGTTGCTTTGGCGGATTGCTCTTATAATTCCAACTGAGGAGTGAGAACTTCTCCGGCACGGCGAGACCTTAATTTCGGACGGCAGAATGCTTTATACGCAGATGTTTCTATACCTCCAGGTTTTGGATATTTTCACCACCCTCGTTGGGTTCAAACTTGGCTTGGCTGAAGCTAGCCCGTTCATCCGCGCACTCCTGCAGTTCGGCCCCATCGCGGCGCTTCTGCTTTCGAAAGCCGCGGCGCTGGTGCTGGCCGGAGTCTGTATGGCCATGCATAAACAGCATCTGATCCGCTGGATTACTTATTGGTATGCCGGTCTGATCGCCTGGAATCTGTGCACGATTCTGGCCGGCGCGCACTGCCACTGATGGGGCTGCTTATTGAACCGTTTAACGCTCCCTTACGGTCGCGGCTCAGTAACCTTGGCGGCCGTTACCGAGCCGCGACCGTAAGGGAGCGGTTTCCCCCGAACGGTTAAGCACCCACCAGCCACCGTTCGTGGGGCAACAGCTATGCTAAAGACAGGAGGGGTGCATGTACCCGCTGAAAAAGGGCAAAGCTGCCTCACAAGCCCACGTCGGCCTGCCACCAGGAACCTTTGAAGAAGAACACGGGCGCAAAGGCTTTTACGGCAAGAGCGCCCATCTATACCACACCCACCCCCCCACGGGATGGGTGCGCTTCGAAGGCAAGCTGCGCCCGCATTGCTTCGACCTGAACCGGCTCGAACCCACGGATCTTGACGACCCGCAAGGCCAGCCCGTGGCGTTCCTGGGCAATCGCGATGTAAAGCTGTACGTTTCGCGCCGCGCCGCGCCCATGCCGTTCTACTATCGCAACGCGGATGGCGATGAGCTGATCTTCGTACATCGCGGCGCGGGAACCATGGAAACCGATTTCGGCCCGCTGCCGTTCGAGCGCGGCGATTACATCGTCGTGCCGCGCGCCGTCACTTACCGCATTCTGCCGGATACCACCGATAATTTCTTCCTGATCGTGCAATCCCGTACCGAATTCGACCAGCCGCAGAAAGGCCTGCTGGGCCAGCATGCGCTGTACGATCCGGCCGTCATCGTCACGCCCGAGCCAGCGCCGTGCCTCGACGACAACCGCGAATGGGAGATTCGCATCAAAGTGGATGACGAAATCTCTAAGGTCTTTTATCCGTTCAATCCCATGGACGTGGTGGGGTGGAAAGGCGATCTGGCCGTTTGGAAGATCAACATGCGCGACATACGCCCGGTGATGAGCCATCGCGCGCATCTGCCGCCCAGCGCGCACACCACATTTGTCACCGAGGGGGCGGTGGTCTGCAGTTTTCTGCCGCGGCCGCTCGAGCAGGATGCCGACGCTCTGAAGGTGCCTTTCTTCCACCGCAACACGGACTACGACGAGTTCATTTTCTATCACGACGGCGATTTCTTCAGCCGCGACAACATCAAGGCCGGCATGGCGACCCTGCATCCGCGCGGCATTCATCACGGCCCGCATCCCAAGGCGTTGGCCAATCAGGGGAAAAAGGGATTTACCGACGAGAGCGCGGTGATGCTCGATGGATTAAATCCGATTGACGTGCTGCCGGCGGGGGAAGGCGTGGAATGGAAAGAGTACTGGATGAGCTGGATGGAAAAGAAGTAGGCGCGGCGTTGCTTCGATCGCATTGCGACGAGACGCCCGTGATTCCGGCCGCTCGCCACGAGACTTTAGAAGCCGCAAAAGGCTGGATGTCCTGCTTCGCCGGGCCGCCGCGGGTGGGTCAGTTTGTTATTGTGGGGCGGCCAATCGTGGCCGCAGCCGCCTATTAGGCGGCCAGGGCCGGTGAAAGCCGGCTGCGGGCAGGATTGCCCGCCCTACATCCGTCCAGTTCTCGGGCGATCAGCAGCGACATCTGTTCGCGTGCCGCGGCGAGACCCTCAAATCCTGGTCTCGACACGAATTAACTCTTGACTATCCAGAAGATAGCGAACCAGTGCGGTGTCGTCGTCCAAATCCACCAGATCGACGGGCCGTCCGAGGATGTCGGAGGCTCTGCTTACTGCTGAAAGATAGAGCTTGGCAGGGCAGACCCGATACTGCCATGTCGATATCGGAATCCGGCCGCAATTCGCCTCTGACCAGCGAGCCAAAGACGAAGACTTGCGAGGCGCCCATGCCGATCAGCATGCTCGCCGCATCGAGAACCGCTTGGCTTTCGGCGGGGGTCGTCGGCATTGGGAAATCCAACTTGAACATACCACCACGTAGTTGCCTCGGACGCATCCGGCTCCTAGCGCGCATCCACGGCGATTCAGCCGCGACAACATCAAGGCGGGCATGGCCACGTTGCATCCGCGCGGAAGTTTCTCAGACGCGCGCCACGCGCCGCAAGGCCAGGTTCAGGGTATTCAACTGATGGGCCAATTTCTCTTCCTGCTGGGGCCGCCACGCCATGCGAAGCCTCTGGGGACATCGTTCTCCGCGCGGGTTCAACAGGGCGAGCCACGCGCCCAACGCCGCAAAGTTGAGGGCCTGTATCATGTAGGTGGCCATCCGTAGCGCCGCCATACCTCGCGTGCTGAGCAAAAAGAACGCCACCGTGGTGCCAAAGAAGTATATCGAGAACACCACGCTGTGGATAATGATGTTGCGGTTCAGCGTGATGGGATATCTGGTGAGGACCGCCACCATGCTGAGCAGGAAAACCACCAGGCTGAAGTACACGGCGCGCTCGGCTACATAGTAAAACGACAGCAAATGGCCTTGCGCCGTGGCGTGGGAGGGAACCAGCAGGCTCGCGGCCGATCCCAGCATGGCGAGGGCGATGGCCGCCATGAGAGACCAGCGTCCCACGGTGTATAAGCCTTGGTAGTCTTTGAGAACGAGAGAGTACAACTCCAGCACCACCCAGGCGTTCAGAAACCATGCCACCGGTTCCGTCACGACGTAAAACCGGTAGTAAGCGGTGGATGTGGAACCGGCGAACGCGACCGCCAGATTTTGCAGAGCGAAAAAGATCAGGAAAACGAAGAATGCCTGGTAGCGCCGATGTAAGCCGGAGAGGCATAACCGGGCACATAACAGCCCGGCGCCCAGCATGATCGCTGCATTTAGGATTTCCGCGTTCAAGGATGATCGCTCCGCCCGGTCAGTCGAAATAATAACACTATCGTGCTTATCGGCAGAATTCGTAGACTAAAGCAATACTATCGCGGAAGTTTACTACGTTTTCAACAGCGCGGGTAGATCGGCAGGCGTCACGCGCAGCCCGACATAGAACGCCCCGAACAACGCGTAGACGGCGCTGACTTCGTCGAAGCGCATCTCGTAGATCAGTTTCTTGAAAACCAGGGGATCTTCGGCGAACAGGTCCACACCCCATTCCCAATCGTCGAATCCGATGGACCCCGTGATGATCTGCTTCACGTCGTCGGCGTAGCGGCGGCCCACCATACCGTGTTCGTGCATTAAGCGCGCGCGTTCCGGCATGGGAACCTGATACCAGTTTTGGGTCTCGCCGCGGCGGCGGTCCATCGGATAGAAACAGATGTACTTGCGGTCCGGAATCTCCGGCCACAGGCGGGAGGCCATGGTCTGCCGCTGGCGCGCCAGTTGCGCCTCAATTTCCTGGTTCCACTCCGCGGAGTGCGGCTCGATATTGCGCTCGGCGAGACTCGTATACAGCTTCAACGTGGAATCGTACAAGCCCAGTTCCACCACCGAGAGATAGGAGGTAGCCGGTTCCAAATATTCTGCCAGGCGCAGGCGGGTTAACGCGTGCTCGGCCTGGTGCAATTCCTCGAAGTTCTTCCGGAAATGCAGAAACATGAGGTCGCCCTTGTGACCCAAAAGCGAGTAGACGGCGCTTTGTGGCAGGGTCTTGAACGCGGTGGTGGCTTCACTAAGAACCGCGTCCTGTTGGGCGGGCGCCAGAGCTTTCCAGGCGGACCAGCGGAATCGCATCATCTGGTGCAGGACGCTGGATCCTTCCAGGGTCAGGGGAACGGCGGGCGCAGAGGTCATCGCCCTTCATTTTGGCACAGCCGCATGGTGTCCATGCGCCGGACCGCTCCCTGACCGTCGCGGCTCTGTGACGCGATCACGGCTCGGTACGTCGTGCGGCTGGCCGTTACCGAGCCGGGCCCAGAGGGCGCCCCGTAAGGGAGCGGATTTGGCCCACCGCGTGCTAAATCGCACGGCGAACCGATCCATTGAGATGCGTAAAGATCGTGAGTTAGAGGGGAAATGCCATGTTGAACCACTCCACCACCCTGAGCGATAACCCGCACTTTCACCCACCGGGGGGCGTTGCGCCACCCATTTCGGAAGGCCTCCATCGGAAGCCGGCCACCAGCGCCGCTGGGGTACCTCAGCGCCGCGTTCCCCAGAAGCGTCTGTCCTGCAAAACCTGTTTGGGCCAATGCTGCATTGGCCGCTGCCGCTTCTGAGTGGGCAGGCACCCTGCCCGCGACTCGCCCTCTTAGCCGCGCAACCGCTTCACCAACACCTTCGTGGCCTCCCTGTGGCACTTCAAACAAAGCGTACGCATATTGGCTAGATCGCATTCGCCGCCGCCTTCCGCCACCGGCACGATGTGGTCGGCATCCCACAAATGGCGCCGCCGTCCCCAATCCTCTTCGAATTGCCGGCGCGCCCGATAGTCGAGCTTGCGCTTGTCTTTGCGCATCGCTTCCGTATTCACGCCGCATTGCGCGCAAACACCGTGGTCGCGCAGGAACACCTGCTCGCGCAGATAGCCCGGATCGGTGCGCAGCTTCCATGCATGTACGCACTCCGCCGAGCAGAAGGTGAAGCGTCCCTTGGGGATGGGGCGGTGGCACCAGCGGCAGCCCTCTTCGCGGCCGAACCGCCGTTTCACCCATCCGCCAGGCTGTTTACGGCGCGTGCTCACAACCGCAGATCGTAACCCTGCGCGCGCATCCCTTCGATCAGGCGCGCGCGGACCGCGCCCACCTCTTCCGACGCTAGCGTGCGCTCCGCGGAACCGACCGTAACCCGGAACGATACGCTCTTGGCGCCTTCCGGGAGCGGCGGGCCCGCATATTGCCGCTGATATTCGATGGATTCGAGCAGCGGACCGGCCAGCGCAGCCAGTTTGCCGTGCAGATCGCCCACCAGTTCGCGGTCGCCCGCTACCACCGAAAGATCGAATCCGCTCGAAGGATAGCGCCGGATGGGCGTGTATTGGACATGGCGGGACTGGGCGGCGGCCTGCACTGCGGTCAAGTCCACATCGAGCATGGCGGTGCGCCCTTCCGCCAGCGACGGATGCAATTCGAACAAGCGCCCCATCGCCGCGCCTTCCCAATAAATCTCCGCCGCGCGTGCCGGATGCTCGTACGTCCTCGCGGCACAGGGACGCGCCTCCGCACCAGGCATCAGGCATTCGGCCATCCGTTTCATCTCAAAAAGTCCCGCCGCGCCATCGCCGTCTTTGCTATAAATGGCCGCCGCCAGATGCGGGATCTCACGTGGCAATCCGGGCGTCTGCTTGTGGATCTCGCGCCCGATCTCAAACAGCCGGAAAGCATCGAACCGTTTGGCGTTCTCGAGCACATTGCCGCGCAATTCCGGCAGCAGGGACATGCGCAGCAACGACTGATTGGGCGCGATCGGATTAGCCACCATGACGTGCTCTTCCGGTTGCATGCCGAAGGCGCGCGCATCGGCTTCCGCCACGAACGAGTAGTTGTAGACTTCCGTGAAGCCTTCATCCTGAAAGATCGCGCGCACGCGGCGATGAAAAGCGCGCTCCGGGTTGGCGGGCGGCACGGAAGTGAGCACGGCGGGCGGCCGCGGCATGATCGAATCGTACCCGATCATGCGCCCGACCTCTTCCACCAGATCGTCCTTCACCGAGATATCCTTCGTCGCGCGCCAGGATGGCACGGTTACCGAGAACACACCCGGTGCAGCCTGGGACACGCCGAACGCCAGCCGCTGCAGAATGTCGCGCACCTCATCGGGGCCCACATTTTTGCCCAGCTTGCGCACCAGCCAATCCATGGGCAGAAGGATCGGTGGCGGCGGCGCGAGAGGACGGTCCCGGTCCGCCAGCCCGCCCACCAGGCGAATGCCCGGCGAGAGTTCCCGCAGCAGCTCGACGGCGCGCGCCAGCCCACGCACGGTGTTCGCCGGATCTTGCGATTTCTCGAACCGCATCGAGGCGTCCGTGCGCAGCTTCAGCGCGGCGGAAGTGCGCCGTACGCTGGCGGCATTGAAGCATGCGCTTTCGAGCACGATGCGCGTGGTGCCGTCGACAATCGCGCTATCCATCCCGCCGATAACGCCCGCCAGCGCCACGGGACCTTTCGCGTCGGCGATCACCAGATTCGCCGGGCCCAGCTCGTATTCCTCTTCATTCAACGCCAGCAGCGATTCGCCCGCCCGCGCCCGCCGGATGAAAATCGTGTTGCCATGCAACAGGTCGCGATCGAAGGCGTGCATGGGCTGCGCCAGTTCGGACATGATGTAGTTCGTCATGTCTACCACGTTATTGATGGGATTCAGCCCGATGGCCGTGAGCCGGTATTGCAGCCAAACGGGCGAAGGCCGCACCGTAACGTTCTCGAACACCAGCGCGCTGTATCGCGGGCATAGATCGAAGTTTTCGATCTCGACCTCGATAGGCGCGGGACCCGCTGGAACCAGCGACGCCTCCACCGGGTCGCGCAACGGCTTGCGCAAAATGGCCGCCACTTCGCGCGCCATCCCGTAATGTCCCCATAAGTCCGGCCGGTGCGTGATGGACTTGTTATCGATCTCGATGATGCTATCGGGCGCGCAGCCCTCGAGCGCACCAGTTTCGAGGATGCCCGCCGCATCGCGGTTCACGCTCAGTTCCGCGCCGCTAGCCAGCATGCCGTCGCTTTCTACGCCGTGAATCTCTTTCTTTCCGACCGGCACATAGACTGTGGACATGCCCGCACGGCAGTTGGGCGCGCCGCAAACTACGGTCTTCTCGCCGTACGCCGCAGTCTCGACTACCGCCTTCACGTTGTGCCCGCCGGCGATCGGTTCGACTGAAACCACGCGCGCCGCGCACGCTCCGGCGAGCCATCCGCCGGCCTCTTCGATGCCTTCGCACTCCGCCGTGCGCATGGTGATGAGCCGCTCCAGTTGACGGGCCGGCGCATCTAACTCGGGAACGTAATCTCGAATCCAGTTATATGAGAACTTCATCGGAATTGCTGTAGAAAACGCAGATCGCCGCCCTGCAGCAGCCGTATATCGTCGATGGCGTAGCGCATCATCACCAGCCGCGTAAGCCCCAATCCAAAGGCGAAACCGTTCCACTCCTCCGGATCGATGCCGCTCATGCGCAGCACGTTGGGATTCACCAGCCCGCACGGCAGCAGTTCCACCCACCCGCTCTGCTTGCACACCGGACAACCGGGGCCGCCGCAGATGAGGCATTGGATATCCAGCTCGAAGCCCGGCTCCACGAACGGGAAGTAACCCGGCCGCAGCCGCACGGTCACTTCGCGCTTAAAGATGGCGCTCAGCAGCGTCTTCATGAAATAGATCAGGTGCGCGACTGAAACATCGCGATCCACCATCATGCCTTCAAGCTGATAAAACGTGTGCTCGTGGGAGGCATCCACGTTCTCATTGCGGAAGGCGCGGCCCGGCGCGATCATGCGCAGCGGCGGACCCAGGCGCTCCATGCCGCGCACCTGCACCGGCGACGTATGCGTGCGCAGCAAGTTGCCGTCGGTGAGCCAGAACGTATCCTGCATGTCGCGCGCGGGATGATCCGCGGGAATATTTAGCGCGTCGAAGTTATGATATTCGTCCTCCACCTCCGGACCGTCCAGCACGGCGAAACCCATGGAGACGAACAGGTCTTCGATTTCGGATTGAATCTGCGTGATGGGATGCAGATGGCCCATGCGCGGCCCGCTCGCGGGCAGCGTGATATCAAGCCACTCGGCGTTCAGCCGTCGCGCGAGGGCCTCGGCATCGAACTGCCGCGCGCGGGCTTCGATCGCCGATTCGATGTTCTGCTTGGCGGCGTTCAACAGCTTGCCGACGCGCGCGCGATCTTCAGGCGCCAGCTTGCCCATCTCCTTACTCACCTGTGTGAGCGACCCTTTGCGGCCGAGCACTTCGACGCGCACCTGCTCCAGATCTTCGGGCGAGCTGGCGGCTTGGATGCGCGCCAACGCCGCCGAATCGAGCTCTACTAGTTGTTCTTCAACCATCGCCGAGCTTTTATTCTAACTGTCTTACGTGTTGCTTTGTGTTATCGGCGTTCATCGGCGTTCATCGGCGGCCATTTAGGTTTTTTGCTTTCTACAGGGCATGAAAAACCCAAAAACGTATTGGCCGCCGATGAACGCCGATGAACGCCGATAAGACTATCGGAACCCGTACCGGCTCTTGAAATATTCGTACGCCTCATCAATTTCTTTGGCACGCGCGTCAGGTTCGCCTTCGGGCCCGACGGTTTGTCGATACTGCCGTTGCGCGGTGAACTGCCGGTAAGCCGCCTGGATTTCAAACTCGCTGGCGCGCGCCGGGACGCCCAGCACTTCGCGATAGCGGCGCTCCTCGGGCGTCTGCTTCGGACGCGAGAATGCGCGCATAATCGCGGCCACCACCGCGTAGCCGCCCACGAAGCAGACGATCACGAATAGTACGGTGGCTGTCGTATTCATCGCTCCTCCCGCGCCGCTCCGGCGGAGAACAGCGGCCTCAATCGAATCACGCAGTCGGCGCATTCACCTTCGGGGACCGTATATTGCACGCGGCAGACGGGACAATAGCTGAGGCAATTCTGGTCGGCGCAATCCGGCGGCCGCAACAAAGCCGCAGCATCGATCTGCATTCCCTTCAGAAACTCGATGAGTGCCGACTGAGTCCGCGCCACGTACGGCTTGATCTCCATTTCCGTCCGCACATCGCCGCGGCCCGCGCCTGCCATCTCGTCCAACTCGCCAAACTGCCGGAGCGCCGCACGTTCCACCTCCCGCCGGCCACAGAGAACGCTAGTTACGGCAACTGTTTCGTATCGCGCCAACAGATGCAGTGAGAAACGGTCGAGACAGCGGACCACCGCGATGGGATACAACGCCAGGTGCAGCAGGGTTCCCCACCTTTCCAATCTCGCCTGCAACGGCTCATATTCGCGCAACAGACCGGCGTAGAGAACCGCGGCCCAGATGGAAATCGAGAGCGCCAGAGCCGCGGCCGCCAACACCGCAATTCCCAAGCCGGCGAGCAGTATGACAGCGGGAAAGAAGACGAACAAGATCAGCGCCATCGCGATGGATAGGCGGCGAACGGTTTGAGTCGCGCTCCGGAAACGTTGTAAGTCACGGCGAATTGCGTCGCAGTCTAATGCGGATTGTAGGTTTTTAGTCACCCATTTGTCGCGGTCCTGCGGCGCCAACTTGCGCCAGGTACTCAGGCGCTGGAGAAAGATAGCCTTTTCCGCGGCGGACGCGAATTCGACGCGCGTGTCGCCTAATTCCTCGAAGCTGCAAAATCGCCAATCCGTCTTTCCTTGCGGAGGAAGCAGGATGCCCGAAGCCGTCAGACAGGCGGGCGGCGGTCCGCAAACGAACGAAGCCATGTCGGGGCGGAGCGGATTCGACAGCGCCCATCCCCAACTTCCGTTGCCCGCCAGCAGACGGGTAGATGCGCCCTTGTATTGCCCGCGCAAACCAGCCTGAAAAACCGTGGCATCCGCCCGGACCTTCACGACGCACTCGATCAGGTAGAGCACCAGCAGCGCAGTGAGAAACTCGGGAGCGCCGATCATGGCTGCTGCTGCGCGGGATCGGGATCCGGGCCGGGCACGGGATCCGGAGTCTTCTTCCCGCGCGTGAAGAGCCGCTTCAGCGCGGCGCCCAATCCTGCGAGCGCGGCCACCACCAGCTTCCACCCGACCAGCAGCAGTTTCCATAAATATTTGAACAAGCCTACCTTGGTCGCCACCGCCGCCGCACCACCCACCACCAGCGCGGTCAACCCATATTCGGCGACCTTATCGCCCTTCACGAAAGCCTTGTAATTGTTTTGCGGCGTGTATTGGAAGCCTCCCATCACCTGCCGGAACCCTGCCAGGTCCGTGTCGAGTTGGTCGACCTCGCTTACCAATCCTACGCTCATCACACCGCGGCGCCCCAGGTAGCGAGTGTTGTAATTGGCAAACGTCTTTCCCTTACTGTCTTCCGCGCGCGTCGACCATTCCAGGTGGTGAGTGACTTCATTGTAATGCGGCGGCTGGATCCAACCAAGCACCGTGATGGAATCCCAACCGTTCTGGCGGCGCACCTGGTTGGCGCGGTCGGTGTTGGTCTTGATCGACGACAGCATGGCGCCGGCATCCAGCGATTTTTTCTCGTCGTCCTTCACATAGCCCACATCCTCAAATTCGAAAACGACAAACCAAGTAAGATCCTTCGGCAGAAGCACGCCGACTTCTTTGCCCGAGGGAATGTTCTGCGTCAGTTCGAGGAAAGTCTTCGCGCCAGCCGCGCCCGAGAACCGGTAGCCGGCCGGAATCTCCATCTGCGCCTGGTCGCCAATGTGAGCCACGCCGGGACCGAACTGCCAGTCGATCTTCGGGCCTGGATTTGCTTGCGGGGCGGAGGGTTGCGCCCCTGACATAATGAGCGGCAACCCGAATATAAGGAGCGCCACGTTAGCGTGCGGTCTTCTCATAGCTTCAGTCCTTCGGCGGGCTTACCCCGTTCCTAATTAGGGTTAGTGTACATCTTAGTCTGGGTGGGGTCAATGCAGAATTCAGCCGATGTCATGCCAGCGCTGGGCGAGGCTGCGGCGGCTGATCAGCGCGGCAGCGCGAGACGAAATACGATCCCGTCATCGAATGGTCCGCCGCTGACCGTCGTGCCGTAAAGAACACCGGTGCTGCCGAAGATCAGGTGCGGGCTCGAGTGCGGCGTGACAGAGACGTTCGATCTCGCGCCAGCGGTCAGGATCCACGGGGCGGCTCCGTGTCCAGTTCGCGCATCAGCCAAGCCTTGGCGAACTTCCAGTCGCGGACTACCGTGTCCGGCGAAGTGTGCATCACATCCGCGGTTTCGTTCACCGTGAGACCGCCGAAGAAACGCAGTTCCACTACCTGGCTCTTGCGCGGGTCGACGGCCGCGAGGCCGGTGAGCGCTTCGTCCAGGGCGAACAGGTCGACTTCGCCGGTATGGCCCACGTCACGGGCTTCTTCGAGCGGCACCAACTTCAGGCCGCCTCCGCGTTTCAGGTATCCATGGGAACGGGCGTAATCCACCAGCACGCGCCGCATCAAGGTGGAGCAGACGGCGAAGAAATGATTGCGGTCCTGCCAATCGACGCGCGGGGTGTCGATGAGACGGGTGTAGGCTTCGTGGACCAGGGCGGTGGTTTGGAGGGTATGGCCGGGGCGCTCGCGGCGCATATAGGAGCGCGCCAGGCGGCGCAGTTCGGCGTAGACCAGCGGCGTGAGCTTCTGCAGCGCCTGCTGGTCCCCTGCCCGCCAGGCTTGTAAGAGCGCAGTGACTTCGCCGGGATGCATGATGGCGGAAACTGCCACATTATATCGTGTTCCGGGAGGAAGAAACGTTACACGCGCTTCACGCTCCCTCACGGTCGCAGCTCTGTAGCGGTCGCGGCTCGGCAATCAACACCTCGTCTCGCATGGTGTCCGGCAAGATATTATTTGCCGGCATGCGGTCGTTTGATTCCCATTCGCGCCTAACCATGTGAACGGCAGCTTATCCAAATGCCGTTCAAGAAAGGTTTGGAGGTGATTATGAAAATTCGCAGCTTTGTAATGCTCGCAGGCATGGCGCTTGCCGCGGCGTTCCCCATTTGTGCACAGAACCAGGTGTGTGCGCCGGTCGGCGGAGTGCTAATGACCAATATCAACGCGATTGCCGGAACTTACAACCTGGGACCAGTCTTTGGCGACCTGGGAGGTAGTGTGGCGGCCCAAATTCTGGGGCAAAACCCGAACGGAAGCTTCAACGTGCAACACTATTGGGTCACGAACTCGGGTGACACCATCCTGTTTAAGGTGGCGGTTCTTACGCCGACTTATCCGGTTCCGAATAACACCAACATCGTGGCTGTGCCGTGGGGGAATTACATCAGCGCTATCGACGGCGGCACCGGGCTGTATGCCAACGCCACCGGGTCGGTGAGCTATTTCGGGATCGCCGACTTCACCCAGAATACTCTGGTATTGAGGTATTCCGGAACCGTGTGCTATAAACACTGACATGGTGCGGAGCGTGCGCCCGGGCATCCGCCCGGGCGCCGCGGACGAGCTACGCTCGCCGAAGAGCGGGCCTACGAGGCCCGCGCAGGCTACGAGCCTGCCCCACTAGGGGATGGGAATGCGGTAGATGTTGCGGTGAATGCTTTCCTTGGTGAAGGCGTAAACCGTGTCGCCGCGGCTGGTGCCGGCCGCAAAGGGACGCGCGCCGGGCAACCGGGCCAAGTCCGCGAGGGTGTGAATTCCCGCAGGCGGCAACGGTGGGAGCATCTTACCCCGTGGCAGGGGAATGGCATAGCCCCGCGCCGTTCGCGCTCCAATATCCCCGGGGTGCTCCAGCATGGAGATACGGAGGAACTTGCCGTCAGCGGACCAATCTGCCTGGCAATCGCCATAGCACAGACTGACCGGGCGCCCGCCCGCAACCGGCCAGGCATTCGTCGCCAGCGAATCGTGTGGATCGGCGACGGCCAGGTTGCCGACCACCCATTGGGCGTCCGGAGAGATGCCCTGGAAATCCACCATCGGCCCGGCGACCTTGTGGCAATCGGCTCCATTTAGTTTCATGCGGTAGATGAAGTTCCGCGGGCCATCGTTCCCCTGGAAGAACACATCGCCCGCCGGACCGAAGATCCCTTTTTCAGCGTTGGCGGCGAAGGGAATCTGCCGGGGAGAGAAGCTCCGGTCGATAGACGCCACCCATAATTGGATCCGGCCGTCGCGGGCGGCCGCGGAGAACAGCACTTGTTTTCCATCCGCGGAGACATCGTAAGCGCTCACGGAAAACCCCGCCAGTACCCGCTCCGAGCGCCCGGAATCCAGGTCTGCTAGCCACAGTTCGGCCGCCGCCGTGCCGGACTCCTGGGCCTCCCAAGGGGTCGGCACCGAAGCGACCCGGTATAAGAACTTCTTGTGATCGGGTAAGAAAATGTGAAACCCGGCGAGTTCCGCGTAGCCCTCCGCAGAGATCTGACGATCCCCTGAAGTGTCGTGATACCAGAGAGTATCCTCGCGCATGCCGACCGATGTGAGGAAGGAACGCCCGTCGGAAGCGATAGCCAAACCATCTTGATCCGTGGGACCAAAGGTCATCTGTTGGAGGGGACCATCCGGAAAACGTTGCCGCCAGATGCTCCACCGCGCTCCGGCGCTGCCTCCATCGCTGGAGGTAAAGTACATCATGGTTCCATCCGGAGACCAGGCGACAGACGTACACATGGCGTGCGCGGGGCCGACGGTTCTGCCGGCCGAACCGCCGTCGAAGGGCAACAGCCGGCAGGGTTGCCAATGGGCATTATCCATCTCGACGGCCAAGACCCATTTCCCATCGGGCGACAGCCGCGAGAGGTGCGCCATGCCTCTTTCCCGCGGCGGCACGTAGACATCGCGCTCGCCGGCGCGGCTGTCGGCAGCGGTCACGAGGGCCATCTGCACGCCGCGCTTGATTTCGGAGAACAACACATGCTGGTTATCGATCCACGTGAGACCTTCCGCGTTGGGCAGCATGAGGCGTGGCTGGCCGCCCAGGACCGGCACCACCCACGTTTCCCAGTCGTCGACGCTACCCAGGATCGAATAGGCAATCTGCGAGCCATCGGGCGAGAATGTTGGGGCGAACTTTTGGTAGCCGTCATGCGTGAGTTCGACCGCAGGACTATCGGGAAGCATCTTGACATAGAGCTGGCCTGGGGTAAAAAACGTCCCTGGACCCCGAATGTACGCCAGCATGTGCCCATCGGGTGACAGCGCCGGCCAGACGGCTGAGTCGGCCACATCGGTAAGCTTGACCCACTCGGACACCGGGCGCGGGCTCGGCATGCGCCGCCGCAGGTATAACCGAGCGCCGGCAGCCAGTATGGCAAGCGCCACGATCACGGCGGCAATGCGGGCATAAAGGATCGGCAGGCGCCGTGTGCGCGCGCGCCGCAGCTTCCCGAGGCGCGGCTGTAACTGGAGGAGGGCGGCTTTCACGTCCGCCATGTGCTGGAAGCGCTGGTTCGGATCTTTGCGCAGACATCGCAGGACGACGGCTTCCAGTTCGCGCGGCATGCCGCGTCTCGCTTGAGCGAGCGTGGGCGGCTCCTGCTGGACGATCGCAGCCAGCGTCGAAATTCGATCCGCGCCCTGAAAAGGACGGCGGCCGGCGAGCATCTCGTATAAGACCACGCCAAAGGAGAAGATATCGGAACGCGCGTCTTCCAATTGTCCTTGGGCCTGCTCGGGAGACATATACGCGGGCGTGCCGAGAATGACGCCGCTCTCTGTCTGAGTGGCATCGCCGGTGGCGGGCGAGGCGGCGGCTACCTTGGCGAGACCGAAATCCAAGACCTTGGCCGTGCCGTCCTCCGTCACGATGACGTTGGCCGGCTTGAGGTCCCGGTGAATGATGGCGGCGGCGTGCGCGGTGACAAAGGCGTCGGCGATTTCGAGCGCATAGCGCACGGCTTCCTGGATGGGAAGGCCGCCGGGCGGAATGATCTTGTTCAACGTCTTGCCGGGCACGTATTCCATGACGATGAAGTCGATGCCGCGGTCGGCGCCCACGTCATGCAAGGTCACGATGTTCCGGTGGTTGAGGGCGGAGGCGGTCCTGGCTTCCTGTAAGAAGCGGCGCTTGCGGGAGGCGTCGGCGGCTACTTCGGGGGGCAGGATCTTGAGGGCTACGGACCTACCCAGGCGGGTATCGCGCGCGCGGTAGACTTCACCCATGCCGCCGCGCCCGATGAGTTCCACGATTTCGAAGTTGCCGAGCCGGGTACCCTGCGGCAGGTCGACGGGGATATTCGATTCAGGCGTCATGGCTTCCTGCCGCGCGATCATGTTTATGGCCGGCGTTTCGATGAAGTTGTCGGTGCGTTCCTGGTAGGCGAGCAGTTGTTCGACTTCGCGTTGCAGATCCGGGTCGTCGCGGCAGGCGTCGCGCAGGAAGGCTGGGCGCTTGGCGGGAGCGCGCTCGAGGGCGGCGTGATACAGACTTTCTACCTGGCGCCAGCGGTCGGGATCGACGGGGCGTTTCTCGCTCATGGCAAGTCCAAATCGAGAGCGTAGATTTGATCGGTGCCGATGCTGCGCGCGGTGATCAGGGTATTATCCGGGGCGACGCCAAACCAACCCCAGTTCGCCACCGGGAAATCCTTTAGGTTCGCGACCGGTTCCACTTTCCTATCGCGCATCCGCACGCGCCACCAGGCCTCCCCGGTGGAGAAGTACAAAAACTCGCCGTCCTGGGACCAATGCGGATACCCGCTCCACTGGTCGAAAACTTGGGTCTGCTTGTGTGTCTGAATGTCGTACAGCGTCAACTTGTGATCCGCTCCCGCAAGACCGGCAATGAGACGGCCATCGGGGGACCAGCGGGGACCAACCATGCCTTCCGAGCCCGGCAGAGTCGAAATCCGATTCGTTCTCAGGTCGACGACGTGAATGGACACGTGCGCGGCCTCCTCTTCCGAACTGGCGCCGAACGCCAGAGACGCGCCGTCGGGCGACCACGTTGGGTCCCAGTCACCGTACCTGGATCCCTCGCCGTTGGAGACCTGCCGAGCCGTGCCACCGTCGGAGGGCACCACCCAAATGCGCGGCCGCTCTCCCGCGGGCGCGCCGAAGAACGCGATCTTTGTGCCGTCGGGAGACCAGTAAGCCAGGCTGACCTGCATAGGCGCAGTGGTTAGTTGGAGGCGCCGGCTGCCATCCGGGGCGCTACGGAAAAGCAATCCTTCCGGCACGGAAACGTAAGTTATCCATTTCCCATCTTTCGAGAGTTCGAGGCCACTGCCCGAGATTCCGACGAAGTCGAGAGAGAAGCGGTGCGACTTCAAATCATATCGCAGGAACTCATTGCGCTCCTGCCGTCCATCGAAGAACAAGTGTTTGCCATCCCGGCCGGGGAGAAGGTCTGGAACCGTTAAACTGCCCCAATCGAAGTCGGGCAACGTCAGCAAGCCGGTGTTCAGTTCCACTGGAGGTCCGGCGGAGCGAAACAAACCCGCCTTCTCACGGACGGCCCAAAGTCTTTGATTGGCCTCGAAGACGTAATATTCCCCATCCGGTGTCCAACTGCCGCAGCACATGGACCAAGCCGGATTCCACTCGGGAAGCACCGGATGCAAGTTAGCCCCGTCAGGCCGCACTTCCCACAGGCGCGTTGATCTGGGCTGCACAGTCGAGACGGTGAACCGGATCTTACGGCCGTCGGGCGACCAGTGCGGGTAAGCGAGGTGTCCATCTAATGCGGCCAGTTTTCCGATTTCCGTTCCATCATTGGTTGCCAAGCGGAGCGCGCCTTTGCGTACATAGGCCACTCGTTGACCATCCGGCGACCAATTGGCGCTATCGTTATCGGCCGTGAGATTGCCCAGGCGGCGCGGCGCGCCGCCGAGCACCGGTTCTACCCAGATCTCGCATCCGGTGTTTACGTCGCGGCACACCAGTAACTCATTTCCATCCGGCGCCACGTCCAACACGTACGCCCCTTCTCCGCTTTGCAGGGTACGCGCGACCGACTCCCCTCCCTCGGCCGATACTTGATAATCAGGCCAGAAAAACAAGCGGGACCCATCTGAAACAAGCGGACCAATGTGTTTCGCCATGGTGTCGCGGGTGATCTGGACCATGCCAGTGACTCGTGGAGCGGGCAGCGGCCGGGTGAGCCAGACCAATAACGCGCCCGCCGCTACTACGAGGGCCGCTGGGATCGCCCATTTCGGCAGCGCTCGGCGCTTGGGGGTTACGGGCTGCGGCGCGGACCCTGTGGAAGCTTCGAGGGCGAATGCCAGATCCTTGGCGGACTGAAAACGATTGTTCGGATCTTTTTCCAGACAGTGGGCCACGATCTGCTTCACGGCGGCGGGCACGCTGGCGGGCAGCTCCGGCGGGTCTTCGCGGAGGATGGCGTGCATGACGTCGGTGGACGTTTCGCCGCGAAACGGACGGGCGCCCGACAATAATTCGTGCAGGATCACGCCGAGGCTGAAGATATCCGAGCGGCCATCCACCTCCTGGTTGCGGACTTGCTCCGACGACATGTAGCCGACGGTGCCCATCACGATGCCGGGTTCGGTTTGCACAGTGACGGTCTCGGTGGCCGCAGCGCCGGCACGCGGCTGGGTCATCTTAGCCAGGCCGAAGTCGAGGATTTTGGCGCGCCCATCGCGGGTGAGCAGGATGTTGCCGGGTTTCAGATCGCGGTGAGTGATACCGGCGGCGTGGGCAGCGGCCAAGCCGTTGGCGATCTGGACGGCCACATTCAACAGCTTGGGCAGCGCCAGCTTGGCGGATTGGAGCGGCTTGCCATCCACCAGTTCGCTGACCAGGTAGCCTTCGCCGACGTCGTAGAGGGCCACGATATTGGGGTGGTTCAGGGCGGCTACGGCGCGGGCCTCGATCTCGAAACGGTGACGGCGGGAGGGATCGTTGGCGACTTCGGCGGGGAGGACTTTGACGGCCACGTCGCGGCTGAGGCGGGTATCGCGGGCGCGGTAGACTTCGCCCATGCCGCCGGCGCCCAGCGGGTTGAGGATCTCATAGGGGCCCAGGCGCGCGCCTGTTGCCAGGCGGAAGCGGGCTCCGGTTGCCAGGGCGGCGGCCTCCTGGCGCGCCGCGATGTCTATGGCGGGTGTCTCGATGAACCCGCCGGCGCGTTCCTGGTAGGCGAGCAGTTCTTCGACTTCACGGAGCAGGTCTGGGTCGTCGCGGCAGGCGTCGCGCAGGTAGGCATCGCGCGCGGCGGGATCGTGTTCGAGGGCGGCGTGATACAGGCGTTCGATCTCGCGCCAGCGGTCAGGATCCACGGGGCCGCTCCGTGTCCAGTTCGCGCATTAGCCAGGCCTTGGCGAACTTCCAATCGCGCATCACCGTTTCCGGCGACGTGCGCAGCACATCCGCGGTTTCGTCCACCGTGAGACCGCCGAAGAACCGCAGCTCGACGACCTGGCTCTTGCGCGGATCGAGGGCGGCGAGGCCGGTGAGCGCTTCGTCGAGAGCGAACAGGTCGACCTCACCGTTGTGACCGACGTCGCGCGCTTCCGCCAGTGAGACTAACTTTACCGCGCCTCCGCGTTTGAGATAGGTGCGGGAGCGCGCGTGATCCACCAGTACGCGCCGCATCAAGGTGGAGCAGACGGCGAAGAAGTGATTGCGGTCCTGCCAATCGACGTGCGGAGTGTCGATCAAGTGTGTGAAGGCTTCGTGGACCAGGGCGGTGGTTTGCAGGGTATGGCCGGGGCGCTCACGGTGCATATAGGAGCGGGCCAGGCGGCGCAGTTCGGCGTAGACCAGCGGCGTCAGCTTGTCGAGCGCCTGCTGGTCCCCTCCGCGCCAGGCTTGTAACAGCTCCGTGACTTCGCCGGGATGCATGATGGCGGAAACTGCCACATTATATCGTGATCCGGGAAGAGAAATCGTTTCACACCTTTGTGCCGGTCTTCGCCGATTCTGGCGTGCGATTTGCGACTAGCGGCGTTCTAAAAATAATCTGGCCGAGTTGCCAGTTCTTTATCGCGATTCCCGCCTGATGGAAGAGCGGGCTGTGTAACGGCCAGTGCAAGGGCAATTGAGAATCGAAAGGTAAGGAGGAACTATGTTTTCGCATAAGAGGTTGTTTACGGCTGCGGTGGTGGCATGGCTGGGGTGTCTCGCGCAGTACTGCTGGGCGGCCAACGTTGTCACTCTCGTGAAGTTCAACCCCCAGACGCAGCTTAACGAGGGGCTGACGATCGACAAGGAAGGCAACATTTACGTCGGGTTTTACAACACCGGCGAGATCTGGAAGTTGACGCCTAGCGGTAAGCATGGCATCTTCGCGACGCTGGACGTCACGAGCACAAACGGGGGCGGGCTGGTGGGGCTGGCGCTGGACGACGAAGGCAGCCTGTACGTGTGCGACGGCTCGGGAAACGCGGCGACGAACGGCATTTGGAAGGTCGACAAGAACGGCAACGCGCGCATGTTGGCGGCCACGGATCCGGCCGGGTTTCCAAATGGCATCGCCATCGACCAGGCGGGAAACCTGTTCGTGACCGACTCTTATTTAGGCGAAATTTGGAAAATAACCCCGTCCGGCGAGGCCCAGGTCTGGGTGCAGAGTCCGCTGCTGTTGCCCGTGTACGCCTATGGCGCAAACGGTGCTGAATTCGACCGTGGTGCGCTGTATGTGTCCAATACGGATAAGGGCCTCATCGTGCGCATCCCAGTGGAACAGGACGGCAGCGCGGGCCCGCCGGAAGTGTTTGTGCAATCGCCCCTGCTGGTAGGCGCCGACGGCGTGGCTTTCGATGTGTTGCACAATCTCTATGTGGCAGTGGACTATCAGAACATGGTGGTCGAGGTTAGCCCCAGCGGAGCCGTTACCACATTGGCGACGGCCACAGACGGATTGGACTTTCCGGCCAGCACCAGTTTTGGCCAGACAAGCGGACAGCGGGTGTTCCTGTACTGGACCAGCGACGGCTGGAATTTTGGGGATCCCAGCCTGCAGAAAATGGATGTTGGCATTCTGGGCGTGCCGCTGCCTCTTTAGGCTCGAAGCCGAATCACGCGCGGCCGCGCTTCAAGGATGCACGAGGGCGGGCGTGATCCACCAGCACGCGCCGCATTAACTGGGGCAGACGGCAAAGAAGTGATTGCGATCCTGCCAATCGATGTGGCGGGTGTCGATGAGGCGGGTATAGGGTTCGTGGACCAGGGCGGTGTTTGCAGGGTATGGCCGGGGCGCTCACGGCTCATGTACGAGTGCGCCAGGCGGCGCAGTTCGGCGTAGACCAGCGGGGTGAGCTTGTCGAGCGCCTGCTGGTCCCCCCCGCGCCCGGCTTGCAACAACTCCGTGACTTCGCCGGGATGCATGATGGCGGAAACTGCCACATCATATCGTGATCCGGGTAGAGAAATCGTTTCATACGCGTGCCAGTTTTTGTTTGCGGTTCCCGCCTGAATGAGTAGGCCGCCGAAATCAGCGGCGGCCAATTCAACACTCAAGAGGAGAACAGATATGCGAAGAGTTGTAAATGCCTGGCTGCTAGTCGCAGCGATGGTGGTTATATCTCATGGCTTGGCCTCCGCCCAGGCGCTTAAACTGGAATCGACTTACATCGATTCAGGATTCAACGGCGACGGAATTCCCGTCCCGGCTGGGGGAAACACAGTCGTTGGCCCAGTCGTTGACATTACCTGTCCGGGGACGAAGGGCGCCTGCACGGTGCAGGCAGACCACTTCATACAGGTAGGACTCGGGAGCGCTACCGGAAATCAGTTTTCGGCCACCTTCTTATTGGACGGCAATCCCATCCTGGACGGCCAGATCATGTGCTCGACACCGTCGGACGGCACTTACCAGGTGTGCGCCACGTCGGTTTACCAGACCGGGGTTAAGCCCGGCGCGCATACCGTGCAGATCTCGGTTTCGTCGAAGTACGGGACGTATGTGTTCAATTACAACACCAACTTCCGTGTGTACAGGCCGTAAGCAGATGTGTAACCCTGGTTTGGACGGGCCGGGAGGCCTGTCCTACCATGATACTTGGAGGTGACGATCGTGAGATGGCTCAACGCTATGCTGGCGGCCACGCTTTGTGGCGCGCCGATCATGCCGGCACAGACCGTGGCTCCGGTGCGCCCGATTACCGATGACTACTTCGGCATTAAGGTAACTGATCCTTACCGCTACATGGAGAATCTGAAGGATCCCGAAGTGGAGGCGTGGTTCAAGAGTCAGAACGATACCACGCGCGCGGCGCTGGCGCGTATTCCGGGACGCGCGGAACTGCTGTCGCGGATCAAGATGCTGGATGAATCGGCGGCGGCGCGCGTCTCCGATATTCGCCGGCTGCCGGGCGGACGTTATTTCTACATGAAGCGGCTGGCGACCGACGATGTGGCCAAGCTGTACACGCGCGCGGGGATCGACCGCGCGGAGACTCTGCTGGTGGATCCCATGAAGCTGGCGGCCAAAGGATCGCATAGCGCGCTCAGCTACTATGCGCCGTCGCTCGATGGGCGTTACGTGGCGTATGGCGTATCGCCAGGTGGTTCGGAAGACGCGGTCATCCACGTGGTAGAAACGGCCACTGGAAGCGAAACCGGCGATATCATCGACCGGGCGCAATTCGGCTATCCCCAATGGCGGCCCGACGGGCGATCGTTCTTCTACAATCGGGAGCAGAAGCTGGGTCCGAAATCGGCGGCGGAGCGCGAGTTGAAGAGCCGCGTGTATCTGCACACGTTGGGAACGGATCCCGAAAACGACCGCGCGGTGTTGGGATTCGATCTTTCGGCGAAGATTCCGGTGGTCCCAACAGACATACCTATCGTATCGACGATCCCCGGCTCATCCGAGGCCGTGGGTATGATTCTTCACGGGGTCCAGAACGAAACGACGTTATATGCCGCTCCGGTGGATAGCATGGGTCAGGGCGAGATACCGTGGCGCAAGCTATGCGACGTAGAAGACGAAGTAGCGGGATTCGCGGTGGAAGGCTCCGAGTTATACTTCATGACTCACAAGGATGCCTCACGTTATAAAATCACACGCACGAACTTAGAGCATCCCGATGCCGCGCAGGCGGAAGTTGTATTACCGCAAAGCAAGGCCGTGATTCAGAACATATCGGCGGCGAAGGATGGAATTTACGTGCAGGAGATGGATGGCGGGGTGGGGCGGCTCGTGCGGATTTCGTATGGCGGCAAGGCGAAGAGCGTGCCGCTGCCCTTCGCGGGCGCAGTGTCCGTGGCCGCGTCCGATCAACGGCTGCCGGGAGTTTTGCTGGATATGACTTCGTGGACGAAGGCGGATAAGGTGTATGCCTACGATCCGGGCACGGGGCAGACAACCGACACGAAGCTACAGCCTGTAGGTCCGTTCGACGATCCGACGGACATCGAGTCAGTGGAAGTGAAGGCGCCAAGTTATGACGGCACGATGATTCCACTTTCGATTATTTATAAGCGTGGTATTAAGTTAGACGGATCTAATCCGGCGCTGATGATGGGCTATGGCGCTTATGGCATTTCGATGGACCCGTATTTCGATCCTAAGTTGCTGGCGTGGCTGGAACGGGGCGCGGTGTATGCCATCGCGCATGTGCGCGGCGGCGGGGAATACGGCGAAGAGTGGCACTTAGCCGGAAAGAAGCTGACCAAGCCGAATACCTGGCGCGATTTTATTGCGTGCGGGGAGTATCTGGTGGCGCAGAAGTACACATCTCCGGCGAAGCTGGGTATCTGGAGCGCCAGCGCGGGCGGAATTACGATCGGACGCAGCATCACGGAGCGGCCGGACCTGTTCGCGGCGGCCATCGACGGGGTTCCGGTGTCCGACGCGCTGCGCATGGAGATGGAGCCTAACGGACCTCCCAACGTGCCGGAATTCGGCAGCTCCAGTAACTTGTGGGGATTTGAGGATCTGTATGCGATGAGCTCGTATCATCATGTTCGGGACGCCGTGAAGTATCCGGCGGTGATGGTGATGACTGGATTCAACGATCCGCGCGTGGCATCGTGGCAGGCGGGTAAGATGGCCGCGCGGCTCGAAGCGGCTACCGAGAGCGGCAACCCGGTGTTATTGCGGGTGGATTACGATGCGGGGCACGGGGTTGGGTCGACGAAGACGCAGCGGCAGGTGGAGATGGCTGATGAATATAGCTTCCTGCTGTGGCGGTTTGGGGTGGCGGGGTTTCTGCCGAGGTAGTCAGTGGGGCAGGCTCGTAGCCTGCGCGGGCCTCGTAGGCCCGCTCTTCGGCGAGCAACGCTCGCGCTGGACAGGCCAGGAGGCCTGTCCTACATAAACACTCCGTCGGCTACTATTTCCGCGGGGCCAGTGAGAAAAATATCTTCGTCCCAACGCAAATCCAACAGCCCCGCGGGTGTGAGCACTTTGCCGGGGCTGTGCACCAATCCACGCCGCACGGCCGTTGCGAAAGCGCCCGTGGATCCCGTGCCGGAACTCATGGTCTCGCCCGCGCCGCGCTCCCAGAAGCGCACTTCCACGGTGTGGGCATCGACGGCGCGCAAAAACGAGACATTCGTGCGATTCGGGAAATGCGGATGGCGTTCGATCTCCGCGCCCATCGACCGCCAATCGAAATCGAAATTCTGGACGGGCATGGCGCACTGCGGATTGCCTACCCACACCAGCGTGACATCGCGCGGACCCGCGGCCAGCGGCAACTGGAAGCGATCGGCAGTGAACTCGGGCCGGCCCATATTCATTTCGAACATAAAACGCGCGCCGTCGCGTGCGAGCAGCCGCAGCGACTTAATCCCGGCGCCCGTGCGTACGCGTACATCGTTTCCCCGAAGCCCTTCGCGGATCAAAAAAGCCGCGGCGCAACGGGTGCCGTTGCCTGATATTTCAGCTTCGCTGCCATCGGAATTAAACAGCCGGATGGTTCCATCGTAGCCGGCGCCGGAAGCCGGGTCGATCAGCATCCAGCCATCGGCGCCCACGCCGGTGTGACGATTGCAAATGGCCTGCGCGATTTCAGGCAGACCATCGCGGGGAGCCTCAGCGCTCTTCGTCAGCAGGAAGTCGTTTTTCGCTCCGTGCGCTTTCGTGAAAGGAATTTGCATCGCGATCGAGCGGCGTCAAGCCGATACAGCAATGATAAATCTCCACAACCGGGGCGTGCGGCACGGCGATGATTTTCACCAACTCATAGCGCGGCCCGTGTGCGCCCGCGCGCAGTAGCGCAGATTGCACGGGATCGCCGCCCATCACCACGGCCCACTCCTCCCACAAGAATAAATCCGGCCGCGCGACCGCCGCTGGCCAATGCGGCCAGTTATCCCAAGTCAGTGTCTCACGGAGCGGAATACCGGCCGCGCGGAAGATACCCGTGACGTCGCCGAACGTAGTAATGATTCCCGTGCCCGGCTGGTATCGCGGCGCAAGATATTGGGCGGCTTCGCGCGTCCATTGGCGGCGCGCTTCGGAATTCACCTGCGATTCTTTCCAGGTGATCCAGGCATCCGGACGCGGATGGATCAACCAGGGAATGGAGGCGGCCAATGTGACTGCCACAACGGGCCAGCCGCGCGCCCGCGCCGGGACCAGCCATACCAATGCCGCCGCGCCGAAGACCAGCGCCGGTAAGACAGCCAATCCATATCGCGAGTTGTAATAGCTGTTCGGCCATAGGTCGGGCAGAAACATCGGTGTGCCGCCGGAGGAGTGCATGCTCCACACATAGAAGACACCCGGCAGTAACAGCAGCAACGCGGGCCAGCGGGCCTGGCGCACCACGAGCGAAACCAGCAGACCAGCGCCGCCCAGCCAGAGGAGCGGTGCGCCGGCGCACCAGCGCGCGGCGGTTCGAAAATAGAGCCACGCCTTGGCCCAGTTATGCAGGCCAGGATAGTAGTGCGACGCCTGGATGGCCGCGGGGGAATATGGGCCGTTATAAAAATCCAGCACGTTGGAACAGCACCACCAGTTGTGACCGAACCAATAGAGCGGCCCCAGGCACGCCAGGCCCGAGAAAAGCGCCGCCTTCACCACGCGCTGCCGCTGGGCGGTCACTAGCACGAACAGCGCGACAAATGGAACGACGAACCACGCTTCATAGCGCGTCAACGTTCCGCAGATGGCCGCGATGCCCGCGCCGCAGATGGCCGGCCAGGATTGGGTATCGCGAAACAGCACCGTGAAATAAAGTATGGCCATCAACGAGGCCATAAACAACGGCTCTGTCATGGCTGTGGACTGCAGATAGAGCACGTTGGGATTGGCGGCGAACAGCACGGCGGCGGCCACTGCCGTGCGGGTATCGAACACGCGCCGGGCCGCGCCAAACAGGAATGCGCCCGCCAGGATGAAACTGCATGCGGACACGATGGAACCCGCCAGGCCGCTGCGCCAAAGCGCGTCGTTCCGCGCAAAGATCATGGTCAGGACATGCGGCAAGGGTAGCCACACCGAGCCCAACTCATCGTAGCCGGGAGTGCGCGAATCCAAAATACGGCGCGCGATGTTCAGGTGCGCTTCCGCGTCGCCATAATACGTCAGGTACCCGCCGCGATAGAAGAACCAGACCCAGGCCGCGCTCCAGAGACTTAGCAGCGCGATGGCTGCTACAGTCTCAAAAATCCGTGCATGCTTTGAATTCGCGATACCTTTTCTCAACCTCGTCCCGAGTCAAATTGCGAAACCGGTCCACGCCGAACTGTTCGCAGCAGAAGCTACCCATCACGGAGCCGTAGATCACGGCGCGCCGCCAATCCTGTTCGTCGACGGCGCCCGAGCGCGCATCGGCGCCCGATCCGGCCAGATATCCGATGAAGCCGCCGGCGAAACAATCGCCCGCGCCGGTGGGATCGAATACGTCCTCGAGCAGATATCCGGGGGCGATGAAATGGCAGCCGTTGGTAAACAGAATCGCGCCGTATTCGCCGCGCTTTACAACCAGGGTCCGCGGGCCCATCTGCTGGATCTTGGCGGCGGCCCGGCGCAGATTGTATTCGCCTGAGAGCATGCGCGCTTCGCTATCGTTGATAAGTAGGAAATCCCAATCGCGCAGGGTTTCGAGCAGTTCGGCGCGATAGTCGCGGATCCAATAGTTCATGGTGTCGCCGCCGGCCAGATGGACACCGTTCATTTGCGCGCGCACGCCGCGTTGCAGTGCCGGTTGGATGTTGCCCAGCAGCAGATAGGGCGACGCGCGGTACGTTTCCGGAAGCTTCGGCTGGAAATCCGCGAAGACGTTTAAATCGGTGCGCAAGGTCTCCCGGTCGTTCATGTCGTCCGAGTATTTGCCCGCCCAGAAGAAGGTCTTGCCGGGCACGCGCTCCAGACCTTCCAGATCGATGCCTTTACCGGCCAGCAGATCGAGGTCTTCCGGGGCAAAATCGTCCCCCACGACGGCTACAATCCTGGAGGGCACAAAGTAACTGGCCGCCAAGGCGATGTAAGTGGCGGCTCCGCCCAGCATACGATCCACCTTGCCATGGGGCGTCTCGACTCCGTCGTACGCCACCGATCCCACCACTACGAGAGACATCGCTTGATTGTAACAACTCGTGGCAGGTTCGCGTCATTGGTTTGAGTGGACCGCCTCATCGTGGGTGTTTAACAGTTTTGGGGATTCTGAGCCAAGGAAACCGCTTCCTGCCGGTCGCGGCTCTGTAACACCCGCGTCGATATCGCACGATCTACAGAGCCGCGACCGTGAGGGAGCGGTACCCCGAACGGTTAAGCGCCGTCTAACATACAATCTATGTTGCAAGTGACTAATTAGGAGTATAATCAGGCCATGCCACAGACTCAGACTCAGAAGCAGGACTACGAGTTCCTTCATGCTGCACTTATAGGGTTGCAGCACATGCTAAGTACTCTCGAACAACGCATCGGCGATCTGCGGAGCCAGCTTGGAGGGCAAGCGGCTTCGAAAGCGCCGGCGGCAACCGCGCCATCCAGCGGAAGACGTCCCATGAGCGCCGCGGCGCGCCAGCGTATCGCCCTGGCGCAAAAGAAGAGGTGGGCCGCCTTCAATGCCGCCAAGGGCGGGACCAGCGCCAAGGCCACCAAGGCCGCTAAGCCGGCGCCTAAACCGGCCAAGCGCGCGCTGAGCGCGGAAGGGCGCGCGCGCATCATCGCCGCCACCAAGAAACGCTGGGCGGCATTCCGGAAAGCTCAGCAGGCGCCTAAGCCGGCCGCTAAGAAGTCCGCCAAGCCCGTGGCTAAGAAACCGCCCGAGGCGACTACGACGGCCGCTCCGGTGGTGGCCGCTACTCCGGCTGCGCAATAGGCTCGCTACGGTAAACAAGCGCGCAGCGCTCCTTAAATAGTTTACAGGGCGGCCTACGAGGCCGCCGCGGGCAGGGTGCCTGCCCCACAATGTGTGCTGTTTTTCGCGCTGGAAGCAGGAGTGCTTCGCCCTCCACAGGAAAGGAGCGTGTGAAATGCTGCTGTTGATCCTGTTGATCATTCTGGTTCTGGCCGTGGCGCCCGCCTGGCCTTATAGCCGGGGCTGGGGGTATTATCCAAGCGGAGGCTTGGGGACCATCCTAGTGATCGTGATCATCCTGATGCTGCTGGGATTCATCCACATATAGCAGCCTAATGCGCGGGGCAGGCTATTCCGCCGCCCCGCGCGCCGTTCTAAGATCAAAGGCAGGACCATGAAAAATCCTGTCTTTGTCTTCATATTTTGCATCGCGCTTTGGGAGGCCGCCGCTACCGCCCAGACCACCAACACCGTCAACCTCCAAATCTCCAACCAAGTCAACACTCAGGTTGGCGTGAACGGGCGCCTCGAGCTCCCCATGTCCACCTCGTTTCAACTGGCGCCCTGGAGCTACCAGTTCTTCGCTACCACACCGAATGCTACGCCTGTCCTGGGGGCGCTCGATCCGTTTCACACCCGCGTGCAGGTGATCTCCACCGGCATTCCGCTCACCGCTCCGGATACCTGGGATTTCAGCGAGCTTAACGCCATGCTCTCGCCGGTTCAATCGACCGCCGATCACAGCCCCGAATTCCAGATCGGCACGGCGCCGGCGTTTCTGAGCGATTCCAATGGTTATATTCTGCCCAGCAGCTTTCCCGCATTCGCCCAAATGAGCGCCAACCTGGTGCGCTACTATAACACCGGGGGATTCACGGATGCCGGTAACTTCTTCCAGAATCCCACACCCTATCCAGTCACTTGGTGGGGGATATTCAATGAGCCGAATGGCAACGGCGTCTCATCGCAACAGTACGTAGATCTCTACAACCAGGTGGTGCCCGCCATGCAGGCGGTGGACCCCTCTATCAAGTTTCTAGCGGTCGAGCTTTCCGATTACGGTACGCAAGCCGAATCCTTTCTGCCGGCCTTTGTCTCCGGCGTGAATGCGCCAGTGGACGTGCTGGCGACGCATTTCTACTCCACTTGCAACCAAAGGGATTCCGACGCCACGATATTCGCCTCCATACCCGGATTTGTAAGTGAAGTACAGGATATTTACTCACAGTTAGCCACTAATCCCAAGCTGGCGGGAGTTCCCGTGTGGGTGACTGAGAATAACGTCAATGCCGATTACGAGGCATCCAACGGCATGAGCACGTGTAACCCCGGCGAGGTGTTTGTCACCGACCAGCGCGGCACCAGTCCGTTCTTCGCCGCCTGGCGCTCGCTGGTGTTCGCGTCGCTCGGGGAAGCCGGCACGCAGGCGCTCTATCACTGGTCGTTCGGCACCGATCCGCAATATGGCGAAGTAGATGGCTCAGCCAATCCGTATCTCAGTTACTGGGTGGATTACTATCTTTCGCACTGGCTACCTTCGCCGCCGGGCCAGGATATCCTGCAAGTCACCGCATCGGGTTGCTGCCTGTGGACCAACGACGGGGAAAACCCCCTGGGTCTCGATACGCACACGCTGGCGGCCCGCAACCCGGATGGTTCGGTCGTGATCCTGATGTCCAACCACGCGGTGGCTAATGTTAGCGATAACAACGGCGGCGGCACAGTGCGTGATTTCATGCTGGATGTGTCGGCGCTCGGGACGTTTAATACGGCCACGCTGGTTCGGTTAGACGCTACCACGCCGGCCACCGGACCAGTGCCGCAGCAAGTGACTCCCACGCCGCAGATGCAATGGGCGCTTGAAGGTTACGGCGCCGCGCTGCTGCGTCTCTCGAATGGATCGCCGGTTCTGGCAGCTACGGGAGTGGAAAACGCCGCCAGCTACGCTACGGGCGCGGTCGCCCCAGGTGAACTGATTTCGCTGTTCGGCAGCGCCATCGGTCCGCCTGCTCCGGCGTCGCTGGTGCTCACGAATCCCGTGCTGGTGGCCAACGCGCTTGAGGGTGTGCACGTATGGTTCGATGGCGTGCCCGCTCCGGTGCTGTACGCTTCGGCCCGACAGGTCAACGTGGTGGTGCCTTATGAGGTAGCCGGCGAATCGGCCACCGTGGTTCAAGTGGAATATTTAGGCGCGCTTTCGGCGCCCATCACGCTGCCGGTGGCCGCTACCGCGCCGGGCATCTTCACGTTGAATGCCTCCGGCTCGGGTGCGGGCGCGATTTTGAATACGTTGGATGAGAGCGTCAACACGCCGGCGAATCCCGTGGCGCGTGGCGGTTGGATCAGTATCTTCGCTACCGGCGCGGGCGCCACTACTCCGGCCAGTATAGATGGTTTGTTGCCCACGGGGCCTTCCTATACGCCGAATGCGAATGTGTATGTGACCATCGATGGACTCAATTGTACGCTCGAATATGAGGGCGGCGCGCCGGGGATCGTTTCAGGCGTGGTGCAGATCAACGCGCAGGTGCCCGAGGGTGTGACGCCGGGACCGAACGTGCCGGTCGAGATTCAGATTGGGACGGCTAGTTCGCAGTCGGGGGTTACGCTGGCGGTTCAGTGATTGTGGGCCAGGCTCGCAGCCTGCGGCGGCCTCGTAGGCCGCCTTCGGCGAGCTTCGCTCGCGGACAGGCCAGGAGGCCTGTCCTACCCCAGAAGATGGTCGTAGGTGCGCCGGAAGAACGCATCCGTCATGCCGGCGATATAATCGCAAACCAGGCGGTAAGCGGGTTCCTCTGCGATCAGGCCGCTATGCGGCGCCGGAAGCCGCTCGGGATTCTCCAGAAAGAAATCGAACAGCTCCGCGATCATGGCGGCGGCGCGATCGCGCTCCCGGCATAAATCGGGCGCCGTATACACGCGGCGGTGAAGAAATCGCTTCAAATCGTGATTGGCCGTTTCTGTTTCGGGCGTAAACGCCGCCAGGCGCCGCGCATACCGGCGCACATCCTCCACGCTTTCCACGCCGGCTTCGGACGCGCGGCGGACGGTGCCTTCGATGAGCCCGGACACCAGCGCGTCAATCAACGCGCGCAGCGTCTCATGAAAACGGGCGCTCTCCGGCGCGCCCGGAAACTGTTGTTCGGCGGTCTCGTGCAGGCCGCCATAGAAAGGCGCTTCGGCGGCCACATCCGCGGGACGCAAGAGCCCCGCCGATACGGCATCGTCCAGATCCGCCGTATTGTAGGCGATCTCATCGGCCAAATCGATGAGCTGCGCTTCGAGCGGCGGCCGCAGTCCCGGCAGATACTCATCCAGTTCGGGAAACTCGCCCGGAGCAAAGTCGCGCGAGTGCTTGGCAATGCCTTCGCGCACTTCAAAGGACAAGTTCAGTCCGGGGAAACGGGCATAGCGCTGTTCGAACTGCTCCACGATGCGCACGGCGTGCTGATTGTGATCGAAATGCGCGCCGAAGCGTTGCATCTGGGCGTTGAGAGCCTGCTCGCCCGCGTGCGAAAAAGGCGGATGGCCGATGTCGTGAGCCAGCGCCAGCGCTTCCGTGAGATCTTCATCGAGCTCGAGGGCGGCGGCGGCGGTGCGGGCGATCTGGGCTACCTCGATAGTATGGGTGAGCCGGTTGCGAAAATGATCGCACAGGCCGGGCGTGAATACCTGCGTTTTGGCTTCCAGACGGCGGAACGCCCGCGCATGCACAATGCGGTCGCGATCGCGCTGAAACGCGTTCCGGTAGGGATGTTCGGGTTCCGGATAGCGCCGCCCCAGGCTGCGTTCCACCGGGAACCGGAGATGGCGCAGCATGACGAGCCCGGTTATTGCGATTGCAATTCGCCGTAAGCCTGCACGGCGGCCTGGCTTACCGGACCGGTCTTGGCCCGCAACGGATCCAGTAGCTTACGCGCCTCGGCGGGCTTGGTGCTGGCCAGCATCTGCGCCAGGGCCAGCGCGGCTTGATCTCGGGAAACGAAAACCGTGGGATGCTCCATCAGCGCGCGCAAGGTTTTCTCGCCCAAGTCCGGCTTGCCTTCCGCGAAATACACCTGACCCAGCGAGAGCTTGGCCAGCGAAGCATACTTCTCGCCCGCCGAATTGGCAACCGAAGTGAAGCGCTTATCCGCCTCGGCCATATTGCCTTGGTCGGCGGCCATGCAACCTAAATCATATTCCGCGATATAACCTTCGTCCGTCCCGGAATATTTGGCGGCCAGTTCGCTGAATACCTTGGTTACTTCTTTGTCCTTGGCTTCCTGGGTAGGGAACGAGACGGCCGAACCCGGAGACGGTTGTCCTACGGGAGTTTCCTGCACATCCATGGCCTTCGTCAAGGCTTCCTGCCGGACGGTTGCCTGATGACCTCGGTACAACCAGATCGCCACCACCAGGGCGGCGACTACCAGGGCCGCCGTCCCATAGCGCATGATCTCGGTTTTGTACTGCTCAAAAAAATCGACGGTGTGCTCGACGCTGAGCGCAAACTCGTCGGTCTTCAACTCTTTACGGGTGATTCTAGCCACGAAAACCTCAGGTTGGGAAATTTCATCTTAACACGGACGGGGGGACCGCGGGGAAACCGCTCCCTCACGGTCGCGGCTCTGTAAAGCGGGATCGCGGCTCTGTAAAGCGGGGTCGCGGCTTGGTAAAGCGTGGTCGCGGCTTGGTAAACGGATGGCGAAATCGACGCGCCTGCTACCGAGCCGCGACCGTGAGGGAGCGGTTTCCCGCAAAAGAACTTGAAAATTGGCTATTGACACCGCTCGCCACTAAAGTACAATCCGAGATGGCGGCATTTTTTTCCAAACCGAAAGCGGGGCGAAATGTTCAAAACAAAAAAACCACGGCCTGCGCCTCTTCCCGGCGGCGACCAATATACCAGCACCGATGTGGCCCGAATCTGTGGCGTCAGCCTGCGCCAATTGCAGTGGTGGGACGAGCGGAGCGTCGTCTCGCCGCGCCAGGATGGGCACAAACGGGTCTATCTGGCGCAGGAGGTTCTGGAAGTCTCGGTCATCGCGGAGCTGCGGCGCAAGGGTTTCTCGCTGCAGAAAATACGCCGTGTGATGCGCTTTTTACAGAAGGATATGGGCAAGCGGCTGAGCGACGCGTTGGCCAGCGAATCGGAAACCCATCTGCTCACCGACGGCAAGTCGATCTATCTGGAGGAAACGCCGGACCGTATTATCGATCTGCTGAAGAATGCCCGGCAACCCATGTTCCTGGTATGCGTCAGCGATCAGGCGCGCCGGTTGTCGCAAGGGCCTAAAAAACCGGCCCGTTCGGAAGTGGGACGGGCGGTGCGGAAGACGCGCGCGATTTAGCGCTCTCTCTGCAAAGAGGCCGCCTTCCGGCTAAAATCGAAAGGTGCACCGAACAATATTGTGCCCAGTCCTACTGGCGGCCGCAGCCGTCCAGTGGGCCCCCGCCGAAACCAGGCGCGAGACCATGGACCGCCAAATCCATGCCGCCATCGCCGGGTTTCAAGGCACCGTCCGCCTGTATGCCCGCGACCTGGATACCGGCGAAGCCTACGGCATCGGGGAGAATGAGAAGATCCGCACCGCCAGCACCATCAAGCTTCCCATTATGGTGACGGTGTTTCGAGCCGTCGCCGAGGGCCGCGCGCGATGGGAAGAAACGCTCACGCTTCGCGAAGAAGATAAGGTGAGCGGCTCGGGCGTTCTGCGCGAATTCTCCAACGGATTGAAACTCCCTCTGCGCGACGTCGTGCACATGATGATCGTGGTGAGCGACAATACCGCCACTAACATGGTGATCGAACGAATCACCGCCGACGCCGTCAACGCGGAGATGGACCGCTACGGCCTGACCGCTACCCGTTCGATGCGCAAGGTGCGCGGCGACGGCAGTGAACTGAAGCAGCCCACCGGTTACAGCGCCGCAGGCAAACTGCCCGAAAACCAGCGCTTCGGGATCGGATCCACTACGCCCAAGGAAATGGCCACCCTGCTCGAGAAACTGGCGCGCGGCGAAATCGTGAGCCCGGCGGCTTCGAGCGAAATGATCGCCATCCTGAAGCGCCAGCAGTATAAAGACGGCATCGGCCGGCATCTGGACGACGCCTGGGTGGCGAGCAAATCCGGCGCGCTGGACACGCTGCGCAGCGACGTGGGCCTGGTGTTCGCGCCGAAAGGCCGCGTGGCGATGGCCATTACCGTAGACGATATGCCCCAGGTGGATTATTCGCCGGATAACGTGGGCAACATCCTGATCGGCAATCTGGCGAAAATGCTGCTGGTGGGTTTCGGCGCAATGGAGTAGACCCGCCGCGCCGAAAAGCGGGCTGACGTACACTGCGTTTCAACGCGCATCGGTTTCTCGAAACCAGCGGATGTTCGTCGTCATGGGTATGAAATTGTTCGCAACGATGCGGGACGCCTTTTTTCGTGGCCGTCGCACCGGAATATCGGCATTGTATCTCAGTTAGATCGTGGGTTAGGACGAGTCCACGCTGCAACGGTTTATAAGGAACCTAGCTGGCACGCGAATGGACGAAACCCAACTTTCGCGGAGGCGTCTAAGTCACCGATTGATGTTTGCCCAGGAAGGTGAACACGGTAATCCCTGGAGTACAAACTCTTTCTAAGTTTGAAAGTGCCGAAAGGATAATCGTATGAAAACGAATGTGCTAATCCGGTTGGTCTTCTGTTCGACCGTGGCAATGGCCTCTGCCGCATCGCTGGGCGCGGCGGAGTTCTATTACGCTGAAACAACCGCAACCTTGTCTTACACCACGGAAGTAGGGCCAACCCCCATACCCGGCCTGACGTTTATAGTGCCTGCCGCGGGTAAGGATTTCAATACCGCGGTAATCACGCTGAGTATGCCTAACTTGTTCTTGAGTGAACAGACCAGCAAAACCATTCCCATGGCCGCCACGTTTCAAATTGTGGCGCCCTTCGCAACTTCGGGGCCGGTGCCGGGGATCGGGTATATCGGATGCGACAGTGCGGCTGTCAGTACATCCGGACCTAAGCCTCTAACCATCGTGGCGAAGATCCCGCTGGGCACAACCCCTCAGCCGGTCGAAGCCGAGTGGTTCAGCAACGGAACCTCGACGGTGACTACGCAGTACTTCGCCTCCCTTTCGGCGATCCTGGTTAAGGAATGAGGCAGCCGGCCCGCATGGCGCCAGCCGCCCCATCTGATATAAATATTGCGCGATGCAACGCCGTCTTCGAGTTGCGCGATCACCAAAAGCTTGAGGGCAGCCAGACGCAGTCCACCGCGGGCTTCCTGGGCAGATACTTTCTGCGCGCCGCGCAGCGCCTGGGATCGGCGGGTCTGCTCCAGGTAAATTTTCAATTGCCTTGGCGCCGGCCGACTATCTGTTGACCATCGCGGCCAGTGGCGCGCGTAACGCCGCACTGGTGGCGTGTCCGCGCCATAAGCGCTGCGCCGTGTTATACCTCGGCCATTATGCGTTTCCGTAAGACTTCGCGGCGCGGCTTTCTGGGCGGCGCTGGGGGAGCGGCCGCTGTGTCCGCCCTGCCATCCTATTCCCAGGAGTCGAAACCGGCCGCCTCGCTACCCGGTCTGGCATTGGAAGATTTCCAGCCCCGCAGCATGCTGGTGGTGCCCGAGCACCCCGTGGCTCGCGCGAAATACCCCGTGATCGACGTTCACACGCATGTGGCTTCGGCGCTGCCATGGCCGCGCGCCAGCGGCTCGGCCGAGTTGGCATTGCGCCGCATCGATGCCATGATCGCCTGGATGGACCAGATCAACCTGCGCACCATGATCAACCTGACCGGCGGCTACGGAGCGCGTCTGCGGCAGAACATCCGCGATTTGCAGGAGCGCCACCGGGGCCGTTTCTTCAACTGCGTAGAGCCCGCCTACGACAGAATTCGCGAGCCCGGCTTTGCGAAGTGGCAGGCGGATGAGATCGAGCGTGGCAAGCAGGCGGGAGCCGTGGGAGTGAAGGTGCTGAAGATTCTGGGCCTGTATCTGCGCGAGAAGGGGCAGGCCGGGCCGTTGGTGAAAGTCGACGATGCGTGCTTCGATCCCATGTGGGAAGCGGCTGGGGAATTGAAGCTGCCGGTGTTCATTCATACGTCCGATCCCGACGCCTTCTTCACGCCCGTGGATCGCTTCAACGAGCGATGGGAAGAGTTGGGGCATCATCCGGACTGGTCGTTTTACGGAAAGGATTATCCGCCCAAGGCCGAGCTGTTGGCGGCCCGTAACCGGGTGATCGCGCGTCACCCGAAGACCACGTTTGTAGGCTTGCATGTGGCCAATCATCCGGAGAATCTCGACCAGGTTTCGAGTTGGCTGGACCAATATCCCAACCTGCACGTGGAACTGGCGGCGCGCTTGGGCGAGATCGGACGGCAACCGCGCCGCGCGCGCAGCTTCTTCGACCGCTATCAGGACCGCATCATGTTCGGTACCGATGCCACACCGAGCGGCAGCGGCACGCCCCAGCAGGACCTCGGGCCGCAACTGTTTCAGATCTACTTCCGTTGGCTCGAAACGCTGGACGAATACTTCGACTACGCGCCCAGCCGGACGCCTCCTCAGGGACGCTGGAAGATCTATGGCATCGGGCTGCCCGACGCGATTCTGAAGAAGGTCTATCACAACAACGCCGCACGCTTGCTAGGCTGGGCGGAGATGTAGGACAGGCCTCCTGGCCTGTCCAGGACAGCGCAGGCTGCGAGCGCCGGGGAACAGGCCAGGAGGCCTGTCCTACCTTCGCGTACGATAGTGTGTATGGTCATTGGTGTTCCCCGGGAGACCTTCCCCGGCGAGAGGCGCGTCGCGCTGGTGCCCGCCGTCATTCCGTCGCTGGCGAAAGCCGGCTTCCAAGTCGCGGTGGAAGCCGGCGCGGGAATGGACGCCGGATACCTGGACGCGGATTACACCGCCAAAGGCGCGCAATTGGTGGCCGAGCGCGCCGAGGTATTCCGGCAGGCCGAAGTGGTTGTGCAGGTGCTCTGCTACGGCTCCAACGATCGCACCGGCCAACTGGATCTGCCGCTGCTGCGGCCCGGCCAGGTTCTTGCCGGCTTCCTGCGGCCGCTCGGCCAAATCGAAACCATCCGGGAACTGGCGGCCACGGGCGTCACCGCATTCTCCGTGGAGCTGATGCCGCGCATCACGCGCGCGCAAAGCATGGATGCGCTCTCGTCGATGGCCACCATCTGTGGCTACAAAGCCGTTCTGCTGGCCGCCGACCGGCTGCCCAAAATGTTTCCCATGCTGACCACCGCCGCGGGCACCGTCACTCCGGCACGCGTCTTCGTCATCGGCGCGGGCGTGGCCGGATTGCAAGCCATCGCCACCGCACGACGGCTGGGCGCGGTGGCTTCGGCGTACGACATGCGCCCGGCCGCCAAGGAGCAAGTCCTCAGCGTGGGTGGGCGCTTCATCGAGCTGCCTATTCAGGCGTCCGATGCACAAGACGCGCGCGGTTACGGCAAGGCGCAGGATGAGACATTCTACAAGCGCCAGGCGGAATTGCTCGGCGATCAGGTGGCGCAAAGCGATGTCGTGATCACCGCGGCGGTGGTGCCCGGCAAGAAATCGCCGGTGCTGATCACGCGCGAGATGCTGCATCGCATGGCGCCTGGATCGGTCGTCGTGGATCTGGCGAGCGAGCGCGGTGGCAACTGCGAAATCACGCGCGCGGGGGAAACGGTCGTGGAACAAGGCGTGGCAGTGCTCGGATCGATCAACTTGGCCAGCACGGTTCCTTATCACGCCAGCCAATTATACGCGCGGAACGTGACCGCATTTTTGACGCATTTATTCCGGGACGGCAAGTTGCACACCGATGGCGACGACGAGATCGCGCGCGAGACGCTGGTGACGCTCGCGGGCGAGATTGTAAATCCCCGAGTGCGCGAGTTCTTCAAATTGAAGCCGCTGGCCACGCCGGAAGGAGGGGTAGTTTGAACGACATCATCGCAAGCCTGTACATCTTCATCCTGGCGGCCTTCGTCGGATTTGAGGTGATCCGCCGCGTGTCTCCCTTGCTGCATACCCCGCTGATGTCGCTGACCAATGCGTTGGATGCCATCGCGGTGGTAGGCGCCATCATTCTGGCCGGCGAGCACAAGAGCGGACTGGCCGCGGTGCTGGGCACCATCGCCATAGTGGCCTCTACCAGCAACTTGGTGGGCGGATTTATCATTACCGACCGCATGCTGAAAATGTTCAAGGCCAGCAAGCCCAAAAAACCATGACCGGCGCGCTTATATCCACGGATCGCGTGATCGAGTTTATCTACTTGATCTCGGCGGTGCTCTTTATCTTGTCGCTGAAGTGGATGAGCTCGCCCAGTTCCGCGCGGCGCGGCGTCATCGCGGGCGAAGTGGGCATGCTGCTGGCGATCTGCGCCACGCTGCTGCACCACGGCATTATCGACTACCGCACGATCGCCATCGGGCTGGTGCTGGGCGCGATTATCGGCGTACCGCTGGGCCGCGTGCAGATGACCGCCGTCCCCCAGCGGACGGCCCTCAGCCACGCGTTCGGCGCTCTGTGCGTAGCGCTGGTGGGTACCGCGGAATTCTATCTGCGCGCGCCCCACGTGCCCACCTTCATGATGGCGGTGCTCTCCTTGGAGGTGATCCTCGGCAGCCTGACTTTCACTGGCAGTTTGATGGCCGCCGGCAAGTTACAGGAGATCTTACCGCAACGCCCCATCACTTACAAAGGGCAGAATATCGTCAATCTGTCGCTGCTGGCGGTGTCGTTCGCGGTGGCCGTGCTTCTGGTGATCGATCCGGGGCACACGCGTCTGTTCCCTATCATCATCGTGGTTCCGCTGATCTTCGGCGTGATGATGATCGTGCCCATCGGCGGCGCCGACATGCCCACCGTGATCTCACTGCTCAACGCCTATGCGGGGCTCTCGGCGGCGGCCATGGGATTTGTGCTGGGCAGCAAGTTGCTGATCGTGGCCGGCGCGTTGGACGGATCTTCCGGCTTTATTCTCTCCGTGATCATGTCGAAGGCCATGAACCGGTCGTTCACCAATGTCTTGTTCGGGGCGTTCGGACAGGTGCAGCACGCCGCCGCGGGGGCGAAGGAAGCCCGCCCGGTGCGCAGCGCCACCGCCGAAGAAGCCGCCGCTATCCTGGGCGCGGCCAACACGGTGGTGATCGTTCCGGGCTACGGTATGGCGGTGGCGCAAGCGCAGCACAAGGTGCGCGAGTTTTACGATGCGCTCTCGAAGCGCGGCGTGGATGTGAAGTTCGCCATCCATCCCGTGGCCGGCCGCATGCCCGGACATATGAACGTGCTGCTGGCCGAAGCGGACATCCCCTACGACAAACTGCTGGATATGGACGCCATCAATCCCGAATTCCCGCAGACCGACGTGGCGCTGGTCATCGGGGCCAACGATGTGACCAATCCCGCCGCGCGCAACGATCCATCGAGCCCCATTTACGGCATGCCGATCCTGGATGTGGATAAGGCCAAGACCGTGATGGTGATCAAACGCGGCATGAGTCCGGGCTTCGCGGGCATCGATAACGAGCTTTATTATTTGAACAAGACGCTGATGTTGTTTGGCGATGCGAAGGCGTTCGTGGGCGATCTGGTGCGGGAGTTAGCGGGCGTCTGAGTTTTATCGGCGTTCATCGGCGTTCATCGGCGGCCGGGTACATTTTTCTTCCGGCCGAGCGTAAAAACCAAAACCCATATTGGCCGCCGATGAACGCCGATGAACGCCGATAAAACTGAAAGGCGCTGCATCAGCCGATTCGGTAATCCTGTTATCCTATACACATGAAGCGCACAAATCTTGTGTTGGATGAGCAAATCTTGAAAGAGGCCACACGGGAGTTGGGATTGAAGACTTACTCCGCCACCGTAAACTACGCGCTAAAGGAGGCTTTGCGTATGCGCAAGGTTGCGGGCCTCGCTGAATTCCACGGGAGTAACCTCTGGGAGGGCGACTTGGCGAAAATGCGGGCCGACCGCACGGCTCGCCTACGCCGGAGACGCAAGTGATTCTGGTGGATAGCTCGATCTGGGTTGAGTTTCTGCGCGGACGAATTCCGGCGTTGCAGCCTGACGAGTTCTACCAATTTGTGACCTGCGGCCCAGTCTTGCAAGAGGTGCTGCAAGGTTTACGATTGGAGCCCAAGAGCGCGAAATTTGAAGACCAGATTCGCGCTCTGCACTGTCTCAGCGACCCGCTTCCGGTAGGACTGTTTCTGCAAGCGGCCCAGATCTACCGCGAAGGCCGCCGCCGGGGACGTACGCTCCGCTCGCCCATGGATTCCTTGATTGCGGCAATCGCGATTGAGAATGGTGTCGCGCTCTGGCACAACGATCGGGATTTCGATACCATCGCGGAATATACGCCGCTGCGGATCTCCGAGTGGCTCGTGCCGCGGATCCAGTAAGCGCCGCCTAAGCCACTACATCCACGCCCATGCTGCGCGCCGTGCCGCGCACCGAATTCATGGCGGCTTCCACCGTGAAGCAGTTCAGGTCGGGCATCTTGATTTTGGCGATCTCCTCCACCTGCTTCTCGGTGATCACGCCGACCTTCGTCTTATGCGGCTCGGGCGACCCCTTCGCCAGATTCACCGCGCGTTTGATCAGCACCGGCACCGGCGGCGTCTTGGTGATGAACGTGAACGAACGATCCGAGAAGATCGTGATCACCACGGGGATGATCAGGCCTTCCTGATCCTTGCTGGACGTCTTGGCGTTGAACGCCTTGCAGAAATCCATAATATTGACGCCTTGCGGACCGAGGGCCGTGCCCACGGGCGGCGCCGGCGTAGCCTTCCCGGCGGGGATCTGCAACTTTACCGAACCAGTAACCTTCTTTGCCATCTCTAGAATCCTTCGTTATTCTTTTTCCACTTGCAGAAATTCGAGCTCCACCGGCGTGGCGCGGCCGAAAATCATTACCATCACGCGCAGCGTGCCGCGGTCGGCGTTCACCTCGTCCACCTTGCCGCGGAAGTTGGCGAACGGACCGTCCACGATGCGCACGCCGTCGTTTCTCTCGTACGTCGTCTTGGGTCGCGGCCGCTCGGCCGAGGACGTCTGCCGGTACAAGATCGAATTGACCTCGTCGGCGCTGAGGGGCACCGGCTGCGTGCCGCCGCCCACGAATCCCGTAACGCGCGGCGTGGCTTTCACCTGATGCCACAACTCGTCGTTCATTTCCATTTCCACCAGCACGTAGCCGGGGTAAACCAGGCGTTTGCTGGTCACCTTCTTGCCGCCGCGCAGCTCCACCACTTCCTCGGTGGGAATCAATACCTGGCCGATCTTGTCGGCGAAACCGAACGCCTGCGAGCGGCTGCGCAGCGATTCGGCCACTTTTTGCTCGAAGCCGGAATAGGTGTGGATGATGAACCACTTCTTCGGAGACGAATCGTCGTAGGCGGGAGCGGCGGGCTCGGCGGGTACGCCAGGCCCGGCGTTCTCGGCGTTCTCGGCCTTCTCCTCATGGGCCTCGGCGGCCGGCTCGGCATCGGCTGCAGCGGTGGATTCGGCGGCCGCTTCTTCGGCGGCGGGTTCCTCCGCGGCGTGAGCTTCGGCTAACTCGTCGTTTAGCGGCTCTTCCCGATCCACGGAATATACGTTCTCATCGTCCATAAAACTACCGCGATAATGCCTTATACATGCGTGTGACGCTATCGTTCAAGATGGCGTCCACTACCGCAAAAAAGGCCGCGAAGGCGAACACGGTGAAGATCACCACCAGCGTGGTGCTCTCTACCTGTTTGCGGTTAGGCCAGGTGACGCGCTTCATTTCGAGTTTCAGCTCGTTGTAATAATCGCGCGTACGCGTCGGCAAACTCGTTACGCTCTGCAGAAAACTGGTGCTCTCTTCCATGCTGCCTCGCTTCTTTAACTATCCCTCTGTCAAAATTGGATTGGCAGGGGCGGAGGGATTCGAACCCCCACTCGCGGTTTTGGAGACCGCTGGTCTGCCGTTAAACCTACGCCCCTCGATTCACAAGCAGGCGGGATATTCCCGCTACCATTCTACTTGATTTCCTTGTGCGGCTGGTGCTTCCGGCAATGCGGACAGAATTTCTTCATCTCCAACCGCTCTGTGGTGGTCTTTTTGTTCTTGGTGCCCGAATAATTCCGGTTCTTGCATTCGGTGCATTGAAACGTGATGATTTCGCGTGCCATGTTCGTTGTCCCTTGTCCAAGCCAGCGTTTAAGCCAGCTCTACTCGATAATATCCGTAACGGTTCCGGCGCCCACCGTGCGTCCGCCTTCGCGGATGGCGAACCGCAACCCCTTGTCCATGGCGATGGGCGTGATCAGATCGATGGTCAGGTTCACGTGGTCGCCCGGCATCACCATCTCCGTGCCTTCCGGCAACTCCGCCACCCCCGTCACGTCCGTGGTCCGGAAGTAAAACTGCGGCCGGTAGCCCTTGAAGAACGGCGTGTGCCGCCCGCCCTCTTCCTTGCTCAGCACCACCACGCTGCCCTTGAACTTCTTGTGCGGCGTGATCGACTTGGGCTTGGCCACCACCTGCCCGCGCTCCACGTCGTCCTTTTCAATGCCGCGCAGCAGCAGACCCACGTTGTCTCCGGCGCGCCCTTCGTCGAGCAGCTTCTTGAACATTTCCACGCCCGTCACCACCGTGTTGCGGGTGTCGCGGAAACCCACGATCTCCACCGGCTCGCCCACTTTGATGATGCCCCGCTCGATACGCCCCGTCACCACCGTGCCGCGTCCCTGGATCGAGAAGATATCCTCGATCGGCATGATGAACGGCTTGTCGATTTCGCGCTGCGGCAGCGGCACGTAGCTGTCCACCGCGGCCATCAGATCGAGCACCGTCTTCTCCCACTGCGGCTCGCCGTTCAGCGCACCCAGCGCCGATACCCGGATCACGGGTACCTGGTCGCCAGGGAATTCGTAGGTGGTCAGCAGCTCGCGCATCTCGAGTTCGACCAAGTCGAGCAGTTCGGCGTCGTCCACCATGTCCACCTTGTTCAGGCACACCACGATGTACGGCACGCCTACCTGCCGCGCCAGCAGCAAGTGCTCGCGGGTCTGCGGCATGGGTCCGTCGGTGGCCGCGACCACCAGAATGGCGCCATCCATCTGGGCCGCGCCGGTGATCATGTTCTTGATGTAATCGGCGTGGCCGGGGCAATCCACGTGCGCGTAGTGCCGGTTGGGCGTTTCGTACTCCACGTGGGCCACCGCGATGGTGATACCGCGGGCTTTTTCTTCCGGCGCGTTATCGATGGAATCGAAACTGCGGAACTTTACCTTGGGGTTGTTCTTCCCCAACACCTTGGTGATGGCCGCCGTCAGCGTGGTCTTGCCGTGATCGATATGCCCGATCGTGCCGATGTTCACGTGCGGCTTGCTGCGATCGAATTTTTCCTTTGCCATAATGAGTTCGCCTTCTGTACGGATTCGCTACAGGAATTACTAGAACTGTCCGGGAAAAAACTGGAGCCGTTGACCAGGATTGAACTGGTGACCTCGTCCTTACCAAGGACGCGCTCTACCAACTGAGCTACAACGGCCCGTAAACCCTCACACCGGGAGCGGAAAAATCTGGTGGACGGGGGAGGATTCGAACCTCCGTAGCTCGCAAGGAGCGACAGATTTACAGTCTGTTGCCATTAGCCGCTCGGCCACCCGTCCAGACTCGCGGCGACGCACCTCTGCTTTCCACGCTCCGCCGGTGAAACTATCAGTGTACCAAAACTCCGGATGGCTTGCCGCGCAACGCGTGTTTAAAAACTGACCGGAGCATTCAGGCCACGTCCACCAGTTCGAAGTGAGAGGGTTCGGGAATTTCGTCCCCATCCTCGCGCATTGCCGACAAGTGCATCTCGACGGCCTTGGTCATGCGATCTCTGGTCTCCTGCAGCGTGCGGCCAGTGGCCACACAGCCAGGGAGACCGGGTGCGTATGCTCCATAGCCAATGCGCGATTTTTCGAATAGAATCAAATATTTGCTCATTTTAAGTCCGCCTGCTTTGAGTGTAGACTTGAGAGTCTTGGGTGGTCGTCTGACTCGTGTCCCGCCACCGTGACCTTACCGGCCTTCAGGGGGTGCACGAACTGGCGATGGCTGCCCTCCTGATTTTTTAGTATCCACCCATCTTGTCTCAGCGTCTTCAGAACCTCGCGAATTTTCACTCGTCGTTGCCGTTGGTCCATTGTGCCATACTGAATGCCTAAAAACGACGAATGCATGCGGCCGGCGTAAGGGCGCGCTCCTCCCGCCGAAATGAGATTCCTGGGTTTTCATCCGCGTTTCCAACCCGCAAATCCGGCGATCGGTTTTGATCGGGCCCCCGGCGCGGGTGGCTCACGCCCATCGCGTATATAATTGGTCCCAGATGCCCGATTTGCTTCTTAGATACGTCTTCGTCCTGCTCGCCGCCATGGCCGCGCTGGATGCCCAATGCACGCTGCCAGCCGCCCCGGGCCCCGCCGCCCCCGACAACACCTTTGACAACTACTTCATCCAAAACGGTCCCGGCTGGACCGGCGCCGACGGTACGTATTCCGTCCCGCTTCCCGATGGCCAGAATCTCTGGGTGTGGTCGGATTCGTATATCGGCACCGTGAATCCCGCAACCCGCCTGCGCTCAGGCTGGCTATTTCAGGCGCACAATTCGCTCACTATTCTCGATCAAGCCACCGGCGCCTTGACCACCGTCGGCTATCCTCCCAAAACCAGTTCCTATTTCGCGCCTGCCAATTCCGCCGACTGGTTCTGGCCGGGCGATTCCATGGTCATCCAACCCAAGCCCAGCGTCTATACGATCAAGGTGATGCTGCTCGAATGGACGGGCGTGTTTCAGTTCGTGGGCAATTCGGTGGCGACCGTCGCTTATCCCAGCATGAAGATTGAATCCATCGCGCCCATCGCGCTGCCCGATCTGACCATCGAATGGGGCACCCGCATTTTCAAGCAGGGCAACTATTTCTATCTCTACGGCATCATGGATCCCGGCACGGCCAACAAGCTGCCGTTTGTGGCGCGCTTTACGACGTTGGGCGATCTTACGAATCCCGCCGAGTGGCAATACTGGAATTCGACCAGTCACACGTGGGTCGCCGGGCAGTCCAACGCCACACCCATGGCCGGCGTGCCCGCCATCACCAACGAATACAGCGTGGATCGGCTGAACGCCACCACCGGACCGTTCTATCTGATGACCGGCATGGATACGCAGAATCCTGCTTACCCGGATTGGGAGTACGTGACAACGTATTATTCATGCACGCCGCAAGGTCCGTGGACGGCCCGCACGGTGGTCTATACCACGCCCGAATCGGGCGCGCCGGGCTGTTCGGTGGGAACGCTGTACACCTACAATCCCAAGGCGCATCCGGAGTTTCCGTCGAGCGCGGGCATCCTGGTGTCGTATAACGTGAACGCCAACAATTCGAAGGATCTGGTTTGCGCCAACGATTATAAGCCGAGTTTTATTCGCGTGCCGATTCCGGGTTTGCAACTCACCGCCGCTCCCTGATCCGTGGGACAGACCATCGCCTTGTGTGGTCTGTCTTTCCGTCGCGGCAAGGCAGACAACCAAAAACGATCGGTCTGCCCCACGGGTTCCCTCTGTTACGCTGGCAGCATGGCCCCGTCCCCGGATATCGTCCTGCGCGCCGAAAAGCTCACCAAAACCTATCGCTCGGGCGACTCCGACCTGGTCATCTTCGACGCCCTCGACTTCGAAGTCCGCCGCGGCGAGATGCTCGCCCTGGTCGGTGAATCCGGCGCGGGCAAATCTACGTTATTACATTTGTTGGGCGGTCTGGACAGGCCTACGACGGGTACGATATACTACGGTTCGACAGATATTTCACGGCTCGGGGATTCGGAACTGGCAGAGTTCCGGAATCGGGAGATTGGGTTCGTTTGGCAGATTCACTACCTGCTGCCGGAGTTTACGGCGCTGGAAAATGTGATGATGCCGTTGCTGATCCGAGGGGTTCCGCATGCCAAGGCGGCTTCGGATTCGCTAGCGAGGTTGGATGAAGTCGGGCTTCACGCGCGCGCAACACATCGCGCAGGGGAACTCTCCGGGGGCGAACAGCAGCGTATTGTGTTGGCCCGTGCTCTGGTGGGAGCGCCGTCCATCCTGTTGGCCGACGAACCGACTGGAAATCTCGACTTCAGGACCGGTGAAATGATCTTCGATCTTCTGGAGCGGCTGCATCGTTCTCATACGCTTACCTCGGTTTTAGTCACACACAATCTCACATTCGCCAGGAGATGCGATCGGATCCTGATGATGGAAGGCGGGCGCCTGCTGGACGGTACTGGACCGGAAAGCGTGCATCCGCGCGAGGATGGGTAGTATCTTTAATAATAGGGAGCGTCACGGTCATGTTTGAACGTTATACCGAGAAGGCCCGGCGGGTAATCTTTTTCGCGCGCTACGAGGCCAGCCAGTTCGGCAGCCCTTATATTGAAACCGAGCACCTGCTGTTGGGTCTGCTGCGGGAAGATAAGGCGCTGGCCAACCGGTTTTTGCGGTCGCACGCGGCCGTGGAGTCCATTCGCAAGCAGATTGAAGGGCACACCAGCCCGCGCGAAAAAGTGTCCACTTCGGTGGATCTGCCGTTGAGCCACGAGTGCAAGCGCGTGCTGGCCTATGGCGCGGAAGAGGCCGAGCGCCTGAACCACAAGCACATTGGCACCGAGCATCTGCTGCTGGGCCTGCTGCGCGAGGAGAAGTGCTTCGCCGCCGAGATCCTGCATGAGCGCGGCCTGCGCCTCTCCACCATTCGCGAAGAACTGGCCCGTTCGCAATCCGAAAAGGTGGCCTCCAACCGCCCCAAGGAAAGCTCCCTGCTTACCGAGTTCAGCCGCGATCTGACGCAAGCAGCCATGGACAATTCGCTCGATCCGCTGATCGGCCGCGATTACGAATTGGAGCGCGTGGTGCAGATCCTGTGCCGCCGCACCAAGAACAATCCGGTGCTGATCGGCGAACCGGGCGTAGGCAAGACGGCCATTGTGGAGGGCCTCGCGCAGCGCATCGCGGAAGGCGACGTACCTTCGTTCCTGGCCGACAAGCGCATCTTAGCCCTCGATCTTTCGCTCATCGTGGCCGGCACCAAGTATCGCGGCCAGTTTGAAGAGCGCTTGAAGACCATCATGAAGGAGCTGATGGAAAATCAAAATGCCATCATCTTCATCGACGAGCTGCACACGCTGGTGGGCGCGGGATCGGCGGAAGGCTCGCTGGACGCCGCGAATATCCTGAAGCCGGCGCTCTCGCGTGGCGAGATCCAGTGCATCGGCGCCACCACTCCCGGCGAATTCCGCAAGTCCATCGAAAAGGACCGCTCGCTCGAACGCCGGTTCCAGGCCGTGAAAGTGCCGCCGCCCAGCGAACAGGATGCCGTCAAGATTCTGTTCGGCATCAAGGACCGCTACGAAAAATTCCATGCGGTCGGATATACGGACGACGCCATCGAAACGGCCGTGTTCACCTCCAGCCGCTATATTCCGGACCGCTTCCTGCCCGACAAAGCCATCGACCTGATCGATGAAGCCGGCGCGCGCGTGAAGCTGCGCCAGACCACCCTGCCGAGCGATCTGGCCGATATTCAGAAGCGCATCAAGTTCATCGTGCACCGCATGGAAAACGCCATCGCGAACCACGAGTTCGAGAAGGCCCGCTTCTATTCCGATGAGGAACGCAAAGAGCGCGAGAACATGCGCCAGTTGCGCGAGAAGTACAATCTGGACGACTCTTCCACCGGCATCGTCACCAAGGACGATATTGAGGACGTAGTGGCGCGCTGGACCGGCGTGCCCATGACGTCCATCAAGGAAGAAGAGATCACCAAGCTGCTGCGCATCGAAGAAGAGTTGCACAAGCGCGTGATCAGCCAGGAGAAGGCGATTTCCGTGCTGGCGCGCGCCATCCGCCGTTCGCGCGCCGGATTGAAAGCCAGCGCCCGTCCGGCCGGCTCGTTCCTGTTCCTGGGTCCCACGGGCGTGGGCAAAACCGAAGTCGCCCGCGCGCTCGCCGGGTTCCTGTTCGGCAGCGAAAAATCGCTGATCCGCTTCGATATGTCGGAGTTCATGGAAAAGCACTCGGTCTCGAAGCTGATCGGTTCGCCTCCCGGATACGTGGGCTACGAAGAGGGCGGCCAGTTGACCGAACGTGTGAAGCGCTCGCCCTATTCGATCATCCTGCTCGACGAAATCGAGAAGGCGCATCCGGATATTTACAACATCCTGCTGCAGGTGTTTGAAGACGGCCAGTTGACCGACGGCTTGGGCAACCAGGTGGATTTCAAGAACACCATCATCATCATGACCTCGAACCTGGGCGCGCGGTTCCTCGAGAAGCGCGGCCACCTGGGCTTCTCGGCGCCCATGGGCGAGGGCATTCCTTCGAAGATCGAGGATATGGTGCGCGGCGAAGTGAAGCGCGCGTTCAATCCCGAATTTCTGAACCGCCTGGACGATATCATCCTGTTCACCTCGCTCACCGACGACGACCTGCTCAAGATCATCGACCTGATGGTGAACCAGATCAATCAGAATCTGGAAGCCAAACAGCTCAAGATCAAGCTGACGCCGGACGCCTCCAAATACCTGCTGGAGAAGACCTGCGGGGATCGCAGCTACGGCGCGCGTCCGCTGCGCAGGGCTTTGCAGAAGTTCATCGAGGACCCGCTTTCGGAAGCCTTGATCCAGGGCAACCTGCCGCGTCCCGCGGAGCTGGAAGTTTACCTGGGCGACAGCGGTATTTACTATCGCGCGCTGAATGCCGAGCCGCAGCCTGTAGCGGCGGGGGATGCGCCGGCGGAGAAGGAAAAAGAGCCGGTGGGCGTTCCACTATATACGTTCTAGGTACGGGTCGGATCCGGCCGGACTTGGGGCCGTGCGCCTAGGGAGGGCAGATCTGGTCGTCGCTCTACGCCAAGCATTGGGGCTTACTGGTATGGGGATTCGATATCTCGTGCTCGCGGTGTTCTGCTTCGGCTTAGCTCATGCCGCGAGCCGACGAGATGCGTTCTCTAATTCGGCCGTACGCCTGTCATACAGCATCGGCCAAAAAAACTCGACTGGAACCGGTTTCATTTTCCTCAGGCCCGATGACCCGTCCACGGCGGAGGGGCCTGGACCCGTGTCCGGCAAGGCGTTTCTGGTAACAAACAAGCACGTACTGCCTCCCGAGGGCGCACCGTGCAACCTCGCGATCCGCGTTACGACGGGCTCCGGAGTGGTGCTGAGCATCAAGATGCTCGATATTCCTATTGTCGGCCCTGACGGCAGGTATCTGAAGAATGTCCGGCTGCATTCAAAAAACGACGTAGCCGCAGTCGAGGTTACCGATATAGTAGTACGCGGCGGCATGAGAACCGACGTCGGCCTGGTACCGACAACCCTACTGGGCACGACGGACAGACTAAGGAAGTCAAATGTCGCGCTAGTAGGGGATGAAATCTACATTTTGGGGTATCCCGCTGGCTTGTTCGACGACCGGAATGCCGATCCCATATGGCGAATCGGGATAATATCAACCAGCCCATTGCTAGGATACGCGTTTCCCGAACCGCTGCAAAGGATGTTCGGCCTGCCGTCATTTGTCAATGGCTTTCTGATCGATGCGCAGGTCTATCCCGGTTCGAGTGGTAGCGTCGTCGTCTGCAAGCCGCAGCTATCCACGTTTGACAATCCCGGCACCGTCAGCGCAGGTGGACCTGGAACAATCCCTTACGTCCTAGGATAGTCTCGGATTCAATTCCCATAATAGATTCGAATCTGCGTCTGATGACACGTATGGGGCTCGGAATTGTGCAGTCTGCAGACACGATTAATGAAACGATCGAGTCATTCCTCCTTCCGGGTAAATAGGTAGACGTTAGACTGGCTCCGACCTCGCGACCTGTCCAATTTGAAAATGCGTATCGCCGCAGGTGCCGCTCCTCGCGGCGAGGTGGCGCGCAGTTCACGAGACGCGCGTTCAGCCGGGAATTCCTGAATCTTCTCCACGATATCCATACCACTGACCGACGACGATCTATTTGAGGATGACCGGCCTGAGTTCCTGAAGAATAGCGCGGTAATCAATAAGAACAAGACCGCACGCGACTAGCCCTCTCAGGGATGCGGCTTTAGCGAAGAACCCCAAGCCTTAGGAGGTCTGCGTCGCTCCATCCTATGTCTTCGAGCATCGCCTTCAACGTGCCGATTGGAAATGTATCACTGACTCGATGATATGCTACGACCACGCGGCGCCCGTCGGGGCGCCGGTAAATGTGATGACTACCACGCGTCCTGGCCAGGAGGAAACCGTCGGCGCGCAGCGCGCCAATCAGTTGGCGGGCGGTCAGGCCGCGTGGCACGCTGGCCATAGGCTCAGAGATTCACAGCTACCGCAGGCGTCGGCCATTCCAGCCCGCCCGATTCCGGATCCAACGGAATTCGAGATCCGGATTGCCGCAGGTCCTCGACGTAAAGCTCGACCGCCTCGCGGACGTTGGCCAGCGCTTCGTCGTAGGTGCGCCCCCAGGTGTGACATCCCTTCAGCGCTGGGCAATAGGCGTGAAAGGCCCTGTCGCCGTTCTCCATGGTATCGTCCTCGACGATCACCTGAAAGACGTACGACTTCACTTTGGAGCCCTCGCGGGAACTTTCCATATTTGCACATTACCATAACGGGCGATAATGCGCAGGCATCGGATCACATCGACGGTAGTGGCGCGTCGGCAAGACGGAAGTGGCGCGCGCGCTCGCCGGGTTCCTGTTCGGCAGCGAAAAATCGCTGATCCGCTTCGATATGTCGGAGTTCATGGAAAAGCACTCGGTCTCGAAGCTGATCGGTTCGCCTCCCGGATACGTGGGTTACGAAGAGGGCGGCCAGTTGACCGAACGCGTGAAGCGCTCGCCCTACTCGATCATCCTGCTCGACGAAATAGAGAAGGCGCATCCGGATATTTACAACATCCTGCTGCAGGTGTTTGAAGACGGCCAGTTGACCGACGGCTTGGGCAACCAGGTGGATCTCAAGAGCACCATCATCATCATGACCTCCAACCTGGGCGCGCGGTTCCTCGAGAAGCGCGGCCACCTGGGCTTCTCGGCGCCCATGGGCGAGGGCATCCCCTCGAAGATCGAGGATATGGTGCGCGGCGAAGTGAAGCGCCTGTTCAATCCCGAATTTCTGAACCGCCTGGACGATATCATCCTGTTCACTTCGCTCACCGACGACGACCTGCTGAAGATCATCGACCTGATGGTGAACCAGATCAATCAGAATCTGGAAGCCAAACAGCTCAAGATCAAGCTGACGCCGGACGCCTCCAAATACCTGCTGGAGAAGACCTGCGGGGATCGCAGTTACGGCGCGCGTCCGCTGCGCAGGGCCTTGCAGAAGTTCATCGAGGATCCGCTTTCCGAAGCGCTCATCCAGGGCAACCTGCCGCGTCCCGCGGAGTTGGAGGTTTACCTGGGCGACAGCGGCATTTACTACCGTGCGCTGAATGCCGAGCCCCAGCCCGTGGCTGCGGGGGATGCGCCGGCGGAGAAGGAAAAAGAACCGGTGGGCGTTCCGCTGTATACGTTCTGAGGCAGTCCATGCAGACCGTAGAGTCCATTCCGATTACTCTAGGGCGGGAAGAGGACCGGCGCTGGTGGGCCGACATCGAGTCCATTCCCTTGAGTGATGGCGTACGGCGGGACGCGCGAGGCAGCCATCGGAGCCGTGCGTGCGCTGGCGTTGCGGGTGGCGGCGGACTGCATTGATCATGGAGAGCAAGTGCCCGCGCCTCTGGCCAAGATCTTCGCTGTGGCATGAGCCGGTGGCGATCGGTTAAGGCGAAGCGGCTCTTAGTTAGCTGCCTTGCTGCGAATTGGCTTGACGGTAGTCTGGGCAAAACGGTTCTCATCGCCGCCGCATGCGGCCAGGTTGGCCTAACTACACTTCTGCGTTTCACGATGGCGAAGAAATCGGCCCCGGACTCCTCTCGCAAATAGCCAGGAAGACCGGGTTGCAACCGGATGACCTGTAGTCTGCCGCAGCGGAAATCCTACGGCCAGACACGCTCACGCTTTAGTTTAGTAGGAGAATTGCGAAGATCCGCCACGGCGCCGTGGTTCGGCTGCGTCGCTGGTCTAACGAACTCATCAGGCGCGAAACATCCCATCGATTTACTCCACAATGTCGTCGTGTTCCAGCAAGCCGCTCCGGCGCGCGGACGCGCGGCCTTTCTCCACCGCCCGAATGAAGCGCTGCTCGTATGCCAGCCGGCCTTCTCCTTTCGGGCGAAAAGCGCATTTCCGTGTCACGAGCCTATAACGTTCTCACCGGCTGAGACAGTCGCTTCAGATGCGGCCGAACTTCGCGACCGCCTCCTTAATCGACCTAAACCGCTCGATGAACGGAATCATGCTGTGCTCGGTATAATCCAATTCCTGCGCCTTCTTCAGAATCTCCGCCGCATGCGCGCGTGGCACCACCGCCACGCCATCCTCATCGGCCACCACGATATCGCCCGGATTCACGTGCGCGCCCGCGCACGTCACCGGAACGTTGGCGCCCGCGAAGCGGTAATGATTGATCGAGGTGGACGGCACGATTCCGCGGCTGAACACCGGAAACTGCAGCCGCTTGATCTGCGGCAGATCGCGCACGGATGCGTCCACCACGGCGCCCGCGAGCCCGCGATATTTCATGGCCGTCGACATCAGACCGCCGATGCCCGCGATATCCAGGCCGTCTTCGAGCACGATGACGTAAACCGAGCCGGGCGGCGCGGCATCGATGGCGTCGAGCATTCCCTGCGACGCAGCGGGACCTTCGTGGTGCTCCTCCTTTTTCAGCAGCACGGTGACGGCCGGGCCGGCAAACTTGGCGGTGAAGATGGGCCGCATATCGTGCGACATGTAGATGCGCTGGCCGTAGAGTTGTTCGGCGGCGTCGGCCACGGAGGCAACTTCCACGAGGCGCAAGCCTTCGACCAGCGGATCGGCGGCCGGCTGGGCCGCCAGCCAGGCGGCCGCACACAGAGCCAGCGCGGCGGCGGGAGCGAACAGGAATCGGCGTTTCATGGGGGAAACGTAGCACGTTTCGGCGGCCGTGCCGCGCGTGTTACATTGGATATGTCTTCCGTTTTGGCCAGCCAAGTCCCCATCGTCTAGCCCGGCCTAGGACATCGCCCTTTCACGGCGGTAACGGGGGTTCGAATCCCCCTGGGGACGCCAGTTTTTCATCGAGTTACGGGCGTGTTCCACCCGCCAACAGAAAAAGCCATCGTAAAATTGGCCACAACCGCGGGCAGGTTTTGGACTTGTTCGCGCCAAGGGTGCTGTCTCGGGCAGGCGCGGCTCATTGTTACATGGTATTGGCTGCGGGCTACAGGCATATGCAATCCTGGCCCCGGCCTGGCTCCTTGCCTGCGGAAATCCTCGGGGCGCCCACCGGAGTGAGGGAATCGGTAGCTACCTTCCAGGAACTATCTGACAAGCGCTGCTCCAGAAGCCGCCTGACTTCCTGGTGGAGCGGACCCGCGTAGCGCGAAAATCGTGCCCGCCCCCCCGCCTGAAGCCTAGCCTCGACGACTTAGTTTCAACCTCCTAGATACGCAGGCGATCGCCAACAACCCGGCTCCCAGCAGCAACTCCGTAACGGGTTCCGGTGCTTGGCTTACCTCCACGGTAAAGCTCTGCGAGCCGAGTAAGTCGAAGTCATTCTGGTTTGTCACTCCCACGCCGCCTAGTAGTTCCCATGTGCCCGTATAGCTTCCCGGAACTGCATCGGACGCCACATCGAAATCGAACAGCTCTACAGGGCCGGTTGTGGCGGACGGCCCCAACGAAATGGGCACGTTCGTAAAGAACAGGTCGTTTACTGCCGACGACTGGGGAACGTCAAGGACGTCGCTGTTCAGAAAGACAGTGTCGTTTGGGTCGACGTTCTGTAGGATCGCATACACTTCGACGTCAGTAGCTCCCGCCAGAACGTTCAGAATCGGCGGCAGGTAGGTGATTTCGATGGTGCTGGCACTGGCACAAAGGGCCGCGAACACGAGGAGACAAGATGCTTTCGATAGTAGTTTCATAGTTTTTCTCCTTTGTACAGGCTCTAGGGCAGAACGATGCGGAAGTTGGCGCTGAAAGTGCCTTTTTGCGGAGTGCCGCCGGGTATGACGCCGGAATACCTGCCGCTTAGTTTCAGCAATGCGGTCGATTTTGGAACGCCCGCGGACGACGGAAATACAATCCGCAAGTTGGCGCTGGCGCCCACCGCGAGAGAAGGAATCGGAGCAGGCAGTGGACCCGCCGTCTTATTTAATAGCGCGGATGTCAGCGCTACGTTGGACAGGTTCACGTCGCCCTGGTTGGTTAAGCCGATCTGCACCACGTAGTCCCCCTTTGCGTCTTTGGAAATGGATGGGACCACGTTCAGTTGATAAGTCGCCGGCATCACGGGAATCTCAGTGCTGGCGGTCAATCCATCGATCGCAGCCGAAATGGACACCGATCCCCCGCTCAGGCCGCTCACCAGGCCGGCGCTGACCATGGCATCCTGCGGAATGCTGGACGACCAGGAGGCCGTATTCGTAACATCGATCGACGAGCCATCGACCAGTGTCGCGGTGGCCAAGAGTTGTTCCGTGCCTCCCACAAACAGTTGGTAGGATGGCCCCTGTGTCGTGATAGTAATAGACGCAGCCGGAACCACATAGAAGCCGTAGCGCGCGACTGGACTGATCAGCGGAGAGTCGCCGTTGAAGAAGTTGCTGCTCGAAACCGTGTTCTCGCGCCCGTTGGTCGCCCACGCCACTAAGACATGGAAGCCAGGCTGCAACGGAGCGGCGGGCGCGGCGGTGAAGCTTCCATCGGCGTTCCGTAAGGCCACCGACTGGGGGCCCGCCAGGGTATCGAATCGGTAATAGACATTCTCTACGGGAGGAGAACCGGGAGTCAGACCGTCCACGGCCGTCAGCATAATCGTGGGCGTCGGACTTAGAGTCTGGTTGCCCGTCAACCCTTCGATGGTTACCGTCAACGGGCTCGACTGCGAAGGTTCTTCGACCAAAACGCCGGAAGTCGTATTGCTGACGCCGTAGACACGTTCGTGGACCGGATCGATCGCCAGCGCGATCGCCTCTAGTTGCCCGGTGGCAGGCTGGCTCGGGAGGAGCAGCGCATTGGTTGCTCCGTCGATGGCCACCGTGAGATTTGTGCTCTGCGCCACATAGATGCGGTTTGTGACCGTGTCCACGGAAAGCATGCCAAAAAAATTCGGCGCCACCGGGTAGCTATTGATGGTTGGCTGATTGGTAACACCGTCGATCACTGCGACCGCAAGTTGCGTGTTCTCCGGCCCGGCAGCGTAGATCAGGTTGGTATAGGGGTTAACCGCGACCAGGGTTGGACTGAATGGCAGTTGCACGGCCGATATTCCGCCCGTAGCCGCATCGATTACCGTTACGCTATTGCCGTTCGAATTGGCGACATAGACAAGGTTGGTGATGGGATTGACGGCAACGGCCTCCGGCGAGGCGCCCACCGGATAAGAAGTTACGGCATTGGTGGCGCCGTTTACCACCTTCAACGCGGAGTTCGCGGGATCCACCAGATAGACCTGGTTTGTAACCGGATTTACAGCCATGCCGGGCGCGGACAGGTCGTTGTTGGGGCCAGCCACATTCAGGTTGGTCACGCTGTTGGTGGCGCCATCGAGAACGGTCACCGAACCATCGGAATTCCCGGCATAGACCTTGTCGGTGAGCGGATTGATCACGCCCGCGAACGGCGACTCTCCGGTCGGCACGTTAGTTGTCGCCAGGGTCACGCCATCGACCGCGGTGATACTGCCGCTGATGGAATTGAGCGTATAGATTTTATTGCTCCGCGCGTTCACCAGCGTCCCGTCGGGACCTTGGCCGACCGGCACGCTGGTAACGGCATTGGTCTCTCCGTCGATCACCAGCAGAGTATTGCCGGCCGTGTTGGCTATGTAGCCTTTGTTAGTCAGTGGATTGACATCCACGGCAAAGCTTTGGGCGTTGTTGAAGAGAGTAGTTACATTGGAAGCCCCACTTACCACTGTCACGTTATTGGTGCCGCTGTTGGCCACATAGACCAGATCGGTCAGGGGATTCACGGCGATGGCGGAAGGAGATCCCCCCGTGCTCAGGGTAGTGGCGAATGCATAGTTGTTGCCCCCGTCCAGGACAGCCACGGTGTTGTTGGCGGCTAGATATACCTGATTGGTCACGGGGTTGATCGCGGATATGTTCCAGGGGAAGCCGAGGCTGCCCAACAGCGTTTCGGTGTTGGTGGGAGCGTCATAGAGGGTTACAGACTTGTTGGCAAGAACTAACTGGTTCGTTGAAGGATTCAGCGCAAGGGTGCCGCCTCCGCCTACACCCAGGCCGGATGGTGTGATCAGTTGGTTGGTATCGGTATCCAGCACGTCGAAGACATTGATGTTTGGCGTCCCAAAATAGACTTGATGCATCGCCGGATTCACTATGGCGAGGGACGGCGGGTTGCCCGCGATCGGGATCGTGGCGACCACCGACTGGCTGGCTACATCGATCACCTGAATACCTAGGAACCCGCAGGTGTACAGGCGATTGTTCGCCATATCCACAGCGATCCCGAGGGCTCCTTCGGAGGCGATCGAGGAGGTGTTGCCGGTGGCGCCGTCGATCTCTGTGACCACCGCCGGGCTGACCACGAAGATCTGGTTCGTCGCCGAGTTCACTGCTACCGCGCGCCCTCCGCTAGCCGTAGCGATGGTCGAAGTGCTCCCCGTGGCGCCGTCAATCGCCGTGACATTGGCGCTGCCGCTGTTCACCACGTAGATCTTGTTGGTCACCGTGTTGATGGCCAGTGCCAAGGGGGCGGCGCCAACGGCAATGGTGCTGGTGGAGTTGGTCAGGCCGTCGATCACCGTGACCGTATTGGAGCCCTGGTTGGCGACGTAGATTTTATTGGTCACGGGATTGGCCACGATCGCTTCGGGATTCGTCCCCACCGCTATGGTGGCAACTACAGACTGGTTTAGGGTTTCGGCCGCGGCGCGCGGTACTGCCGCCGCAGCCAGGGTCAACAATGCAATCGTAAGGCCGGCCCCCCATGGTTGGGGGCGGGCACAGTTGTGCTTACACCATCTCTTCATTCCGTACATGTTCGTTCTCCGGTAAACTAAGAATTTGCAAGCCGCTCAATATCTAACAGGGGGCTTACACTTCCATTCGCGGAACTTGCGGGTGAAAACTTGCAACTCCGCCAAGTTTTTTTATCGGTGAAGGTCCGTGCTTCGAAGGCGATTGAACGATGGATGGCCCACCCCAGGAAGTAACCCAGTTGCTCATCGCGTGGAGCAACGGTGAGACGGCGGCCCTGGATCACCTGATGATCGTGGTTTACGACGAACTTCACCGGTTGGCGCGCTTTTATATGAGCCGGGAATCCCCGGACCATTCCCTTCAAGCGACTGCCTTGATCCATGAAGCCTACCTCAAGCTGGTGGATCAGAAGCGCGCAAAGTGGCAGAACCGTGCCCATTTTTACGCGGTGGCCGCCCAGGTGATGCGGCGCATCCTGGTGGATATCGCGCGCTCGCGCCATGCCCAGCGGCACGGCGGAGCGATCAAGCGTCTATCGCTCGATCAAGCCCCCGAGATTGCATCCGGCGACTCGCGGGAACTCATCGTGCTCGATGAAGCGCTTACCGAACTCGCGGCGCTGGATGAACGCAAGAGCCGCGTAGTGGAGCTCCGGTTTTTTGGAGGGCTGAGCGTCGAGGAGACCGCCGACGTATTGAAGGTGTCAACCGCCACGGTCATGCGGGAGTGGAAACGCGCCCAAGCCTGGCTCTATTGCGAGATCGGTAAGGGGGGGCCGGCCGGCGCGGCATGACTGCGGAACGCTACCAGCGCATCAACCAACTGGCCGATGCAGTTCTGGAAATTCCACCGGACGCCCGCGACGCCTACCTGGCCGAGGCTTGCAGCACCGACACCGGGTTGCGGCACGAAGTGGAACTGCTGGTGAAGGCGCACGAATCGAGTGGCGGCTTCCTGGAGCAACCAGCCTTTGAACGCCTCGCGCAGGAGCTCGCCAGGAATGCTGAGAACTCTTCGTTGGAGGGCCGTGTACTCGGAAGGTATCGCGTCCTTTCGCGTTTGGGCGCGGGTGGCCATGGCGAAGTCTGGTTGGCTGAAGACACCCAGTTGTCGCGCAAAGTAGCCATTAAGCTGCTGTCTCCTGACTGGGGTGCGCATTCCGATCGCGTACAACGCTTATACGCGGAAGCCCGCATCTGCTCCGCCTTGAATCACCCCAACATCGTGACCGTCTACGATACCGGCGAAGTAGAAGGCGCCGCCCTCCTGGCGCAGGAATATGTGGAGGGCGAGACGCTGCGCCGGATGCTCGCCCGCGGTCCTCTCGCGCCCGAAATGGCTCTGTCGATTGTGCGGCAGGTAGCCGCCGCGCTGGCGGCAGCCCACGCCGCAGGCGTGATCCATCGCGACATCAAACCCGAAAACATCATGGTGCGGCGCGACGGCCTGGTGAAGGTTCTGGATTTCGGCCTGGCACAGTTCGCCGACTCCGGTTTGGGCCAGGGCAGCGGTGTGGGCGGCGTGCTGACGGGCACGGTTAAGTACATGTCCCCGGAGCAGGCCCGGGGACTGCCCCTAGACGCGCGAACCGACGTGTTCAGCTTGGGCGTGGTCCTCTTTGAGGCTCTGACCGGCAGGAATCCGTTCGCCGCTTCCACGCCAACCGAAACTCTGGCAGCCATCCGCGACAGTCCGCCCAATCTGAAAGAAGTTCCATCGCGGTTCAGAGCAGTCCTGCGGAAATGTCTGGCCCGCGACCGCGCAGACCGGTACGCCAGCGCGGCCGCTGTGCGAGAGGTACTCGCGCGCGCGGGGAACGGCTGGACTCTGGCACGGCGCCTTTCAATGGCCGCAGCGCTGGCCGCCTTAGCCGTGTTGGGGTTCGTTGCCTATCGCGGCAGTTCCGCGCCCAAGCCATTTCAATCCATGAAGATTAGCCTGCTCGCCACCTCGGGGGCCACGCCGGCCGGCGCCCTTTCTCCGGATGGAAGGCGCGTAGCCTATGTGCTGCAGGAAGAACAGGGCCAGAGCCTGTGGGTGAGGCCGTCTGATTCGACTGCGGATAGGCGCCTGCGGCAGGCCGAACCAGGCGCTCACCGGCATCTCACATTCTCACCCGACGGCGCCTATCTTTACTATGAGCGGAGCGAGCCCGGAGGCGGCAGTACGCTGTACCGTATCCTAGCCGATGGCGGTACTCCCGAAATTATCCATGGAAATGTGCGCGACAGCTTCACCCTGAGTCCCGACGGAACGCGCGTCGCTTTTATCCGGCTCGACGAGCAGCATTGGGAAGAATCCGTCATCGTTGCAGGTCTGGACGGTAAGACCGAGCGCCGCGTCGCCGTCCGCCGCCGTCCGCGCTATTATTCACGCGCCGGACTGGCATGGTCGCCGGATGGCAAATCCCTGATTTGCTTGGCTGGCAATGCCCCCTTCTACACCGCGGATGCGTACGGCCTGGTGCGCCTCGACCTCGCCACTGGCGCCGAAACCCCAGTCGGCCGGCACACCTGGGCTTGGGCGACCTCGCTGCTCTGGTCGTCCGATGGCCGCAGCCTGATTGTGGGAGCCAATGACAACGGAATTGGCTCCCTGCAGGTGTGGCATGTGTCGTGGCCCGGCGGCGAAACCCGGCGCATCACCAACGACCTGAGTAGCTATGAAAATCTCAGTCAGAGTGCCGACGGCAAGTCGCTCCTGGCTGTACGGCACGACAAAATCTTCGATTTGACCCTAGCCCGTTTAGGCGACGCTTCGCCGACCGCGCGTGTCTCAACGCCGGACGTACACGAGCTCAGCTCGGCGTCCTGGGCTCCCGACGGCCACATCTTATATACGGCGCTGGCAGGCAGCGCGGTGAACGTCTGGCGCATGGACGCCAATGGGACGAATCGCAAGCAGCTTACCAGCTCAAATTTGGACCAGGAAGAGGTGGAGGTTTCTCCGGACGGCCGCCTCATCTTCTACACTTCGGGTGGACGGATCTGGCGAGTGAACACGGACGGCAGTGGCGCGCGCCCGCTCACACCCGGACCGCTGGATGTGCATCCCGCCGTCACTCCAGATAGCAGGGGGCTGATTTATGCGGCGTTCGCCGGCTGGTCGCCCGGAATTGGCGGACACCCGACGCTCTGGAGAATACCGGTTGATGGCGGGGAAGCGCTTCAACTGACGCACGAGGCCACGTCGTGTCCGAGCGTGTCACCGGACGGTAGTCGCATCAGTTGTGCTTTTTTTGTGGACCAGCCTGGCGCGCCGCCGAAAACGGCCATCTATCGGATTGATGGGGGCGCGCCTCTGCAGCTATTCGAGCGGCCGGCGGGCACGCAGGAGGATCGCGCATACTGGACCTTGGATGGCAAGGCTGTTGACTATTTGGTTGCGGATAGCACCGGCAGCCGGATTATGCGGCAGATGCTGGCCGGCGGCCTACCTTCCCTCGTAGCCGCGTTCCCGTCGGAATCTCTCTTCTTCATGCGTCCATCCACGGATGGACGCAGCTATGCGTTCGCGCGCGGCAAGGAGACTAGAGAACTGGTGATGCTTAGAGACATCCGGGAATAGTGCAAGGCCACTTGGGTTCTCAGCTTGACCGTGAGCGCCATGCTCGCGGTCTGTGCGGCGGCCGCCCAGCCGCTATGCTGGAGAGTTTGGTAGCCAGGCCCGGGATCTGCTATCGCCGTAGAGGATCCTCGGACCGATCCGTAGTTGGTCCACCACCGGTCCACGACGACCACCACAAAACGACCACCACAGGCCCTTTTAAGGCCATTTTCAAAGCCTCGTCCGGGCGGCCAAGTCCAAAAACACAAGACTTAGCACGCCCACATCTCGCCCAGTCTAATAGCCTGTCCGTTCGAATCCCCCTGGGGACGCCGGTATCTCAGATTTACCTGCATCGGGTTCCCCCAATTCGGAAGCATCGCGTCCTTATCCGCTCAGAACTGGTAAGCGGTAGGCTTAATGCCCTTCATCCGCAAATACACGATGCATTGCCCGCGATGGTGTGCCGTGTGATCGACTGCAAGCATATACAATTCCATGCCCGTCAGCTTGCCTGCCGGCGTGTCGAACGTCTGGTGCATGCGCTCGTGGTCCAATTTATCGAGCGACGCGATCACAAAATCATAAGAGGTATTCAGCAGCTTCAATACGTTGGCCTTATCGAACTGAGTCGGCTTGGGAATAGGATCTTTCTCGCCGGTCAGCGTTGCGAAGAAGTAACTGTTGGCGCCGGCGATGTGCGCCATTTGCTGGCCGAAGCTCATTTCATCTGGATTCGGCTTGAATGTATAATCCTCGGCCGGCATCTGCTCGGCCAGCGCGATCACATACTTTTTGGATGTCTTCCAATGATCTGTCAGTTGCGATGGAAGACCACCCTCCTGGGCCATCAGCCGGCAGTGCCAGCGCCGCGCCCGCGAATAGAACCGTTGTCAATCGAAATGAATTTGAGCGAACCATGCCACCCTCCTCATGCCTACGGTACCGCGTTAGCTGTCGTTGGAACAATCCCCCCACCAACCGCGTATCTTAATCTGTTGAGGCGCAACGGCCACGCACGCCGCGCATGGCGCGTCCCCGTCACAATTAAAAGCGCGTTCGGAGGCAACATGGACACCTTTCTGCAAGATATTCGTTACGGCTTCCGCATGGTAGCCAAATCGCCGGGCTTCGCCGCGATTGTGATTCTCACGCTGGCGCTGGGCATCGGCGCCAATACGGCGCTGTTCTCCGTGGTGAATGGCGTGCTGCTCAATCCTCTCCCCTACGGCCAGCCGGATCGCCTGGTCGCCATCTATGCCAAGACCAAAGAGTTTGCGCGCAGTTCCATCTCCTATCCCAATTTTCTCGACTGGGTGCGCAACCAGGGATCTCTCTCCTCTATGGCGGCCTTTCGCGAAGACGATTACAACCTGACGGGGGCGGGCGAGCCCGAGCGTGTGAAAGTCGAAATGATTTCCGCGGATTTCTTTTCCGCGCTGGGCGTGAACCCCGTGGCGGGCCGCCTGTTTCGCCCCGAGGAGGACCAGGTGGGCGCGCAGCCGGTGGCGCTGGTCAGCGGCGGATTCTGGAAACGGAAATTCGCCGCTTCGCCGGACGCCCTTGGAAAAACCCTCACGCTCAACGGAGTGGGCTACACCGTGGTGGGCGCGATTCCCGCGGACTTTCGTTATCAGAGCGGCAATTTTAATGACAGCGACATCTATGTGCCCATCGGCCAGTGGAACGATCGGACCTTTCGCGACCGGCGCGTGAGCATGGGTATGGACGCGGTGGGCAGGCTCAAGCCCGGCGTGACGCTGCAGCAAGCCCAGTCGGACATGGACAGGGTGGCGCACGGTCTTGCGGAGACGTATCCGGATGCCGACAAAGGCTCGGGAATCACGCTCGTTCCGCTCAAACAGGATGTCGTGGGCGACATCCAGCCATTTCTCCTGGTGCTGCTCGGAGCGGTCGGATTCGTTCTGTTGATCGCCTGTGTGAATGTGGCCAATTTGCTTTTGGCGCGCTCCACGGGGCGCGTTCGTGAATTCGCTATTCGCGCGGCGCTGGGAGCCCGCCCGGGACGGGTAATGCGGCAGCTTCTCACCGAGAGCCTGGTGCTTTCTTGCGCCGGGGGTGGTTTGGGTCTGCTGCTGGCCGCCTGGGGAACGCAGGCCGCCATCCGGCTGATGCCCGAGGCTCTGCCGCGCGCCCAGTCCGTGCAAATCGATTCCCACGTTCTGCTCTTCACCCTGGCCGCGTCCGTGCTCGCCGGGATCTTCTTTGGACTGGCGCCGGCGCTGAAGGCCTCCCGCGCGGACCTGCAAGCCACGTTGAAAGAAGGCGGGCGTGGATCGAGCGGCGCGCGGCGCCGCCTGCAGGGAGTCTTCGTGGCCGCCCAAATGGCCATGGCGCTGGTGCTGCTGGTGGGCGCCGGATTGATGATCCGCAGCCTGGCCAATCTCTGGGGCGTCAATCCGGGTTTCGATCCGCGCCACGTGATCACCTTCTCGGTCTCCTATCCCTCCACTCCGGGCGCCACACCCGATGCTATTCGTGCGCTCGTGCGCCAGGTTCAGGATACGGTGGCAGCCGTCCCCGGCGTGGAATCGGCCGCGCTCAGCGCAGGCGGGATTCCCATGACTGGCGATTCCGAGCTGCCCTTCTGGATTGACGGCCAGCCTAAGCCCGCCACGGATTCGGAGATGAAAGCGGCGCTGTTTTACGTCGTCGAACCGGATTATTTGAAAGCGATGGCGATTCCGCTGGAGCGCGGGCGGTTCCTCACGCCGGCGGATAATGAGCATTCCCCGTTCGTTATCGCCATCGACGAACAATTCGCCAAGATCTACTTCGCGGGGCAGAACCCTATCGGCCGGCGCGTGCACACGGCCATTCTCAACGGGGTGTCCGAGATTGTGGGCGTCGTGGGACACGTCAAGCAATGGGGCCTGGCGGAAGATGCGCACGCGCCTATTCAGGCGCAGTTCTACATGTCGATTGCGCAGACTCCCGAACAGTTCCTGCCGCTGTTGGCTCGCGGCGGATTATTCGTAGCGCGCACCCATGGATCGCCCGAAATCGAGATGGCGGCCATCCGGCGGGCGCTCGAGAACATCAATGGCGCGATGGTGGTCTACGACACCCAGACCATGGACAAGATCATTTCCAATTCGCTGGCCGCGCGCCGCTTTTCGATGATTTTGTTGGGCATCTTCGCCGGATTCGCGCTGGCTCTTTCGTGTGTGGGTATTTACGGCGTGATTTCGTATCTGGCCGGGCAGCGCACGCATGAGATCGGCATTCGTATAGCGCTCGGCGCAGGGCGGAACGATGTGCTGCGACTAATTCTGGGTCACGGCGTGAAGATGGCGTTGATTGGGGTAGCGGCAGGCGCAGCCGCTTCTCTGGCGCTGACCCGCCTGATGGCCCGGCTGCTCTTCGGCGTGGGCGCTTACGACCCGCTTACGTTTCTCGCCGTGGCGGGTCTGCTGATTTTGGTGGCCCTGGCCGCGTCCTACATTCCGGCGCGGCGAGCGATGCGCGTGGATCCCACGGTCGCGCTGAGATATGAGTAAACGGTCGCGCGCAGAACCTTGAGTGGCGTAGCATCGTCAAATGCACGCGTGGCAGCATGCCCGAGAGTGCACCGTGTTTCTGTCCACGGTAGTACACACGCGCTCCGAATCTATTCGGTTCCTTCAGGCCCGCGAAGCAAAACAAGCCGGCCATCCTGTTGTTCCTAAATTGCTATACCCACCCGATCGCAAAGACAAAAGCCGCCGCCGTGTCAGTCCCAAAACGGGTGGGCGCATCCCGGAAAACGCCGCGCATCGCGCGCATTGCCCAGCGCCTGGCCGCATGATACCGGATGCGGCGCGGCCGCCGATCTCTCCGAGGCGCTGCCCATCACAGCGAAGAGGTGCCAGCCGAATTCCTAACCGCCGTTTCCGGTCACGGCGATCACACCCGGCGTTTGGCTCGCCGGTATCGAGATGGTTTCACAGTCGCACGAATCTTTCCTCGCCGGGCTTGGCGCTTAGGAATAACCGGCACTTTGGACAGGCCGGCAGGGCTGTCCTACCTTACGCGCCTACCATGCCCACCAGCGGACTGCTGGCGCTGGCATACAACTTCTTCGGCATGCGCCCCGCCAGATACGCCAGCCGTCCTGCTTCTACGGCCAGTTTCATGGCGCGCGCCATGCTGACCGCATCCTCGGCGGCGGCGATGGCGGTGTTCATGAGTACGCCATCGGCGCCTAACTCCATGGCGATGGCGGCGTCCGACGCAGTGCCCACGCCGGCATCCACGATCAGCGGCACGGCCGTGATCATCTCGCGCATGATGCGCAGATTCGCGGTGTTCTGCACGCCCAGGCCGGAGCCGATCGGCGCGGCCAGCGGCATCACCGCGGCGGCGCCGGCATCGATGAGCTTGCGCGCATTCACCACATCGTCGTTGGTATAGGGCAGCACCACGAAGCCTTCCTTCACCAGCACGCGCGTGGCTTCCAGCAGGCCTTCGTTATCCGGGAACAGCGTCTTCTCGTCGCCGATGACCTCCAGCTTGATCCAGTTCGAAAGACCCACTTCGCGCGCCAGGCGAGCGGTGCGGATGGCGTCGTCCGCGGTGTAGCAGCCAGCGGTGTTGGGCAGGATGAAAATCTTCGAGCGGTCGATGTAATCGAGCAGCGATTCCTTGGAGCGGTCGGTCAGGTTCACGCGGCGCACGGCCACGGTCACCATATCGGCGCCGGTGGCCTCGTGGCAGCGGGCCATCTCGGGGAAGCTGCGATATTTCCCCGTCCCCACGATCAGGCGTGATTCGAAGCCACGGCCGGCGATAGTCAATTTGTCGGACATGCCTCCATTGTAGGACGCCGCAGGGGTGCCTAACAGTTTTGGGGAAACCGCTCCCTGACGGTCGCGGCTCAGCTGGGCCTCCGGCGGGGCCTGATGAAACGGATTGAGACCGCCCACAAAGGGGGCGGTCTCAGAGTAGTAAATGCGGTCGCGGCTCTGTAGATCGCGCGAAATCGACGCGGCTGTTACGGAGCCGCGACCGTGAGGGAGCGGTTTCTTCAGTCGGAAATCCCCAAACCTGTTAAGCACACACGCCGCACACGCGCCCGCCGCGCGCCACGGTAAACTGCTTGCATCAAGCTGGCGATATCACGCCAGTCAAGGGCGAGCCGGCGCAGAGTTTCAACGTGTATGCCTGGACCGCAAATCCAGCAAAATTCTGTGGGAGCGTGTGGCGGTCAGCGGCGTCGCCAAGATCATGCGCCACCCGAAATCCACACACGCCAATCCCACGCCGGCCACGAATGGCAAGCACCTGGTGGTGTTCTTCGGCTCGGAGGGTCTCTTCACTTACAATTTGCATGGCAGGCTGCTGTGGAAGCAACTCTGGCGCACGCCGCGCAACGATGTGCCCACGTTCGGTTCGCCCGCCGTGGCGCCCTACACCGCGGGCGGCGCCCAGGGTTGGCAGGTGGTGGTGAACGGGTGGAAGCACATCGGCGGCTACGATCTCGAGACCGGCAAGGAACTTGTGGATCCCTAAAGGGCGGCGGCGACATCCCGGTGCCCACGCCCGTCCTCGCGGACGGGCTGGTGGTGGTGACTTAACGCGCACGGCAAGGGGCGGCCCATTTACGCCATCCGCACCGACGCGGCCGGCGATATCACCGATAGCAAGTCGGCCATCGCCTGGAGCGAACCGCGCGGCGGCAACTATATGCAGACGCCGCTGCTCGACGACGGTCTGGGCTATTTCTGTTTCGATTCCGGGGTATTGAGCGTCTATAAAATGGCCACCGGGGGCGCCAATATCAGCAGCGGCTGGGTGGCGGGACATCCGGGTTTAGCAGTTCGCTGGTGGCCGCGGGCGGCCATCTCTACATCACCAATGAGGAGGGGCACAGCCACGTGGTGGGGCTCGGTCCGGAATACAAGCTGCTCGCCGAGAACGATCTGGGGGAGACCGTAATGGCACACCGGAGATTGCCGATGGCGTGCTCTACATGCGCGGCGGCAAGCACTTGTTCGCTATCGGCGCTGGGCGGTAAAGTGGCTGTATGATTACCGGCGCTCACATCGTCATGTACAGCAACGATTCTGAGGCGGATCGCGCATTCTTCCGCGACGTGCTGGAGTTTCCCTCGGTGGATGCCGGGCATGGCTGGTTGATCTTCAAGCTGCCTCCGGCGGAAGCCGCGGTGCATCCCGTGGAAGGTGAGGTCCAGGCGGGGATGCTGAATGCGGAACTGTACCTCATGTGCGACGATTTGCAGGGCCTGATCCGGTCGCTGGCGGCCAAGAAGGTGGTTTGCAGCGCGATCGAAAAGGCGCCTTGGGGAATGAAGACCAGTATTCGCCTGCCCAGCGGCGGCGCCATCGGGCTATATCAACCCGCGCATCCCACGGCCCTCGATCTTTAAGTGGGGCAGGCTCTCAGCCGGGCTCTCAGCCTGCGGCGGCCTCGTAGGCCGCCAGTAGGACAGACCTCCTGCCTGTCCAAGGCGAGCGAACTCGCCCAAGAGCGGGCCTGCGAGGCCCGCGCAGGCTACGAGCCTGCCCCACAGCGGCGGATATAATGTAGAAAGTCGAAACAAGACAGGAAGGCTGGACCACGGTCCCTGAGGACCGGCCGGACCCGTGGCTCCTGTAGCGCCCACCGTACCCTGGGGTCGACGACGGCCGTCCATCAGCGCGCCGCAATAGGCGTCGCGGTCAGCTCCAGTTGCATCTGCCCCTTGCTGGCCACATCGTCGGATGAGAACAGCACTGTCGGCTTACCGATCGGGACGATGACATCGGAGTCCCATTTTGTTTGCCGGATCAGTGGCGGCTGCACCGCGGAGGTCGCATTACTGATTTCCGCGACGACCAACAGAGTTACGCTTCCATCGGCTTCCTTCAGCCCATGACAATCGATGTTGACGCCTACATCGATGTAGGTCATACCCGTAGTGCCGCCAGCCTGCAAGGGGACCTTATTCCCGTTGCGAATCGTGGCCTTGTGGTCTCCTGCCGCCATTGTAGTGAGATAATGCCGGGAGTTAGTCACTTTCTCGCCGTCCAGTTCCTTTACCACGAAATCCAGGCGATAGTACTTCCCCTGCTCGGCGGGAATTCCGTTTTGCGCGCGGGCCGCGCACATACCCGCTGTCAGTAAGATCGCCCCATAAGTAACTGCATATTTCAACTTATTTCGCATCGTCGCTCCTTAGTGGTTCTATTTTGATCGGTTCAACTTTGATGGGTTCCGTGCCGCGCCGCTCTAAGTCGAGCAGCGCATCGCGCGCCGGATTAGGTCCTGGCTCCGCCAGTGCCAGCCAAGTGCGCTCCTCCCTCGAAATGGGCGCGGGCGTCGGGAAGAGCGGTTGCTTCGGTAGCGACGCGCGCTGGGCCTTCGGCCACGGCCGGCTGGCCGGTGCTGCTACAGCCACCGGATGTGGGGCCGGCTTTGCCCGCACGGCAACTGTAATTTCCGGAATGGGTTTCACCCACCACGCCCCCACTGCGATTGCTACCGTCGCTGCAGCCGCGCATCCCGCCGCTAACAGCCATCGCCCAATCCCGAACCGCGGCGCCGTGCCCTCTGCACGGACGCGATTCAACACCCGCTGTTCGATTCCCGCCATTGGTTCCACGCTGGCATACTGCGCGAGCGCCCGGTCCAGCGCGCCATCCATCGCATTCGGCTCATCGTTTCTCATAACGGCCTTCCATCAAAACCTCGATCTTTTGCTTCAGAATCTGCCGCGCGCGCATGATGCGTGTGCGCACGGTTCCCTCGGCGATGCCCATCGCCTGCGCGATCTCGCGCGAGCTCATCTCTTCCAATGCGGATAGCGCCAGCGGCTGCCGAAGCTCCTGCGGCAGTGCATCCACCAAACGGTGCACAGCCGCGTTCCAATCCGCCGTTACGGCCGCATCCTCCGGATTCGGGCTGCGGTCCGGCGCATCGCCTACGAACACTCTGCGCCGCCGCAACTTATCGAGGCCGAGGCGCCACGCCACGCGTGCCAGAAACGCCCGCTCGTTGGCGGCCGCTTCCCAGGCATCGCCTCGATACAATTTCAGAAACGTTTCCTGCACCACGTCCTCTGCGTCGTGCGGGTTGCGCAGCAGCGCGTATGCCACGCGAAACACGAAGCGGGACTGGCGTTCCACCAGTCCGGCGAAGCGGGCTTCACGCGCTGCCTCCTGCCGTGCCTTCAATGCCGGCTCCTTCCACGCGAGCGCTGGCGCCGTTTCCATCATGCGAGCGTTTCACCAGCTAAGACTCGCGGGGGAGGCTAACTGTTCAGATTTATTTGTACTGTGGGGCAGACAGGCCACAAAAGGCGATGGTCTGTCCTACAAGCTATTCGCAGCGGATGGTTTCCACCGGATCGAACCGCATGGCGCGCATGACCGGCCACCAGCACGCCGCCGCCGCGACCGCCATGATCACCGCACCCGCGGCAATGTAAGTCGCTGTGTCACCCGATCCGACGCCATATAACATCGCGGATAGCGCGCGCATCAGAAAAAATGCGGCCGCCAAACCAGCCGCCAGGCCGACGGCCACCGGAGCCAGCGCCTGCCGAAGCACCAGCCACGCCACGTCCCGCCGCTGCGCTCCCAAAGCCAGCCGGATGCCGATCTCCCTATATCGCCGGTTCACCGAATAAGACAGCGTTCCGTAAATTCCCAGCGCGGCCAACAATGTGGCGAGAGACGCGAAGCCGGTCAGCAGGAGCGTCTGGAAACGGCGTTGCGCCGCCGAAGCATCCACAATTTCCTGCATGGAACGGATCGCGGTCACCGGCGCCGCCGGGTCGATTTGCGCGACCGCCTGCCGGATCGATCGCGCCAGCGAACTCGCCGGCAGCCTGCTGCGCAGCACGAGCGAAAGATCCAATCCTCGATTATGCGCCACTGGCAGGTAGACCATCATCGGCGCGGGATGCTGCAATTCGGTCTGCTTCACGTCGGCCACGATACCGGCGACGCGCCACATGCGCGGATGCGCACCTTCGTCGATGGTGAACTCCTGTCCGATGGCGCTGCGGCCCGGCCACACGCGCCGGGCGGCGCTCTGACTGATTAATGCGCACCACAAATCGGCCGCCGGATCCGCGCAGACTTGCCCGCTGCGCACCGGAATGCCGGCCGCGCGGAAATAACCGGGAGTGGCAAAACGGATTTGCGCCATGGGCAAATTGCGGATGCGCTCGGGCGTCAACTCCTCGCCGGGCAGGAAGATCGGATTCTGATAATCGTCGCCGGTGAGCGGCAGTTGGCTTACGGCGCCCGCCGCCGACACGCCGGGGATGGCGGCGAGCCGTTGCACAATCGCCTGGTAGGCGGCATTGCGGCGCGCCGGTTCGAGGTAGCGGCCGCCCTCGAGCGGCACATCCGCGGTGAGCACGTTTTCGGTTTCAAAGCCGCGATCTGCGGACATGATTTTTCCGAAGCTCCGCACCAGCAGTCCCGCGCCGATCAACAACGTGGTCGACAGCGCCACTTGCGAAACGATCAGCCATTGCCGGGCGCCGGCGCTGCCGGTATCGGTCGAACCCCGCTGGCTTTGCGCGAGCGCTTCCTGCGGATCGGCCGTCGAGCATCGCCAGGCCGGCAACGCCGCGAACAGCACCGCGCTGAGACACGCCAGCCCGATGCAGAACGCCAGCGCGCGAAGATCCAGCGAGATTGCGCCGCGATGCGGAAACGCCGCGGAAAGCTGCGGGAGAATGGCGGCCAGCGCCCATCCCGCGCAGATCGCGCCCGCCATGCCTCCGAGCACAGCCAGCCCCAGGCTTTCGGAAAATAACTGCCGCACGATCTGGCCGCGACTGGCGCCCAAAGCCGTGCGCACGGCGATCTCTTTGCGGCGCGTCAGCCCGCGCGCCAGCAGCAGATTCGCGAGGTTCGCGCAGGCAATCAGCAGCACCAGCCCGACCGCCGCCATCAATATCCCCAGTCCGCGCCGCACGCGCTCCGTGAGATTGTTGCGCAGCGGAGCGACGATCGCCTGCCGCGTCAGATTGCCTTTCATCGACGCCAGAATGGAATCCAATTCCGCACGTGCCCGGTCAACGGTTACACCCGGCTTCAGACGCGCCACGCCCCAATAGCCATGATTCAGCCTTTGCTCCGGCGTAATATCGGCGGGCAGCAGAATTTCAAAATGCGCGGCGTGTTCCGTTTGCAAGTCGATGGGCAGTTCGAAGCCGGGCGGCATGACGCCGATCACCTTGTAGGATGCGCCGTCCAGTTCGATCTCGCCGCCGAAGCTCGCGGGATCGCCGCCCAGATGCCGCCGCCAGAACGCGTCGCTGACCATGGCCACGCGAGGTCCGCCCGCGGCGTCTTCATCGGCCGCGAACGCGCGTCCCGCTGTGGGCCATACGCCCAGGGTAGGGAAGAGTGACGCCGAGACTCGTGCGCTCACCAGCCGCTCGGGTTGCCCCGTGCCCGTGAGGTTCTCGAAGCCCGGGCGCACAATGGCGATGTTTTCCAACGTCCCGGCGTGCTCCCGCCAGAGATCGTATACATAGGGCGGCAACGGCAGAACGCCCAAGTTTTTGAGCGTGGCGATTTGGAGATGAAGGCTGATCAAACGGTCCGGTTGGCGATAACCCAGAGGCTTCAGCAGCACGCCATCCACGATCGAGAACATCGCCGTATTGGCGCCAATCCCCAGCGCCATGGTGAGCACGGCGGCCGCCGTGAATCCTGGATTGCGCGACAGCGAACGCAGCATCGGCTTCAGCATACTTGGGAGTTTAGCATTGCGGCATGGCGCCGACAGGGTCGAAAAACCTCTCCCGTGGCTGGTGGGTAGTGGTCGGTGGCTGGTGGGCAAACTGCGCTTGCCAAGTTTTTCATGAGATTTCTCGGGCCACAGGCCCCCCCGAACAGGGTCGAGAAACCTCCCCCGTGGCTGGTGGGCGGTGGTTGGTGGCTGGTGGGCAAGTTCGGTACTCGTGGGCCGCAGGACCTTCCAAACAGACCAAAACAAGCGATGGTCTGTCCCACTTGCAAGCGGGTTATCCTGGAGAAATATGCCGCTTGAAGAAATGACTCCGGGCGTGGCACGCCTGCGCACGTTGATTGCGAATATCTACTTTGTGGGCACGCCGGGGGGACCCTGGGTGCTAGTGGATACCGGCACTCCAGGCAACGCCGCACGCATCCGCGATGCCGCCGAGGAACGCTTCGGACGTGAGGCACGGCCCAGCGCGATTCTATTGACGCACGGGCATTGGGATCACGCCGGTTCGGCTCTGGAATTGGCCGAGTATTGGGATGTGGATATTTATGCGCACCGTCTGGAGCGGCCGTTTCTCACCGGTAAGGCGAAATATCCGCCCAAGGATCCCATGGCAGGCGGGGCATGCTCTTTCATGAGCCGGTTCTTCCCGGCTTCCACCCTCAACCTGGGAGAACGGCTGCGCGATCTGCCGGAAGGGGGCGAGGTTCCCGGACTGGTTGGTTGGCGCTGGCATTTCACTCCGGGCCATGCGCCGGGACACGTGGCGTTCTTCCAGCGCTACGAATCCGTGCTTCTGGCCGGAGACGCATGCGCCACGATGGATCTGGATTCGGCGCTGGGTATCCTCGCCCAAGAGCCGCGCATCTCGCGTCCGCCGGCGCCGTTCACCTACGATTGGGATCAGGCGCAACGCTCCATCGAATGGTTGGCGGATCTGCGCCCACTGGTGATCGGGGCGGGCCATGGAGAGCCCATGAGCGGTTCTGCGGTGGCCATCGGTCTGGCGGATCTGGCGCGCGACTTCCCGCGGCCGCGTGGACGGTATGCCCTGGAACCGGCGCGCGTGGACCCCACAGGCGTAGCGTTCCTGCCGCCGCCGGCGCCTGATCCGGCGCCCAAGATCGCCGTGGGCGTTGGGATCGCGGCCGTGGCGCTGGGAGCCCTGCTGGTGCTATCGCGCCGCAAGGTAGGACAGGCCTCCCGGCCTGTCCGCATGGCTCCGCGAGCCACCCAAGATTAGCCGCCCTGTGTTGGGACAGGCCGGGAGGCCTGTCCTACAAAGAAAAAAGGCTCCCCAAACCGGGGAGCCTCTAAGGTGGATAGGAGAGTGTTCGGTCAGACTTGCAGCTTAATTCTTGCGGGACCTGCGGCGCAGCAGCCCGAGCCCCAGCAATCCTGAGCCAAGCAGAACCATGCTCACCGGTTCCGGCGTGCTCGAGGAGGGGTCGAAGCTCTGCGTGAACTCGCTCAAACCGCCATCGGCTCCCACGTTGATGTTCTTGTAAATATAAACTGGCGAAGTGGGGTTGATCGGAGAGCAGCCGAGGGTGGGCTCAGAGCAGGTAACCGGGCCGATTTCACCGGACGCTACCGTGACTTCACCAAGCTGGGTTCCGCTGGGGCATTCGAACGCGCCTGCGCCCGAGGTGGGTACGGGCGAGGAACATGCCAACTCCGTGATGTTCGCGTTGGTGCCGCCCACACCCAAATCGATCTCATTGATCCCGCCGGTCACTGTGAAAGCGAATCCCTCGTCCTGATTGCTTTGCAGATTGGGATTAAAACTGATGCAGACTTGGTTGGGGCATGACGGATCGTTGTAATCGCCCGTCAGGAAATCGACGATGCCTGAAGCGCCGCCCGTCGGATTCAAGACTTCGAAATTGCTGAACGTCAGGCCACCGCACGTAATCGTGGTACTCGCCAAAACCTCGCCGCCAGCGCCTCCGCCCATGACTACGCAGGGAATCGAACTGGCACTCGCTATGCCGAGCGACAGCACCAGGAATGCCATCAACACCAAAGAGTTTCTCATCGCGTTTCCTCCGAATCGCTTTTCTTGAATTCGTACTATCAATTACCTGCCGCTTGCGAGCGGAACAGGCTGAAACCACAGCAATTTGAAGCATACAGGAGTCACCCCAGAAATGCAAGGACTTGCAATGAGATTTTTGTGATTTTTCGGTTACTATTCTCCTGGTCTCGTATTGCAGAATACGTACCGTTTTAGTACCTCTTAAGGAAGGTTCCCGTAAGATAGACTTATATAGCATATATTGTGGGAAAAGGCGCCCTGCATACAACATATGGGGTCCCGTGGGAAAGTATGTACCAGTACAGCTTCGGTTTTTGTTCGCAGCCAAAAAGTGCCGAAAATCACCCAACCGGATCTGAATTGGGCCGTTTAGTACCGGCTATCGAATCCGGCCTCGTACCAGCACTTCCGGGGGTGGTGCGGGTTCGGCCGGCGGAGGTTCCACCGGCTTGCGGGGACGGACATCCAGGTGTGCGGCCAGAAAGGCCTGCAGGCTGCGGTTATGTTTGGGAGTTCCCGGCTGGCCTTCCAGCGTCTGCCATTCCTGCGAGGGAACTTCCAACATCGCGGGACGGTACTTTTGCAGGTAATTGCGAATGCGTTCCTGCACGATTCTCTCGGCGGAGTTGCCAAGTAAGTAGGCGATTTCATCGGCCGGCGCCTGCCAAAGAATCAGATAGACATGCGAAGGCTTTTTCACGCGCGCCGATTTGAGCGCCTGCTCCAGCTTGCGGGCGCGCGGCTCCAGTTGCCGCATCTGATCGAGATCGGCCTTGGGCATCTCCACAGCTTTGAACAACGCCGCCTTTTCTTTGGGTGTCAACTTAGCGGTCAAAGCGAGCAGGAAGGCAGCCAGGCGCGGCGCGACGGCGATATTCGCCGCCTCCAGCAGGGCCACGCCTTTTTCCCATCTGGCGAGGCCTTGCAGGTTCAGCTTGGGTCCCGCGAGCGCCGGGGAGAACAGCTTCATTAGGCCGTCCCGGTCGATGGCCGCAAGCACTTCCGAAGAACTGGGCTCGACCGCCATTCGCTTTAATTCGTCGAGCAGCGTGCGCGGCGCAATGAGATCCTGCATGCGGGCGGCCAGGGCATTCTCGAATTGCATGCGGGTGCGCTCCTCCACCGTGAACGACATTCTGACCTGCAAGCGGATCAAGCGCAGCAAGCGGGCCGGATCGTCGTAAAACACGTAGGACTGCGTGGCGCGCATTTCACGGCGGCCGAGATCCGCTAGCCCGTTTGTGGGATCGAGAAGCAAGCCGCGCGAGGCGCGATTCAACGATAGCGCCATGGCATTCACGGTGAAATCGCGGCCGCGCAGATCGTCCTGAATGGTGGCCGGAGTCACCTGCGGCTTGCCTCCCGGCTTCGCATAGACTTCCTTGCGGGACATGGAAACTTGCGCCGTTACACCGCTTGGAAATACTAATTCCGCCGAACGCCGGTTTTCGTCGGCCGACAGCAGGCGGGCGCCCTGTTCCTCGAGGGACTTGGCAACCTTCAGGGCCTGGCCTTCCACGCTGAAATCGAGATCGCGCACGCGAAAACCGCCCAGCATATCGCGCATCCCGCCACCGGTCAGAAACAGGTTCACACCGGCGGCGCCGGCGGCCGCTTGCACCTGTTCGACCACGCGGTTCTGATCCGCGCTCAGCGTGCTCTCCAGCATGAACATGTAGTCGCTCATGGTTCGTCTCAGGCCCTGGGATGATGCTCGTCGACGGTCTTGCGCAGCCGCGATCGCATCACGTGTGTATAGATCTGGGTGGTCGAGATATCCGCGTGCCCCAGCATGGTTTGCACGCTGCGTAAGTCCGCGCCGCCTTCCAGTAAATGCGTGGCAAAGCTGTGGCGGATGGTATGCGGCGTCAGGCGGTCGAAAACGCCCGCCTTACGGCCGTGCGCGCGCAGTAATTTCCAAAATCCCTGGCGGGTCATGGGCCCCCCCCGCGCGGTTATGAAAAGATACCGGCTGAGACGGCCTTTCAAGATGGCGGGCCGCCCGGTTTCCAGATACGCGCGCACCGCGGCGAGCGCCTCTTTCCCCACCGGCACCATCCGCTGTTTTCTGCCCTTGCCGGTGGCGCGCAGCACTCCCAACTCCAGGTTCAAATCGGCGACGCCCAGATTGCATAACTCGGACACCCGCAGTCCCGTGGCATACAGCAGTTCGATCATGGCATGATCGCGTGCGCCCACCGGCCGCTGACTGTCCGGCGAATCCGATAATCGTTCGATCTCGTTCAGATTCAGAAATTTGGGGATTGTTTGCCACTGCCGGGGGGCGCCTAAATGTTCGGTGGGATCGGATGCCAGACGGCCTTCCCGCACCAGGTAGCCGTAGAAGCCGCGCAGGGTGGATAAGTGGCGGGCCACGGAACGGCTGCCCAGTTTCTCCTGGTAGAGAAAATCCACATAGCGGCGCACCGCTTCCAGGCCGGGAATCTCACCAGGACACTCGCGCGCGGCGAACTCCATAAATTTCGTCAAATCGGCCTGGTAGGCATCCAAAGAGTTACCGGATAGGCCTTTCTCGATTCTGCAAAAATTGAGAAACGGCGCAACCACTCCCTCGCGGGGTGTTACCGAGCCGCGACCGTCAGGAAGCGGTTTCCTTGGGTGTGTATCCATCGTGCCAATGATACAATAACCCCAACCAATGTTTAAAACAATGTTTCAATTTAGGGGTTGATTTGGCGGGATCCACCTCCAAGAAAGTCCGGATCAGCCGTTTCGAGCGGGAACCACTCCTGGGTTATGTCAACCCGCTGACTTACTTGCGTCCCACCGGGGTGGAACTGCTGACGCCGGAAGGCAATTACGCCGTGGTGCCTTACGACGAGGTGAAGTCCGTCCAATTCGTCAGGGATTTCGACCCGCCCGAGCCCGGCGCGGAACGGAAAGTCTTCAGCACGCGGCCAAAGATGGATGGACTGTGGGTCCGGGTTAAATTCCGTGACGGCGAAGTGATGGACGGTATTTTGGCAAATAATCTTCTCCTGATAGAGTCTCAGGGTTTTACTATCGTCCCGCCTGACCCGTATTCGAATAACCAGCGGCTGTTTCTGCCGCGCGCGGCGCTGGCTGAGCTGCAAGTCCTGGGGGTGGTGGGTAGTCCGCTGCGCCGGCGCAAGCCAAAACCGGCGTCCAAGGAACAGATTAGTCTGTTTGAGTGACACCGCTCCGTGACCGTCGCGGCTCCGTAAATCGTGCAAATCGACGCAGCGGTTACCGACGCGACCGCTTATCGACGCGACCGCTTACCGGGCCGCGACCGCTTACCGAGCTGGCCGTTTACCGACGCGACCGCTTATCGACGCGACGGCTTACCGACCCGGCCGCTTACCGACGCGACCGCCTATCGACCCGACCGCTTACCGAGCCGCGACCGTAAGGGAGCGGTTTGTTGGGCATCTCGCCCCACCGTGCCGATCCGTCCCAAACACGGCCAGAATCGCCGCACGGCCAACCCCGCTCGCGCATCTAACAATATGGAATGTGTATCGCGCAACGTATGGGAATCTGGCTGCTGGCGGGTATCTTTGCCGCCCCGCTGGCAGGTGTGAAAACCCGTCCGGATGCCGCCGGGATTGTCAACCTCTCGGCCGCGGCTAACGATCGGGATTGGGCCGCCGCCTCCAACTACAGCTACATGGAGCGCGATCGCACGGGGCATGCGACCAAGACCTATCAAGTCCGGATGATCTTGGGTTCGCCCTATCAAAAGCTGACCGCGGTTAATGGCCAACCGTTGTCCGCCGAAGAACAAGCCGAAGCGGAACGGAAGCTCGCACACGAAATCGAGCAGCGGCGGAACGAAACACCCACGCAACGGCAGAGCCGCATCGCAGCCTATCGGCAGGGCCGCCGCCGCGATCACCTGCTGATCACCCAGCTTGTCAGTGCCTTCAACTTCAAGCTGCTCGGCGAACAGACGCTCGCCGGGCATCGTGTGTATGTGCTCGATGCGCGCCCGCGGCCGGACTACATTCCGCCCGACCGCGACACCAAGGTCTTGACCGGAATGCAAGGCAAGCTATGGATCGATCGGGCGACCTATCAGTGGGTGAGAGTCGTAGCGCGAGTCATTCGACCCGTCTGGATCGAGGGCTTCCTGGCGCGCGTGGACCCCGGCACGCGTTTCGCCCTGGATTATGCTCCGGTGAATGCGGACATCTGGCTTCCCACACACTTCGTCATGAGCTCACACGCCAAGGTGTTGTTCGTGTTCTCGCGTCACGAAGAGGCAGACCAAACTTATTTCGATTACCAGCCGCAAACCGCCGTTCAGGCAACTTCAAACGGCAGCAATAGCTCGACACGGTAGCGGCAATCGCCGCTTTCGGCGACCATATCCGCCCGGTCGCCATAACGCGCCAGCAGGCGGCGTTTGACGATCTGCAATCCCAGGCCGTTGCGTTTGGCCACCGCGCCTTCCGGGTCGAACGGGTTCTCCACGCTGATATGCAGCGCGTTTTCGATCCGCCAGGCGGCCAGGCGTATCGCGCCGCCTTCCACCATGCTGGCGATGCCGTGCTTCACCGCGTTTTCGACCAACGGCTGTAATAGCAACGGCGGGACCAGGCTGGATTCGCATTCGGGCGCAATCTGCTGCTCTACGCGCAACCGCCCGCCGAAGCGCACCTGTTCCACGCCCAGATAGTTTTGCGCTAACGAGAGTTCCTCGCTGAGAGGCACCGTCTCGCGCTCTCCTACGCGCAGGCTGCTACGCAAAAAATCGGATAGCCGGACACACATTTCGCGCGCGCGCACGGCATCCACGCCGGCCAGCGCGCTGATCGAGTTCAGGCTGTTGAACAGAAAGTGCGGATTGATCTGGGCCTTCAGCGCCTTGAGTTCGGCGTCGCGCGCCGCTACCAGGGCCTGCATCTCGCGCTGCAGAGCCTCCTTGGACTCCTCCACCGATGCCAGTGCGTAATGCATGCCGGCCGAGAGCAGATACAACAGCACGCCCATGCCGAACAACAACGGCGCGTGCGGCCGGAACCGCTGATCGACCAAGTGGAACGTCTCGAATCGTGAAAGCAGGAAAGCCGTGCCGCGGGCGATCGCCAACAACAAAATACTGCCGCCGATGGCCGCGCCGAAGCTGGTGGTGATGATCCGCGAGACGGCGCTCGAGCGCAGCGGCGTCATGCGTACGATGTACCACGGCGAGAGGCACACAAAAGCGTAGACCACGCAGGCGGGTATGACGATGGCCGCGCTGGCCTGCCAGCCCAGGTTGCCGGAGGCTTCCAGAACGTAGATCAGGAGCGCGGCCAGCGGGACCCAACCCGCCAGATACACGGCCAACGCGGCCCCGGAGACAAGCAGCGGATGCATCCGGAGGCCTCAGTTCTTTATTCCCAATCCCCCGAAAATCGTCGCTCCCCGTATGATGAGCCGCTTAGGTTTGGGCACCAGCCGCGCATCGGGCTGATGGGTCTTGTCTTCATGGCCGCCAAAGATGCCGGCTATGTGCACCTCCACCAGCCAGTTTTCCGGCACCCGGATCTCAAACCCGCCGAAGATCGCGTTGACCGTGACCGTGGCTTCGTCCGCGGACATTTCGGCGTTCCGCAGATCCAGGCCCCCCCCGCCGAATACGGCGGACAGGTCGGCGCCTTTGAAGTCGCCGCTCACCTTGCGATTGCTGCCGCCGAAAACCGAAAACATGTGTACGCTGCCCGGTGTGGACGGCGTGGACCACGGCACGCTGGCGCGTTTGCCGACTTCCGCGACGCTCTTGCCTTCGAGCGCGCCCCACAGCAGGACGAATCCGAAAACGATGATCGCCAGCGGCCACAGATCCCAAAGATTCTTGTCTCTCAGGAAAGGCAGGTGGATCTTGTCGGAGAGCAATACCACGCCCACCAGCAGGATGATGGCGCCGCCGGTGCGGCCGGACGTATCCGTGGAATCGACCACTTTGGCCAGGCCGATAGCGATCAGGATCACCGGCCAGTAGCCCCAGATATAGCCGACGGGAACGCCAAAATTATCGAGCAGGAAGAGCACGCCGATAGCCACGATGGCGAAACCGAAGATCAGTCCCGAACTGACGCCGCCGGCGTCGCGGTCCGATGCGCACTGCCAGGGTCTTTCGTCGCGAGGTTCCATATCCGCTCTCCCTGATCCCAGATTAGCCGGGTGGGGCGGCTAAGTCGTGGATGATTCGGCAAAAACCGGCGTGTAACCGGTGAGTGGCGAAAGGGGCGGGCGAGTGGGGCAGACGACTGCGGGTGGGGCAGACCATCGTCTTTGTGGTCTGCCGTTTTCGCGGCAAGGCAGACGACTGGGGCAGACCAGCGTTTTTTGTGGTTTGTTCGGGGGGGCCTGCGGCCCGCGAAATTTCATGAAAAACTTGGCAAGCGTAGCTTCGAACTTGCCCACCACCCACCAACCACTGCCCACCAGCCACGGGAGAAGTTTTTCGACCCCACCGCTTTCGTGGCAAGGCAGACGACACACCACGATCGTCTGCCCCACAGCCGGCGCCAAGGCTTCACCGCTCCACCGGTAAGCCGGCCTGCTGCCAGGCCTTCCACCCGCCATCCAGCGAGATGGCATTGGTGTATCCCATTTTTTGCAAGTTATCGGCGGCCAATGCGGACCGGTAACCGCCCCCGCAGTAGAGCACCAGGGCGGCGCCTTTGTCAGGCACCTGACTCTCAATATCGCGCTCGATAATTCCCTTGCCCAGGTGCACCGCGCCGGCCGCGTGTCCGGCAGCCCATTCGTGGTCTTCGCGCACGTCCACCAGGATGTGCGGTTCGCCCGCCGCGCGCATCTTCCGGTAGCCTTCTATATCGATCTGCTTCACGCGCGATTTCGCATCGTCGACGATGGCGAGAAAAGCGTCGCTATGAACCCCACTGTGAGCCATGCTTACTCCACTCTGCGAATTTGCCCGCCCACGCGAGCCAGTTTCGCCTCGATTTTCTCATAGCCGCGGTCGATGTGATACACGCGGTCGATCACGGTCTCGCCGTGCGAAGCCAAGGCGGCCAGCACCAGGGAGGCGCTGGCGCGCAGATCCGAGGCGATCACGCCCGCGCCGGTCAATTCCGAGGGTCCCGCCACAATCGCCTGGCGGCCTTCGAGGCGTATGTTGGCGCCCATGCGCGCCAGTTCCTGCGCGTGCATGAAGCGGTTCTCGAAAATAGTCTCAACCACGATGGCGATGCCTTGCGCCTGCGTCATCAGGGCCATGTATTGCGCCTGCAGATCGGTGGCGAAACCGGGATATTCTTCGGTGGTCACATCTACGGAGCGCAGGCGTTTCGGCGCTTGGATGTGCAGCGTGGCGGCATCGGTTTGGGTGATTTCAGCGCCGGCCTGCAGCAGCTTGGCGACCAGCGCGCCCGCGTGCTCGGGCACGCAATCCGTAATCTTCAGATCGCCGCCGGTGATGGCTCCGGCAATCAAAAAGGTGCCCGCCTCGATGCGGTCGGCGATGATGGTGTGGTCCGCGCCGTGCAGTTTAGCGACGCCGCGGATGTGAATGGTGGAAGTACCCGCCCCCTCGATCTGCGCGCCCATCTTCACCAGCAGCGCGCACAGATCGGCGACTTCCGGTTCGCGCGCCGCGTTGCGCAGCATGGTCTCGCCGCTCGCCAGCACGGCCGCCATGATCAGATCTTCGGTGCCGGTGACGGTGATGCGGTCGAAATGAATGACACCGCCGCGCAAGCCCTCCGGGGCCTCCGCTTCGATGTAGCCGTGCGCCTGCTGGATGCGCGCTCCCAACTGCTCCAGGCCGCTCAAATGCAGATTGATGGGACGCGCCCCGATGGCGCATCCGCCGGGCAGCGAGACGCGTGCGCGGCCCGTGCGAGCCACCAACGGGCCCAGCACCAGGCTGGATGCGCGCATGGTTTTTACCAGTTCATAAGGAGCTTCCGGCGATACGATGCGCGGCGTATGCAGCCGGATGGTCTCTCCTTCCACCTCCGCCTGGCTGCCGATATCCACCAGCAGACGCTGCATGGTGCGGATATCCCGCACGCGCGGGATGCGCCGCAGAGTGACCGGTTCCTCGGTGAGCAACGCCGCCGCCAGCGCCGGTAATGCGGAGTTTTTCGATCCGCCGATGGGGACCTCGCCCTGCAGGCGCGCGCCGCCTTTGATTACGAATTTATCCATGAGATTGCCGGGATCCTAAGCCGCACCGCGCCGCGCGGCGACCTCCGCGCTTTCCTCGCGATCGGCCTCCACGGCATAGTCCGTGAGTTCCTTGAGGCGCACGATCACCAGATCCTTCTCGAGATCTTCGCCGCTTTCCACCATGTGCTTCAAGTGTTGCGCAGCCAGACGCGCGCACCAGGCATCGGTCATGGGATGGCCGGTGCGGCCGTTCAATTCCAGCAAGTCTGCGTGCGGCATGGCGATCTGTTTCTGAATGCGCGTGCCGTCGCTTTCGAGGATAAACTTCACATCCACCGTGTCGCTATGCCGCAACGAAATGGCGGTTTGCAGCCACTTGAACAGGACCTGCCATTTGCGCCCAAACGGGTCGGGCCCTATTTCAAACTGGCGAAAATTCAGCATCACCCGCTATCTTACTACGTAGGACAGGCCTCCTGGCCTGTCCCTCGACTTTCCGCATTCTGCCCGCCGCCGTGGGGCGGGCACTCTGCCTGCGCCGGCCTCCCCGGCCCGCTCTTGGGCGAGCTTCGTTCGCCACGCTCCATCGACCGCATCGCCGCCAAAATTACAAAACGAACCCAATCTGTGGGGCAGGCACAATGCGGCACAATGCCTTGGCGGGCTTTCGGTTCGCCGAAGAGCGGGCCTACGAGGCCCACACCAGGCAGTGTGCCTGCCCCACAAGCGGCAGGCAAAATGTAGAAACTCGAGCGGCGAGCTTCGCCCGCCTAGGACGGCCAAGAGGCCTGTCCTACATAAGCACTAGTGTCAATAGGTTATTGTAAATCCCGTCACGGGGCGATATCATCCAACTTCCCTGGTTATTAAGTATAAACAGGTCTTAAATTGTGAAGAGGGCAAGCCAGTTCGGACTCTTGTTGTGCGGAACGCTGCTGCTGGCCGCCAGCATTTCCTCGCGCGTGCCTGCTTACATTTATACAGCCACATCTCAGTTTGTGCCCAATGCATGGTCGTGCGGCCAGGAACGCTTTCCGAAAGGCGCGGCCATCCGGCTGGTTGCGGCGGCCGGACCGCGCAATTTGGCGCCGGGATTTTTTGCATCCGCCGATCCGGAAGTTTCTTTTGACGGCCAGCGCGTGTTGTTCGCCGCCAAGCCGCGCCGCGAAGATCGCTGGCAGATCTGGGAAGCGCCGGTGGAGGGCGGCGAGCCGCATCGGATTGCCGCGTGGCCGCAGGATTCGATTCGCCCGCTGTATCTGCCCGATGGCATGATTGTCTATGCGCGCAAAGCGGCGGAGGGTTACCGGCTGGAGACGCTGGCATTGACGGGCGGCCAACCGCTGCGGCTCACTTACGCACCCGGCGATTCCCTGACGTGCGACGTGCTGCACGATGGGCGCGTATTGTATGAGACTAACGGCGAACTGTATACGGTATATCCCGATGGCAGCGGCGTGGAGTCGTACCGTTGCGACCATGGGGTGAGCCGGCATGGCGCGCGGCAGTTGGCGTCGCGCGACGTGGTGTTTACGACCGATAAAGGATTCGCCCGTTTCACTTCGGCGCTGGCGGTGCAGGTGGAAGGCACGGCGGCGCATGGCGGTGAGTTCGCGGGTCCGCCGGCCGGGATTTCGCCCGACGAATGGTTGGCCGCGTTCCGGCCCCAGGGGGCGGCTGCGTACTCAATTTACACGCTGAACCCGGCGAGCGGCGCGCTCGCCAAGCTATCCGAAGCGCGCGGAGTGCAGCCGGTGTTAGTAACCGCGCGCGAGACTCCGCTGCGATTTCCATCGGGACTGCATGACTGGCCGGGCGCCAATCTGCTGTGCCTCAACGCGTACACCTCGCGAAGCAAGATTGCGAAGGGCGCTGTCGCCAGCGTGCGCTTGTACAGCCAGGGCGCGGATGGCCAGACGGTGCAATTAGGCGAAACGCCGGTCGAAAGCGATGGCTCGTTTTTTCTGCACGTGCCGGGTGAGCGGCCGTTGCGGGTGGAACTGCGGGATGCGTCGGAACACGCGATCGCCGCGGAGCATGGCTGGTTCTGGATGCGCAGCGGCGAACAGCGCGTGTGCGTGGGATGCCATGCGGGTCCCGAGCGCGCGCCGGAGAATGCCGTACCCAACGTGCTGTTGCGCAAGGATGTACCAGTCGAGATGACGGGAGTAAAGCAATGACAAAGATGGCGGCCGCCTGCCTGCTGCTGGCCGGGACGGCCTGGGGAGCCGATCAGCCGGCCGTGACCATCCGCTTTGAAGACGCGACGGCGGCATCGGGAATCCAGTACCAGCATAGCTTCGGCGCGCGCAAGTTAGGCTCACTGCTCGAGAGCACGGGCGCGGGCTGCGTCTGGTTCGACTATAACAACGACGGTCTGCCGGATCTGTACGTGACCAGCGGCAAGCCGCTGGGCGACGATATGCATCCGTATCCGCTGCGCCAGGCGCCCGCTACCCCGCCGCACAATCATCTGTATCGCAACGACGGCAATGGCAAATTCACCGACGTCACCGGCGAGGCTTGTGTAGGCGCGGACCTGTTCAGCATGGCGGCCATCGCCGCCGATTTCGATAACGATGGCTTTGTGGATCTGTTAGTCACGGGTTACGGCCATGTGACACTGTACCGCAACTTAGGCAACGGCAAGTTCGAGGATGTTACCGCCAAGGCCGGATTGAATGTGCCAGGCTGGTCGATTGGGGCGGCCTGGCTCGATTACGATCGCGATGGCTGTGTGGATCTCTTCATCGGCCGCTATGTGAAGTTCGATCCTAAGTACCGGGCTTATTACGCGGCGGATAATTATCCGGGGCCGCTCGATTATGCCGGTAACAGCAGCATGTTATTCCACAATAACTGCAATGGTACGTTCACCGATGTCAGCCAGCAGTCCGGTATTAGTAAGTACGTGGGCCGCGCGATGGGCGTAACCGCGGGTGACTTCGATGGCGACGGTTATCCGGATATCTATGTTGCCAATGACAAGACGGAAAACTTTCTGTTTCACAATAACCGCAACGGTACGTTCACGGAAGTAGCGGTGCCATCGGGCGTGGCCTACGGGCAGAACGGCGAAAGTACCTCGGCCATGGGACCGGTATTCGTGGATTTCGAGAACTCGGGCCACGTGGGCTTGTGGGTTACCGACTCCCGATACAACCGGCTGCTGCGCAACAGCGGCACGGACTTCACCGATGTTACCGAAGCGGCGGGTATCTCGCAGTTGACCGCGCAATATGTGAGTTGGGGAAGCGGCGTTTACGATTTCGATAACGACGGGCTGCGGGATATCTTCATCGCGCACGGCGGGCTGATCCACATGGTGCCGCAGGAGCATTCGATTTTCCGCAATCTGGGCGGCGGACATTTCGCGGACGTTTCAAGCCAGGCGGGACCGTTCTTCGACGTAAAAACCGTGGCGCGCGGCGCTTGTTTTGCCGACTATGACAACGACGGCAAGATGGATGTGTTCATGGTGAACCTGGGCGGTCCGGGTTACTTGCTGCACAATATCTCGCCGGTTCCGAATCACTGGCTGGCGTTCAAGCTGGTGGGCCGCAAGAGCAACCGCGACGGCATCGGCGCCAAGATCGAGGTAACCGCGGGCGGACACAAGCAACAGGCCGAGCGTGTGGCGGGATCGGGATATCTTTCGCAGGACGATGCGCGCGTGCACTTCGGGCTGGGCAGCGCAATGAAAGCGGATGCGGTCACGGTGACGTGGCCGAGTGGCAAGGTGCAAGTGTTACGGGACGTGGCGGGCGACCAAGTAGTCACCGTGGAGGAACGCTAGTGGGGCAGGCTCGTAGCCTGCGGCGGCCTCGTAGGCCGCCCAGCGCTGGACCACTTATAGAGCTCGGGCGAAGCCACCAGAAAGGCCTTGACGGGGTTGTTCTCGATGTATCGCTGAATTCGTCCAAATTCCTCGCCGTTTCGAACGAGATGGTCATAAGATTCGTCCTGCCAGAATGGCTGTCCCGTCTGGTTCAAGAGAATATTGGCTCGTCTGGCGGTCACTCTTTTCAACGAGCAGAGCATGTTCGAGACGTTGATATGTGGTGTGAGTAACAGATGAACATGATTCGACATGATCACCCACGCATGCAAGTCATACTGGCCCATATCCGAGCCGTAATTGAGGGAATTCAATACAAGCTGCGCTACCTCGGGCCGTTTCAGAGACGTCGGGCCAGTGCGCGCAGCGTCGAGCAGACGATCCATCGCAACGAAGGCTCGGCCGGACGGCACGTTTTGGCCAGGAAAGGCCCGGTTGACCGGAAGGGATCCGTACAAACGGAACGTGATGAACAGCGGTTGGCCAACTGCATACAGGTGCGGGAGGCGGCGTTCTTTGGGGAACATATCTCTGTTGTGCCTTCGAAGACTCGAAATTCTCCCGGCAGGCGGCCTACGAGGCCCCCGCAGGCTACGAGCCTGCCCCACATCGTCCTACTTTTCGCAATCACGGTTGGGGCTGCGGCTCAGGTGAGATATCCTTCGCCGGTGGAACTGGCGGTGTCTGCGGACGGAGCACGGTTGTTTGTGCTTTGCGAAGGCACCGATCAATTGCTGTCTTTGGACGTCGGGACCGGTAAGGTCACCGGTCGCGCCACTGTGGGCCGCGTGCCTAAGGGGTTGTGGCTCGATAAGAGCTACGCCTATGTGGCTAACTCCTGGAGTGACTCCGTTTCAGTGATAGATACCTCCACGATGCAGGTTACTCGCACTCTGAAGACCGGCTTCGAGCCGAACGCGGTATTTGTCAACCAGACCGCGCTGTTTACCGCCAATCGCATCGGCAACGACATTTCTGTAATTGACTTGGCTAGCGGAGTGGAGACGCGGCGGCTGGCAGCAGGGAGGGGCGCGAGTTATCTGACGCCTTCGCCCGATGGCCAGTCGCTGTACGCGACCCATATCTATCCGAACATCGGACGCCATCGGACACCGCCCGAATCCGAGATCACCGTAATCGACGCCCGGCAACAGATCGTCCGCGAACGCCGCCCGCTGCCGAACGTGGCCGGCGTTTTTCACGTGGCGTTTTCGCGTGACGGGCGCCTGGGTATCGCTTGCCAATTGCGTCCGAAGAACCTGATCCCGCTGGCGCACGTGGAGCACGGCTGGGTCTTTGGCGATTCGCTGACACTGTTCGGGCCCGACGTGGACGAGTCAGTAGGACAGGCCTCCCGGCCTGTCCCCGTGCAAATATTGATCGACGAACTGGAGCAGTATTATACGATGCCTTTCGGCGTAGCGATCGCGCCGGATAAGAGCGCCGCGTATATCTCGACCACCGGCTCGAATAGCGTCACGGTCATCGATATTTCACGCCTGCTCCAACTTCTTCGCAAACGGCACGACCTGGCCAACGACTTATCCGCCTCGGCACAATTCGTTTCATCCCGCATTCCGGTAGGCCGGGCGCCCAAAGGCATCGCGCTCTCTCCGGATGGCGCGTGGTTATATGTCGCCAACCGCATGGACGACACGGTCTCCGTCATCGATACAGCCGCGCGCAAAGTGGTCCGCACCATCGAATTGGGCGGGCCGTCCGAACTCACTCCACAAAGGCGCGGCGAGCGGTTATTCTTCGATGCACGCTACGCGTTCCACGGCGGATTCAGTTGCGCCAACTGCCACATCGAATCGACCTTCGACGGCATGCAGTGGGACCTGGAGCCGGACGGTTTCGGCAAGGATATCGTGGACAATCGGCTGCTGGAAGATATCGACGGCACGGAACCGTTTAAGTGGAATGGCGGCAATCCCGACCTGCAGACGGAGTGCGGGCCGCGCACGGAAAAGTATTTCTACCGTTCGCAGAGTTACTCGCCGGCGGAGCTGAGCGACTTAGTGGCTTATATCAAATCGATCCCGGCGCGCCCTAATCGATACCGGCTGCCCAATGGCGAGTTGACCGCCGCGCAGGAACGCGGCAGGGACATCTTCGAGCGCACGCGGCGCAAGGATGGCACGCCCATTCCGGAGACGAATCAGTGCGGATTCTGCCACGCCGGACGGCATTATACGAATCAGACGCAGGTGGATGTGGGCAGCGGGAAGTGGTCGGACCGCTCGCCTGTCATCGATGTTCCCCAACTAACGAACATCGCTCTCACGGCGCCCTATCTGCACGACGGATCGGCCGGCAGCCTGGAAGAGATATGGACGGTGTTCAATCCCAACGATACGCATGGGGTTACCAACGATTTGGTCAAGGACGAACTCAACGATTTGATTGAGTATCTGAAAACGTTATGAGGTACCTATTAGTTACTCTTGCTCTTTTGCCGCTGGCCGTCTCCGGCCAGCCGATGCCCCAATATCGCTGGCAGAGCTTCACTACCGCCGACGGCCTGCCAAGCAATCGCGTGTTCAGCGTAGCGGTGGATGGGGACCGCATCTGGGCCGGAACCGAAAACGGTCTGGCCCTGTACGAAGCCGGCAAGTGGAAGGTGTTTCGTCCGGCGGACGGCCTGGCGCATCGCGCGGTCCTTTCCGTGGCGGTGGATAAGAAGACCCACGACGTGTGGGCGGCCACCATGGGCGGACTTAGCCGCTACTCCGCGGGACGTTTCGATACGTTCACACAACTGAACAGCGGACTCAGTAACGACGTGGTCTATGGCGTCACGGTGCAGAACGAGTTCGTTTGGGCCGCCACCGCCGCCGGCGCCAGCCGCTTGAACACGCACACCGGCGAATGGAGCCTGTTCAACGAGCGCAATACGCCTATGTATGAAATCTGGACTTACGGTGTAAGCGCAGGTACGAGCAAGGTGTATTACGCGGTGTGGGGCGCGGGCGTCCTCGAATATGACGTAAAAACCGAGCGCTGGAAAGACTATAACGATCCCGACGGTGAGACCGAAATGGTACTTTTCAAGGATCAGGGCCTGATTCATGAGATCACCACGTCGGTAAGCTGGATGGAGCAGGATAAGATTCTGTGGGTTGCCACTTACTTCGGGGCGAGCCGCTACGACGGCCGCAACTGGCATAACTTCATGCAGAAAGATAGCGGCTTGCCGAGCGACTTTCTAAATCAGGTGAAAGGCGTGGATGGCAATCGCGCCTGGTTTTCGACCGATAAAGGACTGGCTTATTACGATGGCGAGAACTGGGCCGTATATCGTCCGGCGCTGGATACCGGGAAGCCGGAGATGCTGGTGCGCGATGCCGCGGGCAAAGTGAAGCGCGTCGAGACCGATTCGGCGCCCGCTCACAACTACGTTTTTGGTGTGGATTTTCAGGGGAACGACATCTGGGTGGCGACAGCTAAGGGGTTAAGCCACGGGATGCGAATTCAACAAGAGGTTAGTCAAAATGTTAATCGAAGAAATGATCGCTGAAGTTAGCGGAGCGGCCGTAGAAAAACGCGCGGTTACAGACCTGCGGGTGCTCAACGAAGCATACGATTACGATCGGCCGAGTTCCTTTTCGCGCGGCATGCGCCTCGACCTGAACGGCCTGGTGGTGCTCCTGATTTCCGGGACGGCCAGCATCGACGGTCGCGGAGATACGGTCCATGTGGGCGATTTCCGCGCGCAATGCCGGCGCATGTTTCACAACATTACCGGGCTGCTCGAATCGGAAGGCGCCACATGGCACGATATCGTGCGCACAACCTTTTACCTGCGCGACATCGACCGCGATTACCGCGAGTTCAACGAAGAGCGCACGCGCTTCTATCGCGAACAGGGTCTGGATCCGCTGCCGGCATCTACGGGTATACAGGCTAAGTTGTGCCGCCCGGATCTGTTGGTGGAAGGCGAAGCCATCGCCATGTTCCGCAAGCCGGCGCCGGCCACGCCGCACGCGCCGCACAACGGAACTCACTAGGGCTTGTTGAAAAAGGCGCCCCATACCGCTCCCTCACGGTCGCGGCTCTGTAGTGTGTTGCGAATTTTCAGAGCCGCGCGCGTGAGCAAGCGGTCCAGGAGAGATTTGGTGCACTTATGAGATTGATTGCGTTTATGCTCTTGTTAGCCGGGGCAATCCTCGCGCAGACGGCCGGCCCCTGTGCATGCGGCGCGAATCCGCCGGGACCGCCCGCGGTGCGCACGGTGACGCCCTACGCCAACACGCCCGAAGATCTGCGCCCGTTCTCGCGCTTCACTACGCCGTACTTCGAGAATTATACGAAGACGGTGGAGTATAACGGCCCGGCGCGCGACCTGCCGGCGCCCGATCTGAAGGATCTCACAGAAATCCGCATCGGTTTTCTGGGTCCTATCAAGGAGCATCGCGACGAGGCGCTCGGGCGCATGATGCTGAACGGCGCCACACTCGCCATCGATGAAGCGAACGCCGCGGGCGGTTACGGCGGCAAGCCGTTCAAGCTGATGCTGCATAACGATTCCGCCATTTGGGGCGCCTCCAGCAACGAGATCGTGAAAATGTCCTACGACGAAAAGGACTGGGCCATGCTCGGTTCCATCAGCGCCGATACCACGCATATCGCGCTGCGCGTTTCCTTGCGGTCGGAACTGCCGATCGTGAACACGGCGGCCACCGATCCGACGATTCCGGAGACGATTATTCCGTGGCTGCTCACCGCCATTCAAGACGACCGCGTGCAGGGGTACACGCTGGCGCGGCGCATTTATACAGAGCGGGGTTTCCAGCGCGTGGCGCTGTTGCGCGTGAATGAACGCTACGGACGCTTTGGGGTGGTGAAGTTCAAGGACGCTTCGCGGCGGCTGGGGCATCCCGTGGTGCTGGAGCAGAAGTATATGCCGGGCGATACGGATTTCCGTCATCAGCTTGGCGTGATTCAGGAGTCGAACGTGGATGCCATCGTGCTGTGGGCCGATCAGGTTCCCGCCGGCAACATCCTGAAACAGATGCGCGAGATGGGCATGAAACAGGCTGTTTTCGGGGCTTTCCGCGTGTACGGCGAGGAAATGCTGCGCATCGCGGGACCGGCGGCCGAGGGCCTCGAGTTCGTGTTTCCCTACGACCCGGCGCGTGACGATCCAGTGTGGACCGGTTTTCAGGTGCGCTTTCAAAAGCGCTTTGAAAAGCCACCGGACGCGTTTGCATCGCTGGGCTATGACGGCATGCGTATTCTGCTGGATGCCGTGTGCCGCGCGGGTTTGAATCGCGCGCGCATTCGCGACGCGCTGTATGGCGTGGAGCGGTTTCATGGTGTGACCGGCGAGATGGTGTTCGATCCCAACGCGAAGAATGTGGCGCCGCTTTTCCTGGGCGTAGTGCATGGCGGGCGCGCCGAATTCAAGCGCGAGCCGATGCAGCAAGCGTACGCCCGCATTGACGAGGACACGGTGGCATATACGGGGCCGCCGATTCCCGATAATCCTGCGGGTGAGGTGCGCATCGGGATTTTCGGGCCAGGGGCGGATAAGTTGGCTGCGGACTCGGCGTTGCAGGGGGCGGCGGGCGGCCAGTTCAAATTGGTGGGCGTGCCGGCGGATGGAGCGTGGGGCAAAAGCTCATCGGCGCTGGTGGAACTGATGGGGCAGGAGCGGCTGATCGGGATGATCGCGACCGACCGTAATTCGAGTCACCTGGCGGAGCAGCTTGCGGTGAAGATGTTCGTGCCGCTGATTGCGCTATCGGGCGACCGGTCGCTGACGTCGTTGAACATTCCGTGGATCTTCCGCATGCCGGCGGATGCGCCGGTAGAGCAGGCGGTGCGGACGATGGCGGAGGCGACGGAGAAGGTGGGCGCGAATCGCGAGCGGGTGCGCAAGGTGCTCGCCTCAGGCGCGTTTCTGGCGGGCGGAGTACGGTTCGACGCGCGCGGGGAGATGCGCTAGAGCAAGGTGCCGCTCCCTGACGGTCACGGCTCTGTAACAGGGCCTCGATTTCGCACGATTTGCAGAGCCGCGTGGTTACAGAGCCGCGACCGTTAGGGAGCGGTCTTCCCAGAAGGGTTAAGCGCACATCACTCGAAAAATTGTAGACTGGATGTTTCGCCACCCGGAGAATATTGCGCGTATGCTTCAGTTGAAAATCTGCGTTTTTTGCGCCGCCTTGGCCATCGCCTCTACCGCCGCGTTTGCGGCCAAGAAGGGAGATCCCGATAAAGGCAAAGAGGTCTTCCAGCAATGCATGCCCTGCCACAACGCCGATAGCACGGAAAAGAAAATGGGCCCTGGCTTGAAAGGTCTCTTCAGCAAAGATAAGCTGAATAACGGCAAAAAGCCCACCGAAGAGAACGTGCGAACGCAAATCGACGAAGGCGGCAACGGCATGCCGGCTTACAAAGAGATGCTGAGCGACGAGGAAAAGACCGACCTCATCGCCTATCTGAAAACCCTGTAATCGGGCTATCCGAAGCCCCGCATGGCCCACCTCGCAAGTTCCGTCGAGCGCGTTCCTCACTCCCGCATCCGCGAGCTGGCGGAAATCGCCATGTCCATGGATGGCGTGCTGCGCTTGTATTTCGGCGAATCGAACCTGCCCACGCCCGATTTCATCAAGCGCGCCGCCGTGGATGCGCTGGCCGATGGTTTCACTTTCTATACCGAGAATGCCGGTCTGCCCTCGTTGCGCCGCGCCATCGCCGCGAAGTATGGCGAATTGCATGGCGTGGAGCTGGACCCCGCTGCGGAGATCGTGATCACCGCATCCGGCGTGCAAGCCTTGAACGTGGCGATCCGCGCGGTGCTCGATCCGGGCGACGAAGCCCTGGTGCTGACGCCCGCGTGGCCCAATGGCTCGTCCAACGTGGCCATGGCCAACGCCTTGGTGCGGCAGATTCCGCATGTGCTGCGCGGCGCTCGTTATGAAATCGATTTCGACGCGCTGGAGGCGGCCATCACGCCGCGCACGCGGTTGCTGCTCTACACCTCGCCTTCGAATCCGTTGGGCTGGGTGGCTACCGGCGATGAACAGCGGTGGCTGCTGGATTTCGCGCGCCGCTACGATCTCTGGCTGATGGCCGATGAAGTCTACGACCGTTTGTTTTATTCCGGCGCTCGCTTGGGCGCGCCGGTTCCATCCATTTTGCGCAGAGCCACGCGTGAGGATGCGGTCATCGTGGTGCAGTCGTTTTCAAAAACCTACTGCATGACGGGTTGGCGCGTGGGCTGGCTGGTGGCGCGCCGCGACCTGGCGCATAAGGCCACGCAGTTGAATGAGTTCATTATTTCGCACGCGCCCAGTTTCGCGCAGAAGGCTGCCGAAACAGCCCTGGCGCATGGCGAAGAGGAATTGCTGCGCATGCTGGAGCGGCTCATGGAAAATCGCGATCTCTGCCTGCAGGCGCTCGGCGGCATGCCCGGCGTCACGGTGCCCGAGCCGGATGGCGCGTTCTATCTGTTTCCCAAAATCGACGGGCTGACGGACTCTTTCGGCTTCTGCAAGAAGCTGCTCGAACAGTGCCGGGTCGGCTTGGCGCCCGGCGTGGCATTCGGCGCGGGCGGCGAAGGTTCCGTGCGCATCTGTTATGCGGCCGAACGCGCCATTCTGGAGCCTGCCATGGAGCGGCTTGCCCGGTTTTTGCGCTAGTTGGCCGAGAAGCCTGCACGCGCACAGACACTCTGGTCATCGCACCGATAAGCGGATACGCAATGCAAGTTAGGCTACTCTGGTCGGGCAGGCAGCTTCGGGAGCTTCAATTCCCCATTGATTGCCTCATAGTTCTTAATAATGCCGTCAAGACTATCGCGGAGAGTCTTAGCCTGTATCCACGGGATTGTGATTGCCGCCCGCTCCAAAAGTATTCCGTGTTGATTTTCCCAGTTGGGCCGGTCTTCATCGGCCACCTGGAGGAGCTGCGAAAAGCGCAGTCTGACGTCTGTCAGTGTCCAGTTCATGTTGACAACGTTCGCGTAAGTTTCAAAAATGCCATCCTCTGGTTCCTGCAATGGGACCTTGCCCAAATCGAGCTTACCATCTGGCGCTTCGGCCTGACCCTTGGCTTCATTTTTGACTTTGTCGGGTGCCATTTGAATTCCTCTATGCTGCTTTAGCGACGGGCATGCTGCCCGCCCCAATGTACTTGCTTACAACTTCCGCATCATGTGCTAATTTCCTCGATCTTTTTGGTCCTGTATGCGAGCACCGAATCTTTCGCTTAAGCCTGACCGATGAGAATGAGCCGGCTTTTAGCTCGTCTCCAAAGGACGGTACTGAAAACGATCCCGGCCTCAAGGCAAGCACATCGTCCAAGAGGTCGGAGAAGGGGAGGAACCGAACGTCTAACCCGACGTCAAAAGTGAGAGCGACCTGCAGGAGACTCGGTATCGTAGGAATACTATCATTAGGATCTTCCAGGCGGTAGGCCCACCCGACTTTTTTATTCAGCTCATTTGCGAAGGTCTTATAGTCCCATCCCTTATCGTCCCGTAGAGCGGCGATCTGGGCGGCAAGTCGGGACCGGATGGATTCCTCAACAAAGGAATGCCGGTAGTCTTTGCTGCGCGTCATCTCACCGAGCATCGATTGCTTAATCGAATTCGTGTTCGCGGATTCTAGATCGTTGTGCGAGAGCGATTCTCCGATTGTCATCTGCCACCTCTAAGACTCTGTTCGGTAATTTTCCCTTTTCAATCGCACCGAGGACCAGCGTGAACTCCAGCCGCCCAGGGCCATAGAATCCCAATGACGATATTGGTTTCCTGCGGAAACGACACGCAACTCGACCAACTCTGGCCAGCCTTTAAGCGAACTCACGTACTGTTCTGGCCATATCAAGAGTGCCCGCATGAACAAGAGTCGTGTGTTGATCTTCGCGCGCGCTTTGTCCGGCAAGGTATTTAGCCAAAGCCGGATCAGATTGTTGCCTCTTCCGTCCAGAAAATCGTAGAATGTCCACATAGTCATTATAAATTCAGGAAATCCTGAAAGTCAAGCTAAACCTGAAAAGCCTTCCCCTTGACACCCGCTTTTTGATCCTGCAAAATTAGAGTACGAGGCGAATAAAAAGCGAATATGGCCGCCGTGGCGTTGGGCCGGGATTTCCAATTCAAGACGGACAAACCGGAAGTTTGTCCAACCGGCGTGGCGGAAGTGGATGCCATGGCGGACGGTCTGCCGCAAGGCTGTTTGACCGAGATTTACGGGCCGGCATCCTCGGGCCGGACCAGTCTGATGCTGGCGGCCATGGCGCAATCCACGGCGCGCCAGAATGTTTGCGCGCTGGTGGATTCGAGCGACGCGTTCGATCCAGTCTCCGCCGCGGCGGCAGGTGTGCGGCTGGAACGGCTATTGTGGGTGCGCTGCGGCGGCCGCGCCGAGCATGCGCTGAAAGCCGCGGATCTGCTGGTGCAGGGCGGGGGATTCGGCATGGTGGTGATGGATCTGGCCGATACGCCTCTGGTCAGCGCGCGGCGCATATCAATGACTTCGTGGTTCCGCTTGCGGCGCGCCGTGGAGCATACGCCCACGGTGTTGCTGGTGGTGGAGCAACAGCCCTTGGCCAAGACCTGCGCATCGCTCGCGCTGGAGATGCGGCGCGAGCGGGCGGCGTGGTCCGGCGCGCCCGGCGCACCAAGCTGTGCGCGGCTGCTGCGCGGCATCCATGTGCATGTGGAGCGGCGCAAGCCTGTGCCGGCGATGGCGGCGTCTTTTGCATCGCGATGGGATGCATAATGTTTGTGGCAATTCATATTCGCGCGGGCAGCATGGACAGGCCAGGAGGCCTGTCCTACTTGGCGCAGGAATTTTCGCCGCTGGTGGAACAGACCTCCGCCGACACCGTGGCGCTGGATGCGGACGGCCTGGAACGCATCCACGGATTGCCGCAGCAGATCGCTTCGGCCATCGCGCGGCGCGCGGTGGAGCGCGGATTCGAAGCCAATGTGGCGATCGCTTCCAATCTGGATACGGCGGTGCACGCGGCGCGCGGATTCTCGGGGGTGAGCGTGATCCCTTATGGCGACGAAGCCAAATATCTGGGTAGCCTGCCGCTCACGGTGCTGGGTCCCACGCCGGAGATGCTGGAGACATTGGAACGTTGGGGCATCCGGCGATTGCGCGACTTGGCCGCGCTGCCGGAGTTGGGTCTTGCGGAACGGCTCGGCCCGGAAGGGCTGCGGCTGCACAAACTGGCGCGCGGTGCGGGCGACCGGCCGCTGGTGCCCGTTGCCGAGCCGATCCATTTTGAAGAAGAGGCGGACCTGGATTATCCGGTGGAGTTGCTTGAGCCGCTGATGTTCGTGCTGGCGCGCATGCTGCACGATTTGCAGGCGCGCCTGGCCGCGCATGGATTGGCAACCAACGAATTGCGCTTGCGATTGAAGCTGGATAGTCGCGGCGAACACACGCGCACGCTGCGCTTCCCCGTTCCCATGCTGGATACCAAAGCGTTTTTGAAGCTGCTCGATCTGGATCTGGGCGCGCATCCGCCGCCCGCGCCGGTGGTGAAGATCTGGCTGGAAGCGGAACCGGCCAAGCCGCGCGCCTTGCAAACCGGCTTGTTTATTCCGCAAGCGCCAGAGCCGGAAAAGCTGGAACTGACACTGGCGCGTTTGCGGGGATTGGTTGGCGAGCAGAACGTAGGCTCGCCGGAATTGGTCGATACGTATCGTCCCGGAGCGTTCCGGATGCTCGAGCGTCCGCTCGCTGCGCCGCCGGTTCCGGAGGGTGCCCGCCGCGCCGCCGCGTCGCTCACCATGCGCGCCATCCGCCCGCCGCGCGCCGCCCGTGTGCAGATGGCTTCCGGCCAACCGGTGCATGTGCAGGCGGAAGGAGTGCGGGGACACGTGACGGCGTCGGCGGGTCCTTGGCGCACTTCCGGAGATTGGTGGTCGAGCGATCCATGGGCGCGCGATGAATGGGACGTGGCCTTGAGCGACGGCGCGCTGTATCGGATTTATAGCGAAAGGGGACGCTGGTTCGTGGAAGGTAGTTATGACTAAGTGCTCTACAGCTTAGTAAGTAGTAACTAAGTTATGCCGGAACCTTATGCAGAGTTACACGCCCGCTCGGCCTTCAGCTTCCTCCAAGGCGCATCCGTGCCCGAAGATCTGGTGGCCGCCTGCGCGGATCTGGGCATCCCCGCCATGGCCTTGCTCGACCGCGACGGCGTCTACGGCGCGCCGCGCTTTCACATGGCGGCGAAAAAAACCGGCATGCGCGCGCATATCGGCTCGGAAATCACGTGCATTAACGGCAAGCGTTATCCGCTGCTATGCGAAAACCGCGCAGGCTATCGCAACCTGTGCCGCCTGGTCACACGCATGAAATTGCGCGCCAAGAAAGGCGAAGGCGCCGCCACGCTGGAGGAAATCGCGGAGTTCTCACCAGGCCTGATCTGCATCACGCCCGATATCGATGAACGCCTGGCGGGCATCTTCGGCAAGCACCACTTATATGCCGAATTGCAGCGCCACATGCACCGCCGCGAAGAAGCCCGCAACCAATCCATCGTCGAAAAAGCCCGGCGCATGGGCATTCCGCTGGTGGCCACCAATGGCGTTTGCTATGCCGGTCCCCAGCAGCGGGAAGTGCTGGACGTGCTCACCTGCGTGCGCGAAAAGACGACGCTCAAAAATGCCGGCCGTCTGCTTACACCCAACGCGGAACGCTATGTGAAATCCGGTGTGGAGATGATGCGGCTGTTCGCCGATCTGCCGGAAGCCATCGCGCACACGGCGGAAATTTCCTCGCGCCTGGATTTCACGCTGGCGGATCTGGGCTACGAGTTCCCGCGTTACCCCGTGCCGCCCGGCGAAACCATGGCGTCGTTCCTGCGCAAGCGCGCGGATGAAGGCGCGCGGCGGCGTTACCGGCCATATCACGACAAAGCGCGGCAGCAGATCGAGCGCGAGCTGGCCCTAATCGAAAAGCTGGAATTAGCCGGCTATTTTCTGATCGTCTGGGATATCGTGAATTTCTGTCGCGACTGCGGCATCCTGGCGCAAGGGCGCGGCTCGGCGGCCAATAGCGCGGTGTGTTATGCGCTGGGCATCACCGCGGTGGACCCCGTGGGGATGGATCTGCTGTTCGAGCGCTTCCTTTCCGAAGAGCGCGGCGAGTGGCCGGATATCGATCTGGACCTGCCCAGCGGCGATCAACGCGAGCGCGCCATCCAGTATGTCTACGAGCGCTACGGCAAGCTGGGCGCGGCCATGACGGCCAACGTGATCACCTATCGCGGAAAGTCAGCGGCGCGCGAAGTGGGCAAGGCGCTGGGGTTCGAGTTGGTGACGCTCGATCGCCTGTCGAGCCTGGTGCGGGCGTGGGAGTGGAAGGATCCCAGCGATACGCCCGAGAAGCATTTTCGCGATGCGGACCTGGACCTCGGCAACCCGCGCGTCCGCAAATTTCTGGAGCTCTATCAGGCTGTGCAGGATCTGCCGCGCCATCTCGGCCAGCATTCCGGCGGCATGGTGATCTGCCAGGGGCAACTGGATTCCGTTGTCCCGCTCGAACCGGCCACCATGCCGGGCCGCGTGGTGGTCGAGTGGGATAAAGAAGATTGCGCGGACATGGGCATCATCAAGGTGGATCTGCTGGGGCTGGGCATGCTGGCGGCCATCGAGGAGTGCCTGGTGCATATCCGCGATTCCTACGGCGAAGAAGTGGACCTGGCGCATCTGCCGGCGGACGATCCGGCCGTCTATGGCGCGTTGCAAAAGGCCGATACCATCGGCATGTTCCAGGTGGAAAGCCGCGCGCAGATGTCGTGTCTGCCGCGCCTCGGTCCGGCGCGATTTTACGACATTGTGGTGCAAGTGGCCATCATCCGGCCGGGGCCGATCGTGGGCAAGATGGTGCATCCTTATTTGCGGCGGCGGCAGGGCAGAGAACGGGCGGATTGCTTGCATCCCTCGCTTGAACCGGTGCTGCAGCGGACGCTGGGCGTGCCGTTGTTTCAGGAGCAGTTGCTGCGCATGGCCATGATCGTGGCGGGATTCACGGGCGGCCAGGCGGAAGAGTTGCGGCGGGCGATGGGTTTCAAGCGATCCGAAAAGCGCATGAAGGAGATCGAGGCCAAGCTGCGCGCGGGCATGGAGCGCAATGGCATTCGCGGCGCGGTGCAGGACCAGATCGTGCTGTCGATCACTTCGTTTGCGTTGTATGGATTTCCGGAATCGCACGCCGCCAGTTTTGCCATGATCGCCTATGCCAGCGCTTATTTGAAGTGTCACTACCTGGCGGCGTTCACGGCGGCGTTATTGAACAATCAGCCGATGGGCTTCTATCATCCGTCCATTCTTATAAAAGACGCGCAACGCCACGGCCTGCGCGTGCTGCCGGTGGATGTTACTAAGTCGGACTGGTTATGTACTATTGAGCGAGCGGGCGATTTGTGTCTGCGGCTGGGCTTTCGTTATGTGAGGGGGATGCGCCAGCCCGTAGCGGAAGCCATCGTGCGTGCGCGCGCTGAACTGCCCTTCAGCAGCGTGGACGACTTGGCGCTGCGCGTCCCGGAACTGCGTAAAGACGAGATGAAGATGCTGGCGGAAGTGGGCGCGCTGAATCCGCTGCGGCAGATCCACCGGCGCGACGCGTTGTGGATGGCGGAGCGCGCCGCGCGGCCGGTGGGTCCATTATTGGAGCGTATGGAAGCCGCGGAAGGCGTCTCGCCGCTGGCACGCATGACGGTCGAGGAGCGGCTCCGGTCGGATTTCCACGGCACCGGAGTGACCATCGGGCGGCATCCCATGGCGTACCGGCGGACGGAGATGCAGGCGCTGGGAGTGACTCCGGCCGCGCATCTCGCGCGCGTGCCGCATGGGCGGCTGGTGCGCATCGCCGGATCGGTGATCGTGCGGCAGCGCCCAGGCACTGCGAAGGGCTTCGTCTTTCTAAGTATGGAGGATGAGACCGGAGTCATGAACGCCATCATTACGCCCGCCACTTATGAGCGATATAAGTTGGTGGTAGTAGGTGAGCCGTTTTTACTGATCGACGGTGTGCTGCAGAATCAGGACGGCGTGATTTCGGTGAAGGTGGGACGGGTGGAAGCGCTGGCCGCGGGTGCGGCGGCGGAGTCGCACAATTTTCATTGAGCGATGATGCGGACGATGCAAGTATAGGTCATATGATCATCCGCCTGAAGCAAAAACAGGTGAGGCCCAGCATCTTCAGAGACCAACATGATCCCTTACAATCCGCCAAGCCTCAATTACCGTGGTACCGTCTTTATTGTCAGTCTTGAAACCAGTCAACCAAGGCCTGCACTATCTCTTGTCTTGTGCCTAAGCCCTTACCATAATCGAGCTATAAGGGCAAACTATTCCTTCTTTTCGTTAAAACCATCCCTCGCGCATTGCTCCAGACGAGATTTCGATTCGCCTCACCCGGTCCGTTCCCCTACACCAGCTCGATCCTTACACGCCGCCCGACCATCGCGGCCGCTCGTTGCAGGCTGCCGAGCGTAATGTCGTTTTTCGGATCGAGAATACGGTCAACCTGGGTGCGGCTCGTCTTGAGCATCGCCGCCATCTTATTTTTGGAGATATTCTTCTTCTTCATAGCCTCGGTGAGCTGCCACGCGACCACCTCTTTCACCGCTTGCGCTTGCGCCTCCTCGAAGATGCCCTCCTCCTTGAGGAAGTCGTCAATGCTGGAACCCATGTGCTTCTTGCTCATCGCTTCAACTCCTTCTGGCGCTTTCGCGCCGTTGCCAAATCCGCATCCGGCGTGGTCCGCGTTTTCTTAATGAAGCCGTGCAAGGCGACCACGTGCTCGCGGTGCAGGCAAAGCAGGACGCGTGCCGTCCGTTCCGTCGATAGATCCGTCCGGATTTCCCATAACCCGCCTCCCATTGGGCGGCACAGCGGCATGCCCACGGGCCATCGCCATTGCGCCCGGAGCAGGTCCTTTCCTATGGCATGGCGTTCGGCTTCGTCCAGCCCTTTCAGCCACTCCCTCACCGGCTCGCTTCCCGCCGCCGTGCGGTAAAAGATAAGCGGGATTTTTGGCCGCTGTGGGTCGGTCCGCCATACTGCACGCTTTATCGTTTATACTGTACCACAAAAGGTGCATGCCGTCGATCGCGGCGCGCCATGGGTTTCAAACGCTCGGAAAACCGCATGAAAGAAATCGAGGCCAAGCTGCGCGAGGGCATGGACCGCAATGGCATTCGCGGCGAGGTGCAGGACCAGATCATGCTCACTCCCAGCGCCTGCATCTCCGTCGGACGGTAAGATCGTGGATTATCATTAGACGCTAAGAAGGAAGCTTACATGGCTCGCGCGAAAGAGAAAAAGTTGCCGCCCATTCATCCTGGCGAGGTGATACTGGATTTACTCCATGAGGCTGGTGTTACACCAAATGCCCTTGCCTTGGCTCTACGTGTCCCCGCGAACCGCATTGGAAGCATCCTAAAGGGCCAACGGGGGATTACGGGCGATACGGCGTTGCGGCTTGCCCGCTATTTCGGCACTTCCGCCCAAATGTGGATGAACCTTCAGTCCAAGTACGATTTGGCGGTGGCTGAAGACGCCCTCGGTAAGCAGGATGTGCTGCCGCTGTCCGCCTGATTTGCTGCCCTTACACCAACTAGGTCTGACACGCTGCCCCACCATCTCGCCTCCCGTGGCAGGCGCCGAGCGAAAGACTCACCAGCGAGGACGACCTGGCGCTGCGCGTCCCTGAATCCGCTGCGGCAGATCCACCGGCGCAACGCTCTATGGATGGGCGGATCGCGCCGCGCGGCCGGTGGGTTTTTTATTGTAGCCGATGGACCGGGGAATGCGCCTCGCCGCGAGCGCGCCTGACGGTCGAGTATCGGCTCCGGTCGGATTTCTACGGCACTGGAGTAACCATCGGGCGGCATCCCATGGCTTACCGGCGGACGGAGATGCAAGCGCTGGGAGTGACTCCTTCCGCGCATCGCGCGTGCGTGCCCCATCCCGCTGGTTCGCATCGCGGCATCGGCGATCGTGCGCAGCATCCCGGCACGGCGAAAGACCGGAGTGATGAAGGCGATCGTCACGCCGGCCACTTATGAGCGTTATAAGTTGTCGGTGGTGGGCGGCCCGTTTTTATTGATCGACGGTGTACTGCAAGAATCCGGACGGCGTGATTTCGGTGTAGGTGGGACGGGTGGAAGCGCTGGCCGCATACCGGTGTCAATTTAGTTCCATAATGGAAGCATATTGACACACTCCATTTCCCCATGACACAATCGGATTGTGCCGCGCACCCGATTCGACGAGATGCTTGAACTGGCCGAGGAAAACGATGGCCTGCTCACCGCTGGCCAGGCCAGAGGAGCCGGCATCGCCAGTTCCGTACTGGCGCGTCTGGCGCAACGCGGCCGTTTGGAACGCATCGCCCGCGGTGTCTATCGGATCCCTTACTTCCCATCGAACCGGTTCACCCAATACCGGGAGGCCGTGCTCGCCGCCAGATCCGGCGGCGGTCCAAAATCTCTGGTGCTTTCCCATGCCACCGCCCTGGCGGCTTACGGAATTTCGGATGCCAATCCCGCCCGCATCCACTTGACGGTGCCGCGCCGCGCGCGTCTGCGCCGAAAACTTCCTAAATTGGTTGAGATTCATCGGGCCGATTTGCCACTTGATGACGTGACGGTCCACGAAGGCTTGCCGATTACCACGATCGCGCGCACGGTGGAGGATATTTTGTCGGCCACCGGCCGCGTTTCGCTCGTCAGGCAGGCCATCTCCGGCGCGCGCCGGGAAGGCTACATCAACCGTGCCGAAGCACAACGGCTGGCGCGGCGCGTCGACCGGCACATGCGGCGGTCAAAGGCCAATGTCCGGAACTCCCGAAAAACTTGAGAAAACCCTGGCGCGGGTGGCGCGCAGTCGAGGTTTGGATCAGCAGCGCCTGCGGAGGTGGGTCTCGTTTCTGGCGCTCTGCGGCGTGCTGGAACGCGCCATCGCCGACGGTCTGCTTGGCGGATATTATCTGAAAGGCGGCGTGGCGATGGAACTGCGGTTCGCGCGGCGGGCGCGCGCGACCAAGGACTTGGATTTGGGCCTCGAAGGCGCCCGCGCCGTCCGTCTTCGCGATTTCGAACATGCCCTGCGCCTGGGCTTTGACCAGTTCTCCTTCCGGCTCAAAGCGTCCGTGCGCCAGATGGATCTTGCCGACACCGTGCGTGTCGAAGTGGCCATCGAACACCGCACGCGCGCCTGGCAATCGATCGAGGTGGACCTCGGTCCGGCCAGTCCTGGCAGCCCCGATCTGGTGGAACCGGCCATCCCGGGATTGTGCGAGATGGGCGTTCCGGTAACCTCGCCGGTGCGTTGCATCGGCCTCAGCGAGCAGGTCGCCCAGAAGCTGCACGCCTGCACCGCGCCCGCCACCTCCGCGTCCCGCGCGCGCGATGTGCTCGATATCCTCCTCATCGAAACCATCGGCCAGCTTGACTATGCCGCCGCCCGCGCCGCCGCCGAGCGCGTATTCCGCGAGCGCGCCACGCACGCCTTCCCGCCGCGTCTCGCCGTTCCGCCTTGGCGTCCCGAGTGGGAAGCGCTGGCTGTCGAACTCGGCTTTCCCCTCATGGATGCGGCAAGTATCGAAAGCGCGTTTCGGCAGACCATCGCGCGCATCGCGGCCGCCGCGTAAAAGTCAGCCGCGTGTGCGGCTACTCGATGCTGCGCAGGTATTCCTCAACGGAGCCGGGACCCATCCAATCCAAACCGTAAACCGGCTTGGCGGACGCCGACTTCCAGACCCGGATCAGCTCGCGGCTCTCCAACCTCCGCAGCGCGCCGGCGATATCCGCGATGCCATATTCTCCGGACTGCGGCAACCACCATTGCGCGATGCCTTCCATTGTGTCGCGGGCATCCTTATGCGCCGCCAGGTATCGCAGGATATCAATCTCCGCTTTACGCACCGGGTCCGTCAAGAATGCATCCCGGTAAACCCTGGATGCAAGCGAATTACCAGTTCGTAACCTGCTGAATGATATCGGCGCGGATAGGCCGGTGCGGCAACGCTGCCGCACATGCGCGGCGATGCGGCTATCCCGCCGCGGCGCTCTGGGCGGCGATGCCGTGCCGCCGCAGCAGCCGCTGGAAGCTCCGGCGATCCTTACCCGCGGCCTTGGCCGCGCGCGTGACGTTGCCGTTCAGGCTCGAAAGCAGCCCCGCCAGGTACTCACGCTCAAACGCATAGACCGCATCTTCTATGGGAAGGGCGGAGCCCGCAGAAGCACCGGCGCCGGCTGCCCACCCGCCGGGCAAATCGAAAGAACAGCCGTCCAGTATGGGCCCATCCGACAAGACCAAAGCGCGCTGGATCGCGGATTCCAGTTCGCGGATGTTGCCCGGCCAGGTATGCTCCATCAACCGCCGCACGCCGTCGGTGGACAGCTTGGGCGCCTGCCGCTGGCATTCCTTGGCGAATCGTACTAGAAAATGCCGGGCCAGAATGGGAATGTCGCCGCGGCGCTCCGCCAGCGAGGGCAGCCGCAGCGCGAGCACGTTGAGCCGGTAGTACAGATCGGCGCGGAACTCGCGCGCGGCCACGCGTTCAGCCAGCGGCGTGTTGGCGGCGGCGATGATCCGCACATTCGCCTTCACCGCGCGTTGCGATCCGAGCGGCCGGTATTCGCGATCCTGCAGCACCCGCAGCAGCTTCGCCTGGCTCGAAAAGCTGAGAGAATCCACTTCATCGAGAAACAGCGATCCCCGGTCGGCCACCGCGAGCAGCCCGGCGCCCGCGGCGGAGGCGTCCGTATAGGCGCCCTTCTCGTGACCGAATATTTCGTTTTCAAACAAGGTGTCGGGAAGCGCCCCGCAGTTCACGGGCACGAAAGGATGCGCCTGCCGCGCGCTGGCATAATGAATGGCCCGCGCGAAAAGCTCCTTGCCGGTTCCCGTCTCGCCGGTAATCAGCACGTTGGCCTCCGACGCGCCCAGCCGCGGGACTTTCCGGATAGCCTCGCGCAGCACGGCGCTCTCGCCGATCACCACGTCCAGGCGATACTTGGCGCGAATCTCGCGAATCGAATCGTCCTGGTCCGCCATGCCGGCCCCGTCCCCCTCCGCCAGCGAAAGCCGCGACATCCGCATCCGCAGTTCGCCGGGTTGACAAGGCAGCATGACAAAATCGTCGATATCCTCCGGCAGGGGATCGGCCGTGGATGCCGGCGATACAATCAGGACGGGCACCGCGGGGCACCGGCTGCGCATCTCCCGGATCGAGCAACATGCCGCCAGCCGCTCGGTGGCATCCACCACTGCCAGGTTGGGTACTGGCGAACTGCCGGCGATCCTCTCGCGGCGCACGGTGGTCACGCTGAGATCGGGGCATTCGCCGCGAATGCGCGCCGCCAAACCCTCGCGTTCCTCAATTACCCAGATGCGAATCCCCGCCTGCATAACGGTTTCCATCAAGTATGATGTCCGTCAGACAAATTATCAAGGCACATTTTGGCGCAAACCGATTTTTTTAAGCTCTCTGAGATCTAGTGCGCAAAATCCCGGGCGCATTTCAAGATTGCCCAGGTTTTTTTGGGGGGGGTAAACACCCAGCTGGCCAACTAATTCGACAGCCGCCGCTGCACGTCCGCGCTTTCCATGGGGACGATGGGTGGCTGCGTCGCGACAACCGGCGTCAGGATGTACTTTTGCTCCGTAATGGAAAATGCATAATACTGATCGATGCCGAGGTGCGTCTTCAGCCACTCCTGCATGCCCGCGGCATCCGCCGGCACTTCGCGCAGATACCGGTCGTAAAGCGATCGATGATACGCCACCGCATGCGCGCAGGTCACGGATCCGGCCTGCGCCAGGCGCTGCGCACCCGGCAGCGGGGGAAATTCCCTATGCCAGCGGCAGGCACCCAGGTAAAACAATTTCCATTCGCGGCAGCGCAATTCCTGCAGGCCGGATTGCAAGCCAGCGATCGCATCTGTGGTAAACAGTACATCGTCTTCAAAGACCAGCACGTTTTCGAGGCCTTGCCGCCAGGCTTCCTCCACCACCGCGCGATGCGAAAGCGCGCAGCCGATCTGGTGATTCGCCTCGGTCCGGATGGCGTCCAGACGCCGGATGCGATGCGCGATTCCCAGACGCGCGAAACGCGCCGACACATCCCGCCAACGTCCCGCCTCCTCGGCCAGGTTGATGCAGTAGATGGCGTCGAAGAAATGAAACGGATTCCGGATTTCGGCCTGAACCGCGCAAACCATGCGCTCGGCATTCTCGCGCCCCAGGTGGGTGCGGAAATGCTCCATGGCGGGCGCCGGGTCCAGGCCCAGTTCATCGGCGACGATCAGATAATTGCGAATCCGGTCTTCCCACGTATTCGTATAAGGCACGCCCATGGGACGCCCGAAACGATGGATCCAACGCAGGAACGGCAGGCACAAAGCGCGTCCGCCGGCGCGCCGGATTTTCTCGTGCAGATAGCCTTCCTCGCCGCCGAAGCCGCGCAACCGCGGATTGAACCCCGGCCAGACAGCCTTTCGGCAGGCGAACACACCCAGGCCCTGCAGGCCGATCTCGAACGGCGGCGCCTGGGGATCGGCGGCTCGCGGATCGCTGCCCCAGACGCCGTACATACCGGCCGACCAGGTGCGATCCATGTGCGTGGAATAGCTGCGCAGATCGTCGTAGATGAGCGGCCCTTGCAGCAGATCGGGCGAATCCGGATGCGCCTGGAAGTAGTCGAGCAATTTCCGCAACGAGCCTGGAACAAACATCACGTGGCAATCCACGCAGAGCACGAAATCCGCGGTGGCTTCGCGAAACACCACGTCGCGGACCGCCGTACCCTGCAGCCGGGTGAACGGGATATAGCGATAGTTGGGGATCCAGCTGGCAAGTGACTTCAATTCGGCGGCGCAGGGGCCGTCCGGGTGGTTATCCACAACAATGAATTCGATCTCGCCCGCGATTTCGGGATGGTTCAGCCGGATGGCCTGGATGGTGAAGTAGACGCCGTCGTAGTCGTCGTAGGTGGCCATGCCGATGGTCAAAGTTGTCATCGCGGTTCGCCGCCTCTATCTCATAAGAACGGTAAAAAACGCTGTCCGCATTGGGGGCAGGCAACCAGAAGTTGCGGCCGGTCCGGGACATCCACATTGACGGCGGCGAAGTGCAGAAGATCGAGAAACAGAAACGTCCCTACCGGCATCTCGTCCACATCGGACGGGGTTATCTCCGGGCCGGCGGGATTGGGGTTGAGCGCCGCCGCCAGGCGCAGGATGGCGCGGAATCCGGGGCTGTTGCGCCGCCAGTGCGGATGCTCATCCGGCGGATCTTCGCCGTCCGGCGCGTACTGGCTCCAGAAATCCCGTTCGCGGGCCGCAACATCGGGAGCCGTCGCGGCGTGCAGCAGGCCCTCGCGCGGCGGATCTTCAGGCATCCGGAAGCCCAGTTGGCGCGCCAGCGGTGCGCCGGCGGGACGCTTACCCGCGGGCAAGGAAGAAGACAGCGAGGGCAGATGCATGAGCACGCCCCGATCGAAAAAGTCCCATTTCGGCAGGCGCAACACCAGCCAATAGAACGCCAGATCCAGAATAGCCGGCGGACCTGAGCAGAACGGGCAGAAGGCCAGCGCGCGGCCTTCGTTCGCCAGATAATTATAGAGCGCGTTTCGCACATGCAACACGCGCCCCAGGGCTTCGGCATCGCGCGCCACGGCCACCGCCTCGTCCCAATCGGGCTCTTCGCCGTCGATCCGGTCAATGAGGCGATAGACTTCCCACGCCAGCCGCTGCTCCACCAGATCGGGCGTGCGGATATCCTTATCGAGCACCAGCGCGATCGATTCGCCCGTGGCCGGTTCGCGCAGTTCTACATGGCGCGTGCGTCCGGCAAGCACAATTTCCAGTTGGGTGGAAGGCGCGCTCACTTCTTAGCTCCTGCCGCGGGAAGCAGTTCTTTCAGCCTGACGTACTGCAGGAAACGGCGGCCCAGCATCCTTCTTCCTCCGCCGAGGCGCTCGATGGCGGCGGCGTTGAGCGGCACGACCGCCTCGGTGACATCGTGTCCGGAGCCGGTGATTACCTCTTCGCCCGCGCCCACGATGCCCACCAGCACATTCTGATCGGCAGTCACTTCGTCGCCGGGAATGCCGATAATAATCAAATCGATCTGGTCGATATCGCCGACCACGCGGCGCAATCCGCCGACGGGCTCGTTGGGATCGTCCGGTATGATCAACCCTTTTACATCCTGCAGGCTATTGGTAATGCTGCTCAGTTTGCCGGAGAGGTCCTTGAGCTCGCCGCGTTTCAACGCGGCTTTCTCCTCGGCCGACAGCGGCTGCACCCCCTCCGGTTCACCCAGCATGGGAGCCAGCCGGTCCGCCAGTTTGTCGTGAATCGCGCCGTACATCTGATGATATTCGTCGACGTAAAGATATCCGAGCTGCTGGCTGCGCCGGCTGATGGCCGAGCGAACCTTGGCCTGCGGGGGCAGATCGCCTGGCGCGGGCGGGCCGCTCTTCTCCGGCTCGCGCGCGGCGGCGCCTTGCATGGCGATTTCGAGCGACCGCAAACGGTCCAGATAGTTCTTATAATCGTCGTGTTCGTTTACCCACGCCTCGTAAGCGATGCTGCCGCGGTACACCGCGTTGACGTCCGGCGGGGAGGGCGCATTGTCGAGAAGCTGATTGTAGGCCGCCAGTAACGACCCGCTGTCCTTGGGGTCGACCGCCGTGCCCGCCGCCCCTGCACCCACGCGCTGCGTCATGCTGGCAACCAGGTTTTGCATCCGGAATTCCATGTACGAGAGCTTATTCTCATACGCCTGCCGGCCGGGCGCGTTCGGACTCAACAGCGCGTCGCTGCGCATACCGAACGCCGCGGGGTCCAGGCGATAGCGCGCGTTCCGCAACATCTGTTCGACATCCTGCTCCTTCTTGCGCACGTCTTCCCAATCCACGGATTCGGCCTGCACCAGTTCGCGGAAATCGTCCATGGCGTCCTCCAGGTGCGACCATTGCGGCATGTCGTCGACCTGCTGCGGCGTTAGCCCCTCGAGACTGAGGCTCTGGTCGATGGCGGCGAACCGGTCCAGCGCCGACTGGCGGGATTGCGTATCGTAGCGCGTATCGCCGGCGCGCACTTGCTGGCGCAGCGTCAGGAATTGCGAGCGAAGGCTGTCGAGTTCATACAGGCCGGCGTAGTCGTCGCGCGCCCGCTTATAACCGTCCTCGAATGCGGAAAGCAACTCCGTCTCCTTGCTCACCGCCTCGGTGCGGTAGGTGTCGATATCGTGCAATGAACTCGATCTTACCGGCGACGTGTCCTGGACGCCGAGCGACCGCAACTGTTCGTCGGTCCTGGCCGACAGTTGCATGGCGCCCAGAATGGCGCGGTAATCTTTCATGAGGTCGCGCAGATGCTGATTGGCGCCGGTGACTTCCGAGGGCAGAAACGCGCTGGCGCGCTCGATGGCGTCGAAGACTCCCAGGTAATCCAGGAACGACATGATGGGTTCGGTGAGGAACACGATGGCGAAACCCGCGCCCATAATCCAGGGGTTTCCAGATTCCATCATGCCCGTGCTGACCGCCATCAGGAACAGCGAGACGCCGGAACGGATGGCGGACTCGCTGATGGCCACCGCGCGCTGCTCGGGCGTATCGTAATTGCCCAACGCCGCCTGCGTAATGTCGAGCACCGACATCACCACGAATTCGGCGGGATTGACTTCCACCGCCGTCATCATGCGCAGGCCGATGGTGACGCCCTGGATGTTGCGGGCGGCCCCCACGCCGGCCTGCGCTTTGGTCACCTGCCCGGCCTTCAGTTGCTCTTCGAGCTGCGCCTCGCTGCGCACCGTCTGATAGACCATCAGCGCGCCCAGGAAGCGGTTGACCCCACCGATGACTTGGCGCGTGACCTCCGTGGCCTTCGAGGCCGGCGCGCGCACGATGCGATTCTCCACCAGGCGGCCGGTGCCCGCTTCGCGCGAGAACAACACCTGCCCCTCTGGCGACCTGACTAGCGAAACCAGCTCCTGCTGCAGATGCGTGAGTTCTTCCTGCAGGGCCGGGCGGCTGGCCTCCGGCGAATCCGGAAGTTGGGCTTCAACCAACTTGCGCAGCTCTTCAAGCTGGGCGGTGAGCGCGGCCTTGGTTTGGGCGGGCGATTCTCCGCTTTGTACCTTGGCGCGCAGGTTATCGGCCTTGGCGATCCCGTCGGCGATCTGCTGGGCGCGCGTGTCCACCGGCTGATCGCCCTGGATGCGCATGAGCACCAGCGCGGTGTCGGTGACGATGGGCGCGGCGGTCGCGTCGGGCGGCTTGAAATCGCTCAGCTCGGGAGCCTTCATCGCGTCGCGTAGCGCCTGCTCGTATTTGGGCACTTCGGCCGCGCGTTCAGGCTTCGCCGGAGCTTTGTCGTGCACGCCTTTCCAGAAGGCTTCGCTGGCGACCTTAATCAGCTCCGCGCGCGCATCGACAATGGCTTTCTTGATCGCCTTGAAGCGCGCAATGCGCGCCTTGCGGGCTGCCGACGCCGCGTTGAAATCGGCGGTTTTCATGCCTTTCCGTTCCGGCTTGGGGGGCTCGCTTTGGATCTTTTCATCGATCCACCGGATGGCCGCTTCCGACTGCATCAACAGCGGATCGCTGGGGCGCAGGCCTTCGAAGGCCACGCCCGACACACCGGCGATACGCTGCCCTCCGGCCGTGATGGCTTCGATGAGCCGCACGTCCCGGCCGGACGCTGCCAGAAACACTTCGAATCCGAGGCTGCGCAGGAACCAGACCATGCCTGGATTGACCATGGTTCGCGTGGCGATATCGTGCTGCGCAGAGACCGTAATGAGATCCGCGGGGGCGGCTTCTCCGGGGCCGCGCTTGGCGGCCTGTACCGTGCGCAGATCCTGCATCAACTTGATGAATCCCACCAACTCTCCCGGCCCGGCGATATGCGGCGCGCCGCCCTCCACCCAGCCGGATTGCATATGGTGAGTCATATTCCAGGCCTGGAAGCGCGCGGGATGCCCGAGCTTGGCCAGCTCCGCTTCAAAATTGGACCGCGCCGCGCCCGTGCTGTCCTGGGCCTTGCGCTTCAGATCGCTGGTACGCACATCCGGCACAACCACGAGCCGATTGCCGCCGGGCAGGTCGATAATGTAGCTGGTCGAAGCCGTGTCGATGTCGGCATCTTCGATGCGGGCTTTCTTGTCGGTCGCGGCGCGATCTTCTTGTTCCCGCAGGATTTTCCCCGTGTTTGGATCGCTGAACGCGGTGTCCGCAATATCGCCTGGAACGCCGGCCCGCCGGTAGCCTTCGACCAGCGGGTCGGCGGTACCGCCCGTAAGAGCCGGAAGATTATCCAGGGGCGCATTCGCGACTTGAAGCTTACCTCCGTTGGGAACGAACAATTCGACCATCGTCGGATTGGCCCTTAGCTTGGCGAGCGCGTCGGTCATGAATTGCGCTTTAGCGTTTTCGAACGCCTGCGCGCGCAACTTCACGTCGCCGATCCGGCTTCCCTCGCCGGCCTCCCACTCGGAGCGTTTGGCGTCGAACTCGCGCGCGGCCCGCTCTTGCACGCCTCTGGCCTGCGCTTCGGCTACATTTTTGAGCAGATCCTTGAAGCGCGGGTCGGCAAACTGCACGGCGCCGGCGCGCAGCTTGCCGATGGGAAATCTCTCGGCCAGGCTGGGCAGCAGACTGGTGTGATCCTCGTGCAGGTGCGTGATCATCACCTCGAAGATCGGCCGGTCGCCGATGATGCCGCTCAAACGGTCGAGGATCGCGTGGCTGATATCCACGCCGCCGTCGGTGCCCACACCCGCATCGATCAGGCGCAGGCCCTGCTTGGTTTCGAGCACGCCGGCGGCGCCTGCGCCTACGGCCAGATGACGATACTGGCTGGTGATGACGTAGGCATCCGTCACAGTCTCGACGGCGATCGGCACGCCTTCCACCTCGACGGTGGGAATTCGCGGGACGAAGGGAAACGGCAGCGTGGCCACCGGGGCCGGCGTCGACGTCTGCTGCTTATCTTTGGGCTGACTGACGGCTGCGGGAGCCTTGCACTGGTTGGCGCCGGCCTCGCCCAGACTGGTCAGATCGATGGGGATCGCGTAGTAGACGATCGGCGTATAACTGAGGATGGGCTCGTCGAGGACGATGGTTTGCGTGACGTCCTTCGCGCCATGGATGCCCGGGCTGGTGATTTGCACCTCCTGCCACAGGCTGGCCGGGGCAGGCGGCGGAGGTTCGGGTCCGATGAAGGTGTAACTCGCCAGCGGCGGCGGCACGCACGCGAGCGGGCCGCCGTTTTGGCCTGCGCCGCTTTGTCCCGCCCCGGCGTCCGGCGCGGGCTGCCGCTGCACATTCGGACCATCCCCGTGCGTCTGCTGCACCACGTGCGCCGCTTCGTGCGCCATCAACTTCAGATCCGCCGGGCTCTCGGATGGTCCCAGCCAGATATCGCGGCCGTGGGTGAAGGCCTTGGCGCCCAGGCTCTGCGCCATCTGGCGATCGCCGGGGGCGCCGTGCACCCGCACCTGGCTGAGATCGGCACCCAGCGACGGCTCTACCCGTTCGCGAAAATCGGGGCTGAGCGGCAAGCCGGCATCCGCGGTGGGAATCGCGGAGGCATTCGGCTGCGGAGGAATCGCCGGGGCCAAGCTTGGAGGCAACTGCTTCGGCAGCCCCCCCGTGACCTCATCCGCCACGCGGTCGGCCTCCCGCTCAAAGGGATCGCCTGCCTGACCCGAAACCAGCTTAGTCTGGACGCCTAGCGGGCCGCCTGGACCATTCAGAAACAACGGCAAACCCGCTTGCGCGCCGCTGCTTTCCGCCCATTGCGTGCCTGGACAAGCTGCCGGTGCGCGCACTGCGGCCGTGCCCTTCTTCTCCTCCGGCTTGGCCGCTACGGTGGTTCCCATACGATCTTCCATCAATCCTGGCGAACCAGCAGATGGAACACATTCCACCTGCCCTCGACCAATGCATGCGATCCGGGATGGCGTCTCAATTCACAAGTCAAACGGGCCAGATCCGATGCAGCCGCTGGAGTGAGCGCCGGACTCCGCCGCGAGAAGCTGTAGGTGTTCATCCATGCACCGGCGATTAGTACCCTGTCTGACGACAGGCGAATGCCCAACGAGGTGCGCATTGGTGTTAAGGGAGACATGGAAGACATGGAAAACGCCTCCAGAATCGCCGCAACCTCCCGGACATGCCTCGGATGGAGGATCCTGTAGCTTGCAGGGAAGAATTGTCTGTGCGCCGCCACGGCCACCATCGCCGCGGCTGCCGCAGCCGCGCACCAGCGATGCCAGGGCTGCGATGGCAAGACGCCCCGCGCTTCCATCCATAAGCCGCATACCATCAAAAAGACCGACGTCCACTGCGCTTCGGAAAATCCAAACAGATAATGCCGATCCGCATCGCCGCGCGCATACTCCAGGCAAAAGCGCGCCAGACCGTACACCGCGACGTACATCGCCAGAGCCGCGCCTGGCGGACACCCTTTCAGGACCAAGACACTGCCCGCCAGGACCGTGCACATCACGGTCAGCGACTCGAGAGCTTGCACCGGAAAAAGCCGTACGCCGGCCAGATAACGAGGAAATCCGGCCACCACATGCTTCGTACCATAGCGAACTCCCCAGCGCCAAGGCCGGCCATGACAGCATCCGGCCATCAGGCAGCCTAGCCGCCCGCAACCCAGAAACATGCCGACGGAAAGGATGGTCACATCCAGATACGGCAATACCGGCCGGCCCGTCAGGCGTAGAAGAAGCGCGGCCGCGCCCAGGACGGCGATTTCATGATGATAGTAAGTAAGCTGCTCTTCCCCAGTCACTAACTTGGCGGCCGCGGCCATTGCCAGGAAAGCGGCGATCGCGGCCAGCGCCACTCCCGCCATCACCGGCATGGAAAGGTCTCGCCCAGCCGATAATACCGCCGCCAGCGCAATGGCGCAGACCAGCCCCGTCGAGCCACACAGCCGAAATGTGCACACAGATCGGCCGGCCACACGTATCTCCGGCGCGATCCATCGATCCATGAAATTGTCAGTCATCGCCCGAAGCCCCCCCCCAGCCTGCGTCCACAATTAACGCGCGCGCCTCGGCGTCGTCCTCGCGTTCGAGGTGCCGCCTGAGAATATCCTGCGCCTCCGGTCCGCCGGCGGAGATCAATCCTTTTATGGCGCTGTATCGAATCGAAGCGCTGGCGCTGCGCAACAGGCGCGCCAGCGCTCCCACCGCTTCCGGGTCTCCCATCCCTCCCACCAGCACCGCGGCGTGCTTCACGGTATCCGGATCGCGATCCTGCAGGAGATCCATCAACGCCTGGCTGGCCTCCCTATTTTGAAAGACGGCGGCCGCTTCCATGGCGCCCGGCAGAACAATCGGATCCCGGCGGCTGGCGGCCCGCCGCAAGACCCGCAGGATCGCGGGCAGCGTGCTCTCTTCGGCGAAATGCCGGAGCAATAATAAGATGCGCCAGTGACAGACCGATCCCAAGGCGTCGTCGTCCAGGCCTTCGATCAGGACAGTCGCGATCGGCGGACCCTGCGCCACGAACCACGCGCGCGCGGCGTCGTAAGTCCCCGGCATATCGCTGGCCAGGTCTATGAGCCGGCGCCTGGTGAGCGAGTCTTCGCCGCGATGAGAGGTCCCGCCAGGTTGGCTCATAAGTCAAAACCAAAGACCGCTTTAACCTGGTCAGTGAAAAATTTCTTGTCCCGTGGAAGAATCTCGGGGTTGGCGTCTACTTTCGCCTTTAAATGAGACAGCACCGCTTTGGCCACCTCCGGCGCCAGCGCGCCCTGCATGATCTTAAGCCGATTGGGAATATTTTGGTCTGGCTTAATCGAACCGTAGTTGGGAGCCGGCCCCGTTTCGGGATTGCTGTACCGTCTTTCCCGCAGAGCCGCATAAATCTCCGTCTCGGGATATTCGTAGGTTTCGTAGGCCTGCTGCGTTTTCAACCGATCGCTTTCAGACTTCGGCAGAGTGCTCCTGAATTCGTCCATGACCTCAGTGGAATACAGATCTCCGTACAGGGAATGTCCTCCGATTTCGTGAGCCACGTTTGGCCACACGTTCTTTGGATCGGCCTCCACGTTCTTAACCCACGACATCCCGAAGTGGAAGATCTTGCTTGTCCCTGACGTCCAGGCGTACCGGCCTTCTTGTAAGGCGACCTGCGGTTCGAAACCGGGGTTCCAGCCGGCCATGACTTTTTCCAACTCGGTGCCTTTTACGCTCGCCACCACCTTGTTCCAAGCTTCCGGCGCGCGGCGGTAGGTCCAGTCGTCCTGGTCCGCTTTCAACTGAGAGGTCCATTCGACATCCGGCCCCTTTTGTAGCGCGCCCTTCGTCACCTCGTTTTTCAAAACGTCGTCCGTGGTCACCTTGACGTCGATCTTCGGATTCACCACGCCTTTCGCCTTGGCATCTTCCTCGGCCTGTTTTCGCTGCTTCTCCTCCTCCTGCTTGCGCTTCTCTTCCAGGAAGTCGCCTTCAACGTGGGCCAGTCTTTCGATTTCCTTTTGGCGATCCGACTTACATCTCTGCAGCCGCAGGCCCGACCGGGTAAGTTGCGCCGCCCGGCTGCCGAGCGTGGACAAGCCAACCCTGGCGCCGCTCCAAAGCGCGCTCACTACGTGTAGCGCCGAAAGGTCCGCTTCCTCCTCCGCCGCACCGCCGGAATCGGGCTGCGGAAGAGCCGACGACGATGAAGTGGCGCCGCCCTGTTGCACCACGTGGGCCAGCTCGTGAGCCAGCAGAGCGTCGCCCACCGGACTTCCCGGTTGATACTCTCCAGTTCCGAAAGCGATGTGATCGCCTACCGTGAAGGCGCGCGCGCTATATTTCGCCGAAAGCCGCCCTGCGCCTCCATCCGTGTGCACACGAACCTGGGAGAAGTCTTTCCCAAACGCCGATTCCATGCGGGTGCGGACGCCGCCGTCCAGGCTGCGGCCGGAACCCATGTGCGCCCGAGTGGCGCGCGGTGCGCCCGATTCCGCCGATCCGTCGCGCTTAAATAGCGGGCCAGCCTGCGCGGGCGCGCCTCCGCCGGCTTCGGGCGCCGGACCCGCCGCTTCGTCCGGTACACCGGTCAACTCGCCGGTAGCGCTCCACGTAGCGACGGCGTCTTCGACACGCGCGCAGACGATCGGAATCAACTCGCCGGCCGTTTGCACGCCGGATGCCTCGGGCGCATAGCGGGCGATCGCGCGCTCGATCTGTTCGCCGCTCCGGCCGGCGTAATAGTTGAACCAGTGATCGATCCAGGGACAACCCGCTACCGACCAGATAGTGCCCGAAAGCCCTTGCTCCACGGTGGCGCAAACCGCCGCCCGCAGTTGCGCCAGGAACGCGCTCTGGGTCATTTGTCCGGCCGCCAACGCCGCCGCGCCGTCGTCCACGATCACGCCTGGCATCAAGCTGGTGGCGGCAGCCGTGGCGACGGTTGCGGGCGCGGTTTCCCCCGCCGGCGCCGCGGCAGCCTCGGATGAAATTGGCGCGGCATCCTTCGAAAATCGTTGCAACGCGAAACCAACCGGCGTCAGGGAGGGCATTACGGCGCGATCCGAAGAATACGACGATTCACGCAGGAAGGCTGGCATGCCTGCCCCGGCGCCGCTATCGGAGGGCCCCGCGGACCTTTTCGGCGAAGCGGCCCGCGGCCGCGGCGCCCGCTTCTTCTTGGATGGATCAAATTCCATAGCGTTCCGGTTCTAGCGCGCCCGATCTATCTCTAGGCAATACGCAATCGCGACCATGTCACCTCGATACGCGGCTTAATTCGCACTTCAAGTCTGGATTCGAAACGGCCGGCCTCGAATGACCCAACCAACAGCCCGTCTCGAATGGACAGGTGTTCCGCGCCCTCCTCCGTCACGCTGATCAGCTTATGGCCGTGGCTCCAGATGACCGTCTCGACGGATTGCGCGAGGGTATTGAACGAGAAGCGCAGCCTGACGCCCGCCTCGCCGGCAACCTCGTAACACCAATAGCCATCTTCCGGTGCGGCCTCCACCGGTTCCGCCTCGAAGAATTCGAGCATTTCCAGAGCGTCGGGTACTCGTAGTGTATGCATATCGTTAGTCGGCGCCTGGCCGTCCCCCGTAGCGCGATCCAGCGCCGAACGGAATCGCCGTTGTCAGACGCCGCGTACCGTCGGGCGCAACCTCCCAAGTGGATTCCAATTTCAAGAAGCCGCCCGGGCCCGCCAACAGCGACTCGCGCTTCTCGTAGTTGCCGTACTGGTTGCTGAACGTGCCGGAAACGTTGCCGGGTTGGCTGCCGGTCTGCTCCAGATGCGTGCGCAACACGCCCCGGCCTTCATCGTTATTGTAGATGCCGATGCGCGCCAATTGTCCGGCATTCTGGCGGCTGCGCGGCGTGTTATGTGCATCGGGCGCCGCTTCTCCAAAGAGGTATTTGAATTTATTTTCGTCGACCTGTACCTTTCCTGAACTGGCGCTCCGCGGTATGGCCCGCAGGCCTTTGCCAATCGCGCGCCCCAACATCATCAGGAAATCGGTCACATCCTGAATCGCCTTTTTTCCGGCCTCAATCACACTGGCCGTATCCACCATGGCGGTAGCGTCGGACGTGGCGCTTTTCGCCAGGCGCTCCAGATTCAGGTACTGCTCGACGCTGTTCACGGCCAGGGTTCCCTGTGCCGCCAGCCCTACGCCGGCTGCCACGAAGAACGTAGCCGTCCCGAAGGTAGCTAGTTCCGCGACCACAAAGGCCGCCGCCGCTGCAGATTGCAGCCCCAGCCGCACCCAGAACTGGCGGACCTTGTAGCCCTCCATGTCGTGCCGCATCACCCACGAGTAGAAGGGATCATTCCAGTCGTTCCCTGAGGGAACCGTCGCGGTGCCCGCCAGCATTTGCGCATGAATCGGCAGCAGGTCGCGATAATCCGGGTCGTTGCTCAAAATCTTGGGCCGGGCTTCCCGGATATTTCGCAGCGTCTCCTTCAGCACGTCGCCGATGAGCTGGCGGGCTTGTGCGGGCGTAGCGGCCTTGGCGATGGGCGCGATCTTATCGTCGCGCCCCCAGATGGTCTGGCTCTGCTCGATCCCCGCGTAGATTGCCGGATAACGATTGGCGATAGTCGTGATAAATCCCGCCAACGGATCCCATACCTGTTTAACTGGGAGCCAGTCGCGGTCCTTGTCGGCTTCGTCGCCGTCCAGATTCTCATCCGGGGGCTTTTGCGGATTGAACGTGCTGGGAACCTTCGCCGCCCACAGATACCCCATCTCCGTGCCGGTCTCCCACTGGCTTCCCACTTTCACGCTGCGCAGTTTGTCTTCCTGCTCCTGCGCCTGGCGAACTTCTTCGGCGACGGCCTGAAGACCCTGGACGTTCTTGTCCTGGTCCACGGTGGGAGCGGCGGCACCGATGCCATACGTCTTCATCTCCGCCAGAATGTGGGCTTCGTTCTCGTTGAGATAACCCAGCGCGATAGCCTGCACATCGGTCATGAAGCCGACCTGCGCCTTCTTGACCACCGCCAGGCTCTCTAGATCGGCGCCGCCGTCGATACCGCTCTGGAACAACAACGGGTTTTCCTTGAAAACCCTGGGTATCTGTGCGCCGAAACTCCGCCAAATTTCTTCGATCTTCGATTCGTCGCGCGGACCCACCCACCCCTGATACGTCAGGATTCGCAGCAGTTGGATCTTCTCGTCTTCGGTGGCCACGTTGACGTTGTCGATGGCCTTCACGTCGCCCGGGTCGCGGCTGCGCAGTGCGTCGTCGATCTTTTGCCGGTCGGTGCGGCTGTCGGTGAGCGGCCACCGTTGGATCTGTGGCGCGGCGATGCCCGATGTTTGTTGCGCGACGTGCGCCAGCTCGTGTGCGATGAGCCTCAGGCCTTCGCCTGTCGCGGGTTGGAATTGACCTTCGCCGAACGCGATGTGGCTGCCAATGGTAAACGCGCGGGCCTGGATTGTGCGCGCGCTGCGTGCGGCTTCCGGTCCGGTATGCAACTGCACGTCGCTCAGATCGCGACCCACTACGGGCTCGACGGACCGGCGGATGGCATTCGGCAGAGGACGCCCAGTTCGCCCTACCGAGTCGCCAGCGGTAACCGGCGCCGCCGCCGCAAGCTGAGCCTGTCCGGGCCCCGGCCTCGATGCGGACCTCGCAACAGCCAGCGGTCTTGCGGGCGTGACGCGACGCCGGACCAGCGGCCCTCCCTCTCCGGCCATCACTGCGTCGGCGATACCGTCGGCCTCCCGCTCGTACGCGTCTCCCGGCTGATTCACGGCCAGCTTGGCTTGGGCGTATGCCATGTAGCCGCGGCCCCCGCAGCCCCCCTGGAGAAACAGTGGCAGTCCGACGAACGCACCTGCGGATGCGCATGGCAGCCCGTCCCACGCCGCCGGCGCAGGCGCCGGTGCCTTGCTCTTTTTCTCTTCCGGCTTGGCGGCCACAGCGGATCCCATACCTCGCTCTTAAGCTCCCCGCACCAACTCCGCCCGAGTCTGCCGCCCATCGCCATATTCACTCAAGCGCCCCTGCGCCTGCGCCGCCACCGGCGTCTGTGTGGGGCGGGCAATTGTGCCCGCAGCCGGCTTTCGAGCCGGCTTAGCCGCCTGAAAGGCGGCTGCGGCCAGGATTGGCCGCCCCACAAAAGAGAGCGCCCTGAATCTCATCCTCATCGTCCGCCTCTTCGCGCCTGATTCAAGTTACATCGACACTTGCAGCGTGTAGTGCGCGCTGCCGGCCGTCAGATCCGCGAGATATTGGTGGGTATACGGGGCCGGCCAGACCACGGATCCGATGGAATGGTCGGGGGGACCCAGCTCGTGCACTGCGATCACCAGCGGATCAGGCACCGGCCAAATGGACATGACGGGCATGGCAAAGACATTCGATTGCCCTTCTCCAATCGAAACGGTTCCCGTAGAGTGGCCCAAACCCATCGCGCCGCCACCGAACAATACGAACACGTCGTCGTCCAGTATCCAGCTCTTCTTTTTCACGACCTCGACCCAGGCCAGGATACTGCGGCGGCCCAACTCGAGTTTCAGATAGCTCTGCTCGCTCGAATCGGCACTGTCTTTCAAGCGCCGGATCAACTCGCGTGTCGGTAAGCTGGGCAAATCGGCGGCGCCAGAGGGCGGTGAGGGCATGGTGCCCAATCTTAGCGTATGCACGTTCTGACCGAGATTCTCGTGTTCCTCCTGAAATGTTTGATTCTTGCTGGCCGGGCCATACATCTCCATGAGCCACTTCGCCGTCAGTTGATCCGGATCTCCGCCGGCATTCTCCAGAGTCACGCGGTCCTCGCCGGCGACCATGATGACCGTGGCATAATGAAAGCCGAATTGTCCCAGCGGCGCCTTGTCTCCCCGGAAAGAGGCGAACGCTTCTCCCACGCCGGGCTGCGCGAATTGGTCGATGCCCATGCGCTTGGCCGCTTCCTCGGTAACCTTGGATTTCCGCAGCTTGTCCTTCTCCTCTGGCGAAAGGTTCTCGAAATCTTCGGCAGCCTTTTTGGCCACCTGATTCTTTTCTTCCGGCGTGAGCGGGTCGTAATTAGGCGTATCTCTGATTCGCTGATCTAAGAAGAGGGTCTTCGCGACCAGATCGAGAGGGTTCCCGGGAACCATGGCGGGGGTTCCCCCGGGGCTGCACATAGCTTCTTCAGGGACACGCGTGCTGCTTGGACCCATGACTTCCCGGGAGGCTTGGCGGCAATCGCCGTAGAACTTTTTTCCGGTGGGATCGGCGGCGAACTTCACGTCCACTTTGGAGAGTGTTTTGGAGCCGCTGTTGTCGGGAGCCTCAACGGTCATAGCCCCCGCGCCGGGCGAGATGATAACGCCGGACTGCTTGGCGGTGAGCAAACCGTTCGCGGAATTGATGAGCGCGGGTGTGGCGAAAGCGGTTTGTCCACCGGCGGTGAAAGCTTCGCCGGTTTCGCTCAGCTTGGCGAAAACCGCTCCCGGGCTAACGCCTTTCCATCGTCCGGCCCTGTCAGTCAATTGATAGTTTCGGATCGCGCTTGAGACCGGCGCGCCGTGGTTGCCGATCAGGGCGGCCGGCGGCCCACCGCTCGAGATCGCGTCGGCCACGGCTCCGGCGTGGCCTTCGGGTCCAAGATCGGCGTCGCGCGTGAGGCCGGCGTGCTGGAGTTGATGGGCGGCCTCGTGCGCGGCAACGTGCAGGCTGGGAGTCTGGCTGCCAAAGTGGGTAGTCATGCCATCGGTGAATGCAGGAGTCCCTCTGCCGGCACAGCCGCCGGCATCGCAAACGCTTCGCAGGCGGAGGGACGTGCCGGTGGCTCGCAGGATGCGGTCCGCGAAGGGGAAGGGCATTTCGCCGGCACGACTCCCGTCGCTGTGGAGCGGACTGGGACCACCGCTCGAAGCACCAGCCCGCTGCAGGAAAAGCGGAAGACCCGCGCGGATACCCACTGCCTGGGCGGATTGCGTTCCTTCGACGGACGCAGGTTCATGCACTGTGGATTTCCCCTTCTTCTCCTCCGGCTTGGCGGCCACCACGGATCCCATACCGGCTCGCTTTTTACGCCCCCCGCACCAACTCCGCCGGTGGCTGCCGCCCGATCTTCCGGTACTCGTCCGCCAACCCCACATACACATCGCCGTATTCGATGGCGCGCCCTTGCGCCTGCGCTACCACCGACGCGGTCAGCACGGCGTTGCGTATGTGCCCGCCCGCCAGATCCGCCGCCGCCGCCACCTGATTCAGCTCCCGATGGCTCAGCCGGTGCCGCCCGCCCAAATGCGAAAGCCACAGCAGGCGCCGCTCCTCCGGCCCCGGCAGCGGAAACTCCACAATCATATCCAGCCGCCTGCAAAACGCCGGATCGAAACGCGCGCGGCTGTTGCTGGTCAGCAACGCGATGCCATCGAAAATCTCAATCCGCTGCAACAGGTAATTCGTTTGCGCGTTGGCAAAACGATCGTTCGATTCCTTCACCTCGGTGCGCTTGCCGAATAGCGAATCGGCTTCATCGAACAACAGCACGATGCCGGATTCTTCGGCGTGCGCCAGCAACTGCGCCAGATTCTTTTCGGTCTCGCCGATGTATTTGCTGGTGACGGCCGCCAGATCCACGCGATAAAGCGGCAGGCCGAGTTCGGTGGCCAGCCATCCCGCCGCCAGTGTTTTTCCAGTCCCGGATTGGCCGGTGAATAGCGCCCGCACGCCCGGCCGGTAACGCGCCAGCGCGGACACACCCAAGCCTTCGATCAGGCTCTCGCGGCGGCGGCAGCGCAGCAATAGCCGCGATAATTCGTCGCGTAATGCCGCGCCGGCCACCAGAGCTTCGTCCGAGATCTGGTCCGGAAGCGGTTGCGCCAACGCCTCCAGGCCGGAGCCTTGGCCGGTCCACGAGGCGGCGGCCACGTCGCTGAAAGCCGGCGCATCGCGGCCATCCAACAAGCATTGTTGCCGCACCAACCGGCCGAGCTGCGCGATGCGCCCGCTGCCGTGCCTGTAATCCTCGGCCAGGCGCGCGGCCAGCCGCTCGTCTCCAATCGCAGTGCTCCAAAGCTGGCGGCGCTCTTCGCGCGGCGGCACGCCCAGATTCCACGCAGCGGGACTCTCGCCGCGCGCCTCTATGCTCCCATCGCGTCCGCACAACGCCAACACGGGACCCGCGTAGCCTGGCACCGCGGGAACCGCCCGCCGTTCGCCGGGGCCGGGTTCGAAACAAAACACCGGCAGCAATTGCCGCAGCAGAAGCAACGGTCCCAGACCAGCGGGCGCCGGACCGGGCTTGCCTTGGCCGTGCGCGCGTTCCATCTCGATGAACAGCGGCCTGCGATCGAGCGCCTCGGCGATTTCGCCCGCCACGGCACGCGCCTCAGCCACGCCGCTGGCCCGCACCACGAGCACGTTTCCCGCGGCCATGGCGCGCGCCCGGCGCCGGGCTTCGGCCAGTGTGGAAGGCGGCAGCGGAGTTTCCGGAATTCCGTCAATGCCCAAAACAGTTCCCGGCCAACCTGCATCGCGTCCGCTCAGCGCCAGACACAGCGGGACGGGAACGGCCACCCCGCGCTCCGCCAATGGCGCGCTCTCGTTGAGAAGTTGCAGCAGACCGCACTCCAGCGCCGCGCCGGTGAGCAGCCGCTCCACCACCTGCCCTTCCGCTTCTCCGTCCGCGAATGCCGCAGCCAGCAATCCGAGCGTGGGACGCGACCCGCCGATGGGCGCCTGCAAATGCGCCACCGCGCGGCCGCACATCAAGTCCGTTTCCACGGCCGCCGCCAGCGCCACGGCCAGGATCTCCACGCGATCGAAGCCTAACCGGTCCGCGAGCTCCAGCAGCGGTGCGTCCGCCTGGTGATGGTTGCCGCTTACCACGCAGTGCGCCCTCAGAAATGCGGCCTCCGCGGAGGACGCACCTTCGGGCAGTAGCGCCGCCAGCGCGCCCAATGCCCGTGCGCACACTCCGCCCGCGATCGGCTCAGCTTGGGCCGCCATCTTAACCATGGAGTTCTCCGCGGAACAAATAATGGAAACGCACCACGCGTCCGAACCAAGGCAGCCATCCGGGATCCAGATCCAAACCCGCCCGGCGCACGCGCACGTCGGCCTGCTCAAGTGCCAGGGAAATGTCCAGGTCGGTACGATTCACGGAGAACACCCCGGGCCGCGCGACGATATCCCGTACACTTATTTTTGCGGCGCGCCAGCACCAGCGGCGCACGCCGAGATACCAGACGCGGACGATATAGTCGATTGACGCGGCCTCTCGCGAAGGCCGCAGATTCAAGGGCCAGCACGACTCATCGCAGAGCAATTCATCGCCGCCATCGTTGGCGTCGTTCAGCAGCGAATGCAGCCAGATCGAGATCGGATCGTCCTGTGCAACGCCGGCATGCGCCGCCAATCTCAGTAACACGCGGAAAGCGAAATCCGGTCTGGCTTGTCCCAACCCCGCGGCCAGCGCCTCCGCGACGCCCACTTGCCGCACTGCGTTCAACAAGAAGAAGAAGCCCGCGGAGCCTGTCGGTAAACCGGAGCAATACCAGCGATCCGGCGTCGGCCGCCCAGCCGGCACCCGCGCGTGCGAGGCGCTGTCAGCGATCAAGGCGGCCGGCTGAACTTCGGTGCCCGCCTGCTCCTGCGAGGATTCCGGGCGCGTGATTAAAACTTCGCTTACGCTCGCCGCCGCATCAGTCGCGAATGCTGTCGAGATGGCCGGCTCAACGGCCTCCTTCGTGGACGCACTCATTTCGGTGGCGCGCGATGATTTGTCCCCAGCCTCGGCGGTGGCGTCTTCAACGATCTGCGGCGACGCGCTCCGAGGCCGCCGCCCTCCAGTCTCGATCGCCGTGTCAATCGCCATTTGCGTGCCGCCGACCGTGCTCGTGACGATCCGCTGCGTGGCGAGCGCTGCCTGCGCCGCCGCAGGCTCGATAGGCAACTCCGCCCGCGCCGCAGCACCCCCTTCGGCGATCCGCGCCAAAGCCTGCCGCGCCCGCCACACTACAGTGCCCGCCGCCAACTCTGCCGGCGAATCGAACAAAATGCCAAGCGTCGCCAGCCAAACGACGCGCGCGTTCGCGAATCCGAAAATCCCCAGCGCCTGCTCGATGGCGGGCAACACTTGGCGCGCGAATCGCGGCGCCGCACGGCCCGCAACCAATGGCGGCGATCCCGTCATCTCCCGCAGCCATCGCTCCGCCACCGTCTCCGGAATGGCTTCAAGCAACCGCACCACATCCAACTCGGGCGCCGCGAACAGTGCCGCGGCCACCGCCACCCAGGAAGCCGGCCGTGCCCGCAGTTTCTCGACAAGCTCGATGATCGTCCCGGCGCTTGCGGACACCGGCCGCCCGCCAATCACCATTGGCCAAAACCATTCATGCACCGTCCTCCGCGCCAGAATGCGATCAAGCAGCATCTCGAGCGCTTCCTGTTCGCCGCAGAAGTAGACCACCTCCGCCGACGCGGCGCGCGCATCGCCGCCGTGAATGGCCTGCGCCGCCTGTTGTTCGAGCGCCCGCTGGAATTTATCGAGCCACGCGCGCCGGTCTCCCGAAGGCGGCAGCCCAGTCACGCGCAGACGTCGGAAATAATACGACCGTCCTTCGTTTTCGCCGGGCAGCGAAGCCAGCCGCAAAGCCTCCTCGGTGGTGAACGCCAGAAGATGGGCCGGCGCATGTGCATCCACGCACAACCGCGCACGCCGCACATAGCGGCTATAACGGTCCTCGGTCTGCCCGAAATCGAATGCGTGCGCCGCCATGGTTAAGGCACCCAGCCCAGATCCTTCCAATGCTGGTACGTCACCGATGGGTCGTAGACACAGGTCCCCAGCAATTTGCTCGAGACTATCTGCGTGGGATCGATATGCACCGATGGTGTAGCGGCGCCCAGGCAGAAATGCAATCCATGCGCGCCGCTTACGACTTCGCGCCAGCAGGGCGTCTCACCGTGCACGAAATGATAGGCCCCCCCCACCAGCGCGATATCCTGGCAGAATTGGGGACTCGCTTCCAGCGCCGCTTGGAGCGCCGCCGTGCTCGCGGTTGTGAAGTTGAAGCCCGGCGCTCCTCCGCTCCACACATTGAGCAGATTGTCGAGTAGCGGCCAACTCAGTCCAGCGGCCGTCCAGCGGTCATAGATCTCCCGGATGATCGCCATGCCGGCCGTGCCCATCGCCGCCAGCGCCGCATCGAAGTTCGCCGGGCGTCCTCCCCAAAATGCATTGTCGAGGTTCTGTGTGGATCCCCGCATTCCGGCCATGCGGCGCGCGAAGGATCGGCCCAGCGTGGCCAATAGCGGCCCGGGCAGACTGGACGCGCTCGCCGGAATCGCGGGTTCCGCGGGAGTCTGCAAGTGCGGGATAGCGGCGATAAACGCGCTGCGATCCGATGGGTCCAGTTGCAAGCATCCTTCCCGTGCGCGCGCCCAATCTTCCGGCGCCGCCGACGCACCCTGTCCCTCGAGTTCCACCGCGCGGAACGCCACCCACAGCCGCGTGCCCTGATACGCGATGCCGGGGCGAAGCTGCTCCATGCGCCCGCGATCGCGTAGCTCCCGCATGGTCGCGATTAACTCATCGTCCGGCAAATCGCGTAGCGCAACTGCCGCCTGGGCAGGCGAGCCCACGCCTGCTACCGGATCCTTGGCGTCCAGCAGCGCCTCGATTTCGGCGGTATGCGAAACGGGCTTGGGCGCGGCGTCGTCGGGGCTGCGTGAAATCGCCGGCGGCCCGTTGCGCTGCTGGACCACGTGCGCCAGTTCGTGCGCGATCAGCTTGCGTCCGGAATCTGTTTGCGGCTCGTATTGGCCGCTGCGGAACACGATGTGCGAACCGCTGGTGTAGGCCAGGGCCTGGTAGGCGCGCGCCGAGCGGTCCGCGGCGGAATCCGCATGCACCTCGACATCGCCGAAATTCTCACCGAAGCGCTGCTCCATAAACGCCCGCGTGCCGGGATCGAGGGTGCTCGCCGACCCGTGGGACAGGCCTCCTGGCCTGTCCAAGCCGCCCGATTCCGCGGCCTTGCGCTGCACCATTCCCTCCTCCTCCTCCCGCTTGCGGCACTCTTCGCATTCGCCGGCGGCCGATCCACCGCAGGCGCACTTCCGCTGGATGTGGCCAGTCGCCGCGCCGGCATTGGCAGGCGCCGCCGCGGGCGCGCCCGACATCACCGCGTCGGCCACCTGGTCCGCTTCCCGTTCCAGCGGATCGCCCGGCTGGCTGACCACCGCCTTCCTCTGCAACTTTCCTGGCAACGCGGCGCGCCCAAACAAATGCATGCCCGCTTTCGCCCCGCTCGACCGGGAGATGTCCGCGGAGACACGCCCCTCCTGCCGCTCGTTGCGAAACCATTTGTGCCGGAGGAAAAACATATCCGGATGGCCGCCTACGTATCGAAAGCCTTGAACGCCACGGCTTCCAGCGGTTGCGCCGTAAAGTGCGCCACATCGTTCACCTGCAAAGCCACGCCCGGCTGATATACCTGCGTCACGGTAGCCCGCACGCCGGCGGTATCGAAATCCGTCACCACCGCTTGCGCCGCCAGGTTGCCCGCGCTGTAAAGCTGCACATACATGCCCTGCGCGATCCGCTCGGAAGGCAGCGTGAGCCGCACGATGCCGGCGAACACGGGCGTGGTGGCCAGCGTAATGGCGCCGGCGATCACCGCGTCCACCGGCGCATCGCTCGCCAGCAGGATGGATACCCGCACCACATCGCTCATGAACGCCACAGCGTTCGGAATGGTGGTATCGATCTGCTGGAATAGGAAATCCACCAGCATCTGGGTCTGTTGCCGCGTCACATAATCCTGCGTGTTCCAGTTAGGCAGCACGGCCAGGCTCTGCAGTTGAATGGAGAGCCCCACCCCCATCAGGAATTCCGCCCAGGCCAGCCGGTCGATGGGCAACGCCTGGCAGGCGCGCGCGTAAAGGCAGGTAGCCACGCTCGAAATCTGCTGCATCAGGCGCGAAGTAGCGGCCACCACCTCCGTGTGCACCGCGTCGGAAGATAACAGATCGCCCGGCGAGGCGATGCCTTGCAATGCCGTAACCTGGGATGCCCAACTCAGGTTGACCAACGCCGCCGGTTGGAAGGCCGCGCGCTCGGTCTGGAACGCGCGTATGCCCTGCTGATTGGCGTTGTAGATGCTCGCGATGACCGGCGCATACACGCCCGTTTCCGAAGCCGCCGAAGAAACCCGCAACGCCAGCGTCAACTGTGCCATTGCGCGCGCTTGCAGATCGGCGGCCAATTCCTGCAGCCACAGCGTGCGCTCCAGTTGGTTCAGCAGGTCGTGAATTTTAGGCATCCAGTTCACCGGCGCATCCCGCAAGAGCGTCACCATCTCCCGCAATTCCGGTGGTATCGCCACGGACTGTTGCAGGCAGCTCGGCACGGGACTCGCGATATTGCCGGGCACCAGTTGCCGGCTGGGAACGTCCGCCGCCGTTTGCAACGTACGCGGCCGCGTGTAGACCACTGACGGCACGTAATTCTGCAGCGTGAAAGTGCGTGTGGCATTCACGCCGGCCACGCGCGCGGTCTCGTCGTTGAGCAGCGCGGTGGTGAAGGCCACGTCCTGGCGCGCTTGCGCCAGATCGTTTTCGAGTTGCGTCAAAAGCGTCTGAGCTTGCGGCAGGAAACCCTGAATATTCGATTGCGCCGTCGCGCACTCGCTCACAAAGTCGCTGTATTGCTGGATGCGGCCTTCTATGGCGCGTAGCAGTGCGGTATGCTGTTCCAGCACGTGAATGCCGGTGGAAAACAGCGCGGCTTCGTCGGCCTCGGTGCCCGGTGTGTTGATATTCGGAGTTTGCACGGCGCCGAAAGCCGCGGCGCTTCTGACGGGATCGGCGGTGGCGCGAATGTCCGCGATGGTGAACCGTAACGGCGGCGGCGGAGTGGTGGCGGGAGTAGCCGCGGCGGGCGGCGGGGGCTGATCGACCAGGATCGGCAGGTCGTCGATCGTGATCTCCAGGTCGGCGAGCAGTTGCAGAAACGCCACCCGGTTCCCCACCGCATAGAAAAGCCCTTCCTGCGACGGGGGATTCGACATCCGTTGCGCGATCGTCAGGGTGCGCAGGTTTAGCTGTGCCCCCACCAGAGGCGACTGCGCCAATACATCGTTGGTCGAGGCCGGATGGGCGACCGTGCCCGGCGCGGTTACCAGCGTACTGCTGACCGCGGTGGGAGAAATCCTGGCCGCGGTGGGAAGCACCAGCGTAGTTGCTCTGAAGGTGGTGGCTTGGGGGGCTGGCTGCGCCACCGTCCCTAGCGGGCGAGCCGGTACGGAAAACTGTCTGGCTACGTTGGTCGCGCTGGTGGCCTGCATCGGACGCACAATGCCGATCATCGGGCGGAACGCCGTGGCGGTCATCACTGTGGCGGCGGGAGCGGCGGGAGGGGGCGCGCCGGGCTTCGGTGTGGTGGTGGCGGGCGGTACGTTCGGCGAATTGGCCGGGAGAATCGTGGACAAATAACTCTGTAGATTCGAGGCGGTCACCGCCGCGGATTCCCCTTGGGCGATTTGCGCGGCGATCGGAGAAACCGCCAAAGCCGTCGCATCCGACGTTCCCAGCACATACTGGCGGAAACGGTAAATGTCGCTCTGCGCCGTGAGAAATGCCAGATCCAGCAGATCGTTGGCCTTGGCAATCTTGGCGTTAATCATCGAGATGAAATGCGGGATTCCGTTCTCCGCCAGGTCGTTCATGTCGTCGCTGGAGAACAGCGGCAGCGGCGGCGATAACGGAGTGCCGTTACCATCCTGAAATAGAGTGTAGGGAGGATTTGCCGCGTCGGTAATGAGCTTCTGATAGTCCTGCGAAATGTAACCGCCGGGGACCGGCACGGTGCCCACACTCTCGAACACGTCGAGCGTCGCGACGCCGGCGCTCACTTCGACTGCCGCGCCCAATGGGATGCCGCCGTTCAGGAACTGCACCACGCCCGTGGCCGAACTCGGAGAAACCACCGCTGTGAAAGTGACGCTCTGCCCCAGGACGGACGGGCTCGGTGACGAGCTCAGTGTCACGGTGGAAGCCGCCTGCGAGATCCTGACCAAGACAGCTCCGGAATTGGCCGCCGGTTTGCCGGTAGAGTCGATATAAGTCGCCGTTATGATGTGCGTGCCGGGCGTCAACGACGAGGTGCTGAACACCGAGGCTCCGGCGCCCACCATCGCCGTCGACAACGCTGTGCCGCCATCCAGGAGCTGCACGCTACCAGTCGACGTACTGGGCGACACCGACACTATAAACGTTGCCGCCTGCCCCGCGGCCAATGACGTCGCCGTGGGTTTCAACGCCACATTCGTAGGCGTCGGCGAAACCGTTTGCAGCATAACCGGAGAAATGCTCGCGGGATTGTTCGTGTCGCCGGGATACATCGCCGTGATGGCGTGCGTGCCTGGCGTTAACGCCGGGGGCACCAAGGTGGCAACCCCACCGATTATCGGCACCGGCGTTCCCAACTGCGTAGCGCCATCGGAAAACTGTATGCTGCCCGTGGCGGAAGGCGGCGAGACTTTGGCGGTAAGAGTCAACGTCTGGCCGGCGGACAATGGATTCGCCGACGAACTCAGCGACAGGCTCGACACAGTTTGGCTCAGGGGCGCGGATGTGCTCGTGGCGCCATTCAAGCCAGTAAACACCGCGGTGATGGAGTGCTGTCCTACCTTCAGCGCCGGACCCAGTTGCGCGATCTCGACTTGCGTAAGCCCCGCCAGTTCGCGATACGGCGGTAGCTGCCGGTCACCGTTCAAAGCGCGCGAAAGCGCGTTGGCTTCTTGTTGAATCGTCTGCCGATGTTCCAGAACGAATGTGAGATCTTCCTGGGCGTTGGTGACCGCTTGCTGAAATGCCGGATCCACCGTCTCCGTGATCAGAATGTCGGGATCGTATAGCGTATCGGGCAGCGGCAGCAGGACTTCGACCGATTCGTTCTGCGTCGGGTCGAGCGGCTGTTCCGTCATCCCCGCCAGCAGCGCCGTTTCGATCTCTTCCTGATGCACCGGTCCCACCGTGAGGGTCCAATTGGAGGGAAACCAGAGGCCCGCATGCTTGGTGAAATCCATGGACCGGGCGGGTAGCACCCCGCAGGGAGGCAGCGACGCAAAAGCGGGAACCAGGCTGGTTAAACCGGGCGTCGCGCTCAGTTGTTCCGTTAATTGAGAAACGCGTGCTTGGGCCAGCGCCGGTTCCGCCAGCAAGAATGAGCCCGCCGCGCCGGGCTGCGCCGGTAATACGTAACGGTTGCGCCGCAGGCCGCCCGTCCGCACCACGGCGGCGCAGTCCACGAATTGCGCTTTCCAGGTACTGTCGAAACCCACCAGCGCCACCGGGACGCCCAGCATGTCCCAAGGCAACCGGTCGTCCGGGGTCAGCGCCATTTCCGCATTGAATATCGTATAGACCAGGCGGTTTCGAAACGCGGGATCGGTGGAAGCCGGCACCGCGCCCAGGCTCGGGGGCCACGCCACCATCACTAAACGTACGCCATCCACGATTTGCCAATCCGCGAAAGCGTCTTCGCTGGGATCCTGATCGCAAGAAGCGTTGAGGTTCCCCGATACGATTTGATTCACCGGACCGGTGTCCACGCTCGACCCGCTTACCTGCCCGGTAATGGGCTGAAGCAGTAACACGCCCGCGAAAGCGGTGTGGCTGGTATTCTTGGAATAATTCGGGAACGTGTCGATCACCAGGCTCGTCGCCGGATCGATCACCACGAGCGATCCAAGCGTACTGCGCAGGGTACGCGATAATGCAACATCTTCGCCCGATGCCGAGATTCCGTATCCCGAGGCCACTTGCAACACCGGATCGGCGGCCGTAAGGTTGGCGGAAAGCGCCAGACCTTTCACAACTCCTTGCGTCACCGATTGGCCCAGAATGGCCAGGCGTCCGGCGCGGTAGGCCTGCTCGCTCTGCAGCGCGGCCGCGGTCAGCGCGCGCCCGTTGAACAAGTGTAGACGGTGCAGCCATCCGGCATTCACTTGCTCTTCGAGCGGCGGTGCGATTCCCAGAAGGTCTTCGCCCGGTTGTGCGTTTTGGATCTGAGTTGCGCTCATGTTCGTGGTTTGCGGCCGGCTCGCGCCGGGCTGGTTTTGGGCGCCGCCGCGGTTGTGGCCGGAGCCTTCAGGGTTCGGACAAGGGGCCCTATCGCGCCGGGCGGGGCCGGGACGGGCGGCGCCGGGCTGGTTTTGGGCGCCGCCGTGGTTGCGGCCGGAGCCTTCAGAGTTCGGACAAGGGGACCTATCGTTCCGAGCGGGACCGGCACTGGCGGCGCCGGCGGCGCGGGCGCCGTGGTCGTGGATGTTGCGGTGGCGATCGCCGGCGATGCGGCCGGGTTGGTCAGTTCGACAAAGATCGGTTCACTGCGCCGGAGCACGTAGAAGCCGTAAGTCTGGCCGGCAATGGCTGCCGCCCACGCACTGCTGGATGTGCTGCCCAGCGTGGGGATCGTCACCGTGGGCCGAATCGGTCCGATCGGCCGCAGAATGGGGAGCCTGCCCACCCCCTGCGCCAGAGCGGGCTTAAGCGGACTGGGCGGCAATGTCTTCTGCAAGCCGGCGAAATTGTTGCGCGGCACCGCGATCAATGCGTAAACGGTGAAGTTGGCCAAGGCACTGGCCGGCTGCTGCAGCAGATCGATTGGCGGTAGGGACATGCTGTCCTCAAGCACCGCGGGCAACTCGTCGGCCGGGATGATGCTCAACTCCACCGCCATTTGCTGCGGAAAGAAGGTCTGCGTGAGACTCGCGGTATCGATACCCGCCAGCGGAAAACGGCCCGCGGGAGGCAGTGCCTGGAAATTATCGCTGGCCGCAAAACTGAGCGGATTGGCTTGCAACTGCGCGTCGTACTGCATCAGGTAGGCCTGCCCGGTGGCCGGATCCGCCAAGCCTAAGCGCACGCCGCTCGTTTCCGGACCGCTGTCGCGCCGCACCAGGTACATATCGATCCACTGGATTTCATTGCGGTCCAGGCCGATCATGGCCAATGGCAGCAAGGAATCCGAAAGCGTCGGGGGGGGGCCTGTCACGAAGATCTGGCGGGCCAGGGCGGCCCGCTGCAACGCCGTGTCGTAGTTGTTCACCGGATTGCGAAACGGGACCAGCGAAACCGCGGTGGCTTCCACAATGTCGCCATCCTGCACCACGCGCGGTGTCTGCAGATTGGCCGGATATGAGGCGACTGGATTGGCCGTGAACTCCACCGGACGGAGCGCCACGATGTACACTCCCGTGCGCGTCCGCGCCGGCTGTTGCGGCGTTTCGGCCAGCCCGAACTGCTCGTCCAGATTCTCCGCATCCGCAAGGTCGGATAACACGGTCGTCAGATCGTTCGGAATCATGACCAACGCGCCCGAAGGTGTAAGTCCAACTCCCGCGCCGATGACAATTGTCTCGGCGCGGTCAGTCTGGCTATTGGCAGCCGCCTGCGTAACCGCCAGGCCGTGCAGCACGCCGGAACCGGCGGCTCGCCCTAAATTCGCCTGCCGCCGCAAGAAGTAGTGTTGCTCGCGCTTCAGATCGTTGGCCGACAGAAAACGGCCGTCGAACCATAGCGGACGCGTGCTCCGGCCGGTCTGCACCGTTGGGTTATCGGGCAAGACGGGGCCCAGAATTGGACGCCGCGGCAGAATTCGAATGGGAAGGAGATTTGCGCTCATTTCGGTAATACTCCGCCAAGCACAGGACTGATCGGACGCACGGTCAGCCCCGTCGGCGGCGTCACTACAATCGGCTTGGGCGTGGTTGTTGTCGGTTTCGGCGTAGTCGTTGTCGTGGTTGTGGTCGTCGTCGGCTTTGCCGTGGTCGTTGACGTGGTGGTGGTCGTCGTCGTGGTGGTGGTGGGCTTCGCGGTGGTGGTCGAAGTCGTGGTGCTCGTTGTGGTGGTCGAGGTCGTCGTGGTGCTGGTAGTTGTGCTCGTGCCCGTCGTCGTGTTGGTCGTAGTCGTCGTGACCGGCGGCGGTGTGAAGTTCACGAACGTGGCATCGCCGCTGCGCCGCAGAAAGAAGCCGTATTTCTGGCTGCCAATGGCCGCCGCCCAAGCGTTATTGGAAACCGGCGGCGCAAACGTGAACGTGACGTTCCCTTTAAAGAGCTGCAGAAGCTGGATCGGCGAACGGTTCGCGAACACTTGCGGCAACAGTGGATTCAGCGGCGTCACGGGCAGGGAACTCTTCAGCGCGGCGAAATTAGCGCGCGGCACCGGAATCAAAGCGAACACCGCCATGCTGGCGTACGCGCTCGAAGCGAGCGTCAGATCGATGGGCGGCAGCGACATGCCGTCCTCCAGCAGCGCCGGCAATTCGTCTTCGGGAACGATGCTCAGCCGCACATCCATCTCCTGCGGAAAAAACGTGTGGGAGAAGGCGTTCGTGTCGATGCCATCCAGCGGGAAACGGCCCACTGGCGGCAGCGCCTGAAAGAAATCCGTCGCCGCGAAGTTCGCCTTCAGTCCGCTGGCCTGGCGCGCCGCCACCGCGGCTTGCAACTGCGTGTCGTACTGCATCAGATACGCTTGTTGGGCCGCCGGATTGTTCAAGCCGAAGCTCACGCCGCCCAGCGCCGCGCCGCTCTCTCGCCTGACCAGATACGGATCGATCCATTGAATCCTTCCGTGGTCCAGACGGATCACGGCCAGCGGCAGCAGCGCGTCCGAAAGCGTGGCGCCATTGCCCGTCACGAAGATCTGTCTGGCCAGCGCCGCTTGCGTCATCGACGCGGGATAGCTGCCGGTAGGGTTGGGATAAGGCACCAGCGAAACCGCCGTGGCGGCGACAATGTCGCCGTCATGCATGCTGCGCGGTCCTTGTACCGTAGTGGGATACTCAGTGATCGGATCGGCATTGTATTCGATCGGCTGCAGCGCCAGCACATACAATCCCGTGCGCGTTTCAGCCGCCTGCGCAGGTTGTGTCGACGGCCCCGGTTGCGGGCTGGCATTGTCCTCCACGGGAAGCTCCGAGACGTCCACGGTGAGATCGCTCGGAACCGACACGAACTCGCCCGCCGGAGTAATGCCGTAACCCGCGCGGATGGTGATGGCCCAAGGCCTTCGAAGCAGGATGCGTTCACTGAATGCAAAACGCTCCACCATCAAGCCGTAAATGCCCTCGAAGCCGCCGGCTTGCCCCAAGTCCGCTTCGCGTGTCAGGAAATAATTCTGTTCGCGCTCCAGGTCGCTGGCCTTCAGAAATCTGCCGTCGAACCACAGCGGGCGCGTGCGGCGCGAATCGAGCACCACCGAACCGTTGTCTTGAAAGCTAGTCAGGTCCGGTTGCTGTAGACTAACTCGCGTACTGCCCGCCGTGTAAGTTGGCATGCTTTCGCTCCTAAGTCTCCTTACCCGCGCCCAGCCCGTTCAGCCGCGCCAGCAATCCCACCGGATACACAAACAGCCGGGAGTTATTATCGATCGTGATTTGCGCCAGGTTGTAAGTGGGAGGCTGACCCGCCGCCGCTCCCTTCGCCGCCGCGATCAGAATGCGCGCCAGGAATACAGAGCTCTTATCGAAGCCCGGCGGATATTCAACGGCGGCGCTGGCCGGCCCCGCTGTAGCTCCCAATAAGAAATTCTGCATGGCGGTCTCGCCGGCCGCCGTGAGCGCGGCTCCCGAGGCAGGCAGCGCGCCCGCGGTTTTCCAAGGATCGACGGGAGTCAGCGGCGGATCGATATCGGTGCGCAGCACAAGCTGCATGGCGAACGAATCGAGCAGGCGATCCGCGGAGAACGCATCGGTCGCGTCATAATCGTCCTCCGAAGCAAAGCACGGCGTAACCCCCCGCGTGCACGGAACGAATGTGGCAAAGACATCGCACATCAGATTCTTGCCATCCTGGATGGCCGTGTTGGGATCGGGCAGCGCGGCTTGTCCGGCCACCGGATTTGAGATCTGGTTCTGCCACGCCTGCATCTGCTGCGCCAGCCAGGCGTTCAATAAGATGCAGACGGTGCGCGGCACTTCCACCAATCGCCCCATGCGGTCTATCGCCAGGCCCGCCGAAACCGCGATCTCGATCTGCAGCGGACCGGCGCAGGACCAGGCCGGAGTGCTCGCGGCTCCATCGTTGGTGACGCCGCCGATGTTTGTATTCCACACCGGTTGTCCGGCGCCCGTAGTGAAGTTCGGCTTCACCGTCAAAATTTGAACGTTGTTGTTCGAATCGACAATGGCGGAGGGAAACGTGAATAGCGTGTTGGGCCGCCATCCCGCCGCGATGATGGCGCCTTCGTTCGTCCACACGATGCCGTTCGCATCGGTCACCGTGCCGCCCGCTGCCGCCGCAAAGGTAGGCGCGGTCACGCCGCTGGTCCCCGCCACGCCGGTATTCATCTGTAAGCTCTTGTTCGCATCGAAGACGTACGCGAACGGCGCGTAAGGCGTGCTGCCCTGCCACACCGGAAGCTCGATGAATACGTTCATCCCGGCCACCGTACCCGTGCCATACAACTGCAACAGCGCGCGCGCCAGCCGCCCGCGGTGATAATCCTGATCCGCCTGGAAATCGGCGACGCCCATCATACGGCCGGTCGAGTAGTAGACTCGTTGCGGCGCCAGGGGATTGAGAGTGTCGGTTGCCATATCTTCAGGTCTCCAATCGCGGATCGAGGCTGGGATCTTGAATCACCATGTTGTATCGCCCGATCTGGCTCGTTCCCACCACCACCGGATCGCGCGGCGGGTCCGGAGCCAGATAACTGTCCACGCCTAGCAAGGCCGCCAGGCCCACCATGAAAGGCTGCTTGGCGATGCGGATGGATGCGGCCACGTGCGCGGGTTTCTCGTAGTGCACGATCTTGCGCACCAGGTTCACGTCCACCATCTCCACCTGGTTGTGAATGAACACGGTCATACGATTTGCCAGGCTGTCGTAGACTTGTTGCTCCCCGGCCGGGTCCTGATTCAGATTCGAGGAATCGAACAGCGCCAGGACTTCCGCCTGGTCGCGCGGATCGCCCAGAAACAGCGTGTTGCCCACAATGGAATTGCTGTTGCCGGAATATCCAGGCAACAGCGGATCGTTTTGTATGGCGAGATCCGCGCCTAGAATTGTTGCGAAGATGTGGCGCAGGCGAAAATCCTCCACTACAATCACCGCGCCCCGCTTGGATAGTCCATTGGTAGCGATATCCAAAGCCTTCGTGACGCCCTTCACGGTGCCCCGCTCGCGATGCAGCTTTGCCGAAGCCAGCAGGCGCGCGCGCCGCCGATCCGGCGGATAGCCCGTGGCGTTCAGCCCCACCCAGCCGCCCAGCCAATCGAGCGCGGCGTCCGGCGTGGTTTCCGCGCGCGTGAGTAGGTACGAATTCGCCACGCGATCCTCGATGCGCGTCAGTTGCGCCTCGAAAATATCGACGAAGCGTTCGAAGAAATCCCGCCGGGTGCTGGGTCCCGGCTGATCGGCCGCCGGACTGAATTTGTTCTCGCGGTAAAGTTCCGGCAAATAGTTATTGACGTAAGAGTGCCGCGACGCCCATGCGCGCAGCGCCGCGATCTGCGGTGTGGTGCGGCGATCGCCATGCAATTCCACGCGGATTCCCAGGAAGCGTCCGCTCAGATTGCGCACCGCCCGGTTCACGCGCTGCACCAGCACCATGAACAAGCCTTGCCGGTCGGGCGACGGTGTCCCGCTGAGCAACGGCTGCGCGAAGGGCACTTCAGATGGAATCGAGAGCCACACCCCTTCGGGCGGCGTCTCATGCGGGAACGCGGACATATCGGCATCGCCAAAAACGTGCGGATACCACGCGGCCGTGGGAGCGGTGATGCCGGAGGGTTGATCGGAAGCAGTCAGCCAAACCACCACCGAGCAGCGCGGCGGCATGATGGCCTCCAGGAACAGCCTGTGCCACACCGTTTGCGATACGCCGCTGTCCACGATCTTCGGCGCGCGCGGATCGGTAGAGCCGAAGCCCGCCAGCGAATTGAGCGATACCGGCAACAGCGGCAGCAATTGCGCGCCATCTTGAAATTGCACCGTGCCGCTGGCCGTGGCGGGCGAAACCTGTGCGGTCAGTACCACGGTCTGCCCGGTGATCGACGGGTTGGGCGATGCTGCGATCGTTACGCTCGAAGCGCTCGGCGCCACGGTCTGGACCAGCGTGTTGCTCGTCTGGCCGCTGAATGTTGCCGTGATCGAGTGAGCGCCTGCCGCCAATGTGGTGGATGTAAACCTGGCGACACCGCCGCTTATGGGCGCTGTGCCCAGCGGTGCTCCGCCATCCAGAAACTGCACGCTGCTGGTGGCGGTCGCGGGTGTTACTGTCGCTGTAAACGTAACCGATTGCCCCGCCGCGGAGGGGTTCGCCGACGAGCTAAGTAACACGGGCGCACCGGTCGCGGCGACGGTTTCGACCAGGACCGCCGATGTATTCGCCGCGTTCTTCCCGTCGCCGCTATAAACCGCCCGGATCGCGTGTGTGCCCGCGGCCAGCGATGCGATGGGTAGGGTCGCGGTCCCGCTGTTCACCGTCTGCGGCGCGCCCAGATTCACGCCCGCCGTGTAGTAGGGCGGCTGGCTGAGAACGTGCGCGAACGGCCCGCTATTCAGGCCCGCCAACACATACGTATCGCCCGCCGGAACCAACGTGCGGCCGGTTTCGGCCAGGTTGTAGACCAGCGCCTCGTTCAATCCCGTAGCGAGCACCGCCAATTTCAAATCGCCCAGCCGGGCGATGCCATACGGCCACAGAATCCCGTTGAGTGTCAGTCGCACGCCCACGCCCGTGCCGAAGTCGAATAACCGCACGTACGAAGCTTTGTTGTTGGCCGAAAGTGTGTCCCAGGACACCAGCGCGACCCGCTTGCCAATCGCCGTAAGAGCCACGTAAGTGTCCGTGGAAGGTATCGGATATGTGGCCACCAAAGAAGGCGGATTTGGGTTCGTTTGGCACGATCGCAAAATCCCCGGCGCGGGCGAATCCATGGGACCGGTTTGGAGCGGAGTTCCAGTCACCTTGCCCAATTGCCGCGCCGTGCGATCGAGCGCCAGTACGCCGCCATCCGCCAGCGCCACCAGACGCCAGAATGTGAATCCGGGAACCGTGAGCGTGAAGTTCGCCCAGCGATCCTGCCGGTCGATGAGCACCAGGCTCCCGCCCACCGCGACGTAAAGCACGCCATCGTAACCCATCGCCAGATCGGTAACTGTCTGTCCCGCGGGCGCGGTATAGATCGGGACTTCGCCCGGACCGCTGCCGCCCGCCACGATCTGCCCCGCAATCGGATCCCAGCGCGCGTAATTATCGAACGCATCCCGCGCCATGGGCGTGGTCTCGACCAAATCCGAAGCGGCGGCGAAATTTTCCACCGGTGGATTGCCCAGCCGCATGCTCAGTAGCTGCAGGCTCTTGTTTTTCGTGCAGTAATAGAGCGTGTTTCCCGCGATGGGCGCGAATACCGGCGCGCCCGCGGCATACGCGGCTGCGGCGCTGCCCAGGGCCCCGCGTGTCACAGTGAGTATGGTTCCCGTGCGGTCCACCGCGGCCACGGCCAGCGTCTCGGCCGTAATCTGCAAAAACGTTCCCGGCGTGATGGCGCCCGCGGAAGGCGGCGCAACCGTGATCTCGGTATCGGTGGGCGCGGCGATCAACCGTAAGGCCGTCACCGCGCCCCACACCAGCGCGCCCGGTGGATGATTCATCGCGGCCGTGCCCTGGCTGGCGCGAGTCACACTGAGCTGCAAACCGGTTGCATCCACCGAAGTGACCGCCATCACTTCGGAATCCACCAGCACGAACCCTGGCGCGCCCGTGAGCGGTGTCTCCAGTACGACTTCGGTATCCGCAAATCCCAAGCTCGCCGACAATGACGACACGTCTGCGCTGGCGGCGGCCGGCCCCGCCAGCGGCCAGTCCTGTGGCTGGCTCAGCATCCAAAAATTGAGGCCGTTGGAATCCATTTCAATCCACTCAACACACTGCCGGCACTACCGGCACCGCCACCGTATTGTCCGTTTGCGCCACCGTAGTCAGCATCCCCGGCTGCACGTTCGATCCTACGGCGCCGGGTGTCACCAAAACATCCAACAGTTCCGGCAATTGCCAATGCTGCAGCGTGAATTCAGCGTTGCCGTCGCTATTGGGCGTGATCTGCTGATAGCCGCCCGAGCTCAGCGGTGTGAACAGGAACAGACCGTTTACGTCCGATACGCCGGGCACTTGCCCCGCAATTACCAGTAGTTCCAGACTGCGCACCGTACGCCCCAACCCCCAACCTTTCTGGTTCGCGCCGCCCGGAGGCGTGGGCCACAAGTAACTCCGCAAAGTCAGCTCCACCTGCTGACTCACTTGAAGCAGACCATATCCGCTGCTTACTTCCACCGCCACACTCAGTCCCAGACCGACATATTCGGTCCCGATGGTATACAGCTCGGCGCCCACCGGCCGCTTGGGATTCAGATAGCTGTAAACGCTTTCGAGCAGCGTACGATCCGCGCGCGGACAAGGCGGCTGCACATCGCCTTTGGGTGGGATCACCATTACCGAAACCACGCCGGGCACGTGGCTGGTGCGCGTCTGCGGCTTGAATAGCGGCAGAACCTCCACGCGCGCCACGCCGCTGCCCGGCATCTCCTCCACCAGGTTTTTGTAATCTCCCGCCGTCACCGCGCGATTCTGGTGCCGCAGCGTCGCCGGAATGCGTTGCTCGGCCTGGTCGAGCGTCTCCGAATCCGCGCCGCCGGTCGTCGCCATCGGCTGTTGCACGGTCAACCCGCCCACCGGATTGCCCGAAAGATCCACACCCTGAATGGCAGTCAGGGATCCGGCCGGCAGATTTCCTGCCGCGCCCCCCCCCGCACGCATCATGCGCGCCCGTACGCGCCGGCTCACCGGCGGAATCATGCCCTGCATCTGGTTCCCGAAAGTCACAGTTCCCGCCTCCGGATCGAGCACAAAAGCCGGCACCGGCCCTTGTAAAACGCCGAGATCGTCCACCGCGTTCCAAAGCTGGAAGCCCAAGCCCGGCCCCATATCCACGTCCAACAGGAACGAAGTGGGATCGATCTGCGTCTGCGCCAGCGCGAATTGCTGGTTTGCGGTGCCGTCGCTCACGCCGGCGATGACGTTGTTGTAAGTGGTGCGTTGATCGATTGAGACCGCATTGATGCCCGCCCAACTCAGCGTCAGCGCGCTCGCCACATTTACCCGGATCCATGTCACCAACATGCTGTCGAAATTAGGATCGTCCACGCGCGGCGGTTTCGGTCCCACGCCCGCCTGCGCGTCGCTGCGCACATCGTTGGGCGGCGCGCCGATATCTGAACCTTGAGGCAATAGCAATTGCACCACGCCCGCCCTGGTCAGTCCTTTCGTCGAGTCGCTACCCACGCTGAGCGGATAATAAACCGCCGGTTGCCCCGCCGCGGTGTTGCCGCTGATCTGCCAGGTAACCGTGATGGCCGCCTGCGTAGGAATATCTTCGAAAGGATCTGCGTTTGCCAGCGCCGGCACGAATCCCAGGCTCAGGACGCGCTGCCCATTACCTCCGCCTAAGTTGGCCCGAATCGCGGCCAGATTGGCCGGCTTGGGCGCCATCAGCGCGATCCACAGGCACTGATCGATGGTGGCGCCAAACACGTCCACGCCATTGGCGTCCGCGGCGTTGTTTACGAAAACCGGAGTGGTCGTGTAGCCCGCAGGTACGCTCGCGAGCTTATAAAGCGATTGCAAGCCCGTCAGCAGCGCCTTGGAATCTTTCTTCTGCGCCGTGGTAAGAGGCGCTTTAATATAAACCTGCCCCGTCACTGGCAATACGTCCAACTCTGTAAGTGTTTCGAAGTTCACCGCGCCGGTTACCGCCGCGCCGGATGCCAGTGTGACCGCCGCGCTTGCCGAGTTATTCGGTGAGATAGAGAGAATCCCGGTCGCCGCGGCCGCCGGCTGCAAAGGCATACCCAGCAGTTTCAAGAACGCCAGCCGCTGCCTTTCGGGAATCAGATTGGCGCGATATAAGATGGAATCCGCCAGCCATGCGAATAGCTCGATCAGCGTGCGGCCCGGATCGCCCGGCTGCTGGATGGTCCACTCCGGCGTGTGCGCCGGAATGCTCGCCAGCATGTCCTGCACCAGGTCGCTGTAGCTGCGATCGTCAAGCGCCGGTGGTATTAGGGGCACTCAGCCATCCGCCTTTCATACTCACTCCGATTTGCTGCGAAGCGTTCGTGCGCAGCAACCGGTAAGAAATCTGCACGTGGATTTCGGACGATGCGCCGGGCACCGGTTCCACTTCCACGGCGTCCACCAGGATCCGCGTTTCGTAAGTCTGCAAATTGGTCATGATGGCGGTTTGTATCTGCCGCCGTATCGTCACCGTATTGCCTTCGTCCAGAAAATTCTGCAAGCCCGCGCCGAAGTACGGTTGCATAAGCTGTTCGCCCGGACGCGTGGTCAGGATGACCCGAATAGAATCCCGCACGCTCTGCTCCAGCGTGTCATAGGTCAACTGCCCGTTTTGCGGCTTGGGCAGAAACGGCCAGGAGATCGGATCTTGGTAGTTAGTAGCCATCAGTTGTTGGGGTTCGACTTCGGCACTGGAATGGGAATGCAAATCTTGATAAACGCCATCCAGAAAAACACGATGTTCAACAACGAAATGAAAATATTCAACACAAAGAACGCGCAAATCGTGATCAACGGAATACTAAACGAGCAAATCCAGGTGATACCGACGCCCCCACCGCCCGGCGGCGGCGGAGTCCCGTTCGATAAGCCTGTAAGGCTGGCCCCCCCCATGGCGTTCATCAGGCTATGCGGGACCGAAAACGACGAAGCCTTCTTCGCGCTCTGCAGCGTGTTCTTATCGAAAATGTCGGGCATGGGCACCGGTGCCACCACCCGCCCGCTGCCTTCATACCAGGCCGCAATCCTGAACGGATGGCTGTAGTCACTCCACACCAACTCCGGCGGACAACTGGCATGCTCGCCCTTGATACGGAAAAAAAGCCGCGCGCGATACAGCCGGCTGGAGTCCTGAAAACGGCCCTCCGGAACGGATGAGGCCGCCCCGCGCGATTGCAATAGCGGCGCCATGATCGCGAAGAGCTTGGCTTCGTCTTCATGGCTGAAAGCGTCCCAGGCGCAAGGCATCTTCACCTCCGGCGCCGGCGCGGGATCCGTGTTGGAATCATAAACGATCAACTTATTGGCCGCGTCGCTGTAAAAATCGCCCATGGGCACCCGGACATCGCCGTAATCCGTCTCGACCGTCACATAATATTGATTCAGGGCATCCAGCAGCACCGCCCCTTGCGCATCGTCGAATGCCCCGAACGACGAATACAGCATGCGCAGCGCCGCAGAAAATATCGTGAAGTCCGAAGCCTTATTGGCTTTGGCATAGTCGTCGGACATGAACTTATAAGTGACGCATTGGTTGGGGTAGGGAGCGGAATGCTTGCCGCGCTTGAGCAGCGTGGGTAGTAACTTATGCAGCGTATGGGGGTCGATGGGCGGAGCCGGCGTCACCGGCGGTACCGTGCTGGCTTCGCTGCTGGCTGTGGGAATCACCGCGTAAACCAACGTGCGATTCACGGCATTGCAAACCACCGGAGACGCTACAAATGCCGGAGTCGTGCTTTCCGTCAACGCCGACCCGAGCGTCTGGGTGGCCAGCATCTGATCGAGCGCCGCCTGGCCCGATTGCAACAGCGGACGCTTGGCGGGATCGGGATCTTCGTCCGCCATCGACAGGTCGAGCGGTTTCACCCAGGCGAATTGCCCTTTGGAGTTGCTCATCCAAGGCCACGTTTCCGGCGGTGTGCCTCCCGCGTTGGGCACGCGCCGGATCACCAGCCCCGCCGAGACCACGCGCGCCGGATCCAGCCGCGGATAACCCGGACTTTCACACGCCAACTGCACCATGGCCAGATGCACCACCCGGGTGACCGGCTGATACAAGGTAACCGCTGAATTTGCCGACGCCGGCAGGTGCTTAGCGCTCGATAATACCTTCCTCCGTAACTCGAGTTGATTCATCGCGCTTAGATCGCGCAGGAACGCATTCGGGAAGTCGTTGTCGTTCATCTGCAGCAGCGCCGGCCGGTGGTGTGTGACTCCCTGCAGATCCACTCCCTGCACGCGGATGTTATGTTTCACCATACATTACCCGCTCCCAGCGAGTAACTGGTGGAAACTACCGAAGTAGCTTGTAACACCTGGCACTGCACCATGCCGCTGAAGATACTGGCAGCCGCGCTCACATTTACCGTCGGCGCAGTTACACTTACTTGATCGGCCCCGGTGATCTGTACTTGCGCCGTGGGCGCGTTGATGGTGACGCCGCTCGAATCGATGCGCACCGAAGTCTGTGAACTATTGCTGAACTGGATCGACCCATCCTGGTCGGTCAGCGTTCCTGTAAGCCCGCCCGGCGTCGAAAGCGTGATCGTGGCGCTGCTGGCCGGCTGTTCTATAATCGCGATGGTGGTTCCGGCCTTACCCGTAATCACCCAGCGGTCTACGCTCTTGCCCGATCCGCCGATGGATACCGGCGCGGTATCGTGTCCGTTCCAAAGACTGCCCAGCACGATAGCCCCGCGCGGATCGCCACCCAGAAACGCCACCACCACTTCATCGTCCACATCCGGAATGAAAAACGCGCCGCGATTGCCGCCCGCGAAGGGAACCGCCACCCGCGCCCAGATCGGTCCGTCCTGTCCCGCTACCCCATCGGCGTTGTAAAGCCGCACTTGCACCCGGTTGCGGCTGTCGGGATCCTGGACGCTCACCACCTTCGCCAGAAACAGCGCCGGCCCCAGCATTTGCATCACGGCATCGTGCAACAGCAGGCTCATTGTCCGGCTCCTAAGTAGGCGCACTCGGCGGTAAACTCGGTCGCGTATCCCTTTTCCTGATCGAAACGATGAGTCGCCGCAGTCGTGTAGTAGGTGTTCGAAAACCTGGGTCCCAAACCGGTCAGCGTCAGATAAGTGCCCACCCGCAGTGAAGGATTGCCCTCGGCTACTCCGCGCGCCACCACGAAACGCCGCGAACGTTGCGCGAACTCCGCATCCACCAGCGCTTGCGCATCCGTTTGGTCGATGGTGGCGTATTGCGCCAGTTGTTCCGAGCGCGTTGCCCAAACCTGCGGCAACCAGCTAGCGCCCGTTTGTCCCGATCCCGGCCCCAACGAAGTGGTCTGGCTAGTGACCGAAATAGTCTGCCCTTGTTTGAAATCCCAGCCGGTCGCCGTGATTTGCGTCACCTGGTGCGATAAATCGGCCAGAATGCGCACCTCTTGAAGCTGGCTGCCCATGTCCAGTTGAATGGCGTTGCGTTGCGCCTGGCTGCGGGGCGTGGCGTGCAATTCCGCGCCCACCACTTGCAAATCGGCGTCGTAGCGCGCCAGCAGCCGCCGCAGAAAGTGCAGATCGCTTTCGTTGAGCTGCTGCTCCGTGCCGATGGTGGCGTCCAGACCCGTGGTGACGGGTGTGAGGTTCAACCCGCCGGCCACTTGCTGCACGATGGCCGAAAGCGAAGTGTTATCCCAATTCTTCGTGTGCCGGCTCATGCGCGCCGCTTGCAACGCATCTTCGGCCAGCACCCGCAATTCCGGCGGACCGTCGCTCGAGAACACCGCTTCCAGGCCCGTAATCTTGCCGCGAAAGATCTCAGTGGGCGAAGTCACTAACCCGGCGTAAACGATCAGCGACGCGCCCAGCTTCAGGATGCTTCCATCTTCAAATACTTGATCGCCGATCCCGCCCTGGAACGAGCCGAAGTTGCTGAAACGCAGTTCCAGGTCCGACATCCCGCCCTCGTGCTCGCACATCTTCATGCCGAGTAACTGCTCGGTGACTTTGTCGTTCAGTTGACCATCCACCTGCACCGTGGGGATGGCGCTGTATACCGCCGCTGAAGTAACGGGAGTCTCAGGCATGATCTAATCCGCTCGCAATCTCAGTTCGCGCTCCCGCAGCCTATCCATTTCCGCCTTGATATCCGGCTTGGGCGTATTGCCCGCGCCGGGACTGGAACCCTGCGCCTGTCCGGACGGCGCCGCCGGCTGAGTCTCCACCTGCAACTCGTCAATATTTACCGCCATCGCCGTCTCCCTTTCCTTACCTAAAGCCGGCCCTTCGCCTGCCTACCAGATCTGGCCGCGTTGTGGGGCAGGCACGTTGCCTGCGGCGGCCTCTCAGGCCGCCTGCTTGGCCGCCTAAAAGGCGGCTGCGGCCAAGATTGGCCGCCCTCCAATTCAATCCCCATCAAAAACCAACCCCCCACTGAAACTGGCGCTGGCCCCCACATCCGTCGAGAATCCGGTGGACGCCATCGCCACTCCCCCCAGCCCGAAGCTGGCGTTCGCCCCCACCGATACATCCACTCCCACGGTGGCCGGCAGCATAAGCTGCGGATCCAGTTGGGCCGTGGTGCTCACCGTGGCGCGCCCCGTTTCCAGTCCCGCGAAAGCACCAGCCGTAGCCGGAATGCCCGCGGACGCTTGCGACCCAAACAACGCTCCGCCGCCCGCCGCCAACGTCACCTGCGCGCCCGCGCCGGTGGATACGCTGACGCCCGCCCCGAAAGACACGCCCGCCGATGCAGATACCCCGCCGCCGATTCCAAATCCCGCGCCGCCGCCAATGCCGAGGCCCGCGCCGCCCGAAGCACCCAGCGAAATCCCGCCGCCCACACCGCCCGATATCCCCACTCCCGCGCCAGCCGATAGACTCACTCCCAAGCCGCCGGATATCCCAATGCCGCCGCTCACCGAAGCGCTCGCCACGAATCCCACCGCGGCATTCAACTGAATTCCAGCGCCCACTTGCAGCGCGGCCCCGCCCGTGAAGCGCGGATTCTCGATGCCATTGGCGCTGGCCAGCGCGCGTGTGGCGCTCGGATCCCCCCCCTGGGTCGCCAGGTCGGTGACATTGCCATTCGAGGCCGTGGGCACCAGGCTGCCGGCCGGGGTGGCCGCCTGCGCGTTGCTCGTATCGAACACGTTATCCTGGCGCGACAGCCCGATACTCACCAGCGCGCGCAACGGAATGCCATCCGCTGAAAAAAAATCGATGGTCTCCTTGAACGAGTCCATGCATCCCTGGAAATGATACGAGCCCCAATCGAAACTCAGCACCGGAGGCGCCGGTTTGCTGGCGCCATTCTGGCTGCTGCTGCTGTTCTTGTTGGCGCTCGCCGAGGATTGCATGAACGCCGCCACCGGAGTGGTCGCCGACCGCACGTCCGTCCCCGTATCCGTCGTGTCGAATTGCAGGTCCATCGTCAGCTTGCCGGTAAACTTCGCCACGTACTGCTTCTTCTTGGGTTGGCTGGCCTGCTGCGGCGAGGTGTTCTCCACTGTGTAAACCAGCGAAGCCGGATTGAAGTGCACCGGTACCGGCGTGCCGTTCGGCAGCGCCGTCAAGGTCGCCTTCACGATCGTCGGAATGGCTTGCGTGCTGGGGTCAGGCTGGCTCATCGATTTCGCCCCTAGACCGCCGATAGTCCTTCGTGTACGAAGTGCAGCTCTTCAATGCCGACCTCCATGCCTTTCCCGTTCAGATCGGCGAACTTGAATTTCACCGGCAGCGCATGGGTAAGCTGCCAACCCATAAGGGCGTTCATGTCGCCGTCCATCAGAGTGATGGTCACTTGCAGCCGTTGTGCATACATGCCTGAAGTCGCCCCGTTGAAAATAGTCCACAGGCCCCGGTCGGTGCTCACGCCGCGCTTAAGAACCACGGTGGCGAATGTAACGCCGCCGGTGCGCTGCGCCGTGCCATAATTGCGGCCGCCCTCCTTAATAGTTTTAGGCTCCATGGTGGCTTCCAAGCCGGTGCACTCCGCAAAACACATTTCCACGGGCGCGCCTGGCGGAGGACTGCCCGGCGGTGTGGGCGCCACTTTATCGGCCGCCACGTCCACGCGAAAGCGGAAGATGTGCAGTGGCACGATGCTCGGCGTAGCCATCAGCTTGCCTCCGCCATCACGGCGATGCCCTGTGCGCTTGCGCCGCTGGTCTCGATTGCCAGTGTCACGCGAATCAACTCAATGGTGGCCGCCGCCGAGAAAGTCACCTGCGCCACCATACGCCCATTGTCCAGATCGTTTTGTGTCATCGTGCTCGAGTCGCAACGGACCGAAAAAGCGTCCTGGATGGTATCGCCATCGAGCGCGTTCGCCTGCCATAGTTGCGTCATCAAACGGCCCAATGAGTTTTCCACGTTACGCCATAAAGCCGGGCCGTTCTGCTGAAACACGATGCGTTCGCCCAACTGCCGCGCCGCCCGCGAGATCACCGAAACCAGCCGGTGCACCGAGGCAGGCCGGTACGATTCGCCCGGATACGCAGTGACATCGGAAAGCAATCGCAGGCCGGCGGGCGTGAATCCGAACAGGCTCAGCCGGATAATCAGCGGCTTCCACGAATTGTCGCCCCAGCTCAGCGGCGTGACCGGAACTTGCGTCTCCTGCGCCGGCAGGTACGGCGACACATCGAAGATCTCCGAGGGCACGATTTTGGTGGCGTCGCTGAAGGCGCCCCGCGTCAGCGCGTTGCGCGCCAGAATTCCCACCAGCGCGCCATCCGGAGGTTCCAGCGATTCGTTCAAGACAGTCGATCCGCTGGTCGTGAGCCAGGGATACGTCAACTGCAGAAATGCCGTCGATAGCCCGGCTACCGGCGGCGGTTCGTTAGCGCCCGGCGGGATGTTCTCCTGAAAATACTGCGCGATGTAATCGTGGATATCCTGCGCGAGTTCGGCGCTCGAAGGATCCTCCGCGGCAGTGGCGCCATCCGGATCGAGCGGCAGCGGGAACGCCACCACGAACTGAATATCGCGGATGTTGTTCGTGTTCAGATAGTCGAGCACGCTCTGTACGTCGGGTATCCATTGATTCTTGAAATCGTCGGGCGACAATCGTGGCGCGGGCAGTATGTACATGGGCGGCGCGGCAGGAGGAAACGTCTGCGGCGTGCATTCCATAAACTCGACCTGGCCCGTGGGCGCAGTGGGCGGAGCGCCGGCGGCGGATACCGGCGGCGAGGCGCATAACACCGGCAGATCGGGCAATGCCAGAAACGATACGTCCGGCAAGCCTCCCAGATGACCCACGCCATGCCAGCTTCGCCGGTCATCCGCCGCGTAGAACGCGCTGGGCAGCAGCTTATTCAGCTTTTGCACCTTGCCGGTGGTCCCGTTTTGCACGATGTCGTCCGAAGGCGATACCGGATCGTCCATCCGCACCACGTAGCATCGCCGGCCGCCCTGCGCGAAAAAGGACCGCACCGCCGTCGCCAGGTAATCGGTGCCGGAGCTGCTAGCCGATCCACCCGGATCGAAAAGCGCGGTGAACGTGGCGTAGCTTTCTATGGGCAGCGGCAGATCGGTGAACGGCGGGCACACCGGACGCACCGAAGGACGCAAGGCGGCCAGCACCGCGGTTCCAGCGGCGTGAGCTGCCGGCGTGGTGCCGCGCGTGCCGCGCACAACGGTCAGCCGGGTTCCCTTCAAATCCATGCTCACAACATCCATCACTTCCGAGTCGATCGAAATAAACGCCAGCACTCCGCCCGGAAACCCGGCCGTCAGCCTCACATGCGTCTCGCCGCTCGGCAAAGGCGCCGCCAACGTGGAACTCAATCCGTCGCTCCAGCCGTGCGCCTGAAGCCACGCCTGAATGGGCGCCGGCAGCGCCGCGCCCGTGGCCCGCGCCAGCCCTACGAAACAAGCGACATCGTTACGCGCGGGGTCCGACTCCACCACCGGACGCGCGTTGTCGAATACGATGCGGCTCATCGTTCACTCTCCCGGCCCATAGCCCAATACCACGATTGTGGGGCAGGCCAGGATTGGCCGCCCCACAATTTCTGACATGCGCCCACAAACGCTCCTGCCTACGACGCCGGCGCGATCTCGTAGCCTTCGGCGGATAGCACCAGCTCTTCCATGGCGACATCGCCTCCGCCTTTGCCCGCCAACGTCGGACCGGTATACTTCATCGGCACCACGTTGCGCAGCTTCCACTGCTGCATGGGCTTGCCCGATTCGTCCTGCAGCGTGATCACCACATCGCGCTGCGCGTCCACACCGTTGGTGCGCGTGTCGGTAATCCAGGCCCATAGATCCGAGGAATCCACTACGCCGCGTTTCAGCGTGACGTCGCCTACTTTGTGCGACCCGGGAATCTTGCGCACGTGCGGTTCCGGTTCGTTGCCGTCGCGGTACTCCGAGATGTGGATGTCGGTCTCCAACCCCGAGACGTCCGAAAAGCCGCCCAGCAGCTTGCTGGGGTCGCGTCCACCAATATCGACCAGATAGTTATATGCCGGTAACGGCGCAGTTCGATTGGGCATTGCGATTCTCCTATATCAAATAAACTTACGGACTAACTTTGTCCCAGGGCGGTGGTCTGGCCGATCCGGAAGATCACGAACTCCGCCGGTTTCAGCACAGCCACGCCGATCAGACAGATCATGCGGCCGTTGTCCAGATCGTTCTGCGTCATGGTGGTGCGGTCGCAGCGCACGAAGTAGGCCTGCGACGGGCTGTCGCCGAGCAGATTGCCGGCCGCGTACTCGCTGTAAAGAAACGATTCGATGGACTCCTTCACCCGCGACCACAGCGCCGGCCCGTTGTTCTCGAATACCGCCCACTGCGTGCTGTTGTCGATGGAGTGCTCCAGGTAAATCAAGTAGCGGCGCACATTCAGATACATGAACTCCGTATCGGAACTTACCGTGCGCGCGCCCCACACGCGGTATCCGCGATTGGGAAAATAGCGCAGGCAGTTGATCCCCAGCGGATTCAAGATGCCTTGCTCCGCGAAGCTGATGTCCCGTTCCAGCCGCGACGCTCCCAGAATCACTTCGTTGGCAGGCGCCTTGGATACGCCATTCTGCTCGTCGCTGCGCGCCCAGATGCCGGCCATGAAACCGGTGGGGGGCACCGTGATCTCCGCGGACGCCGCCGACCCGGTAGTGGCCAGCGGATTGGCCGTCGATACCCACGGCACATAGAGCGCCGCATAACTGGTGTCGATCGCGGCACGCACGCCTTCGTTGTCCGACGCGAGCTGATTGGGCGGTGTCTCGAGGATTGCCACGCGGTACGCCCGCTGCTGGCTGACATGCGTGATCAGGCTGTCGATGATGTTCTGTTGATCGTCGAATGCGCCCGAGCCCGGCGCGGCTACGATGGCGATGTCTTCGATTGGTGTGAACAAAGCCAGCGCCGTGTCATAGTCCGCAGCTACCGGTTCCAATCCGTCGTCACCGCCGGTCAGCGTATAGGTCTGGGTGGCGCTCGCGCCAGGTCCCGCCCAATTGGAGAAGATCGCCGCAAACAGGCCGGTGGGCGTCAAGTTCTGTCCGATATTGAAGGCCACCTGATTCTGCAACGCATCGATATGCCGGGGCGGTGTCGCCGCCAGCACCGTGCCCAGATAATAAGGGTGCGCCGGATCGAAGCCCAGCCCGTCGAATACGGCAGGCGATTCGGCGGCCGTCGAGGCAGTCACCTGCATGGTCAATACGTATAGTCCGGCCGCATTCGCCGGCAGCGCCGTGCTCCCGCCTTGGGACGAGCTTGTAAATGAGTTCGAAGATCCGTTGGTGAATAGCGCGATGGGCGCAAAGACTGCCGCATTCTGGGTATGCGTAGCCGTGGTGCTGCCGCGCGTGACCGTCACTACGGTTCCCGTCGCGTCCACCTGGGTGACCGTCATAATCTCGCTGTTGGCGCCGCCGGGGTCGATCTGCAGAAACGCCGGGATGCCGTTGGGCGGACGGGACGCCTTTGGCGCCGGCGCCGGAGTGGTGGTGGTCGGCGTGGTGCCGGTCACGGTCGGCCCTGGCGCCGGCGTCGTAGTGGGGGTCGCGGCCGCCGTGGGGACCGCGCTGATGGTCAACGACGTGACGCCGCCGCCCAGCGCACTGAACAGATATCCCACCTGCCCCAGCACCACCGCGCCCGCTGCATGTGTCGCGGGTGCGGCCGCGCGGCTGACCGAGAGCACGGTGCCGGTGGCGTCCGTCTTCGAGACCGTCATCGTCTCGTTGTCGATCAATATCGTCAGAGGCGCGCCCGTAGGTGCGCCCCACGGAAGCGGCGCGCTCAGCGTGATCTGCTGATCCGTCGTGCCCACGGCGTTCGCCAACTGCGCGGTATTGGCCGCCGATGCCACCAGCGAGCCGGACGGCAGGCTGGCCACGTTTTGTGTGCGCGTCGCCTTCAGCTTCACTCCGACGCTTTGATTTCCGCTGGCGCCGGGAAACCGGGCGGCCACCGTGACATTCGTTTTCGACGGGACGCCGCTGGCGGCGAACCCTCCGTTGGCGCTGGCGCCCGGCTGGAACACCCGCGATACGTAGAGTTGCGAGCCGCCATTGTCGAAGAATGCCTTCACGGCCATCGCCATATAATTGACGTTGTTCACGCCCGTCGAATTCAGCGGCAGCGCGAGGTTGTCGTAACCGCCGTAGATATTCTGAAAGTCCCCGAAGCTGGTCAATAACTCCGGCGTGGTATCCTGGCTCGGATTCGGATTCGGACTCGAAGCCGTGGCCGGCAGCGTACCGGTGGGACCCGTTAGAGTGACGCCGGCGAAACCGGTCGTGCTGGTTCCCACCCCTTCAATGGATGGCGCCCGGAAACTGACTTCTTCCACATAAACGCCTGGCGTTAAGTATTCTGGCATTCTTCCTCCTTAGTCACATAGAAACCGTAAAACTGATGGCAACCGTTAGCCCTCGTGTGAGGGTTATCGGCTGTGACGTACTCTTCCACTTAGTGCTGGACAGATTCAACAATATGTCGTCGGGATTGGAAACCCAGCCGCGCGGTTGCGCGAGCGACCCCGGATCGAACCAAACCGTGGCGGTGGCTGCGGTGGTGGCTTCCATCACCGGGCTGGCGCCGCTGATGCTCAATTGCATGCCGAGCCCCGGCACGGCCAGCAAAGCTTCGCCTTTTTGATCCGTGACTCCCGAAGCCGTTGCGCCGCCCGTAACCGCCACCTGAATCACCGCTCCCGCCAACGGGATGGCCGGCGTGGCGTTGTTTGCCACCACCGCGCGGACCACTGCCCAGTTATTCGAAACCGGCGCATTGGGCGTGGGATATAAAGTGATCGTCTGCGGGGTCGTCAAAAATGGAGGCGCCGCCGGGCCTGGCGTGGGTGTTGTGGTTGCGGCCGGCGCCCCGGTGGTTGAGGTAGTTGGCGCCGCCGCTGCGGTGGTAGTCGGGGCGGGGGTGGTCGTGCTGGTTGGCGCGCCTGAAGCAGTAGTCGTGGGGGCCGGGGTCGAGCTCGTTGCCGTCGTGGTCGTCGGGGGCGGGGTAGTGGTCGACGCCGTAGTGGCCGTGACCGGCGGCGGCAGCGGCTGAGGGACCCAGATGTTCGCCCGGCGCGCCAGATACCGCAACGACGGATCTTGAATCGTAATTTCAAACGCCGCGGGAGGCGGCCAGGAAACCGGCATCAGGACCTGCGTATCGCTGCGCTTCACGCCCGGCGCATCCATCACCGCGAATATGCCGCTGCGATTCTGTCGAATCCTCAGCGGTGTCTTGGCGATCACCAGCGGATCTTGGATGGTGGACTGCGTGACGGCATCCACGCAACGGAATCCCGCCAACACGCGGCGATCCACCATCGCATTCATCGCGCATCCCCCGCGCCTATATAGTCGTATCGCGTGGCGATCACCGGCGGCTCAGGCGTGGCCGGAATGTCGATGCGCACTACCCGCGCGATATAACATAGGCTTAAGCGGTATTTCGGACCTAACGCGTCCCAGATACGCAGTATGTCTTCCAGGCTGAGATCCGCCGCTATCAGTTGAATGGTCTGCGTCGGATCGTCCCACGTGCTGGCCGGAGTAAGTATCGAGTTATCCAGGATAGGCGTGGTCTGGATCTGCTGCATGGTCCAGCCTAAGATAGTTGGTTCGGCCTGCGGATCGGTCCCCCAATACGTAATCAGGTAATGTAAGTCCAGAAACAGCACCGGCCTGACGTTAGGATCGTCCTGGATTCGCGTGGCCGCGCGGAAGTTTTCATTGATCGTAATTCGGTGCAGGAAGATACTCACGATCTGGTCGAGGCTGCTCTGGTCTTCTTGCGCGATCTGCGCGCTGGACACCAGTTGAAACTTCACGCTGGGATACTGTGTCTTGAGCGCCGGCGGAAAGTTCTGTTGCAGATACAGCGCCAGGGAATTGCCCACCGCGTAAATCGCCCTGTAGTCAGGCAAGCGGCACTCCTGGGGACGTTTTGTGGGAAGATGTAGTCAACCTGGTCAGATACCGCCTGGCGGCAGGGTAGGCAATCGGGCTTCCATGGCGCGCGGGTTTTATCATCGCGAATGCTAAGGGTTTAGCGGGCACCGGTTTCAGGAGTGCGGCATTCTGGCCGCGCCTGGCGGCATGCTGCGGCAGATTCGCCGCAGGGGCTTGCCAAGGCCCGCTAAAGTGCATCTAACGCATTGATTACACAGTGGTTATTGAAAATTGGCTTTGGTCGGTAGAAAAATTCAAGCAACCGCTCCCTCCGCGCCGCGCCGTTACCGAGCCGCGACGGTAAGGGAGCGGTTGCCCGCCCCACCCGTCCGCCATCGGCTATACTGAACAAGGAATCGAACGCGGCAAGGCGCCTCTCAAATGAACTTTTTCCGCCGCTGTTGCGTAGCTTCCTGACGAGTGCCAATCCAAACTATGACCGCTCAAATCGCAAGTATCCACGCCGATCAGATTAAAGCGCTGCTGGCTGAGAAAGGTTACGACGTAACCGAACCCGCACCCGGTGTCCTGCGCGTGCAGGAACTCCACAGCGGTGTCGCTGTCCAGGCCGTGCTCGAAGGCGATGTTCTGTATCTCTCGCTCACCTGCACGGTGGCGCCCGAATCCGCCATCACGCCGCCCATGATGCGCCGCATGCTCGACGCGCACAACGGCATCTCAACCTCTTACTTTCAGCTCTACGATGCGGGCAATCGCCAGATCGCCATCACGCTCAACAATTTCTGCAAGCTCGAAGACCTGGGCCCCGAGGACCAGGACGATATCCTCTCCTGCGTGCATTTCCTGCTGGTGGATGTGATGGTGGCGCGCAAGATTCTGAGTGACTTGGTGTAACTGGAGACAACCGGATATGGGATTTCTATCGGATATTTTCAATCGCGCCGGCCGCGTCGCCCGCGGTCAGGCCAATGAAGGCATGAGCGCCGTCGAAGACGCTACCTTCGATGCCACCGTCCGCCAAACCGTGGCGGACATGAAGAACGAACTGAATAAAGCCGTCCAGGCGTCCGCCGTGGCCATGAGCAATTACAACCGCTTGAACGCTGAGTATCAAAAGTATGTGACTCAGTCGCAAGAGTGGAAAGATCGCGCGGGCGTGGCTCTGGACGCCAACAACGAAGACCTGGCGCGCAAGGCTCTGGCCAAGAAGGCCGAGTGCGATCAGCAGGTGACATCCATGCAGACCTCGGTCGATCAGGCGCAGAAGGCCAGCGACACTCTAAAGCAGCAGGTCGGCGAACTGAAGCGTAAGATCGACGATGCCGAACGCACGGCAACCACATTAGTGGCTCGCAAGAACGCCGCGCAAGCGCAGCGCAAAGTTGCCGAAGCGCTGGCCGGCGTGGGCAACGCCGACAACGCCTTCGCGGCCCTCAACCGGTTCGAAGAGACCGTCTCCAAGGAAGAAGCCACCGCGCAGGCGTTCAACCAATTGGCGTCGGCCGGCAAGGACGAAGATCTGGAAAAACAATTCGCCGCCCTGGGAACGCATGGCGTGGACGCGCAACTCGCAGACTTGAAGCGCGAGCGCCAGCAGTTGAAGGCGCCCAACATTCCTTTGTCGCTGCCATCGCCCGGCGAGAAGGTGGGCGGGCAGGCCGGCGGCCAATAGCCGCCTCCATATGGGTCCCATCACTCTCACGCTGGTAGTTGTCCTGGGAGCTCTGCTCATTATGGTTCTGAAAAAATTGTTTGAACGGCCGGCGGCCGCCGCAGCGCCTGCGCCTCCGGCCGCGCCGAAACAGGATCTCGCCAGCCTGACCATCAAGGATGCGCGCATCGGCGACAATATTTCCGTATCCGGCGCCGGCGATAGTTACAGCGATCTGGATTTCACGGTGGATCACGGCAATCGCTACGAGGCCGGCGAAAAACAGTGGTTCGACGTGAGCGGTACGTACGGCGGTCGCCGCGTCGTTGTTGAAGTGCGCGAGCAGGACGATGAGCTCGATGTGCGCGGCTTTCTCGATGGCCGCAAGCTCACCATCGAGGAGCTGGGCCTGTCCGAAGACGACCTGGCGCAGATCGATCAACGCCAGAACACCGCCGATAATTTTGAATTCGACGGCAAAAACTGGTATTACCTGCTGAGCAAGGAAGTGGGCGCGTTTCACGACGGCCAGGCGCAGGGTGCGGGTTTTTATGGATGGGAGTTCATCGAGGAAACCGGCATACGGTATCTGTCCATCCGCAAGCGTGAAGGCGAGCCGTTCAGCGCCGGCATCGCCGTGAAACTGAATCCGCAGGACATCGCGGTTTTTAGGCAGTAAGTAGGACAGGCCTCCCGGCCTGTCCCAGTAGCTGTCCAAAGGAGTCACCATGAGCCGCCGAGGGCTCGAAGTCTTAGCCGTCATTCTCAGCTTTCTGATTGTCGTGGTCCTTTTCGCGGGCCTGGACAATCTGCCGCGCAAGCTGCGCGCGGATATCGCTAGCGAAGAGCAGCAGCTCCCGCAAACCCAAAAGCAGTTTCAAAGCGCGCAGGACGAAGTTTCGCGCGACATCGCTGCCGACCCCGATCTGTTCCGCGCGCACGACATGAACACGGCGTTCCCGGTGCGCTTCCGCACTGCGTCCGCGGAATTGGATGGCGCCCAACGCGACGCCGCCGCGCTCGACAAACTGCTCAAGGCCAATCGCCGCCAGGATGAGGCGCAGGCCCAGAAGCTGCTGCGCGAGGAAAGCGCATTGCGCGCGGGCGCGCTCAACGAAGCCTTGGCCGTGCGCACTGAAGCGCAGCGTTGGGTGGACATGAAACGCAACCTGCCCACCGAGTTGCGCCAGATGGAAGCCGACCACCAGACATTGCAGCATTGGGACTTCGCTCCCGTCGCCACCACCGTTACGCGTGCCGAGGCTGACTGGCCCGCCAAGAAAGCCGACCTGGATACGCGGCTGACGGCACTGCGCGAGATCCCCGCGGATGGCGAAAAGGCCTGGCAATCGAGCGACGCCATGCGCCGCAAAGCCGAAACGGGCGATCTGGCGGGCCTCGATTATGCAGGTCTGCTGGGCTCGGCCGAGACGCTGCACAACGATGTCACGGTTCTGCCGGCCCGTGCCACGGAACTGCAGACCCTTACCGGTCAGCTTTATACGTCCTGGGACAAGGTCCTGGTGGACCTGCGGGACCGTAAGTCCGGCGGCGTGCGTGATTACGAAGAGGAGCTCCGCACCGTCAAAACGAAGTTCCCCGATGCTGCTGGTAAGGATGGCGTCACCACTTCAGACGAATCCTGGGTCGAGATTCCCAAAGCCACTTACCAGGTTTGCGAAAACAATATCGGCATGTCGGTGGCGCACAAGCCAGTCGGCAAGTACGATAGCGAAGCCGACGAGGTCCCCGAGCCGGCGGGCTTCGCCTACATGGCGCCGGTCGGCGAGCGCAACCAGTACGGCTACTGGGATCACTCAGGCGGCGGCAACTTCTGGGTATTTTATGGGCAATACGCGCTGCTGCGCGATCTGTTATGGGGACATAGCTACCGGCCCATTCCCAGTTACGAGTGGGAATCCTACCGGACCGCGCGTTCCAGCGGCCAGACTTATTACGGACGCGACGAAGCCGCGGGTGTGCCCAAATACGGCACACACGGCACCTTTACGCAACAGCACTACGCCGAGAGCCGTTATGTGCGCAGCGCAGGCGGATACAGCGGCTCAAAATATGCGAGCGGCAGCTTGCGCAAGGGAGAAAGCGGCGCCGGACATACCTTTGGTTCGGGTTCGAAACCGCCCAGTTCCGGCGGCTTCAGGCCGCGCAGCACACCCAGCTTTCACCCCAGCTTCCGGCCACCTTCCGGAGGCCGGTCCTTCGGCCGGCGGCACTAGCGGATTGCGGGACCGCTTCCTGACGGGGCGCCCTCTGGCCCGGCTCGGAAAGTTCTGAGCCGCGCGCGTAAGCAAGCGGTGCACCTATGAGGAGGTTCATCATCACCGGCGCGCCGGGTGCCGCGAAGACAGCCATCATCCGTCAATTAGAACTCGAAGGGTTCAGCGTAGTCGAAGAGGCAGCCACGGACGTCATCGCGGCCGCGCAAGCCCAAGGAAAGCTTCAACCCTGGACGGATCCCTCGTTCATTGATGTAGTCGCGAGTCTACAAAGGGACCGTCAGATTCGAGCGTCTTATCAACCGGATCAGGTTCAGTTTCACGACCGTTGCGGGGTGTGTACCGCGGCGTTGGCAGTCTACCTCGGGTACCCGTTTTCGCCCGTTCTGGCCGGTGAGCTGGAGCGTGTCAAGAAGGAGGCAATCTACCAAAACCGGGTCTTCTTCGTTCGCCATCTTGGCTTCATCACGCCTACCGAAGCGCGGCGCATCAGCCTTGAGGAAACCGTGCGTTTTGAAAAGATTCACGAAGAGACTTACCGAAACTTCGGCTTCGAACTGATCCCCGTCGAGCCAGGAAGTCTGGTGGAACGGGTCAGCTTCATCAAAGCCAACACGTCCCGATGTATCTGAGCCGCGCGTCAGTTTCTGAGCCGCGCGCGTCAGCAAGCGGTCCTTGAACGCAACTACTAACCATTCGGAATTATCCCCAGTTAACCGAAGCATAATTGCGCATTAGCCGCCCGGTCCATTATTATCGATGCAGAAATGGATCTCGTACCCAAACCTTCACGCTCCGAGAGAGGGCACGCCATGCTGGAGGCCGCGCTCTTAATGCCGTGGGTGCTGTTTCTGTTCGTTGGCTCCTTCGACCTCGGATTTTACAACTATGCGCTGATCAGCACGGAAAATGCCGCGCGGGTGGCCGCCTGGTATACATCCCAGACCACCACCACCGCCGCCGACTCCACTACGGCCTGCACCTACGCGCTCGCCGAACTGAATGCGCTTCCCAATGTGGGAACGTCGGTAACTACATGCAACACATCGCCCGTGGTTGTAACCGCGTCGCAGGTGACCGGCACCGATAGCGCAATCGCAAGCCAGGTCACGGTGGCCTACACGAGCCCGCAACTGATTCCGCTGCCCGGCGCATTGCCCGGGCAGTTCACCTTCTCCCGGACGGTCCAGATGAGGTTAGTAACCCAATGACAAGACGACGACCTTCGCGTGGTAGTACGGTGCTGGAATTCGCCTTGGCAGGCGTTCCCATGATGATGGCGTTCATTGGAATCGTGCAAATGGGTCTCACCACGTGGACCTATGCAAGTCTCAATTACGCCACCAAGGAGCTGAACCGCTATATTGCCGTGCACGGCACGCACTGCGGCAGCGGAACCAATAACTGCAAACTTACCGTGGGCAATGTAGCCACGGCCGCGGAGAACTACGCTGTGGGACTTAATCCCGGTTCACTAGTCCTGACCTTGACTTCACCGAGTACCAGCTACAGTTGCAACCCCGTGTCTAGCTGTACGTCCAACAGTAACTCCTGGCCGCCATCTTCGGATAGTACCGTGGGCACCGCCATCCAGGTCCGCATGCAGTATCAGGTTAACCCGGCGTTTGCCATGTTGTGGCCCGGCGCCAAAGCGGCCGCCTACGGAAGTTACAATCTGGGAGCGTATTCCAAACAGCGAGTCTTATTCTGAGGTTGTCATGCGATTGAAACATGCGCGCGAGCGAGGCCAGGTTCTGCCTCTGGCCACCTTACTCATCATCCTTCTGCTGTCGATGGCCGGCTTCGCCATGGAAACCGGAATGGCTTTTTATGTGCGTCAGACGGCCCACGCTGCGGCCGAATCGGCCGCCATGGCCACCGTGCTGGCGGCCATGTCGAGCGTGAGCGGAACCTCGGTAACTTGCAGCACTTCGGGCACTAGCGGAACGCAATGCTCCTCCTCGGCCACCACCTGCACCTCCTCGCCGAATAGTCCACCCAAGACCAATATCGATAACGGGTGCCTGTTCGCGAAGCAGAATGGCTTCGCCGCCAGCAGCAGCAACACCATCAAGATCACCGCAAACGATACAACCCCCGCGCCGGGCGCGCCCAATGTCTCGGTAATGTATTGGGCGCAGGCGACGGTCACCACGCGTCAGCCGCAGCTGTTCTCGGCGCTCTTTAGCAGTTCCGGACTGGCCACCGGCGCCACCGCCACCGCCGCCATCGTGTCGAGCGGGACGCCCTCTGGTTGTATCTACGTGCTGAACGCTACGGCCCAAAGAGCCATGGACGTTGAGGGATCGGAAGTCAAGACCACCTGCGGAATCTATATCAACTCCAACAATTCGGTTGCTTTGTACATCGGGGGTAATCCGCCCGGCGGCGCAGGCTCGCCGGCCATATCGGCCAGCTCTGTCTCGATCGTCGGTAACTATCAGAACGGCGGTCAAGGCACGATCGTGCCCACGCCTCTCACCGGACAAACGGCGGCCACCGACCCGCTGAAGAATCTGGCGGCGCCTACCCCGGGCGCCTGCACCGCCACCAACTACAACTGGAGCCAGGGCACTACCACACTTACGCAAGGCACCTATTGCGGCGGTATCCACATCAGCGGCGGCAATGTGACGTTCTCACCGGGTCAATACATCCTGCTGGGCGGCGGTCTGACTATCGATAGCGCCAGCACGACCGCCACCGGATCGGGAGTCTTCTTCTACAATACGTCCAACACCACCTACTCATACGGCACGATGACTATCAGCGGACAGCCGAATGTGACTTTCAGCGCGCCTACATCCGGCACGTATGAGGGTATATTCTGGTTCACCGACCGGTCCGAGACATCCACCAGCCAAAACCAGGTCAACGGTGCCACCACTGCAACGATCCAAGGCACAATATATATGCCTACTGTTCCGCTGTTGTACACCGGGGAAAGTTCCACGGGCACATATACGGGCCTGGTCGTCAACACGTTGGAGATCAATGGCTCCACGAATTTCAAACAGGACCCCACCGGCCAGTACACCGGACTTAGCGGCGGCGGGGCATCGGCTTTTCTTGTCCAGTAACTCCTGATATCTCGCGGCCATCCACTAAGTATAGTATAACGATAACAATCGTTGACATCTATTCGTGCCTGACTTATGCTGGTGCGCATGATACGCCCGTACGCGCTTTCTATATGTGTGTTTGTTACGGTTATCTTACAGGCCGCCCCGCCGGGTTCCGCGCCGCAGCTAACCCAAGAGCGTCTTCGTAACCTGCCCCTGGCTTTCGAGCGCAACACCGGTCGGGCGCATCCCGCAGCCGAGTTCGTGGCCCAGGGCGGCGGTTACGGCGTGGCGCTGAGTCACGGCGACGCACATATCTCCTTGCGCCGCACGCCGAATGCAGCTCCGGCAGCCATCGATCTCGGCCTGGAAGGCGCCCGGCAGAACCTCCCGGGCCGCGGACGGCAAGCTCTTCCGGGTAAGGTCAACTACTTCATCGGCAACGATCCGTCCCGCTGGCGGACGGACATCCCGACCTTCGGACGTGTACAGTATTCCGGCGTCTATCCAGGTGTGGATCTTGCGTATTATGGCCGCCAGGGGCGCCTGGAATACGACTTCGTCGTGGGTCCCGGCGCCGATCCGTCCACCATCCGCATCGCCTTTCACGGCGCGCAGCGTACCCATATAGATAGCGGCGGCGATCTAATACTGGAGACCGGCAGCGACTCTATCCGTTTTCGTAAGCCGGTCAGTTATCAGCAAATTGCCGGAGTGCGCCGCCCGGTAAGAAGCAGCTATAGGTTGAGCGGATCGAATCACGTGGAATTCGCGCTGGGACCATACGACCGCCGCTATCCACTAACCGTCGATCCATCGCTGGTGTACTCTACATACCTCGGCGGCTCCGCATTCGATTACGGCACGGCCATTGCGGTAAATTCGTCCGGCAACGCTTTCGTGACCGGATACACCTCGTCACTGGACTTCCCGACTGACAACCCGGAGCAAAGCTTTTTCCCCGGTTCATCGGCAATTTTCGTCGCCAAACTTGCCACCAACGGCGGCAGCCTGGTCTATGCGACTTACCTGGGAGGTTCCGGCTATAACTACCCTTATGGCATCGCGGTGGATTCAACCGGCGCAGCCTATCTAACCGGCCTGACGGAGTCTTCCGATTTCCCGTTAATGAAGGCCCTGGATTCTTCCTTGAACGGAGGGGAAGACGCATTCATCACCAAGTTCAGTCCGGCTGGGAATTCACTGGTCTACTCGACTTACCTGGGCGGCTCCGGAGCGGACTACGCGCTGGGCATAGCCGTGGACTCCAGCCATAACGTCTATGTTGCCGGATCCACGCAGTCCACCGACTTCCCGACTACGGCCGGCGCCTACCAGACGACTCCCGGCGGCGCCTGTTCCTTCGTGGCCAGTCTCAATTCAGCCGGAAGCGCGCTGAACTGGTCTACCTATTTCGGCCAAAGCTGCAGCGCGCAGACGACCGCCATTGCGGTGGATTCGCACCAGGCGGTGTATGTGACGGGATCGGCATTTCCCGGTCTGCCGGTTACCGCGGGCGCGCCACAGTCCAGTTTCGGCGGCGGGGAGCATGACGCCTTCGTCGCCAAGCTCGCCAGCGGGGGCGCTTCTTTGTCGTATTGCACTTATCTCGGTGGAAGCCTGATCGACTCCGGCACCAGTGTTGCGGTGGATGCGAGCGGCGATGCCTATGTCACCGGACTCACGCAATCTACCGACTTACCCGTTACCGGGCTGGCCTTGCAACCAACCTCGGGCGGCGGATACGATGCATTCGTCGCGGAGTTGAACAGCGCCGGGACCGCCTGGCAATATGTGACGTATCTCGGCGGCCAGCGCGACGATTACGGATATGGGATCGTGCTGGATTCAGCCGGAGACGCTTATATCGCGGGCTACACCATCTCCGATAACCTCCCGGTTGCGTCGGCCGTGCAACCCTCGCTGTCCGGAAACCAACACGTGTTACTCAAGAGCACCAATAGCGGGAAATCCTGGACGGCCGCGGATACAGGTCTATCGGCCACTCCCGCGGTAATCGCGGTCGATCCGGCTTCCGAAGCTCACTGGATCGCCGCCACCGCGGAAGGTCTGTATCAAAGCCCGGATAGCGGCGTCCAATGGCAAGCTACCAGCGGTTTCGTGGGCGCCAGTATGTACGGCGTGGCATTCAGTCCGTCGGGTGGCACCGTCTACGCGAGTAACTTCACGGAGATCTATTCCAGCCAGGATAGCGGGAACACCTGGACGTTCGCCGGTGTGGCGCCTTGCGCGGCGGCTAACCTGGCAGTCAGTCCGAGTAGTCCAACTACCTTGTTCCTGGGTTACTCCTGCGGCGCGCAGAGTATCGATGGCGGCCAGACCTGGACGATTCTCAACGATATTCCTGGCGCCTTCTTCAATACGATGGTCATAGATCCTGTAAATTCGTCTCTCATTTACGCCGGCACCTCGTCCGGCTTATATGCCAGCACGGATGGCGGCTCGGATTGGTCGCCGCTGAACATCGCTAATGTACAGTATCCCAACGTCACCTCGGTGGCCATTGATCCGGCCAAAGACTCACGGCTCTATGCCGTGGCGAATGGGTCGGTCTACGGCAGTACCGATACGGGGGCCGTTTGGAAGCTGGAGTCGACCGGACTTACCGCGCAAGTGAATGCGGTAGCGCTTGCTCCTGCCAAGCCGACGGTGTTATATGCCGCCACGACCGCCGGCGTGTTCATCAGTACGGATAGCGCAAAGAAATGGAAGGCCGCGGGCGAGACGACGGATTCCATTTCGTTGATCGCCGCGGACCCTGTCAGTTCCACCACGGCCTACGCGGCAACCTCGGTAAATCCGGACGCATTTGTGGCGGAGATCGGTCCGGGCGGTGCGACGCTGGTCTATTCCACTTACTTGGGTGGAACCGGGTTGGACTACGCTTTGGGCGTCGCGCTCAATTCCAGCGGGAACATTTTCGTCACGGGATCTACCCAATCACCGGATTTTCCCAGCACGTCCGGCGCGTTACAAACCGCCACGGGATTATCGCGTTCGACTGCGTTTGTGGCAGGTATCGAGGCGAAGACAAACTCCTGCGCCGAATCGGTATCTCCCGGCTCCGCTTTCTTTTATCCGTCCGCGGGATCGGCTAACTTCAGCGTAGTCGCCCCCAGCGGGTGCACGTGGACGCCTAAGGCCGGCGCCACGTGGATTAAGATTGGCAGCCATGGCGGGCCCGGCGCGGGACCTTTGGCGATCTCCGTCGCGGCCAACACCGGCGCCACGCGAACCGGATCGGTGACTATCGGGAAGGACAAGGTTACAGTCACTCAAGCCGCGAACGGATGTACCTACTCGCTTTCCACCTATGGCCTAAGCTTCCCGCAAGCCGGTGGACCCCAGCAGGTAGGTGTCACTGCGGGCAGCGGTTGCGAGTGGGTAGTCACAGGCTTGCCCCTTTGGCTGACGGTGACCTCCGGCGCGAGCGGCACGGGAAATGGCACAGTGACATTGACCGCTGCGCCCAATCCTTTTCCGCAATCGAGAGGCGGACTGGGGACCATTGCCAATTCAACGGTGGGAGCAAATCAGAACGGCACGTCGCAATAAGCGGGTGTTATTTCACTAATTCGGACGACTTATCCGCGAAGTTCAACACCCAGGCGGGAAAGATACCTAAAAACAGCGTTCCCAGCGCGGAAATCACCAGCGCCGCGCGCAACCCGGCAGGCAGCGGCTCGGCTTCCGAACTGGCCTGGGAAGGCTCGCGCATATACATCACTACTAACAGGCGCAGATAGTAATACGCCGCCACCGCGCTATTCAGAAGTCCCAGCACTGTGAGCCACACCAGGTGCGACGCCAGCGCGGCCTTGAAGATGTAAAACTTGCCGAAGAATCCGCCGGTGAGAGGCACGCCGATAAACGACAACAGAAAAATCGCAAATAGCGCGGCGGTGACCGGTTGTTTGACTGCCAGCCCCGAGAAATCGTCCACAGTCAGGAATCGTTCGCCTTTGCCGGAAAGATGCGACACCACCGCGAACGCGCCGATGTTCATTAAAGTATACGCCGCCAGATAGAACATGGCGGCCGCGGTGCCTGCCTGGGAGCGCGCCGCCAGAGCTACCAGCACATATCCGGCGTGCGCCACCGAACTATAGGCGAGCAGCCGTTTGACGTTCGATTGCGTGAGTGCGGCGAAGTTGCCGATGGTCATCGACAGCAGCGCCGAAACCCATATCAGCGGATACCAGTCGCGCGCGAGGGGCTGAAAGGCGTTCATGAAGATACGCAGGAAGATGGCGAACGCCGCGGCTTTAGGACCGGTGGCCAGGAATGCGGAGACCGGCGCGGGCGCGCCCTGGTAGACATCCGGCGCCCAAACCTGGAAAGGCGCGCCGGAAACTTTGAAGCCCAGACCCACGAACATCAAGGCCATCGCCACGCCGATGAACACGGGGGCGGGCGCCATGTTACCGGCGGTAAGTGACGCGCGGATCGCGGCTAAGTAAGTCGTTCCGGTCATGCCATAAGCCACCGCTACGCCATAAAGAAAGAATGCGGTGGCGAACGATCCCAGCAGGAAGTATTTCAGGGCCGCTTCGTTGTTGCGCTTATCGTCGCGCAGATAGCCCGCCAGCACGTAACTCGAGATGGACGAGATCTCCAGACCGATGAAGATCATAATCAACTCACTGGCGGAAACCATCACGCATTGTCCGGCGATAGAGAACAGCAAGAGCGCATGATATTCGCCGGTCTCGGCGCCCTCGCGTTCGAGATAGCGATAAGATGCCAATACGGTCAGAATACCTGCGCCGATCACCAGCACGCGGAAGAACGTGGCGAATCCATCCACCATCAGCATGCCGGAGAAGGCCGGACCGGGTGACGTGTAAGCCAGCACGGCGCCCGCCATGGCCGCCACGAGCGCTACCAGAGACAGATGCCCGTAAATCGCCCGCGACCGCTTGCGGAGGATCACATCCAGCACCATTAGCAGGGTGCCCGACACCACCAGGATGATCTCCGGCAGGAACCGCAGATATTCGGTGCCGGCGGGAATCAGACTAATGGGCACGCGCCGCCACCTTTGCCTGGATGGCGCGCACGGCGGGCGCCTGCACGCGGACCGGCACGTTCACCAGCGTCTGATCCAGAATGCGCGCGTTGGTGTTGCGCACGGCGGCCAGGAACGATTGCGAATACACACCCATCCAGACCATCATGGCGATCAGCGGCAAGATGGCGGCCCACTCACGCGGCCTCAAATCGAACATGTGATGCCGTACCTCATCGGGAGTCGCGCCATAAAATACGCGTTGATAAAGCCACAGCATATAACATGCCGACAGGATCACGCCGATGGCGGCGAAGATGGTCCAGCGGAAGTTGGCCTGTGCGGAGCCTTGCAGCACCAGAAACTCGCCTACGAAGTTATTCAGCAGGGGCAGCCCGATGCTGGCCAGCATGGTGATCATGAAAACCGTGGAGAGCCATGGCGCGGGAGTAGCTACGCCGCCGTAATCCGCAATGGCGAGTGAATGCCGCCGCTCGTAGAGATAGCCAACCAGGATGAACAGCGCGCCGGTGGAGATACCGTGGTTCAGCATTTGATAGACCGCGCCATCCATGCCGATCTGCGTAAAGGAGAAGATGCCGAGGACCACGAATCCTAAGTGACTTACCGATGAATAAGCCACCAGCTTCTTCATGTTAGGTTGCACCATGGCGACCAGCGCGCCATAGATGATGCCGATGATGGCCAGCACCACGATCCACGGAGCGCAGGCGCGCGCGGCGCCGGGAAACATAGGCAGACAGAATCGCGCCAGTCCGTAAGTGCCCATCTTCAGCATCACGGACGCCAGCATCACCGAGCCCGCCGTGGGTGCTTCCACATGCGCATCCGGCAGCCAGGTGTGCAGTGGGAATATGGGCACCTTTACGGCGAAGGCCACGAAGAACGCCAGGAATAACCACATCTGTTCCAGCGGGCTGAAGTGCAGCGTGCCGGCCGCAAGCATCGACAGGATATCGGAATAGTTGAAGGTCTGCGCGCGGTTGTAAATGTAGATAATGCCAGTGAGCATCAGCACCGAGGCGGCGAAGGTGTAAAGGAAGAACTTGAGCGCCGCATAGATGCGCCGCTCGTGGCCCCAGATACCGATCAGGAAATACATGGGGACCAGCGAGATTTCCCAAAACACATAAAACAGGAACAGGTCCCGCGCCGCGAAGACGCCCGCCAGCCCGAACTCGAGCAACAGCAGGAAGGCAAAGAATTCCTTGACGCGGCTCTGAATCGATTTCCATGAGATCAGCACGCAGATGGGAGTCAGGAAGGTGGATAAGATCACCAGCCAGAGACTCAGTCCGTCGAGCGAGACGTGATAGTGAATGTTAGGCGATGTTACCCAGACGATGTCGGTGACGAACTGTTCGCCGGGGCGGATGGTCTCATATCCGAATGCCAGCCCGAGGGACGCGGCAAAGGCGACAAGTGAGACTGCCAGCGCGATGGCGCGGATGGTGCCTTCGGCTGCGCGCGGCACCAGCAAAAGAACGAGGAAGCCTACGAGCGGGATAGCCAGCACGATGTCGAGCAGATTCATCGCCAGCCTCCGTTTGTGGGGCAGGCTCGTAGCCTGCGGCGCCCTCGCAGGGCGCCAAGCGGCGAAGAAAACCAAAAGAGGCGGGCCTGCGAGGCCGCCGCAGGCTGCGCGCCTGCCCCACAATATTTCATCGCAGGTCTCCCATCACGCCCAGGACCAGCAGCAGCGCCACGCTTCCCATCAGAATCCACGCGGCGTAGCTGCGGATGTTACCGGATTGCAGCCGCTTCAGCACGCCGCCGATGGCCTGTGAGCGCCGGCCTACGCCGTTCACGGCCCCATCGATGATCGCCACATCCACGCCTTTCCACAGCACCGCGCGCGATCCCTCGATCACCGGATTCACCACCGTCGCCGCATAAATTTCGTCCACGAAATATTTGTTGTAGATCAGTTTGTAGAGGCCGCTGAAAGTGGCCACAATGCGATCGGGCAAGCCCGGCTGGAAGATGTAGAACCAGGCCGCCAGCGCGATCCCGCCGAGGCCAAACGCGACCGATACCACAACGGGACCGATATCACCCGGCTCTTTCGCCAGCGGGAACAATGGCGATAAAAACTCGGGAACGTTGAACAACTTCCCGCCCGCCAGAGACAGCGCCGCCAACACCGCCAGCGGACCGATCATCACAAACGGCGATTCATGTGGATGCGCCTTGCCGCGATAGTCGCCGAAGAAGGCCAGGAAGATCGCGCGGAAAACATAGAACGCCGTCATGCCGGCAGTGATCACACCCACCCAATACATCCACGGCGCGTGCCGGTCGGCGGCGGCCAGAATGGCGTCCTTGCTATAGAAACCCGCGAAGGGCGGCACGCCGGCAATCGCCACGCTGGCACACAACATCGTCCAAAATGTCCATGGAATCTTCTTACGCAGCCCGCCCATATTGCGAACGTCCTGCTCGCCCGCCAGTGCGTGAATCACGCTGCCCGATCCCAGGAAGAGCAGCGCCTTGAAAAACGCGTGAGTCACTAAGTGGTAGATTCCCGCCGAAAATGCGCCCACGCCCGCGGCCAGGAACATATATCCAAGCTGCGACACGGTAGAGTAGGCGAACACCTTCTTGATGTCGTTCTGCGCCAGGCCGATGGTGGCTGCGAAGAAGGCCGTGGCCAGGCCGATGATGGCTACGGCTTCCATGGCGGCGGGTGCGTGCGTGTAAATGGCGGCCGAGCGAGCCACCATGTAGACGCCCGCCGTCACCATAGTGGCCGCGTGGATCAGTGCGGAGACAGGCGTGGGACCAGCCATGGCGTCCGGCAGCCAGACATACAACGGAATTTGCGCGGATTTGCCGCAAGCGCCGAGCAACAACAGAAAGGCGATGGCCGTTAGAGCGCCCTGCGGTTTGCCCGCCACGGAGGTGAACACCGCACCGAAATCCAGCGAGCCGAAATGCACCACGATCAAAAACATGGCCAGCGAGAAACCGAAATCGCCGATGCGGTTTACGATAAACGCCTTGTTGCCGGCATCGGTGGCAAACTTCTTATCGAAGTAGAAACCGATCAGTAAGTAGCTGCATAACCCCACGCCTTCCCAGCCCACGAACATTACTAAGTAGTTGGCGCCCAGCACCAGTATGAGCATGAAGAACATGAACAGGTTCATGTAGGCGAAGAAGCGGTAATAGCCCCCCTCATGGGCCATGTAGCCGATGGAATAGATATGGATCAGTGAACCAATGCCGGTCACTACCAGGAGCATCACGGCGGTCAGTCGATCGACGGTGAAGTCGAAGCCAACATTCAGGCTGCCGCTCTGAATCCAGGTGAAGTATTGCTCGGTGTGTGCGGCGTTCAGATCGCCGAGGCCGGCCAGCGTCTTCAGCACCCATGCGAATGACAGCAGCACCGATCCGATGGCGATCGAGTTGATGACGGCCTTGGAAAGACGCCGCCCGAAGATCCCGTTCAACAGGAAGCCGAGGAGAGGGAAGACGGGTATGAGCCAGAGTTGCATTAACGGTCACACTCCGCGGCGGGGCGGGCTACGAGCCCGCCGCAGGCTGCGAGCCTGCCCCACAATTTGCCAATTAGTGCCATTTAGTCTTTCATCGAACTTACTTCGTCAATGTTCAAGGTCCGCCGGTTCTTGAACACAGTCAGAATAATTGCCAGTCCCACGGCTGCTTCCGCCGCCGCCACCACCATCACGAAGAAGCTGAAAATCTGCCCGTCGACCTTGTTCAACTGATAGGAAAACGCAATAAAGGTCAGGTTCACCGCGTTGAGCATCAGCTCGATCGACATAAACACCGTAATGATGTTGCGGCGCTGCAGGAATCCGGCGACGCCCAAAGTAAACAGCACCGCGCCGAGGATCAAATACCAGGAAAGCGGCACGCCGGTCGTCATGAATCCATCTCCTTTTGCGCCAGCACCACGGCGCCCAGAATGGCGATCAGGATCAGCACCGAAATCACTTCGAAGGGCAGCAGATACGTGGTGAAAAGCGCGCGCCCGATATCCAGCGCGCCGCCGTGGCGGAACTCGCCGAAGTGCACCTCGCGCGCGCCGGGAATCATGTTCCGGCTGAAATAAGCCATCAATCCGAGGAATGCAAACAGCAGCGGTATGCCGAGCACTTGCGCCAGCAGCGCGCGCCCCTTGCGGATCTCCGCGCCGGCATTCAGCAGCATGATCACGAACACGAATAACACCATGATGGCGCCGGCATAGACGATCATCTGCACGGCGGCCAGGAACTCCGCGCCCAGCAGCAGGAACAGCACGGCCAGCGAACCCATCACGCCGATGAGCGAGACGGCGCTCGAAATGGGATGCGACTGCACCACGACGTTCACGCCGCAAACCACCGCAATCGCCGCGAAGATGAGAAAGAGGATAACGTCCATATCAGGGAAATAGGGCCACCAGAAGCCCGGTGACCAGCAGGTTTAGGACGGCTACCGGGAACATGCGTTTCCACGCGAAGCCCATCAGTTGATCGTAACGGAAACGCGGCAGCGTGCCGCGCACCCAAATGAACAGGAACAGTAGCGCGCCGGTCTTGGCGGCGAACCAGAATAGCGGCAGCAACGCGCCGCGCAGCATGGGAATCAGGAAGACCGCGGCCACCAGGAAGAAGACCACAGCCACCACGGGCAATGTGTAGGCATCGCGCCGCCGCACCGGATTGAGCCCGTGATAGAGCGCGATGGCGCCGGCCAGCAGGAACACAATCGTGGGGACGAAATCCGATCCCGCCTTGGCCGGCCACAGCGGCAGCCATCCGCCCAGGAATAACGTGGTAGTGATGGAGCAGACCGTGACCATGTTCGAGTATTCGGCCATGAAGAACGACGCGAACTTCATGCTGCTGTACTCGGTGTGAAATCCGGCGACTAATTCGTTTTCCGCTTCCGGCAGATCGAACGGCACGCGATTGGTCTCCGCGAACGCCGCGATCAGGAAGATGATAAAGCTGAAGATCTGCGGCATGGGCATCTGGAAGATACTCCAGTGCGGAATGAAGCCCAGATAATAGCCGGACTGCCGCTCCACGATCTGCCGCAGGCTGAGGGTATTCGCCAGCAACAGCGGCGCCACCACCGCCATGCTCAAGGGCAGTTCGTAGCTGATCATCTGCGCGGAGCTACGCAGGCCGCCCAGCAGCGAGTACTTATTGTTCGAAGCCCAACCGGCCAGCGCGATGCCATACACGCTCACCGACGAAATGGCCAGCACGAACAGGATGCCGATATTCAGATCCGTCAACTGCATCCAGGTGGCGTCGCCGAAAATGTGAATCTCGGCGCCGAACGGGATCACGGAAATCGAAATCAGCGCCATGGTGACGGCGAAGAACGGCGCCCCGAGATACAGGAACTTATTAACATAGGGTGGAATCAGATCTTCCTTGGTGATCAGCTTGATGACATCCGCCAGCGGCTGCAACAGGCCGTGCGGGCCGACGCGCGAAGGTCCCATGCGCACCTGGATATGCGCGATGACCTTGCGTTCCACCCATTGCAGATAGGCCAGCGTGGTAAGCAGGACAAACGCCACCACCGCAGCCTTGATCAGGCTCAGCAGGAAGAAGTTCATTTATCGATTGCCGTGGCTCTCCACCACGGAGTTCAGTACCTTAGAATAGCGCCCTAGCGTGCCGGACGTGAACAGATTTTCGTGTGCGGAGCGGATCAGTTCGGGCCGCCCATCAAGCGGAACCCGCCCATTCACAGCCGCAGTCTGGGCTGCGCCGCCCATTTCCAAAACCGGCAACGGGACGTCGTAACCGCGCACATTTTTGCGGATTTCGCCGAATACGGCATCGGGAATCCATGGGCCCAGCTCGGCGGCTACGCCCATTTCGCGGGCCAGCAGGCCCATAATTTCTAAATCGGGTTTCGCACCCATGGCGCCCACGGCTTTGCGCAATCGCTGCACCTCGCCGCAGACATTCGTAACGGTACCGTTCTTTTCGTAGGCCGATGCGGAAGGGAACACGACGTCGGCGGCTTGAGCGGTTTCGGTAAGGAACAGATCGTGGACCACCACGAACCGGCCCCCGGCCCCTGGCCCCTGACCCCCTCCGCGAAGCGGATTTGCGCCGACCACCCACAACACATCCAAATCTTCCGCCGCCATGATCTCCGGCAGCGCCAGCGCGCCCGCATCGGGCAGCAGCCCCATATCCACCGCGCCGCGCGAATTCGAATCGTCCACCAGGCAGACATACTGCACCGGGATGCCCAGCGATTCGCCGAAATCCACCAACCCCGCGACGGCTTGGCCCTTAATCGCATCGCCGAAGACGATCACCAATTCCGGCTCGCTCTTCAGCCGGTCGCGCAGCGATTCCACCGCGTCCAACTCGCCGCCTGGAGCAACCCGCACACTGGCCGCCGCGTATTTATCTTCGCGCACAGGCCCGCCGGTGACCGCGTAAACATGCGCCTGATGATGGCGGTAATTGGCACGAATCTGGAATGACAGAAACGGTTGCTCCAGCGCCAGATCCGCGGCAATCACCAGCACAGCCTTCTTGCTGTACAGATCCGCGGTCGTCGCCAGTTTGCCGTTCTTGCCGCTCAACGCATCTAGTAATGCCGGCACATCGCCGGTACGATGGTGATCGATGCTTCCGGTTCCCAGCACCTTTCGCGCAAACTTTTGCAGATAGTAATTCTCTTCGTTGGTGGGGTGGGTCGAGCCGATCACCGCGAACTTGCCGTGGCGCGCGCGGACTTCATTGAATTTCGCGGCGACGGTTTCGAGAGCCTTCGCCCACGACACTTCTTCGAGCTTCCCGTTCACGCGCACCAGCGGCGCCAGCAAACGCTCCGGATGGTTATAAAAATCGAATGCGTAGCGGCCCTTGATGCACAGGAATTCGCCGTTGATACCGGAATGGTCGCGATTATTGCCGCGGATGATCTCGTCGTTGCGTACGCCCAGCGTAGTCTTGCAGCCATTCGAGCAATGCGTGCAGATAGTGCCCACATGCTCCATCTCCCACGGGCGCGTGTGATAACGATAGGCGCCACTGGTGAGCGCGCCCACGGGGCAGATATCGATGCACATGCCGCATTCATCGCACTCCAGATGGTCGCCCTTGTTGGGCGCAATTTCCGAAGCCACGCCGCGATTGATCACGCCCAGCGCGCTCACGCCCATGCCTTCGTTGCAAATGCGCACGCAGCGATAGCAGAGAATGCAGCGCGGATTATCGAAGAACACCACCGGCGACCATTGCTTCTCGTCCACATGGACTTTCATCTCGGTGAAGCGGCTCTCGCCCGCACCATAGCGGAAGGTCATGTCCTGCAACTCGCACTCGCCGCCTTTGTCGCACACGGGGCAATCGAGCGGATGGTTCGACAGCAGAAACTCCAGCATGGATTTGCGCGCGGCGGCCACCTGCGGCGTTTCCGTGCGCACTACCATGCCTTCGGCCACCGGCTGCGTGCATGCCGTGATCAGTTTCGGCATCTTTTCGATTTCGACCAGACACATGCGGCAGGCGGCCTGCAGGGTCAGGCCTTCGTAATAGCAGAAGGCGGGTACTTCGATGCCGTTTCGTTTGGCGGCGTCGATGACCAGCGTACCAGGCGCGGCCTGGATGGGGCGGCCATCGATTGTGAGATTTACTAAGTCAGCCATGATTTGTGGGGCAGGCACTCTGCCTGCGGCGGCCTCGTAGGCCGCCTCGTTGCTATCGTTGTCCCTCCAACAGGGCGGCCTGAGAGGCCGCCGCAGGCAACGTGCCTGCCCCACTATATGGACAGGGTTTGCCATTTAGGTGGTCTTCAAACTCGTGATAGAACTTCTCGACGATAGAAATGGTCGGCAGCGCCGCCGCATCGCCCAACGGACAGAATGTCTTGCCCAACATGTTCTTTGCTAAGTCGCCGATCAGCGCGATATCGCTGCGCTGTCCGCCGCCATCGTGAAAGCGCTGCAGCAGCTTGCGAATCCAACTGGTGCCTTCGCGGCACGGAATGCACCAGCCGCAGCTTTCATGCGCATAGAATCGCATGATGCGCAGCGCGGCTTTCACCATGCAAGTGTCTTCGTCCATGATGACTACGCCGCCCGATCCCAGCATGCTCTTGGCCTTCGCCATCGAGTCGTAATCCATGGTCAGGCCTTCGCATTCCGCGGCCGTCAGCACCGGGCACGACGATCCGCCCGGAATGAACGCCTTCAGTTTCTTGCCGCCCAGAATGCCGCCGCCCACTTCCTCGATCATGGTCTTCACGGGGAAGCCCAGCTTCAATTCATAAACGCCAGGCCGATTCACGTGCCCGGTAAGGCAAGTCAGTTTCGTCCCGCCCGCCTTTGGTAAACCCAGGGCCGCAAAAGCCGCGCCACCATCGCGTATGATAGGCGGCACCGCGCAGTAGGTCTCGACATTATTCAAAACCGTGGGACACTGGAATGCTCCTACCACCGCGGGAAACGGCGGGCGGATGCGCGGGATGCCGCGCTTGCCTTCAAGCGATTCGAGCAGCGCCGATTCCTCGCCGCATTCATACGCGCCCGCGCCGGTGTGTGTGTATAAGTCGAAATCGAAACCAGTGCCGCGAATATTCTTGCCCAGGTAACCGTGCGCATAGGCCTCCGCGATGGCCTTATCCATGATCTCGATCAGGTAGCGATACTCACCGCGAATGTAAATATACCCGGCGTGTGCGTCCACCGCCAAGCCCGCGATCAACGCGCCTTCGATCAACTGATGCGGATCGTTTTCCATCAGCAGGCGATCCTTGCAAGTGCCGGGTTCGCTCTCGTCCGCGTTCACCACGATGTATTTCGGCTTGGGCGACGTGCGCGGCACGAAGCTCCACTTCATGCCGGTGGGAAATCCCGCACCACCACGCCCGCGCAGGTTCGAGATTTTCACTTCTTCGATGATCTGCTCGGGCTTCATGCCCGCGGCTTTCTCGAACGCCAGATAGCCTTCCGTCGCGAGATACGTATCGATGGAGGCGGAGTTTTCCAGGCCGAAGCGCCGCGTCAATACTTTGGTTTCGAGCGGATTCGGTTCGTTAAAGAGCATCGATTAGTGAACCTTCCTCAAGCCATCCAGCAGGCGATCCAGTTTTTCGGGAGTGACAAAGTGATGAAAGTCGTAATTCACCTGGATGGCCGGCGCCCACGAGCATGCCCCGATGCATTCCACTTCCTCAAGCGAGATCTGTCCATCGGCGGTGACTTCCTTGTGACTCACGCCGACTTTTTGGCAGGCATGTTCCCAAAGTTCCATCCCGCCGCGCAGCAGACAACTGATGTTGGTGCAGATCTGGACGTGATACTTACCCAGCGGCTTCTTATGCAGCATGGAGTAGTAACCGATCACTTCATCCACCTGCAGAGGAGTGACTCCCGTGCGCCGGGCGACTTCTTCGATCAGCTCGGGAGTTACAGAGCCGATCTCATCCTGCGCGTAGAGCAGCATAGGAATCACCGCCGAGCGCTGTCGCCCCGGCGGATAGCTGCTGAGTAGCTTTGTAAATCGAGCCTCTAATTCGGTGGAAAACGTCATCAAAACCTTTTTAGCCACAGATGAACACAGATACACACAGATAAAAGCAGAACTTCTTATCGGCGTTCATCGGCGTTCATCGGCGGCCAATTCTGTCTTTAAATCGTCGCACTCGCTACAGTGTCGCGCCCGTTTCCAATGCAGCGCTGACGCAAAAACCCTTTCAGCCGCCGATGAACGCCGATGAACGCCGATAAAACCAGCACTTCTTATCTGTGTGAATCTGTGTGCATCTGTGGCTAATCTCTTTATCTGTCACAATCCCCCAACACAAAATCCATGCTGCCAATCGACGCGATCACGTCCGCGATCAGGGTGCCCTCTACCATATGCGACGTGGCTTGCAGATTGGCAAAACTCGGGCCGCGCACGTGCACGCGATAAGGATGCGTGGTGCCGTCGCTGATCATGTAATATCCCACTTCGCCGCGCGGCGATTCGATCGTCTGATACACTTCGCCCGCCGGCACGCGGAAGCCTTCCGTCACAATCTTGAAATGGTAGATGAGCGCTTCCATCTGCGTCTTCATCTTTTCCCGGTCGGGCAGCACCACGTGCGGCGCATCCGCCGTCCAACGGCCTCCCGGCATGCCTTCGAGCGCCTGCTTCACAATGCGCGCGCTCTGCCGCATCTCCTCGATTCGGACTTGGTAGCGCGCATACACATCGCTTTCGGTCTGCGTGGGAATCTCGAAATCGAACTTATCGTAGCTCGAATAGGGCTGGCTTTTGCGCATGTCCCACTTCAGACCGGCGGCGCGCAACATAGGTCCGGTGACGCCCAGATCCAGCATGTCTTCGAGCGTCATGTAACCGACCCCGCGGGTGCGCCCGATCCAGATACGATTGTTAGTCAGTAGCTCTTCGTACTCGTCCACTTTGCTGGGGAAGGCGTCGATGAAAGTACGCACGCGCTGCTGCCACCCGCGCGGCGGTTCCAGCGCCAGCCCGCCGATGCGGAAGTAACTGGTCATCATGCGCTGGCCGGAATACATCTCAAAAATGCGCAGGATATCTTCGCGCTCGCGGAAGCAATACAGAAACACGCTCATCGCGCCGATGTCGATGGCGTGCGTGCCCAGCCACACCAGGTGACTGTTCAAGCGCGTCAGTTCGGTCAGCATCACGCGCGTCCACTGCGCCAGCGGCGGAATCTCCAGGCCAAGTAATTTCTCCGCGGCCAGGCAGTAGCAGAGATTATTTGAAAGCGGCGCCAGGTAGTCGATGCGGTCTGTCAGCGTGACTCCCTGCTGGTAGGTCTTGACTTCGAATTCCTTCTCGATGCCGGTATGCAGATAGCCGATATCCGGTTGGCACTTGACGATGGTCTCGCCGTCCAGTTCCAGTTGCAGGCGCAATACGCCGTGCGTGGACGGATGCTGCGGACCCATGTTGAGGGTCAGGCTGCGCTGCTTCCCTCCTACGGATTCCTCCGTCGGAGGCGTGGTTACTTCCGGTGTGACAGTATCGCTCACGTCGTTATGTTCTCACATACGGTCGCCCGTCACGTTGTAATCCTTGCGTAACGGATGGCCCTGCCAATCGTCCGGCATCATGATGCGGCGCAGGTCCGGATGGTTGCGGAAGCGGATGCCGAACAGATCGAAGGTCTCCCGCTCGAACCAGTTGGCGCTGCGCCACACTTCGGTCACGGAATCGATCGCCGGATCGGCGCCCGGCAGGCGGCATTTCACGCGCAGGCGCTCGTTGCGGTCCAAAGAGTGTAGATGATAGACCACTTCGAAACGCGGCTGGGCGGGATACCAATCCACCCCCGTGACTGTACTCAAGCGCACGAAACCCACATCGTACTTCAGGAACCCGCAAACACTCGTGATTTTCTCCGGCGCAATTTCCACGGTTAGTTCGTTGTAATCGAACTTGGCGGACACCATGGCGCTCGCATCGAACGCTTCAAGAGCGGCAGCCGTCGCGTTTTCTTTCAAGTTTTCAGGAAGCATGCGATTCGGTTTACGGCTTGGGCGGCCGGCCGGCGCCGGACCAATCGAGCGCGCCCTTTTTCCAGATGTAGAAAAAACCCGCCAGCACCAGCGCCACGAAGATCAACATCTCGAAGAATGCGAACAGCCTCAGTTCCCGGTACACCACCGCCCACGGATACAGAAAAATGGCTTCGATATCGAACAGGATGAAGAGCATCCCCACCAGGTAGAACTTCACACTGAAGCGCTCGCGGGCGCTGCCGGTGGGGGTGATGCCGCATTCATAGGGCATGTCCTTCACACGATTCCGGATTTTTTTGCCCAGAATGTATGAAATGCCAAGCATGCCGGCGGCGACGGCCATGGCGATGAGACCCTGGAGCAGGACGGGCCAGTAGGTTTCCGGAGTAGTTGGGTTCATCTGGCTTAAATTTGACTATAATGGTTGCCAAAGAACAGTGTCAACCAACGCGCAGATTGAAATCGTCGTGAACGGAGAGATTCGATCCATCGCGAGCGGGCAAAGCATCCGTCAATTGCTGGAATCGTTGCAACTGGAGCCCGCGCGCGTGGCGGTGGAACTCGATCGCCGGATCGTAAAACCGCACGATTGGGACAGCACGCCCATTGGAGACGGTGCAAAGCTGGAGATCGTGCAATTCGTCGGCGGTGGGTAGGACAGGCCTCCCGGCCTGTCCGCGCTTCGCGCGAAGGGGCTGGGGGCCAGGGGCTGGGGCTGTGTCTCCAGTACTTCGTGCTACCGTAAGCCAAAGGGGAGCGTCCTACATCCATGCGTCGTTTTTCCGCCGCGATTTCCGCATTTGCCTTGATCGGCCTCACCGCACCGCCGGCGCTCCACGCCGCCAAAGAGCCTGGAGGTTTCACTGTCCCCATCGACTATTACAAGCTGCCCAACGGCCTGCGCGTGATTCTCTCGCCCGATCACACCGCGCCCACTGTCGTGGTGGCGGTCTATTATCGCATTGGCTTCCGCGTCGAGCCCAAGGACCGCACCGGTTTCGCGCACCTGTTCGAGCACATGATGTTTCAGGGCTCGCAAAACTTGGGCAAGATGGAATTCATCCGCCTGGTGCAGCAGAATGGCGGCGTGCTGAACGGCTCCACGCGCTTCGATTTCACCAACTATTTCGAACTGCTGCCTTCCAACAAGCTCGAGACGGCGCTGTGGGCCGAGGCCGACCGCATGAAGGGCTTGGCCATCACGGAAGAGAATCTGAAAAATCAGCAGGGCGTGGTATCGAACGAAGTGAAGGTCAACGTGCTGAACCAGCCCTACGGCGGATTTCCCTGGCTGTGGATGCCGCAATACGCCAACACGAACTGGTACAACTCGCACAATTTTTACGGCGAACTGAAAGACATCGAGGCCGCCACCCTTACCGACGTGCAGGCGTTCTTCAAGACGTACTACGCGCCGAACAACGCGGCCCTGGCGATCGTGGGCGATTTCGATCCGGCGGAAGCACGCAAGATGGTGGCAAAGTATTTCGACGGCATCGCACCCGCCAAGCTGCCGCCGACGCCCGATCTGACTGAGCCGCGCCAGGAAAAGGAAAAAACCGCCACTCAGAAGGACGCGTTGGCAAATCGGCCGGCGTTGGCCTTCGCGTATCATATGCCGCCGCGCAATTCGCCGGAATACTTCGCCATGGGATTGCTCGACCAGATGCTGGTCGAGGGCGATGACAGCTTGCTCTATCAGGAGCTGGTGAAGAAACGCGGCTACACCGGCGGCGTCTCCGGGGCGATCAACGAATTGGGCAATATGTTCGATTACGACGGTCCGATGCTGTGGGACGTATCGCTGTTTCACGATGCCACCGTCAAGCCGGAGCAGATTATGGCGGCCGTGGATACCGTGATCGAAGGCGTGCAATCGAAGCTGGTGGACCAGAGCCTGCTCGACCGCAGCGTCACCAAGTTGCGCTCGAGCCTTTACGATACGTTGGCGCAATTCGGAGGGTTCGGCCGCGCCGACTTGATGGCCAGCTATGCGCTGTTCGACGACGACCCCGCCAAGATCGATTCTCTGGAAGCGGAGTTTCACAAAGTGACGCCGCTATTGATCGAGCGCACCGCGCGCGAATATCTGCGCAAAGGCAATCGCACGGTGTTGCTGATCGAACCCGGCGCCCCCGCGCATGCCCACCCGGAGGCATCCAAATGAAGCTGTTGTGGAGCGTGATTATGCTTTCCGCCCTATCGAGTGAAGGATTCGCCGGTCCTAAGGAGACGCCGCCACAAGGGCCGCCGCCTAAGCCTTTCCATTTGCCGGCCACTACCGATTTCACCTTGCCGAACGGTATGCAGGTGACCATTGTTCCTTACGGCGCGGTGCCGAAGGTTGCCATCCGCGCGTTCGTGGCCGCGGGCGCCATCGATGAATCGGCGAATCAGGTGTGGCTCTCGAAGCTGAATGCCGACTTGATGAAAGAAGGCACGCGCACGCGTTCCGCCGAGCAGGTGGCCCGCGAAGCCGCCGAAATGGGAGGCCAGCTTGAAATCGATTCGGGCTCCGATTTCACGTCTGTGGGTGGCGTGGTGCTGTCCGATTTCGGTCCGAAATTCGTGGCGTTGCTGGCCGACGTACTGATGGCGCCGTCGCTGCCCGATTCGGAAATCTCGAGGCTGAAGGCGGACTTAGTGCGCGAACTCTCGATCGACAAATCGGAGCCCGGAACGCTGGCCCGCGAAAGCTTTCTGAAGACGCTGTTCCCGGATCATCCCTACGGACGCACGTTCCCCTCCGAGAGCGAATTGAAAGCCTACACTGTGCAGGACGTGCGCACTTTCTACCGGAACAACTTCGATGCCGCACGCACGCATTTGTATATCGCCGGTAAGTTGGAAGGCGATTTGCGACACGCCATCGAAGAGGCGTTCGGCGGCTGGGCAAAGGGATCGGCCGAGCCGGATCTGCCAGCGCACCCGGTGAGCGCGCGCTCGTTTCATTTGATCGACCGGCCGGGCGCGGCGCAATCGAACGTGTTGCTCGGACTCCCGGTGGCCAACCCATCGAGCGCGGATTACATCAAGCTGGATGTGATGAACACATTGCTGGGCGGCTCGTTTGCTTCGCGCATCACCAGCAATATTCGCGAGCAGAAGGGATACACTTATTCGCCGTTCAGCCAGATTTCGACGCGCCGGCATGTCGCCTATTGGCTGCAATCCGCAGACGTGACCACGGCCGTCACAGGGCCGTCGCTGAAAGAGATTTTCTTCGAGATCGACCGCCTGCGCAAAGATCCGCCGTCCGCCGAGGAGTTGAAGGGCATTCAGAACTATCTGGCGGGTTTGTTTGTTTTGCGGAATACGATCAGCCCGGACGCCATCATCGCGCAGTTGCATTTTGTGGATTCCCAGGGGCTGGACCGCTCCTACTTATCCGACTATGTGCGGAAAGTCATGGCAGTAACTCCGGCCGACATACAAGGCATGGCGGAGACTTACATCGTGCCGTCGAAGATGACCATCGTCGTGGTGGGTGACAAATCCAAGATCGCGGATCAGATTGCACCGTATCAGACAGCCTCACAATAGCGCAGTTCAAACGTTGCGAATCTCGCCGGCGCGGGCGGGAGACCGGCCGGGCCAGTATGGCGTAGGCTTCCGGCCAGAGGTCTATGTCGAGGTGGCCTGTCAGGGTTCCCTACCACGAGACTGTTACCCAATGCCCCGCACCGTCCGAGAGCTGGCGGAAGAGTCTCGGGTGCTTAGCTGTTCTGGGGAAACCGCTCCCTGACGGTCGCGGCTCGGTTAAAGCCGTGTCGATTTCCTAGGATCTACAGAGCCGCGACCGTCAGGGAGCGGTCACTCGGCTCAGAATCCCCGAAACGGTTCAGTACGCGGAGCCTCGCGGCCCAAAACGATTGGAGCAAAAGCTGATAAAATCGGATGCAGATGTCCCAAACGCCCGTCTTGGACGCGAAAACCGCGCGCGATATGCGCTTCGCGATGCGTCTCTCGCTGGCGTTCGGCTTCCTGATGTTAGTCGGGAAGACCACGGCCTATTGGATCACGGGATCGGCGGCGATTCTCTCAGACGCATCGGAATCCGTCGTGCACCTGGTCGCTGTGGTGTTCGCATGGTTCAGCCTGTGGCTGAGCTTGAAGCCGGCAAATTCGCGATATCTTTACGGCTTCGAGCGAATCACGTTCTTTTCCGCGGGCTTCGAAGGCGCCATGATCGTGCTGGCGGCGCTGTTCATCATCGGCGCGACGATTCGCAAGTGGATGACCGGTCTGGAACTGGCGCACGTCGGCGCGGGCACGCTGTTCACGCTTCTAACTGCGGCCGTGAATGCCGCGTTGGGCTGGTATCTGGTGCGTACCGGCAAGCGGACCCGATCTCTCATTTTGGAGGCCGACGGGAAGCATGTTCTGACCGACAGTTGGACCAGTGCGGGCGTGGTGGCCGGGCTGGCGCTGGTGATGTGGACCGGATGGAAGCCATGGGACGCCATCTGCGCGCTGGCGGTGGCCGCAAATATTCTGTGGTCGGGCGGGCAGTTGATTTGGCGGTCGGTCACCGGTTTGCTGGATACGGCCGATCCGCGCACCGGCAACTTGTTGCGGCAAAGGCTGGACACATTGTGCGCGGAATTGGGCATTCAGTATCACGGGGTGAGGTTCCGCAGCACGGGGCATCGACTGCTTGTCGAGGTGCATTTGCTGTTCGACGGTTCGGAGACAGTCGCGCAGGCGCACCGCCTGGCGACACTGCTGGAAGAGCGTCTGCCGGAGACGCTGGACCAGCCCGCCGAGGTGATCACGCATCTGGAGGCGCAGGACGATCATGAAGCTGTCCACCGGGCTACACATTACATGGGGAAGCCAGAAGTGAAGTAGGACAGGCCTCCTGGCCTGTCCCTCGGCGGCCTTCGATCGCCGAAGAGCGGGCCTACGAGGCCCGCGCAGGCTACGAGCCTGCCCCACAATTTGCGCTAACACATCGGGCATGCGGACAGACTCGAGTATCTCGATGGGCGTGCCGGGCGCGGCCCGCAGCACGTTAATTAAGTTAGCGATCCTGGTTTTCCGCGAGGACTTGGCGGGCTTGGTCGACATAGGAAGCCGCCACTAACAGACGGAACCCGCCGCCGGCCACGGTATCGTCTTCCAAGAACGCCGGCAGGGCAGCCGATTGTAGCTTAGCGCGCGCGGCCTTGGCCTCCTCGCGCGAATTGAAGACGGCTGCCGCGGCCAAGTCTTCGTCGGCTTCGGCGTCCACTTCCTCAACGGCGGCATCGTCCAACGGGTGGATGGGTCCCCGCACTAACGGCTCGGGTTCTTCGGGCACGGCCGCGGGCGGAACGGGGCGGCGCGCGCCGGGCGGCGACAAACCACGCCGCGCCATTTCCGCGTCATAACATTGGCGCGCCAAGTCGTTCAGTTCGGTTCTAACCAACGATCGCAATTCCTCGTCGGGCATCTCGGCGTATAAGTGCTTGAAGTCTTCGGCGCTGAACTTCATCCATCCTCCGTCAGACCCGGTATTATAGCGCTTCGCGGTAACTTGCACGCCGGACCGCCTGCCGCCTGCTAGAATGATGCGCTAAAGTAACCAGCCATGTCACGTGCCCCGGCCAAAGCGCTGCCCGCCGCCATGCTCTGCGAGATGTTCATGCGCCAGAGCCCCGGATGTGCCTGGCTGCTGAGCCGGAATGGAGTCTTCCACGAGATCTACGGCGACGCGGTGCGCCTGTTCGGCCGGGGCGCCAATGGGAACGAACATAATTTCATCGAGCAATGCGATTCGCCCGCCCGCGCGTCGTGGACTGCCCGTCTGGCGCGGGTTTTCGCCGGAGAGACGATCGTGGCCGAGGCGCGCTTCGGCGGGGAGCATCGGGTATTCTCGATTACTCTATTTCCGGTGCGCACGGCGGAAGGCGAAGTGGCTTTTGCGGGAGGCATCGCCCACGAGGCGCCCGAGGCCGGTCAGGTGCTGCGCGCGCTCGAAACTCTGGAGAACGGTCGCGCGCGGCTTTCCGTACTGCTGCACGACCGCATTGCGCAGGACTTGAGCGCGGCAGGTTTGCAACTGGACCTGTTGCGTATGGACCTGACGGGCGTTGCCGCTATGGTGGTCTCGCCGCGCGTGGATGAGATTCAGACAACCTTGGGAGCGATTATTGAGCTGGTCCGCGAGCTCAACCGCGAACTGAATCCGGGGGTCGCCGAGCGCGTGGGATTGCGCGCGGCTCTCGAGCAACTGGCGGGGCGCCTGCGCGACGGTTTCAAGGGCAATGTCCGTGTGCTGGCGAATGCCACGGCGCAGCCGCCTCCGCAGGCCGCGGCGGCCATGTATCGCATTGCACAAGAGGCGTCTTCACAGGCGGCGCGGCGCGCAGGTTGCTCTGTGATTGAGATCTTGCTAAAGTCATTGCGGAGTGGGCCCGCATTAGAGATCCGGGATAATGCGCCGATTTCCCAGGAAACCGAAGGGGATTTCCGGACCGGAGCGTTAGAGGTAATGATGATGCGCTATTTCGCGGACCGCGCCGGCATCGAGTTGCAGATCGAAAGGGCGCCGGACAAGGGAACCATGGTACGGGCGCTTTGCCGGGCGGAAAGGCCCGCAAGCTAAACCCGTGTTAGACGTCCTGGCGGAGCTGGTGGTGTCCGGGAGGGGAGGCTGAGGCTATGGCATACGATGTTCTCCTGGTGGACGATCACAGAATGATGCGCGATGGCCTGCGCGCGATTTTGGAGCGTACCGCCGAATTCCGGGTCGCCGGGGAGGCCTCCAACGGCACGGAGGCGGTGCAATTCTGCAAGAAGTCGCGGCCCGACCTGGTGGTGATGGATATCGGACTGCCCGGGTTGAACGGCATCGAAGCGACCGCCGAGATCGTGCGCCACTCGCCGCAAACCCGTGTCGTGGTTCTCTCCATTTACGACGATGAGAATTCGGTGATCAGCGCTATCCGCTCGGGCGCGCGGGGCTTCGTGCTGAAGCGGGCGTCCTCGGCGGACCTGATCGACGCACTGCGCGCGGTGGCCCGCGGCGGATCGTATCTCAGTTCCCAGGTTTCCGATAGCTTGTTGACCCGCATTCAAAACGGCGATCTGCGGACGACCACCAGTCAGGCGCCTTTAAACACCTTGTCGCCGCGCGAATTGCAGGTACTGCGCCTGGTCGCCGAGGGCAAGACCAGCAAGGATATCGCGGTGTTGCTCGATTTAGGTTTGCAGACGGTCCGCGGATATCGCAAGATGCTGATGAAGAAACTGGGAGTCAACAACGTGGCGGGCGTTACCCACATGGCGCTGGCGGCCGGCCTGATGCACTGGAATAAACCCGATGCAAACTCCCTGGGGTGATTTCGCCGTCTGTGACGCGCACGTTCATTTTTTCTCGCCCGCGTTTTTCGCGGCGTTAGCCGCACAGGCCGGGAGAACCGTGGAAGAACTGGGACGCGCGCTCGAATGGCGCATGCCATCTTCCGTCGAAGAACTGGCCGCCGCCTGGATACGGGAACTGGACGAGTACAGCGTGACAAAGGCCGCGCTGATCGCCAGTATTCCGGGCGATGAAGATTCGGTGGCGGCTGCCGTCGAACTCTATCCGGAGCGGTTTTGGGGCTACTTCATGGCCAATCCGCTGGCGCCGGATGGCGTGGCGCGCGTGCAAAATGCATTGACGGCGGGAGTTCTGCGCGGCGTGTGTTTATTTCCGGCCATGCATCGCTACTCGCTGGCGGACGCGCGCGTGCGGCCGGTCTTTGAAGCGGCTGCCGCGCATCCGGGTACGGTGGTCTTTGCGCATTGCGGCGTGCTGACGGTGGGCGTGCGGCGGAAGCTGGGATGGCCTTCGCTCTACGACATGCGCTTTTCGAATCCCATCGATTTGCATGCCATCGCGCTGGAGTTTCCCGGCGTGAATTTTGTGATCCCACATTTCGGCGCGGGTTATTTCCGTGAGACGCTGATGCTTTGCGATCTGTGCCCGAATGTCTATCTGGACACCTCGAGCAGCAACAGTTGGGTGCGCTATCAGGTGGAGCGGCTGGATCTGCAGGGTGTGTTACGCAAGGCGCTGGAGGTGGTGGGACCGGACCGGCTCTTGTTCGGCTCCGACTCTTCTTACTTTCCGCGCGGGTGGCACGCGCAGATCTTTCAGACGCAGGTACAGGCGCTGTGTGACTTGGAGATTGCGGCGGATCATGCGGGCATGATTGTGGGCGGTAACCTGCGGCGCCTGCTGGATGGCGCGCATAGCACGCGGTAGGGCCGATGCGCCGGAGACTGTCGACGACATTGCGCCGCGGACTTGCCCGGTTGGTTCACCCCAAAATTCGGCGCAAGCAAGGGCGAAAGCCGGCTGCGGTGGCCGCGGCAGCGCTGGAATAGTAGCGGACATTCTCTTCCCTGGCGGTGCGCGCCGCACAGATCGGCCGGCAGTGGATTTTGCGGGTGACGATGGCGTTGAAGAATTTGCCATCGAAGCGCGCGTCGCGGGAGAGGCGGGCGTGAGAGCAGACCTGGCGGCCGAGTTGCATTTCCACCACTCATGATAGCGGCTGGTCGGCAGGGCGGTCGTACGACGGTGTTTTGCAAATGGCCGGGAGATGGTAAGATTGAGGAAACGGTGAGGTGCGAGAGCGGTTGAATCGGGCGGTCTCGAAAACCGTTGAACCTTTACGGGTTCCGTGGGTTCGAATCCCACCCTCACCGCCATCTAGAATCGATAAATTGCGAATAGGCAGCTCACGTTGGGTGTAACTAGTCCAAAGAACTGTCATTATCGCTGGCGCGAACAAGCGACAGATTTACTCCCATGGCCTTAACGGACTTCGGAAGCGTCGACAGGAGTAGATCGCTGCGCTTTTCCAGGCGGGAGACACTGTCCTGGCTAATGCCGAGGGTCTTGGCCATGCGGGCCTGGGTTAATTCTCGGGTGTGGCGGAGTTCACGCAAAGTCATTTCCTCGGCAAGCAGCCCAGCAGCTGGTGTTGTCGGTGTTATGCGCTTTTGACCCGGCTCAGGTGCACATCGAATCGCTCGTCCTTACGGATCAGTTCCCGGTAGAAACGTTTCTCGCTGTGACCTGATTCCTGCATGTTCGCGTGGCGTAAGCCTTTCAACGTGTCAACGCGCGGCCGCCCCAGTTGGACCGAACCCCTGGAGGAGGCGCGATGACGCACGCTACCTTAGGACACAGCCAGTACATGACAGGCTAAAATCGCTGCATGCTAAGTTTGTCCGTGGGAGCGCCAGGCTGCAAGTTCATCTCATCGACGGCACGTACGAATTGTTCCGCCACTATTTCGCGCTGCCGTCCGCGCGGGATCGCGACGGGCACGAAGTAGCCGCGGTGCGCGGCGTGCTTGCGTCGGTGCTGGGTATGATCCGCGGCGGCGCCACGCATCTGGGTGTGGCAACCGATCATGTGATCGAATCGTTTCGCAACAAACTATGGCCGGGGTACAAGACCGGCGAAGGAGTGGCGCCCGACCTGCTTTCGCAGTTTGATCTGCTCGAAGAAGTCCTGACCGCGGCGGGTGTCGTCGTCTGGCCGATGGTGGAGTTCGAAGCGGACGACGCGCTGGCGGCCGCGGCGGCCATTGCGGTGCGAGACGCGCGCGTGGAGCAGGTGATCATCTGCACGCCCGATAAGGATCTCGCGCAATGCGTGCGCGGAACGCGCATCGTGCAGTTGAACCGGCGGACGCGCGACATCATGGACGAGGCAGCCATCGTGCGAAAGTTTGGCGTCTTGCCGGAATCGATTCCCGATTATCTGGCGCTGGTGGGCGATGCGGCGGACGGTTATCCAGGCTTGCCGGGCTGGGGAGCGAAGTCGTCGGCCGCGGTGCTTTCCAAATTCAGGCACATCGAGAGCATCCCCGCCGATTGGCGCGAGTGGCATGTGAACGCGGCCAGCGCCGGGTCACTAGCCAAGACGCTCGCTAGCCAACGTGAACTGGCACTTTTGTTTCGGACGCTGGCGACGTTGCGGACGGACATCGCCCTGTTTGAGAACGTGGACGAGTTGGAATTTCGCGGCCCCCGGCCGGGCTTCCGCGAGTTGGGCTCGCGGCTGGACGCGGCCACTGGTGCGTAAGAATTACTGAAGGCGGCCTACGAGGCCGGGGTGCCCTCTGGGCCCGGCAAGGTGCCCGCCCCACAATTTGGAACCACAGGGGCGCGTGAATCGTAATCCATGACGAGGCGTACTTTGCGAAACCTGCTCGGCAATTTTCGTTACTCTCTGCGGCAGTTCCGGCTGTCGCCCGTTTTTACCGGCGCGGCCATTCTGACGTTGGCTTTGGGAATCGGCGGCACCACCGCGATCTTCACATTGATCGACGCCGTGATGCTGCGCTCGTTGCCGGTTTCCGATCCCGCACGGCTCTACCGGGTTGGCGAAGGCGACGATTGCTGCGTGGAAGGCGGCCCGCAGGACCACTGGGGGATGTATTCATTCGCGCTCTTCCAACGGCTGAAAAGCGAGACGCCCGAGTTTGACGAGGTGACCGCTTTTCAGGCGGGCCGTGGGAACTTAAGTGTGCGTCGCGAAGGCGTGGAATCCGCCGCCAGGGCTTTGCGCTCGGAGTTCGTCAGCGGAAATTATTTCGCGACGCTGGGCGTGGGCGCGTTTGGCGGCCGCGTATTTACCGCGGATGACGACAAGCCCGCGGCGCCGCCGGTGGCCGTGCTCAGTCATCATGCCTGGCAGACGATTTACGGATCGGACCCCACGGTGGTGGGCGCCAGTTTCACCATGGAGGGCCATCCGTTCACCGTGATCGGAGTTGCGCCGGCGGGCTTCTTCGGTGAGACGCTGCGCAGCGATCCGCCGGATGTCTGGCTACCGGTCGAGCAGGAACCGTTGATCGATGGAGAGGGCGCGCTATTGCACCAATCGATATCCGCATGGCTGCGCGTGATCGGTCGGTTGCGGCCCGGAGCTTCGGTGGCGGGGATGTCTCCGCGGCTGACGGGCGTGCTCAGGCAGTGGCTGCGAAACGATTCCGGATATCCCGCCAACTGGATGCCGGAGGTGATCCATCTGTTGCCGAAACAGGTAATCAGCGTGGTGCCGGCGGGCGCGGGCGTGGCGGAGATGAAAGAAGAATACGGGCGCAGCTTGCGATTGCTGCTGGCGGTTTGCGGCCTGGTGCTATTGATCGCCTGCGCGAATGTGGCGAATCTGTTGCTGGCGCGGTCGGTGGCGCGGCGCGGACAGACCGCCGTGCGATTGGCGGTGGGCGCCACGCGCGGGCAGGTGGTGATGCAGGCGTTGGCGGAGAGCGTTCTGTTGGCGGTGGCGGGCGGAGTGGCCGGCCTGGTAGTGGCGAGTGCGGCGGCGCGGCTGCTGCTGGCGCTGGCTTTCCATAGCGCCCATTTTCTGCCCATCGGCACCGCGCCATCGGTCACGGTGCTGGGCTTTGCGTTCGGTTTGGCGCTGCTGACTGGAGTGATTTTTGGCGCGGCGCCCGCGTGGTTCGCGACTCGCACCGATCCGGCGGAAGCCTTGCGCGGGTCGGGGCGGGGCACTACGGATCGCTCGTCGTTCGCCACCAAAGCGCTGGTGGTGGTGCAGGCTACATTATCGGTGGTTCTGGTAGCCGGCGCGACCATGCTGGCGCGCAGCCTGAATAAACTCGAACATCAGGATTTTGGATATCGGGTGGAAGGGCGTGTTGTCGTGTCGCTGCATAATCCGCCTTCGAGCGCGAGCGCAGCGCAATTGAGTGCGATGTACCGGCAGATCGAGGAGCGGTTGAATCGTCTGCCAGGCGTGCGCGGCGCCGGCCTGGCGTTGTACAATCCGCTCACCGATAACTGGGGCGAGCTGATTTATGTTACCGGCCACCCACCGCCGAAGATGGCTGAGGAATCCGGAGCGTCGTGGGATCGCATTAGCGCGAATTATCAGCAGAACTTCGGGATGGCGATGTTGCGCGGGCGCGGCTTTACGGCGGCCGATAATGAAACCACGGCGCCGGTCGCGATTGTGAATCAGGCTTTCGTGAAACGCTTCTTCAAGGCGGGTGAAGAGCCGCTCGACCAGCACTTCGGATTGGACCTGCCGGAGAACGCCGGCACATTTCGCATCGTGGGCATCGTGCGCGACGCGAAGTTCGCGGGCTGGGGATTGAATCAGCCGGCGCGGCCTATGTTTTACGTTCCGCTCGCGCAGAGTGTGAGTTACAAGAACGATCTGATGAAGCAGATTGAACTGCGCTCGCATTTCATCGGTGGAATCATGCTGGTGACGAATACGCCGCCGGGGACGCTGGTGCCATTGCTCACCAAGACGCTGGAGGAGGTCAATCCGAACATGACCATCACCAGCGTGCGGACCATGCAGGAGCAGGTGGCGCTATCGTTCGATCAGGAGCGCGCGGTGGCCAGTCTGGCCGGGCTGTTCGGGATGGTGGCGCTGCTGCTGGCGGGCATCGGATTATACGGCGTAACGGCCTACGCGGTGGCGCAGCGCACGAACGAAATCGGAATTCGCATGGCGCTGGGGGCGGATCGCGCGCAGATCGTGCGGCTGGTGCTGCACGGAGCGACCAATCGTGTGGGCATCGGTTTGCTGTTGGGAGTGCCTCTGGCGATCGGCGCTGGGCGGCTACTTTCCGCCGAATTGTATGGCGTTTCCAGTTGGGATCCGCTGGCATTGACGGTGGCCATGGTAGCTCTGGCGTCCTGCGCGTTTGTGGCGGCGATGATTCCAGCTGCGCGGGCGGCGTCCATTTCGCCCACGCAGGCGTTGCGCACGGAATAGTTTTCGTGGGGCAGGCTCGTAGCCTGCGCGGGCCTCGTAGGCCCGCTCTTCGGCGAGCGAAGCGCGCCCTAGGCGGCGGAAAGCCGGCCCGGCCGGCTGAAGACCAGTTGTGGACAGGCCGGGAGGCCTGTCCTACCGGCCGCGGAAGCGGTCGATCTTGCGGCGATCGCGCTTGGATGGCCGGCCTTCGTCCCACACTTCGAAATGCGGCATGGCTTTGTGTTCTTCGGCCAGCTTCAGGCGGAGCTCCCGGCTGGCTTCCGTCTCGCGATAGAGCGTCTGGGCAACTGCCGCCGGGCCGCGCATTTCGCTGGCGGCCAGCACCTCGATCTGAAAGTCGCCGCTATCGTTTTTCACCCGCAGCCGGTCGCCGGCGCGGACTTCGCGCGACGCTTTCACGGATTGTCCGTTGCAGTCGATCCGGCCGAGTTCGCAAGCGTGTGACGCCAGCGCGCGGCTCTTAAAGAACCGGGCGGCCCACAGCCATTTGTCGATGCGCACGCGGTCCACGGTCAATGTCCTGGGCATCCGGTAGTTTCCGCGGTGTAGACGATCGCGGCGATTTTCCAGCCTTCCGCGACCTTGAACAGGCTTACGGAATCCACGCCGCAGTGCGCGAATTCGCCATCGTGCAAGAACTCGTATTCTCCCCACACTTGGGCGATTCGGCCGTGAATCATTACTTTCGGCGTACCTGTGAAGCGCTCCCGAAGATCGCCTTGGATGGAGGCGATATGGCTGAGGAAATCTTCGATGGTCGTGCCGGTTGGGGCGCCCTGGCCGCGCACAACATACAACATGGCATCGGGCAGCATGCTGGAACGGATCTTCGAAACATCATGCGCGGCCAATCCATCGAAAGTGCGCTGGACAATGGCTAGGGCGTCCTTTTCATCGGACGGCTGGGAGAAGAGTGGTAAGGCGGCAAACAGAAGTACGGTCAGGATGCGCATCGATTTTATTATGCAACGATGCTCACTGCCTCAGCGGATAAGTCACGGTTTCGAGAGTGACGGCGCCGCGTTCTTCCTGGGTCACGCGGACCTCGGCGATTCGGGAGAGCGCTTGGCTCAGGCTGGCCATGTTGCCGGAAAAGAAAGGCGGCGCTTGCGGTTCGCCGCCTTCAGACGGGAGTGCCGCGGAGGTAAAATCAAGCGCGGTCATGATGCGTTCGAAGTCGGACCGTTCGCGCAGATGGCGAAAGCCGGCGGCGTAGGTAAGGTTGGCCGCCGGCAAGCTGGCTGCGGTGCGGCCTAGCACGGCGGCGAGTAACGGCAGGTCGTTGCCGAGGATTAGAAGGCGTCCGCGAATGGCGAAGGCCAGCGTTCCGAGCCCATCCAGGCGTTCGGATGGATCGCGGCCCGTAGTGTCACTCACCCATGCGGCGCCAAGTTGAGAGGTGGTCCATAACTTACCGGCCGCGGTACTTAGTGCGCCCGCCACTAAGTTGCGATCCCAGTCTTGAGCGCCACTAAGGACGATGACGGCGGGCGTGTGAATGAACGTTCCGGATACCGGCGCGCTCAATTGCACCAGCAGGAGCGACTGACCCGCCGCCTTGTCCGTTAACGTACGCACGGCCGCGACGGAATCGGCGACGCCTGCGCCGGCCGGCAGGGGCTGTTCATCAATACGTGTTTCGAGATCGCTTTCGGCGCCGGCGGTGTTGTCGGGTGAAGCTTCGGGAGGCGCGTAGCGCTCGTCTCGCGTGGACTGCGGCGACGGCGCAATCAGCTTTTGAACGATCAAAGCCGCTGCGCTCGACGAGTCCACAATGCGCGACGCCTTATATAATCCGGCTTCCGGCGGGACGAGCGCAAGCAGGCCGGATACGGCTCCATCGGCGGGAGGCGCGACTTCCGCGCCGGGCGTGCGCAGAAAGACGCGGCTTTCCGTAATGGCTTGTTCCGTCCTGTTCAAATCGGCGATTCCGGACCAGTAGCGGCGGATCTGGGATACATTTCGCTGCACCCAATAAGAACGGAAATAATCGCCCTTGACTAATGACTCGAGGTTCATGACCAGCCGTAACTCGCCGGGATTCCCAGCCGCGGCGACGGCGTCGCGATACCAGCGATCGGACGCCAGGTTCGGGTGTGTAGCTCCGGCGAGTAACTCGAGCGACTGGCCGACTAAGTCGTCGCGCGTGGCCAGCAGCAGATAGCCCTTAGTAAAGGCGAAGGCCACGGTGCGTTGCGACGCGATATCGGTGCGCAGATAGAACGGCACGCCGCCGGCCTCACGCGGCTGAAACGTATCGCGCACGGCCCATAACTGGCTCTTCATCAAATCGGCATCGGCGATGCGGGTGATATATAAGAACTCGACATCGTGAATGCCATAGAGCGCCAGCGCGGAATCGGCTCCGGCGATCTCGGCGACGCCCTTCACTCCGGGCAGAAATCCGGCCGCCGCGCCATATTCCTTGTAAACCCCTGCGAGCTTGGTGAACAGATTGGAGCGGGAAAAGACGGCGTAATTGGCGCTTGTGAGCCAATCGGCCCTGACCTTCGACGTATCCCAATCGCGCAACAGGCGGCCAAAATCGGGCGTTTCGAGATAGAGCAGCGCACCGCTGGGCATGATGGCCGCCAGTTTCGGCGCAGGCGGCTGGGTCTGGAGCAGCACATATCCGGCGGCGGCGATCAGCAGCAGGGAACATACCAAGGCTCGTTTCATTGACCACCTCCAGCGATTCGCGGGCGAACGGTTTGATCCTGTTCGATTACGTTTCGGATTACAGGCTGCCGCGCGGCGTTCTTTGCGCGGCGATCCCGTTCGGCGCCGAGGTCTTTCAAATGTCGTTCAAGCGCGGCCCGGCTTTCCGGCGGCCGCAGAGCGATGGCCTCGCGCGTATAGGCTTCGGCCCACTTTAAATCGTCGACGCGTTGGGCGGCCATCGAGAGCGATTCGGCCAGCACGGCGCGTTGGTCGTCTGTCATCTGCGCTTGCGGCAACACGGCCGCGATCTCGGGTGGCAGGTACCAATGACGTACCCGGCGGCCTGTGCGAGGCACGTCTTCCGGCTGTTCCCGGTTGAAGTCGTTGAGCGGCTGCTCGGTGGCTTGGTCGAGCGCCAGCGCCAGACTGTCGCGGTGTTGGGCAAGCGCGGCCTGCAGCGCACCCAGGCGCACGCGGCTGTCGCTCGGCGCGATGGCCAGCGCTTCCATCCATAGCCGGAACTTGACTGCGGGGTCGTTGACTGCGTGCGCCGCGTCGATGCGCGCTTCCACCTGATAGGGCTTTTCGGCGGCATCCGCGGTGACCACGCCGGATGACAGAAGCGCAAGCTCCGTGCCGCCGGTCCCGGCGACCGCCTGTGGAGCGGACAGACGAGCCGCTTCGGCGCGCAGTGTGTATGGCGCCTGCGAGTCACTCACTATAGCGACGAGCAATTGCGCGCGTTCTGCCGAGCCGGCCGCGAGTGTCCGCGCGAGTTGCATTTTGGCGCACGCATCCCAAGGCGCGGCTTTGATCCGGCGAAGCGCGAAGTCCGCCGCTTCCGCGATCTTTCCGTACTTAGCCAGCAGTTGAGCGGCCGGCAGCAGGGACTCGAATTCGTCGCCCGCAACCAGCGCCATGCGATTCAACAGCGCCACGGCCGCGGCGGTTTCGTTGCGTTGCAGCTTCACTTCCGCCAGACCCAGAAAATTAGCAGGCGCCAGATTTCCGTTGCGAATCTCGCGAGCGTATATAAATTCAAGCACCGCGCGCGCGCTTTGTTGGTCTCCCGCAGCCTGCAACACCACAGCGGCGTTCCGCAGACTCTCCATCGGCGGCGCGAATTCCGGCTGCGCGCGATATCGTTCCAAAAGTGCCGCCAGGCCGCCGGTTTTCGCAGCCAGCCGGATCTCGACTTCGTCTCTCACCTGGTAGTTGTCCCAACGCGCGCGCGCCGCGGTGAGAGGCGGGACTTGGCGCCATTCGCTCAATGCGCTTTTCACATCGCCCGCGTCCAGCAGCATGGAAATCAGCCGGACACGCTGTGCGGCCACCTCATCGCTGCGCCATTGCCGCTCATCGCCAAAGGACGCCGCGGCGCGCCGGGCGGCCAGCGCGATCCGGGCGCGTTGCAGGACGATCTTCTGCGCATCCGTGAGATCGTTCTCCATTGGCAGAAGGATCTGCGGCGCATTCATGGATTGGGCCAGATCCATGAGCCACTCGATTCCCTGGCCGGACGCGAGCGATGCGCGCACCGCCGGCTCGACGAGTTCGTTCAGTTGGTATTCCTTGTTCACCTGGTAGTAATTCTCGAGCAGGTGCGCGATCTCGCCGCGCAAATCGCCGAACGCGTGGCGCTCGCCGATATCGGTAAACGTCTCCGCTACCCAGCTCCAATACAATTCCGGCACGCGCACGCCGCGATCCTGTATGCGCAGATAAGCGGCCAGCGCGGATTTCCAGCGGGCGATGGCTTCCGGCTGCTTGCCTTCAGACCACAGCACGCGCGCTATGTGATCGTAGGCATCGCCGCGGTTGCGATCGAGCTCCAGCGCGTTGTCAAATTCGGCGATCGCCTTGGCCGGTTGGCCGCGCTCCGCGTATAAATCGCCCAGCGCGATGTAGACTGCGGGATTGCCGGGCGCGGCTTCGAGCGATGCCGGCAGCCATAAATCGGCGCTTGCGTGATGTCCGATGGACAGATAATCGCCGTAGCGTTCGCCGTAATAGAACCACACCGAACCGGTAATCACGGTGTCGGGCTTGAGCGGCGCACTAAGCCGCTGGCCGACGGTGCGCGTATCGAGCGCGCCTTGGAAAGCCGTATCGATCGCCGCGGAGCCGTCGTTAAAGTATTCGCCCGTAAGCGCCGTGTAAGCCTTCGACCATACGGGGACGAACGCGCTTCCGCGAGCTTCGACAGCTTGATACGCCAGCCTCGGCTGGTCGCTGGCGATGGCGAACTGCACCGCGCGGTTGCGGATGGTATCAGGCTGGCGACGATCGCGCATGAGGGCCAATAGCTCGTCGGGATGGTGGCGGGCCAACAGCGCCAGGTAACGATCCAGCATGATACCCGCTAGACCGTGGTGCGCCAGCGCCTTGGCCATCACGCGCACTTGGCTATCGATATCGCCAACCGCGATGAAGGCCTGCGCGGCGGCGGCGAGTGTAGCCGATTCCACTGGCTGTCCGTTCTGTTCCGCGGCGTATTGCTCCAGATCGCGCCCCATTCCGGCATACAGGCCGCGCTGCGATTGCAATTGGATAAAACGCGGGTCCATCTGCGGCGGCTGCGCGGCCATCTTTTCGCGCCGCCACCGCGCTTCCACATCCGCCAATCCCGCTGATTGCGCGAATGGCAACAGCGTGACATCGCGTACCGTCTCGTCCAAGTGAGCGTCTTTGGCCTCCAACGCCTGCTCGAACCTCGCCTTCTCCTCCGGCCTGTACGTTTCCGCGATAATAGGACCCACGCTGGCGCTGATCTGCCGCTCGGCGCTGGCATAGCTCATCAGGCAGGAGAGCACTTCATCCATGCGCCGCGCACGGGCCATGATGGGCGCATAGGCTAGGGCACGGTCGATCTCTCGGTGGGGATCGGCGGCCGTTTGCTTCGCGCTTCTGTCCGCAAATTCCACCGCTTCGGGCAACATGTGCCAGGTTTCCAGCTTCTCCGCGATGGCGGAATCGGCGTCCGCAGTCTCGCTGTGCGCGCCGATGAAGGCGGTCTTCAGCGCATTCGCCGCATCCGCCGTTCGCCCGCAGCGCGCCTGCAATTCGGCCACTTTGATCATCCACTGCGGATCGCGGTAGGCCAGTTCGTAGAGCCGGCCATAGGTCTTGATGGCATCGTCAAAGCGCATCAGGCGCTCTTCCAATCGGCCTTTGGCTTCGAATACGTCCGCGCGATCCGGCCGATCCTGGATGGCGCGCGCATAATCCGCGATGGCGGCCGGAAAATCCTCCACCGCGGTTTCGATGCGGGCCAGCACGATGGGCCAGCGATAATCGCGCGGGGCATCGGCGATGGTCTTGCGGTAGAAGGCGAGCAGGCGGGCGGATTGGCCGTGCGACACCGCGTAAGCGGCGGCTTCCTGGCTCAGCCCCGCGTCTTCCGGATAGTTGTTGACGACCTCGATATACTGATCCACGGCGCCGGCGCTATCCTTCAACCGCTCGAGGGCTGGTATTAACGCACGGCGGATTTCGGTGATGCGCGCGATGCGCTCGGGGGGCGATAAAGAGGATTGCCTCAGCCGCTGGATGGTGGCGAGTTCGAAATCGCGAAAGCCGTGGTCGTCATGCGCCTGGAGATAGGTATCGGCCATGGCGGCCAGATATTCGGCGCGCAGAGGATCGGCGGCGAGCAAGCCGCCCAACAGAGTGCGCGCGCGTTCGAACTGGCCCGCCGCGGTTTCGACGCGCGCCGATTCGAGCGTGAACTGCGCCGCCAGATCCGGGCGGGCGCGCTTCGCGGCATCCAGCAGGATGGCGATGGCCTCATCCGGCTGTTTATTGCGCACGTGAAAATCCACCGCGCCGCGAATCACGCCGAGTATCAGCGGGTGCTCGCGGTACAGAGCGTCCACCGCGCGGGATGCGGCCGCGATATCTTTCTTCGCTTCCAATAGGCGCACATAGGTGAGCGTGAGCCGCATCTTATCCACCGGATCGTTGGTGATGGCGGCCAGGCGTTCGCAGGCGTGTTCTTCGATCGAATCGAAACCCAAGCGCCGGGCGGTCTCCTGCAGATCGGCCAGTGCAGTGGATGATTTTTCGGCTTCTACGCGCGATTGAAGCAGCGATTCCAGATCCGCACGGCGCTGCTGCGCTTCCAGTACGGCGACGCGCAGCTTCAGGGCTTCGGGCGATGGATCTGCAGCCACCGCGGCCGCCGTTTCGCGGTTCACCAGATCGTGCGTGCGCGGCCGGTTCAGCAGTCGCAGCAGGCGGCTCTGCGCCTGCATTTCGCCATGCAGGGCGCCGGCAATGTATTCGCGGATCGCCGCCGCATCGTTCCGTTTGCCTTCGTAAATCGCGCCCGCCTGGTAACTATAGAGTGCCGGATTGTGAAACTTTTTGCGCGCGGTAGAGATCCAGCGCAGCGCATCGCTGTAGAGATAATAATCCCAATAAACGGCGGCGGTATCCAAGTAGGCTTGGGCGTCGCCGGGTTGAGCCGCCGGCATGCGCTCCCAATAAACACGGGCTTGCGAGAACAAATCGCGATCCGCGTAGATATCGCCAATGCGGGCCAGAATCGTGCCGTCGCGTGGATCGGCGCGCTGCTCATAGCCGGCCATCTTCACCGCGATTTCGGTATCGCGTGGATCGTAGGCCGCCAGCGAACGATAGAGCGATGACGCCTGTTCGGCGAATTCACGCTTGCCGGGCCAGGCATCGGCCAGTGCGCGCGCGGCCGGAGCCGCGGCTTCAAAATGTGAGAGCCAGATTTCGGCTTCCGTCGAGAATTGCACCGCCGCCGGATTTGCCGCCAGAGCCTGATAGACTTTCGCGCCGATGATGCCCGGATTGGCGGAACGAATGGCCGCCAACTCAGGATACAGCCGTCCCCGGGCCGACAGCTTTTCGAACAGCCTCGAGCGCAACGATGCATCGTAGAACCAATACTGCCGCAGCAACCGGTCGGCGGCCGCGGCGTCGTAGGTCTCGATCCGCGCATAGGCATTCAACAGATTATGCACGAAGGCCATGTCTTCCGGAAATCGCTCGTGCGCGTAGAGATTCAACTGGCGATACAGTACCGCATCGGGGTGAAGCTGCGAGACCACTTCATTGAAATACCCCTCGAGCTCGCTGCCGGAGAAGACGGCGATGGCCTGGCGGCTGATCTTCTCCACATCGCCAAATTCCTTGCGCCGCAGATACCAGCGCGCCAGCTTGTCGTACCATGAGCGGTCGGCAAACTTCGCGATGGCCTTCGTGTAGACCTCTTCCACTTCGCGCGCCATCTGGTTCTCTTCGAGAAATGCGGCCAGGCGTTGATAGAGACCCGGATCGTTGGGATTGTGATCGATCTCGTTGCGGTAGACGCGCAGCGCATCCAGCGGCCGGTCGAGCGCTGCCAGCCGCGATAGATATTTATCCAGCACCTGCGCGTATTCCGCGGAGCGTGCGGTATTACCGGGACCCAGCGGCACGCCGGACGATTTTGCGCCGAGTTCGCGCAGCAACTGTGCGTAGAGCGCGAATTCTTCGTCCGTGCGCTTGGCGCGCGCCAGTGCATCCGAGATTTGCATGGCGACGGCGATGCGACCGGCGCCGCGCGGGAAGGCCGCCAGGTATGCGCGACCGGAGCGGATCACGCTATCGTCGTCGCCGTAGGCGGCATAAGCGGAGACCAACTCGGCGCGCAATACCTCGCGGTAGGCGGATTGCGGAAAGCGCTGTTCCAACAGATCGGTCAAACGTCCAGCGGCTGCGCGATGGAAGTAAGCCGCCGATTTCTGGTTCTCATTGCGATATTCCCAGCGCGGCCCGGTGGAATTCAGCAGCAGCGATAGGATGCCGTTCAGAAATCCGGGCGAAGAATCCACCGTGGCGATGTCTTTGTAGAACGAAAGATCGCCCGACCCGAACTGGATCGGCTGATCGGGCGCGGTGAGCAGCAGATTGGCCAGTCCGTAGAGCCCACGCTCGGCATGTGCACCGTCGGCTGCGGGAATGCTATAGAGCGCATAGTACAGGCGCGCCGCTTCGTTCACATCCGGCAGGCGTTCGAAAAGTTGCGCGGTAGTTTGCAGTTCGCCGGCGGTCCAATGGTTCGCGCCGGATTCCTTGGCCATCCGATATTCGAGCAACACGCGGCGCGCGGCGGCCACGTTATTTTGCGATTTGAAATAGTGAAACAGCCGTGCAGTGGCATCCAGATCGGCCGGATTGGATGCCAGCGCGGTGCGGGCGCGCCCGGCGAATTCGCGCAACTGGCCGTGTTCTTCCAACAGCTTGAAATAGGCGGACGTCAGTTGGTCCGGCCACAGCGGTCGAAAGGCGCGGTCGTAAATGGCCAGTGCAGCTTCGGGCGAGCCGCGGCGCAACTCCAGATCCGCGCGCATACTGACCGGCTCGAAATCGTCGTGAAACGCGCGGGCGTAGCTGGCGATGGCGGCTTCTGCTGCGGCGTATTGGCGATGCGCGGAAAGATATTCGATCAACCTTTGCCACGCCGCGCGCTCGTGCGGATAGCGCGCTACCCGCGCTCGGAAGACCGGCTCGGCAACTGCAGGCGCAAGATCCTCGGTGGAAGCCAAGGCAGCCATGCGCTCGAATGCGCGCCAGCCGCGTTGCGAAGTATCGGGCAACAGTGGATCGTCTTTCGCGTTCGAAGCAGCCATCAACGTGGCGAGTTCCTGGCGTGGACGCATTCGGCGATGATAAAAGTCCGCCAATTCGATCTGGGCGGCGTAGCGGTCGGTGGCCGTCCGCGCGTAAGTCTTCCAATCGGCTTCCGCGGCCGTGAAATCTTCGGCCAGTTCGTCGTCCTGCGCGCGCAACCGGTAGAGCACGGCGTCGCCAGGCGCGCCAGCGATCAGTTTGGTGAGCGCCAGGCCTCTCGGCGGGCGGCAGCAGGATGGGCACCGCGCCGCCGGGCATGGGAACGCTGCGAAATAGCGCGGCAATCACGGGACCTGCGGGAATGTGTTGGATCCAGGTTCGAAGTTCGCCATGAAGCAGCAACGCGCCGCCGATGGCCAGCACCGCTAAGCGCTTGTGGGGCAGGCTCGCAGCCTGCGCGGGCCTCGCAGGCCCGCTCTTCGGCGAGCGCAGCGCGCCCGCCGTGGTTTGCTCGAGGCGTCTAGTAAACTTCAAGCGACACCTCCCCAGTACCCACGTTGTGGGCGATATCTTCGGCAGTCACGTGCACGGTATATTTGCCCGCGGGGAGATTGGCGGGCACTACCAGATCTCCCGTGTTAGCCCTCGCCGCGCTGTTCCAATGCAGCGCCACGGGCAGCGCTCCATAGAGCCGCGCCGTAATGGTGCGCGCATTGCCGGATGCTTGCGCGGAAATCCGCACCGTATCGCCCGAGTGCACGCGAGGCTTCTCCACACGCGCGCGCACCACCGGCGTCTGGCTGGCGATCACGAAGCTTTTCGACTCGCGATACACATGGCCATCGCGATCGCGCATAATCAGGCGCACCTGGTAAGTGCCGTCCGACATATCCACGGGCGCCAGAAAGCGCGTCTGCCATGTATCTTCGTCTTTCAGATACCGCAGCGGCTTGGTGAGGCCGAAGGGAAACAGGGCGATCACCGAGACGATGGATTCGTCGGCTTTCAGCCGCAGCACCGGATCGCCCGGCCGGATCACGCGCGGCCGCAAAAGCGCGCGCGGCACCGCCAGCAGCGAGGTGTAGGGCGTGACGAACTTATATTTCTTCGAGAGCCGGATGATTTCGTCGATCGAGGCGCGATCCTCGCCTTCGCGCGCGATTTTATCGAGCAGCGCATCCACGCGCGCCTTGGCCCAGGTGCGCGGCAATTCGGGATGATCGGCGCCGGCGGCCGGCAACGCGGCCGTGGTGGAAAGGCGCAGCGGTTGCCCGTCGCGCAGACCTGTCAGGGTGAACGTAGCTTGCGGCACGGGCTTCCTATATTCGCCCACCCAGGTGGCCATCGATCCGGCGAAACGCATCTCTTCCAGCGGGTAGACGAAATCCACTGCGGCGGGGGCCACGGAGAGCGTCAGGTTCTTCAGCGGCTCCTGCCCGATCTTATTCAGGAACGCATTCAGCTTGAATTCGATGGGCTCGGTGGAGCGCACCCAATCGAAATATCCGTTGTTGGCCGCCAGCATGCGAAGGAGCGGCAGGTTGGCATCGTCGCCAATGCCCATCACCAGCGTGTGCGGACGATCGGCGGGCGCGCGCTTGCGCCACTCGCCTGCGTACCATGCCGCCAGCTTTCCGGTATTCACGGCCCCTTCGGTAGCGCCGCCGTCGCTCACCAGCATGAGATACGATTCACCGGCCGAGGCTTGCTGCAAGCCCGCGGCCAACGCGCGCTCGAAGTTGGTGCCACCGCGGATGCGGCTGTTGCGGATGAATGCCAGCGCCTGCTCGATGTTCGCTGTCGTCGCGGGACGCGCCTGCGGGCTGAAGAGCGCCACCTCTGAGTCGAACAGCAGCAGGTTGAACGAATCCGCCGGACGCAGGCGCTTCAGTGCGGTTTCGCAAGCGGTGAAGCTGCGTTCGAGCTTGTCCCACTGCATGGAGAGCGAATCGTCGAACAAAACGATCAGGGTTCGCGGCGCGGTTACGGCGGTCTGGCCCGCGGGGTTAGCCGCAATCCGCAGCAAAGCCTGCGCTTGAAAGAACCCAGGTTCGCTGGGCTGCTCGCGTTCCGCGATCACGCGCAGTGTGTCGGCTTGGGCAGCATCCAGCGAGTAGCGCACGGCAAAGTCTTCGTTCAGCGCCACGTTGTCGCCGAAGAATTCGGCTCGAATCAGATTGGGCGTGCGCTCGCGGATCTGCAACGGATACGATTTCGCCATCGCCGCGAAATCCTGGATGGCATGCGCGGATCGCAGTTCGAAAGTGATGGTCAGATGCCCCGCCGTCTGTACGCCGTACACATCGGGCTTCAGCGGGACCACGAACTCCGACTGATACCGCTCCACAGCCACCGGATGCTGATACTCCATCTCGATCCGCTTCGTCCCATACGGCGGAATGGGCACGATGTGCGCGGTGAACAACTGGCTGGGCAGCGCTGGCGCGCCTTCTTCGCCTTCCGAACGCTCGCCCATTTGCAGCAAGCCCGGGTCGATGGCCTGCGCCTTGGCCTGTTCGTAGATCTCGCCTGCGCGCCGCCGTTCCAGGACCACGGCCGGTATCCTGGTGACGCCGTCCCAGACGGCGAAATCCGATACGGTGGCCTTGGCCGGCAGCGCGAATTGGTAGACGCCTTCCTGTATGGCTGCGCTGTGATTGCCGTAGATCTGCCGCACACGGACGCGCGCCGTGCCGTTATCGATGCGAATTTCGACCGCCATTTCGTTCAGCGAGAAGACGGCTGGGTCGGGCTGCTGACGGTCTCCGGGAATCAGCACGCCAGTGTCGGCACGCGCGGCGAGCGCCATGGCCAGCGATGCGGCGAATATCAAAAGGCGCTTCATCGCAGTGCTCCTTCCGCAACACGGACCAGGCCGTTGTCGGTTCCGACGAAGAGATAGCCGCCGAGATAGCCGCCGCCGGCCACCAACGCCGTCACATTCTTCGAAGGCAGCCCCGAGGTGGTGTTCGTCCAGCGGCCGGACGCGCGGTCGAAGATAAACAATCCACGGTCGAGACTGCCCGCATACACGTGCCCGCCGCTCACCGTCATCGCGTTAGGATTCACCACGAAATCCGGTTTCAGATCCGCAAACGTGCGCCACTCGCCCGCGGCGTCCAGCCGCATCACTCCTGCTCCGTACGTGCCGGCGAACCATTCGTCTCCCACGCGCGCCAGCGCCGTGATCCAGTTGTGTTTCAGATGCGAGTTGGCCGTAGTATAGTTGGCGCGCACGATATCGTCGTCGAGCACGGATAAGCCGCCGAGCGTGCCCGCCAAGGTTTCGACGCCGTGCGTGGCGACAGTGTAGACGTGATTGTTCACCAGGCCATGAAAGACATACAAACTGCGTACGCCGGAGCCATCCACGAACGAAAGCCCGGCGGGTGTGGCCACCACCATGCCTGCATCGCGGAAAGCGACATCCGTCACGTGGTCCGATAACAGGCCGTCCTTGCGGCCCATGATCTGGCGCGGCTGCCCACCCGCACCGAACAGCACCAGGCCATTGGCGGTGGCTACGGCGGTGCGCGTGCCCCCGGGATCCGTTGCGATCCGGTTGATGCAGAACAACGCGTCGTTTTCAAAATGCACGGCGTGTTCGAGACCGGCGTCCAGGATGTCGAGGCCGCGATCGAAATAGCCGATCCACAGGCGCCCGCGATCGAGCGCCAGCGCCGCCACGTTGCGGTCGGTCATGGGCGCCGCACCGGCGGTCAGCGCGGGCCGCCAGCGCCGCTCCGAGGGATCGCGGAGCAAGATGCCGCTATCGCTCACGGCATACACATGGCCCTCGATTTTCGCCAGGCGCAAGATGGGTCCGCTGGCAGCCTCAGTGTCCGGCCGATCACGCACCGGCGCCCGCGCGAGTAACGGCACGCCCAGAATGCCCTCGTCTTCCGTGCCGGTATAGAGCGTGTCGCCCTGCCGCGCGAGCGCCTGCGCGAAGAACCCGCCGGCCAAAGTGCGCACGCGCCGTCCGTCACGATATTCCACTACGCCGAGCGGCGTGCCCGCGTAGCAGGTATCTCCTTCAATGGCCAACGTAAGCACCTGCGGATCGGGCAGCGTGTGGCGGAGTTCGTCCAGTTGGCCGGCGTGATGGTGAAACAATCCATCGGCGAGCGTGCCGATCCAAAGATCGCCATCGTTGCCTGCCAGCGCCGTAATGTGCGCACTCGCCAGGCGGGCGTGAAAGGGAGTGAGACGGCCGCCGTCAAATACCAGCAGTCCCTGGCGCTCGGTGCCCAGCAGCAGCCTGCCCGATCCCGACACCAGGACGGAGGTGACCACGCGCAGCGCCGGATCGCGCGGTAGAATCTGGCGGAAGCGCGCGCCATCGAAAACCAGCAGCCCTTCGCCGCGCGTGGCGATGAACAGTTCCGGTCCGGCCGTGCCGGCGGCCACGCCCACAGCCATGGGTCCCAGTTCCGCCGGCGGCAGTTCCAGACCCGCCCGGTAGCAGCGCAGCAACACGCCTTTGCGGTCGTACAGGAACAGACCGGCGCGCCCGCTTACCGCGATTATATCCTTATACGCAGCGATATCGCGGAATGCGGGGCTGGCCGCGATGGGATCGACTCCGGCAGGCGCTCCCCGGTCCACCGGCAAAATGCGGAACGGGTATTCCGATTTCGCCAGAACTTCGGCAGCCGCTTCATCCTTCGCGTGCGAAGCCCGCCAAAATACCAGTGCGCCCGCCAGCAGCGGGACAGTGAAAACGATAGCCAGAATTCCGAACCATCGGCGGGATGTCCACGGCGCTCGCAACATAATCGATGTTCACAGAATATTCGGTAGCGGCTTGCGACTCAAACCGGTGCTTAACGGCTTTGGGAAAACCGCTCCCTGACGGGGTGCCCTCTGGGCCCGGCTCAGTAAGCCCCGCGAGATCACTACGTCCGTTACCGAGCCGCGACCGTCAGGGAGCGGTTTCTCACCCGACTCAAACCGGCTGCCGAATCACTGTCCTCCGCGCGGCGTGAAGAGCATGCCCGCTGCCAGCGCTCAACTGGCCTGGAAAGCCTATGTTTGTGGGTCTGGCCGCGTGTCCCGGCATCCACGCGTGTAGGGGGGGCCACACAAAATCGGGCCGCCCGGATCATTGCGGGAAAACCAACCTGCATGCGTATAATAGCCAGACGGACGCGATAGGACCGCCGCTTGGATTGCCGAGCGACTTCCGCAGTTGCGCCCGCGCCACTTCAGGAGAGAGCCATGGAAAAAGCCGCGAAGTTCAGTTTTGAGGATCTCGAGCCGGTTCTGGAACACCATCGGGGGAACGCGATGTTCGCTGAGGCGCTACAGGAGGCGGGGTCGCCGGAAGACCTTGTGCTGCTGCTCGGTCGCTACATACAGTTCAACTCCGTTTTCGGAGGCGCGGTGGCGAATTTAGCCGGCGCGGTGGCGGTCCGCCACGATCTGTTCCGGGACCCCCAGGACCCGGTCGCGGCGCTGGCCGACCGCAGCGCCGAAATCGCCTCGACCATTTTTTATGCCGCCATTGATGAATTCGGCGATCCCACGAAGGTGCATCGGGTGACTCATAGAACCATGGCGCAGGCCACCCTGCGCGCCGCCGCGCAGTGTCTGGGGTATAGCAGCGCGGCTCTCAACGGCATGTTGCAACCGGATGCGGCCGTTCAAGAATCGGTCGCCGGAGTTCTGCGGGGGTATGGCGTGGGCCGGGTGATGGACGGCCGCCAGATACTGCGGGCCATCGGATTTCATATCGGCTCGGAGTTGCTGGCCGATCAGGAATTTTGCATTTTAGACCAGTTCCTGCGCACTCGGTATGCGGAGTTGGTGGCGCGCTTGGAAGCCACTGCCGTCCCCGTGGGCGATGCGCGCGTGTGTGCGTACACCTGGGTGGCCTGTCACACCACAGTGGAAGCCGAGCACCGCGATGCGGGTTTCGCGGGCGCCAATCGGGCACTGCGTTTCGCCACGGGCTTCGCGCCCCAGACGGTCCTGAAAGGCTGCCTGGTGGAGGGCGTGGCCGAGTTCAGCAGAGTCCAAACCGGGTTTATGAATGGCTTGCTGGCCGCGGGTTCCATGGGCGGTAGCTTGGGGCTCGCGGACGCCGTGGCAGTGTAAGACCGCGGCCGTCGCTGGCGGGCGCGCCCGATGCGTCAGGCGCAGGCGAAGCCGCAATCGCCGTGACCCAGGTATGGTGTCCCAGACTACCGGTTCGATAGCCAGGCTGGTGCGCCGCCAGAGCCGGTCGCAGAGTACGGCCGGCTCGGTCCGCGGCGGCCACGGGGAAACCATAGGCATGGCTCCCCTCCCTCGATCACGGCGTCAGCCGGCACTTTAGCTGGCTGCGGTGTTCAGTTCCGAGTTGGTCTTGGACCAAACCGTGCTGATGCTGGTTGAGGTGGTGGAAAATAACGCCGCCGAGGCCAGCGCCACAAACGCCAGCATCAGAGTGTATTCGATGAGGTCCTGGCCTTGATCGTCACGCCATAAACGCGCAAAAAACGTCTTCATAACCGTTAGCTCCTTTGACTCACATTCGGTTGTCGCGGGATAGCCAAATGGCGCACCCGGATCACCTTGTGCGATGCACGGGCGGGGCCACCCCGGGCGGATCGCTAAGCGTCTTGGTTCCTGTAGTTAGGCCAGGGCGGCGGAGAACTGCGCTGTACAGATTTGAGAGCGTGTCTAAATATGCAACAGCGGGCCGCCCTGCCCGCCGGATGCACGCGCATTTATTTGCGGATTGCGTTACATAGGATGGGAATATATCCGGAATAAGAAATCGGATAAAGAGGTACCATAGTCTGTAATACGAAATCATGCAAGAAATGGCCGAGTCAGAACTCCTGCGCGATGCTTTTATCCGCGAGGGCACTACCCTTCACTGCCGAAAGGGTCAGGTGATATTTTCACAAGGCAATCCTGCCGACGGCGTGTTCCTGATCCGTGAAGGTCAAGTGAAACTCAGTGTGGTTTCCACCGAGAGCCGGGAAGCGGCCATCGGGATTCTAGCCGTGGGCGACCTCATCGGCGAGGACGCCCTGGCGCAGGCCCAGACAGTGCGGCGAGCGACCGCGTCCGCTTTCACCGAATGCGCGGTGGCCCGCATGGCCAGGCCCGCCGCGTTGCGCCTGCTGCGTGACGACCACACGTTCACCAGGCTGGTACTGGGGCATGTGCTCGCCCGCAAAGCGCGCATTGAGGAGGATCTGGTGGATCAACTCTGCCACTCCAGCGAGAAGCGTCTGGCCCGCGTGCTTCTATTGCTCTCACAATCCGCTGGCAAGGACGGAGCCGAGGGATCCATTCCCGACATTAGTCAGGAAACCCTGGCAGAGTTGGTCGGTACTACGCGGTCCAGGGTGAGCTTCTTTATGAATAAATTCCGAAAGCTCGGACTCATCGACTATCGCGACGGAATCAGAGTTCACAAATCGCTAGGCGATACTTTTACGCGGGACGAGCCATGAATTTTCCGCGCCAGATTATGCCCGAAGTAATAGCCAGGTGTTCAATAATGACCATAAATTTGGTACCGTTGTGAGCACTTTTGAGCAGACCGAACTGTTGCTCTTTGCTTACTTTGTTAGAAGTAGCGGTCTGGCTTAGGCCAGTGGGGGAATTTCTTTGAGGAAGGGGCTGAATGTCTGGAAGCTGGTTTGAACAGCTATCTACACGTTCAGGACGAGACGTATGTACGCCTTGAGTCAAGCGACACCGCCAGCCGAACTCAGCCTGCTGGCGCTGGATTCTTTCCCGGAACGCATTTGCGTGCTGGACCGCGGCGGCTGGATTATATTTGCCAACCGCGCCTGGAATCACAATGAGGACGATAGCATCGGCCGCGTGCGAAGTGGCGTGGGGGCCAATTATCTGTGGGTCTGCCGGAGTGCCATCGATACGCTGGCGGACCGGGCCTGGCGAGTGGCGAAGGGCATAGAAGCGGTTTTGCGGGAGGCGATCCCGCAGTTCACGGTGGATTATTCCCGGACCACGGCTTCCGGTCAGGCATGGTTCCGTCTTCTGGCGCGCCCCCTGCGCGCGGCCGGCGCCGGGGCGGTGGTGGTGCAGTCGGAGATTACCGGCCAGGTGGCTTTCGCCGACAAACTGCGGCGCACCCAAAAATACTGCGACGTCATGATCGCTAATCCGATGGAAACTGCCACCATACTCGGGGCGGGGAACATCGTACGGTACCAGAGTCCCGCGTCGGAGGCGGTGCTGGGCCTGTCGCCCAGTGAACTCCTGGGCCGGCAGATCTTCGAGTTTGTGCATCCGGAGGATGCTGCCGCCGTGCGCCAGCATCTGCGCGATTGCCGGCTCGGCGCGCCCGCCAAAGGCCCCTGCGAATATCGTTTTCGGAACAAAGACGGCTCCTGGCGGAACGTGGAGAGCGCCGGCCGCCGCATCTCCAGTTCCGAAGACGTGGTTTTGAACTCGCGCAACATCACCCATCAAAAGTTGGCCGAGGAAGCCCTGCGCACCGGGCAGGCAGCCTTGGAACTCCGTCGCGACGAGTTGCAAGGTCTGGCGGCGCGTCTGTTCGGCGAACAGGAACGGCAGCACCGCGCCCTGGCCGCGGAACTGAATTACCTGAGCCAGCGGCTGGCATCCATGGCCCTGGAGGCCCCCAATCTGGCCAAGAGGGATTCGGCTGGCGCGTGCGGACTCCGCGATTGCGTAGCCAGCCTTGGCCGGGACCTGCATCAGATTGCCGATGCCTTGCATCCTCTCCAGTTGGATAATCTGGGCTTGGCCGCCGCCTTGCGCGATTACCTCGACAGGTTCGCGCGCGCGCACGGCATCACCGTCCATTTTCATCACCGGGGCATCTCCGCCTGGCTGCCGCCGCACACGGCCGTCACCCTGTACCGGATCGCGGAAGAGGCGCTATCAAACGCCGCCAAGCATGCCAATGCCGAGCAAGTCTGGGTGACGCTGAGCCGTAACACGCACGGTCTGCGACTGGTGGTCCGCGACGATGGCTCGGGCTACAATCCCGCGGATATCCAGCCTGGCCTGGGGCTCGGCCTGCTGGCGATCCGGGAGCGCTTGCGCGATATTCAGGGGTCGCTATCGACTCGCTCACGCGCCGGTGGCGGCACCGAGCTGGTGATCGTGGCGCCGTTGACGTCCACCGGTAATCCGTTGCTCACCGCTCCGGCGCCTGAGGCCGCCGCCGTGCCCGAGGTCTTCGCCCGGTCCACCGGAGCGCCGGCTCCCTGACGTGCGCGGCTCGGTAACTTGCTGGGCCGCGCGCACCACGGTCGGCGCCCGGGATGGTCGCGCGCGTTACTGAGCCGCGCGCGTGAGCAAGCGGGCGGCACACCGCTCCCTTGCGTTCGCGGCTCGGAAGAATTGAGCGTTACTGAGCCGCGCGCGTGAGCAAGCGGGCGGCACACCGCTCCCTTGCGTTCGCGGCTCGGTAGAATTGAGCGTTACTGAGCCGCGCGCGTGAGCAAGCGGTTCCGGGCCTTTCTCCGCGACCGCTAAACCAGCAATCGCGTGATCGCCCAACCTCCGCAAACCAAGCCCACGAAGATGGCCGACGCCAGCAGCAGCGGACGCGTGCCGGCCTGTTTCAATTGATGCCAGCGGGTGCCTACGCCCAGCGCGAACATGGCGCTCGACAGCAGCACCGTATCCAGATCGATCAAATGCGCGCGCGCGGCCCCGTGCAGTTGAATCGCAGATTGCGCCGCAATGACCGCCCCGAACCAGAATACGAACCATGGAAAGGCGATTTGGCGGGATGCGCCCGCGCCCTTGCCGCGGCGCACGCGGCTGACAATCAACAGTACGGGAGCCAGCAGCAGAACGCGCAACATCTTGGTGATGACCGCCGTATCGCTGGCCGCCTGGCTGACGGCGCGTCCTGCCGCCAGCGCCTGGGCCACCTCGTGCACCGTGGCGCCTGTGTAGATTCCAAACTGGCGCTCGGTGAATCCGGTGAGCGGATAGAGCACCGGATACAGAAACATGGCCACCGTTCCGAAAACGACCACGGTGGCCACCGCTACGCTGACTTTGTGGGACTGGCTGTCGATGACCCGGTCGGTGGCCAACACCGCCGCCGCTCCGCAAATGCCGCTGCCCGCGCTTACCAGCAGGGCCGTGTCGCGATCCAGTCCCAAGACGCGCGTGCCCAGCCAATAGCCCGCCAACAAAACCGTGCTGATGACAATCAGATCCAGAGCCAGCGCGCGCGGGCCCAGCTTCAACAGGTCCTGCAACGTGAGGCGGACACCATAGAGCACGATCCCCAGCCGGAGCAGCTTCTGCTGGCTGAATCGCAGGCCGGGATGGATGCGCTCCAGGATGCCGCGCGGCATGGCGTTACCCACCGCCATGCCGGCCAGGATGGCCAGCGTGAGCGGGCTGAACTGCAGCTTCCGGTTCCAGGGGAGCGCGGCGGTGGACCACGCCGCGAGCGATGCGGCCAGGCAGAGCGCCAGGCCGCCCAGGAATTCCTTGGATAGTTTGGGGATCTTCATTCGAGCAGACGTTTCCAGGGTAACCGAACGCTTTAATTAAACAAAACTGATAATATGAATACGCTTATTCGGTATAACCGATTTAGAATCGTACTATGCAGATCACCATCCGGCAACTGGAAATCTTCGCGGCGGTTTATCAGGAAGGAACCGTCACCGGCGCGGCGCGCCGCATCGGACTCTCGCAGGCGGCCACCAGCCAGGCGCTCGCCGAACTTGAGGATCAACTACAGCGGCGGCTGGTGGACCGCAACGGCCGGCGCATCGTCGGAAACGCGGCGGGCCGCGAACTGCTGCCGGCGGCTATCCAGGTGCTCGACCGCGTGCGCGATATCGAAGCCGGCGCCGGACATCCGCGGTTGGATGTGAAACTCTACGCCAGCCTGACCGTGGGCGACTACATGCTGCCTTCGCTGATCGCGCGGTTCACCAGACGCCACCCGGATGCGCAATTCCACGTGGCGCTGGGGAACACGGATCAAGCCGTCGAATCCGTCAGGCAGTTCGAAAGCGACGCGGGCTGGATCGAGGGATTGTCCCGCCATCCCGACCTGGCGGCGTTCGCCTGGCGGGAGGATCGGCTGTTGATTGTGGCCGCGCCGGGCCATCCGCTGGCCGGCCGGCGGGCCACGGCGGAACAGTTGAGCGCGGCGCGTTGGGTCTTGCGCGAGAAAGGCTCGGGCACGCGCGCGGTATTCGAGGAGGCCATCAAGGGCAAGTTCGAATTGCATCATGTGCCGGTGGAATTGGGAGGCATCGGGGCAGTGAAACGGGCAGTCATGTGTGGCGCCGGGTTGGGATGCATCTCCCGTTCGGCGATTGAGTTGGAGCTACGCGGCGGTCAACTGCGTCAGGTGTTCACGCCCTGGCTCGATCTGCGGCGCCAGATTACGCTGCTGATTCATCGCCAGAAGTATATCGATCGGGGATTACGTGAATTTCTGGGGTTTTGTGGGGCAGGCACTCTGCCCGCGCGGGCCTCGTAGGCCCGCTCTTTGGCGAGCGAAACTCGCCTTGGACAGGCCGGGAGGCCTGTCCTACCGGCCGGTAATCAGGCGCGCGCCGCGATTGCGCGTGATGTAATCGTACACCCACTCCACCAGCACCAGCAGGCGGTTGCCGAATTGTACCAGGTACATCAAGTGCACGAACAGCCACACGAACCAGGCCACCGGTCCCGAGAGATGCAAGCGGCCGAGCTGCGCGACGGCGCGGTTGCGGCCAATCACGGCCAGCGTGCCTTTATCGAAATAATGGAAGGGTGGGGAAGCCGCACCGCGCAGGCGGCCTTCAATGGTTCTGGCGACATAGCGGCCCTCGGCCATGGCTACCTCCGCCAGACCCGGCAGTGGCTGGCCGGTCTGATGGCTGAAGTTGGCCAGATCGCCGATGACGAAGATCTCCGGGTGTCCGGGCAGCGTCAGGTCCGGCTCCACAATCAACCGGCCGGAACGGTCGAGCTGGGCGCCGGTGCGCCCCGCGACGATCTTTCCGAGTGGTGAGGCCTCCACGCCGGCGGCCCACAGCATGGTCTTCGCGGGGATGTGTTCCACCGCGTCGCCGCTGCGCAGCGTCACCCCCGCGCTATCCATATCGCTTACACTGGTGCGCGTGCGGACGTGTACGCACAACTGTTTCAGGGCGCTTTCAGCTTTCGCTGAAAGGTCCGGCGCGAACGTAGGCAACACGCGATCGGCGGTCTCCACGAGCAAGATCAGCGCCGACGCCGGATTAATGCGGCGAAAGTCGTGCCGCAGCGTATCGTTGGCGATTTCGCCCAGCGCGCCGGCCAGTTCCACGCCCGTAGGGCCGCCGCCCACGATCACGAAGGTCAGCCAGGCGTGGCGGGCTTGCTCGTCGGGCTCGCGCTCGGCATTTTCGAACGCCAGCAGAATGCGGCGGCGAATCTCGGTCGCGTCTTCGATGCTTTTGAGACTGGGCGCCAGCCGTTCCCAATCGTCGTGTCCGAAATAATTATGAGTCGCGCCGGTAGCCAGAATCAGGGTATCGTAAGGCGCGGCGCCGTCCTCCAGAATCACACGGCGGCCGGCGGCGTCCACGTCGCGAACTTCGGCCAGCCAGACGCGCGCGTTGCGCTGCCGGCTCAGCACGGCCCGCACGGGCGACGCGATCTCGCCGGGCGAAAGACCTCCGGTGGCCACTTGATACAGCAACGGCTGGAACAGGTGAAAATTGCGCCGGTCGACCACCGTAAGATCGATGGGCGCATGCTTCAGCGCGCGCGCCGCATACAGGCCGCCGAAGCCCGCGCCAACCAGCACCACGCGATGCGTGGATGTCGCCCCCGCACTCATCGCGCTTGTGCCCGCGCCTGCTGCTGCATGGCTACTTGCCGCAGCAGGATGTAAGACGAAACATTTTCCGAGGTCAGCAGGCCGACCAGCTTATCGCCATCCATCACCAGCACGCAGGCCCGTGTGCCGGATAGATCCTGCAGCACGCCCGACAGGGGCGTATCGGGCGAAACGCGCTTCGGATTGCGCTCCATGGCGGACGCCACATACGCGTCCGGACCTTCGGTGAGCATGGCGCGAACCAACGCCGCGCGCGTCAACAACCCCAGCACTTGATCGCCATGCATCACCGGAAAATCATGTTGCGAGGTGGCCAGCAGCAGGTTGCCGGCGTCCCGGATACTTTCCCCATGTGAAAGCGTGCGGAAATCCGTGATCATGGCGGCGCGTACCGGAACGCCCGAAGTCAGCAGGCGCCCACGCACGGCGGCGCCTTCCTGCGACGCGCCGATATAGATGAACATGGCCACGAAAACAACGATGAAATTCGAGGAGAGCAGGCCGTACAGACCTAGCATAGCCGCTAATGCCTGCCCCGAACTGGCGGCGATGCGGGTGGCTTCTTCTTCGGGCTTGAAGAGCATCAGTACCGATCGCAATACCCGTCCGCCATCCATCGGATAGGCCGGCAGCAGATTGAAGACGAACAGCAGAAAGTTGCCCAGAGCGATGCGTTGCGCCAGGTTGGCATCCGTCGGGTCGCGCAGCAGCTCAAAGGGCACGAACTGATGCTGCGTCGCCAGCCACGCCCACAGTCCCGCGGCGATCAGCCCGTTCACCAGCGGTCCGCTGATGGCGATCCAGAATTCTTCGCGGCCCTTCGGGATGCGTTCGGGGCGCGAGACGCCGCCGATCGGGTACATCACGATTTCCGTGGTGCGGATGCCGTAATGCCGCGCGACTAACGTGTGCCCCAGTTCGTGTAGCAGGACGGAAGCGAACAGGGCGACGACGTACAGCGCGGTCATGGCGCCGGATTGCCGCTCGCCCACGCCGATGAACAACAGGAAAATGAGCAGCAGAACGAAGGTGAAGTGAAAACGGACCGGCACGCCCAGGATGTGGAAGGTACCTAGCGCGGGTTTAGCGTTTGGCTTGGGCTTGTCGTCCGGCAGTGTATCGTCGGGCATGCGGGAGCGGAGGCTCTGTACTCTCTGTACTATTGTCGCGCGAATGACGCGCCCGGTGTGGGGCGGCTTGCCGCCATTTCGCTATACGACTACCGGCTCCACGGGTTCCTCGATCTCCGTTTGCGTCGCTCCCTTGTCGGAGATAACATGCGGCCAAATCCAAAAACCGCCAGTAGACCCGAGCAGAGTCCAGTCGCCGCAGATAGACCGCCGGCTGTAAATTCCGGCGTACTGCACGGTGTGCATGCCGATATATGTCTTATTCCAGATCGCCTCACTCGTGGCGCCGTTGAACAGGCCGTCGATCAGGAACGCAGCAACGTCGTCGACGCCTTCGCCTCGGATTTTCCCATCCGGCGTGAAGTCGAGGAACAGTCGCATGTGGTGTTTGGGGCCCGCGTGTCCATAGAGATAATAGCCAGTCCACGGGCCGGATGGAGGGACGTCGTTCAGCAATGGGATGCAAACCGCCGCTCTTCATTAGAGCATGAAATTGTGGGGCAGGCACTCTGCCTGCGCGGGCCTCGTAGGCCCGCTCATTGATCAATTCCGCTGCTTTGGACAGGCCATGAGGCAGCCATGATGCCTGTCCTACGCCGGCTCCGCCCCGCCAGGTCCGGGTACTGCCTTCAATCTGGGAATGCGGCTCTCCGCCGGCGGCAGCGCCGGAAAATCCGTATAAGCGCCCGCCTGATACCAATACGCCACCGAAAAGTAATTGTCCGCGCGGTGATTGGCGTGGCCGTGCTCGATCGTATATTTCAAATACTTCGTAAACGTAACAGGGTTATCGGCATGCCAGCGGTATAAGCAATATCGTCCGCCGGGGCGCTCCCCGCTTACGATGAACGGTGCGCCATTATACAAATGCGCGAACGGTATGGCAGTGTCGCGCCCCCCAAAATCCCAGGCGCCATTGAAATAATCCTCCGTCCCGGTTCCGGTGATCAGCGGGTGTTGCTCGTCGTCGACGAAAATCATTTCATCGCCCTCGCCCATCCAATAATCCTGATTCTGCAGCACGCCCAGCGTTACGCCCATCAAGTGGCCGCGCCCGCGCGTTTCGGCAAAAATATAGTTATCTTTTCCATCGAGATTTTTCAGTTTGTCGGCATCGCTGTTGGTGCGCCAGTCGTTCATGGTGGGTTTATTCGGCGTCGCTTGCCGGTATTGCGCGTGAAAATAGAGCACCTCGCCGGGAAGCGCCGGCACGATTTGGTAATCGATATTCGAGTAGAAGGCGTACACAGGTTCCGCGCTTTCGTTGGTGGCGGTGATGCGCGCCGACCTGCGGAACGGCATGGCGAAGTAACAATTCAATGCTTTAACCGACGAACAGTTCAGGAACGCCGACTGATAGACGAAATATTGCCCCAGATTTAATCCGAAGAGATCCCCCACGGGCACTTCCACGCTGGGTTTCCGAGCGCCGTCCCAATACATGCGGATCACGATCTCTTTCAGGTGATTGGAACTCTGTGCCGCGATGGTGAACCAGATATGCGTGACCACGCCGGGGCCTTCGGAGGCGAACAGTTCGCGGGTGGCGTGCGCCGCGATGGGCCATGCGTCGGCATTGCCGCCGGTGCGGTCGAAGCTCGACTGTTTGAGCGACCGGTAATTCTGGGCGCGCGCGTAACGGGGCAGGAAGGGATAATCGGACGCTGAAGCCGGGCGCCCTTGCGCGTTGGCTCCTGAAGTTGCTGCGGTCAGCCCGGCGATTCCCCCAAGGCCTCGCAAAAACCCGCGGCGGGGCGCGTTTTCCGGCATGGTGACTCCTTGAGACTTAGATTGAAGCTGGATTATAGCGTGGTGCGGGTGATCGAGGCGGATCGAGGAAACCGCTCCCTCACGGTCGCGGCTCTGAAGGCTGTTACAGAGCCGCGACCGTCAGGGAGCGGTTCAGAACAGGGGACGCGTCAGCGTAACCGCTATGGCGGCCTCGGTTTGACGCGCCCCTCGACCAGGCTACTGATTTAAGACTAAAGACTGGCTCCCCCAAGCGGCATCCTGTCTGGGAAGTATTTTCCCGCCGCAATCGTGGGACTCGCCACACCCGCGAGGGCCACAAATCTACCGAATGGACGGTATATCATCGAAGTAGCCAAGCTGATATCCTACCAATGGAACTCCAGGAAAATAAAGACGCCGTGGTTTTCAAACGGAGCGTGCAGCCTCTCCAGTGGGGCGCCCAAGTTGTATTGCTGGCCAGTTTTGGCGGCATGCTGGCGCTGATGTTATTCGGCGGCCTGGACGCTTTGCGCGCGCTGCGCCAGGTGCAGTCGCGCAACGTACAGATCCGGCAGACGTTCCTGGTGCGCAATCGTGCCCTGGAGGAGATCCGTTCGGCCCTTTACCAATCCGGGACGTTCACGCGCGATTACCTGTTGGAGCAGGACGCTGCCCGTGCCGAAAGCTATCGCGCCAGCTTGCAGGAGGTGCGCGCGGAGATGGACGGCGCGCTGGGGCGCTACGCACAATCGCTCGATGCTGGGGAAGAAGCGCCCTTTCACGCCTTGCAGGCGCGGATTGCGGATTACTGGAAGGTGCTCGATCCCATTTTCCACTGGGACGCCAAGGAAAAGCTCGCCCGCAGCGACGATTTCATGCACCAGGAGCTCTTCCCGCGACGCGCCACCACGCTCGAAATCGCCGACCGCATCGCCGCGGTGAACGAACAGGAACTCAACACCGGGGACGAGCGCCTTAAAGAGATCTTCGATCGTTTTCGTTCGCGCCTGGGCGTAATGTTAATCATTACGTTAGGCCTCGGTCTGCTGCTGGCGCTGGCTACCTCGCGGCATATCTTGAGGCTGGCGCGCGACGCCGATTTGCGCTATCACCAGGTCGCCCTGGCGCAGGGACAGCTCAAGGATCTTTCGGCGCGCCTGGTGGACGCCCAGGAGCAGGAGCGCCGCGCCATTTCGCGCGAGCTGCACGATGAAGTGGGCCAATCGCTTAGCGCGCTTCTGATGGAACTCGGCAACCTGGGCGCGATCGCCCCCGGCGATGCCGAATTACGGAGCCACGTGGAGTCCATCCGCAAGCTGGCGGAAAGCAGCGTGCACGTGGTCCGCAACATGGCCCTGTTGCTGCGCCCCTCCATGCTCGACGATCTCGGCCTGGTGCCCGCGCTGCAATGGCAGGCGCGCGAAATTTCCAAGCGTACCGCCATGGCAGTTACGGTGGACGCCGAAACGGTGGCCGACGATCTGCCGGAAGATGTGAAGACCTGCGTCTATCGCGTGGTGCAGGAGGCCTTGCACAATTGCGCCCGGCACGCCTTCGCGCGCAGCGTGCGCATTCAAGTGGTGCAGGAGGGCACCCGCATCCACTTAAGCGTGACCGACGACGGCCAGGGCTTCGACAGTACGCGGACGCGCGGATTGGGTTTGTTGGGCATGGAAGAGCGCGTGACGCACCTGGGCGGCAGCTTCCAGTTGCAATCCGAACCGGGGCATGGCGTGCGCGTGCGCGTGGAGATCCCGTTGACAGCGCGGGCCGTCGAGGTGGTGGCGTGACTACGGTGCGCATCGTATTGGCGGACGATCATACCGTCATGCGCAACGGCCTGCGCCTGTTGCTGGAGCGCCAGCCGCATCTGCAGGTGGTGGGCGAGGCCGCCGACGGACGCCAGGCCGTGACGCTCAGCGAAACCGCGAATCCCGATGTGGTAATCATGGATATCGGCATGCCCAATTTAAATGGGATTGAGGCCGCCCGCCAGATTGTGAACCACAATCCGCGCACCGCTATCGCGATCCTCAGCATGCATTCCGACGAGAGCTACGTCATTCGTGCGCTGAAGGCTGGCGCGCGCGCTTATTTGTTGAAGGATTCCGCCGAGGCCGACCTGCTGGCCGCCGTGCGCGCGCTTACCGAGGGCAAATCCTTCTTCAGCCCAGCCATCAGCAAGATCCTGGTGGAGGATTATATGCGCCAGTTGGAGAGCCGCGGTGCCGAGGATACTTACGAGTTACTGACTAATCGCGAGCGCGAGATTCTGCAGCTTCTGGCGGAGGGACGGACTAATAAGGAAGTGGCTAATATGCTGAATCTCAGCTTGTATACGGTGGAGACGCATCGCACGCATATTTTGCAAAAGCTGAATCTGCACAGCGTGCCGGAGTTGATTTTGTACGCGGTGCGCAAAGGGATTATCGCTTAGACTGTGGGGCAGGCACTCTGCCCAATGTCACTTAGTTTTCTCCTTCCTGAAGGGGAACCCAGGCTGCCGGCGCCAGAGTTCGCGCGGGTAGGAACGAGGCCGTTTTCGTTTGGGCAAGGTGCATTGCGCCGCCAATTCGAGAACACGTTGAAACTCCCGCTGGAATTGTGCTGGGGTGGTGGCCGCCGCCAGTTTGTGCCAAGCGCAATCCACTACGTTGAGGACCTGTGAAAAGCTGAGTTGCCGCGGGTCCAGCCGGTTTTGGCGGGCGGCCAGACACATGATGGCGCGCACCAGGTTGTAAGCGCAGACCGCCATGTATAACTCCTTGTCCAGCATATCCGGACTCTTCACGGCCACATGATGCAGGCGCACGGTTCGTTTCAGGGCGCGCAGGTCCGTCTCAATCTTCCAGCGCCCGCCGTAGAGGGTAGCGATTTCCTTCTGCGGATCCGTCAGCGTAGTGAACAGGTATAGCCATTGCTTGGACTTGCCGCGCCCCACGCGCACTGCGATCAAGCGACCCTCGACCTTGGCCTGTGGCGGCACACGATGGTGTTTCCCCCCATCGAAACGGCTGGCCTGCCAGTTCACCGCATACGCTCCTTCGCGCGCGATCGGCTCCCCCATCAGCTTCTGGGCGCGCGCCTGGGTGAGCCGCAGCACCACTCCTAAGCCCCGCTGCTGCGCTTCCCAAGCTACCCAGAGAACCCCGAAATTGCGGTCTCCCAGGATCACCGCGCCGGCCGGCAACCCATCCAGCGCACGGCTTGCCAACTCTTGTTCGCTAACCGCTTGGGCGCCATACATGGGACCCCATTGGGGGGCCTCCGCCAGAGCCGTGTGCATCTCGTGCAACACCACCATCCGCACCACCGGCCAGTGGCTGACACCATGCTGATTCTGCGCCGGCGGATAGCTGCCCACCAGCTCTCGGCTATGTTCCAGATCCAGCGCGGTGCCGTCCAGCAGATACACCCGCCGCACCCCGGGTTCGTCCAGTCCCAATAGCTGGCGGAGGCGCACAATGATTTCCTGCATCACTTGTCTGCATAATAGCGTGGGCAACTTCTGACGTGCCTGGCAATAGCCACCCGTGTGGCAAGAGATGCGTTGCTCGCGCACGCGTTGGCAGGTCTGCAACAGCGGCTCGGCGGCTCCCTGGACTAACAGTTGCACCGCGGCCGCCAGCGTGCCCACCCGGTGCAGCCGCTGCAATATCATGAGCCACAGCACCACGGGCACCGCATATATGCCGCGCCGGATGCGCAAGCCCGCCTGAATTTGCATATACTCCAGCACGCCTGCTGTCAGCGCGCGTTGATACAACTCCAGGACGGAGCCGAGATCAGGGGAGGTCATAGCTAAAACATATACCAAATGAAATGTTTTACGCTACGGTAGGAGTAGATTCCGGTTCCATGCTGCGTTGCGCCCTTCAGTCCGACTCCCTGGCGGGAGTGGTATACCGCCGAGATCAATCCTGGCTAGAGGTGGAATTCCGTGACGGTACCCGCTACCGTTACTTCGACGTCCCCTTGGATTGCCTCCAGCAACTATTGGCGGCCGACTCTAAAGGCAGTTACTTCAACCGAAACATCCGTAACCGGTTCCGTTTTCAGCGGATTGCCGGCGATGACCGGCCTCTATCGGGAGAAAACTAAGTGGCATTGGGCACTCTGCCTGCGCGGGCCTCGTAGGCCCGCTCTTCGGCGCGCGTAGCTCGCCGTTAGAGCGCTTCGCGCTTTCTAGAGCGCTTCGCGCTCTCGGCGGCCTGCGAGGGCCGCCGCAGGCAGGGTGCCCAATGCCACTTAGTTTTCGAGTCATGGAATTCTGCACAAAATTGTGGGGCGGCCAATCATGGCCGCAGCCGCCTTTTAGGCGGCCAAAACGCTCGCAAACGGTCGAAGAGCCGGCTGAAAAGCCGGCTGCGGCCATGATTGGCCGCCCCACGATTTATGCCGCCGGCCGCTCGACGGAAAACTAAGTGACATTGGGCAGGGTGCCTGCCCCACAAGACGTGCGATCATTGTGTTTTGATCCCACTCGCGCTTGTCCTCCTGGTTCCCTACATGCCGGCAGATATGACCGCCGCGGCTCGCGATCTGGCGCGCGGCGTGGCCGGTGTTGTCGCACGCGAACCGGTTTCTCTAACGGTCAAGAACCTTTCCAAGTTACCCGCCACAGCGACGGCTGAAATACGCGGCGTTTTCGAGACAGAACTGAAGATCGCCCAACCGGCTACGGCGGAAATCCAGCTCACCATCTCCGAGAACCTGACCGGGTTTCTTCTAGTCGCGGAAATTCATCGCGGGGGCGCACGGCAGGTGCTGATCGAATCGTTTCCGCGCGCAACGGCTACCACGCCGCCTGTCACGGAACTACCGCCCCAAGTCATGCTGGAAAAGAAACTCCTCTGGGAGCAGGATCGCCCAATCCTGGATGCTATCGAAACGGGCGCCGGCCTACTGGTCCTGGATGCCACGCGAGTCCTGCTCGTGCACGGTGACGACCGTCAATCCGCGCCGATTCCCGCCACGCATCCCTGGCCGCGGGACATGCGCGGGCATCTATCGGCGGGCGATGGCGGCTTCACCGCCTATCTGCCGGGAACCATCTGCCAGGGCGCCACCGAGGCGCAGCTTTCGCTCGCCTGCCGCGACTCGCAGGATCCCTGGCTGATCGCACCGAGCGTGCTAGCCACCTTCTCCCCGGATCGCAACATCTTTCTGGGACACCTCGACATCGCCCCCGGCGGCCCGCACGATCTGCCTCCGTTCTACTCGGCCGCAGCCACCGGCGATGGCGCCGGCGATGGCTGGATCGTGGCCGCCGCCGACGGCCGCACGACGCTCTATACAGGCGTTTGGGAACCCGCGGGAACTTTGGGACCGTGGGGCAGCGATCTCGCCGCCATCGCCACGCCTTGCGGCCGGCGTATTCTGGCAACCCGGCCCACGGGCCTCGACGAGGGCGATGCCATCCAACCTTACGCGGTCGTAGACCATACGGCCAATGCCGCCGGCCCCGCGCTGGATTTCTCCGGACCCATTACGGCGCTGTGGTCGTCCGGCGGGTCCGCTACGGTGGTCTCGCACGATCTGGAAACCGGACGTTATGCGGCTTACAGCCTGGCTCCCGCTTGCCATTAGCGCGCTGGCTCTGTGCGGCGCCGCCACGCGTCCGCACTATGGCGGAACTCTGCGCGTGGAGATGCGCGCCGGCCAGCCCGATAGCGGACCACTTCGCGCGCTTGTTTCTGAAACGCTGGCGCGGCTGAATGCGGTAGGTACGCCGCAGCCTTGGCTGGCTTTATCCTGGCAGCACGACCCGGCCGAGAAACGATGGCAGTTCAGCCTGCGGCCCGGCGTCCGGCTTCACGATGGATCTGCACTTACCCCCGCCGCCGTCGCCGCAACACTCGAAGCCGCGTTGCCGGACGTGACGATAGCCTCTACCGCCGTTGGCGATAATGCAGGCGTCAGCGTTCGCGCCGGCCATCCTATGCCTGCGCTGTTGCTGGATCTCGCCGGGAACGGTTGGCTGGATACGGGGCCGTTTCGGGTCGCCGGCTTCGAATCCGGCCGCCATGCCACGTTTGCCGCCAACCAGGATTATTGGGGCGGACGTCCGTTTCTGGATGCGATCGATGTTCAATTCGGCCGCAGCCTGCGCGACCAGTTGGCGGATCTCGAACTCGGCAAGGCCGACGTGGTGGAAATCGGTCCCACGGATTTACGCCGCGCCGCTGATCGCGGCCTGGCTGTGTGGCATTCGGCCGGCGTGAACCTGATCGCCCTGGAGTTCGCCGCCGGCCATGCAAACGACGCCCGCCTGCGCGAAGCTCTGGCGCTTTCCATCGACCGCGGCGCTATGCACAGCGTGCTGCTGCAAAAGCAGGGCGAAGTTTCCGCCGCGCTGCTGCCGCAATGGCTTTCGGGCTATGCCTTCGCGTTTCCCTCGGCGCCCGATCTGGCGCGTGCCCGCGCGCTTGTTGCAGCCCTACCGCCCGCCGCGCGCACGGCCACCCTGAGTTACGATCCCGCCATGCGCGCCGCTCGATCGCTTGCCGAACGCATCGCCGTGAACGCCCGCGATGCCGGTTTGGCCGTGCAAGCATCACCTCAGAATGCCCAGGCCGATGTGCGGCTGGTAGAAGCGCGGGTCGCCTCACTGGACCCGGAACAGGCGCTGGCGGGGCTCGCCGCGGCGCTGGGTCTGCCATCGCCCACGCCCGCCACATCCGCGGCGGGTCTGTACGAATCGGAGCGCAAGCTACTCGACGATTTTCGGGTCATCCCGCTGTTCCACCTTCCCGTCTACTATGGCGTGTCCGGCAAAGTCCGCGTGTTCACCGGGCCGCCAGTTACGCGTCTGGGCGACTGGGATTTCGGTGGCGTGTGGCTCGCGGTGACACCACCATGACCTTTCGCACGCGCCTGCTGCTGGCCTTCACGCTCACGGTGGTCGTGGCGGTGGCGTTCGTGGGGGCCATCGTTTCCACTACCACGCGCCGCGCCTTCGAGCGGGTCGATGCCGGCCGCGTGTCGGCTCTCGTCGCGCAATTTCACCAAGAGTTTCTCCGCCGCCAGCGCGAGATCGCCCAACATGTGCAGGACATTGCCAACGCCGATGCCACGCGCGACATCCTGATCGCGCTCGCCCGCCCCGACGCCGATCCCTCGGCCTATGTGGACGCGGCGCAGCCGCTAGCCGCGGCGCATAATCTGGATTTTCTGGAGCTGGTCTCGGCGGCCGGCAGCATTGTTTCGTCGGCGCAGTGGCCCGCGCGCTTCCTTTATCAGGAAGATTGGGTGACTCAGCGCGCGGACTGGAACTCGCAGGAACCTTTTCTGAAACGCGAGGAACTGCCCGATGGCACGGCGCTGGGGCTGATCGCGGTGCGTGTCGCGTCCGTCGGCGACAACAAGCTGTACATCGTAGGCGGTGAATCGCTCGATCGCGATTTTCTGTCGTCGTTTGTCTTGCCGGCGGGTATGCGCGCGCTGCTCTATCGCGAGCCGCAATCGATCGTCTCCGCCACCGGGCCGATTTCGCAAACCGCGCCGCTGATGCCACTGATCGACGCGTTACGGCGGGAGCGGAAAGAAATCACACGCACGGTTCAGTGGTCCTCGGACGCCGCCAACGCCGAGGTTTTTCACGCTATCCCCTTGATCGGCCCGGGCGGCGAACTGATGGGCGCGTTCCTGGTAGGCAGTTCCCGCGCCGCACAAGTGGGCCTGGAACGATTCATGCTGCGCGTGGAAATTCTGGTTGCCGCTGGCGGAATCCTGATCGCGTTGCTGGTGGCGTTTTGGACTACCGCGCGCATTACGCGTCCCGTGGAAGCTCTGGCCGCCGGGGCGCGCGCGGTGGCCGCCGGCGATTGGCGCACACAGGTGGATATTCATGCGGGCGGCGAGATCGGTGAACTGGCGGCGGCGTTCAATCAGATGACCCGCGACCTGATCGAGCAGCGCGACCGGCTGGTGCAGGCCGAGCGCGTGGCGGCCTGGCGCGAACTGGCGCGCCGCCTGGCGCACGAGTTGAAGAATCCGCTCTTTCCCCTGCAGATAACAGTCGAGAATCTGCAGCGGGCGCGCGCCGCGCATCCCGAACAGTTCGAGGAAGTCTTCCGCGAAAGCACCGCCACGCTGTTGGCCGAACTGGGCAAGCTGCGCGGAATCGTGGGCCGCTTCAGCGATTTCGCCAAGATGCCGCAACCGCAATTGGAGACCGTCGATCTGAACGATCTGGTGCGCGAAAGCGTGAAGCTGTTTGAGGCGCAGATGCAAGCCGCGGGCGTGACGCTGAAGCTGGATCTGGCGCCGGACTTACGCGCCATCCAGGCCGACGCCGGCCAACTCGGCCGCGCATTGCAGAACCTGGTGCTGAACGCCATCGACGCCATGCCTGCGGGAGGTACGCTCGCCATTCGTACGGCAGCCACTGAAGGCGGCGCGCGGCTGGAAGTATCGGATACCGGGCAGGGACTTACTCAGGAGGAATGCGACCGGCTATTTACTCCTTATTACACGACGAAGACTCATGGGACCGGGTTGGGATTAGCTATCGTGCAATCGGTAGTTAGCGATCATGGCGGTAAGATTGGGGTACGGAGTGAGCCTGGGAAGGGAACGACGTTTGTCATCGATCTGGCGTGAGCGCTTCCTGCCGGACGATGGTAAACTCAAAATTGCATGGCAACGTCAACCAGTGTTCCTCTGGAAGAATACCTGCGGACCAGCTACGAACCCGACATGGAGTATGTGGATGGCGAGCTAGTGGAGCGTCACGTGGGTGAGCGCAAGCATAGCCGTTTGCAGTTGCTTCTCGGAGCTCTCTTAGCAGCCAGGGAAGCGCAGGGCCGATTTCACGTGTACACGGAACAGCGCCTTCGCGTATCGGCGCGCGGCAGGCACCGCATCCCCGACGTCTGTTTGATGGCGCTGCCCTACGAATACGAACCTGTCTTCACGAAACCGCCGCACTTGGTCGTTGAGATCGTCTCCCCGGACGATCGGCCCGCGGACATCCTCCTAAAGGTGGCCGACTATCTGAATTTCGGCGTGGCGCACATCTGGATGCCTGATCCCTACAAGCGCAAGCTGCAGGAAGCCGATAGCGCGGGCCTGCGCGACTGTCCCGATTTGGTTGTCGAAACCGAATTGGCCGGACGCGTGGATTTCCGTGAGTTGTTTGCCAGGCTCGACGAGCCGCAGGCCTAGAATCCGCGCGTGGTATACTCGATATCACATGGCGGCAGCTACGATCGTTTCCCCCGAAGAGTACCTCCGGACGAGCTACGATCCCGATGTGGAGTACGTTGACGGACAGTTAGTGGAGCGTAATGTGGGTGAGTGGCGCCACGGCCGTTTACAGGGTTTGATCTTCGCGCTGTTCCTCTCGCGGGAACTGAAACGTTTTGCCGCGTTCACCGAAGTGCGTATGCGGGTGGCGTCTAATCCGGCGCGCTATCGCATTCCTGATGTATCCGTCGTCGAACTACCGTATCCGCCCGAACCAGTGCTCACGCGGCCGCCCCACCTGGCGATCGAGATTGTCTCGCCGGATGATCGTGTCCCGGACATTCTACAAAAGGTGGCCGAATACTTGAAAGCCGGTGTCCCGTATGTGTGGGTAGCGGACCCGTACCGCCGTACGCTGCACGTGGCCGACAACATAGATTACCGCCAGGTTGACACCCTCAACGCCGAAACACCGTTGGTCGGCTCGGTCGACTTCGGCGCGCTCTTCGCCCAGTTAGACGAGTTAGAGAACTAATTCGACTTACTTTGCGTCCCGCCAGTTATCCCCGATCCCCACATCTACTACTAGCGGCACTTCTAACTCGATCACGTTTTCCATTTCCCGCTCCGCCAGCGCGGCCACCTCCGCCGCCTCTTCCGGCGGAGCCTCGAACACCAGTTCGTCGTGCACCTGAAGCAACATCGCTGCTTGCCCGCCGCGCCGCTCCATCTCACGGTCGATGTGCACCATGGCCAGCTTGATCAAATCCGCCGCGGTCCCCTGCAGCGGCGAGTTCACCGCGGTGCGCTCGGCGAATCCGCGCGCGGTGGGATTGCGGCTGTTGATATCGGGAATGGGCCGTTCGCGCCCCAACAGCGTGCGCGTTACACCCGTGCCGCGCACTTCCGCCTTGGTCGCCTCGATGAACTTGCGGACGCCCGCGTAGCGCTCGAAGTAACTATCGATATAGGCCTGCGCTTCGCGTTGCGGAATGCCTAACTGGGCGGCTAGTCCGAAGGCGCTGATGCCATATACGATGCCGAAGTTCACGGCTTTGGCGTTGCGCCGCGCTTCGGGTGTGACCATCAGCGGCGGCACGCCCATCACCTCCGCCGCCGTGCGCGTGTGGATGTCTTCGCCGTTGCGGAACGCCTCCACCAGCAACGCGTCGTGCGACATGTGCGCCAGCAACCGCAATTCGATCTGCGAGTAATCCGCCACGACCAGCTTCCATCCTTCGCGCGGCACGAATGCCGCGCGAATCTCGCGTCCTAATTCCGTGCGAATGGGAATATTCTGCAAATTGGGATTCGACGAAGAGAGCCTGCCGGTGGCCGCGCCGGTCTGATTGAAGCTGGTATGCAGGCGGCCGGTCTGCGGATCGATCAACGCCGGCAACGCATCCACATAAGTTCCCTTCAACTTAGTAAGTTGTCTGTATTCGAGCACCTTGCGGACTATCTCATGATCGGCCGCGAGGTCCTCCAGCACATCGGCGGCCGTGGAAATCGTCTTACCCTTGCCATACTTGAACGGCGCGGGCAGCTTCAGATCTTCAAACAAAATGCGCCCTAATTGTTGCGGCGAGCTGATGTTGAACGGCTTGCCCGCCAGCGCGTGGACCTCCGCTGTGAGCCGCGCGATATCGCGTTCCATCAGTTCCGATAGCCGCCGCAGCTCCGCGCGGTCGATGCGCACGCCAATGCGCTCCATGCGCGCCAGCACGCGCGCCAGCGGCAATTCGATCTCCGTGTAAAGCTTGCCGAACCCGCGCTCCACAACAGCCGGCGCGAGCGTCTTGTAAATCTCCAGCGCGATATCGGCCTGCTGCTCCGGCGCACTGCCTACCTTCAAATCGAGTCTGCGCCGCGCCTGCTCTTCCAGCGGACAGCCGGATGGATCCGCATCCAACAGGAACGCATACAACATGATGTCATGGTCGAAACCCGCTCCCTGAACGCCCAACTTATCGAGCGCCAGCAGCGCGGACTTCACATCGCAGGCGATTTTGGGGCGTGTCGCATCTTCAAGCCACGGCTTCAGCGCGGCGATCTGTTCCGGCGTATCGAGGGCCGCCGAACGCGCTTCAGCCGCGCGCCAAGCGGCGCCGATGCGATCCACGGCAATCTCCAGTTCAAATTCGGCCGCGCCCGATTTGGCGATAGCTACCGCTACGGGCGCATCCGCCGGGATCGCGCGCAGCCACTCCGCGAGCGCCGCTCCAGATTCGAGCGCCTGGTAATCGCGCACGCGCATATCTTCGCTGGGCCCCATTTCCTTCAGCAGGCTGAAAAACTCCAGCTCTTTATAAACCTGTTTCAGCGCGCCGAAATCGGCCTCGTGCGCGCGCACCGACTCCAGGTCGAACTCGATGGGCACGGTGGTATCGATGGTCGCCAGGCGTTTGCTCATCAGGATGCGCTCGACGTTGTTTTGCAGGCTCTCGCGATACATCTTGCGCTCGACTTCGGCGGCGCGCTCAATGGCCGCCTCCACCGAACCGAAGCGTTCGATCAGATCGCGCGCGCCTTTATCGCCTATGCCCGGCGCGCCCGGAATGTTGTCGATGGCGTCGCCTTTCAGCGCGAACAGATCGGCCACCTGCGCCGGCGGCACACCCAGAAACTCCTTCACCTTCGCCGGGTCGTACCATTCATCGTCCTTGGCGGGATTCAGCATGGAGACGCGGTCGCTGACGATCTGCATCATGTCTTTGTCGCTCGATACGATGACCACGCCGATGCCCGCCTGCTCGGCGCGCCGCGCGATGGCGCCGATCACATCGTCGGCCTCGAAGCCCGAGTATTCGAGAATTGGAATGCGCATGGCGTCCAGGATGCGGCGGATCTGCGGGATCTGCTCGCCCAGATCCGGAGGCATTTCGGCGCGATTGGCCTTGTACTCGGCGAACTCCGCCATGCGCGCCACCGGCGCCCCGCTCTCGAACACGGCGGCGATATACTCGGGCGCGTAGCTCTTCGAGAGCTTGCGCAGCATGTTGTTGAAGATGTAGGCCGCCTCGGTGGAGAGCCCGGTGCTGGTGCGCATGGGAGGTGCGCCGCTGCGCGCGCGTGCGTGGTACGCGCGGAAGATGAAGCCGAAGGAGTCGATAAGGAAGAGGCGCGGTTGTTGGGCCAAACGATTATGGTAACTTACGAGCAATGTTCCCGAATCCGATATACTTAGGTCATGGCGAAGGTCGTCGATCCGCACAATCTGCCCGACCCCAAGGTTTTCATCCCGGGACTGAAGCCGGCGGTCTTGGAATTCACGCCGTGCGATGACGGTGACCCCGTTGAGGCCGATGAGTTCAATCGTATGATCAGAGAACTACGTAACCAAAATCCCGCTTCCGCAAGAACGTGAGATGAAGGTCCTTCTGCTCGACACGAACGTAGTTTCGATTCTGTTTAAGCGAAACCACCCGCTGCGGGGAGTTTGCCTCGAGGCGGTCGCGGGATGCCAACTGATGATCTCATTCACAACCCGTGCGGAATTGATGCTATGGCCTATCGTGAACAGATGGGGAGATCCCCGGCGCGCTGGCCTCGAACAACACTTGGCCCTGTACACAACGCTATACCCGGACGAACATACTTGCGGAACTTGGGCTGAGATCGTAGGGCAATGCCGCCGCGCCGGCCGGCCGATCCAGACCGCGGATGCCTGGATCGCTTCCGCCGCGCTGCAATGGGGTGTTCCGCTGGCGACCACGGACTTTCGTGACTATGCGGCAGTAGAGGATTTGGACGTCGTGCCTATTTCATGACGGAGGCGTCCCGAATCATTTGAAAAAGATCCGCGAAACACCTCTGTGTAAAACGGATGTCACTTGGCCCCGCAAGAACCCTCACTCTCCAAAAATGCTAGAATGAAAACCCCGAGGAGAACATGCGCAGAAACCTATTAGCAATACTTATGCTGGCCATCCCCGCACTGGCTCAGACCACCGTCAAAGACGCCATGGCGAAACACTGGAAGACTTCCGGCGAATTCACTGTCGCCGTCGCCGAAGCCATGCCCGCCGAGGATTATAATTTCCGCCCGAACCCCGTTGAAATGAGCTTCGGCCAACTCATGGCGCACATCGCGAGCATCAATGAAAACGCCTGTGCCAATGCCAGTGGGTTGCCGCGTCCCGAGTTTCCTCCCAAGATCGTCGAGTGGACCAAAGATCGGGAGAAGACGGAGGTTTCCAAAGACACGGCTATTCCCTTTCTGAAAGAATCGTTCGAGTTTTGCGATAAAGCCATTGCCGCGATGACTCCCGAGCGGTGGGATACGGTGGTCGGTCCTAAAGCGCGCAACCTGACCGGCTTCGAGTGGCTGTTCGCTTACTTCACGCACACCGCGCATCATCGGGGACAGGCGGAGGTCTACTTACGGATTAAAGGCGTGAAGCCGCCCGACTATAGGTTCTAGGATCCGACGGGCATCTTACCGCAACGTCGCGGCGAATAACTCCGTCAACTTACCAAAGGCGCGATCCGCCTGCGCCGCGTTGTAAGCCGGATTGTCGGAAGCCGTCCATCCATGATGCGCTTCGTAAGTCTCACTTTCGTACTTACCGCCCCACTTAGTCAGCGCGGCCTCCAGCGTGCGGATGGCTTCGTGCGGCATGCTGCGGTCCTCCATCGCGTGTCCGAAATAAAGCCGCGCGCGGATACGCGGCAACAAAAGATGCGGGCTGGTGGGCGCGTCTGTCGCTAAGTTGCCGCCGTGGAACGATGCAGCCGCGGCGATCTGTTCGGGACAAGCGGCGGCCACGCGTAACGCGAATGCGCCCGTATAGCAGTAGCCCACTACTCCGACGCGCGATCGCGGCGCCACCGCACTCAGGCGCGCCAATCCGTCCACATAGGCGGCGGCATCGCTCTCGATGGCTTCCGGAGTCAATGGCCCCGTGAGTTCGGCCAATCGCTTGCGGAAACCTTCTTCGCCGCCGAGTGACTTGCGCTCCATCACCGGCGGCCGCGACGTTCGATAGAACACGTTCGGCATCAACACCACGTATCCTTCCGCGGCCAAGCGTTGTCCCATGGCATGATACGCCGGACGGATGCCGAAGATATCGGTCAGGTGCAGCACGCCCGGCCATTGGCTCTCTCCATCCGGGCGGTATACGACGGCGTCGGCCTTACCTGCCGCTATCGAAATTTCGATCTCTTCCTGGATCATCTCTCCTCCTTTTCATTGGGCTCGGGCGCATTCGCCAGCCAGGGCGTACTTATCCCTGACTCCCACGCCCGCTTCGAATCCGGCGCCAAATCGATGAAAGCAGCGGTCGCGCGCATCGTTAGGCCGCCCTGTTTCGATGGAGCCAACCAGATAGAACCAACCTCTGTAAATATGGAGTTCCACCGGTGACTTGCCGTGATATTGAATCTCGCTTTCCTTTTCGGAATCGACACCCAGTGAGCCGAACGCAGCCATTGCTTCGATCGGATAAGCGTGGCTCCGGCCTAAGACGAAATTCTTGCATCGGCCGTATGCTTGAATCGTCCAGGGCCCGAAGGTGACTTGCGCAGGTTGCTCGGTAAGCAGCGCGCGCGGTGGATGCGCGTGTACCGGCTTCTCACTCTCACTCGATGGAGGCGGCAGGATCAGCGCATCGCTCTCGAAGTTGAGGTACGCCAATCCGAGCCGCCGGGCTGCTTGGGCGATGGCGGCTGCGGCTTTGGCGCCCTCGCGCAGAGGCAGATCCAGATAGATCTTGTGATGCAGCGGACCTGAGAGGCTGGTGAAATCGCAACCGATCCCGTCCAACGCGGCCTCAAACTGGCGAACGGCATCGATGGCTTGTTGCCGCAAACGCCGGTCGATATTGCACGGGTAATCGCCAATCTCCAGCGCTTCGAAGCCGGCGCGATTTTGCCTGTCGGCCGGCAGGGCTAGCGGATGCCAAACACCCAGGGTGAAATGCGCCAAGCGTTCCGGATCGATGCGCTTCTTCATCGGTTCACTCACGAAGATATCACGGCTGACTGGGTGCCCCCCGCTCGGGCGCTTAACCGTTCTGGGAAACCGCTGACGGTCGCCGCTCGGAAACAGCCGCGGCGAGTGCGCGCGTTTTGCGGAATCCGAACCTCCGCCCCGCTGGACATCCGCACTTCCGCCGCGCATACTGTAATCGATGGCAGAATCCGCCGACTACGGCGAGCTGCTCCGTCAGCTTCGGCAAGATATTATCGACCGCCGACTGGATAGCGGCATGCAATGCCTGGCGGCCAACCGCGGCTTGATCGAATCGCTCGCCCCCGCACAGAAAAGCGCCGGAACCCTGTTAGGATACCTGGCGCAGTGGGTGGATATCGGTTTTGAAAGCCCACAACTCATTAAGTGCCTGTTACCGCGCTTTCCGAAACATTCGCGCGCCGCTCTTCCACTGCTCGACTATCTGCACCTGCGCATGGCCGAAGGCTTGGTCGCCATGTCTGAAGAGAATTTCGACCTGGCCATCGCCCATTTTGCTTTCGTCGAGTCGGTGGAGGAAGAGGTGCGCGACCGCGAGATGCTGGCCATCTCGAATTTCTGGATCGGCCGTTGCCTGCGCAGCCAGGGCCGTTACGACGACGCCATCAGCTACACCCAAAAGGCGCGCGAACTGGCGCAGGACTTGGGCTACGGTAAGGTGGCCGCCGTGATGCAAGTGCTCGAAAGCTGGTTGGCTTTCCAAAAGGGAAAGTTGCCGGAGGCGTCGCGCATCCTGCAAGAGGCCGAGGCCGAGCTCGACCAGACCGACGACTATGTGAACCGCGGAAACATTCAGTCCGCCTATGGCCGCATCGCACGGCGGGAGGCGCGTTACGAGCGCGCGCTCGATTACTTCGAAAATGCCATGGAAGAGTATGCGCGGCGCAACCCGGAGCATCCCAACATCGCGCGTTCGCTGGTGAACATGGCTTCCGCCGAGCGCCTGATGCGTCTTGAACTGCGCAAGAAAATGGATACCGCGGCGGCCAGCCGCAAAGGCGCGGGCGGATGGGAGCCGGCCATGGCCGCCGAAATGGCGGAGACCCGCAAGCGTTTCGAGCAATTGCGCGAGACGGCGCTCGAACGGCTGGCCGCCGCTGCGAAGATTTATGAGCGGCAGGACAACCATCGCGGCAGGGGCGCGGTCCATATTCTGTGCGGTTTTCTTTGTCTCGATAGCGGCGAACTGGATCGCGCCGGAGCGGAAGCCGCGGAAGCGCTCCGTCTGGGGGAATCCAAGAACGATTACATCCTGATGGCGCGCGCGCGCATTCTGGCATGCAACGTGGAGAGCGCCAAGTTCGACGAGCAGATTGAAGAGGCTTCCGGCGGCAATCAGCACGCGCAGCGGGCCCACGATTTCGCCCAGGACGCCGTCGAGTTCGCCAAACACACGCAGAATCGCCGCCTGCTGGCGCGCGCGTACGTGTGCCAAGGCACGGTTTTCGCTAACGATTTCTTCGAGAACATCGAAGCCGCCCGGCAGTGTTGCGACGCCGCCGCGGCGCTGGTGAAGCCGCAGGGGCCGGATTACATTTGGGACGATTTGCAGGAGCTGAAAGCGCGCATCCTGCGGCGCGGCCCGGTGGACACGGTGCTGCGGGAGTGGTCGCAAGGGTTGGTGGGCGAAAAGACGTTCCAGCAGATCACCGAAGATTTCGCGCACATTATCATTCCCAAGGTGTGGGAGCGGGAAGATCGCAAGGTTTCGCGTGTAGCGGCCAAGCTGTCTATTTCGCCCAAGAAGGTTCGGCGCGTGTTGCGGGCAGCGGGATTATTGGAGTGAGACCGTGGGGCAGACCATCGTTGTTTGTGGTCTGCCAGAGTTAGACAAACTTATAATCACCCGGTACTGGCAGCGGCGGCACATCCAGCTTGGTCTCATAATCGAACGCCTTGGGCTGTAAGTCCAGGTTAGACGCCATCATCTGATCCCAAGTAATCACCTGGCCGGAGTAAGCCGATTCGCGCGCCATGATACAAGTCATGGTGCTCTCCGCCACCGCCATGCCATCGTTGATATACGGACCCTGGCCGCGTATGCTTTTCACTAATGCGATGTGTTCCTGAACATACGGGTCCTCTCCATTGGAAGGCCCGAGATCTTTACAGTTGGTGCGCCCTTTGCTCCCCACGATCAGCTCGGAAACATTCTGATACGTTGGCTTACGGAATTGGCGGCAATGGCTCGACAAGTGCACGCCGTTTTCATAAGTGAAATCGGCGTCGATATGATCGTAAATATTGCCGTAAATCTCCGTGCGCGGCCGCCATGCCGCGCCGCCCGATGCCATCACCTTTGTAGGATGCGTCCCCACGAACCAGTTGATCGCGTCGATGTTGTGCAGATGCTGCTCGACAACCTGATCGCCGCAGATCCAGACGAAGGAATACCACGCGCGATTCTGAAACACCATGTCGGACCATTTCGGATCGCGCTCCGTCTGCTGGATGACCGGTGTTCCTACCCAGAACCCATAAGTCGCCAGTAAGTCACCGATGGCGCCATCGCGCACCTTCTTCCAGGTCTCCACGTAACCATCGTGGTGGCGGCGTTGCGCGCCGGATACCACCGTCAGCTTCAGTTCCTCGGCTTTCTTGGAAGCCGCCATTACCTTGCGGACGCCTACCGGATCGGTGCCGAACGGCTTCTCCGCGAAAATGTGCTTTTTCGCCTCCACCGCCGCCACGAAATGTTCCGGCCGGTAGCCCGGCGGCGTGGCCAGCAGCACTACGTCGATATCGGAAGCCAACACTTTCTTGTAAGCGTCGAACCCGATGAAGTGATGGTCGGGATCGACCGTCACTTTTCCGGCCACGCCCGCGTATTTTGAATCGCGAATTTCGCCGAGCGACTTCTCCAGCCGATCTTCGAAGATGTCGCCCATGGCCACCAGTTCGACGTTCTTGTTGCCATGCAGAAATTGCTGGGCCGCCTCGGTGCCGCGCCCGCCGCAGCCGATCAATCCGGCCCGCAACTTCTCATCGCCCGCGCCGCGCACCAACTCCGGGCGGATAATTGTGAACGCCGTAGCGGCCGCACCGGCCACCGCGGACTTGCCGAGAAACGACCTTCTCGAGATCTCGCTCGATCCTTCTTCCATCGTTTGCCTCCAGGGTCTTTCAGGTGCGATTGTAGCGTACTACGCTAGGAACATGGTCAACCGTCCGAGGGTGGCTTTCGCGGCGGCGCTTTTTTGCCCGTGGCCGCGCTGGCCATCGATTGCCGGTGCCTTCCGCTACCGCCGGAGCGATCGTGAGGTTGGCTGCCTGACGGTACGGCGCTGACGTTGGACTGTTCAGGGTCACGTTGAACCCGGTGGCGGCGAACCGGCAGTACGCCGGCGGAAATCCTACCTGGGTGATGAATCATGACTACACGGCCCAGGCGGTAATCGCCCCAGAGAGCGCGCTCACCGCCCAGTCTTCGAGCGGCGTCACAGCATCAGCCGCGTTTCTGGCCAACGGCCGCTCCATGCCGCTCCAGCATGCTGGCTCCCGGGTCGATGTCCCTATCCGTGCCCTTCGTTTTTCCAGTGGGCGATACTCCGACCGTTGGCGAATATCGCGGAGGGGCGGGCGTAACGATGCCCGTTCCTGTTTATCGGCCCGAAGCGCAGTATTCCAAAAAGGCGCTTAAGAAGGACGAAAAAGCCATCGAAGCCGTCGGCAAATGGGAGTTTAAGCCGGGAACGAAAGACGGCGCGCCAGCGGATGTTTATGCGACTATCGAGGTCAATTTCCGGCTTCTGAGCCGTTGATCAGACGGCGCCGGAATTCGTCGCTCACCCGCACCACCGGCGCACCCGAAAACTGCGGTGTTGGGAAGGCGCCATCCCAACACACGCCCGGCGGAAAGATCGCCACCCAATCCCAGACGACGGGGCCGTGACGGATAACGTTCGATAGCGCGCGGCCGCGATCCCAAAACTGCGTGGCGCGCGCATCCGCGATCCGCTCCAAGGCGCCCGCGCCGGGGGCGTGCCAATCCGTAATCAGCACCGGTTCCCAAACCACGAACACGCGCACATTCGGATCGTGCAGGTCGCGCAAGACCGATTCGACCGCGGAGGCCCCCCGCAGACAAGTCCCTCAAGTGGGCGAGAACAACGCCACCACGCGCGTGCGGTCCGCCGCGGCGTTGAACGATTGGCGGAAGCTTGCCACTTTTAGCGGCGTGACGGCGGCCTGGCCGGCGGGCGCGGCGCCGGGCGAGGAACCGAACAGCATGGCCGCCACCAAGCCGGTCGAGCACAACAGCACGATGATGTTCAATGTGCGGCGGCCGCGTCCGCACTGGCGTGCGCGGAACGCTTGCACGAATCCTACCGCCAGCATCAGGACGGAGAACGCGATCAGGTACGGTTCGAGAGGCAATAAGAATCCGGCTGCGCCTGCCGATCCGGCCGCCAACAAGAACGGTCCTAACGGCAGGCAGCAACTGAATGCCGCCAGCGCGCTGACGACTGCCGCGACGGAAGAACTAAGGGTGCCGGGTTTCATGGCACAAACACCCGCAGAAGTTGGGCGCCGTTGAGCGCGCCGATTTCGAACTCGGGGGTATGCGCGGGAACTACCCAAGCCTGACCCGGCGCGAAGGACTCATCGCCGAACTGACCTTGACCCTCGATGCAGATGAGTAACTCTGGGCGCGCCGTGCTCGCCCATGTAAGACTGCCATCTATGCTAAGCGACTCAGTGCGGAAGTACGGACACTCCGCCAGCAAGCGCCGCCCATCTCCCAGATCCACGGGCGCGGTGGCCCCCGGATGGCACCCCAAGTCCGCCACGGCCAGCGCGGCGTCTAAATGTAACTCCCGCGGACGACCGTAGTCATACAACCTATAAGTAACATCGCTATACTGCTGGATTTCGCAAAGCGCTATCCCCGCGCCGATGGCATGCACGGTGCCTGCGGGCACGAAAAAGGTATCGCCGGGATGCGCCGGATACCAACGCAACAAGCGTTCTATCTCTCCGGAGACCGCCGCCGCGCGTGCCTCATCGTGCGATAACGGCCGCACGAATCCCAACGCCAGGCTCGCTTCCGGCCCGGCGCGCAACACATGCCACATCTCCGTTTTGCCGGGGCCGCTATCGGAATCGGACGGATGCACCTGCACGGATAGCTTCTCCGAAGTGAAGAGGAACTTCACCAGCAGGCGCGGTTCCTCCGGCGCGACAAACCAGACTTCGCCGGTCTTGGCCGTGCCGTGCGGATACCAGGGTTCGGTGTCCGGTGTTCCCCAAACCTTTTCGAGCGCTCGCGAGTCAAGCCGCCGGATCTTCACTGTTCCACGATAAACCGGTGCAGGCGTTCCAAGCCGCGCTCCAGTTCGTGCATAGACGTAGCGTAGGAGATGCGCACATGCCGGTCGGTGCCGAACGCCTCGCCGGGAACCACGGCTACGGCGGCTTTCTCCAGCAGCCTCTCCGCGAATTGCACGCTGTTCGAGATGCCATTGCGGAACGCCACGCCGATGTTCGGATAGGCGTAGAACGCGCCGTGCGGCTCCGCGCAACGCACGCCGGGGATGGCGCGCAGCCGGCCGATCACGAAGTCGCGACGCCGCGCGTATTCCGCGAGCATGGTGCGCACCGAATCCTGCGGGCCGCGCAACGCCTCCACCGCTCCCTTCTGCGCGATGGATGTGGGATTCGACGTGGAGTGGCTCTGCAGCTTCAACATGGCGCCGATTACCCGCGCAGGCGCCAGCACGAACCCGATGCGCCAACCGGTCATGGCATAAGTCTTCGAAAGCGATCCGGCCACCACCACGTTCTCCTTCGCGCCCGGAAGCGAGGCGATCGAAAACGGCTCGCTGTCGTAGAGGAAGTGGCAGTAGCATTCGTCGGTGAGCAGGAAAATGCCGCGCTCGGCCGTCATGCGGTAGATCTTCTCGAACTCCGCGCGATCGAGCACCGCCCCGCTGGGGTTCGAAGGTGAATTGATGAACACCAGCTTGGTGCGCGCAGTCAGGTACGGCTCGATCATATCGGCAGTGAGTGTGAATCCGCGATCTTCGCCGGTGGCCACGAACACGCACTTAGCGCCCGCATAATTCACCACATCTTTGTAAGTCACCCAGTAAGGCACCGGGATCGCCACTTCATCGCCGGGATTAAGCAGCGCTTGTGTCAGGTTGAAGATGGCATGCTTACCGCCCACCGTGACCAGGCACTCGCTGGGCTGATACTTCGTGCCGAAATCCGCCGCGTGCCGCTCGCAGACCGCCTGCTTCAGTTCCAGCGTTCCGCCCGCGTTGGTGTACTTGGTGAAGTTCTGTTCCAGCGCGCGGATGGCGGCGCGCTTGATGTTATCCGGCGTGGGAAAATCGGGCTCGCCCGCTCCGAAATCCACCACGTCCACGCCTTGTGCGCGCAGCTTTTCCGCGTCTGCCGCCACCTTCATGGTGGACGACACACTGATTAACGATATGCGTTCCGCGATTGCCTGGTTCGTTTCGACTACCATGTATGCTCCTCATGGACAGGCCAGGAGGCCTGTCCTACTTAAACTCTTCCCAATCGTTTCCGCAGCCTGAGCTCCACTGGCGGCGGCACCAGCCCATCGATGTTTCCTCCCAGGCCAAATACTTCCTTTACCAGGCGCGAGCTGATGAACGAGTGCGCCTCGGTGGCCATCATGAACACCGTCTCGATATCCGGCCGCAAGCGCCGGTTCATGAGCGCCATCTGCAGCTCGTATTCGTAATCCGAGATGGCCCGGATGCCGCGCAACAAAACCGTGGCGCCCTTGCGCGCCGCATAATCCACCAACAGACCCTCGAACGAATCCACTTCCACGTTGGCATAGCAGCCCACCACCTCGCGCAGCATTTCGATTCTCTCTTCCACGCTGAACAGCGGCTGCTTGGTTTCGTTGCGTAGAATGGCAACGATGAATTTATCGAAAAGACGGCAACCGCGCAGGATCAAATCCAAATGGCCATTGGTGATCGGGTCGAAGGAGCCCGGGTAGATGGCGATCACTTGGGGCGGCTTCGTGGCCGCGCGCGCGCTCTCTGTCTGATTGGTTATTCTTCGATTCTACCCAAACTTGGGCGCGGCTGCTTGGCTGGGGTGCTTAACCGTTCTGGGGAAACCGCTCCCTGACGGTCGCGGCTCGGTAACGGGTGTAATGATTTCGCGGGGTTTACTGAGCCGCGACCGTAAGGGAGCGGTCACTTTGCTCAGAGTCCCCAAAGCGGTTAAGCACCCGCTTGGCTGTACCACTATAAACATGCCGCGCTACCGCCGTTGTGGTATGGCCGCTCCGCACCGCGCGCCGTATTCTGTTGCTTGGAGGTGGAGGCTTGCCGCTCGCGAAGCTGCCCGCGCGCTTGAAGCAGGCGCTCTTTCCGGTGCGGAAGGACACCTTGCCACCGTTGGTGGCGGTGGGCGGGCTGCGGATCGTGGTGCCCCTGATGATGGCCGGCTTTCGTGAAAAATTCCACCTCTGTGTCGTGCCATCGCCCGCGCATGCCCTGGCCTTGCTGCGGAAAACCGCCATCGCGGCAGTGGTTCACGATTGGGATGCGCATCCCAATTGGCGGGAGTTGTGCGGCGCGTGCGTCGCCCGCGATGTCCCATTCTGTCTGGCCGCCAACGCCCCGACCGACGATCTGTTTCTGGCGGTAGCCGCGGCGGGCGGCGCCTGTGTCTTGTGGAAGCCTTTAGACTCGGACGCCATTGTCACCGCGGTGCATTCCTTTCGCCAGTAGATGCGTGATTGCGTTACTACAGGTAACAATTCAAATTACCCAAACCGCGGTATGGCCGAACTGAAATGATTTTCCTAACCTGAAATCGTGAGGTCGGCCACGCGCCAGGCCGATTCTCACGCGGCCTGGGAGGCCGAATATCATGCGATACCTGAGAACGTGCTTAGTAATACTGGGCGCCGGTCTGATCGTGGAAATGCCGCGATTGAGCGCGGCCCCGAAGGGTGGTTCGGCTGCGGACCAAATCGAAGTGATCGCGCACCTTCCGGTCTCGGGTGGCCGGGTCACACAGTTAACCACCGCCACTCATTGGTCAAAAGAGTACTTATATGTTGCGCACGGAAGCGCCGGTCCGGTGACCATTTTGGACGTAACCAATCCTTCAACTCCGGCTGAAACAGGGCAACTGGATATTCCGCCACAGGAAGCCGGCGAACGCGTCGGCGACGTGGTTGGGAATGTTGCGCTGTTCTCGTCTGCCCCGGCGCCAGTGAGCCCGCGGACAGTCACCATTGTGAGCTTCGCGGACCCCGAGCATCCCACGGTGACGCAGCAGTTCGCAGGGGTCACGGCGACGGTGCAGGACCGCGCGCGCAGACTGATCTATCTGGCGAACTCCGACGGCCTGTGGGTGCTTCGCGACAAGCCGGCGACTGACATGGAGGCGCAGAGAGAGTACGCGCGATACGTGCTCTATGACCGGTAAAGGAGTGATTCGGCAAAGCGTCTGCCGCCAGCTACACTCAGGAGATGGACCTCCTGCAGGAAACCGAGATCGGCAGCGCCATCGCCCGCCAAGCCGGTGAAATCGCCTTGCGCTACTACCGCTCGGGCTTGGCTTTCGATGCCAAGCCCGATGACTCGCCTGTCACGCGCGCCGATCGGGAATGCGAACAGTTCATCGCCGCTGAGTTGGAGCGCGCGTTCCCCGACGACGGTTTGCTCGGCGAAGAAGGCGCGCACAAAGCTTCGCGCAGCGGGCGGCGATGGATTATCGATCCTATCGACGGCACCCGCGATTTCGTGCGCGGCAATCCGGCGTGGTCGAATTTGATTGGTTTGGAAGCGGGCGGCGAGGTGGTGGCGGGATTCGCCAACATGCCCGCGCTGGGCGAATTGTTCACCGCCGCTCGCGGCGCGGGCGCGTTTGTGAACGGCCAGCGCATGCACGTGTCGAGCGTTGCGAGCGTCGGCCAAGCCGTGGCGTGTTTCGATAGCTTGAACTCGGCCGCCCGTCAGACGTTCGGCGGAAAGTTGCTCGCCTGGATGCAACCATTCTGGGCCGTGCGCAGCATGGGCGGATGCCTCGACGCCCTGATGGTGGCGCGCGGGCAGGCGGAGATCTGGATCGAAACCAGCGGCAAGCCTTGGGATTTCGCGCCGCTCAAAATCATCGCCGAAGAGGCCGGCGCGCGCTTCTTCGACTTCACCGGCAAATCCACCATCTACGGTGGTAACTGCGTGATCTGCACTCCCGCATTGGAGGAGGCCGCATGGCAGTTACTCGGAAATGTCTGACGCCCGGTCTCTCCATGGTGGTGATATGGATCGCCGCCGTCAAGCTGGTTTTACATCTCTACGCCGGCCACCATTACGGCTACTTCGTCGACGAATTGTATTATCTGGCGTGCGGGCGGAATCTGGCGTGGGGATATGTGGATCAGCCGCCATTGATCGCGCTTATCGCGGCCGGAGTTCGAGTGACATTGGGTCAGTCGCTGCCGGCCATCCGCTTTCTTCCGGCCGTGGCGGGCGCGGCCACCGTGTTACTCATCGGATTGATCGCGCGCGAGTTGGGCGGCCGCACGTTCGCACAAGGGTTCGCCGCGTTGGCGGCGCTGGTAGCGCCCGGCTTCCTGGGTATCGATAGTCTCTTCTCGATGAATGCCTTCGAGCCGCTGTTCTGGATGGGTTGCGCATATATGGTCATCCGCATCGTGCGTACGGGAAATCAGAAGCTGTGGCTGTGGTTCGGCGCGATCGCAGGCATCGGACTTGAAAACAAACACTCCATGCTGATCTTCGGTTGCGGCATCGTGGTTGGTTTGCTGCTCACTCCCGAGCGCCGTCAATTGCGCTCACCGTGGCTTTGGCTGGGCGGCCTGGTCGCGTTGCTGATCTTTCTGCCCAATCTGTTATGGAATGTGCGGAATCATTTTCCGTTTCTGGAGTTGCAGGCGAATATTCAACGGTCGCACCGCAATGTGGATCTGCCACCGCTGGCGTTTCTTGGGCAGGAGATCTTGACCATGTTTCCGCTTTCGCTGCCCATCTGGGCGGCGGGCCTTTGGTATTTCCTTTTCGGCGAGCGGGGAAAACCGTTTCGCGCGCTGGGGTGGTCATGGCTGGTGACCGTGGCCATTATCATGACGATGAACCCGCGCGTGTACTATGCGTGGCCGGCGTTTCCCATGTTATTCGCCGCGGGCGGCGTGCAGTGGGAAGCATGGCTGGCCGCGCCGAAACTGGAACGGAGTAGCCGATGGAGAAAGCGGGCGTGGGTCACGCTAATGGTGTTGTTCGGCGCGTTTTTTGCGCCTTTCGCGGCGCCTATATTGCCCGTCGAGACATACATCCGGTATTCGCAAGCGATTGGTTTTGCGCCGCCCAAGATCGAAAGATTCAAATTAGGGCCGTTGCCGCAAATCTATGCCGACCAATTCGGATGGGAAGAGATGGCCGCCGCGGTGGCGGGCGTTTATAATAACCTGGCGCCGGACGTGCGCGCTAAAACCGCGATTTTTGGGCACAACTATGGGCAAGCCGGCGCAGTGGACCTGTTCGGCGCTAAGTACGGGCTGCCAAAAGCGATCAGCGGTCACCAGAGCTACTTCCTGTGGGGACCGCGCGCTTACACCGGCGAAAGTATGATCGTCATGGCAGGCGATCAGGCGGACTTGGAAAGTAAGTTCGCCTCAGTCGAGAAAGTAGCGCACGTCGGACATCCTTATGCGATGCCTTATGAACATATCGATATCTTCTACTGCCGGGGCTTGAAGTGGCCGCTTAAGGAGTTTTGGCCGAACGTGAAAGCCTGGGATTGACCGCTAGTAGAACAATTGCCAATCCCACAGCCAGGCCCGAGATCCAGGTGCAGATCTTCAGATCGGGCGTTCCGGTCCAGGTCAACGCGATCTCGCAGTCGCCTTGGCACTCGGGGCGAATCAAGATGAACCCCAGTCCGTCGGCGGAGGTAGGCCGCGGGTGCCCGTTGGCAGTGACTTTCCAGCCGGAGAACCACGCCACTTGCACCGATATCAAGTCGTCGCGTTGCAGTACGGCCCGAATGCGGGCGGTGCCTGGGTCAAGCCATTCTAAGTTGGCCGGCGGCCGGGATGCATCTTCAATGGCACTCGCGTATCGGACTAAGTCAGGTGGAGCAGCCTCGCGGATGGCTTCATTAGCATGCAACACGTGCGCCGGCGAGACAGCGCGCTGAGGTACTCCGTAGATCGTTTCGCCTTGTATGCGGGCGAGCACCGGCAGCAGAGTCGCATACCGTTCCGGCGCCTGGACGCTCTTGTACTCTTCCGTGCTCTGTGGCCCGCTGACTACGAACGCTTGCGCGCCCAGCGCCTCCAGGTAACTCACCGATAACTTTGTCTGTTCTGGATTCACGTTAGGGCTCACGATATACGGCACGATGCGCAGAATTGGCATGCCGAGGCCCTGATCGCAGCATCCTTCCACTTGCGGGCTGTCGCTGAAGGCCTCCAGCCAGAAGCCGTCGGTGCCGCTCGCATACACGCGCTGGCCATGCAGATGCGTATCGAGCCAGTGCGCGCTGGCGTACTCGGAGCGGTTAGCCGGATCCGTGCGCCGAATCTCCGCGCGAGTCCACGCTCTGTAATTGTAGATCTGCACGGCGGCGGCGGCGATGGCAATCGCCACAAGCGCCGGCTTGGCCCATCGGCGGCTGCGCTGGTAGAGCCATTGGAAGAAGGCGCCGATCAACAGGCATGCCGGGATTTCCATTTCCAAATGTAAGCGGCGCACCTGTGGCAGTAACTCGAACTCGGCGCCGCGGGGGGTATCCACGAGCACCAACATGAGCGCAAGATACAGGATGCCGAAGGTCACATACAATGGCAGACGCGTGCGGCCCAACCGATATCCCGCGGCGGCCACGGCTAACAGCAAGGCGGGCAGCAGATACGGCATCTTGTGCAAAGTCAGATGGAACCCGCCATGCATATCGCTGGAGTTAGCGAGCACGGTGGCCAGGGTCGATGGCGGCACGCCGTAGCAAGCGATGCCATAGGCCAGCGCCGATGCGCCCGCAGCCAACGGCCAGGCGCGTGCGCGGCGGCCGGAGGGTTGCACGGCGATCCAGCAAAACACCGCCAGGCCCGTGGCCATCGTGCCGGGTATATTGGTCAGGAAGAGTGCGGCGAGCGCCAGAGACGCGAGCGTGAACGATCGCGCCGTGCGCGTTTCGATGGCATGTTGCAACGCCAGAACCGCCAGCATCAACAGGGCCAGTGAGGTGACGTGCGGTCCCTCGCCGTAGACCGTCAGGACTTGCAACCGCCGGCAATGAAACCAGCCGCCGATATCGGCCGCCACACCGGGTTCGAGCAAGGCCGATGGCGAGAACAGCGAGTAAGTGAGCGCAGCCAGAAACGCCGCGCCGCGCCCGGCTCCCAGCCGCATCGCCATGAAGAACAAAGCCACTGCGCCCAGCGAGTAAGTGACGGCCGTAACAATGTGGTAGGCATGCGCGGCGGATATACTTGTCAGGCTGGCAATCGCCGCTACACTTAGGTGCAACAGTGGCACGTAGGTATCGCGGAACGGCATGCCGCAGTGCCACAACGGCCACCACGAAAGGCTGCCCCAATGCGCGGAAACGTAGCGCGCGATGGCGATGAAGAAGCCTTCGACGGAGTTGAAGTGGGTCGTGTACTCGACGCCGAACAGGCGCCAGCACGTCTCGGCGTTTAACGCGAACAGCGTTGCGGCGCCCAGGGCGCTTCGGCGCATGCTTATCTGGCTTCCCCGATAGCGCGCATCAGATCGGAACTGGTGGCAGACGGGCACCAGTAACGCTCGATATGTTCGACCACTAACTCGGTCCCGCGCGCGTGACCCACGTACGGACTGTCTTTCGGATTATACATGCTGTCAGTAAGATCGCGCACCAGCACACAGCGAATGCCCCAGTTAGTCATGTTACGGATCGCGAACGGACGGCCTAGAACGCACATATTCACGTGTACGCCCATCACCAGAAGATTGCGAATGCCGCGCGATTTCAGAAAGGCGTAGATACGCGGACCCTCGTCGGAAATGACATCCTCAGCGCCGATGGGAATCGTCGCGATCTCGCGCGTCCAGGCTCTGTAGAACGAATCGGCGGTATCGCAGCCGCCATCGCGATCGTCGATGGGCAAGGGCGGATCGGTGAGTCCCAGCGGCTCCGGCGGCGCAGCCAGCGGGATCGCCAATATGCGTTGGCGCTGCGGCCAATCTTTGTAGAAGTCCATGGTTTCCGACGGCGCATGGATAATCTGAATGCCATGCGCGCGGGCGGCATTCACCACCGGGGCCATGCGATGCGCCAATTCTTCCACGCGGCGGGACGCGCCCGTGCACCAGTGCTTGTCCCACATATCGCAGATCAGGATGGCTGTCTGCGGCGCCGGCAGCGCGGCAGTCAGGCGCACTTCCTCCCATGCGCCGCTGCCCTTGAACGCTTCCACGCGCGAGCGAACGGGCAGACGCAGGTCGGCGGCGAAGGCGCAGACGGTCAGGACCAGGGCGGCAACAAAAATGCCCCATCGCATCGGTGACATGATATCACCTTCGCGCCGGCGACTGAGCCGCGACAAAACAAACCCGGCGACTGAGCCGCGACAAAACAAACCGCGCCGCGACAAACCGAGCCGCCACGTAACATACTGAGCCGCGACCGTGAGGGAGCGGACGTATCATAAGTCCAGGAGCAGACCGCCGTGACAACCGCACCTCAGATCTTCGCCGCCAACGATCGCATGAACCAGTTGCTCATCGAAAACCTCGACCCTGCCGCCTGGCGCGCCGAACCCCCCGGCAAGGTCCGCACCATCGCCGCGATCTTCACGCACGTGCACAATGTCCGCTGCAAGTGGGTCAGGCTCACCGCTCCGCATCTGAAGGTTCCCGCCCAACTCCACCGCGCGCACGCGACGCCGCAGCAGGCTCGTGCCGGATTGGCCGAGAGCGCCGCTCGCTGCACGGAGATGCTGGCAGAAGCGCTAGGCGGCAGCGGGGGCCGCATCCAGAAGTTTCGCAGAGACGGTTGGGGACAGCCATGGCCGGTGGGCCTCGAAATGCTGTGTTACATGGTCGCTCACGAAGCCCACCATCGCGGACAGGTAGGCATGCTCGCACATCAGCTAGGATTCCCGTTGCCGAAAGAGGTGGCGTACGGGATCTGGAATTGGGAAAAGCTGTGGAAGGAGTGCGCGGCGCCCGGCGGCCCCGGAAGCCCGGCATCTTGACCTACACGCCGCCTTACTTCAGCCCATATACAGCCAGTTGATTCGAGAACGTCGACAGATACACTTTGCCGTTGGCCACCACCGGAACCGAGAACTTGGCCAGATTGCCGAATTGATCCGCCTGGCTCATGGCGCTGTTCCACAACTCGGCGGCCACATTCGCCGCATTGAAGGCATGCAGGACGCCGGGAACGGCGGCAGTGGAAGCATCCTGGGCGGACATAGCGGCCCACAGAATGCCCGTGCCCGGCGTCACTCCGTTGGCGGAAAGAGCCAGCGCGGCGCCGCCCGGCAAACCGGCGGTCTGCGTGTTCTGAAAAACCGGAGCCGTACTTAGCAGGCCGCCCGTGAAGCTGAAAGCCTTCAGCGAATCGTTTGACGCCCAGATATAAAGCAGCGAAGCCACCGGCGGATGGCTGCCCGTAAGATTCCAGAACGCCGGGCTATGAAACTGCGCGCAACTGGAATCGGAACTGGAAGAGCAGCCGGGCGTAGCCTGCACGCTCTGCCGAAACTGCAGCGCGCCCGAACTGGCGATACTCAGCAGGTAAATCAGGCCCGTCTTGCCTCCGCCCAGCAAGAGGCGGGTTCCCGGAATCAGCAGCGGTCCGCCGGCGCCCAGGTCGTAGTCGTTGGTATTCAGCGCCGCCCAATTAGGGGCGGTGTAGAGCCCCGTCTGCGCGTGATTCATAGCGTAGCGGACAAAGCTCTGGCCGATGTTCCCGTTTCCCACGTCGCCGTTCCCGGTGATGAACGTGAAGCCGTTGGTGTCGGCCGCCGGTCCTCTGCCCGACATCCAGATGCCTCCCTCGTTCCCGTTGGGCGTGGTGTTCAGGACGAAGGTCCGCTTCAAGGTAGTGGCGTTGTAGCCCAATTCCCAGCCGTGGTACGGCACCACGTCTTCCGTTTTCTGGCGCGCGAAGCCCATGTACACGGTTCCGTTGAGCAACAGCAGGGCGGGACGCTGCAACTCCACGGAACTTTTGAAATTGATTTTGCCGTTCTTGGAATCCGATCCGGTGCCTTTCACGGTGGCAGCGATAGTCACCGGGCCGCCGAACTTTTCGTTGCCCGTAGTGATGTCGAGCGCATGCAGGCTGTGGGATTCTTTGCCATCCTGCTCGGTAAGGGCCACAACATACATCGTTCCCGTAGAAGTATCGATGACCGGTGTGGAAAGGATGCCGCAATGCGGCATGGCGGCGTGAACGACCTGCGTCGCGGGCGGTCCCAGGTTCACCTGCCACAGCGGCGCGGAGAGCGAAGGCGTGTCGGCGTCGAAGGCATACACGCTATTGTTCAGAGTCGCCGCGTAGACTACGTTGTGCACCGTCCCGCCGATAGTCACTTGCGGTATGTACAAGGGTTGCGCGTACAGGTAATCGTCCACGGCGCGCGTAAACAGCAAGCCAAATTGATTTGTGTTTACATTCGAAGTAGTCAGGATGGTTTCCGCCAGGTTGGCGCTAGCGCGTCCCTGATCGTACTGCCCCGTCCAGATACTGACTTGGCCACGGGCCGCCGGGATTGCGGCCACGGCGATGGCCAGCCAAATGTAAACACGTCGCATGCGCGCTTTTGGAAAAGTATAGCACCGGCGCGGAACGGCCGCTTCCTGACGGTCGCGGCTCCGTAACAGCCCGGTCGCGGCTCCGTAACAGCCGCACCGATTTACTGAGCCGCGACCGTCAGGGAGCGGTTTCTCCCGGAAAGGCGGCGTCCCATCCTCCTTGCCTCTATTTACTTAGCGGGACAGACAGAGTACAGGCGCGGGCTATTGCACGCCCCCGCACTCCGCACTAACATTCGGTCCTATGCGAATTTCTTCCACAATCTCTCTGGCTCTGTTATGTGCCTCCTGGCCGGCGCTCGCTTCACAAGCCTATGTGTCCCTCGGTGGGGCGGGCGGTTCAGTGAGCCGGTTCGGTTTTTCCGGCAGCGCCGCGAGCTCCATTTTCCCGACGCCCGCGGGCGCGGTCGATCTCCTTCTCAGTGCCAACGGCAAGGATCTCTATGTGGGCACAAACGCGTCCCCGTCCTTCATCGCCGTTCTGAACCCCGCGACTGGCGCCGTTCGCCATAAATACAAGATGCCGGACAGTGTGGTGAAGATGGTCCTGAACGCGGCGGGCGACCATATCTTCGCGACGGCGGTCGGTGGAGGCAAGTCGTTACTGATGTCACTCGACCTCACCACGGGAGCTACAGCGCATGTCACTCTTTCCGGCGCGGTTCCGGGCGATCTTTACACCTTAGCCATCTCACCGGAAGGAAGCACGATTTACGTTCCCGTAACCAATCAAATCGACATATTCAATGCCGCCACGTTGGCATCCGCGGGGTCCATCGCACTGGCGCATAACTCCATTACCGCGCCGCCCGCCATCACGCCGGATGGCGCGACCCTTTTGGCCGTGGGCCGCACTTCGGTCTACGCGGTGGACCTGACTACCGGCACGCTAAAGGCGACCATTCCGATTAAGCATTCCGCGGCGTGCTTCGGTTCCGTGCTCTCACCCGACGCCACCACCTTCTACGCCAGCGCCGGAACCCTGAGCGCGATCGAAGTGGCCAGCCTCACCGTGACGGGGTCGGTGGCTCTCGATCAAACCAATCCGTTTCGCCTCGGGATTTCGCCCGACGGAGCGACGTTGTTTGCGACCGACACCACTTACGGCTCGGTGGCAGTGGTGGACGCCGCTTCGCTTACCGTTCAAAACACCATCTCCACAATTGCGCCTCCCTCCGCGGTCGCCGTCACCGCGCGCACGCTACTGGTGCTGAATGAGAACAGCACCGGACTCTCGCTAGTGGATACCGCGGCTTTGACGGTGACCGCGGGCTTTCTGGCAGGCGATGGGCCGGGAACACCGGCTTATGCGGCCGGTAAGTTGTTCATCCATGTTACAGCACGATGGCTGTAACGATGGCTGTAACGATGGCTGCAATCTCCGCTCCCTCACGGGGCGCCGTTCATTCCCAAAAATGCTGCTGGTCGGCTCTCCGGCTTGCCGCCTGCGCGGCGGAGCGGCCGGGAACGCACCTGTATCGCCCATTTTCAGGGAACGGCGTTTTCACGGGATCTATCCCGTACCGGATGGCAGGCTCAAACTTCCCGGTTCGGGCTCCCGTAATGGCCACTTCCTGTATCGGGGCGGGGGCACGGCGCATGACCGTCGCGGCCCCCTCATCCATGCGAAATCGGAACTCGTGGATCTGCGGGAGCGGAACAAGCCGCCGATGAGCTGTTCCGTCGCTATGCTCAGAACCGGACGCTCACGTTGTCTTCCCAGGGAACTCCTTCGCAATCTGCGCAATCTTCCGCGCGATATCCTCGACTGGGAGAATATGGTCTATATACCCGGTTTCTATGGCGCTCGCAGGCATATCCGACCACTCAGCTGTGTCGGGCGCCTGTGCGATAGTAATGCCGCCGGCTTCCTTGATTTCTCTCAGTGCTTCTGCCCCATCCGCATCCAGGCCGGAGACAATCACAGCGACTAGTTTTCCGCTCCAGTTCTGCGCGAGAGAACGCAGGAAAATTGTAATCACGTCGGGCCATCCCTTGGGTTTTGACATCGGCCTTAGACGGAATGTTCCATCAAGAACCTGTAAGTCGCGACCGGCCGGGACGATGAAGACATGATCGGGCTGAATGCGTAAGCCTTCCGTGATCAGCTCAACCGGCGCTTTCGTAAAGCGGGGAAGAATTTTGTGGAGCGCGTTGGACGTTTGTCTTGCGTGATTAACGATGACGACAGCAACACCCGTCTCGAGCGGCAGATGTTTCAGTAACTTGACATAGGCGGCGGAGCCGCCGGCCGAGCCGCCTACGCAAACGATAGGAAAGTCTCTTGCGAAAGAGTTCATTCGCGCGCTCCCGTCCCTTTCCGATCCGCCGGTTCAACGTACACGGCGCACCTGAAACGAGAAGCAGCTCCGGCGTTTATGATTTACTCTTCTTGCGGGGAAGATGCGCTGCAAAGGTGGTTCCTTCCTCTTTACTCGACGTTACGGTGATCTTGCCGCCGTGGGCGGTCACGATTCCTTTGGTAATGAAAAGCCCGAGGTCGAGCCTGGCCTGGTCGCTTTGGATCGGATTCTCATCCTCCCCGCGTGGCAGCGGGTCAAAAACCGCGGCGATAGCTTCGGGGGAAATAGCGCCTTCAGTATGAACGGAAAGGACTACTTCGTGACCCGCGCCTTTCGCCGCAACGTCAATCGCAGAGGTACTCGATCCGTGCAGGACCGCGTTGCCAATCAGGTTTGACAGAACCTGCCCGACGCGGGCGCGGTCCCATTCCCCTTCAAGGTCGCCAGACGTTTCGATCGAAATCCTTCGGTCGGGGTGCGCGGCCTGAACTTCCTTTACGGCCTCCTGGACGGCACTTCCTATTTCCATCGGAGCGGTCGCCATCGGCATGTCCTCGTGGAGATGGATACGGACAGCATCAATCAGGTCGGAAACGAGCCGGCTGATGAGGGAGGTGCTGGTTTCGATCTGGGACATCAGGCCGGCCTGCTCGCCGTCAAGCTTGCCTCTCGTTAACAACGCCTGGACAGAGTTGTCTACCGCCGCGAGGGGACCGCGGAAATCGTGAACCAGAGTTCCGACGAACAAGCTTCCGGAATGAGTGAGTTTTTCGGTGAAACGGCCCAGGGATTCAGTCATGACTTGGTCGATGGATTCGTTAAACCGCAGCAGGTCCGGAAGAATGTCCGCCGCATCGCTATTAGCCCACTCAGCTCTCCACAGCTTGATCACACTTGCACGCAGGGCGCGAAACTCGGAGATCATCTCGATCGTATCGAAGCCTCCCGTAAACCGAAGGGCGGCATGGGTTTCGGCCGCGCTGTCACGCGCTCCTCCCTCTTTCGGGCCCCGTCCTTTGGCTTTCTCGCTCCGCTCCCGTTCGCTTTCCGAAGTCTCAAGATCGTTTGCAATGAACCGAAGCAGGCCTATAATGTGATCGCGCAGCGCGGACCGGTCCATATGCGCGGCGGAGGCCAGATAGGTGTGCGCGAATGCTTCCCATTCCACGATGATGACGTCCTCGTTCGACCGGATAAATGCCGCTAATTCCATGGTGAAATTCTCCTGAAGGTGAATACCACCCAACAAAGGACTCTGACCCGCTATTTGCCGTGCTCTTCCAGTATGGACCAAATTGGCGGGGCCAGCGGCTCTAATTAAGCCCGGCAGGCAAATGGGGAATTGTTGCGCAAGAAACAGGCGACCTCGACCGAACAGCCCAGCTTGGCCGCCGTCCGCTGGGAGAGCCATGTTCGCCAAGCGAATCGACGATTACACAAGTCGGCACCGCGAGAATCCACTGAAAACAAATGCCCAACGCTAATTGCAAAGTCGAATCCCTTTCGCCGCCGTGCTATATTCGCATCGAGTAATCAATGTCTTCCACGCTCGGCCGTTCGGCGCTCCGCCGACAGCCCGCCGGTGCCTTGAACAATCGAATTCTTATGCCCCCCATGATCGCCCCACCACCCTCCGTTTTAAGCTTTGTCGGCCCAGTCCGCAATCCGCTGCCGGCACCATATGCAACCGGCTCTGCCCCACTGCCATCGGCCGGATTTAAGTGGCTGTTTTATGTCTACTCATTAATTTTAAAGGCCAAAATGGCTTTGTTGGTTCAAATTTTACCGCAGCGTCAAATGCACAATTCTGCACAATCCCGCCCAATCGTGCACAACCGGTCCAACGTAGGCGGCCCGCACCGGCCGCGAGATCCTGGAAGCGCGATTCCCGTCGTCCACCGCCCGTTTCGGTGTGTGGCGGCTTACCTTAACGCCTAAGCTGGGCCCGGCTCGCTAACCGCCGCACGCCCTACCGACCCGCACGCCTTACCGACCCGCACACTGCACCGACCCGCACACTGCACCGAGCCGCACACCCTACCGACCCGCACACCTTACCGACCCGCACACCCTACCGACCCGCACACCTTACCGACCCGCACACCCTACCGACCCGCACACCCTACCGACCCGCACACCCTACTGAGCCGCGACCGTAAGGGAGCGGTCTTCCTACGGGTTAAACCGTTATGCCGCGCGCAACGAGAATTTTGTTCTTGTTGTGTTGGCAAGTCCATCCGATTCAATCGCCCACCGCGAATTCTGTCTGCTGAGTCCTGACTTCCTCGACTCCCATATCCCGCAGGGATATCAAGGGCGAAGCCCTTGGCTAGTCAGATCCCATGTTCCATTTGATAAGCTTGGGCATATCATGAAAAAACACCTCGTAGACTTGGTCTGTCTTTCCGGTCTCGTGCTCGCTCCCGCCGTTGCGCAACAACCTCGTTATCCCTTCAACGATCCCAACCTCCCCGCGGAGACCCGCATTGCCAATCTTCTCTCGCTCATGACCGCTGACGAGAAGGTCGACTGCCTGGGCACCCGCACCGGCGTCGCGCGGCTCGGCGTTCCCAATATCGGCAGCTCCGAAGGCATTCACGGCGTGGTGCAGCGCGAAGCTCGCGGCCCGCACCAGCCCATCACCACCACGCAATTCCCACAGCCTCCCGGGATGGGCGAGACGTGGGATCCCGATCTCGTCCGCAAAGCCGCCGCCGTCGAAGGCTACGAAGCCCGCTTTATCACCCAAACCGCGAAGTACGACCGGCAGATCCTCATGCTGTGGGGACCACAGGCCGATCTGGCGCGCGATCCACGCTGGGGCCGCAGCGAAGAAGTCTACGGCGAAGACCCATTCTTCAATGGCACTATGGCCGTGGCGTTCGTCAAAGGACTGCAGGGCGACGATCCCAAATATTGGCAGGCCGCGGCATTACTCAAACACTTCCTCGCCAACAGCAATGAAGACCACCGCAACGTCTCATCGTCCGATTTCGATGAGCGCCTGTTCTGGGAATATTATTCCGTTCCCTTCCGCATGGGCTTCCTGGAAGGCGGCGCAAAAGCCGTGATGGCCTCGTACAACGCCTGGAACGGCACCACCATGGCCGTCAATCCCATCCTGCGCAGCGTCGTGCGCGACAAATGGGGCGTCGACGTGCTTTCGAGCGATGGCGGAGCCGTTAGGATCCTGGTCGGTTCGCGCCACCTCTTCCCCAATCAGGAAGCCGCCGTGGTGGCCTGCCTGAAGAACGGCATCAATCAGTTCCTCGACAGGTACGCCGACGAAACCAAAGCCGCTCTCAAAGACGGCTCACTTACTATCGAAGATATCGACACGGCGCTCCGCTATAAGTTCCAAATCGCCATAAAACTTGGCCTGCTCGATCCGCCGGATATGGTTCCCTACACCAAGATCAAAGACTCACCCGACCCATGGAACACCGATAAAGATCGCGACATTTCCCGTCAGATCGCGGTTGAATCCGTCGTTCTTCTGAAGAACGATAAGAGCTTTCTGCCCCTCGATAGGAAGTCACTCAAATCCATTGCCGTAATTGGCCCGCTCGCCGACTCCATCCACTGGGATTGGTATGGCGGCACGCCTCCTTATACGGTCACGCCTTTGCAAGGTATCAAGGAGGAACTGGGTCCCAACGTCACCGTCAACTACGCCGCCGATGAAGTGGGCAGTGCCGCGGTAAACGCCGCGCGCAAATCCGAGGTGGCTGTGGTAGTGGTGGGCAACGACCCTACCTGCGGTCCCGACATGCGGCACGACTGGTACAACACCTCGGAGGGCGGCGGCGTTACGTTGCCCTGCACGGTCCCCAGCGATGGCCGCGAAGGCCGCGACCGCGAATCCATCGAACTGTATCAGGAGCAGCTCATCAAGCAGGTCTACGCCGTGAATCCGAAGACCGTCGTCATCCTGGTTTCCAGCTTCCCGTTCGCCATCAACTGGACACAGGCCAACATACCCGCCATCCTGCACATGGCGCATTCCTCCCAGGATGAAGGCACGGCGCTGGCGAAGGTCCTGTTCGGCGAATACACACCCGGCGGCCATCTGGTCGAAACCTGGCCCAAGTCCGTCGATCAGTTGCCGCCCATGATGGACTACAACATCCGCGACGGCCGCACTTACATGTACTTCAAAGGCGAGCCGCTTTATCCTTTCGGATTCGGCCTTAGTTACACCACGTTCAAGTTTTCGAATCTGCGCACAAGTTCCCATCAAGTCGCTAAGGACGGCACGGTGAATGTGAGCGTCGATGTGACGAACACCGGCAGCCGTGCGGGCGACGAAGTCGTTCAACTCTATGTGAAGCACCTGGGTTCGAAAGTCGAACGCCCGCGCGAACAACTTGCGGGATTCCGCCGCGTCGCGGTCGAGCCCCATGAGACCAAGACCGTGGAGATCGCCCTACCAGCTTCGCGCCTGGCCTATTGGGATGGAAAACTCCAGGCCTTGCAGGTCGAGACGGAGCCGGTCAGCTTTATGATCGGCGATTCGTCAGCCGGCATCGCGCTCAGCGCGACGGTAGAAATCCAATAGGCCACGCGCTAACTTGTGGGGCAGGCTCGTAGCCTGCGGCGGGCTCCCAGCCCGCCTGCCGGTATTCGACGAGATGCTGCCAGGCGGCCTGAGAGGCCGCCGTAGCCAGAGTAACTGCCCCACAACACGCGTTTTTTTGGTGGCTTGCCAGTACAGTAGGCCATGGTCCGCCTGCCGCGCCCCCTGCCCGGCTTGTCTCAGACCCACTCGGGATGATACGCTGTCTTCCTCGCCACGGAGGCAGGAGGACTGATGCGCAGACGAAGAGTGACTCTTTGTGTGTTCCTGGTGATGTTCGGGCTGATGGCGCTTTTGAGGATGATCGGCACGCCACGCTTCGCGACATTCCATGGCTCCGACGTCGTGCAGCTCGTGGCCTCGGGCCTGTGCTTCGGATTCGGCTTCGGAGTCTTATTCGGAAAGCGTAAGTTCCCGGGCGAGTAAAGCGCCCGGCGTCTTGCAAGCGCCGGTCACCCAGACGGATCGGTGCCGCTCGGTGCGCTTTCGCCCGTCGACGGGCCATGCATGCCTTGGCGGAATCGTTCGCGATCCTCAGGTGTCATGTGCTCCCAGCGATCCGCCATGCGATGGCCCTTGCGGCGCCCGAAACTGGGTCCTTTGGGGCCGTGACTACCAAATCCGCCGAAGAGGATCCGGCATAGCACCAAAATTCCAAGCGCCTGCCAGAAGGTGATCGGGCGCAAGCCGAAGAGCGGCGGCAGCAGCCAATTCCATAACTGCTGCACGATTTCGCCGCCAAGGGCGATAAACAGCAACAACGCCAGAATCGCCAGCGGAGCCAGGAAAATCCATTTCTTTTTCATGTTCGGTTCCTCATGCTTTCGTAAATTCGTCATGGATGCTGCGCAGCCGCTCGCGCAGGCGCAGCACCGCATAGCGTTTGCGCGATAGCAGCGTATTCACGCTCACGCCAGTGTCCCGGGCGATCTCCTTGAAGCTGCGCCCTTCCAACTCGTGCGCGATAAACACCTCGCGCTGCTCCTCCGGCAACTCATCGATCGCCAACTCGAGTTCTTCGAGAAGTACGTGGCGCGCATAGAGCGCCGCCGGTCCGTCTTCGGGCGATGGCAGCAGATCTTCCAACCGCAGTAATTCGCCGTCTTCGTTCGCGACGGCCACATCGCTGAAGCTTTCCGGCCTCTTCTTGCGGAAGAGATCGATGATGCGATTGCGCGCCACGCGAAACAGCCAGCCGGTGACGTGGTCAATGGGCATCAGCAGCCGGTTGGCTTCCACCAGTTCGTAGAAGACGTCTTGCAGGATGTCCTCGGCGTCGCGCCGGTCGGCTACGCGCCGGCGAATGAAGTTACGCAGCCGGGACTGCTCCCGCTTGACCGTTTCGGAGATGCGCTGGTCCTGTTCGAATGCCATACTCTCCAGGCTCGCTGCGTCCGTCATCTACGGTTATAAACGGATTAGGGGCGCGGATATTGTAAGAACACAACTGTACTTTACAGCACCACCCACCCGCCCGTGATGGCGGATTCCTCCACAATATCCGCCATCCCGCCGTCTTATTCAGATAAACTACTCTTTAATACGTTAGACCCTCAACGGTGGCATTATGACGCCGCTCTTCAATGAAGCCAAGGCCACGCAAGCCGCTGCGCGTTTTTTGGCCCTTCGCGGTGGAGCTATGAGCTATGTCAAGCTCGTCAAGCTCCTGTACCTGGCCGACCGCGAAGCGCTCATTCGCTGGGGACGTCCCATCACCACGGATCGCTACACCTCGTTGGACAACGGTCCGGTTGTCAGCCGGATCTACGATCTGATGCGGGATGAGCACGCGGACAATTCCTTCCGGATCTGGCGTAAGTTCATCTCCGCCCCGGTGGATTATGAGGTTCGTCTGCTGGGCGATCCCGGAAACGGCGAACTGTCGCCTCCCGAGCGGCAACTGATTGATGAAGTGTTCGCGCAGCATGGGCATCAGAGCCGCCGGTCCGTCGTAGACTACACGCGCAGTCTACCCGAGTGGACCAATCCCAATGGAGGCGCCCTGCCCATCGAGTACCGCGACATTCTTAAGGCCACCCACAAGACCGAGGATATCTCCGCGATCGAAGAAGCGCTGGAGTCCGCGGCCCTGGTCGAACGTATCCTCGTTTAGTAACTGCAACCTTCCATGACCCGGAAGGGAGGGCCAATGGCAATCCGAAACAGCCGGTTCGATAGTGTCTCGATCAAGGCGACCGGTTCGTACGTCCCAGAAAAGATTCTGACCAACGAGGAGATCGTGGGCGACCTTCCCACGTCGCCCGAATGGATCGTGCAAAATTTGGGCATCCGCCAGCGGCGCGTCGCCGAACCGGACGAATGCACATCGGACCTGGCTGCGCGAGCCGGGCTGAAGGCCATCGCCGCGGCAGGACTGGAACCGAACGAGATCGACCTCATTATCCTGGCCACCTCGACACCGGACCGCAAGATTCCCTCATCGGCATGCATGGCGCAGAGGAAGATGGGGATTCGCAACGGATGCCCCGCGTTCGATGTGTCCGCGGTGTGTTCCGGCTTCTTATATGGCGTGACCATCGCCGGCCAGTTCCTGCAGAACGGGGTGTACGACCATGCGTTGGTCATTGGCGCCGATACCTTCTCGAAGGTGACGAACTGGAATCACCGTCACTGCGTCTTCTTCGGCGACGCCAGCGGCGCGGTGGTGCTTGAGAGGAACCAACGTGAGAATGGTTTGTTCTCCAGTATTCTCTTCGCCGACGGCGAGGGAATGGATCATTTCACAATCTTTCCGTCGGACGCCTATTTCACGATGGATGGAAAAGCGGTATTCGAAACCGCCACCGCCGCGCTGCCTGAGTGCATTCGGCAGATTCTCTGCGTGAACCGGCTGGGAGTGGAAGACGTTTCGATGATCATACCGCATCAGGCCTCCACTCACGTGCTCAAGCGCGTCGCCGAGATACTCAACGTGCCGTATTCGCGCATGCAAACCAATCTGGAGCATTTCGCAAACACTGCGGGTGCGTCGATCCCGCTGGTGCTGGATCAGGTCAACCGCCGCGGGCTCATCCACCCGAACGATCTGCTTCTGTTCGCCGCCGTCGGCGCCGGTTGGACCTGGGGCGCAACCTTATATCGATGGTGACGTCGCGACCGCTACTGAGCCGCGACCGTAAGGGAGCGGTTTCGCCCCGATCATGATCCCAATCCACGCCGTATTACAATAAGCCTCTTCTCACTCAAGGAGTGGCATGGTGATCGTCGCCGGAGTGGACTTCGGAACGCTAAGCGTCCGGGTCTCGATATTCGATAGCGTGAAAGGGCGGCTGGGCTCAGCCACCGGCGAGTATCCGCTGGCGCGCAAGAAGGACGATCCGGATTACGCGACGCAGTCGCATAGCGACCACATGCAGGCGTTGGCCACCGCCATGCGGCAGGCGCTCGAAGCCGCGGCCGTGGACGGCGGACAGGTGGCTGCCATGGCGCTCGATACCACCGGCTCAAGCGTGATTCCCGTGGGCGCGGGCCTGGAACCGCTGGACGATTACTATCTCTGGTGCGATCATCGCGCCAAAGGCGAGGCCGCCGAGATCACCGCCGCCGGGCGCCGCGAAAATCTGGAGGCGCTCCAGTGGTGCGGCGGCGTCTACTCCTCCGAGTGGGGATTTTCAAAGCTGCTGCACTGGCTGCGCGCCAATCCGCAGAAGCGTGCGCGCATGGTGACCGCCCTCGAACATTGCGATATGGTGGCCGCGGTGCTCTGCGGCATCACCGATCCGCACCAGGCGCCGCGCAGCGTCTGCGCGATGGGCCACAAATGGATGTGGAAGCGCGAACTGGGCGGCCTGCCGCCGGAAGAATTTCTCACCACCATCGATCCGCTGCTGGCCGGCGTGCGCGCCAAGCTGGATGGCTGCTACGCGACCTCCGACCAGATCGCCGGCCAACTTTCCGCGGAGTGGGCCGGAAACTGGGGCTGCGCGCGGGCATCCCCATCCCAGTGGGCGCATTCGATGCGCATTGGGACGCGCTGGGCGCGGGCGTGCGCGAAGGCGATGTGGTCAACGTGGTGGGCACATCCACATGCATCATGGCCATCGCCAAACAGGTGGATTTGATCCCGGGCGTGTGCGGCGTGGTGAAAGGATCCATCCATCCGGACTACTTCGGAATTGAAGCGGGCCTGTCGGCGACCGGCGATATCTTCGATGCCATTGCGCGGCGCGCGGGCGCCACCGTGGCGGAGCTTTCAAAAGGCCTCGAACATTATCGCGGCGGCCAGACCGGGCTGCTGCGGCTCGCTTGGGACAACGGCGATCGCACCGTGCTGGTGAACGCGGATCTGGGCGGCGTCACGCTCGGCTGGAATCTGACGCACACCGCGCAGGACGAACTCTTCGCGGCCATCGAAGGGACGGCCTTCCATACGCGCGTGATTCTGGAGCGCATGGCGGAGCATGGCGTCGAAATCCGGCGGGTGATTAACGGCGGCGGCATTCCGCGCAAGAACGAAACGCTGAATCGCGTGTATGCCAACGTGCTGAACAAGCCCGTGCTGGTGCCCGAAGGCGATGTCACCAGCCTGGGTTCGGCCATCATGGCGTTCATGGCGGCCGATGCGTTCGAAAGCATCGAGGCGGCGCAGCAGGCGCTCTGCCCGAGTTATCGCACAGTCGAGCCGGATGCGCGCGATCGCCAAGCGTACGAGGAGCTTTACGGGTTGTATCGCAAGCTGTATTTTGGTTTCGGAATGCCGGAGTCGGATGCCGTAGCGATCGGCGATGTGTTGCCTGCGCTGCGTGGATTAGCGGCGCGGGTTCGTCAGGGAGGTGGAGCGTGAAGAGCAGCAGACGGGAGTTTTTGCGGACGGCCGCCGCGGGTGCGGCCTTCGCCGGCGCGTTGCGATCCGCCGGCAGCGACAGCTTGATCGAAGTCGCCATCGATGAGCCGATCGCCGGCATCGCGCCCGAGATCTATGGGCACTTTGTCGAGAACCTGGGTGGCGTGGTTTACGACGGCATCTGGGTGGGCGAGAATTCGTCCATCCCGAACATCGGCGGCCTGCGGAAGCAGCTTGTGGAAGCCCTGCAGCGCATCGGACCGCCGGTTATCCGCTGGCCGGGCGGATGCTTTGCCGATAGCTACGATTGGCGCGACGGCATCGGACCGCGCGACAAACGCCCCAAGCGCACAAACTTCTGGGCGGGCGGTGAGTGGCCCAAGGGCGCCCATCGGGCGGGTCCGCAGAACTACGATCCGAACCAGTTCGGCACCATTGAATTCACGCGCTTCTGCAAATCCACTGGCGCGCAACCGTACTTCGCGGCGAATCTGCGCGGCGGCACCGCGCAGGCATTCGACCGTTGGGTGGAGTATTGCAATTCGCCTCCCGGCACCACCACGCTGGCTGATCAACGCGCGGCCGATGGGGAGCGGGAAGCGCTGAACGTGCGCTATTGGGGCGTCGGCAACGAGGCTTGGGGATGCGGCGGCTCGTTCACTCCCGAAGACTACGCCACGGAATTCCTGCGTTTCACCGCCTGGGTGCCCGGATATCATGTGCCGCTGGCGTTCGTCGGATCGGGGCCGAATGGAAACGATCTGGATTGGACGCACGGTTTCTTTACGAAGGTGGCGCGGAAGGGCGAGTTAGGGCGTATGTGGGGCTGGTCGATGCACCATTACGCGTGGAATGCCAGCGGCGGCCGCACCACGGATTGGAACAAGGGCAAACGCGACGCTTTGCAGTTCGATCCGGAGCAGTATTACGAGATCCTGCGCGAAGCGAATCGCATGGAGTCGTTTATCACGAGCCAATGGAGCGCGATGGGCGAGACCGACCGGCAGCATCATGTGAAGCTGGTGGTGGATGAGTGGGGCGCGTGGTATGCGCCGGGCACCGAGCCGTTCGCCGAAGCATTGCTCGGCCAGCAAAGCACCCTGCGCGATGCGGTGCTGGCGGGAATGACGCTGGATACCTTCAACCGGCATGCGGATAAGGTGGGCATGGCGGCGGTGGCGCAGCTTGTGAACTGTCTGCAATCGCTGTTTTTCGCGCATGAAGACAAGTTCTGTGTGACGCCTACCTATCATGTGTTCGATATGTATAAGTCGCATCAGGGCGCGCAGTCAGTGCGTACAGTGGTGTCGGCGCCGGGGATTTACAAGGAACTGCCGGGGCTTTCTTGCTCGGCTTCATTGCGGGGTAAGGTGTTGACCATGACCGTAACCAATCCCAGTCTGGATCAGCCGCGCGAGGTTGAGATTGGGCTGCGCGGGGCCAGTATCGGCTCTGGCAAGGTGGTCACGCTGGCTGCCGCCGATGCACATGCGCACAATAGCTTCGAGAATCCGCACGCCGTCGAACCGCGCGCGGAGAACTTACAGGCAAACGGCTCGAAACTGACGCGGGTGTTCGCGCCGGCGTCGGTTACTAAGTTGGAGCTCACTTTGGGATAACATGCTGAAGGAACTTAGGGAGCAAGTGCTGGAAGCCAATCTCGAGCTAGTCCGGCGAGGGTTGGTGCTTTATACCTTCGGCAATGCCAGCGGGATTGCGCGCGCCGAGGGACTGGTGGCCATCAAGCCCAGCGGCGTTCCTTACGAGGGAATGCGGCCGGACGATCTGGTGATTACGGATCTGGATGGGCGCATCGTGGAAGGCACGCTGCGTCCGTCGTCTGATTTAGCGACGCATCTGGTGCTTTACCGTTCGTTCCCAAGTATCGGTGGAGTGGTGCATACGCACTCGCGTTTTGCCACGGCATGGGCGCAGGCGCGAAGGCCGATCCCTTGCCTGGGAACTACGCATGCGGATTATTTTCGCGGTTCCGTGCCAGTGACTCGCGCGATGGCGGCGGCGGAGATTGAAGCGGCTTATGAGGCGAATACGGGTGAAGTAATCGCGCGTCACTTCAAGGCCGGCGACCCCATGGAAGTGCCCGCGGTGTTGGTGGCCGGGCACGGGCCATTTTGTTGGGGAACTTCCGCAGCCGAAGCGGCCCATAACGCCGTGATACTGGAGTATGTCGCCGAGATGGCTTACTACAGTGTCACACTGGCGGAGGCGGCGCAGGAGTTAGATCCCGCGCACTTAGATAAGCACTTTCAAAGAAAGCACGGCCAAAGCGCCTATTACGGCCAGAAGTGACTGTCCTTCCACCCTTAGATTCTCTGTACGCGGCGAATTGTGGGGCAGGCTCGTAGCCTGGATAGCGTCGGGATAAACCGGCGTGAAGTAGTGAATGAAAGAGTCATACAGGAAAGGAGTAGCGAACCATCCTGACCCCGAGCCATGTGAGGGCGGCGGCAACGACGCACTTGAAGCGTTGGCCTGGGGCATATGTGGGCTGGGTATCCCTGAAGTTGATGAGCTCCGAAATTGCCAAAATCATGGGCGCCGACGGTGTCAGGCTAACCGGAAGGCAACACGGCAGCGTGCGTAAACAGCGCGAGCACGTTGCGGCCCTGCGGAGTCGTAGACCCCACGCACGCATAGAAACTTCACGCGCGAGAACCGAGAGACCCCGTGGCTTTCCGCCGCCGGTAGAGGGCGGAACGCTGGGAGAAAGCGATGAGCGATAAGACCCAGATGCACGGCGGCGGGGAGTCGCACAGCGGCGTAGTACCGACGAAGCGGTCGAACGCAGGCCAGGGAGGGCCGAAGGAGATCGCGGAGGGAAGGCCGCTGACCGAGGAGAATGCGGAAGAGCCTAACCCGTACCGGATGCAAGGCCGGGAAAGCGGGCCAAGCGGGCTGGACCGTGTACGTCAAGCAGCGCAGAAGGACAAGCAGTTGCGGTTCACCGCCCTGCTGCATCACGTCACTATCGACCTGCTCCGCAGCAGCTACTACGACCTGCAAAGGCAAGCGGCGGCGGGAGTGGACGGGGTGACGTGGCAAGCCTACGGGGACGAACTGGAGGAGCGGCTCGCCGACCTCCATGGACGCATCCATCGCGGGGCCTATCGCGCGCAACCGTCGCGGAGAGTCTGGATCGACAAAGCCGATGGGCGGAAACGGCCATTGGGCATCGCCGCCCTGGAAGACAAAATCGCCCAGGCAGCGGTGGTCGCGGTTCTCAATCCGATCTGGGAAGAGGACTTTCTGGGCATTTCGTACGGGTTCCGGCCGGGGCGCAAGCAGCACGACGCACTAGACGCGCTCTACGTCGGGATCACCAGCAAGAAGGTGAACTACGTTCTGGACTTAGACATCCGGTCGTTTTTCGACAAAGTCGAACACGCTCAGATGGAAAAGTTCGTACGGCATCGGATAGGAGATGAACGGCTCGTCCGCTTGATCCTGAAATGGTTGAAGGCGGGCGTGATGGAGGACGGACAGTGGTACGAGACGAAGGAAGGGACCCCACAAGGGGCGGTGATTTCGCCGTTGCTAGCCAATCTCTACCTGCATTACGTGCTCGATCTGTGGGTGCAGGCATGGCGGAAGAAGGTGGCGCACGGCGACATGATCGCGGTGCGGTACGCGGACGACGTGGTGTTCGGATTCCAGGACCGGGAAGAGGCCGAAAAGTTTCTGGCGCAATTGCGGGAACGCGTGCGGAAGTTCGGGCTGGAATTGCATCCGGAGAAGACGCGCCTGATCGAATTTGGGCGCTATGCCGCTGAACGGCGGGCGAAGCGTGGGGAAGGGAAGCCGGAAACCTTCAACTTTTTGGGTTTCACTCACATCTGTGGGAAGAATCACGCGACGGGGTACTTCATGGTGCTGCGGAAGACGATCGGCAAACGGATGGCCGCCAAGCTGAAGAAGATTCGGCAACAGCTCCGCCAACGCTTGCATGCGCGGGTTCCGGACACGACGGGGTGGCTGCAATCGGTGGTTCGCGGATATTTCCGATATCACGCCGTGCCGCGCAACGAGGAACGACTGAAAGCGTTCCGGCACGAAGTGCTACGCATGTGGTGGTGGCAGCTTCGGCGGCGGAGTCAAAGAACCCGCTGGACCTGGAACAAATTTTGGGAGAAACTCGGGTGCCTCATCCCGGACGTCGAAATTCTGCATCCGTATCCTGACGTTCGCTTTGCGTGGCAGCACATCCAAGGTAAGAACCGTGTGCGTTAGGAGCGCTCGCACGGATCTGTGCGGGGGGTGCCGGGCAACCGGCATCCCTACCGCGACCGGCGGCCTCGTAGGCCGCCTGCCGGTAATCTGTACATAAGTCGGGGCGGCCTACGAGGCCGCCGCAGGCTACGAGCCTGCCCCACACATCATCTAAGTTTGGCGGCTTCCTCGAAATAGCGCCGCGCATCGGTATCCTGACGCGCATTGGCACTCTTCCGCGCCAGCCGCAGCGTAGTCTCATAAAGCAAATCTCTAGCGGCCCGATCCTGCGGATTAAGCTCCCGCGCCCGATGCAGCACCGTGTAAGCCGCGGCATCCTCACCCAGCTTAACTAACACCGACCCATAGAGTAAGTTCAATTGAAAGATATCCGGCCAACGCTCCGCGGCCTTGGCGATGGGGGCGCGGGCGTCCGCATAACGGCCCATGCGGTAGTAAGTATAGGCCAAATTGTATTGCATTTGCGCCCGTTCCGGCGCGAGTTCGGCGGCGCGGCGCAGCGGCTCCAGCGCGTCTTCCAAATCGCCATGCTCGCCATAAATCGTGCCCAGCGCGGTTAGCCGTTCCGCATTCTCTGGATCGTACAGCCGCCGGCATACGGCGCGGGCATCGGCGCGCGGGCCCGCATCCAATTTTTGCGCGCACTCGGTGCGCAGCTCGCTTTCATCCGTATCGCGCCGCCGCAATTCCGCCGATTCGGCCAAGGCTTTGCGAGCTTCCTCCTCACGGCCCTGTTTGCGATAGACCATCCCCAACTGATACCGCGCCAGGCTATCGCGCGGATTGGCTTCCACGGCTTGCTTCAGCCACTTCTCCGCCGCCCGAAGATCGCCATTCTTGAAGCACGCCAAGCCGAGATAATAAGCCGTGTCCGGGAAAGGCGGTTTGACGATAGCCTTCGTCAAATCATGCACCGCGCCGGCGAAGTCCTGGTCCAGCAAATCCAGGCGGCCCAGATAGTACATCACGTTGGGATGGTCGCCCACCTCGCGGCGCACGGCTTCGAATTCCCGGCGCGCCTCGGCGGACTGCTTCATCTCGAACAGCGCGACCGCCAGCGGAAATCGCGCGCGCATCACCAGCGTGGGATCGATGCGCAGCGCCTCACGGAATTCAGCCGCGGCTTCTTCGTAGCGGTCCTGCTTGAGCGCGTCGTATCCCTTGCCGAGATGCGTTTCCGCCGATGCGGGCGCTTGCGGCCAGGCGCACGACGCCGCCCACGCCAGCACCGCCCATGCGAAAACCAACCGGATCACATCTTAAAGTAACTCACCTGTGCCCGCCGACGTCAGGCACTCAAGCGACCGTCATGGATGCGTTGTATTGATGAGCGCCGTAACCGGAGTCGTCGCATAATCGTTGCCGATCTGGACAGAAAAGATATCTAACTTGCCGTCGCCATTCAGGTCGCCCAAGGCAGCGCCGCACCAGTTAATGGATACACACGAAATAGGCGGCCCCATTTGCTGCGTGAACGTGCCGTCGCCGTTCCCCAGGTAGATCCAGAATACCTTGGTTTCGAGGTCGAGAGCAAATAAGTCGGGATGCCCATCGCCATTAAGATCCCCCACGATGGGAACGCCGTTGAACTGAGATATGGTCTGGCTCTGCCTGAAAGTGGCGTTGCCACTGCCCAGCAGGACCACCAGTTGACTCTGAGCATTGGTGAAGGCCAGGTCCAGATAACCATCGCCGTTGAAATCGCCGGCGGCGATTTGGGACGGGCCTTCAGTGTACAGCGGCATGGGAGCTTGAAACGTACCGTCGCCGTTTCCGAGGTACAGCACCGGGCCGTTTGCTTCATTCGAGAGAACCACGTCCGGATGGCCGTCGCCATTGAAGTCGCCTATCGCAAACTGCCTCACTTCCAATCCCGAAGCGATGGGCAGCAGACCACCGAAAGTTCCGTCACCGTTGCCAAGAAACGCTTCCGCTTTAGCCGTGCCGGTTCCGTCCACATCGCCGCCCAGCACGATCAAATCCAACTTGCCATCGCCGTTGAGATCCGCGGTGGCCAGCACGTAGCAAGAGGCAACGAACTGACCGCAGTCCGCCGGCGCGGCGAAAATGGAACCGTTGGAGAATGAACCATCCCCTTTACCGATTAAGATGTGGATGCTCTTGTTCTGTCCGTCGGCGATGGCCAGATCCGTCTTGCCGTCGCCGTTGAAGTCGCCGGATACCATGGCGGAGGGATACGGACCGGTCATAGCGGGAGCGGCCGCGGTGAAGCCTCCCTTCCCGTTGCCCAGCAGGATCGAGACGCCGGATTCGTAGGACAGGACGGCAGCGTCGAGGTTCCCGTCACCGTTGAAATCTGCCAATACCGGATTATTGACTGCCGACTGTTGGATATTGATTAGCGGCTGTGCCTGGTACTTACCATCGCGGCCGCCGGGCAGCAGCTCGATGGTCGAGCCGGCGATCATTGCTATATCTTGATAACCATGGCCGAGGAAGTTAGCGGTCGCGATCCATCTTAGAGCGTCACTCGCGATATAGCTATAAGCCGGCTGGAAGACCCCGTTAGCGCTGCCTAGGGATATGGAAACAGTGCCGCATTTATTCACTGCCAGCAAGTCTGTATGGCCGTCGCCGTTCACATCCGCCACTGCGGGAAAAACGGGCGACCCATCGGTGGGGTACTCCCCGCCGGTAGTGAAGGTTCCGTCTCCGTTGCCCAGCAGGTATTGGCCGGGCATGACAATATCCACGATACCGTCGTCATTGATATCGGTCACAAGCAAGGCTCCCGAAGAGTACCTGCTGAGAACGGTTATGGCGGGCTGAAACGTTCCATCGCCGTTGCCGAGAAGAGTGACCAGGCGGTAATTGTCATGGCCCGCGGAGTATTGAACGTCCACGGCGAGATCGAGCTTTCCGTCGTTATTGAAATCGCCGGCTGCCAGCACGGCGGCGGGAGGCTTGGTGCTGGTGGCGATCGGAGGACCAAAGCCGCCATGGCCGTTGCCGGGCAGAACCAGGACGCTTCCCGCCGCTACCGCGAGATCCGCTATGCCGTCACCATTGAAGTCGCCGGCGACTATCGACAGAGCAGGCGAGGGAATCGGAATTTGTACAGCGGGCTGGAAGGTGCCGTCGCCGTTGCCGAGGAGTATGTAGATAGAGTTCGTTCCGCCGACTACCGCGACATCGGAATTGCCATCGCGATTAAAATCGGCCACCGCCATCGACTTCGAAGCGCCGCCCGCGGCATAGACTACCGGCGGCGCAAAGCCGTTCCCGTTATTGAGCAGGATGGCGACGCCATCGTTTGCGGCGGTTGCGATATCCGGTTTGCCGTCGCGATTGAAATCCGCGATTGCCGCGACAGACGGCCTGTCGCCAGCCGGAAATCTTTGCGGGTGGTTGAAGGTAGCTGCGATCGGCTGTGCAACTGTAGTCGCCACACTAGCAACCAGGGATACCAGTATCGAGAGTAACTTCGCTGACATATTCCCTCCCAAGGGCGTCCTGCTCCGCTGCGCTCAATTATACACTCAAGCCGCGACAGCGGAGGGCAAATTTTCCTGATGGTACTAGGACTTCCAGAACGGGCGTGCGCCAGATGTCATCCTGATATCCTAATGATCATGCGCCGAGTTGCTTTCATTTTCACACTTTCTTTTCTCATCGCGCCGCTATTGTCAGCCAGCGGCGTCACGGTAAGCTGGAATCCGCAGGATCCCAGCGTGGGCCCTTATCCTAGCGACGTTCTGACCACCCCCGACAGCACGCAAGCCACCGGGATTCGCATTAACCTGCCCATGCCGGATTGCACCATCGCTCCCACCAGTTGCCAGGATGTGCAACTGATGAACCAACTGGATGGTTTTCAGACCGCGCCGCGCATCAGGTTCACGTTCTCTGCGCCGATTGACACCACCACCGTGCACCACGCCATGTATTACGTGGCGCTCGATAACCTGACTAATGAAGAGCATGGCATCAATTACACCGGTGAGATGCTGTATGTCACGCAGATGATTTACGACCCGACTACTAACACGTTGTATGGCAAGCCCGATGGAAACCTGGACCAACACCGCCATTACGCCATCATCATGACCGACGTGATCCGGGATCTTTCGGGCGACCCAATCGGGCCGGACCCAGGATACACAGACTGCGTGAATCCAGCGCCGGGCGTGGGAACCGCGACCGCATATTGCAGCCAGTTGGTGCAAGCCGTGACCGCGCTGGCGCCGGCGGTCGCGCCTAACAACATTGTGAGCGCGTCTCTGTTCACCACCATGAGCGTGACTAAGTGGATGGAAGGAGCTTGGGCGCAGCTCGGCAATGTGACGCCTCCGCCCACGCCCGCGCAGCCTCCCACGCTGATCCAGTTTTCGGACATTAATTCCGTGGTGCTGCACGAGGAGGTGGCTACCAATCCCGTGCAGTTTGTGGACATCCCGCTGCCCATCAACAATCCCTTGTTTACTGGTATCGGCGCAATCTGGTTCGGATCGTTTGCATCGCCGAATTTTCTGAACAGCCAGCAGGTGATTCCGCAGACGCCTACCGGTCAGCAAGTCGCGCTGCCAGGCTCGGTGAACGAGATTTACTACCACGCGTTCCTGCCATCCTCGACGGAGCCGGCCGCCGGATATCCGGTGGTGATTTTCGGGCACGGATTCGGCGACAGCCAGTGGGGCGGACCATCGGCCGTGGCGCCCGTGCTGGCGCAGGCCGGATTCGCCACCGTAGCCATCAATGCGGTGGGCCATGGGTTCGGTCCGCTGAGCCAGGTCATCGTCAACGAGAACTCGGGCGCCGTCGTCACCTTGACCGCGGGCGGCCGATCGGTGGATCTAAACGGCGACGGACAGCTCGATCCCTACGAGGGATGCCTGGCCATGAATCCGTCGCAGGTCGCGCTGCGCGATTGCTTGCGGCAAACCGCCCTGGATCTTTCCGAACTCGTACGCACGATTCAGAACGGCATCGACGTGAATGGCGACGGGAAGCCGGACTTGGACGCCAGTCACATCTATTACGTCGGCGAATCGCTGGGATCGATGTATGGCACGATCTTCTCGGCATTGGAGCCGGCGGTGCGCGCGTCGGTGCTGAATGTGGGCGGCGGATCGGTGGAAGACATCGTGCGCTGGAGTCAGTCGTATCACTCGCTGGCCGCGGGACTGCTGGCAGCCAGCACTCCGCCGTTGCTCAACGAAGGGACCGATTTCAACGACAACTACGTGTTCCCATACAATCCCGTGAAGGTGAACGAGGTGCCCGGCGCCATCGCCATTCAGAATGCGTTCGAGCTCTATGAGTGGCTCGAAGTGTCTGGGGATCCGGTGGGGTGGGCGCCGCACATGGCCGATTCAATGCTGCCGGACGTGCCGTTCAAGAAAATCCTGTTTCAGTTCGCGCGCCTCGATACCACCATGCCGAACATCGCCACGACGCGCCTGATCAAGGCGGCCAACCATCCACTGACTTGGGAATACCGTCACGATCTGGCGCTGGCGGATGGGCTGCCGTTGCCGCAGGATCCGCACCCGTTTTTGGCGCTGTTTATCTCGATTTCGGCGAGCGGCGTGCAGTTTCCAGGTGTGGATGCGATCGTAATCGGACTGGCGGCGCAGCAACAGGTGGCCGGGTTCTTCGCTTCCGACGGTCTGTTGGCGCCCGATCCGAATACGTTCCTGCCTTCGGGTTTTCCGACGGGATTGTTTGAGATTCCGGCGGACTTACCGGAAGATAACGGCTACTGAAGGCTGCTGGCTGGCGGATTTGTCCTGTCTTGGCCGCTGTGGGGCAGGCACTCTGCCTGCGGCGGGCTCCCAGCCCGCCTGCCGGCATTCGAGGAGATGCTGCTAGGCGGCCTGAGAGGCCGCCGCAGCCAGAGTGGCTGCCCCACAAGGCGCGTTTTCATCGCATTTGGTGGCCCGCAGACCCATCGGCGACTTAGTTAGTCGCCGCGCACGGCGTGGCGCCGGATAGATAAAGCCTTGCCCGTGGTCTCATCCACTTCCACGATCACGGAGTGCAATTCCGGCGAGGCTTTAGCTGCCTCCATCCGCACAGGGAGCGAGGTCAGGAAACGCTGGAGGATCAGTTCCTTCCTCACGCCAATTACGGAGTCGTAAGGGCCGGTCATCCCAACGTCGGTCTGATAGGCAGTGCCGCCGGGGAGAATCCGCGTATCCGCCGTCGGCACGTGCGTGTGAGTGCCGACGATGGCAGAGACTCGGCCATCCAGGTACCAACCCATGGCGATCTTCTCGCTGGTAACTTCGGCATGAAAGTCGACAAAGCGCACCTTCACGGTAGGATCGAGGCTGGCCAGTATCTGGTCCGCTTTGCGGAAAGGGCAGTCTGTATCTGGCATGTAAGTGCGGCCCTGCAGATTGATTACGGCGCACGGAATCGCTTGCCGGCTGCACGCTACGATGACGCCGTGGCCGGGTGTTTCGTCCACGTAATTAGCCGGACGCAGAAGCTTAGGCTGGCGCGGCAGATAGTCGTAGATCTCTTTCTTATCCCAGATATGATTGCCGGAAGTAAGCACATCCAGGCCCAGGGATAACAACTCTTCTGCGATGGACGGAGTGATGCCGAAGCCGCCGGCGGAGTTTTCCGCATTGGCGATGGCCAGGTCGATGTGATTAGTCTCCTTGATATCCTGCAAGTGGTCGGCGACGATGCGGCGTCCAGGCGAGGCGAAGATATCGCCGATAAAGAGGATGTGCATTTGTAAGAGTCAACGTAACACGCGGCGCCTAACCGGCTTCCGTGGGACAGACCAGGACAGACCATCGTTTTCCGTGGTCTGTCCTCCCGCGCGCTATGGCCGCCTCGCAGCGCCGACTTCCCGGCTATCCGCCGTAGCCGGTTCCTTTCCGTAGCTCTCACGAATCCGCAGGGATTGATCGGAATAAAACGTGTGCGTTCCGGTGGTGCCGTATGTTACCGGGTCCGCGTGAATCGCATAGCCGGCTGGAGTCTTCGTCACGGCGAATCCGTACCCGCGGTTTCGGCCGCTAGCCACATCGGCGGGAATCAGATTTGCGGCCGACGGGCCGAGTTCAGCCAGTGATCGGGCATAGCGGCCGAACTGTGAGTTGTATTGCACCTGGGCCGTGTTGATCGTTTGAATCGCTCTAAGAGTGGCGGACTTATCGGTGAGTGTCCGCGAGCCATGCGAAACATTCATGTTGGGAGAAAAGAGATACAGCCCCATCACCACGGTCGCGGAAACGGAGAATTGACGGCCGCTCATGGCGCGCCATTCAGCGTTGCGCGTTTAGGTCCGAAACTCTCGCTGATAACCTGCGTTTGATCGGAGTAAAACGAGCGCCGGCCGCTCTTCCCACGCTCAGCTGAGACAGCTTCGACACTGTATCCGGCGGGCAGTTTTGTGAGCATGAGCCGGTATGTCCCTATTTCCCCACGGACCCCATTGCGCGAAATGAGATTCGCCGCGGCGGCGTTATCCGGGCCACTGGCTGGCGGCCCCAGTTCCGTCAGCGATCCGGCGTATCGCCCGAACAGAGCGTGATATTGGGCCTGCGCTGTGTTCAAGCCCTCTACAGCAATGCGGGCGGCGAGTTCGGGCGACGCACGCAACCCACTGTCGGTATGCATTGATCCTACGTAGACAACGGCACAGACTCCGATAACGGAAATGGCGAAGGCCCTGCCGCTCAAGATCCACCGCCTATTTGCTGGTATCGCCGGCCTTGGCCGCCCCTTGTCCAACCTCCCTGCTGTTAGCCGTGGCGGGGTCCTGGCCATAGTTCTCACGAACCACCAGCGATTGATCGGAAAAGAACGTGCGCGACCCCGTGGAACCGAACACCGAGGGTACCGCGGTGATCGTGTAGCCTGTGGGCGTGCCCGTCAAATTGAACTTGTAACCCTGCTTTTCGCCGCCTGCCATATCGCCCGAGATCAGATTCGCCGCCGAGGCGTTATCGGCGCCGCTGACCGGCGGTCCCAGTTCGGTCAACGATTGGGCAAAGCGCCCAAATTGCGACTGGTATTGCACCTGCGCCGTGTTGAGCGTGTTGATCGCCTTGAGAGCGGCGGTCTCCTGGGCATACATGCGGGCTTTGTTCAGCTTGGGCAAAGCCACGGTGACAATGATGAGGATGATCGCGATGACGATCAATAGCTCGATTAACGAAAAGCCGCTACGCCGGCCATGGGTGCGCATAGAGAGATCTCCTGTCTCCACCATTGTATGACGAGGACGGGCCGCCGGACGTGCAGGCTGTGTGCCAGGGGCGCGCGCGAACGCCTACCAGCTTGCAAAATTCGACTTTACCAGCTTGTCCAGCACCCGCACCCGCCGCAGAAATTCCGGCAGCAGATCGAGCCGTAGGGCATTGGCGCCGTCCGAAAGCGCGTGCTCGGGCGCATCGTGCACTTCCACGAAAAGTCCGTCGATGCCCACCGCCGCGGCCGCGCGCGCCAGTGGTTCGATGAACTGCGGTTGTCCGCCGGATGCCGCGCCCTCACCGCTCGGCAATTGCACGCTGTGTGTGGAGTCGAAAATCACCGGCCAGCCCAAGTCGCGCATGATCTTCAAGCCGCGCATATCCACCACCAGATTGTTATAGCCGAACGACGATCCGCGCTCCGTAAGCAGCACCTGCGAATTGCCGGTGGACGCGACCTTCTCCGCCGCGCGCGCGATATCGTGGGGCGCCACGAACTGCCCCTTCTTGATATTAACGATGCGCCCGGTGCGCCCGGCTTCGAGCAGCAGATCCGTCTGGCGGCAGAGGAACGCGGGGATTTGCAGGATATCGGCGACCTCCGCTACGGGGGCTGCCTGGGAGGGTTCGTGAATGTCCGTCAGGATCGTGTGGCCCGCGCGCTTGATCTCCGCCAGGATGCGCAGGCCTTCCCGCAATCCAGGGCCGCGATAGCCGCTCAAGCTGGTGCGGTTGGCCTTATCGAAGGAGGCTTTGAACACGAACGGCCCCGCAATTTCGCCGATAGCGCGCGCCATGAACTGCGCGTGCTCCTCGCTTTCGATCACACAAGGTCCGGCGATCAGCACCGCGGGCTGGCCGCCGCCGAATTGTGAGAAAGCGATCATGGCGGAGTCAGGTGTGTGCGGCCTTCTTCAGCAGGGCTATTTGCCCGGCGTGATACAGGTTGTGGTGGACAACGCCGTGCAGCATGGTGTAGATGGAATACGGGGTGTCTCCCAGGACCTTATCGCGCAGCCGATCGTCGGTAAGCTTGCCCACGGCGGATTCCAGGCTGAGCTGCGCTTGGGCCAGTGCGCCCAGCGCATCCAGCCATCCGGATTCCGTCGGAGCGGGGGCGGCCGGCCAATCCTGCTCCGGCGGCAGCGTAGGGATTTCGGCGCCATCGAGGCGGCCGGTCACCACCGACATCCACACCGTGATGTGCAGCACGAGTTCCCAGATGGTATGCGCTTCCGCCATGGGGCGCGCGCCGGCGGCTCGATAATCCACGCCCGCGAGTACCGCTCGGAGCGCGGGCCCGTGCCAGCAGGGTCCTTCATAGGCGCGGTGGATCTGGTCGAGAATGCGCGTAACTTCGCTCATAAAATGGGGCCATTTCAGATCGTAACCCGTCTACGCGATTCCGTGCCGGCGGAGCAGTTCCATGCCGCGTGGATTGCCATGCCGGCCGGCGATCTGGGCGTGGCGTTGGGCGGCCGCATAGTCGGCGCGCACCGCGTAGATCTCGGTCAGCGCCACGTGCGCGTCGGCGCAGGCGTCGTCGAGCCGCACCGCCTCCAGCAACAAGGCCAGCGCTTCATCCTGCTTCTGCTCCATGCGGTAGACCAGCGCCAGGTTATACCAGGGTCGCGGATTGTGCGGCTCGCGCGCGATCCATTCTTTCTGCTCGCGAATGTGCGCGGCAGTTTCACGATCGAGCGCGGGATCGATTAGTTCTTTACGCCAGAAGCTCACGGGTGGTCCACACGCTATTATCGCCGAAGCGTTCATGGTGGGGCGGGCTCGTAGCCTGCGGCGGCCTCGTAGGCCGCCTTGCGGCAGCGGGGCTGAGAGCCCCGCGCAGGCAAAGTGCCCGCCCCACTTATCCCACCAGGATCAACCGCACATCCATCACGTTAGTATTCGTAGGACCAGTTACAATCAAATCCCCTAACGCTTCGAAATAATGGTACGAATCATTGCGCGCGAGATACTCCGGTGCGCGCGGATCGCGTGAAACCGTGCGCCCATCGGCAATAGCGCCCGCGGCATCGGTCGGTCCGTCGCTGCCATCCGTACCGGCGCTCAACACCACCACGTTTTCCAACGCGGCGATATCCATGGCCGCGGACAGAACGAATTCCTGATTGCGTCCGCCCAACCCGTCGCCCCGCAAAGTGACGGTGGTCTCGCCACCCGTGATGATGCAGGCGGGCGGCTTGAGCGGCCGCCCGGTGTGTACGATCTCCTTGGCGATGGCGGCGTGCATGCGGGCGATCTCGCGCGTTTCGCCTTCCACGAAAGTGGAAAGCACCAGCGTGTGAAATCCAAGCGCGCGGGCCTGCGCAGCGGCCGCATCCACTGCCAACCGGTTGCTGCCGGTCACGATATGCCGTACGTTCCGGAAGATGCGATCGCCCGGCTTGGGTGTCTCCGCAATATCGCCGCACGCGCCGCGTTCGAGGCGCTCGCGAACCGGCGCGGGCGCGCGCTCGAAAATGGCGTACTTCTCCAGAATCGCGCGGGCCTGCGCGAAGGTAGAAGCATCCGGCGCGGTGGGGCCTGAACCAATCACGTCCAGATTGTCGCCGATCACGTCTGAGAGCAGCAGCGAAAGCACGTGCGCGGGATAGGCGAGGCGCGCTAACTGGCCGCCTTTGATCCGCGAGAGGTGCTTGCGCACGGTGTTGAACTCGTGGATGTTGGCGCCGCAGGCCAACAACAATTTGGTGGTTTCCTGTTTTTCATCGAGCGTGATGGGATCGGCGGGGAGCGGCAGCAAAGCGGATGCGCCGCCGGAAATCAGGCACAGCACCAGATCGTCCGGCCCGGCGGAGGCTGCGATTTCGGCGATGCGGCGCGATCCATCCACGCCGCGCTGGTCGGGCAAGGGATGGCCGCATTCATTCAGTTCGATGCGGCGCAGTCGCGCGACATAGCCATACTTCACGTTGAGCAGCCCGCGTGTGATCCGGCGGCCCAGCACGCGCTCGGCGGCCCGCGCCATGGCGGCTCCGGCCTTGCCCGCGCCCACCACATAAATATTGCGATAACGCGAGAAATCTTCGCCCGCCAGCGCGTGCGTCACACCAGCCGCGGGATTGGCGGCCCGCAGCGCAGCTTTGAAAATCGCGCGCGCCTGCCGGCGAAGTGTGGCCTCGCGCCTCATGCTGGGCTCATTTGAATAATGGCAGCCGCATCACCGCTTCCACCGCCTCGGCCGGATCGTCGCTCTCCACCGGGATGCGATAGTCGGCCCTCGCGTACGCTTCGCGGCGCGATTCGTAAAGCTGCGCGAAAGTCGCGGGATCCCGCGCCAGAGGACGGTGCGCGGCGGGGGCCACGCGCCGGCAGACCGTCTCAAACGGGCAATCCAGCCAGATGGTCACGCCGTTGTTTTCGATCAGCTCGTAATTCCCCGGTTGCGCGATGGCCCCGCCGCCCAAAGCCAGCACGCACGGCCGTCCGCATTCGATGGTCTTCACGTGCCCCCGCAGCGCCTCGCGCTCGATGCGCCGGAATTCGGCTTCGCCGCGCGTCTCGAAAACTTCCAGAATACTCGTGCCTTGCGCGGATTCGATCTCCGCATCCAGATCCACGAAAGGCCAGCCCAGCCGCTCCGCCAGCAGGCGGCCGACAGTGCTTTTGCCGGACCCCATGAATCCGACCAGATAAATACCGGGCGTGCGTTTGAGCTTGAGGATCATACGTCGTGGAGCATGCGGGCGAGTTGCGCGTCCACCAGGGCAGGGAAGAGACGTTCGGCCAGCACGAACAGCCACCCGGAACGGGGCGCCATTACCGTACGTGCGCCGCGCTCTACACCGCGCACGATCGATTCGGCGCACTGCGCGGGCGTGATGGCGAATTGTTTGGCGTTGGCGATGCCGGGCGGCGGCTCTCCGGCCAAAACATGATCTTGAAAACCTGTTTTTACGTAACCGGGGCACACCGTCATGGTGTGAATGCCATCCTTCTTCAGTTCCATGCGCAAGCCGTCAGTTAGCGAGCAGAGCGCATATTTGGAAGCGGAATAGAGTGTCAGCCAGGGCAACGTGACGCGGCCGGCCACTGAAGAAACATTCACAATGACGCCGCTTTTCCGGGTGCGCATATGCGGCGCGGCCAGTTGCGTAAGCGCCAGCGGAACGAAGAAGTTCAATTCAAAGAGGCTGCGCGCATCGTCCAAAGACGCGCTCCACGAAGGATGATAGAGACCCATGCCGGCGTTATTTACCAGAATATCAATGGCCCCGAATCGCTCCATCGTGGCATTTACAGCCGCCTCGCGGACTTCCGGCTGCGTCAGGTCGCCGGCGGTGATGAGCGCTTCGGCGCCCCCGGCCGCGCGCAGCTTCTCTTCCGAGCGCGCCACCAGCGAGAGCCGTGCACCGCGCTGGCGGAAGGCTGCCGCGCAGGCCGCGCCGATCCCCTCGGAAGCGCCGGTTATCAGAACCACTTTTCCATCGATGCGCATCGCGAAATCATTACGTCCGTTACTGAGCCGCGACCATCAGGGAGCGGTTTGCCGGAACCTTTGCGAAACGCAATAATAGTAACATGTCCACGCGGCTTCTCCCGCTATTTCCGTTGCACGTGGTGGTTTTCCCGCGCACCCATCTGCCACTGCATATTTTCGAGGAGCGCTACAAAGAGATGGTGGCCAATGCGCTGCGGGATAACTCCGAGTTCGGCATCGTGCTGGCCAAGGACAACGGCATTGTAAACGCGGGCTGCACGGTGATCGTGGAGAAGGTGTTGAAAAAATATCCGGATGGCAAGCTGGATATTCTCACTTGCGGGCGGCGGCGGTTCGAAGTGGTTCTGCTGGATGAAGAGAAGGATTATCTGCGCGGCGAAGTGCAGTTCTTCGACGACGACGATGCCCAAGAATCGGCGCCGCTGGAAGCCCAGCACGCCGCCTTGACGCAATATAAGAGCCTGCTTGAATCGGGGCTGGTGCAGCCGCCCTCGCCGGAGCCCGACCTGGACGATCCGCAACTCAGTTTTCAATTGGCGCAAGGATTGCCCGATCTCGATTTTCTGAGTACGCTGTTGCGGACGCGCTCGGAAGAGCGGCGTTTGCGGGAGCTCAGCGAATTTCTTTCGCAGTTTGTCCCGCGGCAGAGGCACATCGCGCACGTGCGGCAGGTGGCCCCCAAAAATGGATTCGGCGGCAAGCCGTCTGGCATCTAGGAAAGCATGGTTGCGCGACCCAGGCCGGCGCCCTTCGCGGTTTCGCTGTTAGCCCACGGCGCGATCCTCGCCTGGGTGGCCTCGGGTCCGGTTTTCGAAAAACCGAAATCGCTTTACAAGCAGACCATCGCGCCGCATTCGAGCAAGCTGGTTTGGTACAACTTCAAAGAGAAGCTGCCGGATGTCTCGCCCACCGGCGCGAAGCCGCTTTCGAAGCCGCTCCGAACCGAAGTGAAGTTCGCCCGGGAAATTCATGCGGGGTCGCCGAAATCGCCGCGCGCCAACCAGTTTGTCTGGCAGCCGGCGCCCAAAGTGCAGTTGCAAACGGAACTGAAATCGCCGAATGTGTTGGCGATTCACGTGCCGCGTCCGGAGCCCCCCCCGCAGCCGGCGAAGCCGAAGATATTTGTGCCGCCGCCGGAGCAGCCCAAAGTGGCCGAGGCGAAGCCCGCGCTGCCCGACGCGCCGCAGATCCATCCGGAACTGAAGGCTGCCGCCAATCTGCCGGGCATGCATCCGGTGAAAGCTCCCCCGCGGGAGTTTGTGGCGCCGCGCGAACGGGTCGCGGCGGTGAAGCCCGCGTCCGCATTGCCCGATGCGCCGGTGGTCGCCGTGGCGAATGCCGCCGTGCCCGTGCCGTTGATTGCAGATCGTGCAGCACCCAAAGCTCCGCCGCGGGCGTTCACCGGGCCGCGCCAGGCAATCCACTCCGGGACGCCGGCTCCCTTGCCGGACGCTCCAGCGCTCAACGCGCCCGCCTCGCCCGCCGTCAGCATGGCGATTGTGGGGCTGAATCCCAGCGCGGCCGCGCCCGCCCCGGCGCCCGAAGGCTCGCGCGACGCGCGCTTGTCCGCCGGTCCCGAACTGCGCGATAAAGGCGCCCGCGAGGGGACCGCCGAGGGCGCATTGCTCAGCGTTCCCGGCCTGCTGATCCGCGGCGCCGATCCGGATTCGAAGCCTACACTGATGGCGCGCGCGGCGCCTACCTCGACGGCCAACCTCGCGGCGGCCGTGCACAAGACTCTGGCCGCGCCGGCCATCGCCGACTCACATACCGGCGCGGTACGGGTCAGTTCCGCGCCCGATCCGCATTGGGGCGCGCGCGATACTTACGCCATGTCCGTACAGATGCCCAACGTGACCAGTTACACGGGAAGCTGGATGATCTGGTTTTCGGAACGCGAACCGGAATCTGCGGGCGGCGTCTTGAATCCGCCAGTTCCGCTACATAAAGTCGATCCTAAGTATTTTCCGGCCGCCATCGCCGACCGCGTGGAGGGCCGGGTTCGGCTGGCCGCCGTCATACGCAAGGATGGCCGCGTGGATTCCGTGAGACTGCTGGAGCATCTGGACGACCGTCTGGACCAGAGCTCCCAGGACGCCCTCGATCAATGGCGCTTCGAGCCGGCGCTCCGCAACGGCCAGCCCGTGGATGTGGATGCGGTCTTCGAGATCCCCTTCCGTTTGGCTCCCAAGGTTCCTAAATGATCCGTCAATATCTGCTCGTCGACGCCGACGATACGCTATGGGAGAACAATATCTATTTCGAGCGCGCCTTCGATGAGTTTGTCGATTATCTGGGTCACTCCACGCTAAGTGCCACGGAGATTCGCGCCGTGTTGGACGAAATCGAACTGGTGAACGCCAGGGTACACGGCTATGGCTCGCTGAACTTTGGACGTAACTTACGACAATGTTACCAGCACTTAGCCGAGCGGGACGTATCGGAAGCGGACTTACGCACGGTCATGTCTTTCGCGGAACGGATTCTGGAATGTCCCATGGAAGTGATCGAAGGCGTGGCGGAAACATTAGAGTATCTCGCTTCGCGGCACGATCTGACTCTGTTTACCAAGGGTCATCCTGAGGAGCAGAAGCTGAAGATCGACCGTTCGGGCTTGGGAAGTTACTTCGGCCACACGGCGATCGTGAAAGAGAAGGATGTGGCGGCGTACCGCTCGCTGGTAGAGGAGCGTGGCATCGATCCGGCGCGCGCATGGATGGCGGGCAACAGCGTGAAGTCGGATATTAATCCGGCGCTCGAAGCCGGCCTGAATGCGGTGTTTATTCCGCACGCACATACCTGGACTTTGGAACGCCAGGATATCCGCCCGGGCGCCGGGCAACTACTGACTCTGGAACGATTCTCGGATTTGAAAAAACACTTCTGAGTGGGGCAGGCTCTCAGCCTGCGGCGGCCTCGTAGGCCGCCTTCCCGCTTAGTTCCAAAGCCGGTTGATAATCCGGATCAGGGCCGTTGCACTTACCAAAAATATTGCCAGCAGCGCGTAAGTGTAATTCATCCGGCCGTATAGGAAGTTACCGACGCAAAACAACGCGGACCAGATCATGACGCAGCCCGTACTCCAGCCAAGCAGCGAGAGCGGGATATTCTCATGCTGCGACCACTCCGCCGCCTGCGCGGGTGAGATGCCCGCCAGTATGCGTACACGCTGCCAGCCAGGGCCGAACGGATGCACTTTCCTGTAAAAGTCCACCAGCGTCGCAGAATCGGTCTGCGGACCGAAATACGCAGTCGCAATCCAACAGACAGTGGTGAAGGCTACGGTGATCAATAACTTCAGGTAAGTGTCCACGTCCACGCCGTTCCTGGCCATGATCAGGAAGACGGCCGATACCGCGAAGGAACTGCACATCGCCACAATCTCGCACCAGGCCGTGACACGCCACCAGAACCAGCGCATCAGATACAACAGTCCGGTGCCGGCGCCGATTTGCAGGATGATCTGGAAACTTTCCTTGGCTGTATCGAGCGCAAAAACCAACGCGGAAGACGCCACGAAGAGTAAGATGGTTGCGAGGCGGCCTGCCAGCACATAGTGCTTTTCAGACTCGCCCGGATTAAGGAAGCGGCGGTAGAAGTCGTGCACCAGATACGATGCGCCCCAATTCAAATGCGTCAGAATGGTCGACGAATTGGCCGCGATTAGGCCGCCTAACATAAGTCCCATCCAGCCCACCGGCAGGAAGCGCAGCATAGCCGGAAACGCGATGTCATGCCCGATCAGATTGGGACTCACGTGCGGAAGCGCGCGCTGCAGATCCGATAACTGCGGATATACGACCAGGGAAGCCAGGCCCACCAGAATCCACGGCCACGGCCGGCAGACATAGTGCGCCACGTTGAAGAATAACGTAGCGCCCAAGGCGTCCTTCTCCGTCTTAGAAGCCAACATACGCTGTGCGATGTAACTACCGCCACCCGGTTCCGCGCCGGGATACCAGACGGCCCACCACTGCACGGCAAGCGGCATGATAAACACCGCCACGGCGAGATCCCAGTTACTGGAAAAATCCGGCAGCATGTTGAGGTAGTTCAGGCCGCCGGGCCCGCGCATATGCGATAACTTATCGACAAGCCCATGCATGCCGCCCACTTGCGGTAGCATCACGGCGAAGTAAGCCGCGGCGATCACAGCCGACATCTTGATGAAGAACTGGATCATGTCGATGACCAGCACGCCCCACAATCCGGAGTGCGCCGCGAACACGACATTCAACAGGCCGACGGCCAGCAGCGTTTGCCAGCGGTCGAAACCGAAAAGCACTGCGGCGATCTTCACGGCGGCCAGATCGACCGTAGCCATGATCATGCAGTTGAAGAAAAATCCCAGATAGACGGCGCGAAATCCGCGCACGGCGCTGGCGGCCTTGCCGGAGTAGCGCAGTTCGTAGAATTCCAGATCGGTGAGTACGCCCGACCGGCGCCACAGCCGCGCGTAGAAAAACACGGTGGCGACGCCGGTAAGCGTGAAGGCCCACCATTGCCAGTTGCCGGCGACGCCCTGCGTGCGCACGAAGTTGGCCACCAGGTTTGGAGTATCGCTTGAAAACGTGGTGGCCACCATCGAGAGGCCCGCCAGCCACCACGGCACGGAACGGCCCGAGGCGAAGAATTCGGCGGTGCTCTTGCCGGAGCGCTTTCCGAAAAAGAGCGCGGGCACGAAGCAGATGAGGATGGAGGCGGCGGCGATGATCCAATCAAGCGTGTGGAGATGCATTTAGATCCTTCAAGGAGTCAAGCGCGCCCGGTCCTGGCTCGGCGGCGATCAAGTGGGCACGCTCGTCGAATTCCGGCAATCCCGCATAGTAACGCTGAATCAGTTGGGCGCGCACTGTGGGCAGATCGGTGCGCCGGCAGAGGATCACGGCGCAGCCGCCGAAGCCGGCGCCCGTGAGGCGCGCGCCCAAAGCGCCGGAAGCCATGGCTGCCTCCACCAGGCGGTCGAGAGCGGGACTGCTGACGTGCAGGCGGTCGCGCAGGCTGGCGTGGGAGGCTTGCAGCAACGCGCCGAAAGCGGTCGCATCGCTACGCTCCATCGCGGCTACGGCGTCCTGCACCCGTTGGGCTTCGCTAGTGACATGAGCGAAGGCGTCTTGTTCCGCGGCTGAAAGCACAGGCGGCCTACGAGGCCGCCGCAGGCTGGGAGCCTGCCCCACATAAGACTTCAAGCCAAGTTGCTCGAGGGCCGCGGCGCCGCCCGCGCGGCACGCATTGTATTGCTCGCGCACCGCGCCGGATTTCTCCGCGACAGTGAGGCTGTGCGCCACCAGGAACGCCCAGTCCGCGGGGATCGGCACATGCCTCACCGCCAGCGGATGGAATTCGATCAGCGAAGCGCAGCCCGCGCGTGAGGCCAGCGACGCGGCGTGATCCATGCCGCCGCCGCGCGTGCCCACGAACTGCTCGCCATCCGGCAGCACCTCCATCAGCTCTTCAAACGTAGCGGCGATGCCATTCGCCTCGAGCAAGCACAGGGTGACCGCAACCAACAGTGCGGATGACGACGAGAGCCCGGCGGCCGCAGGAACATCCGAGATAATGGCGGCATCCACACCGTGCGCCACGCCCCATTTACGGGCCACCGCGCACGCCGCCGCGCGCACATAATTCTCCCAATCGCCCGCGGCGGCGGGAGCCAAATCGGTGGTCCAAGTGAATTCGCGTACGCCATAGCCGGCGCTCGCGGCGCGGATGCGCGAATCGCCGCGCGCACGGAAAGCCACGCGAATCGAACGGCGCAAGGCCATCGGCAGCACCGCCAGGCCGTGATAATCGATATGCTCGCCGATCAGGTTCACGCGCCCGGGAGCGGAGACCACGCGCACGCCGCCGCCGGTTCCGAAAGCTTCGCGAAGCAGTGACGGCGCATCCAACTTGCTAATATAGCTCTCACGGCCCGCACCATGAAATCCAGTCAACGCGCCTACGCTCTAATGACTCTGCTGTTCGTGCTGTCATTCAGTTACTGGACTGGCGGCGCGCTCAGTCTGTACGACGAACTACGGCACGGGTCCGAACGCGCGCGGATGCCGCTGAATTTCGGTTTCCGCATGCAGCACATCAGCGGGCTTACTCCGGAAGCCATCGCCGCTGAAGCGCACTTCGGCGATACGCTGCTGGAGATCGACGGGCGCCCTTTCACCGGTGTTTCCGTATTGCGCGACGCGGTGCGCAAGGCGCGGCCGGGCAGCGTCCTGCACGCGATAATCCGGCGTCCCGATGGAACCGTGGCGACTGTGGACATCCAGCTCGCTCCCGAACGAGCGGTGCCCACGCCTCTATCCGAATGGCTGCGGGACATCGCGCTGCAACTGGCATTTCCGCTGTTCTGTCTTGTCCTGGGTTTCTGGGTGGCCTTCGCCCGCCCCTTGGACAGCAACGCCTGGCTGCTGTTGGCCATGATGGTCTCGTTCGAATTCCTGGTACCGCAGGGCAGCGCGCGCCAGCCCTGGCAAGTCCTCGACGAGCTCTGGATGGGCCTTGCGGGGCTTTCATGGCCGGTGTGGATGATGCTGTTCGGAGTTTTCTTTCCGGAGCGTTCCAACCTGGACCGAAGGATGCCCTGGATCCGGTGGATGGTGCTGGCGGTAGTGATATGTTCGGGCGTGCCGGAGTTGCTGGCGCAGGCGGGCAAGGAAATCAGCTTCGCAGCCGTCGCTTGGCTGAGCCCCGTTTTAGGTCCGATCTCCACTATTAACCAGATCGCCGGCATGGTGGCGATTTCGCTGTTCTTTGCGAACATGGGCGCCAAGAGCGGATCGGCCTCCAGCAAAGACGCGAAGCGGCGCATCGGCTTCGTATGGCTGGGCGCCGCCGTGGGGCTCACGCCCGCCTTCCTGGTGGCGCTCTATAGCCTGCGAACCGGCCACGACTTCGGCGTGGGGGTTCCCGAATGGCTGCAATTCCTGGCGTTCGCTTGCATGGCGATTTTCCCGCTGACGCTGGCATACGTCATCCTGGTGCAGCGCGCTATGGACGCCCGCATGGCCATCCGGCAGAGCGTGCAATACGCTTTGGCGCGCGGGTTCCTTTGGCTGCTGCGCGCGGTGATGTTCGGCGTGGCGATCAAGATCTTCGTGGACGTCAGCCAGAATCATAGCGCCTTCAACGTGAACCAGCTTGTACTTTTGGCGGTGGGAACACTCCTGCTGGTCCTGCAACGGCACTATCAAACGCGCGTGCGGCAATGGGTGGATAAACGATTTTTCCGCGAAGCGTACAGCGCCGAACAGGTGTTGAGCGATCTCAGCAACGAAGCGCGCAAGTTTGTGGATCCGCGGCCGCTGCTCGCCACCGTGACGCATCGCATCGCCGAAACCCTGCACGTGCCGCGGATTTCGGTGCTGCTGCGTGCGGCGGATGGCTTTCGCCTGGAACATGCCGGTGAAGCGGCGCTCACGCCGGTAATGTTTTCGCCGGAAGCGCGCAGTATCGCGCACCTGCGCACGGCGCGTAGTCCGGCCGTGGTCTATTTCGATAAGCCGGACGACTGGCTGCGCGATGCGCCCGCGCCCGAACAGCAGGCCTTGCAACAGTTGGATGCGCAGCTTCTGCTGCCGCTTAAAGGCCGCGACGACTTGATCGGCGTGATGGCGCTGGGCCCCAAGCGTTCCGAGGAGCCGTATTCGAAAACAGACTTACAACTCTTGCAATCGGTGGCGGACCAGACCGGCTTGGCGATCGAGAACAGCCGCCTGCTTTCATCGCTCGCCGAAGAAGCCGCGCGCCGCGAGCGCTTCAATCGCGAGTTGGAAATCGCGCGTGAAGTGCAGGAGCGGCTGTTCCCGCAATGTTACCCGCGGATTCCGGGGCTCGATTGTGCGGGACATTGCCGTCCGGCGCAGGGCGTGGGCGGAGATTACTACGATTTCATCGCGCTTCCGGAAAATCGGCTGGGCATTGCCGTGGGTGATGTTTCGGGCAAAGGCATTTCCGCGGCGTTGCTGATGGCCAGCCTGCGCGCTTCGCTGCGCGGACAAACGCTGGGCGGTCCCGGCGATCTGGCGGCGCTAATGCGCAACGTGAACGCGCTGCTGTACGAAGCGTCGGCCGCCAACCGGTATGCCACGTTCTTCTATGCGCAGTATGATCCGCGCGATCGCACGCTGGCGTTCGTAAACGCGGGCCACAATCCGCCGGTGGTGCTGCGCGGCGACGAGGTGCTGCGTCTGGAGGCGGACGGTCCCGTGGTCGGGCTGTTGCCGGGCGTGCAGTATGCGCAGTCTTCGCTGGCGTTGTTGCCGGGAGATATTTTGCTGGCGTACACGGACGGCATCAGCGAAGCGATGACTTCGGATGACGAAGAGTGGGGCGAAGATCGCATGATCGCGGCGGCGCAGGCATGCCGCGATTTGCCGGCAGCGGGGATGATCGAGCGAATGATGGAGGACGCCGACGCGTTCACCGCCGTCGCACCGCAGCATGACGATATGACGCTGGTGGTGGTGAAGGTGGGTGTGTAACCCGCTGTCAGCCGCGATGGGTTCGCCGCGGGGAGGCACGCGATGCGGAAGTCATGAACAGCACGATGGCGCTTGCGTTGGTCGTAGTTACTTTGTGCCCTGCTTACCTGCACGCCAGTTCCGCAAAGCCGGCAATGGAAGTTGTAGTGCTTGGCTCCGGTGGGCCGCGGGCGTTCGGCAGAGCCGGGTCAAGTTACATCCTGGTTCTCGATGGCAAGCCGCGCATCTTGGTGGATGCCGGACCGGGAGCGTTCCTGCGAATCGGAGAATTGAACCTTGACTTAGCCGCAGTAGACACGGTTTTGTTGACTCATCTGCATATCGATCACAGCGGAGACTTGCCGGCGTTCTTCAACGATCGGGCGCTTACCAGCGACGGACCCATCACATACCGGATCTTCGGCCCCGACGGCGCCGGACTATTCCCCAAGACCTCGCGATTCGTGGATTTGCTGGTGGGAAACGACGGCGCGTTTGCGTATCAAAAGACCTTTGGCTCGCCCGAATCGTTTACCGTTCGCGATCTGGCGATTAGTTTGAATTCGCCGCTCACTAAGATTGTTGACGATCATGGCTTAGTGGTAGAAGAGATTGCGACACATCACGGCGATTGTCCGTCAGTAGCTTATCGGATTACTTACCGGAACGTCTCTGCGGTTTTCTCCGGAGACATGGATCGATCGGCGTTGCCGAATCTCGTGCAATTGGCGAAGAGTGCGGATTTGTTGATTTTTAATTGCGCCGTACTTGACCCTCCCGGTTCGCCATCTCAGTTATACGATCTGCACACGCCGCCCAAGAAAATCGGCGAGGCCGCGCGCGCCAGCGGGGTAAAGAGTCTGTTACTGAGCCACACTGCCCCGGACGTCGAAGGTCAGGAGAGTGCGGTGCGGAAATCGATTCGCGCGTCGTTTGCAGGCCCGGTTGCGTTCGCGCATGATAAGTTGCGCGTGCCGGTTGGGAGCGATCGATAGGTCTGTTACGATGAACTTATAAATGCCGGATCCCCACCGAGACTCCGAACGTGAAAGCATGCGCCTCTGGGTGGAGACGTGGCGGCAGGCGGGCCCGGAACTCGACGTGGTGCGCCGGCGTGAGATCGAATCCACCGATACGCAAGCTTTGCCCGCGGCGCTCGCGACCTCCGGCTTGGTCGAGCAGCAGCGCTGGTTTGCCAAGCTGCACGCGGCGGACCTACGCCGATGAAGGTTCGGTACCAAGCCGGCGCGTGGCCCGACATGTCTTGATATCATTACAAGTGAGGCGCAAGTGAAACTGACGGCCATTTACATGAGCGTTCCCGAAGGCTATATCGCTTTCGTTGAGGAGTTGCCGGGAGCAAACATGCAAGGGGAAACCCTTGAAGAGGCGCGTGCGAACCTGGAACAAGCGGTGAGAATGGTCCTGGATGCAAACCGTGAGATGTCCGAGCAGTCGCTGGCCGGCGCCAACGTGATTCGGGAAAGCCTTATCCTGCCCGCCGCGTGAAACGCATTGATCTCATTCGACACTTGGAGCGGCACGGCTGCGATCTTTTCCGGGAGGGCGGCAATCACACGATATACGTAAATCGTGGCGCACGGCGATCCTCTGCGGTCCCACGCCATCGCGAAGTGAACGATTTAAAGGCTGTGCTGGTAAACTAGCAGCATAATGCGCGGGCGGCCTGCGAGGCCGCCGCAGGCAGGGTGCCTGCCCCACAAATCATGAAACCACCCGTCGAATCGCAAACGGCCACGGTCGTCATTCCCCAAGCCATATCGCCCCCCGCGTCGTCGTCCACTCCCGATGAAGGACGCTTCGTGCCGGGCACGCTGGTCGCCGGACGCTATCGCATCATCTCGCTGCTGGGCCGCGGCGGCATGGGCGAAGTCTATCGCGCGACGGACCTGACGCTGGCGCAGCCGGTAGCGTTGAAGTTCCTGCCCGATACCGGCGCCGACCATTTGCGCGCGCTCGAGCGCTTCCACAGCGAGGTGCGCATCGCGCGCCAGGTCTCGCATCCCAACGTCTGCCGCGTCTACGACGTGGGCGAAGCCGATGGCATGCCGTACATCTCCATGGAGTATGTGGATGGAGAGGACTTGGCATCGCTGCTGCAGCGCATCGGCCGGCTGCCCGCCGATAAGGCGCTGGAGATCGCGCGCAAGATCTGCGCGGGCGTGGCCGCGGCGCACGATAAAGGCGTAATCCATCGCGATCTGAAGCCGGCCAATATCATGCTCGACCGGCGCGGCAACGTGGTGGTGATGGATTTCGGACTGGCGGCCGTGTCCGACCAACTGCGCGGCGCCGAAGCGCGTAGCGGCACGCCGGCCTACATGGCGCCGGAGCAGTTGCGCGGCGAAGAGGTCACCGCCAGGAGCGACATCTACGCTCTGGGCATGGTGCTCTACGAAATCTTTACCGGCAAGCGCCCTTACGACGCCGCCACCATGGCCGAGTTGATCCGCATGCAGGAAAACGCGCAGATCACCAGCATGTCGTCGATCGCGGCCGAGATCGATCCGGCGGTGGAGAAAGCCATCCGGCGCTGTCTCGATCCCGATCCTGGAAAGCGGCCCTCCAGCGCGCTGATGGTGGCCGCGGCGCTACCGGGCGGCGATCCTCTGGCGGCGGCGCTGGCCGCGGGTGAGACGCCATCGCCCGAACTGGTCGCCGCATCGGGCAAGACCGAAGGCTTGCCGCTGAAGAAGTCTGTGCCCTTGGCCCTCGGCATCGCCGCCCTGATTATCGCGGTGCCCATCGTGCGCACCAACGTCGAAGGCCACAGTCTGGCGCCGTTCGATATGTCGGCCGACGCCTTGGCGGCCAAGGCTCGCGAATATGCGGCGGGCTTTGGATACACAGCCGTGCCTGCCGACCAGAAGTACAACATGAACTGGGATTGGGATCTCATCGGCAACGCAGGCAACCACGTCAAGAACCCGGCGGATGCGCGTAAATGGTTTCAAGCCGAGTCGCCGCTGCGCCTGGGATATCGCGAAAGTCCCAGGCCTCTGGTTGCCGAGCCCGATGGCGAGGTCACCGCAACACGGCCGGCCCCAATTGTTTCGGGCATGGTGGAAGAATGGCTCAACAGCAAAGGCGAACTGCGATACTTTCACGCTGTCCCGCCGCAAGTGGACCACTCCGCGCCGTCGACCGCGGGGCTCCCCATAGACGTGCAGGCCATCTCGCGCGCCATCGGCTTCGATATATCCCAATGGCAGGAGACCGCGCCCAAATTCACTCCGCTCTACGCCTTCGACTGGCACAAGGCATGGAAGGGACAACATCCCACGCAGCATACCGACCTCACCGTGCAGGCCGCCGCCTGGCACGGCAAGATGGTGGACTTGCAAGTGCTCTCGCCCTGGTCCAAGGCGTGGCACGAGCCTGCTACGCTGGCCACCGATTGGAAGGAATCCCTGCGCACGCTGATTGAACGCTTCACCATGGGATTGGTATTTCTGTTTGCAGCGTTCATGGCGGCGCGCAATCTGCGTGCGGGCCGCGGCGACCGGCGCGGTGCGTGGCGGCTGGCGGCCATTTTGTTCATTCTTGCGGCGGTGGAATGGGTGTGTAACACGCATTGGGTGGCGGACATAGGAATGATTCAAATCTTCACTACCAATGCCGCTGATTGGTTCTTCTCGGCCGCGCTCATCTGGCTGCTGTATATCGCGCTGGAGCCTGCCGTGCGCGCACGTTGGCCGCACGCGATCTTGACGTGGAGCCGTGTGCTGGCCGGCCGTTGGCAGGACGCGCAAGTGGCCGCCCATATCCTCTATGGCGCGCTGGTGGGCTTGATTATCGCGGGCTTCTTTCTTGTCAGCGCCTGGATCAACGCTTCGCATGGCGCGATTGGAAGCACCGCTCCCGCCGACGTGGGCCTGAGCGCGCGCAACTTCATTGCGGACGTGCTGGGCCGGGCCCACAATGCCGCGGAATTCGGTCTGATTGTAGTGTTCGCCATCTTCTGTTTCCGCGCAATTGTGCTGTTCACGCTGGGAAATGATGGTTCCATGCAGTCAGGCTGGATCGATTTCCTCTTCTTTCTGGCCATTTTCACGCTGCTCGTCTTTGTCCTGCTGCGCCTGGGTCTGGTCGCCACCATGGCTTCGCTGTTCTTCGCGAATACTCTGCTGCGCATCCCCGGCGCCCAGACTTTGACGAAACCGTACGAGTCGGCCGTGGTGACCTATCCCGCGCTGTTGCTCATCATTGTGATTTGGGCATTCTGGCGCACTTCGGGACAGGAATTGATGAATGTGAAAGCGGAGGCTCGATGAACGTGAATGCTCTGCGTCTGGGCGCAGCTCTCGCCGCCATCGCACTGGCGGGCGCCGCCGCGGCGCAGGATCGCAAGCTGATTTGGAGCGATGAATTCAATGGCGCGCCCGGATCGCCGCCCGATCCCACGAAGTGGGTCTACGAGCTGGGCGGCGGTGGATGGGGTAACCATGAGTTAGAGGTTTACACGGATAGCCGCGCTAACTCGCACCTCGATGGCGAAGGGCACTTAGTAATTCGCGCGCTGGAGGCCACGGAGGGTAAGTTCACATCCGCGCGATTGACGACCAAGGGTAAGTTCGATGTCACATACGGCCGCGTGGAGGCCCGCATCCGGATTCCGTACGGCCAAGGCATCTGGCCGGCGTTTTGGATGTTGGGCGCGGACGCTAAAGACAAGGGCTGGCCCGCCTGCGGCGAGATCGATGTGATGGAAAATATCGGACGCGAACCGGACACCGTGCATGGCACGGTGCACGGCCCCGGTTATTCCGGCGGGAAAGCCATCGGTAAGGCGTATCAGATGGCGAGTGGAAGATTTGCGGACGATTATCATGTGTACGCCGTCGACTGGACGCCCGAACGCCTCGAGTTTCAAGTGGACGGCCAGACCTTCCATACCTTGACGCCCGCATCATTACCTGCCGGCGGGAAGTGGGTTTTCGATCATCCGTTCTTCATCATTCTGAATGTAGCGGTGGGCGGTGTGTGGCCGGGCAATCCGGATAAGACCAGCGAGTTTCCGCAGACGATGCTGGTGGACTATGTGCGCGTCTATGCGAGCGAACGCTCGGGTGAGGGCGCGGGCGGGTCGATTCGATAGACCCAGGCTGCATCGCCGCCGGCCGCATTGGCGCGCGCGATGGCGGCGTCTACCAGATTACGGTCGGGCGACAGGGAGCACACCGGATCGGTAGCGCTGGCATTGCCGGTCAATAGCAGAGCCTGGCAACGGCAGCCGCCGAAATCCTCATGACGGCGGTCGCAACTCCGGCATAGCTCAGGCATCCACTCTTCACCGCGAAAACGGCGGAAAGCGTCGGACTCTTCCCAGATCCACCCCAACGGTCGCGACTGCACATTCTCGAATGTGAGACCGGGGATGACCGCGGCGGCATGGCAGGGCAGCACGTAGCCGGCCGGGTCGATCAGCATCAGCGAGCGTCCCCAACCGCCCATGCAGGCTTTCGGATAGCGCGCATAGTAATCGGGCGGCACGAAATCGATACGCATGCGGCCTTCCAGCCGCTGCTGGTGCGCGCGCACCGTAGCCACGCAGCTTTCGAGTTGACGGCGCGTGGGCATCAGCCGGTCGCGATTCTCGATCGCCCATCCGTAATATTGCACGTTGGCGATCTCCAGGCGATCGGCGCCCAACTGTTCGGCCATCTCCACGACCGAATCCAGGCGGTCGAGATTCTGGCGATGCACCACGGCGTTCACCGTGAACGCGATGCGCCGTGCCCGAACCAATTCAGCCAACGCGAGCTTGCGGGCATGCACCGTCGCGCCGGCGTATTCATTGGCGGGCTCTTCGCACGCGTCCTGAAAGCTGAGCTGCAAATGATCGAGCCCCGCGTCGATCAGCGCGTCAAGCTTTTGCTCCGTGATACCGATGCCGGAAGTGATCAGATTGATATACAGATTCACGGCGCGGCCCGCGCGGATCATCTCTTCCAAGTCGGGACGCAGCGCCGGCTCGCCGCCGGTGAGATGCAAATGCAGCACGCCCAGCGCGGCGGCTTCGCGGAACACGCGCACCCACGCATCGGTCGCGAGCTCATTGCCGCGCGGCTGCATGGCCAACGGATTCGAGCAGTAGACACAATGCAACGGGCAGCGATGCGTGATTTCGGCGATTAAAGCTTGCGGCCTCATTCAAACACCACGATGCGCCGCGCAGCTAACTTATCCAGGAACGCGCCGGTTTCAGCCTCCACGCGCTGCGGATCGGCCGGGGAGAATTCGTCGCCGAGTTCGCGCACGATGTCGGCAAAACTGTGGCAGCCATCGCAGCGCTGCAGAATGCGCGGACCGGGGCCGCTCAACCGTACCACACCCTCGGGAATCAGGATCAACCATCCCTGCGCGGGATCTTCCCGCAAGCGGCATCCGCGCGCCAGGCGCGGAATGGCTGTGGCAGTCACCGGGCGGCCTCCGGCTGGAACGCTCCCGGCGGCGGCCAGCCCGGCTCGACGTAAGAATAATAGAGCGCATCGAGCTGCGCCCAGAGTATGTCGCACTTACTGCGCAGCGCCGCAACGACGGACTCCTGCGCGGCCCGTGTGGTAGCTTCGCGAGTGACCCAATCAAGCGTGAACGAAGCGTCCTCGGGCGCTTGCGTCAGGCGCGCTTTGAAGTAAGCTAGACCCGGTTCGAGCCATGCATAATGCTTGCGCAACGCATCCATCCGCAAAGCGATCAGGCGGCCGGAGAACAGTTCGGTCAACGAAGATGCGGCGGCTTCCAGCAGCGTGCCGCGCGAAACCAGATTCAAGTATGCATCTACCGCGTAGCGCGTCCCGGGCAGAATTTCGCGGCCGGCGACGACGCGCTCGCGATCAAGTCCCGTAGCCTCCGCCAACTGAATCCAGCGCTCGATGCCGCCTTCGCCGGCGCGGTCGCCATCGTGATCCACAATGCGTTTGCGCCACGCGCGCCGGAATTCGGGATCGGCCGAGCGCGACAGAATAATGGAATCCTTCATCGGAATGCGGCTCTGGTAGTAGTAGCGATTCAAGGCCCACGCCTGCAACTGGCCGCGCGTGAGTAGGCCTTCGTGCATGCGCAGATGAAACGGATGCCGATGATGATAGTAATTATCGCCAACTGCCTGCAGACGAGCATGCAGTTCGGCTGGGATCAGCAGGTCGGCGCTTCGAAAGCCCATATTCTTATTGTCAACCCGTCGGATGCCACTTCCCAACCGGCTTCGCGCACCGTGCGATATTCGGCGCTCTCTTCATCCAGGATAGGATTCGTATTGTTGATGTGCACGTAGATTTTCCGCGGGCGGCGCAGTGCGGTCAGGCGCTCCAGAGAACCGCCGGCGCCGGAGATCGGCAGGTGGCCCATCTGGCGGGCGGTGCGGGCTTCGGGCGCCACGCGGAGGAATTCGTCGTCGGACCAGAAGGTGCCATCAAGCAGCAGGATGTCCGTTTCTTCCATGCGCGCAAGCAGCGCGTCGTCGATTGCGGGGACGCCTGGGAGGAAGAGCAGCGACCCCATTCGGCTACGGACGGAAAGCCCCATGACGGCTTCATCCGCGCGCGAGCGGGCCAGACGTTCGGCGCTAACATAGCTCGGATATCCGCCGCCTATCGGGAGCGGTTCCACGGAGAGGCCGGGTTCGATTTCAAACGCTTCACCGGAACGCATGGCGCGCCATTCCACTTGCCGGGGCGCGCGATGAAGCATGCGGAACATGCTGTTGTCTTCCAGAAGAATATCGCGAACAGAGGCCGTCGCGTAGACCGTGAACGGATGCATTTCGCGCAGGAGGAGCAGGCCAAGCGATTGGTCGACTTCGGCGCAAGTGAGGACCACTGACACAATCGGCGAGTCGCGCAGACCTCGGCGCGGATGCAGAAAGGGGTTAGATTCGATTTGCCGCGCCAGATCGGGAGATGCGCCCAGCAAATGCCACGCGTCGCCATCGGCGCTGACTGCCACTTGGATTTGCGTGCGGGCTTGGGAGTGCAAGGTTCCGTCGCGAAGCCGGCGGCACTGGTTACAATTGCAATTCCACTGAGGAAATCCGCCGCCGGCCGACGCGCCGAGTACTGTCACCAGCACTTATATTTCAGCCGGTGCGTAGGAATTGATTTCACAACTGCAGGAGACTTCTTCGAATTCCGGGGTTGTCCAGTTCACGCTTCCCTCCTCGGTTGCAGTATAGCACTTGTGGTCAACTGTTAGGAAGCATGAAGTTTGAAGCGCTGCGCGCTTTGCAACACAGGGATTTCCGGCTGCTCTGGCTGGGCCTGTTCGTCTCGGCCATCGGTACCTGGATGCAGATCGTGGCGCAAGCGCTGCTGGTGCTGCGTTTGACCGGCGGATCGGCCCTCGCGCTGGGATCGGTTTCGCTCGCGCAGGCCGCCGCGTTCTTCCTGTTTGCGCCGATGGGCGGGGCCATGGCAGACAGGTTGGACAAGCGGCGCCTGTTAATCCTCACACAGAGCCTGCTGCTGCTACTGGCCGTCGCACTTGGGTTCCTGACGCTCGCGGGAGTGGTCCGATTATGGATGATCGTGGTGGTGGGGTTCTGCGGAGGCGCGCTATTGAGCTTCGATCAGCCGGCGCGCAATTCGCTGATTCCTTCGCTGGTGCCGCCGGACGATTTGATGAACGCGGTTTCGTTGCAATCGATCATATTCAGCGGCGCTTCCACGTTCGGCCCGGCGCTTGCGGGCTTGGCTGTGGCGGCCATCGGATACGCGGGCAATTTCTTTCTGAATGCGGCGAGTTTCCTGGCGGTGATCGTGGCGCTGCTGCGGTTGCCGCATATCGGGGCGGGGAAGGGCGGTGGCGTTCGTGAGCCGATGTGGAGTGCGGTGCGCGCTACGCTGGCGACGGCGGCGCGGGATCGCGCTTTGCCGGGAGTGATCTCGGGATACGGCGCGTTGCTGTTTTTGGGGCCATCGCCCGCCGTGATGCTGCCCATCTTCGCATTGCGCGTGTTGCATCTTGCTCCGGCGCAGATGGGACTGCTGTTCTCGGCAGTCGGCGTAGGGACCATTCTCGGCGGATTGACGGTGGCATCATTAGGCGACTTTCGCTACAAAGGCGGCTTGTTTCTAGGCGCGCTGTTATTGTGGAGCGCGGCGCTGGGCGCGTTCGCCGCCAGCACGTTGGTGTGGCTCTCGGCGGCGGCGCTGGTGGTTTTGGGAGCGGCGCAGAACGCCGCCAGTGCGACGGCGATCACCATGATGCAGATACGCGTGCCGCCGCAGATGCGCGGCCGCATCATGAGCGTGAACACGCTGCTGGTGATGGGCGTAAGGCCGCTGGGCGATTTTCCGGCGGGCGCATTGATTGGCGCGGTAGGAGGTCCGCTGACGGCGGCGTTGAGCGCGGCGCTGACGGGCGCTTATGCTATTTTCCTGGCGCTGCGGCGGCCGGGCGTGCGCGAAGTATGACCGGCTACGCGGGGCCTTCGCGCAGTTACTTTTTCAATTCTTCCGCCGGAATTACCGGCAACAGCACATAAGACGGATGCTGTTTATCGTGATACACGACCTGATGGGCCGCCACGAACTTTGTCTCCGTCTCATTATGTCCGCCAGTGTTCAGGTTACGCGAAAACATCGGAAAAATGGCGGATGCAACTTCCACTCGCAAACGGTCGCCCGCGGGAATGGTGATGCCCGTATGCCAGAGATCGAGTTTGTACTCATAGATCTCGCCAGGACTAAGTAACTCCGGCTTATGCACACTGTTTCGGAAGCGTGCGCGCAACTTACCCGATGCCAACGAAAACGTCTTGCCATCCTTTTCGATATCGATCAGAGAGACGAACCAATCGGTATCCCGCGCGGAGGTGGATGCGTAAATTGTAGCTGAGACCGGGCCGGCGAAGGTCAACGGCTCGCGCAATGCTTCGGTCTGGTAGACCAGAATATCCTGGCGCGCGCTGGTTACTTGTTCATGGTGCGCTTCGGCCTCTTTCTTCTTCTCATCCGCCGATCTAACCTGCTTATCCTGTTCCTCAGTGGTCTCATAGAAATCCGGGTCCGGAGTGGGATCGCCCGGGTCGTAGATGTATTTGTCCGGAGACGCGCCGGCGGGCGGCTCGTTGAACGTAAGACGTCCGTCGCCTTTGGATGTATTGGCTTTGCCTTCGCCGGAGAAGTATAACTTTGTGAACTTAGTCTCGGGTAGCGGATAAGTGTTACCGTGCAGCCATTGATTCGTGCCCATTACAAAGATGTTGACTAACGGCTCCTTGGTAATCCCATTGTCGATGCCTTTCAACCAGTAATCGAACCAACGCAGATAATCGCGCTGCAGATCGACGAGAGCTTGCGGACCAAAATCGTGATTGCCAAGCTTTTGCGCCGCCGTGTCGGTGTGTCCCCACGGACCGATAGTCAGCTTCTGGTTGGCGTGTCCGTACTCCTTCATTTGCAGGTAGTTCAGTTTGGTGCCGATACCGTCGCCATCGAACCAGCCGGACTGGTGAAAAGCTGGAATATTCACATCCTTCAATTTCTTGAGGAAATCCGCCGGCTCCCACCAGGCATCGTCGACAGGGTGCGCGATCCACTGACGCCAATAAGGATTCTCCTCGCCGAGCACGGCTTTATCCAGATCGATCACCGGCAGCGCCCGCAACATTTGACCGTACTTCTTGTCGCCGATCTTACTGAGAGCTACACCCGACAAATCGCCGGTAGCTTTGGACTCCAGAATGTCCGCCCACCAGATAGCGCCGAAGATAAAGAATGCGCCATGTTCGTAAGGGAGGTTATAGAAAGGGTCGGGCGGCGCCACATTCGGGATAATGGTCACTAAGTGCGGCGGGCGCTGGCTGGCCGCCCACCATTGGACCCAACCTACATAGGAGCCACCGATCATGCCTACCTTCCCGTTAGACCAGGGCTGCACAGCGAGCCATTCGATGGCATCGTAACCGTCCTTGGCCTCGTTGAGGAACGGCTCCCACACGCCTTCCGATCCGAACCGGCCGCGGCAGTCTTGAATGGCGACCGCGTAGCCGCGCCGGGCGTAATAGCGCCCCTGAATCTCGACCATCTCTTTCTTATAAGGAGTGCGGATTAAGATCACGGGCGCCTTGCCACCGGTTTGTGGCAAGTAGATATCAGTCGCTAACTTCACGCCGTCGCGCATGGGTATCATTGTGGCCGCTTGCTCTTTCACTTCGAACTTCGGCTGCGAGATCAGCGGATCGGAGATAGGCTCCTTTCGAAGTGACTCATAGCCATCGCGCACGTAGGCGGCGTGTTGCGACGGCACCTCGGCTAGATCGAGCCGGCCGTCCGCGTCCGTCCAGAGGATGAGGTCAATGGCGATCCCCGGACCCGCGATCGAGAAAGTGTACCGCAGCAACGTCAGGTCCTTGCCCGTGACGGTGCGTTCCACTTCGTCCTTGAATTCGAGAGACCCATCCAGAGCCACACCCGGCAGGAGAATCAACGGAAATGGCTGTTTGCCGCCCTTTTCGCGATCGTAGAGGCGCACGGCCTGACTCATTAACGCCGGGCCGTAGTTATCGAACAAGCGTGCGCCGGGTTTCACGTCGAACGTGGTGGTCTTGTCCTTCACCGTGCGGCGGGCAGAGGCGCCGTCGCGTACGCACGTGGTTGTGGCAGCCGCCGCGGCGGCGGTTATATTAGTCCATAGCCCGTCTTTGTCGACTGCAATGGAGGTGGTGACGGTCGTGCTTTGGCCACCCATCGCGAGGGCAGCCTCATTTGAGTAGGAACCGTCGGGCAACCATTCGGTCTTGATCGTTCCGATGCGGTCTTCGTTGATGTACAAGGAAAACGTGGAAGTCTCGCCGGGCCCTTTAAGCGATGCGGGCTGGGCGGGCGCGGGAACAGGTTGCGCCCACAGGGCCGCGGCGGCCAAGGCGGGCAGCCACAGGCGGGAGGAACGATATATCGGCTTCATGTGGATTCAGACTCCATTGTCTGTGTTATCACATGGTGCGGGCGTGCGCACAGGGCTTATGATAGTGGAGATGAATCGGCAAGAAGCATTAGATATCCTTCACGAATTCACGAAATCGGAAAGCCTGCGCAAACATGCGCTGGCGGTGGAAGCCTGTGTTTCGGCATACGCGCGCCAACTCGGCGAGGATGAAGAGAAGTGGTCAGTGACCGCGCTGCTGCACGATTTCGATTGGGAGATTCACCCCGTGCTTCCAGATCACCCTACAAAAGGCGAGCCCATCCTGGCCGAGCGCGGTGTAAGTGACGAGATTCGCCGGGCGATTCTCTCGCATGCCGATTTCACGGGCGTGCCGCGCTTATCGGCGCTGGAGAAGACACTGTTCGCATGCGACGAATTGGCGGGGTTTATTACGGCAGTCTCTTATGTGAAGCCTCACCGCAGCGTCTTCGAAGTAGACACCGTGTCGGTGCGGAAGAAGATGAAGGATAAAGCGTTCGCACGAGCCGTGAACCGCGACGACATTGTGAATGGCGCGCGGGAATTGGGCGTGGAACTCGACGAGCATATCGGCTTCTGCGTGAAAGCTATGCAGGAACGAGCGGATTCGCTAGGTCTGAAGGGCAATGTTTGACCGCGCGGCCGCGCTCAGCCGCCCATGAACATGCCTTGTCCGAGCCATGCGGCCAGCGGTAAGGCGTATCCGATGAGACACATTTGGTCCAAAGCGAAGAGCACCACGGACCCTAGACCCATTCCCTGCGCCAGACGCGCTTCTTTCGCCCAGGGCGACATATAGTTTCCGATACCTACCAGATGTGCGCTCTCCGCGGGGCCAAAACCAAGTTGCATGGGCAGGTCGATGGATGTCTGCGCCGCATTCAGATCGTAGTCGCCCGTGTAAGTGAAGTTCTCGGTCTTGAAACAACTAAGATCCGCCGCCGACCACTGCGCCGCCGGCAAGTTAATTACACTCGTGAGTGGTGCGTCGTTCGTATCCGGTGGATAGAGTACTTCGAATTGGGCGTTCGGGTAAGTCTGCCGCACGAAGGCCATAATTGCAGCGGTATGTTGACCGATTAGTCCGGGCAGGAAGGTGGACTCCTGCGGGTATGGCGCGAGGTCGTTAGTTGGATCCGTAAATACGTGCATGGCCCGGCCGTACTGGGATTGAAAGGTGGTAGTCGTGTAGGTGTCATAGAAAGGCATACCGCCGTTGGGAATGGGCGTCCAGTTGCCGGCCGCCGGATCCGTTGGCGGGCAGAAATACCACCACTGAATTTCGCCGAATTGCAAATATACCGGTACTCCGGCCGCCGCCATAAGATTGGCCATGTCGAGATACACTTGCTGCCAATACGCCAAACTGGCCGGCGAGAAATTTGTCTGCAGCGCCGGTGTATTGACAAAGCAAGGGCTACCGTCGGGATAACATTGTGCGATGGCAGCGGCGGATGACGGATCTCCATTCCCCAGTTCCGTGCTGAATGAAACTGTAACTTCTATGCCGTAGCCGTTAAGCGCCGTCAAGAAGCTATGGCTCCAATCGCGCGCGGCGCGATTGATGCGCGGCGTCGTAACCATGTCGGTAAGCCAAGTGCCGTCCACTCCGCCCGCCATTGCGCCGCTTGTCTGAATCTGTAGAGTGGCGCTGCCGCCTGCATCCGCCGTGAGAGTGAGTCCATTGCCTGCGCCGCCCATCGTGCGAGCGGTGATGGTGATGACGCCCTCTTGCGCCTCGGCCCACACTCCGGTGGATCCTTCATTGATCAACATGGCAAACGCCTGCGCCAGACTGTTGGGCGTGTCGCCGATCAAATTGACGTGCTTGAAGACGGTGGGTCCGAGCGCGATCTGGGTAATGGTCCCGAACTGCGAGCTTCCGCTAAAGGTGATTGTTCCTGTGGCGTACTGCTGTCCCGCGCAGACCAACTCATAGAACCAAAGCGCACCGGCATAATGATTGGCTCGGCCGGTGAAACCGAGTGACTGGATCTGCCAGGCGGTCCGTTCCGGTGCAAGGGCCTGCGAGTTCAGTGTGTCCCAGTCTGTGGCCAGCGTGGTTTGCGAGTTTGGCGCAAAGGTGCGAAGGTTCGTGGTGGGGATTGCGATTTCAAGGAAGTCAAAGTAGAACGGAGAACCTTCTGTTCCGCTATGAGTCACAGTGACCGTATGTTGAGTACCGCCGGAAAAGCTTCCTAATTCCCATCGCACCAGAATATCTTCACCCGGCAGCGCCATGTCGAGAAGTTGCGCAGGATTCTGATCCACCTGAACGGTCAGTTGCGCGGCCGTCGGAAATCGGCGTGTCCCGAGGTTCAGAATATGTTCTTGCGGCGATTGGTAAGAATAGCTTATGCTGGCGCCAGGCACAGTCGCATAACTAATGGAGCCGCCCGAATAGTTGCCGATCGCGCTGGCCCATTCACCCGTGTACGCGATCGCGGTGTCGCTATCCTCCACGCGCCAGCTTCCAGGGCCCGCCACCTGATAGGCGCGATTCGATCCGGTGACGGTCCAATTGGTCACGCCCACCGCAAACTCAGTACGCGCAAAATCGCCCGACTGCAGATCGGCTGCCCAGGTCCAGCGCATCTTGCGCACGGAATTCATGGGCACCGGAACCATAACGCCGCTGTCGTTTAGTCCGCTGACGGAGCTCAAATCCAGATTCACTTGCCACTGACTTGGCGATTGCCCGCCGGTAAGTAACTGCCAGCCCGGTTGCCAACTCTCCGTGGGCGTGCCAGGCGGGGTGCTATAAGTATTTCCATACACGCCGATGCGGTTGCCGTTCGCCCCAGCGGCGGCGGTGGCGAGCGAAAGAGTAATAGCGGCGCCGGCCGGCCATGCTACCATCGTTTGTGAAAAAGTATTGATGCTATTCGCCAACGCGGCCGCCGCGGACTCCAGTGTGTCGGCGCCGTATAGTTGATAGGTATAGTGCTCTTCATCCCACGCCAGCTCGATATAGTCTTCGCCCGTTGGCGCGCCTTGTAGCACGAACGTCGCGGATGCGGTCGTATAACTTCCCAGAAGTGGTGTGGCTTTGCCGACCAGTGGAATTCGATAGAGCAGTTCGCCGTCTGGAGTATCGGCCCACACGCGCAGATAGGGCCAATCCACCGTGGCGTAAAGCGAGGAGTCCATCGGAATGCAGTTAGTGCGGGTTTCCTGATATGAAAGCTGCAGCCCGCTTAAATCGCCGTCCGGCAGGTTGCGGAACGCAGGATGCTCGAAGGTATTGTCGCGATTCCACTCGATCACCACCCAGTCCGACTGGGTGCGCCAGGAACCCGAAACCGTGAATCCCGCCGGGCTGGTGGCGCTCAACGCCGCCACTGACGACGGTTGATAAAAGTAGCATTGCAGGTCTTGGTCGGGGGTGAGCTTTTGAAGAGTTGTCATGCGATTGGCGTTCGGGTTACAGCCGTATGATAACTGTCAAGTCCGAGCCGGGACTTGATTGCCCCACGGCCGTAATTGCCATGCTAAGTTGGGCCTGTGCCTGCAACGGCAGCCCGAAACCGTCCACGCTGGGTGAAATAGTCCCACCGTCCGGAATGGTAAGCGTGCAGTAAGGCGATCCGTTCTGGCTGATAGAGATCTGGATGGGTCCGCCGGCTGGAGCTTGCTTCACAACTGCATAGATGTCGTCGACGGCATGCGCCGCCTCCACTACCACATTAGGCGCCGGATTACTGTCCACCGCCAGGAATCCTTGTACCTGGAATGAGTACTGTCCGCCGGAAAGTGTCCGCATCCCATAATCGTCGGATTGCGTGAAGTTAGCCGGACTGCTCGGGCTGTTGCCCAGGGAGTTAGTGACAAACAATTCGGCGCTGGCAATCTTGGTGTTCGGCAAGGGAATCGGATAGCTCCAGTTACCGCTGAGCGGGCTGCCGAAGAAATCCTGCGGAAACGGCGCTACCAACACCTTGCTCGACAGTTGGTACAATCCAACCTGGGCAGCGTGCGCTGCCGCAGTCGTCCCATGCATGCCGCGACTGACCTGATATTGCGTCCCGCCGCTTTCGATAGCGGTAACTTGCATCACTTCCGCTTCGACTTGCACAAATGACCCCGCCACCGCGGCGCCGGCCGGCGTCAAATTCACCACTGTATCGGTGGACGCCATCGGCGCGGCTAGCGAATAGGGCGTGGCCCCCACAAGTTCGTCCCAGTAGTAAATGCTCAGTGTGCCCGCCGTTACGCTGTAGGTGTTGGTAAGTGAAGCGAATGACACGCCGGTCAATTCTACGGTGCCGCTCGCGAGCGGAGAAACTCCCAATCCAAACAGAGGCTGAGGTGGCGCGGCCGTGTCGGTGGCTCCGCCGCCGCCGATGGTCCATCTGGTCAACGTGGAAAGTAACGGCGGCCCCTCCAGGTTGTTGACATTGGCGCCCCTGCCTTGAACGTGCAGCGTGACGCCCGTCTCGTTGGGTATTTCAAAGGTAACTGGACTGGTCTTGGCCGTGGCCGCGAAATGCCAAGCTGCCTCCGCTACCACGAAGAGACTGGTGGCATCCGGTTGCGCGGCCCACATCGGTGTGACTGTGAGCGTGGTCGCGGTGTTCGACACGATGGTGCACTCCTGATCCGCGCCGGTTCCGCTCATGATTCGCACGATCATTCCTGTGTAATTAGTCCCGCTCATCTCAGCGGTGGTGTTACCGATCGTGTTAGCCGTAGCGATCGTCGCATTCATGGGCGGTTGCAATTCAGTGCGCCAATAGAAGTTCGCATGATCGAAACTCGGATCCGGCGGTGCCCATGGCTGAACTGGCAGGCCCGTATCGGTAAACGTGTTCGCCAAGGTCTGATTTGCCGCAATTCGCCCGATCTGTTGCGGATTGGGCCCGCGGTACACGTTGAAATTCACCGTGCTGGCATCGAAACCTAGTCCGGTCAATGTGACACTATTCGTGTTCGGCCCCGCCGGTATGTTGGCCATCACCATGAATGAAAGGTTGCTCTCATTTCCCGCCGAGTCGGAAGCGCTCACGGCGTAATACAGCGACTGATCGCCCGCCAGCGTTCCTCCTGCGCCGATGGTTGCGGCCAGACTAATCGTCGGTATGCCCGGCGCGCCTGTAACAAGGGTGGAAGGTACTAGAAACCCGACAGTAAGATCTTCGTTGACGCCGCCGTCACTCGATCCCGCGGAACTCTCCGTGATCTGGTATTCCGGAGAACCGCTGCCATCCACAACATTGCCGATCAGGGGACGCGGTACTCCCACGCCGGAATTGGGCTGCAGACCCGCCCCGGCCCCTCCGGGTATTTGACCGTTTGTATCCAGGTACCACGTGTCGTCCTCAATCTGCGCCGTTATGGTTGTGATTCGATAATTAGCCCCGGGCGCAATCTTGGTAACTCGGAATGGTTGGCGCTCAAAGCCCTCTTTCAGATATGTGACGGTGATGATATCGCCGGGGCGCAGGCCAAGCGCCTTGATACTAGTGTCGAACGTTACATAAGTGTTCCCGTAGATCCCTTTGTCCAACGTGAACTGAGAGATGCGCGCGGCTTGGTCGTAGTTCGGCAGCCCTAGAGCCATCAGGGTCGTACTGACTACCTGGCCCGTTAGTTGCACATCGTTCACGTCTACGGTGAGCAGGCTATCTTGCTGATAAGAGTTAAAGGCGTCTTGAAACTCGACGGTGACTTGGTTCGGTGTATCGGCGATGCTGCGCGAAAACACTTGTACGCTAGGCTCACCGCTAGCTTTGCGCAAAATGTTCGCCGTGCCGGTCGACCCGTCGCTGAACTCGTAATACGGCCATCCGCTATTTAGCTGCTCCGTGCTGTTGCTCCAGGCCGGCAGAGCCGGTTGCTGCAGGGCAATCGAGTTCTCCACCTGCAACTGCAGTAGTCCGCCTACGCTATACGTGAATAACAGTCTTGCGGCGTTCCGGATTCCACGGATCGTGTCGGCGGCATTGCGCCGGCTTTGCAGACACAGATTACACGAGAAACGCGCGATCATGACGCTGTTCCCGTTCAGATCCTGCGTTTGGATCTGTTCGTCGCAATAAGTCGCCGCCGCAGCAAAGGTCGTCAGATCGATGTTTGTGCTCCCCCATCCGCTACGCTGCAAAATGTCCAGCAGGATCCACGCCGGATTTGCGGTGAACTGCGTACTCTGGTAGGTGCCGTCGGCGCCGTAGATAGGTAGCTGTAACCCATCCGCCAGAACTTGCACAGTGGGGAGTGACTGACCGTTGTTGATCTGGTTGGGCACCACGACTGAGAGATAGGCCATGCTGCCATAAGGATCGCCCGCCGGGTTTCCCGCGGCGTCGGTGAAGTCCGGATTGAACGCGCCATTCCGGCCGCCCAGGCTGATCGCGTTGTACCAACCCGTGGATGTCATGTTCTGTCCGGATTGCCCCACGGGGATCTCTATCTGGTTTACCAGCACCTTCTGGATGCCTTGGATCGGACCCATCCCGAGCAATACTTCCATGTGCGTAAGGTTGCCGTCGTTACGCGTAAAGACAATAGGTGGATAATACCAGGCTGTACCGTATAACAGAGGGACGAAGTCGTTATAGATAGCAATATTGTCCTCCACCGGCGCATATTGCCATCCGTTGCCGTAACTGCGCACTTGTATCGACGAAGGCACGAACTCAAGTCCGCCGAACCTCATCGGGCCGGTGAACATCCCGCGGGCCTCGCAATCTGTGCGCGTGTATCCGCACGATGTGTAGGGCTGTCCTCCCACCAGCGATCCTACGCCGCCGGTCTGATCGGCGGAATAGCCGCAAGGGTAAAACAAGGAATACGCTCCGCTACCGCCTCCAGTTACTGCCTCCTGTCTTTGTAGTAGCGTGGATGGAAACAGCCATGGACAACGCCGTTGGATGCGCACCGGCGGCAGCATCACGCTCTGCATATTCATCCAATTGACGGCCGAGAGCTGAAACAGCGATTCCGTGCTTCGGTCGGGTGGATTTACGATGCCTTGGAATAACACGGCCGCGTCCGACGTGGGAGCGCCAGCCAGGATGTTGTAAAAGAGGAACGTTACTGTCAGCGTGGCGCCCTTCCATCCTACGGAACGCTCCACCTCCGAAAAGTAGGAATCGGCGTTGGCCATGGAAAGGGACACGCGCGGAATTGCGTCTACGCCCTGGTCGGATGAAGTCTGCACGGAGAACACGTTGTGCTTCACGACTCGGGGAGAGTAAGTGTTTCCGTTATAGCTGACTTGGTGGGTGCTCCAGTACTCGGTCTGGCCGTTTTGCAGCGCACACTGGAACAGCAGGAGCGGCGTATCGGTGACCGCCAGCTCTTTCAGGTCATAGATACTCAACATTGACAATATCCAACTCGCAGGAATAACGGCCCGGTCCAACCGTAGTCACTGTCATAACGTCGTCCCGAAAACGCGCGTTCGGGTATACGCCGCCAGTATCGGCCGTCTGTTTGTAAAGCGAGGCGGCAATCTGCGCCTCAACTTGCAGTCCGAACACATCCACCGTAGTGCCCGGACCTATCGCGATGCCGAAGCTGATGGAGTCGCCACTGTCCTGAATCTGCCCGGATGAAGTCAGCCTGGTCCATTGCGGAGTGATCGCTTGTGGGGCAATAGCGGAGCCGCGTACAAGCCACACCTGGGTGTTCTGAACGCTTCGGGCGTACAGGCTGAGACAGTAGTCCAGCGATGCGGGCGCATTGATGGATTGCTGTAGCATCAGGGTAGCGGCCGTCGGGTTACTCACCTGATATCCCGATGTTCCGCCCGTCGGGTCCGCAATGCCGCCTGTCAGTGTCAATAATGAGTCCGCCTGCCACACCGGCTGATTCAGTTGCTCGCTCCAGGCCAGCAGATTGTCCACTGGGTCCAGGAACGTGAACGGCGTTAGACTTCCCTCGACGGCCTGAAAAAGCGCCTCCAGGGCGGCCAATTCCTGATCGCTTAGTTCATCGAAAGAGAGGTGCCATTCGGTAACAGCCGCGCCCGGATCGGCTAGCTTCACCTGATATCCCTGGCAACTCTGATTCACTACCGTCCGCGCCGAGCGTTGCCGCGTGATCGGAAACTGGCCTGTCGCGCCTGACGATAGTTGAGGAAAGTAAATCATACTAAGTCCAGTTCTGACATATAACCAAGGTTGTCGCGCCGCGCATCTCGCCTTTGAGTTGAAAGGCGAAGGCATCCTTAGCCAGACTGCAGGACGGATAAACTGTCCCGTCCCATGGATCTGTAAATGTGAAACTACCGAATCTGCCCTGGTTCGTTTCGAAGAATTGGTCTAGCTCGGCGAGCTCCGATTCATCCAGCAGGTCGAGTTGTATCGTCCACTGGTGCAGCACGGAAGGATTGTCCCGGAACCGCTGCTCCGTGCCATCCAAAAACCGGATGATATCCGTGTTGAACTGGAGCGTTCTCTTCGCCGGATATTGCATCACGGCGCCTGTTTTCAATGTCGGAAACATGCTTGTCAGAGATTCGTAACGACGTCGTTAATCGGGTTCATATTCAACATCGCCTGCCGCACGGCCTGGGCGATATCGTCCGAATGATCGAGAAAGGACTGGCTATCCATTGCTTGGACTTGAACTGTAATTTGCTGAGTGGAGCTAGAGCCGCCACCCCCCGCGGAGCGTGGCAAGCCGTTTTGCCCCCAATCGACATTCTGATTATTCGTAGTCGATTCCAGGCTGAGAGATGGCGGCAGCGAGAAAGCCGCCAGCGGCGCAGGTTGCGATGACCCTCCGCCGAACAACCCCGTAAGCAGTGACACAAGCGGCATCAAGCTGAGCCCGCCGCCCAGGAACTGGCTGGCCGTGTTCAGTACGTCGGACGCGGCCCCCCCGCCTCCGCCGGAACTCTTCGCCTGGCTGTTCTGTGCCAACGCATCCGTGTTAGCCGACGTCGCCTGCGTCTGTGCGTCGATTATCTGCGTGGCTTGGCCTAGCGCGTCGATGAGGCTCTGGTTATCCGTCGCTGCCTGGCTCGAGGCCGGGGTGCCCGCCGCTTGATTGAAGGCGCTCACTAACGTCTGCTGCGAAGCGCTAGGCATTTCGTCCTCGCGCAGTGCGGTCCGTGCGTTGGGCGCGTGTCTCTCGCTCGCTATTCATCTTCGTTAAGTCGTGTTCCAAAATCAAAAATGCCTCCACCTCGCGCGCCCCTAACCCGTCGATACCCTTCTGTCCTAGCTTGCGGCGGACAAGATACTCCTCAAGCCACGCCATACTCTGTGCAGAGATAAAGGACCGCGGACAAACCGTGGTGGCCGAGCTGTCCCTTGCCCAGATAACTCGCTCGGGTGTCTCCAGCGCCCGCGGAATCCAGCCGCAGCGGCGTTTCATTTCCAGGCCGGCCTTGCGGCAAGTTCCGCACTCCCAGCCGGCTTGGTTTGAGAATTGAAAATGGAGTGCGACGATTAGTTTTTTCTTTCGGCTTCCGACAACCCGCACTGTTGCTTGACGGCGGCGAGCGCTTCCCGGAACAGCTCCTCAGGTCCGTTCGCCGCCAGAGACTCCGGAGTGGCTGGCGCACCGTCTAACTCAAGGCCGGTAACTTCCTTAAGGCCCCATAGCAGATAGATGCGATCGATCTCCGAGGACAGCAGTGCGGCCTCCATCTTGTCATTCACTGTGTCGCCTGCCTCAACGAACTCTTTCCGCGAGGCTAGCTCCCGGATACGCTTGGTAAGTTCCACGCGGCGCCCGAACGATATCTTCGCCACCGTATAACGTACTCCCGGCGCCACACAAGAATCGATCTGTTCAAAGCTTGTATATTCCATCGCGCCGCCACCGGTTATCCAAACGCCACTACGATTTCGTTGTCCGCCGTTCCCTGCGCCCTCGAGCCTTGGAATTTCCATTGCAGCCTGTTATCGCCGTCGTCGAACTGAGGTACCACCGGAACCACATTCATCATATAGACGCCCATCACCTGGCCGGTCTGTTGCCCAAGCTGGAACATGACGCTCACTGGCGACTGCTGCCGCGCCGCTTGATACAGGCCTTGCGTGGCTGTATCGTCCATTTCATACAAGCTGAAAGCCGCCGTCACCGATCGTGGCCCCGGCGCAATTGCCAGCGGAAGGTTACTGCCGAACTCTTTGGACCGCATGTCTAGGCCGTTGTCTAATTCGAAGCTACCGTCCGTAATGGTATAGAATCGGGTGGGAGACAAGCCCAGCCACGCCTCGCCCATGTTACCCGGTACGATCGCGTAATTAAAAGCTTCCAAGGTTGGCTCGATGGGAAACGCCGTTAGTTGCCCAGATCCTGGCGCAAAGCTCGCGCTATCGATCAGGTCTTGCGCCATTCCCTCAAACTCAAACTGGTGGAAATCGCCGTTTATAGTCACCGTCATCTTGTCTACCGCCGCGCCGCACAGAATCCGCTGCACCGCCGTGTTGGGGTCCCAGTAATCGAAAATGCTGACGCTGGGCAGGTTCGTCGCCGGAAAATAGGAAATACTCGGCGCGATCTCCGTCCCAGCGGCCGGTGCGCTCGATAATGGCGCATTCACAGTAACTGTGGTCGGGCTTGTAACTGCCGTCACAAACCGCATCTCTCCTTGACAAGACACTCCCTGGCCCAACACCAGGCCATGTGGGCCCTCAAAGATCAGCGACGTGCCGTTGGATCCCGCACCGGCTGCCCCGCCCGCGTAAATTGCGGGGCTCGCGCCCATGCTGGCCTGGAACAGCGGACCATAAGCCGGACCCGCGCTCTGTCCCGTCCAGCTCGTCATGTATGTCGTCAGGTCGAAGGTGGTGTCGCGCCGTAGTCCCGCCGGTATTCCCACAAATGTCCGGGTGCCTGTCTTGTCTCGCCGATCGGCTTTTTCCAACTGATTCTTGGCCGTCAGCTTCACGCCTGGAAAGCGGTTCTGCGCCGCGATCGCCGGCGTCTGCCCGTAGTTGCTTTCCAACCCGGCGTAGAACCGGTTCGCATTGGATAATACGTACGAGGACATGGCTGTTAGTCACTCACTCCTACTTCGAAAGTCACTTTCGCAATCTGGATGAAATTTTGTCCGCCATGCTTCACGGGCCCAAGCGCGGCTTCATAACATCCGGCGAAATACATGCCTTCGCCCCAGTCGCCCCGGTTCTGATCCAACACCTGGGTGATAGCGTCCGCGTACATCTGAAGTTGGTTTTCGATCCCCTGTAGCCTGTCCTGGGAAACTCTGACCTCAATCGCTATCAGAGCCTTTCCCGAGAAGTTACGGAATTTCTCCTTCAGCTGATTCACGATCTTTTCGCAGTACACGCTAACCGTCGGGTATTGCACATCCAGGCTCTTTTCGGCAAGTTCCATCGGTACATTCTGCGCCACAATCTGAGTCGCCCCGATAGCCGGTAGAGTCGTATTTTCGGCCAGAGCCAGCGTCGCCAGACACGCGTTCAGGCCCTGTGGAGCGCCCAACAAACTAACTACCTGTGCCGTCACCGTGCTGCCCACCCAAGCCATCGGCTATCCTCTCTGTATAAGTCGCGGCAAGGCGCGTAGATAATCCGGCGCTTGGCCGGTTCCCGGAGCCTGCCCTAGTGTCGATACCGGCCCCGCCTGCACCCAGACCTGGTCCAGCGGCAGCGGCGACGTATTCTGTAGCGCCATCGAAGCCGGCGAAAGCCCCACATACACGTTCCACTCCGTTGCGTTCTCGGGCGCATTGAGGGGCTGCGCCACCATCGCGTTCCCCGCGGCTATTGTAAACATGCTGGGATTGCTCGGCTGTCCCTCCTCGTCCTCCACATTTAGCCACGACGCGCTCACCCAATACGTGTTCGCTCCTTGCCCTCCGGAAATGGATGTAAGTTGTGGCGGGGCAGCCTGTGGTATAGGATCGGCCACAATTCCTACCCCCGTCTGAATCAGTTTGTCCATCGCCCACTTCGCCATAAGCTGATATTGGTCCCGCTTACCCTTATAACGGTCGTTCAACTGATTGAAGTAAGCGTCCTGATAGAAGAGCGTCAGTGTTTCGAATATATGCCAAAGCTGCAATGGCGGCGTTACAACGATGTTATTGAGCTGCGGGTCGGGCTGCAGCCAAAACTGCCAATCGTACGTGTTGCTTTGTTGCAGTAGCGTCGTAAGCTCGATCCCCAAGCCCTGTTGCGCCAGCGTCAGTTTCGTGCTCAGATCGATGTTCTCGGTCTGGGCCGTGCTCAACACCGAAGAATCTTGGGCGGTCAGATCCTGGATCGTCGAAATTCCATCCGTGAAAAGCGCCATCGTTGCGGCCGCCTACTCTTTGCCCGCCTGCGCGCCGCCCCGCAGCTTGCGCAATTCGGTGGGCGAAATCACTGTCAGTTGCATCCGCCCCGCTGCCGCCGTTTGATCCGCCTGTCTCTTCGCTTCCGCCTTGTGCTCCTGGAATTCCCGCGCCTCCTCCGGCGTCGCCAGCCGCGCCCCGCCCTCCACGATCAGTTTCGCCGCGGTTCTCCGCGGGACTTCGGTGCGCACTCCCGCTCTCCCGCCATCCGGCGTCTCCAGACTCACTAACACTACTGCGGGCTCCTTCAGGCTGTCTTCGAGCGCACGAATCTTCTTGTAATATACTTGTAAGTCCATGATCGTTGTTTAATAGGGCCAGGCTGGCTGGCCCTCCTTTCTGACCTATGAATTCACCTGAACGCCGAAGTTATTCCGAATCACCGCACACCCGTAAAGTACGTCCACGGTGAACTGCTGCGCCAGCGTGTTCGGCTGATAGCTCATTACCACGCGCATGCCGAAGTTGCCCATCTCGGCATAGTGCGCAACCGCGCCCGTGCCGTACAAGGGCTGCGGCAGCCGCCGGATCACCAGGCCGATCGCTGGCTTCGTGAACGCGATGTTGTGGGTCGTCATCGGCGAGCTTCCCGTGTATGAGACATACTGCGATCGCATCACGAAGAAGTCTTTGATCTTGCCCACCGTGCCGTCGATCAAGGCTCGTAACCCGGCTTCGCCGGCCGTTTGATATTCGCTGAATCGCTCGATCTGCCGTAACTGCGAATAAGTCGCCGCGTCCACAATCATGAACTTCGATTCCGACGGCGGCACCTTCGCGCTGAACAGAGCGCTTTCTGCCTGGTCGATCACCGCTTCCACGATCGGCGTACCTGGCGTGCCCACCGGCGTATTCGCCGTCAGTCCGGCGTACAGGCTCATCAGGCTGGTCTCAATACTCTCCGCGATCGCCACCACCGCCGGTTGCATGTAAACCTGTAGTAAGTCCGGAACCGCCAGCACTTTGGTCACATCCGGAATCTGGAAGGTCGCCTCGGCGTGCGTATTCAAGACAATCTGCGCATTCCCCAGATTTGGGTTTTGCGGTTGTACTTGCCCGCCCTCTGCTATGTTGTTGGCCACCAGCACGGGAGGAATCGGTATGTTTACCGTGTCTCCCGCCTGCGCCAAAACCGGTTCGTAATCGCGGTTGACCAGGTTTCCCATCACCAGGTTCCCGACTAAGGCGGGCAGTGCGTCTGCCGCCACCAGCTTCACGATCGCGCTGGCCACATTCGCTGATGTTATCGTTGCCATTCATTCTCCTAAGTTGATACCTATACGTGTTTCGAGTTACATTGTTTCCACGCCTAAGTGCCGCGTAGGTTCTGGGACGCGACGCGTAGAATTTCCTTTCGCACTCTCTCCATCTGCTCGGCGCTCATCCCCGGACGGATGGCCTCCATGTCCACGCTTTCCTGGCTCTCCCGCGGCGCCTTGTGTGCCGTGGTGATCCCCGACCCGCCGGAGATGCGCGCCGGCAGGAATTCGGGGTTCTCACTTACAAAGTTGCTCAAGTACTCCTTGAGCGGCACTTCACCCTGGTCGCCATGCGCCAGCAGACGGCCGTCCTCCGTGCGGAAGACGCCATCGTGCACCGCCCGGTACGCTAGATCCACCTTCGCCACACCCAACCGCTGCAGTTCGGCGCGAATGGCCGAGCTTCTCTCCGCATTCTCCGCGGCTTGGCGGCTGCGTTTGCTCTCTTCCTCCACCTCGCCTAGCCGTCTCTCCAACTGCTCCCGGCGTTTGCGCTCCTCCAGCAGTTCCGTCTTGTAAGCTGGCTCGCTCTTCGCCTGTTGCTCGTGTAGAAACTCCTGGATTGCCTGCTTTACGATTGCCTGAACGTCTGTGTCTTCCATAACACCTCTGTTCCAAAACCAGGCCCCGGCCTGGACCTTATTTCTGGGCTTCTATCTCCTGCGCAATCTGAGTCTTGATCTCCTGCCGCAGGTCCGATAAATATTTGAATGCCAGCTTCTTGAAAACCTGTTTCTTTAGCGTGTCGGATTCAATCCCCAATGTAAGAAGCTTCCGCGCGTCGTCTAATTCATCGCTGAAATCGCCGATATCGAATTCGTCCAATCCCGATACGTCGATCGAAATATTGTCCTGCCGCGCCGCCGCGATCGCGCGTAATACCTGCTTCATGTTTTCCTTCACCGCGTCGCCGTATGCCCGCAGCACCTCCTGCGTGATGCCGAAGTCCCGCTGCTTGCTGGCTCCCGATTGACGCTGGCCCGGTGAGTCCGGTCCCGCTGCGTGCGACAACAGATAACAGACCCGGTAAATCTCGTCCTTGAGCTGTACCAGATTATCCGCCGCAATCTGGTAAACCTTGCCCTCCGGCTCAGCCCATCCGAACTTATCCCCCGGCGCCAGTTGGATGTAGTAAGACTCGCCCACAATCTGGTTCCACTCCCGCTCCGAGTAGACTACCGGCGACGCGAATAGCCCCATCGTCAGCGCCCAGGCCAGCGCGTTCGATTTGTTGAAGTGCTCCAGTTGCAGCAGGGCCGCCTTGTTCATCAACCACAGCCCTTCCGTCACTCGCAGCGGAAAGATAGGAGTGCGGTTCTGGCTGGCCAGCCCGTGCGGCCCCTCGTCCACCAGCCGCACTTCCTTGTCTTTCTGCTGATAGACCTGAAAGTTCTGGCGGTCGTAATAGATCCACTGCGTTTCCCGCATCCACTGGTTGTCAGTGACTTTTGATTTTCGCAACGACGACGTGCGGATCACTGCCCAGTCCATTCCGCCACGGTCGTCATAACTCCAATTGATCAATTCCTCCGGCGAGTAATCGGCCAGAAACGCGCGCGAGCGGCCCACCGCATCTTCCTCGGCTCGATTGTTCACGGCGCCCGCCGGCCGTGGAAAATCCACCACGATGTAACTCGCCCCCTCCACCAGCGTCTGCACGATCCGCTGCCGGAAGAACTCCGCCATGGACGTGCCTTTTAAGTCGCAGTCCTCGGCGAAGCAGTTGTAAAAATCCTTGGCGGTAGTGTCGCCGCCATCGAACAGCAAGGCCGCTTCACGGCGCATCAGTGTCGCCGCGTACCAGTCGATGATCGACCCGATGTAGTTTTCATAGAACACCCGGCTCAACCGTTCGGCATAGATGTCGTTTGGCTCCTTGTGTCGCCGCACCAGATACTCGAAAGCGTGTTCGCGTATCTCCTCGCCGCCCGCGTAAAGATGCCTGTACTTGTTCCACATGGCTTTCTTTGCGGCGTACTCCGGATGCTCCCGGTCGATGTTTACCATGTGTCCCTCAAATGAGCCGCTCGTGGTGTTCCCCGATTCCCGGTTGCGGACGGCATTCCTGCCACAACAGGTATCCCAGCGCATCCGAGAGATGCGTCCTTCGTCGGTCCTTGTCCTTATCGATGGCGTTGCTGTCCGCCTTATACGACACCTGCTCGAAGTCTTTTACCAACTCCTTGCACCTCGGGTCCACAAACATCCGTATCTCGCCGCTGGCCGTCCGTAGCTTCGCATTAGTCAGCATGATCCGCTCACGCACACTGGGGTTGGCTTTGGGTACCTTATAAGTCACCGGCGTGCCATAGCTCATCCGGAAGTATTCCCGTACAATCTGATAGTCCGACGTTCCTGTACTGTGCTGCGCGTTTCCCGATGCGTCGCCGTAGACCACTACGCCGCTCGGATGATTCGGAAACCGGTTCTCAAACTCCTCGCAGGCTTCGTGCGTGCTGGCGTGCCGCAGCGCCAGCTCGTCCAGCACGAAGACCGTCCGCCCTTCGATTTGCGCCACCACCGAAGACATCGGGTCCACGTTGAAGTCCAACGCCCATAGCAGCGGGTAATTCCGGTTCGCCTGCAGTTGCCTCACATGGTCCCGCCGGTTAAACGAGCTATAAACCAGGCCGCCCTGCAAGCTGAGATACTGTCCCAGCACTTCCTGCTGGTAAAAGGTATCGTCGTAACTGTTCTTAAGCCGGTCGTAGAAGTCTGGAACCTTTTCGAGTAAGAACCGGTTCTCCCGCGGCTTCGCGATGATGGCGCTGTATCCGTCCACCGGATCCGCGATGAACTTCTGGTATACCCAGTCGTAACCCTTGGGCGTCCATACCGCAAAACCACAAAGGCTCGTGGCTTGCGGATCGCGCAGCCGGCCCTCCAGGCGCGACCATGCCCCCGCCGGCGAATAAGTCAACTCATCGAGTCCGAACCATGCCAGGTTTGTGCCGCGCAATCGCTCGAAATCGTCCACCGGCCGGAAGATGATATGCGACCCCGTCTCCAGCATCGTAAGCATATTCTCGGCCTTGCTATACTCGTATGGAATTCCTTCGCTTTCCAGGATCGAGAATAACGTCGTCTGTGTGGCGTCGCGTAACATCGGATAGGTTGGTGCTCCAATGAGCCCCATCCTGCCCTGATTTGTATAAGTCAGCTTGATCGCTTCGTGGCACAGTGCCTGGCTTTTTCCTGACGCGATCGGCCCGGAAAAACCCTTAAATCGCGACTCGCAGTCATGAAATTGCCGCTGTGAAGGAAGTGCGTAATAACCTATCTCTTTGGTGTCGACCCTGCCGGTTTCGTTTCTACCCATCGCACCCTGACTTCGCGCGGTTCCTCGGCATCGAGATCCTTCTCTATTTGCAACAGACGAACTAGGTCCGCCAGCGTCGGACCCACCTCACGCGTTCCCAGTCTTTCTTCGATGCTCGCGATCGCTTTCCTTACCATCCGCGCTCTGTTCCTCTGTCTCTCCGTCATGCGCAAACCTGATTCCCGATTAGAGACTAACATCGCCCAGCGCGGTCCTATACCGCACCAGCCCGTAAGTGGCAGATTTCTAACGCGCAGATTATCTTTCTAACTCTGTGAATGGTAAATTGTGGGGCAGGCTCGTAGCCTGCGGCGGCCTCGTAGGCCGCCAATTGGCGAGTCATCGAGCCACGGTCAGGAAATCTATCTTGGAAATCCCAGCCGGTCCGCCAGATAAAAATGCACCGCCGGCGTCACCACCAGCGACAGCACCATCGACGCCAGAATCCCGCCGATCACCGCGATCGCCAGCGGTTGCAGCATCTGCGATCCCGCGCCCCATCCCAGCGCCAGCGGAACCATGCCCGCCACCGTAGCCAGCGCGGTCATCATAATCGGCCGTAGCCGCCGGTCGCCCGCGTGGATCATACTTTCTTCGGCCGGCATCCCCTCCGCCCGAAATCTCTGGTCCGCATCCAACAGAAGAATGCCGTTTTTAGCCACGATCCCGATCACCATGATCAGTCCCATGAACGACGAGATATTGAAAGTCGTTCCAGTCACCAACAGCGCCAGAAACACGCCTGACGTGGAGAATAGCGCCGAAGCCAGAATCGCCGCCGGTGCCGCGAAGCTGCCGAATTCGAACAGCAGTACGGTGAACACCAGCAATACCGCCAGCACCAGCACGAATACCAGGTCCCGGAACGATCGTTGCTGCTCCTCGTACCCCCCCCCATATGCCACCCGCACGCCCGGCGGGATTCCCAGCCCGTTGACCACCTTTTGCACGGCCGCCATCCCCGCGCCCAAATTCAGTCCCTCCAGCCGCGCCGTCACCGCCACATCCCGCTGCAGATTTTCCCGCCGGATTTCCGTCTGCCCCGGCTCTTCCGTCGGCGATGCCAGCGTGGCCAGCGTAGCCGTTTTTCCCGTCGAACTCACCAGCAGCGTGTTCTGAATCGCTTCCAGCGTGGCGCGTGTCTGCTCTGGAAATCGCACCCGGATGGTGTACGCGCGATCGTTCACAATCACCGGCGTGGGCGCTGGCTCGCCTTGCAGAATCGCGCTGATGTCCAGTTCCACTTCCTGTGGCGTGAACCCCGCTCGCGCCGTCACCGCCGGATTCACTTGAAACAGCAACGCCGGTCCGCTGATGGTGTTGTCGATGCCATTCAAAATATCCACCACCCCCGGAATCTTTTTAATGCCGTCCGCCACTTTGGGTGCCCATTCCCGCAGCACCGCCGGATCCTGCGAAAACAGCTTGATCAGGATCGGTTCGGGTGCGTTGCTGAGGTCCCCGATCATGTCTTGCAGCAACTGCGGATACTCTACTTCCAGCATCGGCACTTGCTTGGCTACCTTCGCGCGCACCTCCGCCACTACCTCCTCCGCGCTGCGATTTCGCTTGCGCTTCAGCTTCACCGAGATATCGCCGCGATTCGCCTCCGTCACCGCCGCCAGGCCCAGTTGTAGCCCCGTACGCCGCGATGTGCTCTCTACTTCCGGCGTCTCATGCAGGATCTTCAGAACCTCCGACACCACCCTATTCGTGTCCTCCAGTGACGATCCCGCTGGCATAATATAATCCACGATAAATCCGCCTTCGTCCATGCTGGGCAGTAAGTCGGACCCCAGCGCGCGATAACATAAATATGAACCGGCAATCACCACTAATGCGAACACGGCAAATACAAACGGATGTTCCAAGGTGCGCCGCAGCACGCGTTCGTAAATCCGCAACGCGCGTGGTGGAACGCCCTCGCGCCGCTCTCTGCCCGCGCTCTTTCGGATGAAATAATGGCTTAGTGTCGGCGTCCACGTCAGCGCCAGCGCCAGCGAAGTCAGTAACGCCACCCCCACCGTCACAGCCAGCGCGCGAAAGAACACACCCGTCACGCCCGTAATGGAAATCAGCGGCACTAACACCACGATCGGCGTAATGGTCGATCCTACCAGTGGCTTGCGTATCTCGCCCAACGCGTGGCGAATGGCTTCGCTCCGGTTTTCGCCCGCATCCCGGTGCGCCACGATATTCTCCACCACCACGATCGCGTCGTCGATCACCAGCCCCACTGCCGCTGCCAGCCCCCCCAGCGTCATCAGGTTGAAGCTCTCTCCCAATGCCCGCAGAAAGATGAAAGTCACCGCCACCGTTGCCGGAATCACCAGCCCCGCCACCAGTGATGTCCCCCAGTCTCTTAAAAAAAGCACCAGGATCAGCGACGCCAGCACCAACCCAATCAGAATCGCGTCCCGCACACTCGCGATTGATTCATTCACGATCTCCGATTGGTCGTAGAAAGACATCAGCGCGACGCCGCGCGGCATCGTCCGCCGCATCTTATCCAGTTCCTCGTGCACCGCATCCGCTACCGCCACCGTATTGCTGTCGATCTGCCGGTAGATATTCAACAGCACCGCCGGCTTATCGTTGCCCGTTACAATCGTGTATACCGGCTTCACCGATGGCAGCACCTGTCCCAGATCTCCGATCCGGATTGGCGCCCCTGCCGGTGTAGTCCGCACCACGATGCCCCCTATCTCCGCGGGCGTGCGTACCTGCCCACTTACCAGGCTTAAGACTAACTCGTGCCGCCGTTCGATAAGTCCCGGCGAATCGATCAAGTTACTACGTCCTATCGCATCCAGTAATCCCGGTACACTTACCGCGCTCTCCAGCAACTTAGCCGGGTCCGGCCGCACTTCAAACTCCGGCTCCTGCCCGCCTTGAATCACCACCGTCGAGACCCCCGGCAGCCGGTTCAACCGCGGCTTCCACTCATAAGTGGCCATCTCCCATAGCCGGGTCTGTGGAACCGTATCCGATGTCAGGCTGTATCCCATGATCGGAAACGCCGCGAACGTCAGCCGGTTCGCCGTGATCTTGGCCGTCGGCGGCAGCGTGGGCTGCACGCGTGCCAAGGCCGCGTTCACCAGCTCCAGCGTGCGATACATGTCCACTTTCCACGAAAAAAAAAGGTCCACTTCCACCTGCCCGCGGCTGGTGATCGATTGCACCAGTTCCACGCCCTGCACGCTGTTCACGGCTTCCTCAATCGGCCGCGTGACCGTCACCAACATCTGATCGATGGGCGCCACCCCGTTGTCCACGCCGATCACAACCCGCGGAAAATCCGTCGACGGAAACACCGCCACCGGTATCGTACTCGCCAGATAGATTCCCACCCCCACCAGCGTCACAATTACGAAGATGACTGGCTTGGCGTGCCGCGCTGTCCAATGCTCGGCGCCGTTGCTCACGAGCGCTCCTTTTCCACTCGTACCTTCGCGCCGTCTTCCAATCCCAGACCCCCCACCGTGATCACTTGCTCTCCTGCCTTCAATCCGCTCAACACCTGCACCTTATCCCCATCGCGCACTCCCGTCTGGATCTTGCGTACGTGCGCCACTCCATCCCCCCCCACCACCATCGCCTGCGTGCCGCCCTCTTCCGCCGGCAACATGGCCGCCACCGGAATCGTCAAAGCATTGGGAATCGTGCTCGCCACAATCGTCACATGCACGGAAACGCCCGGTTTCAACTTCTCTCCCGGATTCGGCGTCTCTACCCAAACCTGCACCGTCGTGCTATTCGGATCCACCGCCGGACTTACTACTGTCACTTTGCCCGTCACTTCCTCCGTCGCATCCGCCTGTCTCACCGTCGCCGTATCGCCCACCTTCAAATACCCCGCCTGCCCCTGTGGGACGTTGGCCCGCGACACCACCCGCGAGTTATCCATCACCGTCAGCAGCGGCGATCCCGCCGTCGCCATCTCTCCCGGATACACCGGCCGGTCCGCGATCACTCCCGCCATCGGACTCCGCACTTCGGAATACGATAACAGCGCCTCCGACCCTTGATAATGCGCCTTCGCCGTATCCACCTGCGCCGCCGCCGACTTGATCTGCTCCTGCTTGCCCACGCTCTGTAGCGCTTCCAGATGTTGTTGCGCCGCCTCGTATTGGCTGCGCGCCTGCACGTACGCCACCTGCGCATCGTCCACTAACTTGCGCGCCAGCGCACCTTCCTGGAACAATTGCTGGCGGCTTTCGTAGACCTTCTTGGCCGCGTCCATGGCCTCTTTGTCGGCCTGTACATCGGTCTGCGCTTTCATCACTTCCTCCGGAACCGCGGCCGACGCCGTGCTCCGATAGTTGGCTTCCGCCTGCTCGTACTGTCCCTTGCTCTCCTGCGTGGCTGCCGCCAAATCCCGATTCTCCAGTAACGCCAGTAACTGACCCTCGCGCACATGATCGCCGCGGTTCACATAGAACGTCTTCACCGGCGCGCTGATTTTCGGCACCACCGAAGCCTGATTCCGTGGATACAAAATGCCATCCGCCTCAATCATCCGCCTGATCGGAGCAATACTTGCTTCCTCCGTCTCGACCGGTGCCACCGGCTCCGCCTCCTTAGCCTCCTTCTTCCCACACCCCACCAGCACCACGCCCAGCACCAGTAGGACAGACCATCGTCTTTTGTGGTCTGTCTTGTTGTGCCCCCCCCCCATCGTCAAAACCTCCCCGTCAACGTCTCAAGCGCGGCCAGCCCCACCCGATACCTCACCAACCCATCCGCATAAGCATTCCGCGCCTGCGCCAGCGTGCTCTGCGCATCCACCACTTCCAGCACCGTCACCTCGCCTGCCTCATACCTCAACAACGTCAACCGCAAACTCTCCGCCGAGAGCTCCTCCGATCGCCGCAGCGAGTCCACCTGCGCGTTGGCCGCCTGCGCCTCCAGATAGTACGAATCCAGATCCGCCAGCAACTGCCGTTGCGCCAAACTCAAATCCATCCGCGCCTGCTGCAGCCGCAAATCGCTCTGCCGCACCTTACTCCGCGTCGCGCCCCAATTCCACACTGGAATCGTCAGCGTCGCCTGCGCTACCGATCCCAGGTTCCGCTCCTCACTCCGATTCCAAATCGCATATTGGTTCGCATCGATGCCATAAAAATAATCCAGCGACAATATCGGAAAGTACGCCGCGCGTGCCGACTTCACCTCGTACTCCTGCACCTGCACCGTCGCCTGCGCCGCCCTGATATCCGGATTGTTGCGCCCCGCCATCTCCTGCACCTCGGTCCGCGCGGGCAACGCCGGCGCAGTCCCTAAATCGTCGGCCACCGAAAACTGCTGGGTGTAATCGGTGAACAACATAACTCCAAACCCGATCCGCGTCCGCTCCACGGCCAACTGCGCGTCCTGCGCGTCCCGCTCCCGCTGCGCTACCACAATCTCCGCCTTCACCACATCCGAATGCGCCGCCTCCCCCCCCGCCTCCAGCTTGCTCGTGATATCCAAAAATTCCCGCGCCTCCTTCAAGCTTTGCTGCGCATTCGTGTATTTCCGCTGGGCCGCCAGCAGGCTGTAATAGTTCTGCACCACGGTGGCGGCCAAACCCCGCGCCGCGATATCCGCCTTCGCCCGCGCCGCCGCCTCCGCTGCGATCGCCCGCTGATAATCCGCCCGCTTTCCCGGCGCGTACAAGTCTTCATGCACAGTTGCCTGGTTGTTATAAATATGTACGCCGTCATTCGCCACGAAAATCCCCGAAGGTGTGCCGTTTCCCTGCGTATATATATATTGGTTGAACCAGTTCACCGTCGGTAGCAGCGCCGCCTTCGCCTGCACCCGGTCCTCATGCGCGATCTCCGCCGTAATCACCGCCGACTGATACTGCGCCGCCACCTTCTTGGCCCGCGCCAAAGCTTCGTCCAAAGTAAGCGTCAGCGGTGGTCCGCTCGCCGTCTGCGCGAACAGCCCCCACCACCCACCACCCACCACCCACAACCACTTCACTTCCGTTTCCTCACTTCTCCCGCCAAAGTCCCGTCCCAGCGCCCATCGCCCTGCGCCAGATACTTTCCCAAGCCCTCCCAATCTTCCCGTGTGATCCCGTTCAGATCCCACACCACCCGCCCGTTCCTCACCGTCAACTCGCATTCCAGCTTGCGCGTTCCCTGCATCCGCGCGCCGTACGTATCCACAAATCCGAAGTGTCCTTCCTCTACTCGCAGTACCGCTACATCCGCCTCCCCCCCCACCGACAAACTTCCTAACTCCTCATGTTTGATCTCCCGCGCCGGCGCCCAAGTCGATCGCATGATGACCTCATCGAGCGGCATTCCGATATTCAGGAACTTCGACATCACGTTCAGCATGTCTTTCATCCCCGCGTTCATGCTGCCGATATGTAAGTCCGTCGAGATCGAATCCGGTCCGAATCCCTGCCGCATCGCCGGTACAGCCTGCCGGAAAAGAAAACTCCCGCCCCCATGTCCCACATCGAAAATCACCCCGCGTTTCCGTGCCTCGAATAAGTAAGGTAAGATGCGCCCCTGATCGTCCAGCATCGGTACCCAACCTAGATAAGTGTGCGTATAAATATCGCCCGGCCGCAGCTTCTTCAGCACCAGTTCCTGAAACGGCCGCTCCGGACGGAACTCGCCAAAATCCACCATCACCGGAATATTCGCCAGCGTCCCCGCCTCCACCGCCCGCTCCACCGCAGTCCATTCCGGACCCGCATAGTGCGCCGTCTTAATCCCCACAATCGTCTCTTTGTATCCGAGCGCCATCTCCGCCGCGGCTTTGGCGTCCATCTGGCCGAGATCCTGCTCCACCTTCCCCGCCATCCCCGCGCCTACGATATTCAGAAACGCCAGCACCCGCGTCTTCGCCCGGTCGATCACCCTATCTTTGAAATCCGGAAAATTGCGCCACCCTGAGCTCCCCGCGTCCGCCACCGTAGTCACACCCGCACGGAACGTGAACCCATCCGGATACACGCTGTTATCCCCGCAGTAAGCCCCGCGCTGACCCGTACCCGCATAAACATGCGCATGCATATCGATCAGCCCCGGCGTCACATAGAGCCCCGAAACATCCACCACCTTCAGAGCCTTCCCCGCCGGAATATCCGCCGCTACCGCCGCGATCTTCCCATCCGCAATAGCGACATCCATCACCGCGCTGATCTTATTCTTGCCATCGATAACATGGCCGCCCTTCAGCAATAAGTCATAAGACGTTTGAGCAAACATACCGTAAACCAAAAAGAACCCAATTAACCATCTCATCGTGTCCTCGATCCCACCAAAGTAAACCACCAGCCACGGCGCCAGCCCCTAGCCCCCAGCCCCCAGCCCCTGCTGAAAGCGCCAGGCCGTCGCCACAATCTCCTTCACCTCCCCAACCCGCGGCTCCCACCCCAGCACCCGCCGCAGCTTATCCGCATCCGCCACCAACGCCGGCGGATCCCCCTCTCGCCTCGGACCCACCACATAAGGCGCCTTCTGCCCCGTCACCTCTTCCACCGCCCGGATCATCTCCATCACCGAATGCCCGCTCCCCGTCCCTACATTAAACTGGTCCGACTTGCCCCCCGCCAACAGCGCTTCCACCGCCAGAATATGCGCCTCCGCCAGATCGTTCACATGAATATAATCTCTGATGCAAGTCCCATCCGGCGTATCGTAATCGTCCCCAAACACCGTGAACGGCTTCCCGCTCTTCACCGCCCGCAGCATCAGCGGGATCAAATGCGTCTCCGGATCGTGCTCTTCTCCCAGCCCGCCCTCCGGATCCGCCCCGCAAGCGTTAAAGTAGCGCAACGACACACTGCGCAGTCCGTGAATCTCACTGCACCACCCCAGCATAGTCTCCACCATCGCCTTCGAATCGCCATACGGATTCACCGGCGCAATCGGCGCGCTCTCCGCAATCGGCGACGTCCGCGGAATCCCATACACCGCCGCCGTCGACGAAAACACCAGGTGCTTCACACCCGCCCTGATCATCGCCGTCGCCACCGACAACGACCCTGCCACGTTATTTTCGAAATACACCTCCGGCGCCTGCATCGATTCGCCCACCGAAATATACGCCGCGAAGTGAATCACCGCATCATGTCCCGCCGCGATCTCGGTCAGCTCCGCGGTCTGATGCACCCGCAGTTGATGGAAATCGCGCGTTTCCACATTGTGCCGGTAGCCCCGCGAAAGATCGTCCACCACCGTCACATCGTACCCGCGCCGCATCAGCTTCCGCGCCGTGTGCGACCCGATATAGCCCGCCCCGCCCGTCACCAAAATCCGTTTTTTCCTCACCGAACGATTGTATAAACAAGTGGGGCAGGCTCGTAGCCTGGATAGCGTCGGGATAAACCGGCGTGAAGTAGTGAATGAAAGAGTCATACAGGAAAGGAGTAGCGAACCATCCTGACCCCGAGCCATGTGAGGGCGGCGGCAACGACGCACTTGAAGCGTTGGCCTGGGGCATATGTGGGCTGGGTATCCCTGAAGTTGATGAGCTCCGAAATTGCCAAAATCATGGGCGCCGACGGTGTCAGGCTAACCGGAAGGCAACACGGCAGCGTGCGTAAACAGCGCGAGCACGTTGCGGCCCTGCGGAGTCGTAGACCCCACGCACGCATAGAAACTTCACGCGCGAGAACCGAGAGACCCCGTGGCTTTCCGCCGCCGGTAGAGGGCGGAACGCTGGGAGAAAGCGATGAGCGATAAGACCCAGATGCACGGCGGCGGGGAGTCGCACAGCGGCGTAGTACCGACGAAGCGGTCGAACGCAGGCCAGGGAGGGCCGAAGGAGATCGCGGAGGGAAGGCCGCTGACCGAGGAGAATGCGGAAGAGCCTAACCCGTACCGGATGCAAGGCCGGGAAAGCGGGCCAAGCGGGCTGGACCGTGTACGTCAAGCAGCGCAGAAGGACAAGCAGTTGCGGTTCACCGCCCTGCTGCATCACGTCACTATCGACCTGCTCCGCAGCAGCTACTACGACCTGCAAAGGCAAGCGGCGGCGGGAGTGGACGGGGTGACGTGGCAAGCCTACGGGGACGAACTGGAGGAGCGGCTCGCCGACCTCCATGGACGCATCCATCGCGGGGCCTATCGCGCGCAACCGTCGCGGAGAGTCTGGATCGACAAAGCCGATGGGCGGAAACGGCCATTGGGCATCGCCGCCCTGGAAGACAAAATCGCCCAGGCAGCGGTGGTCGCGGTTCTCAATCCGATCTGGGAAGAGGACTTTCTGGGCATTTCGTACGGGTTCCGGCCGGGGCGCAAGCAGCACGACGCACTAGACGCGCTCTACGTCGGGATCACCAGCAAGAAGGTGAACTACGTTCTGGACTTAGACATCCGGTCGTTTTTCGACAAAGTCGAACACGCTCAGATGGAAAAGTTCGTACGGCATCGGATAGGAGATGAACGGCTCGTCCGCTTGATCCTGAAATGGTTGAAGGCGGGCGTGATGGAGGACGGACAGTGGTACGAGACGAAGGAAGGGACCCCACAAGGGGCGGTGATTTCGCCGTTGCTAGCCAATCTCTACCTGCATTACGTGCTCGATCTGTGGGTGCAGGCATGGCGGAAGAAGGTGGCGCACGGCGACATGATCGCGGTGCGGTACGCGGACGACGTGGTGTTCGGATTCCAGGACCGGGAAGAGGCCGAAAAGTTTCTGGCGCAATTGCGGGAACGCGTGCGGAAGTTCGGGCTGGAATTGCATCCGGAGAAGACGCGCCTGATCGAATTTGGGCGCTATGCCGCTGAACGGCGGGCGAAGCGTGGGGAAGGGAAGCCGGAAACCTTCAACTTTTTGGGTTTCACTCACATCTGTGGGAAGAATCACGCGACGGGGTACTTCATGGTGCTGCGGAAGACGATCGGCAAACGGATGGCCGCCAAGCTGAAGAAGATTCGGCAACAGCTCCGCCAACGCTTGCATGCGCGGGTTCCGGACACGACGGGGTGGCTGCAATCGGTGGTTCGCGGATATTTCCGATATCACGCCGTGCCGCGCAACGAGGAACGACTGAAAGCGTTCCGGCACGAAGTGCTACGCATGTGGTGGTGGCAGCTTCGGCGGCGGAGTCAAAGAACCCGCTGGACCTGGAACAAATTTTGGGAGAAACTCGGGTGCCTCATCCCGGACGTCGAAATTCTGCATCCGTATCCTGACGTTCGCTTTGCGTGGCAGCACATCCAAGGTAAGAACCGTGTGCGTTAGGAGCGCTCGCACGGATCTGTGCGGGGGGTGCCGGGCAACCGGCATCCCTACCGCGACCGGCGGCCTCGTAGGCCGCCCAAGCAGCCGAGTCACAAGTGTCGTAAAATACTTGCAATTCGCATCCATCGCCAACCATGCCACTTACTAACTCGCTTCTCCATCTCTCCCCGATTCCCCGGCACCCGCCGCGTATCATAGATGGCAAAAGGAGCATTCCCAATGTTAATTTCCGACAAACAACACGAAGCCAATCAACGTAACGCCGAAAAATCCACAGGGCCCACCACACCCGAAGGCAAAGAAGCCGTCAAATTCAATGCGCTGAAATACGGTCTCCACGCCCGCAGTACCATACTTCCCTACGAAGACCTCGCCGAGTTCGACGCACTCTGGGAAGGCTTTCACAAAGAGTGGAAGCCCGCTACCCGCGCCGAAGATCATTACTTCGACCAGATGTTCACCTCCCACTGGCTGATCGCCCGCCTGGCCCGCGGTGAGTGCCGCATCTACTCCGAGGAGAAGCTGACCATACCCCAACAGTTGGAGTTACTCGAACAAATCTCCAGGCAGCGCGCACGCCTGGAGCGTTCCTTCACCGAAGCCCTGCACGAACTCCAACGCCTGCAAAAAGAACGCAAAGCCAACGAATCCAAATCGCAGTCAAAGAAAGACCCATCTCGCGCCACTTACTCCGTTCCCAAGCCCCCCGAGCCGCAACCCAGAGCCTGCGCCTCCACCGATACCCGTTAGTCTCTTCCCCCCCCGGTCTTTGACAACCTGACCGCCAGCCCAAACTGCAAAGCAGAAAGTGTTTCCCAATCAAGCGAGTTTCACGTCCGCGCTCCTCCCAGCCCCAGCCCCTAGCCCCTAGTCCCCAGCACTCACCACCCACTACCCACCACCCACCACCCATCACCCGCTTAAGATCCAACCACTTGGGCTTCGATCTTCCCTAGCCCCTAGCCCCCAGTCCCTAGCCCCAGCCCCTAGCCCCCAGTCCCCAGCCCCTAGCCCCCAGTCCCCAGCCCCTAGCCCCCAGTCCCCAGCCCCCAGCCCCCAGCCCCCAGCCCCTAGCCCCTAGCCCCTAGCCCCTAGCCCCTTCTGTTAAGCTGTAATTCTAGGTCCCGCCATGCACATAAAGAAACAACGCTTGTTAACGCCAGGCCCTACGCCTCTCTATCCGCCCGCCCTCCACGCTATGATGGCCGCGGATATCCACCACCGCACGGAGGACTTCCGCAAAGTGTACCGGTCCGCGCTCGCGGACCTCAAGGAGGTCATGGGCACCGCCAACGATGTCCTCATGTTCGCCGCCTCCGGCACCGGAGCCATGGACGCCTCGGTATCCAATCTTTTCTCGCGCGGCGACAAAGTCGTCGTCTGTGTCGCCGGTAAATTCGGCGAACGTTGGGCCGAAATTGCCAAAGCATACGGCCTCGATGCCACCGTCCTCACCGTCCCCTATGGCCAGGTCGTCGCCCCCGAACAGGTCGCAGCCGCCCTCGCCGCCCAACCCGCCACCCGCGGCGTATTCGTGCAAGCTTCGGAAACCTCCACCGGCGCCGCCCACGACGTCCAAGCCATGGCCCGCGCCGTCTCCAGGACCAACGCCATCTTCGTCGTCGACGCCATCACCGGCCTCGGCACCATGCCCCTCGATATCGATGGTTGGGGTCTCGACGTCGTCATCGGTGGCTCGCAAAAAGCCTTCATGATCCCGCCCGGCCTCGCCTTCATGTCAGTCAGCGCGAAAGCCTGGAGCTTCGCCGGCACCGCCACCCTGCCACATTTTTATTTCAACCTGAAGAAGGAGAAGAAGAGCGGCGATGCCGGCGAATCCAGTTGGACTCCTTCCACCGCTCTCATCCTGGCCCTCGCCGAAGCCCTCAAATACGTGAAGCAAATCGGCATGCCGAAGCTCATCGAGAATGCTCAGATGCTCGCCCGCGCCACGCGCGAAGCGGTCCAAAAGTTGGGGCTCGAACTGTTCGCGCCCGCATCGCCCGGTTCCTCCGTCACCGCCGTGAAATCCCCGCGCGGCCTCGATTCCGGCGTTATCGTAAAGGAATTCCGCAGCCGTTTCGGCGCCGTCATCGCCAACGGCCAAGGCTCCATGAAAGGCCAGATCTTCCGCATCGCGCACCTCGGTTATTTCGATTTTGCCGATCTGTTCGCCGTCGTCGCCGGACTCGAAATCATCCTCCACGCCAACGGTTTTCCCGTCGAATTCGGAACCGGCGTCGCCGCCGTCGAGAACGTCTATACCGAAGTTGCGGTCGCGCCCCAGGCAGTGCACGCATGACCGTCCTCGTCGCCGAACCGCTCGCCGAGGCTGCCGTCGCTCTTCTGAAGTCTCAGCCTGGCTGGAACATCGTCGTTTCCAGCCCCAAAGAATATTCGAATTACCTCGCCGATGCCGACGCCCTGATCGTACGCAGCGCCGTGCAGGTCAATCAATCCGTGCTCGACAAAGCGCCTCGCTTGCGCGCCATCGGCCGCGCCGGCGTGGGCGTCGATAACGTCGATCTGGATGCCGCCACCGCCGCCGGAGTTCTGGTCATGAACACCCCCGGCGGCAATGCCATCTCCGTCGCCGAGCACACCCTCGCGCTCATGCTCGCCATGGCCCGCCGCATCCCCGAAGCCACCCAATCCACCACCGGCGGCAAGTGGGAAAAAAAGAAGTTCATGGGCAGCGAGCTGCGCGGCAAGTCACTCGGCATAGTCGGCCTCGGCAGCATCGGCCGCGAGGTCGTCAAGCGCGCCCGCGCCTTCGAAATGCGGGTCCTCGCTCACGATCCCTATGTCACCGCGCAAATAGCCAAGGATCTGGGCGTCGAGTTAGTCGACCTGCCTACGCTCTATTCCCAAAGCGATTACATCACCCTTCACGTCGCCCTCACCCCCGAAACCGACCGCATGCTCTCCCACGATGCCTTCGCCCGCATGAAGTCCGGCGTCCGTATCGTGAATTGCGCGCGCGGCGAACTGGTCGATGATGAGGCCTTGCGCCAGGCTATCGAGTCCGGCAAAGTCGCTTCCGCCGCCCTCGATGTCTTTGCCGTCGAGCCTCCCCCCCCAGGTTACCCGCTCTTCGCCGGCAACAAGGTACTTGCCACCCCCCACATCGGTGGATCTACCGAAGAGGCTCAGGAAATCGTAGGCATCCGCATCGCCGAACAAATCGTCGAATACCTGAACCACGGCGTGGCTCTCAACGCCGTCAACATGCCGGCCCTCTCGCCTGAGCAATACCGCGCCCTCGGTCCGTATATCAATGTCGCCGAGCGCCTCGGTAGCTTCGCCGCCTACATCGCCGCCGGCCATACCAAAACTGTGCGCCTGGCTTACTACGGCCGCATCGGCGAGAACAACACGAACCTGCTGCGCAATGCCGGTCTGGCGGGCGTCCTCAAGCGCTCCGTCTCCGAGCGCGCCAATCTCATCAACTCCATGCAGATCGCCGCCCAGCGCGGTTGGAATCTCGCCGAGCGCCACGAATCCCGCACCGGCCCCATCGACTCCATCCGTCTTGAACTCGAAACAGATTGCGGCGTCACTGTAGTCGAAGGCGCCGTGCTCTTAGGCAATCCCCGGCTCATTCAAGTCGACGGCATCTACTGCGAAGCGCCTCTCTCGGGCCATCTCATCTTCATGAAGAACCATGATGTCCCCGGCGTCATCGGCCACGTCGGCACCGTCCTGGGACGCAACAGCATCAACATCGCCAATTTCTCGCTCGGCCGGCGCGACGTCCCCGCCGCCCCTGGCGAGCCGCTCGAAGCCATCGCCGTAGTCTCCACCGACGGCCTCGTGCCCGAGACCGTCCTCCAGCAATTGCGCCAGAATCCCGCCGTCAAGCTGGCCCGCTCCGTAGAATTCGGGTAGGACCGGCCTCCTGGCCTGTCCCCTCTCTAGCCCGCCAGACTGCGCTCGCCTAAATCGGCTCATCGCCTTCAGCCTTGGGTTTGCCCACGTCTTGAGGCCGCAAGGTCTGCGCGCGCCCCGGCGAATATGCAGGATCCAAACAGTCTGCCGCTCTTCGTCAACCTCAAATAAAACGCGGTAGATGTTTCGTCCCCTGCCGTAGTGGCAGCCCAGAAGCCTTCCGAACCACTCCGTACCTGTTCTCCTTCGCGCAATCAGCGAGAACGGCGCGGTATGCCATGCCTCTTGCGAAAGTCCCTTTCAAACCTCTCCAGAGGCGTCACCCGCCCAGCCGCAACATCTGCCAAGCCGCGCTTCACGCCCTCATCAGCCTCCAGTTGGCTAACATAATCGAGAAGCTTCTGATACGAGGCGGCATCCTGCACAACTACCTCCGCTTTGCCGTTCACCGTGAGTACCACCGGATTGCCGCTTTCCCGCATCTGTTCCAGAAACTCCCGGCTGTTCCGCTTGAACTCGCTAAGCGAGCGAATATCCCTCGCAATATCCATTCCGCGATGCTGAATTTGCATTTAATTTGATGCTACCATGCGCGCGGCTCCTCGGCCTCGGCGAAACAGATCTGACCTGCCACCAGCCTCGTTCATCCTCACCTATGCTAAAAGAAAAGTAGCGACTTAGATGACCCAAACCTCGCCCCCCGAAGATTTCGCCGCCCTCTACCGCCGAGCCTTCCAGGAATTCGGCGCGATGGCGCTCTGGAGCTGCCGCCAGGTGCCCAATCCCACACCCGCCGATGCCTTGGCCATCACGCGCAGCCTGCGGGTCCAAGGTAACCTCGAAGCCCGTCGGTTGGCCGAGATGATTGAGCGCGCCTGCCGTGCCGCTGTCTAAGATCCAAACCGAAATCCTCCGGTTGCTGGCCGCGCACCGCGACCCGGAAAGCTATTCCGGCGACATCGACGTCTTCCATGACCGCGAAGAGCGCGTGGCGCGCGCCGCACAGGAAGACACCGCCCTCCTTGAGCAGTCCGGTTACGCGATCGAGTGGCAGCGCCGCGACCCCCAGATACACACCGCCATCGTGCGCCGCGCCGATGAGTCGATGAAACTGGAATGGGTCGCCGACAGTGATTTCCGTTTCTTTCCCACCATCCGCGACGATACCTTCGGCTACATCCTCCACCCGGTCGATCTCGCCACCAACAAAGTTGCCGCTGCCTACGGCCGCCGTGAACCGCGCGACATTGTGGATCTGTTGGCCATTCACCAGGAGATCCTACCTATGGGAGCCGCCGTCTGGGCGTCCGCCGGCAAAGCTCTGGGCTTCACCCCCGAAGGTATCGTCAACGAGATCCGCCGCATGGCCCGCTACCGCGCCGAAGACTTCCTGATGGTGGCGAGCGATCCGCCCCTGGATCCCGTCGCCACCATGCGCCGTCTGTGGGAGATCCTCGAAGAGGCGGAAGCCTTCGTCCTGCGCATGCCGACCGACAAGGTGGGGCTACTCTTTCTCAAAGACGGCATCGTACTCCAGCCCGATCCCGATCGTCTCAGCGAATATCAAACCCACGCTGGACAAAAGCGCGGCCAATGGCCCTCCAACGCGGAAATCACCTCGGCAATGCTGGAACGCTACCGGCAAGAGTAGTTCTACTGTGAAACTCCTCAGCAGCGCAAAGGGGCGCGCCTTTCCCGCGCCGCCATACAGGAGGGGAACTCCGTAGACTCGAAGCGGCGCGGCCGTGCCCCGTTTTGCGCGAGTTCCTCAAAAGCTATACCGCAACGCCAGCGTGGCATGCGAATTCCGCCGGTACTGCCCCAGAAAGTCCGACTGATCCCCGCGGATCAAAGTAAACCCCGCCGTCGCCCGCCAATGCCCGCCGAGCGCCTGCGAGTACTCGAGCGTGGCCCATTCGCCCTGCCCGTTCTGCCGAATCGCCATCTCCAGTGACACGCTACGATTGGTGTCAATCGTATACCCCGCATGACCCAGAAATGCGCTTGTCAATCCACGGTCGGGCGCGAATTCGAAGATCGAACGGTGCTCCGTCACCACCTGCCCCGCATACCCGCCGATGAAGAACCACTCACCGGCCTGCCGCTCCAACTGCACCACGTACAAAGCGTATTCGTCCTCTGTCTTAGTCGTTGAAGTGAAGTAAGCCGCCTCCGTCTTCAGCGTCACTCCCTTCAAAGGCACCGCCGCATCCGCCCCGTACATGCGCATCTGTGGATAATATCGCTGTATGTCCACCACCGGCGGCTCAGGTTCCGCGAAGTTAAACAGCGGCAAGTTATTAAACCCGTCATAGAACGAAAGCGAATATTCCGCGACTTTACCTATGTGGTTCCAGCGCGCCCCAAATTGCGATCCGCCCGGAAAAGCCGCGGGTAACTCCTCAAGCGCGATCTCGGGCGGAACGTTGCTCCACCGCTGGTCGAGCAGCGGCACACGGCTGGGAGTGAACAGCGGCTCCCACACGATGTCGATGGTATTCGACTGTCCCCCATAAGTCGCGCGCGCCGCCGTAATGCCGAGGAAGTCGCTATCCACCACTGACAGATAGTCCCGCGGCGCAAACCTGTCCGTCGGATTGAGTATGTCGGCCTTACCCCAGCGCACGAACTGCTTGCCTAATACAACCGTGAGTTTCTTCTTCGAGTAAGTGGCATTCAGTTGCCGCACCTCCAAAGACGGCCGCCGCTCCTGCCGGTCGTCCCAGGACAATTCCCAAATCCGGTCCACCTGGTTGTGCGTATCGGTTTGTGCGTCGATACCGGCCGCGAATTGCCAATCGGAATTCAGCTTATAAAACGCCTCATAGCGGAACAGCGCCTCGCCAATTGCCTGCCCGCTATCGTTAGGCGCTGTCTGCGGATACCCAATGAAATCGGCCTCCAAAAACCCGCGCTGCGTAAAATCCTGCCCCCACGCACAAACGCTCAAACCCACCACCCAAAACCCACCACCCACCACCCGCTTCACATGGCCCGCCGCAACGCCTGCACGGTGAAATCCTCGTCCTTCATGGGCACGTTATAACGCACGTTCTCCAGCTTCAGAATCGTGCGGCTCTTCCGCCCCAAATCGGTCATCTCAAGTTGCCGCGCCGTCCAGATGCCTTGGATATTCTGAATATCTCGCTCCACCAACCGCCGCACTAACTTGTCTTTCGTATAATTCTCGTACTGCACGGGAACGTAGTTATCCTTTCGAATCCACACGCGCGACGAAGTATATTGCGAGCTCTTACTCTGCTTAGGCTTCGATTCAATACGCCAGCATAGCGCCCCGTCGATGGTCTCCTCGCCTTCCAGCTTGAAATCGAACTGATCCACGTCGCGCTCCTCCAGATCTTCGAAACTGAAGTCCGTGCCGAAGAATCGTGTCGAGCGGTCCTGCTGCGCGATGCGCCGGTCCCGCCCGATCGCCGGCGTCCACATCCACTGGTCCGACGACCGGTCCGGGTGATTTACCACCAGCAGCGCTACCCCCTTCACCTCGGCGGGTTCCGTGAACCGGATAATCGCCTTGCTATTTCCATAAGATCCCAGCCGGTCCGATTGCCAATGCTTCTTCGATACCTTGTTATTCGCGCTGATCACCTCCAGCGAGCCTTCATAACGTTGCGAATCCGCCCGTCCGCGCCGCTGCGATTCCGCCACGATCTGGCGTCCGTCTTCCGCCGCGGCCAGCGGCAGAATCGCCAGCACCATCGAGACCAACCGTCTACTCATACTCCAGCGCCTCCACTAACGAACTCCGCACTGCGCTCTCCGCGGGAAACAGCGCCGCGCCGAACGCCGCGCCCAGAATCACCGGCACCAGCAGTCCCACAATCCCGTACGGGAATGTGTAATCCAGCGCAATCCCCGCAAAGTTCTCCCGCGAGACCGTCAGCATGTAATACAAATTCACGGCACCCGCGGCCACGCCCAGCACCAGCCCCACGATGCCGATCGCCAGCGCTTCCATCCAAATCGTATGCCGGATCTGGTTGCGCAATCCGCCCACCGCGCGCAGCACTCCCAGTTCCCGCCGCCGGTCGGTGATCGAAACCGTCAGTGTATTCACAATCCCCAGAATCGCCACTAACACTGCTACGAATAATTGTAAGTAAGTCATGCCGAACCATTGATCGGTTACCTTGAACACGTAACTGCGCACTTCTTTATTCGCCAGCACGAAAAGGCGCCGCTCGTGTGCGAAGCCATCCAGAATGCGCGCCCGCACATCCGCCGCATGCGCGCCCGGCGTCAGATAAATGCGGAACACATCCACCGCATCGTCTTTCCACAGCCGCCGGTACAATTCGCGATCGATGAAGATCGTGCCCAACTGATTTGAGAAATCCGTCAGGATTCCTACAATAGGCAATCGCAAAACGCCCGACGGCGACGCGATCGCCAGCGTCTCTCCTAGCTTCAGCTTTTCCAACTGCGCCAGGTTATCGGCGATAATCAGACCCTTCTGCGCGGCCAAATCGCGATACATCCCGTCGAAATCGCCCGCCGTGATACGTCGCCTGCGCGTGCGCCGCGCGATGCTCATCGAATCGATGGCCACCAGCATCACCGGCTTTCCCCGGAAATCGATCCGTACAATCCGCACGGGCTGTACCTCGGCGATTCCGGAAATGTGCCGCAATCCATCCAGCATGCTGTTGGGGAAGTGGAAAACTCGCTGCGAGATGTTTTCTGAAGTGGTCAAAAAGAAATCCGGATTCATGGTGCTGTCCATCCAGTCGGCAATCTCCATATAGCTGGCTCTTGCCATGCCGCCCAGCGCGATGACCAGCGATAGCGACAACATCAGCGCAGCCACCGTGGCCGACGTGCGCCGCGGCGATTGAATCAAGCTATCCGCCGCCAGCGCGCCCTCCACCGGCCGCACCCACTTGAGCGGCCCGCGCAGCAGCTTCGAAAGAAACAAAGACAACGCCGGCGTGAGCAGCAGCATGGCCAATACAGCCAGCAAATAGCCCACGTAAAAAACCGCCGTGGACCGTCCAAACACGATGCAGCCCGCCGCGATCGCGATAGCCGCCAGCGCCGCCAGACGCCTTCTGCGGTTTTCTCCCGCCGAAAGCACCTGGTACTGGCCCTTCTGCAGAGCCTTCACCGGATCCACGCGCGCCGCATTCCGCGCCGGCAGAAATGCCGCGATCATGCTGGTCACAACGCCCATCGCTCCCGCCGTCACCAGCAGCCAAGGCCGCACCAGCATGTGGTCCGCGTTCGCCGAAACGCCCATCACCCCTTCCATGAAGGCGTTGGTGCTGGCCGTCAACCCTTGCGCCATTAACAGGCCGAATCCGATTCCTGCCGCCGAGCCCACCAAACCGGCCACCGCGCTCTCACCCAGAAACAACGACCTGATCTGGCCGCGTGTAGCGCCCAGTGCGCGCAGGATGCCGATCTCCGCGCGCCGCTGCGTCACCGCAATGGCGAACGAGTTATAAATAATGAACGTGCCGATGAACAACGCGAACAGGCTCGCCACGTTCATGGTCATTTCATAAACGCTCATCAGCGATTCGAATTGCTGCCCGCGCCCCGACGGCGGCTCCACTTCGAAGCCCGGCCCCAGCAGCTTGCCGAGCGATGCCTGCCCCTGTTCCAGTGTGACTCCGTCTTTCAATCCAATATCGATGCGATCGAAACGCCGCCCCATGCCGAAGACTTTCTGCGCCGCATAGATATCCATGATCGCCAGGTTGCCCCCAAATGCCGAAGTCATCCCGCCCGATCGCAGAATGCCGCGCACCGTGAACTGTTTGTCGCCTTCCATGGTCTTCATCGCCAGCTTACTGCCGCTCTTCAGGCCGTTGCGCGCCGCGAAATCGCGCGTCAGAATCAGCGAATCCGGCTGCGCCAGAAAGACCAGCGGATCGTCCATCACGTCTTCATCGCCGCCTTCCAGATCGTAATCCCGCAGGCTGCGGTCACCCGTCATATCCACCGCCAGGATCAACAGCTTGCCCTGGCCTTTGATACCGGAATCCACCACCTGCTCGATCACCGGCGCCGCCGCGCGAATATCCGGATCGCTCTGGACGCGCTCCAGAACGTCTTCCGCAAAACCGCCATCGCCTGCGGAGACTTGTAACTGCGTCTTGCCGGCGATATGCTCCACCGTGCGGTTGAAAGCTTCCAGAACGCTTTGGTTCGCCGTGTACATGCCCACCAGCAGCGCCACGCCCAGCACGATGCCGCCAATGGTGAGCAGCCATCGCACCAGGTGCTTCCGCGCGTATGGCCAACTAATCAGCCGCAGCAGAATCATCGGCGCACGTCTCCGGCGATACTGCCGTCATGCAGCGTGACCGTGCGCGCGCAACTCTCCGCGACACCCGTGTCATGCGTAACGATCAGAACCGTCGCGCCTAGCCGCGCATGTAGATCGCGAATCAGCTTGAGGATCTCCACGCCCGTGTGACTATCCAGGTTGCCCGTCGGCTCATCCGCCAAAAGGATCGGCGGATCGAAAGCCAGCGCGCGCGCGATGGCCACTCGCTGCCGCTCGCCGCCCGATAATTCATCAGGCTGGTGATCCAGACGCTGGCCGAGCTGCACCAGTTCAAGAAGCTCTCTCGCGCGGGCCGCTGCCTTCGGTCTTGGTATGCCTTTCAGATGCAAGGGCAGAGCCACATTCTCCATGCAGCTCAGGCTGGGCAGCAGATTGAAGAACTGAAAGATGAATCCGATTTTGTCGCGCCGCAAGCGCGTCAGATCGTCGTCGGACAACTTGGCGATATTCCGTCCGTCGATGCGGATCTCGCCCGTGCTGGGCCGATCCAAACCGCCAATCAGATTCAACAGCGTGGATTTGCCGGAGCCGGACGGCCCCACAATCGATAGCATTTCGCCGCGCGCGACTTGCAAATCGATTCGTTGTAAGGCAGTGACCTGCCGCTTGCCGTCGAAGCTCTTGGAAACTCCGTCAATGGATATCACCCGTCCCCCGAACTTATTCAGCGTATCAGAGGCGTGTGTGGCGCGTGCTAAGTAGGTCGGAAAGTAGCCCCAGTCCCCAGTCCCCAGACCCTAGTCCCTAACCCCCCTTCTTTTTTGACTCGTCAGAAGAAATCGTGGGTGGATTCGGGCTCGGGTAGCTTGCCAAGTGAGTGATAGAGCGCGAGTTCGAGGACCCGGAAGGTGCGGAAGCCGTAGGATTTTCTCATGGTGACTTTGGCTTTGTTGTTCAGGCCCTCGACGACGCCACTGGAAAGAAGCTTTTGGGCGCGGAAATAGTTGAGGATCAGCTCGCGGTGCTGACGCAGTGACCGGGCGATCTTCTTCATGGGTTCGATGCGGGAACGCATCGTTTGCCGGCACCACTCATCGAGAAATTTTCCAGCCCAAGCTGGCGAGTTGTAATCCCAGAGTTGTTGAAAAGCTTCCTTGAGCAGGTAAGCGCGCACGGTCCTCAAGTTATACCGGAGCAGGTCTCTCAGGCGGAACCGCTGTTCGGTTTGCAGATTCTCTTCGCGTTTGAGCAGGAGCCAGCGCGACTTCTTCAGTAGCGGTGTTTGGCCTTCGCTCGCCATGCGGCGCGATTCTCCGGCGCGCACTTCGTCGAGGGCCTTGTTCATTTTGGCTACGATATGGAAACGGTCGAGGATATGCAGGGCCTGGGAGCATTTCTCGCGGATGACTTTCAGATAGGGTTCCCACATGTCCGAGCAGACGAACACGATCTTGGAGGTGATTTCTGCACCCATGGTGGTGAAGAATCCCTGAAAAGACTCGATGGTTCTCTCCTTGCCGACCCAAAGCAAACGGGTGACGCTATCGATCTGATAAACCAGGGTCAGGTACTTGTGGCCTTTGGCGTACTGGATTTCATCCACCCCGATGGCATCGATCTGGCCGAGCGTGCGGTGCTCCAGTCCGAAGGCGACCACATGTTCGACGGAGTCGCAGACCTTGTCCCAGGAGGTGCGGAACGCCTCGGCTGTTTCTTTCCACGAAAGCCGCCGCGCCCAGCGGGCCAGAAACAGCATGTAGACATTCGTCAACTGGTGCTTGCCGTTGCCCCAGGGAACTTCCTCGACAACTACCGCTTGGCAGCGGCGGCAATCGACGCGCCGCATGGCGTACAGCAGGAAGACCAGGAATCCCCAGAATGGGATGAAGTCGTAACGCCTTTCCGCGAGTTGATCATAACCGGGCGCCGGCTGATGGCAGCGGGAACAAACCGCTGCCGAACCCTTGCGCGGACGCACGGCAATTTCGATGCTCTTGTGATCGGAACTGAATTCGGCATGCTGGTAAACGAAACCCCGGAAATGATGGCAGCGGTTTAAAATCGTGATGAGTTGTAGCATGGTGAAAAAGGCAGCGGCGAGAACTCCCAGGATAAACCGCGCCACTCTTGCGGCGGCCGCGGACCTGGAGCGTTACTGCCGTGGCCTGAACGATTGGCCGCGCTCGTGGATGGGATGGGAAAAGGACCTGCCGCCGGGCGAGAAACTCGTGGCCTGCTTCCGGCCATTCCTCGAATACCTGGTGACGTGCGCGGATCTGTCGCCGAAGACCATCCAGAAGCACGTCGATAATCTCTGGGCGCTGGGGGGAGAGATCATCCGGGATCTGAACGAAAACCCTCCTCTGAGAAGGAAAAACATCAAACAGATTCTCTTCGATGTGATCGATGAGGATGGCGGCCCACTGATCTACGGCGTCAGCTCAGAGCAACAACAGCGGTCCTTTGATACCACCTGCCGTAAGTTTCTCCGATTCCTCGGTCAGCCTCCCCGCTAAACCCGTCAAAATCACCCACAAATTCTCCTGACGAGGCTCTTTTTTTATGGTGCGAAAGTGCGCAACACCTTACCGCTGCGCGCGTCCCGCAGCACCACCGCCGAATCCGAAAACGCCATCAGCAATCTTCCGTCGCCCGCCCACACAATGGGACCCTCGCCCTCAAACGGCGTGCGGATCTCCCGTGTGCGCTGGCCGGCCTCGCTGAAGATGGCGATCTGCGGCGGAGTCCACGCAAATATCTCCTTGCCATCCGGGGTCCATCCAAAATCCAGGCAGTTACAGAGCGTCGTCTTCTTTGGCTTCAAAGTCTCCGGATCGAGCACCGCCAGGCTTACGCCCCGTATATTCGTCACCAGCGTGTCTTCACTGGTCCAGCCCACCTTCACCGCGGTAGAATGCGGCCCTATCTCCAGCTTGGAAGCGCTCGTCAAACGTCCGCTGGAAGTCTCCCAGGTGGAAACCTCTCCGTTATCGGTGGCCACCGTGTAGAACGTCTCGGAAGGATGCCACACCACATCCGTGATGATGGCGCGCGTCTCCAGCCGCCGCTGCCATCGCATATGTCCCTGCCCATCGATCAGGAAAATGTCGCGCCCGATCGCCACCAGCATCTGATCCGCCTGCCGCGACCAGCTAAAAGCGGTGATCCCCTTCACCAGCAGTCTGTGCGGCACCAGCACGGTGGCCGCGCCGTCGAGTGCGCCATACGAAACCAGCCCCGCGTCGCCTTCCTGAGTGAAAGCCAGGCGGCGCCCGCCCGCGCTGAAATGCGCCAGCGGCTGGTTCAGAGTGGCTTTTGGCGCCGACGCGTTATAGGCGTGCCGCACCTGCCCGGATTCAAAATCCCATACCACCACCTGGCCGCCCCGATAGGCCGCCGCCACCAGGCCCTTCTCCTTGCTGTAGTCGATCGAAATTACATCGCGCTGCGGCTCGCCCGCCGGCAGATGTAGACTCATCAGTGCCGCGGCTAATGCGGCTGTAAATACTCGTTTCATAGTTTGAAATTCGTGCGTGGAACACAGCATGATCGCACACAGCCGGGTCCCATTGCTAACTTAGGCCGCGCCAAAAGTTAACCCCAGATAACCTTCGATAACATGCGAAATACCGCCGCACCGGACTATTCTGAAGGCATCCACAGATGATGCCTGGACGTAGATCGCTGAATCTCCGCCACGCGTTGACCGGCCTGTTAACCGTGGCGCTCTGCATGCTAGCGGGTTGCGGTTCCAGCGATCCGCCGCCGCCGCCCGACCTGGTTCCGGACGCCGCCGCCGCTGTCATCAGCCAGCTATGGTCCCAGGAACAGATGAATCATTTCAAAGTGACCTTCCACTCCGACGACTTAGTGGAATGTGGCGTGAAGAACGACTTGTGGAAGCTGGTGGAAGTAACCGATAAGAACGGGAATGCCTGGTCCACTACTTACCGGCTCACGGATAAGGGAAGCAAGCTCGTAACCGCCATTAACTTACAGGAATCCGGCCGCGGACACGAAATCCTGCTCAAAGGTCCTTACCGCATCGAAGTGAACGGCATCACGGATGGCGCCCAGCCCAATACCAAGAACGTCGCCTTCCGTTGGGACATCGATTGGGATAAAGCCTCCGAGGATCTGAAGGCGTGTCTGCCGCGTTTCGAATTATCCGGCAACCAGGTTGCGCTTTTTCAATGGGACAACACCGCCTGGAGGTTCGTCTCTTATCTGACCCCGGAAGATATTCTGAACCAGCCGGCGCCGCCGGATGCCGCGCCGCAGGCCACGCCCGTCATCAGTTCCCCCCTGGGGCATTAGGCCGCCTGCCGGCTACTCCCCAGGATTCTCCAAGATACAAATATCGCGTAAATTCCTGTATCTCTCCGCGTAATCCAGCCCATACCCCACCACAAACTCATCCGGTATCTTGAAACCCACATACGCCACTTCCACCGGCCGCTTCCGCCGGTCCGGCTTATCCAGCAGCGCCGCTATCCGAATCGATCGCGGTTTGCGCTGCTCCAGCAGGTGAATCAGGTACGTCAGCGTCACGCCGCTATCTACGATATCTTCCACTATCAGCAGGTCCGCACCTTCGACGGAAAAATCCAGATCCTTGGTCACCTTCACTTCGCCCGACGTGGACGTGCCCTTGCCGTAACTCGAAATTCCCATGAAATCGACATACGCGGGCCGCACCAAAGAGCGCGCTAAGTCGGTCATAAAAAAACATGCGCCCTTCAGGATGCAGATCAAATGCAGATTGTCGTCCGGATAGTCGCGGTCGATCTCCGCGCCCATTTCGCGCACACGCGCCTGGATCTGTTCCGCGGAAAGAAGAACTCGCAGCGAACTCAACCGGGCCCCTAATCCGCCGCCGCGCTCAGGCGCGTGCTTTCCGGCCCGATGTGTATGTGTGCGCCGGTGGCCTTCCCTGGCGCCGCCTGCCAGAACGCGAAATACGGGATGCGCTGTGCCTCGAGATACTGCCGCAGCCACACGCCTTCGGGCTGATCCGGATTCACGGCTACGTCCACGCGTCCGCGATGATCGAATCCCAGCGCGCGATGCACCGCCGTCTCGCCCATCGCGCTTACCGGCAGCGGCTTCGCAAAACGGCGCTCAAAAGCCGCGGATATCTGCGCGAATTGCGACGGCGTGAAAACTCCCGCGCCCTCGTAATGCACCGGCCCCGGACCGTCGCGCCCCGGACCTTCCACCAGCGACTGGCGCAACTGTTCGGCGCGCGCCATCTCAACCAGATCGTGCGTCAACTTCGCGCGCGATACCGCCAGATCGTACTGCGTGCGCGCAAAACCCATCTGCGCTTCCAAAGGCTCCAGATCGTTTTTGGCCGCCAGGCCGGAATCGATCAATCCGCGCATCCGGTCGAGCTGCTTCTGCCGCCGCTCGACCCGCCGCTGGGCAGCCGCCACCATTTCATTGGCTTGTTCTTCCGTCAGGTCCTGTCCAGATACCGTGCGCTTCAGAATCGCCAGATCCTGCGCATCGCCCAACGCATCCTGGGCCCGCTCAAGCTGCACCCGCGGCAATGCGCCGGCATCCACCAGCGCGCGCAAGCGTTCGATATTCAGGCGCGCGCGCAACACTTCCGGATCTTCGGGCGCCGTATTCGCGGCTGCGGTGCTGCCCGGCGTTTGTGGCGCCGCGCACAACAGTACTGAACCGACCGTTAATAAAAGGAAAAACCGCATGAGTGATACTCTTATTGTAGTACGATACGGCTAGGAGCGTGTTCTGACAAAGGTTGATCTGACTCTTACCGGTTCTCCGGAAAACACCGAAGCGAACGAAATCCCTACCTGGCTGCTTGCCGTCCGCGCCGCCGAATCCAAAAAAGCCACCGACATTCGCGTACTGGATCTCACCGGCATTACCGCATTCGCGGATTACTTCGTCATCTGTACCGGCGCCAACCAGCGCAATGTGCAGGCCATCGCCGACGAAGTCGGAATGCGGCTGAAGAAGGCCGGTGAACTGCCGTTCAGCGTGGAAGGCTACAACCAGGCCGAATGGATTCTCGCGGATTACGGCAATCTGCTGGTGCATGTTTTTTCGCCGAAATCCCGCGATTATTACGATCTGGAACGGTTGTGGCGGAACGGCAAGCCCATCGAAGTTCCGCCCGCGTGAAAATTTTCCTGTACTACATCGGCAGGCCGCGCGATGCTCATGCCAACGCCATCGCCGCCGATTTCGTGGGCCGCGCCGCGCGCTATGCGCCGTGCGAGATGCGCGAAATCAAACCGGAGCGCACCGACTTATGGACCAAGCATCCCGCCGCGCGGCATATCCTGCTCGATCCCGCCGGCAAGGCACTGGATACCGCGGCGTTCGTCGAACTGGTCTCGCGCGCCGAAATGGAGGGCCGCGATCTGGTATTCGCCGTGGGTGGCGCGGATGGCCTGCCCGCGGATTGGCGGACTCGTGCGGACCTTTTGCTCTCGCTTTCGCGCATGACGTTTCCCCACGAGTTGGCGCGCGCCATGCTCGCCGAACAAATTTATCGCGCGTTCGCCACGCTGCGCGGCCATCCGTACCCGCGCTAACGGGCGCCAAACACTTCGAGGTCCTCTCTTCGCACGCGCCTTTCAGGTTTCGAAATAGCGTGGCCGGTCGATATCCGCAATCAGCCCGGGCTGCTTCGGCTGCCACCCCAGCAGTTCCCGGGTTCTCTGGCTCGATGCCCGGCAGTCGATCGCCGCGAAAGGCGCGAACCAGCCGAAGTGACTGGCGGCTTCCTCAGGAGCCTTACCGACAACCGGCACGTTCAGGCGGCGGCCGATCACTCGGGCGATCTCCCGGAATGGCACGCCCTCCTCGGCAATCGCGTGATACCGGGCTCCCGCGGGTCCCTTTTCCAGCACCAGCCTATAGAGATGCGCGGCATCCAGCCGGTGCACCGCGGGCCAGCGGTTGAGCCCGTCGCCCAGATAAGCCGAAACGCCTTTTTCCCGCGCGATGCCGATGAGCATCGGAACGAAGCCGCGATCGCCGTCGCCATGGACCGATGGAGGAAGCCGCACGACGGGTGCGCGCACACCTCGCGCCGCCACCAAAGCGGCGGTCTGTTCCGAGATTCGGGGAAACGAATCGCCGCTGGAATCGCGCACGTCATCTTCGGTCGACAGCCGGCCCGGCTCAAGGAGGCCCACCCCGGAGGTGACGATCAAAGGGCGGTCCGAGCCGGCTAGCGCCGCGCCCAGAGCCTCGATGGCTCGCCTGTCTATCTCACAACTAGCCTTGTATTTCGAAAAGTCGTGGACAAAGGCGGTATGCATCACGCCGTCCGACATGGCCGCTCCACGGCGCAAGCTTTCCAAGTCTTCCAGATCGCCGCGATGCACTTGGGCCCCGGCGGCGATGAGAGACTTGGCGCCCGCATCCGAGCGAGACAGACCCAGCACCTGATGGCCCGCCTGAATGAGCTCCTGAACAATGGCGGAACCGATAAATCCTGTTGCACCGGTTACGAAGACTCGCATGGCGATTTCTCCTTTGCGTCGTTCTTTACCATAACCGCATTCGCCGCCGGGTTATTAAAATGGTTCATGGATCCACTCCCGGATGAGCGGCCGCTGGAAGCCACCGGCCTCCTCATAATGGATCGAAGTTTATTGCCTGGCAGCCGGCAACCCCTTGCCGCTGCTTCTCAGGCCGCTCGCGCCAATCGGCTCGCCCCAATCGCAGGCTGGCGAGCGCCCCCACGTTGCGGGAGCATGCTTACCCGCGTTAACGTAGTCAAATTACTATGTCCTGGTTCAAGAAGGAAAATGCCGCTCCGGCCAAGGTCGCGCCCATCAACAATCCGTCGCGCAAGCTGCGCACCGAGGGCCTGTGGCTCAAGTGCGAAGGTTGCCGCCAGATTATCTGGAAGAAGGATCTGGAATCCAACTGGCATGTGTGTCCGAAATGCGGCGCGCACATGCGCATGGATGCGGCCGCACGATTGAAACTGTTGTTCGATGGCGCTTACGAGCGATTCGACGCCGAACTGCGCTCTTCCGACCCGCTCAATTTCTTCGATTCGAAACCGTATCGGGAGCGGCTCGATGGAATGCAAGCCGCCACGTCGCTTGCCGACGCCATGATATCCGCGACCGGTACGCTGGCTGGCCGCAAGGTGAACATCTGTTCCATGGAGGCGCGCTTCATCGGCGGCAGCATGGGATGCGTGGTCGGCGAAATGATCACGCGCGCCATCGAGCGGTCCATCGCCGAGCGCGTTCCGCTGGTAATCGTGTCCGCATCCGGCGGCGCGCGCATGCAGGAAGGCGCCGTGAGCCTGATGCAGATGGCCAAGATTTCCGCCGCGCTGATGCGTCTCGATGAAGCGCGCGTGCCGTATATCAGCGTGCTGACCGACCCCACCACTGGCGGCGTCACGGCCAGCTTTGCCATGCTGGGCGATCTGAATATCGCCGAGCCCGGCGCCCTTATCGGTTTCGCCGGACCGCGCGTGATCGAGCAGACCATCCGCCAGAAGCTGCCCGAAGGATTTCAGCGCTCCGAATTTCTGCTGAAGCATGGCATGCTGGACGCCGTAATCCCGCGCCTGGAGATGAAGTCCTACATCTCCGCCGCACTGCAATTTTTCGTAGATTAGCCGTGGGACAGACCATCGTTTTCTGTGGTCTGTCTCTGTATCAAAGCTAGGACAGATGAACTATCCCGATTCCGTCCGCTTCCTCTACGCCCTGGGCAACGAGGTGAAGACCGCCAAGCTGGGTCTCGACCGCATCCGCGCCTTGCTCGCCGCGCTCGGGAACCCGCAACAATCCTGCCGCATCGTACACGTCGCCGGCACCAACGGCAAAGGCTCCACGTGCGCCATGATCGAATCCGCGCTGCGCGCCGCGGACCATCGCACCGGCCTGTTCACATCGCCGCACTTGGTCGAACCCACCGAGCGCATTCAGATCGCGGGACACCAAGTGGACGCCGCGCAATTCGCCGCCGCGTTCGACCGCGTGCACCGAGCCGCCGAGACCCTGCTAGGGCAGGGAAGTATCGATCTCCATCCGACTTACTTCGAATGCGTGACCGCCATGGCGCTGCTGCTGTTCCGCGATTGCGCCGTCGAACACGCCGTGCTCGAAGTCGGATTGGGCGGACGCTTGGATGCGACTAACGTAGTGACTCCCGAGTTATGTGTCATCACGCCGATAGACTTCGATCACGAAGCCTACCTCGGCAAAAGCCTCGAATCGATCGCCGGCGAAAAGGCGGGGATCCTGAAGCCGGGCGTGCCGGCCTTCTTTGCGCACCAGCGTCCTGAAGCTGCGCAGGTGCTGGAAGCGCGTGCCGCGGAACTGGGAGTGGAAGTCACGCACAGCTCCCAAACAGAGATCGGCAGCATCGCGCTCGACGCCCGCGGAAGCGATTTCACTTGGCGCGGATTGCGAATGCGTTGTCCGCTGCCTGGCGAGCATCAGATCGATAACGTTCGTACCGCTATCGCGGCGCTGGATCGCTTGGATGTCCCGCTCCAAGCCATCCGCCAAGGCATCGCCGAAACCGTTTGGCCCGGACGCCTCGATCGTATCGCCGAGAATCCCGAAGTCATTCTCGATGGCGCCCACAATCCCGCCGGCGCGCGCGCCCTGGCCGCCTATCTCGACCGCTTCTACGACCCGCGCCGCGTCTGGCTCATCTACGGCGCAATGCGTGACAAGGCGGTGGAAGAAGTTACCGCGGTCCTGTTTCCGCGCGCCACCCATGTCATCGTGACGGCTCCCGCGCAAACCCGCGCCCTGCGCCCGGAGTCAATCCTAGAACTAGTGGATCATCCCGATATCCGAGCGGTCCCGGATCTCCCGACGGCGCTGGACCTGGCTCGCACCCAAAGCGCCCCCAACGAAGCCATCTTTGTAACCGGCTCGCTCTTCTTAGTGGGGCAGGCTCTCAGCCTGCGGCGGCCTCGTAGGCCGCCTGCTAGCTAGTAGTGCAGCCTGATGCAAACCAAGCGCCCACTCTCAGCCAGTAAGTCATACTTCATCCGCCCAACCACATAACTCCGATAACTATCCCTATCCATCACAAACACCCGCGCCCGTCCATCCCGCAACGCATCCACCAACTCACTCGGACTAAACAACCGGACAAGAAAACGATCGCCATACCACTGCATCTGATTGTCTTCGTCAAATCGCGGCTGCCCCTGATCGTAAAACCCAACCCGCTCCCCCGGCTGCGTCGCCGCCGTTGCCGCTTGGGCCAGCGGGCGGATTTCGGCGGCTTCAAAATGCGTTCGCGGGAACGCCGCCACGGCCACCACCGCCAGCGCCATCAGCGGCGTAGCTACGCGCAGCCCCGCGCGCAAAAAGCGCTCCGGCAAGAACGCCCGCATGCCCAACGCCGCCAGCACTGCATAGGCCGGGTAAGCCGGTAGCATGTATCGCAACACCCGGCTACGCGCCGCCGCGCACAGCGCAAACACCACCGCGGCCCACACTAACAGCAGCCACAAACGCCGGTCCCGCCCGCGCACTACCGCGACCACACCCGCCACCATTGCCGGTAACCATGGCCAATATGACTTACAAAGCATCCACGCATACTCGAAGGCGCCCGTATACCGCCGCCAAGACGGAGACAGTCCGCCGGTAACTTCGCGCTGCAGCCACCCTGCATGCACTTGAATGAACCACCAACCGAATAAGTGGATCAGGTACGCATACCACGCCGCCAGTGGCACATAGGCGATCGCCAGACCCGCAATCGCATAGCGCCACACAGGCCGCCGCCGGCTGATCACCAAATGCAGCGCGAAAATTGCGGGCAACGCCAGCCCCATCATGCTGCGCGTCATCTGTGCGAGCGCCGTCGACGCACCCGCCGCCAGATACCAGCGCGGATCTTCTTCCGCGAGCGTCCACGCACAAACCGCGCACAGCACAAAGAACGTGAACGGCACATCCGTCATGCCCCGCGCCGCGTACTTCAAGAAGTATAGACTCGTTGCCATCGCGAACATCGCCAGCAACGCTGTAAACGGATCGCCGGTCAGTCTCCGCGCGAGCCAGTAAACCAGCAGGATCACCCCTAATCCGCACAACGCGGACGGCAGCCGGGCGAGCGAGTCGGAGAAACCAAACGCCGCGAACAGCGACGCCTGCATCCACTCCATCATGGGTGGATTTTCGAGCGCCGGCTCGCCATTGCTCTGCAACACCAGCCAATTCCCCGACCGCAGAATGTCCTTGGCCTGATGCGCATACTGGGCGTCGTCATAGCCCGTAAGGTCGCCCGTGCGAAGCGGCGCCAGAACCAGAATCGCGGACAAAACTGCGAGGATTGCAAAGTAGCGGCGGGTGTTCAACAGCCAAGTATATCGCGCGGCCCCAGCCCCTAGCCCCCAGCCCCGCCTTGCTCCACGCAGTACAATGGTCTCCAATGGCGCAAGGCACTCGCACTCCCAAATCCTATGACGTGATCGTAGTCGGCTCCGGAGCGGGCGGCGGTGTCGCCGCGCAGGTGCTCGCCGAAGCCGGCGCCAAGGTCTGCATGCTCGAGGCCGGCGCCTGGTACGACGGCACGAAACAGTCCGACATGTTCAAGTGGCCCTACAACGCGCCCCATCGTGCGGCGGCCACTAAACAGAAACCCTTCGGCTATTTCGATGCCACACTCGAAGGCGGCTGGCACGTCCCCGGCGAACCCTACACCAACGCCGAAGGCACCGACTGGATGTGGTGGCGCGCGCGCATGTTGGGCGGCCGCACCAATCACTACGGCCGCATCTCGCTCCGCATGGGTCCTTACGATTTCAAGCCCTATTCGCGCGACGGACGCGGCTTCGACTGGCCCATCACCTACGACGATCTGGCGCCTTACTACGACAAAGCCGAGGAACTGATCGGCGTCTTCGGCTCTCAAGAGGGACTCGAAAACACGCCCGATGGCAAGTTCCTGCCGGCGCCCGCGCCACGCGCTTACGAGCGCCTGGTGAAACTGGCGTGCGACAAGATCGATGTTCCGTGCATCCCGTCGCGCCTCGCCATACTTACTAAGTCGATCCACGGCCGCCCTGCGTGTCACTACTGTGGACAGTGCGGCCGCGCTTGCGGTATCAACGCGAACTTCAATTCCCCCGGCGTACATATCTTCCCGGCTATAAAGACCGGCAACTTAGAGGTTCGCACCGGCGCGATGGCGCGCGAAGTGGTAGTCGGTCCCGATGGCCTGGCGCGCGGCGTATCTTACATCGATAAGAAGACCCGCGGCGAAGTTACCGTTACCGCCAGGATCGTGGTGCTGGCCGCCAGTTGCTGCGAGACCGCGCGCATTCTGCTCAATTCCAAAAGCAGCCTGTTTCCGAATGGCCTGGCGAACTCCAGCGGACTGGTGGGCCGTTATCTCATGGACACAGTCGGATCGGACGTGGATGGTTATCTGCCGATTCTGGAAGACCTGCCCCCGCGCAACGAGGACGGCGTCGGCGGCATGCACATGTACATGCCTTGGTGGCATTACAAAGATCAGAAGGCCGGCAAAATGCCATTCGCACGCGGCTATCACATCGAATTCGGCGGTGGACGCGGCCTGCCTGAATCCGGCGATTTCGGCGGCTCCGAGCGCATTTTAGGCGGCGGTTATGGCGTCGATCTCAAGCGCAATATCCGCAAAGCGTACGGCGCGCAAGTCGGCTTTGCCGGGCGCGGCGAAATGATCCCCAACGCCGACAGTTACTGCGAACTCGATCCCGATGCTGTGGATCAGTGGGGCATTCCCGTGCTGCGTTTCCATTTCAAATGGAGTCAGGACGAAATTCTACAAGCCAAGCATATGCAGGATACCTTCAAGGAAATTATCACCGCGGCCGGAGGTAAGTATTTCACCGAAGCAACCGCCGAAAACAATTGGGGCATCGCGCGCGGCGGCGCGATTATCCACGAGGTGGGCGCCGCCCGCATGGGCAACGATCCCAAGACGTCTGTGTTGAATCCGAATTGCCAGGCGTGGGACTGCAAGAACCTATTTGTCACCGATGCCGCGCCATTTGTCAGTAATGCCGACAAAAACCCGACACTAACAATCACTGCGCTGGGCTGGCGTACGTCCGAATACATTGCCGAGCAAGTAAAAAAGCGAAACGTAGGCTAAGTGGGGCAGGCTCGTAGCCTGCGGCGGCCTCGTAGGCCGCCTGTAGCATTTAAGGATAAGCTGATGTCAAAAACCACCGTAACCCGTCGCGATCTCTTTCAAATAGCCGGAGCGGCGTCCATTGCACTAACACCAACCGCCGCTCAATCCCAACCCCACTCCGGGCCCTACAAACCCAAGGTATTCGACGACCACCAATGGCGCACGGTGCACATTCTCTGCGATCTGATCGTACCCGCCGACGAGCGCAGCGGCAGCGCCACCCAAGCCGGAGTGCCCGAATTCATCGACGATTGGCTGGATTTCCGCAAGCAGGAGGACGGCAACGACGACCTGTCCGCTCAGATCCTAGGCGGCCTGGCATGGTTGGACCGCGAATCTTCCCGCCTGACAGACAAGCCTTTCTCTGAAGCGCCACCGGCCCAGCAGAAGCAGATCCTAGACCGCATCGCCTGGCCATCCCGCGCCACCGCCGAAGACGCCCGCTGGGCGGCCTTCTTTACTAAATTCCGCGATCTTACCCTGAATGGCTTCTACTCCAGTAAGATGGGCATCGCCGACTTGCCATATCTTGGTAACACTGCCGTTCCGGAATGGAAGGGTGCCGACCCCGCGGTGTGGGCCAAGCTGGAAGAGCGCATGAAGAACGGTTACAAAGGAATCGGCGGCCAAGTCAAAGCTTGGACATAGCCCCAGCCCTAACCACGCCGGCGCGCATGCTATACCTATAGGAATGCATCCGCCGCGCCTGCTTGCCGCCCTCGCCGTATGTGCCGCCTGTGCCTCTGCGCAGACTCCCTTCACTCTCGAGCAGGTAATGAGCGCGCCGTTCCCTTCGCCTCCCGTTGTATCGCCTTCCGGCAAGATCGCCTGGGTCTATAACGCCCGCGGCGTCCGCAATATCTGGGTCGCGGAACCGCCGGACTATCACGGCCGCGGCGTCACTGCCTACACCGCCGACGATGGTCAGGAAATCGATGACCTGCAGTGGACCCCAGACAGCCACGCAATCGTTTATGTGCGCGGCGGAGCGGCCAACGGCGCTGGTGAATATCCGAATCCCACCAGCGATCCGCACGGCGCGGAACAGCAGCTATGGATCGTTTCCATCGAAGGCGGGCCCAATGAGGGGACTCCGCGGTTGATCGGTGAAGGCAGGTCACCCGCCGTTTCCCCGCACAGTGGCATCGTCGCTTTCGTTCGCAAAGGCCAGATATGGTCCGCGCCGCTCGATGGCCACCAGAAAGCCGAGCAACTGATCCACGCCCGTGGACAGAATGACAGCCTGCATTGGTCGCCCGATGGCGCCCGCCTGGCCTTTGTCAGCCGGCGCGGCAACCACAGCTTCGTCGGCGTATACGATGTGGCGGGCAAGACTGTGCACTATCTCGATCCCACCGTGGACCGTGACGGTTTTCCGAGCTGGTCCCCCGACGGTCTGCGGCTGGCTTTTCTGCGCCTTCCCACGTTCGACGAACGCGAAGAATTCACCGCCCACCGCGCCGGGCCGCCCTGGTCCATTCGCGTTGCCGACGCCACAGGCGCAACCGAAGGCCGCGAAATTTGGAAAGCATCCGCGGGCGACGGCAGCGTCTACCGCGGGCTCGATTCCGCGCAGCAACTCTATTGGGCAGGCAGCCGCATCGTTTTCCCCTGGGAGCGCGATGGCTGGACGCACCTCTATTCCGTGTCACTCGAAGGCGGCGAAGCGACTCTGCTCACCCCCGGCGCCTTCGAAGTGGAGAACGCCGCCATCACTCCCGATGGCCGCGACATGATCTATTCATCCAATCAAAACGATATTGATCGCCGCCATATTTGGCGCGTGCCCGTCGCCGGAGGTGCGCCGCAAGAGATTCTCGGAGGCACGGAGTTACAGTGGTCGCCAGTGCCGCTCGCCGCCGCCGCCATCGTTTTCATCCATGCGGATACCGCGCGGCAGGCGCGCCCCGCAATCCGGCTGGCCTCGGGTGAAGTGCGCGATCTCTCGCCCGACGCTATTCCCGCGGACTTCCCGCAAGACGCCCTTGTCACTCCCCAACAGGTGATCTTCTCATCCGCCGACGGACTCACTCTGCACGGTCAGTTGTTTCTGCCCAAGACCGCTGCCGGCCAGAAACATCCGGCAGTGGTTTTCTTTCATGGCGGATCTCAGCGGCAGATGTTACTTGGCTGGCATTACATGTATTACTACAACAACGCCTATGCCATGAATCAGTATCTTGCCAGTCGCGGCTATGTAGTGCTTTCTGTGAATTATCGCAGCGGCATTGGTTACGGGATGAAGTTTCGCGAAGCTCTCAACTACGGAGCCGGCGGCGCCAGCGAGTTCAACGATGTGTTGGGCGCCGGCCTGTACCTGAAAAACCATCCTTCGGTGGACCCCAAACGTATCGGTCTCTGGGGTGGATCGTACGGCGGCTATCTGACTGCCCTGGGCCTGGCGCGCGCGTCCGATCTGTTTGCCGCCGGTGTTGACATGCACGGCGTCCACGACTGGACCGAGGAACTGGGCATCGGCAAAGACGACAGCTTAGGCAGGCTCGCCTTCAATTCGTCTCCCATGGCCAGCGTCAAGGATTGGCGTTCGCCCGTGTTACTCATCCACGGTGACGACGACCGCAACGTAAATTTTCGGCAGACGGTGGAATTAGTCCAGGCTTTGCGCGGCCGCGTACACGTGGAACAGTTGATCTTCCCGGATGAGATTCACGATTTCTTGCTGTACGCGCACTGGTCAGCCGCATATCGCGCCGCCGCCCGCTTCTTTGACACTCAATTGAAATAAGTGGGGCAGGCACTCTGCCTGCGGCGGCCTCGTAGGCCGCCTGCTGAACCTTGGTAAGCTTCCACACACGGCTCCGGCCACCGTGACGCGCACAATGCCCGGCGTACTGGCAGCCTCCGCTTCACGGATTTGGAGCTGCTGCCGCGCCGGCCCGAACAACGTGATCATCCGCACCGATGGCACGATCGGCCCTTGTTTTCCGATCTACTCCGCCACTTACAACTGGGGCACCATCGAAGGCGATAAGCTCGACCGCGCGCCACTGGGTCATATGAAGCAGATTCACCAGAAGCATTGCTTCTCGACGCTCAACCACAGTCTGGGATACTGCTACAGCGACGCGCGCGTCATTAAGTGGCCCTGGAGACAGGCCCGCAGAACTAGCTTAACTAGCTTAGCTAAGCTAGCCCCCAGTCCCGCCGCGCCGAAGTTCGCCCTAGCCCTTCATCGCATGTACCTTGCGCAGTCCCGCCTGCGCCGCGATATCTCTGCCACCATCGCCCATCTGGAACGCTATCGCAAGCAGCGTCTCGAACGCCAGGCCGAGGAGATTAAAACCGTTAGGGGCGACTTCCGGCCAGGACTCATCTGGCGGCAGGAAATGGCGAGAGGCACTATGCCGCCCTCCCCAGCGTCCACGGCTCGACGGCGAATGGTACGTGATCCCCGGCGAACTCCTCGGCGATCCCAAGCCCGTAGGATCAACCAAACTGCCCCCAACCCTAACCCCTAGTCCCCAGCCCCGCCGCGCGCAAGCGCGGCCAACTCCTTCAACAGAAATGCGTCGATGTCCGTCCACAACGATACGTTATCGTCGATCGACGACCCGATCCCATGCCCCTCCGTGCTGCTGGTGCGCAACAGCACCGGCTGCTTGGTCCCGCTGGCCTCCAGTCGCGCCGCCATCTTGCGCGATTGCATAGGATCCACGCGCGCGTCGTTATCTCCCGTAGTAAGCAGAATCGCCGGATACTGGGTGCCATCCTTCACATGATGATAGGGCGAGTAAGCATACAGCGCCTTGAATTGGTCCGCCTCTTTGACCGTTCCAAACTCAGTAACATTGAACGCGCCATTCGGAGACAGTTCCACGCGCAACATATCGTAAATGCCCACCATGGAAACTACCGCACGATACAACTCCGGATGCTCGGTAAACGCCGCGCCCATCAACAGCCCGCCGTTACTACCGCCGATGATCCCCAGCTTCGCCGGCTCGGTATACTTATGCGCGATCATGTATCTGGCGCACGCCGCGAAATCGTCGAAGACATTCTGCTTCTTGGTCAGCATGCCTTGCCGGTGCCAGTCCTCGCCATACTCTCCGCCGCCCCGCAGATTGGCCTCCGCCAGCACCACGCCGTGCTCCAGCAAAGGCACATACGGCGCGGGATAACCGGGCGTAATATTAATGCCATATCCGCCGTATCCGGTAAGCAGCGTGGGATTGTGCCCGTCCAGCGCGAGTCCCTTGCGATGAATGATATTCAACGGAACCTTAGTGCCATCTTTCTCCACCACAAAACGGCGAGTCACTACGAAGCCATCCAGCGGCACCGGCGCCTCAATCCGCAGGGCCGTCGGAATCAGCTTGCGCGACTTAGGATCGAACAGGAAAAATCCGCCCGGTTCCAGGTAACTGCCCACGTAACATACCCCCCCCAGGCCTTCCAGGTTGAAGCAGTCCACGCTCGACACCGGCGGCACATGCACCTTCGCCGGAGTGCCGTCGCCGGGCAGGAATTGCACCTCCGACGGGCCGCCCGCCAATTCGTTCACCAGCGGCCCATCCTTGGTGGGCGCCACGGACTCGATCACCACCCCCGGCGATTGGTCCACAATGGGAATGGCCTGGTCCACGGTCTCCGCCACGTCCATGTGCAGCACCTTGCCATGCGGCGCGCCGCGCTTCGATACCAGGTAGATATCCTTCTTATAACCGAACGCCACCTGCTTCACTTCATCCGCTACGCTGGCCAACACCCGCCAGGGATGGCCCGGCCCCAGCAACCAGAATTCGCGATCGCCGCCGTCTCCATGCGCCACCGCGATCGCGATGAACCGTGCATCGCTCGAAGACGAAAAAGAAATCTCCGCGATCCGCGGGAAGTCTTTGCCGATCTCGTACCTGTCGTTCTCCGGCTTATCGCCCAGCTTATGAAAATAAACCTGCTGATAGAAATGCATATCGGCGGGCGCCCGCTCGCCGTCCCGCGGATAGCGTGTGTAGTAAAAGCCGGAGTTGTCGATATTCCACGCCACGCCGCCGCCGGCGGTGGCATAATTCACGCGCGGAATCACGTCCGCCAGCGGTTGACCGGTGGCCGTATCGTACACGTGCACATCGCCGCTTTCGCTGCCGCCCGTCGAGAGCGATGCCGCCAGGTAGCGGCCATCCACCGACGGCACCGCAAAATCGATCTCGGTGAGATGCTTGGGGTCCAGCGCGTCCGGATCGAGCACCGTGCGTTCCGAAGCCAGATCGTCGAGCGAATCGAGTGTCACCACGATCTGATGTTGATGCGCTTCGTCGCTCTTCATGGCGAAGATCTTGCCGCCGCGCCGCTCGATCGGGAAATAGCGCGCCTTCGCCGGCTGGAAAATCTTCCGCAGTTCGCTCGAAAGCGCCACGCGGTCCGGCAACCGATCCAGAAATGCCCGCGCCGCGGCATTCTGCTCGCTCGACCACTGTTTCACCGCCGGATCGTCGAAGTTCTCGAGCCACCGGTAATCGTCGGTGACTTTCACTTTGTCGTAGGTATCGGTAACCGGTTTTTTGGGAGTCTCAGCCGCCAGACAGCAGGCGGCAAACGCCAAAAGTACGAAATATGGCCGCATGCCTCCACTGTACCAGTGGGGCAGACCATCGTTGTTTGTGGTCTGCCGTGGTGGCGCGAAGGGCAGACGACAAAAAGCGATCGTCTGCCCCACGGGCGCGCCCCCGCATCCGTATGCGATAATACGCCTGTGCACTCGACCAGTGCCGCGTATTTCCTCTTCCTGATCGTCGTCCTATTCTTCTATTGGTCCCTAGCTGGATGGCGGCTGGCCCGCTTCGCCATCCTCCTGGCGGCCAACTATTTCTTTTGCGCCAGATATGGCTTATTCTATCTGGCACTTATCCCGGCCTGCGCCAGCATCGACTATTTCGCCGGGCTCGCCATCGAATCCTCTCCACGTCCCGTCATCCGGCGGCTCTTTCTGTCTCTAAGTCTGGCGGTAAACCTGGGCCTGTTAGTGCTCTCCCGCCACATGGCCATATTTATGCAGCCCACCGCTTGGGACTGGGTCTTTCCGCTGAGTCTGTCGTTCTACGCCTTTCAATCGCTTTCCTACACCATCGATATCTATCGCAAAGACGCTCCCGCCGCAACGAGTTACTTGGGTTACATGACCGCCGCTTCATTCTTCCCCACCATCCAGGCTGGTCCCATCACCCGTCCCGCCGAGATACTCAAGCAACTAACCCGTAATTTCAACCTGACTCCCGCCGACGGATCCCGCGCCCTGTTTCTGATCGTCTTCGGCCTCGTCAAGAAGCTGCTCATCGCCGACTACCTGGCGGGTAACCTCGTGAACCGCGTCTTTGATACACCCAACTTATATAGCGGCATGGAGAATCTGATTGCGGTGTATGTCTACTCCCTCGAACTGTATTACGATTTCTCCGGTTATACCGACATCGCGCGCGGCTGCGGGCTGCTGCTAGGAGTGCGCCTCCCGATTAACTTCGACCGTCCTTACACCGCCGTGAATATGACCGACTTTTGGCGGCGCTGGCATATTACTTTCTCCAACTGGCTGCGCGACTATCTGTACTTCTCGCTCCCCGGAAAGCGCACCCGCATCTGGCCCTATCTCAATCTGGTCATCACTATGTTCCTGGGAGGATTGTGGCACGGCGCCACCTGGCCCTTCGCCGTCTGGGGATTGCTCCACGGCAGCGCCCTGGCGGTAACTCGGGCGTGGCAAGCCTGGCGTGGACGCCGCCCCGAATCCGGCTGGGCCTCGCGCGCCGTCCGTATCTTTTGTACTTACCAGTTTGTCTGTCTCACCTGGATCTTCTTCCGCAGCCCCAACACAACCATAGCCTCCGACATACTAAAGCGCATCGCCTCCCTGACTTTCTCCGTGCAGAACGTCTCCACCGGTGTAGTATTAGTCTCATTACTAGCCGCTCTAGGCCAAGCCGTTCCCAAGGACTGGTACGAACGCGCCGTCGGACTATTCGGCCGCACGCCTTTCTACGTACAGGCCGCCGCCATGGCCGTGGCCGTAGCGGCGATTCAACTATGGGCAGGCCGCACCACCGCGCCCTTCGTCTATACGCGGTTCTGACATGCGCGAGGTCAACCACCAGCCACCGGCCACTAGCCACCAGCCACGGCAAAGGTTTCCTTTGCCGACCGCCGCCGCCCTGGCCACCTTCGCCCTTCTCCTGGCCGCGCTCTCCCGCATCTTGAACGGCGTCCAACCGCCCAGCCTCCTGCCTGCCCTTACCCTCGTCGAATTCACACCCGAGATCACCCCACTGGTTCCCTGGCGAGCCCATGTCGCGCCCGAGGCCCTCATCCTGCCGTCCAACACGCTCGGCCGCACCTCCATCCAATCCCTGCTCGACGATCGCAACGGCGGCCTCGAGCATTTCTACGCCGCGCTCTGGCGCACGGAACGCGGCCTGCCCATGGCCGTCACCCGCATCGTGCATTACGGCGACTCTCCCACCACCGCCGATCTCATCACCGGCGACACCCGCCAACTCCTGCAAAAACGCTTTGGCGATTCCGGCCACGGCTTCACCTTGATCGGCAAGCCCTGGGCCTGGTACGAACATCGCGGCGTGGATCTATCCAGCCACGGTTGGCAAATGGACCCGGGCACCCGCTGGGATCTGCGCAATGGCCTGTTCGGCCTGGGGGGGGTGGTCTTTTCGAGCACCACCGCCGCCTATAGCCGCGTCACCCTGCGCGATCCCAATCAAACGCGTCTGGAAGTCTGGTTCCTTCGCCAGCCGGACGGCGGCTCCATTGCGATCTCCTCCGCCGGCCAGCCGCTCGGCGACATCGCCACCGCCGCGGCCGCGCGTTCCGCCGGCTTCGCCAGCTTCGATCTGCCGCCGGGAACCGGTACGCTCGACTTCAATGCCGAAGGCAACGTCCGCCTGTTCGGCATCACGCTCGAAAAGCCGCGTACCGGCGTGGTTTACGATAGCATCGGCCTGAATGGCGCATCCATCTCCGTGCCCGCCATGCTCTTCAATGAGAGCCACTGGGCGGCCGAATTGCGCCACCGCCATCCCGATCTGCTGATTCTCAACTACGGAACCAACGAAAGCGGTTTCGCCGCATTCCTCACGGGCGATTACGAAAGGCAACTGCGCGAAGCCATTCGCCGCGTGCGCGCCGCCTTGCCCGATACCTCTATACTGGTGATGAGTCCCATGGACCGCGGCCAGAAAAACGGCGATGGCATCGAAACGCTGCCCACCATACCCCGCATCGTCGAGATTCAGCGCAGCGTGGCGGCGGATTTGCATTGCGGATTCTTCAATACATTCGAAGCCATGGGCGGCGCGGGAACCATGGCCCGCTGGTATGAGAACCAGCCGCCGCTGGTTTCGGCGGATTTCATCCATCCCACTCCCGCCGGAGCGCGCATCGTGGCCACGGCCTTCGTCCGCGAATTGATCGCCGGATTGAACCGCTACAAACTGCGCCAGGTGCTGGCACACACCATGGCCGAGGCGCGCTGACGCATGCAGCGCCTCGCCCTACTCGCTCTGCTGTGCCTCTTCGCCGCGCTGCCGGCCGCGCCTCAGTCCAGCACCACCGCCAAACCCGCCGCCAAGAAAAAGCCCGCCAAAAAATCCAAGAAGAAACTCCGCGCCGCCCGCGTGCGCCACTATCCCCCCCCACGCGTGAGCGCACAGACGCGCACCGCATCGCTGCAAAAAGTGGCGCTGCAATTGGACGCGCGTCCCGACCCGCCCATCGACCGTCCGGGCGCCCTGGTGCCGTTCTTCGAGCGGCTCTATCGCCTCTCTAACGGCGAGAGCCCCACCGTGCACCCCGTGCACATCGTGCACTTCGGCGATTCCCACACGGCATCCGACGATTGGACCGGCGTGCTCCGCGATCTGTTCCAGAACCGCTTCGGCAACGGCGGCGCGGGCTTTTCCTTAGCTGGAACTCCGTTCAAAGGTTATCGCCGCTACGACGTGCGCGGCGGCGAAAGCCGAGCCTGGGATCCCGCCGGCGGCCGCACCGGCGAGGGCGATGGTTTCTTCGGCTTGGGCGGCTATAGCATTTCCACTGAACGCGCCGGCCAGTACATCTATCTGGATGCCGACTGCGCCTCGGTCGAGGTGGATTATCTGCAACAGCCCGATGGCGGCCGCATCGAGCTGACCGATAACGGCGAAACCGTGAAAGAGAGTTCCACCGAAGGAGGCTTTGCCGCCGGCGTGCTGGAATCTGCCGCCACGCCTGGCCATCATCGGTTCGAAGTGCGCACGCTCGATAACCAGCCCGTGCGCCTGTTCGGTTGGGTCACCGAGAATCCGAAGGGCATCACTTACGAATCCATGGGCATCAACGGCGCGGAGGCAGGCGTGATCCAGCATTGGGATGAGCCCATGCACGCCGCGTATCTTAAACGCCGCGATCCCGCGCTCATCGTGCTCGCCTACGGAACCAATGAGGCGGGCGATTCCAAATGGTCCGAAGACGGATACATGGAAGCCTTCGCCGCCATCTTGCAGCGGCTGCGGCGCGCCGTGCCCGCGGCGTCTATCCTGGTGGTCGGACCGCCCGACCGCTTCTATCGCGTGAAAGGCCATTGGCGCCCTTACGAGGCAGTCGACCGCATCGTCGCCGCCCAGGAAGAAGCCTGCCGGCAGAATCGCTGCGCCTATTGGAATACGCGCGCCCGCATGGGCGCGGAAGGCTCCATGGTCTATTGGGTCACGGCCGGCCTGGCCCAGGGCGATTACGTGCATTTTACTTCCGCGGGCTATCAACGATTGGCCGCCGCGCTGTTTCAAGATATAATGCGCCTATACGACAGTTATCTGAAGATCCGGCCGGAACTGGCATCCCAAGCTGCCGATGAGCAATCAAGCCAAGATCACTAGCATCGTCGAAAAACTGGCCGGCAAGCCGCTCGCCATCGGCCCCGATGAGTCGTTATTCGAATCGGGCGTGCTGGATTCTTTCGCGCTTACCGATATGGTGGGCGCGCTCGAAAAGGAATTCTCCATCCGCATTCCGGATTCCGATCTGACACCGCGCAAGTTCGACACCATCGAGCGCATTGAAGCTTACATCGAAGCCCGCTCCTGACTATGGCCTACTTGCGGGCGTTCGGCGCTTATCTTCCCACGCGGGTAGTCGATAACCAGGAAATGGCGGCCGCCACCGGCGTTAGCGCCGCATACATCCTGCGCGCCTCCGGCATCCAGGAACGGCGCTTCGCGGCGCCCGAGGAATCCGTGGCTTCGTTGGGAGTCCGCGCGGCGCGAAACTGCCTGGAGAATGCAGGCTTGGTTCCGGGCGATATCGGCATACTGCTGGTGGCCAGCAGTTCCGCCGAGCAGCGCTTTCCTGGGCCCGCCTCCGCCATCGGCGCTGGCTTGGGCATCAACGGCGTGCCGGCCATCGATCTGCCCATCGCCAGCGCCGGATCGCTATTCGGCATGGCCCTCGCCGCGCACCTCGCGCCAGTCTATAAGAATGTGCTAGTCATTGGATCGGAAGTCATGTCGCACGTGGTCGCGCTGCAGCCCGCCCATCGCGATACGGCCATCCTGTTTGGCGATGGCGCGGGCGCCTGCCTGATCTCCGCCGATACCGGATTTGCCGCTATCCGCGATTCGCTGCTCGCAAGCGATGGCGATTTCGCCGGATCCCTGCGCCTGGAACTGGACGGCCCTCTCTGCATGGATGGCCGCTCCATCATCATGCAAGCCTCCCGCAAAATTCCGCGCTCTATCGCCGAATTGCTGGAGCGCAACCACGTGGCCGTGGGCGATATCGAGATCTGCCTGATGCATCAGGCCAATCTGAACTTGATCATGCGCGTGGCGCACGCCCTGTCCATTCCCGAGGATCGCTTCTTCTGCAACATTCAGCTTTACGGCAACACTTCTTCCGCTTCGATGCTCATCGCCGCCGCGGAATGGCGCCAACAGCATCCCGCGCCGCCCACCGGTCCGCTGGTCTTTGCCACTTTTGGCGCCGGCCTGCACTGGGGATCGCTGCTGGCCATGCCATAAGGCGTGGGGCAGACCATCGTTGTGTGTGGTCTGCCTTCGCGCGTTGCCATAAGCGGTGCCATAATGAGTACGGAAGATCGCATGCCTGCTCCTGCGTCATTCCGAATCCCGGCGCTTCTGGCGGTGAGTATCGCGTGCGGCGTCCCGGTGGCCGGCCAACATGGCCCCGGCGCGCCGCACTCCACCAGCGGCGCACCGGCAAGCGCGTACCTCTACGGAAAAGTGATCCTGGATGACGGCACTCCGGCCCCGGATTCAGTGCCCATCGAACGCATTTGCAACGGCGCCATCCGCCGCGAAGCGTACACGGATTCCAAAGGACGGTTCAGTTTCGATACCGGAAACAAGGCGCCCGCGCTGCAAGATACCAGCGCCAGTTCGATCACCGACGCCCCCACAGGTCCGATCGGCACGGGTGGGATGGTTATGACCTCCAATGCCGGATTGAATAGCGTGGCCGGCGGCTTGGGCCGCATGGCCGATTGCGATCTGCGCGCCGCGCTGCCCGGTTACCGTTCCGATGTGATCAGTCTGACCGGCCGCCGGATCTCCAATACGCCCGACCTGGGCTCCATCGTCCTGCATCGCCTCGCCAACGTGGACGGCACGGCCATCAGCAAGACTAGCCTGGAAGCCCCGCCGGCCGCGCGCAAAGCCTATGACAAGGGCCGCGAGGCCTTGCGCAAGAACCGGCCGGAGAAGGCCCGCGCTTTCATGGAGCAAACCGTGGCGCTTTATCCCAAGCACGCGGCCGCTTGGTATGAATTGGGCCGCCTGCAAATACGCGCGGGCAACCTACCCGAAGCCCGCCAGTCTTATGAACGGTCCCTCGCCGCGGACCCCAAATTCGTAAGTCCCTACCTGCCGCTGGCGGAGCTCGCGGTGCGCACCGGGGACTGGCGTGCGGCGGCCGATACCACCGATCGGTTGATCGCGCTCGATCCCGTGGATTACCCGCAGGCCTACTACTACAACGCCTTGGCCAATCTGCACCTCAACAACTTGAGTGCGGCCGCCGCGCGCGCACTGGAAGCCAGGAAGCTGGATACCGCCCACGCGTTCCCCAAAATCGACCATGTGCTCGGTATGATCCGCGCCGCACAGCACGATTATTCGGCCGCGGCCGCCGCCTTACGCAGTTACCTGCAGTTCGCGCCTGAAGACCACGACGCGGCGACTGCCCGCAGGCAACTCGCCGAAGTTGAGAAGATCACCGGCCCGGCCCTGGTGGTCAGCGCACAGGTGCTGCCCGCGGGCGCGGCATTTCAGGCGGCCATCCATATCGACCCCGGCCATATCACGCTCACCGAGCGCGAGGGCAAGTGGACCGGCCAGTTGCGCCTGGCGATCAGCTTCGACGATTCCGGCCAAGCCCGCCGCTCCCAGGTTTTGCCCATTCAGTTGCGGTTCACGCCGCAGGTGCTGGAACGTGTGAAGGCAGCCGGCCTCACGCTGCATCAGGACTTGAGTATTCCCGCGGGCGCGCGAGCCATGCTGGTAGACGTGCGGGATGTGCCGTCCGGCGCTGCCGGGACCTTCACCGTGGACTTGCCGCATTAGGCGCGCCAGTCGCCCGCCCGTTACCGCCGCGACCGCCCGTTACCGAGCCGCGACCGTAAGGGAGCGGTCTGCCCCCTACCCGTGTCACACTAAAATCAGCCTTGAAAGTTCTCCTCATCTCCACTTACGAACTCGGCCGGCAGCCATTTGGGCTGGCATCGCCGGCGGCCTGGCTGCGCCACGCAGGGGCGGATGTCGCCTGTCTCGATCTGGCGCGCGAACCGCTCGACGACCATGCCTTGCGATCCGCCGATGCCGTGGCGTTCTACCTGCCGATGCACACCGCCACCCGCCTGGCCGTTCCGGTCATCCGCCGGGCGCGCGCGCTGAATCCATCGGCGCATCTGTGCGCCTACGGTTTGTATGCGCCGGTGAACGCTACCCTGTTACGTAAGCTGGGCGTCGGCACCATCGCCGGCGGCGAGTTCGAAGAAGCCCTGCTGTCACTGGTACGGCCCGGCCCCGCGCCGCCCATCTCGCTCGCCAGACAACGCTTCCTGACTCCCGACCGCGCCGGGTTGCCGCCGCTTCAGAAGTACGCGCAACTCGTGCTGCCCGGCGGCACGCGCCGCACGGTCGGCTACACCGAAGCCAGCCGCGGCTGCAAGCACCTATGCAGGCATTGTCCGGTAGTGCCGGTTTATCAAGGCCATTTCCGCGTCGTCGAGCGCCATATCGTGCTCGAAGACATCCGCCGCCAGGTAGCCGCCGGCGCCCAACACATCACGTTCGGCGATCCTGATTTCTTCAACGGAATCGGCCACGCGGTCGAGTTGGTGCGCGCTTTCCATCGCGAATTTCCGCAAGTCACTTACGATGCGACCATCAAAATCGAGCATCTGTTGCAGCATGCGGAACATTTGCCGCTGCTGCGCGATACCGGCTGCGCGTTTGTTGTATCGGCGGTCGAGTCAGTGGACGACTACGTTCTCGAACACATCCTCGACAAAGGCCACACCCGCGCCGATTTCGTCCGCGTGGCGCGTCTGTTCCGCGAGTTAGGTCTGGTGCTCGCGCCGACCTTCGTGCCCTTCCACCCTTGGATGACGCTCGAAGGTTATGCCGACCTGCTGACAGCCATCGCCGATCTGGACCTGGTGGAGCACGTTTCGCCCGTGCAGCTAACCATCCGCTTACTCGTGCCGGCGGGATCGCGCCTGCTCGAATTGCCGGAGGCCCGTGCGGCGGTGAGCGACTTCGACGAGGACGCGCTCAGTTACCGCTGGAAGCACCCCGATCCGCGCGTGGATAAGTTGCAGCGCGATCTGGAGTCCGCGGTCGCCCGCGCGGTCGCCGCAAGGGAGGATCGCCGCGCCATCTTCCGCCATGCCTGGCAGATGACTTACGATGCCATGGCCATCGCGCCACCCCGCCTGCCGGACGTGCCGCCCGGGCGTCCGCGAGTGACTATCCCGTATTTGACCGAGCCTTGGTACTGTTGAGCGGAACCTATCGAGGAGCAGTTAGCTCCGACTTAGAGTAGGTTGCGGAATGTGTTACTGAGCCGCGCGCGTAAGCAAGCGGTACGGCGATAATACAACTATGCAGTCCGATGCCATCCGCGAAGTCCGCCAACGTCAGGATCACAGTGTCGAGCTTGCCGCCAAGGGCTGGTATCACAGCTTCGCGTTGCCCGGCGGCGGCGCCATCGATGGTGTAATCCCCGTGACGCGCCTCGAAGAGCGATACGCGCACTTTCCCATCCCCGCCGATCTGGAAGGCAAGCGCGTCTTGAATATCGGCGCGTGGGACGGGTGGTTCACCTTTGCCGCGGAGCGCCGCGGCGCGCAGGTGACCGCCGTCGATTGCGTGGAGGCCCCGCACTTTCTGGAGCTGCATCGCAAGCTCTCTTCGAAAGCCGATTACCGCATCCTGGAGGTCTACGAGTTACCTCAGGCCGGGCTTGGAACATTCGATATCGTGTTTCTGCTCGGCGTCCTATATCATCTGCGGCATCCCCTGCTGGCATTGGAGATTGTCTGCGCGTTGGCTACTGACATCGTGATTGTCGAATCGTTTGTTACCGACGGTGACACATGGCGCGAATCTACAAATGATATTCCGTCCATGGAGTTTTACGAAGGCTACGAGTTAGCCAATCAGTTCGATAACTGGGTCGGCCCCAGCGTGGCGTGCCTGCTGGCCATGTGCCGCGCCGCGGGATTCGCGCGCGTGGAGTTGCTGCGCAGCGAGCCGTCGAACGCCGTGGTGGCCTGCTACCGGAAGTGGGAGCCGCCGCCCTCCCAGCCGGCCACTGCGGCGCCCGAACTTATCTCCGCCGCCGACAGCGCCAATTACGGCATCAATTTTTCGAGTCACAAGGAGCAATACCTGGCGTGTTGGTTTCGCAGCCCGCGCGAGACCATCGCCAAAGAAGACCTGCGCCTGGAAGTCGGCGGATTCGGCGCGGCCTCTGTGTGGGCCGGCCGCCGCGACGGCCTGTGGACGGCGAATTTCTATGTGCCGCGCGGCTTGGCGCCCGGCTGGCACGACGTCCGCCTGCGCTTCGCCGATAGCGGGTTCAGCAATTCCGTACGCATCGCCGTCGACCTTCCGGTGGACAGCGGCCAAATCATCTGCCGGGACGCGCGCGATCCGACGGATTGGAACGGTCCCGGCATCCACATGGCGACGGGCGGCTATCTCACCGCTTGGGTCGAGGGGCTTCCGGAGAATGCCGACCGCCATAATGTGCGCCCGTTTTTGGGCGGCGCCCGGCTCCACGTGGCTTGGCTGGGCGCGCCGGATTCCGCAGGCGTTCGGCAGATCAATACCGTCGTCCCGGCGGATCTACCGAAGGGCCAACACGAGCTACGCATCGAATGCGGCCAGGCGGTTTCCGCTCCTTTCGAAGTCAGTCTGGTGTGATGTTCGTGGGGCAGGCTCGTAGCCTGCGCGGGCCTCGTAGGCCCGCTCTTCGCCGAGCTTCGCTCGTCTTGGACAGGCCAGGAGGCCTGTCCTACCGGATCGCCCGAATCGCCGTATTCACCAGGAACGGATCGTCGAAGGTGGTCCGCTCGCCCACGCGCTTCCCGCGCACCGGCAACAACCGGGCCGTCAGCGGCTTCTTCCATTTCACCGCCAAGGTAGCCATATCGCCGATGATTCGCGTCATCTGCTCCACGCTTGTATCCCCCGCCATGGGGATCGTGTCCAGGCCCGTGCCGCACACCGCCGAGTAGGCCAACAGCGCATCCACATCGTAGGTCCCTTCGCTCCAGCGCTGCGCCATCAGACTGTCTTCCATCACCGGCAGCATCAAGCCGGAAAATCCAATGCGCTTCACGGGAACGGACTGCACCGCCTTGGTAATGACCGCCGCCGCCGTCATCGTGCCGCTCGATCCGAACGGCGCGCCCGTAAATTTCTCGATGGCCGCACCGATGGATACCTCGCGCAAAGGCGCGGGCGTGGCGTCGATGCCCAGGTATTCCCACCCGGTTTCCTTTTCCGCCTGCCGGGCCAGCTTCTCCAGCGCTACGGCATGCGCGCTCAACTCGCGCGTGAGCCGCTCCGTGGCCAACGGCGCATTGCCGCCCGTCTGCGCAAAGACGCCGTCCACAACGTTGGCGCCCTCTGTACCGATAGCGAATCGCCGCCCTTCGCCCAAATGATACGCGCCCGGATAGAACGGCGCGTAGGGCGCAAGCATGGCGGTGGCCGCGAAATTGAAATTGCCCACGCTGCCGGAGCTGTGCTCCTCCACGAATTTCACCACGCGCGCGGCCGCCTCGACGCACTTCCATCGAATGCCGTCTTCACCCGCCACGATCAGGCTGGCCTTCAAGCTCTTCGTCGCCGACAGGATTTCGCCTAGCAGTTGTGCCCGCGCCGGATCGTCCCCATCCGCCATCATGGCCGGCCCGATGTTCCCCGCGAACGATTCCCGGATGGCCAGCGCATCGTATTCGCGGAAGAACGCCAGCGCCTCTGCGGATGAAAGGCCGCGCGTGTATTCGGGGAATGGCTGAGTCGCGATGCGGATGGTTTCCACGGAATATCCGCCCGCCTCCACCATGCGCTTGGCGGCGCGCAGCATGCGCAAGGTGTCCTGCACCTGCTCGCGATAGCGCGCGCGGTCCAGTTTCAGGAACGCCGTGATGGTGCGCACTTTCGGCTTCGCCGGCTCGCCGGCAGGCAGCGCCAGCGCGGCCCCCGAGCACAGCATGCTTGCAACGAACTGCCTTCGATTCATAAGCCCGCCTCACTTCCCATCCCGATCACAGTCGCGCGCAGCCGCTGGTGCCTTTGCATCAGGCGCAGATAATGCGCCTCGCTCGGACCGAGCTTCGCGCGCAGGATGGCCTCCACAGCGGCCTTCTCATCCGCCGTCCATCGCGCCGCTAACTGACGGAACACCGGTTCGTCGGCGCGCATGGCTGCACAGCGGAGCGCGAAGTTCCGCACCGTGAAACGATCCCACGCTCCCGGCTCGGCGTCGCGGCATTCATAAAGCATATAAGACTTGGCCAGCTTGCGCAGCGTCTGCGGCGAACTGCGATGGCCGGGCTGGCGCAGCATGCGGTCCTCCTCGCGCGCGACGAGCTTGGCCGCCTCCGGATCCAATGGACGGAATCCCAGCTTGCGATAGAACCAGAATGCGCCCGATTCCACCGCTTCGTCGTTTGCGAAGCCCACCTGGTACGGATCCACGGAGAAGCAGCGCGCCTGCAACACCTGCCGGAACAGCCGCAGCAGCCGCCCGTAGATCCACGCCGATTCGCCCTCCCGGAACGTGTAATACAAATTGAAGCCCACCTCCGCGCGCTCGCATAGAGACAGTACTTCCACGTAACCCGCGGGCACGCCATTCTTGAAGAACATCCCGCCCAGGTAGGCGCGCAGCGGCAAGCGCCACTTCGCAGGCACGCCGCAGAAGATGATCTCCACGCCGCGTCCGGCATCCGCGCTGAAAACCCGCCGCGCGTCCGGATGCGAGAAACCGTAAAGCTCGCGATAGCGCACGGCCGAAGTATCCAGAATCAGATCGAGCGCCTTGCGCGCCTGCTTAGCCGGAAGCTGCTTCACCAGCAGCGGCGGGCCATACAGGTCCAGTTCGAAGCAGAAGTCGTGGCGGCCCAGCAGCGGCTCGCCATGGAAGTATGGTTTGCGCACCGGCCAACGCGCGCGCGAGCGGCTGACCGGCGGGCCGATGCGAAAGAGCAGCAACAATTCGAGCGAATCGTATAAATCCGCCTGACCGCGCGGGTCAAGCGGCAGGGACGCGATGCGTTGCAGCAACCAGGCGAGCGCGCTCACTCGGCGGGAACGCGCCGCCTCTACCCAGGCACGAAACGGAACGTGCGCCTCCACCGGCCAATCTTCTTCCACTAAAGGCACGAAGCGCCGCAGCACGGGGCCGAGCTTGTCGGCCCGGTCGTAGTTTTCCCAATCGATCTCGATCTGCCGCGGATACCGCGCCGCGAGCCGCCGCGCCACCTCGTAGCTGAAGACCGCGGAAAACGATGTGCCCGCGATGCCCGACACGGTGGGGTCTTCGAAGGCTTCGCCGCCGCCGATGGTGTGCACCCGCTCGGCGAACGCATGGAGCACAGCGTCCGCCAGCCGCAGCACCTCGCGATCCGCCGGATACGCGCGCAGAAACAGCAGGCATTCGTGCAGGCGGATGAGCGAATCCGCATCGGTAATTCGGTGGGTGGAGATCTCTTTCAGCAGCCTGTGGAGCGGTTTCAGATCCGGTGCGCCAAACCGGTGCTTCCATTCTTCCAGGCGTGCGACGAGATCCAGGGGCATCCGTCTGAGCTTATCGCTAAGTGGGGCAGGCTCGTAGCCTGCGGCGGGCTCTCAGCCCGCCTGCCGGCATTCGAGGAGATGCTGCCAGGCGGCCTGAGAGGCCGCCGCAGCCAGAGTGGCTGCCCCACATTAGCCCAGTACCGCCTCGCGCGTCCCCTTCAACGTATGCACCAGGGTATCCTTCGGCAAACTGCGCACGATCGGCTCGATGATCCATTTCAGCGCCGCCGGGATATCGCGCGTCAACGAGATCGCCCGGCATTCGGTGTACAGGCCGCCATCCCGCTCCGCGAAGCGCCAGTAGGAATTGAGACGCCACAGGAACCCGTATCCGGCATCAGGCGGTTCAACCACTTCGCGGGGGGTACCGGCGTCTTCCACTTCGCAAGTGCGCGTGGTGTAGGAACGGCAGCCCCAACGCGCGCCATCCACCTGGAAGTAATGCACGTCGTGATCGGTGTCCAGCACCACCGTAATGATCTTCTTCTTCAACACGCGCAGGAAAATCTGAAAGTCATTGCCGCGCCGGGCGACTAACTTGGAATCGATCACCTCCGGCTTGTACATATCCTTGTGGTGATCGTAATCCTGGATGCGCGCCAGCGTGCCTGCCCCTGTAGCGCCCGGGATAAATATGGCGCCGATCCAGTCGTGAATCAGGCCGGCGGGCACTCTAATGGGCCCCTTGCCGGTCCATAGCTGCGCCACGATTTTCCCCTGGCGCACCGCCTTAGCGCGCTTGGCGTCGCCGTCGGACCAAAGAAAGGTCCCGCCGTGCAACGTCTGATGCATGCCCGCTTCCGCCTCGCGCACGTATGCCGCAAAGGCGTCCAGCGTCTCCGGCTTCAGGCGCACCGGCTGTACTTTTTCCGCCATAGATGGAAGCCGCCGCTTCTAAAAGCATAACAGAGTTGTTTGTCCTGAATTGCGCTATAATCCGGGAAAGGAGATTCACTATGCCCGCCGCCTTGCAATATGAGTTGGAAGCTCCTGTGACCGAAGAAGTCGTGGATCGCGATGAGTTGGGCCGTCTGGCTTACTGGCATTGGGAAATGCGCGGTTCGCCCGAGGGCAGCCAGGACGAGGATTGGTTCTGGGCGGAAGAAGAACTGCGCCGCATGCGCCTGGCCGCCGGGTACGAGATCGAAGAAGGCGTTTGACAAAACCGCTCCCTCACGGTCGCGGCTCAGTAAACCGCGCGGAGTCTTACGTCCGTTGCCGAGCCGCGACCGTCAGGGAGCGGTTTCCCCCAAGCGGTTAAGCACTCGATTCCCCATTCGCCCACCTTCGGTTACAATAACCGGCGTAGTGCGTCCTCAAAGACGCTTTCTCTTTAACCACGGTTGAGCGGCGAACACCGGCCCGGCCGCAACATCAGGTAGACGGACGGTGTTTAGAGAAGATGGACCGATCTTGTATTGCCGGCGCGGGACCCACGCTACGCTCCGCAACCCGCCCGTTTGGATTCGTCGTTAAGCCGTGTGCGGAAACGCCGCATGTACCGCTTGAAAGGAGCTTACTAAATCGTCATGTCCCACTTCATTCGTTTTTCCATTTTTATATGTCTTTTCGCGTTGTCGCTTAATATGTGCGGCCAAACGGCCACCACCTGTGCGGTTTCCGCCGTGCCGGCCGTGGTTCATTCCGAGGGCCTCACGGAGCAGATGGGCGATATCAATCTGCTGTGCACCGGCACGCCCGGCGCCCCGGTCACCGGCAGCCTGACGGTGTATCTGCCGATCAATATCACCAACCGCATCGGCTCCAACGGATATTCGACCGATGCCATGCTCAACATCGTCAGCGGCAACACCATCGTGAACTCGGGCGTATCCGGCCTGGTTACCAATCAGAGCATCTCGTTCAACGGTTTTCAATTTACGTTTCCGGCGAGCGGTTCGGTTTCCGTGGTGGTGAATGACCTGCGCGCCGACGCCAACCAGCTTGGCCTGCAGCAGAACAATCCAATTGTGGCTTACCTGAGCAGTTCCCTTCAGATCGAAAACAATCCCGTTATCGTGGCGTTTGCCCAGCAAGGCCTGCTGGCCACCAGCATGGATTCCGGGGTTACCTGCGTAGGTTCTGCCGCGCCTTCCACGGTTAGCCTGACGAACCTGTTCTCAGCCGGCACGGCCGAGCAGACTACCCGTATCACGGAAGGATTCCCGACTTCGTTCCAGCCGAAGGACCCCACCAGCGACACCGGCACGCGCTTCCTGCTCACTTATGCGAACGTTCCTTCCGGCGTGACGATTTATATCCCGGATGCCATCGCGGGCTCTACCGCGCTGCTTCCCACTTCCGGTGGTGACCTGGGAACCGCCGTCGCCGTCGGCCAGTACGTGCCCGGCAGCCATACTCTTTTGCTCGTGCGCGTGCTGAACACCGATGCCAATGGCGTGGGCGGCACTTTCGCCACGCTCCCCGCTCCTAATCCATCTGGAGTGGTGGTGCTCGACGGCGCCAACGCCGTGCCTCTTAGCAATGGCGCGGGCTACGCCGTGTACGAAGTTGTGGATGCCGATCCATCCGCCACCGAACACGCGCAGATTCCCAACTTCTTCGCGGTGCCGTCGCATACCACTCCCGGCGCGTCCACCGGCAGCGTTTCGCTGGCGCCCATTTCCACGGTGACCACCGCTACCGCAACCGATCCGATCCCGCGTTTCGCCGCGGTGACGCCGCCGTCGGATTGCACGGCCGCGGGCGATTGCAGCGCTTCCTACTATCCCGAATTGCAAGCCACGGCGAGGTATCCGTTGCAGGCCACCGCCGCCGCTGGATCGGGGCAGGTAGCCGCGGGAACCATCCAAGTCAAGAACATTCGTGGCGGCGTGCTCGGCTGGACGGCCAGCATCACTTACACGACCGGCTCCGGATGGGCGTCGGTTTCGCCATCGTTCGGCTTGGATAGCGGCCTGATCGTGGCTTTTGTCAACCCCAGTTCGCTGCAGCCTGGAACCTATCAGGCTTCCGTAGTGATCGACGGCGGACCCAGCGCCGGAACCCAAACCATCCCGCTCACCCTTACCGTAACTGCGCCAGCTTCGTCCGTAATAGTTACCGGCATCACTGACTCGGCCGATTTCCGGCAAGCACCGGTGGTTCCCGGATCGTTTGCGTCGGTTTGGGGCAGCAATCTGGCTGGACAAAATGTATCGGTCACGTTTAATTCCATCGCAGCCCAACTCCTCTATACCGGCGCGCAACAGATCAATCTACGGGTTCCGCCGTCGCTCTCCGGCCAAACGTCAGCGCAGATGGTGGTCACTGTCAATGGCGTCGCGAGTTCACCCTACACGGTGCAGTTGGCGGCTATCGCGCCGGCCATCTTTACGCCCGGCGTGCTCAATCAAGACAATTCCATAAACTCGACAGGTAATCCGGCGGCGCCGGGCAGCGTCTTGCAGATCTTCGGCACAGGCATGCCCGATTCCGGCGGAACATTTACGGCGACGATTCCAAATCACCCCAGCATGGTTCCCATGTACGCGGGCGCGGCTCCCGGAATTCCCGGCATGCAGCAGGTCAACGTGGCCTTGCCATCCGACTTGCAGGGAGATACGGTGAACCTGACGATCTGCGTCACGGGCGCCGCAAACAAGCAGTATTGCAGTCAGCCCGAGGCGATCGCTTTGAAACCGTGATTCTGCCTTCGCGTTGGCCCGCGCTGCTCCCGGTAACTCTGCTCCTGCTCTTGTGCGGGTGCGGTTACATTGGGGAACCGCTGCCGCCGCTGATGAATATCCCCGGGCACGGCGAGAATCTTGCCGCGCTCGAGCGCGGGCCAAATATCGTTGTGCATGTCACCTTGCCTGCTCTCACCACCGAGGGTCAGGCGATCAAACAAACCGTGCGTTTGGATCTGCGCATCGGCCCCAAGCCCGCCGGGACTTACCAGATCGCGAGCTGGGCGGCCGGCGCCAAAGCCGTGGGCGGAGCGGTGGTTTCAAATGGCGTGGCGGAATACACCGTTCCGGCCGCCGAGTGGATCGGCAAGCAGGTGCTCATCACGGTGAAAATCATCGGGGCGAACGGCCGCGACGCGGGCTGGTCGACGCCGGTGGAACTAGCCGTGGTGGCTCCGCTTGAGCAGCCGCGCGATTTAACCTGCGAAGCCGTGCCCCAGGGAGTAGGACTGAAATGGCAGGGTGCGGGAAAGTCATTCGTCCTTTTGCGCCGCGTTCCCGAAGAGAAGGAATACGCGGAGTTGGGCCAGTCTCCCACGCCCGCATACGTGGATTCGACGGCGCAGTTCGGCAAGCCCTGGAGCTACAAGGTCTACGCGGCGGAGAAGGTGGCCACCGGCGAAGCGCAGAGCGATCTCTCGAAGGCCTGTGATGTAACTCCCATCGACACCTTCGCTCCGGCGCCGCCGGTGGGCCTTACCGCGGTTCCCTCAACGGCCAGCGTGGAGTTGGTATGGGAGCGCAACACCGAGCCGAACTTAATTGGATACCGCGTCTATCGTGCGACCGGCGATGGAGCTTTCGAGCGCATCGCCGACACGCAGGAGCTGCCGGCTTACAGCGATCATAAGATCGAGGCGGGCAAGACGTATCGCTATGCCGTCAGCGCGATGAAGAACAACCAGGCGGAAAGCAAACTCTCCGAATCCGTGGAAGTGACCCTACCCTAAGCCGCCGGAAAGAAGAGCGGCCGGAAGGTGATGTCGCAGGTGATGGCCGACAAGATTATCGCGGCTCCAAGAAATAAGATTACCGGCCGCGGGGGGCCGATCTCCGCCCGCGCACGCAAAGAAATCGACGATACGCTGCGTCTTTGGCTGAGTTTGGAATAAACAAAACAAATCAAGCAGGCGGCCTACGAGGCCGCCGCAGTCAGGGTGCCCGGGTGCTTAACCGGTTTGGGGATTCTGCGCAAAGTGACCGCTCCCTTACGGTCGCGGCTCAGCAAAACCCCGCGAATCATCACGTCCGTTACCGAGCCGCGACCGTCAGGGAGTACCCCATAGCCCTGCGGGCCGGCTCTGGTTGAACAATTCGCAGTACACGCCCTGCTAAAACCGCGCGTCATAGGCAAGTGGTAGGACAAAACTGCGCCGGATCTAGGACGCCGCTCATGAACACGCTATCGCGCTTCACTTTACTCGCATTGCCAATACTTGCGCCTGTCTGCCTCTCAGGCCAGATCGCCGTCGGCTCGCTGAGCGTTACGGCATCCCAGACCGCCCCCGAGCAGCCCACCGGCGCGTCGTTTTCGGTAGTGGTGAATGCCCCCTTCACCGCCAGCCTGAGCAATGTGGTGGCCGCGGTGACCGGTGTGGGCATTACCGCGTCGAACCTGACGAATGTAGGCTCCGCGAATACCAGCTTCGGCCAGACGGCCACAGGCCCGCTGGTATCCTGGACCTTTCAACTGAGCGCGCCGTTTTCGAACGAAAACACCGTCGCGACTCAACTGGCCGCGCTCCAGAACACCATCGGGCAGAACAACAAGGGATTCACACTCTCGTTTTCGGTATCCACAACGTCGGCAAATCCGACGACCTGCAACTTCGGCAGCCTGGTGTCGAGCGCGCGCACCCAGGCACAGAGTTTGGCCAGCGCGGCCAACATGGGCGTCGGGGGTATCGAGGGGCTGACTAACGCGGTGTCGAGCACTTCCGGGACATCCTGCTCTCTGGGCGTTAAATTCGCGCTGGGAGGTTACTGGGTGCCCGGATCCAATACCATCACCATTACCGCTTCCCAAACAAATACGGTAACCCCGGACCAGGCGCTGGTCGCCATCGGTGTGGTTTCCGGCTTGACAACCGGGTTGGACAACATCACCGGCGCGCTTGAAACGGCTGGGGTCAGCAATCCGACCTTTACAGGCGTCAGTACCGTGGTGACTTACGACCAGAACGGCAACCCGCAGTCCGCGCTGGAGTGGTCGTTCACTTTAACCGCACCGCTAGCCACCCTGGGTGCAGAACTGGGGCAGTTGAATACGGTCGCCCAAACGCTGCAGAGCCAGAATACCGGGTTGCAAATGGGATTCGCCGTGGAGGAGTCCTATGCATCGCAGCCGCCTTCCTGCTCGCAACCCGCGCTACTGGCCCTGGCGCAGACGCAGGCTCAGCAGGTGGCTGCGGCGGCGGGGCACCAGGCGGGAATACTCCTGAATATCTCGGCCAACGGTTCCGCAGTGTCGGGGGCCGGGGTTTCCGGCTTTCTGGTTCCGATCCCCAGCTCAACTACAACTACAACTACAACTTCAACGACTTCGGTCAGCTTCGGCAGCACCGGATTGGCCGCGTCGCCAATGTTCTGTTCGGTGAGCGCGCAGTTTCTTCTGGAATAATGGGTCAACAGACCCCACGTGCGCATCGATTTGCTTTTCGGTTATTATGGAGAAGTTTCGCGAGTACAGCTTTCTGCTCCTGCGCTACCACTGCGAGCGTTCGCAGTCCGGCCGGGGGTGAGGTCCCTATGTTTCACCGGTCAACCCCGGTATGGAATACGGACCTGTCCGAAGCAAGTGACCCTCGCAGTTGTAAACCGTAGACACAGGCCGTTGGGCTTGTGCGTGTTTTAGGCGGGCCTGAAGCGCCCATCCGAGCTTGTAAAAGGAACTAAGGGAAGGTTCGTGCCGACTTTCAATCAACTTGTGCGCAATGGGCGGAGACCGCCCCGCTGGAAGACTGCCAGTCCGGCGTTGCAACGCTGCCCCCAGAAGCGCGGTGTTTGTACGCGCGTTTACACATCCACGCCGAAGAAGCCAATTCGGCGCTGCGGAAAGTGGCGCGCGTGCGGCTCACCAACGGCATCGAGGTGACCACCTACATTCTGGGCGTCGGCCACGACCTGCCGGAGCACTCCATTGTGCTGATCCGCGGCGGCCGATCATCGCGAAAAGATGATCGAGGCAGTGGCCGAGCATGACGATGCGCTGTTTGAGAAATTCGTGGAAGGCCAGGAACAGAAAGACCTTACTCGCGAAAATTTTCTCCACAATCACGAAAAGCAAATCGATTGGCGTGGGAGCCTTCGGGTTGGCCGGGCCCTCGGCGTTCCGCTCGGGGAGCGCACGGTTTCTTCTGGGATAGCGCGCAACACCACTTGCGCGGCGTTGCTTTTCAGTGTTCAAACGGTTCAAGCTGCTCTTTTCAGCGAATCTGGAGCCGATTGCGATGCTCCGTTCCTGTATGGTATTGTTGGCAAATTCCGCCGCGCGGTGCGGTTCTGAAGGAAACTGCCGCGGCGCTGTTGGCACTCGACGCAGATTCCTCAGACGAGCTACGACTATGATATTCCGACGCTTGCACACACTGCCGCTATGCGCGCCGATGTTCCTTCTGCTCTTTGCCCCGCCGGCGACGGCCCAGCGCGGTGACCCGCCGCGTTCGGCCTGCAGGCGCCCTCAACTTGCACCGGAGCCCAGCCGGGCTACACTTGCACCAACTCGGCACAGGTTATCAACTACAGCCCAACGACCTGCGGAGACCACTGCCACCTCGAGTATTGCTTCACCAAGACCCACACCGGCGGCGTCGCCGACTGCAATCATTGGTACGAGGTCTTGCCGAGTTCCATCAGCCTTGGCGCCAATGCCGGCGACGGCACGATAACCATGCTCTCGGAGTACAAACCCGTCACCGATGGCGTCGACGGCGAGCCGAGCCAATACGGCACGGCCACGATCATCCTGATCGACACCGCCCCAGGTGTGAAGGTGAACTTCCCGGCGGGCATCCTAAGCAGCGACGGCTCGCTTCTCCAGGCCCAGTCGATCAACGGCTTTGTTGGCCAGTTCGTCACCTATCACGCCGACAGCACAGGCGCCGGGACCGTGAGCGTCAGGTTCGAGCCCTGTGTGTTGTCGCCCGCCTCATGCGGATCGTCTGTCAATCTCGCGCAGACCCAGTTCAGCTCGCCTTCCAGCTACACGCTGCCCTCGGTCTGCCGGGATGGGCCCCGGGGACGACCACCGCATACGACTACGTCTACCTGACCGCAGAGGACGACGCGGGCAATACGGCCAACACCGGGACGCCGGGCAGCGCCCCGTTTACCTTGTTTAATGGCAACACCACGAACGAGAATATAGCCTGCAGCCCAACGGCCTGCAGCTACCTGGCAGACGGAACGGGGGAGAATAACTGGTCCGGAGACATTCCAGGCGACCCGCCGAGCCAACAACCGTCGGGCACCAACGTTTTCTCGGGCTACGCCGACCCCACCATGCGCGCGGACACTCTGGTTGGCTCTGACAACCCGGACGGCGTCAACCTGTGGATGGGATATTCCTGGCCCCTCGTCCAGACCTACCCGGGTGGGACCGGCGCCGGTACGACGGTCGGGGTGGTGGAAAGCCACTTGGCGCAGAGCAGCACGATCAACGGGGTTAACGGAGGGGCTTCGTGGACTGCCTGGTGTTCGGGCGCCGGGTGTTCGGGCTACACGCCGATCTATCCCTCTGTCGTGCACGGCGACCGAGTGACTGACCCCCACCACATTTCTTCTCACGAGGTCCTGAACCTCTGGCCGTACGTTGTGCAGCCGGGATCCGGCAACGGCTATGTGGGCACGGAAACCTGGTATTCCGTTCATCTCATGTATTACCGATACTACGCGGACTCGCAGCCGATGGACGTCCAGAACCATGGTTGCTTGGTAGTTGCCACGACAAACCCGAGCCAAGACACGCAGGATTCTCCTGGGGACCTGGCTTGGTCGACCTCAACCGAGCCGGACTCCTGCACGGACGCCGCGGCAACCAATAGCGTGGTTCTCGATTGGGCCTATCTAAACACGAAATCGGGCCAGTCGTCGTCTGTTTGCAAAAGTTGGGGTGAGCCAGCCATTATGGTTAGCCCAGACGGGGAGACGGTTTACCTCGCCGCTGCCTGCTTCAACGGCAACTTCGTGGGTCAGGGATACTGGATCTTCACTGTTCCGACAAGCGGAATGCTGACAGAGTCAAACTGGACATTATTTAACGAGAACTTCACCTACACCGACCTCCCCTCTTCACTACTGACCTACGTCGGCAACAACTACAGCTACCTGGCGAAGTTCGACTGGGCCATTCGAGCCGACAATAGCATCGTCGCGGTGGTATCACCCGGTGGCACGCACGCCCAGAGGGTCTTCGGGTGTGTGGTGCTGAACTTCACGCTCCAGAGCGGGCTGACCAATCCCTTCGATTCCTTTTGGGCCACCGTGACCGATACGGACACAAGCGGCCCCAATGGCACCAGCGAAACCAACGGTCCCGGCTCTTGCACATACGAGCCAAGGTCCAACAATGGCGTGGTGATCGCGCGCTACCTCACCAACTCGTCGTCGCCGTCAATCCAGACCTACTCTTTAGTGAACTCGGGCCTCATTCCGTAGGCCCAACCAAGGAGGATCGGAAAATGAAATCGATTACTGTGCTGAGCTATACAGTCTGCCTGGTTGCGCTGATGCCTTGCTCGTACGCCCAGCGTCTCACTACATCTACAGCGTTGGCGACGAGTACCCGGTTGGGCTGACCGGGGCAGGTGGTGCTTTATACGGCGCCACCAACGGTACGGCAGGGAGCGGGCCCGGGACCTGCGGAACGGTTTTCGAACTGCTGCCACCCGGCTCCCAGGGCAGCGCATGGGACCCTGTCGTACTATATAGCTTCGTCTTCGGCGTGGGCGGTCCGGATGCGTGCCAACCGTTAGCTGCCCCTGTAGTAGGCACCGGCGGCGTCTTATTTGGGGTTACCACGCAAGGTGGTCATTTCAACACACCATTGGCTATAGCGAACGGCAAACTCTACGGCGCGCTCACCACCGGAACGGGCGGCTCCATCTTCGAGATGCAGCCTCCGTCAGCGCCGGGCGGCGACTGGAGTATGACCACTCTTTACACCTTCACCAACGGGCAGGTACCTACCGGAAACCTCATAGCGGAACCGAACGGAGACGTCTATGGCCTCACCGCCGCCGCGCCCGGCCAGCCATCCAGCGGCACGGTATTCGTGATCACGATGAACTAGCAAAAAGCGGGCGGACCTCGCTCGCTCTCTGCTACGCAGGCGGCGCGTTGAAGCTGAATGTGTGGGCATCGCCGCCTGCGCCGGCCGCGTCAAGCGGACCAGCAAGAGACCCGGCACCGGCCCAAGACCGGTACCGGTTTGTCCAAGTTGGCCGGTCCAGGTTGGCTTTGCGGAAACAACCTCGCGGAAACCACTTGCGCGGCGGCATTGCTTTTCGCTATGATAAAAAGGTTTCGCGAGTACAGCTTTCTGCTCCCGTGCTACCACTGCGAGTGTTCGCAGTCCGGCCGGGGGTGAGGTCCCTCTGTTCTGCCGGTCTACTCCGGATCTGAAATACGGACCTGTCCGAAGCAAGTGACCCTCGCAGTTGTGAACCGTAGACACAGGCCGTTGGGCTTGTGCGTGTTTTAGGCGGGCCTGAAGCGCCCATCCGAGCTTGTAAAAGGAACTAAGGGAAGGTTCGTGCCGACTTTCAATCAACTTGTGCGCAATGGGCGGAGACCGCCCCGCTGGAAGACTGCCAGTCCGGCGTTGCAAAGCTGCCCGCAGAAGCGCGGCGTTTGTACGCGTGTATACACATCCACGCCGAAGAAACCCAATTCCGCGCTGCGGAAAGTGGCGCGCGTGCGGCTGACCAACGGCATCGAGGTGACCACCTATATTCCGGGCGTCGGCCACAACCTGCAGGAGCATTCCATCGTGCTGATCCGCGGGGGCCGCGTGAAGGATCTGCCGGGCGTGCGCTATCACGTGATCCGCGGAGCGCTGGATACGGCCGGAGTGGCCAATCGCAAACAGAGCCGGTCGAAATATGGAGCCAAGCGGCCCAAGGCGTAGGCCGCGAGAATCGATATGCCACGAAGAAGACGCGTTGAAATCCGGGAAGTGCCGGCGGATCCGGTATATAACTCCACTTTAGTCGAGAAATTCATCAACTCGATGATGTGGCAGGGAAAGAAGACCGTGGCGCAGGGGATCTTCTACGATTCCATGGACAAGATCCGGGAGCGCTCGGGCGACGATCCGTTGAAGTTGTTCAAAAAGGCCGTCGAGAACGTGAAACCGCTGCTCGAGGTGAAGACGCGGCGCGTAGGCGGCGCCAACTATCAGGTGCCCATCGAGGTGCCGCAGAACCGGCGCACCAGCCTGGCGATCCGTTGGATCGTCACGCAAGCCCGCTCGCGGCCCGAAAAAGGGATGCCGGAGAAGCTGGCAAACGAGTTGAACGATGCCGCGAATTTGCGGGGCGGCGCGATCAAGAAAAGGGACGATGTACACCGCATGGCGGAGGCGAATAAGGCTTTTGCGCATTACCGCTGGTGATGCCGGGGCTAGGGATTAGGGACTGGGGGCTAGGGAAAGGCAACCCCAACCCCTAGCCCCCAGACCCAAAACGAGCTTGCGAGTTTTTTTATGGCCCGAACAGTACCTCTAGAAAGGATGCGAAACATCGGTATCGCTGCCCACATCGATGCCGGTAAGACCACTACGACCGAGCGCATCCTTTATTATACGGGCCGCACTCACAAGCTCGGCGAAGTGCATGAAGGCACCGCCATCATGGACTGGATGGAGCAGGAGCAGGAGCGCGGCATTACGATTACCTCCGCCGCGACCACTTGCTTCTGGAAGGAAATCCAGATCAACATCATCGATACTCCGGGGCACGTGGATTTTACGGCAGAAGTCGAGCGCAGCCTGCGCGTGCTGGATGGCGCGGTGGCGGTTTTCGACGCCGTAGCCGGGGTCCAGCCGCAATCGGAAACGGTGTGGCGGCAGGCCGATAAATACAATGTCCCGCGCATTTGTTTCATCAACAAGATGGACCGCGTGGGCGCGGATTTCTTCCACTCGATGGAAACCATCGTCAGCCGCCTGAAGTGCCGCCCGGTAGCCATTCAGTTGCCGGTGGGCGGGGAAGACCAGTTCAAGGGTATCGTCGACCTGGTGCGGATGAAGGCCATGATCTGGCGCGACGAAACGCTGGGCGCGGAGTACGACGAGATCGAAATTCCCGCAGAGTTGCTGGCGCAGGCGCAGGAATACCGCGAGAAGATGATCGAGGCGGTCGCGGAGCACGACGACACGTTGTTTGAAAAATTCGTCGAAGGGCAAGCGTTGACCGAAGCCGAAATCCGGTCCGGTATCCGCAAGGCCACTATCGCGCTGAAGATTTTCCCGGTCATCTGCGGATCGGCATTCAAGAACAAGGGCGTGCAGACCATGCTCGATGCGGTGGTGGACTATCTGCCGTCGCCGCTCGATGTGCCGCCGGTGGAAGGCACGGCGGTGGGCGATCGATCGCAGGTGTTGACCCGCCAGGCATCCGACAGCGAGCCGTTTGCGGCGCTGGTTTTCAAGATCATGACCGATTCTTATGTCGGTCAGCTGGCGTTTTTCCGGGTGTACTCGGGCAAACTGGCGGCGGGCGAGTCGGTGTACAACGTAGCCAAGGGACGTAAGGAACGCATCGGCCGGCTGCTGCGCATGCACGCCAACAAGCGCGAGGAAATCCAGGAGATCTTTGCGGGCGATATCGCCGCCGCGGTGGGCTTGAAAACCGTGCAGACCGGCGATACCATTTGCGACGACGACTCGCCGATCGTGCTGGAATCGATCGAATTCCCGACACCGGTGATTCAGCTCGCGGTGGAACCCAAGACCAAGGCCGACCAGGAAAAGCTGGGCATGGCCATCCAGAAACTGGCGCAGGAAGATCCCACGTTCCGCGTGGCGACCGATCCAGAGACTGGCCAGACTATCCTCTCCGGCATGGGCGAGTTGCACCTGGAAATCATCGTGGATCGCATGATGCGCGAGTTCGGCGTGGGCGCCAATGTAGGCAAGCCGCAAGTGGCGTATCGCGAAACCATCCGCAAGCATGCGGAGGCCGAAGGGCGGCACGTGAAGCAGAGCGGCGGCCGCGGCCAGTACGGCGTAGTCAAGATCAAAGTGGAGCCGCTGCCGGCGGGCTCCGGGTTCGAGTTCGTCAACGAAATTTTCGGCGGATCGATTCCCAAGGAATATATCAAGCCGGTGGAAGCAGGCATGCGCGAAGCGCTGGAAGGCGGGGTGCTGGCGGGATACCCGATGTCGGATTTGAAGGCCATCCTGTACGACGGCAGCTATCACGACGTGGATTCGTCGGAAATGGCTTTTAAAATCGCGGGATCGCTAGCTATTAAAGAAGCCGCGCGGAAGGCTAAGGCAGTGCTGCTGGAGCCCATCATGGCGGTGGAAGTGGTGGTGCCGGAAGAGTACATGGGCGATGTAATCGGCGATTTGAACTCCCGGCGCGGACGCATCGAAGGCATGGAACTGCGGGGGACCACGCAGATCATTAAGAGCATGGTGCCGCTTTCGGAAATGTTCGGCTATGCGACGGAGTTACGGTCCCGGACGCAGGGCCGCGGAAGTTTTACGATGCACTTCGGCAAGTATGAGGAAGTGCCGTCGGCGTTGTCCGAGGAAATAGTGAATCGGATTCAAGGGAAAGTAACCAGGTAGCGGGAGAAATTTATGGCAAAGGAAAAATTCGATCGCAGCAAGCCGCACGTGAACATCGGCACGATCGGGCATATCGATCACGGCAAGACCACGCTGACGGCGGCCATCACCAAGGTGCTGGGGAAGAACAACCCCAAGGTAAAGTTCCGCAGTTTCGATTCCATCGATAACGCGCCGGAAGAAAAAGCCCGTGGTATCACCATCGCGGTGGCCCACGTGGAGTACGAAACGCCCAACCGGCACTACGCCCACGTGGATTGCCCCGGCCACGCCGATTACATCAAGAACATGATCACCGGCGCGGCCCAGATGGATGGCGCCATTTTGGTCGTGGCGGCCACCGACGGACCCATGCCGCAGACCCGCGAGCACTTGCTGCTGGCGCGCCAGGTGGGCGTGCCGTACATCGTGGTGTGCCTGAACAAGGTGGACATGGTGGACGACGCCGAACTGCTCGACCTGGTGGAGCTGGAGATGCGCGAGCTGCTGAAGACCTACGAATTCCCGGGCGACGATGTGCCGGTGATCCGGGTATCCGCGCTGGGTGCGCTGAACGGGGAGCCGGAGTGGGAGAAGACGGTGCTCGATCTGATGGCCGCGGTGGACAGCTACGTGCCGCTGCCGCAGCGCGAAATCGACAAGCCGTTCATCATGCCGATTGAAGATATTTTCTCGATTCAGGGGCGCGGCACGGTGGTGACGGGACGCATCGAGCGGGGCATCATCAAGGTGGGCGAGGCAGTGGAGATTGTAGGCTTCCGGGACACGCGCAGCACGGTGGTGACCGGGGTGGAAATGTTCAAGAAGCTTTTGGACGAAGGGCGCGCCGGAGACAACGTAGGCCTGCTGCTGCGCGGCATTGAAAAAGACGACGTGGAGCGCGGGCAGGTGGTGGCCAAGCCCAAGTCGATCACGCCGCACAAGAAGTTCCAGGGTAGCGTGGTGGTGTTGAGCAAGGAAGAGGGAGGGCGGCACACGCCGTTCTTCAAGGGCTACCGGCCGCAGTTCTACTTCCGCACCACGGACGTGACGGGCGATGTGTACCTGCCGGAAGGCACGGAGATGGTGATGCCGGGCGACCACGTGAACCTGACCGTGGAACTGAACACGCCCATCGCCATGGAGAAGGGGTTGCGCTTCGCCATCCGCGAAGGCGGCCGCACGGTGGGCGCCGGCACCGTGACCGAGATTCTCGAATAGGTTTAAAAATGGCGCTGAGAGAACGCATTCGCATCCGCTTAAAGGCGTACGACCACCGTGTGCTGGATCAATCGACGACGGAGATCGTCGACACGGCCAAACGCACCGGCGCCAGTGTGGCCGGTCCCATTCCGCTGCCGACCTCGCGCAGCGTGACGACCGTGCTGCGCTCGCCGCACGTAGATAAGAAGTCGCGCGAGCAGTTTGAAATCCGCACGCATAAGCGGCTGCTCGACATACTGGAGCCGACCCAGCAGACGGTAGATGCCTTGATGAAGCTGGATTTGCCGGCGGGCGTGGATGTGGAAATCAAGGCGTTCGGGAAAGACCATAAATAGGGACTAGGGACTAGGGACTAGGGACTAGGGAACACAACCCCAGCCCCCAGCCCCTAGCCACCAGCCCCGGGATGTTAACAATGAGTCCAGGAATCCTTGGCAGAAAAATCGGAATGACGCAGGTGTTCCGGCCGGACGGGCAGGTGGTTCCGGTCACCCTCCTCAAGGCGGGGCCCTGCATGGTGGTGCAGCGCAAGACGCCCACCACCGACGGCTACGATGCGGTGCAGCTTGGCCTGATGGAATTTGTCAAGCCGGCGCGCATCAACAAGCCGGCCACCGGACATTTGAAAAAGGCCGGCGTGGAGGGCGCGCGCTTCATGCGCGAGTTCCATCTGCGTCCCGGCGACGACGATTTCAAGGCCGGCGACAAAGTGCTGGTGGACCAGTTCAAGCCCAAGGAAAAGGTGGACGTGATCGGGGTCAGCAAGGGCCGCGGGTTCGCGGGCCTGGTGAAGCGCCACCATTTCCGCGGCGGCGAAGGATCGCACGGTTCCATGTTCCACCGCGCGCCGGGATCCATCGGATCGTCCAGTTTCCCGTCGCGCGTTTTTCCGGGCATGCGCATGGCCGGCCACATGGGCAATGCGCAGGTGACGGTGCGCAACCTGGAGATCGTCGAGGTGGATACCGAGGATAACGTGCTGATGGTGAAGGGCGCGGTACCGGGTCCCAACGGCGGCTACGTGGTCGTCAGGAGGGCCAAGAGGTAACAGCCATGCCGACAGTGGATGTAGTGGACTTAAATAATCAGAAGGTCGGCGAGCTGGAGCTGGCCGACGCGGTTTTCGGAACCGAAGTGAACGACAACCTGCTCTATGAAGCGGTCCGGCACTATCGGGCCGGGCAACGGGCGGGCACCCACAAGACCAAGGTGCGCGGCGACGTGGCGGGTTCCGGCAAGAAGTTGTGGAAGCAGAAAGGCACGGGCCGCGCGCGCGTCGGTTCGGTGCGGTCGCCCATTTGGCGGCATGGCGGCACGGCGCATGGTCCGCAACCGCGCGACTACAGCTATAAGCTGCCGCGCAAGATGCTGTTGGGGGCGTTGCGATCGGCGTTATCGGCCAAGCTGCGCGATGGCGAATTGAAGATCGTACAGGAGTTCAATCTCAGCGGCGTGAAGACGAAGGACGCCAAGGCCGCGCTTACCAAGCTGGAAGCCACGCGCAAGGTGCTGCTGGTGGAGAACGGCGAGAATCGCAATCTGACGCTGGGCGTGCGCAATCTGCCGGGCGTTACCCTGATGCCCACCAAGGAAGTAAACGCATTTCATTTGCTGGGGCACGACCGCGTGCTGCTTTCCGCGGCGGCGGCCCGCAAATTCTCGGAGGCGCTCGCAAAATGAATGTACATGACGTGCTGGTGCGCCCGGTAGTCACCGAAAAAGGCGTGACCGCCAAAGACGAACATGCCACGCTGGTCTTCCAGGTGGCGCGGGGCGCTAACAAAACCGAAGTGAAGCAGGCCGTCGAGAAGATGTTCAAGGTGAAGGTGGCGGAAGTGCGGACGTCCAACATCGAAGGTAAGATGCGCCGCCGCGGCCGTTTTGTGGGATTCAAGTCCGATTGGAAGAAGGCTTACGTGAAGTTGAAAGCGGGCGAAAAGGTTCCCGACTTCGCTCAAATATAGGAGCGGGACTAGGGGCTAGGGACTAGGGATTGGGGAAAACCCCAGCCCCCAGCCCCTAGCCCCCAGCCCCGGTTTAACAATGGCGATTAAGAGCTACAGACCGACTACCGCGACACGCCGCTTCCAGACCGTGGTTTCGCGCGCGGATATCACTAAGGAGCGGCCCGAGAAATCGCTGCTGGAGAGCAAGAAGGGCACCGGCGGACGTAACTCCACCGGCCGGGTGACCTCCCGCTTCATCGGCGGCGGCCACAAAAAGGCCTATCGCCTGGTGGATTTCAGGCGCGACAAGCACGGCGTTCCGGCGGTGGTGGCGGCCATCGAATACGATCCCAACCGGTCGGCGCGCCTGGCGCTGCTGCATTACAAAGACGGCGAGAAGCGCTACATCATCCAGCCCGATGGGCTGAAGGTGGGCATGACGGTTTCCTCCGGTCCCACGGCCGATATTCTGATCGGCAACGCTCTTCCGTTGAAGAATATGCCGGCCGGCACGGTGGTGCACAACATCGAATTGCGGCCGGGCAAGGGCGCGCAGATGGCGCGTTCGGCGGGCGCACAGGCGCAATTGGTCAACAAGGAAGGCGAGATCGCCTTGTTGAAGCTGCCTTCGGGCGAAGTGCGGCGCGTGCCGCTCGATTGCATGGCGACTATCGGGCAGGTCGGCAATGTGGATCACGAAAACGTATCGCTGGGCAAAGCCGGGCGCAAGCGCTGGATGGGCAAGATGCCGCACAATCGCGGCGTCTCCATGAATCCGGTGGATCACCCGCACGGCGGCGGCGAGGGCAAAACCTCCGGCGGACGGCATCCGGTGACCCCTTGGGGCCAGCCCACCCGCGGTTTCAAAACCCGCAATAACAAGCGAACCGATAAGTGGATCGTCACCAGGAAGAGTAAGAAGAGATAACTATGGGGCGTTCAGTCAAGAAAGGGCCGTTCACCGATGGCCATCTGGAAATAAAACTCGCGGCGCTCACTGCCAAGAACGAGAAGCGCGTGGTGCGTACGTGGTCGCGGCGTTCGACGATTCTTCCGGAGTTCGTAGGCCACACCATCGCGGTGCATAACGGCAAGAAATTCATTCCGGTGTATGTCACCGAGAATATGGTGGGACATAAGTTGGGCGAGTTCTCGCCCACGCGGGTGTTCAAGGGACACTCGGTGAAGGCGGCGACGGAGAAGGCGGCCAAGCCGGCTTGAGCGCAAAGGGCGCGTTTCCTGCAGAGAGGCAAATATGGAAGCCAAGGCAGAAGCAAGGTATATCAGGGTATCGCCGCAGAAGGCGCGGCTGGTGGTGGATCTGATCCGCGGCCAAAGCGCCGATCAGGCGCGCACCACATTGCGTGCGACCAATAAGCGGATCGCGCCCACGGTGCGCAAGGTTTTGGATTCGGCTATCGCCAACGCACGCGAACGGTTCGAAGACGTGGATGTGGACCGGCTGGTGGTCTCGGCGGCGTATGTGAACGAGGGGCCGCGGGTGAAGCGCGTGCGGCCGGCGCCTATGGGCCGGGCTTACCGGGTTCAGAAGCGCATGGCGCATATCGTGATCAAGGTGGCGGCGAAGGAAGAACAAAAATAATGGAACCACAGATGAACACAGATGGACACAGATTAAAACAGCCGCGCCTGCGGCCTTGCAGTTTTTATCTGTGTTTATCTGTGTCCATCTGTGGTTACAGAGGCTATTGAATGGGACAAAAAGTTCACCCATACGGTTTCCGGTTGGGTTTTAACAAGCCGTGGCGATCCCGCTGGTTCGCCAAGCAGGATTATCCAAAACTGCTGCAGGAAGATGTCGAACTGCGCGCCACGCTGCGCGAACGGCTGAAGTCTGCCGGCGTCAGTTCCATCGAAGTGGATCGTCCCGGCAACAAGCTGCGGGTCACCATCCGCACGTCGCGGCCGGGCATCATCATTGGCCGCAAGGGCCTGGAAATCGAGAAACTGAAGCAGGATCTGGCCAGGCGCACCAAGCGCGAAGTGTTTATCGATATCCAGGAAGTGCATAAGCCGGAGCTGGATGCGCAACTGGTTTCCGAATCGATCGCCTTGCAACTCGAGAAGCGCGTGGCGTTCCGGCGGGCCATGCGCAAAGCCGTAGATTCGGCGCTGCGATTCGGTTGCAAGGGAATCAAAGTTCGCGTATCGGGCCGCCTGAACGGCGCCGAGATCGCGCGCAGCGAATGGTATCTGCAAGGGCAGCTTCCGCTGCATACCTTGCGCGCCGATATAGATTACGGGTTTTCCGAAGCCCACACCACTTATGGCGTGATCGGCGTGAAGGCGTGGCTCTACAAGGGCGAGATTCTGGATAGCGGCAACCGCATGCGGTCGTTCTCGTCCGAGCCCGAGCCCCGGCGCGAGCGCAGCGACCGGCGCGACCGCGGAGAGCGTAGTGACAGGGGCGACCGGCGTCCCCCGGTCCGGCATCACGAGCCGGCCGCCCCCGCCCCGGTTGAAGCCGGACCCGCCCGCCAGGCCCCCCCTCCCGAAATGGCGCATCCCGCGCGCTCGGGTGGTCCCATCCTGCCTCCCCTCATGGCGCCGCAACCGCATTGGAAACAGGAAGTGCGTCCCGATCGCGAGCCGCCATCCGGCGCCGAACCTCCCGCCACCGAGCCTCCCGCCGGCGGCTCTTCCGAAGGAGAAAAATAAGCCATGATGATGCCCAAGAAGGTCAAATACCGCAAGCAGCAGCGCGGCCGCATGTGTGGCAAGGCATGGCGCGGATCGTCCATCGCGTTCGGCGAGTATGGTCTGAAAGCTATGACCTGCGCCTGGATTACGGACCGCCAGATCGAAGCCGCCCGTATCGCCATGACGCGTTCCATCAAGCGCGGCGGCAAGGTCTGGATTCGATTGTTCCCCGATAAGCCCATCACCAAGAAGCCCGCCGAAACCCGTATGGGAAAAGGCAAGGGCGCGCCCGAACAGTGGGTGGCGGTGGTGCGGCCGGGTAAGATTCTGTTCGAAATGGAAGGCGTGCCGGCCAACGTGGCGGCCGATGCCATGCGGCTGGCGGCGCACAAACTGCCCATCCGCACGAAATTCGTCACGCGGGAGCAGGCGGAGTAGATTATGAAGGCGCAAAAAGTCCGGGACCTCGACGAGAACGAGCTGCGGCACCAGTTGCAAACCATCGAAGAGCAGCTCTTCCGGTTGAATTTCCAAATGAAGATGGGCACCATGGAAGGCCTGAAGAAGGCGCGCGCCATGAAGAAGGACCGCGCCCGTATCTTCACCATCATGCGGGAACGGGAGTTGGCTGGAGCGAAGAAGTAACATGGCCGAACAAACGCAAACGTCGTTGAAGAACGAGAAGATCGGCCAGGTGGTTTCGACCAAGATGGCCAAGACGATTGTGGTGGAAGTCAGCCGGCGCGTGCCGCATCCGCTGTACAAGCGGATTGTGAAGAAGCGCAAGCGGTTCCACGCGCACGATGAAGAAGGCAACGCCAAGATGGGCGACATCGTGAAGATTACCGAGTGCCGGCCGTTGAGCCGCATGAAGCGCTGGCGGTTGGCGGAAGTGGTCCGGCGGGCGCCGCAGGTGGGCGTGCAGCCGGAGGAACTGGACATAAAGGCGTAGGGGTTGGGGGCTAGGGGCCAGGGGCCGGGGAAGTCGTTAAAACCCGATCCTGAGCCCCCGGCCCTCGACGCCGCGTAAAGTATAGGGACTAGGGTTTGCGGAGTAGGGACTAGGGGAAAACAAAACCCCGGCCCCCAGCCCCCAGCCCCGGGAGCGAGAGCGACCTATGGTAGGAATGCGAACAATCCTCGAGGTGGCCGATAACAGCGGCGCGCGCCGTCTGGCGTGCATTTTGCCGCGCGGCGGCGACCTGGGCCTGCGGGCCGGCTTGGGCGATGTAGTCACCGCCAGCGTGAAAGAGGCGGCGCCGGATTCCGCGATCAAGAAAGGGAAAGTGGTGCGCTGCGTAATCGTGCGTATGCGCAAGGAGACCCGGCGCAAGGACGGCACGTATATCCGGTTCGATTCCAACGCCGCCGTGCTGATCACCGAATTGGGCGAGCCCGTGGGCACCCGCGTATTCGGTCCGGTGGCGCGCGAGTTGCGCGAGAAGCGGTTCATGAAGATCGTGTCGCTGGCGCCCGAGGTGATTTGAAATGCCGAAGAAGAAGCTGGCCGAGCCAGTCAGAATTTTACTCAAGAAGAACGACCAGGTGAAGGTCATCGCCGGGCGCGACGCGGGCAAGACCGGCCGCGTGCTGGACGTGAATCCCGCGAACGGCAAGATCCTGGTGGAACACGTGTCGATGGTGAAACGGCACACGCGCCCGAATCCGGCCAAGCAGATCAAGGGCGGCATCGCGGAGCGGGAAAGTCCCATCGCGGTTTCGAATGTGAAGATCGTGTGCCCGCAATGCGGTCCGGTGCGCATCGCGCATCATATGGAAACACTGCCGGGCGGCAAGTTGCGGCGCACACGCATTTGCCGCAAGTGCGGACAGGGTTTGGACAGGAAATAAGAAATGGCAGCACGACTCAGGCAGCATTACACAAAAAAGGTCGTCCCGGCGCTTACCAAGGAGTTCGGGTATAAGAACGTGATGGCCGTGCCCAAGCTGGCGAAGATCTCGGTAAATATCGGGCTGGGCGAAGCCACCCAGAACGCCAAGCTGATGGATGGCGCGGTGAACGAACTGGGCCAGATCGCCGGACAGAAGCCGGTGGTCACCAAGGCGCGCAAATCCATCGCGGCGTTCAAGCTGCGCGAAGGCATGTCGATCGGCTGCATGGTGACGCTGCGCGGCGACCGCATGTACGAATTTTTCGACCGGTTGGTGAACGTGGCGCTGCCCCGTGTACGCGATTTCCGGGGCGTATCCACAAAGTCGTTCGACGGGCGCGGCAATTATACGCTGGGCCTGCGCGAGCAATTGATTTTTCCGGAGATCGATTACGCAAAAGTGGAGAAGACCAAGGGGATGAATATCTCCATCACCACTTCGGCGCGCACCGATGCCGAGGGGATGGCTCTGCTGAAACAGATGGGCATGCCATTCCGGCAGTAAGGAAGAGAAGGAAGAACACATGGCAACCACCGCCAAGATGGCGAAGGATTTGAAACTCGAAAAGGCGCAGCGCGCCAAAACCCCGCGGCTGCAATGCAAACACCGCAACCGCTGCTGGCGCTGCGGCCGGCCGCGCGCTTTCTTGCGCAAATTCGGCATCTGCCGCTTGTGCTTCCGGCAACTGGCGCTGAACGGGGAGATCCCCGGCGTCACGAAGGCGAGCTGGTGAGAGCCAATGGAAGAGTTGGAGGGCAGCAATGACAAGTGACCCCATCGCCGACATGCTGACGCGGGTGCGCAACGCCATCCAGGCGCGCCACCCCAAAGTGGATGTGCCGGCTTCCAAACTGAAGACCGAGATCGCCCGCATTCTGAAGGAAGAGGGCTATATCCAGAACTTCAAGGTCGCCGAGGAAGGCCCCAAAAAGACCATCAAGATCTACTTGAAATACAGCACGGGCAACGCGCCGGTGATTTCCAATATCGAGCGCATCTCGCGGCCCGGCTGCCGCGTGTATGTCGGGCAGCAGGATATTCCGCGCGTGCTGGGTGGACTGGGAATCAACATTCTCACTACGCCGCGCGGCGTGATGACTGGCCGCGACGCGCACAAAGAGAAGATCGGCGGCGAACTCTTATGCCGGGTTTGGTAGCTTGTGGGGCAGGCACTTTGCCTGCGGCGGCCTCGCAGGCCGCCATGCAAGGATTTTGACATATGTCACGTATAGGTAAAAAGCCGATCCCGCTCCCCAAGGGAGTAAAAGTGCAGATCGGCGAACAAATGGAAGTCACCGGACCCAAAGGCACGTTGACCGTGCCGATTCCGGGCGGCGTGCACATCAAGCAGGCCGACGGCCGGCTGGACGTGGAGCGCGACAACGACAAGTACGGCGCGCTGCATGGGCTGACGCGCGCACTGGCCGCCAATGCCGTGCAGGGCGTGTCCACCGGTTTCACGCGGGAATTGGATATCGTGGGCATCGGGTATCGCGCGGACGTGAAGGGCAAGGTCGCCACCTTCACGCTGGGCTACTCGCACCCCATCGAGCTCCTGCTGCCGGACGGCGTAGATCTCAAGATCGATAAGCAGACCCACTTGGTGCTGAGCGGCTATGACAAGCAGTTGATCGGCCAGGTGGCGGCCAACATTCGCGCGCTGCGCAAGCCGGATCCTTACAAGAATAAGGGCGTCCGTTATACCGGCGAGCAGTTGCGCAAGAAGGTGGGCAAGACCGGAGCGAGTGCAAAATGATCCACGTAACACAAAAAAATGAAATCCGCCAGCGCATTCACGTGCGTATCCGCCACAAGGTGCGCGGCACCGCGGAGCGTCCGCGGCTGGCTGTGTTCCGCAGCGTGGCGAACATTTACGCGCAGGTGATCGACGATGCGCAAGGGGCCACGCTGGTCTCCGCCTCGACCATTGAAAAGGGCAAGCGCAGCAACGGCGGCAATCTGGCGGCGGCCAAGACGATTGGCAAGCTGGTGGCCGAGCGGGCCAAGGAAAAAGGAATTCAGAAAGTGGTATTTGATCGCGGCGGCTATATCTATCATGGCCGGGTGAAAGCCCTGGCGGACGCCGCGCGGGAAGCCGGACTGGAGTTTTGATGGCGGCAAAAACGGTAAAACGCATCGACCCGCAGACGCTCAATTTGAAAGAGCAGGTGGTGTCGATCAATCGCGTGACCAAGGTGGTCAAGGGCGGCAAGAATCTGAGCTTCTCCGCGCTGGTGGTGATCGGAGATCCGGCCGCCAAGGTGGTGGGCTTCGGGGTGGGCAAGGCCAAGGAAGTGCCCTCTGCGATTCGTAAAGGCATCGAAGCGGCCAAGAAGAATCTGCGCAAGGTGCACGTGCTCGAACGCACCATTCCGCATCAGTCGCTGGGACGCTTCGGCAGCGGGCTGGTGCTGTTGAAGCCGGCTCCCGAAGGTACCGGCGTGATCGCCGGCGGGCCGGTGCGCGCGGTAGTCACCGCGGCGGGCATTCCCAACGTGCTGACGAAGTCCATCGGCACGCACAATCCGCATAACGTGGTGAAGGCCACCATCGTGGCCCTCGAGCAACTGCGCGATAAGAACGAAGTGGCCGAGATGCGGGGCTTAGCGGTGGAAAAACTTTAGGAACGGGGACTAGGGACTAGGGATTAGGGACTAGGGAAAGGCAAAACCCCAGCCCCTAGCCCCCAGCCCCTAGTCCCAAAAAACGGGACGTTTTTATGGTTTCTACAATTAAGATCAAGCTCTATCGCAGTCCCATCTGCACGCCAGAGAAGCATAAGCGGGTGGTGCGCGGGTTGGGCCTGCGCAAACTCAATCAAGTCGTCGAGCGGCCGGATTCGCCCGTGTTCCGCGGCATGGTGAACAAGGTTCCGCATCTGCTGAAGGTGGTCGAATAGTATGAATCTCAGCTCACTCAAACCTCCCGCCGGACAGAATCACGTCCGCAAGCGCATCGGGCGCGGCATGGGATCGGGTCACGGCAAGACCGCCACCCGCGGCAGCAAGGGACAACGCGCCGGCACTGGCTTCGGCCAGAAGCGCGGTTTCGAAGGCGGCCAGATGCCGCTGCATCGCCGCTTGCCCAAGCGCGGCTTTACCAATATCTTTAAGAAGCAGTACGCCATCGTCAACCTGGAGCGGCTGGAGAAACTGGAAGGCGATTCGTTCACGCCCGACCAACTCCTGGAAAAGGGTGTCATCAAAAAGCTGCATGCGGGTTTGAAGGTGCTCGGTAACGGCCAGTTGACCCGCAAACTGCGGGTGGAAGCGCACCTGTTTTCCAAATCCGCGCTCGATAAAATTCAAGCCGCCGGCGGTCAGGCCATCGTGATCGGAGACGCATCGGAGACTGAGCCGCGCTCTTAGGGGCGGGCTTGGAGGTCAAGGAACCATGAAGTTTTTTGAAGCGTTGGGCAATGTATTCCGGATTCCCGATCTGCGCAAGCGGGTCTTGTTCACGCTCGCCATGCTGGCCGTCTATCGCCTGGGGGGCCACATTCCCACCCCCGGCGTCAACGTGGACCGCTGGCAAGAGTTCCTGTCCCGTAACTCGGGCGGCATTTTCGGCTTCTTCGATCTCTTTGCCGGCGGCAATATCCGGCGCTTTACCGTCTTTGCCTTGGGCATCATGCCGTACATTACGGCGTCGATTATCCTGCAGTTGTTGACTGTGGTTGTGCCCACCCTCGAAAAACTGCAAAAGGAAGGCGAACTGGGCCGCCGCAAGATCACGCAGTGGACCCGGTATCTGACCATTGCTCTTTCCATCATTCAGTCGTTCGGCATCGCGCAAGGGTTGCAACACTCGAACGGCGGATTTGTGGACAATCCCGGCTGGGGATTCGTGCTGCTGACCATCATCTCACTCACCACCGGCACTGCATTCATTATGTGGCTGGGCGAGCAGATCAGCGACCGCGGCATCGGCAACGGGATGTCGCTCATCATCTTCGCCGGCATTGTAGTGGGCTTGCCTAACGCCATTTCCAACATCTACCGGAACACCTTTGTCACGCGCGAATGGGGCGTGTTGCAGATGGTCGTGATCCTGATCCTGATGGTGGCGGTGGTAGCCTTCATCGTACTGGTGGAGCGCGGCGAACGCCGCATTCCCGTGCAATACGCCAAGCGCGTGGTAGGGCGGCGCGTGATGGGCGGGATGACCCAGCACATGCCGTTGAAAGTGAACGCCGGCGGTGTGATCCCTGTGATTTTTGCATCGTCAATTCTGGCTTTTCCGCAGACCGTGGCCAACGCCCAGTTCGTCAAGAACCTTCCCTGGCTCAATAGCACTCTCAACTCCATAAGGCCGGGCGAGCCGCTCTACTATTTACTCTTCGTCGCCGGAATCATCTTCTTCTGTTTCTTTTACGTGTCCATCATTTTCAATCCCAATGAAGCCGCCGATAATATGCGCAAGTACGGCGGGTTCATTCCAGGTATCCGGCCGGGCCGCAATACCGCGGAATATATGAACGCCATCCTGACCAAGATCACCGTGGTAGGTGGCCTGTATCTCTCGATTCTGTGCGTGATTCCGGGCATTATGATTTCCGGCATCAAACTGCAGCATCTGCCCCTGGTGGGAAATTTCATGGACGCCTACGCGCCCCGTTTCCTGCTGGAGGGACTGAACGTGAACTTTTATTTCGGAGGCACATCGCTGCTGATTGTGGTGGGCGTGGCCATGGATACCATTAACCAGGTGGAAGCGCAGTTGATCATGCGCCACTACGAGGGCTTCACGCCTCGGGCAGGGAGGATTCGCGGGCGCCGCAGCACATTCTGACGCCAACGCAGCTTTCCATGATGCAAGCTGTGGTTTTGTTTGGTTCCCCGGGTTCGGGAAAGGGCACGCAGGCCAGCCTTCTGAAGAATTGTCTGAAGGTGCCGCATATTTCCACCGGCGATATGCTCCGCGAGCATATCCGGGAGGGCAATGCGCTGGGTGTGCGGGTCGCCGCCACCATGCAGAAGGGTACGTTGGTGCGGGACGATGTGGTCAATCACCTTGTCGAGGAGCGCTTGGCCGAACCGGATGCCCGCAATGGATTTATCCTGGATGGCTATCCGCGCACGCGCGAACAGGCCGAGCATCTGATTGCTTACCTGGATGCGCATGGAATCCGCGAGTTGGTGATTCACCTGATAGTCGATTACAATATAATTGTTACCCGGTTGACCGGACGCCGGCAGTGCCCTCGCTGCGGTACCCTTTATAACATTGCATCGCATCCTCCGAAGGTGGATGGCGTGTGCGACCTGGATGGCGAGAAGTTGGTGATTCGAGACGACGACCGGGAGCAGGTGATCCGCCAGAGGTTGGCGGAGTATGAGTCGCAGAGCCGGCCGTTGATCGATTTTTTCCGGGAAAAGGGCCGCCGGCTGTTCGAGATCGACGCCGATGCGCTGAGCCCGGAGACAGTTTTGTCGCAGGTCTGCGGAGTGATCAGGAGTAAGTAGGACGGGCCTCCTGGCCTGTCCATCTTGGCAGTAGACATTGGCAGTAGACAAAGGATGATTATTCGCAAGACCGCCGCGGAACTCCAGAAGATGCGGCGAAGCGGTTTACTGGTCTGGCAGATCCTTCGGGAGCTCGAGAAGATGAGCCAGGAGGGCGTCAGCACGCTGGATCTGGAAGTGGCTGCCGAGCGCATGATGAAGGACGCCGGCGCGTATCCGGCTTTTAAGAACTACTATGTGCAAGCGGCCGGCGATACATACCGGTTTGTGCTGTGTACCTCGATTAATCACGAGATCATCCACGGCATGCCGTCGGCCAAACGGATTTTGAAGAAGGGCGATATCCTGTCGATCGATACGGGCGTGAAGCTGGACGGATACTACGGCGATTCGGCGACCACCGTGGCGATCGGTGAAATCGGCGAGGCCGGCCGCAAGCTGATGCGGGTGACCGAGGAATCGCTGGAGCTGGCCATCAAGCAGGTGAAGGCGGGCAACCGCCTGTTCGATATTTGCGGCACCGTAGAGCGGCACGTGTTGGAGAACGGGTTTTCGGTGGTGCGGGAGTTTGTGGGCCACGGCATTGGGACGCAGTTGCATGAAGAACCGCAGGTCCCCAATTACGTGGAGCGGAAGAATGAGAATCCGCGGTTGAAGGAAGGCATGGTGCTGGCGATCGAGCCCATGGTCAGCGCCGGCAAGCCGGATACGGTGGTGTTGAAGGATAAGTGGACGGCAGTCACCAAGGATGGGTCGAATGCGGCCCATTATGAGCATTGCGTGGCGGTGACCAATAACGGGCCTTGGGTGTTGACACGGCCGTGAAAGACAGGGGCCAGGGGCCGGGGGCCGGGGGGCAGGGTCAAGTGGCAGCCACGGTGTTGGAGGAGTTACCCAACGCGATTTACCGCGTGGAGTTGGAGAACAAGCGACAAGTTCTCGGCCATCCGGTAGGGACGGTGGAACGGAATTTTGTAAGGCTGCGGCCGGGCGATCGCGTGCGTGTGGAGTTATCGCCGCACGATTTGACGCGCTGCCGGATTTTAGGATTAGCCCAGTAGGGCAGACGATCGTTTTTTGTCGTCTGCCTCTGGACTGGTCGGCAGACCACAAAGAACGATGGTCTGCCCCACGGAGTGAGAGATTATGAAAGTGCGCGCGTCAGTCAAAAAGATTTGCGATAAGTGCAAGATCATCCACCGCGAAGGCGTGGTCCGGGTGATCTGCACCAACCCGAAACATAAACAGAGGCAGGGATAACATATGGCACGTATCGCCGGCGTGGAAGTGCCGCCCAAAAAGCGGGCTGAAATCGGGCTCACCTACATCTATGGCATCGGGCGCACCCGTTCCCGCTCGCTGCTCTATCGGGCGGGCATCGATTTCGACAAAAAGGTGGCCGATCTGACCGAAGACGAGGTCAGCCGCATCCGTACGATTTTGGAAGAGGAAGGCGCCGTGGAAGGCGACCTGCGCAAAGAGATCTCGATGAATATCAAGCGCCACATCGAGATGGGCTCTTACCGCGGTCTCCGTCACCGGCGCGGACTGCCCGTGCGCGGCCAGCGCACGCATACCAACGCGCGCACCCGCAAGGGCCCCCGGCGCGGCACCGTGGCCAACAAGAAGAAGGCGACGTCCAAGACATAGTGAGCGCAAAGGGGCGCGTGCCCGCGCCGCCGGATAAGAGAATCCGGCGGCGGATTGGCGGCGCGGCCGGGCCCCGTTTTGCGCGATTTATAGAGTAGAGGCGTATGGCAAAAGCACCCGCAAAACCGACCAAAAAGAAGAGCTTCAAGAAGAAAGAGAAGCGTGTTGTGCACTCCGGGATCGTGCACATTCAGGCCACCTTCAACAACACCATCGTGACCATCGCCGATCAGGAAGGCAACGTGGTTTCCTGGTCCAGCGCCGGATCGCTGGGCTTCCGCGGATCGCGCAAGGGCACTCCCTTTGCCGCGCAACAGGCCGCCATGACGGCCGCAAACAAAGCCACGGAAAGCGGGCTGCGATCGGTCGAAGTGCGCGTCTCCGGCCCCGGATCGGGCCGCGAATCGGCTGTCCGCGCGCTATCCACCGCCGGAATCGAAGTCCGCCAGATCAAGGACGTCACGCCGATTCCGCATAATGGATGTAGGCCGCCGAAGAAGAGAAGGGTCTAGGGGTTGGGGGTTAGGGGCTGGGGTTTTGTCTTTCCCTAGTCCCTAGCCCCTTGTCCCCAGTCCCCTGTAAGCAAGCAGGACGAAGGTCGCCAAGACCGTAAACTGCACCTTGAGTAACGAAAGGTAAGGAGAAGACATTGGCAAGATACATCGGCCCGGTTTGCCGGCAGTGCCGGCGCGAGGGCATGAAGCTGTTCCTGAAAGGCGAGCGCTGCCACACGGAGAAGTGCGCCATCGATAAGCGCAACTTCGTTCCTGGCCAGCATGGGAAGGATCGCAAGGCCAAACTGGTCGGCTACGGCCTGCAGTTGCGCGAAAAGCAGAAAGTGCGCCGCATCTACGGCCTGCTCGAAACCCAGTTCCGCAACAACTTCGAAAAGGCCGCCATCACCAAAGGCATCACCGGCGATATCATGTTGTCGAATCTCGAACGCCGCCTCGATAGCGTGATCTACCGCATGGGCTTCGGCACCAGCCGTCCGCAGTCGCGCCAGATCGTGCGGCATGGCCACGTCCAGGTGAACGGCCGCAAAGTGGATATTCCGTCGTTCATGGTGAAGGTAGGCGATGAGGTGGCCGTGCGCGATTCCAGCAAGAGTCACCCGACCATTCTCTCGGCTCGCGACGCCACGGCGCACGCGCCGTCTCCGGCCTGGATGGACGTCGACCGCGATGCGCTCAAAGGCAAGATCACCGCCCTGCCCAAGCGCGAAGAGCTTGTGCAGATTCAGTTGAACGAGCAGCTCATAGTTGAACTGTACTCGAAATAGTGGGGCAGCCTCGTAGGCTGCGGCGGGCTCGTAGCCCGCCTCTTAGTTTAAAAGGAGATTATGTTCAAGGGCTTTCAGAAACCCAAAAGACTGGTTGCCAATACCGAAACCCTCACGGAACGGTATGGCATGTTTACCGCCCAGCCGTTTCAACGCGGCTTCGGCACGACCATCGGCAATAGCTTGCGCCGCATCCTGCTCAGCTCCATCGAGGGCGCGGCCATCACGGCAGTGCGCATCGAGGGCGTCGAGCACGAATTCAGCCCCATACCGGGCGTGGTCGAAGACGCCACCGATATCATCCTCAACCTGAAGCAGATCCCTTTCAAGATCATGGGTGAGGGTATCAAGACCGTGCGTATCTCAGTCGACCATTCCGGCGAAGTGATGAGCTCCCAAATCCAAACCGACGCGGACGTGGAAGTGCTCGATCGCAATCTGCACGTGGCCACCGTCAACGAAGCCGGCAAGCTCAACGTCGAGATGCGTCTCAAGACCGGCCGCGGCTATGTCAGCGCCGACAAGAACTTCGACGAAGATCTGACGCTCGGCTACATCCCCATCGATTCCGTGCATTCGCCGGTGCGCAAAGTGAACTTCGCCGTGGAAGCGGCCCGCCTCGGCCAGATGACCGACTACGATAAGCTCACCCTGGAAGTCTGGACCAACGGCGCCGTCTCTCCGCAGGACGCCATCGGCTACGCCGCCAAGCTGCTCAAAGATCACATGTCGATCTTCATCAACTTCGAGGAACTCCCCGAAGCTGCCGAGGATGTGTCCGAGCACGGCATGGATAAGATGGGCGAGATCCTGAATCGCTCCGTTGAGGAGTTGGAACTCAGCGTCCGTTCTTACAACTGCCTGAAGAACGCTAACATTCAAACCATCGGCGAGCTGGTGCAGAAGACCGAAGCGGAAATGCTGCGCACCAAGAATTTCGGGCGCAAATCGCTGAACGAAATCAAGGAGATTCTGGCCAACATGAATCTCTCGCTGGGCATGCGTGTGGATGCCCACGGCCGCCTGGTGGCGCCGCCGCCGCCGCCCGCCGGCAGCACGCCGGAATACGACGAGGAAGAACTGCGCAACGAGGAGATCGGGTAGGACAGGCCTCCTGGCCTGTCCCCTTCTAACTTCCTCTAAAGCGCAGAGGGGCGCGTGTCCGCGCCGCCAGAAAGGGAAGGAATTCGCGAGATGGTGGCGGCGCGGCCGTGCCCCATTTTGCGCGAGTTCCTCTAGAGGTTAAATCAGATGCGACACAACGTAGCCGGATACAAGCTGAAGCGGGACGGAGCCGCCCGCGATTCTCTGCTCCGCGGGCTGGTCACCAATGTGATCGAGCGGGAGCGCGTCATCACCACCGTGCCCAAAGCCAAAGCCGCCAAGCCGCTAGTGGACCGCATGATTACGCTGGGTAAGGAAGACACGCTGCACGCGCGGCGCCAGGCGGCCGCCTTCCTCTACACGCCCGCTTCGGTGAAGAAGCTCTTCGACACGCTGGCTACGCGCTTCGGCCAGCGCCACGGCGGCTACACCCGCATCGTGCGCCTGGGCCCCCGCAAGGGCGATGGCGCCGAGCAGGCCATGATCGAACTGGTCGGCTCCGAGCTGGTCAAGCGCGCCGCCGAACGCGCCAAGCGCAAGGAAGAGCGCGAGCGCGCCGCCCGCGAAGGCCGCGAAGAAGAAGGCGAAGAAGAATCATAAACGCGGGCGCCGGCCATCCGGCGCTCGTCACATTCCCCGGTTCAGGATCTCCAGATATTCCCGGTAGGCGAATATCCGCCCCCGCGGTTTCCCTGTAATCTCGCGCAATATCCCCATCCGCCGCAAGTGCGCAATCGACTTCGCCACCGTCGGCGCCGAAATCCCCAGCTTTTGCGCTAACGCCGGAATTGGGAGAATTGGGTTTGTTCGCGCAAATTCGGGCACCCGCAAAGCGGAAGCCGCCGCTCGGCCGAGCCCTTCGATCCGCCGCTCGTCCGCCTCGAACAAGCTCAAGATCTGGCGCACGGTGGCCGCCGCTTGCTCCGCCGTTTCCTTCACGCCCTCCAGGAAGAACTCCAGCCACGCTTCCCAATCGCCGCCGGTCCGTACGCGATCGAGGAGCTCGTAACACCGCTGCCGGTGGATCTTAAAATACACACTGAGATAGAGAATCGGCTCGCGGAAGTGGCGGCGGCACGAACGCCCGCACCGTATCCCCGGCTACGCCGATCCTTTCGTTACAAAACTCATAACGAAAGTATAGCCGCCTTTCCTTTATCACGGCGCCACCGGCTCGACGAACCGGCCGTCTGGTGGGCGAAATAAGTTCCTTGCAACAAACCCCTCTATTCGTTCACCATATAACCAGCGATATAGACCGGTTTGGGGATACCGGTCCTGTACCTCCGGTAACCGGTTCCCCCGTCTCAATCGACAAGTCACAAGGAGCAATTCATGGCAGAAAACAAGAAACGTGTAGCGCTTCCCGGTAGCGAGCGGCATACTCGCCGCGGATCCCGGGTGGTGGGCGCCCCGGATCCCAATGAACAAATCCGGCTCAGTCTGATCCTCCGGCCGCGCCAGAGCATACAGAATCTGGCATCCTCCAAGGAGCTTACCGATACGCTTCCCAACAAACGTAACTATATGACCCGCGCGCAGTTCGCCGGCGCTTACGGCGCCGATCCGGGCGACGTTGTCAAGGTCGAAGCGTTCGCCCAGGAGCATAACCTGACCGTCATGGAGGTCAGCCAGGCGCGCCGCACGATCGTACTTTCGGGAACCATCGCCGCTCTGAGCGCGGCCTTCGGCGTATTCCTCGCCAATTACGAGCATCCCGAAGGCGCATTCCGCGGCCGCACCGGCCCCGTTTACATTCCAGAAGACCTTTCCGGCATCATCCAAGGCGTTTTCGGATTCGACAACCGGCCCCAGGCCCGGCCACACTTCCGCGGCCATCAGCGCCGGACGCCGGCTTCCCCCGATGGATACACGCCCGTTCAGATGGCCCAGTTCTACAACTTCCCCGCGGGATTGGACGGCACCGGGGAAACCATCGGCATCCTGGAATTCGGCGGCGGCTACACCGCCAGCGATCTGAACACCTACTTTCAACAGTTGGGAATCAAACCGCCATCGGTTACCGCCGTTTCCGTGGATGGCGTCACCAATCAGCCGGCGCCCGGACAGGACAGTCCGGATACCGAGGTGATGCTGGATATCGAGATGGCTGGCGCGGTCGCGCCCGGCGCCAATATCGTGGTCTACTTCTCCAACTTCACCGAGCAGGGTTGGGTGGACGCCATCACCTCGGCCGTTCACGACAGCACGCACAATCCGTCGATCCTTTCCATCAGTTGGGGATTTGCCGAAGGGCAGCTGATCTGGTCGGCGCAGGCCATCCAAGCCGTGAACGACGCGTTTCAAGCAGCGGCTGCCATGGGTATTACGGTGTGCTGCGCGGCGGGCGACGACGGCTCGCGCGACCAGGTGGATGACGGCCTGGCGCATTGCGATTTCCCCTGCACCAGCGCCTTCGTGCTGGCCTGCGGCGGCACCACTATTCAAACCAAGGGCACATCCATTACCAACGAAACCGTTTGGAACGACGGGCCCGATGGCGGCGCCACCGGCGGCGGTATCAGCGACAGTATCGACCTGCCGACGTGGCAGGCGAACGCCAACATTCCGCCGTCCGTCAACCCTGGTGGGCGCATTGGCCGTGGCGTTCCGGATGTGGCCGGCAATGCCGATCCCGCCACCGGCTATCAGATCCTGGCCGATGGAGAACAGGGAGTGGTGGGCGGCACCAGCGCCGTCGCGCCTCTCTGGGCCGGTTTGATCGCCCGTCTCAACCAGAAGTTGGGAACTCCCGTCGGCTTCCTCAATCCTCTGCTTTATGGTCAGGCAGCTAACCAAAACACAATAAAAGACATCACGACCGGAAATAACGACATCACCGGTAAGATCGGGGGCTATTCCGCCGGTACCGGCTGGGATGCCTGCACCGGTCTCGGCACACCCGACGGGACCCCCATCGCAACTGCCCTGGCGGGCACCAGCGCGGCGTGTCCCAACCAGTAATTCATCGGAACACTCGAAAAACGGCGGGCGCTGCTCCTGAGCGCCCGCTGCCACCCCCATAGGTCAAGCTTTTCATTAACTTGCGAGTACCACGCCCGTGGATAACCAATTCTCCATAGACACGCTGGATTATCCGCGTTAAGATAGCTGGAACACCCACGAAGAGGGTCTGCGAACGAAATCATGACGGAAATCCTGACCGGTTTTCTGATTGCGGCTGGCGTCGGCTTGACCGGTGTCGGCGCAGGTTCGCTCCTGGCGCCCGTCCTGATGCTCTTCTTTAAGATGGAGCCGGCTGCGGCTGTCGGCACATCTTTGGCTTTTTCGGCGGTCACCAAGCTGGCCAGCGCTCCCGTCTACATCCTGCGAAAGCAGGTGGACTACGCGACGCTTTTGCGCCTCACCTGGGGCGGAATCCCCGGCGTGCTACTGGGCTACTACCTGGTCGATCTTCTCGACGCAAAGCATCACAGGAGCACCCTGTTTCTGGTCATCGGCGGTTTGGTGGCCATTATGGCACTCTACAACCTGATCCGCACGCTACGCCGCAGCGCCCATCATCGCAGCTTCCAGGATCGCTCCGGATGGCTGCCGTTCATCGCCTTTTTCATCGGCAGCGAGGTGGGCTTCTCCTCCGCGGGAGCCGGTGCGCTGGGCAGCGTCGCCCTTCTCAACCTGACCTCGCTCTCGCCCGCCACCGTCGTGGGTACCGATGTCCTATTCGGCTTGGCCTGTTCCGTAGTGGGTGGCGGCTTTCACCTTTCCGCCGGGCATTTTCAAGCCGGTATCCTTACCCATCTTCTGATCGGCGGGGTCGTTGGTGCTCTGATCGGGGCCAGCTTGCTGGCGGTTCTGCCTTCCCGGCCGCTCCGTGTAGCCCTTTCCGCGTGGCTTACTTGTATGGGCGTACAGCTCTGCTGGCAGGCGTTCGCGTAAGCTAACCCATTTCCGCATAATATTTTAGCGGTTAATTTGCCGGTGGGTAATCTTGCGCTTAAGAATGCTTGACAATATTGCACTAATATTTTATGATTGTAATCGGATGAAACAATCCAACCAAAATATCTTAGATAAGGAGCAACAACCCATAATGTCCCTAACCCATGTCGATCCATTGGCCAATCTCCGTTACTTTGAAGATGCCTTCAACCGTCTGCTCAGCGAGCCGCGTTCAGGCCGGCCCTGGTCGCCCGCGGTGGACATCTTCGAGACCGAAGACGAATTGGTCATGAAAGCCGATGTTCCGGAAGTCGATCTCAAAGACATCGATGTCCGTGTCGAAAATCAGACCTTGACCCTGTCCGGCGAGCGCAAGTTCGAAAAAGAAGACGGCGCGAAGGGGTACCACCGCATCGAACGCGGCTACGGCCAGTTCACCCGCAGCTTTACGGTTCCTGCGACCGTCGATACCGAAAAGGTCGCCGCCGAATACCACAATGGCGTCCTGACGGTGAAGCTGCCCAAGAAAGCCGCCGCCAAGCCCCGCCAAGTCAAAATCGATATCAAGCAGTAAGCATCTAACAAACAGTGAGCATCTAACAAACGTGGGGCAGACGATCGATTTGGGTCGTCTGCCCCAGTCGTCCGTGAGGACGGCATTCGGCGTGCACAGCGCGCCACCGAGGTCCCGTGATCCGATTCGATAAATTCACCCAAAAAGCCCAAGAGGCCTTGCAGCAATCCCAGGAAGTGGCCAACAAAGCCGGCGGACAAGTGTTGTACCCGCTGCATCTGCTGGTAGCCCTGGCCCAGGAACGTGAAGGCATTGTCCGTCCCGTGCTCGAAAAATGCGGTGTGCAGCCCGACGCCATAGTTGCCGAGGGCGAGCAGCAGTTACAAAATATTCCGAAAGTCAGCATGCCGCCGCAGCCCGGCCTGTACGCTTCGCAGCCGCTGAATGAAGTGCTGGAGCGCGCCTTCGACGAAGCCGGCCGCTTCAAGGACGAGTTCGTCTCCACCGAGCACCTGCTGTTGGCTATTTCCGCCCAGAAGCGCGATCCCGCCGCGCAACTGCTGGAGCGCGCCGGCGCCACGCACGAAGCTATTCTCAAAGCCCTGGTGTCCATTCGCGGCACGCAGCGCGTCACCGATCCCAATCCCGAAACCAAATACCAGGCGCTCGAACGCTACGCTGTGGATCTCACCAAATCCGCGCGCGAAGGCAAGCTCGATCCGGTCATCGGCCGCGAAGACGAAATCCGCCGCCTGATGCAGGTCTTGAGCCGCCGCACCAAGAACAACCCGGTGCTGATCGGCGAGCCTGGTGTAGGAAAGACCGCCATCGTGGAAGGACTCGCCCAGCGCATTGTGAAGGGCGACGTCCCCGATCAGTTGCAGCACAAGAAACTGATCGCGCTGGATCTCGGCTCCATGGTGGCCGGCACCAAGTTCCGCGGTGAGTTCGAAGATCGTTTGAAAGCCGTGCTGAAGGAGATCGTCGACTCGAACGGCGAAATCATCTGCTTCATCGACGAATTGCATACGCTGGTGGGCGCAGGCTCCGCGGAAGGCGCCATCGACGCCGCCAACATGCTGAAGCCCGCGCTGGCCCGCGGCGATCTGCGCTGCATCGGCGCGACCACCCTCACCGAATACAAGCGCGTCGAAAAAGACGCCGCATTGGCGCGCCGCTTCCAGACCGTCTTCGTAGGCGAACCTACTGTCGACGACACCGTCGCCATTCTGCGCGGCCTTAAGGAAAAGTTCGAGATACATCACGGCGTGCGCATTAAAGATGCCGCCATCGTGGCGGCGGCCCTGCTTTCGCAGCGCTATATCACCGACCGTTTTCTGCCCGATAAAGCCATCGACCTGATCGACGAAGCCGGCGCGGCGCTGCGTCTGCAGATCGGCTCCATGCCCATCGAAATCGACGAGAAGGATCGCCGCATTACGCATCTCGAAATCGAGCGCCAGGCGCTGGGGCTCGAACGCGATGCCGCCTCGAAGGAGCGGCTCCGCCACGTCGAGAACGAACTGGAAGGTCTGCGCGGCGAAACCGCCGTCTTGAAAGAGCGGTGGAACCGCGAGAAATCCGCCATCCACAACGTGCGCCACCTCAAGGAGGAGCAGGAGCAATTGCGCAAGGACGAAGAACTGGCCACCCGCCAGGGCGATTGGGAAAAAGCCGCGCAAATCCGCTACGGCCGGCTCGCCCAGATCGAAAAAGACATTCAGGCCGCCGAGCACGCTCTGGAAGAGATCAAGGATTCCGCGTTGCTGAAGGAAGAGATAGACGACGAAGATATCGCCCGCATTGTGGCGAAGTCGACCGGCATCCCGGTGACCCGCATGCTGCAAGGCGAAGCGCAGAAGTTGGTCCACATGCCGGAGCAATTAAAGGAGCGCGTGGTCGGTCAGGACGAAGCTGTGCGCCTGGTCTCGAACGCCATCCTGCGCAACCGCGCCGGATTGAGCGATCCCAACCGGCCCATCGGCAGCTTCATCTTCCTGGGGCCCACCGGCGTCGGCAAAACCGAACTGGTGCGCGCCTTGGCCGCTTACCTATTCGACGATGAAAAGGCCATGATCCGCGTGGATATGTCCGAGTACATGGAGAAACATTCCGTGGCCCGCATGATCGGCGCGCCGCCCGGATACGTGGGCTACGACGAAGGCGGCCAACTCACCGAACAGGTGCGCCGCCGTCCTTATTCCGTGGTGCTGTTCGATGAAATCGAAAAGGCGCATCCCGATGTCTTTAATTCCTTGCTGCAGATTCTGGACGACGGGCGCCTCACCGACGGCCAAGGCCGCACGGTCAGTTTCAAGAACACGGTGATCGTGATGACTTCCAATGTGGGCTCGACCAGCATGCGCGAAGTCGGTCCCATCGGATTCTCGGTGCATGCCCGGAACTCCGCCAACGAAGTCACGCGCACGCGCTTGCTGGACGCTCTGCGCAGCACGTTCCGGCCGGAGTTTCTGAACCGCATCGACGATATCATCGTATTCAACTCGCTCAGCCGCGAGCACCTGACCATGATCATCGATATCCAGTTGCGCCGCGTGGGCGCTTTGCTGAAGGAGCGGGGGATCCGCCTTGAACTGACGCAGGCCGCCCGCGAGTTGCTCATCAAGGAAGGCTACGATCCGCAATACGGCGCCCGGCCCATGCGGCGCGCCATCCAGCGGCTGATTCAAGATCCGCTGGCGCTCAAGCTGCTGAACGGCGATTTCCAGGAAGGCGATACCTTAGAAGTGGACGCCGATCCCGCGACGAACGAGCTTCGCTTCCAGAAGCTCGTCCCCGTGGCGGCGTAACGCACTACCCATTGTGGGGCAGACCTGGGCAGACCATCGTTTTTTGTGGTCTGCCGTGTGTGAGGCAGTAACTCAAATGACCACCACCAACACGATCAAGACGGTTCTCCTTCTCGGCCTCCTCAGCGCGATCTTACTCTTCGCCGGAGAAGCCATAGCCGGGCGCCAGGGCCTATACATAGGTCTTGGCATTGCGGTACTCATGAACTTCGCCGGTTACTTCTTCTCGGATAAGATCGCGCTGGCATCTTACTCCGCGCAACCGGTAACCGAAACTGAAAATCCGGACGTCTACCGCCGCGTCTATCCCATCGTAAGTGGACTTACTCAGCGCATGGGTCTGCCGATGCCGCGTCTCTGGATCATTCCCCAGGAAAGCCCCAATGCCTTCGCCACCGGACGCAATCCGCAACACGCCTCGGTAGCTTTCACCGCGGGCATTCTAGACCTGATGAACGATCGTGAAATCGAAGGCGTGGTGGCCCACGAGTTAGGCCACGTGCTACACCGCGATATTCTGATCAGTTCGGTGGCGGCCACCATCGCCGCGGCCATCATGTTTATTTCGCGCATGGCCTTCTGGTTCGGCGGCGCGAGCGACGACGACGATCGCGGCGGTAACGCCATCGCCGGCATCCTCATGATGATACTCGGCCCCATCGCCGCCATGCTGATCCAGATGGCGATCTCCCGCTCGCGCGAATACTCTGCCGACGAAGCGTCCGCTAAGTACACCCATTCGCCCAATGAGTTAATCTCGGCGTTGCAGAAACTTGATACTTACTCGAAGCGCATCCCTATGCAGGCCGATCCTTCGACCGCCCACTTATTCATCATTAAGCCATTTACCGGGCAATGGCTGGGGCAGTTATTCTCCACGCACCCGTCGACGGAAGATCGCATCGCACGTTTGCAGCAGATGCGGTAGGCCGGAGGGTTGCGCCGGAGGATTGCTGGCCACCGGTAGGCTTACAATTTGATGAATAGTACCGCCAAAAGCTCTTTCCACGGAAATTCCTTGACTTCCGGAAAAATTAAGCGCACAATCCAATAAAAGCGCGAGCCCTTAGCCGCTCGCGAGGAGGAGAAGAATGTTCACGAGACTGCTCCTGCTTACCGCTGCGTCGGCGATTCTGTCCTTCGGACAGTCCACAACGCCCATGCTCGACACCGGCATTCCGAATCTGATGTCCCCCCCCCGCGCTAATCACGGGCGCCAGCAATACGGACCCGCTCCTTGGCGCGTTTCCGCCTGGCACGCCGCCGCCCTCATCGGGGCCGTGCGCCTCCGGCTACCCGCCCTGCGTGCTCACGTCGCAATATAACAACACGAGGCAGAACGCCAACGTGAAGGAAACCATCTTTACAACGTCCAATGTTGCCACCGGCGGTTTCGGTAATACAGCGCGACGACTGCCAACGCCCCGATTGTGATCAGTCCCACATCGCCCGGCGGAGCGGTAACTGTCACGGTGACCACGGGCGCGCAAGTAGCCTCGCTGACCAATGGCTTCACCATTGTTCCGGCTGCCCAGATCACATCAATATCGCCGAATTCCGCCAATGCCGGACTTAGTCTGCCGGTGACGATCACCGGCGAGTACACCAGCTTCGTCGAAGGGACCACGGTGGCGAGTTTCGGGGCGGGCATTTCGGTGGGGGGCGCTTTGGAGGGTCAAGCCGGTCCGGTTACGGTCACCAGTCCGACCACGGCTACGGCGCAGATCAGCATCGACCCGGCGGCCGCGACGGGTCCGGTTACCGTGACCGTCACCACAGGGAGCCGCCATGAGCAACTGCAACTGCGAAAAGAAGTCTCGTTCGATGCAGCGTGATGCGTTGCGCCGTGCACTTCTACTGGAGCGCATGGCCGAAACCGGCGAACCGATTTCGGCGCTGGCTGCGCGCCTGCCGCGGTTTTATCGCAAGCTGGGCAAGATCGCTTACCGGGCGGGCGCCTGGATCCACGTGTGCGCGTCGAACACCGAACCGCTGCTGCGCCTGGCCGCCGAGGCCCGCTCGGAGGCGGAGGCGGAGGAGTTATACGGAGGGTCTAGTACCGCACATCTGCGAAATACCGGCTGCATTAGAGGTTTCCGGGTTATAGTATACGGACACTCGGAGGATGCCTCTTATGACTCACAGCCGATCGCTGGCCGCCATAGCTCTGTTTTCCGGTTCATTGCTGTTCGCCAGTGAGCCCGATAGCGAAACGCTGGTTACGCTATCTAATCTGACGCAACCCACGACCGGCCAAGCGCTGGCGGGGTCCATCAGTGTGACTGGAGAAGACTTTCCTAACGGTAGCATTCCCGCCGCTAACGTGACAGTAAGTTTCCAGCCAGCCACGGCAGGCGGGGGTCCTTCAGGCACTACCACGGCTACATCGATATCCACCGTTTCAGGATCGAAGAAGCGCATGGTCTTCCAAATTCCAGCTTCCATTGCCATCACCACGCCGACAGTTTACAAAGTCACCGTCTCTGGATCCACTTCCGGCGGAGCCAGATTCCGGAGCCGCAATAGTGCGGCCTTGACCGTGAATCCGCCGTCGCAGATTCTATCGGTGATGCCTAATTCGGGCAATGCGGGCGAGATTCTCTCCGTGATGATTACCGGACAATACACCAGCTTCGTGCAGGGGTCGACGTTCGCCAGCTTCGGTCCGGACTTATCGGTAGGAAACGGCATGCAAGGCCGTCCCGGACTGGTTACAGTCACCAGCCCGACTACTGCTACCGCTCAAGTCGGTATCAGTTCCACGGCTGCCATCGGCCCGGTAACCGTCACAGTCATGACGGGCGGCCAAACAGCCTCACTCGCCGGCGGGTTTACGATTCTTCCTGCGGCCCAAATCACGTCACTTATGCCTAACTCGGGCAACGTTGGCGAAAGCCTCTCTGTGTCGATCACGGGACAATACACCAGCTTCGTGCAAGGCACGACGGTGGCGAACTTCGGACCGGGCGTTTCGGTGGGCGGCGCTCCGCAAGGCCAGGCCGGACCAGTAACTGTCACCAGCCCTACTACCGCGACCGCGCAAATCGCCGTCAGTTCCACTGCCACCGCCGGCGCAGTGACTGTCACGGTCACTACCGGCTCACAGACAGCCTCTCTGGCGGCCGGATTTACGATCCTTCCGGCGGCCCAAATCACATCACTCATGCCTAACTCCGGCAACGTGGGCGAAAGCCTGTCTGTGTCGATCACCGGACAATACACCAGCTTCGTAAAAGGCACCACGGTCGCGAACTTCGGACCGGGCATTTCGGTCGGCGGCGCCGCGCAAGGTCAGGCCGGACCAGTAACTGTCACCAGCCCTACTACCGCGACGGCGCAAATCGCCATCAGTTCCACGGCTACTGCCGGCGCAGTGACTGTCACGGTCACTACCGGCCCACAGACAGCCTCGCTCGCGAATGGCTTCACGATTGTTCCACCCGCGCAGATCACGTCGCTGAAGCCGGCCTCCGCCACCGCCGGCATGAGCGTGACGGTCATGATCACCGGACAATACACCAACTTTGTGCAGGGCACTACGGTGGCCAGCTTCGGGCCAAATGTATCGGTGGGTGGCGCAGCGCAAGGACAGCCCGGACCGGTTACCGTCACCAGCGCGACGACTGCCAACGCCCCGATTGTGATCAGTCCCACATCGCCCGGCGGAGCGGTAACTGTCACGGTGACCACGGGCGCGCAAGTAGCCTCGCTGACCAATGGCTTCAGCATTGTTCCGGCTGCCCAGATCACATCAATATCGCCGAATTCCGCCAATGCCGGACTTAGCCTGCCGGTGACGATCACCGGCGAGTACACCAGCTTCGTCGAAGGGACCACGGTGGCGAGTTTCGGGGCGGGCATTTCGGTGGGGGGCGCCACGGAGGGTCAAGCCGGTCCGGTTACGGTCACCAGTCCGACCACGGCTACGGCGCAGATCAGCATCGACCCGGCGGCCGCGACGGGTCCGGTTACCGTGACCGTCACCACAGGGAGCCGCCAGGCATCGCTCGCCGACGGCTTCAATATTGAGTCCCCGGTAACGGTGGTGAACATCAATACCGCCGCAACGACGCCGCTTCCACCTAACTTCAGCGGCTTCAGCGATCCATACTTACTCACAGGAGTAGAATACACGGATCCGAAATACATCGCCATGATACAACCCATGAAACCGGGTTTCCTGCGGTTTCCGGGAGGTCTGCAATCGATGGCCTTCGATTGGCAGGCGGGTCAGGAAAACGGATCGTGGATTACTGAACTGACTCCTAACATCCCCACCGAGACGCTGCAAGGGCTGCAGCTTGCGCAGAAGATGACCCAGGCGAAGGGCGGCGCATGCTTCACCAGCACAACCAACGGCGGATCCTGTTACTCGAACTATCAGGACTTAGTGCAAACGCTGGGCACAGCCACGCTAGTGGATTTCAATGGCTGGACTGACACGAATACCGGATCGCCGGCGAACATGGTGAATGCCGCGAAGGCCGCCGGGTTGAACGTCATCGAGTGGGAGTTGACCAACGAGCCCTATATCTACACGAAGATCTTCCCGACAGCGGCATCTTACGCCGCGTCCCAGTATCCCTACGCGCAGGATATATTTTCCGCCAATGCGAGCGCCACTTTGGGCGTGTTCTATCAAGGCCAGTTCATCGATGTGAACGGGAATTACCAGGAATGGGATAAGGGTATGGCGGATTACACGCCGCATTATTGGAATGCCGTGTCGATGCATGTGTATCCAATATCCAGCACTAGCTTGACGACCGCCCAGGAAGAGCAAACGCTTAACGGCGTCCTGGCGCATGGCACCAATGAGTATATCTCTTCGTATGTGGCGCCGTTGATCGGCGCGGACACGCCGCTCTTCCTGACTGAGTTCAATACGGACGCTTTCGGCACGCTGGCCTTTGAATCCTATATCTACAACGGTCTCTTCCTGGCTGAATATATCGCCCGCATGTCCACGGCCACCAACGTGAAGGGGATCGCGGTGCAGCCGCTGTTCCTGGGAAATGCAAACAATTTCAATCAGGGCATCATCCGGGCCGTGAACGATTATCAGAGTTACTTGCTCGCCGAGCTGCAGAAGAATCCGAGTTACACCACCAACACGGCCACTAATCCGAGTACTCAGTATGAATTCTATCCTTCGAGCAACGCCTTGGCGCTGCAGGTGGTGAACCAGGCGGTCAACAGCAGTAACATGTGGTGGGCGACAACCGTGGCCGGCGGTCCCAGCGTGCCGATCCTGGGATACGACGGCAATCCGATTCCAGCCGTATTTGCCCAAGGCTATCAGGGCACGGACGGAACGCACTATCTGGTAATCACCAACAAATCCGGATCGTCCGTGCCGTTGGGGGTGGAAGTGAATGGTACGCTGGGGCCGAGTTCGATGACTGTGGCATACATTTCCAGCGCGAGCGACACCGCGCAGAACACGGCTACGGATCAAACCGCCGTGCAAGTGGTGAATACTACATGGTCGAATCCGATGACCATCGGTCCGTACAGCGTCACCACGCTGCAATGGTAGCCCTGGCGTCTATAGCGCGGCGCTACGGCCCTTTTTGGGCCAGTTTTCGGGCGTACGCAGACTCTCGGGCAATTTCGTGAGCGCATCTCCGTGAGTATGCCGAAGCTGCTCCTCAGTCAGATCTTCCGCGGTTGAGAGATCCGCGCCGCAGATGTTGGCGTTCGCCAGGTCCGCGCCCATCAGCCGGGCCCCCACCAGGTTGGCGCCGCGCAAGTCGGCGTGCCGCAGATCGGCGCCGCGCAGGTTGGCCAATACCAGGTCGGCTTCCACGAATCGCGCGCCCGCCAGATTAGCCAGCGTCAGATCGGCGCCGCGCATTACGGCAAACGACAGGTCCGGCGTCTCACGGGGATTCTCGTCGCGCCACTGATTCCAGGCGTCCACATCACGCATCACCAGTTCGAAATGTTGCTTGTCAGCCATTAGCGTTATTGTAGCGCTCTGGCCATCACGAAACCATCGCCGCCATCCTCGTAGTAGCGGGGCGCGAGCCGCACTCGCCGGAAGCCCAACGACCGGTACAACGCAAGCGCGGCGGTGTTGCCGGTGCGCACCACCAACTCCACGCGGCGCATGCCTGCCGCGCGCAGTTGGCGCAACGTGTAGCGCATCAGCGCTTCGGCCACGCCGCACCGGCGATACCGTGGATGGACGGCCAACGAAGCGATCTCCGCGTTACGCTTTTCCGCACAAGCCAGCGCATAGCCCGCGTAGCGTCCGCCCGCCTTGGCCAAGACGAACAGGCACCCGCCGCGGTGCATCTCCATGAAGTAGCCGCGCGGCCAGGCATCCGCGCGGAAACTGGCGCGTTCGATCCACATGATCCGGTCCATGTGGCGTGGCCGAAACGGGACGATCGACACCGCGCGCATCAAACGGCATTGGCCGTGGAAAGGCCGCAATCGATGTGAATCACCTGGCCGGTGATCTTGCGCGCATAATCGCTCGCCAGGAAGAGCGCGGAATCCGCCACGTCCTCCTTCGAAACGGTCTCTTGGATGGCGCATCGCTTGGCGGCCAGATCCTGGAAATGTTTCCACGCCGCGCTGGCGACGGCCAGGGGATCGGGATGATTTTCCGCCTGCGCCATGGCGATGGCTTCCTGGAACGCGCGCGCGCGCTGGCGCTCGAGCGCCTGCGGATTGCGCAGGAAAGCGCCCATGATGCCGGTGGCGGCCACGGTTTCAATAGGCCCCGGCGAGAGCGCATTCACGCGAATCTTTTTCGTGCCCAACTCCAGCGCCAGGTAACGCACGGCGCTTTCCAGAGCCGACTTCGAAACACCCATCAGTCCGTAGGAAGCCTCGGCGCGTTCGGAAGCCTGATAGGTCAGCGTGATCACGCTGCCCCATTCCCGCAAGTGCGGTTTGGCGAAGCGCACGGTCTTGCACAACGAATGCGCGGAGATAGTCATGCTCTTGCAGAACGCCTCCGCGCTGCAATCCGATGCGGGATCGGTGAACAACTCGTTGGGAGCAAAAGCGATGGCATGCACCAGCCCATCCAGCGGATTGTTGGCGAAGCGCGCGAAGAAGCTGGTGAGCTCCTCGTCTTTTTCGACGTCGCAGCGGTCGCCCTGCACTGCGGGATTCTGCATCAACAAAAGCCGCACGCGGCTGAAGAATTTTTGCTGATAACCGATGAACACGTGCGCGCCATGCTCGGCGAACCGCTTGGCGATGGCCCACGCCAGGCTGGATTCATCCGCCACGCCCAATACAGCTATATTCTTGCCTTCCAATCCCATTCCACGGTGGCCTGCTGCCGTCATCGTTTCGCTGTCCTCGCCTAACTAAAATAGCGCAGTTCGCGGGGCGCGCTTCGCACGCCGAAGAGCGGGCCTACGAGGCCCGCGCAGGCTACGAGCCTGCCCCACAAGCGTCAGCGGTAGGCGAAGATCATCGCGTACAGCACCAACAGAATCAGGAAAAGCCCCACGCCCAGCGCCGTGAATCCGAATCGCCGCCACATGCGGCTGACTACGGGAAGCGGCGCGGGCATGCTCAATTCATCCAGGCGGCCGCTCTCGACAAGCTGCTGGTATTCCCGCGGGCGGTCCCTTTGCAACTCTTCGAGCGGCACGCCGGTGGTGAAGATCACAGTATCGATGGGGAATTTTTCAGGGCGGAAATGCGTGTTGAAGAAATGAATGCTGAAGATGAAACACACCGCTAAGAGGGCTTCGTCGCTGTGGATGGTGGTCGCGACGTTGACCATCCATCCGGGCATCACGTGCGTGAAAATCGTGGGAAACCAGAGGATCAAGCCAGTCATCCCAATGACGGCGACTCCCCAAAACACGGCGAAGTAATCGAACTTCTCCCAATACGTCCAGCGGCCGTAGTCGGGCCGTTGCCCCTTATTCAAAAACCATTTGAGCGACTTCGAAAATTCGCGCCAGTCGCGGCGGTTGAGCATCATGCTCTCGGGGCCGAAGATGAATTTTCGCCAGCTCTCGCCGCTGCGTGTTTTCTGGCGCGCCAAGTCCCGGAGGTGCAGACCGAAATAAGTAAAGGTTAATACCGCGCAAAAGCGATGCACCAGTCCGGCGGCTTCGAATCCCCCGAGCAACCGCGCCAGCACTTTGGCCCAAGCAGCATAGGAGAACTTCAAAATCATGCCGGTCAGAGCCAGGCCCAGAAAGCTGCCGATCACCATCAGGTGCAGGTTGCGCTGGAAGACGGAAAAGCGGCGCACGTAGGTTTCGCCTGCCGGGTGATGGCCATTGCCCGCGACCTTCTGATATGCGAGCGAGCGGCGCAGCCACAGTACGGTGTGGGCGCTCGAAATCGTAAGGGTCCCCACCAGCAAAGTGGTCATGCCCCAAAACGTGTAGAACAGGAATGGATAGCGTTGCGGGTCGTGGTGCGTGGCGTGCGTCAGGTAGCCTGCGAATTGGCGATGTGAGCCGCTGTGACACTTCCCGCATGTCTTGACAATGTTGGCGCGGCTCAGACGCGAGCGCGGATCGGTAACAGGTAGGATGTCGTGCGCGCCATGGCAGTCGTAACACTTGGCCGTCGTCAGGTAACCCAGTTTGGAAACTTTGCCGTGGAAGGTATCGAAGTAGCTCTCGGCGATGGCTTTGTGACAGCGGCCGCACTGATCCATGATATGCAGCCGGAAATTAGAAAGATCCGTCCGCTGGATGCTGTGCGCCGAATGGCACTCGCTGCATACGGGCAGTTCCTTATTTCCGTGTGTCACGGAAGGCGAGTGGACGCTGACCGTGAATACCTCGTAAATGCCGCGGTGACACTTGGCGCATGTGGCGGCGATGTTGGCGCGGTTCACGGTGGATCGCGGATCGGCGGCCGGCAGTTCGTGATGGGGACTATGGCAATCGGCGCAATCCGCCGTTACCGTGAGACCGGCCCGCATCAGCCCCTGTCCGTGGATACTCTCCAGGTAGTTCTCGACGATGTGATCCTGGGAGCCTTTGTAGCGCACCGCCGCCTTCTGGCCGGAGCGGTGACAGCGGGCGCACAGGGCGGGGACGTTGCGCGAGTACGTCGGCGAATTCGAGTCATTCTTGCTGAGCGTGCCGTGCGGGCTGTGGCAATCATGGCATGCGGGGGCGTCCGGGCTGCCCTGCGCGAACAGTTGTCCGTGCGTGCTTTCGCGGTATTGGTCGACCACGGCGGCGTGGCAGATGGAACAATCCACCTTTGTTGCGATGGTGGTGCAGGGCCGGGTCTCGGCCGGATTGCCGCCGGTGTGACATTGGCCGCAAGCCACGCGCGCGTGCCGCGAATGCGTCAGTTCATCCTGGTTCACATAGAGCGAAACCGTGCGCCCGCCCCGCGTCACCTTCATCCCCGGATCGCCGTGGCAGCGCAGACAGTCGCGGTCGGCCATGCCTTGCGGGTAAAAGACCTCGCGCACCACGTGTGGCGAATGGCAATCGACGCACGCGGGGATCGTGTGCGCTTGCTTTTCCCATAACTCGCCGCGAATCGCTTTCCGATGCACGGTCTCAATCAGCGCATGGCATTGCGTGCAGGTCGCGGCGATATTCTGCTTGGCAATGGAGGATCGCGGATCGGTGTGGGGCAGCACGGAGTGCGCCGTATGGCAACTGGTGCACACCGCGGTGACCGTGAGGCCGCGCTCGAAGAGACCCTTGCCGTGAATGCTGTCCAGGTAGTTCGCCAGGATGTTGGGCTGCGCAATCTGGCGCGTGAGGCTGACGGTGGTGCCTTCGCGGTGGCAACCGCCGCACAGCCGGGGAATCTCCATGGTGGACGTCGGAGATCCCGCGCTGGAGGGCCGCAGAACGTTATGCGTGCCGTGACAGGTCTTGCAGGTGGGCGCATAAGCATCGCCTTGGGCCGCCTTTTTGCCGTGTACGCTGGCGGCGTAGCGCCCCTGCTCATCGCTATGGCACTGGCCGCAATCCACGCGAGCCAGCTTTCCGGGATGCGGCAATTCCTTGATATCGCTGTGGCAGTTGGTACAGTCCAGGGCGGCGTGGGGCGAGGCTTTCAAGGCGGCCGCGTGGAAGGCTGGAGGAACACCCGGCTGGCGCTTGCCCGCTGACGCGCCCGGCTCATGGCATCCGGCGCAATCTTCGGAGCGCAGCGCGGCCGGCTGCTGCCCGCCGAGGCCGGTTTCGAGCGCCAAGCCGATCAAGACCGCGAGAACCAAGTTCCGGCCGGCGCCTCGCGCGTCTACTGGACATTTAGGACTCATTTGGTCCACAACAGGTATTCAGACCTGTAGCTAATATAATGACCGTTCACTTTTTCGTCAAGTATTTAAAACTTTCTGTTGCGAAACTCCGATTTGGATGTACACTTCTGGTATGTGGAAGCTTGCTGGTTATATTCCACTGGCTCTAATGGGTGTGTTGGCCATGGCTGCTTGCCATTCCGCTCCCCGGGACGAGGCCACCCAGCCCGAGTCCGCACAGGTCGTTCGCGAATCGCTAAAAGCCCTCTACATGGAATGCAGCGCGGCTCGTCCGCGCTCGGTAGAGCAGCAGAAGCTGGTGTTGCGGATGGCCGAGGAAGCCTCCAACGGCAAAGAACTTCTGCTGGCGCTGCGTGCGGCGGTAGGGGTTTTTCCCGCAAGTGCGGACGCGCAGACACAAAGGGCGGAAAGCCATCTACACTCCATTGTCGCGGCCAAAATGATGAAATTCGGCACACTGGATCAACTGATTGAATGCGCGATGAGTTATGCGGTCAATCGGGAAGACACTCAGCCGTTCGTCGAGCGCATGTTCCGGCTGGCCGGTCAGATCCATGATGCGCGAGTGTGGTATCGGATCAGACTCGCCGCGTTCCATCTGAATGCGAGCGACATGGCGCAGCAGGCGCAAGCCAAAGGCGACTTGCTGGCCGGAAAACAGGAGAACCCCCAATGAGAACGTGGTTCCCGCACCGCAACCTGGCGGACGATCAAGCAGCTATCGCGCGTTACGCCTTAATCTTCGGTCTGTCGCTGATCTGCGTGGCGGGTCTCTATATCGGCACGTTATATCTGATTACGCAGTGAGGAGCCGGCGCCGCCGTCCGGCGGGGGCGTTCGGGTGATTCTTCAGGCAGGGCCGGAGTGTGCCCGGCGGCCCAAGCTCAGCCGGTGATGTGCTTTTGGGCCTAAACCTCTTGTTTATACTGCTCCCTGGCGCGCTCTTCGAGCCGTTCCACGATCTCGAGGCGCTCCCGCAACTGGGCGCGGTAACTTCTATGATCGGTGTGGCGGATTTCAACCATCAGTTTGGCGCGTTCCGACTCCAGCAGTTCACCCAAAACCTCCAACTCTTCGCTGCTCACGTCGAAAGGCGCATGTGCCATCTCACTCATGACCTACTCCTTTCGCCAACTCTTGTTAGCGGCGGCTAGGGAGGGAGCCATTTTGGCGGGCCAGCGGGGACCATGCCGCCAATGGTGAGTAGCGGTGACTGGACACCAGCCAGACTAAACTGGTTTCAAGCAAGACGCGGGTGAGCGGTCGGCAGGAGTCATAGCCGCGCCGCCGCTGGCGGGAAAAAACGGAACGCCTTAGAGACGAGGTCGCGGGGCATCCGATCTTTGCGATAGAGTTGTTGATCGTATTGATCCGAAGATCTGCTGCGCCCCGGAGAGGAGTGCGATCCCCTCCGGAGCAGGAGCTTCTGGGAGCAATGACCTCCCATGGGCCCTCCCAAGAGTCCTACAAGCCATCCCGAAAATCAAGAGGGCGGCCGGCGCCAACGGTCCGGGTGCCGGCCGCGGTCCCGACGGTGTCTGCTCAAAGGTTGTGAGCAGCGGTTTCGTCCGCGGCGGGCGCGGCAGCGTTATTGCAGCGAGCCGTGCCGGGAGGAGGCGCGAGCCTGGTCGCGGTGGAAGGCGCAGCAACGATACCGGGCGACGAGGGCGGGCAAACGGCAACGCATCGGCCAAAGCCAGCGTTATCGGGATCGCGTCAGAAACCGGAAACCACCAGTAGGCGAGGCCGTTCCGGGCGCCGCGAGGGTCATCACTAAGAAGTTTTTTCGACGCTTGTTGTGACCGGCCTGGCTGCTACGCCGGGTTCGTGCGCCAGCGGCGCTCGCCGGCGCAGCACTTCTGCTCGCACGAGTGCCGGCGTGCCATGGAGCGCGTCTGGGAACGCGAGCGACACTGGCAACGGACACGCGCCGGTTGAGCGGAATCCGGCGCGCGGCGATGTGTCCAGGCGGTGGGAATGGCACCGCCAGTTAACCGTGACGTATTGATCGGCGCCGGGCCACTGGCTTACATTCAACCTGTCCCGCAAGGAAGGGGACGCGAGTGCTGCGCTGGGCCGACAACAATCTGCTCGATCTGAAGTGGGAGGAGATCGGAGAACACTACGGACGCTATCGCTTACACGTGCCGGAAGCGGAACGGGCCATGGCGCGATCGCTGGAGCGCTATGGGCAGTTGTCGCCGGTGGTGGTGTGCCGGCGCCAGGACCGCTACGAACTGATCGACGGTTTCAAACGCTTGGGCGCCGTACGCGGTCTGGCGCAGATCCCGCGTCTGTCGGCGCGACTCATGGAGGCCGATGAGCGTCAGGCGAAGGCGGCCATCTACGGGCTGAATCGCGCCGGGGGCCGCACACGGGAACTGGAAGAAGCCTGGATCATCCAGGCGCTGGTGCGGGAAGACGGATTGAGCCAGGTGGAGGTGGCCGAACTGTTGGGCCGCCACAAGAGTTGGGTGTGCCGGCGGCTGGCGCTGATCGAGCGGTTGGGCCCCAAGGCGAAAGACGAACTGCGCGTGGGCTTGTTGACGCCCACGGCGGCGCGGCAGATCGTGCGGTTGCCGCAGGGCAACCAGACCGAAGTGCTGGAAGCGATCCGGCGCGAAGCGCTGTCGAACGCGGAACTGGGCGGCGTGGTGGACCTTTGGTTGCGATGTTCCGAACGCCGCCAGCAAGAATATCTCCTGGCGCATCCTCGCGAAGCGCTCTCGCAGGGCAAGGGAGTGCTTCCCGCGGTGCGCGATCCCCGGCTGAGCGAAGCCGGAAACCAGGTATGGAAGCGCGTCGGGATGCTGCTGGATGTGCTGGGGCGCATGGAGGTGTGGCTGGCGCACCAGGGGCGCACCGGGCTGACGCCGGAGGATCGCGTGATCTTGCTGCCCCGTTTCCAAAGGCTGGCGCGGGATGCCGGATCGGTGGCGGTGTTGAGTCGGGACTTCGTCGGCGAACTGGAGCGCGCATGAAGGGATCGACACGCAACGAGATCATCCGCTTGCACTACGGTGGTGCTTCGCAGCGCCGCATCGCCAAACTGCTGGGAGTCGCCCGCAAGAGCGTGGCGCGTGTGCTGCTAGGTCACGAACAACACAGGGCAGAACCGGTGGAAGCGGAACGCCCGCGACGGCCGAGCACGCTGGACCCATTCGCCGATCACATGGCACAACTGCTGGAGCGCTATCCGGATATCACGGCGGTCCGCTTGCATGAGGAGTTGTGTCGGCTGGGTTTCCAAGGTCGCTACACGATTGTGCGGGACCGGCTGCGGGTGCTCCGGCCGCACGCGCCGAAACTGCCCGTGCAGCGATTCGAGACCGGTCCAGGCGTGCAATCGCAGATGGATTATTCGCCGTACGATATCTCTTTCACGGCCGAAGGGCGGCGCCGGGTGCATGCCTTCAGCTACATTCTGGCCTACTCCCGCCGCCAGTACGTGCGTTTTGTAGAGAGGCAGGACTTTGCCACCACCATCCGGGAACACGTGCGGGCCTTCGAGCATTTCGGTGGTCTGTGCGCCACCTGTCTATACGACAACATGAAAGTGGTGGTGACTGGCTATGACGGCGACCAGCCGATTTACAACACCCGGTTCCTGTCCTTCGCCACGCACTACGGCTATCAACCCTGGGCATGCCGCCCCCATCGTCCGCAAACCAAAGGTAAAGTGGAACGGCCATTTGCCTACCTCGAAACCAACCTGCTCAACGGCCGCACGTTCACTTCGCTGGAGCACCTGAACGAGACCGCCGCGCTCTGGCTTGCCGACATCGCCGACGTGCACTTGCACCGGGAAACCAAGCGCCGGCCCATCGATCTCTACCAGGAAGAGAAACCGCACCTGCTGAGCTTGCCGGCGCGCGCCTATGACACCGCCCAGGTCTTCTACCGCACGGTGAATCCGGAAGGTCAGGTGGCGTACCTGCAGAACTTCTACTCCGTGCCGTGGCAGCGCATTGGAGAACTGCTGCCGCTACGCATCACTGAGAAGGAATTGATCGTCTACGGCCCCGACGTAAAGGAGATCGCCCGCCATGCGTTGTACCCTTCCGGAATCAATGGAGAGAAGCGCACTGTTCCCGAACATTCTCCAGGGCGAGATCACCATCAGAAATACGAGTTACTGAAACAGCGCTTTGCGGAATTCGGATCGGAGGGCGTCCGGTTCCTCGACGAACTGGTCCGCACCAGGCGCCGCGGCAAAGATGAAGCCGCACGCGTGTTGGGCCTGCTGGCCACATACCACCGCGAGGATCTGGCGCGCGCGCTACAGCGCGCCGTGCGCTACCGCGCTTTCTCCTGGTCCGCGGTGGAGCGGATCCTGGCGGCGCAAGCACGTCCCCGATCCGGATGGGAATCACTGCAAGCCGAGGCGCAGGGACAACTCGACGAGATCCTCCGGCAGTCTCCCGTATCCACTCGCTCGACAGCGGAATATCAGGCGCTGCTGGAAGAAACGGTGACTCACGATGAAACCGACGAAGACGACGATCCCTCTGCGTGACCGGTGTTTGAGTCACTGCGCGACTCTGCGGATTCCGCTGGAAGGCGTATCGCTGGACGAGTTGCTGTCCAGGGCGGAGAAGGAGAACCTCTCTCATTTGCACTTCCTCGACCTGCTGCTGGGGACGCAGGCCGACGCGCGTCGCGAACGCGCCGTCGCGCGGCGCATCCGAGAGGCCCATTTTGCGGACAGCAAGACCTTGGAGGGGTTCGACTGGCAGTTCAATCCCAAAGCCTTCGACCGCGTGCAGATCGAGGAACTGGCTACCGGAGATTTCATCCGGCGCTGTAACAATCTGATTATGGTCGGCTGGAGCGGAATCGGAAAGAGTCACATCATTCAAGCCTTGGGGCAGAAGGTCTGCGTTCAGGGCTACCGCGTTTTATATCGCACTTCCGCCGAGTTACTCTCCGATCTGACGGCTTCACTCGCCGACAAAACTCTGCCCGCGCGTTTGCGCTATTACACGCGCCCAGACCTTTTGATTGTTGATGAATTCGGGTTCGACCGCATCGAACGAACCGAGTGCGCGCAGGCTGCCCACCTGCTCTACAAGATCATCGCTTCACGCAACCAGAAACGTTCCACCGCGCTAGTGACCAACGTGGACTTCGACAAATGGGCAGAGTACCTGGTCGATGGCCCACTGGCGATGGCTCTCCTCGACCGCCTGGTCGAACGCGCGATCATCCTCAAGATCAAAGGCAAGACTTACCGTACCCCTCTGGTCAAAAGCGAGGACAATCCGGCCTGAGAGAAGGAAACAGCCGTTTCCTTCCCTATTCCTGCGCCCACCGCGGGCCAGAGCGTAACCCCGCACCTGGCTCCGTCTCGACCGCCAAACTGGTACCCTTTTTCGCCGCCACCGACACCAACTCTTTCCGTTTTTATTTAACGCCCGCCGGGCGCTGAGGTCAAGGGCCACGGGCGCTTAATGTCCTCGGTGCTTAACCGTTTTGGGGATTTCCGGCTGAAGGACCGCTCCGTTGAAGACGCAGGCTGGCTAACTGGAGGGCGGGCAATTCTGCCCGCAGCCGGCTTTCAGCCGGCTAGCCGCCTGAAAGGCGGCTGCGGCCAGGATTGGCCGCCCTCCAATTGGTCTTCATCGCTTTCGGTGGCCGCAGGGCCATGGGGCACTCCCTGACGGTCGCGGCTCTGTAGATCGTGCGAAATAGACGCGGCTGTTACCGAGCCGCGACCGTCAGGGAGCGTCTTCCCAGAACAGCACTCGGCTGTGTAAACGCTGTCCATTGTTTTTGGAGTCCGTGCCCAAAATCCGGAGTTGCAGATAGCAATACCTGCGTGAATTGAACTACGTTACGGATTATGAGGAGTCTTGCCCACGCATGTCTGGTAGCCGCTTTGGGCGCCGCAACGGCTTGGTCCGCCGACGATCAAGTCAGCGTGAACGTCAACTGGAACAAGGTGACCCGCGAGTCGCGGACTACTGCCACTCTGCAAGTGGTGGTGAATCCGGCGTTGCGGCCGGGATCGCCGATTCACGATCGCGCGTATGCGGAGGTACGGCGCTTGGGCGCGGATTACGTGCGCTACGTGCCGTGGCTGCCGTATCCCAAGCTGGCCGTGGCGGAATTGCGCGCTCCCGACAAGCAGCAGACGTATTGGGATTTCTCACTGATCGACCCGATGACGGTCGACTTCCTCAATGCTACCGCGGGACACCCCGTGATTATGAACTTCAGCACCATTCCGGCGTGGATGTTCAAGACGCCGGATGAGGTGAAATATCCGGACGATCCCGAGCAGGTGATGTGGGACTATACCAAAGGGACCGAATTGCGGGACGCCACGATGCGCGAGTTGGCCGCTTATTATGCGCGCCTGGTGAGCTGGTACACGCGGGGCGGCTTCACCGACGAACTGGGCAAGAGGCACGAGTCGGGCCACCATTTCAACATCGATTACTGGGAGGTGCTCAATGAGGTGGATTTCGAACACAACATGACGCCCGAACAGTACACGGCGCGCTACGACGCGGTGGTGGCGGCTATCCGCAAAGTGGCGCCGCACATGAAATTCGTGGGCCTGGCGCTGGCGGATCCGGCGCGCAATCCGCGCATGTTCGAATATTTCCTGAACCGGAAGAATCATAAGCGGGGCATTCCCCTGGACATGATCTCGTATCACTTTTACGCCACGCCGGCGGCCGATCAGACTCCCGAAGTGCAGCCATACATCTACTTCACGCAAGCCGACCGATTTCTCGCCGTAGTGGGATACATCGAAGCGATCCGCCAGCGCCTCTCGCCGGCCACGCGCACGGCGGTCGACGAGATCGGCGCGATTCTGCCCGGCGATCCCGGCCAGGCGGGCCGGCCTGTACAGCCGATTCCCACTTCCTATTGGAACCTGGCGGGAGCGACTTACGCGTATGTGTATGGCAACCTGGCGGCCATGGGAATCGATATTGCCGCGGAATCGCAATTGGTCGGGTATCCGACGCAGTTCCCGAGCGTCACCATGGTGGATTGGAATAACGGCGCTCCAAATGCACGTTTTCGCGTGCTGGAGCTAATCCACAAGCACTTTGCGCCGGGCGACGAGCTTCTGGAAACATCCGTGGCCGGCGGGAATCTCTACGCGCAGGCATTTCGCACCAGGGCAGGGAAGCGGGAGGTCCTGCTGGTCAACCAGCGCGACCGGCCGATCGCGGTGGCGCTTCCGGGAGCGGCCACCTGGGAGTACGTAGACCAGAGCACGGCCAGCGGGCCCGCGGCGAGTACGTCCGTGAAAGGATCGGTGACTTTGAACGGGCTGGCGGCCGGCGTGGCTACGCTCGATTAGCGCCCTGGATGTAGAATGAGCGGGGAAGGAGGTAACCATGGTGCTTGCATCGCAAATCCGCACGGGGATGGCGATCCTTTTTGAAAATCAGACCTACCGTGTGGTGGCCGCGGAGTATCATCCCGGCCAGGGAAAGATGGGCGGCGTGGCGCACACCCGGCTGCAGAACGTGGAGACCGGGACATTTCGCGAGCTGAATCTCTGCGCGGAGCTCAAGCTGCAGGAACTGCCGGTAGAGAGGCGCGCCCTGGAGTTCCTTTACGCGGATGGCGACCAATGCTATTTCATGAATCCGGAAACCTTCGAGCAGACTGAGATTGCCCGCACCGTGATGGGGCCGCGCGCCGCGTTTCTGGAAGCGGGAATGCGATTGGGGGTCGAATTTGTCAATGGCCGGCCGGTGCACGTGGTAGTGCCGGACACCATCGAAGTCCGGATCGAAGATACGGCTCCCGCCGCGCACCAACAGGCCGACAGTACGTTCAAGCCGGCTAAGCTGGCGAACGGCGTGGAAGTGATGGTGCCGCAATTCGTGAAGGCCGGCGACGTGATTCGGTTGGACCTGGAAAACATGCGGTACATGGATCGGGCGCGGCCGGAGGCGAAAGCGAAGAACGCTTAACAAGTGGGGCAGGCTCGTAGCCTGCGCGGGCCTCGTAGGCCCGCTCTTCGGCGAGCGAGTCCGCCCCGGACAAGCCGGGAGGCCCAAGATAGGTACGAGCGCCAGAGAGTGCGGAATGGATAGGGGCAGGGAACACTCCACAGCGCCCGGCGGCCGCCTGGCGAAAACGTACTTGGCTCACCGGGAACGCGCCGCCCGCCGCGCCGTTCAAGCCGAAGTACTGCTCTAAGATCTTGCGCGCGCCGGTGGTCGCCGACAAATAAGTCAGCGTCACCCGGGCGCCGTCGGAATCGAACCAGAACGCTACTCCAACCGCCTGCGCATCCGGCACATTGGCCGCATCCTTACCGTGAAATGGAGAGGTCGGATCCGCCGCCGAATCCTTTTTTTCGTAGTGGCGAACGGCCCACGCCGACGCGTCGGTATTCACATACCTCGGCGAGTGTTTCGGGCAGAGCGCGCGGCGGGGCGGTTGCGTGCATGCGTGACAACACCGTGTGCAAGTAGTCCTGGTTCGTCGCGACTAGGACGACGTTCTTGCGCGGGAAGGCAAGGTAAGTCGTGACGAGGTCTTTCTCCATGTTCTCTTCAAAAACCGCAACGGTCAAACCCTCGATGTTTTCGACCCGCTTCGCCGACGATGCAGCCTTATGCATGAATGCGTCGCTATCGATCGCCGCCGCATCGGCAAGCACCGCGATCGCGCAACCTTCAAACAGTGTTCCGCCTAATTCTTTGGGGGGCCTGTATCGGCGCGATCCTTCCAGCGCCAGTGCCATCTTGGCGCCGCCCAGAAACGTCTGCAGCCCGCCGTTATCCAGGGAGAACAAGCCCAATGCGAGCGCCTGCATCTGCATTTTCAACTCATCGGGAGACGGGACATCCAACGGCTTTGTGGAGTTGGCTGCATCGAGATCTTTCAGCGCAAACGGTCCGTTGGCGCCGATCACAGTCTCCGTATCGGCAGGCAGCCACGACAAAATCTCCTTCAGGTCCGGCTGATCCGGCGCGGCCGCGAATAAACCGGGCGCGCAGAGGATCGCGAAAGCCGCGGCGCGCCACCGATTTGCGTTCATGGCAACACCGCCGGGCTACCCGCGATCCGCCACGACCACATCAGAAACGAAGTCGAAGTCAGATCGATGGCCGGCTCCGTGGTGCTGTAGGACTGTACATTGTCTCTGTAAACGGCCTTCTGTGAAGCCTTATACGGTCCGTCATTGCCGTTGAAAATCTGGAACGGATTGGCGCCGTTGGCCGGGCATAGATTCATGCCTGGCAGAGTGCCCGCGGTGGCGGCATAGGATGGGCCCTCCGTCGCCGCGCCCCACAGCACGGGCACGCCGCCGGATGTACCGTCCAATGCGCCGGCGATGTTGGCTACCTGGTGTTGGATGCAGTTCGGAAACGTGGTCGAGCCGTCACCCACAATAAATGACGATCCCCATGGGTTCGCGCCCAAAATATTCGCCAGCCATCGTTGCGAGTAAGTATTGTAAGAGCTGGAGCCGGTGAGATAGTAAGCTTCGCTGGCCATCACCGAGATGCCCGCGCCGTGCGACGTTGTGTCGCTGTTCCATACATCGCCAAAGCCCCATGCGTCCTTGCCCGCTTGGGTAATCGCATCGCCCACCTGATTCAGCAATTGCGAGCGAATGCCGGCCGCAGTCACTGCCAATCCACCCGGATCGCCTGCCGCTTCTAATGCCCTATAGAGTTCGAAATGCGCCAGACCACTGACATCGTAAAGATTCAAGGTATCGGTGTTGCCGGTGTTGTATATCCTAGTAATATAGTTACTGGCAAACTGCGCCGCCTGTGACAGATAAGTCATCGGGTTGGTTACGGGCAATCCTGGCGGTAAGTTCCCGGCACCCGCAACGAGCGCAAAATAAAGCTCGGTCGCGCCCAACTCCATATCGTCATCCCATACTGTCTCTGGATACCCGTCAAACGGCATGATCGTAAGCAGGCATCCGGCGCTGCAAGTGCCGCCGTTCACCGATGCCGCCGGGTCCGCATATGAGGTATCCGCCAGCTTGAAGATGTGTTCCGCATTCTTCAGGCACTCGTTGGCCAGGTGGTCATACGATGAGCGGTTCAGTTGGTAACACAAGGCAAAATCCGCCGCCAAACGCCCCGCCAGATTTGGACTAATCGACGACCCGGCCGGCCCAGCAATGAACGCCGGGCGGTGACAGATGTATTTCGCGGCGTTCGAGCAACCGCCCCAGTCGTCGTCGGCTTGCGGCAGGCGCCAGATATCGTAATCGCTCAGTAAGTTGGGAAAATTAGTCCAGCTTTGGCTATTGCCCACCTGGTAGTAGAGCGTTTTCGTGTTGTCGTTCCACATCTTCTTCAGAAACTGGATTCCGAAGAGGGCTTCCGCCGTGAAGTCCGACGACGCCGGCGCTCCGGATGCGGTCCCCGCATAGGAAATGGAATCTGGGGGCGCGGACGGATTTGCCGGCGCTTCCGCGCCCATCTGGGCCGGGAAATCGCGAGCCCCGATCTGTTCGAGCGCCACGGTGTAGCTGGTGGTCTCGACATACTTCATGTAGTCGCCGGCGTCCCACCAGCCGCCCGACGCGTCCATGATGGCGCCGGTGGCTGTCAGGGGTTTCCCGGTCGTGGTGATGAGGTCGTCACTGTTTAACGGCGGGGTTTCGAACACATCGGCTTTCTTATCGTTAAGGTGGCCGGGCGCGGTGCGCAAGGCGTTGGGGATATAATTCGGGCCGTCGCGTTCCGTTTCATAGAAAAACAAGGTATTCAAGAGCAGGCCCGAATAGAGCGCAAGCGGATCGGCGACGGCAAAGACCGGCGAAGTGGCGGCAACCGGGCCGGTGACCGAGATCGTATAGCCATCGCCGGACGGAACGGTGAAATCGAGCGCGTAGACGAAGTAAGTCAGCGAGCCGCTGTTGCTCCACGTGCCGAGCAACGCGCTCACCGGCGCTGTAAAAACGGACTGGCCACTGGAATTCAGAACGGCAAACGTTGCGCCCGTTTCCGTGGCTGTCGACATCAGGTAGGCGCGGCACGAGGGACTGCCAGCCTCATACCCCACCTGGCTCACACGCACATAAGCCGATTGCGCGCGCATCGCCGGAACGAGCGCCAGCAGTGCGAGCGCTGCAACAAAACTTCGCTGAGGAAGAATCACGGCCGCCCTCCTGCAGTCAATTGTAGGCGACCGCGATCGTTAGTGGATGGGCTGGCGAACTATCCCGCGCGCCGCACCGCTTCCAGTTTTAGCGTCGCTGCGATCTCCGTCAGTTTCTTGTCCGCCTGCTTCTCTTCATCCAAGGTCTGCTGCAGGAGTTGGGCTGCTTCGGAGTGCCCCATCTGCTGCGCCCACGTGCGAACGCTGCCGTAGCCCGCCGTCTCATAATGTTCCACCTTCTGCGCACTGGCGATGATGCCGGCATCGCGCACAGCCGAACGGTCAGCGTGGCTCACAATGGCTTTGCCTTCATCGATGATCCCCTCCATGCCTTTGCACGTTTCGCCCTTGGCCTCTTCGTTGTGCTGTCTGAAGATCTGCTCCAGCCGCGCCACGTGGCCACGGGTTTCTTCCAGGTGATGGGATAGCCCCGCGCGCAGTTCCGGCGATTCCACTGCTTCAATCATCTTCGGCAAGGCCTTGACGATCTGGTTCTCGGCGTTATATAGGTCGCGCAATTCTTTCAGATAGAGTGCGTGTAGACTTTCGATTTTCATAAAATGAGCCTCTTTTGCCCAGTGTGACATCGGCGCGCGAAACTGTCCGTGCGGCGCGGCACGAAAACGGTGCGGCTTGTGACGCCTGTCACGCCAGCCGCGTGCTTATCGGACTTCCTGCACTTCGAGCAACTCGTCGAACAATGTGCGGTAATGCACCAGGGCGCGCCGCATGTCTTCTGTGCTGGCCTGTCCGTGCTGCTGCCGTAACACCACCTCGCGCGCCGCCCGATAGTTCTGCACCAGTTCCGGATGATCCACCGAGATGTCTCCCACCCGCTGGTCGAAATCGGCCACGGGATATCCGCGTTCCCGCATCACAGCCTGCACCAGCCGCTCGGCTTCCATCAGCGCGCCTTTCGGATCGTCCACGAAGCGTTCCTGATCGTCATGCCAGGCCTTCACAAAACGGTCGCGAGTGGCCGGGGCAAGTGGCCGGATTTCCAAATTTTGAACGCGCTTTTCGCGGCGTTCCAGTTCCCGCTCCGCTCTCTGGCGGTCGCCGAATTCGCTGACCGCGCGGGGATACTCCGGTCCAAATTTGGAACGCAGACGTTGGCTTCTGCGCCATGCAATCGTCAGCCAGACTACGGCGGCGAGCAAAATAATTACGATGATAATCAATATGGCCGATAACGTACTCATGTTTAGGTCCTCTCGCTTTATGATTAGGCAGTTCGTCTGCCACAGTTCTCCGGTGTTTGTGGAAATGCGCACGAGCAGTTCGCACGGTTTACGGAGCCGCGACCGTGTCTTACTGAGCCGCGACCGTAAGGGAGCGGTCGCCAGGAGGCGGCCTACGAGGCCGCCGCAGGCAAGGTGCCTGGCAAGGTGCCTGCCCCACAAATCATAAGGTAGACTTGGATCAGGACCCCTATGGCTCAGAGCGCTACCATCAGTTGGGCGGAACATGCCGCCGCACGTACGGCATCCGTTCCCTGGTACATCACGACGTGCGTTATCGCGATCACCTCGGCTTCCACGGGCGGCATTTGGGACATCTCCTGGCACAAAAGCATCGGCCGCGATACCTTCTGGACGGCGCCGCATATGCTGATTCAGCTCTGCGGCATTCTGGCTGGAATCTCCTGCGGGTATTTAATCCTATCGAGTACCTTCGGCCACTCGAAAGCCGCGCAGGCGGGCTCCGTACGGATCTGGGGTTTTCGCGGCCCTCTCGGCGCATTCGTTTGCGCGTGGGGCGGCGTAGCCATGATCGCCTCCGCCCCGTTCGATAATTGGTGGCATGGCGCTTACGGCCTGGATGTGAAAGTCCTCAGCCCGCCGCACGTTCTGCTGATCTTAGGCATCCTGGTGATTCGCGTCGGCACGCTGTTACTGATCATGGGCCAACTGAGCCGCGCGGAAGGCTCACTGCGCACTAAGTTGAATGTCCTCCTGCTGTACACCTACACCTTTCTGCTGGTAACTTCGTTCGGCATCTTTCAGGAGTATCTCATCCGTAATTACATGCACACCGCGCTCTTTTATGTGTTGATGACGCTGGGCTCGTGCTTCTTTCTCGCCGGGCTTTATAGGATGTCCGACTATCGTTGGTCGGGAACCGTGGTGGCCGCTTTTTATACGATGATGAACCTGCTGTATGTCTGGATACTGCCGTTGTTTCCCGCCGAGCCTAAGCTGGGTCCCGTCTATCAGCACGTGACGCATTTTGTGCCGCCCGACTTTCCGATCCTGTTCATCGTGCCGGCCTTCCTGCTGGACCTGACGCGCCCCTACTGGCAGCGCTGGAATTATTGGGCGCGCGCGGCGGCCATCGCGCCGATTTTCGTGGTCGCGTTGGTAGCGGTGCAGTGGCCCTTCGCCAGTTTTCTAATGTCGCCCGCGGCCCACAACCGTTTCTTCGCGGTTGACAATTTTCCGTTCTTCATTCCCAGCGACACGGATTGGGTGCGTAATGTATTCACGCAAATGGAATCGGGCGCGCGCCAATTCTGGACTCGCATGGCGATGGCCGTGTTGCTGGGGGCGCTGATGGCGCGCGCGGGATTCGGATGGGGCGGCTGGATGCGCAGGGTACGGCGGTAGTCTTTTGAGAGTCACCCTCCTCGCGGCTGTCTGTCTGGCCAGTCGTCTCTTTGCGGGCGATCTGGTCGACGACGGCTACGAGCATTTCTACAACCTCGAATTTGACCAGGCGCTGGCGGATTTCAATCAGGCCATCGCCAAGGATCCAAACAATCCCGACCTGCACAACCATGCCGCGGAAACCATCGTGTTCCAGGAGATGTTGCGCGATGGCGCGCTCGAGAGTGAGTTAGTGACTGGCAACAACTCCCTGCTGCGCCGCGCGAAGCTGAACCCATCGCTTGAGACGCAAAAACTTTTCTTAGGCGAAATCCAGCAAGCCTTCAATTTGGAGCTGGCGCGTCTGCGCCGCAATCCCAATGACGCCGGCGCGCTGTACGCCCAGGGAATCACTTATGGCCTGCGCGCCAACTGGTTCTTCCTGGTTCAGAAGGATTGGGTGGGCGCGTTGCACGACTCCACCAACGCGCGCAAGCTGCACAATCGGGTGAGCGAACTGCAACCGGCCAACGTGGATGCGCGCCTGGTGCAGGGGTTGCACGACTATGTGATCGGCAGCCTGCCCACGTTCTATAAAATGTGCGGATTCCTGATCGGCTTTCATGGCGACAAGGATCGCGGCATCCGCACCGTGGAGCAAGTGGCGGCGCAGGGTTCGCTGAACCGTATCGACGCGCAGATTTTCCTGGCCGCCATCTATCGCCGCGAACGAAAGCCGGCCAAGGCGCTGCCCATCGTGGAAAGCCTGATCGCCCGCTATCCGCGCAATTATCTGCTGCGTTTCGAGCAAGCCGGCATGTACTCTCAATTGGGCGACGGCAAGAAGGCTATCGCCAGTGTGCAGCAGGTGGCGCGTCTGAAGACGCAACAGGCGCCCGGATATTCAAGGGTGCCGTGGGAGGAGATCGACTACCAGCTTGGGACCATCCAGTTCTGGTATGGCGATCTGGACGCCGCGCTTTCCAACATGCAAAAGGTGACGGCGCACACCGACGAAGTGGATCTGAATACGGGAGTGCTGGCCTGGATGCGGGTGGGACAGATCTACGATCTCAAGCAGAGCCACACTCTGGCTGTGGAGGCGTACAAAAAGGCGATGGCCTTTGCGCCGGATGCGGAAGCCGCGCGCGAATCGCGGCGCTACATTTCATCGCCATACCGCCGCGACAAGCATTAATCCGCCGCGCGGCGGCGCCGCTACTCTTCGACGGTAAACTTGACCGGCTGCTCGATCAACTTGGGCTCTTTGCCGGTGGTAAGCAGTTCCAGGGCGAAGCGACCCGTAGTCATCTTTGCCGGGATTCTGAATTTGATAGTCGTCGGGGTTTGGCTGGTGATATCCAAAAGGAGGTCGCTTTTGCCATCGGTGAAGTACACCTTGGCGACATTGGACTTTTCCAGGTTCTCCCCAGTAATCGTGACCTCGTCCCCGATCTTCCCGTTGCCTGGATCGACGGTCGTCATGCGCGGCATCGATTGCGCGAAGGCCGCTATGCTTGCGGCCAGAAGCACGGGCACTGCAAAGGACAGCTTCATCTGAAATCTCCACCTCCAATGACAATGTATGTCCATTTCCACGCAAATTCAAGGGGCAGGGGGCGGAGATGTTCCCGGAAGACCGCTCCCTTACGGTCGCGGCTCTGTAATATTTGCGAAATCGACGCGGCTGTTAACGACCCGCGACCGAGCGGTCACGCCCGGATTACCGGAAGCGTACCTTCACGTCCGGCTTATTCTCCAGGTGCACGGTGTCGATGAACCGCGCGCGCGCCGGGGTGTGCGTCATCACGATGGACTGCGTACGCGTGCCATCGCCAAAGAATCGCACGCCTTTCAGCAAATTGCCGTCCGTGACGCCGGAAGCGGCGAACACGATGCTGCGTCCGGGCGCCAGTTCGTGGGTCGTATAAATCTTGCCGGTGTCATGAATTCCCATCGCCTGCATGCGTTCTTTCTGGGCGTCGTCTTTCACCACCAGGCGGCCCTGAATCTCGCCGTTCAGGCAGCGCAGCGCGGCGGCGGTAAGCACACCTTCGGGAGCGCCGCCGGAACCCATTACGGCATGCACGCCCGTGCCGGAAACGGCGGCCGCGATACCGGCCGACAAGTCGCCATCGCCAATCAATCGAATGCGCGCGCCCGCCTCGCGGATATCGGCAATCAGGTGTTCATGCCGGGGACGGTCGAGCACCACAATGACCAGATCGTCCACGCCGCGCTGCAGACGGCGAGCGATGGCCTTCAGGTTCTGCTTTACGGGAGCTTCCAGATCCACCGCGCCCTTGGCCTGCGGTCCGACGACAATCTTTTCCATGTAGCAATCCGGCGCGTGCAGCAGCCCGCCGCGCTCCGAGGCGGCCAACACGGTGATCGCGCCGCCCGCGCCCGTGGCGCACAAATTCGTGCCCTCCAGCGGATCGACGGCGATATCCACTGAGAGCGCGCCTGGCTGATCCTTCCCGGCTCCGACTTTCTCGCCAATGAACAGCATGGGCGCCGCGTCCCGCTCGCCCTCACCGATCACGATGGTGCCGTCGATCGCGATCGTATCGAGACACCGGCGCATCGACTCCACCGCGGCGTTATCGGCGGTCTTGCCGTCTCCCATGCCCATGGTGCGGGCCGATGCAATGGCGGCGTCCTCCACGACGCGCAACACTTCCAGAGAGAGGTCGAACATGGTAGCTTGCTCCTCATGGACAATAACACAGTTTTGGTGTTGACAGACCCTACAGACGCGCTGCTGGGCATGCTGGAAGTCCTGCCCGATACGGTTCGCATTGCGGCGGGAAATCGCGTGGAGGCGTTCACGGATGCCGCCCCGGAAGCCGACGTAATTCTGAATTGGACGGGCAGCCGCGATCTGTTGCGGCAGGTGTGGCGCATGGCGCCGCGCGTGCGATGGATTCACTCGCGCTCGGCGGGCCTCGACGAGCTGCTGTTCCCGGAACTGACCGAGAGCGCCGTAATACTTACTAACGCGCGCGGAGTCTTCAGCGAGATACTGGGTGAGTTTGTAATCGCGGCGGTTTTGTTTTTCGCCAAGGGTTTGCGGCGCATGGTGCGCAGCCAGGAAGCTGGTGTGTGGGATCAGTTCGATACGGTGGAAGTGTCCAGCCAGACGATGGGGGTGATCGGGATGGGCGATATCGGCAAAGCCGCCGCGCGCAGGGCGGAGGCGATGGGTATGCGGGTGACCGGACTGCGCCGCGCGGACGGGCCGGAGCGCAAGCGGGAATTGTTGGCGCAGTCGGACTACCTGGTGCTCAGCGCGCCGCTGACGCCCGACACGCGCGGGATTGTGGGTGACGCAGAGTTGCGCGCCATGAAACCGTCGGCGGTGCTGATCAACGTGGGCCGCGGACCGCTGGTGGATGAAGATGCGCTCATCGCCGCGCTGACTGAGAAGCGCATCGGCGGCGCCGCGCTGGATGTGTTTAATCAAGAGCCGCTGCCTGGCGGCCATGCGTTCTACAAGTTGGATAACTTGTTGTTATCGGCGCATGCGGCAGATCATACATCCGATTGGCAGCAGCGGGCGATGCAGTTATTTCTGGATAACTTCGAGCGGTATAGGAAGGGAGATGCTCTGGTGAATGTAGTCGATAAGCGGCGTGGGTACTAAGTTAGCCTGGAAAGGGATTTCAGGATATGACTGAGAATAACGAGTTTGGCCCTGACGACCTGATGGCGCTCGTCGAGTGCGCCGCGCAGGGCCTTAATTAAGGAAGAGACCAGCGCTTGCGACAGGCTGAACAGGGGCGCGGCTGGCCGCCTAGCCGGCACGGACTGGCGGGACTGCGTCGCAACACTAACGAGCGATATTATCAGTTTGTCATCTGGAGCGCGCTGATGCGTTCGCCTTTGTTCCGTTGGCGCGCCGCGACGGAACGCGACGAGCGCGACATGGTGTTCTTTGACGATGCGGACAAGCCCGTTGGCTATGGCGAGATTGAGGGGTGGTGGTCGAGCGACGGCGAAAAGGAAATCCACGGGATACAACACGACCTGACGGTCAAGCTCGGGATACTCCGGATCCCCAGTGTCATGTTGATTCTGACCAGCCATGGCAGGGACGCGGCGGAGGGCAACATCCACTGGTTGGCCGAACGACTCGGCGTCGCTCCCGCGGCGCTGTGCAAAGCAGTTAATCCGCGAAGGCATGACCTGCGCGTATTTCTTCTGATCCGACTCGCGCCGTCCGGGAATTGACGATTCTCCAGCGTAGGCTACTATAGCTGCATGGCCAAATATGTTCGATTCCGGAAAAATCCCGTCACGTCGTACGGCATCCTGGATGGCGAAATCATCCGCGAAGTCCGCGGGGATCTGTTTGGCGCGCATGCGGAAACTGGGATGACTCACCCGCTCGCCGAGGTGAAGCTGCTGTATCCCTGCGAGCCGTCGAAAATCCTGGCCGTGGGCCGCAATTACAAGAGTCACTTAGGCGACCGCCAGGCGCCGGACCGTCCGGAGATGTTCTACAAGCCCGTAAGTGCGCTGCAGAACCCCGGAGATCCGATCGGCATTCCCGAGGACGCCGCGAATGTGCACTTCGAGGGCGAACTCGTCATTGTGATCGGGCGGCGCGCGGCGCGCGCGCCGGTGGAGGAGGCCCGCGCCGCAATTTTCGGCGTCACTTGCGGCAACGATGTGAGCGAGCGGGATTGGCAGAATGGACCGCACAAAGATCTGCAATGGTGGCGCGCCAAGGGCGCCGACACGTTCGCACCGCTAGGCCCCGCCATCGTTACTGGCCTGGACTACGGGAATTTAATGCTGGAAACGCGACTAAACGAAGAGGTTGTGCAACGCCAATCCACCGCCGATCTGACCTTCGACGGTCCGGCGATTGTAAGTTGGGTAAGCCGATGGGTTACACTTCTTCCGGGCGATGTAATTTATACTGGTACGCCTGGAAACACTCGGCCCATGAAGGCAGGCGACGTGGTGGAAGTCGAGATCGAGGGCATCGGCGTGCTGCGCAACCCAGTGGCATAGTTTGTGGGGGTCTGTTGCAAATCGCTTCGCCACCCTGTCCGTTCCCCAATCTGTCGTCGTTCCTGGACTTCTAGATCCTATTACCGTTTTGGATTTCCGGGCTGTGGAAACCGCTCCCAGACGGTCGCGGCTCAGTAAACCCCGCGGGGTCACGATGGTCCATCGCTGAGCCGCGACCGTTAGGGAACGGTTTCCTCGACACGGTCAATAAGCACCCGATTAGCCGGTCCCACAAATTGGCTGCTGAGGCATAAGATGTAAGGGGAGGCCCCCTTGCCCTACAACTTCACCAGACGTCATTTTTTCTTCGGATCGCTTTTGGCGTCCGCCGTTCCGCTGCGTGGTTATGGCAGCGTGCCGTCCCTTAAGAAGCTCGGGTACAAATCGCCCAACGAGAAGCTGAATATCGCGTCGATCGGTGCGGGCGGAAAAGCGTATTCCGATATTCGAGGATGCGCTGCGGAAAACATCGTCGCGTTGTGCGATGTCGACGATCTGCGCGCCACGCGCATGTTCAACCGGTATCCCAAGGTTCCCAAGTACAAAGATTTCCGCAAGATGCTCGACGAGCAGGCCAATTCGATAGATGCCGTCATCATCGCCATCCCCGATTTTATGCATGCGACCGCCGCGATGTGGTGCATGGAGCGCGGTAAACACGTTTATGTGCAGAAGCCGCTGACCCGCACCGTTTGGGAGGCGCGGCAACTGCTGGATGCCGCACGCAAATATAACGTCGCCACCCAAATGGGAAATCAGGGGTACTCCAATGAAGGCACGCGCCAGGCGGCCGAAATGATCTGGTCCGGCCAGATCGGGCAGGTTTCCGAAGTGCATGCGTGGACCGACCGCCCCATCTGGCCGCAAGGCTTGAAAGAGATCCCGCCGGCGGAGCCGGTGCCAACCACGCTCGATTGGGATCTCTGGCTGGGCATTGCCGAAACTCGCCCGTACACCTCCGGAGGACCGACTTACAAATCGCCTTTGATGGGCCATTTCTATCAACCGGGAAACTGGCGCGGCTTTTACGATTTCGGCTGCGGCGCGCTGGGCGATATGGCGTGCCATATTCTGGGCGCGCCCAACGTGGCGCTGCAATTGGGCGCTCCGGCGAGCGTAGAGTGCGTCCAGATCGATGGTTCGAGCAACTTCATGTTCCCCGAGAAATCGGTGATCCGCTACGATTTCCCGGCCCGCGGCGACATGCCGGCGGTGAAGGTGTTCTGGCACGACGGACTCAAGGAGACGCCACAGTTTACTGGCGTACCAGACGGCGAACTGCTGGGCGATCTGCCCGAGATTCCCACGCCGCGCAATTGGGATGAAGATCCGCCATACAAAGGGTTCATCGGCGACGTATTCGATTACGACAAATTCCAGACCGTGAAGAATGACCCCCACGCGCGAAAGCCCACTCCGGATGGCAGCCTGTTCATCGGCGACAAGGGCATGCTCACCACCGGAACCTATGGCGAGGATACGCGTTTGGTGCCGATGGAAAAAATGAAAGGATACCAGTTCCCGCAGCCCTCGCTGACGCGTTCGCCCGGTCACTATCGCGACTGGATCAGGGCCTGCAAAGGCGGAGACCCGGCCTGCTCGAATTTCGAAGTGGCGGTTCCTTTTGTCGAATGGATGCTGCTGGGCACGATTGCCTTGCGCTTCCCTGGCAAACTCGAATGGGACGCGGAAAAGGGACAATTCTCCAACAATAGCGACGCGAACCGGTATCTTACGCCGACCTTCCGCAAGGGCTGGTCATTTACTTAGGGCTGGTTTCGCAACAGATCGCAGGGGCAGTATAAATAACCCGCTGCAGACCGCGCCCTGGGCTGGTGCGCCTGCGTGCATTCCGATTTCTAACGCTTTCCTCCATCTTCTTGTCGTTCTTTTCCGGTTTCGACGACAGAACGTCGGTCGCGGTACCGCGCTAGATCAAATCCTTGGCATTCGCAATGAATAACTCATCGAAGCCAGCAATCGTTCCGCCAGCGTGAGGTTTTTGGCGTACCCCGGTGCGCCCCGCCCGCTTCGCTACAATGGGTGTTCCGCATGCAAAAACGCAGCCTGTTTGTCACCTTCGAAGGCATGGACGGTTCGGGAAAAACCACGCAGATGCGTCTGTTGGCCGAACACTTGCGCGCGCACGGCCGCGAGGTGCTCGAGACGGCCGAACCCGGCGGCACGCGCATTGGCCGGGAGATCCGCCGCATTCTGCTCGACTCGGCGAACCAGGAATTGGGTCCCACCGCCGAGATGCTCTTATATTTCGCCTGCCGCGCGCAGAACGTGGCAGAGTGGATCACGCCCGCACTGGCCGCCGGCGCGATCGTGCTATCCGACCGCTTCACCGATTCGACGCTGGTGTATCAAGGTTGCGGGCGCGGGCTCGGGGCGGAGGCCGTGATGACGCTCGATCGTATCGCCTGCCGCGGTTTGGTTCCGGATCTGACTTTGCTGATCGATATCGACGCGGAGACCAGCCTGAAGCGGGCGCACGCGCGCAACGCCAAGACGCGCCACAGCGAGACCCGCATGGACGAGCAGTCACTCGAATTTCACCGCCGCGTCTATGAAGCGTATCATGCGCTGGCCGCGCGCGAGCCGCAACGCGTCCGCATCATCGACGGCCGCGCTACCGTGGACGCCATCGCGGACGAAATCCGAAAAGTTGTGGAACCCTATGTTTGACCGTTTTTGGGGCAACCAGCATGTGACGGCGGCGCTGGAGCAGATGATCGCGCGCGACCGTCTGGCGCAAACGCTGCTGTTCGCGGGACCCGAAGGCGTGGGCAAAGCCACGCTGGCGCGCAGGCTGGCCGCGCGCCTCGTGGGCCACCAAGAACAGATCGAACGCGACGATCTTAGCCTGCCCGAGAATATCGAAATTGTCGCGGTGCGCGAGCGTTGGGCGCCGGACAAGCGCAATCAGGATCCACTGCTGTTCGCTTCCTATGCGGATTTCGTGACGTTTCCGCCGGATGGGCCGCTGCGGCAAATCTCCATCGATCAAACGCGGCTGCTGCGCGAGTGGGCCAAGCTTGCGCCGAATTATGGCAGCCGCCGCGTGTTCCTGATCGATCATGTGGATCGCGCCGGCGAGCATGCCGCCAACGCGCTGTTGAAGACGCTGGAAGAGCCATCGCCGTACTTGGTCCTGATCATGACGGCGGAGAACGCTTATGATTTGCTGCCGACCATTCGGTCGCGGGCCGTGCCGTTTCAATTCACGCCGCTTTCGAACAACGAGGTGCTGGAATTTGTTCGGGCGCGCGGGATGGATCATGCGGAGCGGCGCGCGGCATTGAGCGGAGGCAGTCCGGGGGTGGCTGTGTCGCTCGATTTAGAGGCGTACGATAAGCGCCGGGCGGCCATGTTCACGCTGCTGCGCGTGGCTGCGGGGTTGCTTCCTTTCGACAAATGGACGCCCTATTCGGAAGCCATCGGACGCAGCAAGAGCGAGCGGCTCGAGCTGCACTTGAAGGTCCTGTACGATCTGCTGCGCGATGTACTGGTGTTGCGCGAATCGGGCGGCGCCGTGCGCAACGAGGATCTGCGGGCGGAGTTAGATGCGGTGGCGCGTAAGGTGTCGTTCGCGTGGATACGTAAGGCTGTGAAGCAGGCGGACGATTTGGCGGATCTGATCAGGCGCAACATTCAGAAGTCCATCGCGTTAGACGCCATGATCGTGGCTTTGAGGTAAGTGGGGCAGACCATCGTTTTTTGTGGTCTGCCACGGCTCCCTAGGCGAGCAGAGACGGACGACGAAAAACGATCGTCCGTCCCACATTACCGCCCGATCTGTCCGAGCGTGTCGAAAAACTCCGGGAAGGATATGGACGCAGCCTCCGCGCCCGCGATTGCCGATTCGCCATCCGCGGCCAGCGCCGCAATCGCGAAAGCCATGGCAATCCGATGATCGCCGAAAGAATCCAACTCGGCCGCGCGAAAGCGTTGGCGGCCTGGAATGACCATACCGTCGGGCAGTTCCTCTACAGCCACACCCATGCGCCGCAAGTTCTCGGCCACCGTGGCGATGCGATCCGTCTCCTTGATGCGCAGCTCGCCGGCGTCGCGAATGGTAAGCCCGTCCGCGCTCGCCGCGCCCAAAACAGCCAGCACCGGGATCTCGTCGATCAGCGCAGCCGTGATTTCCTTTTCAATGACTCCGCCACGCACGCGCGAGCTCGCCACCACCAATTCACCTGACAATTCGCCATGCGCGCTTTCAACGTTATTGATGCGGATAGCCGCGCCCATGCCGACCAAAAAATCGAGCAGCGTGGAACGCGTGGGATTGAGCCCGACGCCACGAATGCTGAGCAGCGAGCCGGGCAGCAGCAGCGCGGCGACGATAAAGAACGCCGCTGAAGAGAGATCCGACGGTACCGCCAGATCGCGCCCGCTTAGCCTGGGCCGGCCTGCAAGCGTGATGACCTTGCCTTGCACCCTCAAATCCGCGCCGAATTCGCGCAGCGCTATTTCGGTATGATCGCGCGACCGCACCGGCTCGCGCACTATGGTCTCGCCATCCGCATATAATCCCGCAAACAGCACGCAGGTCTTCACTTGTGCGCTGGGCACCGGCAGCGTGTAATCGATCGGATGCAAACGTGCGCCGTGAATCTCAAGCGGCGGAAATCGCCCATCGCGCGCGGATATCGACGCGCCCATGCGCGAAAGCGGCTCTATGATGCGAGCCATCGGCCGGCGCGAAAGAGATTCATCGCCGCCGATGCGCGACGTAAACGCCTGCGCCGCCAAAATACCGGACAACATACGGATGGTGGAACCGGAGTTGCCCGCATCCATATCCGCCACCGGCGCGCGCAGGCCACCGAGCCCCTGGCCGCGTACAGTCACTTCGGTGCCGTTTTCCTCGATAGGCACGCCGAGCGCGCGCATGGCGCCGAGCGTGGAATGGCAATCCGCACCCGTCGAATAATTTCGAATGCGGCTGGGGCCCTCGGCGATAGACGCAATCATGGCATAGCGGTGGGAAATGGATTTGTCACCGGGCAGGGTAAGGGAGCCTTCCACCGACCGTGCCGGAAGAATTTGCTGAAGCATCGGGGAATCCTATTTTAACCTAGAGCCGGTTGCTATCATTTCCATCATGGAGCGTAATTAGATGCTCGAAAAAGTAGATCTGACCCGCGCCATCCCCAAAGAAGAATACAAAACCCGTCTGCCGGCGTTGCAGGCCAGTCTTTACGAGCTGCAGCTGGCCACGTCGGAAGCAGGCGTGCCCAGCGTCGTGATCTTCGAAGGCTGGGACGCGGCCGGCAAAGGCACGTGCATCAATGTGCTCACCAGCCGGCTGGAGCCGCGCGCGTTCCGGCTGCACGTGATCCAGGAGCCGCGCACGCACGAATTGCATGTGCCGTGGCTGTACCGTTTCTGGCAGCACATCCCGAACTACGGCCAAATGGCGATCCTCGACCGCAGTTGGTATCGCCGCGTGCTCGACGAACGCGTGGAAAAGATCACGCCCAAAAGCGAGTGGCAGAAGGCTTACCGCGACATCGCGGATTTCGAGCGCACACTGGCCGACGACGGCTATGCCATCGTAAAGTTCTTCTTTCACATCTCGAAGAAGGAACAAACGAAGCGCTTCAAAAAGCTGGAGAGCCATCCACTCACACGCTGGCAGGTGACCAAGGCGGATTGGAAGCGCCACAAGGATTACGACAAGTATCTGCTGGCGGTGGAAGAGATGCTGGAGCGCACCGAATCCGAATGGGGGCCATGGACGATTGTGGAAGCTACCGACCGCTACTGGACGCGCATCGCGGTCTTCGAGGCCATCATCCGGGCGCTCGGCGCGGCGGCCGCCAAACGCGCCGCCAAGAAGGCCTGACAAAGGTGGAAGCATGCTGAAAGAATTGAATCTCGATCAACACCTTTCGAAAGCGGAATACGAACGCGACTTACTGCGTTATCAGGTGCAGTTGCGCGAACTGGCGTGGCAGCTTTACCAGCGCAAGCGATCGCTGGTGGCGGTGTTTGAAGGGCGCGACGCCGCGGGCAAGGGCGGGACCATCCGGCGGCTGACCGAGAAGCTCGACGCGCGCGGATACCAGGTATTTCCCATCGCCGCGCCCGATGGCGAAGACAAAACGCATCACTATCTCTGGCGATTCTGGCGGCGGCTGCTGCCTCCCGATGAAAAGCAGATTCTGGTCTTCGACCGGAGTTGGTACGGCCGTGTGCTGGTGGAGCGCGTAGAGGGATTCTGCACGGAGGATGCCTGGAAGCGAGCTTATCGCGAGATCAACGATTTTGAGCGGCAGATGGTGGACCGAGGCGCAGTTGTGGTGAAGTTCTGGCTGCAGATCAGTCCCGAGGAGCAGTTGAAGCGCTTCGAGAAGCGCCAGAATACGCCTTACAAGCGCTGGAAACTGACACCTGAGGATTGGCGCAACCGCGAAAAGTGGGGCCGCTACGACGAAGCCGTGGAAGACATGTTGCTGCGCACGAGCACTCTGACCGCGCCGTGGACGGTGGTCGAATCGAACTTCAAATGGTTCGGGCGCGTGAAGGTGATGAAGACGATTGTGGAGACCGTGAGTAAGACGCTGGGCTATAAGCCTGCAGATCCGGTGGTGCAAGCTCGCGCCAAGAAACCACGGGCAACCACGGCTAAACACAAATGACAGCGGATGGCGGCGTACTCGCCGTGAATTGACAAAAAGGGCACAACGAGAAGTAAGACGCTCGGCTATAAGCCTGCCGATCCGGTCGCGCAATCGAAAATCCGGCAAGCCTCGCAAGAAGACGGCCGCGAAGCCGAGCGTCTGATTATGCGGCTTGTCTGACCGGCATCAGCACCGCATAAAACTCAGTCTGTTTCGGCGCCGACTGGTGCGAAGGGATGGCATCGAAGACCACCGGTTCGGCGTCCGGCGTGCAGCGCATGAAGGCGCCGCGCAGTTCGACAAAGCCGGCCTGCTTCGAGGGAACCAAGGTATCCGCGGGATCGACCGAAGAGACGGCGGCGAGCTTGCGCGTCATTGGCCGGGCCGTTAGATCCGCCACGGGCTCTCTTTCGAGAAATGTCTTCACGTCGTTGACGATTTTGTTTTCGGTGTGACGGTGACCGGCTTTCCGCGCAAAGTCGCGAAGAACGATCAGCGCCATGAAACCCAGAACCGCGAATCCCAGAATCCAGAAGGGTCCGCTGGGGCTTGTGGAATTGCGGCGCAGCACGATCATAAGCGCGGCTGAGATCACAAACAGGATCCACATGCCTTGGTTTACCAGGCGTGAGGTGTTGCGCAGGGTTCGTTCTCCGATGGCGTCGAAATTCACGTTTAAGTTCATGCTCATGGTTGCGTCTCCGGTCGGCGTATAGATAGCAGGTGCATAGCCATCTTGGCTGCGACGTTTATCTCGCTGAAAATAAGCAGCTTTTTCGAGGACGCGGGTGGCTTCGAAGCGACAGAACTGACCCGCGGCGCGGTTGCTGTGACAGAGTTGTCACTCGGTTCGGCGGAGCGGGCAGTGGTAAACTGCAGAAAGGTGGCCTGTGGCTTCGAATCCCATATCCAAGCTGACTGAACAGGAGTATCTGGCCATTGAGCGGGCGGCGGAGTTTCGCAGCGAGTTCATAGATGGCGAGATGTTCGCCATGGCGGGAGCATCAGTCCGCCATATTTTGATTCAACGGAACCTGATCGGAGAGCTTTATATTGCGTTAAGAGGCGGAGCATGCGGGCCCGTCGGCTCCGACTCGCGGCTACGGATATCAAGCCGCGCCTACGTGTACCCGGATGTTACGGTCATCTGCAAAGACCCGCCAGCCCTCGATCAGGATGACGACAACCTCGACAACCCCGTCGTAGTCTTCGAGATCGTTTCGCCATCTACGGAGAAATTCGATCGCGGACGAAAATCCGATCTCTATCGCACCGTCGGCTCCCTCACCGACTACGTGCTGGTGAGCCAGGATCGGATGCGCGTCGAGGGATACGCCCGCCAGCCGGACGGTACTTGGTTTTCCCACGAATGCGAAGGTCCGGATGCGGAACTGAAAATCGATTCCATCAATGTTTCGATGCCGCTGCGGCGCATCTACGATGGCGTCACCATCCGGCCCGCGATCTGAGCCGGCGTTCAAAAATGCCCAAGCCGACTGAACAGGAATATCTCGCCCTCGGGCGGGCGGCCGGTTTTGGCAAGGGCACAAAAACCGTTCAGGCGGTCAAACTGGGGGTGGAATCGTCGTGGTTGGCTGTTTGTCCCAAACAGACCTTGTTCTTCTGTTTCTGAATTCCGCTCGGTGGCTTAGCGATCCCGCCCGCCCGGCGATTCGGTAGGTCGCTTGCGCTGAAGCGGAACCCAGTTGGAGGAGGAGCAAAACGCATTTCACTCCATTTCCAGGTTAGCCTGAAAAGTGTGGATATACCTCCAGTTCACTTGACCACCCAACGAAAGACCCGAGGCCGTGAACCTCGCGATCTCCGAGGGATCCGGATCGACTTCGATAACAAGCTGGACCGGTGTCACTACCGTGCCACAACCGGCCCCCGGGAGATCTGGAAGCGGGATGGTCAAAGTGCCGTTCGAAGTACGAGTGTGGTATGGGCTCAAGATGGTGGCTTGGGAACCGGCTTGGCCAATCGGCTCCATTAAAACAAAGCTGACGGTGACCCAGGACTTCGGGTCGCCGCTGGTCCAGCCAATCGTTAACGGCTGGCAACTCCCGAACACGTTGATCCCCGCCAGAGGCGTCTGAATCTGGATGTCGGCGCCGACCGGCGCGGCAGCCTGAAACGCGCTTCCGCCGTTGGCTGCGACTGTAAAATCGCCCGCCTGGACCGTGCCGGCTGGAAGCATCGCCTGGTACACCGAAAGGCCGCTCACGGGCCCTTGCTGAAGGGGAATCAGTGGCACCTGTGCCGGGCTGAGACCCGGGCCTTGCATAGTGACGGTCCCGGCTCCCAGGCTGCGGTAACCTGGAACCGGGCACGCCCGACCGAAGAGGGCCACGGAAGTGGGCCCGAATGTGTTGCAGACGTTGCTGGGCGGGGGGCATCCATCGGTGTAGACCGGAGGGGGCAGTGCCTGCTGGCCCGGCGACGCTTGCAACGACACAGTCAGCGTGTCGGCCTCGGAGGAGACATTCGTGCCCGTTGTGGCGATTGTCTTTTGCCAGGTGATTCGCCCGAGGCCGGCCGCCGGTGGGTCGGCGCAAGGCCCGCCACCTATGCGGATCGCAATGGTAACCGGCTGGGTGATGCCATCGCCGTACTCGACCTGGAGTGGGATTGCGCAGCCTTCACGTATCGAAGCCGGAACGTCGCAATTGTCCAAACCGTTTCATTTATCCCCTCCATTTGCCTGGGGCGGGCTTCTAAGCCGTCCCACTATGACAAACAGGAACGCACAGTGGCGTACGTCATCTTTGTGAAAAAAATCTTAGTACTGTCTGTACCAGGGCCTTCAGCTAGTACAGGCAGCTTCGCCTGAGCCACCCGATCTGTACCGTGCAAACGCTACGGCTAGCCCTTGCCTTTATCCATGGAAATTTGCACGGTAGATGTGACGAAGAATACAATCAAAGGCACGGAGTCCTCTGGAGACATCACACGCTTGCTGTCGGCCTGGGCCGGCGGCGATGAAGGCGTGCTGCAGGAATTGATGCCTCTGGTTTACCAGGAGCTCCGCCGCATCGCCCAGCATCACATAAGCGGCCAGGCCCCAGGTCCTACGCTCCAGCCCACCGCTTTGATTCACGAGGCCTTCGTGAAGCTGATTGGCGCCGTACATCCCCGTGCAGCGCGGCCTAAGGCTGAAGCAGAATCGAAATCCCCGCACCACCGGTAGTGGCTAAGTCAGTTTTGCCGTCGCCGTTAAAGTCCGCCACCACGATCTCCGTGTTCCTGCCTGCGCCGACACCATAAATAGTTGGTGTGCCAAACCCGCCATTTCCGTTTCCCGGTAGCAGCACCACCGTGCAAAGATTGAACATCAGCACCGCTAGATCCGGTTTTCCGTCGCCGTTGAAGTCTGCTACTTGCATGGCGGGCACTACATCGTCCGGCAGCGAAAAGGGCAGGGATTTGCCGAACGTTCCGTCGCCATTTCCCAACATTACTACCGGCGGTGTGTTTGTCGGAAACTCAGCCACAAAAACAACAACAACATCCAGCTTGCCGTCCATGTTGAAGTCCCCCGCGGCGACGGCCGACCAAGCAGCCGGCAAACTGGTCGTGATCGGCGCGCCGAATGTGCCGTCCCCATTGCCCAGGCAAACGTAGAGCTCATAAGGTACCGATACGCTCCCCAGCAAAATGTCCGGAATGCCATCCCCGTTGAAATCCCGCACCGCGATAAGTTCCCCGCTTACATTTAAGGCAATGGGATCGCCGAACGCGCCATTTCCATTTCCTAGCAATGCATAAGCGGTTTGAAAATTGCCCGTGATCAGATCCTGTTCGCCGTCCCCGTTCAGGTCCGAGCGCAGCAGGATGCCCGTGCTCTCCGGCAGGGGCGCTTCCTGCAAGTGTCCGAAAATCCCGGTCCCCGTGCCTAGAACCACATCCAGCGCGTTGACCTCGTAGTTCGTCGTCGCCGCATCCAGCGCGTGTCCAGCATTGAATTGGCCCAGTACCAAACCGCCTCCCGACCCATTAACCGGCGATTCCTTCGCTGGCTGAAATGTGCCGTTCCCATTGCCCAGCAGAGTGATCAGTTCCCCTGAGCCGGTTCCAACGAGGTCGGGTTTTCCATCGCCATTCACATCGCCGGTCTGCATGGCGCCGATGTTTACGCTCACCAATCCTTCGGTTTCGAAAAACCCGTTGCCGAGGCCGGTCAATACCGTTATCGATCCGGCCTGCGTATCTTCGTTAAGAATAATCACATCGAACGGCTGGCCCGTGTTCAAAGCGGCAGCTAGAATAGGCGATGCGAGGATCGTGCAGCACTGCGGATCGGTCCTCGTACTGGAGAGACTGGTAAATGTCCCATTGCCGTTCCCCTCCAGGATTAGCAACTGCTGGTCGTACCAGTCGTAGATCGCAAGGTCCGGCTTTCCGTCTCCGTTGAAATCGGCAGTGGCGATTCCCCCGGGCACGCCGACATTGTAAAAATAAACCTGCTGCTGAAACGTGCCGTTTCCATTCCCAATCAGAATCGAGCCGAAATAGTCGGAGCTATCCGCCTGTACCAGATCCGGGATACCGTCGCCATTGAAATCCGCGATCACCACTCCCACGGACGAACCCCCTACCTGGTAATGCGCCACCGGGCCAAAGGAGCCGTTCCCCTGCCCTAATAGGACGGAGACTTGGCTGCCCCATATGTAGACGACATCCTGCGTGCCGTTCCCGGTGAGATCCGCCAGTTGCAGTCCGCGCCCGCTCTCGGTCGTGTCGGTAATGGTGTTAATGGCAGGTTTAAATGTGCCGTCACCACGGCCATCGAGTACGCTCAGCGCCACACTTGCCGTCAGGTTGCTGATGGTCACCAGGTCCGGCTTGCCGTCACCATTAACATCCGCCACTGCCAGCCCAGTCGCGGTGCCCGGCAGCGCGTACTTCACCGGAGTCTCGAAGCTGCCGTTACCCTTGCCCAGCAGGACTGACAACGATGCGCCGTTGCTCGAGGTCACGGCTAAGTCGGCAATGCCATCGTGATTAAAGTCGCCGGAGGCCAGAAAGAGCGGGTTATTGCCGCTATCCACATTGATAGGCGTCCGGAAAGAACCGTTGGCTTCCTGCAGCAACACCGTTACCCTTCCGTCGGCGATGGCCAAGTCCTGCCGTCCGTCGCCATTAAAATCCGCCGCCACCACCGACTGCGGAGTCCCCGGCAGCATATAATCGCGCCGCCCGATCATTGTGATCGGCTGCTGCGCGGCCGCCTGGCCGGCGCAGTAGGCGAAAGCCAACAGGAAAGACAGGGAACGCTGTTTCATCAGCACGATCCTAGCAGTTTGACTATGAGCTGTCCACACAGGTACGCAATCCAAATTCTGCTAAGTCGTAACAGAGAACTTGCCAGGAATCGGCGGCGGCTCGCATCGGGCATTCTTCGAAGGGAGTGATTCTGCCGGCGCGACGGTTTTATTGTCGAGTGCCAGCCGTAATCCGTGGTCCTTCGGTCGGCGTTGTCAGGCATTAACGCCAGTCGTCGATCACGTAGGCGTCGGCCCGATTGAACCCGGCCGCATGCGGACGTTGCATGGCGACACCTTGCAAGGTCACTCGATATCCGTGGGAGCGTAAGTGCCGATAGGCATCTTCGCGAGCCAGGTTCACGCCAGCCTCTATGGTCACTCCGCGCAAGGACGCAAACACGTCGCAACCATCCAGCAATTTGTCGAAACGTCCACCCGCACCTACACCACCACGGGCCGCACCGAACTTGACGTAACATGTCTTCTCGCCGCCCTCCGATCCGGGTCCGTTCAGGCACAGTGCGAAAGCATCGAGAACACCGCGCGTGTATGTCAACACGACGTCGCCGGTCCGCTGCTCATGTACGGCCCGGATCTCGCCAGCGAGATCGAGTCCCTTTTCGATCTTGTGAGTGAGTTTCCCGCATGCCTGGATGACCTGTTCGCGCTGGCCTTTGCTGAAGGCCGACAGCAGCGCTGGCGCATCCGCAGGTTTAGCTTGCGGTGCAGGCTTAGCCTCCGGGGTACGCGTCATGATCGCGGTGAGATAGCACGGCCAGTAGCCGAACTTCTGGTACAAGGCCACGTGCTTGGCACTTTGCGGGAACGTGAACAACCCAGTGTGCCGCACGCCCCATCGGTCGAAGATTGTCATCGTGGCTTCGAGCAGCCGCTGCGCCACGCCGCGGTCCCAGTATTCCGGCAACACAGTCAGGGGTCCGAAGAACCCGAACGATCCCCAGCGCGTGACTACGTTCGATCCGATCAGCCGGCCCCCTTCGCGCGCCGCGATCACCTTGACGTGGGTTGAGCGCCAGCGCGGCGCCATGAAAATCCGGTCGCCCATGAAGTCCAACGGATTCGGCAATCCCAGAAACGTTCCGAACGCCAGTCGGACAATACGCTCCGCCTCTTCGAGTTCACTCTGTTTGAGCGGGCCAACCTTGATCGTTTGACTCTTTGACACTGCGTTGCGCCTCCTCACGCATCCGTCTTAAGATTGGGAATTTCGGTAAGTTTAGCAGATCTAGCTAGCTGAGCTAGCTAGCTAAGCTGGCGCGGGCCGATAGCGATATTCACCGTTACCGTGGCGATGTAGGGCGAGCGCGCCCGATGTCGCGGGTGTATCCGTTGGCGTTATCTGTCACTGCCGGCTGGGCCATGGACCGCTGGTCTCCTGTCACCGCCACGCGATGTATCAGCAGCCTTGCAGCACGGCAAATTGTACAGTAGATTTTCGCTCCCCGCCGCGGAATTACGCCCGGTTTACGCGGAAAGCGAGCTCAGCAGGAAACGGATCTCGTCGTCCACGTCGGCCGGGTCCGAAAGGGTGTGGCTGACGTTGGCGCGCAACAGTTCGCGGTAGCGCCGGCGGAGCCGGTGGATGGCGACCTTGAGGGCATTCTCGGTCATTCCGAGCTGTTCCGGCCAAACGGCGGACGCGGGCGGATCCGATCCGCCCGGCAGAAAGGACTGGAGATGCTGAAACAGGCTGCCGCGGCCTTCCCGGTCCAGCGCGTCGCGCAGTTGATCGTACGTCTGAGTCACCACCGCCAGCGCCCACTGACGATCGAAAATGCGGTCGGGAGTCTCACCATGGACCGGTTCGCGGGTAAACCGTTCCTCGGCGCCGGTGAAGTCGATGGGCAGCATCACGGCGCCGCCGCCGCGCTTCTGGGCGCTGCGCCGCTCGCTCTGGTCCGAAAGGAAATTCTTCAGCGAGGCCGCCAGGAACGAACGGAATCGTCCGCATTCCGGCCGGGCTGAGGCGAAAAATCGGCGGGTGAGAAGATGCACGAAGAATTCCTGCGCGAGGTCCTGCGCCTCATCGGCCGAGGCGCTGCGCGCGCGGATGAAGGAATAGATCGGATACCAGTAACTGCGACAGAGCTCAGCCAAAGCCGCATCGGCTTGCGCACCGCTACCGCTGGCCGACGAAACAATGAGGGACCAGTGTGTGGTAGGAAACAGTTGCGAGGGCATCCACTCACCCTCCAGTCTATCCTCCAACCGGTTGCCGCGCAACGTCACCCCCTGAAACGCGCAAGCAGCGTGTAACTACCCGCTCGAAACCCCGTATTCTCCCTCGGAAGCGGTTTTCTGAAGAGCGCAAAGGGTGCGAATCCGGTCGCCATGGAGAGAAAAGAGAATCGCGATTCCGGCGGCGTGAGCATATGGCGCGCCTTTCAGTTCGCCGGAAGCCGATGCCGCGGCCGCGCCAGGAGGCAAACATCGACCGCCGGGTTTGTGGGAGTGGGTCAGCGCGATGGCGTCGCGGGCGTAGTCGCGTTCAACTTAGCTCAGTCACACTCAGACTCAAACGAAGAGTAATCAACTTTAGACTAAACAAGGAGAAACGAACATATGAAAACGTATAAGTGGCCGGCACGGATCGGTGTGGGCCTTCTTCTCTGCGCGGCGGCGGTAGCATCCGCCCAAACGGTTACTACCCTTGTACAATTCGGCGGAGCCAATGGCCGTACGCCTTCTGGGGCGCCTGTCCAGGGCGCCAATGGAGACTTCTACGGTGTAACCACCGCGGGCGGCACCGATCAGGGAACTGTATACAGGATGACCCCAGCGGGAAAGATAAAGACCCTGTACAACTTCACGGGAGGAAGCGACGGAGCCGATCCCAACGCCAGCCTGGTGCTCGGCACCGATGGATACCTTTACGGAACCACCTACTCCGGTGGCTCCAGTAACGCGGGAACGATTTTCAAGATCAGTCAAAGCGGCACACTTACCTATCTTCACACCTTTACGGGCGCCGACGGCGCAAATCCACAGACCGCTCTGGTCCAGGGATCGGGTGATGTGTTTTATGGTTTGACGACGGTGGGCGGGGCCAACAATGATGGGGCGCTCTTCCAGATCGCTTCAAACGGCACATTTACCCTGCTGCACAGCTTCGCGGTGCAGACGGACGGATATTTCCCTTTCGCACTGACGCTAACCAACGGGGTGCTTTACGGGACCACCATAGCTGGCGGAGCCCACGGATCGGGTACGGTTTTCCAGGCGGCCACCAGTGGCGCCGTGACGACCATGTACAGCTTTACGGGAAATGCCGACGGCGCCTACCCGATGGGTCTGGTCGCGGTCTCCGGTGATCTTTACGGCACCACCAACACGGGATACGGCTCCAGCCAGTGGGGCACGATTTTCCAAATCACGGAGGCCGGCAATTTCAATACGCTGTATAGCTTCACCAACGGAGACAACGGTAACAGCCCCGAGCAACTGATCCTGGGAACCGACGGCAACTTATACGGTGTTGCGCAGTTAGGCGGTGACCAAGGGACGACTGAAGGCAGCCTCTTTATGATGACACCAAGCGGCGCTTTGACGGAGTTATATGGCTTTAATTCTTCGGGTTCCGCCGGGAATGAACCCGGGGGCGGACTGTTCCAGGGCACGGATGGCAGTTTCTATGGGACAACTCTGTTCGGCGGCGGCAGTTGTAGCTGCGGCGCTGTCTATCGCATGTCGAACGGGCTTAGTCCGTTCGTGTACACATTGCCCGCAGCCGGTAAAGTGGGGGCCACCATAAAGATTCTGGGCACAAATCTCACCGGCACGTCGAAAGTAACCTTCCACGCGATGCCGGCGGATTTTAAGGTCGTCTCAGCCACGGAGATCACGGCCACTGTGCCATCCGGCGCCACCACCGGCGCGATCAGAGTAACTACGCCATCTGATGAGCTCGTCAGCGCGGCGGAGTTCCGGGTAAAGAAGTAGAAGCGCCAAACGGCTGCCGCCAAGAGCTAATGGAAGTTAGAGACCAGCATCAGGTCGACGCCATCGTCGTCAACCTGCGTGAAGTAAATGGACCGCTCGTCTCCAGTCACCGCCAGGCGATCCCGAATAGGACGGTCCGTGGTGGCCAGAACCTTGGCGCGCGCGGTGTCCAGATCGTACGCCATGATCTGGCACTTCTGGCCGCTCCATTTGCGGTTGTAGTACAAGCGATGGGCGGTGGCGAAGACGTGCCCGCCAATCGCGCTGTCGATCAGCATCTTCTCCTCTCCGCCTGCGGCGGGCATGCTCCAGATGGAGGTGCTGGAGGCCCGCAGGCGGCTATAGTAGATCCATCGCCGATCGGGAGAGAAGACCACGTCAAATCCGCCGTGCCGGGTGACGCGTTCGGGAGCGCCTCCATTCTCCGGAATCCGCCAGATCTCGCGCTGTCCGGAGCGGATGGAGCAATAATAGATCCACTGGCTGTCGGGCGACCAGATGGGCTGCTGGGCATCGGTGGGATCAAATGTCAGTTGCCGGGGCGCGCCGCCGGCGGCGGGGATGACATATACGTCCTGCTTGCCGGTCTTAGTGCCGTCAAAAGCAATGAGGCTGCCGTCGGGCGACCAGCGCGGCGATGAAGTCATACCAAAGGAAGTGAGCTGCCGGGGATTGGATCCGTCGCGGGAGGCCACCCAGATTTCGAACGATCCGCCGCGGGTGCTTTCAAATGCCAACGCGCGGCCATCCGGCGACAACGAGACATTTTGATCGCGGAGTGTGGAAGCCAGCACGCGCGCGCGCCCGATCTCCTTTCCCGCGGGCGCGTCGAGATCCAGACGCCACACATTGGTATCGAACGCCTGACGCGCGAACGCCAGTTTTCGGCCGTCGCGCGATAGATCGGGCGTATTGACATTGCCGCCCAATTCCGTTAGTTCCACGGGCGGTTTGTTTCCTGCAACCGAGCCGCGGAACAAGGCGACCCCGCCTCGCGTGGGGCCGGTAAATAGCATCTCGCGGGAAGAGACGAAAACCGGCGTGCCGCATTCCTTATTGTTGAGGCCGGGAATGGAAACGCGGCGCTGTGGCCCGGCGGCGCGCAGATTGGGAGTTAAGGCAAATTCGCGCGAGGCGCGCTTCGTCAGCTCCGCTTGGGATAGTGCTCCTTGGGCCGCACAAACGCCGTCGACAATCAAAAGCAAACAACTCAGACGAACAAGCCGAAACCCACTCAACACTCTCACCTCCGATTCCGATGCATCCGCAAAAACGCATAGCTCAAAGCTGCGTAGAAGACGCAGTTGGCGATAACTGCGATGCTAAAATTTACGTCGTGTAACCACCCGCCGCTGAACACCAAACTTAAGACCATCCCCGGTACCGCCAGGATTCCGACAGCCGTCTCGGCCACGTTCCCTAGCCGGTGCAGCGGCCACTCCGGCAATGTGCCAAGAAAGCACCCTATAAGCGTTGATTGCATCAATATCTTCAATCACTGCTGCTCCTGCTGCTTTGGAACATCGAAGCTAATCTTCGACGTTACCTGTGGTTGCAAGCCATCTGTTGCGTACATTAGGAGCATGAATCCAAATGTGTCCTGGAAGGCTTGGCGAGTGGTCTGGATCACTTGCCCTTGCATCGAGTTGTAAACAGCTGGACGCTCTCTCCAAGCGTGCCAAGCGCCATTTGCACAAAACGGTAACCAGCAGCCCGACCAAGGTTGGAAGCCTGCGTGAGCTGGTGATGTGCCGTCTTGGATCGTGTGTAGTGCATTTCCAAACGCGAGCAACGCTTTTGGCGAAATTCCGGTGTTGCCCGCTTGCTCCCACTCCGCTTGAGCCGTTCTGGCTGTTGCTTCATTCTCCTGAATGAAGCGATCTGAAAGATCCATCGCCAACCCCAAGGCGTGCGCCTCATCCGGATCGTTTCCATTGCTCATGCTGTGCATCGGAGACGCCTCGCCGGATTGCGAATCAAAGACGCCAAGGTATTTGGTTGAGTGGTCAACAGCATAGCTGGCATCCTTCAACAGCTGCCGCATCTGTCCGCTCAAACCGGGAAGAGACTGATCGACGTTCTTCTCATGTATCGATGTTGGCCAATACCCATTCCTGTCTACGAACTTGAGTGGGTTGTTTAGAGCCATTGCATATCGGTTCCACGTCTGCGGCAGCCAGAAGTCAACACCCAGATTGGATGGATCTGGGCTCGTCCATCTGCCCTGCGCCCCCGAGAAGTACCTTGCGCCGAAGTAATCGAGGCCCGTCTCGGCGTCCCGTTCTTTGCCGGTACAACGAGGTCTGGTGCTGGAATCGTACAAGCAAACGGGCATCCCGGTCGCAGTGTTGGAGATAGCAAGCGTGGTGCCCAGGCGGAAGGTGGTGCGGGAAGGTCGTTGGCCCTGATGCGAGTTTTCGGCAAACAGAGGCAAGGCGGCTAAAGGAAAGACGTGGTTCTCTTGGGTGGCCGCTGCGATCACTGCGGCCATTTTAGCGCCTTGCCGGTCGCCACACACGCATGATCTCGTCGAAGTGCTGGCTGTAGCCCAGGCTATCCGGGTAGCGCTGCGATCCGGCCATGAGTGCAAACACACACACCATGTCCACGGCGATGGACGTATCCACGGCCCACACGTCCGTGTTGAGTACGGGGAAGCCGTTTTCGCTTTGCTCAAACGCAAGGCCGAGAACCAGCTTGAACTGATCGCCCCGGCCCACGATGAACAGGTCGTCGAGTTTTGGCGTGCCCTTCTCGACATGCACACCGTTCAGGCCAAACTCGACCGGGAGCGACATCGGCTGTCGGTGATACAGGGCTGAACCCTGGTAGGCTCAATCAGGCGGGCCGTTTATATTGCCCTGCAGTTTGTGCCGGTGCGCCGGACCTGCGGATTGCTGCTTATGGGCGATAAGGCACAGGGACCCCGCGAGCATGACTACCTTCGTGGAAAAGAAGTGTCTGCGGAAGGGCTGCCCTATTTGTTGTAGTTGACGGTCGGCTTTACAGGCCGAGCCGTGATCTTCACGTCCAAAGAAGGTAACATTTCGACTCTGGGGTTGGTGGGATTGTCAGTCGGCTTGCCGGAGATTTCATATGTGTACGTCACCGTAAACGCACCGAATACCTGATCGTCGAAGCGCCACGTTTTTAGGTTTGAAGTCGTGGGCACCTGCAAGTGAGGCTCCCCCGACTGGATAGCAGTTTCGGTAACCCGTCCGTTTTTAACGGTCACACGCACGATCACCTTGCCACTGAGATGAGCCGCCCGCCAGATCGGAGGGTATACCGGAAGGGCGGCCTCCAGCAGTATTGGGACCGCTGGAGCCGCTGTCGGAGTTTGGCCGAGCGTTGGGACGGCTAAGAGAAGTCCCAACGCAATCTGAGTAGATAGCGTCATAGCTTCCTCATTTCGGTGGCGCAGGGTTGGGTGTAGTGATGTTGGGATTCTGTCTACTACCCTGGTTTGCTTCTGTCACTCCGTAACCGTTCGCAGGATTCGCAAGTAACTGCCTGATGATTGGATCAGGGTTGACTATCCCTTGCCCAAGAGTGCAAGGACCACCATCGCAAGAACCGAACGAACGCTGGACTCCATTGCTATTCAGAATCGAGTTTGAGATTCGATAGGCATTCATCTCTGTTTGGAAGCTCGTGAGATTCTTGGAGAGATCATAGAAGCCCAGCGGCGTAACTGTGGCTGCAAAGCCCTGAGCATCCTCCACATGCTGCCCCTCATGACCGACCGTAGAGGCAAGGTCCGCTCCGGATTGGCCAGCACGGATTGTCACTGTAGCATTCGCGGTAAAGGTTCCGTCGCTGTTCGCTGTTAGACCCGTAACGACCGTGTTTCCCGCCGTGCCCTTTCCAGGGTCGCCCCACGTTACTGTCACGCCGTTTGCTTTGCCTGGGTCTCCGTAAGCTCCGGCTGCTGCGCGAACCGATGCGTCTTTACTCTTTAGGTCGCTCTGGCGAGCTTTCTCGAAGGCTGATGCATTCGCAGCGCACCCCTTATCCCCACTCGTGCACGTCGTCACGTACATGCCGGATGGGTCCATGAAGCGAAGAGGATTGTTCTTGGAATATTGGTACATGTTCCACTGCTGCGGATCGGTCAATTTCTGCGCCATGATGCCGATGGGATCGGGGCTGGTGAATCGTCCCTGTGCGGACGAAAAGTAGCGAGCGTTGAAAAAGTCCAGTCCCGTTTCCGTATCTCGTTCTTTGCCGGTGTACTTGTGCATCACGTTGTCGTACGCGCCGTAGCCCAGCGCCGCCGTCCGATTGCTGGTGGTCAGTTCCTCCCCGAACGGTAGGAAGTCGTGGCGCGCGGTTATGGCGGCGGTTTCGTCCGTGACCACTCTCGTGCTGCCCAGGTGATCCGTGGTGACGTAGCACGTAAGGCAGGGCGGAGGCGGCGGTTGCGTCGAGTATTCGGACGCCAGATCGCCCGTCGCGTCGTAGACGTAGGTGGTGGTCACGCCGCCCGTGGTCTTTGTGACGCGCCGGCCGTCTCCATCGTAGGTGTAAGTCGCCGTGCCGTTACTTATACTGCTGAACCCCGTCTGCCGGTTCTCTACATCGTAAGTCACCGTAAATGGGCTGATGGTGGTCTCGTTGCCCGCCGTATCATACCCGAAATTACCGGAAGTCAGCCGGTTGGTCAGCGTGTTGTAAGCGTCCGATGTCACGGTCAGCGCGGAAAGGGAAATACCGCTCGAACTGGGTACCCAGCGATTGCCGTAGATATCGTAATTGAACGTCTCCGACCACACGGTGCTCGACCCGGCCTTCTCCGCCGCGGAGTTCAGCCGGTTGTAAGCGTCGTAACCGTATGTCTGCGTAACATTCGGCGTCGCGATGGTCTGGCTCTGCAAATTGCCATTATTGTTCGTGCACGATGCCGGGGGCGGCGCTCCGGTGCAGTAGGCAAAGCCCAGATTCAGAAAGCTGGTAGGATTGGCGGCTGTGCCCAGTGTCACACCCGTAGGCTGCTGCCGGTAAGGATCGTAACTGCGGTTTTCCACCAGGCCGCTGCCCAATGTGAATTGGCTGATCGGCCCTTGCGACGCGTAGGCGATCGACGACGCGTAGTTAGTGGTCCCGCCGCCGGACGGCGCCCCCGCCAGCTTGGTGGCGCGGTTGGCGATGTCGTAGGTCCAGGTGAACGTGCGGCCGGAAGGCTGCGTCATGGTCTTCATGGCGTTGGCCAGGTTGTAAGTGTAGCCGAACGGATAAGGGTTGCCCCCCGTGATCTGGCTGCTGCTCAGAATATCGCCCAGCGCACTGTACTTGCTGTAGTTCGTGGTGGAGGCGGAGGAAGTCACCTGCGTGAGACGGCCGACCAGATAGTTGGTTGCGCCGGAGGGCGCGGTGTTGCAGGGCGATTGTGTGTTGCCATCGTAACAGTAGTCGACGGTGGGGGTGTAATAGCTGGAGGAATAGGTGTACGTCTTTGAAGTGATCCGGTTCAGCGCGTCGTAAGCCAGAGTCGTGTCGTTGAGGTTCGAATCGGTCTTGTAAGTCAGATTGCCGTTGTAATCGTAGGTATACGACGTCGTGCCGCCCTCGGGATTGGTGGCGCTTTTGAGCCGCGCCAGCGAATCGTACCCGAAGGCGCGCGACTGGGTGCCGGAGGGACAGAGGCCACTCACCAGCGCCGCGCCTTGGCAGACCAGCGTCAGGTCGTTCAGGGTGTCGTAGGCGTAGCTGGTGGTGGTGGTGTTCGCCTCCGTCACGCTGGTGATGCGGCCCAGCGCGTCGGTGAGGGTGGAGCGCGTGACCGACGCCGGGTCGGTGAGGGTCGTTTTGTTGCCGGCGTAGGTCATGGAGGTCGCCGAGCTGTCGGCGGTGGTTACGCTGGTGGGGCGATTTAGGGCGTCGTACAGCGTAGTGGTGTTCTCGGCGGCCTCGCTGTTACATGGGCGGTAAGGGTTGGTAACCGTGTACGGGCGGCCCATGTTGTCGTAGGTTTGCACCACGACGATGTCGCCGTTGCCGGAGCCGCAGGGCACCTGCTGCTCGGTTTCCGACTTGCGCGCCAGACCGTCGTACGAGACGATGCTTTCAATGGCGTTGTCGTTGAGCGCGTTCTGGTCGCTGGTGGTGGTCACCGAGACGGCATTCGGGGTGTCGTTGTAGGTGTACGTCGTCTGCGCCGTAGCCGTACCGTTGACGATTCCCCGCTGAACCTGCGACAGGCGGTCGAGTTTATCGTTGTTGCCATCGCCATAAGCGAACTCGGTCTGGATGGAGTTGGGGTCCGTGGCGTAGGTGGGCCTGCCCAAATAGTAGTCGTATTTGTAGGTGGTAACCTGCGAAAGCGCGTTGGTGACAGTGGTGGGGAACGCGTCGGCGGAGTAGCCGGGGACCAGTTCCGTGCCGGTGGAGAAGCTATCCGCGTACGAGTAGCTGGTTTTATTCGTGTCCGGATCGGTGACCGATAGGACGTTTCCCAGCGTGTCGTAGGTCTTCGTGGTGGAAAGGAATGAGCTGAAGGTGCTGGACCACTGTTTAGTGGTGGTCAGGTTGCCCAGGCAGGTTCCGGTTGGGACGGGGCTGCAGGATTGCGACCAGGATGGCGCTACATACCCGCTCGGCGTGCCGCTCGCCGCCGTAGGAAGCGAGTCGTCGTAGCTGTATTGCGTTTCAGCCACGTAGTTGTTGTTCCCATCATACACGATGCGGTCGATGGGCGCGCGGCGGATGTGGACGGTGGACGAGACGGTGCTGTTGAGCGTGTCGTAGCCGTTGGTGAGGTACGTCGTCTTGGTGGTCCGCAACGCCGCGCCCACCGCTCCGGACCCGTAATCGTATTCGGTGACGGAGGCCGGGTTATTGTACTGGTCGTAATTGCCGTACTTGACCTGGCTTACCGGATTCGGGCTGGCGTCGGCGAGCGTGGTCGTGGCGGTGAACAACGAGGTGTAGTGCACCGGGGCCTGCGGGCTGTTTATGCTGGTCAGCTCGGCGCCGTTTGGCTTGTACGACGAGGCGTTGATGTAACCGTTTCCGCCGCTAGGCCCGCCGTAGCAACTCGCGTCGGCGGGAAACTGGCCGCACTGGCGCTGCTGCCAAGCGTTCACGACCGTGCGCAACAACGCGCCGCTGCCATTATAAAAATCGGTTTCGTACTCCTTGCCCTCTTGCCAAAAGGGGTAAATGGTAGGGTCGGACGGCGCGTCGGCGTTCACGTCGCCGAAGAACTCGTGGTATTCCTGGCTGATGGTGGCGAGCGTAGACGGGTTGCGGTGCGTAACGATCACTTGGGTTTCGCCCGCGCCGCCGTTCGCCGTGCTCGACACGATCCCGTAGGCGTAGGTGGTGTCCTGCTCCACATTGACTCCGTCCTTGAGCACCTTGCGCTCCTGCAGGGGGCGCTGGATCGTATTGTTCGCAGCGTTGAAGCCGCTCGGGATACTGCCGCCTGCATCGCAGCTCCCCTGGCTCAGGGTGTTGTAAGTGTACTGAACGGACCCGCCGGTCGGAAGGGTTATTTGGACCACGTCGCCGTAGCTGTTGTAAAGGAAAGAATACTGCTCGGAGTTGGGCAGCACAATCGAGGAGATTACCCACGGGTTGAACGGGTTCCCTGCCTCCGTGGTGCGGGCGAAGAAAAAGAGGCAACTATAGTCGTCTATCGACTGGCCGGCGGCCAGGACGCTGGACATCTGGCTGTAGTTCACCCAAACGTCCCGGAGCGCGCCGCCCGCCCCCAGGTAAATGATAACGTCCTGTACCGGGCTGGCCGCCACATTGGCGAGGAAGACCGCGGTGTAGCGGTCCGTCGGCTCCTGCACCTGGAACATCGGCTGGTCGCTAGGCGTGCAGGGCGGGGCGATGGTGCACGGCGGCTGGTCCCCGAGGATCTGCGTGTAATTGCCCTTTGGATCGTAAATGCCGGTCACATGGCCGAAGGGAAGGTTGGGATTGCCGGCGCTGTTCACGTCATACCGGGTGCCGTCCGGGAAGAGCAGCATGCCATTGATCACGCCCATCTTTGGCGCCACCCAAGTCTCATCCACCACGGGAGCCGATGCGATGAATGTCTTTGCCGATCCGTCAACCGCCATGAAGACCGTTCCGCGCGATACGCCAGTGCCCTCATTCTGACAGGAAGTGCCGGGAAGCGGCTGTGGCGCGCCACCGTAGGCCTGATCGACGAATTCCGTCTCGGTGCCGTCGGGCTCCAGGAACACCACCTTTGTGAGGGTGTGGCCGTTACTACTGGCGACCACCTTCCCGCCGTCCGGGCACGTTACGGGCGTCGCGGCGGAGTAGGCGACAGACCGGAACACCATGTAGCCTGGCACGTACGGTTCCAGCGCCACGTCCGGCTCGGAGGCTAGGGCGCCGAAGCTCGTGTCAGGCGTTTCTGTAGACAGGGCCAGCAGCTCGTTTGTTGCGCCGACCATGACCTGCCCAACTGTCCATCCCCGCTGCACCGGGACGGTCATCCGGTAGCCCGCCGAGCCGCGGCTCGCGATGTCGCGGATGGGCACAATAAAGTTTACTTTGCCGCTGTAGAGGTCGATGGTCTCCAGGTCGGAGAGCGCATACGATCCCGCGGGTGTTCCGGGTGCCACCGAGGCGGGCGTCGACCCGGGGACTGCGGGCGACATGCCCGGCACGGATTGGCACAGAGCGGGCCCGGCGGCGGCGCAGAGCAGTGCGCAGCCCATGGCGCGATGCATGAGGAACGTTACACGCGGATTACGGTCCATGGCTTTCCTCCGTCTCGGCTTATTCGATGGTGATTTTGCAGCGGTGTGGGGAGTTGGCGCCGTCCAGCGTGTACTTGCCCGCCGGCAAGTTAAGCAATTGGACCCAATTCCGTTGCGTGGTTGAAAACTGCTGCTCCGCCTGCGCCGTGCCGTCCGCCGAGTGCAGCGCCACCTGCACGTTCGACTGGAAGCTCAGGTTTATTACCAGAAGCACGAACTGGCCGGCTTTCCGCGTGATCTGAGCGGGCTGGCAGCCGCCCCGAGCGAGATACAATACCTGAATTGGAACGACGGCGTTCGCGGGCTGTCCGCTCTGCGCGCGGCCGATTCCGGGCGGGAAGGCGAGCGCCAGCAACAGACAGCATATTACCGGCGACACACGAAGGACCGCGCGGCAGCGGAATACCAGCTTCACTAATAGCGGCATAGTAACTCTAATCGCACAAAGTTAACGGCAGAATCCAGATCTGACCCGCCGTTTCGGCGTCGCGGGCGAAGAGCAGCGCGCGGCCGTCGCGGGAAATCGACGGCTGTCCCTCGGACATCGACCCGGCGTATTCCGAACCTAACACTTGCCGCTGCTCGCCGCTTGCCACCGAAATCGCAAACAACCTCTGTTGCTGTGGATTGGAACTGTTATGGCCCAAGACCAGCCAGCGGCTGTCGGGCGACCAGGCCAGCCGGTGATCGCGCGGGTCTATATTCAAGCTGGCGGTCAGGAGCGCGCGCGCCTCACCGCCAGTTCCAGGCACGATCATGAGCTGTGCTTCATTGGGGGCCGCGGAGCGCAGAAAGGCAATCCACTTACCGTCGGGCGACCATGCCGGCGAATATTCCATCGCCGGGCTGAAAGTGAGGCGGCGCGGCTCGGCCGTCCCAATTCTCAGGCGATAAATATCCCAGTTGTCTTCGCGCTCCCCGTTCCAGGCGAATACCACGTTTTTGCCATCGGGCGAGAAACTGGGCGAAGTCTCGGAGCCCTGATAGGCAGTCAGCGGGGTTACATCGAGAGGCGTGCGGGAGGGGCTGCGCTGGAACCAGAACATCATTATCATTATCGAGGCAAGCAGCGCCCCTGCCGCCACGGTGACCGGGGTTCGATAGCGCCGGAAAGATGCGCGCAGGCGGCGCCAGGTTGCAGGACTATGGGCCAGGACGCCCTCCCCGCGGAGGTAGCGTTCCACATCGTCCCCCAGGACGGAGACGGAGGGATAACGGAGGTCGGGGTTCTTTTCCAGACAGACCTTCAGGACCCGCGCCAAATCGCGCGAGAGCGTGCGCTGCAGGGTTGCCGCATCGGTCTGGCGCAGGCCGGCGGCATCCGCCGCGGTTCCCGTTTCCGCCAGCCGGGCGCACGGGGGCGGCGCAGGCTCCTCGCGAATAATATGCGCCGCCTCCGCCACATCCAAACTCCGTAGCCGGGCCGGTTCGAAAGGCAATACTCCGGCCAGCAACTCGTACAACATGACGCCCAGCGAATAAATATCGGAGGCAGGGCCAACCGCGGTGGTATCGAAGGAGGCCTGTTCGGGGCTCATGTATTCCGGCGTGCCAAGCAACTCGCCGAAACCGGTCACCATGGTTCGACCGGTCAAATGAATCCGCGCGGCCTTGGCGACGCCGAAGTCGATCACTTTCGGGATCAGATGCCCGTCGCGCTCAGTGGCTAGAACGTTGGATGGTTTCAGGTCGCGATGCACTACGCCTTTGTGATGGGCGTGCTCGACGGCGCGGCACACCTCGGCAAAAAGGGCCAGGCGCTGCGCAATGGTATAACGGAGCCGGTCGCAGGCGGCGGTGATGGGCAGGCCATCCACGTACTCCATAACGAAGTAGGGGCGGCCCTTTGTGGAAGTGCCCGCGTCATGCAGCGTGGCGATATTGGGATGCGACATGAGCGCCAAGGTCTGGCGTTCGGATTCAAAGCGCCGCAATATGGCCTGACTCTCCAGCCCCGGCTTTAACACCTTCACAGCCACTTCGCGGTGTACCGGATGCGTCTGCCCGGCCAGGTAAACGACGCCCATGCCGCCTTCGCCGATCTCGCAAATGATTTCGTAATTGCCGAACGAGTCGCCCGTATCCATGCCGGCTTCAGAGGACACGGACATCGCCAGCAAACAACCGGGACAGGCGGAACGGCTGTTTTCGTAGTCAGTGATTGCGCACCCGCAGCGCGCGCAACGCGGCATAGGTTCAAGGGTACCACCGCGGCCTGGGTGGCGCTGTTCGAGATCCACCGGCGTACTTGGCGGATGCGGCGTAACCCAGTCGCCGGTTTTATTCCCTGCCGGACAGACCTTTAGCCATAGGCGTGGGTGACTTGAACGGCGATGGAAAGCTGGATCTGGTGGTCACCAACGAAAGCAATGTTAGTGGACCTGGCAACACGATCTCAACTCTCTGGGGACTGGCGACGGCACCTTCCAGGCGCCGGTTGACTACACGGTGACGAGTGAGTCCGCCGGTCCCAGTTTACAGTCACCTACGGGGTCTTGCTCTCATGCGATAGCCGCTGGTAATTGGCCTGGAACTCCGCCTCGCCAGGCTGCAACTCTGCCGCTCGACGGTATTCCTCGAACGCCTCCTCAGTTTCGCCTTGCTTCTCCAGCGCCAACCCCAGCCGGAAATGCGCTATCGCCAAGCCCGGCGCTCGTCGAATGGCGATTCGTTCTTCGGCGATCTCCCCTTGCCAGTCGCCCAAGTGCCCCAGCGCGTCACCGAGGCCGCTGTGCGCCTGCGCCAAGCCCGGCTTCAACTGGATCGCCTCCCGGTACTCGCGGGCGGCCGCGTCCCAACTCTCTTTACGCGCAAGTGCCGAGCCGAGTTCCACGTGCGCCGCGGCCATGCTGGGCTCGAGCCGCAGCGCTTGCTGCTGTTCGCGCACGTCCCCATCCAGGTCGCCGATCTTGCCGAGCGCAGCGCCCAGCTTATAGTGGTTGCTGGCCACATTCGGGTGAAGGCTGGCCTCCATGCTGTAATGCGCCACTGCACCCGCCAGTTCACCATTCTGAGCCCGGTTCTGCGCTGCGGCTCCCGCCGATGCGCGTTGGGCGGCCAGCGCAGTCAAAGCCGCCACCGCCGGCCCCCAGCCTGGGCGCAACTGGACGAGCCGCCGGTATTGCGCGGCCGCCCCGTCGAAATCGCCTTTCTTCATCAGCTCACTCGCCTGACGCAGGATATCCTTGACTTGCTTTTTTGTGGCGGCATCGAAGGGTACGGCGTTGAGCGCCCCTTGAATATCGTCCGCGGGATTGGACCCCTGTTCCGCGCCGGACTGCGGGACCGGGGGAGTATTCGTTTCCGGCGCCTTAAACGGAACATCTTGCGGTGCGGGCATCTGGGGTGGCGGCGGCATGGGCGGCGCAGCTTCGGGCGATGGCCGTGAATTTGTCGAGGACGGCGCGCCAGCCGATGGCGAGTTCGCCTCGGACTTCCGCCGCGATCCCACATGCCAGACGCCGCGGGCGCTCACCACCAGGGCCACCAACAGCGCCACCCAAACCCAACGGCGTGGCCGGCGCGGCGGAACCGCGCTGGGGGTCTCCATCGGCACGGGCCGGGGCGTCGCCACCGTCGGCATTTCGTCCGGCGCAGCGCCCGCCGCCACACCTCTCTCGGAAGCCTCGATTAGTGCGATCAGGGCCGCCGCGCTGGCCGGCCGCCGCGCAGGGTCTTTCTCCAGGCATCGCATCACGACCGCCCCAATTCCCGCGGGCAGTTCCGGCCGCCGCGCCCGAATGGGTTGCGGCGGCGTGTTGATCTGCGCGATCAACATCTGCACTTCCGACTCCGCTTTAATCGGTAGCTCGCCGGTCAGCATTTCATACATCACTACACCCAGCGAGTAAAGGTCGGCGCGGCCATCCAACTCCGCGCCGGCCGTGCCCATGGCCTGTTCCGGCGACATGTAGGCAGGCGTGCCGACCGACGTGCCGGTGCGTGTAAGCGTCGCCCCAGCCGCCAAGTGCCCTTCCTTGATCTTGGCAATGCCGAAATCGAGGACTTTGGCCACTTCTTCCGGCTCGCCGCCTGGCGATGACTGCGTCAACAGAATGTTCCCAGGCTTGATGTCGCGGTGAATCATCCCCAGTTGGTGCGCCGCTTCGAGCGCCCCGGCCACCTGTTTCGAGATCGAGCAGACACGCGCTACCGGCATGGGCGCCTGCCGCTGGATCACATCTTTCAGGCTCTCGCCTTCGATGAACTCCATCACCATGAAGGGACGACCGTCATCCGCCTGGTCGATGTCTTCCACCCGCACCGCGTTGGGATGCTGCAGCTTGCGCGTGAGAGCCGCTTCTTGCCCGAAGCGCTTCACGAACGACAGGTCGCCCGCCAATTCCGGATGGATCACCTTCAAGGCGCGCACCTCGTCAAAGCCCATGTGCAGCGCCTTATAGACGGTCGCCATCCCGCCCTGGCCAAGCTTGCCCAAAATTCGATACTTGCCGCGAATCACCGCTCCGTCCGTCCACTCATTGGCTTCCGCCAGCAGGGAACCATCATGCGGACAATGCGTGAACGTCGCGGGATATGTGGCGTGACAAATGCTACAACGCTTCATTTTGCGGACTGCTAAGGATCTGTTGCCAGTATAGCAACGCCGGCCTGCTGGTGACGGCCACTTTTAACGCACCAGGTTCGATACACAACCTGGAGACGACTTACTCAAACTTATGAACCTGCAATAGCGAAGTAGCCGTTCTCGGCTTGCACGTGTACACCTTTGCGCGCTACGGCCACGCGTAACTTATGAAACTTACCGTCCCAACTATGGCCGGACGGTTCGAACTCCACGCTGTAATTCGTGCGCGCGTCGCGCTCGACTTGCGCGATGGCCCGGCTTAAATCCACATCGGCGAAGGTGCGGCCGCCCGTAGCGCCGGTCAAAATATCGAGCCCGTCGCGCTGCAGTACGCCCCGCGCCAGGTTCATCCCGGGGTCTGCGCTGTACACCACGATTCCACTCTGCCGAAATCGCGTGCCAAGCTGCCGTAAGGCCGGGGCGCCGTCCCAATATTCGTGGCCCACCTGGGGAATCGAACTGGGAATTCCATACGTCACCCACAACAGTTCTTTCGTGCCGGCGAGCGGCGCCATGCGGGCGCGCATTTCGTCCAGCGCCCCGCCCGTCGCATTGAAGCGCGCGGAGACGCCGACGAAGCTGTCGCGGCGCAAGTCCTGCGGCCGTAGCTGCGAGGTTTTCTTCATCGCCTCGTCCAGCTCCGGCACGATGTTTTCCACCCAGTTGGCGCCCGCCGCTTTTGCATCCGCCGCGCCTTCCGGACTGTCTAAGGGATGCACGGGATACAGGCTGCCGTCATCCACCAGCAGATACAAATACAAATTGCCGGCGGAAGGCAGGTGCGCCAGCGACCGCTTCATCACCTCCCAGATTTCGCCGCGGGACGAGAAACTCGAATTCAATAGATCGAAGAGGATGACCAGTGCGCTCGGGCCATCGGTTTGATTCAAGTGTACGGAAACGATCTTTTGCGGCGAGCCGTTATCGTAGACTTTGAAATCGGAGGCGGTCAGGTCGGGGACGGGCGCCGGCCGAATCGACGGCTACTACGCGCAGATCCACGTTGCGGGCTGGCGGTTGCGCCTGGAGCGCGAAAGCGGCGCTGAAGCACAGAACCGCGGACCATCGGAGAGATGTCATGGGCACAAAGCCTCCTGTTGAAGGTAGACGCCGCGTGGTTTGTCCGGTTCCGTCAATGCCGGTGCAAATGCGGATGTGGCTGCGCAGTGGCAGCATCGTGCACGTGGGCGACTCTTGGCGCCGGATCGCTCTCCCGCCAGACCGCTACCGCTATTCACGAACGTCGTTCCGGCCTCGCGGGCAAGGCGCCCCCACGACTGCGGTCACGACTGCGGTCATCGGCTACTCCGCCTGGCCGCACAATTATGCCGGCGAATCTTCCGTCATCGGCAGCACATTCTTGGATCGATACCAAGCCCGTCACCATCGTCGGCATCGCTCCCCAAGGCTTCTATGGCGATCGCCTCGCCAGTGCGCCGCCGGATTTCGCCCTGCAGCAGAACCTGAGCGCCATGGTGCGCAACCCACAACACCCGTTTTCATACGGGGCGTGGACAGGCCAGGAGGCCTGTCCTACCTATGGCGGCGTGGCTAATGCGGTTCCGGCGGCGGCTACTTCATCGAGAATCCACAACAGCAGCTCTTGCTGGATACGCGTGAACTCATCGCCATCGAGCGTCTTCACATAAACGAAAATCTCCACGTCAAACGAATTCGTTCCTATCCCCACGAACCGCACCGGCAGCGCCCCGGCTTCCACCTTAGGATTCTGTTTCAGCCCTTTCTCAATCGATCCGAGCAGCGTCCGCACCTGCTGCGAAGTGGTATCGCGCCGCAAGTTGAGCATCAGGTGGAACCAGATTTTGTCGCGATTGGAAAAATTCTCGAGAGCCGCCGAAGAGAACAGCCCGTTCGGCACAGTGAGTAGGGTGCGATCGAGCGTACGGATGCGCGTAGAGCGCAGGCCGATGTCTTCCACGGTGCCGGCCTTATCGCCGAAACGGCAGAAATCGCCGATGGACACCGGCCGGTCGGTGATCACGGCCACGCCGCCGAACAGGTTCTCGACTGTTTTCTGCGCGGCCAGCGCTAATGCAATACCGCCCACGCCCAGGCCAGCCAGAATCGTGCCGGTGTTGTATCCCCAATTACTCAACAGCGCCGTGGCCGTCAATGTCACGATCACGATCTTCGCCACGCGGGAAGTCAACGGCAATACGGAATACGCAAAGGTCTGATGGTTAGCCGCCAAAGCCGTGCGCAGACGCAAGATTACAAGGTCGATCAGGCGCATCGAGAGCCAGGCGAAAGCGGACAGGAACAGCAGCCCTGCGCCGCGCTCCAGCCAGAACTTCAACATCGGCGCGGGGCCGATCCACTCCAGTCCCGCGCGGAATCCGGCGGCCACCAGCAGCAGCCGCAAGGGTCCCACCAATAAAGAAAGCCGTACCGCGCTCACTCGGGGCGCGAAGCGTTTCAGGGCCGGCTCCATCCACAAAACCGCCAGGCGCGAGATCAATGTGGAGAGCCCCACCAGGATGGCAATCAGCAGAAGCAGCGCGATCCAACGCCAGAGCGCGGTATCCAGCAGCTTCCAACTGACCAGGGGCAGCGGCAGATATTTCTCAATCGGCGAACTGCTGGCGAGGCGCGCGATTTCGGGAATGAGAGGCACGCTGGAAGCGGAAAAGAGCCAGACTTTCGCGCCGGAATGCAAAGTCACGCGTTCCATTTCGAGCACCTCCGCTTTTCCATTGATGGTGAACGAATCCACGCGCTCGTGTTGGTTGCCAGGTGGATCGCCATCGGGGTTGTTGGTGAGAGAAGCCAGATCGAACTGCGGATCGCGATCGAGAATCTGCTGCAGTTGCTGGGTAAGCTCGGTGCCGTCCTTAAGGCGTTCGCTGGCGGGGAGCTTGCGCAGGTCGATGTATCGCCAGGCGCGGTCGTAGTGCTTGCCTTCCGCGGCGGAGAGAAAGGCAGCCGCGGAACTCTGCGGCGAATCGCGATCGAGCGGATCCGGCGCATTGGCCGCCTGCGCGCGCACGGCGATTCCCAACAGGAAGCCGGCCACAGCCCACCGGCGGCAGGTCAAGCGGCGTCCCTTCCAGCGGGGGCCAGCGCCGCGCGGCGTCCACGCGGTTCCGGGCGGCGCACACGAATGGCGGCCAGTTCGCCGATCAGATCTCCGGCCCAGCGGTACACATTGTTTTCCTGGACGACGGCCCGCATTCTCTGCATCCGCATCTGGCGCTCTTCGAGCGGCATGGTCAGGGCATTGTGGATGGCGTGCGCCAGGGCGTCGGTATCGTAAGGATTCACCACCAACGCGTCGGCCAACTCCTGGCTGGCGCCGGTGAACTGGCTCAGGATCAGCGCGCCCCGTTCATCCTTGCGCGCCACCACGAATTCTTTGGCGACCAGGTTCATGCCATCGTGCAGCGAAGTGACCAGGCAAACGTCCGCCTCGCGGTAATAAGGCAGAATCTCTTCGTGGCTGTGGTGGCGGTTCAGGAACACGATGGGCCGCCAATCGCCCGCGCGGAAACGGCGGTTGATGCGCTCGGCTTCCTGTTCGACTTCCGTCATCAAATCCTGATAGCGCTTGATCGTCGTGCGGCTGGGAGCGCCGATTTGAATGAAAGTGAATTTGCCAATAAACTCCGGATATAAATCGAAGAAACACTCGATACCGCGCAAACGTTCGGGAATGCCCTTGGTATAATCGACGCGATCGACGCCCAAGCCGATAAACTCGGGCTTACCGCCCAGTTCGCGATAGATGGAGGCGCGCTCCGCCGCGGAAGGGTCTTCGGTGGACGAAGCTCCGTTGCCGTTCGCGGCCACGCTGATGGGGAAAGGCCGCACAATGGTCCGGTGATCGTTGCGGTTGGCGGCGAAATGTTCCCAATCGACGCGCGACTCCAGGGCCCGGTCCACGGTTTCCAGGAAATTATTACAATGCGCCTGGATGTGGAAGCCGATCAGATCGGCGCCCAGCATGCCGTCCAGCAATTCGCGCTGCCAGGGACAGATGGCAAAGGCTTCCGGATTGGGCCAGGGAATGTGCCAGAAGATGGCCACGCGCGTATCCGGACGGCGCTGCTTGAGCATGCGCGGCAGCAGCGCGAAATGGTAATCCTGCACCAGCACGATGGGTTCCTTTTCGCCGCGCATTTCTTCGAGTACCACGGTGGCGAACTTATCGTTTACCGCGTGATACTGTTCCCAATCTCCGCTACGGAAGATGGGGCGGGTATGCGCGATGTGGCAGAGCGGCCAAAGCCCCTCGTTGGCGAAGCCGAAGTAGAACCCGTCTTCTTCCTCTTTGCTCAGCCAGACGCGGCGCAGGGTATATTGCGGATGGTCGGGCGGCACGCGCAGGCGGCCCAGATCGTCGGCGGTTTCGTTGTCCGCGTTGCCGGTAGCTTGCGCGATCCAGGTGCCGTCGCTGGCGCGCAGCACGGGTTCGAGCGCGGTGACCAGTCCGCTGGGCGGAACCGACCACACTACCGATCTGCCTTGCCGCGAGTGCACATAGGGTTCGCGATTGGAAACGGCAAACAGGCGGCTGCCTTGTAATTTGCCCTGCATGGCGATGCGCAGGCGCTCGGCGGTCCACTGGGACGAGGCGGCGTCGCGCAGGCGGGCTTCCTCTTCGGCGGCGGCGCGGGCGTGGTGCAGACTGGTGGCCAGATGCCGCACTTCGCTGGCCAGCGGGCTGAACATCTCCTCTTTGGGCGGCTGGCCGGAAGCGCCGTCTCCAGTACGCAGATCGTGCAGCCAGTTCACCATATGGCGCAGGGGCTTGCCTAAGCTCCATTGCACGATGAGCAGCGTGATGCCCACGATCAACAGCGTTTGCACCACGCTGGTCAGGCCCTGCCGCAAGAGTGGCGCGGCTACGAATGCCACGTTATGGTAAACGGCGATGGCGCCCACCAGGTGCCCGTCCCCCAACAGGGGCAGCGCCAGCACGTGCATGGGCTCCCCGGGGGCGCGGAAAAACTCGCCGCGCGGACGCTGTTCCCGCAGGGCGCGATTCACCGCGGATGGCGTGCTGCCGATATGGGGCGCCAGGCCGGGAGTCACGGCCAGGGCCTGCCCCTGTGCATTGTAAAGGGCCACGCCCGCCATTTGTTCGTGGTGCACAAATTGGCCCACCAACGCCTGCATCTCGGAGGGTGAGTTGTCTTCGAGGGCTTGGCTGGCCGCGCGCTGCTGGCTTTCCGCGAGCACCAGCGCCTGGCGCGCCACTTCGGCGCGCATGGCGTGCATTTCCGCCAGCGTCTGGTAAGCGGCAAAGAGTATGGAAACGATCGCCACGCCTCCAAACAAGGAGAGCATCAACCGCCGGCTTAAGCGCATTTCTTCCCTCCAGCAGGAGATTCGTCGGGACCGGGAGCAGAAGAGAGGTAGGTCCGAGCGGATGTAGCAAGCAAGGCTATTGCCAGTGTGGCCGGTAGGACAGGCCTCCCGGCCTGTCCACAAGTCACAGCAGTTGTTCCATCAGGCCGGTCAGATAATCGCCGTCGAGCGGCCCCGAACGATAGGTGCGGGCATCGAAAAAGCGCCAGAAGCGCCGCGATTTTTCGAGGGTGTAAAACAACAGTTGCTCCGCCACCAGATCTTTTTCGAGTAATTGTTGGTTGAAGCAGTGCACCGCGCCGGATAGAACGTACGGCACGCGGAAGTCCTCGGTGGAAATCAGTTCGGGAGTGGATTCGAACATAATCTGCATAATCCGCCCGCGGGCATTGATTTGAAACAGATTCACGCCGTCATCCTGGAAGCTGTCGGCGCGGTATTCGGCGGGCTGAAATTCCAGTTCGATTTCCTTAAGCAGTGCATTCAGCGAGCGCACGAAATTACCGCAAATGCCGTGCAACTCCACGGCCGCCTGGCGCCGCAAGGAGCCGATCTCGCGCGCTCTATGGATGGCGGCCTCGTCCCGGCGCGCCAGCGCGTCCAGATTTTTGGCCAGTTTCTTGAGGCGATCGCTGGCCGGGTGCGCACGGCCGGCCGGGCTCACCGCTTTGGACCCCCAAAAGGACCTCACAGCTACCAGCATAGGCGGGCGGCGTCCGGAGAGCAATGGTTTACAGATTCTGAACCAGGAGTCCCACCCGGCCGCGAATGATATCCAGCGGGTCGCGATCCCGCATGCGGACCGCGTGCCAGGTATCGGTTTGACAAACCCACAGCGATACCTGGCGGCGCGCACGGCGCACCAGCCCGATGGTCCCGCCGCCCGCCAGATCCAATGCGAAATAGCCCTGTTCGTCGGGGTCCAGCCGGACTTGTTCATCGCCATCGAGCAGCACTACGCCGCCGGCCCGGAACATCGGCGCACGCAGGGGATCGGGCGCCAGTTTGGCGGCTACCGGTGCGCGCATGCGTTGCACTTCCACGTCGGCAAACGGATATCGTTGCGGCCCGATGGCTGCGGGGTAGGCATGACCCGTGCCGATCCACCCATCCAGTAGGGGCACCCTCTGGCAGTCGCCGGTATCCGGGAGGTATGCCGCCAGGTGTGTGCCCTTTTCGCTATCCGTCAGGAGATCCGCCAGATCGATACGCATGCTGTCCATAATCTGGTCGGCGGTTTCGAGCGATAGCAGACGGGCGCCCTTCAGTACATTGTGGATGTGCGGTTGGGAGATTCCGGTCAGCCGCGCCAAGCCGCGCTCGCTGATTTCCCCGTTGCGGACGCGGGCACGGACGGCGGAAACCAGCCGCGCGTGCAAGAGCCGGAAGTCGTTGCGAGGCCAGCCCACACCCTATTTCTATCAGAAATAGATGGCCGGAGAATTCTTATTCCCCCATAATATACCACCTAGTACTACGATTATTACTGAACCATATCTAATACATTAACCTAATATATAAGAAGCACATACGTACCATATCCTTCGGACATCTTGTAAAATACGGCACGTGTGGCGAAGAATTCGCTTGACGATTTTTGGCCTAGCGATAATATTTGAAACAAGTTCCAGGTGCTGCCCGGGCACGACGAGGGCCGCCAGGGAGGACGTTCAAACGATGAAGTGGGATCGGTCACAGACTATTGCTTTGGCTAAAACGGCTTGTACACATTGCCATGGTTATGGATTGCGGGCAGGCCGAAACGATCGGGAAGTTCCTTGCAATTGCGTTTTTCGCGCTATATTTCGCGCCTGCTACGCGCGCTTTCGAGACTGTGTGACCCGGGATCGATACGTGAGCCGGGTGCAGATCGAGTTCTGTAGCGGTAAGGATACCCGACGGACGTACGGCCGCAAAGTGGAGGAATATATCGCGGATTTCTGTCTGGTTAGCCGTAATGCGTTAAACCCGCTGGAGCACGATATTTTCCGTTACCATTTCCTGCTGGGAGGGGATTGGAAGCTGTGTTGCTGGCGGTTGGGGATAGACCGCGGCACATTTTTTCACATTGTTTACAAAATTGAACAAAAGCTGGGGCGCGTTTTCCGGGAATTGGAGCCGCACGGCCTGTTCCCGCTGGACGAATATTTCGGCGGCGCGATCAATAACGATCGGCCGACGGCGGCCAGCGAGCCCAAGCGGGAGCCGGCTAGGGTGTTGCGGCCACCCCTGGGGCTTTCGGCGTGAATCTGTGGGGCAGACCATCGTCTGTCATGGTTTGCCCGCCGCTCGGTAACGGCAGACCGCTCCCTTACGGTCGCGGCCCAGTAACGGCAGACGCGGCTCGGTACCCGCCGCGCCGATTTCGCACGATCTACCGAGCCGCGAGTTACCGAGCCGCTACTTACCGAGCCGCTACTTACCGAGCCGCTACTTACCGAGCCGCAACTTACTGAGCCGCGACGGTCACGGAGCGGTCTTCTCCAACGCGTGCTACAATCCGGCGAGCATGGACCCCCTCACCCATACCGCCACGGGCCTCTTTCTGGGCCGTGCGGGATTAAACCGCTACGCGCCGCAGGCTCCCTGGATTTTGGCGCTGGCCGCCAACGCTCCAGATATCGATATTGTGACCTTGGCGGGCGGACAGCTTAATTATCTGAATTACCATCGCCACCTGACCCATTCGCTGGCGGCATGGCCGGTGATGGCATTGCTGCCCGTGCTCTTAGTGCGGCTATTCAGCCGGCGGCCGTTCCGCTGGTGGGGCGCTTACGCGATCTCGATCGTGGCCGTGGGTTCGCATCTGCTGCTCGATTACACAAACTCTTACGGTATCCGCCTGCTGCTGCCTTTCTCGGCGCGCTGGTTTCGTCTGGATTTCACCAACGTAGTGGATCTGTGGATTTGGGCGGTGCTGCTGATGGGGTTCGCCGGCCCCGCATTGGCGCGGTTGGTGAACGCGGAGATCGGCGCGCGCACCACGCATGCCGGCCGGGCATCCGCAATTCTGGTTCTCTTGTTTCTGGTTCTATATAACGCCGGGCGAGGCGTACTACATACGCGCGCCGTGGCCACGCTGAATGCGCGCGTTTATGGGGGCGCCGCGCCACGTCGTCTGGCGGCGCTGCCTGGGCTGGTCAATCCGTTTGCCTGGCGCGGATTGGTGGATACGGGCGACTCCTACATCGTTTTCGATTTGAATTTAATGCGCGAATTCAACCCCGCCGGCGGCGCCGTTTTTTATAAAGCCGAACCCGGACCGGCGATTCAGGCCGCCAATGCTTCGCCCGTATTTCGGGATTTTTTTAATTTCTCGCAGTTCCCGCTGGAGCACGCCTTGCCGTTCGCCGATCCGCAGAGTGGCGGCCAGCCGGAGACCCGCGTGGAGGCTATGGATATGCGCTTCGGCAGTCCGGCGCAGCCACGCTTTGTAGCCATTGCGGATGTAAATACCAACGCCCGAGTGGTGCGGGCGTGGTTCACATTCAGCGCGGTGGGTGCGCCTGACATGAGATGAGCGGTGGCTGGCGGCTTATCCGCCGGAGGAGTCGTGCGTACCGGTGCCGGCCTCGTCCTCGATCTTGGTGCCGCGGTAATCGATGCGTTGGGCCACGGTAGCCTGCATGTTTACCTGATCCTCGGTGGCGCTCCAACGCGAGTCTTCCGCTCCCAGCCGCGTCCGCGCCGACACAGTGAGCGGCTTGGTAGCGTCTTTCAGAATCCCGCGCAGCAGATCGTCGAACGGGGCGGCCACGGGCTCCAGATCGGCGCGGCCCAGGATGCGGCAGAACTCCGAGGGAGTCAAAGCTTGCAACATCGTCCCATCTCCATCCGGCAACGCGGCGATCCGGCAGGGAAGGAAGCCCGCAAATGCCATGTCGGCCGCTAGCAGGGCCGAATGGAGTTTGGGATGGTAAATAGTGAAAACCAGAGCCTCGCGGGCGCCATCGGCCGGCTCTGTGCGCCGAGGCTGCCCCAGGTGGCTGATCACCGTCACACGAGCATTGCGGCGGTGGGCGACAGCTTTCAAGACGGACTCGATATCGTCAAGGTTCACGGCGGAGCGGATGTGCAGCATGGACTCCTCCGGCGACTATCATACTACAAGACACCGGGATATCCGAATTTGCCAGGCGAAGACCGCTCCCTCACGGTCGCGGCTCAGTAAAGCCGCGGAATCATTACGTCCGTTACCGAACGTCCGTCACCGAGCGTCCGTTACCGAACGTCCGTCACCGAGCGTCCGTCACCGAGCGTCCGTTACCGAGCGTCCGTCACCGAACGTCCGTTACCGAACGTCCGTTACCGAGCGTCCGTCACCGAACGTCCGTTACCGAGCCGCGACCGTTAGGGAGCGGTTTCCCCAAAACGGTTGAGCACCCCCGGCAGAGTGCCCCCACAAACTTACTTGGCAGTATCGATCCGCCTGGTGAAAACCTGCAGCGGCCCCCAGTAATACGGCAGCCGGGCACTCGATCCCGAGTGCAGCAGGGCCAGCTTGGCGGAACGCAAGGCGCGCTGGGGACTCTCTCCCTTCGCGAGGTCCCCATAGAGACACCGCATGATGTCCGGCAAGTGGGCGTCGTCCACATCCCAGAGGCTGGCGATCACGTTCTGCGCGCCGGCTTGCAAAAATGCCCAGGCAAAGCCCATCAGGCCTTCGCCCGCATAGGCTTTCGCGCCGGCGCTGTGGCAGGCCGAAATGGTCACCAGATCCGCGGTCAGCGGCACCGCGGCTACGTCCCGCGCGTAGAGCTTAAAGCTCTCCCCCTGGTGCGAGAGGATAATGGCGGAGTTCAGCGGGCTCTCAAAGTTAGCGGTGGCGTGCGTCGCGAAATGGATGTTCGTGAAACTCGCCGGCCCCGCTGCCAGATAGGCGCCCGGAACGGCACGGGCTCCGGTGAATGCGACCTCGCCCGCGGACGGAAAACGCTCCTCCACGGCGGCGATCTCCTGCCGCACGCGCGGCAGCGGCCCGAACTCCTGGCCGAGCAGCACCGGATCGCCCAACAGCAGCAGTTTCCGTGGGCCGCGCCCCCGATGCCCGCTCGCCAGTACGCGTAGCGACGGGGCCGTCGCCACGGCTACATCCTCGATCCAATAGTGCGGCTGTGGGCGGGGCACGATCAGCGTTTCGAAGTTGAGCTCGTGCAGGGCGCCATCCGGCACCACGATCACGTTCGAACCGGGCGGCACGTCATGCGCCACCGGACCAATCACGGCGTTGTAGAGGTCCGTGGGAAGCGCGCCGCCCTGCGCCAATGGATCGCCTCCTTGGGTGACGATGTTCGTGTACTGCCGCACCAATCGCGCGATTCGATCGGCGGACGGAAGCGCATAGTGGGATACTCCGCCGCGTCCGATCGCCCATACCGAGGAATGCTCCGGCGCCAGCCAGTAGGAAAGGATCACGGTGTGCGACGCGCGCACCTCCGCGATCAGCCGGTCTATCCGGAAATCGCCGCCCACCGCTCCGGCCTGCTGTAACTTCTGCGCCAGCACCCGCGCCCGCGACGATTCCGCCATCTCCAGCGCGCGCGCGGGCTGGTGGTTCTGGATCAGGAAGCTCACATAATCTTGAAAAAATCCGATCAGGTAACTGGGCGCCAGGAAGGTGGCTCTGGAGTCGTCGCTCGAGAGCTTGTTCCACTCGCGATTGATCGTGTCGATGGCCTTCTGGTAGGCTTCTTCAGCCTGCTTCGTCCGGTGAGTCTCTTGATACAAAGCGGCCAGGTCGCCATATGCCTGCCATAAAACGTCCGGCAAAAACGTTTGGGCCGCTTCGCGGATAGCCGTACGGTAACCGGTTTCCGCCGCCGCGTATTTGCCGTCTTTGGCGTCGATTCCGGCCCCAATCACTTCCGAATACACCATCGAGCTCCGGTTTCCGAGCCTTTGGTAAATGACCATAGCTTGATCGTTGAAAGACCGCGCCGCGGGCAGGTCGCCCTTCTTGAGGGCTATGTCCGCCAGGTTGCCCATGGCGATGGCCACCCACGTATCGTTGCCCACGTCCCGCGCTATGGCCTCGGCGCGCTGCTGGTAGGCGGCCGCGCGAACCAGGTCGCCGCGCTCCATATAGATGTTACCGATCGCGCCCAACCATCTGTGCTGTGCATCCCGGAAGCCGATCTGGCGGCTGAGATCTTCGGCGATGGTCAGACGGCCCATGGCGCGGTCGAGGTCCCCCAGCCTCCAGTAGCACCAGCCCAAGTTGCCGTTGGATAAGGCGATGAACGACTTGGCATGCAACTGTTCCGCGGCTTGGCGCTCGCGCTCCAGGAGGGGAATGGCCTCGTCGTATCGGGTGACCCGGCCGCGATTGAGTCCCAAGTCTCCCAGCGCCCAAGTGGCCAGGTACGTATCGTGACGCGCCTCGGCGTCCGCCAGGGCCGCCCGGTAATATTGCTCGGCCGCATCGAAACCGTTGGCGATCTCGCCCAGGCGTATACGGAGCATGCACGCCAGCGCCCGGTCACCGGCGGCTAGCGCCTGGTCGAGCGCCTCTCGCATGAGCTGCTGCTCCTTTGCCGGGTCGACACCATGGGCCAGCCTGGCTCGATCCATAGTCCAGCGCGCCTTCAGCTCGGGACGCGCGGGAGCGCCGCCGTTTTCGAGCAGACGGGCGGCTTCCCCGGGGTGACTCAGGAGAAGCAGATTATCGACGCACAACAGGCGGAATTTCCAGCCGCGATCGCCCTCCGGCCAGCGGCGAAAGCCTTCGCGCGCCTGATCCAGGGACGATTGAAAATCGCCCGTGCGCAAGGCCTGATAGGCTTTCAGGTAAGCTGGTTCCGCATCGCTGGTGCGCGCGGGACAGCCACAACATAAGCAGATAAGCGCGATCGGCGTAGCCAGAGCTAGCCGCCACCGCCGCCGCTGCCGTCGCCTTGCCCGCCAGTGCCTCCGCCGCCTGTCTGGGGACTGCCCAGGGCCATGCGCAACATCATGATCTGATGTATGGGGTGCCAGTCCTCGTTGGGTAGCAGGGTCCATTCGCCCAAGTAGATCCTACCAAAATTCTTGGCGTACAAGAAACGCGAGGCGCTGCCCGTGATGGCGTCGCGGATCTCGCTTTCCACCAGGGGATCCGGATCGTCGGCGCGCAGATAAGCTTCGCAACGATCCTTGGAATACTGGAACGGCGCGGGCAGAAAGTTGGGAACCGGAACGCCCTTGAGTCTTAAGTTCACGATGCTGCATCCGTACGGCACTACGCGTACGCGCTGGGCATGCGGCTTTCCGTTGTCGAACCAGTGCCGCCGGTACATGGTCACGATGCCCGTGGTGATCTGGTCGGCGCTGAGCGCGCCTCCCTCCATGTTCAATCCATTCAGCGTGGATATGATCTCCGTGCGGAAATAGCCGTCTTTATCCTCCGCGATGGCGTTTACCGAGGTGGTGCAGCCGCCGTGCGAAATCAGGTTGGGAATCTCAAATGGTTTCTGCTGTGCGGTATATTTTCCAGGGTTCTTGTCGGGCAAGCCGCAACGGGCATGACCGTCGATTTTATGTGGGCCGGGCTCCCAGATGTCCGCTTCGAAGCCCACCGCCTGTGCGTGGTAGAAATATTGCTTCATGGGCATGAGATGTCTCCTTTTCAGCGTGAACTTTGGAATCTAGACCGGGAAACGATGTCGCCGTCCGCACCGCCGGCGCGGATTTGGAGCGTGTGCACTCCATTGGGCAACCCCTCGACCGGCGCCTGCACGGACAATTCAGCGTCCTCCATGGACGGCGCCGCCAGGAATCCGGATGACTCGCGGCGGCCGGACACGTCCAGTATTTCATAAAAATAAGACAAGCTCTTCTGGCTGGGCGCCAGGAAGCGCACCCCGTAGAAGCGGTCGCCCCGGCCGAGCACATGCACATCGGCGGCGCCATGTGCCGGTCCCGGCGCGAAGTAGATGCGCGCCAGCCGGGGTTGTCCGGCCTCCCGCGCGTGCTCCACCAGGACCAATGCCAACCCGGCAGCCAGAGCCAGATTCGCCGCCAGGGAAAGCCCCATCGCGGGACTCGGACGCAGCCAGCCGAGCCACTTCCCGCCAGTCTGCTGTGGGCGGGGCTGTGGCTCTCGCGCAACGGCCCTGGCATTCACCGAGAACGTCAATTCCAGCCGGACTTCGTCCGCGCATTCCGGGCAATCGAAAAGATGCTCCTCGAAGGCATCCTGCTCGGCGGCCGAAAGCTCATGTGCGACGTATCGTTCCGCGGCCTTTGAGCGGACCGCTTCATCGTGCTCCATTCTTGCCCTCTGTTAGATAGTGCATTTCGAAGCCAAAGCGTTACAAAAATGCATCATAAATCTATTTTGGGCTGAGTAGGACAGGCTCCCGGCCTGTCCCTCCCGGTGGCCGGAAATGCAGCCGCAGCCAGAGTGGCTGCCCGACAAGGCACGTTTTCCTGGACAGGCCGGGAGGCCTGTCCTACTGCACGTTGACGGTAACCGTGTTGGAAGTGGCTCCGCCAACCGTGAGCGTCAGAGGCACGGCGCTACTCGCAGCGATTCCCGCGGGCACCGCCGCATTCACCTGATACAACCCTACATATCCCGGCGCGAGCCCGGCGAATTGTGCGTCTTCCGTCACTCCGCCGATGGTCACCGTAACCGCATTGGTGGTGTTCGAGAGCTGGTCGCCGGAACCCGCGGCGGCCCCGTCGGCCGGCGTGTTCGTGACCGGCCCCAGCCCGGTGCAGTAAATCAGAATGACGGTGGTTCCAGCCGTGGCCGGGTTGCCGGCGGAGATTAAATTATAGTTGGAGTCCAGAATGGCGCCGGCGCCGGTGCCCTGGGCATTCTGGGTAAAGATAGCCGGCGCAAATTGCGCCACGTTCACGGTTTGCGCCGAGCCTGCCGTGCTGTTGAGCGTAGCCGTAAGGCTGGCCGGGCCGCTCGTCGAAACTTCCCAAGGCACCTGAATATTCACCTGGCCGCCCGACGCGTAAAACAAAGGCGCCGCCGTGGAGCCGAAGGCGAAAGATAGATTCTCCAGACTGTTCGAAAGGGGCACGCTGGAAGCCGTGGCGGGCGTGGTCAGGAAGAAATCGCCGAAGACGGCCGCAATGCTGCCGGGAGCCACGGGCGCCGAATAACTGGCATCGTTCACCACGCCCCCCGCATTGATCTGGGGCGTCTGCGCGACTGGAGTCAACAGGCGAATCACGTTATTGCCGCTATCTACGATATAGATCTTGCCGCCGTAGACCGCCACGCCGGAGGGATAACCCAGTTGCGCGCTGGTGGCCGCGCCTCCGTCGCCCGCATAGCCGGGGCCCAAGCCCTGGTTCCCGGCGATGGTGGAAATGTACCCGTCCAACGTGACCATGCGGATCACCTGGTTATCCGTATCGGCGATATACATATTCCCATTCGAGTCGAATGCAATGCCCTTCGGGTTGTTGAGTTCGGCCGTGTTAGCTAACCCGCCATCCCCTTTATAGCCGGCATTGCCGCTGCCATCGCCCACCACCGTCGAAATGACGCCGGCGGGAGTCACTTTGCGGATGGCGCCGTTGCCCGTGTCGGTGATATAAAGATTGCCGGAGGAATCCAGCAACACCGCCGTGGGGTTGTTGAGCAATGCGCTGGGCGCGAGACCTCCATCGCCGTTATAGCCGGCGCCGATGGTGCTTTCTCCGGCAAAAGTATCGATGTCGCCGCTGGCCCAGGTCAAGCCGCCGATAAAATAATTGCTCTCGCAGCCAATGGGCGTTTGCGTCACACATACCACGCGCACCACGTTGTTGAACGCGTCGCCGATATAAATATTGCCGCCGCTATCCACCGCCACTCCCCAGGGGTTCCAAAGCTGGGCGCTGGTGGCTGCGCCCAAATCTCCGGAGAAAGCGGCGCCACTGCCTTCATTGCCGGCCACCGTGGAGATGACGCCTCCGGCGATCTTACGCACTTCGTAATTAAGGTTGTCCGCGAAGAAAAAATTGCTGTTGCTGTCGAAGGTCATGCCCGAGGGGCAGTTGATCTCAGTGCCGCTGGCCGTGGGAGACGATCCGTCCCCCGCGAATCCCGCGGTGCCGTTGCCCGCATAGGTGCTGATCTGGCCGCTCGAATTGACCTCACGGATGCGATTGTTGGAACAATCGGAAATGTACGCGTTGCCGGAAGAATCGAAAATCAAATCGGTGGGACCATTGAACTGCGCCGACGTGGCGGCGCCTCCATCGCCGGCATAGCCGCCGTTGCAGGGCGGGGTTGTGCCGCTCGCCGCACAGGTTCCATACACTGTGCTGATGGTGTAAGACTGCGCCCAGCCAGCGGCGGGCAGCAGCAAGAATAAGAAAACGGGAGCCAGCCACAAGCTTCCCTGTCCGAATCGCGAATGAATGAATCGATTAGTCACTGTGACGACCTTTTTTGCTCGGTATAAAACACTCAACGGAGTTTGTATCTCCGCAGCAGCTCCGTTACCGGCATCAGCCGGTCGCGCACACGCTTCTCTTCTGTGGCGGGGAGGGAAATGAGACGAATATTCTCCAGAAGCTTATCATAAGCCTTGACCAGATCCACTGCGACACGCGCGGCAGTCAGACGGTCTCCGGCGCTGGCCGCCGCATGCGCCCGCTGCGCCAAGTCCAGGCAATTCCGCACTTCACCACGGATATGGGGATCTTCAATTTCCGGTTCGCGAGGGAGTGGCAAGATTGCCATCCCGCGCACTAAAGCTTCGTCCAGGACAACCGGCCTGCCAGACCGCGCATGCCGCACGCGGCCGTCGACGGGAGCACAAACGGTAAAGCGTGAAATACGTTTTCCACAGTTATGGATTACCCCTGCAACGGGAAACGCCAGGCACCGCGCACGAGTTACCGCTTTGCTGTTAAGTCTTTGTAAAATCTGCGATTTAGGCGAATGGTCCGGCATGTTGGCTTAGCGCGAACTGTACGTCGGATACCAACGCAGCCCCACATAAACTCCGGGGTAGCTGGCGTAGACGAATTCGGTGTTCTCGGGTGAAGTCTTGAAGTGAAACGTTTTCAAGCCGCCCTGGATCTCGAACTTTCCGAACCGGTAGTTCAAGGATGCCTCGGCATCGTAAATCGTGGAGCGATGCGGGAAAATGAATCCCGATGCGCGCGCTTCGAACCGTAGTGGGTGGCTCAACTGATAATCCACGCCCAGGCCGAAGCTGGGGAACACGAACCAATCCAGGCCCTGGGCCACGGTTTCGATCGGGTTGCCCGAGGCGTCCGTGGTTCCGTGCCGCAGGGGAGCGTCGAGGCCGCCGGAGAAGGTCACGGTCTGCACCTCCCACAAGGTCTTCACGTGGAACTTGGAATCCTTGACCGGAAAGGGCCACGACAGATAATCCAGCGTCACCTTGGCGTTTTGCATGGTGTAGTGCGTGGCCAGGTAATCGCCCTGATAATATTGGGTGCCGTAGATGATCAGATCCTGGGGAGCGGTGGGGTTGCCGAACCCCTGCACCCGGAAATAGGAAAATCGCAACGTGTGGTGCTGCTTCTTGCCGATCGGAATGCTCAGGATGCCGGTTTCCGCGAGCCGCGGACGGCCGCCGAAATCGAGGGTGCTGGGATCTACGTTGGTGTCCAGATGTCCTGTTCCCATCATGGGATGTCCGATTCCCTCAAACCCCTGCACGGTGATCGACACACCCTGACCGCCAATAAAGCTCCCCGGCGGCGTGATTACCGGCGGAGGCGGAGGCGGCGTGGACGGCGGCGCGGCCGCCTGCTGGCCCGCGGCCGGCGATTGCGACTGCGGCGCGCCCGGTTGCTGCGCGGCGAGCGGCCGCCCGGCGATGACCGCGCACGGCACGCACACACTAAGAATCCTGACAGCCAACTTCACGGTATTACCCATCGAATATAGGCTCCGAAAACTGCGATAACGGCGGGCTTGCTGGCGCGCGCGACCTTGCCCATTCTAGAGCGCCAGTTCTTTATGATACATCATGTCCTTCAAGCTGAATTTGGCCCGGATCTCGATCTGTTCTAGCTTGGTGGTGAAGACCACCTCGCGATCGTCCTCCGTGAGAGGCACCACGTCGCGCGGAAAACCGAACAGCAGGGTGGGCGTGCCGGAACTGGCCGGGTCGCCTTTGAGCACGGCGCTGGGCTGCGCGGGAGATTTTCCCTTGGGCTCCAGATACGTGAGGTCCTTGATCCGTTCCAGCACTTCCGCGGTCAATCCCTTGGAGATGGTGGCTTGCGTGTCGCCGTCGTCGCTGTGCTGGCGTCCCGTGGCGAGGATGGGAACACCGCTCACGCTGATCACGTAGTCGCCGGCCAGCGCTTCGGGCAATGCCGATTTCATGGCCGCGCGGATGGGCTTGGCGCTTTCCCACCGAACCGTGGCCCTATAAGATAAAGGCATTCCATTATCGTCTGGCCCCCGGCTGCCGCCCGCGCTGCGGCCACCCCCGCCGACGCCCGGATATCCGCCTCCAGGAGATCCACCGCCGCCCACACCGGGATCGGCCAGGCCTCCTCCGCCTGGAATCTTGGGGGCGTAGGGGCGGCTGAGCGACGAGGAAGCCGCGTTCACATCCTTGGCCCACGGCGACTTCGAGACCAGTCTCGAGACTTCGTCGGAAGACCATTTATCCGGATCTTTCTTGTTCCAGAAATCCGAACTTGCGGCGTACAGCCGCAACGAGGTTTGGGCACCCGCGCCGGCCGCCAGCATCAGCAGTCCACGGCGCGTAAGTCCATTATTACGAGGCATCGTTTGTACCTAATAAGCTTCAGACGTGAGAGCAGGCACGGAAGGTTGCAGGGAATGACCGTGCCAAATCCGTACGGCTGTGACTGGCCGCAACCGTTGTGACCCGTTGTGACCGAGCCGCAGCCGTTGTGACCGAGCCGCAGCCGTTGTCACCGAGCCGCAACCGTTGTGACCGAGCCGCAGCCGTTGTGACTGAGCCGCAGCCGTTGTGACCGAGCCGCAGCCGTTGTGACTGAGCCGCGACCGTAAGGGAGCGGGCCAGCGCCAGCGCCAGTGCGCGACACAAGAGTGTATATCTCCCGCGACACGGCCCCAGCCAGCAGATGCAGTAGCCTCGGTGTTATCGGCGTTCATCGGCGGCCATATTCGTTTTCCTGAAACCGGCGAATACCCTCCGCGCAACCCGAGTTTATCAGCCGCCGATGAACGCCCGAAATCAGGCCCCCGCCCGCACCGTCTTCATCCGCTCCATACGCTCCTGCATCTGCCGCGTAAGATGCGGCGTAATCCCCAGCATCCGCTCCATCGTCATCAACTGCGCGCGATGGTGCATCTCGTGTTCCTTGGGTCCCAGCAGCATCTCGAAACGCACCTTAGTAGCCGGCGTCATGCCCTGCGGAAAGTGCATGGTTTCGGCCAGCGCGCTCTCCGAAAGAGCTTCCAGAGCCGCCGCGAAATGCTCGCCTTCGCTCCTCAGCAGTTCCACAATCTCGCTCTTCGATCGCGCCACTTTTTCCTCGGCGATCATCTGGGCGATCAGGCTCATGAAATCGAAGCCTTCCATGCTGGTGCGCCGCTCGATCATGTGCACCCGCTCCGGAAAACGCGTGCTCACCGCGATATGCACCAGCGTCTCGGCCACCGAGCGCGTATCCGGCGTCGCACGAAAGCCGTAATGCGCCTCGGGTATTTCCTCGGCAATCTGAATCGTATTCTTGCGGACGGTGCGGAACGCATCGGCCAGCTCTTTCGGTCCGTAATAAGTCACCATAAGTCCCCTCCCAAAATCGGATGCGCACCACTTGAATGGCGATGCAAGGATGTTACATTCAATTGGTGTTCCGCCGCGTGATCTGGATCGTGCTCGATAGCGTCGGCATCGGCGAGATGCCCGACGCCGCGGCTTACGGCGATACCGGCAGCGACACGCTGGGCAACATCGCGCGGCGCCGTCCGCTGCACCTGCCGAATCTTTGCCGGCTGGGGCTCGGCAACATCAAGCTGCTCACCGGACTTCCACCAGCCATGGAGCCGGAAGCCGCCTTCGGACGATGCGCTTTGGCGTCCCCCGGCAAGGACACCACCACCGGACATTGGGAGATGGCCGGCATCCATTTGGAAAAACCTTTTCCCCTTTACCCGCACGGATTTCCGCCCGAAATCATGCAGGAGTTCGAGCGCCGCATCGCGCGCCACACGCTCGGCAACAAAGCCGCTTCGGGAACCGAAATCATTAAGGAACTGGGCGCGGAGCACATGCGCACCGGCTCGCCCATCGTCTATACATCGGCCGATAGCGTGTTCCAGGTGGCCGCGCATGAGGAAGTCATCCCGCTTTGGGAGTTGTACAAGATTTGCGAAACCGCCCGCGAACTTCTGCGTGGACCCTATGAAGTCGGCCGCGTGATCGCGCGTCCCTTCACCGGTTCCGCGGGAGCCTTCGTGCGCACACCCAATCGCAAGGATTACGCCGTGCCGCCGCCGCGCGGCATGCTGCTCGATGTGCTCGACGCCCGCGGCGTGGCCGTGCACAGCGTCGGCAAGATCTTCGATGTATTCCTGGGCCGCGGCATCCGCGATTATTCGAAAACTAAGAACAACGCCGAGGGCATGGCGCATACCCTCGAAGCCATGCGCTCGTTCGACGCCGGATTGATCTTCGTGAACTTAGTCGATTTCGATCAGCAATATGGGCATCGTAACGACGTGGAGGGCTACGCCGCGGCGCTCGAGCAATTCGATGCCTGGCTGCCGGATTTCATGGCCGCCTGGCGGCCCGACGACCTTGCCATCCTGACCGCCGATCATGGTTGCGACCCCACCACGCCATCCACGGATCACAGCCGCGAGTATGTGCCGCTGCTGGCCTGCGGACCGCGCGTCCGCCAGGGCGCCAACTTGGGCTTGCGCTCTACGCTGTCGGACATCGGCCAGACCGTGGCGCAAAATTTTGGAGCGGAAATCGCTCAAGGAACCACCTTCTTACCTGAGATCCTATGAGAAAACCAATCATGGCGGGCAATTGGAAGATGTACAAGACGCCCGCCCAAACCACCGTTTTTTTTGAAAAGTTCCGGCCGCTGGTCGAGCAGGCCGGGCATTGCGAGATCGTCATCTGTCCGCCCTACACGGATATCGCCGCGGCCGTGGCGGCCGCCCAGGGAACGCGCATCGGCATCGGCGCGCAGGATCTGTATTGGGTCAAAGAGGGCGCCTTCACCGGCGAAGTCTCCGGCCCGATGATCAAGGCCTGCGGCTGTTCGCACGTGCTGGTCGGGCACAGCGAGCGGCGCCAGTATTTCGAAGAGACCAACGAAACCGTGCTGCAGCGCACCATCGCCGCGCTGGACGCCGGTTTGACGCCCATCGTCTGCGTGGGCGAGCGCCTGGCGGAGCGCGAATCGGGCGAAACCGAAGCCCTGCTGGCGCTGCAATTCAAGGGCGGCATTGCATTGCTCAGTCCCGCACAGTTCGCGAAAATCGTTATCGCGTACGAGCCCGTGTGGGCCATCGGCACAGGCAAGACGGCCACGCCCGAGATCGCCGCGGATGCCCATCGCGTGCTGCGCGGACAAGTGCGTGCGCATTACGGACCGGCGCTCGCGGATGCCGTGCGCATTCTGTACGGCGGCAGCGTCAAGCCGGATAGCGTGCGTTCGCTGATGGCCCAGCCGGAAATCGACGGCGTTCTGGTCGGCGGCGCCAGCCTTGACCCGAATTCCTTCGCCAGTATCGTGAACTTCTAAAGTGGCGCAGGCGCCCTGCCCGATCGGCGGTGTGGTCTGACGACGATTTAGCGTCGCTGCCGGCCCACCGCTGGGTTAACGAAGGAGAGTATGCGGCGCCACCCTTCGCGCCCGGATAATAGGTGCTGTGTGGCGCGTAACCTGCCTGATCGGAGCCTGCGTTTGCCTGTGGATCGGCTTCAGCCTCTTCGAGCGCGGTACCGACTTTAACCAGTTCTATGCCGCCGCGGAGTTGGCGGGAACCGGTCATGTCTACGATTTCGCGCGCATTCAGGAGTTGGAACTGCGGCATGGAAATCATCCGATTCCGTTCGGCCGGTTGCCCGTGTACGCCGTGCTGCTGAAGCCGCTGACAGCTCTCGGATTCAAATACGCGCGCCTTGCATGGATGCTGGTGAATCTGGCCGCGTTGCTAGGCTTTGCCGCGATGTGGCCGGCCGGCCGGAGGCAGGATCGCTGGATGATGCTGTGCTGGTCGTGCCCGGCAGCCATTCTGCTTTCCACCGGTCAGGATACCGGATTGTTTCTGTTTTCGATCGTGCTGGGGCTGCGGCTGCTGCAATCGGGGCGCGAGTTCGCCGCAGGATTGGTCTTCTCGCTGTGCGCCGCCAAGTTTCATTTGGCGCTCGGGATTCCGATTTTTCTGCTGGCGCGCCGCAAGTGGGGCGCCCTGGCCGGCGGACTGGCCGGCGGAGTGCTGCAACTGGCCATTTCGTTTGCGGCGGAAGGGCGCGCCTGGCCCACCAAGCTGTGGCAGCTTTCGGCGATCTCCGATTTCAGCCCATCGCCTGCCAAGATGCCCAATCTGTTGGGGCTGACGCACGCGTTGCCCTATGGCAGCGCATTGGAAGTGGGGCTGGGCTTGATGACGCTTTGCGCGATATGGGCGATCGCGCGGCGCTCGCCTTTGGCCATAGGCGCTACGGCGGCTATTACGGGCGGTTTGCTGGTGAGCCATCATTCCTATGTGTACGACGGCGTGCTGCTGCTGCCGGCCATGGCGCTGATCTTGCGCTTGCCCGTTCCACAACCGCTGCGCTATGGGGCGCTGGCATTGTGCGTCCCGATTCCGTACCTGCTGTTGATGCAGGAGCATGGATCGTGGATTGCGGCGCAGATCGCCATCAACGGCGTGGCACTGTCGCTGTTGGCCCTGCTGGCGCTCCATGGCCTGAAGCGCTCCGCTGCTAAAGTCCAGACACGGACGGCTTGCCGTGTTGAAGCCGCCGGTATCTGAAACTCTGTGGGCTTGGCTGCCAGCCTGCCTCTCGACTTTCTACATTCTGCCCGCCGTTGTGGGGCAGGCTCGTAGCCTGCGCGGGCCTCGTAGGCCCGCTCTTTGGCGAGCAACGCTCGCCCTAGCCGGCTTCAGCCGCCTCAAAAGCCGGCTGCGGCCAAGATTGGCCGCCCCACGGTGTTTTCGGAGCCTGCCCACAATTGGGATTTCCATGGCGCGCCGCCCTGCACGATGTTAGAATCCGAGGACCAGGGATGCCACGTTGAGTCAACTATTCCGCACGAAGAGTATCGATGCACTGATCGAAGCTTCCGAAGAGCCCGGACATCGCTTGCGCAAGACGCTGGGCCCTTGGAGCATCACCGCGCTGGGCGTGGGCGCCGTCATCGGCTCGGGCATTTTTACGCTCACCGGCACGGCCGCGGCCGGCACCGTGATTCCCACCAAATCCATTTTGGAAGCGACCGTCATCGATCTCATCCTGAACGGCTCCCACGCGGCATCCCAATTAGGGAGGCCTGGCGCCGGTCCAGCCATCACCGTTTCGTTCGCGCTGGTGGCGCTGGCGTGCCTGTTCGCGGGCCTGTGTTACGCGGAGCTCTCGTCCATGATCCCCATCGCGGGCAGCGCGTACACCTATGCATACGCCATCCTGGGCGAAATCGTGGCGTGGATCATCGGGTGGGATCTCATCTTGGAATACGCGGTCTCCAACATGTCCGTGGCGGTCGGATTCTCGGCGTATATACAGGATTTGTGCGACAACTTATTCGGCTGGCATTTGCCGCAAGCGTTGGCATATCCTCCCATCCCTGCGCCGGGCGGACCGGCGGGCGTGTTCAATATTCCCGCGCTGCTCATCACGCTGCTGGTGACTGTAGTGCTGGTGCGCGGAGTCAGAGAGAGCGCCGAGGCCAACACCACCATGGTGCTCATCAAGATCGGCGCGATTCTACTGTTCTGCTTCGGTTCGGCGCGCGCCATCAACAGCGCCAACTGGCATCCCTTCGCCCCGCACGGTTTTCCCGGAATCCTCACGGGCGCGTCCATCGTGTTCTTCACCTACATCGGATTTGATTCCGTTTCCACCGCCGCCGAGGAGTGCCGCAATCCTCAAAGGGATCTGCCCTTCGGCATCATCACCACGTTGATTGTCTGCACGATTCTCTATGGTTCGGTATCGCTGGTGCTCACCGGCATCGCCAAGTATTCGACCTTGACCACCGCTTCGCCGGTGGCGGACGCTCTGAAAGCGCTGGGATTCAACCGGCTGCGCGTGGTAGTCACCGCCGGGGCGCTGGCCGGCATGATCTCCTCGCTGCTGGTGTACCAATATGGCCAGGCGCGCATCTGGTTCGCCATGTCGCGCGACCGCCTGCTGCCCGCCTTTTTTTCCGCGGTGCACAAGCGCTTTCAGACGCCGTATATTTCCACCTGGATTGCCGGCTTTTTGGTCGGCATCCCGGCGGGCATCTGGGATATCGACACGTTCGCGGAGCTTTCGAATATCGGCACGCTGTTCGCATTCGCGCTGGTCTCGGCCGGCGTGATCGTGCTGCGCAAGAAGCAGCCCGATCGCCCACGCGCGTTTCGGGTGCCCTTCGTGCCGCTTTTCCCACTCATCTCCATCGCCTGCTGTGTGGTGCTGATGATGGGCCTGCCGCTGCGCACGTGGCTCCGGTTTTTCTTGTGGCTGATCGTGGGCTTGGCCATCTATTTCCCATTCGGGCGCAAGCGCAGCACCCTGGCCCAGTAGGACAGGCCTCCCGGCCTGTCCAACGCGGCGCCGCCTTGCCCGCGCCCGGCGGGCCCTGGAGCCCGCGGCCTGAGCAGTATTAAGGTTTGTTAATGTATTCACCGGAGCGCCCCGCGTGGGAGTAGAATCCGGGTAGACCGTGAGCTAAAACGGAAATTCCGAAGTCCTCGGAGGGTTTCGGGGCGTCGCCGGTTGAAGGGACGGCGCTACCAAACGGCCCGGGAAGGAGCCGCAGGGGAAGGAGATTTTATGCGCTTTCTCACTCTGTTTCTTCTCGCTTGTGCTTCCGGCCTCGCGTCCATAGTGGACGCTTCGGCCAACTGTAACTCGTATGGATCCGGCGGCTACTGGGTCGGGTCAGTTTACTCCGCTTCTTGTAGCGATTCTTCCTCATCTGCGCAGGCCCAAGTCTCCATTTCAGGCGGATCTGTGAATGTCTCCGCCGGTGTTAGCACATCTTTCGAAGGCCCTGAGGTTACTGCAGCGGCATCCGCGTCACTAGGCGCGAATTACATACTGACGGTAACGGGAGTAACCGGCGTAGGCTTCTTCGTGCCGACATTCAGCGCTAGCCTAACGAATTGGCCCACAGATATGAGCGGAACCGCCTCGATATACGACAACTCGGGCAATGGGTACGGCTGTGGTTTCATAGGTCTGCTGAACTCACCCCCCTGTTCCGGCACATTCATGCCGATCGTGTTCGACTCTCCGGAAACGCTCAGCGTCTCTTTGTCCCTGTACGAAGAGTGGGCCATGCAAACTGTCAGCGGTGGCAATTACGGTGCAAGCCTCAGCGAACGGTGCTGCAGTTTTGAGTTCTTCAACGACCAAGAGCAGCCTTTGACCGGCGTCAGCTTCTCCTTTGGTCCAGCCCCTGGCGAATTGCCGACGCCGGAGCCAGGCACATTTCTGCTCCTTGCGGGAGTGGGTATCGCCGGTCTGGTGCGTCGGCTGTTGCGTTAGCCTGATGCGAAAATATCGACACGCTCCGCAAATTGCCGCTGACTAGATCCAGCCGGCTGTCGCCATCGTCGAGCCAGCGGATGGGTACCTGACAATTGTGCCCACCCAAAACGGCTTGGTCGGCGTATTTGCCAACACGTACTTGGCGTTAGACCTGTCTGGATATTTTGCGCCCTACCTGGCAGGTTGTCCTCGGCCAGTCACTTCCGATCCAAGCAAACTCTCCCTGCCTTCCCAACGACTTGCGCCCAATCGTACCCGCTTCCCCGCACTCGCACCCGCTATCCTGACAAACGGAAGGGGCGCATCCAACCCGCCATCGAAACCACCATGGACAAAACAAACGCCAGCACCACCACCAGCCAAGCCCACATCCGGGCCAACCGCGAAAACGCCAAGAAATCTACTGGCCCCCGCACCGCCGCCGGCAAAGCCGTTTCCAGCCGGAACTCGCTCACCCACGGTCTCACTGCCCAAACCCACATCCTCCCCGGCGAAGATCCCGAAGAGCTAAACCTCCTCCTCCTGGACCTCTATGACCGCTTCCGCCCCGCCGGTCCCGCCGAAGAAATGCTCGTGTGCCGCATCGCCGCCAATCAATGGCGTCTGGATCGTGCCATGCCCGTCGAAGCCGGTGTCCTCCGTGTCCGCCTCCAAAGTTGCGCGCGCCAGGCCGCACAGTGCCGCGCCCGGGCGAAACTGTTGGGCGACCCGCAATCACCCGGCCTCGATCCCGACGGCGCCGACGCACTGGCCAACGGCTTCATCATCGATTGTGAAGGAGCCAACTCCCTCGTCAAGCTCACCCGCTACGAAGCCGCTCTGGAGCGCTCCATCGATCGCAGCCTTCGCCAGTTAGCCACCCTCCAAACCGCCCGCAACGCCACAAAAAATTACAAAACGAACCCAACCTGTCAGGCACCCACCCTGCCCGATGTCGTGCGTAACGAAGAGCGCTGAGCGTCGATGTCTCGACTTTCTACATCCTTGCCGCCGTTGTGGGGCAGGCTCGTAGCCTGCGCGGGCCTCGTAGGCCCGCTCTTCAGCGCGCCAAGCGCGCCCCGACAGACCTACGGATCTAGTACAAGCAGTACGAAAATCGGGTCATTCGCAAGTTATAATGCCATGATCTTGGGTCGCCACTTCGCGTTCATCTTCTTCTGTGTACTGTTGTGCTGCGCCTGCACGGCCAGCGCACAGAACTGTGCCAATCTGCCTACTCAATTCACCGGCAATGAATTCCCGTCCGGCGACTTCTTCACCAACTTCCAGAACCCCTGCTACACAATTCCGTTAGCCCCCCAGGGAGGATCGAAGACCGATCTCAACGACACCTATTGGTTCATCTACTACAAAGTCGATCCGCGCTATCAGCTCATCGTGGTCGGAAGCTTTCCAAACGCACGATTCTTCTCGCTTTCGGCCAATGACGACCATTACCAGCTTTCGCAGGCCATTCTGGACACCAACATGGCGCCGCTAACCTCCCAGTACGTGAACCCGTATCAACCGTTCACGCCGTACACCGAGGGCCAGCAGTATGGGGTGGCCATGAATTTCGGTGGCACACCTGGGGTTCAGGAGACCGGCTGTATGATGAACGGGTACAACGTGGCCGTGAATTCGCTCGATGCCACGCTGCGGCACCCGGACATTAACTGGAACACCGATCCGGGCTTCTGGCTCGCAAATCTCACTGCCACCCTGCATGTCGTGGATACACCGCAGCATACCAATCCGAACACGGCTGGATACCTGATGGTGCGCGCCTATATGGATATCAATCCGGCGGATCCCTCCACCATTCCCAGCGTGATTGTGCGGGACGTGGCCTCCGGGTGCGCCTATCCCGCGGCCTACGCCCAGCAGACCCTGCAAATCGTAAGCACCAGCGCCGGCACCGATTGGCTCGACCACAATCAGTATCTGGATCACCAAATCTACGACATCAACTATCTGCCCGAGTTATGCTATGGGACCGACCCGCGGAATGCGTTCACCTGGACGCGCTCCAGCGAGTTAGTGAAGTTTCCCAACTCGTACTCTTATTACTTGAACGCGCAAGTGCCTTCCGGATTGCCCGCCACCCTGGCGGCGGCGGGCCAAGTGATGCGCATGCGGCTGCGCGTGCCCACCCACCCCCCCACGCCGTGCACCAACGGATGTTCGAGATCCGGCAACGAGCAGATGCGCTACATGGGTCTCTCGTTCTACCCGCCGTCGAGCGACGCGCTGGCAAGTCTGGCGGATTCTTACTTCACCACTGACGCAAATGGTTATGCCACGCTCATTGTCGGCACCGGAGCCTCTATTCCCGCCTGGATCACGCCGGCCAATGGTTACACCTATCTGAATCTGGCCGCGATCAAGGAATATAATACTTTAAGCTATATTGAGAAACGGGATATCCTATCATCGCCTAACTTCGCCTGCGGCGCCCAGGTAGTTCCATACAAGACATCGGTCTATACGCCGGACGGCAATATGATCGGCGATTACCTGCCGGTGGTGGATTATCCGCTCGCGGCCACGCTGCCCCAGACTGCATCGGAACTGATCGGACCCGGTGTCTGCGGAGTGCTTCCGGCCGGCGTTCCCGGTGTCTCGCCCAACTGTGGCGTATTTCCTCCGAACACCACCACGATTACTTCCATCCCCGCGCCGGCGCCCGGCGAGAACCCCGTCTCTGTTCAGCCCTTCCCCCCCATCACCGTTAGTGGCGAAGGTTTTGGATTCCTGCCGCAGGGCGTTCCTTTCTCTGGTAACTCCGACTATCTCGAAGTTACCGACCTTACTCAAGGCTGGACCGCCGGTATGACCGGCAGCCTTTGCAACTTATCGATTGGTTACTGGGAGGACGACCGCATCGAAGTAGTAGCCAACGTGAACCAAAACGGTATATGCCCCATGGCCGCGGGGGACCAGCTTGCCGTTTCGGTATGGAATCCGCAAACCGGAAGCGGCCCCGTTACATCCACTGTGACGGTGTCGGCGGATGTCACCTACGCATTGGGCACGAGTTCGGTGGTCGTAGGCAGCGCGGCCGGCAGCGGGTCGGTACAGTTAATTACCGCCGGCCCCTGGCTCACATCCAGCAGCGCTACATGGCTGCATCTTTCGACGTCAAGTCTGAGCGGCGTGGGAGCCACGTTGATTGAGTTCACCTACGATCCTAATACCAGTAGCGGCGTTCGTACCGGCACGTTAAACATCGCCGGACTGACCTTCACGGTTACGCAGGCCGGCAACACTTACACTCCCATCGCCCCCTTGGCGCCCCTGGTTAGCGGATTGAACGGGCCGCAAGGTGTGGCCATCGATAGGTTAGGGAATGTCTATATCGCCGATACCGGGAACCGCGCGATCGACGAGTGGAATCCAAATTCCGGGCAGCTTACCACCTTGATCTCTTCGGGACTTGCCAGCCCTACCGGCGTCGCCGTGGACGCTTACGGCAACATCTATATCGCCGACGCCGGCAATCATGCGATTGCGCGGTGGAACGCGGCCAATCCGCAACTAACCCCTCTGGTAACAGGTCTGGTAAGCCCCTATGGCGTAGTTGTGGACTCTCAAGGCAACGTGTATTTCTCCGACTCCGGCGCTAACTCGATTTCAGAATGGAATGCGAGCACCGCGTCTATCTCCACGTTAGTCTCCGCACCACCGTTAAGCGATCCTTTGGGCTTGGCCGTTGACAGCATCGGCAACGTTTACTTTGCGGCCGCCGGCAACAATGCCATTGTCGAATGGAATCTGGCCACGCAAAAGGGTACTGTGCTGGTAAATTCCGGCTTGAGCGGACCCACCGGAGTAGCGGTGGATGGGCAGGGCAACGTCGATTTCAGCGACACCGGCAACAATGCCATTAAACAGCTCAATGCCGCCACCCAGCAAGTCACCACGTGGGCTTCCTCCGGATTGAATAGTCCTGCGGGAGTGGCCCTCGATCCGCAAGGGAACTTATATGTCGCCGACCGCAACAATAACGCGATCGAGAAAGTGACATTCGGATATCTTGTCCTTAGCTCCACCAATTTCGACGAAATTGCGCAAGCCGGCTCCGACTCGGTCACCGCGCAGGTGCTTCCCGCCGGCGCCCCCATTACGGCCACCAGCGACCAATCCTGGCTGACCATTTCGGGCATATCGGGCGGCGTCGTGGCCTTTGCGTTCCAGGCCAACACCACGGGAGTCAGCCGCGTCGCGCATGTCATGGTCCTCGGCCAACCCGTGACTGTCACACAAGCGGGAGATACTCTCGGCAGCGTGACGAAATCCGCTGGCGATGGCCAAAGCACCATCACCGGACAACTGTTTTCCGTCCCGCTTCAGGTGACGGTTGCGGATATCAATGGGAAACCCCTGCCGGGGTTGGCTGTGACATTCACGCCAGTCGCGGGATCGAGCGGCGCGAGCGGAACCTTCAGCCTTATCCCGCCCATGCCGGTTCTTACTGACCAGAACGGCAACGCCGTGGCGCCCGCGTTAACCGCGAATAACATCGGCGGACCGTTCACGGTAACTGCCACCGTGGATTCCTTCTCAGTGACTTTCAATTTGACTAATCTGCCGTATAGCTTGGGAGCTTCCTCGGCAAACGTGGGGAACCTGGCGGGTAGCAGCAGCGTGCTCTTGCTCGCGGGCGGCGCGTGGACCGCTGCCAGCAACGCGAGCTGGCTCACGTTGTCCACCGCCAACCAGAGCGGCACGGGCAATGCGGTGATCGATTACGGTTATACGGCCAATTCCAGTCCTACGCCCCAGACCGGAACCATCACCATCGCAGGCTTGACATTCACCGTGACACAAGCGCCCGCGAGCTATGCGCCCGTATATCCGTCCGTCGCCCTTGTCACGGGCCTTGAGGCTCCCAAGGAACTCGCGGTGGATGGTAAGGGCAACATCTATTTCGCGGACAGCGCGAAAAACGCGGTTTACGAGTGGAATGTCTCCACACAACAACTTACGGCATTAGTATCTTCCGGGCTCAACAATCCGACAGCCGTAGCCGTGGACAGCCTGGGTAACGTATATATCGCCGACACCGGCGATAACGCGATCAAGGAATGGAATATCGGTACCCAGCAGGTGACCGCGCTGGTTTGGACAGGGCTGAGCAATCCGGGCGGAATCGCCGTCGACGCCCATGGCAACGTGTATTTCTCGGATAGCGGGCACAACGTGGTCGACGAGTGGTTCGCCGCCACCGGCGCTGTGACCACCATCATTCCGTCAACGCTCAAAACACCCATCGGGGTCGCCGTCGACGTGCAAGGCAATGTTTACGTCGCGGACAGCGGAGATGGCGCCGTGAAAGAGTGGAACGCGACCACCCAGCAAGTCAGCGTACCGGTTAACGCCGGCCTGGTTGATCCCTTCGCGGTGGCGGTGGACGGAGAGGGCAATATCTATGTTACGGACTTGTCAAAAAACACCGCGAAACAATGGAATCCGGCCACCCGGCAGGCGATCGTCCTGGCCTCCGGGCTGAGCTCGCCTAGCGGCGTGACCGTGGACGGCGCGGGGAACGTATATATCTCGAACACCGGCCGTCAGGTGATCGATAAACTTACACCGGCTTACCTATTGCTGGGCGCCACGAGTTTCACTGAAGGTCAGCCGGCCGGGAGCGACTCGGTCACCGCACAGGTGTTTCCCGCCAGCACGGCCTTGACGGTATCCAGTACCCAAACATGGCTGACCGTCGGCAGCACCGGCAATGGCACGGTCGATTTCTCATTTACGGCGAATGACACCGATAACAGCCGCAAGGCGACGCTGATCGTTTGCGGATCGAAGGTGACCGTAACTCAAAATGCGGATACGCCTGCGCGCATGACTAAGACCGCCGGATCGGGGCAGACGGTTTCGAAAGGCCAGATCTTCCCCACGGCGCTTGAAGTGACAGTGAAGGACGCCGCCGGGCAGCCGGTCGCGGGCGTCGCGGTGACCTTCACAGTAGTTCCCGGAAGCAGCGGCGCCGGCGGCACTTTCAAGTCTTCCAGTCCGGTGGTGACCAATTCTTCGGGAGTCGCCAGAGCGTACCCGCTGACGGCCAACAACATCATCGGAAAATTCACCGTATTGGCCGCGGGGGCCGGGCTGAGCGTCACCTTTACCGAGACCATCGCCAAGTGAGCCGCGACCGCCGTTACTGAGCCGCGACCGTCGTTACTGAGCCGCGACCGTAAGGGAGCGGTCTTCCCGAACCAGTACTCCTCAAAAGCCAACCGAATGGTTCGAGATGTTAAACTCGCGTTTGGCCCGATCAAGGTGGAACGATCCGTGGACCAGAACGACCGCGCGCCCCAAATCCTCCAATTCGGCGTTTTTGAAGTAGATCTGGTACAGGGCGAACTGCGTAAGCACGGCCAAAAAATCAAATTGCAGGAGCGGCCTTTCCAGTTGCTGGTGGCGTTATTGGAACGCCCCGGCCAGGTGGTCACGCGCGACGAGTTGGTCCGCCGGCTGTGGACCGACGCCCTGGTCGATTTCGATAACGGTCTGAACATCGCCGCCAAGAAAATCCGCGAAGCCTTGGATGACGATGCCGCCACGCCGCGCTATCTGGAGACGCTGCCGCGGCGCGGATACCGCTTTATCGCACCCGTGCAAATGCGCACGGCGCCAACCGCGGATGGTTCCGGCGCGAGCGTGTCGCCGCCCCGCCGCGAATCGCCGCCGACGGCGTCCACGCCACCGATTCCAGCCACCATCCGCCGCGCCATCTACAGCCTTGCTGCGGCGTTAATTCTACTGCTCCTGTTCCTCGCGGTCAGGCTCTATTGGCTGGCTACGTCCGTGCGGCCCGCGCGCGTGATCCAGGCGGTGCAACTCACCGAGACCGGAAGGGTGGAACTTGGTAACGGCGTGGCCACCGATGGCACGCGCGTCTACTTTACCCAACGCGATGGCGGACGCTGGTCGCTGGCCCAGGTGTCCGTGGAGGGCGGCTCTCCACTTCCGGTGCTGCCGCTCGATCAGTCTTTAACGAATCCCGATATACTTGACATTTCGCCGGACCGTTCGAATCTGCTGGTGGCCACCGGTTCCGGACCGGAAGTGGAACGTCCCTTCTGGGTGCTTCCCACGGTAAGTGGTTCGCCGCGCAGAATCGGGGATGTGACAGGCCATGCGGGCGCCTGGGCGCGCGACGGCGCCCATATCGTTTTCGCGCGCGGTTCCGCATTGTTTCTGGCGGCCAGCGATGGAGCCGATCTGCGCAAGCTGCTGGACACTCCGGGCATCCCGTATTCCATCCGCTGGGCGCCGCCATCCAGAGACGATGTTTTGCGCTTTTCCATGCTGAGCCGCGGCGCGACACCCCGATCGCTATGGGAAGTCTCCGCGAACGGAACGGGCTTGCATCCGTTCCCGCCCGGCTGGAATCGAGGCGCGGCGGAACCCGATGGAGACGACAACGGAAACTGGACCGCCAACGGCGACTACTATTTATTCCGCGAGCTCCGCAATCGCGTGTCGAGCGTCTATGCCATGCGCGCCAAGCGCCGGTTTCCACGCGCCTTTGAAGGCCCTCCCGTCCAGATCTATTCCACGCCGCTCGATTTCAGCTCCCTGGCCCCCAGCCCGGACAGCAAGCGGGTCTTCTTCGCGGCCGGACAGGAACGCCGCGAGTTGATGCGCTACGACGCCCGTCACGGTCAGTTCGCGCCGTTCCTTTCCGGCGTCCAGGGGCGCTGGGTCAACTACTCGAAGAATGGAGAATGGATCGCCTACGTGACCACCCCCGACGATCTTCTCTGGCGCAGCCGGCCGGATGGCAGCGATCGCTTGCAATTGACATTCCCCTCCATGCACGCATCCCGTCCGCGATGGTCGCCGGATGGAAGTAAGCTCGTCTTTGGCGGAGGGCCCGCCGGCCATGCTAGCCGGATCTATGTGGTTTCGGCAAACGGCGGCGCTCCCGAACAGGTGACGGATGCGCCTTTGATCGACGGTGATGCGAGTTGGTCGGCTGATGGAAAATCCGTGGTGTTCTCGCGCCGCCTGCCGCCGGGAATGTCTGGCCAACCCGGCGTCTATATCCTGGATGTCGAAACGAAGCGCGCCACTCTGTTGCCCGGATCGGAGTCGTTGGCCAATCCCGCCTGGTCGCCGGATGGCCGCTATATCGCCGCCACCGGCCGGAGTGGAAGCCAGATCGTGTTACTCAGTTGGGACACGCGTGTCTGGACGCCCTTAGTCTCCGGCAGCGGACTGGGCGCGCCGTTTTGGCCGGGCAGCGGCAAATATGTTTATTACCAGGAAACCCAGACGGCCGATCAGCCTATCTTCCGCGTGGCGATCGGCGGGAAAAAGGAAAAGCCAGAACGTATGATGAGTTTCCAGCAGATCCCGCAATCCAATTCCGTGGGCTATTCGCTGGCGGGTCTGGCGCAGGACGAGGCGCCCATCGCCTCGGTGGTTTATACAAACTCCGATATCTATGCGCTCGAAGTGGAATTACCGTAATATGACATCGTCAATCGCCACGGTCGTCGCGATACTTATATCTCTGTGCCAGGCTCCGCTGTGGGCAGAGGCGCAATCGCCTGTGAATCCGCATGCCGCGCCCGAGGCGCGCGCGCTGCTCGATTACATATATTCTATTTCCGGTAAGTACATCCTGACGGGGCAGCATAACTACCCCCGGACCATCGCTAGCTGGACCGATCGCGCCTACGATCTTACCGGTAAGTATCCAGCCGTTTTCGGACAGGACTTTGGCTTTCAAGGCGGCGAGGATAAGGACTCCACGCTGGCGCGCCCGGCGCTGGTGGAAGAAGCTATGCGCCAATATCGCAACGGCGCTATCGTTACGCTCACCTGGCACGCCGTGCGGCCGACCGACGATGAGCCGGTCACTTTCCACGAGAGCGTGCAAGGCCATCTCACCGATTTCGAATGGCGCGAAGTGCTGACTCCCGGCACCGGTCTTTATAAGCGCTGGTGCGCGCAAGTGGATGTGATCGCCGGGTATCTGAAGCAATTGCGCGACGCGCACGTACCCGTATTGTGGCGTCCTTATCATGAGGTAAATGGCAACTGGTTTTGGTGGGGGGGGCGCAAAGGCCAGGCGGGCTCCGCGGCATTGTACCGGCAATTGTTCGACCGCTTCGTGAATTATCACCATCTGGATAATCTGGTCTGGGTGTGGAACGCCAACTCGCCCGGATCGGGGGGCAATGGGCCGGGCCCGTACGCGGATTACTTTCCCGGCGCAGGGTATGCCGATATACTCTCCGTAGATGTATACGGTGAGTTCAAGCAGAGTTATTACGACGACTTACTCGCCTTGGCCGTGGGCAAGCCGGTGGCGCTGGGGGAAGTCGGCGGACTGCCCAGCCCGGCTGTCTTGAAAGAACAAACGAAATACGCATGGTTCATGGCGTGGAGCGAGTTTATCGAGATGGCCAATCCGCTGGCGAATGTGCGCGCGGTGTACTACGACGAGCGGGCGCTGACCCGCCACGATCCACGTATGCAGCAAGCCATGGAGGCCATGCATAAGGCGTCCGCGCCGCCCGATCAGCAGTTAGTAACTCCCGATCCGTTGCCGGCGGCCAAGGAGTTGTTGGCGACGCTACGCAAGGCCGCGGGGCAGGGCATTCTGAGCGGCGAGGAGAACGAATCTGACTCGCCGGCTGCGTCGAGCCAGAAGTTATTCGAGATTACCGGCAAACACCCCGCGATTTACGGCGCCGAATTGGCGGGGACGGGCGCGCCGGCGGTAGTGGAGGAGGCCACGCACCAGTTCCGGGATCACTCCCTTGTCACACTAAGTTGGCGTCCCGCGCGTCCCACCGACGAGCGGCCCGGCAAGTTATCGGATTTCGAGTGGAAAGAACTGCTGACGCCCGGTACGCGCCTGTTTACGCAATGGAGTGCCCAGGTGGATACTGCCGCGGGGTATTTGAAACAGTTACAGGATGCGGGCGTGCCGGTACTTTGGCGTCCGTACCCGCAACTGAATGGCATGTCGTATTGGTGGGCGGGCCATAAAGCGGAATCGGCCGCACTCTACCGGCAGTTATTCGATCGATTGGTGAACGTGCATAAGTTGCGCAATCTGGTGTGGGTATGGAACGCGGCTTCGCCGGGGATACCTTCGGGCGCCGGACCGGAGGCGCAGGGTCAGTGGCCGGATTATTTTCCGGGTCTGGGCTATGCCGATGCGCTGGCCGTGGATCTCGGCAGCACGCCTTTCTCGTGGCGGCGCGACGCCGAGTTGGCGCGCTTCGCGGTGGGCAAGGTGATCGGACTGGGGGTGAAAGGCTGGCTGCCCACACCCGCCATGGTGGAGCAGCCCACCGCGTGGGCCTGGTTCCTATCGTCCGGCACGTCGCAGCCGGACGCGCTGCGCGCACTGTATACCAATCCACACGTGATCTCGCGTCAGTAATTGTGGGGCAGGCTCTCAGCCTGCGGCGGCCTCGTAGGCCGCCTGTTGCTGCTCTCTCGGCGCTCCCAAGAAGGCGGCCTACGAGGCCGCCGCAGGCAAAGTGCCTGCCCCACAAAGCTACTTAACTGCTCTTTCGGGCAACGCACGGCGGCGGCTGCGCGCACGCTTTGGATGTACTCGCGGCCCAAAAACGCGGCGTGCGGAGACTGGCCGCGCCGCCGACTGTGTGAATCCGGTGACGGCGATGGTGGACATCTCCGAAATCGCCTCATTAGTGTAAAGCAAGATATACACATCGCCGTTAGTCAGGCCGTCTTCCGGCACGGCGAAATTCACCTGATATAATCCGGCGAACCCCGGCGCCAACCCGGCAAAATATAAATCGGCCGACGCCGGTTGATCGACGCCATCGTCCAGAAAGACCTCGATTTCATCGTCGTCATATTCGTTGGCGTCACTCAACGTCTGGCTAGGCCCCGCGGCGCCGTCCAGCACTGTCGGCGTTACGCTTCCCAGCCCCTCCATGAATAGCAGGACGGCTTCGCCGGGCTGGGCCGGGCTATTCTCATCGACCAATGTGTAGTCGGCATGTAGGATGGCCGACGGCCCAATGCCGCTTTCCGCGAGAGTGAAGATTCCAGGAGCCGAATAATCCACGTACACCGTAACTTCGTTCGATTTCGACTCGTTCACAGCTACTTGAAAGGTGGCGAAAGACTGGCCCGCAATCTCCCAGGGAATCAGCGTGACCACTTGATTGGGGCTCACCAGCATGACCGGCGCCTCTATCCCGTTCACGAACACCTGCACGCCATCGAGCGATGTCTGAATAGGCAACTTCTGTCCCACATCGTACGGCACGCCGAAGGTGCCGTAGAGGCTGACCATCTCGCCGGGAGTGTAGGCATTGGTGATGGGCGTGTAGTTGGCCGAATCCGTAACTCCGATCGGATCGATCCACACCGTGGAAGTCGGCGTCACATAAGGCGCCCTTATCCCGATACCGAGCGCGAACGTGGAACCGGAGCCGATCTCCATCATGGCGTTTCCATTGGCACCCACCAGATAGGTGTAAATGTTGCCGTCGTAATATGTCCCATCCGCCCCGATGGTTATCGATTCGTAGGTAGTGTAGTCATAAGCTTCTTCGGACGCCACATAGTCGAATCTTTCATGGCGAATCAAGGTGCCATCGCCGTTAGTGTTGATGGAGCCCCAATACCCGGCGATTAGAACATTGGGATCGCTCTGCATGCCCGCCAGAAAATACGTGCCGCTGACGTACGAATTGGTAACCGTGCCGGAGGGCGCACGAAAGCCGAACATCATATCCGAACCCGCGGCGGACCCGCCCAATACCCAGTTACCATCGGCCGACACATACAGAACCTTGCTGCCATCTACGATTTGCGGTTGCGTGCCGGAGCCCGAGGGTATTGTCCAGGTTCCGCCCGCCGTGCCGGATAGTGCATAGGTGGAGGCGGGAACGCTCTGGGTAAGGCTGGCCCCGCTATTGATATCCGCCTCCGAGCCATTGAATGTAAACGCGCCGATGTTCCCCTGCCCATCGGCATTCAACGTGAAGTAGCCCTGCCGCGCCGTGGTGATGGAAGCGTTGAAGTAATCCAAAGTTCCCACTGTAAATGCGCCCGTCAGACTCCCGTTCGACGCGGCAGCGGCGGGTGCCTGGATGGCGATGAAAAGATCGAAATAGAAGTCCTCGGTCGCGCTGGCTATAACTACAGGCTGGCTGAAGGCGCCGAAAAGCGTGGCGGGATACATGGGGTTATCCAGTTGCGCGATGCCGTTTGACTGTACGCCGTAAGTGCCGCCGCCCAGGTTGGCGCAGTATCCCGTGTTGGAACCATCCGAATCGTATAGTTGCGTACCCGAAGTTGTGTAGTGGCCTTGCCCATCGAAGGTCATAACTCCCGTCAGCATGCACGATTCGGTCAGGTTACCGGCGGCATCGTTAAAGAAATTCACATATCGGAACAGATAGGGCCCACTTAGGCTGGAGGTGCCGCTAGTGTCGAAGGACTGCGCCTCCAGCGCCGGCGGGACGAGCATCGCCAGCGTGGCGGCGCTGAGAACCATAAATCTGGATAGTGTCCTCATTTGGCCGCGCTCCAATTCATAATCAGGTTATAAACGTCGACGCTGCCGAGACCGGTGGCGAAGTTCCAACCTGCACCGGTCGCAAATGCCGGCGTATAAGTGTCGCTGCTCGTGGAAAGCGCCCCGTTTCCAACGAAGAAAGTGGTCGGCGTGGATCGTCCTCTCCCCACGAAGCCCGCGCCGAAACAGTTTATCTGGCCCGAGCAGTTGACCGAGATATCGCCCGTCGCGATCGTATGGAACACCTCGGACGCCGCGGAACCGGACGCCAGCGAGTAATAAACCGGATTTGGATTTCCTTGGGCGCCATTCATCTTTTGATTGATCAGGGCTTGGAAGCCGGCCATGATCGGCGAGGCGAATGACGTTCCCCCCGCGCCGCTCCAGTTCACCGGCTCGCCATCGCACGGCGAACCGCCGTTTGAGAAATCGGAGAAGCAAACCACATAGTAGTGCGACCAGACGCCGTCGCCGGCGAACAGGGATACATCCGGAAGGTCGCGCACGCCATCGCTGGGATTGCCGGGCGCTCCCGTTTGCCAAGCCGGCTTCGCATAACCCCGGCACGTGCCTCCCACCACGAAATTCATGTCGGAAACGCCGCTGGCGCACCCGCTCGGTCCGCCGCTTCCCGCGCCCACTGTAAGGTTGGAGTTACTTTGAGCCAACGCGCTGTCGCAATAGCCGTCCGCGCCATAACCCACCGCGAATTGAGAATACTCCGCGAGCACCGCACCCGCGCACGAGTCATTCCACGGAATCTCGGGGACGTACGAAAGAGCCGAGCCATAGGTGGCGCTGTTCGACGAGCTCCAATATTGATCGGTCGTTCCTTGAGACATATCCGCGAAATCGGTTCCACCCACAGCTACGCTATCGGGTGGAGAGGCATATCCGCTGACGCCGATACCATGCGTTGCCGCGTACATTCCTGCATCGCAGCTTGCCGCGCCTTCATCTCCCGCCGCGACGAACACCGATATCCCTTGGGCCGCCGCTTGTTGCGCGGCGGAGTTAGCGGCCACGTTCGCAGCCACTCCATTGGCTACCTCGCATTCGCCGTAACTGATGCTCACCACCTGAGGCGGAGTAGCCAGGTTCAAGATATTCTGCTCGGCGAGGACGATCCCCGACGTCGTGTCAGTGTCCGCGCAAATCGCCGCCCAGATGGTGGCGCCGGGTGCGGCGGCGCTGGCCCACTCGACGTCCAATGTAGCTTCGAATTCGCCTTCCCCGAAACCTCCCGGATCGGTGCAGTTAGTTGCGCCACTGGCCGGAAATGGATTGACCGCGAGAAACGTGCCCGTCGTATACCCCGACAGACCTAAAACGCGCCGGAACGACACCCAATCCTGCTCGGAGTAGATATCGCTATCCTCCAGCACTGCGATGGTCTGTCCTTGACCGGTGTATCCCGCTTGAAACGCCGCATTCAAATCATAGATCGTGGCCAAGTCTGCGGGCGCTATAAGTTGAAAATCATATCCGCCGCCCGAAGCTGAATATTGGACGCGCGGCCGCCGCATGGAGTGTGGCCGGAAATCGTGCAGCGACACCACGCCCGCCACCACCGGCGCAAGCGCTTCCGGAATCCGCGGGTCGGACATATTCGCAATGTGATCCTGCCCATTCACCGAGAGGTTATGAATCTCGGTGTGCAACGCTGTGGCGACGATGCCCGCCGTGCCGGAAAAATCGATGGTGGTGCGGCTGGGATATACCAGGTTCACCGTAAAGCCGCTGGCGCGCAACCACGCGCAGACTCGATCGATATCTCCCTGCGACGGTCCGAACACGCGCCCGAATTCTTGGGCGGTCAACCATTTGTGAAAGCTGGGAGAGGATTTATCAAGCTGCGCGTTGAGAAGATTCTCCAATGCCTGCTGCCGCTCCGGGCTGCGCTGCAACTGCAAAAGCATATGATCGAGCACCAGCGTGTCCGGAACTTTTCCACGATCGTTTTGCGGATTCGCTTCACCGCGTGTATTCCCGGCCAGGGTGTGCAGCCGGGCCAAATCCACCGGCGCCGTGATCAGATCGCGCGCCGGAGGGGGCGCGGCAGCTTGCGCCGCCAGCGCCAAGGAAATACACAACATAGAAACCAAAACGAGTTTCGCTTGAGTGCACTTAGACATCGGTAACCTCATGAGATAGGGAAGGTCCGATTCCGATTGTCTCATTTTGCACAAAAATATGCGCGCGTTGCCGGTCGGACAGACCTCTGGCCTGTCCAAGCCGAGCGGGCCTACGAGGCCCGCGCAGGCTGAGTGCCTGCCCCACTTAAGCCGCGGACCAGTTGCGGCGCTCGATCACGGTGGCGGGCTCGTAAGTAACGCCCTTGGCCAACCGGCGGCCCTCCCGGCGAGCGCTCCACAGCATCAGCGGGCCGAGCGCGGCGGCCATGCGCGATAGGCCTCCGAACTCGCGGCCGAGGTCCAGGCGTAGGGCATGAATCTGCGCGCCGACGCTTTCGTTGGTCTTGCGCAACTGGTGCTCCATGGCCCACAGCAGGCCGCTAGCCGCGCTCTTGAGCGATCGCACTTCCCATTCGAAACGCTGCCGCACGCGCGCGTCCGGATAATCCTTGTACCGCTTCCAGCCCGCCAGCGTGGTGCGCCAGACGCGAAACAGACTCGGCCCGTTGCGCTCGAAATCGCGGCGGAAGGCGAAATCCAGGAATTGCTTGGATTGTTCCCGCGAAATGGCGGCGTGCTCGAAATTGAACTTGTCCTGCCCGTGAATGTCCGCCAGATCCACGCCGCTCAACATGCGATGCTGTTCCTGCATCTCCTGATACAACGGCGTGCCCGGCACCGGCGTGTACAGCATGAACTGATGGAAATCGGTTTCGTGCTCCACGGCGTGCTCAATTTCGGCGCGCATATTCTCGGGCGTATGATGCTCCAGGCCCACAATGGTCGAGCCGAGCAGTTTGATGCCGTTGGCGCGCAGTTCCTTCGTCAGGGCCAAAGTGTCGGTATCCTGGAGCTTGGCGTAAGTCGATTGGGGTGACTCGAGACCCATCCAGATCCACGAAATTCCCAATTCCACCAGTTCCTTGATGGAGTACTTGCGAATGGCGTTGGCCGAGGAAAACACGTACAGCGCCCAAGCCTTGCCGGTGGCTTTCATACGGTCCAGCAATTCCATGGCGCGCTTTTTATAAAGCAGGAAATTCTCGTCCATGATGAAGAACGAATGCACGTTCATGGAGGATTCCATCTCGCACATGGTCTCGAACAGTTCTTGGCCGGTTTCGTAGAAATTCAGGAACTTGCCCTTGCCGCCGAAGAATGCCGACGTGGTGCAGAAGTTGCAACCCATGGGGCAGCCTACCGAAGGAATGATGGTGGCGGCAGCCTGTCCGGGAGTCTCCGGGACGCGCAATCCCATGGTGCGGAGGCCGTATCCGGAAACGATGTGCGGGTGCTTGATGGGGGCGTTCTCGTCCGCGCCCAGATAGCGCCGCATCCAGGAGATGCCGTCGCCGCGTACAATATGGTCGGCTTCGATCATTTTGTCGAGTCCCGGAATGGCCGCCACGTGGCCGCCTACCACGATGGTGGATGTGGGCGACAAGCGCCGCACCATGCGGCACATCTCGCGGACCTTGCCTACGTTCACGATGATTGACGAGATGCCGACGATGTCGTAGGCGTTTTCGGTAAGCTCGCGCGCAAAGGCCTCGCGCGTGGGGAAATCGAGCACCGTGCAGGGCGCCGGGATATTCTCCTGGATCATCATGATGCCCCACGAGCGGTGGAACATACGCAGCGAGAAGGGGCCCTGTTCGCGGGTTACCTGATTGTGATACAGCTCCATGGGGTTGATGGCGCGGCTGCCGAAGCGGTCGTCCTGCGCGTAGGGGCCGAAGACGGCGGAGAGCAAGATACGGGCGCTAGCGCCTTTGGGATGTGTGGGCATTTTAGGAGTTAAGGTGCTTCTTCACCTTTGTTGTAACGCGGGGCGGGTGGGCGGAGCGTAATACTTTTGTAATTCCTATCCGCGGCGCGAGTTGGTTAGCTTAACTCTAGGCTACGTTACACTGAAATAACAAGGTGTTGCTATGCGCTGGAAACCGCTCCCTCACGGTCGCGGCTCTGTAAGTCGTGCAGAGTCGACACAGTTGCTACGGAGCCGCGACCGTCAGGGGGCGGTTTCCCCAAAACGATTAAGTACCCCTATGCGCTTCGGCCCGCTGATCCTGTGTCTCTGTCCGCTACTGTGCGCTCAAGACTCGCAAACTCCGCCCCAAGGATTGATCAGGGGCAAGGTCGTGAACTCCGCCACCGGCGAACCTGTGCGGAAGGCGAAAGTGGAACTGTTGAGCATGGGCGCGCCGCGGCCGGCCAAGGAAGAAGCGGGCGCTGGAACAGCCGTCACGGATGCCGCCGGGCGCTTCGAATTCACCGCTCTCGCGCCGGGCGGTTACGCGCTTTCCGCCACTCATGACGGCTACGATTCGGCCAACGCGCACGGCGGTGTCAAGCTGCAGCGCGTGACGCTCGGCGCGGGCCAAGAGAAAGACGATGTCGTCATTCGCCTGACACCGTTCGGGGTGGTTACCGGCCGCATTCTGGACGAGGACGGCGACCCGCTGCGCGGCATCCAGGTGCAGGCCATGATCTACAAGTACAGCGCGTCCGGGCGCCACTTGGAAGGCCGCGGCGATGCCGCCACCAACGATCTGGGCCAATATCGCATTTACGATCTGCCGGCCGGCCGCTATTATCTCGAAGCGGGATCTGCCGAATCGATGGGCGGCCGCGAGAACAACGAGGCATACGGCGTTTCCTATTATCCCGGCACGGCCGAGGCCGCCAGTGCGTCGGCGGTCGAGGTAAGCCCCGGGGAGACACTCGATGGCATGGACCTGACACTCCGTCCTACGCGCACCGCCACTATTAGCGGCCGCATTGTGGGTCCCGCGAGCGGTTTAACCATCGGCCTGCTCAAAAGCGCTGAAGACGGCTCGACTTGGAACACCAATATGGACACCGGCGACACCGGCGGCAAATTCAAATTGCAGGGCGTTTCGCCGGGATCCTATTTTCTCACCGCCGGCGGCACGGTCGGCGGCCAGCATTTGAGCGCCAGCATGCCGATTCAGGTAGGCACGGCCGATCTGGAGGGAATCGAATTGCATCTGCAGCTTCCGATAGATATCGCCGGGCAGATTCGGGTGGAAGGCAAGACTGGCCTCAAACTTTCCGGCAGGAACGTGGTCCTCGACAACCATGGCATGCGCAGCATGTCCAAAGTAAACGAGGATGGCTCTTTCACGCTGCAAGGTTTGCAACCGGCAGTGTACGCCGCTTCTGTGGAGGGTCCGGACGATCTGTACCTGAAGGCGGTTCGGTTGGCGGAAAAGGACGTGACGCAATCCGGCGTGGATTTGACGCAGGGCGCGGGCGAATCCCGCTTGACGGTGGTGATGAGCGCCGATGGCGGAGAGATTGACGGAGTCGTTTCAGACGATCAATCGAGGCCCGTGGCGATGGCCATCGTGACGCTGATACCGTTGGCCGCACAGCCTGTGAAGAGCCTGTACAAGTGGACCCAGACCAGTCCCGCCGGACACTTCCACATGCGCGGGATCGCGCCGGGATCGTACAAGCTGTTCGCCTGGGAGGATGCGGACCCCAACCAGGTGCTGTACGATCCGGATTTCTTGACGCCTTACGATTCGCTGGCAAAGAGCATTGAAATCGCGGAGGGCGGCAAGGAGAGCGTGCAATTAGCGGTGATCGCTGAGAAGTAGTGGGTCACGCTCGCCCCACGTCGAGCGACGCTCGCCCGGACAGGCCGGGAGGCCTGTCCTACGTGTCCACGATCATGTAAGTGATCAGCGCTTCCGCTACCTCCCGCTTCTCGGCATCGCGCACGGTCACTCGTCCGCAACTCAGGCGCTTCCCCACCTTCACCAGGTGACAACGCGCCGTGATTTTCCCATGCATCACCGGGCGCAGATAATTGATCTTCATCTCCACCGTGGTGGCCGCCCGCAGCCGTCCTAAGTGCCGAGCCAGCGCCATGCCCACGGCCACATCCGCCAGCGTCGCCGCTACCCCCCCATGCAGCACGCCCGATCCGTTCATCAACTCCGGCCGCAGCGCGCACTCCACCGTGATGCCGTCCTTGTGCAACCGCACCAGGCGCAACCCAACCAGTGAATTAAATGGAATCTCCCGCAGAAATTGCTGCAATGTTTGAAAGGTCATGGAAAGAGTTATTCGCGGCAGATGCCGCGCTCGCTGCGCCGCACGAATGCCACCAGATGCAGCGTCTCCGGTGTGGGAACCTCCGTCTCGATGCGCGCCAGCGCGTCCGCCAGCTTCAATCCCGACCGGTACAGGATCTGGTAAGCCTTCTTCAACGCCGCCAGATCCGCATGCTTATATCCGGCGCGCTTCAGCCCCACCACATTCAACCCCATGGCCGCCACGTTGAAGCCCGAATACAGAAAGAACGGCGGCACGTCGCTATTTACGCGCGTGTTGCCGCCGATCATCGCCAGCCGCCCGATCTTGGAATACTGATGCACCACCACGCCGCCCGAAATGAACGCTTCGTCCTCCACTTCCACATAGCCGGCCACCAGCGCACAACTGCAAATTACCGTGCGATTCCCGATCTTGCAATTATGCGCGATGTGCCCGGAAGTCATGATGTAATTCTCGTCGCCGATTTCGGTGACGGATTCCGGCTGCGTGCCGCGCGAAATCGTGTAATGCTCGCGGATGCGATTGCCGTTTCCGATCCGCAGATAACTGCGCGCGCCGCCAAACGCCTTGTCCAGCGGATCGGTGCCCAACACCGTGCCGGCCGAAATTTCGTTGCGTTCCCCCAATGTGGTCCAGCGCTTTACATACACGTAGGGCTCGAGCCGGCAGCCCGCGCCGATCTCCACGTCGGATTCCACCACGCAGAAATCCCCGATGCCGACGTCCGGTCCGATGCGCGCGCCGGGATGAATGCGAGCTGTGGATGCGATCACAGCTTGTATCATAAGACATGCGCGTACGTGAACTGGCGGACTGGTTGGGCGCCACCTACGAAGGTGATGGAGAACGGGAATTAACGGGCGTCGCCCCGTTAGAAACCGCAGGCGGTACCGAGCTCTCTTTTATCGGCAGCCGCAAGGCGCTGCAGCAAGCCGATGCCTCCGCGGCGGGAGCCCTCATTGTGCCGCCCGATTACCCCAGCCCCAGCCGCCGCACCGTGATTCACGCCGCGGACCCCCGCACGGCCTTCGCGCGGGCCATGAGCCGCTTCTATCCCACCGTGGAGATCAAGCCCGGAATCCATGCCACCGCCGTGATCGGCAGAGACGTCGAGATCGGCGCCCTGGCCGCCATCGGGCCGCACGTCCATATCGGCGACAACAGCCGCATCGGTGTGGCCTCCAGCATCGGCGCAGGCTGCTCCATCGGCAAGCGTGTGGCGCTCAGGGAAGGCTGCATCCTGCACCCTAACGTGACGATTTACGACAACGTAGATATCGGCCGCGGCGTCATCCTGCATGCCGGTTGCGTCATCGGCGCAGACGGTTTCGGCTACGTCTTCGAGAACGATCGTTATCACAAATTCCCGCAAGTGGGCCGCGTAGAGATTGGCGACTTCGTAGAAATCGGCGCCAATTCCTGCGTGGATCGCGCGGCGCTGGGCGTCACCCTGATCGGCGAAGGCACCAAGCTCGACAATCTGGTCCACGTGGGTCACAATTGCCGCATCGGGCGGCATGTGGTGGTGGCCGCGCAGACGGGCTTCTCCGGAGGTGTGGTTGTCGAGGACTACGCCGTCATCGGCGGACAAGTGGGCATCGGCGATAAGGCCCGCATCGAGAGCCGCGCCGTACTTGGATCGGGCTGCGGCATCCTGACCTCCAAAATCGTGCGATCCGGACAAACTGTCTGGGGAACGCCCGCGCGTCCCTTGAAGGAACACCTGGAGCAGCTTGCCAACCTGGCGCGCCTCCCCGAGATGCGCCGCCAATTCGCCGACATCAAACGCCGCCTGGCGCATCTGGAAGCCCGCGAGCGCTAAGTAAACCGCTCCCTTATGGTCGCGGCTCTGTAAGACGGTCGCGGCTCTGTAAACAGCCGCATCAATTCGCACGATATTACGGAGCCACGACCGTGAGGAAGCGGAGCATAGCTACAACTGTGCACACGCGCTAGCATGAAAACAGGCTATGCTCATCGCGGTTGGCGGACACACGCGCAATATCGGAAAGACTTCGGTGGTGGCCGGCCTCATCCAAGCCCTGCCGCAATGGGACTGGACAGCCATGAAAATCACCCAGTTCGGCCACGGCATCTGCTCTGCCTCCGGGAGTGCCTGCGGCTGTTGCCTGGAGCCCGACCATGCCTACGCCCTCGCCCAGGAAACACACCCGAATGCTTCCGATTCCGGCAGGTTTCTGGCAGCCGGCGCCCGCCGTTCCTATTGGCTGCGCACCGCGGCCGGGCAGCTCGCCAACGCCATGCCCGCCCTCCACGAAGTCTACGCCTCGAGCCGCAATCTGATCGTCGAATCGAACAGTATTGTAGAGTTTGTGGCGCCCGATGTCTACCTGGTGGTGCTCGACGCCGCGCAAAGAGATTTCAAGGAGTCCACCCGCCGTTTCCTCAGCCTCGCCCACGCTTGCGTGGTCATCGAGCGGGGAACGCGCGCGCCCGCGTGGACAGACGTGGCGCGCGACTGCTGGGAGGGCAAGCCAAGCTTCCGGGTAACGCCGCCTCAGTACGTGACGGCGGCGCTGGCCGCATTCGTCAACGAAAAGCTGCTGGAGGCAGGCTCGGCAATCGGTTCGGGCGGCGCGGCGATGTAGTGCAGGTTCACCAGCGCCTCATGCAGGATGCGATTGGCTTCGCCGACCTGCTCTTGCAAGAGCTCCAGTTGTTCCCGCGCACGCCGATCGGTGGGCGGCAAAACCAGATTCAAATAATCGGCGCAGGCGTCGATCACGCTGAGTGGCTGGCGCAGGTCGTGAACCAAGCCGCTCATGATCGGCCAAACATTTTGCTGAACTGCTTCGCATAACGGGGCGGAAGCTTCGGGAGCGAGTGTGAGCATAAACTGAACTCGGGGGCGAGCACGATTATACCCCAGGTGCGCACGAATGCAAACAGATTTATGCCGACTAATTTTGTGGGGCAGCCACTCCGCCTGCGGCAGCCTCTCCAGGCGCCTGCTTATATATAAACCAACACCTCAGCAAGCCCAGCTAATTTTCATCATTCTCATAGCTGTTACGGAATCACCCTAAACGCCGTTCCGCATCCCGCGCCGTTGCCGCACCACAGATCTCCGCCCGTGGCCTTTTGTGCCATAAAGTACGCCGCCGCGGCCGGACATCATCCGTATGGGGGCGAACCATCGGCGCCGCCCGCGCGCGCCGGCGGTTTCCATGCGGTCGCGCACGCGCGAGGCGGCATAGGCCGTATCTTACGAGGAATGGTCCGACCGCTGGAAATCCATGGGGATCAGGTAGTTTCTGCTGCACCTGAATGTCATGCCCGGAGTAATAAAAGAACGCCAGGTCGCCCGTCTGCACGCGCGCAGCAAAATCATCGACGGCGGAATTCTGCAGCGCCTAGGCAGCATAACGGCTGTTTCCGGTCACCAGCGCAACGCGCTTCTCCACACGGATCGGCTCCTGGCGTCGCGGAACCTGCGCCCCCGCATGTCAGCGCGAATGCGTGTCCGCATACTGGCGTACAACGCATTATGCGGCTATGGGGCCAACCTTTCAAGCCCCATGCAACGCTAACCACGCTGCCACCGCCGAGAATTTCTCATCCTGCCGCCATGGCGGGCCGATAGCTTTGCCCATCGCCGCCAGGCGCCGCTCAAGTTCGCCGTCCGGCAAGCGCAGTTCCGCAGCGGCGCGCGCAAACAGTTCGCGTTCCTTCGCCTCCATCAACGGCAATCCGCACTCGCGGCTCGCCGCCCGCAGCGCCTCGCGAAACAGCTCGCCCTCAGCGGTATGCAGCAACGGATGTGAAGCCAATATCTTCTCGAGCGGCGGCAAAGGCCTTCCCGACGCCAACAGCAAGCCGCACCCCGCCGCACGATGTCCAAGGCTGCGAAGATCCTCGGCCATGGCGCGCAACCCAGTCCCCGCCAGCGCCGCCGCGCCCGACGCGCTACGCTCCACCAACTCGCGCGCCTCGTCCAGATCGAGTCCCACCGCCGCATGATAAGGTTGCGCCGGACCCGTTGCGCCGCGCTCGCGCATCTCGATGCGCCGCCGCATCACCACCACGGGAGCATGCACCGGCCCGGCAACGGCGACCGCAGCCGCCCATCCGGAATGCGCGCGCAAGCCGATCGCCGCGGGTGACATACGTAATCCAGCGTCAGCCGAACACGATGCCCGCGATCACCAGTTGCGGAAGGGCTTGATTCCAACTATCGGGAATGTTGTCGAACGCCAGGCGGAAATTCTTGATCTCGCCAGGCGCCAGTCCGCCGATTTTCTCGCTGACGATGGGCACGCGCTCGCGCAACACCAACTGGCCGTAAGGATCGTAAAACACGCAGTTGATTTCGACCACCTTCAGATTGCGGCTGCCGTTGTTGGCGATCTTGCCCGTGATCTCCACCACCGCCTGCTTCATATAGCTTTCGTGCTTCTGCATGTCGACGTCCATCAACTGCAGGTTGTGCACGTAGGCTTTGGCTTCAGCCGTGAGAGGGGGGGAGGAGGCGGCGGACGATGCGAGGCCCGGTCGAGATACAGAAAGAAACCTGCGCCCAGTATCACTACCAGCGCCACCACGAGCACAGCCACCGGGATGCCCTTCTGTTCCGTCGCTATTTTATGGGCCACGGTGACGATCTTAGCAAAGATGGGGCCGCGGGGGAACCGCTCCCTTACGGTCGCGGCTCGGCATTTTACAGAGCCCGGCTTTGCATTTTACAGAGCCGCGACCGTCAGGGAGCGTTTTCGTTCCGCAACAGCTTGACCAAAAGTGTGGCGAATCCGCCACAGTCTGAAATTTCGAACTCACTGATAGCAAATAACTTCCGCATGGTACTATGTTTGCTATCTAAACCGAACGACATATGCCCACGCTGCCCCTCTCGGAGACCAAACTTGCGCTTTGAAACCACCGTCCAACGTCCCGTCCAAGCTACTGGTGTCGGTTTGCATAGCGGCGTGAATGTTTCCATCCGCATTCTTCCCGCGCCGCCATCGACCGGTATCGTTTTTCTGCGCACCGATCTTGATGATTTTCCCATCGCCGCAAGCTGGCGTCACGTTGCGCGGGTCAGCTACGCCACCAGCCTGATGCGCCAGGGCGTGCTCATCTCTACCACCGAACATCTGCTGAGCGTCTTTTACGGCATGGGCATCGACAACGCGTTTGTCGAGATCGACAACCTGGAGGTGCCCATCCTCGATGGCAGCGGCCAGCCATTTGTCGAACTGATCCGCGAAGCAGGCATTCGCCAGTCTCGCCGCAAGCGGAAGTATCTGCGCATCCGGCGCCCGATATTCGTGGAAGAGCGGGGCAAGCGCATTTCCATCTTGCCCGCCGAGAGCTTCTGTCTCACCTGCGAGACCGATTACGGCCATCCTTTGGCGGGCCGCCGCTCGCTCGAAATGGAAGTCACACCGGAGCGCTACGCGGCGGAAATCGCCCCCGCCCGCACCTTTGGCTTCGCTCACGAGCTCGACCAGATGCGCAACATGGGACTGATCCGCGGCGCCTCGCTCGACAACGCCGTGTGCTTTACGCGCGATGGCGTCATGAATCCGGACGGTCTGCGTTTCCCCGATGAATGTTGCCGCCACAAAGCCCTGGACCTGATCGGCGACCTGGCTCTGCTGGGCAAGCCGCTGCTCGGGCACGTCATCGCCGAACGGGCCGGACATGCCATGCACACCGCTCTGACGGCGCGCATCATGTCCGACCAATCGTTGTACGAAATCCTGACGTTCGACCAGTTGGCCACCCGCGTGGCGGAAGCGCTGGTGTCGTAGGACAGGCCTCCCGGCCTGTCCACTCGACTTTCTACATCTTTGCCGCCGCTGCGGGGCAGGCTCGTAGCCTGCGCGGGCCTCGTAGGCCCGCTCTTCCGCGCGCCATGCGCGCGCAGGGACGTCAACCCGAAGTCGATCGACGAAGCATGCACCGCCGCTCTTCCGCGCGCCATGCGCGCGCAGGGACAGGCCGGGAGGCCTGTCCTACCTCATCGCCCGGCTAATAAACGCCCATACTTCGGGGCTGATCCGGAACGGCTCCATCTGCCGCTGCGCCTGGGCTGGCCAGTTGGCTTTATCCGCATACAGCTTTTTCAGCCCGGCAGACACCTCCGGATGGCCGCCGGTAAACTCCTCCACCAGCCCGGTCCAGCGGGCCGCCAGCGCCTGCCCCTTCTCGCCCGCCGGATCTTCCCCCAACGCCGCTTCCACATCCCGGATCAACTCCAGCCACCGCCGGCTCACCTGCTCCTGCAACTCCGGCGACCATGTCTTGCCGCGCTCCGCGATCTTCGCCTGCGCGGCTTCGTCGTAATATTTCAACGGCCATTCCGCATCGTTTTGCATTTCCATCACCTCGATAATTTGTGTCAGAATCGCGGCGTCCGGCCGCTGACCCGCCGCGGCAGCCATCTCCGCCTGGCGGATCGCCCGAATCGCCTGATCCAGCAGATCGCGCTTGGCTTCCAGCACTGTACGCTGCTTCCGTAGCGCGCCGGCGATTTCGCGGCCGTCGCGCTCCAGCAGCGTCTTGATCCGCCGCAGCGGCATCCCGACGTACTTGAGCGCCACAATCTGCTCCAACCGCATCAGATCCTGCTCGCGGTAGGTGCGATAACCGTTGTAAGTGCGGTTCGGGCATAACAGTCCCAGCCGGTCGTAGTGATGTAACGCACGGACGGTTACGCCCGATAACTGCGCGAACTCTCGGATCTTGTATCTGCGAACTGCGGTGCCTGCCGCCACGACTCCTCCTCTTTCATCCTCGGGCCTGACGTTACGTCAGTGTCAAGAAGAATTTTCGCGCGTTTCGATAACTATGGCGTTTCCAAGCTCACACGAGATCGTAGCCTGGCGCTCGCCATCGGAGGGTTCCATGACAAAACACAGCGCGCTCTGCGCCGCTTTAGGTCTTGTCGTATTCGGCGGTACAAACGCGCCCGACACTTACTCCGCCGACGCGACTTTCAGTTCGACGCCGGTACTGGCCGATAATGGCGCTGTCTCTCCATCTGGCAACCGCAAATCCCCACGGCCGGCGGCGGCGAATGGGGCGTATTCTACATGCAGATCGTCAACGGCGGCCCACTGGCGAATAACATCGATGGCTATCGGAACATTACCATGAACTACACCCTCAGCCGGTCCGCCGATTTCGACGGCAACGTGCTCAGTGGCTGGTGAACGGCACGCCGGTGAGCCCGATTAACAACTTCCTCGGCATCTGCTGTGCGTCTCCGTCCAATCCCGGCAGGTCGTCGTTGAAGCCGGTACTATAAGGCCGAGCTTGGGATAGGCCGATCCGTTCAACGTCGTTTCGCAAGCCGGCATCGACCCGTCGCCAGCTAATGAGTTGATTTTCGCGCTGTGGCTGCGGATAAAGGCCCGGGACCGCTTGCTTACGCGCGCGGCTCACACGCCGGTCTCGGCACATACAACAACTTACCGAGCCACAACCGTTAGGGAGTGCCCCATGCCCTGCGGGCATGATTGCCCGCCCTCCAATTAGCCGGCCTGCGTCTTCAACGGGAGCGGTACTAAGGTCCCAGGATACTGAACCCGGCATAATCCTCGATCGCCAACCCGGCAAACGCCGGATTGGGTACTTCTTCCTTACGCACCAGATTTAAGACAGACTCCATATCGGCCGTGCCGTTATGCGGGGAGTTATTGCAGAACGATTGGTCCGCCGGATTCTCGTTACAGGTGGTAAGTACGCCGATAACTACTTGTTTACCCGCCACGCTATCCGCATAGGTGAGATCCGTCGCCGCCTGGCGCTCGATGCGCGATGCGGTGTCCCAGTAATCCATGATGACGTACCGGTCCACGATGTTGATCACAAGTTGGTTCATCGGCGTAACCGTTCCGTTCTGGGTAACGGGAATGGTGCTGTACCAATAGGGCACATCCACAGCCAGCTTTAATCCCAATGGTTGCGCCGCCGCTTCTAACTGGGTTACCAGGCTGATGTAATCGAGCGCGATGGTGTTCTGTTCCACCCGCCACTGTTTCAAACTATAAGGCTCCACGTCGAAATGTACGGCCACCGGCTTGCCGGTAGTCATCTGGCTGAGTAACTGCGCGGTGTACACAGATACCAGCGACACGGCGTAACCTTGATAAGGATATCCGGATCCCGGCAACACCCAGTCCGCATCGCCGAACAGAAGTTCCGTGGTCAGCCCCTGCGCGGCCGCGGCTTCCAAGAACCCAATGAGCGCGGGCTGATTGTGCTGAACAGCCGACTCGCACTCGACGTACACGGAATCGATGCCATGCGTGGCGGCAAATGCGAGGAAAGCGCTTTGCGCGGATGGATCGGTGATGACGTTTTCCTGCCATTCCCAGATTGCGGCAGGCTGATACTTCTGCGCGGCAAACGCGGTGGTGGCCGCGAGTATCAGGGTTGCCAGTTTAATAGATGCCATGTGCCCCGATTTTACCAAGCGGCGCGACTGCGCTACCACAGCGCCGCCCGCCGAGTCTTATAATGTCTAACGACCGATGCCCGACCACAACTACTTCGCGAACCTGATATGGCAGATCGCCGACCTCCTGCGCGGCCCTTACCGCCCGCCAGTACGAACGCGTGATGGCTCCCCATGACGGTTCTACGCCGCTTCGATTGCGTGCTGGCGCCGACCAAGGCGAAAAGTGCTGACAGAACACGACCGCTGGAGCGCCAAGCTGAAAGGCGAGGCCCTGGACGCCAAGCTTAACCGCGCGGCCGCACAGCGCTTCCACAACCACTCTCAGCTAAACTTCGAAAAGTTGAAGGGCGATCCCGACCACCTTGCGCAACACCTGGTCAGCTACATCAAAGGCTTCTCCGCGAACGTGCAGCGCATCTTTGAGTATTTCGAATTCGAAAATGAGATCGAAAAGATGCGCGAGGCCAACATCCTCTTCCTGGTGGTCTCCAAGTTCTGCGATGTCGACCTGCACCCGGACCACGTGCCAAACGAGCAGATGGGATTGATCTTCGAAAACCTCATCCGCCGCTTCAACGAGCTGGCCAACGAGACGGCCGGCGACCACTTCATCCCGCGCGAGGTCATCCGCCTGATGGTGAGCATTCTCTTTATCCGCGACGACAAGTTGCTGGCCACGCCAGGCACGGTGCGCAGATTGCTGGACCCGGCCTGCGGCACGGGCGGCATGCTGGCCGAAGCGCAGAATTACCTGCGCGAGCACCACGATGCCGCGCGACTCTATGTCTACGGCCAGGATTACAACAAGCGCGCCTTCGCCACCGCCGCCTCCGACATGCTGATGAAAGAGGTGGACCATAACGGCGGCACGAACAACATCCAGTTCGGCGACAGCTTCACCGAAGACCAATTCTCCGCCCAGACCTTCGATTACTTCCTCACCAACCCGCCCTTCGGCGTGGACTGGAAAAAGGAACAGCGGGAGATCCAGCGCGAGCACGAGAAGCTGGGCTTCGCCGGCCGGTTCGGCGCCGGGTTGCCGCGCGTGAACGATGGCTCGCTGCTCTTCCTGCAGCATATGATCTCGAAGTTCGAGCCCGTGCGCCCGGCCGAACAGAAGCACGGCTCCCGGCTGGCCATCGTTTTCAGCGGTTCACCACTTTATACGGGCGGCGCCGGGTCGGGAGAGAGCGACATCCGCAAATGGGTCATCGAGAGCGACTGGCTGGAGGCCATCATCGCGCTGCCCGAGGGGATGTTCTATAACACCGGCATCGGCACTTACATCTGGATCGTGACTAACCGCAAGGAGAAACGGCGCAAGGGCAAGATCCAGCTTCTTGACGCGCGCGACATCTGGGCGCCCGGCGGCAGCGAGGAATCGAAGCGCAGCTTGGGCGATAAGCGCCGCCATCTCACTTCATCCCAGATCAGGGACATTGTCCGCGTGTACGGCGATTTCGAGCCCGGCGAGCGTTCCAAGATTTTCGACAACGCCGATTTCGGCTACACTCGCGTTACTGTGGAGCGGCCTTTACGCTTGCGGTATCAGATGGCTGTTGAGGACAAGGCTCGGTTTCTGGACGCATGCCCCGATCTGCTGGACGACGTGCAGTTTATCGACAAGGCGCTCGGGCGGGAGGCGCTTTGCGATTGGAATGAGGTGTGGAACCGTATTGAAGGTTCGCTGCGCGAGAACGGCTGGCGCTGGAAGGTGGCGGAGAAAAAGCTGTTCCGCAGCGTCTTCACGCAGAAGGACCCAGGGGCGGAGCCCGTCGGCGGCGATGATCGCGGGCGCGGCTACGAACCGGATCCGGATCTCCGCGACTTTGAGAACGTGCCGTTCAAGGAGGACATCGGCGCTTATTTTGAGCGCGAGGTGCTGCCGCACGTTCCTGACGCGTGGATGGACCGCGATAAGGACAAGGTGGGGTATGAGATCAATTTCAACCGACATTTCTATAGGTACACGCCGCCGCGCCCGCTGGAGGAGATTGACGCGGAGCTGAAGCTGGCGGAGGAGGAGATTGTCCGGCTGCTCGGCGAGGTTACGGCGTGAGCTGGCGCGAGGCGAGATTGAAGTACGTTGCCCGCTTCGGGTACGGAGATGCGCTGCCGCCTGATGAGGCGCAGGATGGGCAGTTTCAAGTATTTGGATCAAACGGATCATATGCCTCTTTCACGCGGCCCAATACAGGTGCGCCTGCAATTATCGTTGGTCGCAAGGGCTCGTTTGGAAAGATGAATTGGACTCCCGAGCGCTGTTTTGCTTCGGACACGACATTTGTTGTTGACGCCACTACCTGCGAAGAGAACCTCCGCTGGGTTTACTGGTTGCTCCAAACGCTGCGCCTGGACGAGTTCACTGAAGAGGCTGCAATACCTGGTCTCAATCGAGAGGTCGCATACAACAAACCGGTGTTGGTTCCAACGCATGGGGAGCAACGGGCCATCGCGGATTATCTTGACAGCGAAACGGCGCGCTTGGACGCGCTTATAGCGGCGAAAGAGCGCCTGCTCGCGCTTCTGGCCGAGAAGCGCCAGGCGATCATCACGCGCGCGGTTACTCGTGGCGTCAACGCCCAGGCCCCGCTCCGCGACTCCGGCGTTCCGTGGTTGGGTAGGATTCCAGCACATTGGCAAACGCGCAGGGCTGCGTGGCTTTTCCTTGAGCGGGACCAACGGGGCGAGCCGGGTCTGCCGCTGTTGGAGGTCTCGATCAATGCGGGCGTCGTGCTGAGGGAGTTTTCCGACGAGCGCATTGAAGGCACGGCCGCCGACTTTAACACGTATAAGATCGCTCGCCGGGGAGACATCGCGTTCAATAAGATGCGGATGTGGCAGGGAGCGGTCGGCGTCGCCCCGGAGGACGGCCTGGTCAGCCCGGACTATGTGGTTGCCGCTCCCACGGGTCCACTGTTGCCCGAATACGCTGGCCTGCTGTTTCGCACGCCGGTCTTCAGCGCCGAATGCGCGAGACGCTCCCACGGGATCGTCTGGGATCGATTACGGCTGTACTGGGAGGGTTTCCGGGAGATCGAGCTACCACTTCCCTCGGCTGATGGGCAGCGCGCTATCGTAGCGCACATTTCCTCGGAAACTGCGAGGCTGGACGCCTTGCGCTCCGCAACCGAACGCACGATTGCTCTTCTCCGCGAGCGCCGCGCTGCTCTGATTGCCGCCGCTGTCACTGGGCAGATCGAAATCGCCGGTAGCGGGGTCATTTGAATTTCATGGATCTTGACGGTACTGGAGCGATAGCGGGTTCTATGCCGGTGAGCGGGTTGATTCTTGATCGGGGTCCACTTCGATCAGTCCCTTTTCCTTCATCCGCTGTATCCATTGGTCGTAGGATATCGCGCATTGCGCCAGCGAGAGAGCATCGCGTAAGTTAAGATGTATGTCACTGGGGATGTGCCCGTGCCCCTGGTCTCGCCGCGATCCACGCCGTATACCGAAGTCGGCGATGTGTTTTCCTTCGTATTCAATTACCGCGATGTCGTGCGCAGATCCTCTGTGTATGCGGGCTTTGAGTTTCTTCGCGATTTTCTGGGCATCGTCCTTGTTCAGCATTTCAGATCTTTCGGATGAGAGAGCGCAGTAATTTTAGCCGGCGGCGCGGCTCACGCCCCAACTTCTCCGGTTGCGTGGAGTCCAAAAGCTCGAATGTGTCCATGATTAATGTGCGCAGGTTGTCAATAGCCTCTTCCTCAGTGTCCCCGCTGCTGCCAATGTTGGCGTCGAAAAAGGTTGCGGTGAAGCCGTCGCCGGAAGGCTGCAAGGCCACCGGGATGTCGCGTACGAGTTCGTACCGCCCGGGATCAAGGCTGATCAACGGCACCGGTCCAAGGCGCGTGGCCGACAAGCCCTGAAGATAACCTGTCACATTCTCCATTTTGTCCATTGCTTCCTGGTGACGTCCGACGAGCATTGGCATGTCCCTTCCGAGTGTTGCGGCATCCTTCATGGTTTGCTGCAGTTGAAGGATATCTCGATGTACGTCCTTGAGCGACGGCCCGCCGCGCCCGAGAACCTGATTTATCTCCTCTTCGGTCAATTCGGATGCTCCCGGGGAAAGGGGGTGGCGTTTCGAGGGTGCTTCGGCCAGAAGGTGAAATTCCGCTGTAATGAACGGCGTCTTGTGGCGTATGAGAAACGGGTGTTCGGTCATGTTCAGCAGGCTCACCCGCAGGCGTCCGCTCCAGCCCGGATCGATCTGAGGACCGATTGACCCGAAAATTCCACGTTTGAAAAGGTTACTGTGTGCTCCAAGCCTGCCCAGTATCCGGTCGGACAATTTGACAATTTCTTCGACCAGCACCAGGGCTGCGGCAAACGGCTCGAGAACAAGCGGTTGCTTGCGAAGGTCGATGGGTCTTGATGCTGTCGTGACGGCCGCTGTTGGGCCGACTCGAAAATCGTAACTCGCGGCCTGAAGGCTGTTTGTATCGTAGCCGGCGATTTCCAGAAGCCCTAAGCTCATCACGGCTTCGATCTGCCGATCAACCAAGATCCCGGGCTTTGGCAACGCTGGCTTCCGTGTTGGCACCTGTTAAGAGTAGCATAAGCCCCTGCACATTACCCTGCGTATGTCAAGTACCAAAACTGAAATTGTGCTACGTCACGCAGCCGTGGCGCTACCCAACGCACCATCGCCGATTTCCGCGAGCGCCGCGCCGCCCTGATTGCAGGCTGGCGCAGTGGTCCGCTAATCCGATCTTCCTGCAGGTCGATAATGTTCCGAAGCGCGTCGCGATAGGCATCCCCGCCGTATTCTTCCAGGAGTTGCTCCAGACCGGCGGCGGCGGGCGGCGTGATCTCAGCCGTCCACGGTGATGCCACGTTCTCTCAAATACTCCGGTAAGGGCTTGGCGCGGCCAGCTTCTCGCCGGTAGATCCGCTCGGCTATGATCGCATCGGCCTCGTCTTCGGTGATCCAGCGCGGATCCTGCAGGAACTTCGCTTCCGCCGCGGTAAGGTGGACGCCATCCGCTCGCGTGTGGCCCTGGATCGTCAACGATTCAAGATCATTGGGGGCGGCCGGGGCGCCGCTATCCTTTGCTCCGCGGATTGGCATCGCGCTGCACCTCCTTGCTCTTAGGATCGCACGAGTTGGCTGGTGCGGGCAACGCTGCAGCGTGTGTGTGTCAAGCGGGGAGGGAACCGGCGACAGCCAGCCACGTGGCGTGCCAGATGCTTTGCCCGAAAGAGCCGCCTAAAAAGGCGGCTGCGGGCAGGATTGCCCGCCCCACGGTGCAATTCGGATCATCGTGTCCATCAGTCGGGCCAAACGCCTCTCGTTGGCACGGAACCGCTCCTCGTATTCCTTACCAGCATCCATGTGCATGTGCGACCACAACGCCACGGAATGTTTCAAGGCTTCCAGCCGCTCATCAATGGTCATGCTTTCAGTACATGCCGGGACGGGCGCCGGGAGCCGATGCGATCCGGGCCTTCGTCTAGCGCGATCCGCGAGGCGCGGAGCTTGCGCGTTTGGCGATGTCCACTAAGGAGCGCAATGCAGCGTTGACAGCCGCGGCGTTCGGAAACAGACCGGCCACTTCGGGTTCCAGGACGACAACATTCGAAGTCCGCCGGAGGCGTTCGACGTATTTCCCTCGGACCAACGCAGGGAAATCGGAGCGCTGGTATTCGGGGCGAAGTTCGTCAGTAACGACCCGCTTAGCCTTCTTCATAGATCTTCCTATCCGCCCGAGTTGCCGGGCGCGCCGAGACGATTCTAATGACATCGTCGCTGTCCGCGTGCGCGACTACCAGCAGGCGTCCGGAGGACGACATCCCAAACGTCACAAAACGCCTTTCGTCGGCCGAATGGTCCGGATCGTCGCCGGTCGCGGCCAGGGGATCAAAGAACACGCTGGCAGCTTCCTCGAACGATACGCCGTGTTTGCGCCGGTTTGACGCAGCCTTTTGGGCGCTCCATTCGAAAGGCACTCGGAGTCGTTTACCTCATTTGAGTATAACCCAGCGTCTGAGGGACACTTGTACGACAAAATGGATCATGTTGCGCGTTTTGGGCTCTTCACCGCCGATTTATTTTGATTGCGGGATTACACTAAGAGTTCAGCCAATGTCGACTGAAGCCCGCCATTCCGAGTTTGCCTTTGAAACGGTGATCGAAGCGCACCTGCTTCAATACGGCTACGGGCGTATTCCGGCTGAGTCGTTCGACCGCGAGCGCGCCATCTTCCCGGAAACAATACTGGCCTTCATCCGCGAAACTCAGCCAGCAGAATGGAAGAAGCTCGAAGCCCTGCACGGCGATAAAACCGGCGAGCAGGTCCTCACCGATCTGTGCAAATGGATGGATACGAACGGTTCTCTCGCGACGCTTCGGCACGGATTTAAGTGCTACGGCCGTTCCCTCCGCGTGGCGTACTTCAGGGCCGCGCACGAGCTGAATCCGGAACTGGAGGCCCGCTATGCCGCCAATCGCCTGGGCCTCACCCGGCAGCTTCACTTCTCGCCGCGTTCGGAAAAGTCGGTCGACGTGACACTGAGCCTCAACGGCATACCCGTCCTCACCATCGAGCTGAAGAACCCGATGACGGGCCAGACTGTCGAGGATGCCTGCCGCCAGTACAAGCAGGACCGCGATCCGTGGGAACCGATCTTCGAGTTCAAACGGCGCACGCTGGCGCATTTCGCCGCCGATACCGAGTCGGTGATGATGACCACTCGCCTGGCCGGCTCTTCCACGCACTTCTTGCCCTTCAACAAGGGATGCGAAGGAGGCTCCGGCAACCCGCCCGATCCCGCCGGACGCACCTATCGCACGGGATACCTTTGGGAGGAGGTGTTAGAGCGCCACAGCCTGCTCGATCTGCTGGCGCGTTTCGTCCATTTGCAGACGGAGGAGAAGCGGGACGATCAGGGCCGCAAAGTGAAGGTCGATTCCATGATTTTCCCCCGCTACCATCAGCTCCAGGCGGTCCGCATGCTGGTGGATTCCGCGCGGAGTGAGGGCGTCGGGCACAATTATCTTGTGGAGCATTCCGCCGGCAGCGGAAAGAGCAACACCATTGGCTGGCTGGCGCACCGTCTGGCCTCGCTGCACAATGCCGCGAGCGAGCGGGTTTTCGATAGCGTAATTGTCGTCACTGACCGCGTGGTGCTCGATAAGCAGCTTCAGGACACTATTTATCAATTCGAGCACAAGCGCGGCGTGGTGCAGAAGATCGATGAAAGCTCGGGCCAATTGGCCGAGGCGCTGGAAAAGGCCGTGCCCGTCATCATCACAACGCTTCAGAAGTTTCCCTTCGTATCCCGCCATTTGCTGAAGATGGCGGAGAAGCGCGGCAAACCGGGAACCGGCGATCTGCCGACGCGCCATTGTGCGGTCATTATCGACGAGGCTCACAGTTCGCAGGGCGGCGAGAGCGCCACCGATCTGAAGGAGGTCCTGGGCGGCGAGCGGCTGCGCGAAGAGGCCAAGAGGCGGGCGGCGGAGGAAGGCCAACCGGAGATGGAGGAACTGTTCCGCAGCATGGCGAAGCGCGGCCGGCAGGCTGACATCAGTTTCTTTGCATTCACCGCCACGCCCAAACACAAGACCCTCGCGGTCTTCGGACGGGATGGCGCGGCGGCGCATCGTTACACGATGAGGCGGGCCATAGAGGAGGGCTTCATCCTCGACGTGCTGAAGAACTATGCCACGTACGCCGCCTACTTCGGATTACTGAAGGCCTGCGCGGAGGATCCCAACGTCGAGCGCAAGAAAGCCGCTCGGGCGCTCGCCCGTTACATGCGGCTGCACCCGCACAACATCGCGCAGAAGACCGTGGTGATGGTCGAGCATTTCCAGGCCGTCACCCGGTTTAAGATTGGCGGGCGGGCCAAGGCGATGGTAGTTACCGGCTCGCGCCTGGAGGCCGTGCGCTACAAGCAAGGCTTCGACCGCTACATCCGCGAGAATGGCTATGCGATCAAGACGCTGGTCGCGTTCTCGGGGACTGTGCAGGACGATAAGGTATCGGACGTTGCTTACACCGAAGAGCGCATGAATCTCGGTATCCGTGAGAAAGAGCTTCCCGAGAAATTCGCCACGCCTGAGTATCAAGTGTTGCTGGTCGCGGAAAAATACCAGACCGGATTCGATCAGCCCTTGCTCCACACCATGTTTGTCGACAAGCGTCTCGCCGGTATTCAGGCGGTGCAGACGCTCTCGCGGCTGAATCGCACTCACCCGCTTAAGGAAGATACCTTCGTTCTGGACTTCGTCAACGATCGCGAGGAAATCCGCGAAGCATTCAAGACCTATTATGAAGGCGCGGAGATGGGGCAGGAGGTCGACCCGAACCGCATGTATGCGGTCAAGGCGGAACTGGAGGCGCAGGGCATCTACCTTGAGGAAGAGATCCAGCGCTTCTGCGCGGTTTATTTCAAGCCCAAGCAGAAGCAGAGCGCGCTCGATCATCAGGCCATGAACGCCGCGCTTGATCCAGCCGTGTCGCGGTTCGTAGCATTCTTGAAGGAGAAGGAGGAAGAGGCTGAGTTGTGGCGGGGGAAACTGGTGGCCTTTCTCAACCTGTACGGATTCCTCAGCCAGGTTATTCCGTACCAGGATTCCGACCTCGAACGCCTCTATGTGTTTTTGCGGCATCTTTCCGGGAAATTACCCCGCCGCAACGCCGGCGCAGCTTATCAGTTCGATGACGAGGTGCGGCTTGAATATTACCGCCTTCAGAAGATCAGCGAAGGATCAATCTCGCTGAAAGACGGCGACGCCCGCGCTCTCGACGGCCCCACGGAGGTAGGCAGCGGGCTCGTTCGGGAACAACCGGTGCCGCTCTCCCAGCTCATCGATATCGTAAATCAGCGGTTCGGCACGGATTTCAATCAAGCCGACCAACTGTTCTTCGATCAGATCGTGGAGGCGGCTGTTACCGATGAAGGCCTCCAGCAGGCCGCCGCGGTGAATCCGGAGGACAAATTCGAGTTGGTGTTTAAGAACCTGTTGGAACGCATGTTCGTGGAGCGCATGGACCAGAATGAGGAGATCTTTGTGCGCTTCATGAACGATGAGCCGTTTCAGAAGATGGTTACCACATGGATGGCAACCGAGGCTTACCGGCGGTTGCGTCAACCCGGGCGACGGCCGTTCGTGCCGCGGCTCACGAGCGCACCTCCGGGCGAGCACTATGTAACGTGCGTGCCGCTTGTGCCGCTTAAGGCAGCGGCGGGCGCATTCGGCAGCCCCCAGCACATTGAGGACGAGAACTGGCAGTGGATCGATATTGAAAGCCGGCACCGGTTGCGTCCCGGCATGTTCGTCGTGCAAGTGGTTGGCAAGTCGATGGAGCCGCTCATTCCGGATGGATCGTTCTGTCTTTTCGCGTCTCCGGTGACTGGATCCCGGCAAGGCAAGACGGTCCTCGTTCAGCTACGCGACGCCGCCGACCCTGAGACAGGCGAGCGTTATACGGTCAAGCGCTATGAAAGTAAGAAAGCGGAGTCAGGAGGCGCGTGGCTGCACGCTGAAGTCACTCTTAAGCCTACAAATCCGGAATTCTCGCCCATAGTACTTAGTAATGTGGAAGAGGGGACGGTTCGCGTAATCGCCGAGTTAGTCGAAGTGCTTGGCGCTCCCTGATTCCACAGGCATGGCGCCTACATGTAAACGGCATGGCCGAATATGGCCATCAAGCCCATGCGAGGAACGTGCGCGCCGGTGTTCCAGTGATCTCCGCGACCGTAGACGTAACAAGCGGGTTGGCCGACGGCGGCAGCCCAGGCGTTGAGCAGCATAGTCACGACCGGTGCCGGCATGATTTTCGCCAACTCGCGCCGCGCTTGCTCTGGCGTGATCTCCTGGATCGAAAGCGTGCGGCCGGTCGCCGTGCCGATAGTGGATATCTGATCAAACTGGGTCGGCGATTCGGGCCCGGTGAGAACATATTCCTTTCCGGCGTGTCCGTCTTCACATAGAGCGCGGACCGCGACGGCGGCGATATCACGCTCGTCGATCGGGGCGGTGGGGACTGCGAGGTACGGCCAGCGAACCACATCGCCGGCGCGAATCTGCGGCGCCCACCAGCCTAAAGCGTTTCCGGCGAACATGCCAGGCCGCAGAAATGTCCACTCAAGTCCAGAGGTTTCGATGCGCCGCTCGATTTGCGCAGCCGTATCGCGGGACGGATTGGGTTGTTGGAAGAAGGGGTGCGGCGTTTTGAGCGGCGCGGAGAGGAATACGATGCGGCGTGCGTGCCTGGCGATGCGCTCGAGCGCGGGAACGATCGTCGCTGGCGGGGCGACCCAAACCAGGAAGACCGTGTCGATACCGTCCAGGCAGTGGTCCAGGGTCTCCGGGAGAGCGAGATCTCCGCGCACTACCTCAACCTGTGACGGGAAATGAGCCGTGTCCGGGTGCCGCGTCATCGCGCAGACTGCCGCGCCGGTGGCCCGCAATTGGGAGAGCACGTGGCTGCCTACGTTGCCTGTCGCGCCAATGAGGAGGACCCGGTTCATAAGCACCATCGTACAGGCGTGGGTCGCCCGGTGCTATCTTGGAAACCGCTCCGTTACGGTCGCGGCTCCGTAACGACAGATACGTAACTACTCTGAGACCGCCCCTCTGTGGGCGGTCTCACTCCGTTCCATCAGGCCCCGCCGGAGGCCCAGCTGGGCCGCGACCGTCAGGGAGCGGTCTCCAGCCACGATGTAAATTTGACTTAACGTCCAATATAGGATACCTTAGTCGTTGTAACGCCTTCTAGAAGAGACGTTAGATGACCCGGCCCTCAACCGCTGTTCCCATACCGGTCGCGCGCGCCCTTCGCAAGCTGGGCCACGACATTCGCGATGCGCGACGTCGCCGTCGCATCCCGGTCGCGATCCTGGCAGAGCGGGCCTCCATCAGCAGGACGACTCTAAATAAGATCGAGAAGGGCGACCCCCGAAGTTCCCTTGGCGCATACGCTACGGTCCTGTTCGCGCTTGGAATGGTGGACCGGCTGTCGGACGTAGCCGACCCAAAACAAGATTCCCGTGGACTTGAACTTGAGGCGGAGCGTTTGCCGCAACGTATCCGGCTAGCGCGGCGGCGGAAGCCTGGGAAAGCCTGAAAGCACCGGGAGAAAAATGGATAAGGAAGTGCCCGTCTATGTGGACTTGGGCGGCACGCCTCACTTGGCCGGACGCCTGTGGGAGCGCGCGCGCAACGGCAGGTAGAGTGCCACTTTCGAATACGACCGAAGTTGGCTCGTTCATCCCGAGCATTTTTCCCTGGAGCCGGCCCTTAAGCTAGGACCGGGTCCCTTTCATACGCCTTCCGACAAGCCATTGTTCGGCGCCGTCGGCGATTCCGCCCCAGACCGATGGGGAAGGATTTTGATGCGACGCGCCTAGCGGCGGCGCGCCGAACGCGCCAGGCAGGCGCCGCGCACCATTTGGGAAATCGACTACCTGCTAATGGTGGACGACGAAGCACGCCAGGGCGCACTGCGCTTTGCCGATCGGGAGGCGGGGCCGTTTAAAGCGGAACACGGGCCCACGAGCATCCCGCCACTCATCGAGCTACCGCGTTTGCTGTCGGCGGCTGACATGTTTTGAGCGGCGCCGATGGCGAGGAGGATCTGCGCTTGCTGCTGGCGCCCGGATCATCGCTGGGTGGCGCCCGTCCGAAGGCCTCTATCCGGGACCGCGATGGGCATTTGGCGATTGCCAAGTTCCCGAACATCGGAGACGAGATAGATACCGTCCGGTGGGAGGCGCTGGCTCTGACGCTTGCGGCGAAGGCGGGAATTCCGGTTGCCGCATGGCGGCTTGAAACCGTCGTCCGCAGGCCAGTGCTCTTACTGCGGCGTTTCGATCGGGAGGGGACCACACGAATCCCGTTCCTGTCCGCGATGAACATGCTCGACGCCAGGAGTAATGAGGCCCGCAGTTATCTGGAACTCGCCGATGTCCTCCGGCAGAATGGCGCGCAACCTAAAGAGGACATGCACGCGCTTTGGCGGCGAGTTGTATTCACTATCCTGATTTCAAATACGGACGACCATCTGCGTAATCACGGCTTCCTATGGGCCGGCCCGGCCGGTTGGCGGCTGTCTCCGGCCTACGATCTTAATCCGGTGCCGACGGACGTCAAACCCCGAATTTTAACGACTTCTATCGATCTTGACGACGGCACCGCTTCACGGAAGCTGGCACTACAGGTCGCCAGCTATTTCGAGTTGAAAGAGCACCAGGCCCACCAGATCGCAGGCGAGGAGGGACGGGCGGTGGCCGCGTGGCGGCGGGAGGCCAAGAGGCTCAGTGTCGCGCCGGCTGAGATCGAGCGCATGGCTTCAGCTTTTGAGCATGAAGATCTAAAGGCTGCGCTGGCCCTCGGGCCTGGCCACCCAATAGAACACCGCACGAAAGCTTGATAACCGTTGGCGGATTCCGCCGTCTAACCCGTATGCTGCACGACCTGCGGTTCTTCCTGCGCGAATTTCGCCGCAAGCCTGGCCTCGCTATTACCGCCATCGTTTCGCTGGCGCTAGGTATCGGCGCCACTACGGCCGTGTTCAGCGTCATCTACGGCCTTCTTGCGAACCCTTATCCCTATCGCGCGGCGAACCGCATGATCCACCTGGTGCTGGTCCCCGATAGCGGAGACGAATGGTGGCCTGGCCTCACCGGCTCACAACTGAAGGTGCTGCGCCAGGCGAAATGCTTCGAAAACGTGGCCGCTACTTGGGGCACATGGAACCTGACCACCACGGATGAGGAACTCCCGCAGGATGTTCCCTCGGTCCAACTCACAGGCGACGCGGGCATTTTCTTCGGTGTCCCGGCGCTGCTGGGCCGCACCCTGATTCCGTCGGACGCGCCAGAAGGCCAGGACCCCCAGCCGGTGGTGGTTCTCAGTTATCTGTTCTGGCAGCGGCATTTCAATGCCGACCGGTCCGTGATTGGACGCACGCTTCAGCTGGTGCACAAGAACTACACGATCGTAGGTGTGATGCCGCCGCGTTTTACCTGGAACGACGCCGATGTGTACCTTCCGCTCAAAGTCACCAACGACCCGGCCATCACGCTTAGCCCGCTCCTCAGACTAAAGCCTGGAGTGACGCACGCCGCGGCAAATTCCGAATTGCAACCGTTGCTGGAGCAGTTTGCCAAAGACGCGCCGAATCACTTCCCTAAGAAGTTCCGGGTGCGTGTGAAGGGGCTCAACGATCAATTCGTGGAGCACCTCGGCCAATCGCTCTTTCTGCTGTTTGGCGCCGTCGCGTTGCTGCTGCTCATCGGATGCGCCAATGTCTCGATCCTGTTGCTCGCGCGCGGCACGGCCCGGCAGCATGAACTGGCCGTTCGCAGCGCGATTGGAGCGAGCCGCTGGCGCATTTACCGCCAGTTACTCACCGAAGCCCTGGCGCTGTCTCTTCTGGGCGCGGCCGGGGGCATCGCGCTGGCTTACCGGTTACTCCCGCTGCTGATGGCCTGGCTGCCGGAATACTCGTTTCCGCACGAAGTAGTCATCGGCATGAATATTCCAGTACTCGCATTCAGTTGTGTCCTGGGCATTCTCACGGGCGTGCTGGCCGGCCTGGCGCCCGCGATTCAGTTTTCGCGGCCGCAGGTCGCCCAACTGATGCAGTCGGGCTCGCGGCGGACTACTGGCAGCGCGCACGGCAAACGAATGCATGGCACGCTGGTGGCCGGCCAAATCGCGCTGACTTTGTTGTTGCTCACGTCCGCCTCGGCGACCATCAATGGCTTTGTTCGTCTGCTTCGGACGAGTCTCGGCTACGATCCACACAATACCATGTCGGTTGGCATACCCGTGCACCAGAATGCTCACGTGAGTTGGGCGGACCGGTCGAATTACTTCGAGCAACTGTTGGCTCACGTGGCGGCCATGCCGGAAGTGGCGTCGGCGGGTATCTCGACGAATGCTACGCCGCCCACGAACGGCTGGAACCAATCGTTCGAAGTTTTTGGGCGTCCCACGGCGCAACGCGAGCAACTCAACACGAACTTCGTGAGCTCCGGATATTTTACCGTTCTGCGTATACCGCTGTTGCAAGGCCGGCTTTGGAACGACGCCGAGATCGCGCGCGGCGCGCGGCTGGCGGTCATCAATCAAACCACGGCGCGGCGGTATTGGCCCAACGGCGATGTTCTCGGCAAGCAACTGCGGCTCCCCGATCTGAAGCCCGAGCCGCCATTTTCGCAGGCCGTGCCGGACAGCAATGGCTGGATGCAGATTATCGGGGTGGTCGCAGACGCGCGGAACGACGGGCTGCGTAAGCCGATCAAGCCGGCGGTGTATGTTCCGTTCACTGTGCAAATGAACGTGTGGACGCAGATTCTGGTGCGCACGCGGACCGCGCCGCTATCGATTTTGAATGCCGTGCGCGCCCAAGTGAAGGCCGTAGATCCGGATCAACAGGTGTTCGGCCAGACGCGCGATCTGGAGCAATGGATTCAAGGTGAGAACGAATACGCCTATGGGCGGCTGGTGGCGGCGCTGTTCAGCGGATTTTCGTTGGTCGCGCTGGCGCTGGCCGCGGCCGGGCTGTTCAGCGTGGTGTCCTACGGGGTGGCGCAGCGCACCAATGAGTTCGGCATCCGCATGGCGCTGGGCGCCTCGCGCGGCCATGTGCTGGGCAATGTGTTCCGCTCCATGGCGGCGAGCGTGATTGGCGGGCTGGCGTGCGGAGTGTTACTAAGTCTCGTACTTACGCGGTTCTTATCTAAGTGGGCCGAAGGCAGCACGCAAAGTCCGTTGATTTTCGCGGCTGTGACAATATTGCTGGCCGTCACGTGCGCGTTGGCTACGTTCATTCCCGCGCGCCGGGCGTCCTCCGTCGATCCGATGGAAGCTCTGCGGTATGAGTAGTTCCGCTTATAGCGTAACGATTATTTGAAAACGTCTGCGACACGCAGAGCGTCGCTGCCGAACCACGGCAGCGGCACGGCGTTGCCTTCCGAGCATTTTACGGCTTTGCCCTCGCGGTTGATGGCCGTAATCGTTTGAGTTTTCTCATCGACTATCCAGAAGTCCTGGCAGCCATTTGCCAGGCAGAGAGAGGCTCGCTCACGCAAGTCAGCCCAGGTGCTGGATGCCGATTTCACCTCGATGACCAGTTCGGGGGCGCCTCGCAAGTTGTCATTCGGGTCGATGGCATCCCAGCGTTCCTGCGAGACGAATGCCACATCGGCGGCGCGGAGGTCGAATTGTGGAACGGCGCGGAAAGGCAGCTCAATTCCGACAAAACCGAGCTGCCCCGCTTTGGCTCGAATGAGATCGGCCAGCCGGTATTGCAAATGATAGTGCCTGGCTTTTGGGCGTGTCAAAGTGACTACCTCTCCGTGGTGCAATTCGTGCAAAACCGGCCCTCTATCGAGGGGAAGGTCCTGGAACTCCTCCACGGTCATTAGCGCTGGTAAGGTAGCCATGGCATCCTCATTTTCTATTATCGCCGAACTCAGCTTCCGGTGCCCGACAGGCTGACGACCTGCGGGTTGTTGCCGGCATCGTCGGTGAAAGTGAGCGTGCCGGTTGCGGGACCGGAGACGGTAGGCGAAAACGTCACGCTTACCGCGCACGTTGCGCCGGCGGCGATGCTCGCGCCGCAAGTGTTGTTTTTGATCGCGAAACCGGCAGTGGTCAGAATGCTCGTGAAATTGAGCGTGATTTGTTCGTGGTTCTTCACCGTGACCGTTTGGGGGGCGCTGGTGTTGCCTACCGCCACCGTTCCGAAGTTCAGCGAGGTAGGCGACACAGTGGCCGCGCCCGGACCTTGCGTGATGCCGAACTGACGGTTGTCCAACGTTACGGTCGCACTTCGAGCCGTAGTGCCCGCGTTGGCCTGCACGGTATACGGGAACGAGGCTGTGCCGAGTCCGCTGCCGGACACCGTTAGCCACGTTTCATTTGACGAAGGCGCCCACGCGCATCCGGCATGGTTCGCCGTCACGCTAATGGTGCCGGAACCGGCCTGCGGATCCAGGGTTTGCGGCGACAGAGCGTAGGTGCAGGTATCGGCTTCCGACAACTGGATGGTCTGCGATCCAACGGCCACCACGGGATAAAGCCACGCGACGCTATTGTTGGCTGCCAGGGAAACCGTCACCGTGCCGTTGCCGGTTCCGGAACCGCCGGAGACCAGCGTTTCAAGCGGGCTCTCGAGCTGTACGCTCCAGGGGCAGCCGGTGGGGGCTGTTACGGTAATCTGCACCTGGCCGCCGGTATCGGGCAGGCTGCCGCTGGAGGCGAGTGCATAGGTGCAACTCGCGGGCGCCTGCGAAATGGAATAAGTCTGGCCGCCCACTTCGATGCTGCCGGCGCGCGTGGCGCTGGTTCCATTGGAGGCCAGCGCAGCCGTGATGACGCCGGATGCCGTTCCCGTGGAGCCGGTTTGAAGCGTGATCCAACTGGTGTCGGACGGCGCGACCGTCCAGCCGCAGCCGCTCGGAGCGGTGATGGAGAAATTCACCGTTTCGGTACCGTAGGCGGCCACCGATGTCGGATTGAGCGCATAAGTGCAAGCCGCCGTAGTGTCCGAAATACGCGCCAGGAAGCTGCTTCCGGCAGCGGGATCGTACACGCTTTCAGCTGCGTTAGCGGTAAGGGGTAATGCGGCTGTGGCAATACCGGTGATCCAGATGTCACCGGATCCGGCGGGCACAATGGCAGCCGGATCGGCGCCTCCTGCACCCGAATAGAATGTCGACCAGGTCAGGCTGGTACCCGATGTGTTGAGCTTAGCCGCGAAGCCGTCAGTGGCGGAGAGTCCACCGGCGTATACGATGTTGGGATGCGTGTCATTCACGGTAATCGCAGTGACAGGGAAGGGAAGAGCCGCGGCCGGCGTCCAACTGGACCCTCCATTGGTGGAGACAAACACGCCGCTCGATCCCGCCGCGTAGACGGTCTGCGGGTTCGAGGGAGCGACGGCAAGTAGGTTCAGGGTCGCTCCGCCGCTCGCAACGGCAGGGCTCCAGGTAGTTCCGCCATTCGTGCTGGTATAGACTAAGCCGCTATAACCCATCGTATATACGGTGGATGGCGTACTCGGGCTGACCGCGATGGCGAATACCGGATATGCGAATCCACTGCTGGCAGAAAGCACCGACCAACTTGCGCCGCCATTGGTGCTCTTGCAAATCCCGGAGTAAGTTCCGATATAAATAGATCCGTCGGGACTTCCGGTAACGGGCGCATCCCACGCCGGACCGCACGGACTGGACTGCTGGAGGGTCGGCAGCGCGGTGAAGGTCGTACCGCCATCGGTAGACTGATAGACCGAGCCGCTGTAGTAGACCTCCGTGATGGTGTTGGCGTTGGTGGGGCTTACGGCTACGCCCTCGAGATAATCGCCCGATGCGATGGGCGGGTTCGAAAGGCCCGTCCAGGTGACGCCTCCGTCGGTGGATCGGTAGACAAAGTCATTGGGTGAGGGTCCACCGGAGTACGGCAGATAGGCGTAGACGGTCTGCGGACTGGAAACGCCCCAGGCAAACTGGGGTGGGTTGAGATAATACCAGCGGGTGTGTCCGAGCGATGACTGAGCCCACTCCGCGCCGCCATCGGTGGAACGGAAAACCGAAAACGGACCGAATAGCGAAAGAGCCAAAATCGTGTTGCCCGATGGAGCTGCCGATGTGGCCAATATCTGGTTGGGAAGACCGGTGTCGGAAGCCGTCCAGGCCGCGCCGGAGTTCGTGCTCTTGAAGTATGAGTATCCGTTGCCGGCGAAGGCAGGCTGAATGGCGTTCAGCAATGGCAAATTGAATGAAGACGACGAACCCGCGACGGCAAGTTGGCCGCTGGCCGGCTCGGTGATGCCGTTGATCCCATCGACTTTCCGGCCCCCCAGATAAGTCGCGAAGCCGAAGGATAACCCATTCGGATTCACGGATGCGATGAAGCCTTGCTGCGGGCCGTTCGCGGAAGCCTGGATTACGCCGGTGGTGGTCGGAAGATTTGAAGACGCCGTGGTGCCGGCAATATAGATGATGCCGCTGGAAGCGTCCCGCACCAGGGTGGGCAGGGTCTCGTCCGCGGATCCGCCAAAGAAAGTCAGCCACGGCACCTCGGTGCCAGTGGGCGAGATTTTGGCGACGAAAGCGTCATAACCCCCCGCGTTCGTAGTGTGCGCTCCGGGCGGAGAATTGGGGAACGAAGCGCTGTCCGTATAACCTGCCACATAGGCATAGCCTTGCGCGTCGATGGCGATCGATGTGCCTTGATCGTAGCCGGAGCCGCCCAGGAACGTGAAGTACTTCAGGGCTCCCGCCGGCGTCAGTTTGGCCACGAAGGCATCGTTGAAGCCGCCGCCGTAGGTGGTTTGCCAGGCGCCAGGGGTCGGTACGCCGGTGGCGTAGGTATCGCCCACCACGTACGCATTTCCGGATGCATCGAGCGTTACGGCATAGTTGAAGACGCTGGACATGAAGGTCGAGAAGACAAATGCGTTTCCAGCCGGTTTCAGCTTGAATAAGATGGCGCTCTGGCCATTCACCGTGTCGAAGGTAGACCAACTGGGGTTGAGTAACGGGAAGTCGGGAGCGCCTGTTGTGCCGGTGGCGGCAAGTTCGCCTGAGGAAGTGACGGCTATGCCGTGGATCTGCGAGTATTGGGTCGAGCCGCCGACGTAAGTGGCGTACAGCAACGTGGTCGCCGAGGGATTCAACTTCATCGCGAAGCAATTACTTCCGGTATTAATGTCCCCGGATTGGTACGCTTTCAGTGTCGGTACGCCCGGGCCCGCGGTTCCCGCGAGGTAAATGTTGCCTGTGGCGTCGGTGGTGATCGCCGCGACATCGAATCCGCCGGGCAGAAACGACGCATAGATCAGCGTGGGGTCGATAACCAGGGGCCGGCCCTTATCGTATGGGGACAGGGCAAAGGCGACGGTATCCCCGGATTCGAGAACGTACCGGCCTGCGACACGGCGGCGAGCCCCCCCGATTTCCTGATAGATCTGGGGAAGACGCAGTTTGAGACTGCCGGCCGCCGTTTGGATATTCACATCGCCATCGTGGGCTAAAGCAACGTTGAGCGCGTTCTGGACGCGCATGCGGATGCAATTGGGATCGGCTCCCGGGCGGACCGTGAAGTCGAACTCGATTTGCCCCTGATTTCCGTACCAGGCGACGTCGATACCGTCATAGACGTTGCGGTACTCGACGCGGCCGTACGTATCCAGATCGTGGATCCAGCCCTTCGGCTCTGATCCGATCATATAGTTGACTTTGCCTTGCATCCGCTCGAGCGGCTCGCTGGGCGCCTGCGGACGAGCGTCGAGAAACCGCATTTCAACCGCTCCGGAGTCCGCCTGGGGAAGCAGGACGGCAGCACCAGTGGCGCCGATCGCCAGGCTGTAGCCGTTGCCGCGCGCCACCCAATCGGCGGATCTATCGTGGATCCGGCCAATCTGGCCCGCGTTCCGTTCAAATGACACCGGAAGGTGAGCCAGCGATTGGATCACTGTATTCTTATCGGGCACGCCTGCCGCGAAGAGCCGGCTCGCGCACGCCAAGCTGATGATTGCCAAGGTTCGTCGTCTATGCATATTGTTTTCCCCGCCGGAGCTGAGGTCCCCCCGTTCTACTTAAGCGAAAAAATTGGGATCCAGGGGACAACGGCAATTCGGGCGGTCGCCGCTGGGAGTTCTGGCCCGCCTGGTCCGGGCGAAACTCGACCCATCCGGGCGACAACACCAGCACGCCAAGGGCGTGCATACGCCGGCTCCGGGAACGATTTCCCGCTCCGCCCGCCCCACGGTGCAAACCAGAATTTCCATTATGGACCATTGAGCCCCAATACGGTACTCCTGATTGCCTCTCCCTATCAATCCCTTGTGCACAATTTGTGAGTACTGGTACTTTATGCCTATCCCAAGAAGCACCTACCCGGCCCCGGCGAGGGACGCCGAAGCCAACAACTGCTGTTCTTCTGATTGATTCCAGAGACACCTTCCCGTCCCCCCTCCTCTTCTCCAAAATGTTGATCTGCCAGCCGCCAGGCTCTACCCCGCCGGCACCGGCAGCGCATCAATCCGCCGCACCATGCCGCCAAACAGCCGCCTCGTCAGGTGGCTCTCCGCCAACAGCAGCCAGTAGTACCGGGCATGCTTCACCAATCGCCCGCCCGTCTTCACCAGCCGTTGCTGCAAACTCGTCAACGACCAGTTCTCGATCTTCTTCGGTAGCACCAGCCGCCGCCACAGATTCCCCAAGTTGTTAGGCGAGCACGCTCAGCCACAGGCGCACCTCGTTGGACCGGAAGCGGTGGCAACTCAGCCGCGTCATCTTCACCGCCTGCTTGCCTTCCTTGATCCATTGTTCCGCCGTGCCCCGCTTGTTGTAGAACCGCACCACCGCCCGGCTGTCCGTATCCAGGTTGGTCACGATGAATCCGATGCGGGGGAACAGCTCCCCAAAGTGGAACTCCACCTTCGCCACCACCCGCCGCGCCGTCTTCCAACTGGCTGCCTGGTACAGAAAGCTTTTGTACCAGACCACCGGCTTATGGCTGGGTCTTCCCGCCGGCCGTGTCAGCAACTCCGCGATGTCCCGCTCCAGGCTGTCGTTGGCCGGGATGCGGATGGCGTACTTCACGCCCCGTTCCTCCAGCGCCTCGTAGATCTCCGGCTTTGCGAAGGCCGCGTCGGCGCGAAAGACCACTTCTTTACCGAGCTTCTGTTGCCTCTCGATCTCCGGCAGCAGCAGTTCATCCCAATCGTCGGCACTGTGGACGTTGCCGGGCCGCAGTTTTGCCGCCACACAGTCGCCTTCCCGATTGAACAACAGCAACGGGTGATAGCAGGTGGACTCGAAGTGCCCGTTGTAGGCGCTGTTCTCCTGCTGGCCGTACACCGGAATCTCGGTCGAGTCCATGTCAAGCACGACCCGCTGCGGGGAATTGACAGCTTCCGCCTTGCCGATGAGTTCGCGGTTGATGCGGGCCAAGCTCTGGAAGTTCTCCTCCTCCGCCAGCATCTCGGTCTCAAAAGTCTGCAAGCGGGAAGTCAGCGCTGTGCCACGATCCCAAGTTTTCTCGGAACCGATCAGGCGGAACGTCGGATCTTGGGAGAGTCGCTCGGCGTCGTTGACATCCTCGTAGCCGGCGATGCGACTGTAGACGGACTGGCGCAACAGGTCCGCCAGCGGAAGCTGCGTGTTCTTCCCGTGCCGCGAGTCGGTCAGATGCTGGGTGATGAGATCACCGAAGCCCAGACGCTCGTCCAACTCACGAACCAGAATCAGACCGCCGTCGGAGGTGACCCGCGATCCCTGGAAATCCACCTTCAGGGAAGCGTTAAAGGAAAGCTGAAAAGGCCCGTTTTGTCTCTCACCCATTGGGTGTCGTCCTCCGGAGCGTCTTCCTTCCGTTCAAACCCCTATGAACATTGATGCCGACGAACATCCGAAGATTCGTAAATGGTGTTCAAAATGGAAATGTGGGCTTATAGCTGTTCATAAGCGCCGATATCTATATTCGTTCCCAGGACGCGTGGATTACCGGCGAAATCGAGTGTCCCGACCACGGCGGATCCCAGGTTGTTACCCGCATTTACCGCGGGCGAGGAAGATTGCACCTGTAAGTGAGGTGGCGCCGCCGTGCTGAGGAAGAGCGGATTCCCAAAAATGGAGTGAGTGCCCTGTCTGGTCGCCGACTGGTACTTAGTCAAACCTTTGTATCTGGTACCATTCCATTCCAAATACCAGCTTTTTCCGTCACGGAGGAGCAATATAGGTTGTAGTCTATCGTAGCGGGATCGGGTTCCGAATTCGTGAAGTTATGCCGGAACAGCGCCTGCGAAGTGGCATTGACAAGATTATTCTCGAAGATATTATTCGTCGCGGTAATACCGGCCACCGCCGCGGCCGCCAGCGTCTCGGCCGAGACAGCCGTGATAATAAACAATAGCCGGGCTGGGCGGCGTGGCGCGCACAGTGTAAAGGCCCGCCGGCGAGTTGGTTCCCGTTGCGGATCTGCTACCGATGACTCGGACTTTCCAGACGACGTTCGATTTGGTGGCATTCGCGACGGAAGCCGTCAACTGTTGCATTCCGGCGGGAGCGACGGAAACCGAAGCGGGCGAGATGCTCAGGGCCGCTGTCGGGGCCGTGATGGTTACGGTGGCCTCGGCCGAAGCGCTGGAACTCTGCGCGGAAACCGCGGTGACGCTCACAGTGGCGGCGTGGGAACCGCCGAGGGAGCCATTGAGGGAGCCATATACAGCCCCGCTCTTCGGCGGCCCTCGAATCGCCTTGGACAGGCCAGTCATCATAAACGGAGCTAACCCCAAAGGATGAAAATGGGGAAAACTGAATTAGAGCCCGTTGGAAATGAGGTCGTGCCTCAATGGTATTGCGAATCCGAAGGCCAGTCTGACCCGGGAGTCAAAGGCACCCCCAAGTGTATCGCCCCGCTACGGCGGGAGCACGCAAGGTAGAGTCTAAGCAGCGCGTCGCGTTCATCGCCCGGCAACGTTTCGAGGTAGATCTCAATGGCCTCCTTGATATTGGCCATCGCATCTTCGAGCGTGGCGCCTTGGGACTGACACCCCTTCAATTCCGGACACCACGCGTAGAAACCGTGTTCGTCTTTTTCGATGACAACAGTTGCCTTGCGAGTCATGGGACTAGTTTAGCGCCCGTTCGGTGTCCGCAGGGAAGCGCGCTTACCGGTACCGATCCGGCAAACTCCGAACCGGACTCCTTGGTTCTGTCGACCAGCGGCGTAGTGTGCGTTGCGTTTGTCAACTTGATTTGGCCCCTTTTGATACTCTCATTTGGCCCCACCTGGCCTTTGTGGCGCCTGCCGGTGCAGACGCCTCTGTTTGATCCGCTTCCTTAATTGCTAACGGACCGCATCTCGCGGAATTATGCCCCGTCCATTTCTTGGAGGGTCCCGGCCGTAGCAAAGCCCTGCGAGGCCGTAGGCCGAGCGTTTAGGGCGTAGCGCAGGCCGGGACCCTCCAAGAAATTCGGACCGCCGGGGCATCACTCTACCGCTGCCGGGACCTTCTTGGCCGGCTCGAACTTATGGTCGAAGGCGATCCTTTCCGTCGCCGGCAGGCGGACCCACTGCACTTCCAGGGGTTCATCGTCCAACTCGTCACCCAGGCACTCCAGTGTCATCACCTCCGCCAACCGGGTCTCTACCCAACGCGTGCACCGCCGGGTTTCTTCCTCCCCGCCGCTTTGCCCGCCTTCGCCGATCTCCAGAGCCCGCTGGAAGGCCGCCTCCCGGTTTTCGCTGCGAAACAGGTACACGCCCTCTTCCCAGTGGCGAATCCCGCGCCCTGCCACCATCTCCGCCCACGCAATCCGCGCCCGATACCACTGTCGCCTCCTCATGCTTTCGCTCCTTTGCCTTGCTTCCGCTCCAAGGTGCGCAGGAACCGGTACGACTTGTCTCCGGTATCGATGATGTGCGCCTGATCCGTCAAGCGGTCCAGCATCGCCTTGCACAACCGCGCATTCGGGATTTTAGTGGTCCACTCCGAGAACGGCAGATTCGTTGTCACAATCACCGCCGCTCTTTCGGCCCGTCCGGCGATGACTTGAAACAGCAGTTCCGCCGCCGTGTCCGGCATCACCACGTAACCCAGTTCGTCAATCACAATCAGGTCGTAACGCGTCCACCGATTCCTCACCCGCGTCAGCTCGGAGTGACCCTGGGCTTCCATCAGTTCGGTGACCATTTCCGCCGCCGTAGTGAAGCGCGCCCGCTTCCCCTGGCGGCAAGCCGCGACCCCCAGCCCAGTCGCCAAGTGCGTTTTCCCCGTGCCGGTATCACCCAGAAGAATGATCGGCTCCTTCCGCGCCAAATATCCTCCCTCACTCAGACTCCGCACCAGTCCCGCCGGTATGTGCGCGGCGCATTGGAAGTCGAACTCCTCCAGAGTCTTCACCGCCGGAAAGCGCGCCTCCTGTATCCGCCGCGCCATCGCCTTGCGGCCGCGTTCCTCGATCTCCCCTTCCAGCAGGGCTTCCAGATAGCTCAGATAGGTCTGCTTCTCTTTCACCGCTTGTTCGGCCAGACTGGCAAACTGGCTACCCAAAGTCGGTAGTCGCAGTTGTTTGGCATACTGCCGGATGGCGGCCTCATGCATCGGTTGGACGGCGGCGCTCATTGGATCACCTCCGTCGTCACTTGGTCCACGGGCCACCCCGGCCGTAACCGATCATATTCCTCCAGGCGCGGTTGCGGCCGGTCATAGCGATTCAGCGCTCCGATCTGCGCCGGCGCCACTATGCGCTGCGGCTCCCGCCCCCCGACGCTGAGCTGATAGCGCACCGCGGCTACATCCGAACACCCTAACTGCAGCGCTTCTTCCACCGCTTGTCGCACCCGCTCCGGCCCGTACTGGCGGGCCAACAGCAGCACGTCGATCATGGCGCGCGTGCCTTCCGGCTTGCCCTGCCGTTGCCGCAGCACCTCCCAGAACCGGTCGTAACTGGCCGGCCAGCGGCCTTGTGCGCGGCACTGCTCTAGCGCCGTCGATCCCGCCAACGCTCCCGGCTTCTTCACCAGCGCATCCAGGTAATGCTCTAACTCCAGCACCTTTTTATGCCGCTCATAACACCGCTCATGCCGGGCCACCCGCTTGCCCTGATGCCAGACCTCCACATAGGCCGAGTACACCTTCACCTCGACCGTGGTGCCCACTGGCAAGGGCGCCGAGTAGAAGTTCGTCAATACCCGCACGCATCCGCTGCCATTGACCGCCGGAAAGTGCAGCGCGGCCAGATCGAACCCTTCCGCCACTAGCGGCAAGAGATGCTCTCGCTCGACGAGCATCCCCGCGCCGATGGATTGCGCACGGCCCGCAATGACCCGGCCCTCTTCTTCCTTCGCGCTCGCCGTCATCAATAGGTTCAACTCTTCCAGGTCCCGGACCTGTGGCACCGGCACCAGATGGTTGCGCCGGAACTGCCCTCCCTCGCCCTCCACCCCACCCTTCTCGTGCCCTTCCCCCGGCGTGCAGAACTCCGCTTCGAATCCCCAATGCGAGCGGAAAGCAATGAACCGCACTGTCTCCTCGCGTTGGTGGCCGCGCAGGATTTTCTTTACCGCACTCCTCAGATTGTCGTACCGCAACACCCGGAAGACCCCGCCGAAATAGGCGAAAGCCAGCTCGTGCGCTTCCAGAAACGCTTGCTGGTTGGCATGCGGATAGGCCCGATGAAAGGCGCCTCCGCTGGCCATGCTGCGCATGCAGAACTGGTAGGTCTTGCGCCGCTCCCCGTCGAACTCCGCCCAGCCTTCGTACCAATCCACCTGCCCCTCGCTGCCCCACGTATACGATTGCGGCACAAAGGTCTCCCGGCCCAGCAAACCCATGGCGGCTTTTCTTTCGCGCACATACCGGCGCACCGTGGATTCGGCCACCTCCACTTCCGGCCTCTCCCGCCGCAATCGCGTAAAGATCCGGTGTGCGGTGTGTCGCTGCTTGCGCGGTGCCTGGCGGTCGCTCTCCAGAATCCCATCGATAAATGGAATCGCCGCCGCCAACCTCGGACGCTCCCGCTCCGGAATCTTCCGCTCGGCCGGTACCGCGCTGGCCAATGCTTTGCGCACCTCCCTCCGGTGCACGCCCAACTTCCGCGCCACCGCCCGTATGGTTCCGGCCCCATGTTCATACTCCCGCCGGATCTGCTCGTATAGTTCCACTTTGGCTCTCCTGTTCTCCAAAACCATGGCTCCTTCCGGGCGCGATCGCCCAAAACAAGATACATGGTTTCTGATTTATACAGGTGGGGCCAAATCAGAGTATCAAAAGGGTCCAATTCAGAGTAGCGAAATCATGCGTCGGCTATTATATCGGCTATTATAATAGACGCTACATGCGGAAAGTAGCCGATAAGCGGGGCGTTTCAGGTTCAGGCCAAGGTAATGATCCAATCACCCACAGGGGTTCCGCCTTCGTATATAGCAACTCGCGTGTCCGCCGCAAGCAACATCCCGGCGTACTGTGCGTGGCGTCGCTCTCTAGTTGCATAGACGTCACAGAAAGACCGCGTTCAAAACATGATACATGTCATCGAATAGGTCACTAGGATGGACCCCCGTTTGGCGCAGCGCCAGTTGTAATAGAGATCGGCTCGGACCAACGCACTGGACAGTCGGCATATGGGTGATGCGAGCAGCTCTAGCGCCCACTCGCTTGCGTCCTCGGGGGACGCCTCGCCAAACTGTCGTCTAACGTGACCAGCCAGGAGGCCAGCACCGCGGTCGGTGAACGTCTCTGACCGCAGCCACTGCCCGACCTCCGCGTCAGGTATATCCACAAGCCTCTGTTTCACATCGGGCCGCAGGCCGAGCTGCACGATTGGGCCCTCTCGCGTTCGTAACGCCAACGCGGTACGCTCCTCAACGAACGCCGCCGCCCGTTCGTCAAATCTGCCGCCTGCTAACAAATCTACGTTCGATTTCAATGCGCTATAGCCCTCAGGGGGGAGGAAGGGATTGTACAGGCCTACCCAACTTGAGTCCCCACATCTCCTCCGACAGCACCTCGAGTATCTCGGTGACGCAGGAAAGGTCCCGATGGACGAATTCCCTCATATATGCAAATAGCGCCGTGCCGCGCTCCGGGACACCATTGCGTAGACCACGGAAGCACTTGGCCAATTCGAACACAACCTGGTAACTCAGAACAAGACTGCAGTGCTTCGAGTAGAGTGATGCCAAGATTTGCGAAGCGGCAACCGACTCGTCGCACATCGCGTTCCAGAGGTTCGTATCGAGATATATCCTTTTCATCTTCGACCCCTATTGTAGATCGGCAAGGTCCTCCAAAACAGGCCCAGATTAGACACGCTACGCGTCGGAGTTGCTTCTTCCGCTCTGTCGCGGACGCGGGCATTGGCCCGGAATGGCGTGCGAGGAAGTTGGCGTTTAGCACCGAGGCGGCTTTTATCCGGTAGCTCAAAGAGGCTGTCAATTGGACGGCGAACGCCAACTCGCGGAGATGACCATACGCGTGCACCAGGTCCAGTCTCGGAAAATAGGGTCGCCCACCTGAACCTAGCCGATTTGGGTGGACGTCGACTGCGAACTCCGCACCCCTGGATACCACAAATCCTGGCCCGGCAACCATGCCCGGAGCGGGCGACAGGCCGCGACTTCATCCCACAAACCTGAAAATAACCCTACAAGATGATAAACTCCTAATTGACGAAGATTCCCATATAGGAGCACCCCCATGGGTACCGCAGTTGCTGAAAAACCCGACACGTTACGCGCCCTCCCCGGCGACGACGTGCGCCAGATCCTCTGGCGTTTCGCCGATCGATACGACCTCCAAATGCTCGTGCAAGCGGCTCGCGCCGTGGCGCGCGGGCCAGTAGCGCGGCTGGTGGCCGCCGGCGCGCGCAATTCGCATGAGTGGACCCCTGAAAAGGCCGGATTGCTGAAAGCCTTCGACGAATCCGGCATCAGCGCCGTGTTTCTCGAACCGGAAGAGGGTGGATTCATCGCCGGTCCGAAGAACCTGGCGCTGGCCCTGGTGGCCTACGAACTGGCGTGGGTGGATGCCGGGGCCGCCACGGGCAGCCTCGCTGGATGCCTGGCGCTGGCTCCCATTCACGAGCGCGGCACGCCCGAACAGTGCCTCACTTACAAGAGCCGTTGCGCCCCGGCCGCTCCCGGTGAGAATCGCACGCCCTGGCGCGGCGCATTCGCGCTCACCGAGCCGCTGCCCTACGTCGGCGTGGATACCGGAATCCTGGGCGGCAAGGTGCGCATCGCCCATTGGCCGGAAGGCGGCGAGCCGATTCTGCAGGTGGATAAGCGCGGCCGCTTCATCACCAACATGGCGTTCGCCAACTTCGTCACCGCCGCGGTGGATACCGACGATCCGCGCATCCGCACCAGTTGCATGATCATCCTGGAAGAGACCGACCCCGGCGTCTTCGATCGCGGCACACCCACGCGCAAGCTGGTGCATCAGCTTTCTTCCACGCAGGACCCCGTGCTGAGTATGCAGGTGCCGGCCAGCCGCATCATCGGCGGCTACAGCGTGAAGGACGGCGTCATCGTGCCGCGTTACAGCCACGGCGAGATCATCGAGGCCGTGTTCCGGCGCACGCGCGTGACGGTGGCTATCATGACCTCCGCCAAACTGCTGAGCGCCATCGAGCCGATCATTCGCTATCAGCGCGGACGGTTTCGCGGCAGCCAGCAGGTTTCGCCCGGATCGCTGCGCTATGAGCTGGGCTTGCAGCTTAAGCCCGACGTAGTAAATCGGCTGGTGGATATCTGGGCGACGGGCGAAGCTTCCGCGTCGCTGGGATTCCAGGCGGCGCGGCTGTTCGACGAACTCGATCCACTCGAGCGCCAGCGCGCGGAGATTTTCGAGCGGCGGGGAATCGCGGGCGGGCGGGCCACCATGAAAGCCATGGTGCGTGCCCGCCGAGAGGCGCTTGAAGCGCTGCGTGCCGGCAAGACGCCGGACGATGCGGTGGTCGATAGCGCGTTGCTCGATGCGGTGGCCAATGTGCTTTGCCCGGCCTGCAAGCTGTGGAACACGGGCCACGGCGCGAACACCATGCGCGAAGCGGTTAGCCTGATGGGCGGTTACGGCATAACGGAAGACTGTCCCGGATTTCTCGGTCATAAGTGGATGGATGCGCAGTTAGAAGCTACTTACGAAGGGCCCGAAGCGGTGCAGCGCCGCCAACTCAGCGTCACCATGGCCGACGAGTTATTCCTGGCGCAGTTCCGAAACTGGATCGCGGACTTGCGTCAGGTAGCTGGAACGCGTCCGGGCACGGGCGCCTGCACGCTGGCCACGGCCATGGAGATGTGGCTCTGGACGCTACATCATCTGCAGGAGTCCAACGATGCCGATGGCGAGAAACTGTATCACGGATCGCGGCAGGGTGTGACATTTGCGCTGGCGGATGCGCTGTGTTGGCTGCTGGCCTCGCGCGCGCAGATTCTGGATGTGTTGGAGCTGGAAGAGAAGGGCGCGCAGAATCCGGCGGTGGCCGAAGCTCTGCCTTCGCTCGATCAATTCTTCACCGATCTCTGCCATGTGCAAACCGCACGCGCGGCGGGCGAAGTGGGACGCATCTGCGCCGAGCTGGTGTTCGGTTATCAGCGGCATCCGGCGTGGGATTCGGATGCCTGCCGCACCTGCTACCAGTCGAGCGATCTGGAGGCGCTCGAAACCGTGATGCCGGGCATTGCCAGCGTGGCGCGCGCTTATACCGACGTGATCGAATCCGACGGTTCGCATCCGGCCAAAGCCGGACCGTGCGCGCGATTCGATGGCCTGGATCAGTTCACGCGCTTGCGCCAGCGCTTGGATGGCTGCCTCACCGGATCGCAACTGGCGAAAGATCGCGCGGCGGAAGCGCTCACGCACGTCATGATTCCGGAGGCGCTGGATTATCCGGCATGAGCGAGCGGCCGGTGCTGGAAGTCGATATCGCGTGCGTGGGCTTCGGCCCGGCGATGGGCGGATTTTTGACCACCCTGTCGCGGTCGGGCCTGTCGCCTTCGGTCATCTGTTATGAGCGCGCCGATGATATCGCATTCGGTGTCTCGGGAGCGGTCACACGCGCGCGCGGCATTCGCGCCAGCTTTCCCGATCTGAACCCCGCCGAGATCCCCATGGCGGCGCACGTCGCCGATGAGAAGGTGCTGTACCTGCTCGATCCCACGGGCGCCAGCCGCCGTTCCGCGACGCTGCGTATGGCCGACCGGGCGATCCGCACCCTGCGCTTGGCGCGCGATAGCGCGATGGAACTGCCCTACACGCCCCCGTTCCTGCGCAAGGATGGCGGATTGCTCCTCTCCATTGGCCAGTTCAATCAATGGGTGGGCAGCCAGCTCATGAACTCCGGCGCGGTGCAGATCTGGCCGGGAACGCCGGTGGTGGCGCCGCTCGTCGAGGGCGCGCGCGTGGCGGGCGTGCATCTCGCCGATATGGATGTGCGTGCGGCGCTGACGGTGGTGGGCGATGGTCCGGTGGGCGCGGTGGGCCGTAAGCTCGACGAACACTTCGGTCTGCCCGCCGGGCATCGGCAAGACGAATGGGCCGTGGGCATGAAGATGGTGATCGAACTGCCCGATCAAGTCGAACTGGAGCCGGGCACGGTCTTCCATACCTTCGGCTACCCGGAGCCTGAGATTTTCGGCTTCTTCTACGTGCATCCGGAGAAATTGGCTTCGGTCGGTATATTTTTGCCTTCGTGGTTCCGGAACCCGGTGCGGACCTCTTATCGCTACTTGCAGCATTACATCCAGCATCCTTATTTGTGGCGTTATTTGAAGGGCGGCACGCTGCGTTCGTGGGGCGCGAAATCGCTGGCGGAATCGGGACGGCGCGGCGAACCATACCTGGCAGGCGATGGCTGGGCGCGCATCGGCGAAGGGTCGGGAAGCACCAATATCCTGACCGGCTCGGGCGTGGATGAAGCGTGGACTACGGGCACACAATTGGGCGAAGGCGTGGTGGAGTTGTTGAAGGACGGGCGGCCGTTCACGCGCGAAAACCTGGAAGCAACCTACGTCACTAAGCGGCGCGCGAGTTGGGTGGAAGAGGAAAGCCTGGTGGCCGATGGCGCGCGCGATGGTTTTCATGGCAGCGTGCCGGCGGGTCTGATCGGCATGGCTGTGGCGGGCATCAGTAAAGGCTGGTTCGCCTTGGGCTGTGCGCCGAGGAAGATGCTGCCGGCGGAAGAATATTATCGCGGGCGCATTCCTTCGGGCGAGGTGCGGCGCATCCGGCACGAGTGTGCCGCCAAAGGCGTTCCGGCGCACGACGCGCTGATGGATCGCGCCGGGTGGCCGAAGATCGAGTACGATGGCCGGCTTCTGATGTCGCATCAGGATGCGCTGTTGGTGGGCGGCAAGGTGCAGGCCACGCCGGGCTATGCGGATCATGTGCGGTTCGTGGATGCGGAGCGCTGCGAACGCTGCGGCGCGCACACCTGCGTGGAGGTCTGTTCGAGCGAGGCGATTAGGCCAGGGACGGACGCAGTACCTTCGTTCGATCGCGAGAAGTGCGTGTATTGCGGCGCGTGTGTTTGGAATTGTCCGGAAGGCGCGATTCGCTTCGAAGCCGGCGCGGGAGGCTTACATTCCGCGCAGAACTGATACCTACACCATCAACCTATGAGCTATCACATCGTGGTCTGCGGAGGCATCGTCCCCGATCCTCTACAGACCCTGGAACCTATCACGGGCCCCACGGGTCCGGCATTGAAAAATGAAGCCATGCTGCCCGCCGTGCTCGATCCCTGGGCTGCGCACGCGCTATTCGAAGCCGCGCACCTGGCCGCTGCGAGCGGCGGAAGCCGCGTGTGGCTGGTGAGCATGGGACCTAAGGCCAAGCTGCAGCAAGTAATGATGACCGTGGCGCAGAAAGCGCCTTTCGAGTTGGTGCCGGTGGATGGCCCGGCCGGCGCATTCCTCGATCCCGTTGCGGTGAGCGGCGCGCTGGCGTGCGCCATAGAAGCCATTTCCGGTCTCGATCGCGAACGCCTGCTGGTCTTCGGCGGATGGGAGTCGGCCACGCGCGGATCGGGCGCCACTATGCAGATGGTGGGCGAGCGGTTGGGCATCGTAGATCAGTTTCAGGGCGTGGATGCGTTGACGCCGCGCGCGGATGGCAGCTTCGAAATTCTGGAGCGCATCGAAGGCGGACGGCATCAGGTGTCGGTCTGCGCGGGTCCGCCCGCACTAGTCGGCTGGGCCACGGGAAATCTGGGCGAGCCGCGCAACAATCCGCAGATCGGGATGGCCAACATGCGCGGCATCATGCCGGCGTTGCAGAAGGCTCGTCCGGCAGCGTTGGCGGGTTGTCCGCCACAGTTTCTTTCCGTCACGCTGCCCGCGCAGCAGCGCGCCACGCGCGTGGTGAAAGATGTTTCCACGGACGAGATCGCGGGGGAGATCGTGGCCTGGATCAATGGAGACTGACATGGAGAGCATACTGTTTCTTGCCTTCACCGAACCCGATGGATCGCTAGCCAAGCCGGCCTTGGAAGCGCTGGGAGCCGCGGTGGATTTAAGTGCGCCGCTGACCGTTGGACTGATCGGCGCGGTTGTGGCGCCCGCTGCCGGCCAGATCGCCGGATGCGGCGCGGATCGCTGGTTGGGTGTGAGCGGCGAGGAGTTCGGCCAGTCCCGGTATGCGACGGATGCGGCCGCCGCAGAAGCCATCGCGCGCGAGGCAGCCGTCACCATTGTGATCGCCGCGGCCGGCGCGCGCGCCAATCGCGTATTGCCCGGTGTGGCGCTGCGGTTGGGCGGCGCGATCGATACGCACGTCACGGCCATCGCCGAAGGACCATCGGTGGCGCGCTGGTATTATCGCCAGCGCATGGAAGCGCGGCTCACCCGCACCGCGCGGCCGTGGTTCATTCTGCTCGAAGCCGGTTGCCATGCGGCATGGCAAGGTAATGCGGGCCATGTTGGCAAGGTCCCTATCGATAATGTCCCGGTGCAGTTGCCGCCCCAGCGTACCGCGGTCACCGGCATTCGCGCGCCGCAAGCGGGCGAGCAGACCATTCGGCCGGATGCCCGCCTGCTGTTCGTCGCCGGCGCCGGCTGGACGAAGAAACAGGCGGACGGCCAAACGCATCCGCAGCAGGCCGCCGATCTGATCCTGGGCTTTCTGCACCAGAGCCGCGCTTCGCTGGGCGGCAGCAAATCGCTGGTGGATTTGAGCGGCGAAGGCCAGGCGGTGTTGCCGTTCATGACGCACCTGAATCAGATCGGGCAGACGGGCGCCTCACCGCGCCATCCGAAGGGTTTGGCGACTTGTTGTCACGGGGAAGAGCCGCATGTGGTGGGCTGGCGCTTCATCACCGAACGGCGCGCGGTGAACCTGGATGCGAACTGTGGCTGGGCGCGGGGAAAGGCCGATGTTCTCTACGTGGCCGATGCGTTCGAGGTCATGCGCAAAGTCAATGAGCTGCTGCGAGACCGCTCCCTTACGGTCGCGGCTCAGTAACGTCGCGGCTCAGCTGGGCCTCCGGCGGGGCCTGATGGAACCGATTGAGACCGCCGCAAAGGGGGCGGTCTCAGAGTAGTAGAGGTCCGGGCGGACGCAGGAGGTGGGCGGGCTGGGAGCCCGCCGCAGGCTACGAGCCTGCCCCACAATTACGGTGTGATTTCGAAGTCGGTCCATTGGACCGCGGCGGCGTTCTTGCGGGCATTGGGCTGTGCGGCGACGATGCCCAGATAGTAATCGCCGGGCGTCATCTTCGCGCTGAGCTTCAGCTTTCCGGTGAACGCCATGCCGCCGCCGCTAATCGCAAGGAATTTGGCGGGGCCGGTGTAAACATCCTTGCCATCGCGCACGATGCGGATCTGCGAATCCAGGTCCGCGGCAGTCACCTTGCCGGCGCTCTCAATCAGGCAGAAATATTCGATTTCGCCGCCGGGATGGAATTGGCGCACCGCCGGCGACATGCCGGTCCAGGCGGGTTCGCCTGCCGGACGGTCGGTGTCCTGCAGGAGAATGCTGGTAAGCGCCACGCGGCCCTTCTTCAACTCGGGGATCTCCAAAAACTGGCTGGCGGATCCTACCTTGCCGGTGGCCACGTCGCGGACGGCCGCCTGAATCTGGTAAGCGCCGCGTTTTTTCACCGGCACGTCGAGGGTGTACAAGGCGCCCTGTTCGATGGCTTCCGCGCGGCCTTTGTCCGGCGCATGCATCGTAAACGACCGCGCCACTGTGGCCACGGGCAGGTCGCCCATGCTGGTGGCCACGGCCAGGATTTCGATGTTCGCCATCGATTCCGGAGGCGCATCGTGGAGGGCGTCCAGCGAGTAAGACGTACGGAAGGTTAGGTCCCGCGTATCGATGTGCAGCAGATTGCGAACCACCGGGCCGCGCTTGGGAACTTCCGCATACAGCGCGGTCAGTCGCAGGCGCACACCTGCCGAGTAAAACGGCGAAAGCATGGCGGCGCGCATCTGTTCCACGGGCGTGGCCGGTCTGTTCACGATCTGGTCGTCGGTTTCGCCGAAGAATCCGGATCGCGACCGGACATGCAGTCCGGGGCGAGTTACTTTCACTGTGACATGATGATAATCACGCGAAGCGTGTTTGCCCTCGAACGTGTCACTGGGAGGTATGAAGCCGATTAAGTAGTAACCCTGCTGATCGGCCAACACGTGCGCCAGGCCATAATTCATATCGTTGCCGTTCTCATAGGGGATGCCGCCCGTTTCCAAGGCGAGATAGGCGAGCCCCTGCTGGCCGGCATTGAAGGCCACATCGCGGCCTGTAAGTGCGCCCACGTCAGTAAGGGCATTCAACGTCGCGTTCGCCTGCTGCCCGGTCATCCCGGTCATATCGATATTGTCCGCGGCGTCGAGTCCTCCGGGCTGGAGTCCGGCGGCGTGGATGGTATAAATGACCGTTCCGGATCGGTTGGCGCGGTCGATGAGCTTATGCATAGCCATCATTACTTCGCCATTGCTCCCCATATACTGCGTGCTGTCCATACCGAGGTGCATGATAGGGCCTTGCCCTAGCGTGAAGAGTGGCAGGCCATCGGAGAAGAGCACGATCGATTTACGGCCGGGCATCTCGTGCAGCGCGCCGACGATATAACGGATGGCTCCCAGGGTGCCTACCGCCAGTTTGCTATTTCGCCCCAGCTCGTAAGCCGGGTCGAGCGAGCCCGGCGCGCCGCTCGGCCTGGCGGGATCGCCACGGGACAGCCCTTGAGCCAAGCTCGAATACTTACCGTACGGTTCGAAGAAATTTATTCCCTGGCGGCCGTTCAAGTTATAGTGGAGGCCATTGATCACGGAAAGAAGAATCCGCTTGTCGGTGGTGAACTGTTGCAGGACGCCGGATCCGGCAGCGGTCCGGCAGACCGAAACCAGATCGCCGGGCTGCATCTGCTGCTCCACGAACTTACGCAGCGCCTTACGCACGTAGGCCATGCTCTCGAAGGAAAGTCCCAGATCGTCGACCATCAGGACGATGGTGCGGCGGACATCCTCGGGGTGCAGCGGCGCGGCAAGCGCGGGCGGCAATGGGGGCTCGGCCTTCGGGGACTTTTTGGGCGTTTGCGGCGCGGCAGGGGCGGGGCTGCCTACGTTCACATAAGAAAAATTCGTGATCTTTTGTGGCTTGCCGTCTTCGAACATGGCGAAGTCGTCGGCGGTGAGATCGGTTACATAATGCCCTTTCGAGTCGGTGACCACGGCATCCACCTGCACCAGCGTGGTAGTGACTTTGAAGACTGCGTCGGGGATGGGGGGGGCGGGAGTTGCGGCGGGCGGTTGTTGCGCAAGCAGGAACAAAGCGCAAAGCATCAGGCCGATCGCACTCTTTACGGCTCGGGAAGCTCGCAAAGATTTCATATCCATCGGGTTGGACGCTGATATGGGTTGTCCGGTTTCTCGCGTCGGGCGTTAGAATTCTAGCATGCCGCATATCGATAGACGGACATTTCTGGCCGCGGCGGGCGCCGCCGCGCTAGCCAGCCCAGGGGCCGCGGATAGCCGTAGCGCGGTGCGGCTGGGTGGCCCGATTTTTCTGAAGAGCGACGACCCGGCGGAGCTGGCGCGCGAGCATCGCCGGCTGGGGTATAGCGCCGCTTATTGCCCGCAGGCTAAAGCCACGGATACCGCCCGCGTGCGCGCGATTGAGAAAGCCTTCGCGGCCGAAAACGTGATCGTCGCCGAGGTGGGCGCGTGGGTAAATATGCTGGATCCGGATACGGACAAGCGCCGCGCCAATCTGCAATATGTCGTGGAGCGCATGGCTCTGGCCGAGGCCCTGGGCGCGCATTGCTGCGTGGATATCGCGGGTTCTTACAATCCCGACGTTTGGTATGGACCGAATCCGAAGAATCTCTCGCAGGCGTTCTTTGATGCGACGGTGGATAACTGCCGGCATGTGATCGATGAGATCAAGCCGGTGCGCAGTAAGTTCACCATTGAAGCTATGGGTTGGTCGCTGCCCGATGGTCCCGACTCTTACTTGAAGCTGATTCGCGCGGTGGACCGGGCAGCATTCGGCGTCCATTTGGATGTGTGCAACGTGATTAACTCGCCGGAGCGATTCTATCGCAATAGCGAAGTGATTGAAGATTGCTTTCGCAAGCTGGGCCGCTGGATCGTTTCATGCCATGCGAAGGACCTCAAGTGGATTGTGGAGTTGAACGTGCATTTTCAGGAGGTGATTCCCGGCCGGGGACAGATCGATTACAAGACGTATTTGAACGAACTCGCGCGTCTGCCGGCGGAGACGCCCTTGATGCTGGAGCACCTGAAAACAGCGGGGGAGTACGAAGAAGGCGCCCGCTACATTCGGGAGGTGGCTGCGGCGGCCGGGGTTAGTTTAGGCTGATGTAACCTGCCGCGCGGCGCGCGCATCGTTTACGATGCAATGCAAATCCCCATCTCGAGGCGGCGCTGGTGCGCCCTGCTACCGCTGTTCCCGGTGGCTAAGGCGCTGCTGGGTCAACAGAGTGCGCCGGCCGCGCCGCCGGCAGTGCCCACGCCGCAAGCCGGAAATCCACCTTCGCCCGAAAGGCCCTCTTTCACTTCGGACGTCAACGTGGTCAATCTGTTTGTCACCGTGCGCGACAAGGATAATCACATCGTCAAGGACCTGAATAAGGAAGACTTCACGCTCGCAGAGGACGGGCGGCCGCAAGCGATCCGCTATTTCTCGCGCGAAACGGATTTGCCGCTGTCGCTGGGCCTATTAGTGGACACCAGCCGCAGCCAGCGGAATGTGATCGGCGCCGAGCGTTCGGCAAGTTATACCTTCTTTGAACATGTGCTTCGCGAGAACAAAGATCAGGCGTTCGTGGCACATTTCGATCATCAGGTGGAACTGCTCCAGGATTTCACCATGTCGCGGCAGAAGCTGAACAAGGCTTTGCATGAGATTGAAGTGAACGACGAAGGCGATCAGGGCGGTGGCGGCAATGGGGGGGGCGGCGGTGGCGGCGGAGGAGGTTATCCGGGTGGTGGTGGCGGATATCCGGGCGGAGGCGGTAGACGCGGCGGAAGCGGCCATCGCGGTGGAGGCACGTTGCTTTACGACGCCGTTTACCTGGCCTCTGGCGACGATCTGATGAAGAAGCAGAAGGGCCGCAAAGCTGTGGTAATTCTTTCCGATGGGGTCGACCGGGGGAGTAAAGTCTCCATCACGGAAGCTATCGAAGCCGTGCAGCGTTCTGACACGCTGGTGTACTCGATCTACTTTGCGTCAAACGAATTTCAGGGCTTTGGACGGGGGATTGGGCAGGGCGGCGGTTGGGGCCACGGGGGCGGCATGGGACGCGGCAGGTCTCCGCAGGAAGAGCGGCCCGACGGTAAGAAGATCCTGAAGCGCATCTCCAAAGAAACCGGCGGCAGTTACTTTGAAGTTACTAAGAAGCAGACCGTGGACGATATCTACAGCCGGATTGAGGAAGAGCTACGCAACCAATATAGTATTGGTTATACCTCGGACCAGCCGGCTTCGCAGATGGGTTACCGCACAATCGCTCTGACGGTGGATAAGAAGAACATGACTGTGCAGACGCGCGACGGATATTATCCGGCCGCGGCGCTGCCCGCTACCGGCAGTTAGCGCAGGAAGTCGCGCATATCTCCGATTACTTCCGCGGTCTTCTCATGGATGACCCAGTGCGTGCCATCGGGCACGCGCTTGATGGTCACGTTCTTCACGTATTCATCGAGGCCGTTGAGATTGCCGGTAAGCAGCGCCGTATCCTTTTCACCCCAGATTACCAGCGTGGGCGTGTCGATGGGTTTCATTTCCGGCAGTTCACGAGCGGGTGTTCCTTGCGCGCCATCCACCGGTGAATGCAGGCGCGCCGCGCGGTAGTAATTCAATCCGCCGGTCAGTCCGCGCCCCCAATTGGCCACGTACTCGTTCACATCCGCGGGCGACGCCCACGGCTTGATTAGACCCCGGAGTGTTGCAAAATCGTCCTTGGCCAGGAACGTTTCGGCCTGCGCGGAATTGAAAAGATTGAAATACGCGCTGGCCTTCTGCTGCGCGGGATTGTTGGCCAGTTCGCGGGCGAAGACGGTGGGGTGCGGTGCGTTCACGATAATCAGCTTGTCCAGCATTTCGGGATGCGCCGCGGCAAAGCCCCAGGCAATCACGCCGCCCCAATCGTGACCCACCAGAATGAACTTTTTCGCCTTCAGTTTCACGGCCAGCGCGTGAATATCTTCCACGATCAGCGGCACGCGATAGTCCTCTACGGCAGTTGGCATGGACGAAAGATTATAGCCGCGCATATCCGGCGCCACGGCGTGGTGGTCCTTGGCGAACTCTGGAACCAGATCCTTCCACTCGTACCAGAACTCCGGGAATCCATGCAGAAACAGGATCAGTTCGCCCTTGCCCTGCTCCACATAATGTAATTTCACGCCATTTATTTCGGCGTAGCGATGATGCCACTTAGTCTGTGCCATGAGAGTTACCGCCGTCAGCATACTTATACTAAGCCATCTTCTCAACGACCGCATCGGTCACCTCCTGTGTACTGTTCTGGCCTCCCAGATCGGGCGTGCGCACTTTTCCCTCCGCCAGGACCGCGGCCACGGCCTGCTCGATCTCGCTCGCCGCCGTAGGCTGCTCCAGATGGTCGAGCATCATGGAGGCGCTAAGAATGGCGGCCAGCGGATTCACCACACCTCGGCCGGCAATATCAGGCGCCGACCCGTGCACCGGCTCGAACATTGAAGGGAAGCGGCGCGATGGGTCCAGATTGGCGCTGGCCGCCAGTCCCATGCTGCCTACGATGATGGCCGAGATATCGCTCAGGATATCGCCGAACAGATTCGAACCTACCACTACGTCGAATGTCTCTGGCCGGCGAATGAAGTTCATAGCGGCCGCATCCACCAACAGGGATTCGGTTTCGATAGCCGGGAATTCGGTGGCCACGTCGTTGAACGTGCGGTCCCAAAGGGCCATGCCATAGCCTTGCGCATTCGATTTGGTAATCGACGTGACGCGCTTTTTCTTCCCGCGTTTTACGGCGAGTTCGAAGGCGTAACGGACGACGCGCTCCACGCCGCGGCGCGTGAAGACGGCGGTTTGAATGGCGACCTCCTCGGGCTGCGCCATGTACACGAAGCCGCCGACCTGCGCGTACTCGCCTTCGGTATTCTCGCGCACGATGACCATGTCGATCTGGCCGCCTTCACGTCCCGCGAGCGGCGATTTCACGCCTGGATACAGGTAGGCCGGGCGCACGTTGGCGTAGAGATCGAAAGCGCGGCGGATGGGCAGCAGAAGACCGTTGAGCGTAGTGTGATCGGGGATGTTCGGATGGCCGACGGCGCCCAGCAGAATGGCATCGCAAGGCTGCAGCAGGTCGAGCGCGCCGGAGGGCATCATCTTGCCCCAGCGGAAGAAATGCGCCGCGCCCCAATCGAAGTCCTGAAACGCAAACGTGAGATCGTGTTTGCGGGCGGCTTGCTCGAGGACGCGCTTGGCTTGGGGAACGACCTCCTGGCCGACGCCGTCGCCCGCGATCACCGCGATGGTGTAGGTTTTCATGTGACCCTTCAATTTTACCCGCAGGCAAGCAGTGTTGTGGCATGATGGTGATCGCGGCACCTCGGCATGGCGAATGCGACACTGAAGTTGAAACAAGTCGGACCTATAAAAGAAGCCGATATCCGGTTCGGGGACCTGACTGTGCTGGTTGGCCCGCAGGCGACGGGTAAGAGTATCTTCCTCCAAATCTTCAAGCTTCTGTTGGACACGGGACCCATTTTTCGCACGCTGCGCAAGTATGGGCTTGATTGGGACCGGCAAGTGGGCAAGTTTCTTGAGATCTATCTGGGCGAGGGAACCACGGGCAGTTGGCAGCCGGGCAAGAGCGAGATCTGGTGGAACGGCGGGCAGTATCGGCTTGATACACTCGCGCGCTCGAAGACAAAAGGCGCCAGCGAAAAGAGCTTTCTCATTCCGGCGCAGCGTGTGCTGACGATTAGCCGGGACGGATGGCTGCGGCCCTTCACCGACTATAAGCCGGGCGACCCTTTCTGCGTTCGCGACTTCAGCGAGAAACTTAGAGAACTGATGGAAGCAGGCCTGGGCCGCGGCGAGGCAATTTATCCTCAACCGAAAAGGCTAAAGAGCGAGATACGGAAACTGCTTTCGAGCAGTGTGTTTTCCGGTTTCAATTTGGAACTCGAACGGGCGGGGCCTCAAAAGCGGCTGGTTCTGAGCGATGCCCACCATGAGATGAAGTTGCCCTTCATGGTGTGGTCGGCGGGACAACGTGAATTCGTTCCACTCTTGCTTGGGCTTTACTGGTTGCTGCCGCCGACGAAAACCACACGCCGCGGATCGATCCAATGGGTGATGATTGAAGAACTCGAAATGGGTCTGCATCCGAAGGCCATAGAGACCATGCTGGTCATGGTCCTGGACCTTTTATGGCGGGGCTACCGGGTGTGCCTTTCCACGCATTCGCCGCACGTGCTCGACCTGGTGTGGGCCCTCCGCAACCTTCGCGACAGTGGCGCTCCTCCGCAGTCGGTTCTGAAGATCTTCGGCATCAAGCCGAGTCCCAGCACGATCAAGCTCGGACAGGCGGCGCTTCAGAAGGAAGCCAGAGTTTATTACTTCGACGCCGCCTCGGGCGAAACCCGCGATATCTCAAATCTCGACCCTTCTTCGGCGCAGCCTGCGGAGGCCGGATGGGGCGGCCTGACAGAGTGGAGTGGACGCATTGCAGACATCGTTGCCGATGCTGTGGCACAGGGAAATCACAAGTGAGATTTCGCGATGCGGTGCGGTCCACCCAGGCGCTACGGAATCACCTGCAGGAAGGGCTCGGCGCTTTGCGGAACGTCGATCGGGACCGGTTGAGTTGTTCCAATCCGCGGCGTTTGCGGGGCAGCGTCGATGTGGATGAGGCATTGAAGCCTCTTCTCCCGGCCGCGCCACGATGGGACTATGCAATCCGCATCTCTCAGGGCACGCAAAGCGATCATGTGGTCTGGCTTGAGGTGCATCCAGCGAACTCACGCCACGTTGATGAAGTCCTAGACAAGCTGCAATGGCTGAGAGCCTGGCTCGAAAAGGAGGCACGCGCTTTCGACCGGATGCCTGCGCACTTCTACTGGGTCGCCACGGGCGCCGTCGGCTTCCGGCGCGGCGGCCAAGAACAGAGGCGCATCGCTCAGGAGGGTTTGAAATTTCCCGGCAAGCGACTCAACCTGGATGAGTTCTGAACTCTCGACCAAATATTCTGCATTCTCCCCGCCTTCCCGCACGTATTCCTATTTGAGCGGAGAATTATGCGACTTCTGCCCATCGTCCTTCTTTCGCTGGCCACGCTACCCATATTGGCCGAAGATCCCACCGTCGACCAGATCATGGCGCGCGTGGCCGAAAACCAGACGCGCGCGCAAGATATGCGCAAGGCGTACGTCTACAATCAGAAAGTTCTGGCCAGCTTTCATCGGACCAGCGGCAAGCTGGCGCGCGAGGAACGGCTGGAGTATCTGGTGACCCCGACTCCCACGGGCGTCGATAAGAAGCTGACGCATTTCGAGGGCAAGGTGCAACGTGGTGGGCGGGTGATCGCGTACAACGAACCCGGCAAGGAAATGAAGGACCTGGATATCGACGCCGACCTGATGAAGGACTTCGTGAGCGAGACTACCGGCGACAAAGACACCAAGGACGGCATTGCGCACGACTTGTTCCCCTTAACCGCCAAGGAGCAAGCGAAATACTCATATACGCTGGAAGGCAAGGAAAGCTATCGGGGCAGGCAGGTGTACCGCGTGAGCTTCAATCCCAAGCCGCAAGGAGAAGGCGACGCGGATTGGAAAGGCGAGGCGTTCATCGACGCCGAAGAATTCCAGCCGGTAGTGGTGAATACCAAGTTCGCCACACACATCCCAATGGCCGTGAAGATCCTGCTGGGGACCAATATACAAGGCCTGGGTTTCACGGTGAGCTATCAGAAGTTCGACGATGGATTATGGTTTCCAGTGAGCTATGGCGGCGAGTTCCGTGTGCGGGCGGTGTTCTTTTATGCGCGCAACATGTCGATCTCGCTGGTGAATAGTGGCTTCACGCGCGCGAAGGTATCGAGCAAGATTGCGTACGATATGAGTGGGAAGTGACGGTACTCGAAATGCCGCGCCGGGCGCCGGCGGCGGCGCCCGAATTCGATTTTGCGAGCCTGGTGCGCCAACATCAGGCCATGGTCTTCAGCATCGCCTGGCACGTGCTGCGCGACCGGGCGGTGGCGGAGGAACTGGCGCAGGATGTGTTTCTATCGCTGCACCGGCACCTGGCGGAGTTGGAGTCGCCCGAGCACGTGCTGTATTGGCTGCGGCGGGTGACTACGAATCGCGCGGTGGATGAAGCGCGCCGCCGGCGGCGACGGCCCATGGTGAGCTTGGAAAATGCCCCCGAGCCAGTCGCGGTTACGTCCACGGGCGATCCGCTGATGGGCGCGGCGCTGCGGAAATTAGTCGGCGCGCTGCCGGAAAAGGCGCGCGCCATTGTGGTTTTGCGCTACCAGGAGGATTTGGACCCGGCGGAAATCGCCAGGGTCCTGGGCATCCCGGTGGGCACGGTGAAGAGTCAATTGCAGCGGGCGCTGGTATTACTGCGCGAGAAGATGTCCCGCAGCCTTGGGGAGAACGCGATATGAATTTGGAAGACGAGCTTCGGCATGCATTACGGCGTCAGGAGCCTTCGCCGGATTTCACGGCGCGGGTGCTGGCGCGTGTTTCGGGGGCGCCCGTGCGCCGCGCGCCACAGCCGTGGGTTCGCTGGATGGCCGCCGCGGCCGCCGCTCTGTTGTTGGCTGGCGGTGGACTCGAATATCGCCATTACGAAGGCGAGCACGCCAAAGCGGAAGTCATGCTGGCCGTGCGGATTGCCGGCAACAAGCTGGCGAGGGCGCACAAGAAGGTACAAATGCTTACGCATCGGAGTAATTCATGAAGATGGCGCGATGGGTAGTCGCTTTCCTGCTGCTGGCCGGCGCCGCTTCAGCCCAACAGGTGAAGTGGAATTACGACAAACTGGCTGCTAAGGCCAGCGATACAGTGGATGTTTCGCTGGATGGTTCGCTGCTGAAGTTCGCGGCTAAGTTCCTTTCCGACGACGATAAGGACGAAGCCAAGGTAAAGAAGCTGGTGGGCGGATTGAAGGGCATCTATGTGAAGAGCTTCGAGTTCAAGACTCCGGGCGAGTATTCGCCGGCCGATTTGGAGTCGTTCCGCGCGCCGCTGCATGGGCCGGACTGGCAGCGCATCGTGGGCGTGCACAGCAACGAAGATGGCGAAACCGTGGAAGTTTATATCAAGACCGAAGGCAAAGGTATTGGCGGAATGGCCATTATCGCGTCGGAGCCCAAGGAGCTTACGCTGGTAAATCTGGTCGGCACGATCGACCTGGATAGCCTGAGCGAACTGGGCGGGCAATTCGGCATTCCCCAAGTAGAAATGGACAAGAAGAAGTAACAGCGCAGTTTTCCCGCAGTGAGCTCAAAATTTCCGCTTGCTGACGCGCGCGGCTCGGAACGCGTCATTACTTACACCCGCTTGCTGACGCGCGCGGCTCGGAAACGCGTCATTACATACCCCCGCTTGCTCACGCGCGCGGCTCGGAACGCGTCATTACTCACCCGCTTGCTGACGAGCGCGGCTCGGAACGCGTCATTACTTGCACCCGCTTGCTGACGCGCGCGGCTCGGAACGCGTCATTACTTACACCCGCTTGCTGACGCGCGCGGCTCGGAAACGCGTCATTACATACCCCCGCTTGCTGACGCGCGCGGCTCGGAACGCGTCATTACTCACCCGCTTGCTGACGAGCGCGGCTCGGAACGCGTCATTACTTACACCCGCTAGCTGACGCGCGCGGCTCGGAACTTACTGAGCCGCGACCATTAGGGAGCGGTCCGCTTTGGAACCGCTAACTTATTCTTACGCTGTTGATAATAGACGCCTCTAACTAAGGCGCATTGTTAAACAGACGATAGTAATGAGGCAAGCGTTTCCATTATGGACTCCATATTTTCAAGAAAACCTCGCATCGCCGTGTGCGGCGTTTCGGGCCTACCGGGCGGCAATGAACTCGCCGGGCGATTGGGCGCGTCGCTGCGGAGTTCGGGCCGCTATCATGTGATCGAGCATCCATGGAAGGCCACGTCGCATCCTGCGCACGCGGCGCATCTGGGCAGGCAGGCCGGCGCGCACGTAGTCATTATCGGTCATGTCCTCCAGTCCGTTCCGGGTAAGCAGGGGTCTGTCGACTTAGCCGGAACAGTCCGCGCGCTGGCGGCGGCGACGGGCGAGACACTGGCAGTTGCGGAGGCGCGCGCATCGGCGATGGACCAGCTCGGCGAGGCTCTTGCCAGCAGGATCGAGAGATTGCTGAGGGGCGTCAGAAATCCGATTCGCGCCAGCCCGCGGCGGATACGAATTCTGTCGGCATACGGCGGCATGATCGTTTTGGAGGCGGGCTCACTGCACGGCCTCGAAACCGGAACCCGCCTGGAGGTGCGCCGCGTGCTTGAGGCGGTACCCGACCCCTGCCATCGAGCGGCCGTTCGTATGCTCGGGCACCTCACGGTGAAGATCGGCGAAGCTGACGTCCTGGAAGTGGCGGAACGATTTGCGGTGGCCGCATATCGCGGCGCGCAGAATCCGCGAGCCGGCGATTTCGCTAGAGATCGAATTGAGCCGTTTCTTGCGATCCACCGCTGAATAGGTTGAGGGAAGGAATGCGTCCGTCTGGCGATTGCCGGTTATTTGTGGCATGATTCTCAGGAGGATCTCGATGAGACAGATTGTATCCACCATGCCCACGGAGGTTATCGGGAAGCTGCTTTCGGGGATCGCCAACTACTCGCAGCCGGGCTACGCCGACTTAGTCGAGGCCCTGGCGCGCGACTTTCAAGCGGCGTGCCCCGATAAGAAATTCTTTCCCGTATCGTGGCTGCGCGAGAGCTTTCGTCAAATGATCCGCCGGACGCCGCTATCGGCCGCGCAACGCCTGATCGCCAACCGCGCCGCGGCGGACGCGATTCTGGAGGTCATGGCCGGCAGCAGCGCGCCGCAGACCAGCGAACTCGGCAAAGTGCTGCGTGATTTCGTCAACACCATAGACGCCCGCGATCCGGTGAAGGGCCTGGTGCTGCGCCTGCATTACATCCTGGGCCTGGGCAGCGACGCGATCGTGGAACTGGCCGCCAACGGCGACGCCCGGGAGTTGCGCAAGACAGTGGAGGAACTGGCGGCGGAGCTGCAGCAAACGCCCGCGGTGAAAAATGTTCTGGATTCGCAGAATCTGCGGCCCAAGGGGAACGTGACCTTGTTGATGGAACAGGTCCGCGACGGCCAACGGCCCTTAGCCGACGTGATCGCGGATATGGACGTGTTCAAGAATCTGCAACGCCAGGCGGCGTTTTCCATCGCCAGGGAAGGCCGCATCTCGCTGCAGGCGTCCGATCTGCTCAGCGAATTTGTAATCCGGCTCTTGCCTCAGAAACCGGAGAAAGCGCCCTTCAACCATTACGAATTCGAAGCGCTCTCGAAACGCATCATGCACAACATTCTGGTGGACCGCTCGCGGCGGAGAGAACCGAATCGCGGCGCGGCCCAACTGCCCGAAACGCAATCCGATCCGTCGGAACCGGTCGTGGAGAGACTCACCCGGCAAGAGGCCGAGCGCATCGTGGAAGAAGAACTGCGGCGCTTGCGGCAGGCGGATCCCGAGACCGCGGAGATGGTGACGGCGGTGTACTCGAAGGGCGTAGACCAGGCCGAAGTAGCGCGGCTGCATGCGGTCTCGGTCTCCACGGTGAAGCGGAGAATCAAGGATTTCAAAGACCGGGTCCGCGAACGCCTCGGTATGGAGTGAGGTATGGGGGAAGCGAGAGACGTTCCGGGTAAGGCCGCGGAAATCGCGGATGAGGTCGGACGATTGCCAGTCGGCGAGCGCTTTCGCGAGGCCCGCAAACGGTGCGGCGACGATGCGGATTTGTTCGCCGAAGTGTTGCGGCTATTGGGAGAGGCGCCTACCAGCGGCGCGGCTCGGGCGGACGGCGACCATACCAACGAAAAGATCGGGCACTACAGGATTCGCTGGCAACTGGGGGGCGGCGGCAACGGCGACGTGTATCTGGCCACGCGCGCCAAAGAACCGCATCAGCAGTTGGCTGTCAAATTTCTCCGGCTGACGGATGGCGACAACGAAGAGTTCCGCCGCCGGTTCCTGCGCGAACGCCAGATCGTGGCCATGCTGAATCATCCATACATCGTGAAGCTGTTCGATGCGGACCGCACGCGCAACGGCCAGCCCTACTTCGTCATGGAATACGTGGACGGCGAACGGCTGGACCGTTACTGCGACAGTCAACGGTTGACGGTGACCGAACGTCTGGAAATTTTCCTCAAAGTGTGCGCGGCCATCGAGTATCTGCATTCGTTCATGATCGTGCACCGGGACATCAAGCCGGAGAACGTGATGGTGGGACCGGACGGCATTCCGAAGGTGCTGGATTTCGGTATCGCCAAGGTGCTGCGCCCTGAGTTGTTGGATGGCGAGCCGATCACGTTCACGCACCGCCACCCGCTTACGGCGCAATATGCCAGTCCCGAACAATGGGCGGGAGGTCCGATTACGGCGGCGTCGGATGTGTATTCACTGGGCGTGATGCTGTTCCAGTTGTTGACCGGCGATCTGCCGTTTCCGTGGGTTGGAAACATCCCCGAGTACCAGAAAGCGGTGTGTAACGGAAACGCGCCGCCGGCGAGCAAATCGGTGGTGGCGGCGCACGCACAGGCCTCGAAGGAGGCCGGCGCCGCATCGCTCTCGAACCGCCTGAAGGGGGATCTGGACGCCATTCTGGCCAGAGCGTTGGATAACGATTCGACTGCGCGCTACGCGAGCGTGACCGCGCTGGCCGAAGATATTCGCCGGCATTTACAATTCGTTCCGGTGCATGCCCGCAAGATGGCGACGGCTTATCGCCTGGGGCGATTCGTGCGCCGGAACCGGCAGTTGGTCGCGGCGGCGGCGGCCGTGTGGCTGGCGTTGACGGTGGGACTCGCGGCGGCTCTTTATGAACGCGCGCGCGCGGTTTATGACTTGGGCATCGCGCGGAAAAGCATTGAGGCGGCCAATGTGGCGGGCAATGTGCTGGTGAGCCAACTGCGCGACGTTCAGGCGCAGAACGCGGATGCGCGCGCGGATATCTCCACCAAGCTTGCCCGCGTGATGGAGGACCGGGGAGACTACGCGAGCTTATTGATCGCCCAGAATTGCCTGCGGCAGGCGCTGGGTGAGCTTGGCGCGGTGGGAGACAAGAGCCGGTCGGAAGCCGTCGCCACCCGTTTAGCCAGCGTGGAACGTAAGATGCGGACAGCCGATAAGCCAAGGGGCGAGCTTCCGGATCTCTCTCTCCAACCTGCGAGTAACTCCGCGCTCGGCCGAAGTTATCAGTTACTCGGACAGATGCTGGCGTCGACCGGTGACCAGACCGGGGCGCGAGACGCTTTCGCGCGATGCGCCGCCGTGCTGGGGGAGCGCCAGTGTCAGAGCGCATTGCCGGCGAAGTGAGAGGGCACACCGCTTGCTCACGCGCGCGGCTCAGTAACTACGGTGGCGCGCGCCGGTAACCGCTGTTGCGCGCGCGTCGCTAACCGGTCACTTACTGAGCCGCGACCGTCAGGGAGCGGTTTTTCTTAACTGTTACCTTACTCCCCAAACTTGACCACCGCTTTGCCCATAATCTTGCGTTCCGCCAATTCGCGCAAGCCGGCCGGTGTCTCTTCAAGCGTAAAGGTTTTGCCCACCACGGGGTGAATCTGGCCGCCTAGAACCATGGCCGTCAACACCTCGTGCGTGTGCGCCAAAAATTCGGGGTGTTGCTGCACGTACTGTCCCCAATGCACGCCCACGATCGAGATATCCTTCAGTAGGATACGATTTGCGGGCACGCTGGGAATGCGGCCGCTGGCGAAACCGATTACCAGCATGCGTCCTTCACCCGCCATCGAGCGCGTCGATAACTCGAAGACATCGCCGCCTACCGGATCGTAAACCACATCGACGCCGCGTCCGCCGGTGATCTCTTTCACGCGCTCTACCCAGCCTGGGTCCGTATATGACAGCGCGTGATCGGCGCCTTGGGCGAGGCAGAAATCCAGCTTGCCCTGGCTGCCGGCGGTGGCGATCACTTGCGCGCCGTACGCCTTGCCGATTTGAATCGCCGACATCCCCACGCCACTGGCGCCCGCATGCACCAGCAGCCACTCGCGATGCGCCAACGCGGCGCGGCGATGCAGCGCGAAGTAAGACGTATGGTAGACGATGGGCATGGCGGCGGCTTCCGCAAAATCCATTCCCGCGATGATATGAAACGTGCGGTTGGCCGCCGCCAGCGAGTACTCTGCAAACGCGCCATTGTGCGTCATGGCGGCTACTGGATCTCCCGGAAACACGTGCTTCACTTCCGAGCCTACCGCGTCCACCACACCGGCTACTTCGGCGCCTGGAGTGAAGGGAAACGGCGGCCGGATCTGGTATTTGCCCTGAATCTGCAGGATGTCGAAAAAATTCAACGCCGCCGCGCAATTGCGGATGCGCACTTCATTCGGGCCGGGCTGCGGAATAGGAATCTCGTCGAGCGTCATCTGCTCCGGCTCCGAGAACGCGTGAACTTGCCAGGATTTCATGCGAACGAAAGGTAGCATACGGCTTCGCGGCGCGGCAACTGGCGCGGCGGGTCATGGTGAAGCCCAGCCACACCAGGAAGCCGAGTTTGAGTCCACCCAGCGCGCCGCCCGAGCGAATGCGGACCACCGGAATGCAAAGCGCGAGGGCGCTCAGCAGCATAGCCCCGAAGGACGCGGCGCAGATACCGTCCCTTTTTGCAACTCCTGGCTCTGTCTGGGATCGTGCATGTCGATACCCTGGCACTTCGCCCAGGCGGGGCCGAACAGAGCGCGAGATAGTAGCGGCGCTACCTCGGCATCACCGCATGAAACTGCCCACTGACATGCAGCATCGAGAGCAGATAGAGTGTGCCGTCGTAGTACCGCTCGGCACCCGAGGGAATCGGGCAGTCCCATAGCGCTTTCACGAAAGCTTTGGCGCGCGGATTGGTGGCGGCCAAGCTGGCGACGGCGTTAGTGGCGATCAGGCCCGGAGCATGCGTGGCGCTCAGGCGCTCGCCAGCCAGCGTAAAAACGCTGCCGTAAGTCTCCATACCTTGCGACGCGAAGAACGTCTGGATGCGGTCACTCAACTCACGTTCGCGTGGATCTTTCGCCCACCACGCCCAGTCCACCGACCAGTCCATGGCCGTGCGCCAGGCGTCGAAGCGAAAGTTCGCTGCGCCGGAGTTCCACTTGAGACTGTACGGTGTGCCATCGAAGTTGGCATAATCGGGCGCCAGGCCGGTAACCGGATTGGTGGCTTTCTGAAAGAACTCGCGGCTGGCCGCGGCGGCCGCGGACCAGAACGCGCGATCGGCAGCGGGACCCCAGCGCGCCCACAGTTCATAGAAAGCCGGGAGATGATACGACGGATCGGTGAAGCCATTCCGGTCGAGCCCCGGCACGAAACGCACCATCTTGAAATTCTCTTCGAACATGTTGCCGCAGACGTACGGTCCGCGTTTGGTGCGGCCGCGCAGCACTTCACGATGTAGCATATCAGTGAGCAGGCGATCCGCGGCGGCGTGATAATTGTAGATCCCGGCGCCATCGCCCCAGCGCGCGGAGGCGAAATACAAAGCCATCGTGTAATACTCTTCGCCGTCGGGAGCCGGAGTCTCGGAGTTGGGCGTGCCGTCGGTCTTCATCGACCACGAGAAGAATCCGCGCGCCGGATGGTCCGGCTCGGCGTGATACATGTAGGTCTTCGACCAGTTCCACAACGCGTCGAACTCGGCCTTTTTGTTCATCTGCACGGCGATCATCATGCCGTAGGACATGCCTTCCGTGCGCACGTCGTGGTGCGCGACGTCGGTGACATAGGCTAGCGCGCCGTTGGCGTTGTGGCCGGCCGCATAATAAATCGCTTCCGTCTGAGGATCGCCGTGAAACAGTTGCTGGAAGGCGGCGTCGAGTTTCTTCGATACTTTCTTCGCGGGCACGCCGGCCTCCGCGAACAGATTCCGGTAACAGCCGGTGGAGACGGCTCCCGCTTTGTCGTTTGCCGGACAGCCGGGCCGAGCCGGCGCCAGCGCGAGGCAGCCGAGCAGGAGCAGAAACGGTCTGGCGACGAAGGCCATGTTACTCTGATCTCCAGGTTATTACCATTGCGGATGAATCCACCACGCCCGCTTTTCGCTCCCTAACATGCCTCGACTGTATTACAGTTTTTGGCTCGGCCCGCTGTTGATCGCCGCGATTCTCTTCGGCATCAGCCGTATCTTCGGCGCGGGGAAGCTGGCGGCGATTTACAACGAAAAATTTCCCGAGACGCGCCGCGAACGGCTGTTTTGGGCATCCATGGGCTACTTCGTGGCGCTGGCGGTGGTGCGGACGTTGACACTCCTAATCCATAACCAGATCGGCCCGTTCCACGATATTCAAATGCGCGGCCGTCACATTCATCATCTGGTCTGGGGCATTCTGGTGTTACTGTTGACGGGATACGGATGGCTGCTGGAGGCCGGCACCGGTGCGCGCGGGTCGCGAACCTGGGCGGGCCGCACCATGTCGATGTTATACGGCGTCGGCGCGGCGCTCACGTTGGACGAATTCGCGCTCTGGCTCAATCTGCGGGATGTCTATTGGGAACGCGAAGGGCGCGCCAGCTTTGAGGCTCTGTCGCTATTCGCCGCGGCGCTGGCAATCGCGGCGCTGGGCGGCCCGTTCTTTCATGCGGTGGTGCGGCGATGTATCCGCAGACCCAAGGCGCCGCAAGAAAAATAAGCCACAGATGCACACAGGTTCACACAGATAAAACAGCCGCAAACGCCTCCCATGGCGATTGTGGCTTGTGCTTTATCTGCGTGTATCTGCGTGCATCTGTGGCTAATTCCCCGCTGTTAGCGCCGGACTTGGAACGTGAGAGTCGTCGTATGCGTAACGCCTCCGCCGGTGCCCGTGATGGTGATCGGGTAGGTGCCCAGCGGGGCGCTTCCGGATACGGTCAGGTTGAAATCCGCTGTACCGGAACCCGGCGCCGCGATGGACGACGGGGTGAAGTTATAAGTCACTCCCGACGGCACACCGGTGGCGTTCAACGAGATCGCCGAATTAAATCCGCCGGAGACTCTGGTGGTGACCACCGCATAGCCGCTTTGGCCCCGATCCAGGTATCCGGAGGTGGGCGACACGGAAATGGTGAAGTTCCCGGTGGTCTGCGCGGTCACCGTGAGCGAGACGCTGGTTGTGTGCGTGGTTCCCCCACCGCTGCCGGTTACCGTGATCGTGTAGGTACCGGTCGCCGTATTCGAGGCCACCGCCATCGTCATGGTGGAGGTGCCCGAACCCGGAGCCGCGATGGAAGTGGGGTTGAAGCTGACCGTAACGCCGGTGGGCTGTCCACTGGCGCTCAGGCCGACCGCCGAATTAAAGCCGCCGGAGACAGTGGTGGTAATGGTTGAAGTGCCGTTGTTGCCCTGCACTACGGAAACCGATGTGGGCGAGGCGGAAATGGTGAAGTTAGGACTCTCGGTAGCCGTCACCGTCAGTGCGACCGTAGTGGTCTCAATGGTGCTGCCGGATGTTCCCGAAACAGTAATGGTATAGGCGCCGGTGGCCGTATTGGAGGCTACCGTCATGGTCATTGTGGAAGTCCCCGCGCCGGTAATCGAGGTTGGATTGAAGCCGACCGTGACGCCAGTTGGCTGGCCGGACGCAGACAGCGTGATCGCCGAATCAAAACCGCCGGTCACCGAACTGGTAATGGTGGAATTGCCGGCGCTGCCCTGCACCACCGAGACCGAATTAGGCGAGGCCGAGATACTGAAGCCGGGAGCCGCCGCGCCGGCCAGCGAGTTGATCAACGCGGATCCGTGGGGACTGCCCCAGCCGGTTGCTAAGTCGTATCCGGTGGTCGCCGAATAGCCGTTACTGCCGCTGGTGATGTCATGGAAGTTGGTCGTGTAGCCCGATCCGCCACCGATTGTATAAAGGTTGGGATTGATGAACCCGAGCGTCTTGCCGCCATTGTTGGTTGCGTATTGTTGGTTGGCGAGCGCCAGGTAACCGGCCCACATGGGCGCTGCAAAACTGGTACCACCGTATTCGTTGGCGGTGCACGTGGTCTGGTCGGCGCAAACATAAAACGTGAAATTCGCGTTGGCCGAGACATCCGGGGCGTTGCGATACGATTTCGAGCAACTGGAGCAACCGCTCGCGGCGGATGTTTGCCACGAAGGAATCGCGTATTTATCCGGCGATATGCCTCCGCCGCCATCCACCCAGGCGGTCTCCGAAGCCCATGGTCCGGCGGCGCTGGAGGTGTCCAGATCCGTGCCGCCGACCGTGGTGAGATACACGTCGTCGGCGGGGAAAATCGCGGAAGACGATTTCCAGGCGCCACTGTCACCCGCCGCCTGAAACAGATTCTGGCCCTGCGCCGCGAACTCCTCGAAGTAGGGATTGTCCGTGTTGGGATCCGCCGGACTCCAGGTCCAGGAAGAGCTCAACTGCGCGTTCAGCGGGCTGTGCGTGGCCATGGCATTGAAGATTGCCGAGTCAGTGGACCCGACATACATCACCAGGCTGGACATGCCGGGCGCCATACCCAGCGCTTGCGTCATATCCAAAGTTTGTTCGGTGTCGTCGCAGCCGCTCGATTCCGTGCAACTCGTACTGGTGCCGTCGGTGGAAAGCAGAGTGACCGGGACGTTGTTGGTTTGGCCGGCATTCTTGTAGTAAGTGTTCAGATCTGCCAGATCGGTGCCGTAGTATTCCAGCAACCCAAGTGACTGGCCTGTGCCCGTCAGGCTTCCGCCGTAGTAAGCTGCGCGCATATCGCTGCCGAGGAATGAGGCGGAAGGACCGGAGCCGGTGGTGGCGGCAGGCTGGGCATCCGGATTTCGGCGCAACAGGTTCGGATGCGGGATGGAATAATTGTCCAAACCGGCGACGTGCCACAGCGGGATCGAAAGATCGGGCGTGGGTTCCCGGTCGGGAGAATAGAAGGTGCGGTTCTCGGTGGGGTGTTGGTAAAGTCCCATCGTCACATGCAGGGCCGTTTCGATGCTGGCCACTGGCCCAGTGACATCCACGTTCATGCGATTGCGGGAAGTTGCCGCCACTGTCAAACCGTGCGACTGCGCAAAACTAACCACGGCGTCATAATCCTGCTGGCTGGGACCAAACCTGTCGGTGAATTCTTCTACCGTGAGGAACTGACGGTAAGACGGGCTGGACGGATTGTATAGGTCTTGCAAGAAGCTCTCGAGCGCGCTCTCGTTGCGGTGCGGCAGCACCAGCACGATCCGCATCTGCTGTGCGGCGGGAAGGCGTCCGGCGGATTTCGCCTGTCCGTTGAGGACCACGTCGCGCACGTGACGGGTCATAGGTTGTGCCTGGCAAACGACACTTGCCAGCGGCACAAGCGCAGCTACGGTTAACAAAGAGGTACTTAACTTTCGCATCACGATTTTCTCCTCCCGAGTTCTTGTTTCCGAAACCTGATTGTTGATTACGAGAGATGATCCCCTGTGAGTCAGGAGTTCCTCCGCACACAGACGCTCGCCAGTATAGCATCGAGTGCTCGCCACGGTGCGCTTAAATATCGATTGTTAGCGGTCGATGTTTGCGATTTCTAACAGTTCGGGGGAGCTTTCGGATGTTTCGTCAGTCGTTTGAATAAACACATGGCGAGGGATGGGCCAGGAGACGTGTCTTACCGCACCGGTGGGCATAACTTCAGACCGCCGTTACCCACCAAAGTAAACTTCAGCGCCCCTGGACCGAATAGTTTGCCATCGCTGGCCGCCTTCCGGCTGAGCGCCGTGCGAAATAAATGGGAGAACTCGCTTTCGCTAGGGCCGCCGCCGCTCGAAAAACCCGCGCATCAACTCCACGCAGGCAGTGGCCAAAATACCCTCCACGATCTCCACGCGATGATTCAGCAACTCCGAATCCGCGATGCGGAACTTGCTGCGCACGCCGCCGAAGCGCAGGTCGCGCGCGCCGAAGACCAGGCGCTCCACCCGTGCCGCCACCAACGCGCCGGCGCACATGGCGCAGGGCTCCAGCGTGGTGTAGACGGTGGCGTGCTCTAACCGGTAATTCCCGGCGGCCGTCGCAGCCATGCGCAGCGCCAGGATTTCGGCGTGGGCGGTAGGATCGTTCAGCCCGATGGGTGAATTCCGCCCGCGGCCCACGATCTCGCCGGCTATCACCACCACCGCGCCCACGGGCACTTCGCCCGCGGCTGCGGCCTCGCGCGCCAGGACGATCGCTTCGCGCATGAACGTCTCATGCATGCCTTCCAGCTTAATTGAACGGCGATGTGATGAAAGCGCGTGTTGGGGCAGGCGGAGTGTCTGTCCCACGGCACTCGCCACTCGCCGATTCCCGGCGCGCCTTTGCCGATAAACACGGGACTCGCGGGGCCTGCTGCGTTACTCTGCGATCAGGAGAGATGCATAACCGCGTTCCACGGGCGCGCCCTTCTCCTTTAGAATAAAAAGACAAGCTATGTTCCGGTACCTTCCGCTGATCGTCAAGAACTGCTGGCGCAACCGCCGCCGCACGACGCTCACCATCGCCAGCATCGGCGTCTCCATGTGCCTGCTGGGCGTGCTCATTGCGGTCTATCACGCTCTCTATCTGAGCGACGCGACTCCCACCCAGGCCCTCCGGCTGGTAACCCGCAATCGCATTTCGCTCACCGTCGAGATTCCGCTGTATTATCGCGAGCGCATCCGGCAAATCCCCGGCGTCAAAGAAGTGATGACTTCGCAGTGGTTCAACGGCGTATATAAGGATGCGCGCGACCCCAAGAATTTCTTTGCGCGCTTCGGCGTCGAACCCGAGAAGCTGTTTACTATTTACAGCGAGCTGAAAATCCCCGAGGACCAGAAGCAGGCCTTCATCCACGACCGCACCGGTACCGTCATCGGACGCGATCTGGCCAACAAATTCAATTTCCACATCGGCGACCGCATCACTATCGTGGGCGACATCTTTCCCGGCAATCTGGAGCTCACCGTGCGCGGCATTTTCGAGAGCCCCCGCAACAGCGAAGCGCTGTATTTCAATTGGGCCTACGTGCGGGAAGGCCTGCCCGAAGCGCGCAAGGGCGATGTGGGCACGTTCAACATTCTTTGCGACAACACCGATGTGGTGCCGCGCGTGGCGCAGACCATCGACAATATGTTCCAGAATTCGCCGGTCGAGACGCGCACCGAAACCGAGCAGGCCTTCATGCTCAGCTTCGTGGGTATGCTGGGCAATGTGAAGCTGTTCCTGGTCAGCATCTGCGCCGCCGTGATGTTCACCATTCTGTTGGTTTCCGGCAACACCATGGCGATGTCGGTGCGCGAGCGCGTGCGCGAAGTGGGCGTGCTCAAGACGCTCGGTTTTACGGGCGGAAACATCCTGTCGATCATCCTGGGCGAAGCTTGCGCCATCTCCATCGCCGGCGGCCTACTGGGATTCCTGCTTTCGACCGTCCTGGTAGGCGGCGTCCAACGAAGTCCGGCCGGCATGTTCCTGCCGCCCATCCACCGGTTCGATCCCTCGGTGGCGTCGGTCTGCATCCTGGTGGCGCTGGGCATCGGCTTTATCAGTTCGTTCATTCCGGCATGGAATGCTTCCAGGACCAATATCGTGGAGGCGCTGCGCAGTACCGATTGAGAATTTGCCCATGGCCATTCCTGTCACCTACAACTTTCGTAACTTAGTGGTTCGCAAGACCACCACGCTGATGACCGCCCTGGGCATCGCGCTCACCGTGGCCGTGCTGCTGGCCATGATGGCGCTGCTGACCGGACTGCGCGCCACGCTGGCTTCGAGCGGCGATCCACTGCAAATCGTGGTGATGCGCAAAGGGTCCGAATCCGAGCTGGTCTCCAATTTCACGCGCGAGGCCTTCCAGGATTTGAAATTCAAAGCCGGCATCGCTCACTTGCCCAATGGCGATCCCATGGCGTCGCTCGAAATCGTCACCGTGATCAACATTCCCAGTGTGGATTCGCCGGAAGGCAATAACGTGAGCGTACGCGGCCTGCTGCCCATCGGGCTGCAGATGCGGCAAGGCCTCAAGATCGTGTCCGGCCGCATGTTCCGTGCGGGCCAGCGCGAGCTGGTGGTGGGCAAATCTATCGCCCAGCGTTATCCCGGCACCGGGATCGGTAAGCATATCCAGTTCGGCCGCGGCCAATGGGAAGTGGTGGGTGTTTTCGACGCACAGAGCGCGCAGAACAGCGAAATCTTCGGCGATCTCAACCAGGTTTCGACCGATCTGGATCGCACCGAAGTGCTCAGTTCGGCGCTGGTGCGCGCCCCGGATACCGCCTCGGCCGCCGCCTTGGTGAACAGCATCAACGACGATCAGCGGCTGAATATGAACGCCGTTTCCGAGAAAGAATATTACGCGCTGCAAACTGTATCGGCGCGGCCGATCGAATTTCTCGGAATCTTCGTATCTATCGTCATGGCGATTGGAAGCAGTTTCGCGGCCATGAATACCATGTACGCGGCGGTGGCGCGGCGCGCGCGCGAAATCGGGACACTGCGGGTGCTGGGTTTTTCGCGCGGCAGCATCCTATTCAGCTTCTTCCTGGAATCCGTGCTGCTGGCGGGATTGGGCGGAATTCTCGGCTGCCTGCTGGTGTTTCCATTGAACGGCGTGACCACCGGCATCGGCAGCACCACGTTCAGCGATCTGGCTTTTTCGTTCCGCGTGACGCCCGAAATCATGCTGGCCGGCATCGTGTTTGCGGCCCTTCTGGGAGCTTTCGGAGGCCTGTTCCCAGCCCGCAACGCCGCCAACAAAGAAATCCTGGTGGCCCTCCGCGAGGTGTAATGACTGACTTCACATGGATGCCGAATTAAAATCCCTCCAAATCGATCGCGGCAAGAAGCGTTCCACCGAGCCTTCCAAATGGGCTACGCGCTGGATTATTGCGGGCATCGTGCTGTTCCTGCTGGCGGGCGCCGGACGCTTCGCGTATAGCCGGTTGAACGCCGCCACCGAAGTCGAGGTGCAGCGCGTGAAAGCCATCGATTCCGGGCAGGCCGCGCAGGGCACCGTACTGAACGCCACCGGTTATATCGTGGCCGCACATAAGATCGAGCTGGCCGCCAAGGTGATCGGCAAGGTGAAGTGGATCGGCGTCGATAAGGCCGACAAAGTGAAGGAAGGCCAGATCCTGGTGCGCCTGGAAGATGACGAATACCGCGCGCAGCTTGAACAGGCCAAAGGCAACCTGGCCAATCTGGAAGCGCATCTGGCGGAGCTGGAGCACGGTTCGCGTCCGGAAGAAATCGCGCAGGCGCTGGCCAATTTGAATTCCTCGAAGGCCGATCTGGAAAATGCGCGCGTCAGCCTCGACCGCACCCGCAAGCTGGTCTCGCAGGCGGTGATGTCGCAACAGAATCTGGACGACGCGCAAGCCCGCTACGATTCCGCGGTGGCCAAAGTGAATTCGCTGCAGAAAGCTTACGACCTGGTGAAGCTGGGCCCGCGCCAGGAAGAGATCGACGCCATGCGCGGGCAAGTAGAGCAGGCTCGCGGCGCGGTGTCTTATGCCGAGACGAATCTGGCCAACACCATCATCCGCTCGCCGGTGAACGGCACCATTCTCGAACGCGCCGTCGAGATCGGCGAATTCGTGACCACCAGCTTCGTGGGCGATCGCGGCGCGAAAGGTTACGTAGTCTCGCTGGCCGATCTCAACGATCTCGAAGTGGAACTCGACATCAGCCAGAACGATTTCGCCAGGCTGCACATGGGGCAGAAAGGCGTGGTCACCACGGATGCCTTCCCCGACCGCAAATACGATGGCTACATTCGCGAGTTCTCGCCGGAGGCGAATCGCCAGAAGGCCACCGTACAGGTGAAAGTGAAGATCGCCCATCCGGACGATTATTTGCGGCCCGAATCGAACGCCAGCGTGGCGTTTCTTTCCGACGAGAAGAATACGGCCGCCACGCCCTCGCAGCCCATCGTTTTCGTACCTTCATCGGCCATCCGCGATGGTAAGGTTTTCGTTGTGCTGGACGGCCACGCCGTCACGCGCGCGATCAAAACAGGCGCCACGAATAACCAGGGCGTGCGCGTGGAACAGGGGCTGATCGGCGGCGAAGATCTGATCGTCAATCCGCCCGCCACTTTGAAAGACGGCGACCGCGTGCATCAAAAAGTCTGATTCCCATGAGTGAAACCATCATTGAAACGCGCAACCTGACGAAGGAATTTATCCGCGACGAATTCCACGTCGTGGCTCTCAAGAACATCGACATACAGATACAGCAGGGCGATTTCGTGGCCTTGATGGGTCCTTCCGGCTCGGGCAAATCCACGCTGCTGCATCTGATTGCCGCCATGGATAAAGCCACCGGCGGCGAGATTCGGGTGTTGGGCCACAACCTGCGCGAGCTGAGCGACCGCGAGATCGCGCACTGGCGCAACGAGCATGTGGGCTTCATCTTCCAGCAGTTCAATTTGATCCCGGTGCTTACGGCGCTGGAGAATGTCGAGTTGCCGCTGAAGCTGACGAATCTGAAAAAGCAGGAGCGCCTCGATCACGCCGCCACGGCATTGAAATTGGTGGGCCTGGGCGACCGCATGGGCCACTATCCGCGGCAGCTCTCCGGCGGACAGGAGCAGCGCGTGGCCATCGCCCGCGCCATCGTCACCGATCCCGCGCTGATCCTCGCCGACGAGCCTACCGGCAACTTGGACGCCGCTTCGGCTGACGACATTCTTACGATTCTCTCCAAATTGAATAAGGAGTATGGTAAGACTTTGGTGATGGTCACGCACGATCCGCACGCGGCGCGCTTCGCCACCAAGGTGCGGCATCTGGAAAAAGGAGAATTGCTGGCCGAAGACGCCGTGCCGGTCGCGTAACTCACACTCAAATGGCGGAACTCGAAATTCATCATGAAGAAGGAAACGAGCACGATCCCGTTGGCCAGCGCGTGGGCGTGATGGCCGCACTGCTCGCGGTTTTCCTGGCGGTGGTGACGATTGCGTCGCACCGCACCCATACCGAAGCCATCATCCGTAAGTCTGACTCGAACGACCAGTGGCAGTATTATCAGGCCAGCAAGTTGAAGCTGCACAATGTTGAGTTAGGTGAGCGGCTGATCAGCGTGTTAGGACCGAATAATCCAGGCGCCAAAGAGAGCCTTGAGCGCTTCGCCGCCGACAAACTGAAATATAACGGGGAGAGCGACGCCCTAAAGACCGCGGCCGAGAAGAAAATGGAGCAGTCCGAGGAGGCGGAACGCCGCGCGCTGCATTACGATCTGGGCGAAGGCCTGCTCGAGATCGCGTTGGTTTTGAGTTCGCTCTATTTTATCGCGCGCAAGATGCTGTTTCCGGTTGTTTCGGCGGTGGCGGGAGTCGCCGGCCTCATCGTCGCCCTTACCGGCCTGTTCGCCTGATCGCACCAAGCACGTGGGGCAGACCATCGTTTTTTGTGGTCTGCCGCTTCTTCGGCTGGGCAGACGACACACATCGATCGTCCGCCCCACCGCCTGGGTGAAACCTATTTCTGGGCCGTGGCGCTGACGAAGCTGTCGACGTTGCTCTTATCCACCAGCATCTCGCCGGTGCCGATGAACGTCGCCACGGGCGACAGAGGATCCTGGGCCCAAGCTTTATCCAGCGGCGCCGGCGGATAATGATGCAGGCCGTCCAGCACCGTCACCCCCACGAAGCCCATGGTGAAAGGCTTCTGCGCGATGGTGCCGGCGATACGGTCTTTCTTGATCCAATCGAGCGTGCGTGCATCGGTATCCATAGCCACCACCACCTTGTTGCCGATCCGGTTGCGGTCGAGCACGTCCGCCACCTCCGGACAGGCGATGGCTTCCAGGCAAATGAACCCATCGACCTTATCGATGGCTTTTTTGTCCACCAGTTCTTGCGTGTGGTCGAAGGCGATGCGCGCGTCGCCCTTGATATCCACGGTGTCCACGATCTTGATTCCGGGATGGCCGTCGAAGCCGTCGTGATAGCCGTGCAGCCGCTCCTTTAAATTGGCCTGCTCCGGCATGGTAAAGATCACCACGTTGCCTTTGCCTTGCAACTGCTTCACGGCCAACTGCGCGCCCATTTGCCCCGCTTTGTAATTATCGGTGCCGATAAAGGTCAGCCGCTTGCTGGTCGGCGCGTCGGAATCCACGGTGACCACCGGCACGCCCTGCCCGATGGCCGCATCGATATCCGGCTGGATTTTGGCCGGCTCCGCCACCGAAACCATGATGCCTGCCGGCTTGATCTTTTCCGCCAGCACTTTCTGGAAGGCATCGTGTTCGGCCTGGGGGTCGAACGTCTCCGGGCCCACCATTTCGGCCTTCACGCCGATCTGTTGGGCCGCGTGCATCAGCCCGGTGTTCACGCTCTGCCAATAGGCAATCTTGATGTTGGTCGCCACCAGCCAATACTTCTCGGTCGAGGCATGCGGGGAACCGCCGCACCCTGCGAGCCACGTCAACGCGCCGCCGCACAAACCGATCCACAACTTTCGCCGCATTCGCATGTGTCCCTCCGATTTGCCAGTATATGTCACGGCGCGCACTTCGGGTACGGCGAGGGCGGACGCGTGCTCAACGGTTTTGGGGAATCCGCTCCCCGACGGTCACGGCTCGGTAACAGCCATATCGATTTCCCACGATTTGCCGAGCCGGGCACAGAGGAGGCGCCGAATTTAGGGCGTGCCGACCATTAACGGGGTCGACATCGGGGAGACATCCCCGCCGCTGTCTGTGGCCTCGACGGCATAGTAGTAGGTCTGCCCGCTTTTCACCGTGAGGTCGGTATAAGAAGCCGTAGTGCGCGTGGCCACCGCCTTCGAACCAATCAACCCCGCGGCTGTTGCGGCCCGGAATATGCTGTAGCTCTTAATCTGCAGACCGTTGGGTGGCAGCGTTTCGCTCCACGTGATTACGACTTTGGTGTCGGTGTCGTTGGTCGCCTGCAAGTTGGTTGGCGCATTGGGCATCGGCGGCGTCGTTACGGCCACTTCATTGGATGGCTGCGAATCGTTGTTGGCCGTGTCGACCGCCTCAACGTAACAGGAATACATCGTATTGGCCGTCGCAGCGCGGTAGGTGAAAGACTGGCCGTTAGCCGTGGGCTCGCTGCCTACCTGCTTGTTATTGCAGAAGATGAGATATCTTGCGGCGGGAAGGCCGTTCATCAGCGGAGACCAGTTCCACGTGAAAATGATCTCCGTAGCGGAGTGCGCGTTGGCCGCCAGGTTCGTGGGCGGCGGCGGCAGCGGGTCGGTAACCGCGGATACCTGGTTGGAAGGGATGGAAGTGTCCTTGCCCGAGTCGACCGCCACGATCTCGTAATAATAGGTCGTATTGGCAGTCAGTCCCCTGTTCGTATATGTAGTGCCGGTAATCGTCCCGGGGAGCTTGGTAAGTTGGCCGGATACGGTGCCTTGCCAGACCTGATAACTCTCGACTTGAAGGCCGTTTTTCGCTTCATCCTCCTGCCAGCTTAAGACGATCTCGCTGGTGCCGGCCGGCGCGGCCGTAACGCTGTTCGGTGGGTCCGGCAGCGCCAGCGTAGTGGCCCATGCAAGAGGCGACATCGGCGAATCGACCTTGGACGCAACTGCTTCCACGCCATAATAGTACATGGTTCCCGGACTCAGAGTCTTATTGCTGTAAGTCGTCTTGCTGGATGGCACAGTCGCTATTTGCGTAAGACTTTGAGGCGAGCTTCCACTGAATATCAAATAGGTGGACACAGAATCCTGGGGAGCCGTCCAGGTGAGGTTGATCTCCTCGGCGGAAACTGCCGTGGCCACCAGATTTGACGGCGCGGTGGTCGAGGTCCTGGCCGTTTGGACCGCCAATATCGGGGAGATCTGGGAATTGTTATTGGCCATATCGAATGCCTGGACCTGATAGTTATAAAACGTGTTCTCGGTTAAGGTCTGGTCAGCATACGAAGGTACGGTGGTTAGGCCGATCTGAACGGGCGTGCAAGCTCCGCCCAGTGTCGCAGGCGAGCACCGATAAACGTTGTAACCGGCCACACCCACATTGTCTGTGGAAAGCGGCCACGAGAAGTTCGCCCCGGTGTATCCGGCGCTGCCTGTCGGGGCGGGAGGGGTAGAGGGCGGGGTAGTGTCGGGCGGCGAAACCAGGTCGCCATACAGGTCGAATCCGGTGACGGAGTATTCGGCCGACCCATTGGCTACCTTGGCCAATTGCGTTTCCGTCTGTATGATGTCGTAAGCATCGCAATATACAGGTGTCGTACCGTCATCTGTCGCACTGGCGCACGTACAATTCGCCGAGCCGCCATTCTGGGCCGTTCCGGCGAACGTCTGATAAGTGAACAGGTAATCCGGACCGTCGCTCGCCATGAACACAAAGTCGGTATATTTAGCGAGGGCTTGCATCGTTTGGATCATCTGGATGTCCAGAGGCGCCCAGAAGTTGAATGGATTACGGCCGCGGATGGTATCCGCGGGCAGGACACCATATTCACTATCCTCCATCTTCCATACCCAGTATTCACTCATCGAAATGCCCTTCCCGGCGGCAGCCGCCCCGGCGGCGACGGTGAGGATGTTATTGATTACCGGTCCCGTGATTGAATTGTTGATGGGGTAGATGTGCGAATCGATATAGTCGAGGGGCAGCGCGGCGTAGGCCGCCGTATATTCCGCGACGCTATTCAGATTGTTGGTTTGGGACCAGGCTCCAAAGCCGGCGCCCAATAGCACATTCGGGTAGCTGGACGTCCGGACCGCCGTGATCTCGGCGGTGACCATTTGGGCGGCGTCTGCCGGTATGAGCAGGTTCGGCTGGCCCGCTTGGGCCGCCTCCGTATCGGGCTCTTCGGCCACCACCAGATAATCGGGCTGCATCGTCTCGGCGATGGTCGCCGCCATGGTGGCGCGGGCCGAAACATACTCGTTCCAACTGAGCGTGCCGAAATACTGAGTCAGGTTGGGCCAGCCCGATTGGATGTCACTCGCTAGCAGAATGTCGTTCTCCACGATCAGCTTCATCCCCATCTGATGGATGGTGGTAGCCAACTGCTGGTAAAAATCGAGATAGGGCTGGAGCTTTGCGTCGCCGCCCTGGAACGGCGCGTACAGCGCGGGAAAGCCGATCTGCAGCAATATGGCTTTTACTCCCATGGCTTGCTCTTCATAGAGCTGCGGGAGAACCGACGCGATGTAGTTGGTCCCGGAGATGGCCGGACCTGTGTTGGCGTCGGCTACCTGTAGATTGCCTGGTATCACTGTAGGGCCTAGAGATACTGGTACCCAGGTAGCCGGCACCGAGAGGAGCAGATTGAACGCCGTCAAATCGGTGTTCAGCTCGTTGTAAATGGTGCTGCAGTAGCCTGCGGGTGGTGATGGCGGCGCAGGCGGCGTGGGAACGTCCGCCTTCGAAAGCGGCGCGATGAGCAAAGTCAAGATCGCTAAAAGGTAGAAGACGGGCTGGCGGCGATTCATCATTGGCTAGTTCTCCGGCACCGGCGAGTGTCACATAGGGGACACTCGTCCATGGTGCGCTGCGGCAAATTTTTCGCTAAATCCTCTTAACTGGAGATACGTGCGCGACTGTGCGCATTTTAACATTCACTTGGCATTGATTGTCAATATCAAAATGAGTGCTAACCAGCCCATAACCGACGTATCGGCATTGGCCGTGTTTGGCCTGCTTTGGTCGCGGCTCGGTAAATCGTGGGAAATCGACACTGCGTTAAACCGAGCCGCGACCGTCAGGGAGGTCAGGGAGTCGGTTGACCTGCACGCGCGGCGGCGAGCGTGTTAAGATACAGAAGTCACGCCCTTGCGGGGACGTAGTTCAGTTGGTTAGAACGCCGGCCTGTCACGTCGGAGGTCGCGGGTTCGAGCCCCGTCGTCCCCGCCATCTTCTCCCTTTTTCTTTAACGCGTCGTTAGTCAAAATGATGGCCCCCTGCAAGGTCGGTTGGTGCAAGAGGTTTGACATTGCCTTGGACGCGGTTCCAGCGATCGAGCGCAGTCGTTTTCAGATGAACATCCACGAGCAGTCGCTGTTCCCGGACTTGCAGGGTTTAGCGGACCGTATTCGCCAAAAGCCTCGCCTGCATTGGCAATAGCTCACCCATCGCGGGAGCGTGACCGTGTGGATCAGGAACTGATGCGCAGTGCTTCACTTCGGCCGGCAGCCGCACGGCAACGAAGTAGTCGGCCGGATAAAGATAGTCTTCGCCGGATTCGTCGATAATTCGGACATACCCGTCGCGCCCGGCGGAACGATCCGGAAGCACTTGGTAGAACTTTCGAATTTCCAAATCTTCCGATCCACCATTGCGGACACACAACACGAACTTCGATCGTTGTTGTTCGCTTTTCATATCGTCAATCGAGGAAGCGTTTAATCTTCCAGCCCTTCCGCCCGATGCCGTGGGCTTCGTACCAGTGCAACTCGGCGCTCCGGATCGCGCCGTTGGCCAATCGAATTGGTAGCAAGGCCCTTCATTTTTCGCCAAGTTCGTCCCCCGTAGCGCTTCCATGGGAACTGTAACCGCCATACACCCCGACCGCTGGCGATCAGTTCAATCTGCGTGACCGCGCCAATTATCTCGAAGTGCAATCTCTCACCCATTATAGCGGGGAGGGGCGCTGGGGATTCGGCGGGGCTGATTATGGTGTGAATTTCCGGATGGACGACGGAACCGCCGGTGGACGAACGGTTTCTAACTGACTGGTGCCCCGGCTATTTGCGATCGGAATCGCACTGCTGCTGGTGGCGAGCGGCGGCGCACGTTGTCAATCTCCCGCTGCTCCGCGAATCCACGCCGGATCGAACTCGAACTGCGGCCGGCTCGTCCGCTACGTTCATCCTGTATACCCGAAAGAGGCGAAGCGCCAACACATCCAAGGCAGCGTGAAGCTGCGCGTCTTAATCGGGGTGAAGGGCGAGCCCCGCAACATCGAGGTGCGCGAGGGCCATCCCCTGCTCGTGCCCGAGGCGTTACGAGCGGTCAAGCGGTGGCGCTACGCGCCGTGCCTGCTGAATGGCAGCGCCGTTGAACTGGTCACCGAAGTCGACGTTCCGTTCACCCTCACCCAGTAGCGTCGCCAGCGCCGCGCGATAATTAAAGAAGATGCCTTCCGGATACGACGCCTTCCGCACCTCCGCGGCCTGGCTCGATCTCTCCGCGCGCGGCCGCATCTATGCCGGCGGCGAGGATCGCGCCCGCCTGCTGCACGCCATGACTACCAATCATGTGCAGCAGCTTACGCCCGGCACGGGATGTTTCGCCTTTTTGCTGAATGCGCAGGGGCAGATACAGGCGGACGTCAACTTGCTGTGTCTCGCGGATCGCTTCCTGCTGGATACCGAGCCTGAAACGCGCGAGAGGGTGTTCCGGCATCTCGATAAGTACATCGTTGCCGACGATGTGGTGTTGGAGGACGTCACCGGGCAGACCGCATGCTTGTCGGTGGAAGGTCCGCGGGCCGCAAACGTGATGACCGCTATCGGCGCGCCTGTTCCAGAAGCCGAATATGCGAACGCTACGGCCGAGAGCGTCATCATCGCGCGCGTGAGCGAGACGGGCGAGCCCGGCTTCCGTATCTTTATGTCCGCGGGATCGAAGCCGGATTGGATCGCGCGGCTGGAAGAGGCGGGCGCGGTGCCGGCCACGCCGGACGAAGCCCGCACTGTGCGTCTGGAGCATGGAAAACCGCGCTACGGTGAAGACATCTTCGATACCACGCTGCCGCAGGAGTCGCGCCAGATGCACGCGGTGCACTTCGCCAAAGGCTGCTATCTCGGGCAGGAGATCGTGGAGCGCATCCGTTCGCGCGGCCACGTAAACAGGATGTTGGTGAAGCTGGCGGTGGAGGGCGATGCGCTTTTGCCGCGCGACACCAGGGTCACTGCCGGTTCCGCCGAAGCCGGGGAAATCACATCGTCCGCTTACTCGCCGGGGTTGGGCAAAGTCGTGGCGCTGGCATATCTGCGCGCGCAGTACGCCGCCGACGGGACGCTGCTACGGGCGGGCGGACGGACGGCGGCCGTGCAGATGCCATACGGATAGCTCCCATTTAGGCAGGAATGTGCTCAAACGGCTTCAGCTTCGGAAGCGCCTCGATCGATTTCCCCACCCGTTTTTGCGCGATGCGGAGTTCGTAGAGACTTTGCAAGTTTAGCCGGAACTCCGCGCTGGTGCCCAAAAAATGGGCCAAACGTAAGGCTGTATCTCCCGTAATGGCGCGCCGGCCATTCAAGATGCCGGTGATCCGATTAGTGGGCACGTCGAGCTGGCGCGCCAACCCGCGGCATCATGCCGAGTTCCTTGAGTTCTTCGGCCAGGTGCTCGCCGGGATGTATCGCGATTACTGCCATAGCGCCGTCCTAATGATAGTCGACAATTTCTACCCCTGAAGGCCCGCGCGCACCCTCTGGCCACGCGAAACAGATTCGCCACTTATCGTTAATACGGATGCTGCATTGGCCCTTACGATCGCCGGACAACGACTCAAAATGATCGCCGGGCAGAATGGCTAGATCCCTAAGAGCCAGAGCCGCCTCCAAGCGGTCGAGCTTCAGGCGCGCAGAGCGTTCGATTCCCGATAATGCCCTCACCCTTTTGCCAGCGGCGAAGGTGCTGGTCCGCGCGTCTCCATGCTGACGATCAACCACCAGCATGACTTTCGTTATGCGTTGCGTCAAGCGTAAATACGGGTCTGACCTTCCGAGAGGAGCTGGTCCTGTGCAAAGGTGTCGCGCCGGCTTTGCGCGCGGAGTACGCCGTGAGGGGACGCCGGTACAGGCGGGCGGACGGGTAGCGGTTGTTAGTCCGAGTGCAACCAAAGCCACGGATCGCGCATCATGAAGCCGGATGGGAGTCGGCGAAACCACAACCAACCAGATCGTGCCCCCGCGCCATCAAGGCTTGAGTTTGAAAACTACGCCGTCGCCCGCCGCGTTGCCGCCACTGAACGTGGTGCCGTAGAGATCACCGGCCGAGTTCCGGACCACACCTGTTTCGGGGTGCGCCCCGTCCGGGAATCCGGCGAAGGTGTATAGAACGGTTTCGTTGCCGGCCGTATCGAGCTTGAACACGACCCCGCAGCCGCCTGAACACACCCCCCCGCCGCCGGAAGTTGCGGTCCCGTAGAGGTTGCCCGAGCGGTCGAGGACCAGGCCAGAGGGGCCTCCCCCGTCTGCCCCTCCGGTGAAGGCGTAAAGGACCGTCAATGCGCCTGCGGTGTCTAGCTTAAACACTGCCCCGGCGGGCAGTAAGTCAGAGACGACGCCATAGAGGTCGCCCTCCGAGTCACGAACTAAACCTCCGCTGGGGAAGCTTCCATCGGCCCCACCTGTGAAGCTATACAACACGGTTTCTTGGCCCGCCGCATCCAACTTGAACACTACCCCGCAGCCCGAAGCGCAGGGGTCGGAGTTGAAGAAGCCTCCTTCTGCCGCCGTCCCGTACAGGTTGCCTGCTGAGTCGAGGACCAAGCCTCCGGAGGGGTAAGCGCCATCAGCGCCTCCCGTGAACGCGTGAAGCACCGTCTCATTGCCATCCGTGTCCACCTTAAACACGACTCCGCAGCCGTAAACAGGGTCGACCGGGCAGCTCTGGCCCCCGCCATATGTTGTGCCATAGACGTTGCCGGCCGAGTCCAGGGTCACAGGGGTGTAGAGTATCGCGCCGTCCGCCCCCCATGAACGCGTGAAGCACCGCCTCATTGCCTGCGGGGTCAACCTTGAACACGACCCCGCAACCGGAGCTGCCTCCATTCGGGCAATTCAAGTCGCCCCCTATATTGGTGGTGCCGTAGAGGTTGCCCGCCGAATCGAGCACCACGCCGGCCTGCGGAGACCCGCCATCCGCGCCACCCGTGAATTTGTAAAGGACGGTTTCCTTGCCTGCCGCGCTCAGCATGAAGACGCTGCCCGGACCGTACTTGCCCTTGCCGCCGACCGCGGTAGTCCCGCACCAGTTCGCCGGCCGCGCCGAGGGTCACGGCATTGGGTTGGCTCCCTTCGGCGCCACTGAAGGTGTGCAGGAGCTTGTACGTGTAGGTCTGTGCTTGCGCCGAAGACGTGGAGATCAGGGCCGCCGCCAAAATCACCACTAGCGCCGCCGATGGCGCGCCCGCGCGGTCAAGGGTTTGGTTCTTTTTGCCCAGCATTGGCTTCCGTCCTTCCTCAATCGTCCTATGTCCGTAAGGCGAACTCCGAGTCTCCCAGGAAAAAACCCGGCGTGGGATACTACTGATGGAGCAGAAACGGAGGGAGAGTTGCCCGGCGCCGATTTGAACCCACGGCCACTAATCGCGTATCATGAAACAGAATGGGCGTCGACGAAACACTAACGAACGAGATTGTGCGCCGCGTCCTCTCGGTGGCGCATCCGGACAAGATCATCCTGTTCGGCTCCGCCGCCTCGGGACAAATGACCAAGGACAGCGACCTCGATTTGCTGGTCGTGGAGCCCGTGTTGGAGAACACCCACGAACGGAGCGTGGAGATTCGTGGCGCATTGGGCGATATCGGTTATCCCCTAGACGTCATTGTGATGCGGACGGAACGCTTCGAACGCACGAAGCGGGTCATCGGCGGAATTGCTTATCCGGCTAATAAGTATGGCCGCGTCATCTATGAAGCCGCCTGACCCGGAAGCCGAGTCCCTGCTGCGTGAGTGGATCGAGAAGGCGGAGGCCGATCTGGAAGCCGCGAACCAACTCGCTCCGCACATCGCGGCCAGCATTCGCCTTCGTGAAATCGTCGGGTTTCATTGTCAGCAGGCCGTGGAGAAGTTCCTGAAAGCCCTTCTCACTTATTACCAGGTCGAGTTTCCGAAGACTCATGACGTCGAGCGGCTGCTGACGCTCGTACGCGGCGTGAATGGCAGGGCAGCCGAGATTTTGGAGGGCGCAAGCTGGCTTGGGCCATTCGGGGTTGAGATACGGTATCCCGGCGATGCCGCCGAAATGCTTCCGGGCGATGAAGTCAAGGCGATTAAGATCGCCTGCGCCGCAAAGGATGTTGTCCTGCGAATATTGGCAGGTCCTGCCGCGCCATGAGGGCGGCCCTTAATGCAACGCGCGAAGGCAGGCCCGTCTGCTATACTCATCCTTGATGCTCACCGCCCGCCCCCATCATCAGCACGGCCGAATCCACGTGCGGCGGGCGCTTTACTGATTCGACCCATATCGAAATGAAAGGACGCCCGCCGCGGGAGCCGATGGAGGCCCGGCGGGTTTTTTGTTGCTACTTACATGCATCCGGATTTTTCCAAGTCAGATGGTCTCATCCCGGCAGTCATCCAGGATCATAAGTCCGGCCGTGTCCTGATGGTCGGTTACATGAACGCGGAAGCCTTTCGCCGCACTGTCGATACCGGCTTCGCCACGTTCTACAGCCGGTCGCGCCAGAAGCTGTGGATCAAAGGTGAGACCTCCGGTCATCGCCTCGTAGTCAAGCAGATCTCCACCGATTGCGACGAGGATGCCCTGCTGGTGCGCGTCGATCCGCAAGGACCGGGCGTCTGCCATAACGGTTACGAAAGCTGTTTCTATCGCCGCCTCGAAGATGGCGAGTGGGTGGTCGCGGAGCCGCGCGCCTACGACCCCGCCGCGGTCTATGGGAGCCAGGCATGAAGCTGAAACTGGGCATTCCGAAGGGCAGCCTGGAAAACGCCACCATCGAATTGTTCCGGCGCGCTGGATACGCCATCACCACCAGTAGCCGGTCGTATTTCCCAGCCATCGACGATCCCGAAATCGAATGCATGCTGATCCGCGCGCAGGAGATGGCGCGGTATGTGGAAGACGGCATCCTGGACGCTGGACTTACCGGCCGCGACTGGGTGGCCGAAACCGAAGCGCAAGTGGAGGCAGTCGCCGATCTCATCTATTCCAAGCAGAGCTTTGGAAAAGTGCGCTGGGTACTGGCCGTGCCTGAGTCGTCGGGTTGGCAATCTGTACGCGACTTAGAAGGCAAAGTAATCGCCACCGAGTTAGTCGCTACAACGAAGCGGTATCTCGCGCAGAATGGAGTAACTGCGCGGGTGGAATTCAGTTGGGGCGCCACGGAAGTGAAGCCGCCAGTGCTGGCGGATGCCATTGTGGAAGTGACGGAGACCGGATCGTCACTGCGCGCCAACAAGTTGAAGATCATCGATACGGTGATGGAATCGAATACCCAACTTATCGCCAATCGTGAGTCGTGGCAGGACGCATGGAAGCGGCGCAAGCTGGAAGATATGCGGATGCTCCTCGAAGGGGCCATCAATGCGCTGGGCAAGGTCGGCTTGATGCTGAACGTTCACCAGAACGATCTGAGGGCCGTGCTGGATGTTCTGCCGGCGCTGAAGCGCCCCACCATTTCACATTTGAGCGACGAAGAATGGCTGGCGGTGAACACGATTCTGGATGAGTCCACCGTGCGCGATATCATTCCGAGATTGAAACAAGCGGGCGCACAGGGAATCGTGGAGTATCCGCTGAATAAGATCGTCTTATGATCCGCATTCTGCCCAGCACCGCGATGGCGCGTCTTCTCGGCCGCCGCAAAGCCCGGCTGGCGGAAGCTGAAGCAGTGGTGCGCCCGATTCTGGAAGCTGTGCGCATACGCGGCGATAAGGCGCTTCTCGAATACGCTCGCCAATTCGACAATTTCCACGGCAAAACGGTCGCTGTCGCCGACGCCGAGCTGCAAACGGCCGCCGAGGGTATCTCCACGGATTTCCGCGCCGCGGTGGACACGGCCAGCTCCAATATTCGCGCGTTCGCCCAGATGCAGCTTCCCGCGGAATGGCTGCGCGAAATAGGTCCAGGGTTGGAACTCGGTCAGGTCGTGCGGCCGCTCGAAACGGTGGCCGCCTACATCCCCGCGGGGCGCTATCCACTGCCGTCCACGCTGATGATGACAGTAATTCCAGCGCAGGTCGCGGGTGTTCCGAATATCTGCGTGGCCTGTCCGCGCCCCGTGCCGGAGGTCTGGGGCACGGCACATCTGCTGGGCGTGCGGCGAGTGTTTCAAATGGGGGGGGCGCAAGCTATCGCCGCCTTCGCTTTCGGCACGCGCAGGGTGCCACGCGCGGACCGCATCGTCGGACCGGGAAATATCTATGTCGCTGCCGCCAAAAAGCTGCTCGCGGGCGAAGTGGGCATCGACTTTGTGGCTGGCCCGACAGAGATTCTGATCATATCCGGCGATGGAAACCCACGGCATCTCGCCGCCGACATGCTGGCCCAAGCCGAGCACGATGTGGATGCGGCGGCCATTCTACTGACCACTTCCAAGCGCCTGGCCAATGCGGTAGCTAAGGAGATCGAGCGGCAGCTTGCGGATTTGCCTACCGCCGCTACGGCGCGGAAAGCGATCGCGCGCAACAGCGCGATCGTGGTCGTCCGATCGCTCGACGAGGCCATCGAGCTTTCGAATCGCTTCGCGCCCGAACACCTGAGCATTCCGGACGATAGCCTGCTGGCGCGCGCGCAGCATGCGGGCAGCGTATTTATCGGCGCGTTCAGCACCGAGGCGGCGGGCGATTATGCGTCGGGACCGAATCATGTTCTGCCCACTAGTGGCGTGGCGCGGCTGCGCGGCGGGCTTTCGGTGGCGGATTTTCTGAAGGTGATATCGGTGCAGCGGTTGAGCCGCGAGGCGTTGGCCGCGCTGGCCCCCGCAGTTACGACACTGGCGCGCGCCGAAGGGCTGGAAGCGCACGCGCGCTCGGTGGAGGTGCGCGTTGGCTAAAGCCGCCTCGCCGCTTCCCCCAGGCGCGGTCCGCCCGCGCGCGGCCGTGCTCCGGATGGCGCCCTACTCCCCCCCCACAGCCGGACGCGCCGACAAACTGCGGCTCGATTTCAATGAAAACACGGTGGGCTGCTCGCCCCGCGTCATCGAATTTCTAAAGCAGCGCCTGGATGCGGGCGGCCTGGCCGTCTATCCGGAATACGGCGAAGCCAAATGCGCCGTGGCTGAGCATTTCGGCGTCTCGCCGGAGCAGTTCGTCTTCACCAACGGCACCGACGAAGCGATCCAGGTCTTCATCAACACCTATGTCGACGATGGCCAGGAGGTGCTGCTGCTACGCCCGGCCTACGCCATGTACCGCTTCTATGCCGAAGTGGCCGGAGCAGCTATTCGTGAGATCGCCTACGAAGGCGACAACATGGATTTTCCGCTGCGCGCGGTGCTCGACGCCATCACGCCGGCCACCCGCGCGGTGTTGATCGCAAACCCGAATAATCCGACCGGCACGGGACTCTCGCTCGCGGCGATCGAACGCATACTCAAGCGCGCGCGCCGGGCGGTGGTGTTCATCGACGAAGCCTATTTCGAGTTCTCGGGCGTCACGGCGCTGGGCCAGATCGAGCATTCGCGAAACCTGTTCGTGAGCCGCACGTTTTCGAAGGTGTATGGAATGGCGGCCATGCGGCTGGGCTGCCTGTTTTCGCACGCGGCAAACGTCGCGTACCTGCATAAAGCGCAATCGCCTTACAGTGTGAATACCCTGGCGGTGCTGGCGGCGCAGGCCGCCGTCCGCGACAAAGCCTACATCGAGAATTACGTGGCCGAGGTGCTGGCGGCGCGCGAAATGTTGTGCGTGGGCCTGGAGCGTTTGCGGATCGGCTATGTGCCCAGTTCCGCGAACTTCGTGTTGATCCGGGTGGACGCGCGCGCGCTCGAAATCCGCGACGGTTTGCGCGCGCAAGGTATCCTGGTGCGCGATCGTAGTTATGAAGCGCCGGGATGCGTGCGCATCACGGTTGGCACGCGGGAGCAGACGCGCCGCCTGCTGGCCGCGCTGGAGGAGATATGGCTCGCCCGCTGATCGTGTTCGATATGGACGGCGTGCTGGTGGATGTGACCGAGTCGTATCGCGAAACCATCGTGCGCACCGTGGCGCATTTCGCGGGAGTCACTCCCACGCACGCCGAGATACAGGATTACAAGAATCAGGGCGGCTTCAACGACGATTGGAAGCTGTCACATCACATTATCACGGGGCATGGAGTGGCGGTGGAGTTTCAAACCGTGGTGGATTATTTTCAAGGCCTGTTTCACGGCAACGGAACCGACGGGCTGATTCTGCGCGAGCGCTGGCTGGCGCGCGACGGCTTGTTCGACCGTCTTGCGGCGCGCTTCGATCTGGCGATTTTTACCGGCCGTCTGCGGTGGGAAGCGCAAGTCACTTTGGATCGCTGCGCGCCGGCGCTGCGCTTCCATCCCATCGTCGGCATGGACGATGTAACCGCGCATAAGCCCGCGCCCGAAGGATTGCTAAAAATCGCAGCGGGCGCGAACGGCCGCAAGATGTGGTATGTGGGTGACACGGTGGATGACGCGCAATGCGCCAAGGCTGCGCGCGTGCCTTTCATCGGCATCGCCTCGCCCGCGAGCCCGCGCCGCGCCGAATTGTGCGCGCTGTTCGCGGCCGAAAACGCAGTTGCCATTCTGAACGATATCAATCGACTCGAAAGCGTGTTGGCCTGATGCGGACGGCAGCCATGCAACGCGACACCAAAGAGACGCGGATCCGCGGCTCGCTCAAAATCGAAGGCCGCGGCCGCTATGAGATCTCCACGGGCGTCCGCTTCTTCGACCACATGCTGGAGTTGTTCGCCAAGCATGGCGGGTTCGATTTGAAGCTGACGGCCCGCGGCGACCTGGATGTCGACCAGCACCACACCGTGGAAGACGTGGGCATCGTGCTCGGCCAGTTGTTTTCGAAAGCGTTGGGCGACCGGCGCGGCATCAATCGCGCGGGATACTTCGTGCTGCCCATGGATGAGACCTTGGCCGTGGTGGCGCTCGACCTGGGCGGAAGGCCGGCGCTGGTCTATCGCGACTTAGTGCGCGTGCGCCTGGTGGGCGATCTGCAAACGGAACTGGTGGAGGATTTCTTTGGCGGCTTTGTGAATCATGCGGGCGCCAACCTGCATGCGCGCGTGCTCTATGGCCGGTCGAGTCACCATAAGATCGAAGCGATTTTCAAATGCTTCGCGCGCGCGTTGAAATACGCCTGCTCCACCGACCGGCGCTTGCGCGATCAGTTGCCATCCACCAAAGGCCTGCTATGATCGCGATTCTCGATTACGGCGCGGGTAACTTGCGATCGGTGCAGAATACGCTGGCGGAAATCGGCGCTGAGTATACGTTGGTGCGGGACGCCGCGGGCCTGCGCGCCGCAGCGAAGATCATTCTGCCCGGCGTGGGACATTTCGGCCAGATGATGCGGGCGCTCGACGAACTCGAGGTGCGCGATGCGCTGATGGAACGCCTGCGTGCCGATGTACCGTTCCTGGGTATCTGTCTCGGTTTGCAGGCGCTCTTCGATGCAAGCGAAGAAGCTCCGGAGGCGCGCGGGTTGGGCTTGTTCGAAGGCACCGTGAAGCGCTTTCCGGCGGGTGTACGCACGCCGCACCTGGGATGGAATCAGATCGAAACGCGGCCCGATTCGCGCCTGCTCGCGGGCATCGCACCGGGCACTTATGTCGTCTTCATGCATAGTTACTACGCGCCGGAAGTAAGTGCTACGGCGGCGACTTGCACTTATGGGGTTCGTTATACGGCAGTGCTCGAATGCGGCAATATCTTCGGCGTGCAGTTTCATCCGGAGAAGTCCGCCGCGGCGGGGCTGCGGGTGATGCGGAATTTCGTGGAGGCGGATTAGGGTGTACAATTTGAGCAGGAACCGATGAGCAACTTGCAGCTCTTTATCGCGGTGGGCCTGCCCGTCATTGCGGTGATTACCAGCTTGGTCATCAGCCTCGTGCAGATCAGCGCAATCCGGGAGGATATGCGTGTGCAGCTTGGCGCAATCCGCGAAGACATCCGCGAAATCCGGCCCGATATCAAGCTGCTCACCGGCAAAGTCTACGAGATGATGGGGCAAAAATAGCCGCCATCCAATGCTTGCCAAGCGTATCATCCCCTGCCTCGATGTGACTGGCGGACGTGTAGTCAAAGGCATCAACTTCGTCAATCTGCGTGACGCGGGCGATCCGGTCGAGTTAGCCGATCGCTATAACCAGGAAGGCGCCGACGAACTGGTCTTCCTGGATATCACCGCTTCGAGCGACGCGCGGAAAATCATGGTGGATGTGGTCGCCCGTACCGCGCGCCGGGTTTTCATTCCGCTGGCGGTAGGCGGCGGGATTCGGTCGGTCGGGGACGCGCGCGGAATTCTGCTCGCCGGCGCGGACAAGGTTTCCGTCAACACGGCGGCGGTGCGGCGTCCCGAACTGATCGCCGAGTTGAGCCGGGAATTTGGCGCGCAGGCCGTGGTGCTGGCCATCGATGCGCGCCGCCGCGCGCCCGGCGCCTGGACCGTTTATACACGCGGTGGGCGCGATCCGGAAGATCTCGATGCCGTTGCCTGGGCCGCGCGCGGCGAAGAGTTAGGCGCGGGCGAAATTCTGCTGACTTCCATGGATACCGACGGCGTGCAACAGGGTTTCGATTGCGAACTGACGCGCGCCATCTCGCGCGCCACGAATCTTCCGGTGATCGCTTCGGGAGGCGCCGGCAAGCCCGACGACTTCCTGCGCGTACTCACTGACGGCGAAGCAGACGCCGCCCTGGCTGCATCGGTCTTTCATTACGGCACGTTGCGAATCCGCGAACTGAAGGAGCAACTGGACCGGCATGGCATCCCGGTGCGGAAGGTGTGAAGCTCACCGCGGCTTTGCCCACGGCCGGCTGGGGACCACCGCGACATACGACACCAATTGGGGAATCGTCACCCGCAGCCTGCCATCCTTCCACGTGAACGGAACTTGCATGTCCTGGCTGTAGTCGGGCGACACCAGAGTGACCACGGCGGGCGGACGCGCGGCCGGGAAACTTACCGTCACGTTATTCTGCGGCACAAATCCAAGCGAGTAATTATGATTAACCAGATGCAGAACCGTCCGCCCGTCTTCTAACTTCGTAAGATTGGTCATCAGATTGGCAGCCGACGCCCAGACTGGGCTAACCTCCTGCCGGGCGTGATGATATAAGTTCGCGTGCGACTGATAGAACAACGTGAGTTGCTGAAACAGCGGCATCATACCCAACTCAGTGGCCGTCGGGTCGGTGAAGATCGACGTTTTCACCGGCAGAGCGAAGTACAGTCCATTGGCATACGCTTCGGCGGAAAGCATGCGGATGTAATCTTGCCGGTCCTGGAGTGAAAAGCCGTAGTAAGTCGACATCACGGATGTTGGCCAGTCTATAAATAAGACCACCGGCACGTCCTTAGCGCCATTGGGACGGTTGCGCGCCAAGATACCCTGCAACGCCGGCTGCCAGGACACGGTTCCGTCATAATTGCCGGAAGGGGTGGTGGGAATCCATTCGACGGCCGATTGATCCGGTCCGTCCTGATTGTAATCCCACATCCCCACCGACTGAAAATCGGCGAACGGATAAGGGCCGTTGGCGGTAATATAAATCTCTTTGTTATATTTCTGGCGGGCATAAGTGCGCAGAGCCGACACTACATTCTGCCAGTAAACACAGTAAGGGTAGGTTTGTACGAATGAGTTCCGGCTAGCCTGCCAGGAATACGGCTGGATCACGCCCCACTCGGCCGCCAGCGGATTGGCCGAAGTCAGTGGATTATCGGTCCAGCCATTGCGCGCCAGATATTGCCGGTAAAGAAAGCCGCGGCCCCACTGGCTGGCCGGCAGACTGCAATCGAGATGGTCCGCCGCGGTGATCAAGAACTGCTGCGCCCACTGGGCAGGCGTCAAGTTCGGATATTTGGCGCACAGGAAGCCGCCGAAGTCGGCGACGTCCGCGTCGTCAAAGCCTTCGTCGCCATCGTAGTTGGCGCCTTCGTAGCTGCCGGTCACCTCGTCGAAGAAGATCCCATTCACGCCGCCATCGATCTGGATCTCTGCGATGCTAATCAAGTATTGCTGATAAAGAGGTGAGGCTAGCGCGCCGCGATAAAATCCGCCGGGGTTAAGTACGGGATTGCCGCTCGCATCGCAGGATACGACCTGTTGGAAATTCGGCTCGTCGGCGAACAGAACGGTCGCCGTTGTGCCTCCGATAAACGTAATTCCCTCGGCTTCGGCGGCGGCCGGATAGGCGAAGTTATAATCGCTCGGCTGTATGCCGCCAGTGTCCCATTTGGAAATCGCGCGCGGCACTAAGTCGGGCGCCAGAGTCAGAATCTCTTGATCGGCCGGGTCGCCGGGATTGTTCTGGCTGAAGGCTACGGCCGTCCAGCGGGAGTTATCGCCCAAGCTGTAGCTCGCGGGATCGATTGGAAGTTGTGTCACGATTCCGCCTCCGCCGGGAGGGTTGGAAGTGGCCGGGACGGCGCAGGTGTACTGCGCGAGCAATACGGCAGGCGAGGCGGCGAGCAGCAAGCCAGCCGTCAGTCCGCGCGGGCCACGTGTCATCGATCTCATTTTAGCTTCAACGCTGGGACGCAGGGCCGCGATGTATACTTGAACATGATTTTTCCCTGCATCGACCTGATGGACGGCAAAGTCGTGCAGCTTGTGCAGGGCCGTGAGATAGCGCTCGAAGCCGATTCGCCACTCGAGATGCTGCGCCGGTTCGCCGCGTTCCCGGAGATTCAGGCGATCGACTTGAATGCCGCGATGGGCACCGGATCGAACGGCGATCTGGTGCGCCTGGTGTGTGCGCACGCCCGAGCGCGCGTGGGCGGCGGGGTGCGTTCCGTGGACCGCGCGCGGGCGCTGGTAGGTGACGGCGCGCACAAAGTGATCGTGGGTACGGCAGCCTTCGCCGCGGACGGTGTGAACCAGGCGTTCCTCGAAAACCTGGCGGCGGCCATCGGCCAGCAACGCGTTATCGTGGCGCTCGATTCCAAGCAGGGCCGCATCGTCGTCAAAGGCTGGCGCGAGGCCACCCGCTTCACTGCCGAAGAAATGCTTGGCGCGCTGGAGTCTTACTGCGCGGGCTTTCTGTGCACTTATGTGGACAGGGAAGGCATGCTGCAGGGAACTGACCTCGAGTGGTTCCGGCGGTTGCGCGCCGCCACGCAGTTGGAAATCACAGCGGCGGGCGGCATCACCACGCTGGAAGATGTGCGCGCGCTGATGGCGATGAACGTCAATGCCGCGGTGGGCATGGCCGTTTATACGGGACGCATCAGTCTGGCGGATCTGGCGGCGATCGATCAGTCGAACTCGCGCCGCGGCGGAACCTGATCCGCGCCTACGCGTCCGACGGTAACTTCCGCGCGATGATAATTCTCCCCGCGCATCGCACAGCCCGCCATCCGCCGCAGCATGGCGATTTGGCCCACATGCGTCAGCGCATCGGCGATAGGGCCTTGAAACAGCCTCTCCGTCGATTCGTGCAGTTCCCCATCGGATGCCAGATACGCGTCGAATCGTTCCAGCGCGGCGAAGAAGCGCGCGACTTCCTGGTCCCACGGAAGCGGCTTGGAGTTGAACCATTCTTCCTGGCCCTTGGCCACCGACAGCGACCAGTCCAATAGATCGCCGATGTGCGCCAGGATCTGGGCGGGTGTGCGGGTGGTTTCGGAGGCGCGGTACTCGGCGAATTCGGGAGGCGCGCCGCGCAGGGTCTTGCCGCCGCGATAAGACAGAGTGGCGATGGTGTGACGGAAAAGGTCTCGCTTCGGATCGGATGCCATGAAAAATATTATGGCAAACGCGTCGCCAGCGTAGCGGCCAGTTTCTCCGGATCGCGACCCTCGGCCACGTTGGCGTAGCCCACAATATACCGGCCGCGTTGCATGAAGCACAGGCGGCCCAGATAGCGGTCGGTGAATGCGATGGGGTCGCTCGTTTGTTCAAAACGCGCGCGCAGCTTGTCCATCACGGCCGCCGCGGCTTCCGGCGACGATTCCTCGACCACGAACGCTTTGCCGAAATCATACTCCGCCACATAGCCGCGCTTCAGCGGACGGAGACCCAGCACACTCTCCGGAATCAGCCGCGCCGATTTCTGCCCTTCCGCGGGAAACCACGCCAGCGCGGCGGGCACGGTACTGCTGCCCGGCAACAATTTTTCAAGCGCGGCGCAGAACGTACGCAAGGCAGCCGTATGATCCTTCTCCGGATTGGCGGCTAACTCGACATAGAAGCGGTCTTTGGTGAAGATCGCCCGGCGCGGAACAATCTGGCCGCCGGCTCCCAGCGCCTCCGCCGGAAGCTGTGGATCGCGATTGGCGCTGAACATGCCGTATGCCGAATCGGCGTCTTGAAACTCAGAGATATCGATCAGGATGGAATCGCCGCCGTGCACACAAGTGATGCCATGCATGGCGACAAAACCGTAGAGCAGATAGCCTTCGGAGTTGCCGTCCATGTACTCGTAGAGGTTCGACGCATCGTAGGATCGAGCCGCGCCCTGCTGGGCCCAGCCCGGTGCCAGATCGCACCGGGGGACCTGCGCGCAGCAGACCGCGGCCGCCAGCCAGCCAATCGGAATGCTCGCCAGCCGCGCTTTCACGCGAACAATTCCTGCGCGCGCGTCAGCCGTTCGACGACCCGCACGCCATGCGGACAACTTACCGTGCACTTAGCACACGAATCGCAACGCACCTGCGCTACCTCCGCCGGCAACTCCAGGAAACGCTCCCGGCCAAGCGAAAACTGCCCGTATCCGTCAGCATAAGTAAGGTAGCGCAGGAGATCGGCGACCGGCAGCCCCTTGGCGCACTGCCCATCGCACTCGCCGCACATGCGGCAGTACATGGGTGCGATGTATTCAAGCTGTTTCGAGAGCAGGATCTCGTCGCCCTTGGTGAAGCGGCCGGTCATAGCCTTCAAGTTGTCGTCGAGCTGATCCATATCGGTCATGCTCGGAACCGTGGTATCGATATCGGTACTGTTCAGCACCCAGCGCAGGGCGGCCAGCAGCGCGCCGTCTTGTTTAAATGTGTCGTAGAGTTTCTGTCCGGGCTTGGCGAAACGGAGTCCGCCCGCCATCGTTTTCATGGCCACAATGCCTTTGCCGGCGGCGTGCGCGGCGGCGATCATCGGGTCGATGGTCTGGCCCATGGTGAAGTTGTAAGCCGTCAGGATCACGTCGATGTGCGGATTGGCGGTGAGCGCGGGAACCAGATCCTTCTGGCCGCTGTGTGTGCTCACGCCCGCGAAGCGGATCTTGCCGGCCTTTTTGGCGATCTGCTGCGCCTCGATCAAATCGTCAGTCACATCGGCGGGCTTGGTTTTGGCGTGCAGATACCAGATATCCAGGTGGTCGGTGCCCAACTCGCGCAGGCTGGTATCCAGATCCGCCAGCGCAGCCTCTTTCGTTTTGCCCTCGGTCTTGCTCGAAAGCGTGATGCTCTGCCGCTTGCCCTTGAGCGCGGCGCCCACTAGACGCTCGTTGTTGCCGCTTTGATACACGCGGGCGGTGTCGAAATAGGTGATGCCGATGTCGGCGGCGCGCTGGATCACGCTGGCGTCGGACGTGATCATACAGCCAAAGCCCAGGCTGGTGACCTTCAATCCGGTGTTTCCCAGCACGCGATAGCGCAATTGGGGCGGTTTGGTGAATGCGATGTCGTGTTTTTTATCTTCCGCGGACGGGCGGGCTGCGGCTGCCGCGGCGGGCGCTGCCAGCCCGGCGAGCAGAAAGTTGCGTCGCGATGAATCCGGCATAGAGTATTTCCTAATCGGATGATAAAATCTTATTCTAGTCCGGAGCGACCTTTATGCCAAGCGATTTTTCCAGACGAATGTTCCTGACCGGCTCGGGCGCCTTGCTGGCGAACAGCCTGCTGGCCCGATCCCCCTTTCGCGGCAGTGTGAGCGCCGCGGCCGTTTCCCTGGTCAAGGGCGACGACCGGCGCAAGAATGCGCACGATGCGCTGGCGGCCATCGACGATCAAATCCGGCCCGTGCTGCGCCGCAAGAAATACGTGGTGATCAAACCGAACAATGTCTCTACGGTGAATCCGCTGGCGGCCACGAATGCGGACGCCATCCAGGGAATTCTGGATTACCTGGAGACTCGTTTCAAAGGACCGGTGATCATCGCGGAAGCGTCGGCCGGCGAGACGATGGAAGGCTTCGAGAATTTCCATTACGACCGGGTGGCCGCGGAACGCCGCTCGCAGCATATCAGCCTCATCGATCTGAACCAGGAAGCGCGCTACGAAACCATGCCGCTGATCGATTACGATATTCATCCCGCGCCGGTGCGGCTGGCGGCGCGCCTGCTCGATCCCGACGCCTTTGTGATCTGCACGGCGATGCTGAAGACGCACAATACCGTGGTCGCCACGCTATCGGTGAAGAACATGGTGCTGGGCGCGCCGCTGCATTCCGCGCCCAAGGAGACGCCCCGCTGGAATGACAAGCGCCGCTATCACACCGGCATTCGCCAGACGCACTACAACATGTTTCTGACGGCACAGAAGCTGCAGCCTTTCTGGGGCGCCGCGCTGATCGACGGCTTCGAAGGCATGGAAGGCAACGGGCCGTCGTCAGGCACGCCGGTGCCGTCGCGGTTGGCCATCGCTTCCACCGATTACATTGCGGCCGATCGTGTGGGCGTGGAAGCCATGGGAATCGATCCGAAATGGATCGGCTACCTGAACTTCTGCGGCCAGTTCGGGGTGGGACAATTCGATTTGGACAAGATCGAGGTGCGCGGCGAGAAGATCGCTTCCGTGCGGAGGAAATACCGGCTGCACCAGGATATCGAGCGGGAGCTGCAGTGGATGGGGCCGATGTCGGATCTGCCGCCTAAGTTGGGGTAGGCGCCTCGACGCTACAGCACATAGTCTCCCGACCAGACATCCAGTTGGAGGGTCCCGGCCGGAGTCCGCGTAGCCGTCACGCTGCAGAGCCCGGTCGATAAGGGCGCGGCGGCTACCGCATTGGCGGCCTCGTGTTTCGCGCTGGCGGCCGGCGTGAGTTGCCGCGCCATTGTATCCCCAGACTTGGGTGGCCACTTTGCCGCCGGAGTTCACCGACGCCGTGAAGATCAGGTCGCCAGCGTAACATTCCGCATAGTCCGGCCAGTTGACCGTGCTCTACACTTTCACGGGCGGGGCCCACGGGAGCACCCCGGATGCCGGTTTGATTTTCGATGCGGCCGGCAACCTCTACGGAACCACTTACCAGGGCGGCACGGCAGGTCACGGCATGGTGTTCAAGCTGGATCCGGCCGGCCAGGAGACGGTACTCTACGACTTCGCGGGCGGTGCGGATGGAGGCAACCCCGTCGCCGGGGTGGTCTTCGATTCGTCCGGCAATCTCTACGGAACGACCGCCGCCGGTGGCACTTCCGCCAGCGGATTCGGCGGTGGCGTGGTGTTCAAGATCGATACGGCCGGCCAGGAAACGGTGCTTCACACCTTCACGGGTCCGCCCGATGGGAGCACTCCCTATGGAGGCGTGGTCCTGGACGCCGCCGGCAACATCTATGGCACGACATACCACGGCGGCAAACAAACGGCCGGTGTTCTCTTCAAACTGACGCCGCAGTAGTGTAGGACAGCCTCCCGGCCTGTCCTACTCGATCAACGGCACGTGATTCAAATGCGCCGTCCGCTGCGCCACATAAGTGGACGGATTGATCCCTGAAAACGCCCGGAAATCGTGGATGAAATGCGCCTGATCGAAGTACCCGCAATCCGCCGCCACCGCCGCCCATTCCACGGCACGGCCCGTCGAAGCTATGCGTAGCGCTCGCTGAAACCGGCGCACCCGGCAAAACAGCTTGGGTGTCAACCCCACTTCACCGCGGAACACTTCGATGAATCGCTTGGCGCTGAGCCCGATCTGATCGGTCACCTCCGCGATGGTCCGCGCATGCGGCACGCCGCGAAACTGGTCGAGCGCGAAAGCCACCGCCGGGTGCCGATCCAGCCGCTCCGCCGCCTTCGCCAGCAGCGTTTGCTGCATCACGCGCAACTTCGCCTCGGGCGTGGCGGCCTCCAGCAACCGTTCACGCAACTGCCGCGCCAGCGGTCCCCACAAATCCTCCAGCGAGACCATGGCATTGTGCAACTCGTTCGCCGGCGGATCGAAAAACGGAAATGCGCCGCCCGGTTTGAAATGCACGCCGGCCACGCTATATTGTCCCGCCGTATCGATCACGAAGAATTCCGAATGCGCGCCCACCATCACCGCTCCACGCAGCGTGTGGAATTTGTCCGTCTGATGCGGGTCGTACGCGCGTACCCGGTCTTCGTTCAGGTTGACCACCAGTTCCATCGATCCATCAGGCAGCAATCGCTCTTTATCGTGCGGCTGGCTGTACCCTTCGTAAAGCCAAAACAGTTGCACGAACTGCCCCAGCGGCGGACCGGGGGCGTGGTGGTGAAACCGCATTAATTCCATCAAACCACACAGCCGGAACGGTACGGTATAATCGTCGGACAACGAGGGCGCTTAAGCGCTCCGGGGAAACCGCCCCCTGCACGGTCGCGGCTCTGTACAATCGTGCGAACTCGACGCGGCCGTTGCAGAGCCGCGACCGTCAGGGAGCGGTTTCCCCTGGCTGAGAATCCCCATGTCGAAAGCAATCGCAATCGTCGCTTTGCTAACCGCCGCCATAGCCGCTAACGCGCAGACCTTTACCACCCTGTTCAACTTCAACCGAGCCAACGGCAACTCGCCGAATCCGCTGGTGGAGGGGCCGGACGGTAATTTCTACGGGACGGCCTCCTCCGGGGGACCCGACAATAGTTGCTACTTAGGTTGCGGCACATACTTCCAGATCACTCCCGAGGGCCAGCTGACAACTCTGTATAGCTTCGACGTCACCGCGGGCCACTATCCCAGTGGGGCACTAACCCTGGCGTCCGATGGAAAGTTCTATGGAGTCACCAGCTCCGGAGGTCTGTTCGCAAATTGTTGCGGCACCATCTTCGCGGCCACCCTTTCCGGCGCCGTCACCACGCTGCACGGCTTCCGCCTTCAGGATGGCGCCAATCCCGCCACCGCGCCCATCCAGGCACGCATTGGTCAGTTTTACGGGACTACCACTGGAGGGGGCACAGGCAAGCAGGGGACAGTCTATAGATGGGTCCCCGGCGGCGCTTACACAGTGCTGTACTCGTTCAGTGGCTCAGACGGAGGCAACCCGGGTGGCCTAGTCCAGGCGAACCTTAAGGACTTCTATGGGACCTGCACGCAGGGTGGCGATGGGTTCGGCGTGGGCACGGTATTCAAGATCGACCCGCAAGGCGTCCTGAAGACCCTCTATACCTTCTATCCGCCTCGCGGCACGTATCCCGGCGCCGGCCTCATTCAGGCGGCGGACGGCAGTTTTTATGGCACTACGGCAGGAGGGGGACCCGCGAACGCCGGCACAATCTTCAAAATTACCCCCTCCGGAAAACTGACCACCATCCACAGGTTTAGCGGTCCGGACGGAGCTCTGCCCGAAGCGCCATTGATTCAAGCCTCCGACGGCAACCTCTATGGCACAACAATCGGCGGCGGCTCGTCCAATTACGGCGCCATTTTTAAGATCACTCCCGACGGCCTATTGACGACGCTTCACAGTTTCGTGCAAACCGACGGTCAGAATGCCGACGCGATCATACAGGGTTCGGACGGCAACTTCTACGGGACGACGTTAATCGGCGGTGCTTCTAACAGCGGCACGATTTTCAAATTATCCACCGGCCTCGCTCCGCCCGTGCCGCCGGGTCAGCGCGCGCAGTAGTTCACCGAGTGGGTGAACCCGCGCGGGATCAGGTTGGCCGGAATGCTCGCGAGCGACAGGTTCCATCCGCCGTCGCGCAGCATGGTCCGCGACGTTGAGCCAGTCCGCGTATCCACGCGCACCAGGCTGGTGCCGCCCATATCCTGGCCCAGCGATTCGATCACGTACAAAGCACGCCCATCCTTGGATGCGACCATGCGGTGCACATACAGCCCGTCCGCAATGTGGTGGACGAGGCCCGTCCCCGGCTCGATCGCATCGATGCCGCCACCTGCCACGCCGGGACAGGCTTTGCGCCGATCCACTTGGAATCCGAAAGTCTCCGCCAGAAAGAGCCGGTCCCGCGAGCCCGCCAGCATCAATAACACGGGCTGATTGCAGCCGCTGTAGAAATCCCGCAGCGCGATGGATCGCCGTGGGGAAAGCTCGCCGTCCTCCCGCACGCTCCAGAGGAAACTCATTCCGGATCCGGCATAGCTGAAAACATAGTAGTGGTCGCCGGCCCAAGCGCCCGCCGCCGGACCCATAGGAATCTCCACCTGGTGCGCCAATGCTTTGGAGTTTAAATCGAAAATATCCAACTGCGGCTTAGGAGAATTCGAAATGCCCATCAACCAGTGCCCGTCGGGCGACGGCTGCAGGTTATAAGCGCCATTCCCCTTCATGGCCGGCTGACGATTCAGCGTTGTGGCATCGAATACGTCCACGCCCTCGCGGCCCTGCGTGTAAATGAAGCGTCCGCCCGGCGACGGCGTCGCGAACTTGGCGGGCGCGGTAATCAGACACGCGTTGTGCGTTTCCAGGTCGAGCGAAAACAGCCCGCAGCAATGGTCCGGCGAGTTGGGATTTTCCTGAGCCACATAAAGGCGCCGTCCGTCCGGGCTGGGCGCAACGCTCTCCAGCGGCTTTTGGACGGCAATGGCGCCGAGCGGTTCGAGAGTCTCCGCGTCGAAGACCTCAATGCGCCCCGCGTGCGCCGCCGCCAGCACCACCTGCCGGTCTTCGGCGAATCCCGCTGCCGCGAAACACAGAATCGATAGTGCGATCAATGCGCGCATAGCTGCCTACTTAGGTTTGTCGGGCTCCGGAAGCCGAGGTTTGGTGGGCTCGTGGGGCGCGGGAGCCGGCAGAGGCTTGCCTTTCTTCGCGGGAGGCGCTTTGTACCCCGGCGGAACCACCATGATGATGCCCGTATACGCCGGCACGGGCACCGGAACGGGAACATCCACTTCCACGGGCACCTCCACCTGCTGCTGCTGAACGATCACCGCCGGCGGAGCGTACACAGCCTGCGACGGCGGCGGATCCGCTTGCGCGCGCGCGTTAGGATCGTATGCTGCGCCGCTTTCGACCACCACGCCGCGTGTGCCGCCCGCGCGCAGCGGCGGACGGAAAGCATCCAGTCGAGATGCTGGGAAGGGCGGGGAAGACAACGCCGGCACAAAAGCCGCCGCAACCGGCTCCTTGGGACGCGCGAAGCCCGCCGGATCGATTTCACGCGCATCCGGCACATAGCTGGCGTAGGTTGTATTGGCACTCGCAAACAGGCGCGGCGCATCCGGCGGCGTCCAGCTTTCGCCGGGCGCGAGCGGCCCCCATCCCACCAACTTGGCGTTCCTCAGCCAATAAACTTCGCCCGGTTTGAAGACGGTGCTGTCGCCAGGCGCCCAGATCCACGCGCCGCCTTCTGCTTGCTGCATCCAGCGTCCGTAATGAAACGGCAGCCAGCCCCATGCATCGTCCGCGATCCAGGTGTAACCCAGGCCGTCGTACCACATCCACTTGCCGTTGCGATAGGGCGTCCAACCGGGTTGCACTTTGGGTTTCCACACGAAGCCGTAATCCTGCGACACGATCCACGTCCCGTACGCGTCCAGATCGGCCAGGCCGTTCCGCAACCCAGGCACGCGCGCCCCCGAACCGGAGGACGCCAGCACCTTGTCGCGTTCGTCGCTCCAGCGGTCGGTCGGCAGCGGCGGGATTTCGGAATTCAGCGTGAAGCGCGCCGGACGCGCCGGATCGAGTTTCACCATGCGGCCTTCGGTCAAATCGAACTCGGCGGCCGGCGATGAAAAGCGGGCCACGCCGTCGGCCGTGGCGATGGAACTCCACGGATCGCGCGCTTCGAAACGCAGCCGCGCGCCCTCGTGAATGGTGACTTGCGCGCCCGGCACGGCCACCATCAAGGCATCCTTCGCTTCCGCCGCGCCCGTGAAATAGGCCAGGCCGTGATCGAGTGAGATCAGCGTGACACGCTGGCCGGTCGAAAGCTGCGTGTAATCGGATAGCTCGGCGAGAGAATCGGGGCCAAGGCGCAGGATGCTGCCTTCGTCGAGCTCCACTTCCACGCGCGCGGCGCCTTCCGTGCGCACCCACGACGATTCGCGCAGGATCAGATTGCGGCGTGCCGCCTGCCAATCGTCTGCGGCCTGAATCTGCACTTCGACCGTGCCTTCAAACTCACCCAGGCGGGCGTAGCGCGGCTCGCCGGCAGTAAGAGCAAGCGGAAGCAGCCACAGGGCAAGGCTTTTCATGGAACCTTGGCGACGTCACAGATTTGACGTGGCAACCGCAGCAAGCGTTGAGTGTTTTTGTGGGGCAGGCACCCTGCCTGGATAGCGTCGGGATAAACCGGCGTGAAGTAGTGAATGAAAGAGTCATACAGGAAAGGAGTAGCGAACCATCCTGACCCCGAGCCATGTGAGGGCGGCGGCAACGACGCACTTGAAGCGTTGGCCTGGGGCATATGTGGGCTGGGTATCCCTGAAGTTGATGAGCTCCGAAATTGCCAAAATCATGGGCGCCGACGGTGTCAGGCTAACCGGAAGGCAACACGGCAGCGTGCGTAAACAGCGCGAGCACGTTGCGGCCCTGCGGAGTCGTAGACCCCACGCACGCATAGAAACTTCACGCGCGAGAACCGAGAGACCCCGTGGCTTTCCGCCGCCGGTAGAGGGCGGAACGCTGGGAGAAAGCGATGAGCGATAAGACCCAGATGCACGGCGGCGGGGAGTCGCACAGCGGCGTAGTACCGACGAAGCGGTCGAACGCAGGCCAGGGAGGGCCGAAGGAGATCGCGGAGGGAAGGCCGCTGACCGAGGAGAATGCGGAAGAGCCTAACCCGTACCGGATGCAAGGCCGGGAAAGCGGGCCAAGCGGGCTGGACCGTGTACGTCAAGCAGCGCAGAAGGACAAGCAGTTGCGGTTCACCGCCCTGCTGCATCACGTCACTATCGACCTGCTCCGCAGCAGCTACTACGACCTGCAAAGGCAAGCGGCGGCGGGAGTGGACGGGGTGACGTGGCAAGCCTACGGGGACGAACTGGAGGAGCGGCTCGCCGACCTCCATGGACGCATCCATCGCGGGGCCTATCGCGCGCAACCGTCGCGGAGAGTCTGGATCGACAAAGCCGATGGGCGGAAACGGCCATTGGGCATCGCCGCCCTGGAAGACAAAATCGCCCAGGCAGCGGTGGTCGCGGTTCTCAATCCGATCTGGGAAGAGGACTTTCTGGGCATTTCGTACGGGTTCCGGCCGGGGCGCAAGCAGCACGACGCACTAGACGCGCTCTACGTCGGGATCACCAGCAAGAAGGTGAACTACGTTCTGGACTTAGACATCCGGTCGTTTTTCGACAAAGTCGAACACGCTCAGATGGAAAAGTTCGTACGGCATCGGATAGGAGATGAACGGCTCGTCCGCTTGATCCTGAAATGGTTGAAGGCGGGCGTGATGGAGGACGGACAGTGGTACGAGACGAAGGAAGGGACCCCACAAGGGGCGGTGATTTCGCCGTTGCTAGCCAATCTCTACCTGCATTACGTGCTCGATCTGTGGGTGCAGGCATGGCGGAAGAAGGTGGCGCACGGCGACATGATCGCGGTGCGGTACGCGGACGACGTGGTGTTCGGATTCCAGGACCGGGAAGAGGCCGAAAAGTTTCTGGCGCAATTGCGGGAACGCGTGCGGAAGTTCGGGCTGGAATTGCATCCGGAGAAGACGCGCCTGATCGAATTTGGGCGCTATGCCGCTGAACGGCGGGCGAAGCGTGGGGAAGGGAAGCCGGAAACCTTCAACTTTTTGGGTTTCACTCACATCTGTGGGAAGAATCACGCGACGGGGTACTTCATGGTGCTGCGGAAGACGATCGGCAAACGGATGGCCGCCAAGCTGAAGAAGATTCGGCAACAGCTCCGCCAACGCTTGCATGCGCGGGTTCCGGACACGACGGGGTGGCTGCAATCGGTGGTTCGCGGATATTTCCGATATCACGCCGTGCCGCGCAACGAGGAACGACTGAAAGCGTTCCGGCACGAAGTGCTACGCATGTGGTGGTGGCAGCTTCGGCGGCGGAGTCAAAGAACCCGCTGGACCTGGAACAAATTTTGGGAGAAACTCGGGTGCCTCATCCCGGACGTCGAAATTCTGCATCCGTATCCTGACGTTCGCTTTGCGTGGCAGCACATCCAAGGTAAGAACCGTGTGCGTTAGGAGCGCTCGCACGGATCTGTGCGGGGGGTGCCGGGCAACCGGCATCCCTACCGCGACCGGCGGCCTCTCAGGCCGCCTGCAGCGAAAACCGCTCCCTCACGGTCGCGGCTCAGAACAGCGCTTACCGAGCGTGGAACAGCGTTTACCGAGCCGCGACCGTTAGGGAGCGGTCTCCCCGGCTCAGCCTCCTTGCAACGCCCGCCACGCATCCACGCCGCCATACAACGGACGCACGCGCACGATACCTCTCTTATGCAACAGCAGCGCCGCACGGGCGCTGGAGGCTTCGTTTGGTCAACTGCAAACCAGGATCACGTCCCGGTCTCGTGGAATATCCAGATGCCGCGTCTCCAGGTCCTCCAGTGGAATGCGCAACGCTCCGGGAACCGCATCCGATTCGCTTTCAAACGCGCTGCGTACATCCACCACCACCACGTCATCGCAGGCATCCAGCATCAACTTCAATTCCGTGGCCGTAATGCGCGCCACCGCCAGCTTCTTCAGAAATCGCCGGCGCTGGAAGAATTTCCAAAAGATCCAGGCGGCCAGCAGCACGACAACCATCACGGCCAACCAGGATCCCATGCGCGCGGCATAGTCTCCCACCCTGTCCAGTTGATCGCTGAATAGATAGCCCAAGCCCAAATAGGCGCCGATCCAGATCAGGGATCCCACCGCGTCCATAAAGACGAACTTGTGATACCTCAGACCGGATATGGCTGCCAGCGGCGCGGAGACGGTGCTGAGTCCGGGCACGAATTTCGTCACCAGCAAGGAGCGGCTGCCAAACCTCAGATAAGCGGTCTCGGTTTGGCGCACGCAGGAATCCGGCTCGAGTGCCATGCGGCACACGAAGCGCAGCACTTTGGCGCCGCGCAGCCTGCCGATCGCAAACCAGGTGCTGTCCGCAATCAGACACGCCGCCACGCCTGTCAATACGATCCAAGGCGCGCTCAAGCGTCCGTCTTTGGCGAGCGCGCCGCACGCCAGCATCAACGGCAACGAGGGCAGCGGCAAGCCGCCTTGTTCGGCCAGCACCCAGAAGAAGAGCAGGGCGTAGCCGTGCCGGACCACGAAGTCGATCATGTGAGCCAGTGGATGGTCCCCGCCCCGGACATAGAAGTATCGTAACCCGTCAGTGGGGCAGGCACTCTGCCGGGCCCAGAGGGCACCCCGGCCTCGTAGGCCGCCTGCTCACAAAAAGAAGCTATAACGCGTCCGGCCAAAACCGCCGAATAATTGTTCGAGGATCGATTGTGCAACGTGCACTAGCCTTTTTCGTATTGACCGTTTTTCTGATGCCCGGTGCGCGCGCCGCCGACCGGGCCGTCCGCTGGCGCACCATTTGGCGCGTAAGTCAGGCGCTGCTGGCGGGCGCCGACGCCGCGGATGCCGCGTCGTCCTGGGGAAAGAACGAAGCCAATCCGCTGGTGCGCGCCGGACAGCGCTTCAGCTACGGTTCGCTGGCGATCAAGCTGGGAGCGGTCAGCGGATGCCTGGCGGCGCAGCACTACATCTTGCGCAAAGCTCCTGAAGAGACGCCATTTTTCGCCACGGCGAATCTGGCGGCGGCCGCTGTGCTGGGCGGCGTGGCCGCGCATAACACCACCGTGCCGCGGTAGTAATCAAAACCACTGGCAAGCGGGACACGCCGCTCCCTCACGGTCGCGGCTCGGTAAAGAATTTCCCCCGGTCATAACCCCCCGGCGGGCCCCGCCTTTCCGAGCCGCGCGTGTCCGCAAGCGGTTGCGCCGCTATTGCGGAACCGGCAAAAGCTGTATCCCATTCTGCTCGGGGCTGGGTTTCTCCCGCTGCTCCTTCACTGGTTCCGGCGCCGGCGGCGGCTCCCGCCGGCAAGGAGACAAGTTCAGCGGATGCGCGTCGGGCTCCAATAACCACGCGGTGCGATCCGGATAATACTGCCGCAGCTTTTCGTCGTCATCCGGTCCGCGGTCGAGCGCCCAAACCACGCGCGCCTGGTCTATGACCGCCGCGTTTTGCACCCATTCCGTGAACCGGTGCTGCGGCCAGTAGCGCACGAACACCAGTTGCTTTCCAGGAGCCTGCGCCAGCCGGTCGCGCACCGCAATGCGCCCCTGGGGATCGCCGTGATTCACATCGTCCCACGTGTCGTAACGCAGCATGGCGATGGAAGCGTTGGTACCTCCAAATAAGTGGAATCCATACCAGAACAGGAACTGCGCGCCGCACAGCGCCACCAACAGCACGGCCGCTTCGGCGCCCGCCGCCGCGCCGCGCATGGTCATCCGGCTCATCCTTTCCAGTCCGATCACGCTTACCAGCACGAACAAGCAGGTGGCCGCCGCGATGTAATGCGGATAGAAATAGGGATAGAAATTCGTGCCCAGCGCGAAAATCGCGAGCGTCATTCCCACCCAAAGAAAGCGCCACTCCCGCAATGCCGGCAAGAAAAATGGCAGCGCCAGATACAACGGAGGCAGGAAGAAGAAGCGATAGAATCGCGCGCGGTCCAACAGGCGCCGCACGTAGCTGCCCAGTGTCTCGGCGCCGCTGCCGTGTGTGGCGGCTTGTTCCTCATAGTTAAGCTGCTGCCCGGCGGTCAACTCCCGGTGCGGCACGGCATTCGGCTGAAATGTGAACGTGGTTGGCACGCCATATTCATAGCGGCTGAGTTGATAGGGGAGCGTCGTCCAACTGCCGGTCACTTGCTTGTTCTGCAGCAGAGTGAGTCCCGCGGCGGGCAGGATAACCACAGCCGCCGCCGCCACTCGCGCGGCTGCGCGCCATGGTATCGGGCCGCGCAACTCCGGCAGGAAAAACAACATCACCGCCAGCAGCAACAGCACGCACTCGAAGGGCCGCGTGAGTAACTGAATGCCGATTCCCAATCCCAGAAGCACCGCATCGCGCGTCTTTCCGCCCGCGCGCAGGCGGGGTAAAGCGCCGAATACCAGGCACCCCGCGACCGCCGGCACCGCGCCGCCCCAGTAAGTATTCATCCAATATCGAAGCGGCCCGAACTGCATCACAGTCAGCAACCCACCCACCAGCGCCCATCCCGGCGAAGTCCAGCCGCGCAACATCCAATAACACAGAGCGCAAAGGGCAGCCACGGAAAGCACCACGCCTGTCCAGGCATGCCCGGAGATCATGCGGCCAAACGCCAGTGCGATCGCCTGGCCGACTGGAAAAATCGAACTATACGATGGCTCCTGCAATACAAAGGTTGTTTCAAAGAACCGGTGCATCGGATGCACCGGATTGGCCAGGCGGAAATGCCGTAACGTGTCGGCCGCCAGCAGGTGCGAAAACTCATCGGAACCGTTGGGCGCCGGCGCGGGACTGGCCGCCAGCATCGCCATCCGCAACGCCACCGGAAGCAAAACCAGCGCCAGCATGCACCATGCCGTGCGCCCCGCAAATCGGCGCGCCCAGGGACCCACGCGCGCGTACGCCAGCAGCAGCAGAACAAGCAGTGCAGCGAGCTCGAATTCGATGAAATCGCTCGCGCCGAAACCGATGGGATTATGCAGCGGTAGAAACGACCGGAAGAGCTCAAACATCGACCGCCTCCATTCTAGCAAGCGCCGCCGGTAGGACAGGCCATCGCCTTTTGTGGCCTGTCGGAGTGGACCGCTCCCTGACGGTCGCGGCTCTGTAAATGAGGTGTCGGCTCTGTAAGTGCGGTCGCGGCTCTGTAAACTCTCGCGAAATCGACATGGCTGTTACCGAGCCGCGACCGTCAGGGAGCGGTCCCACCCCTATCTTTCATGATTGAATTAAGTTATAAAGGTCTGTAACACGGTTTTGACGGCAGGCTCTATGAAAACGTCCCACCAGTTCGCGCTCTGCATTCTCTCCCCTCTGTTGCTGGCCTCCATCGCTTTTGGCCAGCAGGACTATATCGGTCGCTTCGACGTATATACGGGGTACATGTATTTGGACAGCCCGCTCATCGCCTTGGGCGAAAACGGTTTCCATACCCAGGTCGGCATGAACGCCACCAAGTGGTACTCGCTGGGCTTCGACTTCAGTGAGGGTACCGGCGATACTGTGCTGGTGACCCACATGCTGAAGTCCCTGACGCAGCAGCAGATCGCCAGCCAACTGGCGGAGTTCGGCATCCCGGCCAACTACCCGCTGGCGGTGCCGCTGCATTCGAACTCCCAAACCTACGCCATGGGTCCGCAACTCAACTTCCGGCATTTCCGGAAGGTGACGCTCTTCTTTCACCCGGATGTGGGCGCCATCCACGAAACCGCCACTCCGAGTGTCAATCCTCAAGAGCAGATCATCACTACCTTGCTGATCTCTCAAATGGCGCCTTCGGGGAACAAGCAGGATTACGTCTGGTTCTACGGATTCGGCGGCGGTATCGATTTCAATCTGACCCGTCACGTCGGCCTCAAAGTGCACGCCGATTTCGTGCACGATCATCTGTTTCCGGATATGCTGAACGGCCGGAATTCGGTGCGGCTCTCTGTCGGCCCGATATTCCACATGGGCAGCAACGTGGCAGCACAGAAGTAAACGGATATCGGCAGCGTCGACGGGCAGGGACAGCTACGCCGGCCATAACCCGCTTTAATTCCAGGCAGTTGGGCTTTGTTCGTCCGCCGAGGGCGGCAAAGGGACAGCTCCCCTGCGGGCTAGCGCAGGGCGGTCCCTGGCCCCTAACCCCTACCCCCCGGCCTTTGCCCACCTGCTACACTGAGCTTTCCAAATGCTATCGATCGTTATTCCCGTGCATAACGAGGAGCCCTCGCTTCTGCGCCTGTACGACCGGTTGACGGCCGTGCTCGAACGTCTTCGCCAGACCTACGAAATTCTATTCGTCGACGACGCATCCACCGACCGCAGTTTCGAGTTGCTGGCCAACCTGGTGGAAACCGATGGGCATTTGAAAGTCATCCGGCTGCGCCGCAATTTCGGCCAGAGCGCCGCTTTGTCCGCGGGCTTTCACGAAGCCAAGGGCGACGTGGTCATCGCCATGGACGGCGACCTGCAGCACGCGCCCGAGGATATCCCGGCTTTGCTGGCGAAGATCGAGGAAGGTTACGATATCGCCAGTGGCTGGCGCAAGGAGCGCGTCGACAATCCACTCACCCGGAAAATACCTTCGCGCATCGCCAATTGGCTCATGGCCAAGGCTTCCGGCATCGAGTTACGCGACTTCGGCACGACCTTCAAGGCCTATCGCGCGGAAGTCCTCAAGGATGTCAACCTGTACGGCGAGTTGCATCGTTTTATCCCCGCGCTGGCCAGCTTCTACGGTGCGCGCGTTGCCGAAGTGCCTATCCAGAACACGGCGCGCTCCGCGGGCGATTCGCACTACGGCATCGGCCGCACTTTCCGCGTCATGTTCGATATCCTCACCATCAAGTTCCTTTTGAAATATTTCACGCGCCCCATGCACTTCTTCGGCTCGCTGGGTTTGGCGGGCACCGGATTGGGCGGCGCCATCATGCTCTGGTTGGCCTTCCAAAAGGTGATGGGCCACGAGCTCATCATCGTCGAGCACGGCCCGCTGATGATCGCCGGCGGCTTGCTGCTGCTGGGCGGCCTAATGATGTTCTCCACCGGCCTGATCGGCGAAGTGATGATCCGGACCTATTTCGAAAGCCAGGGCCGCCGCATTTATGCGGTGCGCGAGATCGTCACCCGCAGGCAACGCGGCGTGGCGGGCGGAGCGCGCGGTTAAAAGCCGTTACGCGGCCGAAGCCGTTACAGAGCCGCGACCGTGAGGGAGCGGAGGGAGCGGTTTCTCGCCGACGCCCACGCCGCGCTGTAGTAAACTGGTAGTTTAATACCAGCAATTCCAAAGCTTGGAGGTTCCATGAAGATCCGTACCGTGGCCGTGGCAGGCCTGGGCATATTGTTTTGCGCGCTCGCCGGGTTCGCGCAGACTACTGCGTTGGAAGGAGACGTCAAGGGTGAAGATGGCGGGCCCATGAAAGACGCCAAGATTAAAATCGATCGCGAGGATATCAAAGGCCATTACGAAGTAAAGACCAACAAGAAAGGCCACTATTTTTACGGCGGCCTTCCCTTAGGCACATATAAGATCACGCTGGAGATCGGCGGCAAAGACGTCGATTTCGTGGATCATGTGCGCACGCGCCTGGGAGATCCCCTGGTGAACGACTTCAACATGCAGCAGCAGGCGCAGAAGCGCCAAGCCTTGAACCAGGCCGCCGAAACCGGGAATTTAAGCAAAGAACAGGCCCGCGGGATGTCGGCCGAGGAAAAAGCCGCGTTCGAAAAGGCCAATAAGGAACGCGCGGAACTGAAGCAAAAGAGCAAGGCGGTCAACGACGCCTATAACGCGGGTAGAGAGGCCATGAACGCCAAGCAGTACGATGTGGCCGTCACCAACCTTGGCAAGGCTTCCGAAATGGCGCCGGATCAACCGGCCATTTGGGCCAATCTCGGGGACGCCGAAATCGACCTGGCCAAAACAAAAACCGGGACGGAACACGATGACGCAGTGAACCGCGGCATCGATGCCTACAAGAAGGCCCTGGAACTGAAGCCGGACGACGCCAGCATCCACAATAACTACGCGCTGGCCCTGGTGGAGCTCAAGAAGTTCGACGAGGCGCGCGCGGAACTGGCGAAAGCCGCCCAACTCGATCCGCCCAGCGCCGGCAAATATTATTTCAATTTGGGCGCCGTGCTGGTGAACAACGGTCACAGCGAGGAAGCCGGCGAGGTGTTCAAGAAGGCCATTGACGCCGATCCGAACTACGCCGACGCGCAATATCAATATGGGCTTTTCTTGATGGGCAAAGCCAAACTGGGCGCCGATAACAAGTACGAAGCGCCTACCGGAACCCGCGAAGCCTTCGAGAAGTACTTACAACTGAAGCCCGACGGAAAGGATGCCGAGACTGCTAAAGCCATGCTCGCCAGCCTGTCCGGTTCCGTGGATACGTCTTATCAAAATCCGGCGGCCAAGAAGAAGACCACCAAGAAGTAAGGCCGCGGTGGGTGCGATAATGGTTGCGGGGCGCCGTCTCGTGCGCCCCTGAGCATCATGCGTCTCCTGATTCGCCTCGTGGTTGTGCCCCTGCTGATTCTGTGGGTGGTGCGCAATATCTTGAGATCCCTTTTTGGCGGTGTAAACGCGCGCCCTTCCGCCAAACCCGTCCGTCGCCCGCCTACTGTATCGGCCGGCGGCGAGTTGAAGAAGGATCCGGTCTGCGGGACCTACGTCTCCACGGACACGTCCGTAACGAAGCGCATCAACGGACAGACCTTGTACTTTTGCTCACCCGCCTGCCGCGACAAGTATCGCGCCGCATAAGTAGGACAGGCCTCCCGGCCTGTCCCGCTGGAACTTCTACTATCCGGACAGGCCGGGAGGCCAGTTCCTACCGGTCGCCGAAGCTATAGCCGACCCACACCATTCCCGCCGGCACGAGATTGCTGTTGAACTGATTGTTCAACCCCGGCGCGTAATGCACGTCAAATTCCGGCCGGATGAAAATATGGTCCGTGACGAACAGCGACACGCCTACGCCCGCATGGATATCGAAGTGATTGGAACTTCCCACCGGATAGACCGAGTTGGAGCAAACGGCGGTGCCCACGCAACCGCTTTCGTTGATGCCGAAGCCCGTGTGCGCTCCGCCGATCCCGCCAATCAAATCCAGACTTACGCGCTTGGAGCTGACTGGCCGGTAGACGCCATTGACGTCGTAGAACGCTTGCCGGGACAACAAGGGACCATAGTTGCTTCGCGCGGGCTGCACGATGGCCGTGGCGCCCAGGCCGAAATGCTTCCAGAGCATCACGTCGCCGCCGAAGCCCAGAAAGAATCCGCTCAGGGCGGGAAGCGACTGGCAGTAGGGGTCGCCGGTATTTGGTGTGCACGAGCCATAGGCATTGGCTGACACGGCGCTATCGATGCCTCCGGCATTGGCGCTATCGTGCGCGGTTCCAAAACCGATCATAAAATCGACAGAGCTCTGCGCGCTGGCGAATGGTACGCAAACTAACAACAGAGAGAGAATGGGAAGGTATCGGCAGATTTGTTTCACGTCGGAAGTCTCCTCTTGATTTTCACAGATTGCAGTTTCTCGCGGAATAACACTAATGACTCATGGCCCTTCGCTAATTATCGCGCAACAGCGGTGATTTTTTTGCCGCTATAAGCTAACGACGCCATTGGAAGCAAAGACGTTTCACGCAAGTGGAGCAGGCTCTTAGCCTTCCGGCATTTCCCGGGGACGATGCTCTTCTGTAAAGAGACACACAGACTGCGCGCCGAGGAAACCGCTCCCTCACGGTCGCGGCTCCGTATATGGTGAGAAATCGACGCTCCCGTTACAGAGCCGCGACCGTCAGGGAGCGCTCTCAAGTTATGCGCCATGGAGACCCAAACCAGTTTATAATCGGGTGAGGGTTCGGACACTACATCTCGTCGGGACTCGAAGCAGGCATTCGTAATCATGATCGCACTCATACTCCAGAAAGGGGGCCACCGTCGTGAGCGTTTGGAATAAGCAGCGCCGGGAGGAAGAACCTTCCAGGCCCTTAAACACAAATCCCGTCCGGCCCGCGCCCATGGCGCCGCCGGTCGAAGCCAAGAAGGAGGCAACAACTTTGTCCAGCATGTCGAACATGCCGGCCGGCCGGATGGAGCCGGAATCGTCCCGCGGTGGCTCGGCCACCATCGGCAAGGCCGTCAAGATCGCCGGCCAGATTTACAGCCGCGAAGATCTCTATGTGGATGGCGATGTGGAAGGGACCATCGAGTTAATGGAGCACAAACTCACGGTGGGTCCCAACGGGAAGGTCCATGCAGGCGTAAAAGCCCGTGAGGTGGTCGCGTTGGGGGCGATCCAGGGTAACGTGGAGGCCAGCGAGAGAATCGAAATTCGCAAAGACGCCAAACTGGTGGGCGACATCAAGACCGCCCGAATCGTGATTGAAGACGGCGCCTATTTTAAGGGCAGCATCGATATCGTCAAGGCGGAGCCCAAGGTGCTTCCCAGCCAACCGCGCCCGCAACCCATGGCCGCGGCCACTCCAGCCGCGGTTTCGGCAGCCAGCGCAGCCGACGCCAAGCGCTAACCGGCTCCCGGAGATGCGGCAGTGTTGAGCGAACGGCTGAGGAGCTTGCTGCGCGGCCCTGGCTCGTCCGCCGCGCCCGCGCATCCGCTTTCCAATGGCGGCAACCCGCATCGCTATGTCTCCACGGCGGCGCGGGGTGAAGCTTTGGAAACTCGCCAAAGCCGCGGTCTCGATCAATTCTTCGGCTCGTTCCGCGGTCAGGCCGGGCTATCCATTCTCGACCTGGGCGGAGCGCGCCAGGAGAATATCAACTTCATCACCAGCCTCGGCCATAAGTTCTACTCCGAGGATTTTCTACGCATCTTTCAGGAGACCTTCAGCGAGGGAGTCGCGGACCAGTCCAACCCCAGCCGCATCGATTACTTTCTCCGCACGAGCCTCGACTATCCCGACGAACAATTCGACGGCGTGCTGGCGTGGGACGCGCTCGAATACATGGAGCCGGTGCTGCTTTCGGCCACCGCCGACCGCCTGTTTCGTATCATCAAGCCCAAGGGCTATCTGCTGGCGATCTTCTATTCCGCCGATCGCAAGCAGATCGTGCCGTCTTATACGTTCCGCATTCAGGATCCGCGCACGCTACAGGTAAGCCGGCAAGGCGAGCGCGCCGGCGCGCAGCACTTATTCAATAATCGCAGCCTGGAGAGGCTGTTTCATAAGTTCGAATCGGTAAAGTTTTTTCTGACCCGCGATAGCTTGCGCGAAGTTATCGTGCGCAAGTAGGACAGGCCTCCCGGCCTGTCCCGGCGCCTGTCCACGTGTCTGTCCCGCAACGTCTTGCAGTGTTAGCGCGCGCTCTCCGTGTCCCAAGTCATCAACAACTCCGGCGGCGTCGCCAGACTGTTCCGCACGAAAAAACCGCCCACGCCGGGAATCGTCGGCATCTTGATGACTTCGCCCATCGTTTCCGCCCGCCGGATGCCAAACGGCATCTCAGTCGACATGTTCTTCACGTTTGTCACATCCAGAACCACCTTCGATTCCGGTCTCACCTGATCGAGGCTGGCATAAAGGGTCCGCGCGGTCCCATCCGCGGCAGTCACTGAGATCAGTTCAATAGCGACCATCAAACACTGCTCCGGGCACTTAGTAGGTTCGATCTGGCGTACGCGTCCCAGCACCTTCGCGCCTTTCGCGACGACAAGGTCGCCCGTGGCTGCGTGCCTCTGCTTCCATGATCAGGGCGATACATTGGCCTACGGCAGTGCGCTCCGTAATCGGCTGTTCGAGCCGTAGCCAGAGCGGCAGACCGGCGGGAATCGGCGGCACGGCGTGCGGCGCGGCCGGGGGAGCCGGTGCTTGTGCGATGGCGGAAGGCGCCTCGAAACTGATGGAACTGGTGCTGGAGTAAGGCCGGCAATGGCTGAATGCGACGCGATTGATACTAATGTTACCGTCGGCATGCGCCACGCGCGTAATTGCCGTTTGCGGCATTACCACGCGCAGGTCTTCGAGATACATCGGTGCGTAAGTCACCTCCGTGCGCGCGGATCGCATATCGAAATCGGGGGGAATCTCACTCGCTTCGGTGGAGAGCGCCAGTAGATCTCCGCTGGCCTGGTCGATCCAGAAGGAACCTCGCATTCCTGCCGGCGTGGCGCCCTTCAGGCTGCGTAGCGTGTAGTGCACAAAGGCGGACGAGATCGAGTAATCGAATTCGAAGCCAGGCCGCCCCTGGAACGCTCCCGCACTGCGGAAATGCCTGGGGGCCAGGCCGCCGAGGAACACGGTCTTTAAGTCAGTCGTCAGTTGCCCGGTGTTCATCAGGCCGAATCCCACCAGTGAGGCAGGATCCTTCACAAACGTATCGCCGCTTCCGGGCCACGAGAACCACTCGCGGTCCCCGATGGTAGTCACTTCGATCTGCAGCGCGTCGCGCTCCTCTTCGGTGACCTTGCCCTTCTTATCCACTTTGGCGCGAGTTACCGATTCGAGACACACGCAGTTGGAGAGAGCCGCGACTGTCTCGCCGATGGCCCGCGTCGCGCGAGACATGGCCAGCACCTCGGGCGCCAGTTCCTGGGCCGCGAGCTGCGCCGCCAGCATCAGCCCACAGAGAACAGCGCCTGCGCCGCGGTTATGAACTCCCCACGACAATGTTGACCAACCGATCCGGCACCGCGACCACCTTCACAATCCGCTTGCCATCGAGATACGGAACAACCTTGGAGTCCTCCAGCGCACGCGCCTTCAGAGTCTCCGCCGCCGTACCGAACGGCAGATGGATGTGACTCCGCAGCTTGCCATTCACCTGCACCACGATCTCCGCCAGATCCTCCTTGGCTAACTCGGCATCGTACGCCGGCCAATTCTCGCGGAACACCGGAGTTTCGCGGCCCAGTTCTTCCCAAATCTCCTGCGCCAGATAAGGAGCGAACGGACCGAGTAACAGCGTGAGTTTCTCGAGCACCTCGGCGAGCGTCGCGCCACTGAGACGCGGCTCCTCGGTGTATAGCTCGTTCACCAGTTCCATGATCCCCGAAATCGACGTATTGAAGTGCCAGCGCGATTCGAAGTCCTCCGTCACCTTGCGCACGGTCTGGTGCAGTTTGCGGATAATCTTGCGGTTCGCTTCCGGATCGCCGTCATGCCCGCCCGCGCGCGCCCGTTCCAGGTTTCGTGTGGCGAAGCGATACACGCGGCCAAGGAAACGATAAATTCCTTCCGCGCGCTCGTCGCGCCAATCCACTTCCTTCTCGGGCGGCCCCGCGAACAAAATGAACAGCCGCGCGGTGTCCGCTCCATAGCGGTCCGCGAGCCCATCGGCGCCCACCACGTTGCCCTTGGACTTGGACATCTTGGCGCCCTCGGCGATCACCATGCCTTGCGTGAAGAGCCGCTTCACGGGCTCCGAATTCTTCACCAAGCCGATATCGCGCATCATCTTGGTGAAGAAGCGCGAGTAGATCAGGTGCAGGATGGCATGCTCCACGCCACCGATGTATTGATCGATCTCAAACCAATACGCAATCTTCGCCGGATCGAACGGCATGCGATCGTTGTGCGCGTCGCAATAGCGATAAAAATACCAGGAGGAATCGACGAACGTGTCCATGGTATCGGTCTCGCGCTTCGCCGCGCCGCCGCACTTAGGGCACGTTACGTTTACGAACTCGGGCACTTGCTCAAGCGGTGAACGGCCTTCGCCAGTGAATCGCACATTGAGCGGCAGCACCACCGGCAGATCGCTTTCGGGCACCGGAACCACGCCGCAAGCGGGACAGTGGATCACCGGAATCGGCGTGCCCCAATAGCGCTGCCGCGAGATGCCCCAATCTTTGATACGAAATGTGACCGCGGCTTTGCCGAAGCCCTCCGCTTTGGCTTTAGCGTTCATGCGCCGCCTGGCTTCGGCGCTGGGCAGGCCGGACCACTCACCGGAATCTTCGACGACGCCATCGTCCGTAAAAGCAGTTTTCATTTCATCGATCCGCGCCAGTTCGCCATCCACCGGACGAATCACCGGCCGAACCGGAATTCCATACTTCGTGCAGAATTCGAAATCGCGTTCGTCGTGCGCCGGCACGGCCATGATGGCCCCGGTGCCGTAGCCCATCAGGACGAAGTTGCCGATCCACACCGGCGTCTTGTCGCCCGAGAAGGGATTGCTGGCGTAGTGTCCGCTGAAGAAGCCTTCCTTCACGATATCGCCGGGGTCTGCGTTGGCGCGCGCATCCACCATGGCCTTGGCGCACGCCTGGCCCGCGGGATCGAGTAACTGCGCCGCCAGCGGATGTTCCGGCGCGAGAATCACGCAGGTCGCGCCGAAGATGGTATCCACGCGCGTGGTGAACACGCGAATCGCCGCACCACTGCCTTCCAGGCGGAAATCGGCTTCCGTGCCTTCCGAGCGGCCGATCCAATTGCGCTGCATGGTCAGCACGCGCTCCGGCCAGCCGCCTTCAAGATCGGCGATGTCGCGCAGCAGTTCATCGGCATAATCCGTGATGCGCAGGAACCACTGCTCCAGCGCACGCTGCTCTACGGGCGTACCTTCATGCCGCCAGCAGCAGCCGTTGACCACTTGCTCATTTGCCAGCACCGTACAGCATTTCGGGCACCAGTTCACCAGCGCCTTCTTGCGATACGCCATGCCGCGCTCGAGCATCTTCAGGAAGAACCACTGGTTCCAGCGATAATATTCCGGCTCGCAGGTGGAAACTTCGCGGTCCCAATCGTAACTGAACGCGAAACGCCGGTGCGTCTTCTTCATGGCCGCGATATTCTGCAGCGTCCACTCGCGCGGAGGCCGCTGATTGGCAATGGCCGCGTTTTCGGCGGGCAAGCCAAACGCATCCCAACCCATGGGGTGCAGCACATTGAAGCCGCGCATCCACTTATAGCGCGCCAGCGCGTCGCCGATGGCGTAGTTGCGGATGTGCCCGATATGCAGCGTGCCGCTCGGATAGGGCAGCATCTCCAGCACGTAATACTTGGGCCGCGAGGAATTCTCCTCGGCCTTGTAGAAGGTGGCGTCCTGCCACCGCGCGTGCCATTTCAACTCGATCTGGTTGTGGTCGTACGGCTTTTCGGGCATAGCTTCTTTAAGTTTTCCAGATTGCGGCGGTCGTCGCCAGATTGCGCGACGGGTGCGCCAGGATGCGGCGGAATTGCGGCCTTGCCGATGTGTCCTTCACCTATGTTCGCATGCCGGCCGGCGTGCGAGGCGAGCGGCTTCTTGGAATCATTGGCGCTTGTGATCTTTACATTCCCCGGTACCCGGTATGCGATAGGCCAACCCGATGGCCTCGCCCAAGCAGGTCGGCCTGTCATACAAATGCGCTACAAAGGCTTGACGCGGGAATCGTACGGGTGTAGCGTGCAGTGTGATAACAGCAGCGCGTTCACAGGCGGCCAGATTCGCCCTACCCACCGTGGTGAATGGCTACGTCTACATCCCGACTGCCGGTGTCACCAAGATCTCCGGGTCGTCGTGCACAACGAATTGCCAGGGCGTCCTGGTCTATTCCGGGCACTAGAGACGAATCAAGTCGCGAGCGTAATAATGAGAACCAAGACATCAATCATCCAGCATCTCGGCCTGCCCGTAGCTCTCCTCGGGCTCGCCATGGCCATTGCCTACCCAGCCGCCCAGCCCGTCTTCCGCATTATTTCAAGCCTGAGCGGATATGACCAGCCTGGAGGCCTGCTGGAGGGCGCCCCGGGCATCTTCTACAGCGAGGCGGCGATTCCGGGGTCCAACATCCAGTTGGCCTTTTCGCTTACGACGCAGGGCGTGACCACCACCCTGGCCAGCTTCCAGGGGAGCGCGGTAAACATCCAATCGCGCTTGGTGAGCGCATCCAACGGGCGATTCTATTCCTCGGTCGAACCGAGTTCCTATGCAGCCACGGTATTCTCACTAAGCCCGTCGCCGGGAGGGCAGCGGGTCTACCCAGCCCAGAACTTCGTTCCTTCCTTCAGTCAGAATCTGCCGGATGGGATGCTCCTGGGCGTCGCAGGCTGGGACACCGATTATGTCATCACCGCGGACCTCGGCGGAGTCGTGACGCCGGTGTACCAGTTCCCCGCGAACCAAGTCCTCCCCACGCCGGTGATCTACGCGGGCGACGGAAACTACTACGGCATCGAGGAGGACACACAGGATTCCGCCGGCTACGCCTATCGTGTGACCCCGTCTGGCACGTTGACGTCGATCTACACTTTCGCCAGCGGCACCTTCAGGGGCTATGGAAGCCTGCCCTGGTTACAGGCTAGCGACGGCAACTTTTACGGGGGCACCCTCGCCGGAGGGGAGAACGGCTTCGGAAGCATCTACAGGCTCACACCGGATGGACAGTACACGCTTCTCTATTCCTTCCCGAAAAGCAGGGCCGGCGGCGGCCCCACCGCGCTCATCGAGGCCAGCGACGGCAACATCTACGGCGCGGCGCAGGACGCGGACGGCTTCGGCGAGATCTTTCGCACTACCAAGTCCGGCCAATACTCCCTCGTCTACCGTATGAGCAATGGCAACGATGGCTCCTGCCCCTGCTGGCTATTACAGGGTAGCGACGGCCTCATCTACGGGCTGGCGCACGCGGGCGGCAGCACCGGTGGGGGAACCTTCTTCTCGCTGGATCTGGGACTGGCCAAGCCGAAGCCGTTGGCACAACATTTCGGGCCGGAGTCCGGGTCCACGGGCACGCGCGTTCGCATCTGGGGCTCGAACCTGCTTTCCGCTACCGTAAGCTTCAACGGCGCTCCGGCCGTCGACGTTTCCAACAGCGGCGCCAACTATATCTGGGCCACCGTGCCCGCAGGCGCTACCACGGGACCGCTCACCATCACGACTCCCGGCGGCACGGTCGTCACGCAGGCCAGTTTTCGGGTGAACTGACCCGTCTTGCGCGCTAGCGCGTCGCCGATCGCATAATTGCGGATATGCCCGATGTGCAGCGTGCCGCTCGGATACGGCAGTATCTCCAGCACGTAATACTTGGGCCGCGAGGAATTCTCCTCGGCCTTGTAGAAGGTGGCGTCCCGCCACCGCGCGTGCCATTTCAACTCGATCTGGTTGTGGTCGTACGGCTTTTCGGGCATAGCTTCTTCAAGTTTTCCAGATTGCGGCGGTCGTCGCCATCCCGCTCCACGGGCGTCTCCAGGATGAACGGCCTCGACCGCAACATCGGGTGCGCCAGCATGCGGCGGAATCCGGCTTTGCCAATGTGTCCTTCTCCAATATTCGCATGCCGGTCCGCGTGCGCGCCAAGCGGCTTCTTGGAATCGTTAGCGTGGATGAGCTTTACATTATCGATTCCGAGAACGCGATCGGCCTGTTCGATTGATTCTCGCAAGCCGGTGGCGCTCGATACATCGTATACGGCGGCCAGCAAGTGACACGTATCCAGACAGTATCCCACGGGCGCGTCAGTCAGTTGCGCGGCTTCGTCGCGGATGGCGCGCAACTCTTCGAAGCGGCTGCCGATCTGCATGCCGCAGCCCGCAGTGTTCTCGAGCAACACGCTCAAACCGCGAAGCGCCAGCCCGTCCGCGGCGCCCCGTAATCCTGCCACGAACGCCGAAATCCCCAGTTCGATGGTTTGTCCCTTGTAACTCCCCGGAGTGCACCAGATACGCGGCGCCGATTTTCGCGCTGCCGGAAACGAATGTAGTTCGCTTTCAAGAAGCGCGCGGGCTGGTTCGCGGCTACGGACTCCTCACGCGTATATTGCAAGCGAATGCCCGGCGCAGCAAGCGAGAGCAGAGTGGTCCGCCGATATGGGCGGTGAAAGTTCAGAGGGGGCTTGCAATGTCTTTCATAGAACGCGCGTTTCGATGGCTGCCGCATGTCACGGTTCAATACGTTGAAAAGTGTTCGGCCTCAGCCAGGAATGCCGTTGAGATTCATCGCGGAACGGTGTTCAGCTTCACCCGAATTCCGCAGTTTCCGAAGCTTTCCTTACAGTGGCCATCCCAGATCGCTCGCGATCTCGATGCAGCTTCCGGAATTCGTCAAGGCTGATCCCGAGTTGTGCAAGGATCTTGTGGAAAAGGGGCGGGCCAATTTCGCCTCCGCCGTGGATGGGGATCGTAACCGCACGTCCATCTCGATGAATCCAACGCTCGTGGCTTCCCGCCTGCCGGCGCCGTTCAAAGCCCAGCCGCGCCGCGGCGCGCCGGAACTCCTCTGCACGGGCGCTAGGCATTCACAATCGCGGTGCTGTCCGCAGGCAGCGACAGACCCTTTTCGCGGAATTCGGCGGCTATCATCTCAAACACGCGTCCGAGTTCGGCGAGGGCTTCCTCCCGGGTGGGCATCAGCGCGTAACACCCGGTAATCGCGGGAACCTCCGCTACCCAGCCATCCGGCTGGTTCCGATACAAGACTACCTTATAGTCGTCAAGATTCATTCCATTCCTATTTTACGCCGGCTCCCGGCCAACTTGGAAAGCACCATCGTAAACTGAAGCCGAGCGCCCGGGAGTCTTCTTCATGGCCGATGTTTGCAAAGTCCACTCTCGCGGATGACGTTGATTGGCGACGGCCGCATTTTCGGCCGGCAGGCCGAACGCGTCCCAACCCATGGGTTGCAGCACGTTGAAGCCGCGCATCCACTTATAGCGGGCTAGTGCGTCCCCGATGGCGTAATTGCGGATATGCCCGATATGCAGCGTGCCGCTGGGATACGGCGTCCTGCCACCGCGCGTGCCATTTCAACTCGATCTGGTTGCGGTCGTACGGCTTTTCGGGCATAGCTTCTTTAAGTTTTCCAGATTGCGGCGGTCGTCGCCATCCCGCTCCACGGGCGTTTCCAGGATGAACGGCTTCTCTCGCAACATCGGGTGCGCCAGGATGCGGCGGAATCCGGCCTTGCCAATGTGTCCTTCTCCAATATTCGCATGCCGGTCCGCGTGCGCGCCAAGCGGCTTCTTGGAATCGTTGGCATGGATGAGCTTTACATTATCGATTCCCAGGATGCGGTCGGCCCGTTCGATGGATTCGCGCAAGCCGGTGGCGCTCGACACATCGTAACCGGCCGCCAGCAAGTGACACGTATCCAGACAGTATCCCACGGGCATGTCAGTCAGTTGCGCGGCTTCGTCGCGGATGGCGCGCAACTCTTCGAAGCGGCTGCCGATCTGCATACCGCAGCCGGCCGTGTTCTCGAGCAACACCGCAAGGTCCGGCAACGCGAGGCCCTCCGCCGCGTCTCGCAATCCTTCCACGAAGGCCGAAATCGCCAGTTCGATGGTCTGTCCCTTGTAACTACCCGGATGCACCACGAGGTACTGCGCGCCGATCTCCGCGCCGCGCTGCAACTCGCCGCGAAACGAGGCGATCGAGCGCGCCCGCACCACCGGATCGCGCGACGCCAGATTCACCAGGTAGTTAGCATGAATCGCCAACGGATATAAGTCGAGCCGCTCGCGCGTCTGCCGGAATAACCGGATCTGTTCCGCATCGTGCGCCACCGCGTGCCACATCCGCGGGCTTGCCGAGAAGATTTGGAAGGTATTGGCGCCTAACTTGGAAGCTTTCAGAGCGGCGTTTTCCAGCGACCCCGCGATGGATGTATGAATCCCGATCCGCAGACTTCCATTATTACCACATGACCGTGGTCACGCTGTATCCGGCCACATGAATGGGGTTGCTGGACGTAGCGGTCTGGATCTGCACGTTCGTGGGAGATGTCTTCGAATTCGCCGCCGAAGGAACGGAATTCGCCACATACGTCAGGTTAAACGTGCCCTGCACGGGAGCGCCGTTCAATTCAATAGTGACCTTCTGTCCTTCGGACGACTTATTAGTGATGAGCAAGTAATGGCTGCCATTCGCGCCCAGGTACATCTGCGCATAAACCGCGGGCACGGGATTTCCGTCGAATCCCGTGATCTTGACCGTAGGTCCACCCTCCACAGTGGTGGGCCAGATATGCGTGCCGCTGTTAATGGCTTGGTTGGCGACTTCGATCGCCAGTCCCGGCGCGGAGGTGTAGAACTGAAACACCGTATTCGGATCGGTGGCCGTGTCCGTCCACCAGTCGGGACCGTATAGGGCCAATTGGCCGAGCAGATAACTTTCGTAATCGTCCATCGACTGAATCAGACCGTGATAGTCGGTGTTATCGGTATATAAGGAATTGATGGCGACGCCTTTCACATTAGGCACGCTCGATAACCTGGCTATATATTCCGCCAGGAAAATCCCATTATATAAATAGCTCAGGAACTTATTACTGTAGGAGGAACAGCAATTGAACTCCGTGATATAGATCGGCGTATTCGTGCCCACCAGCGGGACCAGATACGAGTTCATGTAGTCTGTGCTGCCGTGCGCCAAGACGCCGTTCAACGCCCACATCGTATTCTGGGTGGTTTGCGCGCCCACGATGGGGTAGATATGATTCGAGGCTGCGTTCCAATAAAGCGCCGGGTACTCTTCCAGGCCGGAGTCCCAATTCAGGAAGCAAGGATCGGAGATAATGCAGCCTTGGGCCCCCGGATACCACCCCGCCGGAAACAAGCTGATGCGTGTCGCAGGGCTGCCCGCCCGAATTTCGCCAAAGTAATTATGTGACTTCTTAGCGTAAGCCGCGGGAGTCGAGTAAATGAGTGGATAGAGATACGCTTCATTGCCCAGCTCCCAATCCTGCACGTTCAAGCCGTAGCTTTCAGCCGCCTGAACCATTTGCGTGGCGCTCCCGGTATTGGTGTCGGTATAGCTGTTGAAGCAAACCACCGCCCAGGCATTTAGCGCCTTGGCGAAGGCGGCGAAATCGGAGAAGTATACGCCACCTTTGGCCTGCGTGAGCTGCTGGGACATCGTTAAGATGCTCTGCGCCTGGCCGCTGACTTCCGGCGGATTCCCGCCGATCAACGAGTTCATCCAATCGATATTGGTGTGTCCGGTGCTCCACTCGAAATCCAGCGAGTCGGTGCCGCCGGGGAACCTTACCCACCCTCCGCCGAGTGGTGTAACGGCGGTAAGAAACCTGGAATCGTAATATTCCACACCATTGCGCGGTTGGGGAACGTTGAAGCCGCTGAACCCCGCATTAATGGTAGTAACGGGTTGCGTTTTGATCTTGATTACGACCGGATCTCCGGCTTGGACGTCCGGCACCGTAACCAGCGCGAGGACAGAACAGATAGCCACGCAGCGCGCAGCCGCAACGGCCACACGTGTAACCTGATATCCGTGCACCCGACCCTCCTCGGTCTCGAATCAGACGCTTGGGGTAGATATAGCATGCCCTTGCCGTGTGGTCAAGAGAAAGAGCCGGCTTATCTGCGAAAATATATCCGTAACCTCTGTAACGGCGGGGGCAAAACGAGTAACCACAGCAACCGCTCCTTGACAGTCGTGGCTCAGTAAGCGCTGTGTTACCGGGCCGCGACCGTGAGGGAGCGCTCTCCCATCCCGGAAAAAGCCGCCCGCCACCGCATGTTATCCTGATCTTCTCGTGGCCAATCCAGCCTTAGGGGTCCTGTTTGTCTGCTTCACGGCCGCCGCCTCGGCGCAGTCCTCGGTGCTTCTCGATGCCATGGATGAAGAGTTGAATCGCAACTTCTCGACGCTCAAGGCCAAGGCCGATCCGGCGCCGTATTTCCTCTCCTACGAAGTGAACGAAGAGGAGTATCACACCGTGTCGGCGACCCTGGGCGCCATTACCAACAACGGCCAAGGCAAGAGCCGGCGCCTGGATGTATGCGTACGGGCAGGCTCCCCCAAGCTGGACAATTATCACCACGTCAGGGGCGAACGCGCACAGTTCACCTCCGGCGCGCTGCTCACGTTTGAGGATCAGCCGGCCGCCATTAAGCAGCAGATCTGGCTGGAAACCGACCGCGCCTACCGGCTGGCAGCCGAGCGCTTGATCAAGATCCGCACGAATGCCGAAGTGAAGGTGGCGGCTGCCGATGCGTCGGACGACTTCTCGCACGAGGAACCGGTGGTTCGTCTGGAGACGGTTCCCCACGCGCGCTTCGCGGCGCCCGACTGGGCCGCGCGTGTGAAAAAGCTTTCCGCACGGTTCAGCGATTATCCGGGCATTCTGACTTCCAGCGTGGCAGTGAGCTATCAGGACGAAACCAAGTATTTCGTCAGCAGCGAAGGCGCCCGCCTGCGTTACGGGCGCGGTTTTGCGCGCGTGGTGGTGACTGCGCAAGCCAAGGCTATGGATGGCACGGATCTGGCGACCAACGAGACTTTTGAAGCTACCGATCCGGCGGGTCTGCCACGCGACGAGACCATCGCCGCCGCCGTGGAGCGCGTCGCCAAAGATCTGGAAGCGCTGCTGATCGCGCCCGAAGCCGAGCCCTACACCGGCCCGGCAATTTTCTCCGGACGCGCCGCGGGCGTCTTCTTTCACGAGATTTTCGGGCACCGCGTGGAAGGCCACCGGCAGAAGGACGAAGAAGAGGGTCAGACGTTTACTAAGAGCGTGAACGGGAAAGTACTGCCGGATTTCTTATCCGTGATATTCGACCCTACGCGTAAGAGAGTGGGTAACATCGAACTGAACGGCACTTACTCGTTTGACGACGAAGGCATCCCTGCGCGGCCGGTGACGGTGGTTGAGAACGGTGTGTTGAAATCGTTCTTGATGTCCCGCTCGCCTATCCAGGGATTCGACCATTCCAATGGCCACGGCCGGCGCCAACCAGGCCTGGAGGTTGTCTCGCGGCAATCGAACCTGCTGGTGGAGTCGTCGCACGCCGTTTCAGAGGCGCGCTTACGCGAAATGCTGATCGAGGAGATCAAGCGCCAGAATAAGCCATATGGATTGTATTTCCGCGATGTCACCGGTGGATTTACGAACACCGGCCGGCAGGGGTTACAGGCCTTCAAGGTAATTCCGATCATCGTGTACAAGGTCTACCCCGACGGGCGGCCGGACGAACTGATCCGCGGCGCGGATATTGTCGGCACGCCGCTCGCCAGCTTCGCGAAGATTGTAGCGACGTCGGACCGTCCGCAGGTTTTTAATGGCTATTGCGGCGCGGAATCCGGCAGCGTGCCTGTGTCGGCGGTATCGCCCGCGCTGCTGGTGTCGGAGATCGAAATCGAGAAGAAGAACAAGTCGCAGGATCGGCCGCCTTTGCTGCCATTCCCGGTGGAGGGGCAGTGACGCGCGGAAACCGCTTGCTGACGCGGGCGGCTCTGAAAACGGTGGCGACACCGTACCGAGCCGCGACACCCTACAGAGCCGCGACCGTGAGGGAGCGGTCCTCCCGATTCCTTCTTCCGACTCTATTCGCCGCCGCCCTGCTATTGGTTTTTCCGGCGGCTGCATTCAGCCAGACGAGCGATCCCATCCTGCGCGCCATGCACGATGAACTGGACCGGTCGCGCGGTCTGAAAATGCTCACCTTGGAAGCCCCCTACTTCATCGAATACACGGTTGAGGATGGAGACAGCATGGAAATCTCCGCCACTCTCGGGGGCCTCGTTTCCGTGCGGCACGATCGGTTCCGCATTCCCGAAATCAAAGTACGGGTGGGCGATTACAAATTCGACAATACCGATTATGTGTGGAGCGGCTATCATTTCGGCACGCACTATGATATCGAGCGATTTCCGCTCGATAACTCCTACGAAGTGATGCGGCGCTATCTATGGCTGGCCACCGACAGCGCATATAAGTCGGCGGTGGAAGCTATCTCGCGTAAGCGGGCCGCGCTGAAGAACGTCTCCGTCAACCAGCCGCTGGACGATTTTACGAAGATCGAGCCATCAAAAAAGATATTGGACGTGCCGCGTGCCATGGTGAATGAAGAAGAGTGGAGCACGCGGGTGAGGTCGCTTTCGGCGGTCTTTAAGGACTATCCTGCGATGCGATCCTCCAGCGTGGAAATGAACGCCGTGCGCACCACGCACTATTATTTGAATTCGGAAGGCGCCGAAATCCGGGTGCCCGATATCGTAATTTACTTGCTGGCCCGCGCCGAAGCCCAAGCGCCGGATGGTATGCTGCTGCGCGACGCGGTGGTCTTTCAATCGCTCGATTTCGACCGCATGCCCGCCGAGCCGGAACTTCGACGAGGCGTAGTGGCTTTGGCTTCCAACTTAACGGCTCGCGCCGCCGCACCCAAAGGTGAGGATTATTCCGGTCCCGTGCTGTTTGAAGGTATAGCCTCCGCCCAACTCTTCGCCGAAGTCTTAGGATCGAACTTAGCTCTAACTCGGCGGCCTGTTATGGAACCGGGACGCAATACTTACTTCCAAGATAGCGAACTGGAAGGCCGCCAGGGTGCGCGGATTCTACCTGAGTCGTTCGACGTGGTAGACGATCCTACCCAGAAGGAGTGGCGCGGCCGGGCGCTCTTCGGAAGTTACGACGTGGATCGCGAAGGCGTGGCGCCGCAGCCTCTGCGTGTGGTGGAGAAGGGTGTGCTGAAGACGTTTCTGCTCACGCGGCAGCCGGAGCCCGGATTTTCCGGCTCCAACGGCCGAGCCCGCTTGCCCGGCAGCTTTGGCGCAAATGCCGCGGCCATCGGCAATCTGTTCGTGCGCGCCGCGGACACCCTGCCGGCGGCGGACCTGAAGAAAAAACTGATCGAGATGTGCCGGCAGCGCGGTAAACCGTATGGCATCATGGTACGCAAATTGGATTTTCCGTCGTCCGCTTCATTCGAAGAGGTGCGGCGTCTGGTCAGTGGCTCCGGCCAGTCCGGTCACCCCGTGAGCGGGCCGATCCTGGTCTACAAGGTTTATCTTGATGGGAAAGAGGAACTCGTGCGCGGCCTGGGCTTCCGCTCGCTGAATGTGCGCTCGCTCAAGGATATTCAGGCCGCCGGCGATGATAACAATGTGTTCGATTTCCTGAATAACCAGGCGCCGTTTGCCACCATCGGCGCGTCGAACTATGTCGCGGAAAGCTCGGTGGCCGCGCCTTCCGTGCTGATCGACGATGTGGAGTTGCATCCCCTCGAAGAGGAGCCGCCGAAGCTCCCAATCGTGCCGCCGCCGGATTTGCGGGCGCCAGCGGCCCCACGCTGACCTATGCGCATTCTGGGCCGCTACATCTTCCGCGAGATCATCTCCAGCTCACTGCTGGGCATGGCGCTCGCCACTTCGATCATTTTTCTACAGGGGGTCGGCAAGCTGTTCGAAGTGCTGGTGCGCAGCTCACCGCGTCCGGAAACGATTTTGTATCTGTTCGCGTTGTCGCTGCCGCCGCTTCTGCCGTTGACCATCCCGTTCGGCGCGCTGGTGGGCATTCTGGTCGGATTGGGCCGCCTGGCTACCGATGGCGAGATCACGGCCATGCGCGCGGCCGGCTGCTCCAGCCGCAAGGTGGTGATGCCGGTGATGTTCTTCGCGTTCCTGGCGATGTTGGTAGCCGGCGCGATGACCCTGCGATTGACCCCGCTTTCCATCCGCGTAAGTAAAGATATTTTGGATAAGTTGTCTGCTTCGCAAGTTAGCGCCGATATAGAGCCGCGCGTTTTCGACGAAGATTTTCCCAATACGATTCTGTATGTCGGCGATGTGCGGCCGGGCGCCGTGGTGCTATGGCGCAATGTATTTCTGGCCGATCTGACTCCTCCCGAACAGCGCACCAGCGGTATGGGCGACAAAGCGCAGGGGCCTCTGATCACCGTGGCCCAGGAAGCCATCGCCGTGCCGGACCCCGATCATAACCGGCTGCAGCTTTCCATGCGCAACGCCGGTAGTCACGAGATTGGCAAGGACCTGAAAGGGTATGATAGCTTCTCACCCACTGTGACACAGGCGTTGTATGCGGCGCCGCCGGTGCCCAACGCGCGCAAGCCCTTCAGCGAGATGAATACCCGCGAGCTGCGGCGTTACTCGGCGACCGGCGCGGATTGGGTGGAAGCGCGCATCGAGTTGCACCGCCGTCTGGCGCTGCCGGTCGCCTGCCTGGTGCTTGCCCTGGTGGGCATTCCGTTGGGTGTTTCGTCGCGTAAGGGAGGTAAGTCAGGCGGCTATGTTACCGCCGTCTTTCTGGCTTTCTTCTGTTATTATCTGGCGTTTATTACTCTGGTAAGTCTGGCGCGCGCACGCACGCTGCGCGTGGAAGTCGCGCTTTGGCTGCCAAATGCGGTGTTCCTGGCCGCCGGCCTGATTGCCGTGGCGCGCATGGAAACTCCCGGCGGACGCGATTTCGTGGGAGGGCTGAAGGACGCCGCCAGCGGCTTTCTGAGCCGCCTGCGCGCGCGCTTCGTGCCGGAACCCGGACCCGCCTCGCGCTCCGGCGGCTGGCGCTGGCCATTGCTCCCGCAGATTCTGGACACTTATATCCTGTCCAACTTTCTTTTCTACTTCATCGTGCTATTGGCCAGCTTCGTCTCGATGAGCCAGATTTATAACTTCTTTGAATTGCTGGGCGATATCGTGCGCAATCAGATTTCGCTGGCAAAGGTATTTACCTATCTGTTTTTCCTCACGCCCCAGTTGATCTATAAGACGCTGCCCATTACGGTGCTGGTCGGTGTGTTGGTGACATTCGGTGTGCTGACTAAACATAACGAAGTGACTGCTTTCAAAGCGTGCGGTGTCAGCCTGTATCGGCTGGCGGTTCCCATCCTGATCGCCAGTGGTTTTTTGAGCGGTGCGTTGTTCGCCTTCGATCACTACTATGTGCCGGAGGCCAACCGCCGGCAGGACGCGCTGCGGAACGAAATTAAAGGGCGGGCGGTACAGACTTATCTAAGCCCCGAGCGTAAGTGGATTTTCGGGAAAGGCCCGCGTATTTATTACTATAAGTTCTTCGACCGCGACGAGAACGTCATGGGCGGCGTGATCGTTTATGAGTTGGAGCCCAACACCTATCACTTAGTCCGGCAAATTTCGGCCGAACGCGCACATTGGCAGGCGTCCTTGCACACGTGGGTGTTCGAGAACGGCTGGCAGCGCGAGTTTCACGGCAACGAAAGCGTGCCGTTGACCGCTTTCCAGGCGCAGACCTTTGACGAATTGAGCGAGCCGCCCAGCTATTTCCTGAAGGAAGTGAAGCAGGATTCGCAGATGAATTTCCGGGAACTGGACAGTTACATCCGCGATCTGCAGCAGAGCGGCTTCAATACCGTGAAACTGCGCGTGCAGTTTTATCAAAAATTCTCGGTGCCGTTGTTTGTATTGATTATGGCGATGATCTCGATTCCGTTCGCGTTCCTGGTCGGAAATCGCGGAGCCATGGCGGGCATCGGAGTAAGCATCGGCATCGCCATCACCTACTGGGGTGTGGGGCTGCTGTTCGAGAAGATCGGCGATGTGAATCAGTTGCCGCCGGCCATTGCGGCATGGTCGCCGGATGCTTTGTTTTCACTTACCGGACTATACTTGTTACTACGGATGCGAAGTTGAAATCCATCTTTCCGATCGCCGCTATTACCGACGAGTTCTCACAAGATATCGAGGTAGCCGTACGCGCCATGGCGGAAATCGGCATGACGGGTGCGGAGCTGCGCATGGCATTCGGTAAGAATGTAATCGATCTCACCGATGAGGAGTTGGACCGCGCGCGGGAGATCGTCGAGCGGCAGGGCTTGGCGATTGTTTCCATCGCATCGCCTTTATTGAAATGCGTTTTGCCGGATTCGCCCGCGGTGGATGCGCGCTTCCAGCAGGATGTCTTTGCCGCCACTTACACCTATGAGGATCAGCCTCGGTTGACGGCGCGCGCCTTCGAAATTGCCAAGCGCACCGGCGCCCGCATTATTCGCGTGTTCTCGTATTGGCGTTCCATCGAGCCGCAAGCCTGCTTCGAGCGAGTCGCGCGAGCATTGGAGCAAATTGCCACCCAGGCGGCGCAACATGGGCTCATCATCGGTCTGGAAAACGAGCACTCATGCAATATCGCGACTGGCGGAGAGACGGCCCGCCTGCTCCAGGCAGTGGCGCATCCGAATCTGAGGGTCGTTTGGGACCCGTCCAATGCCTTTGTTTCGGGCGAACAGCCTTACCCGCATGGTTACCGCAGCCTGGGCGCCGAAAATATCGGCCACGTGCATGCGAAAGATTGCCGCATGGTAGGGCAGCATCCGACTTGGTGCGCGCTTGGCGATGGCGGTATCGACTGGACGGGTCAGATTCGCGCCTTGGCGGAGGATGGCTATAAGGGTTGGATCAGCCTGGAAACACACTGGCCGGGCCCCCATGGAGACAAGTTAGAAGCCAGCCTTATTTGCGGGCGTACTCTGCGGAAGATGACTTCGAGTTAGCCGCGAAGAGGCGATTCATCTCGCCGATCGCGCGGCGGGCAGCTGTGATGCCGCCGCTGGTGGTCGACACCGGGCCCATGGAGTCGGTATTCGCAAAGAAGACTCGCTCCATGGGTTGGCGTGCGGCAGGGATCAGTTTCGTATAAGTGCCGGGGGTAGCCATAAACATCGGATGGCCGCGGCGGTAAATATGCACCTCCACGGGATCGGCGCTCGATCCGGGAAGTAACTTCTGCCAATCACGTAACACATTCGCGGCCAAGTCGCGGGCGCCATCTTCGGTCAGCAACCTGGGGCGTTCGGACTCGCGTAACGGTGTGTAGAACGTCAGTATATTGTTTTTCTGGCGGTAACCCGGCTGATTACGAATCACCCAGTCCGCCACGATGACGTCCGTAAAGGTGTTGCCGGGACACCACGTGTCATAACCGCCGTTGAACACGGGCTTATCGAAAATCGCGTTAACCACCGGATAGGGCGCGTAACGCATCTTGTGCATGGCTTCCTGTTGCGCCTTGGGTAACCCCGCAACCAATCGTCGCGTAATGAACTTAGGCGTCGCCATGATTACGGCCTTAGCAGTCAAGGCCTTCACTTCGCCGTGAACGATATAAGTGACCGTCACGTCACTCTTACCTTGCTCGACGGCGATGGTCGTAGCGCCGGCCAACATGCGATCCATGTGAGTCGCGCGCAGGCGCTCTGCGAGCTTGGCGGAGATGGCGCCTAGTCCGCCGGGAAACGTGGCGCGCTCGTCCGGCTCGTCGCTTGCGAAATCCTGAAAGTCGCCCAAGCCTACCAGTGCGGATGTGTCCGCCGCGGTTGCGCCCCAATTAGACGGGCCATAATTGTCCCACCAAAGCTTTAGTTCAGGCGCATAATCTTTCAGTAAGTCGGTAAGCGGGATAGCATCCAGCTCCGCGGCGCGTTTTACTATATCGACCTTCAGCATGTCCCTCTTGAACTTACTGAAGCTATCGCGTACGCTTTGCGGGTACGGCAGGTGTTGAAGCCCTTCGCGCCATGCGTGCGGTACAAACTCGCGATTCAGAATCAAGCCATCGGGACAAGCGATGGGAAGCGCTTCGATACTCAGTTCTCTACACAACTGCATGACGCCACTCTCGTGCTTCGACGTGTAAGCGGCGCCCGTGGCAAATGCCTGACCATTGTACTCTTCGAGATACGCATTCCCGCCCCAGTGGTCTTCCTTTTCGAGCAGGAGGAAATCGCGGTCACGCAGGAACCAGGCGCAAGCCAGGCCACTCATGCCGCCGCCCACAATCACAACATCGTGCCGGGCCGAGGCGGCCGGCCGAGGGAAGTGGTGGCCATCGCGAACCTGGTGGCAGATTTCGTTGTGTTCGCCATCCACCGCTGGCTGCGGGGACGGCTCGGCAAGCAATGCTAAGTCCACGGGACAGCCTGCCGCCACCGACCCAGTTACTACGAACTTAATGAAGCTTCTACGATTCGATTGCATAGCGGTTAGCCTGCCTTACGCGAAGTCTGTACCACAGTAGAATTGTCAGCAGCGAGAAAGCGAAAATCGCCGCGGAAACCGCGTTGATCTCGGGGGTAATGCCGCGTCGCAGGCGCGACCAGATTTCGAGCGGCAGGGTATTATCGCGTCCGATCAAAAAGAAGCTGACCGCGATTTCATCCATGGATAGGGTGAAGATGAGCAAGCCCGCGCCGATAATCGAGAGGCGCAGGTTCGGCACCGTGACATGCCAGAACGTGCGCCACTGGCTGGCGCCCAGATCGAGCGACGCTTCTTCCTGCGCACGGTCGAACTTCTGGAGGCCCGCGAAGAGTTCCGTGGTGGCGACCGAAACCAGCGCGGTGCCGTGCCCTAACATAATGGTCAACAAGCTGAGCTTCACGCCGGCAGTGACGAATAACATCAGCAGCGAGAGACCCGTGATGATGCCTGGAAGAATGAGCGGCAGGAGCACCAGTCGACGGAAGAGCGCCTTGCCGGGAAACGCGGCGCGGTCGAGCGCCAAGGCCGCGGGAAAGCCGAGCAGCAGCGCGATGGCCATCGCCGCAGCGGCTACCATCAAGCTATTGCCCACCGAGGCGATCAACGCGTCGTCATTGAAAAGCATCGCATACCAGCGCAGTGTCCAGCCCCGCGGTGGAAATCCGCCGACGCTTACGCCGTTGAACGAGTAAACGCAGAGCACCGCGATTGGAAGATACAAGAACCCGAACACCAATAAGGCGTGGAGACGCAGCCAGGGCGCGCGCTTCATCGGAAACTCCATCGCTTTTCGAGACGCTCAGTGGCCGTCAGCAGCAGTACCACGAATAGCAACATCGAGAGCGAGATCGCCGCGCCCAAAGGCCAATCATAAGCCGCACCGAATAGACTTACTACGACGTTGGATATCATGATGCCGCTCGGTCCGCCCAGTAGCAGCGGCGCCAGAAAATCGCCTAAGCTGAGCACAAAGGCGAACGTAGCGCCCGCGATCATGCCGGGCAATGCCAACGGCAGTATCACGGTACGGAACATGCGGAAGCCGGAAGCGCCTAAATCCGCCGAGGCTTCCACCAGACTGCGCGGAATGTGCTCGAGCGATGCATAGATGGGCAGGAACGCGAAGGGTGTATAGATGTGAGTCAACGTGAGAACCACCGCAAATGGACTGTAGAGCAGAAATTCAACAGGATGCCGCGTTAAGCCCGTATATTGCAACAGCGTGTTCAATACACCGTCGCTACCCAGAATCGTCTTCCACGCGTACGCGCGCACCAGGTAACTTACCCACAGCGGGATGATCACAAGCTGGAACAGCAGGTCTTTGTGCTCTTGCGCGCGGAAAGACAAGTAATAAGCGACCGGAAAACTCAGCGCCAGCGATAACACGGTGACCATGCCGGCGATGCGCATGGACCGCAGCAGCACTTGCACATATACGTGGTTATGCAATAGTTCGCGGTAGTTATTAAGATTCCAGTGATGCACAATCGTTTGCGCATGCACGCTCCAGAAACTGAAGCAGAACAGGAACGCGTAAGGCACGATCAGAAACACCGTTACCCACGCGAGCGGCGGAACTGTAACCAGCAACTTATACGCGCGCGAGTACACGCGTCACCTCCTGACTTACACGCACCGCCGCTTTATGCGCGGTGGTGTATTCGGTGATGGCGCCTTCGGTATCGGAATGCGCGAAAAAGACGCGCCCCATGGGCTTGCGCAGTTTCGGCGCGATGCGCGTAGTGGCTCCCGGAATCGACATGCACATCGGATGGCCGCGCCGGTAGATGTGCACCTCCTCGATCTTATGGCGCGCGCCCGGAAACCAGCGGTCGATCAGGTCCACCACGGTTTCGCCCATCTTGTAACAATAGCCGTCGTCGAGCACCTGCGCGCGCTCGGCTTCGTGACGCGGCACGTAGCAGGTGAGCACGGAAGGCCGCTGCGTCTCGCGATTGTCGCGGCTCTCCACCCAGTCCGCGACATTGAAATCCACGATCGGCGAAGGCGAGGGAATGTTCGTGTCGTACGAGCCGTTGTAAATCACTTCGCGTGAGCATGCGTTCACCACCAGATACGGCGCGTAACGCAGTTGGGCCATGGCTTCGGCGTGCTCGCGGTCCAGCCCTTTGACGATTTTCTTGGCGATAAATTTGGGGCAGGCGATCACCACGGCCTTGGCGGCGACGGTTTGCAACTCCCCTTCATGCGAGAATGTCGCGGTGCCCTGGTCCACCTGAACTACCGTGGCGCTTTTGTGCAGCCGGCCAGGCGCGGCTTTCTCGATCGCCTGCTCCAGCGCCAGCGAAATGCGGCCCAGGCCGCCCGCCCAGGTAAAACGCTCCTGATCCAGCCCGCCGCCCCAATCGATGCTGGTCGCGCCGATCAGCGCCGAGGTATTCTCCGCGTCTGCGCCCCAGTTATTAGGGCCGAAGTTATCGAACCATAACTTCAGCTCGGGCTCATAGGGCTTGAGTAACTCGGCAAAGGTCATGTCATCGAGTTTAGTGGCGTGCTTCTCTGCGTCGAGCGCCTTCATGTCCGCAAGAAACTTCGCGAAGCTCTTCTTCACCCGCTCGGGGTAAGGTGATTTCCAAAGCCCGTCGCCCCAAAAATCCGGTACCACCGTGTCGTTGATGACCGCCGCGTCCACGCTGCGGATGCGGTGAATCGGCATGCCGATCTCGACGCATAGCTGTTCCACTTCCTTGTCGGCCTGATATGCCGCGCCGGTCGAATACCAAATGCCCCGCCACTGCTCGCTGATGGCGTTGCCACCCAGGCGCGGTTCTTTTTCGAGCAGAAGGAAGTTCGTATGCCGCAGTTGCCATGCCGTCATGAGGCCGCTGGGTCCGCCGCCCACGATGACCACGTCGTACTGTGCCGATGGTTTGGGAACCTCGAACTGCGCGCCATCGCGAATGCTGTGGCAAATTTTGTTTTCTTCGCTGCCGAGCTGCGAGGGTGGCGCGGCGGCGTTCACGGGACAGGCCGAAGCAGTCGCGCCGGCAATCAGATAGCGGATGGCATCACGCCGGGTAGTCATTCGAGACGTACCGCCTCCTCGGGTTGAAATTGAAATGATTGTTCGCCGCTAAGTTCGCCTCGGCTGGGCGTCCGGACCGTCAGGATCAGCCCGTCCGCGCATTCGATCTCCAGTAAGTCGGCCGGCCCGCCGAAGGTCTGCCGGCGGATGACACCCCGATATCGTCCACCCAATCGGATGTGTTCGGGACGTAACGAAAAGACCGCATCGCCGGATTCGCCGCCGCACGGCCATGCGAGCGCGCCGCAACGCGCACAGCCGTTTTCCACCCGGGCGCGCAGCAAGTTAGTAAGTCCTACGAAACTTGCTGCATAGGCCGTACGCGGCTGGTTATAAATTCCGCGCGGCGTATCCACCTGTTCCAATTCGCCTGCGCGCAGTAAGGCGATGCGGTCGGAGAGCGCCATGGCCTCTTCCTGATCGTGCGTGACAAATAAAAACGCGATACCTACTTCGCGCTGCAGCGATTTCAATTCCACCTGCATTTCGCGGCGCAGCCGCGCATCCAAAGCCGACAGCGGCTCATCCAGCAACAACAACTTCGGGCGATTTACAAGCGCCCTCGCCAAAGCTACGCGCTGCTGTTGACCGCCGCTCAATTGCGCGGGGCGGCGCGCGGCGAAATCGCTCATCTTCACTTGCGCCAGCGCCGCCTGCACGCGCGGGGCGATCTCACCCTTGGTCGTATTCCGCGCGCGCAAACCGTATGCCACGTTCTCGAAAACGGAGAGATGCGGAAACAGCGCGTAATGCTGAAACACCGTATTCACACCGCGTTTGTTGGGAGGCAGATGATCGATCCGTTCGCCCTCCATGCGAATTTCGCCGCCATCGGGACGTTCGAAGCCCGCCAACAGCCGCAGCAGCGTAGTCTTACCGGACCCGCTCTCGCCCAACACGGTCAGAAACTCTCCTGCCGCGATTTCGAGCGAGACATCGCGCAACACCGGCGTCTGGCCAAAGCGCTTCGCTACACCGCAAATCGAGAGCAGTGACATCTATTGCGCCGCTTTCACCTCATTCCAAATCTGGGTGTACTTATCGCGCCGCGGCACGTCTTCCCAAAAGTAAATGCGCTGCTGATAATGGTCCAGATCGTCGAGATGCAGATTTGTTTTCTCCTCCGCGCTGAGCAACGCGGCCACGGCAGGATTCGAAGGCAGATAGCCGGTGACCGCAATCACCTGCTTCTGCGTCTTGGCCTCTACCAGATATTCGATCAATTGGTGCGCCAGATCCTTATGCTCGCTGGCGGCGGTAATCATCAGGTGATCGATCCAGCCCGTAGTGTTTTCCTTCGGTATGGTTTCGCCGATCGGAAAGTTCAGCTTGCGAAGCTGGTTGGTCATCAGCGGCCATCCCATGGCGACCGTGACCTCGTGATTTTCGAAGAGATTGGTCAACTCTCCGCCGGTGGACCATATCTTGCGAATGTTAGGCTTGAGCTCAAGTAGCTTAGCCTTGACCTTTTCCAGTTGATCGTCGGTTAAGTTATAAAGTGCGTGCGGATCGGGCTTGTCGTAGCCCAGAACTTGCGCCGCCATGTATACTGTGGATAAGTCGTCCCAGACCGATACCTTGCCTCTTACCCTCGGGTCCCACAGAATGGTCCAGCTATCTGGCACCCACGGGAAGGCCGTCGTATCGTAGAGCAGAGGATTCGGCCCCCATTGATAAGGCACGCCGTAGACCTTGCCGCCGGATTTGACCAGCGGCAACGAAGTCAGCCGCGGCATAAGCTGTTGGTAAGTGGGGATCTTCGAGAGATCCACCGGCGCAGCCAAGCCGCTTTTCGTAATCATGGTGGCGACGTCGCTCGATGGCGAAATCACGTCGTAATTTGCCGCGCTGCCGCCGCGCAGCTTGGCCACTAACTCGTCGCTCGAACCCATGTAGGAAGCGCGTACTTTGCATTGGCACTTCTCTTCAAAGCCGGCGATGAATGATGGATCGGCATAGCCTTCCCAGACCAGCAGGCCTAGGGTGGGGGTGGAGTGGCGGCACGCGGTTAGTAACAGCAGGCAGGCTATCGCCGCCGGGGCCAGGGGCCAGGGGCCGGGGGCCGGGGTTTTGTCTTTCATCCTACCTCCGCCGTCGTGCGTTCCGGCATTAGCGCCGACAATCCCGCCTCCATTACGTCCAACGCTTCGCTAAGTTGCTCGTCAGTCACGATAAGCGGCATCAGAATTCGAATTACGTTACCAAACGTTCCGGCAGTAACTAATATCAATCCATGCTCATAGCAATACTGCGCCAGCGCCTTAGTGGACGCCGCATCCGCTAGTTCAAACGCCTGCATGGCGCCCAGGCCGCGCACATCGCGGATGGCAGGAAAACGTTCCTGCCACGCCAACACGCGACTGCGGAACTGTTGGCCGATGTGCACCGCACGCTCACACAGTCCGCCGTTCTCGATCGCCGAGATGGCCGCCAGCGCAGCTTCGCAGCACAGCGGATTGCCGCCAAACGTGCCGCCCAAAGCGCCCGGTGCGGTGTGATCCATAATCTCTGCTTTGCCCGTGACGGCGGCCAGGGGAAGTCCGCCGCCCAGGCTCTTAGCGGTCACCATCAGGTCCGGCTCGATGCCTTCGTGCTCGATCGCAAACATCTTGCCCGTGCGCGCGAAACCCGTCTGCACCTCATCGGCGATGAACAAAATGCCGTGCTTGCGGCATACCTCCGCCACGCTCGCGAGCCATCCGGGCGGCGGCACGATGAATCCGCCTTCGCCTTCGACCGGCTCGGCAATGATGGCCGCCACTGACTCAGCCGCCACCACGCGCGCGAATGTGTCCTCAAGGCGGTCCGCCGGCTGGCCATACGGCACGCGATAGACATCGCTGGGAAACGGCTCGAATCCCGACTTATACGGATGCGTCTTACTGGTGAGCGCGAGTGTCAACAGAGTACGCCCATGGAATGCGTCCTCGAAACAGATCACGGCCGGCCGGTGCGTATAAGCGCGTGCGATCTTGATGGCATTCTCCACGGCCTCCGCGCCGCTGTTCAGCAGCAGCGTCTTCTTGGGCGTAGTGCCGGGCGCCAGCGCATTCAGTTTCTCCGCGAGCCGCACGTAGCTTTCGTAAGGCGTCACCATGAAACAGGTGTGCAGGAATCGATCGGCCTGCGCGTGCAGCGCGGCCACCACGCCCGGCTCGCGATGGCCCACATTCAGGCAACCGATGCCGCCGGCGAAATCCAGGTAACGGTTGCCATCCACATCTTCCACCACGGCGCCTTCCGCATGGCTGACGAATATAGGCGTCACCTGAGATACGCCACGCGGCACAGCCTGCGTGCGACGCTCCAACAGCGCGCGCGAGCGGGGCCCGGGAATAGGGGTTTTCAACTGAATCGAGGGCATGGTGTCACTCGGATAATCTATGCATCGTAGCATTCGCGGTGAGTTTTTGGGTGATTTGACGCGCCGCCCTCCCGCTCTGTACCATCAAGCAAGTGAGTTTGCCCGCGAGCACCGACGATAAGCTGCGTGACTTGCCCGCGGTGCATGAACTCGCCGGACGCATCGCCGCGCCGGGTATTCCGCGGCATGTGCTGGTGGCAGAGATCCGGCGGGCGCTCGACGAAATGCGCCGCGAGATCCGCGCGGGCGCTGCCCATGGCCCATCCGCCGAAGCGCGCGTTGACCGTGCTCTCTGTGCGCTCGCCGCGCCGTCGCTCCGCAGAGTGATTAACGCCACTGGCGTGGTGCTGCATACGAATCTCGGCCGCGCGCCGTTAGGGCCGCTTGCCATTCACGCCGGATACACGAATCTGGAATTCGATCTCGCCACCGGACTGCGCGGCAAGCGCGACGTGCACGCGGGGGCGCTCATCGAGCGGCTACTGGGTGCGCCCGGCATCGCGGTGAACAACAATGCGGCGGCGATTTATCTTGCGCTGAATGAACTCGCTGCCGGCTACGAAGTGATTGTCTCGCGCGGCGAGCTGATTGAAATCGGCGATGGGTTTCGCATCCCCGATATCATGTTGCGCTCCGGCGTGCTGCTGCGTGAAGTCGGCACCACCAATCGCACCAGCATTGCCGATTATCGTGAAGCCGTCACAGACCGCACGCGGCTTTTGTTACGCGTGCATCCCAGCAACTTCCGCATCGAAGGATTCACGGCGCGCGCGTCGCTCGATGAATTGGCGGCTCTGGGACGCGAGCGCGGCATTCCCGTCTACGAAGATCTGGGCAGCGGCTGCCTCGTCGATCTGCGCCCCTTCGGAGTGGATGAGCCGCTGGTTGCCGATAGCCTGCGCGCCGGCGCCGACCTGGTGTCTTTCAGCGGCGATAAGTTGTTGGGTGGTCCACAGGCCGGCATTCTGGCGGGCAAGCCTGAGATCGTCGCGCGATTGCGTCGCAATCCCATGTTCCGCGCGTTGCGTCTGGATAAGACCATCTATCAGGCCCTCGAAACGACCTTGCGCCACTTACTACTCGAGGAATGGAACGAAGTACCGGCGTTGCGGATGATCCGCCAGAGCGCCGTCGAGATTCGCACGCGCGCCGAGCGGCTGCTGGCATCGCTCTCGAACCTAAACGCGGAACTGATCCCCGGCGAATCCGTAATCGGCGGCGGCGCGACCCCCGAGCAATCCATACCCACCTGGCTGATCGCGATCGCATGCCCCGATGAAACCGCCGCACTTCGAAAGCTGCGCGCATATGATCCACCCCTAATCGCGCGGATCGAAGAGAATCGGCTGCTACTGGATCTGCGAACCGTCCTGCCGGACGAAGAAAACGATGTGGTGGCCGCCCTTCAGGCTCTTTCCTGATACGTGCCTTCGGCGGTGTTCACGCGAATCTTCTCGCCTTCGATGATGAACGGCGGCACCTGCACCACCAGTCCCGTTTCGAGCTTGGCGGGCTTGGTCACGTTCGAAACCGAGGCGCCTTTCATTCCCGGCTCGGTCTCGACGACGGTGAGGTCCACGGTAGCCGGCAGTTCCACGCTGATGGGATTGCCTTCATAGAATTCCACCGCGACGTGCAATTGCGGAACCAGGTAGCCGACTGCATCGCCCAGTAACTCCTTGGTCAGATGCATCTGCTCGTAGTTTTCCGTGTTCATGAAATAGAAGTACTCGCCGTCGTCGTACAAATATTCCATTTCGTGTTCTTCCAGAGCCGCGCGCTCCACGCGGTCTTCCGAAGAAAACCGGTGTTCGATCATCGTGCCGCTGCGCAGGTTGCGCATCTTGGCCTGCACGAAACCGCGCAGGTTGCCGGGCGTCCGGTGGTTCACGCTGAACACGGAGAACAAATCGTTGTTGAACTTGATCACCATGCCCGGGCGCATTTGTGTTGACGAAATCATGAACTATCTCTCCGTCCTGTGGATATTGGCGCTACAGGCGTAAACGCCAGTATAACACCAGGCTGCTGCTCGTCTGCTGGGTTATAATCAATGGTCTGTCCGGTCCTAACCTCATCATCATCGCCGGACCCAACGGCGCGGGAAAGACCACAGCGTCCGCGGATATCCTGATCGGCGCGCTCTCCGTCCACGAATTTGTCAATGCGGATACCATCGCCAAGGGTCTGTCGGAATTTCGACCCGAAACCGTGGCATTCGATGCCGGGCGCATCATGTTGCAACGCCTGCATCGCCTCACCGATCAGCGGGCCGACGTGGCCTTCGAGACCACGCTCGCCAGCCGCACCTTCGCGCCCTGGATCAAGCAGCTCATTGGCACCGGCTATCAATTTCGTCTGCTGTTCTTCTGGCTGCCCTCCGCTGACATGGCGGTCAAGCGCGTCCGTACGCGGGTGATGGAAGGCGGCCATCACGTGCCGGAGGACGTCATCCGCCGGCGTTATGAGGCGGGATTGAGGAATTTCTTCCGCATCTACCGCCCCATGGCGGCAGCGTGGCAATTCTACGACAACTCGGATCCGCATAGCCGCCGCCTGATCGCCAGCGGCGCCTTGCATCAACCGGATGTGGTAACGGACGCTGAACTGTGGAACAATGTGAACAGGGAGTGGAGATGAATACCCAAGAGCCCGAGAAAAAGGATATCGATCAGATCTTTCGCGAAGGCACCGCCATCGAAGAAGCCCTGGAGCGCGCGTACCGCAAGGCAGTCCGTCGCCACAAACAAAACGGCGTCCCCATGATCTTCTGGGAGAACGGCAAAATCAAGGAAGTTCCCGCCGATCAACTCCCCGATTTTCCACAGACTGATGAAGATTCCATCCCCTTGCTGACATAGAACTTTTCTACAACCGTACGCGCGCAAATCGCGCTAAACTCCGACTGATGACACCTATTCGCCATGTAGCGGTGCTGGGCGCCGGCACCATGGGCGCGCGTATCGCCGCCCACTTTGCCAATGCGGGCGTCCCCGCTCTTTTACTCGATATCGTTCTTCCCAATCAGCCCAATCGCAACGCCGCGGCGCTGGCTGGATTGGACGCAGCCTTCAAACAAAAACCTGCCGCTTTCTTCACTCCGGAGACCAAGTCGCTGGTCACACCGGGTAACTTCGAAGACGACCTGCCGAAAGTCCGCAACTGCGATTGGATCGTGGAAGCCGTCACCGAAAACCTGGAGATCAAGCGCTCTCTGATTGAGAAGGTGTTGAAGCATCGCAAGCCGGGCTCCATCTTCTCCACTAATACCAGCGGCATTCCGTTGGTGAGTATCGCCGAAGGATTCCCCAGCGAGTTCCGCCAGAATTTCCTGGGAACGCACTTCTTCAACCCGCCCCGCTATCTCCATCTGCTCGAAATGATCCCCGGTCCCGAGACGCAGCCCGCGGTTTACGAACGCGTCGCCGATTTCGCCGACCGGCATCTCGGCAAGGGCGTGGTGCCGTGCAAGGATACGCCCAACTTCATTGCCAATCGCATCGGCAGTTTCCTCGGCGGCACCGTGCAACATCTCACGGTCGAGATGGGATTCACTATCGAGGAAGTCGACGCGCTCACCGGTCCGCTCATCGGGTTGCCCAAAAGCGCCAGTTACCGGCTGCTCGATCTTGTGGGCCTGGATGTCTGGGCGCATGTCACGAAAAACCTCTATGACCTGGTGCCCGGCGATCCTTGGCGCGAACGCTTCGTGCTGCCGCCGTTCTTCGCCCAGATGATCGAGCGCGGCTGGCTCGGCGATAAGCGCGGCCAGGGCTTCTACAAGCGTACGGGCAAGGGCGATAAGAAAGAAATCGTGGCGCTCGATCTGAACACGCTCGAGTATCGGCCTTCCCAGAAAGTGCGCTTCAATTCCGTCGAGGCCGTGCGCAACATCGAAGATTTGCCGCAACGGCTACGCGCGCTGATGGAACTGACCGACCGCCCCGGCACGTTCCTGTGGCGTCTCTTCAGCGATCTGGTGCTCTATTCCGCCAGTATGATCCCCGAGATTTCCGATCGTGTGGTCGAAATCGACCGCGCCATGCGTTGGGGCTACGCCAATTCGCTTGGACCATTCGAGCTATGGGATGCGCTGGGCGTAGAAGAAACCATCGCGCGCATGCGCAAGGAGCAGCGCCAGATTCCGGAGAACGTCGAAAAGATGCTCTGCACCGGCGCCAAATCGTTCTATCAAGCGCCCGACCACGACCGCCGTCCGCATCACGAGTACTTCGATTTCGCCGCCAATTCTTACCAGTGGCTCGACGATCGGCCCGGCATCACGGTGCTCAAAGACGTGAAGCACGCGCATGGCGTCATCAAGAAGAATGGCGGCGCATCGTTGATCGATGTTGGCGATGGCGTGCTGTGCCTCGAGTTCCATAGCAAAATGAATTCGCTGGGCGACGACCAGATCTCGCTCATCCGCGCGGGCATTGACGAAACCTGCAAGAATTTCGAAGCCATGATCATCGCCAACCAGGGCGAGAACTTCAGCGTCGGTGCGAACCTGATGCTTGTGCTGTTGGCTGCCCAGGAAGAAGAGTGGGAAGAACTGGAAATGGCCATCAACCGCTTCCAGCAAGCCACCCTGATGATCAAGTACGCGCCCAAGCCGGTGGTATCGGCGCTGTTCGGCATGACGCTGGGCGGCGGCTGCGAAATCGCTATCCATTCGGCGCGCGTGCAAGCGTCCGCGGAGACCTACATCGGCCTCGTCGAAGTAGGTGTAGGTGTGATACCGGGCGCGGGCGGCACCAAGGAAATGTTGCTGCGTTTCGGCGATGCGCGCAAGGCTTTCGAATTGATCGGCTACGCCAAAGTGGCCACCAGCGCCGCGGAGGCGCGCGCGTTCGGACTGCTGCGCCCGCAGGATCAGATCTCCATGAATCCCGAGCGCCTCATTGACGATGCCAAGGCGCTGGCGCTCTCCATTGCGCCCGATTACGTCCCCGGCGTGCCGCGCACGGATGTGGAAGTGGGTGGCGCCGAAGATCTGGCGCTGCTCAAAACCGGAATCTACATGGCGCGCCAAGGCAATTACATCTCCGATTACGATACTGTAGTAGGAGAGAAATTGGCGTACGTATTAAGTGGCGGCAATCTAACCGGCCGCCAAACCGTAACCGAACAATACCTGCTGGATTTGGAGAGGGAAGCATTCTTGAGCCTGTGCGGACAGCGCAAAACGCAAGAGCGCATGCAGCACATGCTGAAGACAGGAAAACCGCTAAGAAATTAGGGGCTGGGGACTAGGGGTTGGGGGCTGGGATTTTGCTTTTCCCTAGCCCCTAATCCCTAGTCTCTAACCCCGCTTTTGGAGCCTACATGGAAGCCGTTATCATCGATTGTCTCCGCACCGCTGTCGGCAAAGCGCCGCGCGGCGCGTTGCGCACCTCGCGCCCGGACGATCTCGCCGGCGCGGTCGTCAGCCGCCTTTTGGAAAAGCATCCGCAAGTGGCGAAGGATGAGATCGAAGACATTATCCTGGGATGCGCCATGCCGGAAGCCGAATCGGGCAATAACATGGCCCGCTGTGTGGCGTTGCGCGCGGGCCTTCCCGATAGCGTCACCGGTGTGACTATCAATCGCTTCTGCAGTTCCGGACTGCAAGCCATCGCCATGGCGGCCGAGCGCATTCGATCCGGCGGCGCGGAGATCATTGTCGCCGGCGGCGCCGAAACCATGAGCCTGATGCCGCGCGGCGGCCATAAGGTCGCGCCCAGCCCGTGGTTCGTCGATCATCGGCCGGAAATTTACATGAACATGGGACTCACCGCCGAGTGCGTGCAGCGCAAATACAACGTCTCGCGCGAAGAGGCCGATGCATTCTCCTACCGCAGTCATCAAAACGCCTTGCGTGCGCAGGCGGAAGGCAAGTTCGACGAAGAGATTGTGCCATTCGAAATCGAATGGGTCACTCCCAACGGCAAGAAGCCCAAGGTCACTAAGCAGGTTTTTGCCAAGGATGAAGGGCCGCGCGCGGATACCACTCCCGAAGTGCTTGCCAAGCTTAAACCTGTGTTCCACGCGAACGGCACTGTGACGGCCGGCAATTCCTCGCAAACCAGCGACGGCGCGGCGGCCGCCATCGTTATGTCCGAACGCAAGGCGCGCGAGCTGGGGCTGAAGCCCATGGCGCGCTTCGTGAGCTTTTCGGCCGGCGGCGTACCTCCGGAGATTATGGGCATCGGACCGGTGGTGGCGATTCCGAAGGCGCTTAAATTGGCAGGCTTGTCGCTCGACGATATCGGCCTGATCGAATTGAACGAAGCTTTCGGCGTGCAAGCGCTGGCCGTGATCAGGGAAGCCGGCCTCGATTTGGAAAAGGTCAACGTGAACGGCGGGGCGATCGCGCTGGGGCATCCGCTGGGCTGCACCGGCGCCAAACTCACCGCCACGATCCTGCGGGAGATGGTGCGCCGCAACGTGAAATATGGCATGGTGACCATGTGCGTCGGCGGTGGACAAGGCGCGGCGGGGATCTTTGAACGATTGAACTAGGAATTCGGATGGCGGAACCTGCGCCGTACAAGCCTGCGTTTCCGGCGGGCAGCTATGCTCGTATCGCCGACCACGCGTTTCTCGGTTTACTTCGCATCGGCGTGGAAATACCATCGCAAGCTGCAACCGGCCACCGAAGAGGATTGCAATTATTGCGCGCGTGCGAGAACATGGTGAACGATGCAAACCGATGAGGTACAACTCGTCCTTGCAACAGCCGGTGAGCGGGAACTCATGCTGGGCACACTGGTGGCTCTGGCTGGACTGCGTGGGATCGAAGAGACCGTCGAGGAGGAAGTGCTTAACATGCCCGATTTGATTGATGTATACCAGAACAGGGTGTTGGGACGAGAAATCAAAAGGGGTGAGGTGCGCATCCTTCGCATACAGATCGAAAAGCGTTTCGGTCCATTGCCCGGATGGGCGGAGGAACGCATCCATGCGGCTTCTTTTGCAAGCCTCGAGGGATGGGCTTTGCGTATTCTAGACGCGGGGACGCTGAAGACGGTACTTGCTGAATAAAGGCGCAGAATAAGAAGAGGATCATATGGCAACGGCAACAACAGCTATTTCATTACCGAAAACCAAAGGCGGCGCTTTCCTGATCGAAGAGCGCCAGCCGAACGAGGTCTTTACCCCGGAAGATCTGACTCCCGAACACCTGGCCATCGCCCGCACGGTGGATGAGTTCTGGGCGAAGGAAGTAGGCCCCAACGTGGAAGCCATCCAGCGCCACGAACCCGGCGTGGCGCGTAAGTGTCTGGATAAGGCTGCCGAACTGGGTCTCACTGGCATCACTATTCCTGAGCAATACGGCGGTATGGAACTCGATTTGGCGTCCGCCATGGTGGCCGTCGAGCACATGGCGGGCGACGGCTCCTTTGCCGGCTGGTATGGCGCGCACGTCGGCATCGGCTCGCTGCCCATCCTGTACTTCGGCACCGAAGCCCAGAAAAAGCATTACTTGCCGAAGTTGGCCAAAATGGAGATGCTGGGCGCGTATTGCCTCACCGAGCCGCACGCTGGTTCCGACGCGCTGGCTGCCCGCACGCGTGCGGACCTCAGTCCGGATGGCAAGCACTACATCCTCAACGGCCAGAAAATGTGGATCACCAACGGCGGCGCGGCCGATCTGTTCACGGTCTTCGCCAAGGTTGGCGGCGAGAAGTTTACCGCTTTTCTGGTGGAGCGCAATTTCCCCGGCGTCACCTCTGGCGCCGAAGAAAAGAAGATGGGCATCAAAGGCAGTTCCACCACGGCTGTCTATTTTGACAACGTGCCCGTGCCCATTGAAAACGTGCTCGGTGAAATCGGGCGCGGCCATGTCATCGCTTTCAACATCTTGAATGTCGGCCGCCTGAAGCTCGGTCCCGGCACCGTGGGCGGCTCCAAGAACGTGCTCGCGGTTTCGCTGAAGTATGCCAAAGAGCGCAAAGCTTTCGGCCAATCCATCGCCGAATTCGGCATGATCCAGCATAAGCTGGCCGAGATGGCCATCCGCACTTATGCCGCGGAGTCGATGACTTATCGCGTGGTCGGCCTGATCGAATCGCAACTGGAGAATTTCTCCTGGTCGCAAGCGAACGCGGCGCAAACCATGCTTAAGGCGGTTGAAGAGTACGCCGCCGAGTGTTCCATCATCAAGATCTACGCCTCGGAAGTGCTCGACTATGTGGTGGATGAAGGCGTGCAGATCTTCGGCGGTTACGGCTACCACATGGACTATCCGGTGGAGCGCGCCTACCGCGATTCGCGTATCAACCGCATCTTCGAAGGCACCAACGAGATCAATCGTCTGCTCACCACCGGCATGCTGTTGAAGCGCGCCGCGCGCGGCCAGCTTGGCCTGGTGCAGGCAGCCACCGGCGTCCTGCAGGAGATCCTGGGCGGACCACGCGGCGGCGAGGACGAGCCCACCGGCCCGTTCGCCGACGAAACCAAAATCCTCATCAACGCCAAGAAAATCGCTCTCATGCTGATGGGCGTGGCTTATCAGAAGTACATGCTCGAAATGGAAAAGCAGCAGGAGGTTCTGGCCGGCATTACCGACGTGATCATGGACATCTTCGCCATGGAATCGGCGCTGCTGCGCACGCAGAAGCTAGCCGAATCCGGCAAGGGCGCTAATGCCGCCGATATGACCGCCGTGCTGGTGCGCGACGCCATGGCGCATATCGATGTGACCGCGCGCATCGTGCTGGCCGCCTGCTCGGAAGGCGACTCGCTACGCACGAATCTGGTGGTGCTGCGCCGTTTCGGCAAGTATGAACCGGTTGACTCCATCGCACTGCGCCGTAAGATCGCGCACCGCTTACTCGACGCCGAGCGCTACATCGTCTGACCCGTTTCTCTCTAAATGAATCGCGTCGTCTTCTACTCGTGGCAGTCTGACCATGAGCCGCTCGACGCCATCCAAACGAACCCGTCCGCGAGCGCTTCCCTCGATTTCAACGAGCCCATGGTTGAAGGCGTGCTGAAACGCGTTGGGTTGGCCTGATGGATCGCAATACTGATAAGATCGAACGTAGGGGTTTCCATGCGCCGGCGCTACATCCTGACGGCGTATGTACACGAAGCCATGGAGCGGGCCGTTTACGACAAACTCGAGGATCGGAAGTTTGCAGGCAGTATTCCGGGCTGTCCAGGCGTGATCGCATTCGCCCCAACCCTGCATCGTTGCGAACGAGAGTTGCGATCCACGCTTGAGGACTGGATTCTCCTCGGCCTCAAGCTTTCGCATCCGCTTCCGGTCCTAGGCGACATTGACCTGAACAAGGAACCTGCAAGTGAGCCGGTGGACGCCTTGTAAGCGCGCCGATTTCGTTCGGCGATTAACAAGATTGGGGTTCAGCGGCCCCACTCCGGGTCGCGGCACCAGTTTATGACGAGGGGTGAGCATCGGATGGCGATCCCTTCGAATTTCCGAGTACTCGATCGGGCAAGTTCGATTCATGCTTCGCGAAGTGGAAGTCATACTAGGGCGCACGATCAGCCTCGATGAATGGACGAGGCTATAACGATAAGATGGAACACCTCGCTCCATGGCCGCCATTGCCGCTCGCCGCGTGGGAAGGCACCCGCGCCACGCTGCACATGTGGACGCAGGTCGTGGGTAAAGTCCGCTTAGCGCTGAGCCCGTACGTGAATCATTGGTGGCAAGTGCCACTTTATGTCAGCGCGCGCGGGCTCACGACATCCGCCATCCCATACGGCGACTCCGCATTCGAAATGGAGTTCGACTTCGCCGATGGACATCTCGCCATCTGGAAAACCGGACAGGCGTCAACCTTCGTCAGATTGTATCCACGCTCCGTGGCGGATTTCTACCACGAAGTGATGGCCGCCCTCGGCGGGATCGGAATCGAGGTGAAGATATGGCCGGTGCCGGTGGAGATTGCCAATCCCATTCCTTTTCCCGATGACCGCGAGCATGCCTCCTACGATGCCGAGTATGTGGGCCGGTTTCATCGGATTCTGTTGCAGGTGGATTCGCTTCTGAAAGAATTCCGCGGCAGATTCATCGGCAAGGCGAGTCCCGTGCATTTTTTCTGGGGTAGCTTCGATCTGGCCGTCACACGTTTCTCCGGGCGCCGCGCCCCGGAACGAGTTGGGGCTGACCCGATTACGCGCGAAGCATATTCGCATGAGTGCTCGAGCGCCGGATTCTGGCCCGGAGGCGGAGGTGTTACCGAGGCGGCGTTTTACTCTTATGCGGCGCCTGAGCCTGAGGGCTACGCGTCTTACTCCGTCAGTCCCGCGGCCGCGTTTTATCACACTGGCATGCGCGAGTTCATCCTGATGTATGACGATATGCGGATTAGTGCGTCGCCGCGAGACGACTTACTTAAATTCTTGCAAAGCAGTTACGACGGCGCTGCGGATTTGGGTAAGTGGGATCGCATGAACCTGGAGCGGCCGGCCGTCGAGGGGCGGCCCTAATAGGCCCGCGCAGGCAGAGTGTCTGCCCCACAGCGTGATAGAGTGGCTTTCGTGCATCGTAGGAATTTCTTTCGTTCCCTGGCCGCTGCTTCTGCCGCCGCAGCATCCGCTCCGCCACGAGCCAGCGCCGCGGTCCCCAAGAACAAAATCACTCGCGTCCGCGTTTACGAGCCGCCCAATCGCAACCCCCTGTTTAACCAAAGCGACCTCGTCGTGACCGTCGAAACCGAAGCCGGCATCACGGGCGTCGGCGAAGGCGGCTCCAAGGATACGCTCGAACAATGTGCGGGCCGCCTCATCGGCCAGGATCCACAATATATCGAGCGCCTCTGGCAGGATATGTCGCGCGCCTTCTTCTATCCTCCCGGGCGCGAGAAGGAGCATGCCATCGGCGCGCTCGATCTGGCGCTGTGGGATCTCCGCGGCAAGGCCCTGGGTGTCCCCGTGCACGCGCTGCTCGGTGGTATGGTCCGTAATTACTGCGAATGCTATAACACGGCCGGCATTATTCCGGGCATCGAGCGCGGCACGTCCATCAAAGAGCGCGCGCGGCTTACTGTCGCGGCAGGTTACCGCGCGTTCCGCATGGGCGCCGCCGACGCGCCTGCCAACACCACTTACAACACCCGCGAGCGCCTCAACCGGCTATACAAAGATTGTGTGGAAGCTCGCGAAGGCGTTGGCGCCAACGGCGATTGGTGCGTCGATTTCCACCAACGCTTCGATCTGGATGACGCCGTACGCGGCTGCAGTCTGATCGAAAGCCTCGCGCCGTTTTTCGTCGAAGACCCTGTGCGCACGGAAGCTTTCAATCAGGATCTTCCGATCCTGCGCCGCATGGTGAAAGTGCCCATCGCGGCAGGCGAAGAATGGGGTAATCGCTGGGACTTCAACCGGCTGGTGGAGAACCACGATATCGATTTCGTGCGCGCTACGCTGCCCAACGTCGGCGGCATCACCGAGATGATGAAAATCGCCGCCATCTGCGAAACTCACTTCGTGGGTATGGTGCCGCACTTCACGGGTCCCATTGCTACCGCCGCCCTGGTAAATTCTCTCGGCACATTCTCCGGCCCCGTTTTGATGGAATACAATTTCCAGGGCCACACGTTGCCGCACCTGCCCGTCTGCCTGGATTTCAAGGACGGCAAGCTGTATCCTAACAATCGCCCCGGCTTGGGCGTGGAAGTGGATTTCAAGCCGCTGCGGCAGATCGCGGAGATTACCGAGCGTGTCACTAACCGCGCGCAGACTTACTTCCGCCCGGATGGTTCCATCACGAATTGGTGAACGCCGATGCGCGCCCTGCTACTCGCCGCGCTTGCTCCTGTCCTTATGGCGCAAGCACCACCCGATCCGATGGAAGCGCTCGCGAAGGCGCGCGGCATCCTGGCGGACCGGGCCAGGCGTTTGCCCGATTACACCTGTGTGCAAACCGTCGACCGGCAGTATTTCGTGCGCTCGCACCCACACAAGCGGCGCCCCGAAACGCCTTGCGCCCAGGTCGCCATGGAGGATCGGCTTAAACCTCGCGAGCTGGTTTTGGCGGCCACCGACCGGCTGCGCCTCGATGTCAAGGTCTCTCACCAAGCTGAGATCGGAGTCTGGGCGGGCGCTCCCCAATTTGGACCCGATAGCGTCTTTTCCCTGATCGGCGGGGGTCCGTATAGCACCGGCATGCTCGGAACCCTGATCGCCGAATTATTTTCGAAAACGGCGGCGCCACCTATCGATATCTGGCTGAAGACGAAGCCTTCGCATTCGACGTGCCGCTCCAATCCAGCCATTATCAAGTGAGTACGTACGGCGGTTGGGTGACTGTGCCGTTCTCGGGCGTTTTCTGGCTGGATACAACCTCCTTCGAACCCCGCCGCTTGAAAGGTTGACGCCGCCGAGCTGCCTGCCGAAACCGGCGCCTGCGAGGCGGTAACCACCATCGATTACCGGAAAATGCGCGTGGGAGCCGGCGAATTCCTGTTGCCCAGCCAGAGCGTCATCCATCTGGTGATGCGCGATGAAAGCGAGTCACAGTCCACGGCCGTGTACACAGGCTGCCGCCAGTATCTCGGTGAGTCGACTCTCCACTTCGATAATCCGCCCTCCACAACCCAGCCGGCGCCCGCGCAGCCTCCCGCTCCGGTTCCGCCTAATCTGCGCCTTGATGTGACCCTGGCTTCGCCGATACACACCGCCACCGCAGCGGCCGGAGACAGCATTACCGCCAAGTTACAAAAGCCCGTGCTGAGTGGTAATGAAGTGGTGGCGCCCGCGGGTGCGATCGTGCAGGGACGCATCGCGCAAATGCAGCACTGGATTCACTGGCCGGCGCATTACCTGATCTCGATTCGTCTGGAGGCGCTGTTGGTGCGCGGTGTTGCGCGGCCCCTGTATGCCATCCCGGTTGGAGACTTGCACACGATCGATCGCATGGCGACCCTTACCTTCTGGACAAATAAGCGCCATTACGTGGTGCCGGCAGGGTACCCGTTGGCCTGGATCACTGTCGGCCCGCCCAAGACTTGACTCTCAGTTAGTTGCGGCCTGGTACGGTACCTTCCTGGAAAGGCGTACCGTTTGGCAGACTCGACATCAGGCCGGTACCGCTTTCGTTGACTTATTCCATGTTACGACGCAGCATCGAAGTTGACTTACCAACATCGGCGCCGCCGCGGACGACATCGATCCCCGCGCGCTCCCTATCGGCATCTCGGGAGACTCGGCAGCCTACGCCCTCGCGGACAACCTGCAAATCGAGCTGGGCAACGTGTCGCTGACCGGATATAACGCCATATTGATCATCACCGCGCCGCCATCACGCGTAACCGCGTCATTCACTCTGCCCGCCGGACACATGGAACGGCGACAGCATTCAAACTTCTGGGCGAATGTAAGTCAACCGGACGCGAGCCTGTCGTATTCGGTGCCCGGAGCGACGGATAATTTGACCGGAACCCTGGGGATCGACGGCAGCGTCTCGGTCGGGGGACCTCCCTCGTCCAGCGCACCGGAACCGGCCACAATCGGATTGCTGGCCGCCGGCTTGGTCCTGGTGCTTGCCAAAGTGGCGCTTAGTGGCGATGGACAGGCCAGGAGGCCTGTCCTACTTCTTCTGCTCCAACTTCAAATTCACCACCGGCTGCTTGCGCGAATCGAATGAGCTGAGGGTCCGCGAGCCGCTGGACGTGCCGCTATAGTCGGCGCGCAGTTCATAATCCACGTCGGTGCTGAGCCCGTGAAAATAATAAGCGCCGTTTTCGATCGTAATGAACGAGCGGATCTGCAATGTCTTGGTGTTCTTCAACTGCACCACCGCGCCGTTCACGGCCTGGCCCTGGGCGTTGCTTACGACTCCTTGCACCGACCGTATGGTGGGGTTTTCTTCTTTCTTCGCGGCCCACGCCGCTCCGGCCAATCCGATGACCGCACAAATCACCACCAGACGCCCGCACAACCACGAGTGTCCTAATCTTCGTAGCATTGCTCTACTTCCAATCCTCTTCAGACTCTTCCTCCTCGGCGTCGTCCACGAAGTCCTCGTCCTCGTCCTCTTCCAAATCCTCTTCGGATTCCAGTTCCAGAGGGTCGGTACCGATGACCTTCAGGCCCGCTCCGCACTCGTCGCAACTGATGAAGTCGCCTTCGTCCACATCTTCTTCATCGACGTCAATGGCCCCGTCGCAAACCGGGCATGTAACCATGGCTAGAATTCCTCCCGAACGCCTCTACTACAAATACATTTAACGAAAGTGCACGGCGCTTGCAACTGTATTGTACAGCGATTGGCGCCTCACCGCGCGGCTTGCGCCGCCAACCGTCTGCGCGTGGTGGAGGGCACCATTCCCTTCATGCGCATGTACAGGAAAAGCTGCGCCCGATGCGTCAACTCGTGCTCCTTCACGAACTGCAACATTTCCAGACGCGTGACCCGCGCGCCATCCACCCGCGTGACGATTCCAGAGTAAAACTCCGCCGTGCGAGCCGCCAGTTCGGCGGTGCGCTGCTCCACCGAGGCGCGCAATTCCCGCGCCAGATCGGTGGCGGCCGCCCCTGGAGGCAGGATGGCGAAGCGGGCCATTTTCTCGCGAAACTGCGGACCGCCCAGATGCTCCTCGCCTTCCAGCAGCAAGCCCGTGAGGCCGTGTCCGGCAATCAGAATATGACGCCCGATTTCGCCGAACGTCATCACGTCTGCGGCCGGCTTGTAATCGAACTGGTCGGCGGGAAATTCCTCGATAGCCGCGGCGCTATCCGCGCGGATCGCCTTCCATGAATCCAAAACCTGTTCCAGTCTGACCATACGCTTCTATTGTACTCAGCGGGGGCGGTGCGGCGGCGCGTGCGCTTCGCTACTTCACGGTGGCGGCTCCGTAACGCCGCGACAATCGCGGAGCCCCGACCGCTTCCGAGCCGCGACCGCTTCCGGGCCGCGATTGCTTCCGAGCCGCGACCGTCAGGGAGCGGTTTCCGAATAAATAAGTATGAGACGCCACAAAATAGCATCCACTTGCGGAAAATAAGGCCAGCTTATAAGTTATCTCATTCACACTTACCGCCAGACGAGTGGCTATCATCACGACAATCGGTTCTTCAGTCCCGGTAATAATGGGACAAGCGGGGTGATGCCCGCTTGGAGAACAATCATGAAGAAGACTGCACTTACCTTAGCGTTCCTAATAGCCGGGGTACCGCTGGCGTTCGGACAGTCCGGCTCCGGGTCCGGCGGCGCGGGATCAGCCGGCGCAGGTCAAAGTGGAGGCGCGGGACAAGCCGGTCAAACCGGGACGCCTCAAACGCCAACCCCCCAGAACCCGACGGGGACTAGTTCGAATCCCAACGGAACCAGCACAAACAACCGTACCAAGGCGAACCGGCGGCATCGCAAGAACACAACCGGAACAAACACGAAGCAGAACTCGCCGAGCAATCCGACCGGTACGACTCCTCCACAGTAATGTAGCCCACCAGCGCCACGCCGCCATGGCCGGAGCATTCCCGCGCACATTACGAGCGCCGGCTCCGGCCGCGCCACGAAGTCCGCTTAGAAACCGGAATCACAAACTTATAGGCGGTATGGCTATCCGAAAAACGGGCGATCTTAGTATCCACTAACCCCGCCTCGCGTCCGGCATTTAACGCCGCGATCTCGGTTACTTCCTTTTTGCCCTTTGGATAAACCACCCAAATGGCGCCTGTGGATCTCAAGGACTTTTGCAATGTTCTCAGCCTGGCCAGATCCTTATTGGCCGCGGCTGCGAAAAAGACCAGATCCGATTGTGCGGCTGGCTTTCCTTCGGTAACATCGCCGGTGCGCCCTTCCAGATCCAAATTCACGCCGATCAGCGAAACGCGCAGGCCCGGCTTGACATCCAGCTTATCGAGCAGCGTGCGCGGATTGCGAATCTTATGCGCCCACTTATCCGCCAGCCCGCCCAGAGTGAACAGCGCCGTGCCGGCCGGCCAAACCACCCGCAACACGCCATCGGTGGCGTCTACCTCCTGGATGCTCTTATACGGAATCGCCAGACGGAAATCGCCGCGGAAAATCAAATCGTCGGTTTCGAGCAGCGCCTTACCCGCGGATACCTTGCCGCCGAAGTGGACCTCGCACTTAGCTTCCTGTCCCATTCCCGCACTCCGTGAGCGACGCATCCAGCAGGCGCGCGAACTCATCCACATCTGACTTAGTGATATTCAGCGGCGGCGAGATGCGGATGCAATTGCCATACGTGCCCCCCTTGCCGATCAGAAGACCATGGCGGCGCGCGGCTTCCATTAGTTCAGCCGTGGCGCGCGCCGCGGGCGCTTTGGTCTGGCGGTCTTCCACCAGCTCCAGCGCCTGCATCAAGCCCATGCCGCGCACGTCTCCTATAATGGCGTGCTTATCGCGAAGCTCCTCCAGCTTGGCCCGCAGGTACGCTCCGGTATCGGCAGCATTGGCCAGCAGATTCTCTTCTTCAATCAGATCCAACACCGCCTTGGCCGCGGTGGTGGCGACTGGATTGCCGCCAAACGTGGAAATGGTGAGTCCGCGTACGCTCGCGGCCACTTCGGGCGTAGCTACCGTCACGCCGATCGGGCATCCATTGCCCAAGCCTTTGGCGCTGGTGATGACATCGGGAACCACGCCATAGTGCTCGATGCCGAACCACTTATTTCCGGTGCGGCCCCACGCTGTCTGAACCTCATCGCTTATGAAGATGCCGCCCGCCTGCCGCACGATCCCGGCCACGATGGAGAAATACTCTTTGGGAGGCGTAATGAATCCACCGACCCCCTGAATCGGTTCCGCGATGAATCCCGCAACTCTGCCAGAAGTGGACGTGCGGATCACGTCTTCCACGTCGCGCGCGCAGCGAACATCGCACGAGGGATAAGTAAGTCCGAACGGACAGCGGTAACAATATGCGTCGTGTGCGTGCACGATGCCGGGCTGAATGGCTCCGCCGATGCGCCAGGACGCCTGGCCGGTGAGTCCCATGGTCATCGCCGAACGCCCGTGATAGGAGTGGCGCAGCGCAATGATTTCGGTGCTGCCGGTGTAACAACGCGCCGCCAGGATGGCCGTCTCATTGGCCTCCGTGCCGCTGTTGGTGAAGAATGACTTGGTCAGCCGTCCCGCGGGAGTGAGCGACGCGATCTTCTTCGCCAGCGCGGCCTGCGGCTGGGTGACAAAGACCGTGGAGACATGCTGCAAGGTATCCACTTGGGCATGAATCGCAGCGTTCACTCTTGAATTGCCGTGTCCCACGCTGATCGTCAGAATACCGCCAAAAAAATCCAGATAGGCGCGGCCGGCATCGTCGTAAACGAATTGGTCTTTCGCGCGCGCGATCACCAGCGGCTCGCGATAGTAATGAAACACCGCCGGAAACAAGTATTCCTGGCTGGCAAGAATGATCTCTTCGCCGTTTCGAGTACTCATAGATTATGCACTCACACTGGCCAACTCGGCGTGCAGCCACGCGCGCGAAAATTTCAGTCGCGCCGCACGGTTTTGATGCTCACGCCCAATATGGCGGCCGTTTCCGCCGGGCTCAGTCCCGTGAAATATTGCAACTCCACCACGCGGCAGGCGCCCGGATGTTTGCCTTCCAAACGCGTCGGGGCATCGTCCAACGCCATCAGCTCCGGAATGCGCCATCGAGCGAGATCCGTTTGCCGGCCTGCCTTTTTTGCGCGCCCAGCGAGCGTGCGTAATCGATCAGCACGCGGCGCATGGTGGTGGCCGCCACCGCGAAGAAGTGCGCCCGGTTATTCCAGGGGATCTGCTCTCCCACCAGCCTTACGAACGCCTCGTGGACCAGCGCCGCCGGTTGCAGGGTATGGTCCGGCCGCTCCCCCTGCATCGCATACCGGGCGATCCGCCGCAATTCCGTGTAGACGATCCGGAACAACTCCTCCTCGGCTGCTTTGTCACCGCCGCCGGCGAGACGCAGCAGTTCCCTCACGTTCGACTGCTCGTCGGAAGATAACGCCATGATGTGGATGCTGACTGAAACCCAATCATACAATGCGGCGGCCGCAACAGGTAGGCGGATAGTTGGGCTACTTTCAGCCACGCGGGGCGGGAATTACAACGCCAGGCGCAGATAGATCGCGCCAGCCGTTGGTTTGTCGGCATAAGCGCTGGTCTGCTCGAATCCCCACCGCCCGTACAAGGCCAGCGCTCTACTCATTACGGGCATGGTGTCGGCGACGATCTCGTTGTAGCCGATGGCGCGCGCTTCCGCGATCAGCCATTGAAGCTACGAACCCTTTTGTCCGCCTGGCCGCCGCTTCGTCAGCTATCCGACCGGGTCTGCGCAGGATTCAAATGCGGTGAACTCGATTCGGGAAGGGCGGGATCGGGTGCTTTGGGCAGCGGCCGACACGGGCGTCTTCCGGCCCGCTCCGGGCATCCGGCAGTTTCGTGTTAGCGCATTTCCGGCCTAGGCAAGTTATGGAGACGTTTTGCCAGATGCGGGGGGGCGGCATGGGCGATCGGCGGCCAAGGGCTTTCCCGGCTTGGACCGGTGGCGACCGCAGCAGGGCATCCCTCCGCATCCTGGCAGCCTCTATCGCGATCGCGGCGGCGCCGTCGCTGTACGATGGCCGTAAGGTTTTTGACGGTCGCTAAAAGCTCATCCTGACGCCCTCGGCCACTTCTTCAGCGGCCTGCGCTTTTGCTACGCGCAATCCATCCGTAGACGGAGACGACGCTTCCCACGGTGCAAACAACAATAAGCCCGATAAGCAAATCCTGCACAATGGGATTCTTGGACCATCGGAGGATACGTTCTCCAAAGCGCAGCGCCAGAAATCCAACCGCCAGGAAACGCACCAACCGGGCGGCTCCTATCAAACCCAGCAGGCGGCCGCGCGGGTATTGCAAAGCGGCGCCTGCCATGACGAATGGCGTGAATGGAAAGGGCGGCGGCGCAAGCGAGGCCACGACCAGTGCCCGGCCTGCGTTCCTCCGCACTTTATCGCGAATGCGATTCAAACGGCGCCGCGACAAATGAGTTTCGAGACCTTTGGCTCCCAGGGGCCGCAACGTCAGATCGATTAAAAGGCAGCCCCACACGGAACCTACCGTGGACATCGCCGCGTAATAAAACATATTCGCCAAGCTGCGGTGACTCGCGGTCATGGCCACCACCAACAAGTCGTTACCCCACGGCGCGAAGAGGAATGAAGAGTCCAGAATGCCAAGAACCAATAGGCCGGCTCCGCCGCGCCTCATGATGAACGCAAACAGCGCCGCTGCCCAATGCATGGATTACCGGCCTTTCACCGCGCGGCTTAAAGGCGCGGGCGGCATGCGTAACTTTGGATGAACACGGAGGGTACATCGCTGGCCGGAAACGACTCCGAAGAGGCCTCATCCAGCATCTCGTCCAGGTGCGCGCGCGAGATCAGCGTGTTTTTGGCGACTTCCAGTTGTCCGGGCGCTACCCAAATTAAGGCTGCCAGTTGACCCGCTCTGCCGCGAAGGGCCTGAAAAGCGGTCACGCCGATGTGCGCTTCGTCCAATCCGTCGAGCGTATCCGCCAGCACGCCGGGGCCCCCGTCGCCCTGCACGAAGATGCCGGCCTGGCGCTCGCTAAGCGCCAGTTTCAAGCCGGCGGCCGCTCGGCGCAGCGCCTTCGAGTCCAGTGTCGCCAATTCTACTCGCGTTTGCTTTGCACCGGCCGGATGTTGGGAGAAGGCCACCAGGCCGGCTCCCGATCGCAGCAGGTCAGCTACAACCGTGGCGCCCGACAATGTGTCGTCGTTTGTCACTATGGAGTAACATTCTAACTGTCTAACCTGGATGGTCATACGTTATTCCAATATTCCAATCTTGCTAACCGGAAACTGTAGCGTAAGAGTTGATCGACACTTACCGATGTTGTTGCAGTTAGCATGCCAACGTGCCGTCCACGCACATACCGTACGGAATCGGCCCATGGGGGAGGCATGCAAGCGGCCGCATGGCAAGTGACACCTTGCTGATTTCCACGGGCGGAGGTGCGTAAGCGCACATCGGACGGCCGCTTGCTCCTACGAGTCTGCGATGGAACTAGTACTTGTCGGAACCGCAGTGGTAACGAGTTTTGCTGCGGCCCTGATTATTCAAATCGGCATTCTCGCAGCGATCCTGCATTATGTGATATCACCGGGCCACCCGCGCAAGCTGTAAGGTGTGTTCGGACAGACCGTTTGATAAGGAGATTAGCATGCTTTACTACGCTCTCGTATTTCTGGTCATCGCGCTGGTGGCCGCTATTTTAGGATTCGGTGGAATCGCAGTAGCTTTCGCCGGTGTCGCCAAGATTATCTTCGTCCTGTTTCTCATTTTCTTTCTGGTCAGTCTGGTAATGCATGTAGGCCGGCGCGTTTAAAAGGCGGCCGCACGTATTACTTGGAGACCACCTGCGCATGATTCAGGGCGGCCACCAGAGCGACGCCCCCGAGAATGTTGCCCAGCAGAGTGGGCAGCATATAGCCCGCCGCCACTTGCTCGAAGCTGGCCTGACCGGCCGTCGCCAGATAGAGTGTTTCGACGGAACCGGCGATGATGTGGGTTAAGTGCGCCACACCCACCAGCCAGGTCAGCGCCACGATAACCACCACGCGAAATGCTTCCGCTAACGGAAGCAGCCACACCATGAACGCGATCAACCAGCCCGCGAAGACACCACGCAACAAAGCTTGTCCGAAACTTACGGAGAGCGACTCTCTTCCAATGGCGGCAAAGGCCGCACGAACCTGCGGCTGAAATGCGCCAGTTTGACTAAGCACGCAGGCGATGATCAGCGCGCCAGTAAGATTAGAAACCAGGACCAGGGCCCAAAGCCGCAGCGCGCGAAGCAGCATGGCGCGGTCCCGGTGAAGCATCACCGGCAGGATGGGTGTCAGTGTGTTCTCGGTGAAAAGTTGTTGCCTGCCTAACACTACCAACAGGAAGCCGTAACTATAGCCAAGCTTGCTGACGAGCGGACGCCAGGGTGCATCGGGCAGGCTGGCGCGCAGCAATCCCTCGGCAATTAGAGAGAAACCCATGGAGAGTCCGGCCGCCAAACCGGACCAGAGCAGAGCGGACGCCGAGCGTTGTAACTCCTGTTCGCCCTCGCGGCGAATGGCCTCATGCACCACCGATGCGCTGACTGTGCTGCGGCGTTCGGCCTCGCGGATCTCTCGCTGGCTTAGATCAAGCTTGTTTTCGACAGTCTCTCGAGACATTTCGCAACAACAAGCATGTGGAGCGCCATTCGACGGATGTAAGTAAAGCGACTTGGCCGAGCCACGGCAGCTCGCCGTAGGACACGAAATTGCTCGGGGACCGTTCGGAGGCCGGACCTAATGGCGTTCAAGCGTGTGTGTTTGGTTCGGATGGCGATATCTGCCGGTTTCGGCCACGTTCGCTTGCGCGGCTATTCACAGTCGCGTAAACACTCTGCTTAAAAAGAGCACCTCTCTGCCTGCGCGGAAGTGACTGCACGGTGCAAAAGTTGCGCCGCGTTTCGGCAAACCGCTCGGCCCGCTACGACGCGATTCGTACCAGAAGGAGAAGTTTATGAAGGCGACTGTTTTACTGTTGTTTGTCGCGCTAAGTGCGGCTCGATCGCAATCTGTGTTGGAAGGACAGTTAGAGGGCAGCGATAAGACGGACCTGAGCGGTCTCACCGTGCACGTTAAAGGTCCTTCGACAACAACGGTAAACGATTTCCGCGCGGATGTCGATCTCTCCGGCCGGTTTCGTGTTACAGGACTCAAGCCGGGCACATATATCTTGCCGGTGGTGAACTCTTCCGGCCGCGAGATGGTCACCCAGACGGTCGAAGTCGGTCCTACGGCGAGCCCGGTTTCCGTGGTGATGCCGAATACTTATAAGGAAAGCTCATCCAGCGGTACTATCTCGGCGGCCGCATTAAGCCATAAGCCCAAGCCGGCGGCTTACAAGGCGTGCGTCCGGGCGCAGAAGTTCTCAGCGGCGAAAGACTTCACGCATGCGGTCCTGGAACTGCAGAAAGCCGTAGCATTCGATCCGTTATATGCGCCGGCGCATGGCAATCTCGGCGCGCAATACGCGCGGCTGGCACGCTTTCGGAGCGCCGAGTTGGAACTCCGGAAGGCCATCGAACTGGATTCCGGCACTGGCGTTTACTATTCCGATCTGGCATGGGTACTGGCAAACGAGGGGCAAGAGCGGGAGGCGCAGTCCCAAGCACCACGCGGAGTCGACTTGGACGCTGTGAATCCGAAGGCGCATCTGCTGCTTGGTTACCTGTTAGCCAATCATCCCGAAACGCGTGCGTCGGCCCTTTCGCATTTGATTTTTGCGGCGCGCGAAATTCCGGAAGCCCACCAGATATTGGCCGGAGTCTACCGGGCAACGGGCAATGAGATACTCGCGCGCCAGGAGATGCAGCGCTACCAAGACGCCATCGGCGAGACGCCCAAGCCGGCGGAATACGATGAAGCGGCGGCGCGAGATCCGAAAGACGGACACTGACCGCTCCCGGACGGTCGCGGCTCGGTAAACTATTGTTGACGAGGTCGCAAATCGTAAGATGCCTTATCAGCGTATCGAAGACTATGGGGTAGTCGGCAATCTGCGGACCGCCGCGCTGATCGGCAAGCAGGGCTCCATCGACTGGCTGTGCCTTCCACGTTTCGATTCCCCTAGCGTGTTCGGCGCCCTACTCGACGCGGCGAAAGGCGGGTTCTTTCGCATCGCTCCGGTAACTGCTGAAGTTACTCGCAAGCAGGTATATTGGCCCGACACGAATATTCTGGTCACGCGCTTTCTGTGCGACGGCGGCGTGGGTGAGGTGATCGATTTTATGCCGGTCTGCGCGGCGGGTGACGATCACAACGGCAGGTTGATTCGGCAGGTAAGAGTGCTGCGCGGCACGATGCGCTTCCGTTTGGCATGTCATCCCGCGTTCAACTATGCCCGCGATCGGCATACCACGCGAATTGTAGACGGAGGCGCGCACTTTACGGCTCACGGATTGCAATTAAGCTTGCGATCGGGCATCCGCCTTACGCGATCCGGCTCCGGCGTCGACGCGGAATTCACCTTGAGCGAGGGGAGCCGCCGGAGTTTCGAACTATACCTGGCAGGCGCTCCTGAAAAGGATCATCGGGGAAAGCTGAGTGACGAGGAAAGCGAGCTTCTCTTTCGAGAGACAGTAACATTCTGGCGGCAGTGGCTTTCCAAATGTACTTACCGGGGCCGCTGGCGTGAGATGGTGCAGCGGTCGGCTCTGGTTTTGAAGTTACTCACATACCAGCCCACTGGCGCGATTGTCGCCGCGCCCACCTGTAGTCTGCCGGAAAGCCTGGGTGGCGCGCGCAATTGGGATTACCGGTACACATGGGTCCGCGACGCGGCATTTACCGTCTATAGCCTGATGCGCATCGGCTACACGGAGGAGGCTATGCAGTTCGCCGGTTTCCTGGACGCGCGCTGTCACGAACTGAAACCGGATGGATCTCTACAGACGGTTTATGGCATCGATGGACGCCGTAAGCTTACCGAGCAGACGCTCAGCCACCTGGAAGGATATATGGGCTCCAGCCCAGTGCGCATCGGCAACGCCGCCTATCGCCAGCTTCAGCTCGATATCTACGGAGAGTTGATGGACTCTCTGTATCTTTATAATAAGTACGGCCAGCCGCTATCGTACGAGCTATGGACTTACTTGAGGCGGCTCACAAACTGGGTGTGCGCTCACTGGCGCGATCGGGACGACGCGATCTGGGAGGTGCGCGGAGGCAGGCGAAACTTCGTCTACTCCAAAATGATGTGTTGGGTGGCGGTGGATCGCGCCATCCGGCTGGCCACCAAACGCTCGCTCCCGGCGGACTGGCGGCGATGGATGAAGGTGCGCGACGAGATCTACGAATCCGTGATCGAGCGCGGCTGGAGCGACGCAAAGCGCGCATTTGTCCAAAGCTATGAAAGTGACGCGTTGGACGCCTCTCTGCTGCTGATGCCGTTGGTCTTTTTCATCTCACCCACCGATCCGAAGATGCTGGCGACTCTGGATGCTATAAACCGACCGCCGCGTGAAGGCGGCCTGGTTTCCGATGGCCTTGTCTTTCGCTATGACCTCGACAAAACGCCCGATGGGCTTAAAGGCACGGAAGGCACGTTCAATCTCTGCACGTTCTGGCTGGTGGAGGCGTTGACTCGCGCCAGCAAGGACGATCCCCAGCGTTTACAGGATGCGCGTTTACTTTTCGAGCAAATGTTGGGCTATGCCAACCATCTTGGCCTATACGCCGAACAGACCAGCGCGCAGGGCGCGGCGCTCGGAAATTTTCCGCAGGCGCTTACGCATCTTTCGCTCATCAGCGCGGCGTTCAATCTGGATCGCTATCTGGATGGCTTGGGCGGATTGACGCCTATTGCTGCGCGGTAATGGTAATGGTCCCAGCCAGTGTGGGGCTTCCGTTATTCGACGGATAATTCGAGGCAAATCCTTCATACAGGATCTGCACCGGAAAAACGGTGGGGGCCGAGCCGTCCGATGGTATGAAACCTTCGAGATCCTGCGGATTGGCCGGTATTGTGACGTTGATCTGCCACAAGCCGGGGATGCCCGGCGCCAGGCCCGAGTAATCGACTGTAGCCTGTGACGAGCCGATGTAGACTTCAGGTTGGGACTGTGTGGATAGTGTGCCCGAGGACCCCATGCCATCCGGCGGGAGAGTCCCGCTAAACGCCGCTCCCGCGCCGTTCATGAAGAGCTGAATGGGCGCACCGGGATTCGCCGGACTGTTAGTGCCATTGCGCGTGTTCTCGCAGCCGGTCTTATAGTTGTTGCAGTTCAGCGCCGCAATCTGTCCGGTTCCGGCGCCGTTGTTGAAGAAGAACGCCGGCGACGAGCTGGCCATAGTGGCGCTGCCGCTGGCCAGGACCTGCATGGTGGAAGTATTCAGAACCACCACCTGCGCCGTGCCGGAGGTGGGAGCTTCATAGGGAACCAGGAAATTGATCTGGCCCAGATACCCGCCGCCGCCGGGGGGGGTAATTACAGAAAGCGGCGATTGTTGGCCGTTGATCAACACCTCTAAGCCTTCTAGCGTCGGCGGCAAAGGCAAGCTGGACGCATAAGCCGCGGACGCGCCGGACGGCAGGAAGGAGAAGTTAGCCGGATTCGGATAAAGGGTGACATAGGTACCCGGCGCCATACCGCAACTTGGGGTGTAACCACCGGAGGCGACCAGGCACGGAATATTTTCCTTGCCCAACGTGCATCCCATATAGCATAAGTAACTGCCGCTATTTTGGGCTGCCATACCCGGATAATGGATCGACACGCGGTTCGATGTATCGGCCACATACAAGTCGCCATAGTTATCCTGAGTAATGGCGATGGCCGGATACGCGCACAGCGGAAGAGAACAGGTTACCGAAGGCCCCACCACTTCCACGGCCGGCATGATCACTGTCGGAGTGCCTCCTGTAACCAATGGGTTGGGCGGCGAAAAGCGGGAAATGCCGAGGTTCGAGTCGCCCACCCAGATATCGTTTTGGTAGCCGGAAATCTTATTCGGGTTCACCCAGACGGCCTCCGGGTAATTAAGCCCCGTGAAGGAATCGATAGCCTGAGTCACTGTAGTAGCTCCAGGCTGTATGTCGAAAATCAGAATCTGATTGTGTCCCGCATCGGCCACATACAGCTCGCCAATGGAGTCTTCGGCAATGTGATGCGGCGAGTTCAGGATACTGCTGCCGGTGGCCGAGAAGCTGGATTGGCCGAAAACAGTAGTGGCCGATTCGCCATTGGAACTGGTGGCGCCGATCGGAAAGAGCAATACCCGGTTGGCAGATTGGTCGGAGACGAACAAGCCGCGCGCGGCGTCGAACAGCACGCCATAAGGCGCCGCCATGATGGTCTGGCTGGCCTGCGGATTCGAGATGCCGGTGAAGCTGGTCTGGCCGAGCACGAGGTTGGCCGTCATCGCAGAATTTGAGGGATCGAATGGGGCAGGGAAGCGCAGCACGCGCCCGTTGCCCGTATCGGCGACATAGAGATTGCCACTCGGATCGACGGCCAGTCCGGTGGGATAACAGAGGCTGGCGCTGGTGGGCTGGCGGGGAAGCGATTCATTGGCGGCGTTCGTCACGCCCCCGAAGTTGCAAAGCGAGGTATTGAAATCCGGCTCGCCGATGACAATATCCGCCTGCACGCCGGGCGCTACCGTGCGCGCATCGTTGAAGCCCAGCACGCGGTGGTTGTTGGGATCGGAGACAAACAGGTGGGGAGTGCCGGAACTGGCGTCCACCGCCATGCCGGCGTCGTAGGTTGAACTGCTCCCGAAATAAAACTCCTTGCCATGGATGCTGTTGGGACTGTTATACGGGAAGCCGCTCTGTCCCAGCACCGCCGAGGCAGCCGCCACCGTGCCCGCATTAGGATAAACGAGCACGCGGTTGTTGTACAGATCGGCAACAAACAAATCGCCATTGTTGGAAACAGCGGCGGCGAAGGGGTTGTTGAATGTCGCGATTACGGTGCCGCTGCTATTCGTAAAAGAAGCTTGCGGATTGCCTGCGTTCGCGGACGTGCTGGTGAAATTGGTCAGGCTGGTCCCCTGTCCGAGCACGGCCGTGGCGGCGGGGGTGGTGCCCCAGTCGGGACTGATGAACGGATCGAAGAAAAGAATCCGGCTGTCGCCCGAATCCACCACTGCCGGGCCGTTGTTGACCATGACGATGCCACCGGGATTACTGAGCGTGCTGCCCGTAGCGGTCGCGGGCGGCGGGTTGACGATCCCGGCGAATCCAATGGCACTGGGGCCACTAGCGGGCAGCGAACCGCCGGAAAACACGACCACGCGATTTTCGTTATCGGTAATGAAAATGTGGCTGCTGGAATCGATAGCTACACCGGCGGGCGTGTACAACGTGGTTTTGTCCGTTACGCTGGTCGGGAAGTTCACCACCGTGAAACTCTGTTGACCGATTACGCTGTCCGCCGCGGGATCCACGGCGCCCGAGGTGAGCGATCCGGATGGGTACCGGAGTACGCGACCGTTACCGGCGTCGGCGACGAATAAATCGCCCGAGGAATCCACGGCCAGGGAGGCCAGAAAAGGTCCATTGCCGCGGGGGCATCCAATGTAAAGGCAAATCGTTTTAGCGGACAGAGCGCCGCCTTGGTTGGCCCTGCTGGAGGTAAATTGATCGGGTTGTCCAAGTACGATATCGGGCGTGCTGCTGCCGCCGCCCAACGGCTTGGGATACCGCAGAATCCGATTATTGCCGCTATCCGCCACGTAGAGATTGCCGCCGCCGTCCACCACCAGGCCGGTGGGATAGTGCAGGCCGCCATTGATCGCGGGAAGAGTGGTGTAGGCATTGGGCTGGCCCAGGATCATATCCGGCGCCTGCAGGTTGGCCAGAGTCGAGCTGGTGGCATTCTTCCAAGCCAATACCCGGTTATTCCAAGTATCTGCGACGTAAAGGATTGGCGAAGAGCCGGTGTTATCGACGGCCACCCCGCCGGGCAGGTACAAGCCTCCGCTAACAGCGAAGTTCGGATTCACATTGCTGACGACGAGTTGCTCTGCGGGCGATGTGGACTGGTGCCCGACAACACGCGCGGGGACCGGGTCGAGCGCTACTTGCGCGCCGGCAATGGCCGACACGAGCAGCGCCAAGAGAGAGGAAAGATATATGGAACGCATAAGATTAGGTCGATACTCTCACGAGGATACCAGATCGGGTGCTTAACCGTTTGGGGATGGATGCTGCGACATCACGCGCCGCACTGAGCCGCGTTCCAGCCTTGTGTCTTATCGGCGTTCATCGGCGTTCATCGGCGGCCAATTATTTTGTTCTTCCACACCGGCGGGAAAAACCAAAACTATTATGGCCGCAGATGAACGCAGATGAACGCAGATAAGATCCTGGCTCAGTCGCGGGCTGTCGCCTCTGTTAAACTGGACAATTGAATCCGACCGTTGCGCTTCCCCGCCTCAGAGTCTGCGCCGTCAGTTATTTGAATACAGTTCCACTTGTCTGGGGCATGCTGCATGGCGACCAGCAAGGCCTTTTCGATCTCACTTTCCGCGTGCCCGCCGGCTGCGCCGATATGGTGGCGTCGGGCGCGGCGGATATCGGCATCATTCCATCGTTCGAGCTGATCGGCCGCGATTTCGGAATTGTGCCGGGAGTGGGCATCGCCTGCCGTGGCGCGGTGCGCAGCATTCTGTTGGTATCGAAGCTCCCGGCCGCGGAAATCCGCACGCTGGCGGCGGATTCGAGCTCGCGCACCTCGGTGGCGCTGGCGCGTATCATCCTGGCGCGGCGGTTTGGCGCGCGGCCGGAAGTGGTCAGGCGTCCGCCGGATCTGGCCGGCATGCTGGCGGAATCCGACGCCGCGTTGATCATCGGCGATCCGGCTTTAGCAATCGATCCGGGCGACAGCGCATTTCACATCTACGATCTGGGGCGCGAATGGATGGAGATGACCGGGCTGCCGATGGTTTTCGCGGTGTGGGCGGGGCCGCGCGCGTGCGTCACGCCGCAGGTGGCCGCGGCCTTTCAGGAGTCCTGCGCGTTCGGGCTGCGCAATCTGGATCAGATCGTGGCATCCGAAGCGCCCGCGCGCGGATTCCCGGCGGAGCTGGTGCGGCGCTACCTACGCTCGCATATCGTCTTGGAATTGGGCGCTCGGGAGCGGCAAGGGATGGAGTTGTTCCTGCAATACGCGCAGGCGCCGGACCTCTCTGTCACGCTGGCGTCGGCTCACTGAAGTGGCAGTGGCAGAATCGCGCTGCCGCCGGGGCCTGAATAGACCAATTCGAGCGAATGAATGCGGTCGATTTTGCCGCGGTACGGAAAATAAAGAAATCCGCTGGTGGGGATGTGGCAGGGGCCATCGGGCAGGGCGGCCTGGACGGCCAAATCCTCGGCCTTCACGGGCGGCTGTTTCTCCATTTCGCTCGTGTCGCTGCCCTTATCGCCGGGGTTGGGCGGCACACGCCGGGTGGTGCCGTTCGGATCTCCTGGAAAACGTTCGGTGGGCTGGGGCGCGCCCAGGATCACGGGACCCAATTGCGCCATTCTTGTCAGGCCCCCGTTCGTATCGGGATGCTTCAGCGAATCGGCCAATAATTCGGCAGGCTCTGGGGACAGCGCCTGCTTGCGTCCATTCAGGCGCAAGGAAAATTGGCCGGCATTCAGTATGAGCTCGCGACCCACGGCCGGGAAGAGGGCGACTTCCACCACCAGGTAATCTTTGGCAATGAACAGATCGCGCCCGTTCGAGAAGCTGTGAACCAGGTACTCGGCGCCGATAGACGCCTCTTCCATGTTGGCATGCGCCGGATAATCCCATTCCGACGCTCTGGGTTGGGTACCCTGCGCGAAGAGACCGCCCGTGAGCGCCCCAAGCAAAACGGCGGCACGATATATCATGCATCTATCGTATGCGATGGGTGATTCTGAGCCAAGGGACCGCTCCCTGACGGTCGCGGCTCTGTAAAGGCCCGGCCGGTCATAAATCGTGGGAAATGGACGCCGCTTTAACCGACCCGACCCAGGGCACCCCGGTCAGGGAGCGGTTTCCCCAGAACGGTTAGTAAGCACCCCATGCGCCGCGCTCCACAACGGCAGGTGCCGCAGGACGTTTTTCGGGCAATCAAGCCACGCGGCGAACCCTGGAAATCAAGGCAGCAAGCTCTGGCGGCCGTTTCAGACGAATCAGCCGGATCTCTTCCAGCAGCCGGATGGCATTATCAAGTTCCGTGCGGCGGTGCTGGAGTTTCTGCAGTTGTAGATTGGGGGAGACAAGCAGACGTTGTGGCGACATTTTCGTATACGTCAACTCCGTGATATCCTAGGAAAAGTCCTAATACAAAATAGATGTAACCTTAGAATTATCCTGGAACACACCTATAATAAACCCCCCATTTGAGGGTATTTATGGACTCTTTTTAGGGTACTAGGAATACTCCATTGACCAGGGCGTTATTGATGGCGCCGCAGGACTCACGCGCCCTCTTCGGATGCCGCTTCGGCTTCGGCAGCAGCCTCCGGTCCGGCCGCCTGCGCCTCCGCGAGAATCGAGCGCGCTTCTTCCAGGTGTTCCCTGGGAACCTGCACTTCGAACTCGAGCACCGGAATGGTGGAGGCGCCCACCACCACGGCCTCGATGCCATTCGCCTGCAGAAGGTTCTGAATGGCCAGGGCTTCCATCTCGGCATCGTGATTGGAAGAACTGAACATGGTCACCATGTCCATTTCGTGGGAAGCGTCGGGGGCGGTATCCATGGTCCCAGCATAATCCCCCGATGGCATAAAATGAAAGTTCGTAATCACACACGGAGGATTTGCATGCCCGATCAGGAAGAAGAGCAGGATAATCTGGCGAACAACATCGGTTGGTTTGTAGCCGGCGTGGTAGTGGGTATGACCGGCGCCATACTGCTGGCGCCGCAAAGCGGAAAGAAGACCCGCCAGTTGATTTCCGATAAGACGCAGCAAGGCAAGGAGGCGGTGGCCGGAACCGGCAAGGAAGTCTACGACCGCAGCAAGGAGATGATCGATAAAGGGCGCCAGATTGTGGAGGACGCCGCCGATCTGTTCGAGCGCGGGCGCAAGCTGGTGCGCGGCTTGTAAGGTATGCAGCGCGCTTCCGAGCCGCGCGCGGCAGCCAGCGCTCAGGCCGTCGAGTTGGGCGGCTTCCGCATCACGCTAGTCCGCGAAGATATTTACTGGTGGGATGGCGGGGCCATGTTCGGCGTGGTCCCCAAGACGCTTTGGGCTGCGAAGTCGCCGCCCGATGAACTGAACCGCGTGCCCCTCGGCTTCAACTGTTATATCGTGGAGACCGGCGAGCACACGATCCTGCTGGATACGGGAGGCGGCGATAAGTTCGATGCGCGCCGCCGCGAGCGCATGAAGCTGCCGCCCGTGGCGAAGCCGCTGCCGGAGACGATCGCGGCGGCGGGCATTGACCCCGAACGCATCGACATGGTTGTCAACAGCCATCTGCATTGGGATCATTGCGGGTGGAATACGATTCTGGCGCAGGATGTTCCGCGGCCGGCTTTCCCGCGCGCGATTTACTGGACTCGCCGTGGGGAGTGGGAGCACGCCCACCGCCGCCATCCCCGCGATAGCGTAGCCTACATCGACGCCAATTACGATCCGCTGGTGGATTCCGGGCGTATGCGACTCATCGACGAAGATTTCGAGGTGGCGCCGGGAATCTGGTTGCGCGTGGCTCCGGGGCATACGCCAGACATGATGACGATCACGGCGACTTCGGCGGGCCGGACGTTTTGCTTTTTCTCCGACCTGAGTCCTACCGCCGCCCACATCACGCCTACATGGGTGCCGGCGTTCGATCTCGATCCGGTGCAATCCATCGACAGCAAGCTTCACTGGCTGGATGCGGCCGCAAAGGGCGATTGGGTTTGCGGGTTTGCCCACGACCCGGACATAGCGTTCGCGCGTATCCGGGAGCACGACGGCAAGTTCGAGGCTGTGGCAGCCGCCGGAATAAACCCCGGTTAGCGTTATCCATCAGGAGCATTGTTTGTTAACGCACGTTCCCAGGAGAATAGGAACCGCTGGCATCTTTTTTAGATCCAGTTTCAATCTTCAACTGAGGAGACTCTCCATGCTGAACGTAGTGAAGCGGCTCTGGCAAGATGAGCAAGGCCAGGACCTGATCGAGTACACTTTGCTGATGGCGTTTGTGGCTCTGGCATCCGCGGGACTGTTTATCAGCTCGGGTGGAAGCGTGAGCCAAATCTGGAGCGACACGAATTCGTCGCTATCCTACGCGGCCACTACCGCCACCAGCTAGAACGGTGGTGGAACAGATATAGGGGAACCGGTACGGTCTTGGCCGGGCCAGTGAGCGATGTTTAGCAACCGCACCCGGACCCTTGGCTCTACCTGGTTAAGTATCTGCCCGTTCCCCTCCGTCTAAAGTGCCGCCGGTACACAGCCGGCGCGCAATTTCGCGGACGGAAACCTATAATCGTCCTTTAATTTACAGCCGCTAGTGGACGTCGCAATGAGAACTGTCAATAGGACAACGACGCAAAGTCGCGTCTCGTACCCCTCCCTTGCGCTCGTGGCGGTATTTGCACTCTGTAATCTGGTGCTGGGCGTGAGCGTTGCGCCGTCGGGCCTTCGGGGTGACTTTACATCCTCGTACATGGGCGCATCTCTAGTCCGCGAGGGGCACCTCGACCGGCTTTACGATTATCAAACTCAGATGAATTGGTGGCGTTCGCACGCAGGCCCCGAGAAAACTCTCGTACCATATGTCCGCCCTCCGTTTTACGCAGTGATACAGTCCCTGCTCGCCACACTGCCGCTTCCCACATCATTTCTGGTGAACGTTTGGGTTCTGTCCTTGCTTCTAATGGGATGTTGGTTGTGGTTTGCCAAAACGCTTGGCGAAGAAGCCTTAGTGCTGGCGTCGCTTTTCTGGCCCTCTGCGCTGGGAATTGCATTTGGACAGGACTGCCTACTAATGCTCGTTCTTGCTGTAATCTCGTATCACTTGCACAGCAAGGGCCGGGATGGTTGGGCGGGTGTGACGCTCGCCATGGCCTTATACAAGTACCACCTGCTCCTCCTGATCGGTCCGGCGATGTTGTTGGCCGGACGCCGGCGGATGTTCGCAGGCTTTTCTATTGCGGCTGGGGTAGAGGCGTTAGTTTCTATAGTATTGCTTGGTCCGGCAGGGATCTCAGCCTACATCGGTCTTCTTTTTCGGAAGGACATAGAGGGTCTATACCCCTCGCCTCAGCTAATGCCGAACTTAAACGGCTTACTGGTGAACTTAAAGTTGGCGTCCACGCCCGCCGTGATTGCACTCAGCGGCGTAACATTGACCTGTGTTGCGGTTGCAGCATGGCAAGCGCCGTGGTGGCGGTTTATGGCCGCCGGCATTGCCGGATCAATGCTCATTGTGCCCCATGTATTCGGCTACGATCTAACCGTTCTCCTATTAGGGCTTCTTCTAGCGGTCAAATTTTCAGAATCGAAACTCACGCGTGCCGTCGCGTTCTGGCTTTGTGCGCCACTCTGCCATATAGCGAGTCTGTTCGATGCTCCATGGGCCGCGTGCCTGCCAGTTTCTCTTGCATTGTTTGTGTTCGCCTTGGGCCGAGAGTCTTTGTTGAACAGGTCCTGGTCTTACGAAGCCAACCGAGCGGAGCCAGCGGTAGAGCAGGTCACGGTCGTCGGATAACGGGGCGCCGCAGCCAGTCCGATGGGGATGAAGGTCAGGCCCACCGGCATTGTGGGCATACATCTTTGATTGCCACCGGCTCTTGACTCCCAAGGCCGTCTGTTGTAACACCGACTTATGGACACCGCAACGACAATTCGTATCCTCTGTTGCTCCCACCTGTCCAGTTATTCCCTATCATCGTTATTGTATTGGTAACTCCGGGCCAGGAAGGCTTGGGATACCGGCACTCCCGTCTGGTTTGCTAAACCAGCGTCCTCTCGGGACTTTGGCGTTCGACTCGCCAGCCTACCGCCAAACTCGACCTCGTCGATTGTGGCCCCGGTCGCGAGTTCGTCGATGACCTGCTCCTGGAGATCGAGAAACAATTGGTCCCACTGCTTCTTTTTCCATGCGTAGCCGCGCTGGACAAACGGAATCCTGAAGCGACCCGTACCGGTTAGCATTTCCTTGAATGTGCGGTTCTTAACGTGATCCGCGGCATAGATCATACTTTAGAACAACAGTGCGGCCGCGTGGAGCGTGGCGTCCAGGAGTCCAGGAGCTTGGAACAATAACTCTCCGCCATCGGGCTTTTGCAGCTTCGAGGTGGGATTTTAGGCCGCCCTACCGCACGGAATCCTCCACCTCCCGCAACCAATCCGGCCGCTTCAAAACCTCCCGCGGCTTACTGCCATCCGGCGGCCCGATAATCCCGTCGCGCTGCATCATATCCAATATCCGCGCCGCCCGCCCGTAACCCAACCGCAGCCGGCGCTGCAACGTCGAGGTCGATGCCTTGCCCATCTCCAGCACGATGCGCACCGCCTCTTCGTACAACGGATCCTGCCCACCCGGCGCGGCTTCTTCCGCATCCGGTTCCGCATCGTCTGTCGGCGGCGCTATCAGGAACGATTGATCGTATTCCGGCGCGGCCTGCTCCTTCCAGAAATCCACCACTCGATTGATTTCCGTCTCCGTCACGAACGCGCCGTGCACGCGAATCAGCCGCGACGACCCCGGCGGCAGGAACAGCATGTCGCCCTTGCCCAACAGATGCTCCGCGCCCATCACATCGAGCACCGTGCGGGAATCCACGCGCGTGGCTACGCGGAAACTGATGCGCGACGGAAAATTCGCCTTGATCAGCCCGGTGATCACGTCCACGCTAGGGCGCTGCGTGGCCAGCACCAGGTGCATGCCGACCGCGCGCGCCATCTGCGCCAGGCGTGTCACCGATTCTTCCACGTTCCGTCCCTCCAGCATCATCAGGTCCGCCAACTCGTCGATCAGAATCAGAATGTACGGCAGCGGCCGCAAATCTTCCGCGGTAGCTTCATCCTCCTCGAACAGATTGCGCGGCTGCTCCTGTTTCTTGCGGATTTTCTTGTTGAATTGATCGATGTTGCGCACGCCGAATTCGGCCAGCAGGCGTAGCCGCCGGTCCATCTCCAGCACCGCGTTGCGCAGCGCGTTGGTGGCTTTCTTGGGGTCGGTGATCACCGGCGTCAGCAGGTGCGGAATGCCCTCGTACATGCCGAGTTCCACGCGCTTGGGATCCACCATGATCATACGCACTTCATCGGGCGTCGATTTGTACAGAATCGACATCACCATCGAGTTGATCATCACGCTCTTGCCCGAGCCCGTGGAACCGGCGATCAGCAAATGCGGCATGGATTCGAGCGCAGCCACTTTAATGCGCCCGTTGATATCCTTGCCCATCGAGATGGTGAGCCGCGATTGCGCCTGCGCGAATTCTTCGGATTCGAGCATCTGCCGCAGCGCAATCACTTCGCGCTTGCTGTTGGGCACTTCGATGCCTACCGTCGGCTTGCCCGGAATGCGCTCGATCAGAATCGATTCCGCCTGCAAGCCCAGGCACAAATCCTCGGTCAGCGTGGTTATGCGGCTGTATTTGATGCCGGCTTCCGGTTTAAATTCAAAAGTCGTCACCACCGGACCGGGATTGATCTGCACCACATTCCCCAGCACGTTGAACTCTTCGAACTTCGATTTAATGCGGACCGCGATGTCTTTCAGCTCCTGTTCATCGTAAGGGCTGCGGCCTTGTCCCTCGTTCAGCAGATCGGTGGAAGGCAGCCGGTAGCTCATGGGACCGGCGGCATGCACCGGCGCCGCAACGGGCACGGATACTTCCCACGGCGGCGAATCCGGCTGGGCCGCGGCCGGTTCTTCCAGAGCGCAGATAGGGATATCGGTGGGTTCCTCGGGCGCCACGGGCTCCGCGGCTGTCTCGGCATCCGAATCCACCGGCGCTGCGGCCGATGCCACGCGCGCGGTTTCCACGCGCGACGCGGATTTCGTACGCTTCCGCTTCTCGGCTTTCTCAGCCGCATGCAGCCGCGCTTTTTCGGCTTTACGCTGCCGCCGCTCGTCGCGCCAGAGGCGCCAGGCATCCGCCAGGGTGTTAAAGAAACGAATAGGTCCCGCGAACCAGACGGCCAGCTTCGAAACGGTGAAGGTCGAGACCAGGTAGACGGATACGATCAACGTAGTGATGGTGAGCAGGATCGCGCCGGTGGGATTGAGCGCGTGCATCAAATATTGCGCCAGCAGCATGCCCAGCAGTCCGCCGATGGGGATCGCGCCGCTGAATAGGGTCAGCTTGGGTGAGAATGAAACTGCCGCCGTCAGGCTAAGCAGCAGCAACATCGTGCCCGAAAGCTTGATGGCCCCGGCCTGCAGTTCATCGGAGCGAACCCATTTCCACGCCAGCCCGAACAACAGAATCGGAAACACGAACGCGCCGATACCGAAGCCTTGCAGCAGCAGGTCGGCGAACCATGCGCCGGGATAGCCGATGAGGTTGTGCGGCCGTGTAGCCGCTGCGGTATTGAGAGACGGATCCTGGACATGGTACGACGCCAGGCTGAGCAGCAACAGCAAGCCCAGCGACAAAAGTAGCAGACCGATTAATTCATTGAACCGCTTTTGCGGAGTCGGAGATAAGAGCTTCATCCCGCTGGCCGGCGGAAGAAAGCCAGAGCAAGCACTATTATGCCAAAAATTATCCGATAAAACACGAAGAACCACAAACTGCGGCGGCGGAGGAAGCGCAGGAACATGGCGATGACCAGCATGCCCGTAACCGCACTTACCGCGATACCCACCGCCAGGCCGGTATGGCTCAGTGCTACGGCGCCGGGTGCGGCCATCAACTCCTTGTGTTTCACCATATCGTAGACTGCCTTGGCCGCCGCCGCGCCGATGGCGGGCGTCGAGAGCAGGAAAGAATAGCGCGCGGCCGCTTCCCGATTTATATTGCGAAACAGTCCGGCCGTGATGGTGATGCCGCTGCGCGATACGCCGGGCACCACCGCCAGCGCCTGCGCCACCCCGATGACCCCGGCATCCACGAAGTTGATTCCCGAGATATCGCGGGTCTTGCGCCCCATGTACTCGGCGATTCCCATCACGATGCCGATCCCCACCATCATGGTGCCGATCACCATCGGGTTGCGCCACGCGCCTTCGGCTTGCTTGTTGAACAACAGGCCGGCCACGCCCACGGGAATGGTGCCGATGGCCAGCAGCCACAACAGTCCGCTGTTGCGCTCCAACTCCTCGTCGCGTCCCCAACGCATGCCGAATCCGTGCGCGACGATTTGCACCCAATCGCGGGCAAAATAAATTAGCACAGCGAGTAGCGTGCCGATGTGCAGTGCGATATCGAACGTCAGGCTCTCGGTCTGCCAGCCCAGCAGCCACGAAGTCAGATAGAGGTGCGCCGTGCTGCTGACGGGCAGGAATTCCGTCAGCCCTTGCACGATGGCCAGAACGATCACTTGGTAGATAGGCATGTTCGGGGCAAAATGGAATGGTACCCGATTTTATGCCCAATACCAAGCAAGCGCGTCCATCCCGCGAAGCCCCGAGGCGCAAAAGCTCGGCGTCGCCAAGAACCGCGCCTAACTGGTGGACGGCCGCGTACTGGCGCTCGATTCGTCTGCCCCACGGGCGCGGCGGCTAATACTCGCGGGTCTTCTTGATGCCCGGCTCGGGCAGCGGATACTTACCATCCGCGCTGGCGCGCAGCGGCGCGGGACCATCCATGGTCAACTTATCCACCTCCGGCGCGAACTCGTGATCGTGATTCATCATCTGATCGAAAGTCACTAACTGGCCGGTATGTGCGGAGTAGCGTCCCATGCTGGCCACTAAGCTGGCTTCGGCGCCGCGCTGCACCTCGTTGTAAGGCTTGTCGTCTCGAATGGCGGCGATCAGGTCGTCCCACTCCCAGTCATAAGGCGAGCGTTCGGGCTCCGGGAAGGCCCACACCAGATTCTCCGGCGCGGGCTGCTTCTGCCCATTCTGCCAGCGCGGAATGTTCTGCCCCGAGTAAATGCGCGTCCGTCCAGGCGTATGTGAGTTAGTTGAAACTACCGCCGATCCCTTGGTTCCATGCAGGTAGCTGGCGAACTCATTATGTACACCGGGTATGTTACGGCCATCGAAGAATAAGTGCGTACCATCCGGATAAGTGTACTGTACGGCATAGACATCGAAGTTCTGATCCACCGCGTCGCCGCGATACTGGCGCCCGCCCAGCGCCATAGCTTCCACCGGCCACGCGCCCTTCATCCAGGACAACTCGTCGATCTGATGGATGTAATAATCGCTGTAGACACCGCCGCTGGCCCATAGGAACCCGTGAAACAGCTTGATCTGGTACAACAACTCGGTGATGCCATCGGGCTTTGGCGGCGCGATGTCACCGCCCGGCCCCATGCGATAGCCGCGCATGGCAATGATATCGCCGATCTGCCCGTCCCGGACGCGGCTCAGCAGCTCTTGACGCGCGCGGCAATGCCGGATCATCAAGCCGACGCCGACTTTCAAGTTCTTGGCGCGCGCCTCTTCGCCCAGTGCAATCATACGCCGCGTGGTGGGACCATCCACTGTCACGGGCTTCTCCATGAAGACGTTCAAGCCTCTGTCGATGGCGTAGCGGAAATGCACCCAGCGGAACGCAGGCGGGGTCGCCAGCACGGCTACATCGCCAGGCTTCAGGCAGTCCATGGCCTTCTGATAGCCGTCGAAGCCGATGAACTGGCGATCCATGGGCACGTCCATCTGGGATTCAAAATGGCCGCGCAAATGGCCATGGCTGTCGCTGAGCTTTTGCGGAAAAACGTCCGCCATGGCCACCAGCTTGATGGGCCCATTCTTGATTCCCAGCGCGTTCTCGATGGCGCCGGTGCCGCGTCCGCCGCAGCCGATCAGCGCGATTTGAATGGTATTGTTCTCCGCCGCGTGCACGTGGGGCAAAGCCACTCCGGCCAGCGCCGAAACTCCCGCGATGCGGCCGGCATCAGCCAGAAAGGCGCGGCGCGATGTGTTGTCTTTGGTTTCGTTCATTGCGGTACCTCGTTCGATACAGTAATCCATTTCGCCGCCGAGTGGGGTGCGGCGGACGCGCGAAATACGCTGCTGTAGGAACAGTTTAGTCGCCAACCGATGCCATCCGTGCGGTTCCATATCCGTCAGACATGCCCCAACAATAAATGAAAAGACAAGCGACCCTACAAACATCCCGCCGAACCACAATAGTCGGATTGGCAGTTTGTTTTTGATCGTAAAGGCACCGTACACGAGCCATTCTGTCCCGACCTGAAGAAATAACCAGACCCACGCAAGTACAAAACTGGCGTGGAGCAACCGTGCATACCCATCAAGGCTAAGAGGCATGTCCATCGTCGCCGCCACGCAGGTCAACCAAAGCGGCGACACTACGGAGGCTGAAAGAACAACCAGCACCACTAGGCCAATAACAGCCCACCACTTGTTCATAACTGCAGCCGTCCCGCTTTGCAGTATAGGCGGTCAACGCCCAGACTGTCAAAGCAGATCGCCTTTGAGATCGGAAAGGCTGCTGTTTTACTTGGGAGTCAAGTACGCGGATGTAAATTCTATTCTGATTCCAGTGGGATTCCCGAAGGATTGTTCTTGGTTATATGCGACAAAGAACAACACGGCGCGCGTGTCCGGCAGCAGTGGTGCTTCAAAGTTAAAATCGTTCCAGGAACTGAAACTCTTGATAGAGGGCATCGCCACGGCGTGGCAACTAGCGGTGTCTCCAATCGGGTCTTCCAGGTAAATCGACAAAAGGTCATCGTCAACGGATAACTGTCCAGCGACACTTAACAAGTATCCGGCCCCCGCGGGAGAAAGCGGTGGTACCGAAAAGGTCGTGGCATAAACATACCAGCCTCCCTCGCTGACCTGCCGCGAGAACCCACAGATTCCGCCGACGAGGCACAACTTTTGCCGTGTGCATTCGACATTGAAAGTTACGCTTGCAATGGCAGCGGGCCTCGCAAATCATCCGTGGAGCATCAGCGAGTTGATTATGGCTCAGTAGGTTGAATCAGTCGATCCAACAGTATTTGAGACCGCTTCAGCGCACGATGTTCCGCACGAACCGGACAAGGACATCCCCTTTGCGGTAGCATTTAGCTTCGAGCGGTGGGACAATACGGTCGATGGACCGCTGCGTCAGGCTCGGATTGTTGCTAACTGCGGCGTCATTCTGCTGCGCCGTGATTGGGTGCATCAGACAGCGAGGCAGAAAGTGATCCCAATGTGTACCGGCGTCATTGCGGTATGCCTCGCCGGTTTTCCCATTTTGGCGGTTGCCCAGGTCCAGGCCGATGAGCCGATCAAAACGACGTTCTGCGAACTGGTGAAACATCCTGCTCAGTTCGGTGACAAAATGGTCCAGGTTCGGGCAACGATTGTGACCGGCTATGAGGGAATCGTTATTGCGGACGATACTTGCCCAGGAACCATTTGGCTTTCGGTAGGGGAAGATCGGACATCGAGTGCTCAGGAGTTTGCGTACATCGACCACATAATGGACATACGAAACCCGGATCGGCTCGATTGGAAACCATTGCCGCCACTGCGCACGATCATTTTGAAAAGGGATCGGGAGTTTCGCCGCCTCGATAAGTACTTTGATAAACCACGCAAGTATACAGTCTCGGCGGTCTGCACCGGGCGCTTCGATCACAGCGACGGTAAGCTAATTGCAATTCGAGCCATTGGTTCACGCACTGTAGAAGCAGGACCCTTGCGTTACGGCCACATGGGTGATTGGGACTCGCAACTGGTGCTGCAATCTGTTTCAAACGTGATTGCAAAGCCGATAGTCCGCTCAGAGTACAAGAAGACGAAATGACGCCCGCTACCCGTATCCTGATCGTTGTCGCCGTTTACCTCATTATGCGTTCCAGCGTTACGGTCGCCCAAGTCGTGTCTGCTGCGCCGATCAAGACGACACTCTGTGAACTTGTGAAAACACCAGAGCGATTTGATAACCAGATCGTTAAGCTTCGCACTCGAATCGACCCTGGCGTCGAAGACAGTCCTCATGCTCTTTTCGACCGCAGTTGTTCGGCGGTGGTCGCTCTGGTGTTGCCCGACAAGGAACCAACCAGAGATGCTAATGAGTACCATCGTTTGCGCCACTATCTGAAGAAACACAGAACTGTAGATGCCACTGTCGAAGGCATCTTCGTCCATTCGCCGGTACGGTTCGGGAACAATGCCAGCCTCGACTCCCGTCTAATGTTGCAACGGGTTTCGACGGTGATTGCCAAATCCCAAAATACGCCGACGAGGTGAACGGTCAAGGGATGTGCTGAATACGGCTGGTTGCTATGGCTTGGAAAGCATCAAAGCAACAACCATTAGCTAATTCCCGGTCGGGCCACTTCGCTTAATAATCAATCACGGGTCTGAATGTTCATGCAACAACTCGGTAAAACGGAGCACTACCGAATCGTCAGGTGTGACATTCTCTCCTCCGCGCACCGATTATACATCCCTCACGGATTGGGCGGGATGCTCTGGGCTCACCAGTCGCTGAAAGGTGTGCCCGAGGATGTCAGCCGGAATCCGATGGAAGTTGAACGTCATCCTCCATCGGCGCGTTCGCCAGCCTTTGCAATCCCCGCGCTGGCCGTCGACATCACCATATCCGCCATCCGCTGCCACGTATCCGACGCATCTGGCGGCGCGTTTCCGCGCACCATCCGCGAAAACCTCCGAACATCTATCCGCCCCCGCCGGCGCTCCCCATTCAAACCCCAATAAGAACCGGCACTGCCCCGTCTGGCCCGCGCTTTAGTTCACTGAACGGTTTCATCGCCTTGCGGCGCGAGCCGTCGTATGTTTTTCGGCGCATCGTGCCGCCGCAAGCCGATGAAACCTATATCAGTCACATGTCCCGCACGCCGCCGCCCCCGCTGAAAACAAACAGCCAAGGCCAATCCACCACCAAGTTCTCGCAGCCGCAGTGCTACGCTTACACCGGGAAGGCAGCCGTCGGCACACCTCGCCGACGAACGCCCCGCAACGGTGCCCTCTTCCCTCGATCATTGACATTCGAATACCGATCCGGGCGCACCCGGACACGTACCTGATGACGAACCCAAAACAAAAAATTACAAAACGAACCCAATTGGACCCCTTGTTTTCAACAAAAGCCCGACAGGAAAGCCAATTTCCGAGCAGCGGAGCCCGGACCGAAAGCACCGTGCGTCAAGTCACGCCCTCCGTCCCTGCCCCCGCCCACGGACCGCCCCTGAAACCGCCGTGTCCGACCTGATACCATAAAAACTCCTGGTGAATGTTGCGATTTGAAACCGCCGGGGAGTCGCATGGCGAGTGCCTGGTGGCCACCCTCACGGGGCTTCCCGCCAGAGTGCCGGTCTCTCTCGACACCGTAAATCACGAGCTTTGGCGCCGCCAGCAGGGCTACGGCCGCGGCGGACGCATGAAGATCGAAAACGATCGCGCCGAAATTGTGTCCGGCGTCCGCCACTCACATACCATTGGTTCTCCCATCGCCATCCTCATCCGCAACAAAGATTGGCAGAATTGGACCGAGGCGCTGCCGGTGGAAGATATGGATGGCGCGGAAGACAAGAAGAAGCCGGTCACGCGGCCGCGTCCCGGACACGCCGACTTAGCCGGCGCCATCAAGTACAATTTCGACGACGCACGCTATATTCTGGAGCGTGCCAGCGCGCGCGAAACTACGGCCCGCGTGGCCATCGGCGCGGTCGCCAAGGCGCTGCTGATCCAGTTCGGCATCGATATCGCCAGCCATACGATCGCCGTGGGCGGCGTGCGACTGGAACGTAGCGCCACGTGGGAAGAGGTCGCCGCGCTGCGCACGAAGTCCGAAGTTCTATTGGGCTGCGTGGATGCCGAAACCGAGCAGCGCATGAAAGAAGTGGTCGACCAGGCATATCGCACCGGCGATACGGTGGGCGGTGTATTTGAAGTGATGGCGCACGGCGTGCCGCTAGGCCTGGGATCGCACACTACGTGGGACGCGCGGCTGGATGGACGCCTGGCGCAGGCCATTGTTTCGATCCAAGCTGTGAAAGGCGTGGAACTGGGATTTGCGGAAGAAAATGCCGCCAGTTTCGGTTCGGCGGTGCAAGACACGATCCATTACGATCGCGAGGAGCGCCATTTCACGCGCGGCGCCAATCGCGCCGGTGGTCTGGAAGGCGGCATCACCAATGGCCAGGACCTGCTGGTGCGTGGGTTCTTGAAGCCCATCTCGACCCTGCGCCGTCCGCTCGAATCGGTGGATCTGGCGACGCGCGAGCCGGCGCTGGCGGCTTACGAGCGCTCGGATGTGTGCGTGGTTCCGGCCGCCGGAGTGATCGGCGAGGCCATGGTGGCGCTGGTTCTGGCGCAGGCGTTTCTCGAAAAATTCGGCGGCGATTCGCTCGGCGAAACCAAGCGTAATTTTGATGGATATCTAAGTCAGGTACGGGATTTCTGAGATATGGTTTATCCAATCGTGAAATATGGCGATCCGGTGTTGGAGCAGGAAGCGGAGGAGGTGGCCGATTTCGGCACGCCGGAGCTCGACAAGTTTCTGGAGGATATGTTCGAGTCGATGTACGCTGCCAAGGGCGTAGGTCTGGCGGCGCCGCAGATCGGCTTCTCGCGCCAGATCGCCGTCATCGATATATCGAACGCCGAGAATCCGGCGGACAAACTGGTCCTGATTAATCCGAAGATTGTGCACGTGGAAGGCAAGCAGGAAGGCGAAGAAGGTTGCCTGAGCATTCCCGGATTCCGCGAGCAGGTGAAGCGCGGCAAGCGCGTAACGGTGCGCGCGCAAGATGCCCAGGGCGAGTTTTTCGAGAAGACCGGCGAAGATCTGCTGGCGCGTGCCTTTCTGCACGAGACCGATCATTTGCACGGCAAGTTGTATATCAGCCACATCAGCGCATTGAAGCGCGATCTGATCCGCCGCAAAGTGCGCAAGCTGGTAAAAGCCGGAGAATGGCAGTAGGACAGGCCTCCCGGCCTGTCCACAAACGTATGCGCTGCGTCTTTCTAGGCACGCCCAATTTCGCAGTCCCAACCCTGGAAGCCATAGTTTCTGCCGGTCATGAAGTAATCTCCGTAGTAACTCAACCCGACCGCCCCAGCGGCCGCGGGCAGCAACTCACTCCATCTCCAGTAAAAGAAGCGGCCTTGCGCCACACTCTCTCCGTCTATCAACCCGAACGCATCCGCCGGCCGGAAGCTGTAGCCACACTCGCCAAATTAAAGCCCGACGTCATGGTAGTGGTAGGCTATGGCCAGATCATTCCGCAATCCATAATCGATATCCCGCCGCGCGGCATCATTAACGTGCATGCGTCGCTGCTGCCTAAGTATCGCGGCGCGGGGCCGGTACAGTGGGCCATCGCCAATGGCGAAACGCGAACGGGCGTCACGACGATGCGCATCGACGCGGGGCTGGATACAGGCGACATGCTGCTGAAAGCCGAGACGGCCATCGGTTTGGAAGAGACCGCCATGGAACTGGGCGCCCGTTTGGCGTTGATGGGTGCGGCGCTGTTAGTTGAAACACTGGATCGCATCCGCGAAATCGCCCCGCAGAAGCAGGATAACGCACAGGCCACCTACGCGCCACTCATCAAGAAAGAAGACGGACTCATCGACTGGCATCCGCCCGCCCAAACCATCCACAATCGCGTGCGCGGATTTCAACCGTGGCCCGGCGCCTACACGCGCTTTCGCGGCCACCAATTGCACATCTGGAAATCGCGTGTGGCCGGTGCGGCACCGGGGGCGGGCCAACCGGGAAGTCTGCTGCTCCATCCGTTGCGCGTAGTCTGCGGAGAGGGTGCGCTGGAACTGATCGAAGTGCAACTCGAAGGCCGCAGGCGGATCTCCGCCGATGCCTTCGTGAACGGCCAGCGCATCGCCGCGGGCGACACTCTGGGAGAATAATAGCGTGGATCTGCCGCTGGGCTATCGTTACGCCGCCACCTACGCAGGCATTCGTCAGGCCGAGAAAGACGATCTGGGATTGATCGTCTCCGGATTGCCCGCCGCGGCCGCCGGCGTATTTACGCAGAATCGCGTGCAGGCCGCGCCCGTGAAACTGTGCCGCCGTCATCTGGCCGCCTCGCGCGGCGCAGTAGGCGCCATCCTGGTGAATGCGGGCAACGCCAATTGCGCCACGCGCACGGGCGACGCGGTGGCGCTGGCTTGTTGCCGGTCCGCCGCGCGTTTGTTGCGGCTGCCGGTGAATCAGGTTTTGCCCGCGTCGACCGGCGTGATCGGCGTCGAATTGGACGCCAAGCTCATCGTGAACGCGTTGCCACGGCTGGCGGCGAACCTGCGCGAAGACGCATTCGGCGCGGTGGCGCGCGCTATCATGACCACCGATCTGGTTCCGAAGGAAGCCTTCGGCGAGGTGAAGTTGCGGCGCGGCACGGTGCGCATCGCGGGAATGACTAAGGGTTCCGGCATGATCCAGCCGCGCATGGCCACTACGCTCGGGTTTCTATTGATCGACGCCAACATTCCCGTCGCCATGCTGCGCCGCATGTTACGCCGCGCCGTGGAGCGCAGCTATAACCGCATCTCGGTGGATGGCGATACTTCCACCAACGACACGTTGCTGTTGCTGGCCAACGGCGCATCCGGCGTGCGGCCCGATCCAAAGGAGATGGCCGCGGTGGAAGAGCAAATCGCGCAGGTTGCCGAGGAATTGGCGCGCAGCATCGCGCGCGATGGCGAAGGCGCGCGGAAGTTGATCACGATTCTGGTGTCGGGCGCCGCTACGGATGACGCCGCCGCGCGCCTGGCCCGCGCTATCGCCAATTCGCCATTGGTGAAGACCGCCGTGGCGGGGTCCGATCCAAATTGGGGCCGCATCCTTTCGGCCGCGGGCAATGCCGGCGTGGCGTTCGATCCGCGCAAGGCGGATATCGATATGCAAGGCGTGGCGGTGTGCCGCTCCGGGCTGGCGGCGCATTTTTCCGAATCTGACTTGAAGGCGAAACTCGACAGCGCCGAGTGCGAGATCCGATTCAGTCTGCGCGGCGACGGCCAGGGCCGCGGCAAAGGCAACGCCCGCTTCTGGACGTGCGATTTCACGGAAGGCTACATCCGCATCAACGCGAGCTATCGGACCTGATATGCGACGACGCACTTTCATGCTGGCGATGGGAGGCGCGGCCGCCGGCGCGATGGGCCACCAGGCGCACGCTGCCGACGCCGGGCAGCAGGTTTTCGACCTGTTCGCCAAGATCGCCACTGCGCTGAGCGACGGCGATCCGGGTATATTTATCGACGCCATCGATCCCGGCATGCCGGGCGTGGAGGATTTCCGCCGCCGGATTGTGGCACTGACGGATTTGGCCGATTTGACGAACTCGATCGAGATCTACTCGGATACCGGCGACGACACGCATCGCACGGATGATCTGGATTGGTTCCTGGAGATCGTCGGCAAGTCCGAACCGCATCCGCTGGAGCGGCGGCGCAAGGTAGTGAAATTCCATCTGGAACGTAAGGGGAAGAAGTGGAAGATTATGTCGATCGATCCGATGAATTTCTTCGCGCCGCCCAAGATCACTTGAGCTTGTTTTTCTGCTATACTGATACCGATGGAACCACAAAACACTGGAATTGTCCTGGGCGGCCGGCGAGTCTTGGGCAAAGCGGTGACCTCTCTGCTGGAGTTGAACGACGCCGTTGAGAAGGGCTTGCCCAAAGCCACACTCCGCATTGTGGTGCAACGCGTTTTCTCCGATAAGGCCCAACAGCGGGCCATGATGCACCGTATCGTCCCGGAGGCCACATACAAACGCCGGCGGGACCGGCTCAGCCCCGCGGAAAGCGAACGTACGGAGCGGCTGGCTCGGGTTGTGGCTATTGCTGAAGAGGTCTGGCAGGATCGCGAGCAGGCGCGCCGCTTCCTGACCACCCCGCATCCGGAGATCGGCGGAAAAACGCCTCTCGATGCGGCCTTGACGGAGTTAGGCGCGCGCCAGGCAGAGGAAGTCATGGCCCGCATTGTATATGGCCTCCCCGCGTAGCACTTCGCTACGGGTGTTCCGAGTCGCCGACATGCGGCATCCGATCTTTGACGGAACCGGCGCGATGCTCCACGGAGCTCGCTGGAACTCGCCAGGCCGGCGCGTGATCTACGCATCTGAAACGTATGCCGGCGCGCTGTTGGAAGTCCTTGTGCACGCGTCGGGCCACATCCCGCCCAGCCAAGGGTACGTCGAGATCGAGATTCCTGCCGGTCTGTCCGTCGAAGAGGTCGCGCCAGTTGCTTTGCCACACTGGGATGCAGCGTCGTTTGGGGCCACCCGCGCATTCGGCAACCGTTGGTACGACAAGCGGCGCACGCCGGTCCTGATGGTTCCCTCGGTCGTGACCAGGATCGAGCGAAACATTCTCATTAACCAGGAACATCCCGCTTTCGCCCAGATCCGCTCGAGCAAGCCAGTTCTGGTGCGCTGGGACGATCGGCTATGGACCAAATAAAGCGCTGCACGTGGGCCAAGAACGAACTCTCCATCCCCTATCACGACATGGAATGGGGCGTGCCGGTGCACGACGACCGTCTGCTGTTCGAGTTTCTGATCCTCGAAGGCGCGCAGGCAGGCCTGAGTTGGGACACCATTCTGCGCAAGCGCGCGCGCTATCGCGAAGTGTTCGATAACTTCGATCCGGCCATCGTGGCGCGCTACGGCAAGCGCAAAGTGAATGCGCTACTGCGCGATGCAGGCATTGTCCGCAACCGTCTGAAGATCGCCGCCGCGATCGGCAATGCACAGGCGTTTTTGAAAGTGGCGGAGGAGTTCGGCAGTTTCGATCAGTATATCTGGCAGTTCACCGGCGGCCATCCGCGCGAGAACGCCTGGCGCACGCCGAAGGAATTGCCGGCGCGCACGGCAGAATCCGACGCCATGAGCAAAGACTTACAGCGGCGCGGATTCCGCTTCGTGGGATCCACGATTTGCTACGCGTTCATGCAGGCCGTGGGGATGGTGAACGATCACGCGGTGGACTGCTTCCGGTACGCGGAATTAGCCGGGAAGTGAAGCTCGGTCGGTTTCCTTTGTCCGCTGCGAACTAATCGGTACATGGTAAACTCTGATCGTAATGCCGCTCAAGCAACTGCCCGCTGCTAAAGGACGCCCGGCTGGCGCTGGCGCGCGCATTTCTGCGGCGATCCGCGAAGATGTTGGAACGGCTGAGCGCGTCGGCGTCTCCAGAGGCGCTGGAAGCCGCATTGTCCGCCCCCACCGATATGGGCGGCGTGGCGTCATTGTTGTCCGATTTGGCGCCGCTCGGCGTGGATGTTTCCGCGGTCGACCCTTTGGTCGAGGCCATAGCCCGTGGCAGCGCCATCAAACGAGAGTTGTTGCGCGCCGGTGGCGGCGTATTATCTTGTGAGGATCTGAAGCTTCTGGCGCGGCTCGTTAGAAGACACGATTTGAGCTTGACCAGATAGGCGCGCCCCGCGCCTGCAGGGTCGAAAAACCTCTCCCGTGGACTGGTGGGCAGCGGTTGGTGGCTGGTGGGCTCGAAACTACGCCTGCCAAGTTTTTCATGAAATTTCGCGGGCCGCAGGCCCACGCAAACAGACCACACAAAACGATGATCTGCCCCACAGGCTGGTGCGCTACTCGATCCGGTAATTAGGCGCTTCCTTGGTAATCACCACATCGTGCACGTGGCTCTCACGCAGGCCCGCCGGCGACACGCGCAGGAAGCGCGCAGTCTCGTGGAGCGCGCGGATGTCCGGCGCGCCGCAGTAACCCATGCCCGATTTCAATCCGCCCACGAGTTGATAGACCAGCTCCGCCAGCGGACCTTTGGCGGCGACGCGGCCTTCAATACCTTCCGGCACCAGCTTGCCGTTGGGGTCCTGCGCGTAACGGTCGGCGTTGCCGAGTATGGCGCCCAGCGATCCCATGCCGCGGTAGGTCTTGAACGTGCGGCCCTGGTATAGCACCGTCTCGCCGGGGCTTTCGTCGGTGCCGGCCAGCAGGCTGCCGATCATCACCGCGTCGGCGCCCGCGGCGATGGCCTTGGTGATGTCGCCCGAATACTTGATGCCGCCATCGGCGATCAACGGCACGCCCGCCTGGCGCGTGGCGCGCGAGCATTCCGAGATCGCGGTAAGCTGCGGCACGCCGGCGCCTGAAACCACGCGCGTGGTGCAGATGGAGCCGGGGCCGATGCCCACCTTGATGCCATCCACGCCGAGCGAAATCAATTCGTAAGCGCCTTCATAGGTGGCCACATTACCGGCGATGAGTTGCACATCCGGCAGCGCACGCTTCACGGCCTTCACCGCCGCCATCACCCGCTCCGTATGCCCGTGCGCCGTATCGATGGCCAGCACATCCACTTTGCGGGCCACCAGTTCCTGCGCGCGCTCCAGAAAATCGTTGGTGGCGCCGATGGCCGCGCCGACGCGCAGACGGCCCTGCTCGTCCTTGGCGGCGGTGGGATATTTCAATTTCTTCTGAATGTCCTTGACGGTGATCAGGCCCTTCAGATTGTAGTGATCGTCCACTACCAGCAGCTTTTCCACGCGATGCTGATGCAGGATGGCTTCGGCTTCTTCGAGCGTGGTACCGACCGCCACGGTGATCAGGTTGTCCTTGGTCATCACGTCGCGGATAGGCACGTCGGAGCGCGTTTCGAAGCGCAGATCGCGGTTCGTCAGAATGCCCACCAGGCGCGTGCCTTCCGTGACCGGCACGCCGGAGATGCGATAGCGGCTCATCACTTCGCGGGCGTCGGAAATCTTCTGGTCGGGGCCGATGGTAATGGGGTCCACGATCATGCCGCTTTCACTGCGCTTGACGCGGTCGACTTCTTCGGCCTGCCGTTCCACGGTCATGTTGCGGTGAATGATTCCAATGCCGCCCTGTTGAGCGAGCGCGATGGCCAGGTGCGATTCCGTCACCGTGTCCATGGCGGCGCTCACGATGGGAATGTTGAGGGCGATTTTGCGGGTCAGGCAAGTGCGCGTATCGGCGTCGGCGGGCAGCACGCCGCTGCGCGCCGGCTGGAGCAGCACGTCGTCGAAAGTGAGGCCTTCGGGAATGCCGTCTTGAATCATAGGTAATTCCTACATCATAGCCTAGCCGCAACGCTCCGTGCTGCTCCACCCCGGCCGGCAGCTCCGGCGCGCTGCGCCCGCTCAGTGTGGTTTCTCGCCAGTATCGCGGGAACTGTTCGGTACTTCTCTTGTATTAGTTGTAATAGGCAGCCTAACATCGAGTATAGGAGATTCTGAAACATGCAGCTACATGTTACAAAAAGACTAGTCGTCATTATGAGTTTGGTGCTCGCGGCTGGTTGCGGGTAACATCCTGGCCGGCAATTTCAATAACAGCGCTAACTTGCAGGGAACCGGCACCACCATCATGCAAATCGCTCCCAACGGAACGGCGAATTTGTTTGCTTGGGTCGACCCCAGTACCCTGCCAGTCAGTGTCCCGGAGGTGTGGGCCTGACCACCGCCTTAGTGGCACTGCGGGCCGGATGGGTTATCGCCGGGAGTCTGCCGACGACCGGCGGAATGGCGGATACGGCGCAGGCCGGTTGTCTGATTGTATTGAACAATCAAGGCACGGTAGTCGAAACCATCACGAATATTCTGATCAACGGCCCGTGGGATATGACCGCTTTGGATCAGAATACGACCGCGAGTCTTTTCGTGACGAACGTGCTCAATGTGACGGTGGCGGCCAATGGCGCCATTGTGCAGGGAGGCACCGTAGTCCGCATTGACACCACCCAAACGCAGACCGCCATGCCGTCCGTCCAGTCGATGACCGTGATTGGTTCCGGTTTCGCCGAGCGCACGGATCCGGCCGCGCTGGTCATCGGTCCCACGGGTGTGTCTCTGGCGGCGGACGGCACGCTGTATGTCGCCGATACCTTGAATAACCGGATCGTGAGCATCGGCGACGCCGTCAACCGCTCGTCCAGCGCCCAAAACGGCCAGACGTTCTCCGATGTTTCGGTCTTCAACGGCCCGCTGGGCATAGCCGTGCGTGCCAATAAAGGGGACCTTCTCGTGGTGAACGGTAATAACGGAATCCTGGTGGACATCAACGCCAAGGGTAATATGAAGTCCGCCGGACTTATCGACACCAAAGGTAACCCGCCTGGAGCCGGCGCGTTATTCGGGATCGCGACTAGCGACGACGGTTTGTACTTCGTCGACGACGGCGCCAATACCTTGAATCTGCTCGCAAATCCTCTGTAGTAATTGGAGGGTGGGCCTTTAGCCGGCGCAGAGCTTAGGCCCGCCCTCTTTAATTTACAAGAGTGTCGCGATTTCCTTAACTTGTTACGAGCCGCGACCGGTAAGGGAGCGCCCCACGCCGCCACGGCCGGGCGGAGTTCACACATGTGACGGTACATGGCCCAACTTACCTTCAATTTACAAGCGTGACTCCAATTTTCCTTGTGTTCCCGCCAGAGTGACAACTAACATCTTAATTGAGGGGATTACTCAGATATGCGACGACATGTTATAAGCCGTGGTCCCGTCACCGCGGCGCTGGCTCTGGCCATGACGACGCTGATGACAACCGGCCTACAGGCCCAAGATTCCAATCGTAAGATTGTGACAGTAGCTTCCACGGTGCCCGGCAACGGGGACGTGAATCCTTATGGTGTAGCCATCGTGCCGGCGTCGACGGGTAAGTTGGTACAGGGTCACATCCTGGTAAGCAATTTCAACAACAGCTCGAACTGGCAAGGCACCGGCACGACCATCATGGATATCGCACCGAAAGGCAACAGCCGGCTATTTGCCTGGATCGACCCCGCAAGTCTTCCCGGACCATGCCCTGGCGGCGTGGGACTGACCACTGCGCTGGTTGTGCTGAAGGCCGGCTGGGTGATTGTGGGCAGCTTGCCAACCAGCGACGGCACCTCCGCTACGGCGCAAGCGGGTTGCTTGATCGTACTCGATCCGAACGGCAATGTGGTAGAAACTATCGCCGATAATCTCATCAATGGACCCTGGGATATGACCGCGCTCGACATGGAGACCACCGCCGATCTGTTTGTCACCAACGTGCTGAACGGCACTCAAGCCGGCAATGGCAGCCTGGTGGACGAAGGCACCGTGGTGCGTATCGGTCTGAATGTTTCGCAGACGCCCACCGTGACTTCGATGACGACCATCGGCTCCGGCTTCCCGGAGAGAACGGATCCGGCTGCGCTTGTGATTGGGCCCACTGGAGTTGGATTGGCGCCCGACGGGGCGCTCTATGTCGCCGACAGCCTGAACAATCGGATCGCGTCCATCGCCAATGCAGCTACTCGCAATTCGACTGCGGGCATCGGCACGACCGTGGCTCAAGGTCCGAATCTGAACGACCCGCTGGGTCTTACTGTGCGCCCCAACAACGGCGACATCCTAACAGTAAATGGTACGAATGGCTTCCTCGTCGAGACCACCGAGGCCGGCGCGCAAGTTTTCGCCAAGCTGCTCGATAAGAGCGGATCGCCCCCCGGAAACGGAGCGTTGTTTGGCCTGGCCATCGCGGTCGAAGGCCTGTATTTTGTGGACGACGCTACCAATACGTTGAACTTACTGACGGGCGTATCGCAATAGTACCGCTCCCTGACGGTCGCGGCTCGGAAACAGGCTGTGACGTTATCAGCCTTCATCCGCCGAAGGGCCGTAGACGCCCGGAACGGGAATGTCGTTCAACCGCAGATACACTCCCAGTTGCGCGCGGTGGTGGATGGTGTGGTTCATGACGAAGCTGCGGATACAAACGAAGCGCGGCATGCTCATAAGGGTCTGGCCTCCCGAAAGCAGCGACCAGCTCTTCCCAAACTGTTCATCAGAGGCGCCGGCCAGGGCGGCACGCGCCGCGGCTGCATTCTTGTCGAAGACGGCCAGTAACTCCTCCCGGGATTTCGCGGGCTCCTCTTTATAAGGCGGCGCGCCCGGCGGAGAGATGTCGAAAGAATCCTTCTCCATCACATCGACCGCCCAACCGGTCATGTTGGCAATGTGGGTCGCAAGTCCCGACATGCTGAACGACTTGGGATGCGGCTTCCATCCGAACTTATCCTCGGGGCAGCGTTCCAGCGTCTTGCGCGTGTTAGCCATCTCTTGATCGAACTCAGGCAATAAGGCGTCACGGATCATAATGGTCTCCTCCCGGATAGTTTCGCCGTTTCTTCGCTTTGTGTCAAGAGCGGATTTGTAAAATAATGCGTGCCCGATTATTGCCAACGGTAGAGCCGGTATAGCCGTTCACCAAGCGTAAAGCTGATTTTGTCCTGGGCCACGGAGATGCGGAAGTTGCCCGCCGGCACGCCGCGCGGCGTCAGGCGTTGATGGAAGTGCTGGACCGCAGTCACGGGTCCCACGGGCCGTTTGGTGCGCCGATCGACCGCCCGCGTAAAGATACATTCGAAGCCGTCGTGCCTCTGCGTAAAATAGATACGGCCGCCGCCGGGAGACCAGCGCGGATAGTCGCCTTCTCCCAGATCGACCCACTCGCTCGCGGGAACGTTTTCAAAGCCGCGAAAAGGCGCGACCCACATGCGCGCATGTTCGCCGCTTTGCTCCGAAGTGAACAACACCCATTTTCCATCGGTCGTGAAATTGGCCAGGTACAGGTTGGCTCTGGGATGCGAATAGATGGGGTGATGCTCGGCGGTTTGGGTGTCCCAGACAACAATGGTACGGTGCACAGGCACGCTGGCGGCAAGCATCCATTGGCCGCCGCGCGAAAGGTCCCAAGCGACGGCGCCAGTCTGCATCAGTCCTCCGAATTCACCGGTCTTGAGATTCAGGACCTTTCGACTTCCGATTTGCGCGCTGGGCGCAGGTTCGATCGTCTCGAGGACGAATAAGCCATCGGAACTCATCTCGTTTGCATTGGGGATTGCCTGGCGCGCGCCGGTCCGGAAATTTTGAAGGAAGCTGCCGGCGGACGAGTCCGCGAAAAACGACGCTCCGTCCGATGTGAGCTGTACGATTTGGTTGCCGGATTGTGGTTCGGTCAAAGGCGCGGGCGGTCCGTGCACTTCGGCTGTCTCGGCCGTAAGTGGCAGAACCCAGACGCTGGATTGACTGGTGGACTCGCCCGCCACGATCGAGCCGCTGCCGGAGGCGGTACACGTGGTAATTACCGAGTGTGGCGGGCCGGAAACGTGCGAAACGCGATTGACGCCGCGGGCGGGCAAAAGAGAGAATTGTTCCAGCCCCTGGCTGTTGTTTCCTTCGAAGGCCGTATAGAGTAAGCGGTCCTGGGTCACACCACACACAAGTCCATCGCTGTGTCTGGGGTCCACGAAATCGGGGATCAGCGTGGCCGGTCCGCCATCGGCCGGAACGCTCCACAGTTGCAGGGCGAGAGACTCATCGATTGCCAGGATCAGAAGATTCCGTCCGCCGGCGCTCCACGTGGATCCCATCACCGAGGGTACGTTCCTGGCGACGCGGATCGGCGTGCCGCCCTGGGCTGGAATGCGATAGAGCATGCTGCTGTTCGAGGCGTGTATATCGGCGCCGCTCTCGCCGACGTTCATATACGAGATCCACTGGCCGTCGGGCGAGAAGCGCGGGACGCGTCCGCCTGCGGCCAGCAGCTTCGCCGGGCCGCCGGACCCCGCTGGTAACACAGGCTGAAGATAGATGCCGGCGGGCGCACGCGTGGAATGAAATGCCAGCCAGCGGCCGTCGGGCGAGAGCGACGGCTCGTCGTTGACGGCATCCACATCGGTGACGCGCCGCGCAGGGCCGCCGGGCATGCGCTTGAGCCAGATATCCGAGTGAGCGCCCGCGTCCCGCGCCGATGCGAACGCCAGCCACTTGCCGTCGAACGAGAGCGCCGGTTCCATGGGATTGGGAACGCCGGCGTCGAAAGGCCCCAGCGCAGCGGTGTGTTGCGGAACGCGCAGCAACCGGACAGCCAACACTCCGCACGCGCACAAAGCCATGGCCGCGGCCAATGCAGCCCACAGTTTGCGGCGCGGCTTACGGGCGTGCACCCGCTGCCCTTCGAGATAGCGCGCCAAATCGGCGTCCATATCCCGCGCTGAAGGATAGCGGGCGGCGGCATTCTTGCTTAGCGCTTTCGAAAGGATGGCGTCGAGTGGTCCGTTCAACCCGCTTCGATCGGGCTGCGCACGCTCGACCATCCTGGCGATACCGGACCGGGATAGCTCGGAAATCCGATATGGCAAGCGGCCGGTCAATAAACGATACAGCAAGACGCCGGTAGAATACAGATCGGAGGCCACTGTAAGCGGGTCGCCGCGGACCTGCTCGGGGCTGGCGTATTCCGGCGTGAAAGCGAAAACGCCGGTCTTGGTCAACGCGGCTTCGCCGGTCGAATCCAGCAGGCGCGCGGTGCCGAAATCCAGCAGCTTCACGTTGCCCGCTTCATCCACCAGGATGTTGGAAGGCTTCACATCGCGGTGCAGAACCTGGCGGCCGTGCACATAAGCCAGCGCGTCCAGCACCTGCCGGAAAAGCGCGATGCGGCTGCGGATGTCCAATGCATGCGCGTCGCAGAAGTGGTCGATCGAAAGACCGCCGACGAATTCCATTACCAGATAGGGCAGTCCGGTTTCGGAAACGCCGCCATCGATGAGGCGCGCGATCTTGGGATGTTCCAGGCTGGCCAGGAACTGGCGCTCGCGGCGAAAGCGTTCCTCAATCTCATGGGATGCCAGCGCCAACGGCACCACCTTCACGGCCGCCGACATACGGAAGGCGCCATCGGCACGCTCGGCCAGATACACGGTGCCCATACCGCCGCGCCCCAGCAGCTTCACAGTTTGCCAGGCGCCGAAGCGGGGGAAGCGCTTCGCGGACGTGGGAACCGCGGCGCGGATACGCTCATGATCTTCGAGCAGCAGGGTGACTTCGGTGTGCAGGTTTTCATCGGCGCCGCACCGGTCGCGGATCATGGTATCTCGCTCCACACCGGCAGGCCGGTCGATGGCGGCGTAGAAGATCTCCTCAACTTCGCGAAAGCGGTCCAATTCGGACGGATTCATAGAGCGCTTCCTTCAGGAGAGGCGGCGGCGCAGCCAGGCGAGCGAAAAATGCAGGCTGCGTTCCACGGTCCGGCTGGAGACTTCCAGGATGTCGGCGGTCTCTTCAATGGTGCAGCCCAGGAAGTAGTGCAGTTCGACCATGCGCGTCTTAACGGGGTCGAATTCCGCAAGATCGTTGAGCGCCTGTGAGAGATCCAGTGACTCGGCGGTCTCGCCGCCCAGCCAGGCGAGCTCGGCATCCAGCGGCGCGCGTTGCCAGCCTCGGCCGCGTTTCTCGGACTTCGCTTTACGCGCCGAATCGATGAGTACGCGGCGGGTAAGTTGCGCGGCGAACGTGAAGAAATGCGCACGGTCTTTGAGTGACAGTCTGCGCACGCGCAGCAGATCGACAAACACTTCATGAACCACCGCCGTCGGCTGCAGTGTATGCTCCGGGCGCTCATTGCGCAGGTAAGCCTCGGCAATGGCGTGAAGCTGGTTATAAACTAACGGGGCCAGCGCTTCGATCGCGCCGGATTCCCCTTGCTCCCAACGCGCCAGGAGCTGGGTAATTTCCCCTTGCCCGGAGTCGGCCACCCTTCATCATAGAACGCGGCCTGTTCGTCCGGCCAATGTGACGAGGTACTGGGAGTCTCAGGACTACAAGCCGAACACAGCGCATCAAATGAATACGGCGCAAGGCAAGCCAAAAGTCCGACACAAAGCATACCGGAAATCTTTCTGTCGGGTTTTTAGGGGGCATTGCGCCGTATTGGATGAGCCGCTGGGGTGGCGGCGTTCGATGGAACTGGCTGGGGACTATCGGTATACCGGGGTGCTTTACTCCGGCAATTCTCTAAGGCTGGCGGCCGCGCGCCTGCTGCTCGTCTGCATGGCCGGCGCGCTGGCGAGCGTCGCGTTAGATTTCGCGAACGCCACGGCCGGGGTCGGGCTTGAGCGCGAGCGAAACGACTCGCGCGCGTGCTGTGCTCGAGGCGCGGAACGCATGCAGGCTGAGATTCCACTGGTTTCCGATGGCAGCGTCGGTCACAAAGGCCTGGAACCGCTTGCTAACGCGCGCGGCTCGGAAACTAACGCGCGCGGCTCGGAAACTAACGCGCGCGGCTCGGAAACTGGCGCGCGCGGCTCGCAAATGGCGCTTCGTACTTACAGTGACTTTCCGCCCCGCAGAGACCGATTCCTCAAGGGCGTGGATTTGGTGATTGGCGGTAATTAGGGGTAGGAAGCGCGTTCGAAGGTTGTCGATGACTATACTATACTCATACCGATTAGTGTTTGCATTACTTCTGCCCACACTGTGGGTGGTCGCCACACCGGCGTTTGCTCAGTGCACCAATAGCGCGATTCCTGGCAGGTCCTACGAGTACTATATCGTGGCTCAGACTGGAAGTTGCAATGGTAATAACTTCACCTCTCTGGGCAGTAATCCCGCGATCAATGATTTTGCGCAGGTTGGATTTATGGCGCAAACCTCGGCGCTGCCGGGCAATGCGATCTTTGTGGGCGACGGCCACAATAATCCGGCCACCACGCCCATCAATCCCGGCGAAATCGGCAGCAGCGAAATCTACGATGGCGCCGTGCAGATCGGCTCGGCTTATCCCGGCGCGGCGTCGCTGGTGTCGAAAGACAGCATTACCACCACCAGTCCGGCGACGACCTCGATCCGCGTGTGGAATGTCGACACGCCGGATTCCTACCGGTACGCGGCGCGGGGCGGGCCAAGCCAGCAATTCGGCGCTGTTTTTCCGTATCCCAGCGTCAACAAGAATGGCGATGTAGCTTTCACTGCGCTCGATCAAAACAATCCCACCATCAAGTATCTGGTGGAAGTGCTGGCGGACGGCACACTCTATAAGAAGCCGGTAACTGTCAGCGTCGGCGAACCTATGATCGACGACAACGACGATGTGTTGTTGTATTCCACGGCCACCAATTCCCACGGGAACTTCGAGCTGGTGCTGTATGGCCGCGGCCTGAGCGGGCCGACCACCATCGCCGACGGTTACACGTTTTCTTCGATCGATTCAGCCCCCGGGATTTCGCGCGACGGAAATGTGATCGCGTTTCAAGCCACCATGCTTTCGTATCTCGGCGTTTCCGGGACCTACGGCGGCACCGGCATCTACATGGAGGTCAAAACCAGCACGGGATGGCAACTTTATCAGGCTACCGGCGTTCAGGTGTATGGCAAAACTTTTTGCCAATTGCCATCCACCGCGTGCCAGCCGGGGGCCGAGTTGGGTTTCGACGCATCCGGCAACGCCATTTATTTCAACCCCAGCGGCTACGGCGTGGGGACGCGCGTGGCGGTGACAAATCTTGGCTTGGGCGCAACCGGTATTAACAACGACACATTCGTGATTTCCTTCATTGGTACTCCAACGGAAGCCAGCCGCCCGAATCCTGTGCTGAACAACGGCACGCCATTGTTCTTTTCCGGGCAGCAAGGCTTGTGGACGATTCGCGTGGATATGGAAGCGGAGCTGGGAGCGGGATACCAGACAATGTACAGTCCCCACGCCCGCACCGCGATTCCGGTGGTGCAGATCGGCGACCGCATCGGCGCGAACACGGTGGCGTCTATCGGCGCTTATGACGACGTGGCCAACGCCGCGGAGGACGAAAGCGGCGATGTGCGCACCATGCGGCGCGGCGATCATCGCGTGGCGTTTTGGGCTTCCACATCGAGCGGCGGACAGATGATCGTACGGGCCAATCACTTGGATTCGGATCAAGACGGATTGCTGGACCATTGGGAGACGACCGGGATCGATATGGACCAGGATGGCGTGGTGGATCTCGACTTGGCGGCTATGGGCGCCAACGTGAATGCCCGCGATCTTTTTCTGCAGATCGATTGGATCGCGCAGCAGCCGGGCTTCCCATACAGCTTCGAACCGGCGCCGGGAGTGATCAGTCCCGCGCCAGGGCAGGGAGCTATGTCATTCCTGCAGGAGATGTTTGCCAATGCTCCTGAGTTATCGGGTAATGAATACGGTGTGCGCATCGACCACGGCACTCCCGCGGCGATTTCCAAGGGTATTGCCTTGCATATCGACGGCGGGAAGGGCACGGACAAATCCGGCGGCGCTTACGCGGTGAATATGGGCACCGGACCTATCGCGGGCGGCAACCAGATCGGTCTCACGGGCACGGGCAGCACGGGATTTCCGGAGGTGATGTATTTCGGCAAACCGAATTCGGTGACAGTTCCCGGCATCGGCGCGCGCGCGTTCCAGGATGTAAAAGACAATTACTTCGGACACCAGGATAAGGATGGCCGGGAGTTCGCGTTCCATTACGCGGTATTCGCCGATCACTTTGCCGTGCGCAGCGATAGCTCCAACGCCAATAACTGGCAAGTCCTGTCGGCAGGCGCCAACGTTCTAACGTCGGCCAGTCCGCTGCCGGCCAGCGCGGCGCCCGGCGATGTGGTGAAGATCACGGCAGGCACCGGGAAAGGGGAATATGGCTCGGTCGACGACATTCTCAATTCGACCACTCTTCAGATCGGCGCGAATTGGACTACGGCGCCCGATCATACCAGCACGTTCAGTATTCTGCAGGGCAACCTGGGCATTGCGGAAGTGTTCTTCTGGCCCGATCCGGATGCCAACTCACTGCCTGGAAACGATCTGATGCTGGATATGGGACCCTACGCGTGGGCGCCGGATAACACGCCCAATGAACTGCTGGGAACTCCCTGCGGACAGTGGCGCACACTGGCGCACGAGTTAGGCCATACTCTGGGGCTGCGGCACGGCGGTAACAACATATCGAATCCTTACATGGGCAGTTCGTATCTTAGCATCATGAGTTATAGTTATTCGCTGCAGTGTAATCCCATCTCGGCAGTGCAGAGTTACTCGACCACCGGAGACCCTACGTTTGACGACTGGGCTAATTTGCAGCATAATTTCTCGGATTCCGAGATTCACATGGGCAGTTCCGTGGGCAACTCGTTTGGCACGTATCCGGAAGACGACTTAGAAACTCCGGAACAGACTGTCATCGATTACGTCAATACCAACGGCCCCATTGATGGCACGCCGCCCACAGTCGCCATTACGTCTCCGGCTGCCAATGGCAATGTGGGACTGACTCTGCCGCTGCAGGTGAAGGTGAATGCCACCGACAACGTGGCCGTGGCTTCCGTATCCGTGTCATTCGATGTAAGCGGATCGGGCACGAACGATCTGATCACGGCTAAAGGGACCGGCCCTGCATATACGGCGAGTCTCCCGGCGCTATCGGGGCCGAAGGGGACCAGGACATTGACCGCATCGGCGATCGACACCAGCGGCAACACGGCCACTACCAGCATCAGCGTGAATGTGGAATCACCGAATCCCGTGCCGGCGCTGGCTTCGCTCGTGCCGCCCAACGCCACACACGGCGGACCGGCTTTCACTCTAACGGTGAAGGGTTCGAACTTTGTGTCGGGCTGCACGGTGGAGTGGAACGGCAAGGGCGTAGCCACTACATTCGTGAACGGCGGCCAGGTGACGGCTACCATTTCGAAGGCGGATATTGCTACAGCAGGCAGCGCGACGGTAGCGGTGAAGAATCCGGCTCCGGGCGGGGGAACGTCGAACACGCTGACGTTTACGATTAGGTAGGACAGGACTCCTGTCCAGGCCTCGTAGGCCCGCTCTGCGGCGAGCGAAGCTCGCCTTGGACAGGCCAGGAGGCCTGTCCTACAGTTAATTGCGGGCGGTGGTGTCTTTGGGCGTCGCCAGATAACCAGTCACCTGGTCTTTGCCTACTTCGTTCACTACTAATTCGTACGGCAGCCGGCCGCCCTTGGCCACGTAAAACTGCAGCGGCTCGTTGATCGCCTTATCCTTCTTTTCGACCGTCTTGTCGTCCGCCAGAACTTCCAGCGTGAACTTGTTGTGCTTCTTATCGACGCTCTTGAGCTTCAAAGAAATATCGCCAACGCGCTTGGGCTGTTTATCCTTCTTGACCAGCGTGAACTGGAAATAGTTGCGCTCGCCAAGCCGCTTCAGGGCATCCAACTCTTTGCCATTAGTGGCCACCAAGCCGCTTTGAACCCCCAGATCTCCCTGCACGGTCTTCAAGTTGGCGATGGTCTTATCCAATTCCGCCTTGGTGTTTCCCAAGTCGGTCTTGACGGTGGTGACGTCGCCACTGACCTCGCCAACCTTGGCATCCACCTTGGAGGTCTGTTGTTGTACGTCGGTGAGTTGCGACTGGACCTGCGCCTGCTGTTTGGCCTGCGCATCGGCCAATTGCTTCGCCAGTTGATCGGCGTGCGCCTGGGCTTCCTGCTTGGCATGCCCGGCCGCCAGGTTAGCCTGCTGGCGTGCGGCTTCCAGTTCTTCCTTCAACGTGTCCACGCTGCGCCGTTGCGACGCGGTGGTCACCGAGGTGGCCTCTTTCAAGCCGGCAATCTCGTTCATCAGGGCCTGGTTCGTCTGGCTGACGGCAGTGCGGGTGGTCTCCAGGCGGTACCACAAGCCAATATTGGAAGCCAGCAGGGCGATAAGCCCTCCGGCCACCAGTGCGGTTTTCACGCCCGAACCACTCGGCGGAGGTGTATACATGGGGCTGCTCACGAATCCGTACTCCTTAGGGTGGGAATCTCCTCATTATAGACTGTTACAGAACTGTTTGCGTTTCGCGGGATTAGCTCAAAACTTTGCCCGGGCATGGGGACCACCACATCGACCCCGTATTGCGACCGTATGACGCCCGCCAGCGCCTGCGACTGGGCCGACTCTCCGTGGACCAGGAAGATCTGCCTCAGATGCGGCGCCAGGGGTTTCAGCCAGGCCATCAATTCCCCCTGATCGGCGTGTCCGCTCAACTCGTCGAGGCTCGAAATCTCCGCGCGCACCGTCACCGGCTCGCCGAATACGCGTACCTCGCGCAACTTTTCGATCAGCTTGCGCCCCAGGGTTTCCTGCGCTTGAAAGCCGGTGATCAGCACGGTATTCCGCGGATCGGCCAGATTGTTACGTAAATGATGCAGAATACGGCCCTGCTCACACATGCCGGAAGCCGAGATGACCATGAAGGGACCGCGTAAATCGTTCAACTTCATCGATTCGGATGCCTCACGGACGTATTGCAGGCGGCTGAATCCGAAGGGATCCTCGCCATCCAGCAGATACTGCCGCGTTTCGGGGTTGAAACACTCGACGTGTTTACGAAACACTGCGGTTACGTTCACGGCCAGCGGACTATCCACGAAAATCGGGATACTGGGAATTTGGCCCGCATTGGCCAATTGATGCAGCAACAACACCAGTTGCTGGGTGCGGCCCACCGCGAACGCCGGCACGATGATGCGTCCGCCGCGGGCAGAAGTGCGATTAACCACATCCCGCAGCTTTCCAATGACATGCGCGGCACTCTTGTGGAATCGGCCGCCGTAGGTGCTTTCGAGGATCAGATAGTCAGCGAGAGGCAGTTCGTCGGGCGGACGGGTAATGGGCAGATTGGGGCGGCCCAAATCGCCGGAATACGCCAGCCGCACGTGGGCGCCATTGTTGTGGTAATTCAGAATCAGCGACGAGGATCCCAGGATATGGCCGGCGTCATAACACTCATAGCTGAGGTGCGGGCTGAGGATCTTTGGCGTGTAGTATCCGACCGGCTGAAACAGCGGTAGCGTGCGCTCGGCATCTTCCATGGTGAACAGCGGCACCACCGGTTCGGGCAGGGACGCCTGCGCATGTCCGGCATGCCGGCGCGCGGCCCGCTTGTTGATGAACTCTGCATCTTTTTCCTGAATATATGCCGTGTCGCGCAACATGGCGTCACACAGGTCGATGGTGGCGGGCGTAGTGTAGATCGGGCCGGCGAAACCGTTCTTCACCAGCGTAGGCAAGTTGCCGCTGTGATCGATGTGGGCATGCGAGAGCAGCACGGCCTCGATGGACCGAGCGTCGACCTGCAGATGGCGATTCTTCTGGTCGGCTTCTTTGCGGCGGCCTTGCGCCATGCCGCAGTCGAGCAGGTATTGCTTGCCGTCCACCTCGAGATGATGCATAGAGCCGGTCACTTCGCCGGCTGCGCCACGGAAGGTGAGTTTCATGGAGCTTCGGACACGTCATCGTAGCGCAATGTGGAGGACGAAGTAACCGCCCCTGCTATGCTGGCTCAAGGTATGATCGCCGTCAAAGAGGCAGTTGGGAACGCCGTCGAATTCGCCCGGAATATGCTGGCCCCACCTCCTCAGGATCTCCGCCTTGAAGAAGTCGAAAGCGGAAAGTATGATCGGGTCGACGCCTGGCGCATAACGCTTAGCATGCAGGACCGAGCGGGACTGGGATCCTTGGGTCGCCGCGAGTATAAAGTGTTCACGGTTCGGCGCGACACGGGTGAAGTGATATCTATGAGAATTCGCGAGTTGGCCAGCGCCTGATGGACGATGTACTTCGGCTCATCGACCAGCACCGCGGGAGCGGGCTGCTCGTGGATACGAACCTCCTGCTCCTGTACCTGATCGGCAGAACCAATAAGAACAGGATCTCGAAATTCAAGCGAACGCAGGCATATACTATCGACATTCGCGCTTGGTTTGTTCGCAGGGTCGAGGGGTCTCGCGAGCATTACGATGAGAGCCGGCAGTTGGTGAAGGAAACTTGTTTTCAACGCCTCGGACTTACCGAGGCCGCTATCGCCGCGTTGGCTCGCCGCAACTGCCTCTTGTTGACGGACGACTTCGATCTCTACTCAACCCTGGTCAAACAGGGTGTGGACGCCATCAACTTCAACCATCTCAGATCGCGAGACTGGCACTTCTACTAGCTGGCGGACCGGCTACGCCGCTTATTTAGCTGCTTCCGATCCCAACCGGCTGGCCAGCGGATGCAATTGTCCCGCATACTTATTCCCCGGCTTCTTACTGTATGGCATCGATGAGGGCGACGAAAGTTGTTCGAAGGTGAACGAACAGATGCGCATGCCGGGATAGAGCGCCACGGCCATGCGGCTCAAGTTACTGAGTTCGAGCGTGGCCTTGCCGGTCCAGCCGGGATCGAACAGGCCGGCTGTGCCATGCACGATGATGCCGATGCGTCCCAGGCTGGAGCGGCCTTCCAGGCGTCCTAGCACGTCGGAATCCAACTCCAGCGATTCGAGCGTCACGGCCAGCACGAAATCGCGCGGCTGCAACACGAACGGCTCGTCGGGCTGGACCTCGACGGTGCGCATGATGTGTTGCAGACTGGCGCGGTCGCGCGGATCGATAAATGCATGGCGGCTGTATTCGAAGACGTTAAACTCGTTGCCCAGGCGGAAGTCCACTGAACAACTGCCGAATTGCTCGGGCGGCAATTCAGGCGCGATTTTGATTTTTCCAGCTTCGATGTAGCGCTTGATGTCTACATCCGACAGAACCATGCGAGGCCTCCGGATAGGCCATGGTAACGCAGTTTTTGCCGAACATCGATTGTCATCGGCGCGCTGGGACCCGCTGCTACCGAGCCGCGACCATCAGGCAGCGGTTTTCACACTCGCGCTGGCGGCCTGGGAGGCCGCCGCAGGCAGAGTGCCTGCCCCACTAGGCTTGCAGCTTATTGATCAGGTCCTTGATCTTATTCTCTTCTTCCTTAGAAGGACTGCTGCGCAACGCTTTTTGTAGCTCGCCCAACGCCTTCGGTTTATCGCCCTTCTGCGCGAGCGCCATGCCCAGGTGGAAGCGGTAAGTCGAGTTACCCGGCATCTTATTCACTAACCCCTGGAAGATATCCATGGCGTTGTCACTCATGTTCTTCTTCAGATAAATCCAGCCGAGCGTGTCGGAAACCTCACTCAGGTTGGGCATAGCGGCTTTTGCGCGCTGGGCGTAGGTGAGGGCCTGGTCGAGATCGCCGGCGTTGCTTTCCGCCAAAAGGAAGGCGAGGTTATTCAGGGCCGTTCCATTCTGCGGGTCCAGCTTGATGACCTGTTCGTAAGCCTGGCGGGCCTCCGGCTTGCGATCGGCGGTCTGCAGCGCCAGCGCCAGTTCGTTCACCACCAAGGGATTGCCGGGCATGGCCTCCTGCGCTTTGTAGAGCGCCTGGATGGCATCGTTCAAAGCGCCCTTGCGCCGCAGCGTGATGCCCAGCCTGAAGTAAACGTCGCCGCGCGACTTGGAGTCCTTATCCAGCTCCCGCAGCACGGCTTGAAACTGGGTGATCGCCAGTTCGAAATTGCCCGCACGCACGGCCACATTGCCCAAGGCCATTTGCAAATCGGTGCGGCTCGGGTTTTTCGCCAACTCGCCTTGCAAGAACGCAATGGCCTGATCGTAATGACCTTGCATGGCTAGCGCTTCCACCAATCCCACCAAGCCGCGCGCGTCTTTCGGATTGGCCTGATAGGCCTTGCGAAAAATCTCTTCGGCGTCCTGCGGCTTACCCTCTCTCAGGGACACCATGCCGAGCGAGAAGTCGATGTCCGGAGCGTTGGGATTGGCCTGGCGGACGGCTTCCAGCAACTGCCGCGCGTCGCCATACTTTTTCTCTCCCATGAGCGCCGCCGCCTCGATCATGCGTGCGGGGCCGTTCTTTTTATCGATCTGCAGAATCTCGGCGACGGACCGCAGCGCGGGTTCGTATTCCTCGCGGATTACCTGCAGTTGTCCGAGCGCCAGGCGGGCGGGTAGATAGTCGGGCCGTTCGCGGATCGCATCGGTGAACTGCTGGCGCGCCTGCTCCCACTCGCCGCGCGCCACGTGCGCCCGGCCCAGGTTGTAGCGGGCCACAAAGTTGTCGGGCGCTGCATTCACCACCGCCTGCAGTTCGGAGATGGCTTTCTGCACATCGCCGCGGTCGAGCAACAGGGATGCCTGCAATCCGCGCGCATCGGAATCCTTGGGATTGTCCTTCAAGATCGCGGCGTTGATATCGGCCGCCTCGGCGCGCCGGTTCTGGCGCATCAACACTTCGATCATGCGCTTCTGGTAGGTGGCCTTCAGCTTGGGGTCGGCGGCCATGCCCTCTTTGTACTGCTTGAGGGCTTCCGGCATATCGTTATTGCGGAAATAGAAATCGCCCACCACCACGTATGCGCGGTCGAAGTCCTTCACGTGCCCCTTGATTTGATTGAGGGTCGCCACCATGTCGTCGTGGCGCTTCTGGGCCGAGTAAAAACTGGCCAGCGAAACTAAAAAAGAAATCTGCTTGGGATTGTTGGCGGCTCCCGTCTTAAGAACCTGCTCCGCGTCCGCAGTTTTGTTCTGCAATAGATAGACGCCATACAACTCGTTATAGGCTTGCAGCAGGGTTTTGTCGTCGGCAATAAGCTGGCGGTAGATCTGTTCGGACTCGTCGAATTGACTGTGCGCGGCCAGCGCGCGGGCCAACTGCATCCGCAAAGCGGGCGCGGGCGTCTTAATGGACATCGCCTTCCGGTATTCGGCGATGGCCGTGGTCAGCAGCTTTTCGGTCTGCTCGGGGCGGCCTTCGTGGAAGCTCTGTTGCGCCCGCACAAAATTAAGGTCCGCGGTCAAGCGGTGGCCATCATAGGAATTGGGGTCGCGGCGCAAAAGTTCCTTGGTAATGCCTTCCACTTCCGCCAGAAATTGGCTCTCGCGGGTAAACGCCAGGTAGATCTCGGCCAAGCGGACCTCGGCATCCAGGTGATCGGGCTGGTCTTTGGGGATCAACTCGATGGCGCGCCGCAATTCTCCGAGCGCGTTGGGAATCCGGCCCAGCTTCAGATCGGTCTGCGCCAGGCGGTAATATGCCGGGCCGTAGCGCTGATCTTTTTGCAGCGCGTTCCGATACATGATGGAAGCTTCCTTGTACTTACCCTTGGCGAAGTATTTGTTCCCGTTCTCCAGGTAACGCTTCTTGGCCACATTGGGGTCGCGGTTACAGGAAACCAAGGTCAACGCAGCCAGGATGACTACCAGCGATCTCATCGAAGTCCTCACGGTTGATTCTAATATACAGCGCGTGAGGCGGGGGCCGGGGTTTGGTGCGTGAGCGTTTAGGCGGAGACCGCTCCCTGACGGTCGCGGCTCAGACACAACAGGGCGGCTCGGTGACTGCATGCTGTGCTGTCTGAGCCGCGACCGTAAGGGAGCGGTCTCCGAGGTTTATAATCCTCCAAACTGTTAAGCAAAGCGTGAGAGTTTTCGCGGCCGTGCGGCACTACCCGTCTGGAATCCCCAAAATCATGGACTCGTCGCGCGCTCCTATCCTCCTGCTCGTGCCCTCCGATACCCGTCGCCGTGCTTTGGTCCGCATGCTTGCGCCATGGGAGATCGTGGAAGCGAGCGCTTATACAGAAGCCGTAGAAATTCTCTACACCTGCCGCATCTCCGTCGTGATTTGCGACATTGAAATCGAGAACGGCGACTGGCAGGCGTTGCTCGCCAAACTCCAACAACATCCTGTTCCGCCGAGCCTGGTGGTCTCCTCGCGCCTGGCTGACGAGCGGCTGTGGGGCGAGGTGCTGAACCTCGGCGGTTACGACGTTCTGGCGCAGCCGTTTGACGAGGCCGAAGTGCGGCGCGTGGCGCACATGGCATGGGCGGCTTGGATCGACAGACGCGAGGGCCGAACCGATGGCAACCGCCAGCGTTCGGCTGCCGCGCATTAGCGGTGGGGCGCCGGGTTACCGCAGAATCTCGGCCAGACAGCGGCCCACACTTCCGCTGGGCGTCTCGATACTCAAGTAAGTCGCCAGCGTGGGCGCGATGTCGTTCACCGAAATCGTCTGGTCGAAAGGGCCCTGCTTGATTCCCGGCCCCAGAAAAATCACGGGCACGTGCGCGTCGTAGCTGAATGTGGTGCTGTGCGTGGTTCCCCCGGCGCCGTAGAGCCAATAGGGTTCCAGCAATACGTATACATCCGGCCCGCGAGCAGGATAGAATCCGTTCATCACCCGCCGGCCCACCGTGATATCCACCGCGCCGGTCAACAGCATTTCGCGCGTGTAGGCGCGGAAGACGTGCGGCACGCCGCGGGCCGCGTCCGCCGCCGTGCGCTCCACGTCGCGCGCATCCAGGTTCTTGCGGCGGATGAGATCGCGGTCGAAATAGAACGCCGATTCCCCAGGGCTCACGATCCATTTTTCGTTGCCGTATTTGGCAGTCAACGCTTCTTCCACGGCCTGGCGCACGGCTCCCTGCGGCATGCGCCCGCCGGGCATGCGGCGCGCCTGGTTCACTTCGGGAACGGGCGCTACTCCGTGATCGGCCGAGAAAACCACGAGCACATTACGCATCCCGACCTGGGAGTCTACGAAGCTGAAGAGCTTGCCGAGGATGGCATCCGTCTGGATGGACATCTCCTTCACCTCTGGCGAGTCCGGCCCCATCTGGTGCCCCACGTAATCGTTGGCGGAAAAGCTTACCGCCAACAGATCGGTCGAATTTCCTTGTCCCAAACCTTCCGCCTGAATGGCGCGCTCCGCGAAATTCTCCACGATTTCATTGCCGAACGGGCTGTTCTCGATGGCCGCATAGAGCGATGTGTCGGCCGGCATCGTATGCGTGAGCCAATGCGCGCCGCGGTACTTATCGGCGGGTCGCGTGGCGTCATAGGCCGTGACCCAATCCGGCAATTGCGCGAAGTAGAATGTGCTGCTGACAAAGTTGCCGCTGCGCGGATCGAACCAATAGGCGCCGTCGGCCATGTGGCCCGCAGGCAGAATCGCGCTGCGGTCCTTCAACGAAATGCCGACGACTTTGCCGCCGCCGGCCATCTTCAACTCATCTCCAATCGTGCTTACCAGCAGCCGCCGCGGCGAAACTCCTTCACCGGCGGCGCCCAACAGCTTTACGGAATTGTCGCTGACGCTGGTGACGGTCTTGCCGGTCTCGCGGTCATACCATTCGTTGCCGATGATGCCGCTCATGGCGGGCGTGGCGCCGGAGAGAAACGTGCTATGCCCGACGGCGGTTACCGTTGGATAATGCTCGTAGCGGGCATTCGTAAAGACGGCGCCTTCGGTGAGCAGGCGCTTGAAACCGGCGTGATAGTCGCCGCGAAAACGCGTAAGATAATCGTAGCGGAACTGGTCCACCACGATGGCTAACACCAGCTTGGGCGGCGTGGCTGCCAGGGTATATGCCGCGCATAGTATAGCCAGCAGGACGGCTGCGCAGGCCGAGCGGAATTTGGACATGATGTTTCCATCATACAGTCTATAGGACAGGCCTCCTGGCCTGTCCATGGCCGGACGACGTCCGGCCATGCGAGCGTCGCTCGCCAAAGAGCGGGCCTTCGAGGCCCGCGCAGGCAGAGTGCCTGCCCCACAAAAGCGGTACCCTCTTTGCAGCCTGGGGAAACCACGCCGAGCTACCAACCGTCCTTAGAGTCATGACCATGCGCGGCCTTAAAGCTCGATGTGTAACTGGACTATTTGTCCTCCCGCTGTTCACTCTCTCTCTGGGCGAGACGTTGCGCGCGGCGGACCGGATTACAGTCCCGGTGGACGATAGCCGGCGTATCACCCTGGCGGGCCATGTGAGTCCGCGAATTGCAGCCGCCACGGATCAGGGTCCGGTGGACCCCTCCATGCAGCTTCCCTATGTCACGCTGGTGTTGGCGCCCTCCGCGAGTCAGTCGGCCGCCTTGGCGCAGTTGTTGGAGCAGCAGCAGACGCCCGGTTCGCCTAATTATCATGCCTGGCTGACGCCGGAACAATATGGCGTACGGTTTGGGGTGAGCCAGGCTGATATTGCCAAGATCAAGACCTGGTTGGGCGGGCATGGCCTGATGGTGAAATCCGTGGCGCGCGGGCAAAACACGATTGCCTTCGGCGGCACGGCCGCGCAGATTTCAAGCGCTTTCAACATCGAAATTCATCATTACCTGGTGGGCGGGCAGGTGCATTACGCCAACAACGCCGAACCCACCATTCCAGTGGCGTTCCAACGCGTGGTGGCAGCGATTCACGGGCTCGACGACTTTCGCCTGCGGCCTATGCTGCAGCGCGCCCTCGATCCGCGCGATAACATCAACGGGAGCCATGGACTGGGGCCGGGAGATATAGCGACCATTTACGACGTTACTCCCCTATACAAAGCGGGCATCGACGGATCGGGGCAGACCCTGGCGGTGGTCGGGCAAACCGCGATTGAGCTGTCCGACATCGAGGAGTACCGCAGTCACTTCGGGTTGCCGGCCAACGACCCCACTCCGCTGTTGGTGCCGGGCAGCGCAGATCCCGGTGTGCAGTCGCAGAGCGGGGATCTGGCGGAATCCGATCTGGATCTGGAACTCTCCGGGGGAATAGCGCCCAACGTCAGCATTCAGTTTGTATACTCAACCGACGTCACCGTCTCGCTTCAATACGCCATCGATCAGAACCTGGCGCCGGTAATCAGCATCAGCTATGGCGACTGCGAATTGCAGACGCCATCTTCGCAAGCGCAGGCTTTCGCGGCCTGGGCCGAACAAGCCAACGCGCAAGGCCAGACCATCTTCGCCGCCGCCGGCGACGATGGCGCGCTGGATTGTTCCGGCGGAGACGATACGGCCAGCAATAACAGCCTGTCGGTGGATCTGCCGGCTTCGCTGCCCTATGTAACGGGAGTGGGGGGTACCACGTTCGCCGAGAATGGCGGCAATTACTGGAGTTCCAGCAACTCCAGCACTTACGAATCGGCGCTATCTTATATTCCCGAGACCGCCTGGAACGACGGGGTCTGCCAATCCGCCCCCCGCCAGCAAACGGTGTGCGCCACGGGCGGGGGCGCCAGTGTTTATTTCTCCAAGCCTTCGTGGCAAACCGGCACAGGAGTGCCCAGCGATGGCGCCCGGGATGTGCCGGATGTGTCCATCGCGGCTTCCCCGAATCACGATGCTTATATCATTTACACTGGCGGTCAAGCCAGCGAAATCGGCGGGACATCTGCCGGCTCGCCCCAGTTTTCAGGGATGGCCATTTTGCTGACGCAGTATCTGATTTCGAACGGTTATCAGCCGAGTCCTGGTTTGGGAAATATAAATCCGGCAATTTATCAGAATCTCGCCCCTGTTTCGGGCGTCTTTCACGATATCGCCACCGGTAGCAATATGGTGCCTCCGTGTTCAAACAATACCTGCTCTGGAACGCCCATGGGATTCAGCGCCGGGCCGGGCTATGATCAGGTTACCGGCTGGGGTACACCGGATATTAATAAGTTCATAACTTCCTGGCATAGCAGCGGGGTAACTGCCAAGATCACGGTGACTATGTCGCTCGCGGCCAGCACCACGCGGCCGGCGTTCACCGACACCGTGACCCTTTCGGCCAGCCTGACCAGCAGCAGTACGCCCGGCGGCACGGTGGCTTTCACTCTGGGAACCGAGACACTGGGCACGGCGCCGGTGAATGGCGGGGCGGCCGCCCTAACCATCAACGCCACGCAGTTGGCGGTGGGCGAGAATATCATCGTCGCGGAATATAGCGGCGACGATTCGCACTTCGGCGCCGCGACTTCGATTGTCGTCATCGAATCGACGCCGTCAAATGGCACTCCGCTGGTTCAGTCGATGTCGAATTCGGCATCCTACACGCAATCCTTCGCGCCTGGCGGCATCGTGAGCATCTTTGGCTCGCAACTGGCTCCGGCGACCGCTAGCGCCTACGGTCTGCCTCTTCCCACCATGCTGGCGGGCACCACCGTCACGATCGGCGGTTATACCGCGGCGCTCTACTACGTTTCGTCCACGCAGTTGAATGTGCAGATCCCTTACGAGGTTTCCACAACGGGCGGCGTGGCGGCGGTTCGCATCAGCAATAATGGGCATTCGGCGAACACTTCGTTCACGCCCTCCGCCGCGGCCCCGGCCATCTTCACCACGAACGCCTCGGGTTCCGGTCAAGGCGACATCCTGGACAACGCCTCCTATCAACTGCTGGATTCGTCCCATCCGGCCATACCGGGCAGCACCTATCTGCAGATTTATTGCATGGGCTTAGGCGAAGTCACTAATCCGCCCGCGGACGGCTCCCCGGCGTCCTCGACCCAGCTTTCTAAGACCAGTAGTGAGTCGCAGGTAAGCATCGGCGGGGTCGATGCTACCGCGATTTTCACCGGTTTGGCGCCGGGGTTCGTGGGACTTTACCAGGTGAACGTGCAGGTGCCTTCGTCGGTGGCCGCCGGAAGCGCGGTGCCGGTTTCGATATCGATTGGCGGCGCGACGTCGAATACCGTCACGATCGCGGTGCAGTAGGACAGGCCTCCCGGCCTGTCCATCGTTGCCTGCAATCGCCTCGTCACGTCTACAAGGACAGGCCAGGAGGCCTGTCCCACACTTTGCATCCTTTAGTATCCTAAAGTCATCACAACTTTGAGCCATGGAATGCTCCTGCGTCCGCTACACGGATTTGCCGCACACCAGCCGCTTGTTTGCGGATTTCACCTACCATCCCGACCGGGTACGGGCCTTTTACCCCCATATCCCTTCCGATCCCGGCGCGTTGGAGTCCTTGGCCGCGGAAATGCCGTATCCCCCCGAACGGCGCGCTGCACTGGTTGCAGCTCTGCGCGAACAGAATGCCGATAGCCCGGAATTGAATCAATTGGCACGGGAAGGCACCGTGGCGGTGGTCACCGGACAGCAAGTGGGCTTGTTTTCCGGCCCTGCATACACAATTTACAAGGCTCTCTCGGCGGTAAAGCTGGCCCGCAGCCTGGCGGAGCGGGGAATTCCGGCGGTGCCGATTTTCTGGCTGGCAACCGAAGATCATGATTTTGCGGAAGTGAACCACTGCTGGGTCTTCGACACCGATCATCACCCCATCAAGCTGCAGAAGCCGCACTCGCCGGCCAGCACCCAGCCGGTCGGACAATTTGTGCTGAGCGCGCCGCCCATCGCGGATTTGCGCGCGGCGCTGGCCGGATTTCCTTTTGGAGACGAGATCACGGCACTGGTCGAAGAAACGTATCAACCGGGACGCACGATGGGCGAAGCGTTCAGCGCGCTGCTGAAGCGGCTGCTGGCGCACTACGGGCTATTGCACGTCGATCCGATGGCGCCGGCGATGCGCGAGATGGCCGCGCCTGCCATTCATTCCGCACTTGCCGCCGCGCCGGAGCTTACCGCCGCCCTGCTCGAGCGCAATCGCGCGCTGGAAGCCGCCGGCTACCACGCACAAGTGCACGTGGAAGATCAAACTTCGTTGGTTTTCCTGCTGGAGAATGGCCGCCGCTACGGTCTGCGCCGATATGGCCGGGACTATCTGCAAAACGGCCGCAAATTCTCGACCGAAGAGCTGATGGATCGCGCCGCACAGCTTTCCCCGAACGCGCTGTTGCGGCCCGTAGTGCAGGATTCCATGCTGCCGACGGTCGCCTACATTGGAGGTCCCGCGGAACTGGCGTATCTGGCGCAATCCGAGGTCATTTACCAGGCGGTATTGGGTCACATGCCCGCCGCCGTGCATCGCGCGGGCTTTACGCTACTCGACCGGCGCAGCCAAAAACTCATGACGCGGTATGGATTGTCTCTGGCGGATTGCGCGCACGGTGACGAAGGTGTGCGTAACCGCATCGCCGCACGGCTGATTCCTCCCGCGCTCGCAGGCGTGATGACGCAAACCAAGTCCTCCGTCGAACAGGCTCTCGACCGCCTGGCGCGCGATCTGGGCGGCTTCGATGCCAGTCTGGCCGCGGCGCTCGACAAAAACCGGCAGAAGATGTTGTACCAGCTTTCCAAAATGGAGCGCAAAATCGGACGCGAGACCATGGCCCGGGATGCCCGCGTGGCCCGCGATGCGGCGTATCTTTCCGGTCTGGTTTTTCCGGAGCGGCACCTGCAGGAGCGCTTGTACTCCATTCTTCCGTTCCTCGCCAAACACGGCCTGGGTCTCATCGACGATTTGTACGAGTGTCTGAATCTGGGCTGTCCGGATCACCAGTTGGCCGTGGCCGATTGAGATTTACTCGTGCCGCAGCGCATCGGCGGGGTCGACTTTGGTGGCTCTGTACGATGGCACGTAGCTGGCGATCAACGCCACCACGGTCAGCACCAGGGCAGCCGCCGCAAACACCGCCGGATCGTCCGCCCGCAGCTTAGGCAGAAACGCCGCCGAAACCTTGAGCATGGCTATTGCCGCCAGAGCGCCCGCCGCCATTCCCGCCAGAGTCAGTAGCATGCCCTGCCGCAGCATGGCGGCGAGCACTTGCCTTGACCGCGCGCCGAGTGCCAGCCGTATGCCGATCTCGTGCGTGCGCTGTTTCACCGTGAAGGTGAGCACGCTATACAGGCCGATGGCCGACAGCAGCAGACAGATCGCGCCCACCACGCCAATCATGGACGCCGCCACACGCTCGGAATAGAGCGCCTGTCCGATCCACTCCTGGTAAGGGATAAAGGCGCTGCCGCGCGTGGCGCCATTGACGGCGGCCGCCTCGCGCCCCAGCGCCGGCAGCATGCCGGCCAAGGGCCGGTTGGTCCGCACGAAAAACGCCATCCAGAACTCTGCGCCGGATGTCTGGCGGCTGGCAAAGTACACGTAAGGCGCGGGACCCTCGTTAAGACCGCGATATTTGCTGTCCCGGACCAGCCCGATCACGTTGAACCACTCGCCGCCGACTCGCACTCTGCGTCCCACCACCGGTGCGGCGTCGAGGAAGCGCCGTTGGAACGCTTGGTTGACGATGGCCACGGGCGCGCGGCTGCTCCTGTCGTCCGTCTCGCGAAAATCGCGCCCTTCCAGAAGCCGGATTCCCATTACGTTGAAATATCCAGGAGACACGCTGCTATTAAGGACATGCATGGATTCGCCGGCCGCGGGCGCATAACCCTCAACGGCGACTTCCGCCTCTGCGCCCTCGCCAAACTCCAGGGGGACGAAATTGGAATAGGATACTTCTGAAACGCCGGGCACGCCCCGCAACCTGCCGGTCAGCCGCTGGCAGAACTGCTGGCGCTCTTCGCCGGTGCGGCAAAAAGTCTCGACGTAGAATTTGGCGCTCGCCACGTTATGCGTATCCATGCCGGGATCGATAGCGCGTGCGGCGCGAAAGCTCTGGACGAAGATGCCCGTGCCCACCAGGGCCACCATGGCCAGCGCGACTTCCGCGACTACCAGCACGGCACGCGTGCGGCCGGCGCCCTGGCTGGAGGTCGAGCCGCGGGAAGTCTCATTGAGATCCTCCGCCACGCGGCCGCGGATCGCGTGATAAGCAGGCGCGACGCCGGTGAGCAGCGCGGCGGCCACCGACAGCAGAATGGTGAAAACCAGTGTATGCCAGTTCGTGTGCGAGTCCAACTCGAAGGGCACATTCACCGGCGGCAACAGCCAGATGAGCGCCTGGCCGCACCACATGGCCAGCAGCGTGCCCACCACGGCGCCCATCATGGCCAGCAGCAGGCTCTCGGTGAGCAACTGCCTGACCAGGCGCGGCAGCCGGGCCCCCAATGCCAGCCGGATGCCGAATTCCTTTCGCCGCACGGCCGCGCGCGCGAGTTGTAGATTGGTTACGTTCGCCGCCACGATCAGGAACAGCACCAGACATACGGCCATCAGAATCTGCAAAGGTGCGCGCAGCAAGTGCTGGGCGCCCAGGTGGCCCCGCCAGACCGGCAGCAGCGTGGCGCTGAACGCACGGTTCGAGTCGGGATGCGCCTCGGCGAGGCGCCGGGCGCAAGCCACCACTTCCGCGCGCGCCTGTTCGGTCGAAACCCCCGGCCGCAGCCTGGCCGTGATCCACACCTGGCGCGCGCCGCGATCGTTGAGCAGCCACGCACTCTGGCCGTTCATCTCGGGGGCTAGCGACACGGGAATCCACATCTGCATCGACAGCCCCGGCACGGCTCCGTGGAATTCGGGCGGGATTACGCCCACAATGGTCAATTCCCTTTGATTTACGCGCAGCGTGCGGCCGATGACCCGAGGGTCGCGGCCGAAGACGGTTCGCCAGAGCCGGTCGCCGATGACGACCACGGACGGTCCACCCTGCGTGTCGCCCGCTTCTTCGGGCAGGAACGTGCGCCCGCGCGCGGCTTTCACACCCATTACGGAGAAGTAGTTGGCCGAAACGAATTCGCCCCAGACGATTCTAGCGTTCTGATCGCCGCCCACGGTGAACACATTCACCAGCGAAGCTGCCACCCCGGAGACCTGCCGCAAGCTATCCCGGTAGTCGCGGTAATTGCGGTAGGCGGTATTTTGCAGCTCGCCGGTGGGCGTGACGGTTTCGAGCGTCGCCAGTTCGCTGCCGCGTGCGGCGCCCGGAATGGGATTGAGCAGTACGGCGTCTATCCAGCCAAACACCGTGGCTGTGGCTGCGATCCCCAGAGCTAGAGTGAAGACGGCAGTGATGGTGAGCGCGGGGCTGCCGCGGAAAACGCGCAGTCCGTAGCGCAAGTCTTCCAGAAATGAGCGCATAGCTTAGATCGATATGCACGATCCGGGCCAATGCTAAACCGTGGATTCCATTTGCGTGATCCGCGCCGGACGTTCGTTTTGTGGATGTAAATGTCCGAAAATGGGATGCGAGTTGTGGGGCGGCCACTCTGGCTGCGGCGGCCTCTCAGGCCGCCTGGCAGCATCTCCTCGAATGCCGGCAGGCGGGCTACGAGCCCGCCGCAGGCTGCGAGCCTGCCCCACTCAACGAACGCGGCCGCGGGCATGCACATCGATCGTCACTTTGTCTCCCACGCGCAGAAACAGAGTGCTCGGATTCTTCATCCCCCAACTCACATAAGGGACCACAAACTGGGTGGTCACGTTCATCTGGCCGCCGGCTGGTGCGGTGTCCACCTCCAAAGTCATTTCATGATCCTGTCCGTGAATCCGGAATATGCCATGGACTTTGGCTTTCGCCAGCGTGCCTTCCACGCGATCGGGAAGAAATGCGATGTCCGGATAGCGGACGCTTTCCAGAATCTCCTTGTGCATCTTGCGGTCGCGGGACTGATTGCCGCTATCGCCGCTTTGCGCATCGATGACGATCTCTCCCGAAGACCGGCCCGTGGTGAAATCGTAACGCACGGTCCCGCGTTTCAATTTGAAAGTCCCGCGGACGGTATGCAGAACGTCACTCAACGTGAACTGCACCTGCGTCTGGGCCGGATCGAGATCGAGTACCGCCGCTTGTCCAAACGAGGCGGCCGTCAGGAAGAGGAAGAGTACAAGGATTCGTTTCATGGAGAGATCCCACATGCAGGGCGAGCATTTTCGCGAAGATTTCCGGATGCGCCGCCATCCCGGCGAAGGCGGCCTTGCGGATGGCTGGGTGATCGCCCAGGGCCACCAGCAGCCTGGCCATCCACTCGGGACCACACGCGATGCGGCGATGTGCGCCCGCGTATTGGCGGAGATCGCCGCGCGCGATGGCTTCGGCCAGCGCGGCAGCTTGACGAAACGCCAGGCACAGCCCTTCGCCGGTAATCGCATCCACCGAGCCTGAAGCATCGCCGATGAGCGCGACGCGGTCGCGCCATACCGCTTGCAACCTGCGCGTGGCGGTAACGGCGCCGCGCTCGGCGCTCAAGATGGCGTTAGTCTTGAGGCGGCGCGCCAGATCCGGGAAACTGCGCAACGCGTTGTCCAGCCGAAGCCCAGGATTCCGGCTGATGGCCGCTACGCACACGGCGTCCGCCGTAACAGGCGTGACGTAGACCTGGTGTCTCTCGCCCCAATAGAGTTCCATGGAATCGGTCCACGGCGCGATACGGTAGTGACGGCGAAAGCCAAAACGGCGGCGATCGAGAATGCGCCGATCGAGGCCCGCCCATCTGCGGACCAGCGAGTTTTCGCCATCGGCGCCGACCAGCCATCCGTAGCGCAACGCGTTCAGATCGGGATGCGCGCCCCAGCATAGGTTCACGCCGGCGGCCTCGGCGTGTTCCGCCAGAATCCGATGGAGGGCCGTGCGCCGCACGCCTCGTCCGGAGCCCACGGGAAATCGTGCGTCCACTGTGGCGCCGCGATCGAGGAAGCGAATGCCGCGGAACGCAAATGAATCCGCGGCGTCGATGTGGACTCCCAGATGTGAGAGTGCCAGCAGGGCGTCCGGCATCAGGCCTTCGCCGCAGGCTTTGTCGGCGGGCGGCACAGCGGCATCCAGCACAGTCACCGTGCAGCCCTTGCGCCGCGCGGCGATGGCCTCCGCCAATCCTGCAGGCCCTCCGCCGATAATGAGTATATCCGTGGTCACGAGTGTAAATTTAAAATGTTCCAGCTTTGAGAGCTATGTAATACGGACGGCCCGCACGGCGCATGGGTTCCGCTCGCGCTTGTGGGGCAGGCACTCTGCCTGCGGCGGGCTCCCAGCCCGCCTGTCGCACTGGATCAGATGCTGCCAGGCGGCCTGAGAGGCCGCCGCAGCCAGAGTGGCTGCCCCACAACACGCCAGGCGGCGATTCCTACGAACTGCCCATGGTAGCGAACATCCCGATGGCCGCCAGCGCCATAATCGCGGCTGCTATCCAGCCAACCAACCCAGCGCAACCAACCGCCGCTCACATCTGGTCCCATCACGCGGCGGTCGGAAGACATCATGACGGCCAGCGCGATCAGTGGCGGCGCCAGAACGCCATTCACCACCGCGGACCAAAACAACATGGCCACCACGCCGAAACGCAGATAGTTCAATGCCAGACCCAGCAGGAAGGCGGCGGCCAGCACAAAATAAAACTGCGGAGCCCTGCCCGGCCGGTCCTTTAACGAGTCGCGCCATTTTGCGCCCTCGGCGATGGCATAGGCCGTGGATCCACGGGCCATAGCGCTCGCGAAGCAGACCGGCCAATCCGCGGCCGCTCACGATACCCAATCGCGCGCAGATAAGCTGGACGGCGACCATCAGGGGGGAAGAGAACCAAACGGTCCAAAGTGGCGAATAGCCGAAGCGGGCTCCGGCAATCGAGTAAGTGCGGATACCGGATGGGTCGTCATCGGCCGCGCCGGTGACTAATCCAGGGCCCAATTTCGCGAAGAAGCCGCGCGCGCGGCGGCGGGTTAGAGTTGGGTCGGGCGCCGTGGTCATCTAGCTTATAAGTGAAGCAATCGCCATGCCATCGCGATACTAACTCACCTATATTGGCAGCGTGAAATAGAATATCGAGCCATTTCCTTCTTCAGACTCGGCCCAGATCGTGCCGCCGTGGCGCTCGACGATGGTGCGGCAGATGGCCAGGCCCAGACCGGCGCCGTGGCTTTTGTTGGAATCGAGGCGCTCAAACGGCTGGAAGATCTTCTCCAGATAGGCGGCATGCATGCCTGCACCGTTATCCCGGACCGCAACTTTCCAGAAGCCGCCGCATTCTTCACCCGTGATGTGGATCTTAGGAGCCGCCGCGCCGCGATAGTGAATGGCGTTGCGCAGCAGATTCTCAAATACTTCCATCAGCCGGTCCGGGCTGCCTGTCACTCGCGGCAGATCGCCATAAGTCACCGTGGCGGCGTTCTCGCGTAGTTCTTTGTCGAGTTTGGCTAATACGGATCGCAGTAGGACTGCCAACGGCAGGGATTGAAACTGTGCCGCATCCAATTGGAGCGCCGCGGCATAGCGCGATAGAGCGCTCACCAGGGTCTCGACGCGCCGCGCGCCGTCAATGATGAAATCGAGGTTTTCAGCCGGTATGGGCTGCTCACTGCCTCGCTTGGCGACTAATTCCGCGTGCGCCAGGACAGAGCGCAGCGGCGTGCGCAGGTCGTGGCAGGCGCGCAGCAGCAACTCGCTGACACGATGATCGTCCGTGAGGTTCTGCGGAGGCGTTTCCGGCTTTGCGCGGTGCTCCATTTTATGCCATGTTATGCGACGCTATGCGATGTTATGCGACCACACTATCACAACCGCTCCCTGACGGTCGCGGCTCGGTAAAAGAATGTCCGTGGCCGGTGATAACAAGTGGGTCGATTTCGCACGATTTACTGAGCCGCGACCGTAAGGGAGCTGGATTCTTCGACGAGCGGCCGATGGTACGCCGCTTGCGGAGCAATCCTCCGGACGTACAAACCACGTAGTTTGACAAGGAGATGAAAAAACTTATGCAAGAGCAACAGTCAAAAGGCCAACAGCCTCAGTCCCAGAACTTTCGCTGCAAAGAGTGCGGCAAGACCCTGAACTCGGCCGAACAACTGCGAGAACATGAGAAAACGCACCAGGGCCATGGCCAGGGCCAGCAAGGCCAAGGACAGCAGGGCCAAGGCCAACAGGGCCAAGGCCAGCAAGGCCAAGGCCAGCAGAAGCATGGGCAACAGACTCACGGTCAAGAACAAGGCGGCACCACTCACAAAGCCGGCGGCGGCGGCGGCGCCTGACCGCGTCTCGAGAGTCTACAGGTAAGAGCAACCGTCGCGGAAGCATTCTGCATCTCTCAGCTATCTTTCCCAACATGCCGTGGATTGCTTCCGCGAGAGTATCGTTTCCAACATCAGTAGATAGGACGTTATAACTGCAAAAATTACCTCGCGTGCGCAGGAAGTCGCCAGAGGTGGAGGAACCAAAAAAATGAAGACTGACAAAATCATCAAAACCGATCCAGACAAAAAGTATCGCAGCGTACTCTCGGCCAGCACACTGGAAGGCAACAGCGTGCGCAACTCGAGCGGGGAAGACTTGGGCAAGATTTCCGAAATCATGATCGACATTCCCAATGGGCGGGTGGCCTACGCGGTGCTCTCATTCGGGGGTTTCCTGGGTATGGGCGACCGGCTGTTTGCCATCCCGTGGAGCATCTTGAAGGTGAACGAGGACGAGAAATACTTCGTGCTGGACGTCGACAAGGAGGTGCTGAAGAACGCTCCCGGATTCGATAAGGACAACTGGCCGGACATGAGCGACACCACTTGGGGCACGAAGGTGTTTAGCTACTATCACGCGCAGCCATATTGGGAAGACCGCGAAGAGAAGACGTTTCGTGGCGGGGGCGGCTACTAACTAATGCCTGAAGAGAGCACGAAGAGGCGAGCGGCCAAAAAGAAATCGCCGAGTTCCCAGGCCGGCGAGTATGTGCGCGAGGAAATCGAGCACGTACGCGAGGGCAAACACGGGGCGCGATCGGCGAAACAGGCGATCGCTATCGGGCTTTCGAAGGCCCGGCGGGCGGGGGTGAAGTTGCCCCCCCCGCCGGGCAAGAAAGAGCCCAAGGCCAGCGCACGTAAGCCGTCAGCCAAACGCTCGCGCGCCACTCTCGGAGCGCTCCAGCGCGAGGGATCGGCCGCGGCTTCGCCCCGGGCGCTATCCCGGCAGGCGCATCGCAGCGCCCGCACCCGCGGTCATGCGGATCTGAGCCGCGCGGCAAAACAGGCGTCCCACACGAAGGGTGCGGCGGGCCGGAGGGCCGCGGCGCGAAAAGCAGCGCGTACGCGGATGGCAAAAAACTGACCCTGCACCTGGAAAAGACCTTGTCCCAAGGGCACACCCGCTAATAGAATAAGCTGGGTGTTCGAAAGCTTCAAGTTCAACTTCGTGAGGGGCGTGTGTCCAACCATACAATTGCAGCCATTGTCGAACAGCACGAGGCCGATCTCTTAAGTGAGTGGCTCCAACGGCAGCAGGAAAGTCTCGCCGGCCGCCGCGATCTTATCTCCGAGCCGGAACTGCGCGCCGACTCTCAGAATCTTCTTTCCGTACTTCGCGATACTCTGGCGCGGAGCGCGAACCTGAACCTAACCCGGCCGGAATGGGCGCGAGTTAGGGACTTACTCGCCGACTTATCCCGCCGGCGAGCCATTCAGGGCTTCACGCCCACCGAGACGGCCACGTTTGTTTTCTCTCTCAAGCAGCCGCTCTTCAGCCGCATAGTAAATTGGGCGAAAACGATGCCAAACTGATGGCGGAGTTGATGTGGTCCGCCACGGAGCTGCTCGACAGCCTGAGTCTGTACACCACTGAAGTTTTTCAAAAGAGGCGCGAAGATCTAATTTCGCGCCAACAGCAGGAAATGCTGGAGCTATCCACTCCGGTGGTTGAGTTATGGAAAGGCATTTTGGCGGTGCCACTCATTGGAACTCTGGATAGCAACAGGACCCAGGTGGTCATGCAGAACCTTCTGGAAGCTATCGTATCCAGAGAGGCTTCGCTCGCTATCATCGATATTACCGGCGTTCCCACGGTGGATACCTTAGTCGCCCAGCACTTACTCAAGACGGTGGCGGCCGCGCGGCTGATGGGGGCCGAATGCCTGATCAGCGGAATTCGGCCGCAAATCGGCAATTCGATCAAATACCGCTCGCCGGACGGGCCGCTGCACATCGATATCACGGTGGAAAAGGATTCCAAGGGCGGTTGGATTGTTCAGGTGCGCGATAATGGCGCGGGCATCGAGCGGCAGCATCTCGAAAGAATATTCGAGCCGTTCCGGCGCCTGCACGGCTACGAAATCGCCGGCACCGGGCTGGGCCTGGCGCTATGCCGGCGGATTATCGAGGCGCACGGCGGGCGAATCTGGGCGGAATCTTTTCCCGGTGAAGGCGCGACTTTGCTTTTTACCTTGCGTCCGGCGGATGCCGATACGGCCGCCGCATAACTATTCCCACCGGAGCGAAGTCATGGGATCCACGGCTGCGGCGCGCCGCGCGGGACTCCACGCGGCGCCCAGACCAGCTATAGCGAGCAAACCCGCCACCGCCACGAAGGTGATGGGATCGGTGGGCCGCAAGCCGGGAACCAGGAACATGGCCAGCGGCTTTACCAGAAAGAATGCGCACAGCAGGCCGGTGGCGCAGCCCGTAACGATGAGCTTGCCGGCGCTGGCCACAATCATGAGCGCGACGTCCCGCCGGCTGGCCCCCAACGCCAGGCGCACGCCAATCTCGCGCGTGCGGCGGCTCACCGCATAAACCATCGCGCCGTAGAGCCCGACCGTGGCCAGGATCAGCCCCAACACGCCAATTCCTCCAAGCAGCGCGGCGCCCATCTGGCTGGGCAGAAAAGCCAGTCCGATGCTCGAATAGAGCGTGGCCACCTGCAGTCCGGCGTTCGGCTCGACGCGCCTTAAAGCCGCGCGCACGGCTTGCAACTGGGTCGCCGGCGGCGTGGCGCTCCTCAGCACAAAACCGAGGCGGCCGCGATCGTCATCGATGCGGGCCAGGTCTTCGTACAGCTGCGGCTGATCGTCCTCGCCGATCGAGAGGTTCTTGGTGCCGTCGACGATTCCCACGATGGTGTGGGGCGCCTTTTTCTCGCCCCACAGGAACGTACGGCCCAATGGATCGCGATCCGCCAGGTAGCGCTGGGCGAATGCCCGGTTCACGATGACGGGCAAAGCGGCGGCGCTACCGGGCGAGAAGGTCTGGCCGCGCTGGATGGCGATGTTCAGGACGCGGAAATAGTCCGGCGTAACGGCGTTCCAATAGAAGAAAGCGCGCACCGTCTTTCCGGTATCCGGCAGTTTGAGCTCGCTCATAAAGCGCGTGCCGCCGTTGAACGGGACCACGCGGGCCGCCGCCGCCGCGTCGATCGCGGGCAGCGCCGATAACTCGTGCAAGGCCTGCGTGACGTATGCTCGCTTGCGTGCGACTTCCTGGTATTCCCGCGGCGGCAGGTTCACATCCGCGTAGATGGTATGGCGAACGTCGAAGCCGGGGCTGATGGCATTGGACCGCCACAGGTTGCGCAGAAAAAGGAGTGCGGCCGTAAGCACGATCATCGAGATGGCCAACTGGGCCACCACCAAACCGCGCTGCAGGCGCATGCGCCCATCGCGGCGGAGATCGGGCGTGATGGCGCGCCGGATGGATCGCCACGCCGGTAACAGGCCGCACACCAGCGTGGCGAGGGTGGCCAGCAGAATGGCGTAAAGAGTCACACGCCAATCGAGGGTGAGGTGCAGGCGGATGGGAATCGGCAGCGGCAACCGCAGTTGTTCCACGGCCGTGGCCAGCGCCTCGCGCAGCAGCAGGCCAAAGGCCACGCCCGCGAGGGAAAGCAAGGCGGTCTCCACGAGCAATTGCTGGATCAGGCGGCCGCGTCCTGCGCCGAGCGAAATACGAATGGCGATCTCCTGCCGGCGGGACACACCGCGCGCCAGCAACAGACTGGCGACATTGATGCAGGCGATCAGCAGCACCAGTCCGGCTACTATCAGCAGCATGGCGAAGAACAGTCCGACAGTCTGCATCTCGGTTTCGTTCTTGATGCGATCCATGCCGCCGACGGCCGCCATCTGTATGCCTTCCGCGTAGCGAAACGGCTCGGGCATGATTTTGTCCAGGCGCTGCGCAACAGTGAGCAGACCGGAGCGCGCCTGGCCCATCGTCATTCCGGGTTTCAAGCGGGCGTATATGGCCAGGATGGTGTCGTCCAGATAGCGGGGCACATAAACGTCGGGCGAATAACCGAAGCCGATCAGCGAACGGTAGTCGGCCGGCAGGATGCCGACCACCGTGTAAGGCCGGCCATCCAGGCGCAACGTGCGTCCCACCACGGCCGGATCGGCGCGCAGATACGATCGCCAGAAGCGGTTGCCGAGCACCACCACCTCATCGGGATCCTGAGGCAGGATGCCGCGGCCGTAAGCCATGGGAACGCCTAGCGCGGTGAAATAGTTCTTGGTGAGCTGGACGGCGAAAAGCTGGCGCGTTTCGGCGCCATTGTTCCAGTTGATATAGGTTTCCTCGTTCTCGCCCACCACGTCCTGGAAGAGGCCGCTCGACCTGACGAACTCGACAGCTTCTTTTTTCGCGTGGCTATTGCCGCCCAGCCGCACGGAGACCACCGAGCGGGCGTCCGTCACGGAGGGCTCGCTCAGCAGGAACTCTACGGCCATGGAAAAGATGCCGGTATTGACGCCGATACCCAGGCCCAGCGAGACCAGCGCGGTGAGAACCAATGCGGGGCTGCGGCGCAGGCTGCGCGCGGCAAACAGGACATCGCGCCACAAGTTCTCGATCCACGCGAAACGCCACAAATCGCGGGCCTGCTCCCGCAAGACAGTGGTATTGCCGATCGGGATGGCATTGCCATGCGCCGCGGCCATTTCGCGATGAAAGGCCAGCTCGGCTTCCATATCGCGCTCCAGGGAGCGGCGGCGGCGTAGTTTTAAGAGTAACCGGCGCATTTAGGGTTGCCTCGCGAGCACGCGCTGCACTCCCAGCGACAGGCGGCTCCAGTTATGTTTCTCGGTTTCGAGCAGCTTCTTGCCGTGCCGGGTGATCCGGTAGTATTTAGCCTTGCGATGATTTTCGGAGACTCCCCATTCGGCCTCGATGGCGCCATCCAGCTCCAGCCGGTAGAGCGCCGGATAGAGCGAGCCTTCCTCCACCTTCAGCGCCTCGCCGGAGAGCAGATGGATGCTTTGCGCGATCGAATAGCCGTGCAGCGGGCCGCCCTGGAGGGCGTGCAGAATCAGCAGATCGAGGGTGCCTTGCAGCAGCATGGGGGAATCGGATTTGGCCATCGCGGTGTTTCCTATGACGATCTATGGGTAGAATACGGCAGGTTGCCCTAGATTGTCAAGGGGAAAGTTGCAAGCGGAAAGTTGCGGGCGGATTTTCTCCGGCACGGCACGAAAACCAAACCATCAGCCGCAGATGAACGCCGATGAACGCAGATAAAACAAGCAATGTGGGAGGTGGCTTGGGTTCCTTCGGGAGTCCCCCGGCGAAGCGCTAGATCCGGTGGTATACTTGGAACTGTAGCTTATTAGCTACAAGACACCGTCGTTTGAAGGCTCGCGTGGAAGCAAGGGAGCGAAGAGTCTTATCATAATCGAAGCCCGACGGGCAGATTTCCCTACCGCGAGTGGAGAAACAGCATCGATGACGAGGATACCGAGGTCGCGATCGATGTCCGGATCACCCGCCTGAGCACCGGCAACTTCGGAGACTCAGAATCGGTTGGTGGTGGGGTGTGCGAATCGAGAATCGACTTTGGTTCCGGATATAGAATTTACTACGGAACGGACGGAGACGAGGTCATACTACTATGCGGCGGCGACAAATCGACTCAAAGCGCGGACATAGCCCGCGCCAAACAGTACTGGAAGGATTACAAAACGCGGACTCGCGCCGAAAGAAATCCGGGAAAATGAGTGGGTCGGCGGAGGATGAGATGGCCAGGCTGATCGGCAGATTGAGCGACCCGCATTACTGCGCTAAATACCTTTCCGCCGCCTTCCGCGATTCCGCCGGGACCTTCCTGGCCGCCCTTCGTAACGTGGCGAGCGCCCAAAAAGGTATCGGCCAAGTTGCCGCTGAAGCGGGAGTCAATCGAGAGAACCTCTACCGCACACTCTCTGAAGAAGGCAATCCCCGTCTGGACACGTTATGGGCAGTGCTGAAGGCGACCGGCTTCCGTGTATCTCTTGAGCCGTACTCATCGCCCGCCGGGCGGACGCGCGCGTAGGAGCATGCGCGCGCTGGGGCTGTATTTTATGTGGCTTTTGTAATATTATTGACATTTAATGGCGCGCCCCAGAGTCTTCATTAGTTCGACATTTTACGACCTCAAACAGATCCGGGCCGACTTGGAGCATTTCATTAGGGAGATGGGGTATGACCCGGTTTTGCACGAGCGCGGCAGCGTCCCGTACGGAAGCAAAGAAAAGCTTGAGCAGTACTGCTATCGGGAGATACACCAAGTCGAAATTTTGGTTTCCGTCATCGGAGGTCGCTTTGGCTCGCAATCCGACCACCAGCCATACTCAATTTCGCAGCAGGAGTTGAAAACCGCTTATGCTCTCGGCATCCCCGTGTTTATTTTTGTGGACTCTGCGGTCCTTGCCGAGTACAGAACCTACCTGAGAAATAAGGAGGTGCCTGGGGTGACGTCAACTATGTGGACGACGCTCGAGTCTATCAATTTCTGGAGGAGGTTCATGGCCTTCCGAACAACAATCCAATCACGCCGTTTGGATCTGCCCAGGACATTGTCAGTTTTCTGCGCGAGCAATGGGCAGGAATGTTTCAACGCTTCCTCCAAGATCAAGAGCGTCAGAAGGAGGTTCAGATCGTCAGGGACCTGCAGGCTAACATGCAGACCCTGAACCAACTCGTCGCCTACCTCACAATGGAGAAGCAAAACTCAGACGAGGCGATCCGCGAAATCCTCCGAGCTAATCATCCCATCTTCGCTCAATTGCGTAAGCTTCTGGGGGTAGGCTATCGAGTCTTTTTTACGATGCGCAGCGAACTTTCCGAATGGCTGAAGGTCCGGGAATTCAGTCCCGTCGTACCCGATCAATGGGACAGCCCCGATTTCGAGGAGTGGTGGCGGGACGACAAGAACCACCGGTTCCAGCTATTAAAAATCGCGCGACTGGTTTTCGACGAGAGCGGCAATTTAGCGATTTACACGGCCCAGCAGTGGCGCAGCGACTGGGTCACCGTTTCGGCGCATGAATCGCCGCCGGAGCCCCCACCGCCGCTCGAGTTGATCACGGACGACGACGTTCCATTCTGAACCACGCATCACCCTGTGCCGGACAGGCGGCCGGAATTCGAGCGTCTGGGCGCCTCACTTACTCGGCGGTTCAGACAGCCCGTACACGGCCAACTTGAATCCCCCCCGCTATTCCCCCCACCTGCCGTGCCAACGGCGCCAGCCGCTGGCTCCTATGACAATATGCGGCGCGGCCCTTAGTCCTGGCGGGCCAGCGCTTCAAATTGTTCCTCAAAGGCCCGAAGAGCGTTGACAACGTCTGTCGTGCGCTCCCGCATACCGCGATCCTCGGCAATCCCGTTGAGCCGAGGGTCCGGTTTGTAAATCGCCGAATGTTCCACTTCCCAAAAAAGGCCGGTTAGCATCGAGACTATCGCTTGCTTGGCAGTAGCCGCAATACTTGGGTGCCTGAACTTCGCCGTCGGCTTGGACAGGATCGGAGATCCGGGAGGCGAAGGCCCCGCGTAATAAACCGATCGACTTCCGCCAGCAGGTTTCGCGGGAACCCGAGAACGCGAACGCCGGCAAGGTCGTTCAAGCTTGTAAGCGTATAGATCTCGGACCGGTTTGTGTCGAAATCCCTTGTCTCCTGGCGCCTCCGGTTTATCCAGCGCGCTCTCGCAGGACTTAACCCGGCATTTGACAGCCAGTCTTTCATGCCGGCGCAGCCCTCCAGAGATCGGCAGCATGAGATACCTGATCTCAGCTTCGAGACGCTCGGCCACACGGCTAATTTCCGGCAGAAGAGCGAAATACTCTTCCCGCAGGCGATCCTCGATGGTGCGCTCAGCCGCGGCCAAGCGAAGCCTCAATTGCGCGTTTGACCGATTCAGGCGGATCGCAGTTGAAGTAAAACTTCCATTCCTTACCGCCGGTATCCTCGCGAATCGCGCGTTCGAGATCGTCCTCATCGTGGTCCTCTATATACTCCACGCTGAAGATTTTCTTTGTCTTCCGGTTGAAATAGGCCATTCGATCGATGCTATAGGCGAATCCGGCGTCATCCAGGATGTTTTGCTTTGTATCCAGCGTTTTCAATCCAGGCTACCTCCCTTGCCCTCAATTGTAGCTCGCCCGCCTTCAATCCCCCCGTGTATACCCCGCTTCCACCTGCCGCGCCAACGGCGCCAACCTCTGGCTCCGATAACAATACGCCGCGCCGATAAACGCCTTAAACAAAGGATGCGGCTCCAGCGGCTTACTCTTAAACTCCGGATGAAACTGACAACCTAACATCCAGGGATGCTCCGGTACCTCGCAGATCTCCACGTAAGTCTGATCGGGCGTCTCACCGGTAATCCGCAAGCCGCAAGCCGTCAGGCGATCTTCATACTCGCGATTGAATTCGTATCTGTGCCGGTGCCGCTCGCTGATTTCCCGGACGCCATACGACTTGCGCGCCACGCTGCCCTCGGCCAGAATACACGGCCACGCGCCCAGCCGCATGGTGCCGCCTAAGTCGTCAATGCCTTTCAACTCGCGCAGTTTGAAGATCACGCGATGCGGCGTACCCGGATTGAACTCGGTTGAATCCGCCTGCTCCAGGCCGCAGACATTGCGCGCAAACTCGATCACCATGGTCTGCATGCCCAGGCAGATGCCGAAATACGGCACCTGATTCTCGCGCGCGTAGCGAATGGCGTTGAGCATGCCGTCGATGCCACGCTTGCCGAATCCGCCGGGCACCAGGATGCCGTCGTACCCCTCCAACTGCCGTTCCCAGTCCGGCCCCATCACGCCCTCGGCCTCGATCCAGTTGATACTTACTTTAAGCTGATGCGCCAGGCCACCATGCAGCAGCGCCTCTTTCAGGCTCTTGTAAGAATCTTCGTACTCGACATACTTGCCTACTAAGCCGATGGTAACCTCATCCACCGGATGGCGCATGCGATCCAACATCTCGCGCCATCGACTGAGATCCCGCGGGCCGCCGTCCAGCTTGAGCATCCTCACCACCATCTCGTCGACACCTTCTTCGGCGAACACCAGCGGCACTTCGTAGACCGAAGGGACATCCCGGGCCGTAACCACCGCGCGCGCATCCACGTCGCAGAACAGCGCGATCTTGTCCTTCATATCGGCGCCGATATTCCGCTCGCAACGGCACAGCAGAATGTCCGGCTGGATACCGATGGCGCGCAATTCCTTCACGCTATGCTGCGTCGGCTTGGTCTTCAATTCCTGCGCAGCGGCGATCCAGGGCACCAGGGTTACATGCACGAAGGCGCAATTGTCGCGGCCCTGTTCGTGGCGCATCTGGCGAATGGCTTCCAAAAACGGCAGTGACTCGATATCGCCCACCGTGCCGCCGATCTCCACGATCACCACGTCCACGTCGCCGGCCACCTTACGCATGGCGGCTTTGATCTCGTTGGTGACGTGCGGGATCACCTGCACGGTTTTACCCAGATAATCGCCGCGGCGCTCGCGGGCGATGATCTGCTCGTAGATACGCCCCGACGTCAGGTTATTCGCTTGCGTCAGGCGGGCGTGCGTGAAGCGCTCGTAGTGACCCAGATCCAGGTCGGTCTCGGCGCCATCGTCGGTCACGAAGACCTCGCCATGCTGGAACGGACTCATGGTGCCGGGGTCCACGTTCAGATACGGATCGAATTTCTGCAGCGTGACGCGCAGGCCGCGGCTTTCGAGAAGACATCCGATAGAGGCGGCGGCGATGCCTTTGCCCAGTGAAGAAACCACTCCACCTGTCACAAAAACGTATTTAGCCATAGGGTTTCGCAAGTTGTATGGAAGCCTCGAACAGCTTCGATACTCGTTCCAGATCCTCGGGCGTGTCCACGCCCAGCGATTCGTAATCGGTCTCGACTACCCGGATGGAGTAGCCGTTTTCGAGCGCACGCAACTGCTCCAACCGCTCGGCTTGTTCGAGCGGTCCTACCGGGAGGTCCGAATATCCCAGGAGAAAATCGCGGCGGTAAACGTACAATCCAACGTGTTTGTAGTGCGCTGGTTCCGTTTTGTAATGCGGCGTTTCCGAGCCGTGACCGTCAGGGAGCGGTCCCCTCGAACGCACGTACGGAATCGTCGAGCGGGAAAAATAAAGGGCGTTGCCGGCCCGATCGGTGACCACTTTCACCACGTTGGGGTCGCCGATCTCGCGCGGATCCTCGATGCGCTTCTTCAGCGTGCCCATCTGCACGTCTTCGTCATCTATCAGCGGCAGAATCGCCGCGTCGATGGCCGCCGGATCGATCAACGGCTCGTCGCCCTGTATATTAACGATCAGTTCGGCGGTATCGGCGGATGCCACTTCGGCCACCCGGTCGGTACCCGTCAAATGATCTGCGCGCGTCATACGCACAGGAGCGCCGAAGCCGCGCGCGGCGGCAGCTATGCGTTCGTCGTCGGTGGCAATCACGACAGCCGTAAGGTAACGGGCTTGGAGGCTGCGTTCGAATACGTGTTCCAGCATCGGCTTGGAGCCGATTTGAGCGAGAGGTTTACCTGGGAAACGGGAAGAAGTGTAACGCGCGGGGATTACGCCCAAAATTTTGCGCTGCACACGCGATTCTACCACAAAAGTGCTGTGCTACACTCATGGAAGAAAGAAAGGCTGGGAAGCTGTGAAAGGCCTGCGATTTAGCCGCGTGCTGCTGTTGGCTGCCGTGGTTTCCTTCGAAGGAGTTTCCGTAGCCGCGCCTGGAGATGGCGACGGGAAGCCCGCCGGAAACGCGGGCGACAAAACGGGTTCGGACCCACAGGTTTCCATTGTTCCGCGCCCTAAGCCGTCGGCGCCCAACACGATACTGCCGAAATCCGATATCCGCATTGACAGCACGCTGGTGTTGATACCGGTAACGGTGACCGATCCGCTGAACCGGTTCGTAACGGGCTTGGAGAAAGAGAATTTTCGCATCTTCGAGGACAAGATCGAGCAGCAGATCATGCAGTTTTCGAGTGAGGACGCGCCGTTGTCGGTGGGCATCATCTTCGATTGCAGCGGCAGCATGGGCAACAAATTGGAAAAATCGCGCCAGGCGGTGGCGCAGTTCTTTAAGACCGCCAATCCCGAGGACGAGTTTTTCCTCGTGGAATTCAACGATCGCGCCGACCTGGCCATCAAGTTCACTACCGACGTGGAAGAGATTCAGAATCGCCTCACCTTCACTCCTTCCAAAGGAAAAACCGCGCTGCTCGATGCGGTCTATCTCGGGTTGCACGAGATGAAGAGGGCCAAAAACACCCGCAAGGCTCTCCTGATCATCTCCGACGGAGGTGACAACAACAGCCGCTACACCGAAACGGAAATCAAGAACCTGGTGCGCGAGGCCGACGTCCAAATTTATGCGATGGGTATTTTCGAGCCCGCAGCCACGCGCAGCCGCACGGCGGAAGAACTGGGCGGTCCCAGCCTGCTCAGCGAGATCTCGGAACAGACGGGCGGCCGGCATTTCCCGGTCGAGACTCTCAGCGAACTTCCCAACATTGCGGAAAAGATTGGCATCGAATTACGTAATCAGTACATTATTGGCTACTCTCCGAAGAACCAGGATCGGGACGGCAAGTACCGGCGGGTGCAAGTGAAGCTGGTACAACCGCGTGGGTTACCTCCACTCCGGCCCTTCTGGAGATTGGGCTACTATGCTCCTACTCAATAACAGAATTCTTAAACCGGCGCTGTGCGCCGCCGCGGCCTTTGCCCTGTGGGCGGCCGATACGCCCGGACAAACCACCGTGATCCACGTGGACACGCGTCTGGTGGTGCTGCATGCGACCGTAGTGGATAAGACTGGACACTTAGTAACTACCCTGCCGGAAACGGCCTTCCAGGTTTTTGAAAACGGGGTGCCGCAAACGCTTAAGGTCTTCAAGCGCGAAGACGTTCCGGTATCGTTGGGCCTGGTCATCGACAATAGCGGCAGTATGCGTGAGAAGCGCTCTAAGGTGGAAGCCGCGGCGCTCGCCCTGGTGAAAGAATCGAATCCGCAGGACGAGGTTTTCATTGTGAATTTCAACGATGAAGCCTTCCTCGACAAAGATTTCACCAACGATCCGAAAGAGCTTCAGGAAGGCTTGGCGCGCATCGATTCGCGCGGCGGAACGGCTATGCGCGACGCCATCCGCATGTCTATCGACCACTTGAAAGAAAAGGCCAAGAAGGATAAGAAGGTGCTGGTGGTAGTTACCGACGGCAACGACAACAGCAGCCTGGTCAGTCTGGAAAACCTGGTGAAGTCCGCGCAGGATAGCGGTGTGTTGATCTACAGCGTCGGGCTTCTGAGCGATGAAGAGAAGCGTGAAGCCAAGCGCTGCCGCCGCGCTCTGGAGGAGCTTTCCTCGGTCACCGGAGGTGAATCTTATTTCCCCAAGGAACTCGCGGAAGTTGACCGTGTGGCGCATCAAGTGGCGCACGATATCCGCAGTCAGTATACGTTGGGTTACACTCCCGCTAACATCGCGCTCGACGGGTCGTTCCGGCAGATCAAGGTGGTCGCCAACGGACCGAATCGCCCGACTGTGCGCACGCGTTCCGGATACTACGCCACACCTGACGGTATCGGCGCCAGTCCATCCGCGCGCAACAACGGCAGTAATTAATGCTGCGTCTCGTTTGGCGAATAACGCGGGGTTACCGGATTACTCCCTGGCGAAGTCCTTACTTACGATGGCGCATGGAAACTTATTGGGGAGTGCACGCGGAGCAAGTAGGATTTCGCGAATTTATGCAATTCGCGTGGCAACGGCGTGCGGATTTGTGGCGGTACCTGCGCTGGGCCGCACACTTCCAATAAACTATGACCGGCCGGGAACTTTCTTTACTGAGCCGCGACCGTCAGGGAGCGGTCCGGCAACGCTTGCTGACGCGCACGGCTCGGAAGAGCCGTCAAACAAAATGAGACCGTCTGCGCGGGAGCACTGTTAACTCAACGTGCGCGCCGCTCTCATCCGCAGGTCTGCTTTCTGCCGTTGCCCCGCGCCCGCTCTTCGACCCCGTGTCCAATGTGGCGGTTAACATACCGCTAATTCCCAAAACCGTCGACTCAGTCCCCCCCGAGTAAGTCAAGGTAGCATTTGACCCGGTCATGGGCACCGGCGCATTAAACGGATGAATATACAGATTTGCCAGGGTACCCGGCGGAAGTTGGATAACCGCTCTGATCGACAACGTCAGTCCCACCACCTTAAACGGAGTCGCTAGTGTGATACTCTCCCCGGCGGGGCCACTTTGTAACTCGATACTCGCGCTGTGGCTGTCGATACTGGTTGGTGAACTCAGCAATCCGGATTTCACCGTGCCGGTCATGACCAGGGGCGAATAGACTGCATAACCGTTTCCACTGTGGATAGGCTTCGAGGACGCCTTGGCAACCACGCTGATGCTGAACGGCTCGCCCTGCAGCCGGAATACGTCGTCGCCGCTAACCGGCGGCTGAGAAAATGTGCCGTAAGCCTTGTACAACACGTTAGGCACAAAATCGGGACGGCCGGCGCTCAATATCCGCGGTCCAGCCACCATAGATAGCGCTACTGCCAGCGCGGCTTCAAAGCGTACTCCGCGTATCGCAAACAAGATCCTCAAAAGTAGACTCCTCCGAAAATAAAGATTCCGTAAGTTTACCATGGGCCGCCCGCCGCACCACAGAAAAAGTGTAACTTCCGGATTTTCCCTGTACTCCACTGCCATACGCGGTACGCACCTTGCGAATACTTATGCCAATCTGGTTGTAGATGGATGGCGTTGACGCATATCGCACGTGGCCGAAGGCGGAACTGCATCTGCATCTGGAAGGTTCCATCGAACCCGAAACCATGCAAGCCCTGGATCCGGCTCTCTCAAGCGATGCCGTGCGCGCGCTGTATTCGTTTAAGGACTTTTCCGGATTCATCGAAACCTACAAATCGGTGGCCGCGCGGTTGCGCACTCCGGAATCATACGCGCTAGTGACTCGCGCATTGCTCGGCCGTTTGATGGCCGAGAACATTCAGTATGCCGAGATCACCTTGTCGGCCGGCGTCGTGCTGTGGAAAGGCCAGGATTTCGGTCCGATCTACGCTGCCATCAGAGAAGCGGCCGCGGATTTCCCCATCGAGGTGCGATGGATTCTCGATGCGGTGCGCCACTTCGGCGCCGAGCACGCCATGGCAGTAGCGGAATTGGCGGCGGCGCGCGTCGACGACGGCGTGGTGGCGTTCGGCATCGGCGGCGACGAAGTACGCGGACCGGCTGCGTGGTTCGGCGATGTATTCCGGTTCGCCAAAGCCGCCGGATTGCGCCTGACCGCGCATGCCGGCGAAACGGCTGGACCGGAATCGGTATGGGCCGCGCTCGAGATCGGCGCTGAACGAATCGGCCACGGCATCCGCGCCATTGAAGATCCCGCGTTGCTGCGCCATCTGCGCGATCGAGGCATTCCGCTCGAAGTGTGTATCTCGAGCAACGTCGCGACCCGCGCCGTGGAATCGCTGGACGCCCACCCGGTGCGCCGCCTTTACGATGCCGGCGTGCCGATCACCTTGAACACCGACGATCCGGCTATTTTTGCGACGACGCTGTCAGACGAGTATGGCTTAGCCGCGCGGCAATTCGGATTCTCGGACGACGAGTTACGCGGAATCGCGGAGAACGGCTTCCGCTACGCGTTTCGAGGCGCTACCGTGCGCTCACCAGCGGCAACACGGTCCGGTCCAACTCGTCGTCGTTGAAGCTGCGCAAATGCACATTCTTGTGCAACGTCCAATGCTCGATATGTTCCAGCGATGCGCCCGGTTTCAAATGTTGCAGCGGACCGAGCGTTTCCATCTCCAGAAAATCGGCATTGGTGAAGGTCTCGAAGGAGCAACCGAAATCCGGGTAATTCTTCGGTGAATCCTGTGCGTCGTAGCGTTTGATGAACAGGCCATCGTTCAGCGAATAGGCTGCCCACGTGTTCTTGTTGAAGCTGCCCAGCTTTTGCGGATCGGCGTTCTTGGGGTCCTGATGCAACATCAGATATTTCCGCGTGAACCGCCAGCGATGATCGGAAAGATTGGTGAACGCCCACATCACCAGCGGATTGGTGGGAGCCAGGACTTCGGGATGCTTGCCGCGCGGCGGGAAGCCATGAATCGCCACGCCGCCCGGCGCCATCATGGTGAGCGCCCAGGGCGCCAACTCCAACGGAGCCTTGCCGGCGTTCCGGATGTGATGCAAGACCTCCACGCTCGTCCCCTGCGGCGACAATTTCACCACAATTTGTTTTTCAAGGCCGGTGAGTGGCTCCACTGGTTCCGTCGCGGTCAGCACGCCGGCCTTGACTTCGATGCGCACGGGTCCGTTGTCCGGCGCGTACGTGCGCACTGCGTCCTCGGGCGCTGCCCAGACGCGATGTCCGCCGCGCAAGATCCAATTCGGCTCGCCCGATTTGCCCAGCGTTTCGGCAAATTCCTTGAAGAAATTCTGGCCGCCAACAAACGCGTAGCGCATGATGCGCGGGCCGATGTCGCCGGTCACGATCAGTTCCACCTCGCCGTTGGTGATACGGTAACAATTCGGCCAGCCTTTGTAGCTGGTCTTCTCGATCTTCACGGTGGCGCCGGCGGTCACGGCCAACACCGGCAACAGGAGTAGGGCAAGTCTAAGCATAAGCCGTATTATCGCGCGCTTCGCGGCGTAGAATAGCAAGTTGATGGAAACCACGCCGTTCATCTGGACCCCTTCCCGCGAATTCATCGAGCGCACGAACGTCTACCGCTTTATGCAGCGGTTGGGCATCGCCACTTATCGGGAATTCATCCGCTATTCGCAGGACCACCTGGAAGAGTTCTGGGAAGAGATGGAGCGGGAACTCGGCGTGGAGTGGTTCGAGCCGTACCAGCAGGTGCTGGACGCTTCGCGCGGCGTGGAATGGGCGCGCTGGTTTACCGGCGGCAAACTGAACATCGCATGGAATTGTCTCGACCGGCATTCGAGCGGCGGCGCGCGCGATCGCCTGGCGGTGATCTGGGAATCCGAAAGCGGCAGCGTCCGCACGCTTACCTTCGCCGAACTCCGCCGCGAAACGGATCGCCTGGCGAACGCCCTGCGCGCTCTCGGCCTGGCGCCGGGAGATCGTGTGGCGCTGTACATGCCGATGGTCCCGGAAGTGGTGATGATCCTGGACGCCTGTTTCAAGCTGGGCCTCATCGCGGTGCCCATTTTCTCCGGCTTCGGATACGGCGCCGTCGCCGTGCGGCTGCAGGATTCCGGCGCAAAGGTTTTGTTCACCGCCGATTTTCTGGAACGCCGCGGCCGCGCGATCCCGCTGAAGCAGCGCGCCGATGAAGCGTTGGCCGAAGGCTCCGCCATCGAAAAGGTGATCGTCTGGCGGTACAAAGGCGGCGATGTCCCGATCGCTCCGAAACGCGACTTCTGGTGGGATGACTTTGTTGCCGGCCTGCCCGATGAATGCGCTTCCATGCCGCTAGATTCCGAAGCGCCCGCGCTGCTGCTTTACACCTCCGGAACCACCGGCCGTCCCAAAGGAGCGCTGCATACACATGCCGGCGCGCTGGTGCAAACCGCCAAAGAGATCTATCTGACCTTCGATCACCAGCCCGCCGACCGATTCTGGTGGGTCTCCGATATCGGCTGGATGATGGGGCCTTGGGAGATCATCGGCAATCATCATCTGGGAGGAACCATCGTGCTATACGATGGGGCGCCCGACCACCCCACGGTGGAGCGCTTCTGGCAGATGATCGAACGGCACGGCGTGACCACCTTCGGCATTTCGCCCACGGCCATTCGCCTCTTGATGCGCAAGGCCGGCGCGGGTCCCGGCGCGTTCGATCTTGGTTCGCTGCGCCTGCTAGGATCGACCGGCGAGCCGTGGGATGAAAGTTCCTATCGCTGGTTTTCCGAGCGCGTGGGCCGCGGCCGTTGCCCGGTGATGAATATCTCCGGCGGCACCGAAATTATCGGTGGCTTTCTCGGGCCGCTTCCCATTCAGCCGCTCAAAGCGTGTTCGCTGGGCGGCCCGTCGCCCGGCATGGCCACCGATGTTTTCGATGCGCAAGGCCGCTCCGTTCGCGGTCAGATGGGTTATCTCGTCTGCACCAAGCCCGCCCCTTCCATGACGCGCGGCGTCTGGAACGATCCGCAGCGCTATCTGGAAGCTTATTGGTCGCGATGGCCGGGCGTCTGGTATCACGGCGATTGGGCCATTGTGGATGAAGACGGCCAGTGGTTCCTGCACGGCCGCGCCGATGAATCGTTCAACGTGGCGGGCCGCAAAGTGGGTCCGGCGGAGGTGGAGGCGTGCCTGATCGCGCACCCCGCGGTATCCGAAGCCGCCGTCATCGGGGTGCCCGATGAGTTGACGGGCGAAGCCGTGGTGGCGTTCGTGGTGCTGAAGCCGGGCGCGGCGTTGGCGGACGCCAACGGCGAATTGTCCGCGCATGTGGCGCGCGCCATGGGCGGAGCGTTCCGGCCGCGCGCGATTCACGCAGTGCCGGAATTGCCGAAGACTCAGAGTGGCAAAGTAGTGCGGCGGTTGATCCGGCAGGCTTATTTGAACGAGGCGTTGGGGGATACGTCAACGGTGGAGAATCCCGGCGCGCTGGAGCGGTTTAAGACTGACTCGACTTACTGACGAGCCCTGCACGCTCGCCGGCTAACTGCCGCACCAGCGTTTCGAGTTCAGACACACGCTGCGCCAGATCTTCGATGGCTTGCCCTTCCGGATCGGGCAGACTGCCGTGCTCCAACACACCATTTTCGCCGCGCGTGCGCACCACGCGTCCTGGAACGCCTACCACGGTGGAGTTATCCGGCACCGGCCGCACTACCACCGAGCCCGCGCCAATCTTCACGTTATCGCCAATGCGAATTCCGCCCAGAATCTTGGCGCCCGTCCCCACCACCACATGATTGCCGAGCGTGGGATGCCGTTTGCCTTTCTCATTGCCCGTCCCGCCCAGCGTCACGCCTTGATACAGCAGCACGTCGTCGCCGATTTCGGTGGTCTCGCCAATGACCACCCCCATGCCGTGATCGATGAAAAACCGCCGCCCGATGCGCGCGCCCGGATGAATCTCGATGCCTGTAAAGAAGCGGCTGATTTGCGAAATCACCCGCGGCGCCAGCGGAATGCGCGCGCTGTACATCTTGTGCGCCAGGCGATGCGCCAGCACCGCATGGAATCCCGGATAGCAGAGCAGGATCTCGATGACGCTTTTGGCCGCGGGATCTTCGCGGAAGATCGTATCGACCTGTTCTTTGATCGCGCGGAACATGGGATTACTCGTATCGTAGCGCTTTGGCCGTGCCGCCCGCCGTATGACGATTCGATTCATCACGGAGGTGCGACGATGCATTCGAAATCCGATCTGGTATAACTGCGGTTATACTGAAGGAATGAAGACCGCAGTTTCAGTTCCCGACGACCTCTTCCGTCGAGCCGAAAATGCCGCTCGGCGCTTGCGGGTCTCCAGAAGTCAGTTGTACGCGACCGCCATTTCGGAGTTTCTGAGCAGGCAGCAGGACAGTTCGATCACGGAGCGCTTGAACGAAGTGTATGCGCGCCAGCCTTCGAAACTTGACGCCGCGTTACATCGCGCCCAAGTGAGATCTCTTGAGAAGGAGCGCTGGTAGAAATGGTCGAGATTCGGCGCGGAGAGATCTGGTGGGCCGACCTTCCCGAACCGCGCCGCTCCGAGCCAGGATATCGACGGCCGGTCCTGGTGGTGCAAGCGGACTCTTTCAATCGCAGCCGTATACAGACTGCGATTGTGGCCGTAATCACCGGGAATATGGAACTTGCAGACGCGCCCGGCAACATTCTGCTGCCCGCGCGTGTGACGGGTCTTCCGCGCGACTCCGTGGTGAATGTTTCGCAACTCCTGACCCTCGATCGCACATTCTTGACTGACCTTGCCGGTACGCTGCCGCCGCGCGTCCAGGGCTCCGTGGATGCGGGTCTGCGCCTTGTTCTGCAACTCTAGCGCGACGATTCTCTGAGATCCAAAATCATTATTGAAACAATCGTTTCATTTATGATATTCTCGCCCTATGAGCCGAACCGTGAACAAAAAGCGGCCGGCGGAATTGCGGAACGCCATCGTTCAATACCTGATCGAACATGGCATCACCGGCCTTTCGCTCCGGCCTTTGGCCAAAGCCGTCGGCTCCAGCCCGCGCGTCCTGCTCTATTACTTCGGCTCGAAGGAAAACATGGTGGCCGAGGTTCTGGCGGAGGTCCGTCTGCGGCAGCGCTCCAGCTATGGCCAGGTGCAGGCTGCCAGCGTTGGCGAGGAGTGCCGGATCATTTGGAAGCGGATGCGCTCGCCAAAGTCTGAACCCCTCTTCCGTCTTTACTTCGAGGTCTACGGGATTGCCCTGCGTCATCCGCAACTCTACAAGACATTCCTGCGCGCCACCATCGAAGATTGGCTGCGGGATATCGCTGAGCCGCTCGGTCGCGAAGGGTACCCGCGCAGCGAGGCGCGCGCCTTCGCCACCGTTGTCCTGGCCGGGTTGCGCGGCTTCATGCTGGATTACTGCGCCACCCGCGATCGAAGGCGACTGGACCACGCCGTAGGTATGTGGCTGCGCACCCTGGATTCGATTCTGCCCGATCGTAAGGAGGCTGAGTAACACATGAAGACGAAAATCACCTGCGCGTCGGCTCTCGGGATTTTGCTCACGAGCGCGCCAGCCCATTCGCAACTCGCGCCCGGATCGATGGGCGTTCACTGGAATGAAGGCGCGGAAGACTGCAAGGCCGACCCGCAACCGCCGCTCCAGGTGCACCCATATAATCGGGACACGTTCATCCTCCAGGGAAAACCTCTGCGCCACTTTCGAGGCCCCGTTCATGTACCTCCTGATCGGATCGGCCAAGGCGCTTCTCATCGATACCGGCGACGTCGCGGATCCAAACCGCATGCCCCTGGCAAAGACGGTGCTGCAGCTCGTCCCAGGCGATGGGCCCGCGAAGCTCCCGTTGCTAGTGGTCCATACACATCGGCACCTGGACCATCGCGCGGGCGATGCGCAATTTGCGCACTTGTCCAACGTGCAAGTAGTGGGTTTCGATATCGACGGCGTTCGGCGCTTTTACCGCTTCTCCGATTGGCCGAACGGTCTCTCGCAGATCGATCTCGGCGGCCGCACTGTCGACGCGATCCCCACGCCCGGCCACAATGAGACTGAAGTCTCGTTTTACGACCGCAATACGGGACTGTTTTTTTCGGGCGATTTTCTAATGCCGGGCCGCCTTCTCATCGACGATTCCAGCGCCGATCTGGCCAGCGCGAAAAGGGTCGCCGCCTTCGTGAAGGATCGCCCCGTCAGCTCCGTGCTCGGCGGCCACATCGAAATGGATGCCCACGGAGACACGTTTCCGTGGGAATCCCAATATCACCCCCACGAACGTGTCTTGCAGATGACCAAAGACGATCTGCTCGCGCTGCCCGCGGCCATCGCCAGCTTCAACGGCTTCTACACCACCAGCGGCAAGTTCGTCATGATGAACTCGATGCGCCTGCTCATCGTCTATGCGGTGCTTGCGGGAATGGTGCTGATTGCGCTCGTGTTCTTCATCCTTTGGTATGTGCGGCGCCGCCGCGCGCACAGACTGCAAAAGGCCACGCCGCGCTGAGTGCAACTCCTGGCTTCTGCCCTCGGCTTTCCACATTGTGCCGGCGCAAAGTGGGGCAGGCTCGTAGCCTGCGCGGGCCTCGTAGGCCCGCCGTTTTGGCGCGCTTCCGTTCGACGGCGTACCTGGCATTAGTTAGTTAGAGCCGTCTGGATAGGTTCTCGATGTCTGGCACGTTGTCATCTCGGTCACTTATCGGAATGAATCAAATCCTCCTGACCTCCCAACAACTTGCGCCCAATCATACCCGCTTCCCGCACTCGCCCCAGCTATCCTGACAAACAGAAGGGGGCATTCAGCCCGCCATCGAAAGCACCATGGACAACACAAACTCCAGCGACGCCCGCATCCGCGCCAGCCGCGCAAGCGCGAAAAAAATTCCCCCGGCCCCCGCACCGCCGCCGGCAAAGCCGTTCCCCCCGGAACGGATTCGCCCCACGGTCTCAGCCCCCAAACCCACATCATCCCCGGAGAAGATCGCGCAAGTTCACGCGCCTCCGCCGCTAAAAAATTACAAAACGAACCCAATCTGCCGGCCCGCCATATGTAGAAAGTCGAGGGGCGAGCGAAACTCGCCGGGGGGCGCTTCGCGCGCCAAAACAGCGGGCCTACGAGGCCCGCGCAGGCTACGAGCCTGCCCCACAATGGCGGACACAAATGTAGAAAGTCGAGGGGCGGCCTGAGAGGCCGCCACAGCCAGGGTGGCTGCCCCACAAGCCGGCCGCAGTTATCCGTGTGCATCTCTGTCCATCTGTGGTTCCATTGTTTTCGCTACAATCGTAAATTCCATGCCCGACGCCCCCGCCATCGAAGTCCGCGACCTGGTGAAGCGCTATGCCAAATCTCCCGTCAACGCCGTCGATGGCGTCACCTTCAGCGTCCGTCCGGGCGAGATTTTCGGCTTGCTGGGACCGAACGGGGCGGGGAAGACCACCACCATCGGCGTGCTGATCACCAGCGTGCTGCCCACGTCCGGCTCGGCCGCCATTATGGGATTGGATGTGGCCACCGATCCCATCGGCATCAAGCAACGCATCGCCGTGGTGCCGCAGCAGAGCAATCTAGACCGCAGCCTGCGCGTGCGCGAGATCCTCACGTTTCACGCCGCCTATCATGGCGTGCCGCATCGTGAGCGAGAGGAACGCGCCGACGCTCTGCTAAACGAACTCGGCCTGGGCGACCGCAAGAACGATCGCGTGGCGCGCTACTCGGGTGGCATGTCACAACGGCTCATGATCGCGCGCGCCCTCATGCATGCGCCCGACGTCCTGTTTCTCGATGAGCCGACCAACAATCTCGATCCACAGTCGCGCCTGTTTCTTTGGGACCGTATTCGCGCGCTCAACGCGCAAGGACTCACCATCCTGCTCACTACGCACGACATGAACGAGGCGGATCAGCTCTGCGGGCGCATCGCCATCATGGACAAGGGAAAAATCCTGGTGAACGATACCTCCGCCGAGTTGAAGAAGCTGATCCCCGGCGGCAATGCCGTCGAATTGCGATTGAGCCTGCCTGCGCCGGACGCCGGCGCGCGTGTGCTCGAAACGCTAGCGGGTCTGCCGGGCGTGAGCAAGGTCGACGAACTCGACGCCGGCGCGCCGCCCGATCCGGATGTGGAGATGGGTGTGGTGGCTTACCGGATTTATGCCGAGAAGGCTCCGGCATTGGTGGGTCCGGCCACCCAAGCCGTGCTGCTGGCCGGCGCGCAGGTGCGCGATCTCCACGTGAAGCAGCCCAGCCTGGAAGACGTTTTCATTTACCTGACAGGGAGACATCTGCGCTAACATGACGCCCGTACGACATACTAACCGCCTATGGCTTGCCGCCAACGCTTTCGGCGCCACTCTTCGCCGCGACTTAGTGGTCACACGCCGCGAGTTACCACAGTTTCTCGTCCAGGCGCTCATTCAACCGATGTTTTTCCTCCTGATCTTCTGTAAGATCCTACCCAGCATCGGACTTACCGCCGGCAACTTTTCGGCGCTGCTGCTTCCCGGCATTGTTGGACTTACCGAGTTGATGGCCGCCATCCAGGGCATCACGCTGCCCCTGGTGCTTGACTTGGGATTCGCGCGCGAAATCCACGACCGCCTTCTCGCGCCCATGCCCGTCTGGCTGGTGGCGGCCGAGAAGGTGCTGTTTGCCGCGTTGCGCGGGATGATAGCGGGCGCCGTGATTTTTCCGGCTGCCTGGTGGGTGCTGGGCAGTCGCTATGCGGTGCGCGGCGACCGCATCGGCGTGCTCATTGGCATGATCGTGCTGGCGGCGTTCGCCGGCTCGGGCATCGGGCTGGTGATCGGCACTGTGGTCAAGCCGGAACAAATCAGCCTGATGTTCGCCGTGATCTTGACGCCATTACTATTCACTGGGTGCACTTACTATCCCTGGAGCGCACTTAGTAGCATCCGCTGGTTTCAAGTAATTACTTTGTTCAATCCGCTGACTTACGCCGCCGAGGGTTTACGATACGCCATGGTGCCGCCCATGCATGGGCATACCATGCCGACACTGCCAATGCCCTGGGTGTTGTTCGCCCTGGCCGCTACACTGGTGCTCTGCTTCGGCTTCGGCTCGCGGACGTTCCGCTCGCGAGTGGTCAGTTAGTTGAAGACCGCTCCCTGACGGTCGCGGCTCGGTAAGAATCGGGGCGCGTAAGTTTGCATCGTTACGGAGCCGCGACCGTCAGGGAGCGGTTTTTCAGTTAGTGGTGGCGGCTTCCAGATAGATGTTACGCGCCACTCCGTTGTCCGTCTGAGCCGCCAGCCGATCGAGCAATTGCGTGCGCAGACGATGCGCGGCGGAATCATCTCCGGCGACCTCCACAAGTTCGAGCGCCAGTTGCAATTGTCCGTTGTCCGCCGCTTTTTGCGCCCGCCGTACGATGGCATCGGCGCCACCCGCCGCCTCCACTAACGCGCGATGAAGCGCCGCCGGATCGCCGCCGTTCAGATGCGCGGGATCGAAATCGTACCACCCGGTATATTGGCGAAACACGCCGTTCACAGCCCACGGCACTGTGCCATACACCGGCTGCAGATATGGCTGCGCGGCCAGATCCGGCGGCAACTGCACCTCCGCGCGAATCCGATCGAGCGGCTCTCCGGCATTGATGCGTTTCACCGTTTCGTCGTGCACAAAGCGGATCGCGCGGGCGTAGTTCGCCAGCGCCTGGTCGATGGCCGCGCGTCCGGTGAGTGGGCGGCTATGGGATCCCACCAGGTACGCCGGATGCAATGCGCGTATACGGTCGAGCGAGGCGGCCCATTCGAGCACCGGACGATCCGGTTTGCCGGGGCTGGCAAGCATGGGGAAGCTCCAATAGAACAGATCGCCGCACAGCAGCGTGTCGAAATCCGGAAGCCAGACCATCAGGTGATCCACGGTTTCGCCGAGCGTGTGATATAACTCGAAACGCACGCCGCCCTCGGTGAATTTATACTCTTCGTCGAAAGTGATATCGGGCTTGATGTATCCGCTCACGCCCGGATGCAGCAGGTCCACGCCGAGAGTTGTACCACGTTGTTCGCGAGATACATCCGCGGCCCACTGCACGATGTTCAGCCTCCGATTGTAGCCCGCCGTCAGGACGTATTTGCGCATCTCCTCCAGGTGATTCCTTTGCGCGATCACTTTAGTATCTGGACCGGCGAATACTTTGGCGCCGTGGATGTGATCGCCGTGGTGGTGCGTGTAAATGATATAGCTGACAGGCAGCGCGGACACCTTCCGAAAGTCATTGCGGACAGCCTGCGCGGGAGTTTGGCCTTCTGTAGTATCGACCACCACTACGCTGCGTTCAGTAAGGATGAAAGTGACGTTGCCGAGCGCGTAGCCGGTGGCGCAATACACGTGAGGGTTCACGCGGATGAGTTCGGGAGTGGATTGGGAGAGTTGTGCCGCAGCGGGTATGCTGCTAAACAGCAAAACAATGCCGGGGATGGTTCGCATTCGGCGATTATCCCATGGGTGCGCCCGGCATGCGGCGTGCTCCCCGAAATGCTGTGCCATCACCTGAGCGAATTATGCCGACAACTTCTGCGTCAGGTATTGAAGAACAGAGACGGACTGGCGACTTAGATTCAAGTTCCGGAAAAAGGCCCGAAACCGCTTGCTCACGCGCGCGGCTCAGAAGCCGGCTCCAGCACCTACAACCACTTGTGACCGGCCGGGACAGCCTTAACCGAGCCGCGACCGCCTTAACCGAGCCGCGACCGTCAGGGAGCGGTCTTCCAGACACTCTCTCTCTCCGCAACCTGCTAAGGTCGGTGCGGCTGCGTTTGCAAGGCCGCCGCCACTGCCGCTGCGATGGCGACCGATCCGGGCGTGTCACTGTGAACGCAGATCGTCTCGACGCGCCCTTCGCTCGCCAATCGGAGGGCCTGTGCGGCAGCGGCTGTGGGGTCGGTGATTAACGCATCCACAAATTTGCGCGGCCGCAGGCTGCCGTCGGGCTCGTAGCGCCGGTCCGCGAATCCTTCCGCCGCCACACGAAAACCCATTTTGCGCCACACATCGAGCATCACCGAGCCTGCCAGGCCAACGAGCGTGAGGTCGGCGCCGAATCGCGCCACGCCGTCGCCGATGGCGCGCGCTACCACAGAATTTTTCGCCGCGACGTTGTATAACGCGCCGTGTGGTTTCACATGCGACAACTGGCCGGCAATGGCGGCCAACGCGCCGATCTGACCGTATACCGTCTGCGCAATCTCTTCGGCGGACAGCGCCATTTCCACGCGGCCGAAATTCGCGCGATCGGGATAGCCCGGATGCGCGCCCACCGCCACGCCGTGCCGCCGCGCCGCTTCCACCGTGCGCCGCATGCTCTCCGCCTCGCCCGCATGCCCGCCGCAAGCTACGTTGGCCGAAGTGATGTGCCGCATCAGCGCTTCTTCGAGCGCGGTGTCGGGTAACTCGCCCATGTCGCAATTGAGGTCGATGAAATCCATTTTAACGGACACTCACATCGAGCAGCGCGAACCAATACTGGACGGATTGCAGCGCGAAGCCGCCCAGGATCAATCCAACTCCGTAGACGCCCATGCGCCGCGCGGGTGCATGATCGGCAAACCATTCGACGAAAGGCGTGCAGGATCCCGCAATCGCGGTCACCACCCCCACCACCAGCCCTGCCTTCACCCCGACGCTGAGCGCCGCCGCCCGATGCCCCACTAACGCGCTGACATATCCGGCCACAGAGTAACCCACGGTGCGGTTTACCGCCGCGAGAAATTGAAGCTTCGTCATGCGGGGGCGGGTAGCCGGCTGATAATCGATGGTCGGCCGGATTCCTGCCCGGTACGCAATGGCTTGGCCCACCGTGCTCAATGCGCCAAACGCGGCGCCAAATGCGCCTCCATACAAATATGCGGCGCCCAGAGCGAAGCCCACGCCGCGAATCGCACTCATCGCCGTGTCATACCAGAATCCCGACTTCGGGCGGCCCCGCGACGCGCGCGAAAACTCCCAGGCCAGCGTGATGCCATGCGCCACGCCGGTCGCGAGTCCAAATACCGGACCTAAGCCGAGGCCGTACCCGGCTCCAAACAGCGCGCCGTAAGTGACGCCCCTGGTGAGAGTCCGCAGCGGTCCGTGTTCCCCGCCCAACAGATCGTAGGCCAGGTATAAGGCGCCCAGCACATCGAGAGAACTGCCGATGATACTGACTAGCGCGACCGTATGCTTGTCGATCATCATTGACCACTCATGGATCCACTCATGGAATGTCGGCGAATTGACCGTTCTTGAGAACCAGAAACGATTCGTCTCCGGCGCAAGCCATAAGCTGTTTCGCTGGGGTGTCGATGCCCTCGTCCGCCAGTTGGAAAGTTCCATGGTGGATCGCGATGCTGGTCTTGGCGGCCAGAATCCGATGCGCCCTGACCGCCTCATCGGGACCCATGTGCACCGGCGACATAAACCAGCGTGGCTCGTACGCTCCAATCGGCAACAGCGCGAGTTGCGGCGATCCGAACCGTTCCCGAATCTGGGCGAAGTGAGGTCCGAAAGCGGTGTCCGCGGCGAAATACACGCGCCGCTCCTGGCATTCGATCACATACCCGCACCACAGGGTTGCATTTTGGTCGAGGATTCCCCGGCCTGAGAAATGCAGCGCGGGCACCGAGTGAATCTTGAACCCCGCGAGTGACACCGATTCGTCCCAATCCAACTCATGCGCGGTCCCGATATTCTCCGCGCGCAACAGCCGCGCTACGCCTGAGGGAGCCACGAACTTGGCATCGCCGCGCGCCGCCAGACGCCGCAGGGTCGGTAGATCCAGGTGGTCGTAATGGTTGTGGCTGATCAGTACGATGTCGATCGGCGGCAGGTCCTCCCAACGCACTCCCGGCCTTCTCCGGCGCCGCGGACCTATCCACGACAAAGGACTCGCCCGTTCGGACCAAATCGGATCGGTCAGAATGTTAATTCCCCGCTGCTGAAGGAGCACCGTCGAGTGATTCACCAGAGTGACTCGCAGTCCGCTGCCTTCTACACGGCGCGGCGGTACGGATGGCTCGAAATCTGAAATGAAGCGGGGTGACGCTTCCGGCCGGCTGGTGAACTTCCATCGCAGTACATCCCGAAAGCCGCGAGCCTGCCGGGCATCCGGATTGTAGAAGCGCTTTCCGTCAAAGTGCTTTCCAGTCATCTGTGGCTAGACATCCGGACCACCCGAAACCCGACATTATGCAGTCGGCTTACTGGAAATTCAAAATTGCGCGCCGTCGCGCGGCAATACTTCGCCGGATCGAGCCAACTCCCGCCACGAAACACGCGGTACGATCCGGTCGACGGCCCTTGCGGATCTGCCGCCGGACTCTCGGCGTAATACTCGCGCTCATACCAATCGCTCACCCACTCCGCGACGTTGCCGAGCGTATCGAACAGGCCGCGCGCATTCGGCTGTTTCCCGCCCACGGGATGCGTGCGGTCCGCGGAATTCTCCTTGTACCAGGCGCTCGCCGCCAGTCCCGCGGCATCGTCGAAGCAAGCGTATTCCCACTCCGCTTCGGTCGGCAGCCGATATAAATGCTCGCGGTCGCGGGCGTTGAGCCGCGCCAGGAACACCTGAATATCGTCCCAGGAGACGCTCTCCACCGGCAGCGACGCGCCCTTGAATCGGCTGGGATCGCTGCCAACACTCGCGCCTTCCGGTGTGGTTCGCACCGCTCCAGCCTTGGCATGCGGATCGGCCATTACGGTTTCCCACTGCGCCTCGGTCACCTCAAATTTGCCGATTTCGAAATCGTGGCTGATGCGCACGCGATGCACGGGCGCTTCATCGGGCTCGCCGGAGGCCGATCCCATTTGGAATTCGCCCGCGGGAATGCGCACCATGCCGCTGCCATCGAGCAATGCCGTAACGCCGTAGGCCGCCGGATCCTGCTCGGCGCCCAGTCGGCTCGCCAACGCCGCAGCCGCTCCGCCCAGAAACGCCCTGCGTGAATACCGGATTACGGAATCCATTTTGAGATGTATTATAGAACAATAAGCCACTCGGAACCGAAATGGCCTGCACTCATCTCCGGACCATCGCGATCGCTCTCGCAATAGCCGGGGCTGTGTGCGCCGCCGACGCCCCGCCTGCCGACTTCGATTCGGCCGTGAAGCCGGTGCTCGCCAAAACGTGCGCGCTCTGCCATAACGAGAAGCTGGCATCCGGCGGCCTGAACGTGAAGCTGCTGCTGACCCCAGATTCGATCACCACATACCGCGATGGATGGGAAACCATTCTCGACAAGCTGCGCGCCGGCGAGATGCCGCCCAAAGGCATTCCGCGTCCGCCCGAAGCGCAGATGCAGGCGCTGATCCATTACGTGGAAGGCGAATTCGACCGAGCCGACCGCAATGTGAAACCCGATCCGGGACACGTGACGGCGCGCCGCCTGAACCGCAGTGAATATTCGAACACCATTCGCGATCTGCTGGCCGTCGATTTCCGCGCGGAAAAAGATTTCCCCACCGACGATTCCGGTTACGGCTTCGACAATATCGCCGACGTGCTGACTATCTCGCCGGTATTGATGGAACGCTATATGGACGCGGCCGAGATCATCGCTTCGCGGGCCATGGGCGCCGATCCGTTGCCGAAGAAGCCTCTGATGGCCGAATATCACACGAAAGATAAGTCCATTCGCCGCCTGGACCTGAGCACCGTAGAAGCTACGCATCGCATCGAGTGGGATGGCGATTACATCGTTCGCTTCGGCATGCCCGGCGAGCGGACGGCGGATGCCAAGCCGGTGACGCTCGGTTTCTGGATGGATGGCACGCTGCTGAAGACGCTGCAGATAGAAACCAAGCCATCCACATTGGTGTACTTCGAGCCTTACTCGGAAGCCAATGTGCGGCTCTACCTGCCCGCCGGCGACCATGTGTTCCGCGCAGGCTTCATCGACGACGAGTTCGTCAAGACTCTGCCCGAGAAAGACGCGTATAACAACAAGAAGAACAAGTATCTCAATTCGATAGTCTTCGAAGGGCCGTTTCACACCGATGTGGAGCGCGCCAGCCGTAAGAAGATTCTGATTTGCGATCCTAAGTCCGGGCAAGCTTGCGTGGAGAAGATCGTCGCCAACTTAGCGCACCACGCGTACCGCCGGCCGGTGACTCACGCGGAAGTGGCGTCGTTGTTGAAGTTCGTGGCCTTGGCACGTTCGCGCGGCGAAACCACGGAGCAGGGCATTCAACTGGCGATCCAGGCGATGCTGGTGACGCCGCAGTTTCTCTTTCGCATCGAGCGCGATCCCAACCCCACCGATGCGCATGATGTGCACGCGATTTCAGATGTGGAACTGGCGTCGCGCCTGAGCTACTTCCTGTGGAGTTCCATGCCGGACGACGAATTGCTGGGCTTGGCCGAGTCCGGCAAGCTGCACGAGCCGGCCGCGCTCGATGCCCAGGTGAAACGCATGATGGCGGACAAGCGGTCGGCGGCTTTCGCCAGTAACTTCGCCGGCCAATGGCTGGAGATCCGCAATCTGGATGTAGTGAAGCCCGATCCGGTGAAGTTTCCCGAGTGGGGACCCGAATTGCGCGATGCCATGAAGACCGAGACGCGCATGTTTTTCGAGTATGTGCTGCGCGAGAATCGTCTGCTTTCCGATTTTATCGATGCGAAATACACTTTCCTGAACGCGCGGCTCGCTAAGTTCTACGGCATCCCGGGCGTCACCGGACCGGATTTCCGCCGCGTAGAACTAACTACCGGCCAGCGCGGCGGGTTACTAAGTCAAGCCAGTATCTTGACCGTTTCGAGTTACCCCACGCGCACATCGGTGGTGCTGCGCGGTAAGTATGTGCTGAATAACATCCTCGGTTCGGAGATACCGCCTCCGCCGCCGGATGTGCCGGCGCTCGATGAAAGCGCCGTCGGCACGCTGATGTCGCTGCGCCAGCAGATGGAGAAACATCGCGCCGACCCCATGTGCGCTTCGTGCCACAACAAGATGGACCCGCTGGGATTCGGCCTTGAGAATTACAACGCAATTGGTAAGTGGCGCACCGAAGACGGTAAGTTTCCCGTGGATTCGAGCGGCACACTACCCAACGGCAAATCGTTCAAGACACCCGATGAGATGCGGGCGCTTTTGATTGCGGCGCTGCCGCAGTTCTCGCGCTGCCTGACGGAGAAGATGCTGACTTATGCGCTGGGCCGCGGGTTGCAGCCTTACGACCGCCGCACACTCGACGGAATCAACCGCGAAATGGCGGCGTCCGGTTACCATTTTCAATCGCTGATTTACGACATCGTGCACAGCGCCCCGTTCCAGATGGGCCGGGGAGACAATACAGGGCAGGCGAACAAGGAGATCGCGAAACGATGATAACGAAGAAAGCTCTGCCTCGCAGAACATTCCTGCGCGGCGTGGGAACGGCGGTGGCGCTGCCATTTATGGACGCCATGGTGCCCGCGCTGGCAGGCGCCAAGACCGTCAAACCGCCCGTGCGCATGGCGTTTGTCTATGTGCCGAACGGCATCATCATGCAGGGCTGGAACCCGGATTACGATGGTCCGCTTGGTGAACTGCCGCGCATCTTGAAGCCGCTCGAACCGCTGCGCCAGGATATCACGCTCTTCGGCAATCTCACGCATAACACCGGCCGCGCGCTGCTGGATGGCGCGGGCGACCATGGCCGCTGCTGCGCGTCTTATCTGACGGGCGTGCAGCCGCGCAAGACCGTGATCGATATCAAGGCGGGTATCTCGTTCGACCAGATTGTGGCTAATCAAGTGGGTAAGCAAACGCGCTACCCATCGCTCGAGCTAGGCATGGAAGATGCGCGCCAGGCTGGCGATTGTGACTCCGGCTACTCCTGCGCTTATACGAATAACCTGGCTTGGAAGAGCGATACGCAGCCCTTGCCGCCGGTGCTCGATCCGCGCGCCCTGTTCGAACGGCTATTCGGCAACGGCATGGCGACGACACCCGCGGCCCGCGCACGGGAGAGTTTCTACCGCCGCAGCATTCTCGATTTTGTGAGCGACGATACGCACGCGCTTGAAACTAATCTCGGCCCCACCGATCGGCGCAAGCTGGATGAGTATCTTTCCTCCATTCGCGAGATCGAGCGGCAGATCGAGAAGACCGAAAAAGACAATGCGCAGGTCGATCCGCACATGGAGAAGCCCTACGGCATTCCCGCGGATTTTGCCGAGCACTTCAAGCTGATGACGGACATGATGACCGTCGCCTTTCAGTCGGATCTGACGCGCGTGATCACCTTCCTGGTCACCCACGAAGGCACGTCGCGGCCCTACCGCGAAATCGATATTCCCGACGGCCACCATCCGCTGACGCATCACCGCAATCAGCCCGACCTGATCGAGAAAGTCACTCAGATCAATGCCTATCATGTGCGCCAATTCGCAGCCTGGATCGCGAAGATGAAATCCATCCGCGAAGGCGATGGCGCGCTACTCGATAACTGCATGATCGTCTACGGCGCGGGGCTTTCCGACGGTAACCGCCATCTGCACGAAGATCTGCCGACGCTGATCGCCGGACGCGGCGGCAATCATTTCCGGGCGGGCCGGCGCATCGTGTATCGCAAGGAAACGCCCATGTGCAATCTGTACCTGGCGATGATGGACCGCATGGGCGTGCACGTGGAGCACTTCGGCGATTCCACCGGCCGCCTCAACGCGTTGGATCTTACCTGACATGCAGTTTCCGGCCGCAGCCAAACCGCCCGTGGGAATCGTATTCGATTCGGCCATGCGCCGCATCGACGATGTGCTGGCTCTGGCTATGCTGCACGGATTCGATGGCAAAGATCAAGCGCGCATCGCGTCTATCTCGGTCAGCAGCGGCGATCTGCGGGCCGCGCAGTTCTGCGATGCCGTGCGGTTGTTCTACGCCAGCGCCACTACCGGCATAGCGGCCATGTTCATGCATGGGCTGCCGGTCGGATTGGCCGATCGAAAGCCCGCGGCCGAAACGCCGATGTTCAAAACCGTTTCGGAGAATAGTATCAAAGGCATCGACGATACGGCCGACCCGGCCACGCTGATCCGCAACGCGCTGATGGGCCAGTATGACGGCAATGCGGCCGTGGTTCTCAGCGGTCCGGCTACCGATCTGGCGCGCGCGCTGGATATGTTCGGCGTGAAGGATTGGATCGCGCGCAAGGTGCGGCTGCTTTCGATAGCGGAGGCCGGCATGGAATCCGATGCGGCCGCCGCGCGCAAAGTGCTGGCCGAGTGGCCTACGCCGATTGTCACCGTCAGCCGGGAGATTGGCGAGGCGCTGCCGTTTCCGGGCGAGAGCATCGCGCGCGATTTTGCGTATGCCCCCGCGCATCCCATTGCGGACGCGTATCGCGCTTATAAGCCGATGCCGTACGATGCGCCGTCCTACGCGATGGCGGCGATGCTTTACGCCGTGCATCCGAATGACGGATACTTCAAGTTATCTGGCAGTGGCAACGTGCGCGCCCTAATGCTCGACCCGGGTCAGAAGGAACGTATTATCCGGACTTATATCGAGATCTCGAGCGCCAAACCGGTCCCGCGCAAGCCGCGCCATCCGCCCGACAAGAAGGACGAAAAGAAAGACGAAGAGAAGAAGAGCCAGCCGGCTGAAGTAAGAGGGTGCCTACGGCCCAACCTTCAACACCACGCCGCAGCCGGAGCTGGGGCAGTCTTTGTGAGTGTGGCTGAGATCGCCGCCGCGCTGGGCTGTGCCAAAAAGGCCAGTTGTGTCTCCAATCAAACCGACCGTGGGATTCGCCCCATCGGCGCTTCCAGCGAAGGTGTACAGCACGGTTTCGTTGCCGGCCTTGTCCAGTTTGAACACGACTCCGCAGCCAGTCCCGGAACACGGAGCGCTGGTTGTGTCGCCGCCGCCATAGGTGGTTCCGTAGAGATTGCCCGACGCCTTAAGAAGCGCGCTATAGGGATTCGCCCCGTCCGCTTCGCCGGTAAACGTGTACAGCACGGTTTGTTTGCCAGCCGGATCAATCTCGAAGACCACTCCACAACCCGGCATAAAGCTGGTGCACCGTTTGCTGAGGTCCCCGCCGGTGGATGCAGTGCCATAAAGATTGCCGTCGTCGTCCCGGATCAGGCTTGCGACCGGTTGCGCGCCGTCCGGTCCCCCTGTGAAGCTGTAGAGCACGGTCTCTTTGCCGCTAGCCGGGTCCAGCTTGAATACCGTTCCCTTTCCGTGAGCGCCGGCACCGGCCGTGGTCCCGTACAGATTGCCTGCGGAGTCGCGGATGACGCCGGCCGACGGGCTTGCCCCGTCGGCGCAGTTCGGTTGCGAGCAAAAGCTATAGAGGACGGTCTCTTTGCCCCAGGGCTCAACCTTGTATACCACGCCGGACCCAAACGCGCCCCCGCCCACCGTAGTGCCATAGAGGTTTCCGGCTTCGTCCCGAATGACACCCGAATAGGGCGTGTTGCCGTCCGTTCCTCCGGTAAAGCTGTAAAGCACGGTTTCGTTGCCGGCATGGTCCAGTTTGAAGACGGTTCCGGCGGGTAAACCGCCGGTGCCTCCGGCGACCGTGGTACCGTACAGATTGCCGTCCGAGTCCCCTATCACGCCTGCGCCCGGAGCGGATCCATCCGGCGGCCCCGAAAAGGAGTGGAGCACGGTCTGGTTGCCGGCTGTGTCGATCATGAAGACAACCCCGCATCCGGTTGCGCCGCAAAAGGCCGTTGTAAGGTTGCCGCCGTTCATTGCGGTGCCGTAGAGCGCGCCCTGTTCGTCCCGGATCAGGCCGAGCCCGCCCGCCCCGTAGTTATTGGGCGATGCTCCGTCCGCTCCGCCAGTGAATGCGTGGAGCACGGTTTCGACCGGGGTTGTGGGCGCACTCTGTGGCCGCGCCAGTGCAGACGTCATCAAGGCAGCTAGCGCGGTGAAGGCGGAAATCGGCAGCCGGTGGTGAGGGCAAGGGCTGTAACGGATTTTGTCGGTCGTCAGCTTCTCGCAGGTCATGTTTGGCTAATTATCGCAGTAATCCGGTAGCTATGGGGAAGGCGGCCTACGAGGCCGCCGCAGGCAGGGTGCCTGCCCCACATCGGCCGAATGTCTGATACAGTGTCCCGCATGACCCGAACATTCATCGCGCGCGCCAGCGCGGGCGCGCTCCTGCTCGCCGGCTGCTGGATCGCCTACACGCAGAACCAGGGCAAACAGCCTCCGGCATTGACTCTCCACAAGGTGAAGGACGATCTTTATGAGATCGAAGGGGACGGCGGCAACGTGGCCGTCTATGTGACTGGAGAGGGCGTGATCCTGGTGGACGATAAGTTCGAGCAGGATTACGAGAGCATTATGGCGCACGTGAAGAGCGTGACCGATCAGCAGGTGAAGTACGTGCTGAGCACGCATCATCATTCCGATCATAGCGGCGGAAACGTGAAGTTTCTGCCCACCGCGGAGATCATCTCGACGGCCAACGCGCGCGCCAATATCCTGGAGCATAAGCAGCCCGGCGCTCCCGCGAATCTGACTCCCGCGCGGGTGGTCTTCACCGACGAATGTTCCGTGTTCCTGGGCGGCAAGGAAGTGCGCGCGCGCTACTTCGGCCGCGGCCACACCAATGGCGACGCGGTGATCTACTTTCCGGCGCTGCGAACCATCCACACTGGCGATCTGATGGCCGGCAAGACTCCGCTCATCGACTATGCCGGTGGTGGCAGCCTGAAGGCGTGGACCCAGACGCTCGATGGCGCGCTACAACTCGATTTCGATACAGTGATTCCCGGCCACGGTCCGGTAACTACGCGGGCGGGCCTGGTAGAGTATCGGAACAACGTGGAGAAGCTTCGCAATCGCGCGGAAGCGCTGATCCATGCAGGCAAGAGCCAGGACGAAGTCGGTCAAGTGATGGCTGCCGAGTTCGGGTGGGGTCCCGATAGCATGCAGGCGCACTGGAGCTTGCCGGGGATGATGAAAGAGCTGCAGTAACTTCTGGCGGAAACGTGCGCGGCGATGAACGCGTCTTAATCACTGCAAGGTCACACGCATTAAAAGGAGTGACTATGAAACCGCTGATTGTCGCGCTTCTTATTGCTTTGCCGCTGCTCGCGGATGAAGTCTCCGTTGCCAGATTCGCCTGCGGTCCGGATAACATCAAGTTCAGCGTGCGGTCGATCGGCCCGCAGCCGGCGGCGCAGCCTGACGCTGGAAAGGCGATGGTTTACGTCGTCGAAGATTTCGGCAGGCCCGCGAATGAGATTGGCCGGCCTACCATCCGGGTCGGCCTGGATGGCGCCTGGGTGGGCGCCAACCGCGGCTCATCGTATCTGTCCTTTTCAGTGGAACCTGGCGAGCACCATCTTTGCACCGACTGGCAATCGCTGCCGCCGTGGCTGAGCGTGCGCCCATCGCTGGCCGAGCTGCGCGCAGAACCCTCGCATAGCTATTACTTCAGAGCGCGCGTGATGGAGGGCGCTGGATTTTTCACGCTGGACCTGGAGCCCATGAATAGCGATGAAGGAAAGATGCTGGTAGCGACTTCGCCGGAGAGCGAGTATCAGCGGAAGAAGTAGGCGCCTAGGGCAACTGCTATACTTCCAGGAACCGGTGATGCCTAAGACGAAGAACGGTGGCGGAGCAGTTGAGGCGACTACTCTCTCGCCGCACGAGCGGGCACTTCTCCCGGACCCGTGCCGGGTCACCGAGGACGACGCCGACGCAATCACCGCGACACGGCGGCGGCGTGAGAAGCCCGTTTCGTTGGCGCAGGCTCTGAAGCGTTATGGAAAGACGGCGAGTGGCGAGTGAGCATCCGCTTGCCCACATTCACAGCAATCGCTTGACGATGCGGTCAATGTCGTCCAGTTCTCTTCTGACTTGGCTGCGTGCCCAAGCGCGTTGTGCTGCCAACGATTTCGGTAGTGCGCTCCTTTTAAGAAGGCCGGCGATTTTCTCGCGGGCCTGCTGGCCAAGAACGACTAAGTCGTTGTGCCGGCTGTCTGCGGGCTTGAATCGCGGAATTGCCAAGTCCATGAGCTTCTTCTCGATGTCGCGCTCTCCCATCAGTCCCATGCTCTGAAATGGCTTAATTGCCTCATTGGCCAATGTCGAATTGAGGACGGCGGCCAAGTAATCAGCCTCGCTGGGGCCCGAGATCGACCCGCGGTAGATCTTATGCTCAGCTACGAGCCGGAGGGCGAAATCCGATGTCTGCGCGCTTGCGGCCGAGACGTTCGTTCCAGCGGCGTTGTACAAGACGACGTATTTATCGGAAAGGTTTTGCGCGGTCAGTTTGCCCTGATAGTCGAGCCATTCATAGAGGGAAGTTCTGCTAGCCTTTTTGCCTCGCTTCTTCGTCCAGACCCGCTCAGCCTCCTCCATCCAGCGGCCGAATTCCCGGTAACCTTCGCGTTTGAGTTTTTGGGCGTCCCAGACTTCGCGCTTCGAATCGTCTGAGACCAGGGGAAGCACTGCAGTGGACGGTTGCAACAGCGCGAAGGGCAGGATATGCCTTGCTAACACGGCGTAGTAGTAGAATCGTCCCTCCACGGCGCCGGACAGGCGTACGTCGTCATATGGCTTCTTCGCAAGCGCCAGTTGATCCGGATCCGTCTCCGCCCAATACGTTCCGTCCGGATCGATCGGAAAGGTTAGGTTGGATCGAACGAAATAAAAACACCTTGGGACAATCGTGGCGCCTTGCCCAAAGGACTCGGCATATGCGCTCGATCTACCCGGTTTGCCATTGCCTGCAGATGTGGCAAACGCCGATCGTTTTGCAAGATAGATTACGCGGCCGATGGCGTCCTCGAAGTCGATCTGCTTCTTGGCCACGGCCCAGGGGCAGTCCCGCTGGCCGAGTTTGCCGGCCCACTCCTTCACCGGCAGAGTGTCCTCCGCACTACCGGGATCGGAGCTTTGTTCGGCAAAGAGCACGCAGGCCGGAACCCTAAATAACGGGCTCACATCCTTGAGGTCCCAGTATCCCGCCAGACGGAAGCGGCATTTCCAGGTGTAACTGCGCATTCGCAAATTCTCATGTTGGTCGCCCGACAGGATACTTCGGGGCATCACGAAGCCGAGCTTGGCGCCTACGGCCGCGAACCATGCCATCGAGTGCGCCACGAATACCGTAGCCAGCTCCATTTGGGTCATGAGCTTCTGTTTGTTGGGGGCAATCCTGTAATCCTCAATTGCCCGTTTCTTGATTTCGGCTTGATACTCGGGGTCCGCAATATAGCGGTATGACAGCCATGGCGGATTGCCCACGATCACGTCGAAGCATTGACGTAACATCGCCGGTCGATAGGAGTTGCGTATGATGAACGCCCAGATCGAGTTATCGCGCTTGCGAATCAAGTCCGCCAGGGCGAGGCAGTACTGCCACATGGCCTTGCCGATTTGATCCAACTCTTCGTGACCCTTGAGGGTCGGTACGGCTTTCAACAGGTAGGCTTCGAGCGCTTCCTGGCTTTCGTTCTCCGTATGCGCGTGTTCGCGCGCGACCTGTGACGCAGCCGCGATGGCGGCGTCGAACAGATCGGGCGAGCCTATCAAACTTTGCGGCATCAGCACTTCCTTGCCGGCGAACCTCACTTTCACGCGGGCCGTCTCGTGCAGCGTCATCTGGTGCACTTCGCTTGGCAAAAACAGGGAATCCGCCATGTATACCGGCACCGAGACCGGCCTTTTAGCGGCGCGAATCACGGGCCCGAGGGCGAGTACGTACGTGGCCTTCGCGATGGCTACCGCGAGCGGATGAACGTCTATGCCTACGACATGTTCCAGGACGCGCTGCAGCCGCTCTGAATCCCGCGCCGAATCGTGCTCTAAGAAATGTGTAATTGCTGCGCGTAGGAAGCTGCCTGAGCCGCATGCGGGATCTAAGACCCTTTTGTATCCAGATTTCGGCAGAAGTTCGGCGACAATACGTTCGCAGAGCCAGTCCGGCGTATAGTATTCGCCTAAGTCATGCCGATCCTTGGGGTCTACAAGTTCCTGGTAAACGCCCTTGAGGACGTCCTGATCGAGCCGGCTCAGGTCATACGTTTCGATCTGCGCGATGATGCGCTCCCACACCGGCAGGAGCAACTCCTCCGCGGTTTTCGACCGTATCCATTGGAAGAAATCGTCTTCCACTAGGTTCGCCAGTCGGCTTTCACGAAAGTAGTCGCCAGATAACACTGCGCTCGCGATCTCGGCGTACGGCCTTGCGGCCCGGCCGTGGGAAATTGATGCCCAGATCATCAGCCGAGCCACTGAGGCCAAGTACGTATGTTTCAGAAAGAGTTCTTCTAGATCAGTAAGGTCCTGGCTGCGAGCGCTTGTGGCGGCGGGCAGTGAGCCATAGGTGACGGTAAGATAACGCTGCCAATTTCGATACGCCAAGTCCGCTTCTTTGTCATCTCGGCTACGCCGCCAAGCCCTACCGAGAGTTTCGATGGCATCGCCATACGCGAGGCTCTCCTTTCCAAAATCCTGTCTGAATTGTTCGGCGGAAGGCACCACCTGTCCCGTGCGAAAAAGTAACGTGTTCAGAAAAACATAGAAGTCGAAGAGGGTAGACTCGGTAACCGTCAGTTCTCGCAGGGGCTCCAGGGCCACATCGCCGGATCTTGGAGGTTCCACCAGATTCGACGGAAGGGTTGGACGGTACGTTTTCCACACCAAGCCGTCGCTGGCGATCGCCACGAGCGGGTGATAGGGCGTGCCCTCCCTGGCCCATACGCCGGCACAGTACTCACGCAATTGTTGTTCGGCTACCCTTCCAGTGGCCGTCAAGGAGCGTTCGAATTCAATGACGGCGTTGCCGTAGTACGAGTCGATGCGCCCTCGCTTGGCCCCCTCGCATAGCTCGATCCGGATGGCCTTCTCGATCCCGGCCGTCAACCTGCTAATCGCCGCCGTACCGGGAAACGCCTGTCCGACCAGTGCGATGAACCTACCGATCTTGGCGGCCTCATTGGGAAGTGCACGGATGTCGCGCAGGTACTCGGAGAGCAAGTCCTTGATGCTGCTATCTAGAGTTTCAGCCATCTCGAAATAAGGCTAACGCAATGCAACTCGTATGTGACGGTTCCGCGATCACAACTCCAGAATCACCGGCATGATCAGTGGCCGCCGGGATGTTTCTTTTACGATGTAGCGTTTCAGATCCGCGCGGATCTTTTCCTTGATCACGCCCCAGTCGGTCTTCTCCTCGCGGTTGGACGCTTCCAGTGTCTTGGCCACAACCATCCGCGCGTTCTGCATGAATTCCGATCCGTCTTCGGCCAGCGCGAAGCCGCGGCTTACGATTTCGGGCAGGCTCTCCATGCGCCCGGTCTGCCGGTCGATGGCGATGATGGGCAGCACGATACCGTCTTCGGAAAGATGCCGGCGGTCGCGAATCACCATCTCTTCCACTACGTCATCCACGGAGCCGGAGTCGATGCACACGCGGCCCACAGTTACCTTGCCGGCCTTGCGCGCGCCGTGGTGATCGATTTCCAGCACGTCGCCCGATTCCATCACGAAGGTTTCCTCCAGACAGGAAGCCTTCAAATGCTCGGCCAGGCGGGCGTGCTTGGTAAGCTGCCGGAACTCGCCATGAATCGGCACGAAATAGCGCGGTCGCACCAGATTCAGCACCAGTTTCATCTCTTCCATGCTGGCGTGTCCGGAGACATGCACCGGCGGATTCATGCTGCCATACATCACGTCGGCGCCGCGGCGCGCCATGTGGTCGATCATGCGGAAGATGGCTTTTTCGTTGCCCGGAATGATGCGCGAGCTCAGCACCACCGTATCGCCCTCCTCCACCGAGATGTGCTTGTGATTATCCACGGCCACGCGCGAAAGCGCCGACATGGGCTCGCCCTGAGTGCCGGAAATGAGCACCACGACCTTATCGGCGGGGGCGTCCATCACGTCCTGGGGGCGGATCAAGACGCCATCCGGAATGTCGAGCAGGCCGAGCGAATGGGCGATCTCGCTGACGGATGTCATACTGCGTCCGACAATAGCGACTTTGCGGCCGAACTCCGCCGAAAGATCCAGCACAAGCTGAATGCGGTGGATAGAAGAACTGAAGCAGGAGATCATCAGCCGGCGCTGGGCGCGATTGAAGATGTCCTCCATGCGGGGCTGCACGGCGCGTTCGGATTCGGTGTAGCCGGGGCGGTCGGCGTTGGTGGAATCGGAAAGCAGCAGCAGGACGCCGCGCTTGCCGTAGTCGGCCAGGGTGTGCAGATCGAATAGCTCGTTATCGGTGGGGGTGGGATCGACCTTGAAATCGCCGGTGTGGACGATGACGCCGAGCGGCGTAGTAATGGCCAGGGCCACGCTGCTGACGATCGAGTGGGTCACGTGGATGAACTCGATCTTAAACGGGCCGATCTCCAGGATTTGCTTCGGCTTGACAATGTTCAGCTCAGGCTCTTCTTCAAGCTCGTATTCTTCCAGGCGCCGTTCGACCAGCGCCAGCGTGAAAGCCGTTCCATACACCGGCACGCGGATCTCAGTCAAAAAGTAGGGAACCGCGCCGATGTGGTCCTCGTGGCCATGGGTGAGAATCAGCGCCTTTACCTGCGACTGGTTTTCTTTCAGGAAAGTGAGATCGGGCATGACCAAATCCACGCCCAGGAGTTCGTCCTCCGGGAACATCATCCCGGAGTCGATCACGATAATTTCATCGCTGTAGCGCAGGGCGGTCATGTTCATGCCAAACTCGCCCAATCCGCCCAGCGGGATCACTTGCAGTTTATTTTCAGGCATTCAAGTAAAGGCTCGCTATCTGTATCCGGCAGCTTGCAATTCAAACAGTTCCGCGTATTGTCCGCCGAGGGCGACCAGCGAATTATGGGTGCCCTGTTCGCGTATGCGCCCGTTCTGTAGAACCAGGATTCGATCCGCCATGCGCACTGTGGAAAACCTGTGGGAAATGAGCACGGCCATTCTCCCTTTGGTCAGCTCGGCGAAACGGCGGAAGACTTCATATTCGGCGCGCGCATCCAGCGTGGCGGTGGGCTCGTCCAGAATCAGCAGTTGGGCGTCGCGCATGTAGGCGCGGGCGAGGGCGAACTTTTGCCATTCGCCGCCCGAAAGATCCACGCCGCCATCGAACCGGCGTCCGATCATCTGGTCGTAGCCGTGGGGCAGTTTGGCGATCACCTGGGCAGCCATACTCTTGTACGCAGCGTTCTCGATGCGGCCCAGATCAGTAAGCTCTTCGATTTTTCCAAATCCAATGTTTTCTTTGGCTAGTAGCTCGTACCGCATGTAGTCCTGGAAGATGACGCCGATTTCTTTTCGGAGATCTTCCACGCTGTAGTCGCGCAGGTCGACCCCATCGAGCAGGATCTGGCCGGCGGTCGGGTCGTAAAGCCGGGCTAACAGTTTTACAAGAGTGGTTTTGCCGGCCCCATTTTCTCCGATGAGTGCTATTTTTTCCTGCGCATCCAAGCGGAAGTTAATGTTTTCAACCACCATGTGGGAGCTGCCCGGATAGGCGAAGGCGACATGCCGGAACTCGAAGCCGCTGACGATAGGCCGCGGAGCGGGCAAAGCTTCGGGATGCGAGCTTATTGCCGGCCGCATTTCGAAAAACTCGAACAGATCCTTCAAGTACATCGCTTGGTCGGAAATGTCGGTGAAGCTTTGCAGGATTCTTTCGATGTAGCTGCGCGAGCGCGAAAATGCTCCCGTGAGGAAGGTGAAGGTCCCGACCGAGATGGCGCCTGCCAGCGTGCGCAGCAGAACCACCGCATAAGCGCCATAATAGCCGCCTGTAGAGACCAGGTTCAGCAGGAATCCGACGCTGGCGCGCTTTACAGCAACCTTCTTATTTTCGTCATAGATGCGGTCGGAAACCTCACGATATCGTTCAGCTAAGTGGTCACCCAGCCCGAAGATCTTGATCTCCTTGGCGCTCTGGTTCGAGGCGCCCAGCAGGCGAATGTAGTCGAGCAGGCGGCGCTGCGGCGTCCAGCGGTAGAGGACGGAATAGGCGAGCGCGGTGAAATGCGTTTCACCCAGGAAGGCCGGGATCACGGCGGCGATCAGCAGCACCATTAGCCAGGGCGAAAAAACGATCAGGCCGGCAGAGAGCGAGATCAAGCTGAGGGTGTCCTGGCCGACGTTCAGGACAGCAGCCAGCAGCCCGATCCGGCCGGTGGTTTGGCGGCGGGCGCGTTCCAGCTTGTCGTAAAAAACGGGATCTTCGAACGATGCCAGATCCAGTTTGGTGGCGTGTTCGATAAGGCGGACGCTGATACGGTTGGTGAAACGGTCGCCCAGCAGGCTGTCGGCCAGGGAATTAGCGCGCGCCAGCAGGTCGCTGAGAACGGCCAATCCGAGCTCGAGCGCGACCAGTTTCCAAAGGTAGGCGGCATTGCCGTGCCCGCGCCTGATCCAGGTCACCACGCCGTCCAGGATCAGCTTTGAGACCCACAGCATGGCCAGCGGCAGCAGCGCACGGATGAGGCGGAACACTGTGGTAATAGCCACCAGCGGCGGGCTGGTGGCCCAAACCATCCCCAGCAATGGGCGGATATTCCGCAGGGAGGCCAGACGCGTGCGCCAGGTGGCGTCGGCGTCCGGTTTCCTGGGGATGGGTGGGTGCATCAAGGTTTTAGTTTAGCGCTCCTGTCGCCAATTTGAGTTCTTCAGATCAGTAGCGGGCCTGAGTGCTCGGGATTTACGGCTGAGCATCCAGCCAACGCGGTGACGCGCAACAGTCTTTGGTCAGACGTGACGAGCACCGAAATGTGCGCTGCTTGCCGGAGGTCGAGGGCCATTGCCAATTGCAGCGCGTCTAGCGTTCGGAGACCTTCTTGGGCAGCGTACCGAACAAGCAGTTTCCTGGTTTCGCCCGTCCTCATCTTGATGGCAAGCACCGACTCCAACTCCACAATGGAGAGGGTGGAAATAAGGGATCGAGAGCCAGCCTGATCCACGATGCGGTCCATGTATTGAGACCCATTTTCGTGGTGGTATCGCTTGGCGAGCGCGCTCGTATCCAGAAAGTAGTTTGGCAAATCAGCGCTCTTGCCGGAGAGCGATTACGGCGTCGGAAAGGGAGCATGAGATCGTCGAAAGGGCCCGTCTGACCTCATCCAGGCTGATATCGTCTTGGGCAGCTTCGGCCCATTCTTCTGGTGTGAAGTATCCCGCGAGGTCCCGGCTGGCGATAGCCGGATCGCCTATGGTCAGGGTAACTTGCTCGCCGTCTTGAAGCTGCACGCCCTCCAGGGGCTGCAAGGCACCATTCTTGTACACGGCTTGAAGTCTCCGTTCCATACGCCTTTAGTTTAGCCGATTCCAGGCAAGAGCGGGGCTGGGAGCCCCGCGCAGGCAAAGTGCCTGCCTCACAAATAGAAATGCTCACCCCGAAGGGTGAGCATCCTTTCCCCTGTTCTACCAGGGGGATGTTCGATGGGAGAATCATTTTCGACGGAATCGCAACTCCGCCAAAAACCTTGGTAGTTGCATCTTAGGGCGCGCGGCGCTCCACGTCAAGTAAAAATCCGAGGGAAAATTTTCGTCCGTAATTGAAGGCGCATGAGTTATTTACAGGATTTCCACATTTTCACAGCCCGTGTCCGAAAACGGAAAAAGGGAGGGTTTTGGCCTGTTGATTTTGGTCTAAGACCCTGGAATGCGGCGGTTTAGCGGTCTTGAAGATGCAGCACGATCATGGCATCCGCCGCTTCGCCGCGACCGCCGCGCCGCATAAAGAGCCGCAGGCCGCCAAACGCCAATCCGCCCACGAAAGTGAAACACAGCAGTATCCCTATCAAAACAAAGGCGTTGATCACTAGATTGCCGATATTGTCGCGGCGCGTGTTGACCCGCTGGTCGAGCGTGATGTCCGCCTGATAACGAATCAGCGATAAGAGCCGCTCGGCGGCATCGCGATTCGCCGGCGACTGAATCACGGCCACCAGCGGCCCGGCGCGCTTCACCATGGCTCCTGCGAGCTGTTCAAATTGGCCGGTCTGCACGCGGGCAATCTGGGGGGTGGGGTAGCTGAAAATAGCCAGTTTCAGGTCACCGCCGGGGGCGCTGAAATCGGCTACCTGGGCCTCTGCCGACAGATGAAAAGCTGCCGCGGAGGGGGGGATTCCCGGGTCGAATTTGGCTAGCGCCGCCGGGCCTTCGATGTACCGCTCCGAATTGGGTATCAGGCCTTCGGTGGGCAGGTAGTCTATCAGAACAGGCAGCGGAGAAGTATCGACCTGTTTCAGGCTCGAGGCGAGCGCATCGAGGAGCGGATTGGTAGGGCGATAACCTTCAAACGAAAGCACGTAGTTGCCGTGCACCAGGATCGTGCCGGTGGGGGTTTCGGCAGACAGTTTGGCTATCGCGGATGGCTTGGATTTGGACGAACGAAGCCAATCGAAGGCTCCTAAGGCGCCGGTGGGATCCTGGAGGCGGTAGGCGGTGGCCGTGAATTTTTGGCCATCTCCCTCATATTGCGCGGTTTCGGCTTCACGGAGGCCGTATTCGTCCCAGATGGCTTGATTCGTGGGGGGGGTGAGGGGCGCGTCCGAGACCCGGTGGAAGTTGGACAGGGTTTCGGGAAAGATGGCCGCGTTTGCTACCAGGGGCAGAAAGAGCGCGAGCGCTGCCAGTTTGGCCGTCCCGAAAGGCGGCCTACGAGGCCGCCGCAGGCTACGAGCCTGCCCCACAATTCGCCACGGACCACCAAGAAACTGGGGGACAGCAATACAGCAGGTTATGCGCCGTGACATTTTTTGTATTTCTTTCCGCTGCCGCAGGGACATGGATCGTTGCGTCCGACTTTATCGCTGTTGATGACCTGCTTCTTGGAGCCCGATGAGCCGTCGCCGCCCACGAATTGCAATTCCGCCAGCTCCTTATCCTTGTCGCGCTGCAGCTTCTTGGTCATGTCCTGGACGGCGGCCATGGCGGCGCGTTTCTGCTGTTCGGCGGCTGCCGACGCCGCCGCACCGTTTTGGTCTACCTCTTCCTCTTCTTCCTCCTCGTCCTCATCCATAGCGAACGGCAAAACGGGCGCTGCCTTGCCCGCGAAACCGGGCTCGTCTCCGCGCGTCACCTGCAAGAAGAACAGATACCGAAGTGTCTCGTCTTCGATACGATCCATCATTTCCTGGAACAGGATGTACGACTCTTTTTTATACTCGACCAGCGGATCCTTCTGCCCATATCCGCGCAGATGGATGCCTTCCTTCAGGTGGTCCATCGACAGCAGATGGTCTTTCCACTGATCGTCGATCACCTGCAGCATGATGATGCGCTCGGTCTGCCGCATGGTGTCCGGCCCGACCAGGTCTTCCTTCTCCTGATACTTCTGCCCCAGCCGCTCGACGATAGCCTCTTCAATCTCCTGCCGGTTCATGCTGCCGAAATCGGCGGTCTCGATCTTCGACCCGAACTGGCTCAGGACATCGGTCTTCAGACTTGCCAGGTCCCAGGTGTCGGGATGCGAATGATCCGGACAACGGCGGTCGATAAACTCCCCGACCAGGCCGCGGACCATATCCATCACATGCTCTTTCTGGTCCGCGCCTTCGAGCAGTAGCCGGCGCATGCCATAGACGGCTTGCCGCTGCTTGTTATTGACGTCGTCGTATTCCAGCAGGTGTTTGCGCGACTCGAAGTTCTGCGCCTCCACGGCTTCCTGCGCCTTCTGGATACGCTTGGTGATCAGCTTCGACTCGATGGGCACATCCTCTTCCATGCCGAGCCGCAGCATCAGGCGCTGCATGCGCTCGCCGCCGAAGATGCGCATCAGGTCGTCTTGCAGAGAGAGATAGAAGCGCGAACTGCCGGGATCGCCCTGGCGGCCGGCGCGGCCTCGCAACTGGTTATCGATGCGCCGCGAATCGTGCCGCTCGGTACCCAGAATATGCAATCCGCCGAGCGCCGTCACTTCGTCGTGCTCGCGGTCGGTCTGTTCCTTGAAGCGCGCCAGATACAAGTCCCAGTCGGCTTTGGGCATCTTGTCGGGATCGACGGCCTGCTTGCGAAGCGCTTCGCGCGCCATGAATTCCGGATTGCCGCCCAGCAGAATGTCGGTGCCGCGGCCGGCCATATTGGTGGAAACCGTGATGACGCCTTTGCGCCCGGCCTGCGCTACGATGAACGCCTCGCGCTCGTGGTTCTTGGCGTTCAAGACTTCGTGCTTGACGCCCATCTTCTTCAATATCCCGGAGAGCCGTTCGGATTTCTCCACCGAAACGGTGCCCACCAGCACCGGTTGACCCTTCTCCTGAAGCTCCTTGATCTCCTTGGCGGCGTTGCGGAACTTCTCTTCTTCCGTGCGGTAGACGATATCCGAATATTCCTTCCGCACCATGGGCTTATTGGTGGGAATCACCGTGACATCGAGGTTGTAGATCTTCTGAAATTCTGCCGCTTCGGTTTCCGCCGTACCGGTCATGCCGGAAAGCTTCTTGTACATGCGGAAGTAGTTCTGGAACGTAATCGTGGCGAGCGTCTGGTTCTCGCGCTCGATCTTGACGCCTTCCTTGGCCTCCACCGCCTGGTGCAAACCATCGCTCCAGCGGCGGCCGGGCATCAGGCGGCCGGTAAATTCATCCACAATGATGACTTCATCCTGGCCGGTGGCGTCGTTGCGCTTCACCACGTAGTCGCGATCCTTCAGATAGAGCGCATGCGCCTTGACGGCCTGCTCCACGTGATGTTTCCACTCGATAGTGGCGATGTCGTAAATGTTAGGCAGGTTGAGCAGGCGCGCGGCCTTATCGAAGCCTTCCTCGGTGAGCGCGGCGGTGCGATGCTTTTCATCCACCGTGTAATCGCCGGTTGTATATTTTTCGCCGGGCTCCTTGCCTTCGATCTCTTCGCCGCGCATCAGCTTGGGGATGATGCGGTTGACCTTGAAATACTTGTCTGTGGACTCTTCGCTGGGGCCGGAAATGATCAGCGGGGTGCGGGCTTCATCGATCAGGATGGAATCGACTTCGTCGACGATGGCGTAGTTGAACAGCTTGAACTGAGTGCCCCGGCCGTCGGGGGTGGACACAGAGAGGGGTTCGATGGTCCGCTGGACGCAATCTTCCAAGCGGAATTTCATGTTGTCGCGCAGATAGTCGAAGCCGAACTCATTGTTGGTGCCGTAAGTGATATCGGCGTTGTAATTTTCCTGTCTGACGCGGTCGTTTTCGAGATCGTGCACGATCACGCCGACAGTGAGGCCCAGGGCGCGGTGAATCTTGCCCATCCAATCGGCGTCGCGGTGCGCCAGGTAATCGTTGACCGTGACGATGTGGACGCCTTTGCCTTCGAGCGCGTTGAGATAGGAGGGCAGGGTAGCCACCAGCGTCTTACCTTCACCGGTGCGCATCTCGGCGATTTTGCCGCGATGCAGGACGATGCCGCCGATCAACTGCACGTCGAAATGGCGCATGCCGAGGAAGCGGCGGCCGGCCTCGCGGACCACGGCGAAGGCTTCGATGAGCAGGTCGTCGAGGGGCGCGCCCTGCGCCAGTTTTTCCTTGAACTCGATGGTCTTGGCGGCGAGGTCGATATCGGAAAGCTGCTGGATGGCGGGTTCCAGATCGTTGATAGCGGCGACCAGAGGCTGAATGGCCTTGATTTCGCGCGTGTTTTTGGTGCCAAAGATTTTGGCAAGAGCGGCGTCAAGCATAGAGAGGGTCTCGGTTACTGAGTGGAGATCCGCTGTTTCTATTCTAGCGCGGGTGGGGCGGCGGGCGATAAAAGGGATGCACCTTTACTTCGGACCGCCATCCGGTTAACACTGTGGATGTGAGCCTTCGCCGCGAACTTCACTTCGAATGGGACGGCGCCAAGGCACTATCGAATGAGAGAAAACATGGAGTAGCGTTCACTCCGGCTCTGACCATCTTCCGCGACCCGCGGATACAAACGATGTTCGACGAGGAACACAGTGACACGGAGGAACGTTGGATCGCGCTCGGGTTGGCCTCGAACGGCGTGCCGCGTGTGGTCGTGCACACCTGGAAAGAGGTGGACCCAACTAATGTTAAGGTGCGAATTGTCTCGGCGCGGCGGGCCAATGCAACCGAAAGGGCTGCCTATGAGGAGAGGCGATGAATAACGATTCACATGACGATATGAAGCCGGAATACGATTTCAGCCGCGCCGAGCGCGGCAAACATTATGCCGGGCCCGATGCGGCGTTTCACATTCCTGTGTATCTGGAACCGGAGGTACAGGCGTTTTTGATCGAACGGGCCGCCAGCAAAGGCGTCCCTTTGGATCGGCTTGTAAACGATCTGTTGAAAGGCGACATTGAGGCCTTCCGGGCGCTCGGGTGAAGTTGGCCACGGACTCGGAAAGCGCTGGCCGGCGTTTGGTGCGCCTTGCTGCACCACAGTGGTGCACAACGCGGTAGAATACGGATATGCCCAGCACGAACAGGTTGCCCAAACGTCCTCGTAACAGACCGGTCCGCCAGAGTGTCACGATTCCAGGCCCGCTCGCGGTTGAGGTGCGGCGCGTCGCCCGGGAGCGCCAACTCACGATAAGTCGCGCCTTGGTAGCGCTGGCGGAAACCGGTGTCCGCGCCGAGGCCGAGGCAAAGGAGAACCTGAAAGCCGCCTATAGTCGATTTATGGAAACGAAGGAGCCTGCTAGCAAAGAGGAGGCCGGAAGAGACTTGATCCGAGCGGTTTTTGGGAATGACTCGCTTGCCGGCGATACGGTTCTCTAATCTCCCTCGCCCAATCTGGGAGCATCTTCTGGAACGAGTGGCCGAGCGGCAGATCTCATTGGCGGATCTTGCCCGGCTGTAGAAATGGGTGCCATCGGTACCGTGGCTCCGGAGGCCGAGTGGTACAAAGATTTTGGCTCATTCAAGCTCTGCGGCTCGGGGGAGTTCCCGAAGACGGTCCTGACACGTGATATGAAGGCCTTTGGCGACGAGATTTAAGCGGCGATGTCCCGTTGATTTCCAAACCGTAGGGCGGATAATGGAGGTGAGCTTCCCCAATGTCTCTCGAACAGGCAATTCTGGAAGCCGTCCGCGCGTTGCCGGTGGATAAACAGCAAGAGGTTCTGAGCCACGCCGCGCGCCTGCGCGTCCAGACAGACAAGAAAAGGCCATTCAAGAGCGTCAAGGGCCTCTGGGCCGGTCTAGGGATTTCTCTGTCCGCTGAGGATATCGAGAGGAATCAGCGCGAGATGTGGCGCAACTTCCCGCGAGAGGACATTTGATGTCTTCCGTGGCAGTGGATACGCATGCCATCGTCTGGTACCTTTGCGCGGACCCTCAATTATCGCGACGAGCGGCCGACGCTCTCGATTCTGCGACGGCGGCCGGAGAATTCATTCATGTCCCCTCGATCTGCCTCGTGGAACTGACCTACTTAGTAGAGAAAGGCCGGTTGCCGGCAGCGGCACGTGAGTTGTTCGTTCAGGCGTCGGACGACCCGGCCACTTCCCGTCGGTTGGCGCCGCTCGTAAGCCACGACGAAGCCCCGGATCTTCCCGACAGAATTGTGTGCGCCACTGCGGTGGCTCTAGGCGTGCCGCTGATCAGTCGCGACGGGAAAATTCGTGCTTCGCAGGTGGAAACCTTCTGGTAGCCTCGGTCTCCGCAGCGTACGCACGCACCGCAGTGCTACCCTGGAAATTCGAGACGTGATTCCATCGCCGCCCGCCCCCACAACATTTTCTAAAACCGCGCGGCGGAAGCTCCTCGGCTTCCTCATCCTCGTCCCACTCCTCGCCAGCAGCCTCCCCGCCGCCGAGATCGCCACCGGCTTCATGCTGGGCGGCCAGTACGACCCGCGCGCCTTCTACGTGCGCAACTCGCCCGCCGATCATTGGGAGAAAACCTACTCCGGGTCCGCCTATCGCCCCGAAGCGCAAGGCAAGCTGATGAATATTCGCCTCGCCAACGCGCTGTTCCTCGACGAGTGGATGCGCGAGCGCCCCTTCGATCCCGAATTCAACACCGACGCCGTCATCCAGGCGCTGGATTTCTACAAGGACCACGGCGTGCTCATGATCAATGTCAGCCTGCAAGGCGCGCAGGCAGGCTACGATAAAGCCGTCAACGGTATCGACCGCGAGAACGCCTATCGCCTGGGTCCCAGCCGCGGCGCGTATGTCAGCGCGTTTCGCCCCGATGGCTCGCTGAAGCCGGATTGGCTGGCGCGCCTGGAACGCCTGCTGCGCGCTACGAACAGGCGCGGCATGTTCGTCAACCTGATGTATTTCTTTCACGGCCAGTCCGGGATCTTTCGCTCCACGGACGCTATCCACACCGCCGCCATCAACATCACCGACTGGCTCATCGCGCACAATTTCCGCAACGTGATCGTGGACGTGGCCAACGAATACGATCTGCCCGGTCCGCAGTGGGATTTCAAAGGCTACATTCCGCAAAACATCATCCCGCTGATCGACGATGTGCGCGAGCGCTTTCGAAATGCCGGCTATGTCCTGCCGATCGGCACATCAAGCGACGGACGCATGCGCTATCCGCAGTCGCTGCAGGGGCAGGTGGATGTGTTGCTGGTCCACGGCGATGGGCGCGATCCGCGCGAGAAAAAGCGCCGCGTGGAAGAACTGAAAGATGCCGGCCGTCCCGTTCTGATGACTGAGGACGATAACGGCCGCGCCACTACCGCCGAGCACTTAGCCGGCGACCTGGCAAGCTGCGATATCTTCTTTCATCACGCGGAAGGTTGGGGTTACTTACCCTGGATACAGGCGCAGCGCTTTCCGTTCCGCTACTTACCCGGCGTGCCGGCCGAGGTACGCGAGGATATGCCCGAAAGCGAACGCGACATGGCCTATTTCCACGCCGTGCTCGATCACATCGCCGGGCTAACGCTGCGCGATCCGCCCAAGGAGGATGTCCCATGACCACACGCGTGGCGGAGCTTTGCGGATTGCGGCAGTTCCGTCTGGTGGAGGCGGCGTTGCCCGATCCGGGTCCAGGTGAAGTGCAGGTGCGCATCGATGCAGTCGGTATCTGCGGGTCGGATTTGCACTCGTATGCCGATGGCGGCGTGGGCGATACGCCATGCCGGTATCCGATGGTGCTGGGGCATGAGCCGGCGGGTGTGCTGGTGAAGACCGGCGCGGGAGTGACCGGTTGGAGCGCGGGCGACCGTGCGGCGTTCGAACCCGCGATTTACTGTTATCACTGCGAGTTCTGCCGCTCCGGCCATCACAACGTGTGCGCCAACATTCGATTCATGAGCATGCCCGGCGATCCCGGATTCTTTCGCGATTGCGCCAACATTCCGGCCGGCAACCTGATCCCGATTCCGCCGGAAATGAGCTTGCGCGATGCCACTATCATCGAACCGCTGGCGGTGGTAGTGCATTCCATGCGCTTCGTGGGGCTCAGTCTCGGCGAAACCGTGGCGGTGTTTGGCGCGGGGCCCATCGGATTGATGACGGTGATTTGCCTGAAACTGGCGGGCGCGGGCCGCGTATGGAGCATCGAGCCCGTAGCCGCGCGGCGCGAATTGGCGCGGCAGGCGGGCGCCGACGCGGTGCTCGATCCGGGCGCCGTGAATCCCGCGCGCGAGATCCTGCGCGATACGGGCGGGCGCGGCGTGGATGTGGCCATCGACTGCGCGGCCATCGCAGGCACAACGAATCACTGTCTGCACGCCGTGCGCAATGCGGGCCGCGTGGTGATCACCGGCATTCCCGTGGAGCGCGAAGTGCCGCTGGAGTTCTCCCCGATGCGCCGTAAGGAACTGGCGATCTACACCGTGCGCCGCTCGAATCATGAGACCGAAGCCGCACGCGAAATGCTGGCCGCAAATCTCCCACGCTTCGCCGCCATGATTACGCACACCCGCCCGCTGGACCGCATTGCGGACGCTTTCGATCAGCTCGTGCGGCGGGCCGATGGGGTAGGAAAGTTAGTCATCACCCAGTGACTGTTGGCGCCGGCGTAGAGTACGTTTATCAACCGCAGATGGGCCAGAGAGAAGACACTTCTCGCCAGTTGCGTAAGTATGAAGGCGGCCGTCACTTCGCGGGCCAAGGGAGGCGAGAGCGCGCTGGATTCCCTCACCAGCCGCGTGGGGCAGGCCATCGTTTTTGGTGGCCTGCCGAGTTCGCGCGGTGCGCAGACGACAGACAACCATAGTCTGCGCCACGTGGTTGCTGGAACTGTCTAGGCAGTCTGAACGATTTTGCTTGTGTTTCCCTTCTCGCCTTTCCCCGCAGCCGACTCCCCACGATATACTTTCTTTCATGCTCAACCCCGCTATCTTTCGTGAATACGATATCCGCGGCGTCGCCGATGTGGAACTACGCGATGTGGATATCGAGCTGCTCGGCCGCGCGGCGGGCACGTACTTGCGGCGGCATGGCGGAGATCAGGTGAATTTGGGGCGGGATTGCCGGCTCAGTTCCGAGCGGCTGCGCAACGCTTTGATCCGGGGGCTGAAGGCCAGCGGATGCCATGTCGCGGACATCGGGGTGGCGCCTACACCGCTGCTTTACTATTCCGTCTTTCATCTGCGGGCGGCGGCGGCCGTTATGATTACGGGCAGCCACAATCCGCCGGAGTACAACGGCTTCAAGATCGTGTGTGGGCCGTCGACCATCCATGGCGAACAGATTCAGGAGATCCGGCGGCTCGTGGAGCGGCTCGATTTTGTGACCGGCTCCGGCAGCGAGCGCAGCGTGGACGTGGCGGCGGCCTACGTGAAGGAAGTGGCCGGGCAGTTCCATTTCGCGCGGCGCATCAAGGTGGTCATCGACGCGGGCAATGGCACGGGCGGTCCGGTGATGCACCGGCTGCTCGAGAAGCTGAATTGCGACGCCACCGAGATGTTCTTCGAGATGGACGGGCGGTTTCCGAACCATCATCCCGATCCGACCGTAATCGAGAACTTGCAGCCGCTGAGCGCGGCGGTGCGCCAGCGGGGCGCGGAACTGGGCATTGCATTCGATGGCGATGCGGACCGCATCGGTGCGGTGGATGAGAAGGGCGAAGTGGTCTACGGCGACCGGCTAATGATCGTCTACGCGCGCGAGATTTTGAGCCGCAAGCCGGGCGCGACGATCATCGGCGAAGTGAAATGCTCGCAGTCGCTATACGACGATATTCGCGCGCGCGGCGGCGACCCGGTGATGTGGCGCACGGGGCATTCGCTGATCAAGGCGAAGATGAAGGAGACGCACGCGGAGCTGGCGGGCGAGATGAGCGGCCACATGTTTTTCGCGGACCGCTATTACGGCTTCGATGACGCGCTGTATGCGGCATGCCGGCTGATCGAGATTGTGGCGCAGTCGGGGCAGCCGCTTTCGGCGCAACTGGCCGATTTGCCGCGCACGTTTAGCACGCCGGAGATTCGCGTGGACTGTCCGGACGATGTGAAATTCGACGTGGTGCGGCGGGTGACGGAGCGGTTCCGGCGGACGCATTCGATTTTGGATGTGGATGGCGTGCGGGTGCAGTTCGGCGAGGGATGGGGATTGGTGCGCGCGTCGAATACGCAGCCGATTCTGGTGTTGCGGTTCGAGGCTGCCACCGAGGAGTTATTGCAGGAGTACCGGCGGGAGACCGAGGCGGCAGTGGCGGAAGCGGTAGAGTTAACTACCGGTGCACAAAACGGTTAGCAATAATTAACCGCATCGTAACAAAAGGGTTAATGATAACTAAGGACAGGTAGTCAAACACCGCGGCGCGTTGTCAAGCTTACCATAGGAGGTTGTAACATGCGGGACAAGCGGAGCGGACACAGCGTCCTGGAGTTTGCGTTTTTTCTGCCGTACCTGTTGTTTCTGTTTGTGGGCACGTTCGATTGGGGATTTTATTCCTGGGCACTGCTCGCGACGGAAAATGCGGCACGGACGGCGGCTCTCTACACATCCAGCAGTTCCTCGACGGCGAGCAACTCCACGGCGGCTTGCGCCATCGCCACCGCGGAACTCGCGGATGCCCCGAACATCGCGGCGAGCCCATCGGTATTCAACGGCAGCTTTGGTTCGGCGACCTGCAGCGGCGCTCCACTTACGGTGACGGCCACATCGGTGGCGTCCGGAGCCGATGGGTCGGCGGCCTCGCAGGTGTCCGTGACCTACAAGACGCCGCTCCTGATCCCGATACCGGGAGCGTTGGCCAGCCAGATCAGCATTACGCGGGTAGTGCAGATGAGAGTGAGGTCATAGGCCATGCGACGGCGAAAGGGTGGCGTCACGCTTGAATTTACGCTGGTGGGAATTCCGCTGATCTTTGCACTGATTTCAACGGTGGAGATGGCCCGCGGGATGTGGCTCTATCACTCGCAGGCATACGCGCTGAACGCGGGTGTGCGCTATGTGGTGGTGCACGGCGCGGGCTGCACGGCCAGCGGAAACAGTTGCAGTGTGACTGTCGGCAACATTGCGACCGCCATCGCCAACGCGGGCATCGGCCTGGCACCGGCGCAATGGAATGTGACTCTGCTTTCGGCGAGCGGACTCAACAACCAGACCTGCAATCCTTTGAGCAGTTGTACGAGCAGCGCTACCGTGTGGCCTCCCTCGCCGGACAATGCGCAGGGCGTGGGTGTCGCGATTAAGGCCACCTACCCGTTTAATTCGGCGTTGAGCATGTTCTTTCCAGGCTCCAAGCCAACGAATTTCTCGAACTTTAACCTGCCGGCGTATGCCCAGCAACTGATCCAATTTTGAGGCGGACGATGGCGAAGAGTAACTCACGAAGTGAAGGCGGGCAGGCGCTGGTGATGATCGTGCTGAGCTCGTTGCTGCTATTCACGGTGGTGGGGCTGGTGGTGGATGTGGGGTGGGCGCGCTTCCGTCAGCAGGCGGCCCAGGCGGCGGCCGATTCGGCGGCGCTGGCGGCCGCGCAGTTTGCGGCGTCCGTTTCGTCAAGTCCCACATGCGGAAGCGGCGGGGTGGTTTGCCAGGCCGCGACGGCTTGCCCCACCGGACTCAGCAGCCCCGCCACGACCAGCGTGCAGGCGGCCTGCCTTTACGCCCAACAGAACGGTTTTACCGCCAGCGGCAAACAGAGCGTGACGATCGCGGCGAACACCACCACTCCCTTTGCCAACGCCGCGGTGAACTACTGGGTGACGGCCAGCGTTACCGAGACGCAGACGGAGCTGTTCTCGGCGGTGTTCGGGAACAGGACCATGAATGCCGGCGCGCATGCCGTGGCGGCGGTGGTGCCGACCGGCGGCGGCGGATGCATCTACGTAATGCAGGCGACCGGCTCGTCGGTGACCAACAGCGGCAATGCCACCATCGACAGCGCGTGCGGCATTTACATCAATTCGAGCGGCCCCTCGCCGGTGACCATGAGCGGCTCATCGCTGATCGAGACCACCGGAGGCGCCAAGACCAACATCGTATCCAGCAGCGAAGGGACGTTTAGCGGGTCGGCCACGATTACGCCGGCGCCCAACCTGGGAACCACGGCGGTGACCGATCCGTTTCTCAGCATGTCGCCGCCCACGGTGGGATCGTGCACCTATAGCTCGCCGGTGGTGATCACCACTAACACCACACTTAGTCCGGGCACTTACTGCGGAGGAATCATCAGCAGCGGCACGGAAACCGTCACCATGACTGCGGGACTGTATATCATCGAGTCGGGAATTACCGTCAGCGGCAGCCCCACCTTCAACGGCAGCGGCGTCACGTTGTATTTCAAGACGGGCGGCATCACGGGAAGCGGCACGGGGGGATTCAACCTGAGCGCGCCGACATCGGGCACCTGGCAGGGTGTAGTGATATTCGAGGACCGCAGCAACTCGAGCGGCATCACTCTCTCGGGCGCTACGGGCACGATCGTGGACGGGCTGGTGTACATGCCGAAAGGCAATCTGACTTACTCCGGCAGCAGCGGCACGGGCGGCGTGATCTCGACGCTGGTGGTAAATGCCATTACCTTTTCAGGAACGTCTTACATCAGCGATCCAGCGACGACGGCTTATGGGAGCACGGGCGGCGGCGCGGTAAAGCTAATTCAGTAGCAGACGCTGGTCGGGCGGCTCAGTTTTATCTGCGTTCATCTGCGTTCATATGCGGCCTGTTACGTTTGTTTTCCAGCCCAGCGTTAAAGAGAAAAGCAAATATGGCCGCCGATGAACGCCGATGAACGCAGATAAAAACCCATTATGGGAGCACGGGCGGCGGTTCGGTGCAGTTAATTCAGTAGCATAAGCTGGTCACGCGGCTCAGTTTTATCTGCGTTCATCTGCGTTCATCTGCGTTCATCTGCGGCCTGCTACGGTTTTCTTCCAGCCCAGCGCTGAAGAGAAAAGCAAATATGGCCGCAGATGAACGCCGATGAACGCAGATAAAAAAGCAGCAACCGTCACCTCATTGGAGCGCGCCCGGATCGAGTAAACTTGTTCTCATCGGGAGGGCAAGCCGCTATGACCAAGATTGAGTTTCCGGAGACCACCTGGCAGGACGTGCGCTACGCGTTCCGCACCATGCGGAAGGGGCCCGGTTTCGCCGCTACAGCCATTCTCACGCTGGCGCTGGCCATTGGGGGCACCACCGCGATGTTCACCGTGATTCGCGCCGTCCTGCTGAAGCCGCTGCAGTTTCGCGATCCGGACCAACTGGTGCGCCTCGAAAGCGGCGCTACGCCCACGCGATTCACGGAGATGCGGGCGGCCACGCGCTCCTTCACCGGCCTGGGAGCATTTGCCGGCTGGAACGATGTCACGCTGGCGGGCGGAGCCGAGCCGGAGGTGTTGCACAGCATTTATGTATCCGCCAGTTTCCTGCCGATCCTGGGTGTTGCGCCGATACGCGGACGCGGCTTTCGCCCTGAAGAGGATGCACCGGGCGGCGCGCGCGTGGCCATGATCAGCGCCGAACTATGGCAACGGCGTTTCGGCGGAGATCCGCACATCGCGGGCAAGACGGCTCTCCTGGCCGATGCGCCCTATACCATCATCGGCGTTCTGCCTCCCCATTTCCGGTTCCCTTTTGCCGGCGTCGATATATGGATGACGGCGCCCGCGGAGGTTCCCACCATCCCCGCCAAGGCCCGCGCGTTAAGTCCGTTTCTGACCGTGTTCGGCCGTCTGAAACCCGGCGTGACTCTGGAACAGGCCAATGCCGAGTTGAGAGTGATTCGCCGCCAATATGCCATGGCGCACCCGGCCATGCTGGATGCCAAGCCGAAGACGCCCGTGGAACTCACCGCGATGAAGGACCACATGGTGGCGGACGTCCGCACCATGCTCTGGATGCTTTTCGGCGCGGCCGGTTTTGTGCTCATGATCGCCTGCGCCAACGTCGCCGGCCTGCTGCTGGCGCGTGCCACATCGCGCGCGCGGGAATTCGCGGTGCGCGCGGCGGTCGGCGCGGCCCGCGCCCGCCTCATCCGGCAGTTGCTCGCCGAAAGCGTTCTGTTATCCCTCATCGGCGGAGTTTTCGGTGTGCTGCTGGCTGCTTACATTCTGCGCGCGATTCCTAAAATGACCGCCTTCGCCATGCCGCGAGCGGCCGATGTGCACCTGGATGGCGCCGTGCTGGCGTTCGCCGCCGTGCTCTCCATCGCGACGGGTGTGCTCTTCGGATTGGCGCCGTCGCTGGGCGCCTCGCGTCCCAATCTGATGGCTGCATTGCGAACCAGCGGCGCAGTTTCACAGGCGGCCGTTCCGCGTAGAATCCTGCCGGGATGGAGTCTCCGGAATCTGTTGTTAACCGGTCAGGTGGCGCTCTCCATCGTGCTGATGATCGGCGCGGTACTGCTGATGGAGAGCGTGGCGAAAATGCGCGCCGTGGATCTGGGTTTCAACACCTCGCAACTGCTCACGTTGAGCGTTTCCCTTCCTCCGGTGCGCTACGATACAGGTCCGAAAACCGCGGCGTTTTTTCGCGATCTGCTGGCGCGCGTGGCGCCGCTGCCGGGCGTCCGCACTGCGGCCGTGGCCTGGTATCTTCCCATGATGGGTGCTGCCGGAACTCCCGTACAAGACGCCACAAAACCGCCTCTGCCGTTGAATCAACGCACTATCGCCACGCTTGTCGTCGTCAGCCCCGCTTATTTTCGCACGCTCGGGGTTCCCTTGCGGCGCGGCAGGGAATTCGCCGCCGCAGACACGGAAGAGGCGCAGCGCGTGGCGATTATCGATGAATCGCTGGCGCGTCATCTGTGGCCCGCATACCCGGCGGGCGAAGATCCCATCGGGCAGCGCATTTTTGTGGGCGGCATCAACCCCCAGCCCGCCGAAATCGTGGGCATCGCCGCGAATGTGCATCAGGATCTGGAAGGCAACCCCTGGGCCGGGACGGTGTACACTGCCTTTCCGCAGAACGTGCAACATTCCGCGATGCTGGCCGTGCGCACGGCCGGCGATCCGCTTTTGTTTACCAGGGCCATTCGCGGCCAGGTGCAGGCGCTCGACCGGGATCAAACCGTGGCCGGCGTGCGCACCATGGACGATCTGGTGGAGGAGCAGATGGGAAAGCAGCGCCTGTTGACGATCCTGTTGGGATCATTCGCCGCCGTAGCTATGCTGTTGGCCTTGATTGGGATTTACGGCGGCATCGCGTACTCGGTGGCGCAGCGCACACAGGAAATGGGCATTCGTCGCGCACTGGGCGCACAACAGGGCGACATTTTGCGCCTCGTGATCCGGCAAGGTTTGCTTCTCACTCTGGCCGGGATCGCCATCGGACTGGTGGGGGCGAGCGCTTTGACGCGCGTGATGACCAGCGTGCTCTTCCAGGTGAGCGCGACCGATCCCGCCACGTTTGCGGCGATCGCGTTGCTGTTCCCGCTGGTGGCGCTGGGGGCCAGCTACATTCCGGCGCGGCGCGCGGCCAGGATCGATCCCATGTCGGCGCTTCGAATCTGACTAAGGGGCGCAGATGCCGGCAACCGTGTCGATTCCCGCGTTCGCCCTGGATAAAGATCTGCTGGCCCATGCGCGGTTATTGCTCGCCGCCATCCTCGGCTGGGTGATCTTTAGCTTTTATTGGGAGGCGGCGGCCAAGAACGCGACCGCGGCCGCCAGTTCGGAATCCAAAGGCTCGCGCGCTTTTCATGTCGTGCTTGCCAATCTGGCCCTGCTGCTTGAGATTCTGCCTATTCGCGGATTCGGCCGGTTCGTCCCGGTGTCGGTTCCGGTCATGTTGGCGGGTCTCGCCGTGGAAGCGCTGGGGCTGTGGCTGGCGATCTGGGCACGGCGGCACCTCGGCAGCAATTGGAGCGGCGAAATCACCATCAAAGTGGATCATCAACTGATCCGTTCCGGCCCTTACAAGCGCTTGCGGCATCCCATTTACACCGGCCTGCTGGCGATGTATGCGGGCATCGCGATCGTCACGGGCGAATGGCTGGCGGCCGCCGGATTCGCCATGGCAGTTTTTGCGTACTGGCGTAAGCTTCGGCTGGAGGAGACGAATCTCAACGTGGCTTTCGGCGCGGAGTATGACGCGTATCGCCGCGAGTCTTGGGCGTTGCTGCCGGGGTTGTTCTAAGCGGCTGAGCCACGCGGCGCCGGATATCCCACCGACCAAAACTCTGCGCCCGTCCGACGTTGTGACTCGCGGACCGAGCAGCAGTAATTGTTCGGGATCGTTCATGTCACAGATCGGCGCCGTGACTCGGCGCTGCGCCGCGGTAACAGCCGCGTCGATTCGGGGTAGTTACTGAGCCGCGGACCGTCAGGGAGCGCCCCATGGCCCTGCGGGCCACCGAAAGCGAGAAGAGCAACTGGAGGGCGGCCAATCCTGGCCGCAGCCGCCTTTCAGGCGGCTAGCCCTGCCCTTTACCCGTAATAACTTCGGGACAAATGTCATTCGGCATCATCGGAATCCCGCAGTTCGAATCCTTCACACATGAGTAGAAGTTGCGAAAAGCCTTTCCACATCAGTTGGTGACCGGGTTCGGGATCGTTCTTGCGGCCCAGGTAGCCGCCGACGCGGGCGACGAGGCGCACTGTATCACGCAAGGTTGAAGGCTGTGCGAGCTTTTTTTTTTCGCGTAGGCGCGGAGAACCTGCAGCTCGATATCGGAGAACAGAACTTCGGGCGGCAATTGTGGTGTCTCCCGCCCCAACAGTGTCATCAGCATGATGCGCCAGGCAATGACGAGATTGATCGCGATAGCTCGGCGAATGCGCTCAGCGGTCTCATGCGCGATCTGCTCGACGCCGCAACCAGATTTGAGTACTCGATGAAAGTCTTCAATCCGCCACCGCAGACAGTACCAGCGTAGGCAGGCAACGGCATCTTCCGCCGAGCGAAGGTTGACCGTCGTCAGCAGGAACCACTCCACGGGTGCGATTCCTTCCGGCGGCGACGATTCCACTGCATGAATAATCCAGATGTCGATGGGATCTTTGCCGGAATAATACTTGGAGGGACGGAGTTGAATCCGTTGGTAACGCACTTCCAACTCGGCCTGACGGCTGGGCCTTTTCGCTTTCGCCTTTTTCTTGCTGAGTTTGGGCCGGGCGCTTTGGCGTGGAACGTGGATCTGTACTTTGGTCTGCAAGGGAGCCTGACGAACGGCCTCGAAAAGCTTATAAGGTTCATCCATGATCACCCGGTTGTGATTGGCACGCACTAAGAGATCCACTCCAGGGGTGCGGCGTTGTTCCTCGAACAACTCGAAGAAATCGGCTTCCCGGTCACACACGTTGATCAGTCGTGTCTGGGGCATCTGCGCAGCCACCTCCAGGGTGTCGCGCAAACCCTCGATCCAGCGGAAGGTGTCTTTTTCCTCGATCGGGATGGTGTAGCTCAAACGCTTGTCGTCGGGCGATTTCAATTCCGGCGCTACGCACTGCGCGCGCAACACGCCCAACGGCAGTCCGTTGGGCGCCACCGCCAGGGTGGTGTGCAGATGTAGTCCTCGACTCTGCGCCGCTGTTTGATTGGTTCCGATCACCCCCAGACCGGGACACTGCGCCAGACTGGAGTAATCCAGATCGCTGCCGTCCTGAATACACAGCACCGTGCGTTGGCCTTTCATGCGCTGAATGGTACGTTGCCGATGCGGCTGCAAAATGTGCGGCATGCTCACGGCCTCATAGTCGGGATGATCGATGAACCGATAATAGGCCTTGACTGCCGGCCAATCTCCTTCCGCCACGCCCGTGAAGGCACTGCCCGGTTTGTCTGCCTTCGATTGCGCAATATTCACGAGTCGCTCACTCAATCGCTGGTCACCCAATGGCGCACCCCCGAATTCCTGCTTCGCCCAATGGTTACCCTCCATGCCATCGGCTGGCCCCAGTTGCCCTAAGCCCGCCCCCGCTGGTAAACCCAAGCGAGTACGGAAATCTTTCTCCAACGGATAGACGTATATGTCCTTGATCGTTTCCTCGCACTTGGTGAAACGGTCCTGCCGGCCTCGCCCTTGGGTTTGTCCCACTAGCATCCAGTTCGCCGCCCGATAGCAGGCGCCGGAAAAACGGGAGGTGTCGACGAAACTCTCCACCAGCCAGGGACGGTAATTGTAGCGCTGTGCGAAATCCTCCACCAGCCGATCCAAACTCATACTCAAAAGCCGCGAGGCCAAGTTACGGCACTCCACTGAGGGTCGGATCAGAAACCGGCTCAAGCATACGACCTGGTGCAAATGTGCGCGTCGTTGTTCCGCGTCCCAACCGATCCAACGGTCTCGCGCGCCTAATTGCAGTGCCGGCGCCGCAAAGCCGAACGCTCCCAGCCAGCCGTGCTCGGAACCAACCAAGTAACGAATCTGCCGTCCAACCAATGGTCCAGCTTCCTGCGGATGTTCCCGGATCATCAGTTCGTTCCAGGTCCGCATCTGGCCTTCCTGCTTGACCAGGATCAACTCTAGTCCGCTCAGCATGCCTACCTCGTCTGGCACGGCTCTTGGTTCCGGGACCGGTTCGGGCAACCGTCGCGGAGTGGGATGGGCCTTTTGAATCTCTGGCGGCGGGAGTTGGAACCAGCCCTTAGCCTCCAGTTCGCGCAGTGCTTTCAGGCAACCCGCGCGCTGGTTTTGTCCACGCGGGTCTTGAAACCCAAACTCCTCGCAAAGGAAATCCGCCAACTCGGTCCGCGAAAAAAACTCATCCATCTGCAATAGTTGGCTAACATACTCGATGGTCTCTGGCCGCGACAGCATGCGTTTGATCTGATTCTGCAGGTCCACGCGGTCATTATGAACGAGACAAACCTATTTGTCCAGTAATAAGTTACGGGTAAAGGGCAGGGCTAGCCGGCTAAAAGCCGACTGCGGGCAGGATTGCCCGCCCTCCAGTTAGCCAGGCTGCGTCTTCAAACAGAGCGGTTTCTCTTAAGCCACCGGCCAGCCCGTTCCCGCCTCGATCGCCAGCAGGCGGTTATATTTCGCCAGCCGCTCGGATTGCGTAATGGATCCCGGCTTGAACTGATCGGCGCTCCAGCCTACGGCCAGATCGGCCGCCCAGTTATCTTCCGTCTCGCCGCTGCGTACGCTGACGGTCACCTGCCAGCCAGCGTCCTTCGCCATGCGCCAGGCAGCGGCCGCCTCCGTCAAGGTGCCGATCTGATTCGGCTTCAGAAGTAGCGCGTCGCAGGCGCTTGTGTCGATGGCCCGGCGGATGCGCGTGGGATTGGTGCACAGCAGATCGTCGCCGAGCGTCAGCGCGCGGCCTTCGAGAGCCCCCCGGAGCTTGGGCCACCATTCCCAATCGTCCTGCGCCAACCCGTCTTCCACGCTAACGATCGGATAACGCTTCACCCACCCGGCGAGCCGGTCGATCATCGCGCCGCTATCGAGCCTGGCGCTGTCAAGCTGGTATCGTCCGTCGGCGTAGAAATGGCTGGCGGCCACATCCAAAGCGAGCATCACATCGGCGCCGGGCCGATAGCCGGCCGCTTTGATGGCGGCTATGGCCGTCTCGATCAACTCCTCGGCGCTCTCGCATGGCGGCGCGAGTCCGCCTTCGTCGGCGGTGAGCAGGCGCATGCCGTACCGCTTCAGAATCAGCCTGGCAGCGGCCTGATAGACGTCGTAAGCCGCCACTAAAGATTCGTCGATGGTTGCGGCGCGCGCCGGAACGATCAGCACATCCTGGATGGCCACTTGCCGGCCCGCGTGCATGCCGCCGCTGAACAGATTGATGGTGAGCCGCGGCAGCCTGTCCGGGGCATGCCCCAGCATGGCCGCGAAATAGCGGTAGAGCGGCACGTTGCTCTCTTGCGCACAAGCGCGCGCGAACGCCACGGACACGGCCAGAATCGCATTCGCCCCCAGCCGCGACTTGTTGGGCGTGCCATCGAGTTCGATGAGTGCGCGGTCGAGCGCCGCTTGATCCACAAACGCGCGCCCGGCAAGCGCGCGATGGATTTCGCCATTCACGTGCGCCACGGCTTTGCGGCAACCCAAACCGCCATAGCGCCGTTGATCGCCATCGCGAAGCTCGAGCGCCTCGGCCGCGCCGGTGGATGCGCCCGAAGGGACCGATGCCGAGGCGGTCGCGCCGCCGCCCAGCCCGCAGGTTGCGCTGACCGTCGGACGGCCGCGGCTATCCAGGATTTCGGATGCGGTCAGCCGTTCGATGATAGGCATAGCTGCTCGGTGAACTTATCGATAAGATCCGCGATGGTGGCCGGAGCGCGCGGTATGATTCGCAGCACCGCATCGCGCTGCCGAATGCGCTCGGCCGCATCCAGATATTCGAGTGGCGAGCGGCCCACCACCCGCGCCAGCAGACAGGCCAGCGTATGGCGCACAGCCCGCGCCTCCAGACCCGCGTGCCATGGCACGGCCCCCAGTTCAGCCATGTACGCACGCCAATATTCAAGCGCCGCCGCGGTAAACTCGCGCCGCAGCGCCGGCATATGATGCGCCTTGCTAAGAAAGTGAGTCAATGAGAAACCTAAATCGAAGGCTGGATCGCCCCAATGAATCACTTCGTGGTCGAGCAATACCAACCGGCCCTCATGAATCAGTATATTCTTCGGACTGTAATCGCCGTGCACCAGCGCGATGCGGCACGCGCATGTTTCCTGGATCAGCGAGTTCAGAAACGCCGCGGCAGCGGGCGCCTGCACCGCCGAATAGCCATAATAGGGTTCAAGCCGCAGCGTTTCGAAGAATGAGCGGTCGCCGAATATTTCCGTCAGATCCGCGCGGCTGTGCGATTCGCGGTGAATGGCCGCCAGCAGCGCGCCGAACTGCCGGAAACAATCGGTGTCAATGCGCCCGCCAAGCAGTGTGGTCTTCCAATTTTCATGCGGCTGCGGAACAGCCTGCATGGCCAGCAGGTGCCGCGCACGATCGTCAAACAACAGCGGCGTGATGGAACCTTCCGGCGCGAGGCGTGCGAGCCATTCGAGTCCCAGAGCCTCGCGATGAATCCGTTCCGGCGAACTGAACCAATCGACTGACACCCGCAGTTTCTCGAGCGCCTGTTTCATCACCCACGCCTCGCCGGTTTCGCGTTCCACCCACACAGTGCGGTTCGAAACTCCGCCGCGCAACACCGCCATGCGCGGCCGCTCGCCTGGCGCGATGCGGCCGGTCCGCCGCAGGTAAGCGAGCAGCGCGGCCAGGTCTTCGATATCGAATGCGTCAGGCAACCGCAACATCCATCGCCGCGTAAGCGCAACCCACCACCACCAGAAACATGGTGAGCACTTCGCTATCGCCCAAGTTGTATTCGGCAAAGCCCGCGATCATGGTGGCGACGACCACGGCTACCGCGCCGTGCAGCACGAATTTCAAATCGCTGCGCCCCGGCGGCAGACGCCAGACCCTGCGCAGGCAGTCATACAAAATTTGGCCGAGCAGCCACAGCATCAGCAGCATGGTCGGAATGCCGCGCTCGGCCGCGTACTGCAGATAGATGTTATGCAGATGGCCGTACCAGCCTTCCGGCAGCGGACGCGGAATATCCGCCGGCACGTAGTTATTGAATTGCAGTTTGACCTCTTCGGGACCCACTCCGAACCAGGGATGCGCGCGGATCATTTGGAGGCCGGTGGTCCAGGTGACGATACGATGCTGGTTGGAATCGATCTTGCCCGGGTTCGACAGCGACGAGAAGCGCTCACGAATCGAGGCCGGCGCGAGAAAAGCGATTAGCAGAAGCAGGACCGGGATCGCCACTACCGACCAGCGCTTCCAAAACCAGAGCAGATAGATACCGGCGCCGGCGCTGGCCAGCCAGATGCTGCGCGTGAACCCCAACAGCAGCGCGGCCGACATGATGAGCGCGCACAGGAACCACAGCCAGGCTCGCTTGCGCGCGATGCAGGCGAAGAACAGAAATGCGGTGGCCATCAGCAGGGCGAACATCTCCTCGCCGCCGAAGGTCATCCAGTGACTGGTGAATCCGGTGATGCGCTCGCCGACGTAGTAATCGTAGAAACTGCGCCCCGCCGCGTGGGCCTCCTGCACCTTGCGGCCGAACTGCACCAGGCCGCGCAGCGCGGTGAGCGTGCCGGCGCCGGCCCAACAAAGAAACAAGCGCCGGATGGTGACCATGTCGCGCAGCGTCGAGAAGACCACCAGCAGCATGCTGAAGACGAAAATCTTGCGCACTTGCGGCAACCCGGCTGCGGGATCGGGCGAGAGAGCCAGCGAAATCAGCGTGCCCAGCAGGAACAATCCCAGCGGCAGCCAGATGCGCGGCAACCGCAGCCGTCCGCCGGAAAGCAATAGCGCCGCCAGCGCCAGCCCCAGCAGGACCTGGGATGCCGCGATGGAAAACATAATGGCCACCGCGGAGGTGAAGGTCAGCCATCGTGCGATGCGGAACAGGAGGGACTCCGTGGTCTCCATGAACCATTCAGTATATGCGAGTGCTGGACGATCTCAGGAAGACCGCTCCCTCACGTCGCGGCTCGGTAACGGCATGCGGCTCTGTGGAATTGCGCGCTGCGCGCGCCGAAGAGCGGGCCTACGAGGCCCGCGCAGGCAGAGTGCCTGCCCCACTCACGCTAGACTGAGGAAATGTCATGCACGAACTTCGCATTCATTTCCTTAATGATCCTGCTGCTTTCGGCCAACGCCGGGGCGCAGATCGCTTCCCCACACGTCCCCGAGAAACTCAAAGTTCCCGCAACGGAAACAGTGCTGCTTAAGGCCATCGGAAAAGGCACGCAGATCTATGTGTGCCGGGTCACGTCAGGAGACCAAAGCCAGTTCACGTGGGTGCTTGACAGGCCGGAGGCTGTCCTTCTGGATAATCGCGGCGCCGCTATCGGCCGACACTACCAAGGTCCGGTTTGGGAAGCCGGCAGCGACCATAGCAAAGTCGGCGGACAGGTCGTGGAGCGCGCCAACGCTCCGCACGCCAACGCAGTTCCATGGCTGCTCTTGAAAGCTACGTCACATGAAGGAAATGGCACGTTCGAGCGCGTTACCTATATCCAGCGCGTGGATACCGCAGGCGGCGCGGCTCCCCCTGCTTCGGAGTGCGACAAATCTCATGCGGGCAAGGAAACGGCGGTCGAATATCGCGCCACGTATTTCTTTTACATCCCGCGGCCCTGACGGATGTTACTCTCGTTGCTTTGGTGAACCATGCGAGTCCTCTATCTTCTCACCGTCGCGGCGATGGCCGCGTTTGCCCAGACATCCGAGACGCCCCTCCAGTCTCTGCCTTATAGTCCGAGCTTCGACGTCACTGACATGGACCGCACCGTCAACCCCTGCCAGGACTTCTATCAGTACACCTGCGGCGGCTGGCTGAAGAAGAATCCGATTCCGCCGGATCAATCGAGCTGGAGCGTCTACGCCAAGCTGACGCAGGACAACGAACGATTCCTATGGGGCATTCTGCTGGACGCCGCCAAGCCGAACCCGGCGCGCTCGAACGTGGAGCGCGAAATCGGCGACTTCTTCGCGGCATGTATGGATGAAACCGCCGTGAATAAGGCCGGCGCCGCGCCTTTGACGGAAGAACTGGGGGCCATCGGCAACCTGAAATCCGTGGCCGACTTCCCGGACTTCCTGGCCCGCGAGCACCTGTCGCAAAACTTCGGCATGCTGTTCAGCTTCTCCTCGAGCCAGGACTACACGGACTCCTCGCGCGAGATTGCCTTTGCCGGCGCCGGCGGCCTGGGATTGCCCGACCGGGATTATTACACCAAGACCGACGCGAAGTCCGAGGAGATCCGCAAGAAATATGTGGAGCATGTGGCGCGCATGCTTGAACTGTTGGGCGACACGAACGCGCACGCTCCCAGGGAAGCACAGGCCATCATGCGGATCGAGACCGCGCTGGCCAAGGCATCGCTCACGCGCGTGCAGCAGCGCGATCCGTATAATCTCTTCCACAAAATGGACCGCGCGAAGTTGCAGGAGCTGACGCCGGCCTTCGAGTGGCCGCGTTATCTGAAAGCCACCGGCCTGGGCGAGTTGAACGAATTCAACGTCACTGAGCCGGCGTTCTACAAGGAAGTGCAGACACTGCTGACCGCGACGCCGATGGACGATTGGAAGGTGTATCTGCGCTGGCACCTGGTGAACTCCCGCGCCGCGTTTCTGGCGAAGCCTTTCGCCGACGCGAATTTCGAGTTTTACGGCAAATATCTGCGCGGCACGCCGGAACAACGTCCGCGCTGGAAACGGTGCGTGCAGTATGTGGATAACGATTTGGGCGAGGCGCTCGGCCAGGTGTTCGTGGAGCGCACCTTCAGCGCGGATATGAAGGCGCGCACGCTGAAGATGACCAGGGAAATCGAAAATGCCATGGAGGACGATATCAAGCAGTTGCCCTGGATGAGCGAAGCCACCAAGCAGCAGGCGCTCGCCAAGCTGCATGGCGTGACGAACAAGATCGGCTATCCGGATAAATGGCGCGACTACAGCTCCATCCGTCTCGATCGCGGCGATTTCGCGGGGAACGTCTATCGCGCCGCGGTGTTTGAAGGCCGCCGCCAGTTGGCCAAGATCGGCAAGCCCGTGGACCGCGGCGAATGGGGCATGACGCCGCCCACGGTGAACGCCTATTACGATCCGCAGATGAACGACATCAATTTTCCGGCAGGCGTATTGCAGCCGCCGCTGTTCGATCCCAAGATGGACGATGCGCCGAATTATGGCGATACCGGCGGCACCATCGGCCACGAACTAACCCATGGCTTCGACGATGAAGGGCGCCAGTTCGACGCGCACGGCAACTTGCACGACTGGTGGACCGCGGCGGACGCCAAGGAGTTTCAAAAGCGGGCCGACTGCGTCGCGAATCAGTATGCGCAATACACCGTGGTGGACGATATCAAGATCAACAGCCGGCTGACGCTGGGCGAAGACGTGGCCGACCTGGGGGGGGAGATACTGGCTTACATGGCGTGGAAGGACGCCACGCGGGACCAGAAACTGACGCCCATCGACGGATTCACTCCCGAGCAGCGGTTCTTCATCGGATTCGCGCAGTGGGCCTGCGGCGACGAACGCGCCGCGAGCAAGCGCGTGCATGCCATCACGGATCCGCATTCGCCGCCGGAGTATCGCGTGAACGGCGTGGTGGCGAACATGCCGGACTTCGCCAACGCGTTTAGCTGCAAGGTAGGCCAGCCGATGGTGCGGAAAGATCCTTGCCGGGTGTGGTGAGAAAACAAGAAATTGGCCGCAGATTCACGCAGATTCACACAGATTCACACAGATTCACACAGATAAGACCAGCAGTCGGGCGACCTTCTCTTTTTTATCGGCGTTCATCGGCGTTCATCGGCGCCATTCGGTTTTTGGTTTTCTTGGCGCGCCGTTGTTTACTCTGGTGGCTCAAAAGCGAAAGAAATTGGCCGCCGATAAACGCCGATGAACGCCGATAAGGCCAGCAAACATCCGCCCTGCTTTCTGTTTTATCTGCGTGTATCTGCGTGCTAAGCGCTCTCGGCCATGTCCCCCAGCAGCGGTGGGACCACCAGCTCGGGCGCGGCAATCGCGCGCGGCCGCGTGTCGATCGGCGCGGGAGCTTCCAAGACCACTCCGAACGCGCTGTTGTCGAGATCCAGGTGGGCCAGCCGATGGTGCGGAAAGATCCTTGCCGGGTGTCGTGAGAAAACAAGAAATTGGCCGCAGATGCACGCAGATTCACACAGATTCACACAGATAAGACCAGCAGTCGGGCGACCTTCTCTTTCTTATCGGCGTTCATCGGCGTTCATCGGCGGCCATTCGGTTTTTGGTTTTCTTGGCGCGCCGTTGTTTACTCTGGTGGCTCAAAAGCGAAAGAAATTGGCCGCCGATAAACGCCGATGAACGCCGATAAGGCCAGCAAACATCCGCCCTGCTTTCTGTTTTATCCGCGTGTATCTGCGTGCTAAGCGCTCTCGGCCATGTCCCCCAGCAGCGGTGGGACCACCAGCTCGGGCGCGGCAATCGCGCGTGGCCGCGTGTCGATCGGCTCCGGCGCTTCCAAGACCACTCCGAACGCGCTGTTGTCGAGATCCAGGTGGGCCAGCCGATGGTGCGGAAAGATCCTTGCCGGGTGTGGTGAGAAAACAAGAAATTGGCCGCAGATGCACGCAGATTCAAGCAGATAACACCAGCAGTCGGACGACCTTCTCTTTCTTATCGGCGTTCATCGGCGTTCATCGGCGTTCATCGGCGGCCATTCGGTTTTTGGTTTTCTTGGCGCGCCGTTGTTTACTCTGGTGGCTCAAAAGCGAAAGAAATTGGCCGCCGATAAACGCCGATGAACGCCGATAAGACCAGCTGCTTTCTGTTTTATCCGCGTGTATCTGCGTGCTAAGCGCTCTCGGCCATGTCCCCCAGCAGCGGTGGGACCACCAGCTCGGGCGCGGCAATCGCGCGTGGCCGCGTGTCGATCGGCGCGGGCGCTTCCAAGACCACCCCGAACGCGCTGTTGTCGAGATCTTCGAATTTGCGGGCCGTCACCAGCACGCGTGCTTCAAGCGTTCCCGACGCGCTGTTGTAGGCTTCCACCGCGCGCTCCAGGTTTCTGCCGACCTTCTCCCAATGGCCGCTCATATCCGCTAGCCGCTTGTAGAGTTCGCGGCCCAACCGGCTGACTTCGGCGGCGTTCTGCGCGATGTTTTCCTGCCGCCAGCCATAGGCCACTGCGCGCAATAAGGCGATCAAGGTGGTGGGCGTGGCCAGGATGATATTCTGCGCGGCGCCCGCGTCGATCAGTTCAGGGTCGCCTTCCAGAGCGGCGCTGAAAAAACTCTCGCCGGGCAGAAAGAGCACCACAAATCCCGGCGCCGGGTCGAATTGCTCCCAATACTGCTTGCGCGAGAGCTCCACGATGTGCGCACGCACCTGGCGCGCATGATCCTGTATGCAGGCGCGGCGCGCTTCGTCGTTCGGCGCATCGACGGCCGCCAGATACGCTTCGAGCGGGGTCTTGGCGTCCACCACGATATTTTTGCCGCCGGGCAGCCGTACCAGCAGGTCGGGCCGCAGGCGGCCTTCCTCGGTGACGGCCACGGGCTGCGAATAAAAATCGCAGTATTCCAACATGCCCGCCATTTCCACAACGCGCTTCAGTTGGATCTCGCCCCATCGTCCGCGCACGCTGGGCGCACGCAGCGCGGTTGCCAGCCGTCCCGTCTCGGAGCGGATTTGTGCCTGGGTCTCGAGCAGTGCCCGCACTTGTTCGGACAACCCGGCATACGCGCCGGCGCGGGCCGTTTCCATCTCGCGGATCTTGCCGTCGACTTTATCAAGCGATTCGCGCACCGGCCGGACCAGATCGGCAATGGCCTGCTGGCGCAGATCCAGATCGCCGCGGACGGCATCCTGCGCGCGTTCCAGGGTGGATTTGGCCAGGTCCAAAAAGGCCTTGCTGTTGTTCTGCAGGGCGTCGGCGGAGAGCGCCTTAAAGGTATCCACGAGCTTCTGCCGCGCATCGTTCAGGGCCGCCTGCAGGTCTTTCTGCTGCTGTTCCTTGCTTTGCAGGCGCTCGTTCAGCACGGCGCGTTCCGGCTCCCATTCCGCCTTGGCGCGATCGTAAGCGTGGCGCGTTGCCGGCCACAGCCAGGCGAACGCGAGTATGGCTCCGATCGCCAATCCGAGAAGAAAACAAAGCGCTATCAGAATGTTTTGCATGCTGAAGGAAATTATCGCATGCCGGGATGTGCCCTGGTTCGCTAACCTTTGTTAGCCCGCGATCCGAGGCCAGTACCAGATGGACCATCAGTGGCCAGAACCGCCGCTTAGTCTTCGTGTTCGTCGTGTGCGGCCGCGGATCCGGAGGCGGTTTTGGCCAGAGCCGTCATCTCGTCGCGCGTATATTTGCGCGCCTTCGTTTGGCCCTTCGGCTGGCTGTCGTCCGCAGGTTCCACCAGGAAAGCTTGCGCGCCGCCCAATTCCTCTTCAATATTGAAGCCGGGCACCGCGCGCAAGGCGGGGACTTGCGCAATGCCATGCTCGTTCACCACGCACTCCATCCCGTTGGAGAGCTGAAATCGGATACGAAGATGCTTTTTAACCGTAACTTTCCGTAGGTCGGACAACTTCATGCGTCCGCTTCCTGGAAAGCCTCTTCGATGCCCGTTTCGGCGCGCAAGGCGATGCGTTCCTGGCAGGAGACGCAGAATTTCGCCCACGGCACGGCGTCCAGCCGTTTGGCGGAGATAGGCTCGTCGCATTCGTAACAGATGCCATAAGCGCCCTGTGCGATGCGCCGCAGGGCGTCCTGAACTTCCCGCAAGAGCTTGATATCCAGCGTATTCCGGTTCAGGAAGAGCCATTCTTCGTGGCTTTGCTGGCTGAGATCGCCCTCGTCGCGCGGATGCTCTTCGCGAGCCAGCACTTGAGCGGCTTTCTGGGCGGACATGCCAGCCTGCAACTCCGCCGCCTTCTTCTCTAGTATCTTTCTATAAGACTCGTATTTGCTTTTCACGCTGCTTCTCATTCCGGCGGCCGTTATGGCCGAAGAGATTATGACGCTGGAACACATCGAAAAGTTGCAAGCGGACCCGAAAACCGGGGAATCCGCCACAGATGCACAAGGAATCAGCCACAGATGCACACAGATGCGCACAGATAAGGCACTGCCATGCCCCCAACGCCTTAGTGGTTCATGCAACGCCTTCTCCAGCTCCTTCTGGCTCACCGCCGGGCCGAATTTGATGGTATAACGGTCGATCGTGAAAATGATAAGGGGACAACAATGAATCACAAAGAAAATGGCATTCAGAGAGAGGAACGGCAGCTACTGGCAAAGTGGCCCGAGGTGATAATCAGCATCGTGGGATTCTTTCTGGCGCTTTTCATTAACTCATGGATCGCCCGGCAGGGTGAGATTGAGACATACCAGGAGATGCTCAAGGCGGTGGAGAAGGAGGCGAACCTAAACAAAGCAGTCCTAGATGAGAAAGTGATCGAATCCGAAGATGGCAAACTTATTGTCGGCGATCTTTCTACCGGCGTTTTAGCGCAGACGCTCGCGAATCCTTTGTTTGTCAGTCACGCTGGAGATGCAAACCTGGGCATCCTTGAAAAGTACCTTGCGGATAGTACCAGAGTAGGCTCGTTCCGCCGTGCATTAGAGGAATTGGCCTTATCTTCGCTGACGAACCAAGATAAGGAAACGTTGACCCGACCCATTAAGGGGAATTGGGCAAACGCCGAGAGGTCGTTAAACTGTGACCTACAGAAAGTTAAAGAGATTAAGTGAGCCGGGAAGCTACTTCCACGGAACTCCGGGCATTTTCAGTTCATCTGCGTGAATCTGTGTGCATCTGTGGCTGATTTGGCTGTTTAGAACCCGCCCGTGTCGCGAATGCCGCGCCCTTCCACGCATTCGTACGTGCGCCCCGCGCGCAGGTTCTTGAACTCCTCCACCTGCCCGCTGGGCCAGTGGATTACCGCCCGCTCCACCGTGTCGCGCTTGCCTAATCCGAACGTCACCGGCAACTCGGATTGCGACAAATAACTGGACCCGCTCTTCACCATACGCGACCCTGTCTCGCCGCTGCTGGTCACCCGCACGACCGCGCCAATCCCGTCGCGGTTCGATTTGGTGCCCACCAAACGGAACCGAACGGCGCGATGGCCGTTCGTCTGATCGTTGCGGTACAGGTGCACCGGCCCCTGGTTGGTGGTGATTAACACATCCAGATCGCCATCCCGGTCGAAGTCGCCAAAGGCGGCGCCGCGCCCTACCTTGGGATCGGCGAATCCGCCTCCCAAAGCGGTCGCCACATCGTGAAATCCGCCGCTGCCGGTATTCAAGAACAGGTGCGGAGGCTGCGCGTAGCCGGTTTCGGGGCGCGATTCGCGGATGCCCGGATCGATGTGCCCGTTCACCACCAGCAGATCCAGCAGACCGTCCAGATCCGCATCGAAAAAGAAGCAGCCGAAACCGAGACTGCGCCGCGACAGACGCCCCACGTCCGATCGCGCCGCCTGATCCACGTACAGACCGCCGCGCGTGCCGCGATACAGGCCGATCATCTCGTTATCGAAATTCGTTATCGCCAGGCCGGTGATGCCCGAATTATCGTAATCCGCGGCATCCACCCCCATGCCCGCGCGCGCTTTGCCGTCTTCGCTGAACGCTACACCCGCCTTGACAGCGATATCCAAAAAGGTCCCGTCGCGTTGATTGCGATACAGCTTGTTGGGCTGCGTGTCGTTGGCTACCATCAGGTCGATCCAGCCGTCCTGATCGTAATCCAGCATGGCCACGCCCAACGATTTCGAACTGCTGTCGAAAATCCCGCTCTTGGCCGTCACATCCTCGAACGCGCCGTTCCCGCGATTGCGAAACAGCCAGCAAGTCTCTCCGCGATAAGCTTCCGGAGTGCAGTAGGATTTGTGTTTCGCATCCATACTGCAAAATACGTCCTGCGCCGGCGACCATTTCACGTAATTGCACACGAACAGATCCAGCAGCCCGTCGCGATCATAATCGAACCATAGCGCCGAACTGGAGAAACCCTGCCGGCCGCCCAATCCGCTGCGCAAGGTGACATCCACGAAGCGCCCTTTGCCGGTGTTTTGGAATAGCCGGCTTTGGCCCACGCAGGTGACGTAGATATCCGGAAAACCGTCGTTATTAAAATCGCCGACAGCCACGCCCATGCCGTACATCTCGATATCCAGGCCGGCCACATGCGTCACGTCGGTGAACGTGCCGTTGCGATTGTTGCGGTAGAGCCGCATGGTGCTGCGCTGCTTTTCGTGACCCGGCCAATCCATGCCGTTGATCAGCAGGATGTCCTGCCAGCCGTCGTTGTCGTAGTCCAGAAACGCGCAGCCGGGGCCCAGAGTTTCCGGCAGATACTTATCGCCGAACGCCCCGCTGTTGTGGCGGAATTGGATGCCGGATTGCGATGTCACGTCGGTGAAATGGAAGCCGATGTCCGCTCCCTTACGGTCGCGGCTCGGAACGTCGCGGCTCGGCGAGGCCGCCGCAGCGGCGGGAGTTAAAGCCAGCGCGCCCCACAAGAACTCGCGGCGATTCACGGCAATTGCACCAGCCCCTTTTTTACCGCCCATACCACCAACTCCGTGGTGCGATGGATGCCCAGCGCCGACATCAGATTCGCGCGATGCACCGACACCGTGTTCACGCTCAAGTTCAGAATCGCCGCGATTTCCTTGTTCGAATTGCCTTTCGCGATCAGCTCCAGAATCTGTTTTTCGCGTGGCGTCAGGCGTTCGTAATCGGGATCCGGTTCGCCGCGCGGCGCCAATACACCGGGGCCGATCACCGTCTTACCGGACGCCAGATCCTTGATGGCGCCCGCCAGATCCACCTCCAACGCCTCTTTCAGCACGTAGCCGCGCGCGCCTGCGTCCAATGCGTTGCGCACGTAATTTTCCTCGGAATACATGCTCAGAATCAGCACGGCGGTCTCCGGCGCATTCTTCAGAATCTCGCGCGTGGCTTGTACGCCATCGAGTCCGGGCATGGCCATATCCATCACGATCACGCGTGGATGCAACTCCTGCGCCAGCTTGATGGCTTCCTGCCCATTGGTGGCTTCGCCCACCACGGATATGTCCGGATCGTCCTCCAGCATGCGCCGGAAGCCCTTGCGCACCAGCCCGTGATCGTCCACCAGCAATACCGTGATCTTGTCACTCATAGCTATCCGTCAATGGCACATCCAGCCGCACTAAGGTGCCGCCCTCGTTGGGACGCAGCACTTCGAAGGTGCCCTCCAGCAGCTCGGCGCGCTCGCGCATGGCCGTCATGCCGATGCCCCTGCGCCCGCCGTTGCGCGCTTCCGGCATCCCGGCGCCGTGGTCTTCCACTTCCAGACTCAGCCGTCCCGGCGGAAACCGCAACCGCACCACGGCCTGCGTCGAACCCGAATGCCGCGCCAGATTGTTCAGCGCTTCCTGCAACACGCGGTACACATGAATGGCCACGCGGTCGGTAATCGCCTGACCGCTGCCCTTTTTCTCGTATCGTACCTTAATTCCAGTCTGTTTCTCGAACACCGGCAGATACCAGTCGATGGCTTTCTCGAGTCCCCCATCGTCCAGAACGCTGGGATGCATCAACTGCGAAAGGTTGCGCGTTTTTTCGAGCGTGGCCTGCGCTACCTCGCGGACCTCGCGCAAATCCTCGCAAAACGGCGAATCGGCGGGCAGGCGCTTCTCGGCCCGGCGCAGCATCGCGCCGATGGCGGTGAGCACCTGTCCAAATTCGTCGTGCAATTCGCGGGATAGCGAATGCAGCGTCTCCTCCTGCACCGTGATCAGCTTGCGCGCCAGGTCGCTGCGATGTTCCGACACTGCCGCCAGATGCTCGAACAAGCGCCGGTTGGAATAAATCAGGTAAAGCGTGGTGCCGAAGATGGCCAGCAGAACGGCCGCCAGGAAGATATAAACGTCGCGCTCCACGTGCAGATAGATTCCCTGGATGCGGCTGGCCGCCTCTTGTTCGGCTTCATTATTCTGCACCAGCAGCCGGGCGACCGTGCTTGTAAGGGCGCCTTGTTGCGCTTCGAGAGAATTGCGGATCATGTCGCGCGCGGCGCGATCATCACCCGCGTGACCGTGCGCGGCGGCCTCGAACATGCGATCCGCCAAAGTCCAGAACTGCGCCAGCGAGTCGGCCAGGTAGCGCTGCCGGCTGGATTCCCGGGCCACGGGCGCAAGCTGCGCTTCCAGGCGCAGCGCGTCGTCGAGATCCGCGCGTTTGCTGTCGAAGGGTTTTTTCCAGGCCGCCAGCGGATACGGTTCGTCGCCATACAGCATGTCGCGCATGGACATGCCCAGTTCGTTCAAATCGTTCTGGATGCGCAGCAGTTGCAGGGAGTCCTTGCGATTGCGGTCCACCGTGCGCGTCTGCAAGTCTTCCAGGCCGCGAATTTGCGCCAGGGCGTAAAACGAAAATACGCCCACCGCCGCCAGCGTGACGGCGAGTCCCGCCAGCAGGCGCCCCGTAGGTGAAACGATGGATTTAGCCATGGCGCCAAGTCAAGCATAGCAAGTAGGACAGGCCTCCCGGCCTGTCCACGGCGAGCTGCGCTCGCCGAAGAGCGGGCCTACGAGGCCCGCGCAGGCTACGAGCCAGGCTACGAGCCGGGCTACGAGCCTGCCCCACAAGCTTCTTGCTATGATCGCCTCATCGGAAAACAGCATGATGCGGCACTCGCTTCTTATACTGGCGCTCTTGTCGCCCTTCGCCCTGGCCCAAAACAAAAACACCGCTCAGCGGCTGGGCTATCCCGCGGACGCCAAACTGCTGATCGTCCACGCCGACGACCTGGCGGTCAGCCATTCTCAGGATCAGGCCAGCTTCACCGCGCTCTATCGCGGCGCTGCCACCGCCGCCAGCGTCATGGTCCCGTGCCCGTGGCTCACCGAGGTCGCCGAATACGCCAAAGCCCATCCCAACGCCGACCTGGGCCTGCACCTCACGCTCACCAGTGAATGGAAAAACTATCGTTGGGGACCGGTAGCCGGGCGCAACGAAGTTCCCGGCCTGCTCGGTCCCGACGGGCATGCTTTGGCTGGATGTTCCATTCGTAGTGAAGCATGCCACTCCGGCCGAGGTCGAGAAGGAGATCCGCGCCCAGGTGGAACTGGCCCTCAAGGTGGGGATTCGCCCTACGCACCTCGACAGTCACATGGGCACGCTCTTCATTCCGGCTTACTTCCCTGTCTATGTAAAGGTCGCGCGTGAGTACGGCCTGCCGTTCCTGGCTGCGCGTGTGCCCGGCGCCCCCGCCGTCCAGCTCGCGCTGCTCAAAGATTCGGACATCCTCCCGGACGCCATCGAAATCGCTGGTCCGACCGTCAAGCCTGAGAACTGGACGTCCTATTATGTTGGACTCGCCCACTCGCTGAAGCCCGGCCTGACCGAGCTGATCGTTCATCTGGCTTACGACGATGGCGAGATGCAGGCCATCACCGCCGGCCACCCGGATTACGGCAGCGCTTGGCGGCAGCGCGATTTCAACGTGATCACCGGCCCGGAATTCCATAAAGCCCTTGAAGAAAACGGGGTGACGCTCGTCGGTTGGAAAGCCATCCGCGCACTGACTGCGAAACAGTAGCCCGCACACAGTCCAGACAGTCAGGTATCTCTTTTCCATCCAACTATTTAGACGTACAGTTGAAGTACAGTCGCAGTCTATTGTCAACCTCCAGCGCGCACGCTATATTCCTTTCACGAAGGCTAAAGCCGCGGAAGTCCGGGGAAAAAGAGCCGCGGATTAAACGCAATCAGAGAGGGAAAAAGATGTTGCTTACGAAGAACGAAAAAACCTGCGCCGCGCTGGTCGCGGTGCTCTTGTCGTGCGCGGCCAACGCGGCGGCACAACGACCCATCAAGACGCTCTATGGATTCACCGGTCCCGACGGCGAGCAGCCCACTTCACTGGTGCTCGCGGGAAATGCGATATATGGCGCCACCATACGTGGAGGAGTGGCGGATGGCGGCACGGCGTTTGAGCTGACGCCGCCAGCCTCCCCAGGCGGAGCGTGGACGGAGACCACCTTGTACAGCTTCCCTGAAATCTCCGTGGGATCGTCCTACCCGACCGTTTCGCTCAGCCAGGGCGGAATCGTCTACGGCGTTACCCAGAACGGGGGCGCCGCGGAACATGGCACCGTGTTTCAGTTAGTTCCGCCGGCGTCTCCCGGTGGTGCCTGGACCGAGACCGATCTCTACGTATTCTCGGGTGGCAGCGACGGCGGAGAGCCTAAGACGCTGGTAGAGCAGGATGGCGTCCTTTACGGCGTCACCGCGGCCGGCGGAGACTTAGGTTCCGGCTTTGGCTTTGGCGTGTTCTTCTCATTGACGCCACCGGCCTCACCGGGCGGCGCTTGGACCGAGAACGCGCTCTATACTTTCGCGGGCGGCAGCGATTCGGCCGAGCCCGAGAGCTTGACGATCGGAAAGAACGGCGACTTCTTCGGTACCGCAGTAGCGGGCGGGAGCGCCGGCCAAGGCACGGTTTTCGCTCTCGTGCCGCCGTCTGCCTCCGGCGGCGCCTGGACCGAGGATCTGCTCTATAGTTTCCAGGGCGGGGCCGATGCGAACTATCCCACGGGCCTCACCATGGGCAGTGGCGGGGTGCTCTATGGCTCGAGTTTCTACGGCGGCATCACCGGCGGAGATTGCTTCGCGGAGGGCTGCGGAACAGTGTTCTCGCTGACTCCCCCAGTCGCCCCCAGCCACAAGTGGACGGAATCCATTCTTTACGAGTTCGCGGGTAACAGCGACGGCATGTATCCGGTCGCGGGCGTGACCATTGGCAGCGGCGGGGTCCTGTATGGCGCGACCAACTCAACCTCGGTGAACGGTGTGGTCTACTCCTTGACGCCTCCGTCGAGCGACGGCGGCGCGTGGACCAAGACCATCGTCCATGGCTTCTACAAGGGCGGCGGCGGAGGCGGCAACGGTTCCTATCCCAGCACCGGCGTGCGGATGGGCCCCGGTGGAATCTTATACGGCGCCACGTCTTATGGCGGAGCGGACGGCCAAGGCACGGTTTATAGCGTGAAGCCGTAAATAGCTTACATAACAAATTTGCAATCGGAGAGGAAGAAAACGATGTTACTTAGAACGTATGAAAAAACCTGCGCCGCGCTGGTCGCAACGCTGCTGACCTGCGCGGCCAACGCGGCGGCGCAATCCATCCCCCCCGTGCCCAAGACGATCTACAACTTCGGCGGCACCTCCGGCGACGGGACTATCCCCTATTCGTTGTCGGTGAGGGGAAACACCGTCTATGTCGGCACCAAGATCGGCGGCACTGGCGGCGTCGGCGCCGTGGTGGAAATGATTCCCCCGGCCTCCCCAGGCGGCGCCTGGACCGACAACGCGATCTACTCGTACCCCATATTTTGCTGCGGAGAGGACAATTTTAATCCGCAAGTGACGGCCGGCGAAGATGGCAACGTCTACGTGATTACGGGCTACGGCACGATTTTCGCCTTGCTGCCACCGGCGTCCCCCGGGGGAGCCTGGACGCAGACTGTGACCTACGACTTTCCTTCGCAAAACAATGCGAGCGCGCCCGTCGCCCTGATCGAGAAGAACGGCGTGGTCTACGGCGTGGCCGGCGGAGGCGACGGCCTGGTCTTTTCGTTAATTCCGCCAACGTCCGCCGATGGCGCGTGGAGCCAGACGACGCTCTACAACTTCATGGCAGGCAACGATGGAGCGCAACCGAATAGCCTGGTGATGGACAGCCACGGCGTAATCTACGGCACCACATTCGCCGGTGGATTTGAGGACCTGGGCACGGTGTTTTCCCTGACTCCGCCTGCGTCCCGTGGCGGCGCCTGGACGGAGAACATCATCTGGTCCTTCAACGGCGGCGCCACTCCCGCTTATCCCCGGGGCATCGCGTTCGGCGCAGACGGCGTCCTCTGCGGCGCCAGCTATGAGGGCGGCGTGGTGGACAGCGACTGTGGCACGTTTGGCTGCGGCACGGTATTCTCGCTGACTCCTCCGGCGACTCACGGCGGCTTCTGGAACGAAACCACGCTCTACAGCTTCACCGGCGGCTTTGACGGGCGGTATCCCATCGCGAACGTGGCCATCGCCAACGATGGGTCGCTCTGGGGCGTGACGAGCTCGTCAAATCCTCCCCTTACGGTGTTCTCACTGGCGCCACCCGCAACCTCCGGCGACCCATGGACGTTGGCGCTCCACTACAGCTTCAAACTGGGGGATGGATATCCGTCCGTCCCAGGTTTGGTGACGAGCCGTAAGGGAACCATCTACGGAGCCACCTCCGGGGGGGGATCGTTCAGCGCAGGCACGGTGTTTTCCATCCTGCGCCCGTAGTGCGTCGCTCTTCATAGCGTAAAGCGCTGCCTCACGGTCGCGGCTGGGAACTGTCGCCTCCGGCAACCATCGCGTGGCTTTCGCCGCGATTTTAAAGAGCCGCGACCGTGAGGGAGCGCTTTACGCCTTCCTGTACTAACTTGCGCTATCCTACGTGAAGCGCTCCGTTGCGCCCAGCCAGGCGGCTCCGGAGACTGCTGGATTTCAGTTTCGGGAGAGGAAACCAAATGACACGCACGTTAGCTTTGTTTCTGACGATCCTGCTATTCGCGTCGATATCCGCATGGGCCGCGGACAATCCGGTGGTGGGAACCTGGGACGTCGTCAGCACCGACGATGCCGGGCAGACCGCCAACTGGACGCTCATCGTCAAGGACGATGGCGGCAAACTTACCGGTACGCTCAGCGGCGATCCCGGAGAATTTCCCATTGTCGACGCCAAGTTGGACGGTACTTCGTTCTCGTTTAAAGTAGTGGTGAACGAAACGACCTACACAACCTCGGGCACCATCATCGACGGCACCAAATTCGATGGTAAGTACACCGGGCCGGAAGCCACCGGAACCGTCAAAGGCACGAAGAAGACTTAGTATCCCGGGCGGGGCGGCCGAGTGCGCTCCGCCCACTACTTATGCTCGATCTCCACGCGCGCTGTGCCGCCCTGCGGATCTGTGAATTCGTAGATCTCAGGTGACGCCGAAACCTGCTTGATGGCGGCTTGCTTCCACGGCAACTTACGGTCTGCCGCGCCTTCCTGATACCATCCGCTCAAAATGTATTCCGGCGCCGTTTTCTCTCCCCATGACGAGCAGGATTTGATCCAATATCTCCCCGGACCCTGGGGCCCCTCGCCATTTTGTTCCCATTCGTGCTTCCAGCGGTCCCGCCCGTGCACGACGCAGTAGAAATACAGATCCAGATGCTTGCAGTACTGCGCTTCAAAGACATCCAGGTGGAACGATCTCTGCCAGCCTCCCGGCGAAAATGTAGTTTCGAATTTTATCTCTTCCTGCGGATTGGTGGCTCCGTCGCATGGCAGGCGGCTAGAGATGCGCACACCTTGCACGCGGTCCACGGAATCGTACGCGGCGTGGGACCGCGCAAAGACACCGGCGGCCAGCCCCGATATGGCGAGTGATAGCAAGGCAACGGAAAATCGTCTCATCAACGTCTATCTTACCCCGCCGTGGGGCGGGCACCTGGAAGACCGCTCCCTCACGATTGCGGCTCGGTAACCGGTGCGGCTCGGTAACCGGTGCGGCTCGGTAACTGGTGCGGCTCGGTAACTGGTGCGGCTCGGTAACACCGTCGTTACCGAGCCACGACCGTAAGGGAGCGTTCTCAACGCTCATTCATCACCTCTGTTACAATAACGCGGCGAGGGAATATGCGGAGATCCTTACTGACATTGTGTTGGGCAGCCGTGACCGTAGTGTCCGGCGCCTTGTGCCAGAGTGCTGTGGCACAGAAATTTGAAGTCGTCACCGGCAAGGCTTTCGATTCGGCCATGCCCAAAGACTTTTACCTGGAGGGCAATGCTATCCCCACCGAGAAACGCAACGCCGTGCTGGTGAAGACCCCGGCCGGCGCGCGCGCCCTTTTCGCGCTCATCGATACCAGCGGATACGCCGCCAGCATCACCGCCAAGTATGTCGGCATGATTATCACCGAAGGCGACCTCAAGGTGTGCGGGCACAAAATAACCGTGGGCAGTTACGGCTTCGGCTGGGTCTTGCCAGGAACCGGCGAGGATGCGCCCGGCAGGTTCGCCCTTTACAACCAGGCCGGCGCGCCCGTGGCCGATTGCACCTCGCCACGCCAGGGTGATTTGAAGATGCCGCGGCCCTTGCAGGTGGTCGTCGCGCCGGATGGCGCCGCACGCCTCTATCACGGCAGGCACTACATTTCGCTTCAATAGCTTCATGGCCATCATCGCCATCGCGGGACGGAAGGGCGGCGTCGGCAAATCCACCATCGCCGGCAATCTGGCGGCGGAGTTCGGCGCGATGAAACGCACGGTGCGTGTGCTGGATGCCGATCCGCAGCACAGCCTGGTAGCCTGGGCCGAGCAGGGCGACGGCATGTTGGCCCGCATGGTGGAAAAGGTGGAAAGCGGCGCAGGCGTCCTGCGTGCCCGCGCGCGCCAGGCGGAGAAGGATGCCGATATCGTGCTGATCGACACCCCGCCGGGCGCTCCCGAAGTGACCTACGAGGCCGCCATGGCAGCCGATCTCATGCTGCTTCCCTGCGGGCCTTCGCCGCTCGATCTGTTCGCGTTGAAAGAAGCGCTTTCGCTCGCCCTGAAAGCCCGCGCCGAGCGCCGCTCGAAGAAACCGCGCATCCGGTTTGTGCCATCCAAGGTGCTGATGTCTACTAATCTGGGGCGCGGTTTGGCGGCTTCGCTCAAAGATATGGGAAAGAAAGTCCTGCCACCCATCGGCCAGCGAATCGTGGTTGCCGAAGCGGTATCGAGCGGGCTCACCGTCGCCGAGTATGCGCCCAATTCACCGGCGCATGAAGAATTCCGCGAGCTGGCCAAAGCCGTCGAAAAAGTTCTGCACAAGTAGCCGGCTGAAAGCCGGCTGCGGGCAGAATTGCCCGCCCCACAAGAGCAAACTGCCCCGCTGCTAAGTAGCCCGGCTGCGGCAATGGTTCTAGGCGGGCGCGGTGCGTGGCTGATTAGACAGTCTCAGCGGGCTGGTTTGCGGCACGGCGGCAGCGCGCGCAGGAGCGGATTCCGCAACCGCGAAAACATGGCGGTCCGGAGCTGCGAAAAACTCGCGGTGCAATGCTTCGAGCGCCGGCCGCAGATTCGTTTCGCGCACGGCGAACGCCAGACTTAAGGAAGACGATCCCTGCGAAGTCAAACGCGGATCGGCAATCTGCAATGCGGCGCGGGCGCGCGCCAGCGTCGAAGGGACTTGCGCAACGCTTTCGCCGACCAGCCAGATTCCCGTGCAATCCTCTTCCACGGTAATCTCCACGCTTTCGTCGATCTTCCGCAGCACAGCCGGCAGACCCGGCCAGTCGTCCACCGCAAACGAGATGCCGTGTTCGTGCGCCTGAATCAGGTCGACGGAGATATGGTCGTGGGCGAACAGGTCCGCGAGTCCGTCGGTGATGCTGGAGAGCGCCCCTGAATTCCTGGCGCGCAAATGGACCACGGCCATCCCCGGTTTCGAAGTGAGGCATTTGACGGTTCCGGGCGCGCTTTGAACCTTGGATACCACGCGCGTGCCCTCCACTTCGGGGCGGCGCGAGTTGCGGATCACAATAGGAATTCTCTGCCGCATGGCCGGCGCAATCGAATCGGGCTGCAGCACCTTGGCGCCGAAGCGCGCCATCTCCAAAGCTTCCTGGTAAGAGATCTGCCGCAAACGATAACCGCCGGAGAGCACCCGCGGATCCCAGCTCAACATCCCGTCCACGTCCGTCCAGATCTGGATTTCGTCGGCCGAAACGCCCGCGCCCACCAGCGACGCGGTCAAGTCGGAACCGCCGCGGCCGAGCGTGGTGGTGACTCCTCCGATGGTGGATCCGATGAATCCGCCCATCACCACCACGCGGTCGCTCGCCAGCAGCCCCACGGTGCGGCGCAGGCGCGCATAGGTGTCCCAATACCACGGCTCCGCATGTGTGAACTGATTGCCGGTGACGATGAGCTTGCGCGAGTCCACCTGGGCGGCGTTCATTCCGAAGTGCCGGAAAGCCTCGGCCACGATCAGGCTGGAAAGCCGCTCGCCGTAACTCAATACCTCATCTTGAATCTCGGGTGTGAATGGGCGGCCATCGGCCAGTTCCGCCAACAGCACATCCAATTCGCGAAATAAGGGAACGATGGAGTCGCGCAGGAAAGGCTCCGCGCGATGCTCCAGGACGCCGCGTGCGGCGCGGCCATGCAGGCGGCGCAGAGTTTCGGTCTGTCGCCAGGCGGAGAAGGAATCGCCGCGCGCGGCGGCGCGGGCGGCTTCCAACAGGAAGTCGGTGGTCTTGCCCAGGGCGGACACCACAACGACCGGCTTGCGATTCAAGTGGTCTTTGACGATAGAAGCGGCTTGCTCGATAGCGGCGGCGGATTCTAACGAGGATCCGCCGAATTTCATCACGATCATGATTCGATGTTAAGGGATGCACGATTAGGAACACATAAGCGCGCGCTAAGGAAGTCGTCAAAGAAGGCTTTGGCGGGATTTATGAATTTCTTATGGCTTACTTATGGCTTGGCGAAACGTTCATTGCTGTATGATCCGCCGCTCGCCTTCAAGACGGGAGAGGCGGTTATCCAGTTCGGCGAACCTGGCCAGCATCTCGGAGTGGTTCTTTTCCAATAGGACCCTAAGATCCCCGAACTCGGCGCGCAGTTCGGCATGGGACGCGCGTATCTCCGCCCGCAGTAGCTCTTTCAGGTCGGACGTGCGCACGTCCGCGTGGCGGTTTTGGGAAAACACGCCGAGCACCACCACCAGCAGCATGGTTACGGGGCTGACGATCAAGGCAATCAATTGGAGCAGTTCAGGTTTCACGTCCTGGCATTAGTATGACAGATAAGCACGCCAAATGCACCCGCCGCGCGGAACGCCCAAATCATGCGATGATAAGCATTAACGGAGGGTCTTTGAAGCACGTTCTACTATTGTTCCTGATTTTGGCCGTAGCGACGTTGGCGGGCAATGCGCCGACTGCCCTAATCGTTCTCGATCCGCTGCACGCGCACGCCGGCCACCTGCCGGATGGCTGGCAAGTCAAAGTCAACCGCGGCACACCGGCCATCGCTACTGTGCAGGAAGGTAACAATCACTATATCGATCTGAAGAGCCACGATTCGTCTTATGGCCTGGAACGCGAAGTAGACGTCGATCCCGCGCAAGCGCCGTATCTCACCTGGAAATGGAACGTCAAACAACTGCCTGTGGGCGGAGATTTCCGACGCGCCAAAACGGACGACCAGGCGGCCCAGGTGCTGGTAGCGTTCGCCGATAAGCGCGTCCTCACCTACATTTGGGACACCACCGCTCCTGCGGGAACCATGGAAAGCGCCAGCTCGATTCCGCTGGTGCACATCTTCGCCGTGGTGTGCCGCTCCGGTCCGGCCGAGCTCAACCGCTGGCTGACCGAGAGCCGCAACCTGGCTGGCGATTACGAAAAGGCGTACGGCCATGCCGCGCCGCGCGTGAAGGGAATCCGGCTGCAAATTAACACGCAGCATACGGGCACTTCGGCGGAAAGTTGTTTCTCCGAAGTGGCTTTCCGCAGCACCCCCCAAACATGATCCTGGTGACCGGCGCCACCGGTTTCATCGGAAGCCATCTGGTCGAACGATTGGCCGCGCAGGGCCGCTCCGTGCGGTGTCTCGTGAGGCGGCCGGCCGATCTGCCCGCTGGGGTCGAACAGGCACAGGCCGATTTGGCGGCGGGAACCGGGCTCGCGGAAGCCTTGCGCGGCATCGACATTGTGATTCATCTCGCGGGCGTGACCAAGGCGCGCACGCCTGCGGATTACGATCGAGGCAATGTGGTGGCCACCGCCAATGTGCTGCGGGCGGCGGGCGATGTCGAGCGATTCGTACACGTCAGCAGCCTGGCGGCGGCTGGTCCCAGCACCGCCCTGCGGCCGCTCACGGAAGCCGATGCGCCGCGGCCAATATCGCACTACGGACGCTCGAAGCTGGCCGGCGAGGAGGCTGTGCGGAAGTCTGGGATTGCTGAACGGAGCGTCATCGTGCGCCCGCCGGTGGTTTACGGACCGCGCGACCGCGATGTGTTGCAGGTTCTTAGCACGATATCCCACGGCTGGATGGTCGAAGTGGGGCAGGCACTCTGCCTGCGGCGGCCTCGTAGGCCGCCTGTGGCTCGGTCAGATGACACGAAAATGGCGGCCTACGAGGCCGCCGCAGGCAGAGTGCCTGCCCCACGGCGCTTCAGCCATATTTATGTGGGAGACTTGGTGGATGGCCTTATCGCCGCCGCGGACTGCGCCTCCGCTGCCGGCCGGACTTTCTATCTTGCGGACCCAGCGCCGGTCTCGTGGGGTGAATTCGGCAGCACGGCCGCACGCCTGATGAACCGTCACGTCCGCACGCTGGAAATACCCGAGCAAGCGGCTTTCGCCCTGGGATGGTGCGCCGAAGCCTGGTCGCGCCTGTCCGGCAAGCCGGGCATCCTCTCGCGCGACAAGGTGCTTGAAGCCTGTTGCGACGGCTGGGTCTGTGATCCTGACCGCGCGTGCCGCGAGCTGGGCTTTTGCGCCCGCATCAGCCTGGAAGAAGGGCTGCGGCGCACGCTCGCCTGGTACAAGGAGGCAGGGTGGCTGAAGTTCTGAACCTGCCAGACAGGCGCGGATTCTGGCCGGTGGATAAAGTGGTGCTGCCCTATTATGCCGCCGCTACCATCGCCATCCTGCTATTTTGGAATCGCCTGCCGCATCCCGGCTGGCTGTTCGCGTGGCATTTGGCCGCCATTGCCATAGCTCTGTGGGCGATTCGCGCCACGGGACGGGCAAGCTGGCTCTTTCACCACTGGTATCCGTTGCCCTACGTGGCGTGGTGCTATCGCGAGATGGCCGTGTTGTGGCCGAAGCTGCGCGGCTGGGAAGCCGATGCTGCCTTAGCACGTCTCGATCACGCCTTCTGGGGCGTGAATCCCACCGTTTGGCTGGAACGAATTAGCTCGCCAATCCTCACCGAATACTTGGAGCTGGTTTACGCGCTGTTCGTGCCCGCCGTCCTGTTCATCGCTTACCTGCTGTGGCGGCGCGCGCGGTACGCCGAGTTCCGTTACTACGCATTTCTTATCGCGCTGGGGTTCCTGGTATCGTACGTGGGCTATGTATTGGTGCCCGCCCGCGGACCGCGCTTCTTCCTGCGCGGCCTGCAGACGATCAACCTTCGTGGCTTGTGGATCACCAGTGCGTTACAATCAACTCTTGACCGTCTGGAATCCACGGCTTGGGATTGTTTTCCCAGCGGCCACACCGAGCTCACCATCCTCGCGTGTTGGGGTAGCCGGCTGATCTCCAAGCGGCTATTCTGGATCTATTTCGCCTATACCTTGTCGATCATTTCTGCTACAGTTTATCTTCGATACCATTACACCATCGACCTGCTGGCCGGAGCAGCCGTGGCCGGTTTTCTGGTGCTGTTCGCACCAAAGTTATACAGAATACTAGGAAAAGAGGCCGCTTAGTTGGCAGACGTGGAAATCGTAGCGGTTAAGGATAAACAATTGTTAAAACAATTCGTGGACCTTCCGTACCGCTTGTACCGCCACCACCCCTACTGGGTGCCTCCCTTACGGATGGACCAAAAAGCGTTGTTGAACACGCAAAAGCATCCGTTCTACACGCATGCCGAGATGCAATGTTTCCTGGCTTTGCGGAACGGCGAGGTCTGCGCACGCGTAGCTGCTATCGTAGATCGCAACTACAACGAATTTCAGAAGGAAGATGCAGGTTTCTTCGGATTCTTCGAATCGGTGGACGATGTGGAGGTGGCGCGCGCGGTGATGCAAGCCGCGCGCCAATGGCTGCTGGAACGCGGTGTGAAGATCATTCGCGGTCCCATGAGTCCCTCCACCAATTACGAATGCGGCATGCTGGTGGAGGGTTTCGATTCGAGTCCGAATGTGATGATGCCGTACAATTCGCCCAGTTATCCGCGCATGCTGGAAGCCCTGGGCCTGCGGAAGGCCAAAGACTTGCTGGCTTACTGGTCGACCCCCAGCGAGGTGAATGGCGCCAAAGTGGAGCGTGTAGCGCGCCGCGCCGCCGGCCAGCAGAGTGTCGTGATTCGCACGATCGACATGCGCAAGTTCGATAACGAAGTGCAAATGATCTGGCAGCTTTATAACGATACCTGGGCGCGCAACTGGGGATTCGTCCCCATGACGCGCGAGGAATTTCTGCACGAGGCCGCCCAGATGAAGATGATCCTGAAGCCGGAGTTGGTGCTGGTGGGCGAAGTGGAAGGCCGCGCCGTGGGTTTCGCCCTGGCCTTGCCCAACATCAACCTGGCGCTCAAACACGCGGGCGGAAAATTGTTTCCACTGGGACTGTTCAAAATCCTGTATCATCAACGATTGATCAAAGAATTGCGCGTGATTGCGCTAGGCGTCGTGGAGGAGTACCGCACCGTCGGGGTAGCCGCGGGCTTTTACGCCGAGCTGATTCGTAATGCCCGGCGGCTGGGTTATGGACTCAGCGAAATGTCCTGGATCTTGGAGGATAATGTTCTGATGAACCGGTCCCTGAAGACCATGGGCGCGAAAAAGTACAAAACGTACCGAATCTACGAATGGAATTGAGAACGATGCGCAGCTCTTCAACTACCGTCACCCAGAGCCGAAAGGCCGGGACGAACCATACCCGGTCGACCGACCTTTTCGAAAAGTGCCGGAATTTCACCCGTCCGGGCGATCTGCAGGCCGCCGGGCTGTACATGTACTTCGAAGTCTTCGGCGAACGCGAAGGCTGCGGGCCCGGCGAGGTTCGCATGGGCAACCGCAAGGTGCTCATGTTCGGCTCCAACGATTATCTGGACTTGATCTCGCATCCCAAGGTCAAGGAAGCCGCCGTGCAAGCCGTGCGGAAGTATGGCAGCGGATGCAGCGGCTCGCGCCTGCTGAACGGCACGCTGGATGTGCACATCAAGTTGGAAGCCGAACTCGCGGCCTTCGTGCACAAGGAATCGGCCATCATTTTCGGCACCGGCTTTCAAGCTAATTACGCCAGCCTGGCGGCGCTCACCGAAAAGGGCGACGCACTGCTGTGCGATCACAATCTGCACGCCAGCCTGGTGGAGGGCGCGCTACGCTCCACGGCGCGCACCGTGCGCTTCCGCCACAACGATCTCGACCACCTGGAACGGTGTCTCGAAAACTGCCCGCCCGAGGAAGCCATCCTGATCGTTTCCGAAGGCGTGTTCAGCATGGAGGGCGATATCGCCGATCTGCGCGGCATCGTCAAGCTGGCCAAGCCTTATGGCGCGCGCGTTTATGTGGACGAAGCACACGGCATCGGCGTGCTGGGAGCGACTGGCGCAGGCGCGGCCGAGCACCTGGGCGTGCTGGACGATATCGATATCGTGATGGGCACGTTCAGCAAGTCGTTGGCTTCGGTCGGCGGATTTGTGGCATCCAGCAAGGAAGTAGTCGATTACTTGAAGCATACCGCGCGGCCGTTCGTATTTTCGGCCAGTCTGCCGCCGGCTTCGGTGGCCGCCGTGGCGGCTGCACTGGACGTGATGCGCAAGGAGCCCGAGCGGCAGCAGCGCCTGTTGCATATCGCCTCGCGCCTGCGGGACGAACTGCGGCTCTGCGGTTTTCCGGTGCTGGATGGCGAAACGGCCATCGTGCCGGTGGTGGTGGAGAACGAAATCGATCTCTGCCGTTTGTGCAAAGCGCTGCTTGAGGAAGGCATCTACATCAATCCGGTGCTGCGTCCGGCGGCCGCGCAGAATCTGTTGCGCATCTCGTGCACGGCGGCGCATACGGAGCGGCAGGTGGAGCGGCTGGTGGATACGCTGGAGCGGGTGGCCAAGCGGCTGGAGATCGAGTTCTAGTAGGACAGGCCTCCTGGCCTGTCTGCTCTCCGCGGGGCGCATCTGCCCGGCGATTCACCCCCCTACCGAGCAACAGCGGCTGGTATCCGAGCTTGCGGCGAGCCTAAGCGCCGAACTAAATCCTCATCCACGCAGCCTTATGGAACTTGAAGGTCTTGGCCGCGAGGTGTGGCAGGGTGTGGACGTCCACCAGTATCTGCGTCAGGAACGTTCCTCGTGGGATGGGTAGACGCGTTACAGGGCGAGACGGTTGGCCTGGATACCGCGCCGTTAATTTATTTCATTGAGCAGAGTCCTGTGCGAGTCGAGAAGCTCCGGCCATTTTTCGCCGCGGCCGGGCGTGCGTGAAGACCTAACCCGCGCATAGGGAAATTCTGCTTCGTTCTCCCTTGTGCGGGTAATTCCGTTGGATCAACAGGCCGCGGAGGACGCGGCGCGGCTCCACGCGATCCATAACCTTTGCACACCCGACGCGATTCAACTGGCGACCGCCTTGCCGGAAACCTTAAGAACGCGCGCTGCTGCCCCCCTCGACGCGGGTTGGCTACCCGTCGCTTCGGCGCTCCGTCGAAGATTCCGCCGGGCTATGTGGCAAGTATGATAAGTTAGCTGGCACGCTGCACGCGCCACCGAGCGCGTTCGCTCATGATTGAGACTACCGAGCCGCGCCAGCCCCCCGCATCCCCTAGATTCGATCTGTTCCTGGTGAGCGTTGCCGGCCTGTTTCTGGAATTGGCTCTCATCCGCTGGCTGCCGGCGCACATCCTGTTCCTGACGTTCTTCACCAACACGGTGCTGTTGGCGTCTTTCTTAGGTTTGTCGGTAGGTTGTATGGCGGCGCGGCACACCCGAACGTATCTGCCGGCTACTTGTGTCTGCCTGGTCATCCTGTTACTTGCCGGCCTTGGGATGGAGTGGTTCCGGCTCTCTCTGCAAGACATCATCGACGTGGGCGGCAATAAATCGTCGCCGCAAGTGGTGTATTTCGGCGCCGAGGTCCGCGTCACGGATCTGGCCCGGTTCGTGGTTCCCATCGAATTCGTCGCCGGCGCCGTTTTTCTGGCGGTCGCTGCCGCCATGGCGGGGCTGGGGCAGGTGTTGGGACGCCGCTTCGCACGCGTGCCGAACGGCATCGAGGCGTACACCATCAATATCGGTGGCAGCCTGTGCGGCGTGCTGCTATTCCAGGTTTTTTCGTGGTGGCTTTCGCCGGTATGGTGGTTTAGCGGGATCGCTGTGAGTCTCGCGTATTTCGTACTCCGAGATACACCGCGCAAATGGTGGGCGATCGCGTTCGCTGCCGCCGCCCCGCTAATTCTGCTTTTGCCGGAACACTTCGCCATCGGCGTGGTTGCCAAGAAGTTTCCGGTGGAGTTATGGTCCCCGTATTACCGCATCAACTACGCGCCTGCCACGCGCGAAATCGCGGTGAATCTGATCGGCCACCAGACCATGGTCAGCCGCAACGATCCGTTCCCGGCATACGCGATCCCGTATCTATTGAACCGGGACGCGGGCCAGTCGCCGTTCCGCGACGTTCTCATCATCGGCGCCGGTTCGGGCAACGACGTTAGCCGCGCGCTGCAGTGGGCCGCGCCGGACGCACGCATCGACGCCGTAGAGATCGACCCGGTGATTCTCAGCCTGGGCAAGCGCGACCATCCGGACCACCCGTACCAAGACCCGCGAGTTACAGCGCATGTGGGCGACGGACGTAACTTCCTGCGGTCCACGGATCGGCAATACGACCTGATCGTATTCGCGCTCGTGGATTCGTTGGTGTTGCATAGCAGCGTGAGCAGCCTTCGGCTGGAGAGTTACCTGTTCACCAGACAGGCCATGGCGGACGTCGCGCGGCGGCTCAAGCCCGGCGGAATGTTTGTCACTTACAACTACTTCCGCCAAGGTTGGATCGTTTCCCGCCTGGCGAAAACTATCGAGACCGCGTTTGGACGGCTGCCAATGGTTCTGACACTGCCTCCCCGCGACACGATCGCGGCCAATCAACGGGCCGAGGGATTCACGTTGTTGCTCTCGGGCGAGCGGGCGGGCGCCATCGAAGCGGCGTTTGCGCGCGACGGCCGGTATTCGGTTCCGTCCGGCGCGCCGCCAGGCGACTCGCTGCCGAACGGATTCAAAACCCACGGCGGCGCCGCCGCCGGTTTCCTGGATTTGAAGCCAGCCCGCGTCGAGCTTCCTGCCGATATGCGGGTCGCCGAAGATAGCTGGCCGTTCCTGTATCTGCGTGCGCCGGAGATTCCCGCGTTTTCCTGGCATGGGATTCTGGTGATGGCGCTGATCTCGCTCGCGGGGGTATGGTTTTTCGGCTGGCGCGGCACGGGATCGGGCGGCGGCGAATTCAATTTGAATATAGCCGCGCTGCTGCTGGGCGCGGGTTTTATGCTGCTCGAAACGAAGGCGGTGGTGCACATGGCCCTGGTCTTCGGCAGCACTTGGACCGTCAACGCGGTTGTATTCGCCGCCGTGCTCATCATGATCGGCATCGCAAATTCCTGGATGCGCAGGCGACCGTCCGCCAAGCCTTGGATCTATTACGCGGGCCTGCTGGTGACGCTCGCGCTCAACGCCGCCATGCCGCTCGACATTTTTCTGGGCCTGCCGGAAACAGTCCAAGGCCTAGCCGCCGGAGGACTGGCGTTGTCGCCAGTATTCTTTGCGGGCGCGATCTTCGCGATCTTGCTGCGCAACGCCAAGCGGCCGGAGCAGGCTCTCGCCTTTAACACGGCGGGCGCGCTCATCGGCGGATTTACCGAGAATGTGTCGCTTCTTGTTGGATTCAACTACCTCATGCTAGTCGCCGCCGCCATTTATTGTGCGTCTTGGGTGTTCACAAAAAGATCTCTCAGCCGGACCGCGGCAAGCCGGCCCGTCGTAGGCGCCGCCGCAGGGGGTTGACCGCACCAAGTCGGCGGTTTTGGACATTGGCGAGCCTGTCCGAATGCAGCGCCAAGGCCGAGCGACCCATTGAGGCATGATGTAGATGAAGAGCCCAAACGACCACTGAAGAACGGTGGGCGAATCGAACACGTTACCGCCGGACTCGCGGAGGAACGCTGCAAGGACCGCGAGAAGTTCAATGACAGCCGGAAGATTCGTTACTCTGTGGCTGGAAGGCTCGTGGGGAATGTCTGCAAGAAGCTCGGGGAACGCGGCCAGCCTGACGCTGGGCGTAGCCGCTCCCACACCCTCACGGCCGCGGATGCACGCAGATAAAGCCAAACAGCACCAGACGCACGGGGTTATCCGTGTGCATCTGCGTCCATCTGTGGCTAAATGCGTTACGCGAAGCTTCGGACGGCCGCGGCTTCGTCGTCATGCACATCGAAGACGGTGTACAGCTTGGTAATCTGCAGCAGGTCCTTCACCCGCTTAGTCAGATTGAGCAGCTTCAGTTGGCCGCCTTGGTTGGTTACCGTGGTGAAACCGGATACCAACTCGCCAATCCCGGAACTGTCGATATAGGAGACATCTCCCAGGTTCAACAGAATCTTCTTATGGTTCGAACCCACCATATCGCGTAGGGCGTCGCGCAAGGCGCTCGATCCCTCGCCCAGCGTAATTCGTCCGGCCACGTCCACTACGCTCACGTCGCCCACTTGTCTCGTGCTTAGCTTTACACTCACTGAAATTTGCCTCCTCGCTCGCAACCGAGCGCTTCCCTAAACTTATTTCGACACCAGACGCTTTACCAAAGTTACTTCGGTGCCCGCCGGTTCCAGGTGACGGACCTGAAAGTCGTCCATGAACGTCTTGATCAGGAAAATGCCGCGGCCGGAATGCCGCAACAGATTCTCTTGCGCCAGCGGATCGGGCAGGCTATCGTAATCGAAGCCTTCACCCTGGTCCGCGATCCTCACTACAAATTCTCCGGGGGTAGTGGAAACCGACAGGTGAACCTTTTTATGGGCGCTGTAGCGGTTTCCGTGCACCACGGCGTTGACCATGGATTCCCGCACGGCCATGGCGATCTTATGCAGATCGTCTTCGGGAACACCGGCTCTCTCGGCTTCCTGTAACGCCAATTCCTCGGCGTGATCCACGCTTTCCAGGGTCGAGTCCAGAAACCGCTCGACGGTGAGGGTATCGCCGCCCGAGTTCTTTCTCATAGTCAAGGCGCCACGGCGCATGGTCAAAACGAAGGGCTAGAATAAATTACCGGAGCGTCGAAAGTCAAGAACCACCCGTTCCCGCCTTGGCTTGCTGGTTGGTTCCCACCCTCCGTTCCAACTCTCGAAGGTCCTTCTTCAACCGCGCCGCGTCCCCTGCATCCGGCGCAAGCGCCAGATAGTTGCGCAGGTGTTCGGCGGCCCCCGCATAGTCTCTCTTCCGCGCCAGAGCGGCCGCCAGCAGTTGTTCGAGCTTGGGATAAGAATGCGGCGTATCCAGCTTTAGCCCGGCGCGGGCGCTGTCCGCCGCGGCATCCAACCGGCCCAGGTCGAGATTCGCCGTCGCGCTGTAAACATAGGCAATCGGATAATCGACCGCGTCCAGTTTCAGCAGTCTATCCGTGACGCTCGAAAGCTCGGCCCAGTTATGCGAACTTGCCGCCAGCTCCGCGATTGCCAAGTAGGGTTTGACGAATTTGGCATCCGCGGCAATGGCCCTGGAATAAGAATCGTGCGCCAGCACTTCGCCCCCCATACGCTCCTGGGCCTGTCCCAATTCGTACCAGGCCGTCGCGTAATTCGGATCAATGGCGACGGCTTTTTGGAGTTCGTTGATGGCCTCGGCCTGGTTGCCCTTTCGCAGATCCTGCTGTGCGCGTTCATAAGCCCGGCGCGCCTTCCTGGGAGCCTGTAGACTGGTCAAGCTAACCGCCGACCCCTCCACATTCGCCAGCCGGTGCAACACGATGGTGCCCACATTCGGATCGTCCATGATGCGCCGCGCGCCCAGGCTCACCGTGTCGGAACGGAAACCGGACAGCACCGCCCGCAGATCGCAATTGGCCAGCATCATGTCCGGCCCGATGGGCATCTGCGGCTGCGCCAATCCTCCGGGAGCGGACGAAAGAGCCGCTCCGCTAGCTGTTCCCGGCAAGGCGGAGGAGTCCTCGCTGGCGTCCTGCGTGACTCCAGCTGTCTGGCCGATCTGAAAACTGAACCTCCCCTTCTGATCGGTGTAGGCTTGTGCCTTCGGCGCGCCCTCGCATATCCGCTCAATGGTCACCGGATCGGGCGGTGGTGTGCCGTCGTCCAGCATCACATTGCCGCTCAGGTAGATGTTTCCGTTGATGGTGCTGGTGGGGGGCCCCGCGACCTGGCCGTTCACACCGGGTGGCTGGCGCGTGCCCACCGGCGCACCGCCGCCCGAGGGAGCCCCACTACCCATCCTTTGCGCCCAGACCACTTGGATAGACAGAGCGATCCCCACCGCTAACCCCGCCACGGCTTGTATCCGGATGCTCATACGCACGGGAGCACCCCCTTTCGTTACCCACAATTATACAACCGCGGGAAAGACTCGCTCCCGGAACTTCCACTGCCGGTTGACTTTTTACATCCGCTGGCGGATAGAATATGGCTTCGCAGGATGGTCCCATGAAAACTATCGCACTGATCTCCGCTGCTGCCCTGCTTGTGTCGCTCGTTGGCTGCTCGAGCGAACCTCCCGCGCCGCAAAAAAAGGCCGAGGAAAAGCCGCCCGAGCCTGTCACTGGCCGCGTGGCCCTCAACAAGATGTACGTGGCGGCCCGCGGTTGGGCCGCCGACATCCAACCGCTCAAAGTCACCAGCATCCTGCTGCCGGAGGTGAAGGCCGCACCTGGAAAAGCCCCCGCATGGCAGGCGATCTTCGTCTCCGCCAGCCAGGGCAAGGCCAAGAGTTACACCTATTCCGTGGTGGAATCGGAAGGCAATCTGCATCAGGGCGTGTTCGCCGGACCGGATCAAAGCTGGTCGGGACCTTCGGGAGCGGCCAAGCCGTTCATTATGGCGGCCATCAAGATCGATTCCGATCAGGCCTATGAGGCCGCCATGAAGAAGGGCGCCGAGTATGACAAGAAGAACCCCGGCAAGCCGATCAATTTTCTGCTGGAAGCCAACGACAAATTTCCGGACGTGAGTTGGCGGGTCATCTGGGGAGAATCGGCCGGCACCAGCAACTTCTCAATCTTCGTCGACGCGAGCACCGGCTTGTATCTGGAAACTATCCATTAATGTGGGGCAGGCACTTTGCCTGCGCGGGCCTCGTAGGCCCGCTCTTTGGCGAGCAACGCTCGCCCCTGGACGGGCCGGGAGGCCTGTCCTACCGGCTACAGCGAAACGACGCACGGATGGCCCGCAGATCCTTCCAAATCTCCGCGCTCGAATCCTTCGGCGATAAGATAAAAACACCGGCCGTGTGATTTGCGTCCGTACAGAACTTCAACACCGCCTCGCCATGCAGTGTAATCAAGCTGCCCGCGGGACTATAGAGAATCGCGTCGCCGTGAAACGATTGATAGCCTGATTGTGAGCCATCCGCCGCCAGCGTGACCGACACGCGATTCAGATCCGGAGTAAACTTCCGCGTTCTGCCGCGTTGCTCGCTGATACCTTTGTAGTAAGTCACCAGATCGGATTCCAGGCGCGCGGTGGTGAACCCGTGCTTGCCCTCCAGCCACCAAACGAACGCATAGGAGTGGTAGTTGGGCGACGCAGTATCGTCGAAGCCCGGTGCGAAGACCAGGTCCTCCACGCCGTTGTAACTCAACTGCGGCGACCATGGCAGCGGAAAGTTGTCCACTTCCGGCCGCCAATTCCCGGGGCTGGAGAATTGGAACGGTTGGCTTGCGGGACTCATGCGCAGCGGGAACGGCACACGCGTCAGTTCGGCCTGGAATTGCCTGCCTTCGGAAATGCGAAACAACGTAAGCTTCAAGCTTCCGCCGGGCAGCCCGATCACGCTCGCCTTTAAGGTCTCCATGGCGTCCTGGCCCTCGAGGTCCGCGCCGTTGACGGCCACAATCAGGTCGCCGTTGCGAATCCCGGCCTTGGCCGCGGGTGTGTTCTCCATCACATCCAGCACCACGGCCGGCCCTTGTTGCCCCTTCGCGTCGGGCGAATAGAGTGGCGCCGGAATCAGTCCCACCGTAGCTTCCTGCGCGGCCCCGCTCAGCGCTGCACAGAGAAATAACATGAGCGCTCGCATCGTTGGTTGCCTCCTTCCCGTTCTCATAGTTGAAATTATCGGCAATTTTTCAATAACCTGTAATGATGGGAGACGCAATGCCACCGAAAACGTCACGCGCCAATCGGGAGATATCCAGTCCGCGGCAGATACGGGCGCTTATCTCGCCGGTTCGCCAGGATATCGTCGACACCGTGGAAGCCGCCGGACCCTGCTCGGTGGCGGATCTCGCCTGTCTGCTGGGTATGCCTGCGGACGGACTTTATTACCACATCCGCTGTCTCACGCGGGCCGGTCTTCTGAAGGCCGTCAACAGCAAAAGCCAGCATGGGCGCAGTGCCGTCCGCCTGGAGACCGCCACCAGCCAATGGGTCAAGTACCGTCCAGAAAATCCTGCCAACCGGAGGGCGGTCGTGCGGCTGGCCGGCTCCATGCTGCGCAATGCCCAACGTCAATTCGGACGGGCTTTCCGCCCCGATGTCGCGATAGTCTCCGGTCCGCAGCGCAATTTATGGGCGGCGCGCGCACGCGCTTTTCTATCGCCGGCCGATGTGCGCCGCGCCAATGCGTTGCTCCAACAGTTGCTCGCGGTGTTCGAACCATCCAAGCATCCGCCGGCGACAGGATCGCTGCACGAGATCACGTTTGTGCTGGCGCCGGTGCTCACCGCGCGCCGCGCAGTTCGGCCGCTTGGAGGGGACCCTTTATAGACCGCTCCCTCACGGTCGCGGCTCGGTAAAGAATGTCCTCGGCCGGTCATAAATCGGTGCGGCTGTTACCGAACCGCGACCGCGCTGTTACCGAACCGCGACCGCGCTGTTACCGAGCCGCGACCGCGCTGTTACCGAGCCGCGACCGTGAGGGAGCGGTTCCCCCTATGAGTACACACCCCGCTATAGTAGAGGGTTGACACGGTATCTTCTCTTCTTACTCTTGGCCTCGGTTCTATTGGCGCGTGAGCCGAATGCCATCGTGAGCCGCTACTCCAAATCCGATTTCGCCTTGACCGCCGATCCACGCGCGCCGCAGTGGAAAAGCGCCCCCGCCGTATTCGCCATCAACGGCCCGCGCGGCGAGCCGGTGCCCGGCCATCGCACCGCCATCCGTTCCCGCTGGACGCACGACAACATCTATTTCCTGTTCGTCTGCCCTTATGCGGAATTGAATCTGAAACCGAATCCGGCCACCACCACCGAAACCAACGAACTGTGGAAATGGGATGTGGCGGAAGTCTTCGTGGGCAGCGATTTCGAGCACATTAGCCGCTACAAGGAATTCGAAGTCTCGCCGCAAGGCGAATGGGTGGATCTGGATATCGACACGCTGCATCCCGTGCCGGAAGGCGGCTGGCGCTGGAATTCGGGATTTGCCGTGAAAGCGCGTATCGATGCGGCCCGCAAAATCTGGTACGCGGAGATGCGCATTCCTTTCAGTGCGATCGATCACCGTCCGCCCGCGGCAGGCCTCGAAATGCGCATCAATTTCTACCGCTGCCAGGGGCACGATCCCGGCCGCAAATTCATTGCCTGGCGTCCCACCGGCGAGCGCAGTTTCCATGTGCCGCAGGCCTTTGGCTTGCTGAAACTGGCCCCATGACGGCACCCGCGGCCGCCAAATCCCTGCGGATTTCGCACGTCGGCCTACGCGGCGTGGTGGGCTCCGCGCTGACCGCCGCGCACGTGTTGGATTTCGCCGCCGCTTTCGGCACGTTCCTGGACCCTGGCGCCGCCGTGGTAATCGGCCGCGATCCGCGCTCGAGCGGCGTCATGATTCGGGAAGGCCTGCTGGCCGGGCTGCTGGCTTGCGGACATGACGTCATCGATCTGGGCATCGCGCCGACGCCCGTGATCCAGCACTCCATCCGCCGGAGAGAAGCCGCGGGCGGCGTCTCCATCGGCGCCAGCCATAACAGCGCCGAGTGGAACGCGCTGAAATTCTTCGGCCGCGGCGGCACTTATCTTTCCACCGCCGAAGCCGGGGAACTGCTGGATATCTACCATCTGAAGAAATTCGCGTTCGGCGACTGGACGCGCATCGGCAGGGTGACGCCCGAAACCGGCGCTATCGACCGCTATCTGGACGATCTGGCCGCTAATTACGACTTCGCCGCGCTGCGCAAATTCCGCGTGCTGGTGGATTGCTGCAACGGCACTTCGTCGTTGATCCTGCGCCGCGCCAACGAGCGCTTCGGCACCGGATTCATTCTCATCAACGAGAAGATCGAGGGCGTGAGCTTTGCGCATGAACCCTCCACCACGCGCGACGCGGTGGCCCTGCAACTTGCGCCGCTGATGAAGCCGCTGGGCGCCGACGCGGGCTTTTTGTTCGATGTGGATTCCGATCGCGTAGCGTTGGCCGCGGAGGATGGCACGCCCGTTTCCGAGGAAATTGTATTGCCGCTACTGGCCGACTACCTGTTGCCGCGCGCGCCGGGCAAGCTGGTGATTGCGAATCTTTCCAGCACCGCGTTGCTGGAAGAGATCGCCGCGCGTCACGGCGGCAAAGTGGTGCGCGTGCCCGTGGGCCGGCAGGCGGCTATCGACGCGCTTTCTACTTACCGGCCGGAACAGATCGCGCTGGCAGGGGAAGGCACCGGCGCGGTGATGATGCCGCAGTTCCGCTTCGTCTACGATGGCATCGCATCCATGCTGGCGGTGCTTTCCATGCTGCACGAAAGCGGCCGCACGTTGAGCCAGGTGCTGGCTTCGTACCCCAAATACTCGCTTCTGAAAGGGCAGGTGCCGTTGGTGACGCAGCGCATCCCGGCGCTGTTGATGGATCTGCGCGAACGCTACCGCGATGGCCGCTTGAACGTGCTCGACGGCCTGCGCGTGGATTGGCGGGGCCGCTGGTTCCACGTGCGTGTGAGCCAGACGGAGCCCATTGTGCGCGTAATCTGCGAGCAGCGCGGCGATCCGCCTAGGGAATTGTTCGAAGCGCTGATGGAAGAAGTAAGGAGCTTCGCCTGACATGCGCGAACACTTACTGAAAATCGGCGTGTCCGGCATCCGCGGCGTGGTGGGCGACTTTCTCACTCCCGGACTGGCCTGCGCCTTCGCCCAAGCGTTCGGAACGTACGTGGGTGCGGGACGCGTGGTGGTGGGGCGCGACACGCGGTCGAGCGGCGAGATGCTGCATCATGCGGTCGCCTGCGGCTTGCTGTCGGCCGGATGTGAAGTGGTGGATGTGGGCATCCTGCCGACGCCCACGATACAGATCTACGTGGGCGCCACACGCGCCCGCGGCGGCATCGCGATTACCGCATCGCACAATCCGCCGGAGTACAACGCGCTCAAGCTTTTCAATTCGGAAGGCCTGTTTTTTAATAGCTATGAGCGCGGCGAGCTGCTGGATCTGTATCACCAGAGCGATTTCCGCCGCGCCACGAATGCGGAGATTCGCCGGGCAACCAGCGATTACACTTCGCCCGCGCGGTTGCACATCGAGCGCGTATTGCAACACGCGGATGCCGCCCGTATCCGGCAGCAGCACTTTCGCGTGGCGCTCGATGGGGTGAATGGCGCGGGCTCCATAATGACTGTGGGCTTTCTGCGCGATACGCTCGGTTGCGATCTCCACGCCATCTCGGTCGATCCCACCAAGCCTTTCCCGCGCATCGCCGAACCGCGCCCGGATACGTTGGGCGATCTTTCGCAACTGGTGCGATCCTCCGGCGCCGCTATAGGATTCGGGCAAGATCCCGATGGAGACCGGCTGGCCGTGGCGGACGAAACGGGCCGGGTGCTGGATAACGACGACGTTTTGGCGCTGGCCGTGGACGCCGCGCTCCGCCGCCTTCCCGGCGATGTGGTGGTGAATCTGACCACCTCCTCGGTGATCGACGAAGTGGCCGCCTGGCATGGCCGCCGCGTCTATCGCACGCCGGTAGGCGAAGCGAATGTGGTGGAGATGATGCAGGCGGTGAAGGCTGTAATCGGCGGCGAGGGGTCGAACGGCGGCATCATTTTTCCCGCCGTGCATCTCTGCCGCGACAGTTACACGGGCATGGCGTTTCTGCTGGAGCGCATGGCCGAAACCGGCGAACCGATTTCCGCGCTGGCCGCGCGCCTGCCGCGGTTTTATCGCAAGCTGGGCCAGATCGCCTACGAACACGGGCGTCTGGGGCCGCTGATGCAAGCGCTCGAAGAGAGCTTTCCGGGCGTCGAGACGGACCGCTCCGATGGGCTGAAGCTGATGCTGCCGGGCGCCTGGATACACGTGCGCGCGTCGAACACCGAACCGCTGCTGCGCTTGGCCGCGGAGGCGCGCTCAGAGGCGGAGGTGGAGGAGTTATACGGTCGCGTCTTGCGGCTGTTTGAGGAGAGCGGGGGATAACTCCGAAAGGCGGGTTGTTCCGGTGAAGGATCACGCAGTGCCCAGGATAGGCCTGACCGCTGTCGCTACGTCGACCAATAGATCCACAAGATGCTGAATGAAGTGAGGACGACTACTGGCTAGTCATCACCGTCCTGGTGCGCTATTTTTAAGGATTGCAAAATGCAGCTTACCTACGATCCCCAACACAACGTCGCCTACATCCGAATGAGGCAAAAGAGCGCGGAAGTAGAAGCGCTTCGTATCAGCGACGAACTGAATATCGATATCGCGCCTGACAGCACCGTGTATGGCATCGAGTTATTGAACGCCAACGCGCAGTTGTATGGACCGGACGGATCCCTGGTGCCCTGGAATGAGCAACTGCAACTGCGAAAAGAAGTCTCGTTCGATGCAGCGTGATGCATTGCGCCGTGCACCTCTTCTGGAGCGCATGACCGAAACCGGCGAACCGATTTCGGCGCTGGCCGCGCGCCTGCCGCGGTTTTATCGCAAGCTGGGCAAGATCGCTTACGGGCGGGCGCCTGGATCCACGTGTGCGCGTCGAACACCGAACCGCTGCTGCGCCTGGCCGCCCATGCCCGCTCGGAGGCGGAGGTGAAGGAGCCATACGGAGGGTCTAGTACCGCACATCCGCGAAATAGCGGCTGCATTAGAGGTTTCCGGGTTCTAGTATACGGACACTCGGAGGATGCCTCTTATGACTCACAGCCGATCGCTGGCCGCCATAGCTCTGTTTTCCGGTTCATTGCTGTTCGCCAGTGAGCCGATAGCGAAACGCTGGTTACGCTATCTAATCTGACGCAACCCACGACCGGCCAAGCGCTGGTGGGGTCCATCAGTGTGACCGGAGAAGGCTTTCCCAACGGTAACATTCCCGCCGCTAATGTCACTGTAAGTTTCCAGCCGGCCACCTCTGGCGGGGGTCCTTCGGGCACTACCACGGCTACATCGATATCCACGGTTTCAGGATCGAAGAAGCGCGTGGTCTTCCAAATTCCAGCTCCCATTGCCATCGCCACGCCGACAGACTACAAAACTCCAGGTGTCGGCCGAACGCGTAAATACCCAGACGGCGCCGACCCCGCTATTATCGCTGGGCCCGCCGATTAGTGCCGTATTCCCGTCCGACGACAAGGCTGTCGAAGATCCTTGCTGCATTATCCCCGCGTAGCCGCTGCCGACCAGCGCACTGCCCTGCTGCGACCAGACGCCATCCGAAAACGTGAATACCCACGCTCCGCCGGCAGGGCGGTCAAAGTCCGCGCCTAGCAAAGCAAAGCTGTAGCACCATCGCCTGATAAGGCTACCGACACGCCTTGGCTGTTAGCCTCGGCGCCGGTGCCCACCAATTTGTTGCCCTGGAGTGCGGTGTTGCCATCCGCTGACAAGGCCGCTGAGCTGCCCTGTCCCACGTACATCACGGAAGCGCCGGTACCCACCAGCTTGCCACCCTGTTGCGCCCACGTGACGCCTGAGCGCGTGAATATCCAGGCAGCGCCGAACAAGTAGTCATCGAATGGCCCGCCAACCACGGCGGTGTTGCCATCCGCCGACAAGGCTACCGAGGAGCCCTGTTCTGAGCCGGGTCCCGAAACACCGCTGCCGACGAGCTTGCTCTGCTGCGACCAGACACCGTTGGAACGCGTGAATACCCATGCGGCGCCTACGCCGCCTTCGTCGAAGGGCCCGCCTATCAGCGCAGTGTTGCCGTCGGAAGACAGCGCCGCCGACCAGCCGAATTCGGGGATGTATTCTTGGTTCGGCGCCAGTGCACCGCCTTGCTGCGTCCAGCCGGCGCCCGAGTGGGTATACACCCATGCCGTTCCTCTGAATGATTCAAAAGGGATCCCGACAATAGCGGTGTTGCCGTCCCCCGACAGCGCCACTGACATAAATGGAAATACCGAGGCAGAGGCGCCGGTGCCCACCAATTTGTTGCCTTCCTGGAAGAATTGACCAAAGGCAGGAAAGATGGCGGCTAAGACAACGCATACCCCGCATAAAAAGCGCAAATCGGATCGCATGATCCGTTATAACGCGACTACCGCATCTGCTGCAAGCGCGCGATGCGGTCTTTCGTCGACGGGTGCGTGGAGAATAACTGCCCCGGCCATTGTCCGGTAAAGGGCTCGATGATGATTGGGCCGCGGTGGAAGAATCGGGTCGCATGGGATACTCGTCGGGTAATTGCCGCCTTCTGCGGTACCGAAGCCGGCTATTGAACGGTGAAGCCCTGCATGGTGGTGAAGCTGCCGTTGGGAGTAGTGACAGTAATCGGGCCGCTGGTGGCGCCTTCCGGTACCCACACCCAAACACCCTGGCTGGAGGGGACCGAGAACTTAGTCGCGAGCGTTCCATTGAAGCTCACGGAGGTAGCCCCGCGCAAGTTCTTGCCCCACAGAAGCACCTTCTGGCGGCGCTGCCCGCCGCCGGTGCGATCGTGCCTACGCTGGGCAGCGGAGGCGGCAAGCCCGCGTCGAGTTGCCAGATGGTACCCAGACCGTACGTACCCACATCCTGCGACGCGCCATAGAATTTGCCGTCGCTGCCTTGCACCATGATGCATTCGCACTCGCCCTTGGATAGGTCCTTGAAGCTATAGATCGTTTGGAATGACCGCGTCGAGGGGGTCGAAGCGGAATACCCGGCTGTAGCCGTGGAAACCGGTGTTATACTCCCCGCGGGCCGTGCCGTAGAGCATGCCGTCGCTCGCTTGAAGCAGTGACTCGGGGATGCCGGTCTGTCTATCCGAGAATTCGTAGAGGGTCTCCTTGGACCCGGGAGGTGTCACCACGTAGATAGTGCCGGCTCCCGAGCCGCCTCCCCAGGGTATAGTGCCGTAGAAGTTTCGGTTGTCCGCCTCCATGAGGGAGACACGGTAGCTTGGGGCGCCGGGGAGGGGCATGGTACCAGCCACGAGAAGCTCCCACCTGAGGTGAGGCGAAAAATGCCCCCGCTCCCGCTGTTGCCCTGTATTGATACGCCGTAGAAGTCGGCACCCGCGCCCCTCAACAGCGTGTAGGGAGTGCCCTGGCTCGGGGAGAAGGTATATAGCGGCGTGGGGTTTCCTTGGTAATCGACTGTGGTGAAGACCAGTGTGGGATTCTGCCCCCCACCAAAAAATGTATACAGGTGCTCCTCCGGGCCCTGGAGCAAGTAGTCTGCTCCGCCTTGCGTCGCTCCGTTGTAGGGGTACGTTGTGACCTTGCCTGCGCCGGCTACTGAGAAAAGCTCCGAGAATGTGATGGTCGTTCCGAGGTTCGAGGCTGCACCGTAGGTTTTCCCGTTTAGGGCCGGCGTCAGGCCCAACGCGACTATCCCCTGCTGGTTAGGCGGGAACATGTAAAAGAATTGGTATGTGCCGGCGCTGGTGATGGAGAAGAGACCGGGGCTTGTGCCGGAGACTCCCCAAAAGGTTCCGGGGCTCACCTCCACGAGCGCCGTTGGTGTGCCGCCTTGCGCTTTAAACGTGTACAGCACCTTCAGCGTGGCCTGCTGGGACTGCGCCTGCGCCTCCAGCGAGCCCAGGGGACACAGCATGCAGGCCAGCAAGAGAGCGGTGGCTTCCGCAGAGCGAAATACTCTTATCATATGGAGGGCCATTGACCTAATTCCCTGTGCGGCTGTAGAAACTAGAAGCCGTAGACCTGCACGCCTCGCTTGTAACCGTCGGCCATCACGATATTATACGTAACCGAGGAAAGTGTGACGGGTTGTTTACAAAGCCGACGGGGAGGCCAGAAGCGTCCACCAAAAACTGTGCCTTTGTGACGGTAACCGGTCTGTCCTTGCGCGGCGCCGCCCACCGATACATTTGGCCCGAAGCTGGCCATCGTAGTGCCCTGCACAAAGTTGGTGTATTGTCCGGTGATCATGACCGTCACGCTCATGCCGGCGGTGGCGGAGGCCGGCTTCAGCGACGTGATCTGCGCGGGTGGAACAATCGTGAAGCCATTCCCGAGCGAGGCGGTCTGTGGGCCGGTAGTGACCGTGACAGTCACTGCGCCGGCAGTAGCCGTGGAACTGATGGCGATTTGCGCCGACGCGGTAGTAGGGCTGGCGACAGTTACTGGTCCGGCCTGACCTTGCGCCGCGCCGCCGACCGAAATGCCCGGTCCGAAGTTCGCCACCGTGGCGCCTTGTACGAAGCTGGTGTATTGCCCGGTCATCGAGACGGATAGGCTTTCGCCGGCATTGCCCGAGCTAGGCATAAGTGATGTGATTTGGGCCGCCGGAAGGATCGTAAATCCGCCCGCCAGAGAGGCCGTCTGTGAGCCGGTAGTGACCGTGACAGTTACTGCACCGGCGGCGGCGGTGGAAGTGATCACAATCTGCGCCGTCGCGGTGGTTGGACTGGTAACGGTAACTGGTCCGGCCTGGCCTTGCGCCGCGCCGCCCACCGAAACGCCCGGGCCGAAGCTGGCCACCGTGGCGCCTTGCATGAAGCTGGTGTATTGCCCGGTGATCGACACAGACAGGCTTTCAGCAGCGTTGCCCGAGTTTGGCATAAGTGACGTGATTTGGGCCGCAGGAAGAATCGTAAATCCGCCGGCGAGTGAGGCTGTTTGGCCGCCCGTCATGACTGTGACGGTTACCGGGCCGGTGGCAGCCGTGGAACTAATACCGACTTGAGCGGTGGCGGTAGTCGGGCTGGTGACTGTAACCAGTCCGGGACGGCCTTGCATGCCGTTTCCTACCGATACGTCCGGACCGAAGCTGGCGAACGTCGACCCCTGCACAAAGCTGGTGTATTGTCCGGTAATCATCACGGAGAGAATCTCGCCCGCATTGCCCGAATTAGGCATCACCGATAGAATCTGCGACGGCGGATTCACGGTCAGGGCCGCACTATTTCGGCTCCGGAATTTGGCTCCGCCGGAAGTGGATCCAGAGACAGTGACTTCAGCAGGGAAACAAGCTTGTTGGCACGGGCTTCTATGGCAACCCGGCACAGGGCTCCGCAGTTGCGCTGTCCGCGGCGGCGGACACGGCCATAGTGGCGGGCGGCAATGACAATAATGGCGTCGGCGCTGCGTGGATTTTCGCAGTGCCCAGGCTGTCGGTCTTCTCCCCTACCTCCACCGACACCGACGAGCCATTCGAGATCACAGTCACCGCCGTAGACTCCGCTGGCTCAGTCGTTACCGGCTACAGCGACCCGATACACTTCACCAGCAGCGACGGCTCGGCAATTCTTCCCACCAACTCGACGCTGACGAATGGATCCGGCAAATTTCAAGTGACCCTCCATACCCCGGGCACCATCACCGCCGCCGATACGGTCTATCCGAACATCACCGGAACGTCGTCGCGAGTGAATTTCTCGGTGCCCATCACACTGAATACCGTGCCGGCCGGTCTGTCCATTCTGGTGGATGGATGGAGTTACACCAACGGACAAGCCTTGCAACTGCCGGTGGGCAATAATCTCGCGATCTCCGTTGTAACTCCCGAGCAGATCGGCTCCGGCGCGCGATATGCATTTAGTAACTGGTCCGATGGCGGAGCGGTCGCTCATGTCGTTACCGTACCCGCCACGCCCACCACTTACACGGCCACTTTCAGCACGCAATATCAACTGACACTCGCCGTGACGCCCGCCGGGAGCGGAACCGTAACGCCCGCGTCAGGCGGATATTACAACTCCGGCTCGACTGTCACCCTAACAGCCGTTGCCAGTCCCGGTTATGTGTTTAGTGGCTGGACAGGCGCGGCCGCACCATCGGGCAGCGCCACCACCACTGTGGTCATTCGCTCGCCCGAGAGCGTCACGGCCAACTTCCAGTCCGCCGGAGCCCGGGTGGCCAGCCTGCTCAACGGCAGTTCCTTCCAGCCGGCGCTGGCCGCCCCTAATACCATCCTTTCCTTGTTTGGCAGCGGCCTGGCTTGTAGTCCCGCGCCGCAATTGTTGTTGAACGGCGCCTCGGCTCAGTTGCTTTTCTCCTCGAACACGCAGATCAACTTCGTGGTTCCGGCGGGCTTGGGCAGCACCGGAAATGCCGAGGTGCAGGTGATGTGCAATGGCGCCACTCCCCTGGCGATCTCGCTTCCTTTGTCGCCGGTGAACCCCGGCATCTTTACGCTGACTGAGAACGGCACGGGACAAGCTGCCGCTCTCAACCTGGATTACACCCTGAACGGCGCCCAATCGTCTGCGCCGCTGGGCAGTTATATCTTCGTATATGTCACCGGCTTCGGCGGCTTAGCACCCGCTGGCTCCGATGGGCTGCTGCACTTAGTGTTGCCCGTGACGGCGTCGGTGGGCAATGTGCCGGCGCAAGTAGTGTATGCAGGCGAGGCGCCCGGCTACACGTTCGGCTTGCAACAGATCAACATTCAGATTCCGGCCAACGCGCCCACCGGAGCGGCGGTGCCGATTCAACTCTTCACCGATAACGTGAGCACCCAAAGCGGTGTCACTATCGCGATCCAGTAAGAGGAACATCGATCTTGAAGCCGGCGAACGGGATGTCGCATCCCACACGCATGCGATCGCCCGCCACCTACTGGATACTTACCGGACTGCTGGCCGCCTGGCTCACCTTAGGCGGCATACTCGACATCCTGCGCGTGGCCGCCACGCGTGAGATTATGGCTACCGTGCATTACCCGGATTATCTTCTCCTGATCCTGGGACCGGCCAAGCTGCTGGCCGTGCTCGCGCTGCTGTATCCCCGCACCCGCCTGCTGCGCGAGTGGGCCTACGCGGGCGTGGCCATCGATGGAATCGGCGCGTTCCTCTCGCACTGCGCCGTACACGATACGGTTTCCAATATCGCGGCGCCGCTGGTATTCCTGGCATTGGCGGCCGCCAGTTATCTGGTTCGCCCCGCCGCACTCAGGCCGGCATCTACTGAGGAACCCGCGCAAAACGGGGCGTCCGCGCCGCTTCAGTCTTAGGAGTTCCTGTCCCGTATGGCGGCGCGGGAAGGCGCGCCCCTTTGCGCTTCCAAGTAACTCACCAGCGCCGCCGGATCATCGGTGATAATTCCATCCACCTGCGCCCGGATCAACCGTTTCCAATCGCGTGGGTGGTTGGCGGTCCACACTACAACCTCCAGGCCGGCCGCGTGGGCCGCGCGCACCCGACGCGCAGACGCCAGCGCATGATGCGGCGCCACGATCTGCGCGCCCGCCCGGTGCGCGATCTCGACCAGGCTCTGCGGACGTCCCACGTAAAGCGCCGCCAGCCGGATCTCGGGCGCCAGGCGCCGCATGGCGTGCAGCACCCGATAATCGAACGATTGCACGATCACGCGCTGTTCAAGCTGCCGCGCATGAATCGCCCGATACACCAGCTCGGCAAAACGATCCGGATCGGGCGTCAGCGCGGGCTTATCGGGAAAACACTTCACTTCGATGTTGAACAGGAAATCGCCGCGGCCCGCCAAGTCGAGTACCTGCGCCAGCGTGGGCACACGCGCGCCGGGCACGGGCATTTGCCTGGGAAAGCGGCGGTTGCGCAGCGCGCCGCAATCCCAGCGCGCGAGCTCGGCCAGCGTCAGCTCGCGAATGGCGCACGGCGCTTCGGCCGAGCGGCAGATCCTGGGATTCAATTCGGGGTCGTGCGAAACCACTACCACGTCGTCGCGGGTCACGGCCACATCCAACTCGATGGCATCGACGCCCGCCGCGATAGCGTATTCGAAGCCGGGCAGCGTATTTTCGGGAAGCAGGGCGCGCGCGCCGCGATGACCGTACACCAGAATCCGGCGTTCCACTCGATTTTAGAATACCGGTTTTCGGCTGCCCGAAACTTCGGGCTATGATGGTGACCGATGTACAACCTGGCCAGCAAGCTGCTGGAGCCTCTTGCCGACCCGCTGGTATGGGCCATTCTGCTAATGCTCGCCGCCCTACTGCTATGGCGCCGCCGCGGTCTCGCCCGGTGGCTGTCGGTCGCGTCGGTGCTGGTGCTTGTGGTTTTCTCCACGAAAATCGGCGAACGGGCCCTGGTTCTATCGCTTGAAAACCAGACGCGCGATGTGGGACTGGACGTTCCGCCGGCGCAAGCCATCGTGGTGCTGGGCGGGTCGATCCGGATGCCTTCAGGCTTGCATCATGCGACGGGCTTGATGGATTCGAGCGACCGGATCCTGGTGGCATTCCGGCTGTATCGCGCCGGCAAGGCGCCCCTGATCTTCTGCAGCGGCGGCAACAATCCTTTAGCCGGTGAGAACGGAACCACGCCGGAAGCTGAGCGGATGGCCGCCTTGCTCGAAGAATGGGACATTCCTGCGTCCGCCGTGCGCATCGAGGGCGGATCGATCAACACCCGCGAGAATGCGGTGCGCAGCTTCCAGGCGCTGGCGCCCGGCGGGACCCGGCGCATCCTGCTGGTGACATCGGCGATGCACATGCCGCGCGCGGCGGGCGCCTTCCGCAAAGCCGGTTTCGAGGTAACGCCGGCGCCGGCCGACTTCCGCAGCGGGTTCGGCGAGCCTCACGCCGTGACCCGCTGGTTTCCCAGCGCCCAAAACCTGGTGGATTCCGCACAGGCGTTACATGAATGGCTGGGCTATGGTATCTATCGCCTGCGCGGCTGGATTTGAGCCGCCCGCCAGTACTCGAACCGGCTTCCTCCCATTAGGACTAGAACCATGCCGTGCCAAACCGCGTGACGCCATGCACCCGGACTGGTATACTCTTATCCACGGGTAGAGTGAGGGTTCCCCAAGGTCCGAAAAAGGAGACAGGAAGTGAAGCATTCGAAGGCATGGTTCATCGTGTTGGCGGGAGTCGCGATCTTTGCCGGTGCGGCTAGTGCGCAAGTGAGATGCAAAGTGCCGGCCGCCACGGTGGTACAGCAGCCCACCGGCAAAGCCGACAAGGGCGAAGGCCTGATGATGACCAGTTTCTTCCAAACCAAACAGGCCAAGCAGTGCGTGGGGCTTACCAATCTGCAAGGTCAGCCGGCCTGGTCGTACTGCACGGGCGGGAACCTGTTCATGACGCGCGCAGTGCCGGGCGGCACCGTATTGTTGATCAGCAATAACGATTACACGGACTATACGCTCACGGAACTCAACATGGCGGGCGCCACGGTCAATTCCATCACGGAGGCAACCGCCAACTCGCAGCTTGCCGCGTTGGGGCAGCAATCCATCATCGACTTCAATCATGAAGCCATGCGGCTGCCCAACGGGTATACGGTGGTAATCGCGCACAATGAGGCGCTGTACACCGACGTGCAGGGCGGCACGACGCAGACCCCGGTGGATGTCATGGGCGACGAAATTCTTGTGCTGGATACCAACTGGAATGTCGTGTGGACCTGGAACGGCTTCGATTGGCTGCCCGTGAACCGCACCGCCATACTGGGCGAGACCTGCACGCCTTGCGCGAATATCGGCAGCGGCGGATGCTGCCCGATTACGCTGGCGCCGGTGGCCAACGATTGGCTGCACGGCAATTCGATAACTTACGATTCTACCGATGGCAATCTGATTATGTCGATGCGCCACCAGGATTGGGTGATCAAAATCGACTACGAAAACGGCGCGGGAGATGGGCACGTGATCTGGACTTTGGGTTATCAGGGCGACTTCACCATGGTCAACACGCCCAACGTTCCCTCGCCGTGGTTCAGCCACCAGCACGATGTAGAAATCTGGACGAACGAGAATCCCAAGCTGCTTACCGTATTCGACAACGGCAACACGCGGCATACCACCGATCCCAGCGCGGATAGCCGCGGGCAAGTACTCACGCTGAATGAACAGGCCATGACCGCGGACATACACACTAACCTGGTTTTCCCGTTTTTCTCGGGCGCGTACGGCACCTCGCAGATCCTGGATAACGGGAACTACTGGTTCCAGGCGGGCGTGGTGGGCGGACCGAACGGTCCCGAACCGACGCGTTCCTACGAGTATGTCCCATCGGGTTATTCGGGCACTAAGGTCTACGGGATAGAGTTTGCGGACACGGCATATCGGTCATTCCGGTTGGACGCCGCATCCGGATTCTGATTCCGCAGCAAGTCACAGGCCGGCTTACAGGTATTACAAATGTAATCCGGTATAACATCTGTCTGACTCTGTCTGTCTGAAAATAGTACGCTTAGCTATTGATTCTTACCGTGAGACAAAGTAACATCAAATGACAGTCCTTGGCGGCGGGAGCCGCTTCCCTCCGAATTTGCTCGGATGGATGAAAGGGAAACAAGTGCAATCACTATTTGATGACCTTGCTCGGTTCTTGGCGAAACCCACAGGGCGGCGCCAGACTCTCAAGCTTGCGGCGGGTGTCTTCGCTGGTGGTGTTCTCAGCGCGCTAGGTGTCAAACAGGCTTACGGTCAGGACGTGGCGCCGGCGAGGTGCAGGGCCGGAACCACGGCTTGCGGCACCGCCGGGCTGTGCTGTCCGAATACCAAGAAGTGCTGCATCACTACGACCCGCGGTCCGTTCTGCGCTCCCAGCCTGAACGATACTTGTTGCGCCAATACGGCATGCGGGCCGAAGACGGTCTGCTGCCATGGCAAGTGTTGCGCGCCAGGCCAGCACTGCGTAAAACAGCGCTGTTCGTCTTCGAACGCCGAGGCGTAAGAAACCTGGGCATCGGCTGGCACGCTGCCGCCCGCGAACGCTGCCATCCGGCTAAAGTCCGCTTCGTCGTATAATTATCTTATTCCGCAGCGACTCTGCCTCGCCTTACTGACTGCCGTCCTGGCGTATGCCGTCTTCCCCGAAGGATCGGTTGCGACGGGTTGGAATCTTTGCCTGTTGGCGATTGGTTTGACGGCGGCCATTTACTGGCTGCGCGGCGGGTCTGGCGTTACTGGAACGGCTTGGCAACTGCTGTTTCCTTTGTTCGTAGTCCTTCAGTTACTTCCGTTTCCGTTGTTCGCGATACGGCTGCTGTCGCCTAACCGCGCGCGCATCCTGGATCGCCTGGCGTGGCTGGAACCGCCGAGGCATGTAGCGTCGCTTTCTATCGATCCTTCGATCACGGTCACTTACTTGGTGCGCGCGATCGCCTGTTTATTGGTGTTTGTCCTGGTACGCGATGTGACCCGGCGGCTGGCAGGACGGAGCCGCTGGATGGCAGCGATGCCGTTGGTTGCGATCGCCGCCGTGGAAGCTGTGCTGGGCTTCTTACAAAGCACCCGCGGGGACAACGTACAGGGAACTTACGTCAATAAGAATCACTATGCCGGACTCATGGAGATGGCCCTCCCGCTGGCTGTGGCGTATAGTCTGGCTCTGGTGGCGCGGCGCGCTTACGCCCGCGCGGCGGGTATGGCGGCGATCGCGGCTGTGACCCTCGCCGGGCTGGTGTTGTCACTGTCGAAGATGGGGTTTGTGGCCGGATTAGCCGGTCTGCTGGTTATGGGGTGCTGGGCAGCCATTGGCAGGGTGCATGGCGGCAAGAGATGGTTGCTCATCGGCGGATTAGTTGCGTTGCTTCTGTTCGGCTTTGTCTTCCTTCCATCCGAGGCGTTCATTGAGAATTATGGAGGACTTACCGCCACGGGTCAAGCCGCTTTGGAAGGCCGCGGGCCGATCTGGAGTGAGACACTGAGGTTGATTGCGGCCTATCCTGCATTCGGCTGCGGCTTTGGTAACTATGAAACCGGCTTTTTGAAATACCAGGCGCAGGTAGTGGATCGCGTATTCACTTACGCGCACAACGACTATCTACAGGCCGCCGCGGAACTGGGGCTGCTTGGTTTCGCGCTGGCCGCGGTGCTGTTGTGGCCGGTGGTCGTGAGGGCTTTTCGCGCGGCGGCGCAAGGCCCGGACCGCACCACGCGCTATCTCGGACTGGCTTCGGCGGGCGCCATTGCGGCCATAGCGCTGCACAGCGTGGCCGACTTCAATATGTACGTTCCGCCAAACGCGCTGGCCATGGCATGGATCTGCGGCATGGCAGCCAGCCTTCCGCTGGGCGCGGAGAAATCCGGCGCGGACCGGCATCCGGTATTCTTTCGAAGGCTGGCGGCCGGACTGGCTCTTCTGCTGGCTCTATATGCCCCTGTGCGCATCGTATTCGACTCGCAGTTTCGTAGCGACTTACAGGCGGAGAGCGTGTTTTGCCGCTTTGGTATCTGCGATACCGATGCGGTGATTACGGCACAGAAACTGGCGCACGGCGGGCAGGCCGCCGCGGTGCCTGTGCCCGTGTTGTTGAGCGCACTTGGCAGAGATCCCAACGGTCCCACACGCTGGTGTGACGCAGGCGACGCTCTGCTCCGCGCCGGGCGCGACACGGACGCCACCTATTGTTATAAGCAGGCGCTGGAACTGGGTCCGCACATCCCAACGGTTCTGATGCAGGCGGCGGATTTCTATTACGCGACGCATCAGACACGCACGGCCATCACACAGATGACGCGAGTGTTGGCGGATACGGACGCCTATGACGATTTTGTCTTCGATTGGTACACAGCCAAGAAACTGCCGGTGAGCGAGGTTTTGGCCGATGGCCTGCCGCCGGGCGGGCGCGCGGCCTCGGCTTACCTGCGCTACCTGCTGGCAACTGACGGGAAGGGAATGGAGGAAACCTGGACGTGGATCGCCGAGCGCGGTCTCGCCGATAGCCGGCTAGCGCGAGAGTATGTGAATTACTTGTATGGTAAGCGCGAGTATCAGGCCGCGGCATACGCTTGGGCGAGTTATCTTGGCCCGCATAGAGATGGCTATCTCGAATCCAACTGGGTATTCAATGGCGGCTTCGAGAGCGGCCTGTCGGATTCGGCGTTCGATTGGCGCATCCACGCGCGCGACGGCGTGGAAGCTGCTGAGGATACCCACGTGGCGCAAACCGGCGCGCGCTCTTTACGGATTCATTTCGATGGCAAGGAGAATTTCGATTACAACGATGTAGGGCAAACCGCATTCGTGAAGCCGGGACGGTATCTCTTCGAAGCTTACTTGCGAATCGAAGGAATTACAACAGACAAAGGAGTTGGCTTACATCTCTATGATGCGGAGTCCGGCTCGCGCTTGGATATCAGGTTGGAGGAACTGACAGGCACGCACGATTGGACGAAGATAGAACGAGTGGTGGTAGTTCCGCGAGAGACTCGCCTGCTGAAGATAGAAGTGAGCCGGCAACACTCGATGAAGTTCGATAATCAGATCGCGGGCACGGTCTGGATCGATAGCGTGAAGCTAACGCCCGGTTCAATAGCCGCGCACACCCCGCACGATCGCTAAGAATGGTCTGATAAACACGATGGATACACTGACGCTTTCGAGAAGCGGCGGCGCCAGGGCAATCCATTTCTTGCGCGCGCCGGCTTCCAGCATGATCCACAGAAGCAGCGGGGAGATCGGCCGGGTGAAGCCAAAGGGATCGTCCATGTAGCCGGGCAGCGTGGCGAGAGCTATGGCGAGGGCAGCGAATAGGGAGATAGAGAGTGTTACGGGGCTGCGCCGGCATTTTAAGATCCACACGATCGCGAGTGCTAGACTTAGTATCAGTCCGGTCACGGCCAGTAAGTCAGTGACTTCGAGGACCACCCGGGTCAACGGATCGGCGTTGGACCGCAACCAGAATAAGCGCCGCAACAGGCTCCAACCGGGCAGCAGGAGGTGGTTTAGGTACAGTTCGCGCGGCAGATGCGCGGATAACCAGGCATACCATGCCAAGGCCGGTATGGTGCTGACGGCGAACCGGGCGGCGCGGCGCCAGTCGCGATCGAGGAGCCGATCGAGCACCAGGGCGGCGGCCAGCAGCAGGCCGGTTTCGCGCGTGAGAGCGGCTAACATGGCGATCAGCCACACACGATTCCAGCGCCCCTCGTCGCAGTACAGCAGAAATCCGGCGAACAGGGCGGTGAGCGGTCCGTCCACAAGCATGCGGTCGAAGGACGCCAGCGTCGCGGGAACTGCCATGAACAGCAGGCCCCAGGCGGGCGGGCGCCCGCGCCGTTGAAACCAGCGCGCGCTCCAATAGACGCCCAACGCGATAAACAGTAACTCGATGGCGATGTAACTGCCGTCGATCCACTTACTTTGGCCGAATGCCAGCAGCCACGCAGCCATGGGCACAAGCATGCGGCGGAAACGCAGGCTGGCAGAATCGACGTAATGGAAGTAGCCCTTTTTCAGGAACGGATCGTGAGCTAAGTAGCGATAGAACTGACCGTCGTAACCGTATCCCGGAAAGCGGTACGTTGCGGGCGCGAGGTCCGGCGGAACTGGAAACTCCGCGCCATTGCAGAATACGGCGGTCCAATTACCGGCGAAAGCGTAGTGGATGCGCGCGGCGGTCCAGGCGAAGACGGCCAGGGCCGCCAGCACAGCGAGGGCACAGGCGTCGCGCGCGGGCCGGCGGGACAAAGCTACTCCCACTCTATGGTCGCGGGGGGCTTGTTAGTAAGATCGTAAAATACGCCACTTACTCCAGGAACGGAGACTAACTCTGAAGATATAGCGTCAAGTAAGTCGGGCTGCATGACCACGGACTGGGCGGTCATACCGTCGACCGAATCAATGGGCCGGAGGACCACGGAATCCGGCGCAGCGGCCGTGCCGAGCGGGATGAGAACCACCGGCATCTGCCAGATCTGCCGGTCGAAGCCGCTGGCGTGCGAGAGACGCCGGACGATGGCATCGGCCTGACGCAGACGAGCGAGCCGTACGGGTGTGAGGGCACTGGCGCGTACGCGCATTTCGGAGAGCGGCGCGGCGGTACGCACGCGCGCGACCACGCGATTCACGCCGGAGATGCGATTGATCAGTTCGGTGGCGAGCTCCCGGTCGAGCGTGTCGATCGACAGTACGGGCGCATACGTGCGGCTATCGCCCTGCACGCCGACCGAGTGGACCGGCACGATCCCGCCTTCGGCGACGGCCTCGACATCGGCATCGGTTTCGGAGCAGAGACAGCGGATGGCCAGGCCGGGTCCGGGGAACGGGTGACGGTCGAGGATCTCGGCGGGCAGGCCCAGCTCGCGGCCGATCTCGCGCACTTCGTCTTTGTAGTAGGAACGCAGCGGCTCGACAATACGGCCAGCGTCGATCAAGCGTTGAATCCCGGGGACGCGATTGTGGTGAGTCTTGATGACCGCGGCTTTTTCGGTGCCACCGGACTCGATGGTATCGGGATAAATAGTGCCCTGGCCGAGAATCCAACCGCCCTCGAGCAGGTGGCGGGATTCCAGGATGCGCTCCTGAACACGGACGAATTCTTCACCGATGATGTGGCGCTTCGATTCGGGATCGCGGGCTTCGGCAAGCGGCGGGAGGAACTGCTCTTCGGCATGTTCGATGGCGATGCCGGGAATGGAATGCATGGCGTCGGTTTCGCCTTCGCGCATCAGGCCGGTATCGACATAGACGCCTTCGACGCGATCGGCGCCGAGAGCGCGTTGGCAGAGCGCGCAAGCCACGGTGGAATCGACGCCGCCGCTGACGAAGAAAAACACGCTGCGATTCCCAACGCACTGGCGGATTTCCCGCTCGATTTGGGGAACGCGATGGCGCGGATCCCAATCGCGGATGCAGCCGCAGATGCCGAACAGGAAATTGGAGAGGATGTCGCGGCCGCGCGTGGTGTGGGCCACCTCGGGATGAAACTGGACGGCGTACAGGCCGCGCGCGGGCGCTTCGATGGCGGCGATGGCGCAGGTGACAGTGCTGGCGAGGACGGAAAACCCGGGGGGGGGAGCGGTGACCAGGTCGCGATGGCTCATCCAGATTTGCTGCGGACCGGAGACGCCTTCAAACAGCGCGCTGGAGGCGCCATCAAGTTCCAGTGTGGCCGAGCCATACTCGCCCTTTTCGCCTAACTGAACGGTTCCTCCGAGCAGATGCGCCATAAGCTGCTGGCCGTAGCAGATGCCCAGCACGCGCGGGCCTTTGGAGAATATGGCGGGATCGACGGTGGGGCTGGAGGGATCGTAGACGCTATTGGGTCCGCCGGAGATGATCAGGCCTTTGGCGGCGGATAGTTCGGCGGCGGGGGTTTCGCTGGGACGGACTTCGGAGTAGACACCGAGATCGCGAACTTTACGGGCGATCAGGTGGCAATATTGGCCTCCCGCGTCGAGGACGACGATTTGGGGGGGGGAGTTCATGGCTCTGGCCGCCTAAAAGGCGGCTGCGGCCAGGATTGGCCGCCCCACGGTAAAAATTCGACAGTGTCCCGCCAGCAAAGGTAGGCGGAGCGGCAGACCACAAAAAACGATGGTCTGCCCCACGGAACAGCACCGGCGGAGCGGCAGACCACAAAAAACGATGGTCTGCCCCACGGAACAGCACCGGCGCAACGGCAGACCACAAAAAACGATGGTCTGCCCCACGGAACAGCACCGGCGCAACGGCAGACCACAAAAAACGATGGTCTGCCCCACGGAACAGCACCGGCGCAATGGCAGACCACAAAAAACGATGGTCTGCCCCACGGACAAGAGGGCGGCCTACGAGGCCGCCGCAGGCTACGAGCCTGCCCCACAGTTCTTGTCATCGGGCTAGGACGGGGTCGGCCGGCTGGGTGCGCTGGACCAGGACCTTGTGCGCAGTATCCAACAGAGCCTTCGCCTTGGGCATGGCTTCCACGGCACGTTCCACTTCGGGATCGGTCTCCACGTTCACGCGATCGCTTTCATCGAGGTTGAAAGCGGTGATATACATCTCGCGCTTCAGGAGACGCTTCATCCAATCGGAATCCTGGGTGAATTCGGCTTCCGTGAACTCGTAGTTGTTCTTCAGCAGGTAGTCGTGGAATTCGTTCAGCGTGGTGGCGTCCGGCGACCAGCCTTTGGGCAGTTTGGCGTCGTGCTGGCCGAAATAATAACGTGTAAAGTTGAAGAACGCCGACTTCATGTAAAGTTCGGTCTGCAGGCGATCTACCTTAGGCTGGACGTATTTTTCGTCCGGCGTGATGCCGCCGCCGCCATAAACCGTGCGCCCGCTATCGGTCATCTTCACGTCCTGCATGTCCTTGGGCTCGTCCTTGTGATAGTAGTAATCGAAGAACGACTGGTTGGTGTAATCGCGCTGGATGAGACGGCCGCTGGGGGTATAGAAATGCGCGGTGGTGAGCGCCAGGCCGGTGTTTTCCGAAAGCGGATAGACGGTCTGAACCAGGCCCTTGCCGAAGGTGGTTTCGCCCAGAATCCAGGCGCGGTCGTGATCCTGCAACGCGCCGGAAACGATCTCGGCGGCGGAAGCGGATGAGCGGTTGACGAGCACTACGATGGGATAATCGTGACCGTGATTTCCGTTGCGGGCGGTGTAGACCTTTTCGGGCGAAGAGCGTCCGTGATGGGAAACGATGGTTTGGCCCTTCGCGAGAAACTTATCGGCCACGCCCACGCCTTCGTTGAGCAGGCCGCCGGGATTGCCGCGCAGATCGAGCACCAGGCCGTGGATGTTGTTCTCCCCGAGTTTTTTCAGGGCGTCTTCGAGTTCCTTGGTGGTGTTTTCGGTGAACTGCTCGATGAAGACGTAGGCGATGCCCGGCTTCAGCCAGATGGCATTCTTCACGCTGTTGCGCGAAATTTCGTCGCGGGTGACGTTAAAGGTGAGGGGTTCAGTGGAGCCTTCGCGCGAGATCACGATGGTGACCTGCGTTCCGCGGGGACCTTTCAGCAAATCGGCAACCTCGGTGGTGGTGAGATTGTCAGTGGGCTTATCGTTCACCTTCATGATGATGTCGCCGGGGCGGATGCCGGCGCGGTAGGCGGGCGATCCGGCGAAGGGGGCTACCACGATGGTTTTGCCGTTGAACGGCCGCACCTGCATGCCGACGCCGAAGTAATGGCCTTTTTGATCTTCCCGCAGGAGCTGATATTCGCGCGGATCGAAAAAGTTGGTATGCGGATCGAGGGTGCGGAGCATGCCGGGGATAGCGCCCTTGTAGATGGCTTTATCGGGGTCGACTTTGTCGGCGAAGTTCTGTTCCACGAGGCCGTAGACGCTAGTGAACTCCTTAAGATTGGCGGAGATATCGTCGCCATCGCCAACCGTAGCGGCTGCCTGAACTTGGGGACCGACGATGCCGCCGATGAGGGAACAAAAAACGATCAGGGCTAAGAAGATAAAGAAAGAGCGCGCCATTTGCGGCATCCGGAAAACCATCCTTGCTTTGAGTATACCTGATGATTGGACGCACGGGGGAGCGGTTTGGCACGCTTCGCGTGCCGGGGGGACAGGCCGGGAGGCCTGTCCTACCCTAAATGGGCGCGGCGGAGAGGCGCGTGGCCAGGGAAGCTTTGAAGTCTGCCTCGGACTTGCCTCGGGCGAAGGACTGAGCGTTGGGAAGGCAGGCGATCAGTTGCGCGTAGGTCCAGGGCCGATCCTGGGGAAAAGCCACGTAGCCTAGCGTATCGCTGAGACGCCAGCTTACTTTCACTACGTTATCGAGGCTGGCTTCGCCCTCCACCGGATCCTCGTGGTGCACGGCGATGGCGGCGGCCAATTCGTCGGGAAAGTCCCAATCCTGGGCCAGGTAGCAGCCGGCCAGGCAATGATCGATATCGAAAAGATCCTGCTCGGTGCGCAGCAAGTCGAATCCGAAATCCTCAGTCACGGCGAGCATGCGGGAGTACTCTTCGGGATAGGCAGACATGAGCCCGAGGGTGCCCAGATTGTGCAGAAGGCCGGCAGTATAGGCGGTGTCGATGGGTACGCCACAGGCCCGCGCGGCTTCTTCGGCGATCAGGGCGGTGGCCAGGCTATGGATCCAAACTCTGCGTAGCGCTTCCATGCGGACGGAGGCGCGTACCATGCGATTCATGGCCACCAGCGTGGCCATGGTTTTCACGCGATCCAGGCCTAGCAGAACGATGGCTTGCGAGACGCTCTTCACTTCATGGCGGACGCCGAACAGCGCGGAGTTGGCGAAGCGCAGCAACTCGGCGGAGAAGGACGGATCCATTTTGACGAGTTCGCCGAGATCGCGGATAGCCAGGTCTTCGTGACCGGCGAGAGCCAGGACGCGCTGGGCGACTGCTGGAAAAGGTGGCAAAAGGCGCAATGCCCAGGGGGCTTGAGGACGGGCTAGGAATGAAGACATAGGCGGTTCCTGGTTATGTATCGGCGGGGCGGCGCTGGAGGATTAGACTTGTGTGCAGGCACTCTGCCCGCCCGCCGGCATTCGAGGAACTGCTGCCAAGCGGCCAGAGGCCGTCGACATTAGAGGGAAGACAGACCACACAAAACGATGGTCTGTCCGGTCTGTCCCACACTTGGAGATCAGAAGCGGAAGCCCAGGTTGCCGGTGAGGACGAACCAGCGGTCACGCTGCCCGTTCGGTCCGTTGGCGAGAATCCATTGCGGAGTGACACCCAGCCAGAAGTGGCGTCCAGGGTCCAGCGCCAGGGCAGCTTCGCCCTTGAAATAGCCGCCCGCCCCGCTATATGGGGATGGGGCGTAGGGAGCGTTCGGGTTGCCCACGGTGTATCGCTCGTACACGCCGCCTCCACCGGCCGATATTTCGATGCGGTCATGGTGCACAGGGACGATGAAGCGAACTCCGAAGGGTATCCAAGTGTAACGGTCGTGAACGTCGAAAAATCCGGCATAGCTGCCCACCACCCCGGTGGGGTCGATGGCCGTGAGGATGCCGCCTTCGAATGCCAGCCAGCGCCGGAAGTGAAAGCTGTATGTGCCGCCGAGACTCACGGCCGTGTCCTTTTGGTTCCCGGTGGGGACGTGAAACTGCCAGGCGTAGCCGCCGTTGAATGTGAACTCGTTGCGATCGAAAGACTGCGCGTCAATCAGGAACGGGAGGAAGAACCAGAGAAGGGCGAGGCGGCGCATAGGCTTTCCGCCGAGCATGCCGAGGGCCGCACGAAGGCCTGATTCACCTTGTCCGGCCGCCACGCTATGATGTGAACTTGACCCTCGCCGCCGTTGTCAAATTCGGAAGCAAGCTACTCTTCTCGAGCGCCGCATTCGCCATGTGCATGTTTGCGCAAACGGCGCCTACCGCTCCAGTCACCGGAGGCGCCGTCCGCGGCTATCTGGTGGGGCCGGGCGCGGTGTTTAAGGCGATTCCGTTTGCCGAGCCTCCCGTGGGCGCCTGGCGATGGCGCGAGCCGCAGCCGGTCAAGCCCTGGCGCGGCGTCCGCGATGCCACACGCTATGCGGCTGCCTGCGAGCAGATTCCCATCGGCACCGGCGCCTTCCTCGGGCCCCTCGCACACCGCTACGGTGTCAGCCTGCCCACGCCCGCCTGGGAGATTTCCGAAGACTGCCTCTATCTGAATGTCTGGACGCCGGAATGGCCGCCCAAAGAACCGCACGCCGTAATGTACTGGATGCATGGCGGGTCGAACCGCATCGGCAGCGGCAACGAAGCGGGCTACGATGGCGCACAACTGGCGCGCCACGGCGTCGTGGTGGTGACCATCAATTACCGGCTGGGCGCCTTGGGTTTCTTTGCCCATCCGGAGCTGACGCGCGAATCGCCGCGCCGCGCCTCCGGCAATTATGGCTTGCTCGATCAGATTGCGGGGCTGCGATGGGTGCGCGACAACATCGCGAAATTCGGCGGGGACCCCGCGCGGGTGACCGTGTTTGGCGAGTCGGCCGGCGCGGTGGATGCGGGCATGCTGCTCTGTTCGCCGCTTGCTACGGGTCTGTTCGCGCGCGCCATTCTGGAGAGCGGCCCGGTGCTGGGCATCGCGTATGCGCATCCGCTGGCCGAAGCGGAACGGTTCGGCGAACGGCTGGGAAAGCTGGCATTGGCCGGCGCCGCGGGCGGCTACATCCTCGAGCGCCTCCGCGGGTTGCCCCCGCAAGCCATCCTGGGCGCCGCGGTGAAGGCCGCCAGGCAGGCGCCCAATCCCGAATTCGTGCTGGATGGCTTTGCCCTCACCCGTACCCCGCAAGCCACATTCGCCGGCGGTAAACAGCAGCCGGTGGCATTCATTATCGGCAACAATGGGCGCGAAGCCAGCGCGTTCCGGACTGCATCCGGCGCGCCGTTGGCTGTGGATCGCGGGCCCCTGAAGACGCTGCATATCAGTTACGGAAGCATGGCTCCGCTCGCCATGGCCGCATACGAAATCGACTCTCACATGGGCCGCCAGGCCGCCGCCGACGATTGGCTGAACGATGCCCTGATGACCTGTCCCGCCGACGCCATGGCCACGCTCAACGCCGCCGCCGGACATCCCTCTTTCGTGTACCAATTCCGCCGTTCCATCCCAGGCCAAGGGGAAAAGGATTTGGGATCGTTTCATAGCCTGGAGCTGCCTTACGTCTTCGGGGCGCTCGATCAGCCGGTATGGCGTTGGCTTCGTTTTGAAAAAAAGGACGCCGCGTTGGCCGCGGATATCCAGAGCTATTGGACCAACTTCGCCAAGACGGGCGATCCCAACGGCGGCGGGCTTCCGCAATGGCGCGCGTTCACGGCGGGCTCGGAAGCTTACATGGAGTTCGGCAACAACGGCCGCGCGCATCCCCGGCTGGGCGGACGGCCGGCGTTCTGCGCCCTGGATATTCCGAAACTGAAACAGCGCCTCATCGAAAATCAGTGACTCACCGATCTCCTCTAAGCAGGCTGCGGTAAAGACCCGGAACCGCTTGCTTACGCGCGCGGCTCAGAGGCCGGTCCCAGTACTTACATCAACTTACCGAGCCGCGACCGTCAGGGAGCGGTCTTTCCGCAACCTACTAGGCCAAAAACCCTGCCCCGCCAAGGTTAAATCGTCAACCACTTCAGTTACACAGTAACTGTACTCTCGACCAGCACGGAAACCCTCACGGTATGTTGGCAACTCAGCCCCTTGGCGGCCGATAAGAGTTTCAGGCCTAATGCTCTTGTATAGATTTGGCCGCACTCAGACTTGAGGAGTCAGAACTAATGCAAATGAGAACGATAAGACTTTCGCGCCGCGCGTTTCTGGCGCTGGCATTGGCGCCCGTCTCACTTTGGGCGCAGCCCTGCACGATTTCCAACACCACGAATTGCCCCTCCACAGGTATCTACGCAGGGCCGCCGTCTCTGCCCGCATTTCTCAATGGGGCCTATTCGTCATTCACGGGAATCAATGCTTTCACCGCCGCTATGCCACAGGCGCCAGTCACTTTGTCAGCGCAATTGACGGGTTTGTCGTCTACCTATATTAGTAGCGACCCCAGGACTTGCCCTAATAGCGGCAATTGCGTTTTTAATAACATCGCCAACGAAGAAGCCTATATCTCGTCGATGCTTAGTCCCTATCCGGCGGGCGTGGGCTTGCACAGCGTGGATATCAACATCTGGATGGGGCCTTTCATGAAGGCATCGCAATATGCGGGCGCCTGTGCGGCTTACGGGACTTGCGGTGCGCCGGCCTATCCGAATTGGTACCAGAATAGCCTGGCGGTCTACGATGCGGTGATTCCGTATATACAAAGCTTTGGCGCCCAAGTGCGCCTGGCGCCCATCCCCACCGCCGATGTGATAGCCGCCTGCGGCATCGCGCGCGGCGCGGGAAGTTTCACCGAGGCCCAAGTGGAGGCGTGCATGATGCCCCTCGAAGTGGTGATGGTGGAACGCTATCACATCGACTTCATCAGTGTAGTGCACGAAATGTGCGGGGCCATGGCCTTGGACTTCAACACTTCCGGCTGTGCGCTGTCCGCGAGCGACGGCGTGAAACTGGCGACTGACTTGGCCGTGGCCGTGCGCGCCAACAGCAGTTATCCGGGCATCCTGATCGGCGTAGGTTCGGGGCCGGCGGACGACAATGGCGATACTCCCATGCACAATTGCGCCAACCCCGGTCCGGCCAGCCAGTGGTGCGCCTGGATCGATAGTCCCGCTCTGCAGGCGGCCATCGATTATATGTCGGTGCACGTATACCCCATGGAAAATGGACAGGCCATCGAGTCGGCGGGTTACTGGACCGGCAACGCCTGGGGAGTGTTGGAAAACTACAGCGCGATGTTGGCGGAGATTCCGGCGGGCCAGATCCGCAATGTGGATGAGGCTAGCGGGCTGCGCTGGGGAAACGGCGGTGGCGACGCCGGGACGGTCCTGGGGTGCGGATCGCTGGAGTGGCTGAACGACGGCAGCTTCGCCATGTGGACGCAATCGGTAGCCGGAGCGTGGGCGCAGTCCCAGGGGCTGGGTGAATTCTCTTTGTGGAATTCCGAGGGATTGGTATATCTCACTTCCGATTTGAACAATAACCGGTGCGCCAATAACTCCGATAACTACGAGTCACTGGTGTACACCAACTATGCGGGTCAGGTATCGCAAGAAGGCTTGATTTACGGCCAGCTTGCCAGCCAAATTTATTAGAACGGCAGAATCTGGCGTGCGGTTGTGGGGCGGGCAATCCTGCCCCACAAACGCAATATGATTACGCTTCCTTCACTCCAATCGCGATAATCGAAGTCGGCGGCCATGGAAGCAGCCCGTCGATGCGCCGCCATAACCATACCATCCGGTCGAAGACGCCCAACTGAAAACGGCTGATGGTGGTCCTCTTCAGCAACCGGCCGTTCACGTACCAGGCCGGACGCGAGATGCGGTTGAAGTCCAGAATACGTTCCACGCGGAAACCCGCCTGCTCCATCCTTTGCCTTAGTTCGGCGTGCGAATACCGCCGGAAGTGTCCCAAGGCCGTGTCGAGCGAGCCGAAGATCCGCTGATCGTGCGGCACCAGGATGATGGCGCGGCCGCCGGGCTGGAGCGCCGAATGAATGTTCCGCAAACTGGTCATCTCGGCCTCCACATGCTCCAACACGTTCAGGCACACTACCGAATCCACGGCGCCCGCCAGCGGTTCGAAATCGGCCGGATTCGCCAGATCGCAGTGCCGCACCTCCATTTTCGGACGATGCTGGAAGCGCGCCCGCAACTGCGCCAGGTATTCCGGGTCGATGTCTCCGGCGATATACCGCTCCCGCCGCGGACAAAGCATCCGGGTCAGGTTGCCGATGCCCGCGCCGGTTTCGAGCACCCGCGTCCCGATATACGGTTCGATGGTCTTGGCCATCCAGCGGTTGAAACGCCGGGCCTCCGAGAGGGCATCCAGGATGTCCGGTCCGGAGTTCTGGTAAAGGTCTTTGGTGAAGGCGTAGCGCAGGATCACGAAGACCGCTTCGAAGGCGTCCTTCAGACCGATTTTCTTGCCTTCGTCGTAGGTCCGGCCATGATACGCCACGGGGGTCTCATAGATGCGCACGCGCCGCTTGGCCAATTTGATGGTGATTTCCGGCTCGAATCCGAAACGGTCGCTGCGGATGGGAATACTCTTGATCAGGGAAGTGCGGAAGGCTTTATAGCAGGTCTCCATGTCGGTCAAATTGAGATCCGCCACGATGTTGCACATGGTGGTGAGCACATGGTTGGCCACCGAATGCCAGAAGTACAGCACGCGCCGCTCGCCCGCGATGACGAAACGCGAGCCATAAACGGCGTCGGCTTTACCTTCCAGCAAGGGCGCCAGAATGCGGCCGTATTCGCGCGGATCGTACTCCAGGTCGGCGTCCTGAACGATCGCAAAATCTCCCGTGGCGTGCTCCACCGCCGTGCGGATGGCGGCGCCTTTGCCGCGGTTTTGAGGCTGCCGGATCAAACGGATCGCGCCGGGATGGGCGGCGGCGATCTCTTCCACGATGCGGGCGGAATCGTCCGTGGAGCGGTCGTCCACCACAATGATTTCGCGGCCGACGCCCTCCGGCAGGGGCGCCGCCAGGACGCGCTCCAGGAGCGTTCCGACGAATTCTTCCTCATTGTAAAGGGGAATCAGGATGGAGAGGATGTAGGCAGCCATGTCGGCGCGAATCTCTATTGTACAGGATGAGATAGATTCCGGCATTGCGGACGGCCGCGTAAATCGACACGCCGTTACTGCGCCGCGACCGCTGTTGCCGAACCGCGACCGCTGTTGCCGAACCGCGGCCGCTGTTACTACGCCGCGACCGCCGTTACTGAGCCGCGACCGTAAGGGAGTGGTCTCCGGCGGCCGTGCTATTATATGTCGTATACGACGCGTCGTATACGACATAACAGGAGAACCGCATGCCCTTAACGCCCGCCTATCGCCTTGCCGTATGGATCTGGATCGCCGTGGGAGCCGTCTGGCTGATCTCCGCGGCGGCGCGCAAAAGAACCGTGCGCCGCGAAGGCGGCCTCGGCCGCCTGGCCCACATTGTCATTATGGTCGCCGCCTTCATGCTCATCTTTCCGGGACTGCCGGTTGGCTACCAGCTCCCCATGGGCCCTCTGGCCGGCCGTTTCACGCCGGACTCGCCCGCCGTGGCTTGGACCGGCGCAGCCCTCACCGCCGCGGGTTGCGCATTCGCCGTCTGGGCGCGACTGCTGCTGGGCGCCAACTGGAGCGGACGGGTGACCCTCAAGCAGGATCATCAACTGATCGAGCGCGGACCCTATGCCATCGTCCGCCATCCCATCTACACCGGATTCCTGACCGGTCTGCTGGGCGCCGCGCTGGCGTTGGGCGAATGGCGCGGCTTGGCCGGATGGGCGCTGGCTTCGATCGGTTGGGGAATGAAGTCGCGCACCGAAGAAGCCTTCCTGTCCGAACACTTCGGCGCCGCGTACGCCAGTTACCGGCGGCGCGTGAAAGCGCTGATTCCCTTTATCGCATGAGCCGGACCCGTTATGGCCGAATCATCCCAATTAACCCGCATGGCGCGTGAGATCGAGGAGCATCTGACCGCCGTGCGACGCATCCTGCGCCAGCCCGTGGATGCCGAATTCGCGCGCGGCAACCTGACCACCCCCCAGCGCCACGTGATGCAAGCCTTGTATCACACGGGCGGCGTAAGCTTGAAAGATCTCAGTCGGCGCGTGGGGCTGGCCCACAGCACGGTCTCGGGCATCGTCGACCGGTTGGAAGAGCGCGGCTTGGCGAAACGCACGCGCGACCCCGCCGACGGGCGCTCCAGCACGATTGTGGTTTCGAAAAAGGTTTGCGATTACATGCGCGACCGTTATCCGTCGCTGGTTGTCGATCCCGTCGTGCTGGCCTTGCGCCGCGCGAAACCCGCCGAGCGGGCGGCGGTGCTCGAAGGCTTGCGCATTCTGCGGCGTGTAGTGGAAATGCACCGTGGGACACCCAATCCTGGCCGCGGCCGCCTTTCAGGTGGCTAGCCCTGCCCTTTACCCGTAATAACTTCGGGACAAATGTCATTCGGCATCATCGGAATCCCGCAGTTCGAATCCTTCACACATGAGTAGAAGTTGCGAAAAGCCTTTCCACATCAGTTGGTGACCGGGTTCGGGATCGTTCTTGCGGCCCAGGTAGCCGCCGACGCGGGCGACGAGGCGCACTGTATCACGCAAGGTTGAAGGCTGTGCGAGCTTTTTTTTTTCGCGTAGGCGCGGAGAACCTGCAGCTCGATATCGGAGAACAGAACTTCGGGCGGCAATTGTGGTGTCTCCCGCCCCAACAGTGTCATCAGCATGATGCGCCAGGCAATGACGAGATTGATCGCGATAGCTCGGCGAATGCGCTCAGCGGTCTCATGCGCGATCTGCTCGACGCCGCAACCAGATTTGAGTACTCGATGAAAGTCTTCAATCCGCCACCGCAGACAGTACCAGCGTAGGCAGGCAACGGCATCTTCCGCCGAGCGAAGGTTGACCGTCGTCAGCAGGAACCACTCCACGGGTGCGATTCCTTCCGGCGGCGACGATTCCACTGCATGAATAATCCAGATGTCGATGGGATCTTTGCCGGAATAATACTTGGAGGGACGGAGTTGAATCCGTTGGTAACGCACTTCCAACTCGGCCTGACGGCTGGGCCTTTTCGCTTTCGCCTTTTTCTTGCTGAGTTTGGGCCGGGCGCTTTGGCGTGGAACGTGGATCTGTACTTTGGTCTGCAAGGGAGCCTGACGAACGGCCTCGAAAAGCTTATAAGGTTCATCCATGATCACCCGGTTGTGATTGGCACGCACTAAGAGATCCACTCCAGGGGTGCGGCGTTGTTCCTCGAACAACTCGAAGAAATCGGCTTCCCGGTCACACACGTTGATCAGTCGTGTCTGGGGCATCTGCGCAGCCACCTCCAGGGTGTCGCGCAAACCCTCGATCCAGCGGAAGGTGTCTTTTTCCTCGATCGGGATGGTGTAGCTCAAACGCTTGTCGTCGGGCGATTTCAATTCCGGCGCTACGCACTGCGCGCGCAACACGCCCAACGGCAGTCCGTTGGGCGCCACCGCCAGGGTGGTGTGCAGATGTAGTCCTCGACTCTGCGCCGCTGTTTGATTGGTTCCGATCACCCCCAGACCGGGACACTGCGCCAGACTGGAGTAATCCAGATCGCTGCCGTCCTGAATACACAGCACCGTGCGTTGGCCTTTCATGCGCTGAATGGTACGTTGCCGATGCGGCTGCAAAATGTGCGGCATGCTCACGGCCTCATAGTCGGGATGATCGATGAACCGATAATAGGCCTTGACTGCCTGCCAATCTCCTTCCGCCACGCCCGTGAAGGCACTGCCCGGTTTGTCTGCCTTCGATTGCGCAATATTCACGAGTCGCTCACTCAATCGCTGGTCACCCAATGGCGCACCCCCGAATTCCTGCTTCGCCCAATGGTTACCCTCCATGCCATCGGCTGGCCCCAGTTGCCCTAAGCCCGCCCCCGCTGGTAAACCCAAGCGAGTACGGAAATCTTTCTCCAACGGATAGACGTATATGTCCTTGATCGTTTCCTCGCACTTGGTGAAACGGTCCTGCCGGCCTCGCCCTTGGGTTTGTCCCACTAGCATCCAGTTCGCCGCCCGATAGCAGGCGCCGGAAAAACGGGAGGTGTCGACGAAACTCTCCACCAGCCAGGGACGGTAATTGTAGCGCTGTGCGAAATCCTCCACCAGCCGATCCAAACTCATACTCAAAAGCCGCGAGGCCAAGTTACGGCACTCCACTGAGGGTCGGATCAGAAACCGGCTCAAGCATACGACCTGGTGCAAATGTGCGCGTCGTTGTTCCGCGTCCCAACCGATCCAACGGTCTCGCGCGCCTAATTGCAGTGCCGGCGCCGCAAAGCCGAACGCTCCCAGCCAGCCGTGCTCGGAACCAACCAAGTAACGAATCTGCCGTCCAACCAATGGTCCAGCTTCCTGCGGATGTTCCCGGATCATCAGTTCGTTCCAGGTCCGCATCTGGCCTTCCTGCTTGACCAGGATCAACTCTAGTCCGCTCAGCATGCCTACCTCGTCTGGCACGGCTCTTGGTTCCGGGACCGGTTCGGGCAACCGTCGCGGAGTGGGATGGGCCTTTTGAATCTCTGGCGGCGGGAGTTGGAACCAGCCCTTAGCCTCCAGTTCGCGCAGTGCTTTCAGGCAACCCGCGCGCTGGTTTTGTCCACGCGGGTCTTGAAACCCAAACTCCTCGCAAAGGAAATCCGCCAACTCGGTCCGCGAAAAAAACTCATCCATCTGCAATAGTTGGCTAACATACTCGATGGTCTCTGGCCGCGACAGCATGCGTTTGATCTGATTCTGCAGGTCCACGCGGTCATTATGAACGAGACAAACCTATTTGTCCAGTAATAAGTTACGGGTAAAGGGCAGGGCTAGCCGGCTGAAAAGCCGGCCGCCTTGCAGAATTGCCCGCCCCACTGGTATCCACACTTGTTATACTCGGGCTTCATCCATGGCCAATCCGAAATATGCGGTCTCCGACAGACCGGTCCCGGTCTCCGAACTGGTCGCCACCCTCAGCGATGGGACCAAGGTGAAGCGCCGCGTCCCACGCATGCGCGCCTGCAACGAGAAGGATGCCAAAGGCAAGCTATGCGCCGGTCATCTCAAGCGCTGGTATTTTTTCGGTGACGAAGTAAAACAGAAATTCGGCGCCGAGGCCGAGGTGTACCGCTGCGAGCATTGCAAGACCCTGTATCTGCCAAATAAGGAAGAAGAGCCGCGCACCGGCACGCTGTCGTTTTAATACTCAGCGCAGCGAAAAGTTGATGGGAGTTGTGGCTCCCGGGTGGCAAGCCGCTTGCAGGCGCGGCTGAATCGTTGGCGCGCCATGCCGTCGTACTTCTCTTTGTCACCAGTGGGCGCGGGTAGCCGGCCTTAATGCGGAACGTTCGTTGTGCCAGACGGCCCGCTCCCCTGCGCCCCTGGGACCGGCGGCTTTCGGGCTGACGCTGAAGTCACAGGGGCCGGGGCCGCGTGCGACACAGGCCGCACATTGAGCGTGTAGTCGAAGATGCGCATCTTATCGGGGACGGGGTCGAAAAGCAGCCGGTATGACAGCGATCCTTCGCCGCCCAGTTGGACGAAAAGCCGTGCCAGCGCGTCTCGCGCGGGTTCCCGGCTTGCGGCGAAAGTCACCATCTGAGTGGGCAAAAAGCGGACCCATCCGAGGGTAATGCGCAGCCCAGTGGCCCGGTCGACCTCGTCGAGGATTGCCTGCATGGTATCGGCGGCGTTCCTTTCCGCGCTCGGAATGGTGACCGGCGTGGTCAACGGCGAGACAACGTCGCGCAGGGCTCCGTCGGCCCCTAAAACCGTCGTGGGCGTGACGTACACCATGCCGTTGGCTTGCTCGACCTTGAAATCGCCCGGCAGCTTCTGCTGCCGGTATGCGGCGACGAGCAGATTCACGTCAGAGACAATGAGGTTACTGCCGCCGACGGCGCCATCGGGTGGCGCCTGCACCTCCGCGGCAAGCCGCGCCATGCGCGGACCAAAGAGCTGGTACCCCGGCTTCCCAGCCCGTTGCTCTGGCGTCGAAAAGTCCTGCAGGTCCGCCACGTTTTGGTATGGCGGATCCTCGTAGTTAATCGGGCTGCCCACGATGTCCTCCAGTGCATCCATGGCGTACCAAAGCGGACGGCATTGGTTTACGTCGATTGCCTTCGCGGTCTGGGACCACAGCGTATTCGTCATTACTACCAAAAGCCCAAAACAGGACAATCCCGCGCGGCAGCCGATGCGTGTGGAATTCACGTAATCACTCCTAGAGAGAGGTCTGCTTAGTTGCTGGGCCGTTAATGGTTAGTACTCTGGCTTACCCCGGCCCGGTATGCGGTCACGCTGCTCGTGTAGATATCCTCGCCTACCGTGTCGTAGGCATAGGGCTCGCTGGGGTTCGACGGGCCGCTGCCGTAGTACTCAATGTTCATCACCTGCGGAATCCGCGCTCCGCAGAGTACTCCGCTTCCATAGTAGTGCGCGCGATAGTATGTAACCACGTTGGCCGGGTAACCTATGTAATCGTCTACCCACTCGTTAAGGCTCGTGATCCAGGGCGGGTTGATTTCGTAGTACCCGACGTTCCAAAGAGAGCCGTCGACGGTGTTCCATTGGGGATAGATCGACCAGGATTTCCAGCAATTGTCGTAGTGTGGGCTGCTAAAGCCTGTCGTTTCAAGTACCTGTCGCCCTTTAAAGATGTCATCTGATCCGGATGACGCATTGAGGATCTGCCGGAACTGTCCGATGGTGACGTAGACACCCGAGCCGCCGAAGCCGACCGCCATCGTGGTTTCCGAGGAGGGCTGATCGTGCGGTTGCTTGGTGAGGTTGGTGCTCCCGCCCTCACCGCTGACGTTCTCCCACGAACTGTTGGGCGCATAATCGTTGCCCTTATTCTCAATCGTGCCCGTGTACGTGGACTGGACCGGGGTTACGCCGTTACAACTGGCGGAAGGTACGGGTCGCTGCCCGTCCACCCGTAGGCCGTCCGACCCTCCGAGCCATCTAGCTGTGTCGACGGCAGAATGTACCCGGTAACTCTGAAGGTGACCGACGGGCAGCCATCGCCGTAATTAACGCCGGGCACGACGGCGGTTCCGGAAACGCCCATGCCGTCCTCGTTGGTGACTATCGTCCACTCGATTCCGTAGGAGTCCTGCCAAATGTTGTACGAGGGCGTTGTCGTGACGTCTACCACGGGAACAGGATCGTTGCATGTCCCAGGGTACGCACAACCGAACTGAGCGCTCAAAGGGTGGCCCCAAAGCGCCAGGAACGATAGGCACGAGAATGGAAGGGCTTCCTAGCTCCAGCTAAGAGAGAAACCGCCGCCCCTTTGGTTCGCCCAAAAAGGGAGTCTGTCTGATTGATGGCTGATATTGTAAGGTGCCAATATATGGGATGTGCGTACGGGATCTCATAGACGCTCCATTCGCGGCAGTATCGCCTGAAACCGACGATAAATGCAATAGGCAGGATCGATAATTCCGCATATATATCTGAGAATAGAGCGAAAATAAGTTTTTGTTGGCGGCTTGGCAGCCAAGGGCCGTCCTATGGTTGCACCCTGCTCCCTAACCGTCTGACGGGCGTCCGTTCTCCATGAGGCGTCGAGCTCAAGCTGCCTTTAACGTTGGGAAAGCGTCATGCTTAGTTCGTCAGGTTGGGCATCGACGCGCTCCAGAGCGCGCTGGGGGGGGAGGCAGGACCGCGTCGCCGGTCGTGAACACGGCTACAGCGGGCCGGGGGAGCAGGCGCCTCCAAACGCAAGAGGAGTCCGGCCGCCTTCCAGCCGTGCGGCGTAATGCCACAGCGGTGGGCACCCTCCGGCCGGTAGATCAGCCCCTTGAGGCGGGCGCCGCAAGTGACGTCATCTGCGAGGGGGTGTACTCGGTCGTGGTCGCGCCCAGCAGACCTGCAATCTGTCCGCACAGGCCGCGGCTGGGGAAGCCATCGATGAGATGCCGAAGCGGGGTCAGTGCCGGAAACCGAGCCATGGCCGCGCGGCCGGTTCACTGCCGTCTTGCCACGGCGCCCCTGTGCGCGGACGAGAACATGACGCCCGCGTCATAATCAGATCCCGCGCTCTTGTTCGGGTTGCAGCCCGAAGTGTCTCCTGATATCATCTAAAGTAATCCCTAATACCGAAAATCTAGGAGAACAAATGGCTGTAAAAGTGGGCATCAATGGGTTCGGCCGGATTGGCCGCAATGTAGTCCGGGCGGCCCTGCACCGGAACGATATCGAGTTTGTGGCGGTCAACGATTTAACCGACACCAAGACGTTGGCGCACCTGCTCAAGTACGACTCTGTGTTGGGCACGCTGCCGGTTGAAATTCACGCCACGGAAGACGCCGTGGTGGTGGGCGGCAAGAGCATCAAGGTATTCGCCACTAAGGATCCGGCGCAGCTCGATTGGAACTCCGTGGGCGCCCAGATCGTGATCGAATCCACCGGCAAATTCACGGATGCCAAAGATGCCTGCAAACATATTCGCGGCAGCGTGAAGAAAGTGATTATTTCCGCGCCCGCCAAGAACGAAGATGTCACGCTGGTGCTGGGCGTCAACGATAACACCTACGATCCGGCCAAACACAATATCATTTCGAATGCCTCCTGCACTACGAATTGCCTGGCGCCGGTGGTGAAGGTGCTGCACGACACCGTGGGAATTCTGAAAGGATCGATGACCACGATCCACAGTTACACGAACGATCAGAACGTGCTCGATTTTCCGCATAAGGATCTGCGGCGCGCACGCGCGGCGGCCTTGAATATGATTCCCACCACCACGGGCGCGGCCAAGGCCATCGGCTTGGTGATGCCGGAGTTGAAGGGCAAGCTGGACGGTTATTCCATGCGCGTACCCACGCCGGACGTTTCCGTCGTGGATCTGGTGGTGCTCACCAGCCGGCCCACTACGGCCGAAGAAGTCAATGGCGCTTTCAAGGCAGCCGCGGAAGGCCCTTTGAAGGGTATTTTGGCCTACACCGACGATCCCGTGGTGTCGACCGACATGCTGCACAATCCCAATAGCTCGATCGTGGATGGCCAGATGACCAAGGTGCTGGATGGCAACCTGCTGAAGGTAATCTCCTGGTACGACAATGAGTGGGGCTACTCCTGCCGGGTGGTGGATCTGATCGCATTCCTGACACAAAAAGGCCTGTAGCACAAACCGGTGGCTGGTGGCTGGTGGCTAGTGAGCGGTGGCTAGTGGTTTACCGTGATCCACCAGCCACCATCCACCACCCACCAGCCACTGTTCTCAAGCTGTGCCGTTTTGGCCCCGCTGTGACTTCGCCGCAACGGTCTAAAATTGAAACCGGCAAGTGTTCCAATCCCGTCTCATACGCTTGCTATAATTATCCGGTAACTATCGAGTTACGCCGTCGCTTTCCTACACGACCATGAAGTGTGTCACACGTTTCTCAATTATCTTATTGACCGCCGCCGCAGCATTCGGGCAGACCTTGAGTTTCAACACCGGCCAATCCGCCCGCCTGGTGATTGGCCAGCCCCAGTTCGACGCCGAGTCGGATACCGCCAGCCAGACCATTGTGGGCGCAGTCAGCGGCCTGGCATTCGCCAATGACACGCTGTTTGTCGCAGACGGGAACCTGGTGGGCGCCGCGCCCATCAACAACCGGGTGCTGATTTACGGCAATATGAGCCAGCAACTCCCGGTGGCCAACTTTCCGTTCCAATATAATAGCCAGTGCCCGGTTTGCGTGGGAGTGGCCTCCCTGGTATTGGGCCAGCCCGATTACGTGAGCTTTCTGCCGGCGCCCTGCATCACGCCGCCCCCCGACGTGACCCAGACTCCCACGTCCACCACCCCCACGTGTCTCGCCACGTCGCCGCAGACGCCCATCGCCAACGGCATGAATACGCCGACGGCGGTCGCCAGCGATGGCACGCACCTGGCCGTGGCCGATACTCTCAACAACCGCGTGCTCATCTGGAACTCGATCCCCGCCAGCATGAATCAACCGCCCGATGTGGTCGTGGGGCAGACCAGTTTCACCACCAACGCGTTCCCCGGCGACACTCCCACCGCCAGCTCTTTACGCGGCCCGCAAGGCGTCTGGCTACAGAACGGCCAATTGTTCATCGCCGACACGCAGTACGATCGGGTGTTGATCTACAACTCCATTCCCACGGCGAACGGCGCGGCGGCGGATATCGTGCTGGGGCAGCCCAACATGACCACCTGGGTGCAAGTGAACATCGCGGAGCAAAACACCAACGCCGCGGCGAACAACATGCTTACGCCGGTGTCGGTCACTTCCGACGGCACGCACCTGTTCGTTACCGATCTGGGCTACAACCGCGTCCTGATCTGGAACAAGATTCCGACCACCAACCAGTATCCGGCGGATGTGGAGATCGGGCAGCCGGACATGACCCAGGGCGACCCCAACAATGCGTTCACCACCGTGAACATCACAGGCACTACGACGGGAGTCACGACCAAGGAAGTGCCCGCCCTGTGTCAGACGTCTAACGGCGTGGATGTCAATAACAATCCGACTTATCCGCCGCTGTGTGAATACACCCTCAGCTTTCCGCGTTATGCGCTGTCCGACGGCACGAGCCTGTATGTGGCTGACGGCGGCAACGATAGGGTACTGATCTACAATCCCATCCCCAACGCCGACGCGGCCGCAGCCAGCCTGGTTCTGGGCCAGACCGATTTTGTGACCGATGCGCCGACCGACACTGCCGATACCATGGATGCGCCGCTTTCCATGGCATGGGATCCCAATAATAATAATCTTTACGTCGCCGACACTTACAACCAGCGCGTTTTGGTTTACACCAAGTCCGAACAGGACCTCCCCTATAACGCCGTGTTGAACTCCGCCAGCTTGATCATCTATGCCGCCGGTTACGTCACACTGGGCGGCACCGTGAAAGCCGGCGACAAGGTGACCGTCACCATCGGCAATGCCTCGACCAGCGCCGTCGAGACGTACACCTATACCATCCAAAGCGGCGACAATTTTACCTCGGTCGTGGATGGACTGGTAGCGCTCATCAATGCCGGCCAGGGAGATCCCAACGTGATTGCGACGACGGATATCAAGGCCAATGAGGTGGTGCTGACCGCCAAGGTGTCCGGCTCGGCCGGTAACAACGTAAGCCTGGCTACCAGCATATCCGCCGGCGCAGAGATCACCGCCATCACCTCCGGCGGCAATCTGTCGGGCGGCGGAAGTGCGGCATCCATCGCGCCCGGCACGCTGGTGTCGTTCCTGGGGACCAACTTGAGCGACCAGACGGCCTCCGCTCCGGACAACACGACAGCGCTTACCCTGGGTGGTGTTTCGGTTTACTTTAACGGCATCCAGTCGCCGCTGCTCTACGTTTCACCGACCCAGATCAACGCGCAAATACCGTTTGATTTTGGCTTCATCGACACGGGCACGGCCACCGCCTGGGTGCGCATTCAGCGCAACGACGGCACGATCGTGGCCACCAACTCCGTGGCGGTGACGGTGGTTCCGGCCAATCCCGGTATATTCGCGGGATCCGGCCCCTCTCCCCGGCCGGCCATAGCCTACCATTCCTCTGCCTACGCCACCGGAGTCGTGTCGGTGGATGGCACCATCAAGGCCGGCGACATAGGCTCGATCTGTATCGGGTCGAGCACCACCCTCACCGCCGGCACCGCGCTGCCCACCGGATGTACGGGAGGCCGCTTGTACAACTATGTCGTGCAGGCGGGCGATTCGCTCAACAGCATTCAACAAGCCTTCATCGGCATGATAGCGGACGATCCGCAGGTATCGGCTACGGCTTCGAGTGAGTTTACGCGCATCCTGCTGCAGGCGCGCACTGCAGGCACCACCGGCAACGGCATTGCATTCCAGGCCCAGGTCAACTCCGGCGCGCACCTGGTGCTGACCGCCATCGGACCTGCGCCTCCCAGTCCAGGCGCGGGGGCGCTGCTTTGCTGCGCCAGCGCCACCGGCGCCGGATCGCTCATTACGCAAAACAATCCGGCTATCGCCGGCGAAACCATTGTCGTGTATGCCACAGGCTTGGGAGTGCCGTCGCTGACGCCGCTCGGCGATCAATATTTTCTGTCGGGCCAGCCCTACAACGGGCCGCCGAACAATTACCCGCAAAGTTTCGTTTCCTCGCAGGTCAATAACACCACCGCCAATGTGCTGCGCGCGGAACTGGCGCCGGGCATGATCGGCATCTATCAGGTGTATCTGCAGTTGGACGCCTCGTTAACCACCGGGCAGTACGCCCAACTGTACATCGCGCAAAACGACTTCCGGAGTAATCTTGTCACTGTTCCGGTGCTGAACCAGCCGGCCTTGTCGTCGATCGCTTGCGCCCCCACGACGGCGACTTCCGGCACGACGGTTACTTGCACCGTGGCCTTGACCGTGGCGGTGCCCACCGGCAGCACCACCGTCACCATTACCTCCAGCGACAACACCTACTTCCCGGTGCCGGCCAGCGCGGCCATACCGGCTAGCGACACTTCATATTCCTTCGATGTGACAGTCGGGAGCATCGGGGTCACCGAAGACGTGACCGTTACGGCAACACTCGGTACCGCGAGTTCGACTGCCACCGTTACGATCAGCCCGTAGGACAGGCCTCCTGGCCTGTCCAGGTGGGGCAGCCACTCTGGCCGCTTGGCAGTCGCGGCTCGGCAACATAGCGGCGCGGTAACATGGCGTCGGTTTTCTATTTAACTGAGCCGCGACCGTCAGGGAGTGCCCCATGGCCCTGCGGGCCACCAAAGGTGATGAAGACCAATTGGAGGGCGCGTCTTCAACGGAGCGGTTCCTCGCCGACAAATACCGGGACCTGTTCCACGATCTCGATGCCAAACCCTTCCAACGCCACGATCTTGCGCGGATGATTGGTCAGCAGACGGATGGTGTGCAATCCCAGATCGGAAAGAATCTGCGCACCGATGCCGCTTTCGTGCTGCAACTGTTGCTGCCCGGCGGCGCCCGCGTAATGCATGAAATCGCGCGCGTGCGAGATCATACGGTCGGGGCCCGCGGCGTTTTTCTGGACGCGGAACCCGCGCCCGGTCTGATGCAGATAGACCAGCACGCCCAGATCTTCCTCGGCGATGCGGCGCAACGATCCGCGAATCAGTTTCTGGCAATCGCAGTGCGTGGAACCGAAGACATCGCCGTAGACGCAGTGGGAATGCATGCGCACCATCACGCGCTCCTGCCCGGCCACTTCGCCGCGGATGAGCGCCATATGCATCTCGGGCGAAATATCGCTGGCATAGGCGAACGTGCGGAACGGGCCGAACTCGGTTTCAATGCAGCCTTCCACCACGCGCCGGATATAGCGTTCGTGCTGCAGGCGGTAGCGGATCAGATCGGCCACGGATATCATTTTCAGGCCGTGCAGCCGGCAAAACTCCACAAGCTGCGGCACGCGCGCCATGGTGCCATCCGGGTTCATGATCTCGCAGATGACCCCTGCGGGCGTAAGGCCGGCGAGGCGCGCCAGGTCCACGGAAGCTTCGGTCTGGCCGGCCCGCACCAGCACGCCGCCTTCGCGCGCGCGCAGCGGAAAGACGTGACCGGGGCGCGCCAGATCGCCAGGCAGGCAATCCGGGCGGATGGCGGTCAGGATGGTGCAGGTGCGGTCCGCCGCCGAGATGCCCGTAGTGGTGCCTTCGCGCGCGTCCACCGATTCGCAAAACGCGGTGCCGAAGTTGGACGTGTTCACGGGCGACATCAGGGGCAGGCGCAGCGCGTCGCATTTTTCAGGCGTCAGCGCCAGACAGATCAGTCCCCGGCCGTGCGTCGCCATGAAGTTGACGATTTCCGGAGTGACCTTTTCCGCAGCGATGGTCAGATCGCCTTCGTTTTCACGGTCCTCATCGTCCACCACGACCAGGATGCGACCGTTGCGGATCTCCTCGATGGCTTGGGGAATGGAGACAAACGGCATATTTTCTATTATGACCTGTGACAATTTCCAGTGGGGCAGACCATCGTTTTCTGTGGTCTGCCGAAAGCGGAAAAGGCCGCCTGAAAGGCGGCTGCGGCCAGGATTGGCCGCCCTACGGTCTTAAGGCAAACTTTCGAATCCCAGCCGCCAGCCCAGTTTCGCGGCGTCGAACCACGAAATCTTCGTGCCGAACCAGCGCGTCTGCGTCGCCGCGGTAAAGCGGCCCTTGCGCCAATCCAACACGAAGGCGCAGGGCGATTCGCCATATTGCGCGAGCCGCTGGACCAGCCATGAATCCGCGTTCAACGGCTGCGCCAAAATAACTGGCGTGCCGCCCAACAAAGCCAAGTGAGCGCCGAACGCCGCATCCACCTGCTTGATCGGCGGAGGCGTGCCAAAAGCCTGCGCGAAACGCTTCGCCGACGCATCCAGATCGTGCACCGCGATCACGACTTTGGCCACGCCGGCAAAATCCTTGTTCAGCGGCTTGCCTTGCGGAAATGCGCGCTGCACGCGAGGGGTGAAATCGTGAATCAGAAACGGAAAGAACGTGCCGTTCGGCTCGGCGCCCACCTGCGCGGTCTCCCATTCGAGTTGCACGCCGTCCGGCCGCTTGCGCCCATTGCGAACCGGCGCGGACACCGCGATGCCGGCCGCTTCGAAGCGCCGGACCTCAGCCGCCACGTCCGATTCGCGCACGGCCCAGGCGCACGGTCCGCCATCGTGTTTCAGAAATTCCGCCCAGGGCTGGCGCGCCAGCGTTGCGGGGTCCGCGTCCGCCCGCGGCGCCATCAGCTCCAGATACGAACCGTCCGGAAAACTGACCAGCGCCATCTCGGTGGCGCCATTGCTATGCGGACCGCCGTACACGCTTTCGATTCCTACAGCGGCGAGGCTTGCCTGCAACTGCTTCAGGCTGCTACCGGCCACGGTGACATGGTCGATCTTCAGGTCCGCACCGGTCAGCGCGGCGGCGCACACGGCGGTCATCAGGGCGAGTCGCAGCGTGAGTTGCTCCTTTAAAATTTCCGCAAGAATTCAGCGACGCTATCCTCCTGCGCCGCTTTGTACGCCGTGCAGATGCGAATGCTTTCGAGCACCTGCGCGAGATTGCGCCGCGTACCGGGGAACGTCTCGACCTTCGGATCGAAAAAGGCTTTCAACTCCGCCGCGGATTTCTCATCGCAGAAATTGCCGCCCACGAAAGGCAGAAAATCGCCAAAGCCGAATGTCGATCCAGCGGGAATTTTGGCTTTGATGGCATCGAAATTCGCCTTCACAAATTCGAAGGGCATATACCTGGTTTCGGGCGCGCCCATAGGCCCGAAGAGCAGGCCGGCAGCCTCGCGGAGATCGAAATCGGGTTTGAGCACCATGGCCATGGCGGTCTTTACGATTTGCGGATCCTTGAATGAGCCGATGGCGCCCAGAATGAGATCGCGCTCATGCTGATCTTTGGTGTGCGCCAATTGCGCCTGCAATTGGTTGAAGTATGCCTCATCGCCGTTGAAGGCGGCCACACTGAGCATGGAGCCGGCCATATCGGCGTCTACGATCGCATGATTGCTGAACCACTCGACGGCTAAGCGGCGAGCGTCGGTGGCCAGCGATCCATCCGCGCCGTACAACGCCACAATCGGCACAACGGTGGAGCGCAGCAGGTGCGTTTCGGAATCTTCACCCGGCTTCGCCTTCCAACCGAGTTCTCGCGCCCGCGCGCCGAACGCCTTGTCGACCAGCCGCCCATAGTTGGGCTTCAGATCCGCCGGCACCAGGTTGTCGTGGATGCCCGCGATAATCCCGATGGACGATCCCACCACCTGGCGCACCGGATCTCCCGCGAATGCCAGCGCCGTGGACAAAGCCTCGGCACTTTTGATTTCACCCATGCGGGCCAGCGTGCTCACGTCGCCCAGGGCCGACACGCGTTCGACGGGCGAAAGCTGTTGACCGCCGCCCGCCAGCAGATGATCGAGCAGGCCGCCTTCATAACTCGTGCGATAGTATCCTTTGCCGTCGGCGTTGGCATCCACCCACGCGGGGCAACTGGAGATCTGCGGCAGCTTCCAATCGGCGGCGGGCTCGCTCAGCAGGTTACACTCGCGATAGATCCGGCTGCCATCGGCATAACGCGCGCACACCGGAATCTGCCAGGTCTGCGGCGCCGCTCCGGCCGATCCCAGAGGCAGTGCGCGTTTCTGCGTCAGGTGCAGACTGGCGCTGCCCGCGCCGCACTCCAGCTTCACGGAAACCAGGGGCACGCCCGCCTGATCGAGAAACGTGGAAAAGGCGCGTCCCACCGGCTTTCCGCCCGCCGTGGAGAGCGAATCCAGGAAATCGCCTGCCGTCGCGTTGCGCCACGAATATTGGCGAATGTATTGCTGGACGCCGCGCCGGAAGGCATCCTCGCCCATCCAGTTTTCGAACATGCCGATGACGGCCTCACCTTTGCTGTAGGTGATGTTATCGAACGCATTCGCGATATCGTCGTTGCTTTCGATGGGCTGCCGGATCTTGCGCGCGGAGAGCAGTACGTCGCCGCCCATGGCGCCCATGCGAATGTTCTGCTCGTCGATAACGGTGTTCCATTCAGGCTTCCACTCGCGGATGATTTTCGAGGCCATCCACGAAGCGAACGCTTCGTTGAGCCAGATATCGTTCCACCAGGCGGTCGTTACCAGATCGCCGAACCATTGATGCGCCATTTCGTGCGCGATCACTTCCGCGTAGCCGCGCTGGCGGTCGATACCATCCTCGGCCGGATCGCGCAGCATCAAGGTCTGCACGCAAGTGATCAGGCCGGCGTTTTCCATCGCGCCGCCAAACAGGGGCACCGCCAGGACGTCGAGCTTCTCATAAGGATACGGCACGCCGAAGTAGTTTTCCAGCTCGGCGAGCAGCGGACCGGTGACTTCGGCTGCGTACTTGGCTTGCGCGATTTTGCCTTTGGGCGTAATCATGCGAACCGGCGTTTGCTTCTTGCCTACCTTGCCTGCGTCCACATACTCGAACGGACCCACGCCCACGGCCACCAGATAACTCGGCAGCGGCTTGGTTTCGGCAAAGACGATCTTCTTACGGCCGTCCGCTTCCGCGGTTTCAGACTGCACGGGCGTATTCGAGACCGCCGTATCCGAGGCATTGATATGCAGGGTGAGCTGCCAGGGAGTTTTGAAGCTGGGCTCGTCGAAGCAGGGGAACGCCTTGCGCGCGTCGATCGATTCGAACTGGGTGTAGGCGTACCAAGTGCCGGCATCCTGCATTTTGAAAAGGCCGTCGCTGCCCAGCTTGTTGAATGCGCCGTGATAGGAGATGCGCAGTTGAGCCGTTCCGGCGGGGATGGGCGAAGGCGCCGTGAATCCGGCGAACTGGTCCGTGGCTTTCACAGTTACCGGCTGGGTGCGCCCGCCAATGGTTATCTCGGTTGAGTCGAACGTGAGGCCGCGGGCATTGAGCCAGATCGTCTCGGTGGGCTTGAGCACCTGTAAGTCGATCGCGATTCTGCCGGTGAAGGTGTCTTGTTGGGGGACGATCGTCAGATCGAGACGATAGCGGACGGGCCGGACGGTGTCTGGGAGCCGCAATGTGGGTGTCTCGGCGAAGGCAGTCGCGCCGAGCAGCAGGAGGGCGAAACAGGATTTGCTCATAGATATAGAATGACGCATCCGGCGCGGCTTTGTTAGTGGCGGCGGGGTGCTTAGCCGTTTTGGGGAAACCGCTCCCTGACGGTCGCGGCTCGGAACGGACGTAATGATTTCGCGGGGTTTACTGAGCCGCGACCGTCAGGGAGCGGTTTCTTCAGCCGGCAAGGGCGGCGGCTGCGCGTTACTGATCTTTCTTCAGGATCTTCAGCCCCTGGGGAAGCCGGAACATACTGTCTTTCAAATCCTGATTGATCTCCACGCTTTCGGAGTACATCTCAAAGATTTTTTCCCCATTGCGCTCCTTGCGGATGGCGAACGGCCACATCACTCCGCCACCCACGTCGCGATACTTACTGAAGATAGACACCTCTTCGAGCTTGGTATTGTCGACCGGATCGCGGCGGTTGTAAGACTGGTGCACGGGGAGTTTGTTCATCTGATCGAAGTAGACCGTGACCGTGTCGTTATTGGCGTCGGTAATATCCACGACCTCTACCGGACGGTTCTCAAAGAAATCGGAGCCGCGCGATTCGAACGTCAGGCCCGGTTCGCCAAGGCGCTCCCGCAGGATATAGAAGATATTGCGCAGGGTGCCTGTTTTGAATTGCTTCATCAACGTATCCGACAGCGGACGTGCGCCGCGGAACGTGATCTCATAGCCATTGCCGTCGACATAGAGAATCGCATCGTCCTGCTTTTTCCCGCGCGCGTCCCGCACACGTACCCCCAGAAACCCAGGTTGGGGAGGGTCGGGACGCGACAGGTAGTCTGTATAGAGCGCATCCACGGTCATGCCGGATATATTCTCGTTGTAAAAACCGTAGATCCGCCCGGATTCCACGCGATTCTGCATGTTGAGAAAGGCTTGGCCGCCCAAGGCCGCCAACGCCTCATCCACCACACGCTTGCCTTTCTGTTGGCTGGTTTCAGCGTACGCGCCGGCGGCCACGGAAGCCGCACAGAGAGCCACCCACAGTATTCTCATGGTTTCTTACTCAGGTCGTCCACCTTCAATCCACTGTTTACTTTCACTGACTCAATCGATAGATCTCCGTACTTCTGGCCGTTCTGAAGGATGGTCATGTGTTTGGGAAACTGGATACCGTCCACGGGTTCGAATGCGTCATAAGTTTCAACGATGGTAGACGAGCCGTTCGCGGCGGGCGAAGTATATTCCACTTTGGCCGGCATGTTGGTCTTTCCGTCGATATACAGGCGCAACGTACTGGCTTGCCCGCCGGAAATCTCCAGCGTATTGTCGCCGGCTAAGTTCACCGTGCGGCCCGGCAAACGGTCGCTCAACAGCATGAGAACGAACAGCCGCAAGAGCTTGTCTTCCACCGGCTTCATTTGCGAGCCGGCCAGAAGTGTTTGCGCCTGGGGGCTCGCCATCCAACCCGTTTTTCCATCGCCATAAACCGATACGGTGCCAAAGGGCAAGGTGGTGTCTTCGCGGAAATACGATGGCGCGATCCATCGATCCACGCGGCGCATGATCATGCCTTGCGGATTCACTACGTGCAACTCGGCCACTTCCAACATGTCCTTAATGGCAGCCAGTTTATCCGCGCCGCCTACGGCCTGCTGCACGCGCGCCAGCAATTGCTTGCCTTTCGCTGCATCCTCCGCGCTGGATGCCGAAGCCGCGGCCGGGGGCGGCCCGGATGGTTTTGGCTCGGGAATAGTTAAATCGATGGACGACACCGGCAGGCCCAGCGTTGCGAGAGATTGGCGGAACTCATCGGTCTTGCCTACCGCCACGATAGTCAGATCGGCGGGGTGTATACGATCGCGCGCCGCGCGCAGCACATCGGCGGGTGTGACTGCTTCCAGGCCTTTCTGAAAGCGATCGACAAAATCCTGCGGGTAGCCGTAATACTCGTAAGTCAGCATGCGGCCCAGGGTTTTGGTCTTTGTATCATAGGCGAAAACCAATCCATTGAGCGCGGTCTGCCGCGCGGTCTCGAGTTCGTCCGCGGTGACTTCGTTCGCACGGATGCGCGCGACCTGCTGCTGCACGGCTTTCAGCGTATCGGCGGTGGAAGCGGACTTGGTGCTGCCGGAGATCTCGAACACACCCGCATGATCGTAATTCGCGCTCCAGTCGGCCGAGATATCGTAAGCCAGTCCGAGTTTCGTGCGTATCTGTTGAATAAGGCGGCTCTGGAAGCCGCCGCCGAGGATATCCGCCATTACCACCAACGCCGGATAGTCTTTATCGAGACGTTCGCCGCCGAGATGGCCTTCGCTGAAGAAGGTCTGTGTGACATCTTCTTTCTTCGCCAGATAGATGCCGGGGCGAGCTTTCATCTGGACCGCCGGAAATGATGGGACCTTCGGCTGCCGATAAGTCCAATCGCCGAACAACTTATCCAACTTAGCCTTCATTTCGGCGGTGGAGAAATCTCCCCACACGGCCATTAGCATGTTAGCAGGGAAAAAATAACGCTTGTAAAAAGCGACTATGTCGTCGCGCTTGATGTTATCGAGCGTGGCATACTCCATCTGCCAGCCGTAGGGGGTGTCCTTACCGTAGACAATGTCGGCAAATTCGCGGTCCGCAATGCCATGCGCATCGTCGTTGCGCCGCGCGATGCCGCTGCGTAGTTCCGATAGGGCCAGATCGATCTTATCCTGCCGGAAGGCGGGCGCCGTGAGGACATCCTTGAAGATGCCCAACACTTCATCCGTATTTTCCTTCAGCGCGGAAAACGAAACGGATCCGCTGGTTTCGCCGATATCGCTTTCCACCGAGGCGGCCATGTTTTCCAATTCCTGATCGAGCTGATCGCCGGTTTTCGATGGCGTGCCGCCAGTGCGCATCACGGTGCCGGTAATTGATGCCAGGCCGATTTTATCGGCTGACTCGAATAAGTTACCCGTGCGCACGCGGACCGCTCCGCTGACCGTGGGAAGTTCGTGATCTTCGAGTAAGTAGATCTTCAGCCCGTTCGGCAGAGTATACGTGGCGATATCCGGTATCGGGATATGTTTCAGCGGCGGGAATCTTAGATTTCTATATACTGCCGGCGTATCCGGAATCGGCGCGGGTGGGACAGGGGCTTGGGCGAATGCGGATGCGGCGGCTAACGTGAGCGCGAAGACTGCGCGGGGCATTGGGTTCCTCATTGCGTGCCTCCCTGCGGCGGCTTGGGTGCGACTAAGTAAGCCGCCGTGCGCTTCTCCGGAACAAAGCATTCCTTGGCCACCCGCTGCACGTCGTCGGCGGTAACCCGGTTCAACTCGTCCAGCGAGGTAAATAACTTACGCCAGTTACCATAGATTGCGTAATAAGATGTCAAGAGACTGGCTAAGCCGGGGTTGCTGTCCAGCCGCCGGATCAGACTCGCCCGCGTCTTAGTTTTCACCCGCGCGAGTGTCACATCGTCAATCTTTTCCGATTTGAACTTCTCCAGCAGTGCATAGAACGCCTTCTCGTTTTCCGCGGTGGTATGCCCGAGAGCAGGCGCCACGAAAAACAAGAACAGGTTCGGATACTTGCCTCCGGGAAAGGTGTCGTCAGCGTCCACCTCCAGCGCGATCTGCTTGTCGCGCACCAGATTGGTATAAAGCAAGCCCGTGCGGCCGCTGGAGAGCACACCGCTGATCACATCGAAAACCGGATCGTCCTTGCTGTACTCGTCCGGCCGCTTGTAACCCACGGCCAGAATAGGCTGGCTGGGCGATTCCACTTCCGCCTGCTTGGGTCCTTCCTGCGCGGGTTCGGCGGTATGCAGCAGCGGCGGTAGTGGGCGGGCCTGCATGGGTCCGAAGTATTTCTCGGCCAGGCGGTGAGCCTCCGCGGGATTCACGTCACCTACAATGCCGAAGATGATATTGCCCGGCACGTAATACTCGTGAAAGAAGCGCCAGGCGTCGGCCCGCCGCAAGTGCGCCACATCGCTCGGCCATCCCGTGCCCATCACACGATAAGGGAAGGCTTCAAAAGCGGTCGCCAGAAACGTCTGCAGCAACTTACCTTGCGGCTCCGACTCCACGCGCATGCGGTACTCTTCCATTACCACGTCGCGTTCCTTATAGAATTCGCGAAAGACGGGTTGCAGGAAGCGCTGTGATTCCAGCAGGAACCATAACTCCAGCCGATTCGATGGGAGACTGTAGAAATACTCGGTAGAATCCCAAGAGGTCTGTGCATTCAGACCTTCGCCGCCGTTCTCTTCGACGATGCGCGGATAGAGATTGGGAACCACAAACGATTCGGCTTTGTCTGAAGCCGCTTTCAGCTCGGTCTCGATTGCGGCGATTTTTTGGGGATCCGCCTTGACGCCCTTATTGCGCTCGGCATCCAGACGGTCACGGACCGCTTCTTCCTCATCGATGGCCTTCTTTTCTTCGGGCCAGTTCTTGCTGCCGATGGTCTCGGTGCCCTTGAACGCCATATGTTCGAACATATGGGCGATGCCCGTTGCGCCCGAAGGATCGTCCACCGATCCGGCGTTTACATAGGTGTGGAATGACACAACCGGCGCTTCGTGCCGCTCGACGACGATAAAGTGAAGGCCGTTAGGCAGCGTGAATTCCGTAACTTTCTTTTCAAAATCCTGCAGGTTCTGCGCCGCCAGCAGCAGCGGCAACAGCAGGACGGCGAAACGATGTGGCTTCATATTCTATCTTTGAACTTACCAGAATCGGCGGGCTTGGCGGTGACGCATCACTTATCCGGGTGCTGGAAAGTCCGCTCCCTAACGGTCGCGGCTCTGTAGATCCTAGGAAATCGACACGGCTTTTTACAGAGCCGCGACCGTCAGGGAGCGGTGTCCCCAGAAACATTACGCGACGCGCAGCACGGCCGCGCCGCTCACTTCGTCGTGCTTCAAACTCTTCAACGCCGTATTGGCTTCCGCCAAGGGAAACTCCTGCACCTGGGTATGAATAGGAATCTCTGCCGCTATCTTGAGAAAGTCTTCGCCATCCTGACGGGTGTTATTGGCCACGCTGCGAATCACGCGTTCGTGATACAGCAGGTTGTAATCCATGGCCGGAATCGGGCTCATGTAAATGCCGCCTAACGCCACCGTGCCGCCCTTCTTCAGCACGCGCAGTGCGGAGATCACCAACTCGCCGGCGGGTGCGAAGATGATGGCTGCGTCCAGCTTCTCGGGCGGCTGATCGTCACTCGCGCCGGCCCATGCCGCGCCGAGTTCCCGTGCGAGTTGGCGATGCCGCTGATCGCGGGTCATGGCGTACACCTTCACGCCCCAATGCCGCGCCACTTGAATGGCAACATGCGCGGCCGCGCCGAAGCCGTAGAGTCCCAGCGTGCCGCCCGGCTGAATCCCGGAAAGACGCAGCGAGCGAAAGCCGATGATGCCGGCGCACAGCAGGGGGGCGGCGGCCATGTCGCTGAATCCATCGGGAATCGGATAGACAAAGTTCTCCGGCGCCACAATGTACTCGGCGTAACCGCCATCCACCGAATAGCCGGTGAATGCGGCGTTCGGACATAGGTTTTCGCGGCCGCTCCGGCAATACTCGCAGACGCCGTCGGTCCGATGGAGCCAGGCTACGCCCACGCGCGCGCCTGCGCGAAAGCGCGCCGCCCGCTCGCCCGATCGTTCCACCGTGCCGACCACCTGGTGCCCTGGGATCACCGGCGTTTTGCGCGGCGGCAGTTCGCCTTCCGCGACGTGCAGATCCGTCCGGCACACGCCGCACGCCCGTACGCGCACCAGAACTTCGTCAGCGCCCGGATCCGGAACGGGCACTTCCGTAAAAGCCAGCGGATTTGTCTCCACCGGCGCAGGGGATTTAATTAAGCAGGCTTTCATTTGTCTACTTCCCTACTTACTTTACACCCGTTGCCGTAACGGAACGCGCTGGTTGTTCGTCGGAGTTGACAGTGTAATATGCTTCAGGGCGCGTTTGCGACTTTGTACCACCTTTCACGTTGGACATTACCCTACCGCGATTTCCGCGAACGCATACCTTGATTGGGGGTATGTACGTACGGCATTTACAGAACTACTCTTACTAGGTAGTTATGCCGAAGGTTCAAGTTAGCAACTCGAGGTATGAATATGATCGCACTTACGAAAAACGCTTACATCGCAAGTCTAACCGGCGCGGCCTTTCTGCTATTTGCGCCGATCCTAGCTGCTCAATCCATCATCTCCGGCGATATTACCGGCACGGTTACGGACCCCAGCGGAGCCGTTCTGCCGGCCGCCACGGTAATCCTGCACAATGTGGGAACCGGCGCGGCGCAGAACGGACAATCCAATGCGGATGGAGTCTATCGATTTGCACTGATTCCGCCCGGGACATATACCATCACGGTTTCCGCCACCGGCTTCCGGACCGCGCGCCAGACAAAGCTCACGGTGGCCGCGGGCCAATCGACCACGGCTAATTTCCAACTCACCCTGGCGACCTCTTCGCAGACCGTGGTGGTCACCGAACACGCGGCCGGCGTGCAGACGCAAGACGCCGATACCACCACCAACTACCAGGCGGAACAGATACTGGACATGCCCAATCCGGGCGGCGATTTAACTTATATTGCCCAGACCGCGCCCGGAGTGGTGATGAACACGCAGTCGGGTTATGGGAATTTCTCCGCCAACGGGATGCCGGGCACCTCGAACCTGTTTTCGGTGAACGGCCAGAACTTCAACGATCCGTTCCTCAGCCTGAACAACAGCGGCGCGTCCAACCTGCTGCTGGGCTTCAACGACATTTCGGAAGCCAACGTTATTACGAATGCTTATTCGGCTCAGTACGGACAGTATGCCGGAACACAGGTAACTTATATCACTAAGTCCGGGAATAACCAATTTCACGGCGACGCGATTTGGATGTGGAACGGGAGTTACCTGAATGCGGACGATTTCTTCAGCAATTCCGTTGATTCGCCGCGGCCATTCGATAACTTCAATCAATGGGCCACGGACGTTAACGGACCTATCTGGAAGAATCACACCTTCTTCGACGTGGACTACGAAGGCCTGCGCGTGGTGCTGCCCACCGCCAGCACCCTCATTCAGGCTCCCAGCCCGCAGTTCCAGACCGCGACATTAGCGAATCTTACGGCGGCCGGCAACGCGGCGGAGATCCCCTTTTATAAGCAACTGTTCGGGGTATACAATGGCGCGCCGGGAATTGGTTCGGCCGTTCCGGCGACCAGCCCCAACGGCGGCTGTGGGACCTTCACTCTGCTGGGCGCCGGGGTCCCCTGCGCCGTACAGTTCCGCTCCACGGCCCCTAACAAACTCGATGAGTATCAGTGGTCGGCGCGGATCGATCACAACATCAGCGACCGGGACCACATGTATGTGCGGCTTTACCGCGATAACGGGTTCCAACCTACCTTCACTAGTCCCTTCGGCCCGACCTTTAACGACCAGAGCAATCAGCCACAGATGTCCGCGCAGGTATCCGAAAACCACACATTCAACGGCACCACCGTGAATCAACTCAACGCCTCGGCGCTGTTCTACGCGGCCGCTTTCCTGCCCTCCAACGCGATGGCGGAGAACACCGCTCTGCCGGCACAGGTAGCTTTCGCCGGCGGCCAGTTCACCGAGACGAACGACCAACCGTTTTTCTTTCCGCAAGGCCGCCGTGTGTTTCAGTATCAGATCATCGACGACTTATCCAAGGTAATTGGCAACCACACCTTCCGCATAGGTATCTCGGCGTTGCACGATAACATCACCGACCTGGGCTTCGGCCAGAATACTCAAGGCGCCCTTACCATCGCTTCCTTGCAGGAATTCTACAACGGCGGCGGACCAAACACGCTGCTGTCGCAAAACTTCCCTAACGCCACCGAACAGCCCTTCGGATTGAGAACGCTGGGTGGATATGTGGCCGACGATTGGAAGGTGCGCCCGAACCTGACTCTATCTCTCAATCTTCGATTGGAGAATTATGGCAATCCGTCTTGCGGCCACGATTGCTTCTCGCGGCTGGCGACTCCATTCAATGGCACAGGCACCACGGCGGATCTTCCCTACAATCAGGCTATTGTCTATGGCCAGGGCAACGCTTTTCCCAACACGCAGACGGTGGTTTGGGAACCGCGTATCGGAATCGCCTGGAAACCGTTTAAGAACGATCAAACCGTGATCCGTGTGGGCGCGGGTGTGTTCGCCGACGAACTGCCCGGATTCCTGGCCGAAAACGCCGCGTTCAATCCTCCCGGCGTTACCGCCTTCACCGTGGCGAACGGCAATATCGCCCCCGGGGTTCCGGGCAGTCTGTTCAATACCGCGTCGCAGGCCAACCAGGCTTTCTTGAGCCAGTTTTACTCCGGTGGAACGCTGGGTTCCATTCAACAGGCTACAAACGGCGCTTTCGTTCCGCCTAACATCTTCGGCTTTCCAAATACCTTCGACCAGCCCACTTACTATAAGTGGAATATCGAAATCCAACATGAGATAGGGTGGAGCACGCTGATGAGCGTGAACTACAACGGCATGCACGGAATTCACATTCCCATCGACGATAACGGGATGAACGCTTACTGTCCGCCCACCGCTTGCGCCAACGGATTCGTAGGATTGCCGGCCAGCGTGCCGAACGCCAGTTTCGGCGTGGTGAATCAGATTCTCTCGGCGGGCACTTCCAATTACAACGGCCTTACGGTAAGTCTCCGCCGCGCAGTAACGAACGGACTGACATTCAACCTGAATTACACGTGGAGTCACGCACTGGACGACGTTTCGAACGGCGGCCTGTTGCCGCTCAACGCGCTGCAGACCGATCCCAGCATTCTCAGTCCGCAAAATCCGTTCAATATCCGGGCGAACTATGGCGACTCCGACTTGGATGTCCGGCACTATATCAGCTTCGGATGGGTGTACACCGATGCGTTGCGGCGCTCCGGATTCCACTGGGGTCCCAACCGTGTGTTCGGCGGCTGGACCTTGTCGGGCAACGATTTCTACCGCACCGGTTTGCCTTACACGGTGATCGATTCGGCGGCTACCACGACGCTGGGCGGCTTCAACTATGGCGGTACCATCTTCGGAACGCCGCTTACCAATAGCTTTGCCGGTTGCGGCGCGAATGCCGTGAACGTGCCATGCCTGACGACATCGCAGTTTGCGCCCAGCACTGCGGCTCCCTCGGGTTTCGGAGCGCAGGCACGCAACGATTTCCGGGGCCCAGGTTTCTTCGACATGGATCTTTCGCTTATGAAAGACTTCACCATCAGGGAGCATGTGACCGTATCGGTTGGGGCGCAGGCGTTCAATCTGCTGAACCATCCGAACTTCGATCAGCCGATCAATGACATTGCGAATCCCTTGTTTGGATCGATTACCCGGCTGGTTGGTCCGCCCACCAGCATTCTGGGATCGTTCGTGGCCGGCAACGATTCGCCCCGGTTCGTGGAATTGAAAGCTGAGTTCCGGTTCTGACCGCTCCCTTACGGTCGCGGCTCGGTAGCGCGGATCGGTGGCGCAATGCGGCTTCGGTAGCGCGCAAAGAGGCTCGGTAGCGCGCAGTGACTCGCTAACGCGCCAGGCGTTTCGCTAACGCGCCAGCCGTTTCACTAACGCGCCAGGCGTTTCACTAACGCGCATAGCGCTTCGCTAACGCGCCAAATGTCTCCGAGCCGCGCGCGTAAGCAAGCGGTATAATTATCGCGGCCGGTGCTTTGCCATCGGCCTCACGATGCGATGGCGCGGCATAGCTGGATGGGTTAGCCTCGCGGCGATGTGCGTAGGTGCGGAGCCGGTCAAACTCACTCCGCAACCACAGAAGTTTCGGACATTCTACGCGCTCAGCGATCCGCGCGTGCCGGCGGCATTGAATCAACCCGGAACGCCGTTGCACGTCATTGCATCGGACGGAGCGGAGTGGCGCGCCATGGCGTCCGGCGTGATGCGGATCGATCCTAAAGCGCCGCTCCGCGATCGCGCGCAGTACTTCGCCGGCAAGCGCTATCTGCCGGACGATGAAGTCGAGCGCCTGGCTGCCGATCACAATGCCGGCATGTGGGTCCGCACCCGGACCGGAGTATCGCACATCGAATTGCGCCGCATGACTCTCGCGGAGAAAGCCGCCCTGTTTGAACAACGAATCGACGCGCGCCACGACCGCTACGGTCTGGTTGCACCTTCGAATCTGCGCGTACCCGGCGATGTCTCCACGAACGAACTGCGGGACGACGACAACGATGGCTTATGGACCTCCATGTACGCCGCCGCCGAATGTTTCCGCTATGCCGTAACGCATTCACCCGAGGCGCTGGCGAACGCCAGGCGGTCCATCGAGGCGGTGCTGTTCCTGGAAGAAGTGGCCGGCAAGCGCGGCTTTCCTGCGCGCTCTTACATCCGTAAAGGCGACCGCATGCCCCAGGACGGCCAATGGCACTGGACGCCGGATGGACGCTATTACTGGAAAGGCGACACCAGTTCCGATGAGATCGTCGGCCACTTCTTCTTGTATGGCGTGGCTACCGACCTGTTGCCGGATGGGGCGCTGAAGCGACGCATCGCGGAGACCGCCGCGCGCACCATGGAACATATTATCGGCCATGGTTATGAGCTGATGGATGTGACTGGAAAGCCGACTACCTGGGGCAGATGGTCGCTCGCCTACTTCACCCGCGAGCCTTCCGATAGCGCGCTCGATGCCGTGGAGTTACTCAGTTTCCTGAAGACCGCCCAGCACATCACGGGGAACGCGAAGTTTGCGGATGAGTACAAAAAAGTCGTGGCGCTGGGCTATGCGCGAATCGCCGCGCGTTACAAGGAACTGCGCGAAGAGATTAACTATTCCGACGAAGAATTGGCCATGCTGTCGTTCTACAATCTGTTCCGGTATGAGACAGACGCCGGCTTACTGAGATCGTATTACCGTCCGGCATTGCACGAATGGTGGGAGAACATGGCGCGGGAAGAGAATCCGCTTTGGACATTCATCTATTCGCTGGCGGTGCCGGCCGCAGCCACTGACCTTGCAAGCGCGGCGCGCACGCTGTATCGCATGCCCATCGATACGATCGAATGGACCGTGCGGAATTCCGATCGTCCGGATCTAACCATGGACGCGGCTACCGATCGCTTTCAAAGGCGGCAAGCCAAGACTCTGTTGCCGCCCGACGAGCGTCCGGTGATGAAGTGGAATTCAAATCCGTTCGATATCGACGGGGGTGCGGACGGCCGCGGTGAAGACGACGGCGCCGCATTTCTGTTGCCCTATTGGATGGGCCGCTATCACGGATTTCTGCTGGGTGAGTGACACCGCTCGCTCACGCGCCCGGCTCTAAACGAAGCCCGCTTACGTCTTGCGTTTCTTAAATAAGCGATAGATCCCGTAAGCCACGCCCGCACCGGCTGCGGCGCCCACGCCGATCGCCAGTCCGGCCGTGAATCCGGTGGCCACGCCGCGTGCCGCAAGTTCCAAAACCCCGACGGTTGCCCCACCGGCGCTGCCCACCCCGGCGCCCACGCTGGCGACGGCGGCCGTCTTGGCGATTTCCTTTTCTTCTTCAGTCATGCTGGGGTCCTCAATCCATTATCTTCGATTCCATAACGCGGCGGCTGGATTCGCCCCCGTCAAGGCACAGTCCCGCACGCTATAATGCATGCGGAGGCTCTTATCATGCCGATCCGAGTCCCCGGACTCGCGCTGGCTCTGCTGTGGCTGGCAGCCACCGGGCAGGCGCGCAATAAGGACAATGAGATTCCCGCCGAAACACGCGGCGAAAACGAATCGGTGGTCATCAACGCCACGGTCTACACGCGTCCCGAGCAAGTGAAGGAACTGCTGGGTTCCGACCTCGGCGGCCATTATATCGTGGTCTCGCTGGACGTGACGCCGCGATTCGGAAAGACCGTCATTATCAATCGCAACGATTTCGTGCTGAAAACCGACAAAGACGGCGAGCGCAGCGGACCGTTCGCGCCCACCCAGATCGCCGGGCGCGGTGTGATGGTCATCCGCGACACAGGAGGCTCGGGCGCCACGCCCGTGCACGATAATAACGGACCTATCATAGGCGGTTATCCGGGCAGCCTGGGGCCGCCGCGCAGGCTCGGAGGCGATGGCGTCGGCAGCGCCGGCGCGCCCGATGGCACCGAAGCGAAAACCCGCACCGGCGCGCACGAAAAAGAAGATCCCATGGTAGGCGTGCTGAAGCAGAAGGAACTGCCCGAAACAAAAACGGATAAACCTGTTTCCGGGCTCTTGTACTTCCCGATGGAAAAGCAAAAGATCAAAGACCTGGAACTTCGTTACACTCCCGGCGACGATAAGATCACCATGCGTTTCCATCCCGAGAAGAAATAATGCAGGCCGCCGAAATCGATACGCCTGCGCTGCTGGTGGATCTGGACGCGATGGAGGCCAACCTGGGGCGCGTGGCGGACTACACGCGAGCACATGGGCTCCGGTTGCGCCCGCATACCAAGACGCATAAGTCGCCGCGCCTGGGCCGACGTCAACTGGAGTCAGGCGCGGCGGGGCTCACCGTCGCCAAGGTCGGCGAGGCGGAAGTGATGCTGGATGCGTCGCCGGCAGATCTGCTGGTTGCTTATCCGGTGGTGGGAAGCGCGAAGCTGGAACGCCTGATGGCCGTCGCGCGGCGTACCCGCGTGACCGTATCGCTCGATAGTATTTGCGTGGCGCAACCACTTTCCGCGGCCGCACACGGGGCGGGCGTCGAAGTCGGCGTGCTGGCAGAAACAGATGTGGGCTTGGGCCGCGTGGGTGTCTCTCCCGGTCCGGAGCTGCTCGATTTAGCGCGCGGCATCCAACGCCTGCCGGGCTTGGCGTTTGAAGGCATCGCCTTCTATCCCGGACACATCAAGAGCTACGATGCGGAAGGCCACGCCGCGTTGCGTACGCTTGGCCGCCTGATTCAGTCGATGCTCTCCGATTTTCGGCGCGAGGGCATCGCCGTGCGCATTGTCAGCGGCGGCTCCACGCCATCGCTCTATCATTCGCACGAACTGCCGGGTCTGAACGAAATCCGTCCCGGAACTTACATCTTCAACGATTGGAATACGGTCGTAAGCGGCGCCTGTTCGCCCGCGGAATGCGCCGCGTCGATGCTAGTAACCGTGGTCTCCGCCGCGCGGCCGGGCCAAATCATTGTAGACGGCGGCTCCAAGACGTTTTCATCGGACCGCCTGACGGGAGCGGGCACCGAGTCTACCTTCGGCCACGTGGTGGACGCGCCCGAGGCCCAGTTCCGCAAGATGAACGAGGAGCACGGCTACATCGACGTGACTCAATGCGGCCGCAAATTTGAAATAGGAGAACGGCTGCACATCGTGCCTAACCACATTTGCGTGGCCGTAAATCTGCACGAGCGCGTTTACGGAATGCGCGGAGGTACGCTCGAAGAAATTTGGGAAGTGGCCGGGAGAAGCAAGCTGCAATAGCCTGCCTTTCCCGCACCGTTTACTTTACTTCGCTGACCGTAATGTTGTCGCCGTCAGCCTCGCCGACCAGGGTCACCTTTTGGCCCGCGTGATCGACCACTTTATCCTGATTCGCGATGGTGTAAACCTTGCCTTCCGGGGTTACCAGGACGGCTTTATCGCCTCGCTTGATGCAGCTCTTCGCACAACCCGCATGGGAATCGGCGGCCGTTTTCGCGGCGCCCTGCTTTGCGACGCAGCCGGCATCGGAAATATATCCGCTGAATTCCGCCGCCATGGCCAGCGCGGACGCAAACGTGAAGCCCAGTAGCAACTTTCGCATATAAACCCTCCTTGGGGAACTGCCAGTTCAATACGAATATAGCACCACCGCGCTGCGGCCAGATGTGAAATCGCGGACTCATGGGCGGATTGTGATGGAGCATACTAACTGCGCCGTCACTCACTCGGCGGCTGTTTTCCACGTTTGCGGCCCAGCGCGCGTTCGGTAAGCGTCACGCGTTTGGGTGAGAACTGCGCGGCGGCGGCTTTCAAATACGGCCTGAATTCGCGCGTCCAGTACGCTACGAACCCCGTTTCGCGGATCTCCGCGAGGGTGGCGCTGTAATGCTCCAGCAAGGCTCCAGCCGCAAGCTGGCCGGTTCGCCGCGCGGCACCTTTGACGCATCGCGAAAGCCAGAGCAGGTTCTCCGGAATGCGGCTCACGGCCGCTATCGCCATCAGGGTGGACACCTGAAACACTGGACGTCCCTGCGTCGCTGCGGTGCCCTTCAAATCTTCCCAACTCCGCCGGATCGCATCGATGGACGGCATTCGTAGTGCCGGCATCTTGGTGGCTTCGCGCCGCAAGTCGGACCATTCACGTCGCAAGCTGGCTACATCGAGCGGCGGCGTGTTGGCAGTAGTGGCGAGGCGGCCCGCGGCGCCTTCCAACCCGTCCAACAACTGATCGATGGTCTCGTATTCGGCGCCCGGCGCGAGCAGCCCTTCGTCCTTCAGGCTTTGCGCGATCTCGCGGATCAGTTGCCGTCCGGCGCCGGAAAGATCGGCCAGCGCGGCCAGCACCCACACGGGCGAGGCGCTGAAGGTGAGCAGGCCGACCAACTCAATGCCATTACCTGCAAATCGGCGCATGGCGAAGTTGTCGGCCAACTTACCTTGCGGCGGATAAGTGCCTTCCACCTGGCCGACGTTTTCGATTAGAAAGCGCAGGGTATTTTCGACTAATTCGGTATAGAGGCGCGTGCGGCGCACCGCGCGCGGCAGCGCTACTTCGCTTAACTCGCGCAACAAGCCGGCGCTCAGCGCGCTCATGGAACGAAACACGCGCTCTGGAAGGGACAGCAGATATTGAGGAGAAGGCATCCAGCGCTCACTGGCGTTGCGTGAACCGTAAATCTTACCAAATCCCACGCGGTAGGACAGGCCTCCCCGCCTGTCCATGCTGTCCAGGCGGCCCGGCGTAGTTGAGATAATCGAAGCAACATGAATATAGACTGGGGACGCCGGTACTGTATCTCGCTGCCCCACGCCACTGAATCGGTGCAATGGGGCAACAATCTGGTATTTAAGATCGGCGGCGTGATACCCGCGCCATATCTCGCGCGCAGCCAGTGGGTCGCGCTGGAAACGGAAGACGCTCTGGCTCCAGGCGAGATCAAGCGCCTGCTCGAGGCCGCGCACCGCTTGGTGCTGGAGAAGCTGCCAAAGAAAGCCCGCGCGGCGTTGGCTTAGCCGCGGATAGTATGATGGTGGAAACTCTCACGGGGCGTTCTCCAGCATGGCCAGTCCTACACCACAGCTGACTTTTCGGGACGTATTGAAGATAACACTGGTTCGGAGGCTGTTTTTCGCTCAATTGGTCAGTATCTTCGGCGACTTCCTGGCGATCTTCGCGGTGTTCAGTCTTGTAACATTTCAACTGCACGGTACAGCTACACAGGTCAGCATGATCCTGGTCGCCTATCTGTTGCCGTTGGCGATCGTCAGTCCGCTCGCGGGCGTGTACGTGGATAAGTGGAACGTGAAGGCGACGATGATCGCGAGCGATGTCATCCGCGGCGTGCTGGTTGTGGCGCTGATCTTCGTGCGCGACCTGAATGGGATATACGCCATCTTTCTGGCGCTGAGCACGGTATCCGCCTTCTTCGTGCCCGCGCAATCGGTGGCCGTACGGGCGCTGGCCCCCGCCGCCGGGTTATTGGCCGTCAACGGCCTGATGACCCAAGCCGTACAAGGATCGCAAATCATCAGCCCGGCCGTCGCTGGACTGCTTGTTCAGTGGTTTGGCCCGAACGCCTGCTTCCTCTTCGATAGCTTCAGCTTCTTTTTCTCAGCCGCTATGGTGATGACGTTGGTCATTCATCGGGCGCCCTCGCTCGGAACCGCGGCCAGTTCCGTGCTGGCCTCCATGCGCCAGGGGTTCAGCTTCATCTTCACGCATACCGCGATTTCTTTTGTGATTCTGGCTATGACCGCAGGCATGTTCGCGGTGCGCTGTTTCGGCGCGCTGCTATCCGTCTACGTGCGCGATGTCTTGCGCTCGACCGCGGCCTTGTTCGGAACGTTGAACTCGCTCATCGGCATCGGCATGATCATTGGGACGCAGTTCCTGCATCGTGTGGCGTCCCGCGTGCCGCAGCAATTCCTGGTGACCTACGGGCTGGGCGGCATGGGCGTGGCCGTGCTTGTGACAGCGCTGTTCGGCAAGATATCGACCACCGCGCTGGGAATGCTTGGCCTCGGATTCGGCGCGGCGTTTATCATGGTTCCGTCGCAAACGCTATTGCAGCAGGAGACGCCGCACGCCCTGCTGGGCCGCGTCATGAGCAGCCTGATGTCGCTGCTGGCAATGTCGCAGGTGCTCGCAATGTTCGTGGCCGGACCGGTAGCGCAGCAACTGGGCATTCGCAGTCTGTACTTCGGCAGCGCGGCCCTGTTGGCGGCCATCGGCGCCATAGGATATGCTTGGCTCCGTAAGCCCAAGGAGAATGCATGTCTCGAAATGTCGCAACCTTCCTGATCCCATTGGTGCTGTTGCCCGGCGCCGTGCGCGGCCAGTTAGTGGAGGAGTACAATCCGCCCAAAGCAAACTGTTGTCTGGCGAACTTTGCGCACAATCTCGCCGACCAACTTCAGGATTGGAATCAACTCGGCCGGTATCATCAGGACGATGAGCGGCTGAAGGGGTTGCCCGCCGAGCCGCGAAGAGTCGTGTTTCTAGGGGACTCGATCACAGACGGCTGGAAGCTCGATCAGTCCTTCCCCAATAAACCGTACGTCAATCGCGGTATCAGCGGCCAAACCACGCCACAGATGTTGGTGCGCATGTATCCCGACGTGATCGATCTGAAGCCCGCGGCGCTCATTATTCTGGCGGGCACGAACGATATCTCGCGCAATACCGGTCTCGAAACCCTGACTATGATTGAAGAGAATTTCCGGGCGATGACCGAACTGGCTCAGGCTCACGGCATCAAAGTGATTTTCTGCTCACTTACTCCAGTAAGCGATTATACAAAGAACAAGCAAACCGTAGGGCGTCCGCCCGCCGACATTCTGAAACTGAACGCGTGGTTGCGGGAGTATGGCGGCCAGGCGCATGCGATTTACGCGGATTACTACACAGCCACGGTTGACGACAAAGGCATGTTACGCGAAGGTTACTCCGAAGACGGTTTGCATCCAAACGTAAAGGGTTACCAATTAATGGCTCCGGTTGCCCAGTCCGCCATCGAGAAGGCTTTGCAGTAACATCCGCGGCGGAGCCGGCGTTTCACCAGCCATGATGCGCGCGAGGCACGCCCGGCCCTCCCGGTGCAGCGTGGCGGTATCCACACCTTCGTACGACGGCACGTAGCGTTCGATCTTGCGCAGGGCTTTGCGCAATTGACGCTCGGCGCCCAATGGATTATTCCGTTGTTGGTGATAGAAAGCCACGGCGAAGTGGATCAGCGCCTGCAGAAATAGCCGGTGCGGGCCGCGCATGGGCGTCCACAATTCTTCCAGCACTTCATGGCATTCGAAAAACTTACCTGCGCTGTATAACTCGACGCCTCGGAGATACAACGGCTCGTTCGCGAGTCTTACCGGTGCTGTTGTGTCTTGTACCATTCGAGCGTGCGCCGTAGCCCTTCCTCAAAGGAATATTGGGGCGCGTGACCCAGGTCGGCTACCGCGGCCGTGGTATCCGCCTGCGAATGGCGTACGTCGCCGGGGCGCGGCGGACCGTAGTTCGCGGGGATGGTTACGCCTTCGATCTTCTGCACCAGTCGCCACGCCTCGTTCAGGGTAATGCGTCCGCCATTGCCGCCGTTGTACATCTTCCCCGATACGCCGGCCGCGCGCGCCGCTTTCAGATTCAGCGTCACCACATCTTCGACATAAGTGAAGTCGCGGGACTGGTCACCGTCTCCAAATATGGTGGGAGGGCACCGTTCGACCGCCGATTTGATGAAGACCGACAGCACGCCCGAATACTGGCTCGAGGGATCCTGCCGCGGTCCGAATACGTTGAAATAGCGCAACGAGACCGTCTCAATTCCGAACGTGGATGCGAATAGTTGGGCGTAATATTCGCCCACCAGCTTCTGCAGCGCGTAAGGCGACTTAGGACGCGGCAGCATGGTTTCGACCTTCGGCAACACCTCCGAGTCGCCATACGCGGAGGAAGATGCCGCGTACACCACGCGTCCAACGCCGCCCGCCGCGGCTGCGCGCAGCACGTTAAACGTGCCGTCGATATTGACTTCGTGCGAGGGCACTGGATCGTGGATGGAGCGAGGCACCGATGGGATGGCGGCTTCGTGAAAGACGACCGCGGCGCCCTTGAGGACCGGCGCGATGGCGTGATAATCGCGGATGTCGGCGCGTTGGAAGTCGATAGCCGCTCGAACTTCCTCTATGTTCGCCTCATAACCTGTCAATAAGTTATCGAGTACTACTACCTGGCGCGCGCCTTCGCGCAACAAGCCCCGCACGATCGCCGAGCCGATAAATCCCGCGCCTCCCGTAACAACGTATTTGCTCATTGGTTTTCCAGATAACTTAATGACTCGCGGGCGATGGTTTCAGCGCCTGGCGAAAAGTCGAAGACTTCGAGTGACACCCAGCCTTGGTAATTCCGCCGGTGCAGCACATCGAAGAGTGGTTTGAAATCGTAAGTTCCGGTACCCGGATAGCGGCCATCCAGCTCGTTCACGTGTATGTGGCGGATCAGATCGTAATGCCGTTCAACTAACTCGGCGTGCGGCTCTGTCTCGTCGATAGCATTGTGACAATCGAACATCGTACGGATGGCCGGATGATCGATCTGGCGCACCCATCCGGCCGCTTCGTCGAGCGAGGTAACCACATCGCATTGGCCAACCGGCAGCGCTTCCATCAGAATCGTAACGCCGCGTTGGCCGGCGTGATCGGCGACGGAGGCGAGCCCTTCGACAAAGTGGCGGGTAGCCTCCGCGCGAGTGATTCCGCCGGTTGTGCCGCGCTGCTTGGGAGACCCGAATACCAGAACACCGTCCGGGCCCAGATCCGCGCAGAGATCGATCAAATGGCGGATATGCAGCCAGCTCCGGCAGCGAAGATCGGCGTCCGGCGTGGTTACGTGCAGGCCTTTGGGACTGACCATCAGCCAGTGCAAGCCGACAAACTGCAATCCCTCGCCGGCAATGATGTCACAGCACTCGCGGCGCTGCGCGGGCGTAAGCGTGGCCGGAGCTTCCGCCAGCGTGAACGGCGCGATTTCGATACCGGTATAGCCGGCCTTTCGTATCGCGCGGCACGCATCCGCGAAGGTCCAGTTCTCGAACACCTCGTTGCAAATCGCGTGACACGGGCGGTGCGGCATGAAGCTTCTATTGTAATGTGTGACAATCGAGTCATGGCTGTGCCCGATCTCGTGGATACGATTCCGTTGGCTCAGGATGCCCAGGGCGTGTATCGTGTTGGCGGAACGCGTGTCACGCTGGATCTCAATCGGGGAGCCACGCCCGAGGAAATCGCGCAGGAGTACGCCAGCCTGCAGTTGCCCGACGTGTATCAGGTAATCGGCTATTATTTGAGGCACAGCGCGGAGCTGGCGGCGTACTTCGAGGAGCGCGAACGCGAAGAGAAGGAACTGCCGGACGAGCATTGGGACGAGTGGTCGCCCAAGGGCCTAAGTGGGCGCTTGCTGGCTCGGCGGAAGTACGCTTGAAATGGCTGGGCGCAATTCCCACGAAAACTTGAGTGCCGTGGCCCACGGGGCAATCCGGGTCGAAATGGAGGGTACGGATCCGTGGGTCAATCAGGGTTAGATTCCCGAGGCTTTCTTGGCTTGCTTGGCAAGCGGCGGACCCGACCCGTCGTGCTCGATTCCGAACAACACCAACGAAGAGTCTTCCAAACGCGCGGCATTCGCGTGCTTCTTTGCATCGGACATGCAGGGCCCGCGATCCGTAAGGAACTTGCTTAGCTTGTCACTCGGAACAACAACGAAACCAACGTCAATGCGTCCCTCGCGGAAAGCTGCATTCAGGTGGATCATGTCCAATACCAGCAGATCGCTCCTGGCCGAGACCTGTACTTCAACTCCGATGCAGACTCGGGTGCCGTTTACGATCTTGCATTTGGTCCAGTCGATACCGCTAGAAACTTTCTTCGTCCACTCCCCGAGTCGGTCGAACTGCACATCGATTAACTTCCGTACAGCAGCGCCACCGTTCCTGTCGATCTCCTCTCTGACGAGCAGTTGAAAACCAGTCAGAGCAGACTTGACTTCGCCAACGAGTGGAGCGAGACCGAGCCGTTCAATACGTTCTTTGGCTCCGTCGTAATAGACCTCTTCGACGATTTGGGGCATGGTGTTAGACTGATCCGGAGTTCGGGATTTGGCGTCTTCAGTACCTTGGAGAGCGCGCGGGGGACGCCCTCACAGGCTTCGGGAACATTGCGCTGAAATCGCTCACGGATTAGGGCGCAACCAACGATTTCCGTGCCAACCCAAAGCCGGTTCAGTTTCTCCGCCGATTCGAATGTGGAGCCGCCTCCGGCGAAAGGATCAAGCACGATTTCACCTTCATCGGTCGTCAATTCAATGCATCGGCGCGGTATGAGCGGCTTCAATTCATTGACACCCCAGCGGGCCTTGAATTTTGTGTGCCGGGCGGGCGCCGTGTCGTCCCAGATATCGGTGAGGTTTAGTCCGAGGGGGTTCAGGTACTTTCGGTGTCCGCCGTAGTCCTTTACGTCCTTCTTGCAGTGGCGGCAGATTGGAACCGGCACGCGGACGACGTCACGGTTAAACGTCTTCGGGCTGCCCTTGGTGAAGTACAGAAGGGCATAGTGCGCTGGGTAGAGCTTCTTGCCGCGTGGAAACGTTCCCTTCATGGAAACCGCAATCCAGTGTCTGAAGGTCATCTTTGCAGCTTCGAGGTGTACAGCAAGGTGGTACGCCCAATGCGGCAGATTGTAGATGAACATCGCACCGCCGGGTTTGAGCACCCGGACCGCCTCGTCCATCCACCCGAAACACCAGTCGAGGTAGTCGGTGGTCTCCAGTTCGTCCTCGTGCGCTCCGTTGCCATAGTCCTTTCCGAGGTTGAATGGCGGATCGGCAAAAACCGTGTCTATACACCCATCCCGAATCGACGCAAACAGGGCCATGCAGTCGCCTTGATAGACCGCTCCTCGTTCGGTGCTGAATGCCGGCTTCATCGCGGTTTGGTCAAGGGAGATTATCGAGTCTAGCACAACTGGCGATTCAATATCTTCAACTTCCCAAAGCGTTGTCTGGATCACGCGTGCTTCCCCTGCCCTGTCTATCGGGAGAAAGCACGCTAACTTTAGTGTCGCCACTGCGCGCTCACCTGTGGTGCTCGCGATGTGTTCGACCCTGCAATTCGCGATCGTTCCATATTCGCGCTTACCCGTACGCTCGGGGCACACGGGCTGAGGCGCAGTCATCGGTAGTCGGCGCGGATAAGTTCCTCGAAAATTGGATACCGTTTCCGAGGATTCTATCCACTCGCCGTCAGCCCTTGGCCTTCTTGATCTCCTCAACCAAGGCCGGCACCACCTGGAACAAGTCGCCCACGATGCCGTAATCGGCTACTTCGAAAATCGGCGCGTTGGAGTCCTTATTAATAGCCACGATGGTCTTAGATCCCTTCATGCCGACTAAGTGTTGAATGGCGCCCGAGATACCGACGGCCAGATACATCTTAGGCGCGACGGTCTGGCCGGAACTGCCGACCTGCCGTTCCATGGGAAGCCAGCCGGAATCGCAGATGGGCCGCGAGGCCGCCAGCTCCGCGCCCAGAACGTCGGCCAGCTTCTGCACGATCGGAATGTTATCCGCTTCCTTGATCCCGCGGCCGACTGACACGATAATCTCGGCAGCAGTCAAATCCACCGCCCGCTGCGCTTCGCGGAATAAATCGAGCGGTTTGGTGCGGCTGGGCGTGAGCTGTGGAGTGAACTTCTCGACCGCGGCAGATCCGGTTTCGATGGCATCCGTGCGATAAGCTCCAGCCTGCATCGAAGCAAAATAAGGCGGATCGCCGGTAAAACGCACGTCCACGTTCAGCTTACCCTGAAAGAGTTGGCGCACCAGTACCAGCTTGCCATCCTCGATGCGATGCGCCACTACGTCGCTCACCGCCACGCGTCCCAGCGCCGTAGCCAGCTTGGGCAAAAAATCGCGCACCTGGTAAGTATGCGGGAAAATGACAACACTTGCGCCCGTATGTTCGACTAACTGGCGCACGGCAGCCGTGTAAGTATCCGGCGTATAGTCTTTGAGTAACTCGTGCTCGACTACATAGACATGATCGAGCTTCTTACCGGTAAGTTCGGCGGCGAGACTCTGGATGCCCGATCCCAGCACGGCGGCCGAGACAGGCTGATGCAGCTCGCGCCCTAGCTGCTGGCCGGCGGCCAGCGTCTCCCAAGACATGCGGTTCCAGGCCGGAGGGCCCTGGATCGCGCGTTGTTCCATTACCACCAGAATGCTCATATGACGCGCGCCTCGAATTTCAATTTCTCCACCAGTTTGGCCGCGGCCTCTTTGGGCGGCCCGTCAAACAACTGGGTCTGCTTGGTACGTCCCGGCAGATACACGCGGCTCAGTTGGATTGACGGAGCCGCGGAACTAACGCCCAACGCGGCGGCCGTCACAGCGCGCACCTCCTTATTCTTGGCTTTCTTGATTCCCATCAGGGTGGCGTAGCGCAGCTTGTTGATGCCCGATTGAATGGTGAGCAGGGCCGGCAAAGGCATCTCAACGTGCTGGAACCAGCCGTCTTCCAGCTCGCGCTTCACGCGGATCGACCCATCCAGCTTTTCCACCTGCATGATGATGGTGGCGTGCGGCAGGCCCAGTAACTCGGCCAGGATCACGCCCGTTTGGCCGTAACCCAGGTCGTCGGATTGCAGTCCGGTCAGCACCAGATCGGGCTTCTCGGGCGCTAGAGCCGCGGCCAGCAGGCGCGCCGCGCCCAGCGGATCGAACGCGCCCAAATTCTCCTCTTCGATATGAATGGCGCGGTCGGCGCCCTTGGCGAGGGCTTCCCGAATGGTTTGTGCGGCGCGCGCGGGTCCGGCGCACAGCACCACCACTTCGCCCCCGTGTTTCTCTTTCAGTTGCAGGCCTTCTTCCAAGGCATAAGCATCGGGCTCGTTGATCTCGTAGCTGAGATCGGCATCCTGAATCCAGGCGCCCGATGGCGCGACGCGCAATTGCGAATCGCGGGCCGGGACTTGCTTGATACACACAATAATTTTCATAAGAAAAAGAGGGCGGCCTGCGAGGCCGCCGCAGGCTGAGAGCCTGCCCCACATTTACTCCGTGTAACGTTTGAAGATGAGAGCACCATTGGTTCCTCCAAAGCCGAAGGAGTTGGATAGCGCGTAATCGATGCGCATGGGGCGCGCTTTGTTGGGCACATAGTCCAGATCGCACTCGGGATCGGGAGTTTCGTAGTTAATGGTTGGCGGAGCGATCTGATCGCGAATTGCCAGCACGGTGATGCCGGCCTCCAGGCCGCCGGCGCCGCCCAGCAGATGTCCGGTCATGGACTTAGTCGAACTGACCGCCACTCGGTGAGCATGCTCGCCGAAACAGCGTTTGATGGCGGCCGTTTCGGCGCGGTCGCCCACTTCGGTGGACGTGCCGTGCGCGTTGATGTAATCGATCTGCTCGGGCTGAATGTGCGCATCGCGCAGCGCGTTGCGCATCACGCGAAATGCGCCATCGCCATCGGGCGGCGGCGCGGTGACGTGGAAGGCGTCGGCGCTCATACCATATCCGACACATTCCGCCAGAATACGTGCGCCGCGGCGCCGCGCATGTTCCAGTTCTTCCAGCACCAGGATGCCGGATCCTTCGCCCACCACGAAGCCATCGCGATGCAAATCCCAGGGACGCGAGGCACGTTGCGGTTCGTCATTGCGCGTGGAAAGGGCGCGCATGGCGGCGAATCCGCCGATGCCCATCGGGGTGATGCAGGCCTCCGTGCCGCCACAGATCATCACATCGGCGTCGCCATGCTGGATGATCCGGAAGCTGTCGCCGATGGAATGCGCGCTGGTGGTGCAGGCCGTAGCTGTCGCTGAGTTGGGGCCTTTCGCGCCGTTGCGGATGGAAACGTAACCGGAAGCCAGATTCACGATAGTGGCCGGAATAAAAAACGGCGAGATGCGGCGCGGCCCGTGTTCGAGCAGCGTTTGATGCTCGCGCTCGATCACTTCAAATCCGCCGATGCCGCTGCCGATGTAGACGCCGACTTGCTCAGCCTCGGCAGGGTCCACGTGCAGGCCCGCGGAACTGGTGGCGCAATCCGCCGCCGCGATGGCGAACTGGATGAACCGGCCCATCTTCTTGATCTCTTTTTTTTCGATGTAGAGGGCTGGATCGAAGCCTGGAATTTCGCCGGCGATGCGGCAGGAGAAAAGTTGAGCGTCGAATGCCGTAATCGGCCCGATGCCGCTCCTGCCCGCCAATACGCCCTGCCAGGTTGCTTCGGTGCCTATGCCGACCGAGGACAGCAAGCCCACACCGGTTACGACCACTCTGCGTGACACGCAAATACTCCTGGGAAAAACGCCGCGCCGCTACTTCTTGGCCGACTTGTTTTCGATGTAAGTGATAGCGTCTTTAACGGTGGCTATTTTTTCGGCGTCCTCGTCGGGAATTTCAAGTTCAAAGGCTTCTTCAAAGGCCATGACCAACTCTACGATGTCGAGCGAATCGGCGCCCAGGTCGTCCACGAACGACGCGTTGTCCTCGACTTGGGCTTCGTCCACGCCTAACTGCTCGACGATAATCTGCTTCACCCTCTCGGCGATTGATGCCATACTTCCTCCTTGACCATTTCGAAACTGATGATTCTAGCCGTCTTTCGTAGCGTTGCGCAAGTCGAGCACCGTAGCCGCGGAGGCGGGCAATTGCAGGCGGATGAATCGACCGCTGATGGATACTATAGCATTCCGACGGGGGTTGTGCGGGGGGACGCGGGATGTGGTTTGGGCGAGCGCAGAACGCTTTGGAACCACAGATGGACACAGATGCACACGGATGGCGATTTTTGCCAACGAAGCCAATTGGGCTTTTGGAATCAAGGGGCATTGGGTTCGTTTTGTAATTTTTGTTGCCTGCAGAAGCATGGCGGCGCTGGATGGATGGCATAAAACGGTGTTCCCGATATTAGGGGAGCACGGGTTTTGGCGCGGGGACGCGGATGAGTCGGCCAATGCGTTGGGTGGAAAGGAGATATTTTGCGGCTCAAGGTGTTACGGCACCACGGAGAAGACCTCGTTTGTAGAGTAGGTGGCGCCGTAGAGCCTATCGTCTTGTATCGAGGGCCAGGGGCGAGCGGCTCGCGCCATCGATCAGCACGGTGAATACGATCTCAACTGAAGCGGGCCCGTTGATGAACAAATCCCGAAAAGCGGTGACGGCGGTTTAGAATCGTGATGAGCTGGAGCATGCGATGGAACATGACGACGGCGAGAACTACCAAGATAAATCCCGTTGCCGGCCTGCCACGCCATGGAATCGAACTGCCTATTATTTCAGCGCGAAGACTGTTCCCACACCCCCGGTTCCACCTCCGACTGTAGTACCGTAGATCGCGCCATTCGGGCCGATCACGAGGTTGGCAACGGGATTTGAGCCGTCTCCGTTCCGGCCCGTGAAAGTGTGTAGCACAGTTTCCGTCCAGACGCCGCCAGGCGCGGTCGGCGGGGCTAACTGGAACACCGCGCCTGGACCGTCCGTAGTCGATCCGTACAGGACCCCGCCCGGTCCGACAACCACGCCTGCCACAGGGTTGGCGCCATCGCTGTAGGGGCTGGTGAAGGCATAGATCACTTTCTCTGTCCAGTTCCCGCCGCCCGCGCCGGGTGTTAGTTCAAAGACCGTGCCGCAGCCCGCCACCGGCGGCACGCAGATATTGGTAGGGGGCCCGCCCGCGTTGTTGGTCCCATAGAGGTTGCCGTTGTTACCCATAACAACGCCGCCGTACGGCGTGCCTCCATCGCCCTGTTGCGACCCAAAGGCGTAAAGCACGCTCTGTGTCCAGGGTCCGCCAGCGCCCGCGTGTAGCGCGAAGGCTACGCCGGCATAGCCCAATGCCGTGCCGTAAAGCGTTCCGTTTGCGCCGACGACCACGCCAGCGCTAGGGCTGACTCCGGCGTCGCCTTGTCCCGTAAAGCTAAACAGGACCTCCTCGGCCCACGCGTCCGCGCGCTTAGCTGGCGGCCGCAACGCGAACACCGTACCCACATGCTGCGTCCCGCCATGTTGCGTGACGCCATACAGCACTCCGTTTTCACCGAATACCAAACCACCAGCGGGGCTCGAGCCGTCACGTTCTCCACCGGCGAAGCTGTGCAGGATAGTTTCCGTCCATTGGGCGCTCGGCGCAGCAGGGGGCTTTAGGACGAATACGGCGCCGTTGTTTCGGTCCCCGCCCTCGCTTGTCGCGCCGTAGAGCGCGCCCTGGGCGTCCATAGTGAGACCGCTGGATGGATATGCCCCGTCTCCGTTCTGTGCTGTGAAGCTATACAGCACGGTTTCCGTAAAAGCGTTTCCAGGCGACCCTGACGGCGATAATTCGAAAACGGTTCCACAACCCGTTTGGTTGTTCACCTTGCAAGCACCTGCGCCACCGAACTCCGTCGTGCCGTAAATGTGGCCGTTCGCGCCGATTGCCAAGGAGCCGGCCGGCGTCGCACCATCGTCATTCTGGCCCGTGAAACTGTACAGCGTGGCATAATTCAGGGAGGCTTGCGCAGCGCCTTGCTGCACGGTGAACGGGAGCAGACCGGAAATCAGAAGCCAAGATTTACACATGGTGCAAGTATACGCTGCTTCCCGGGACAAAAGCGCGGACAAACTTGTAAGGATTTGTAAGTGTGAGTCAGTCCGGCCCGCGGGAAGTTACGGCGGTTCCTCATCGGAACGGCTCGCTGAAGCTCGCAGTCACCCACAGATTCCTCTGACGAGCCTCATCTAAGAGCGGCTTGTAACGGTCGCATGTAAGCCGCCGCTCGCGAGACGCACCTGGATGGCGGAATCGGGCGGCGCGGCGGCGCTATCTTTGACGATGGCGCCCGTTTGGTTGGTAACAATGGCGTAGCCGCGATCGAGGATCTGCAGCGGACTGAGTTGCGACAGCTTGGCGGAGAGCTGCTCCACGGCGGCGCGGCGGCGGGCGAGCTGCCAGCGCAAGGACTGCTCGGCGGCGGCATGCGCCTGGTCGAGACGGCGCCGGTCGGCGGCGAATCGCGGGCGCAGGTCGAAGTAACGCAGACGGTTGACGAGCGAGCGTTGTGCGCGGGCATAGCGCTCCAGCCGGGTGCGCACAATATCGCGTAGCCGGAATTCCAGTTCGTCGATGCGCTGGGCCTGGCGTCCGATGGTGCGATGCAGCAGCCCCAGCGGCCTTTCGATGCCGCGCTGCTGCCAGCGGCGCGTGAGCAGGGCAAGCTGATAGCGCACCGCATGGGCCAGCTTCTGTTCGCGGCCGGCGATGCGGTCGAGCAATTCCTGACGAGTGGTGACGATCAGTTCAGCGGCGGCCGAGGGCGTAGGCGCGCGCAGGTCGGCGACGAAATCGGCAATGGTCACGTCGGTTTCGTGGCCCACGGCGGAAACCACCGGAATGGCGCAACGTGCGATGGCGCGGGCTACGGCTTCTTCGTTAAAGGTCCAGAGGTCTTCGAGCGAGCCGCCGCCGCGAGCTACGATCAGCAGGTCGGCCCACGGATGGCGGCTGAAATAATCGATCCCGCGGCAGACTTCTTCGATTGATCCGTCGCCTTGCACCAGGGCAGGGAAGAGCCGGATGTGAAGACCTGGAAAACGGCGTGACAGGATCTGCACCATGTCGGAGATCACCGCGCCGCGCGGCGAAGTAACAATGCCGATGCGCTTGGGATAGCGCGGCAGTGGGCGCTTGCGGGCGGGATCGAACAGGCCCTCCGTGGCGAGCTTTTTCTTGAGCTGCTCGAAGGCGAGTTGCAGGGCGCCGTGCCCCAGCGGCTCCAGCACCTCGACGATGAGCTGATATTCGCCGCGCGCCTCGAAGACGTCGATGTGTCCGCGGGCCAGCACCGCCAAGCCGTCGTGCGGCTTGAATTTCCAATAGCGATGCGCGGATTTGAAAGCTACCGCGCGCACCTGCGCCTCGCGCTCCTTCAGCGTGAAGTAGTAATGGCCGCTGGCGGCCAGCTTGACGCCGGAGATTTCGCCGGAGACCCACACGTCAGGGAAATCTTCTTCCAGCGCAGCGCGGATGGCGGCGTTCAGCTCGCTGACGGAGTAAACGCGGCGGGCGGGGGCGAAGTCGAACGCGAACTGGTCCACTATTTGATGTTACTATTCCCGGCTCGCTTCGCTCGCTGAGAGCGGGCCTACGAGGCCCGCGCAGGCTACGAGCCTGCCCCACGGCGCAGTTCAAGGATCAGGCCCATCACGCGCGTCTCAATCTCGTCGCGGATCTTGCAATGGGTCTCGAAATCCTCGCCGATCGGATCGGGCACATCCCATTCGCGCACCGGTGTTTCGATCTCGGGCGGCAAGTCATAGCCGCTCATATTTACGAATAGGTCGAAATTGGCGCGCCCAAGTTGCTTCAGACTTTTCGGGAAATGGTCGCGGATATCGATATTCTTGTCATCCATGGCGCGGATGGTATCTCCCGCTACCATGTACGCGGGGGCCAGGCCGGCGCTGGCCGCAATGATCACGTCCGATCCGTACCGGCGCGCGAAGGCTTCGGCCATCTGGCTGCGGCACGAGTTGCCGATGCAGATGAACAGGACGCGGGTTTTTGAATTAGGAGTCACAGTTTTGATAAGAATAACTCGTGAACGCGTGGATCGGCCGTAAGTTCCGGATGGAATGTGGCCACCATGTGGGGACCTTGCTCCACCAGGACGGGATCGCCATCATAACGCGCCAGCACGCGCGCCTGCGGACCCACGCGGCGGATTACGGGCGCGCGGATGAACACAGCTTCCATGTCGCCGGGATGCGTGCGCGCGGCGAATTCATCTTCGGGAGTCAAATGCGCCACGCGGCTATCGATCTGGCGGCCGTACGCGTTGCGCTCAACGTCGATATCCATCAGGCCGAGCGCTTCTTGTGGCGGATTCGATACGCCGGCGGCCAGCAGGATGGCTCCCGCGCAAGTGCCGAAGATGGGACAGCGGCGGCCGAAGTCCGCGAGCGGCGCTAGCAGATTCTCGGCATGCAGGAGTTTCAGCATCGTGGTGCTTTCGCCGCCGGGGATGATCAGGCCGTCGACGGTTTCGAGGTCGGCGGCTGTGCGCACGAAGACGGGTTCGGCGCCGAGGCGTGCGAGGGCGCGGCCGTGGGCTTCGAAGTCGCCTTGCAGGGATAGGATGCCGATTCGTTTCATGGAAAAGTTCGATGGCGGCCTACGAGGCCGCCGCAGGCTACGAGCCTGCCCCACTTACCAGCCGCGGGTTTGCAGGAGCTCGCCTTCGGGGATCTTGGCGATATCCAGGCCGGGCATGCCCATGCCCAACTCCTCGCTGGCTTCGAGCAGCTTCGCGGGATCCTTGTAATACGTGGTGGCGCGGACGATGGCGCGGGCGCGCGCGTCGGGGTCGGAGGACTTGAAAATGCCCGATCCGACGAAGACGGCTTCCGCGCCCAAATGCATAACCAGCGCGGCGTCGGCGGGCGTGGCGATGCCTCCGGCGGAGAAGTTCGGCACCGGCAGCTTGCCGTGTTCCGCGACCCACTCCACCAGTTCGAGCGGCGATTGCAATTCCTTGGCGGCGTGCACCAGTTCTTCCTTGCCCATCACGGTGAGCTGCTTCATGCCCTTCACGATGGTGCGCATGTGGCGCACGGCCTCCACGATATTGCCGGAGCCGGCTTCACCCTTGGTGCGGATCATGGCCGCGCCTTCGGCAATGCGGCGCAGCGCCTCGCCCAGGTTGCGCGCGCCGCATACGAAGGGCACTTTGAAATCGCGCTTGTCGATGTGATGCTCTTCGTCGGCGGGCGTGAGCACTTCGCTCTCGTCGATGTAATCCACGCCCAGCACTTCCAGGATGCGCGCTTCCATGAAGTGGCCGATGCGGGCCTTGGCCATCACCGGGATGCTGACCGTCTGCATGATCTCGCGGATCTTGTTGATAGGCGCCATGCGCGCCACGCCGCCTTCTTTGCGGATATCGGCGGGCACGCGCTCGAGCGCCATCACGGCTACGGCGCCGGCTTTTTCGGCGATGAGCGCCTGCTCGGCGTTGGTGACATCCATGATGACGCCGCCTTTGAGCATTTCCGCTAAGCCGACGTTGACTCGAAATTTTTCGTCGAAGAACATATACGCTCCTTATGGGACAGGCCAGGAGGCCTGTCCTACTTACACCATGGCAGGAGCTGGATCTAACTCAGCATTGGACCGCGTTCTCTCCAACTCAGCCGAAAAAATTGCACCTAAAGTTGCCAGGCCTTTGCGGATTTCATCCGGCGTCAGGCCGGCGAAGCTCAACCGCAGCGATCCCGGATCGAATCTTGAAACCGCGAAATATTTGCCCGGCAGATACGAGACATTCTCGCGCTGCGCGCGCGCCAGCAATTCGCCGGCGTCCAGCGGTTCAGGCAAACGCACCCACAAATTCATACCACCGCGCGGACGGGTGAAGCGCGATCCGGCGGGCAGATAACGGTCGCAAGCGGCCAGCACCGCGGCCAGCCGCTCGGCGCCGGCGCGCAGCATATGCGCGAGATGCGCGGCCATGCGTCCGGATTCCGCGAAGCGCAGCAGCACGGCTTGCGAAAGCTGATCGGTATGCAGATCGGCAAGCTGCTTCGATTGCGCTAAGCGCGCGATGAGCGCACGCGGCCCCAGCACCCAGCCCACCCGCAAGCCGGGGAATGTGATCTTCGAAAAGCTGCGCAGCAGGATGACGTGCCCGGCATCGCCCGAGTGTTTGATGGGCGGCAGGTCGTCGCCTGAATAGCGCAGATCGCCGTAGATATCGTTCTCGATCAGCGGCACGCCGGCGTTTTGTGCGGCGCGCAGGAGGGCAGCACGAGCAGCCACCGGCAGCGTGGCGCCCGTGGGATTCTGGAAATTCGACGTGACCACGATCAGACGTGGCCGCTCACGATCGAGGGCAGCCTGCAGCGGTTCAATCTCGATGCCGTCCGCGCCCACCGGAACGCCGATCAGTTGCGCGCCGGCTTCGAGGAACAGGCTCTTCAGTCCGGGGTAGACGGGATCTTCGACCACCACTTTATCGCCGGGACGCAGCAGCACCCGCGCCAGCAGATCGAGCGACTGCTGGCATCCGTTGGTGACGATGAGGTCGTTATCGGGCGCAGCCAGATTTTCGGCGCGGGCGGCTTCCAACAAGTAGCGGCGCAGCGGTTCGTATCCGCTGGGCGAACCGAGTTGCAGGATGTGCGCGAAATCCGGGCTGGCCATCACCTCCTGGCAACTCGCGCGCAAATCGTCCAAAGGGAAGAGCTGCTCGGAAGGCCGCGAGGTGGCAAAACTGACGCCTTTGGAGAGGGGGCTAGGGGCTAGGGGCTGGGGGCTGGGGTTTGCGTGCCGCAGCAGATCTGACCAGTCGAGGGGGTGCCCGTCGGTGGCCGGACGCTGCACGGTAACGAAGCTGCCACGCCCCACTTGGCCGGTGATAAAGCCTTCCGATTCCAGCAATTCGTAGGCGGCGGCGACGGTGGTTCGGTTCAGTCCAAGTGAACCAGCCAATTCACGAGTGGCGGGCAGGCGTTCGCCCGAGGCCAACAAACCCGATTGGATCAAGCTGCTAAAATGCTCAAAAAGCTGCCTGTAGAGCGGCACAGTGGAGACCGTATCCAGATGTGGCTGCCGGATCACGTCCATAGCATACCATATTGGATGACCAATGGCTGGGAAAATTCGGCGCCGAAATGTCCGGCGATGCTAGGGACACCAAGAAGGCTGGCAGGGTGCGTCTGAAGCCCAGCGGACAACAAGCCGTGAATACGAACGAAGATTGGTGTGGCATGTAAGTTAGCTCCTGTTGTCCTAAATCTTCTAGCTTCAGACGCAGTCCCCCAGCATCGCCGTGCGTCTAGTGCGATAGACTCTGGGACAGTTTCAAGGGCTTTGAGCCGGTCACTACACTTACTTTGTTGGGCGCTCCGCTGGTTGATGGGCACTGAATACCGGCATAATAGCCATGGGCTTCGGTGTCCGTATTTGAGATTTCACACCGCCACGACCCAGGTATGCCGGGATACGGGCCGGAATATGCCACCCACGGAGTGGCAAAGAGCCCCTCCGTGTCCAGAGAGCCACAAGCGCCAGAAATACTCTGCGATGCACTGCAATAATCGGTGGTCCAGCATGTGCTCAGGGCACCGCAAGAATAAGAGTCTATAGACCAACCGACTAGGGTAAAGTTTCCCCCCGCCGGTCCCTGTGGCCCTTGTGGCCCTTGCGGTCCTTGCGGCCCTTGGCCTCCTGGCGGTCCGTTCGGCCCTTGAGACCCTCTCGGTCCTACAGGTCCAGTTTGGCCCTGGGGTCCTTGCGACCCGGTGGCGCCGGTAGGTCCAACGGGTCCGGTTGGTCCGGCCGGTCCCGCGGGCCCCTCAGGGCCGGTAGCGCCCAGAGTCACATCAAACGTGGCGGTCTTAGCGGTGGCCGTGTTGGTGACTTCGAGGAAATAGCTTCCGGCTGTGACGGTTAGCGGAAGACTGGCCACGATGGTTGTGCCGGTATGGCTGATCACGCCGGCGGCCAACAAATCGACGGTGACGGTTGGAAGGGAGGCGCCAAAGTTCGAGCCGGCAATTGTCAACTGAGCCGGGTTCACCGAAAAGTCGGCCATCGCGCTAGTGATCTTCGGTGTGGCTGTGTCCGGCGATGCTTGAGCCAAGAGCAAGCCTGCAGGACGCGCCAGGAGGCCGGCGGCCAGGCAAGCCGTGAATGCGAGCGTAGTTGTTCTCATCGTCTTAGTTTCCTTTCTGAGGCTGTGAACTTCTTGTTTCAGACCGCGTGTTGCACGCGCGCGTCTGCACTCTTACAAGCGAGAATTAGCCTCCGGATTTCGTCATCGCACAAATAGAAATTTTCGAGTGCCTGAATTAAAAGCGGTCGTAGGGGTGCGGCGGCTGACGGGGAGAGCATGCGCCCGGGATCTGGCTCGACGTTATTCGAATGGATCGAGCATGTGTATATCCGCATTGGATGTGCGCTCGATCCCATAGAGCAGGCGGCGGCCATCGGGCGATACGCAGAAATCCGGCCGGTCGGGGTAGATTTCGCCGTCAATCGCAGCGATGCGGGCGATGCGGCGCGTGCCAAAGCTGTAGAAGTTGACGGGCTTCGGGGCGGTTGGGCCGTAGCCCTCGCTCAGGTCCGCAAAGTAGATTCCCTGCGAGGTTACGGTCCACCAGCCATGCCACAGGCCATTGAGGACATGTTCCTCCGGACCGCCGCCGGCCGGCTGGCGCAGGAGTTCGCGTTCGCGATTGAAATACAGCCAGGCGCCATCGGGCGATTCGTAAGCTTCAAAACCGCCGCCGGTGGTCACTTCGACCGGCTCCGACAGGCGTCCCAGAGGTTCCGATGCGGGGACCTTCCAAACCTGTTTGCGGCCCGAACGCGTCCAGAAGAAATAGATCCAATGGCCGTCGCGCGACCAACTGGGCCGGCCGAGTTCGCCCCAACCAGTCCAGCGAACCGGCGCGCCTCCGTTCACGTCCACCACATAAAGCGTCTCCTGGCCCGACATCCAGTAGTCGAATACGATTCGCTGGCCGTCGGGAGACCAGCGCGGGGAGCCTACCTCGCCATCGCGGAAAAACGTCAGTTGCACCGGGTTTTGGCCCTCGGCGCTACTCACCCACACTTCATCGAAGCCCGTGCGAGCCGAGACGAAAGCGATGCGGCGGCCGTCCGGGGAGAACTGCGGGCTGGAATCGGGGCTGGTGGAAGCGATCAGGCGGTGGGGCCCGCTACTGGATGCCGGGCCCCGGGCCGCGCTCCCTGGTCTGGCTAGAGCCTGCTCCCAGATCTCAACTTGTTGTTCCTGGCTGACGTAGGCCAGGCGCATGCCGGCGTGAGGGCCGACCCCCGCTCGTCCGATCGCAGGTTCCACCGCCTCGGCGACAAACGTCGGCACAACCATGGGGCTGCGGGGAGAAGAGACCGGCAGCCGGAATAGCCTGGCCGAACCGCGCTGGCCGCTGGAATAAATGAGTTCCCTCCCGTCCAGTGTCCACGTGATCCCATGAATGCGTTCGGCCTGTTTCCACAGCGAAACAAGCGCGCCATTCGAGAGCGAGAGCAGAAACAACTCCTCGCCCCCCATGCTGCGGGAAAAGGCCAACCGCCTTCCATCGGGAGAATAGGCCATGCGGAAATCGCCCTCGTCAAACCTTCTTGAGGAAGGCGAAGTGATGCGTCGTCTTGCGCCACCTGGCACGGATACTTCGAAGATGCGGAACGACTCGTTTGCCGGCTTGTCCACGATAGCCAACGCGCGGCCGTCCGGCGACCATGCCAGCGAAGGATAGCTCGCTTCTGTCAGTTTTCGCTCGGTCCCACCCAAAGGCGAGATCAACATCACGTCCCGGCTATCCCGCAGGAAGGCGATGAAACTGCCGTCCGGGGACCAAGCCGGGGCTTCGTCGTCACTCGAGGAGGTGGTCAGGCGGCGCGGCGGTCCGCCCTCAGCCATCACCACATAAAGGGAGCCGCGCCCGGTCAACTCCGGCGCCCACGAGAAGACCACCTGGCTCCCATCCGGTGAAAAACTCGGCCATCTCTCCCACCCTGGGAAGCTGGTCACTTTGACGTCCACCGGCAGGACGGCCCGATGTGGTGGGCCGTGCAACTTCACCCACGCTGCAACGCCCAGGCAGAGCAAGACCGCTGTCGAGACAATCGCGATGCGCGCGCGCCGGCCGGGTCTGGCGGCCTGCTTCATGGCGTGCGCCCAAACCCCATCGGTTTTGCGCGCGGGCGGCCGGGAAAGACCTGCGGGATGAGTTGCCGCGAGGAGGGATCGCACGTCCGCTTCCAACTCCGCCACCGATGCGTATCTGGCGGCGGGGTCTTTCCGCATGGCGGTGGAGACGATCGTGTCGAGCGTATTCTTCAATGCGCGCACATCCGTGGGCATGCGCCCAGGCGCGCCCAAGTCGTGGTCCGTGGCCATCTGGGTGGGCCGTTGCGGCTCCTTTTCGCAAATCGCTCGCTCCATCGCGAACGGGGTTCCGCGGTCCGTCTCGAAAGGATGCCGCCCGGCGATCAACTCATAGAGAATCACGCCCAGCGAATAGATATCGGAAGCCGGACCGGCCGGACGATTCAGAATCTGCTCCGGACTCGCGTAAGCCGGTGTGAGCCTGCGCTCTTGCGTCAGCGTATGATACGCCGCCTCGCCGTCCATAAGCTTGGCGGTGCCGAAGTCTAAGAGCTTCACCGCGCCATCGGCGTTTACCAGAATGTTGCCGGGTTTCAAATCGCGATGCACCACATGATGGCGATGCGCGTAGGCCACGGCCTCGCAAACCTGCAGGAAGAGCGGCAAACGCTCCAGCACCGTGAGGCTCTTCGTGCGGCAGAACGCATCCAGCGTTTCCCCGGCCACGTATTCCATCACCAGGTACGGCTGGCCGGAGGGGAGCGTGCCGCCATCGAGCAGGCGCGCGATGTTGGGGTGATCCAGATTGGCCAGGATCTGACGTTCGGCGCGAAATCGGGCTGCCAGGTCTTCGCTCGCGTAGCTCAGGCGCACGACCTTGACGGCGACCCGCTTGCGATACTCCCCGTCGGCGCGCTCGGCCAGATACACGATGCCCATGCCGCCGCGTCCGACCTCGCTCAAAATCTCGTAGGGACCGATGCGGGTGCGCAGGCCGGGCGCGCCGGCGTCCAGGGCTGCCTCGGCAATCACGTGCTCCAGGGAGCCGCCGCTTTCGCCGGCGCCCAGCAAGGACAGCAGCTCGGCCAGAAGCGCCGGCTCACTATGGCAAGTGCGCCGCACGAAAGCCTCCCGCTCGGCTTCCGGCAGCGCCATCGCCGAGTGGAAAAGGTTCTGAATCCGCGACCAGTCCTCGAGCTTCACGGGTCGGAAGAAGCAAGTTCCCGCGCCAGCCAAGCCTTGGCGAAACTGAGATCGCGAAAGACCGTGGCCGGCGAGATATCCAGCGCCGCGGCAGTCTCTTCCTGGCTGAGGCCGGCGAAGAAAATCAGGTCGATGATTCTACTCTTGCGCTGGTCGATAGCTTCCAGCCGCAGGAGCGCGTCATCGAGTTGCACAATTTGGGCGGGCGGCTGTTCGCTGACCACCGCAATCTCTTCAATCGAAAAATGGGGATTCACACCGCCGCGCCGGGCGGAGCGCCGGGATTTGGCGCGATCGACCAGGATGCGGCGCATGGTTTTGGCGGCCACCGCGAAAAAGTGGCCGCGATCCTGCCATGCAATATCCGCGCCTACCAGCTTGAGGTAGGCTTCGTGAACCAGCGCGGTGGCGGGAAGAGTATAACCCGGCCGCTCGCCGCTCAAGTGATGGCGCGCCAGCCCTTGAAGCTGCTCGTAGACCAAAGGCATCAACTGGTCCATAGCGAGCTTGTCACCTTCGCGCCACGCGACCAGGAGCTGGGTTACATTCGGGCCACTCGGAGACATCGGGATTTCCCATGCATTATACCGCCTTTGGCGCCCGCCGCCTATACAAATACCTGGGCAGAGTTTCGCTAAGGCCGAGCCTGTTAAGCACGATGCAGATACGAGAATCCGAGCGGTGCAATCAAAGCTAATTGTGACATTTCAAATGCCCCATACAATGGTTCCGGTTGACGGACGCCAATAATCGCGGCTGGACCTGCTTCGCCTATGACTAGGACGCGATTCGAACGGAACACACCCGGCCGAGTTCTCTGGGCGAGCGTTCCCGGATTTACGCCAGCGCGGAAACGATCCGCGAACATAAGAACCCGAAAAACCCGTGCCCTAAGAGGGGCCAAGCCCGAGAAGCGGGAGCCGCAAATACGCGGATTGTGGATGGAGACCTGTGCACTTTTCTGGCGCGACCGATCGAAAGCGAAGGCGAAGTCTGACGGTCTTGCTACGGTACCGGTACCGTGTACACGGTCACCGATTGACTCACGAATCAGCCGGGTGATACGGTAAATTCGCCATAATCCGCTGGGGGGGGGAGCGTATGATGTCCAGGCTGAAGCGGTATGCCTGCAGAACCGCGATGTTGCTTCCGATTGTAGCGGGGATGCTGGGAAAGACGCCGGTCTCGTTTAGGACGCCCAAAATATATCCGGTCGCTGAAGGCGCGGTGCAGATGGCCGCGGGCGATTTCAATGGCGACGGCTACACCGATCTGGCCACCACCAACAATTATTTATTTGCGACGGTCGTCTCGATCCTGCTCAACGACGGGCATGGCAATTTTCGCGCCGCGGTATCCTATAGCGCCGGGAACCAGCCCACCGCGCTGGCCGTGGGCGACTTCAACGGGGACGGAAAACCGGACCTCGCCATTACCGACGATAACGGGTGCGAAACGTATCAATGCGCCGGCTCCATTTCCATCCTGTTGGGCAATGGCGACGGGACCTTCCAGCCGCCGATCACGTTTAGCGCGGGACTGGGACCGGGTGCGATCGCGGCGGGCGACTTCAACGGCGACGGCAAACTGGATCTGGTGTTCACTAACTACGGGTATATCGGCGAAGGAGACACTCTAGGAGTGCTGTTGGGCAATGGCGATGGAACTTTCCAGCCGGAGGTGGATTATTCCGTCGGATACGGCCCCAATTCGGTGGCCATTGCCGACTTCAACGGGGACCGCAAGCTCGACATAGCCGTAGGCAACGGGTCCGGCATTTCCATCTTACTCGGAAATGGCGATGGCACTTTCACGGCGGGTAACAGTATCGGCCTGGACGTCGGACTTAATGCCATCGTGGCGGGCGACTTAGATAGCGATGGGAAGCAAGACTTAGTCGCGTGCGGCCAGTACAACGCAAATAACAAATCCATTTACGTCTTTCTTGGTAACGGCGACGGCACCTTTCAGCCCGGTGTCAGTTATCCCGGCCAGAGGAACCCGTTCGCCATGGTGCTGGGAGACTTCAACCGGGACGGGCATCCGGACCTCGCCGTGGCGAATGCTTCGGGCGAACGGCGCGATCCCGCCACGCCTGGCATCTCGATCCTGCTCGGCAATGGCGACGGCACGCTCACCCCCGCGGGCACTTACTCGTCGGGCGGGAACAACCAAGGCATCGTGGCAGCCGATTTCAATCACGATGGAAATTTGGATCTGGCGACCAGCATTGGCGGGGCCGTCGAGGTTTTGCAGGGCTTCGGCAAAGGGCAGTTTCAGAAAGCGGATACTTACAATGTCGTCGATCCGAGTTCCATCGCGGTGGCCGATTTCAATGGCGACGGCAAGCTGGATATGGCGGTGGCAACTTACGAACCTGCTAGCGTCTCGATTTTCCTGGGCAACGGCGATGGCACGTTTCAAGCTCCCGTGAGTATCGGGACTCCGGAGAATCCAGGCTCCATCGTCGCCGCCGATTTCAACCACGATGGCAAGCCCGACTTAGTGATGACCAATGCGTACCTGAACGGCGTGTCGATCATGTTAGGCAATGGCGACGGCACATTTCAACCCGCGGTTAGTTACCCGGTGGCCAACAATGCTTCTACCCTGATTGTGGGCGACTTCAATGGCGACGGCCATCCGGATATCGCCGCCTTCGTGTACAACCTGGACACTTCCGGAACCATTTCGATCCTTTTGGGCAACGGAGATGGGACATTTCAACCGTTTATGACACTGGCTACCGGCACCACCATCCACCTGTTGGCGGCGGCCGATTTCAATGGCGATGGCAAGCTGGATCTGGCGGCGTGCAACGAGATTCCATCCACCATTTCGATCCTGCTGGGTAACGGGAACGGCACGTTTCAGCGGTCTATGGACACACCGATCAGCGGTTATTGCGGCAATCTGGCCGTGGCGGATCTTAACGGCGATGGGAAGCCCGACTTAGTCGTAAATAATGTTGCTTTGGAAGACGATATTGGGTCGATATCTACCATGTTAGGCAAGGGCAATGGCACGTTTGGGCCGGCCCATAGTATTTCGCCGGCGCTCAACCAGATCTGGACTCTGGCGGTCGCCGATTTCAACGGCGATGGGCTTTTGGACGTGGCGGCCACCCCCGGCGTGGGAGCATCGGTGGTGTTGCTTCTGGGGAAGGGCAACGGCACATTCGACTCACCGTCGTACTTCTTTTCAACCGGCGGGGGCATCGATTACATGGCGGTGGGGGACTTCAATGGCGACGGGAAGCCGGATCTGGTGGGGGGGTATGAAGGTTACACCGCCAGCGTCGCGATTTTGATGAATACTACGCGGTGACGGCCCGCACTTCTGTGGGGCTCGCTGCGCTCGCCTAAGAGCGGGCCTACGAGGCCCGCGCAGGCAGAGTGCCTGCCCCACGATTAGCGCCGCTCCGCCGCCGCCACCGGCGCCAACTGCCGGAAGCGCGCGCTGAAGTGCCGGAGAAACGGCGGCTCCTCCGCGATTTCGAGGCCGCGGATCTCCTCTTTGTGCGCGTTCACTTCCAGGATGGCTTCCACCACGTAATCGATGTGACTCTGCGTATAGACGCGCCGCGGGATCGCCAGCCGCAGCAGTTCATGCTGCGCCTGATCGCCGAACATCACCGATCCAATCTCCACCGCGCGGATGCCCGCGTGACGGTATAGCTCCACGGCCAGGGCCTGCCCGGGAAACTGCGTGCGCGGAATGTGCGGAAGCATGCGCGCCGCATCGATATAAATAGCATGCCCGCCGGGCGGCTCCACGATAGGCACGCCGTGATCGGCGATGTGCCGCCCCAGATAGCTGGTAGAGACAATGCGGTAATTCAAATACGCGGGTTCGAGGATCTCTTCCAATCCCACCGCGATGGCTTCCAGATCGCGCCCCGCCAGGCCGCCGTAAGTGGGAAAGCCTTCGGTCAGGATCAGCAGATTGGTCTCCTGTGCGGCCAGCCGGTCGTCGTTGGTGGAAAGAAATCCGCCGATGTTGGCGAACGCGTCTTTCTTCGCCGAAAACGTGCAGCCGTCCGCCAGCGAAAACATCTTCTGCGCGATCTGTTTCGGCGTCCAACTGGCGTAACCCGGCTCGCGCTGGCGGATGAACCACGCGTTCTCGGCGAACCGGCACGCGTCCAGGTAGAAGGGAATTCCGTAGCGCCGGGTGATGCGCCGCACGGCTTCGATATTGTCCATGGACACGGGCTGGCCGCCGCCGGAATTATTCGTCACCGTCAGCATCACGAGCGGAATGTGTTCCGCGCCGGTCTCCTCGATCAGCCGTTCCAGCGCCTCCACATCCATGTTGCCCTTGAAATCGAGGCGCGCTTGCGTGTCGGCGGCTTCCGCGATGGGCAGATCCACGGCGCGCGCGCCGGTAAATTCGATGTTGGCGCGCGTGGTATCGAAGTGCGTGTTGCTGGGCACCACGTGGCCGGGCCGGCACATCACGGTGAACAGGATGCGCTCGGCGGCGCGGCCCTGGTGCGTGGGGATCATGTGACGGTAGCCGGTCAACTCGTCGGCCACTTTCTTCAGCCGGAAGAAGCTCTCGCTGCCTGCGTAGGATTCGTCGCCGCGCATGAGCGCCGACCATTGCCCGGTGGACATGGCGCTGGTTCCGGAATCGGTGAGCAGATCGATCAGGATATCTCGCGCCTCGATCAGGAACAGGTTATAGCCCGCGGCTTCGAGCAGGCGCTCGCGCTCCTCGCGCGTGGTGTGGCGCAGCGGCTCCACGCTCTTGATCCGGAATGGCTCTATGATGGTCTTCATCTGAAATCCGCAACCTCCGTTGCCTACAGACTAGTATCCCCGGCGGCGCGCGGTTGCGCTACCATCTGTGGAGGAGAAACGATGACGAAGAAACTGTTCCTGGGAATGTGCGCCGCCCTGCTGGCGCTGACGGCCGCGCTGTCCGCGGCGGATACCATGCCGAAGACGGTGATTCACGTGATCTCGGTGAAGTGGAAGGCGGATGCGAAACCGGCCGACATCGAGAAAGCTATCAAGGGCGCCGAGGGGCTGCCCACGGAATACAAGGGCATTTTGCACGTTTGGACCAAGCCGATCAAGAAGCAGCTTCCGGAGGGATACAACCACGTTATCGTGATGGAGTTTGCGAGCGAAGACGCCTTGAAGAAGTACGCCGGCAGCGACGCGCAGAAGAAGTGGTACGAGTCCTATATGGCGGTGCGTGAGGAGAGCCGCACCAGCGATATCACCAATTAGGCGCCCATTAGGCAGCCGCCGCGACTGGGCGCATTTACCAAAATGGCTCGGTTCCCCGGACCCGCGGAGGGCTGATCCGTGCGAAACAGCACGGGCAGCTCGCGGGCTTAGGCGGACCGCGGGAGACGGGAGCAAGGTTATTGACTTAAAAGTATTTGCCGACAAGACATTTACCATTCTTCCTTTGAAGGATGTAACGTGCGGTCGCCGGTACTATAACTTCGTAACCGGAATTTCCTTGACGAGTTCCGGCTTTTCTAGTACACTTCTCGATAAGGAGGTACTTCGATGCTTCCCCCCCCCGGACGGCGATTTCCGCTAACCGCATCCGCCACCGTGCTCCTAGCCGGTGTTAGCGTGCTGATCCCGGCTCAGCCTTTGCTCGCGCAACCGTGCTCCAGCGCGCCCTGCGTTCTAACCTCGCAATACGACAATAACCGCGACGGCTACAACCCTAACGAGGCGCTAATTACGCCCTCGAACCTGTTCGACAACGGAATGACGCTACTCGCCCCGCTGATCGTGGATACGCCGCCTACCAGCGCACTCCCGCCCACCGGGTCGGGGCAGCCGTGGCATGGGCTGCTCGACGTATAAACCTCATATACGGGCAGCCGCTTTACGTTTCGGGCGTCACGGTGAACCCGAGTGCCGGCTCTAACACAAACAACACGCCAAGCAACCGCACGTCCTCCCTGGGAGCGCACACCTGCAACATGCTGGTGGCGGCGACTCTTTATGGGAGCGTGTGGGCGTGGAACGCCGACACGGGCAAGGTGGTGTTCTCCAGGACCGGAACCGGCGGGACCAGCGGGCAAAATGACTTGTGGTACGACGACTGCGGGCCGAGCTCATCGGGCATAGCGATCAACGGCAACGGTGGCGCCGGGTCTCTCCCCTTCGCCGGTGTGGTGTCAACTCCCGTAGTCGACGCGGCGACCGCGATCCCCGACACGAGCCCCACCCTCTACGGTGTTGTGTTCCTCACGAGCCTTTGCCGGTACACGACAACAGACACTTCACGGTGGTACCTTCACGAGCTGGACCTGACGAACGACCTGCAGGAGGTGGCGGGCTCGAACTCGCCTGTACAGACGACGGGCTACGCGACCAACAACTCGAGCCTCCAGTTCGCGCCCGGTTCCGTCCTGCAGCGATCGGCGCTGCTGGAGGTAAAGAACAGCAACGCCACGCCCTCGAACGCCATATACGTCGCGTTCGGCGCAGCGGTAAATGAGAACAGCTCGGACTACCCGTACACCGGTTGGCTTTTCGCTTACTCCACTAGCGGCAGCCAGATCAACACCACTCCGGACTTCATATTTTCCACGAACCCCACAGCGACCGCGAGCGGGACATCGGGCTGCTACTATCCCGGTCCCACCGGCTACCAGAACGTGCCCAATTGGTGCGGCCACGGTGCGGGTATCTGGATGTCCAGCCGCGGTCCGGCTGCTGGCCCGGTCAGTGGGACTACCAACTCCAATGTCTTCCTGGGGGCGGCCAACGGCGGTTTCGAGGCGGACGTGGATTGGGGATCCAGCGTTCTGGGCTTTAGTTACTCTGCATCGGGCGGAGTCGGGTCGTCGCCAAGCCAGTCCTTCACGCCGAACAGCGGCCTATTCTCCAACGAACTGCTGGACTATCCGGTGACCAAGTGCTCGACCGGCTCTGACACGTCCTGCTCCTATTCGTTCGAGTCGCTAAACCAGAACGACTGGGACATGTCCGCCAGCGGCGTCCTGCTGTTCACCGACAGCAATAGCCACAACTGGCTGCTCACCATCGATAAGGGCGGCATGGCCTACTTCCTGAACCAGAGCTCCCTGGGCGGGTTCACCAGCGGGGACACGGGGAACGCGTTTCCATTCGCCGCCCCCAACCTCCCGTGCTGGCAGTCTGGGCACTCGAACGCCGGCGCATGTCATCGCATAACCAGCATGGCCTTCTACGACAACAACCTCTACTACTGGCCATACCAGGAACTGCTCACGGGGCTCACCTACCTGCCCAACCCTTCGTCCAGCCCGCAGACGGGGACCGGCACGGTCACTTGGAACTCGGGAACCAACACGATCAGTCTTCCGAGCGCCGACAGCTTTTACACCCAGGTCGTGGCTGGTGACACGATCACCGTCACGCAGAGCGGCGTAGGGACACAAAGCGCGACCATAATCGAGATCAACACCGACCAGGAAGTAACTGTGAATGCGAACGCCACCGAGAATTTCACCGCCGGCAGCTTCACCTACAGCGGCTACTTCGTGACGCCGATCTATGACAGCGCACCGGATGAGACCGCGAACATATACTATCCAGGCGGCTCCGTGCTGGTCACCTCAGACGCAGGGTCCTCGGGCACGGCAACCGTTTGGGGGCTCGCCACCGTCGCGATGCCGCACAACAGCTACGCGAATGACGTGGGAGCCGGTGTCCTGAACGCCTACACGCCCGGCCTGGACATACAGTGGTCCACTAATGATGCGTTTAACCCGACATTTGCCCTTACAGTTCCGCAATTCAGCACCACTGCAGGGGCTCTGTCCGCCTCATTCGTGCTGCCGACGGTAATCAACGGCGCCGTCTATATCCCGACCAGCGGCATCACTAACTACACACCGACGGGAGGCACTAACCAATGTACGACCTCGGCGCCGTGCTCCGGCTTGGTGGTCTACTGCTACCAGGGCAGCAACGCATGCGCTGGGAACTGGCAGTAGTATGGGTAGTCGCTTTATGAACAGTAACTTTGTGCGATTAGAGTTACTATGCCGCTATTAGTGAAGCTGGTATTCCGCTGCCGCGCGGTCCTTCGTGTGTCGCCGGTAATATGCTGTCTGTTGCTGGCGCTCGCCTTCCCGCCCGGAATCGGCCGCGCGCAGAGCGGACAGCCCGCGAACGCCGTCGTTCCAATTCAGGTATTGTATCTCGCTCGGGGCGGCTGCCAGCCCGCTCAGATCACGCGGAAAGCCGGCCAGTTCGTGCTTCTGGTAATAAACCTGAGCTTCCAGTCGAACGTGCAGGTGGCGCTGCACTCGGCGGACGGCACGGCGCAGGCGGAGCAGCAGTTTTCAACCACGCAACGGAATTGGGTCCAATTGCTTAACTTGCCGGCGGGCAAGTACACGCTGGACGGCGCCAACTCCCCACACCGCTGCAAAATCACCATCGAATAAGCCGAGACGGAGGAAAGCCATGGACCGTAATCCGCGTGTAACGTTCCTCATGCATCGCGCCATGGGCTGCGCACTGCTCTGCGCCGCCGCCGGGCCCGCTCTGTGCCAATCCGTGCCGGGCATGTCGCCCGCAGTCCCCGGGTCGACGCCCGCCTCGGTGGCACCCGGAACACCCGCGGGATCGTATGCGCTCTCCGACCTGGAGACCATCGACCTCTACAGCGGCAAAGTAAACTTTATTGTGCCCATCCGCGACATCGCGAGCCGCGGCTCGGCGGGCTACCGGATGACCGTCCCGGTGCAGCGGGGATGGACAGTTGGGCAGGTCATGGTCGGCGCAACAAACGAGCTGCTGGCCCTGTCTACAGAAACGCCTGACACGAGCTTCGGCGCCCTAGCCTCCGAGCCGGACGTGGCGCTGGAACCGTACGTGCCAGGCTACATGGTGTTCCGGTCTGTCGCCTACTCCGCCGCGACGCCCATAACGTGCCCGGACGGCGGGAAGGTGGTCGCCAGCAGTAACGGCCACACCCTAACAAAGGTGGTCTTCCTGGAACCCGACGGCACCGAGACGGAATTCGTCGATCAGGCCTACGGTGGCGCGCCACAGCCGCTTCCCGGCACTTCCTGTCAGAATGAGGGCACTGGCGTATCGCGCGGAACGGTCTTCATGGCGGTTGACGGATCGGCAAAGACATTCATCGCATCGGCTCCCGTGGTGGATGAGACTTGGGTGGCGCCAAAGATGGGCGTGATCAATGGCATGCTGCTCTTCCCGGACGGCACCCGGTATGACGTGAACAGCGCCGGCAATCCCAACCTTCCCTTCGGCCATGTGACCGGCATTTACGATCCAAAGGGCAATTACACGCAGATCCTCGGGGACCAGCCGCCGTGCACCATCGCCCCGCCCTGCACGCCTAGCGACCAGCCGATGTTCCAGGTGCAGGAGCCGACGGACCGCTACACCGCGGTCTTCCTCGCCAATGTGGCGGCCAGCCCGGTACAGGACGTTATCATTTACCTGGGGGCGGGCGGCGCGCTCCGGGACGTTTGGGTGAACTACAGCCAGATGTCCAGCGTCCTGGCCGCCGGCCAGTCGATAGACGACTATAGTTGCCTCTTTTTCTTCGCCCGCACCACGGAGGCAGGGAACCCGTTCAACCCGTGGGTAATCTCCTCGATTGTGCTGCCCAACTCCGAGCAGTATTCTTTCCTTTACAACAGCTACGGCGACGTGGTCCAAATAACCCTTCCGACCGGCGGGTCCGTTCAGTACACTTACAACACCCTGAGCCAGGGGAGCTGCGATGCAGGCGGCAGTATCCCGAGCGGCTTCAACGCTGCGAACAATACGATCCAGCGCCCCCTGCAGGAGCGCAAGGTGCTCAAGGACGGAGTCAATGTGGAGCAGGACACCACCTACGCCTACGGGATCGTGTCGAGCACGGCGAACGGCGGCGCGGGCGAAACCCAAGTGATCGTTACGCACCGCAACCCGTCTACGCTCGCCACCATCAGCCAGGAATACCACGAGTTCTTCGGCGACGTGAACGCCGACGCGCCGTCCGACCCTACCATTTACCCCTTTTGGCAAGAGGGCAAGGAGTACGAAACCGATTTTTATAATGGCAGCGGCGCGTTGTTGCGCACGGTCGTGAACGCTTGGCAGCAGCGCCAGTGCGGCCAGTTTCCCGCCGACGCGAGTTGCTACGGCGGGCCTAGCGGCGGAAACGGTTACATCAACGCCTCGTCGTACAAGCCAAACGGCGCCGAGCTGACCAGCATAAACAGCCCGCAGGCCCCGGTGCACTACACCTCGTTGTTCACCGCCACGACCACGCTCGCCGACGCCAGCCCGAATCCGGTAAGCCAGGTCAAGTACGGCAATTACGACCAGTACAATAACCCGGCCTCCGTCACCGAATACGATTACGGGTCCGGAGCGGTGGGCGCGGCGTTGCGGACCACCAAGACGACGTACCTCACCAACGGCTACGACACGCTCAACAGCACCGTCTCGTCCACCGTCCACATCCGCCGCGCGCCCATCGACCGCATCGTGTATGATGGGAACAACAACTACGTGGCTGAAACGCAATACAGCTACGACGACTCGCTTCCTACGGCGGCGAGCGGCACGCCGAGCGGGTATGTAGCGCCATCCTGGTCGCAATCCTGCAGCCCCGTCCCAACCGGAACCTGCCTGGGCAACCTGACCACCACTAAACAGTGGTCCAGCACCTTCAGCTCATTCCTTTCCACCACGAAGACCTACGACACGCTGGGAAACGTCCTATCGGTCACCGATCCGGACACGAATAAAACCAGCTACTCGTACGCGGATAGCTTCTCCACCGGCACGGAACTGGTCCCCGGCTACTCCGCCGACGCGTTCCCCACCACTGTCACCAACGCGCTTTCGCAGGTTACCACCTACAAATACGACTACTATTTGGGCCGGCCCACCTACGCCACGGACCCCAACTCCATCCAGACCGAATTCGCTTATGGCGATGGCAACAACGATAAACTCGACCGCCTGTCGCAGGTTCAGCGGGGAATCGTCAACGGTACGGCTACGGCGCAGACGACGTACACCTACAACGACACCCCGAATGCCGTCTCGGTGACCACCACCAGCGACCAGAACGCGCTCAACGACAACGCCATTGAAAGCATCGTCTCGTACGACGGTCTGGCGCGCAAGTCGGAAACCGAGCAGCAGGTGCCCTGCGGCTCCGGCAACGGCGACATCGTCGTGGTGCAAACCTACGACAACATGGGCCGCCCGTACACGGTTACCAACCCTTACCGCCCATGTAACAGCGAGGCCGCCGAGAACACCACTACGCTGTACGACGCCCTAAATCGCCCCACCAGCGTGACCACCGCCGACAGCTCGGCGACCTCCATGACCTACGCCGGCAACAAAACGACCCTCACCGACCCGGCGTCGGTCACGCGCTCCACCCTCACCGACGCGCTGGGCCGCATCACCAGCGTGACGGAGGCGAACACCACCACCACCAGCTACGCCTACGACACCCTGAACGATCTGACGCTGGTCTGCCAAGGCGCGGCGCTGGTGAGTGGCCTCTGTCCCTCCGGCACCCAGTCGCGCGCCTTCGTCTACGATTCGCTGGCGCGCCTCAACAGCGCCACCAATCCCGAGAGCGGCACGACGTCGTATACCTACGATTACAACGGCAATCTGACTTACAAGACCGATTCGAACCTCAACGACACGACTCTGGCTTACGACACGCTGAACCGGATCACTTCAAAGACGTACACCTATTCCTCCAGCTATTACACCCCCACCGTCGACTACTGTTACGATGGCAATACACAATCGTCCTGCAACACCGCGCCCTCCGGCGCAACCAACTATCTGGTCGGCCGTCTCACGCAGGTGACTTCCTCCGCCTCCACCACGAATTACGGCAAGTACAGCGCGCTGGGCGACATTCTGAGCAGCAGCCAGATCACGGGGGGCAACCCTTATTCGTTCGGCTACACTTACAACCTGGCCAACGCCATGAAGACCATGACGCAGCCTTCCGGCCGCACGTTCACCTGGACCTACGACACCGCCAATCGCGCGACCAATCTGGCGGGAGCACCGTCCGGCGGCGGGACCACCAACTATGCGTCGTCCATCGCCTACGCGTCGCAAGGGCCGATCAGCCAATTCACATTGGGCAGCGGCCTGGTGGAAAACCGCAGTTACGATCCTTACCGGCAGCAGCCTACGGGTGTGACACTGGGCACAGCCGCCAATCCTACCAGCTTTCTGAATCTGGGCTTTGCCTACTGCACCGGAGCGCCGCCCCCGGCATCGTGCACGAACAATAATGGCAATTTGCAGAGCCAGACCATCGCGACGCCGAATGTTACGCAGACATACGGTTACGACGCTTACAACCGGCTGAACTCCGCGGCGGAGAAGGCCGGGTCGAGCACCGTGTGGTCGGAGACGTTCAATTACGATATCTACGGCAATCGCTGGGTACCCAGTTCGAGCGGTATTTCCCTTTCGGCGCTGACTGTGACATCGGACGCTTACAACACGCTCACGAACCGGCTGACGCCAATCAATTTCGGGTACGATAGGCGGGCAACGAGACCACCATCAGTCCATTCTCGGTCACTTACGACGTGGAGAACCGGCAGACGGGATTCAGCAGTATAAGTAACGGCACGGCGACTTACACCTACGATGGCGACGGCCGGCGCGTCACGAAGACCACGGGCGGCGTGACCACGACCTACGTCTACGACGCGAAAGGCGATCTGGCGTCCGAATACTCGACGCAACCGCCGCCTCCGCCCTGCCTTACGTGCTACGTCACCACGGATCACCTGGGCAGCACGAGAGTGGTCACGGACGAAACCGCCGCCATAACCGCGCGCCACGACTTCCTACCGTTCGGGGAGGAACTGACCACCAGCAATCGGACGGCGGCGCTGGGCTACGGCGCGTACGACAACGTGATGCACAAGTACACCGGCAAAGAACGCGATGCCGAGTCGGGGCTGGACTTTTTCGGCGCTCGATACTTCAGTGGCGCGCAGGGTAGGTTCACCAGCCCAGATCAGCCAATCATAGATCAATTTCCGCAGGACCCTCAGAGCTGGAACATGTACTCGTACGGGCGCAACAACCCGCTGAAGTACACGGACCCGACGGGCCAAGCTGTACAGGTATGTACCAACGATGAGAGCGGGAAGCAGACATGTGTGGTGATGTCCGATCCGCAATATGCGGCAGCGATCGCTGGCAATAACCCTGGCATCAATGCTCCGGCTGCGGGTGCCACTGCTGGGCCGGGCGGCGGTCTCGCGATTGGCGGTGCCATCACGTGTGGTGGCGCGGTATGCGGATCTGCCACTTATCAGGAAGAGTCGATGCAGGACACGACTGGTGACCTGGTGGCCATCGGCCAGCTTGGGGCGTCGTTACCGGCGCTCGTTCGTGGAGGTGCTTCCCTCGGCCAGTCTCTAGCCAGAGGAATCGCGGGCCTTTTCTCGAAGGAGGCCGGGGCCGTTGCCAAGATCACGGTTCAAGACATCTTGCAAGGCGCCCTTCGCGAAGGTGGTTCAAGGACTGAAATTTTTTCGAAGCCAGGCGGGTTTGCTCAAGCTACAAAAGACTTTGAATCGCTGGAAGGAAGCGCTCAAACCGTAGGGCCGGTTCGGATCAAGGACCTGCCCAACGGACAAGGAAGAGCCGTTCTCCGTAACTTCAGCTCAGACGGAAGACCCACGCTGGAAATACAGCCAGCGGGCGGTGGTTACAAGGGGACGGCCATCCGGTACAACCCATGACGCCGATCAATAGTGAATCCGAGGTCAGGAGATTGCAGGCCTTAGCCTCGGAGATGACAACAAACGGATACGAGTTCAGCACGGAGTGGATTCGGGAGCACGGCTGGAAAGTAGTACCGGTCGAGGATGGGAACCACTTTGCGCCTCAGGACATTGCGGCGCTCGTTCCCGCTCTACAAAAGGCCGGCTGACAGCGAATGCTTTGCGGTTGCGAGCGAGCCTCTCGGCGATTTGCCGGCTTGTTATCGTGTGTCGATCACGGAAGAAGATTTTCGCCACTTCAATGCGGAGTGCGGCCTGTTTCGCTACATCGTGATGGATGAGGCCCGCTCCTGGGCCATCTCGTGTAACGAATGGTACAACCTGTTCGCGGCAGATCCGGCACTACTGGAAGCAATGCTCGGCAGGTCAATCGAAAGCGCACGGCAGGAGTACCTGGACTTCGCGACGCAACTATCGAAACAACCCGACGAACCGTTGGTCCGAGTCGCGAGGCACTATGCCGAACTTTAACGGGAGAGCCTCGAAGGGGGAGCGGTGAAGTTTTTGGTGCTCGCGGCCGGGCTCCTGGCGGCATTGGTTTCGACGCCGCTTGGCCTGGATGCGCAGACTCGTCTCAGCACCGAACAGGCTGCTCAGCTTATCCTCGAAAAACCGGAGGCGGCGTATCCTCCACTTGCAAAACAAATGAGCCTGCAAGGGACGGTGAAAGCCGACGTTAGTGTGAGTGAATCCGGCACCGTCAGCTCGACGAAAGTTGTCAGCGGACACCCGCTCCTGGTGACCGCAGCTCTGGATGCCATGAAGAAGTATCGATACAAGCCGTACTTGATTGACGGGAAAGCCGCTCCATTCATCACGACCGTTGAAGTTTCCTTCTCTGTGGGGATTCCGAAGAAGGAATACGACGAGCAGCAAAGCGTCAATGAGAGGTACTTCAAAGAGGCCGACAAATGCCGCGCTCTACTGAAAGACCAAAAATCCGCCGAAGCGGAGGAAGTTTGTAAAGCGGCCGTTCCGATTGCTGATCAACTGCCGGAAAGCCAAGGGCTGACAAAAATGTTGGCGTATGAGAATGTCGGGCATGCGCTGATGGCTCAGCGACGGTTCCAGGAGGCCCTTGATTATTACACGCGTTCCTTCAGCCTGGCACAAACGACCGTGAAGGAAACGGATGCTGAACTCGGGTGGGCGTACCGGAATCTGGCTTTGGCTAACCACGGGCTCGGGAGTCTGGATAAGGCTCGCGAACTGTACGGAAAAGCGGAGAGAACGTTGCAGCTTGCTTACGACAACATCGGCATGGAGGCCCTGAAGCAGCGATACCAGCAGGGAATAAAAGAGATTCTGAAATACCATGCACTCGCAGCGGAGCAGGCAGGCGACCCAACGGACGCTGCAGAGCTTCGGAAGCGCCTGGCCGCCATTCCTTGACCGAATCCGCGTGCTTAGCCGCAATGTTTCGAACCGATTCGGGCAAAGATCGATGGCAGTTAGGTTTCAAAGACGCCGCGCTGTCCAGCTTCGAGTTTCTACGCACATACGGACTGAAGTCGGTGGGAGAAGACGTGACGCTCGTTCGATATGAATCGGACGCAGTGTTCGTCAATGTGTACCACGGGAGAGGGTCCTTTGAAATCGGGGTTGAGATCGGCCGATTGGACCGACCAGAAAAGTACGGTCTGGATTACATCGTCTCCTGGGCAGGCAAGCAGGCGTGGGAGGCGGAGGGGTTCGGGAGGGGAACGATGTTTCAGGTGAGCACGCTGGAAGGTGTTCAGAACATCGTGCCGAAAGTGGCGCAGCTTGTTAAGAAATATGGCGACCCGTTCCTGTCGGGGCGTCCAGCCTTCTACGACGAGCTGCAAAAAGCCAACGAGCGGGCATCGGTCGCGTTCGAGCGAGAGCAAATGTTGAGTCGCATTCGCAAAGAGGCGGACGCCGCTTGGACAGCCAAAGACTTCCCGCGTGTTGCGGAGTTGCTACAGCCGGTGCGGTCTGATCTGACCGAGGTTGAAAGTAAACGCCTGGCGTACGCCGAAAAACAGATCGGATCCACCGTCCACGAGGAACCCGGAAAGCATCGTTGATCCGCGCCGAGTGCCGAATCAGCGGAAGAAGAAGACGATGCTTCGCATCGGCTGAAGGGGTGACACGCCACCCCAGAATGGGAGCTGTATAGGAACCTTGGTTCCCATACGGGAACCATCTGAAAACAGGCCCTCTCGCGATCGCCGGTTCCCATATGGGAACTTTCCTTTTAGCCGCCAATCCAGCTTGAAAAGTACGACCGCTTGAATGTGTGACATACATGGTTTAAGCTGTCGTACATGGCGGAAACTTTGCAGCAGACCCAGACCCTTTCCCTCCGCATCAGCGAAGCGTTGCGCAAGCGGCTGGAGGATATCCGGAGTAACGCCTTATTGCCAATAGTGTTGCGTCGCACAGCGCATCTTGCCGCCGTGGGACTAGCGGCCGCGGCCCTCGTCGCATCCGGGGCTACCTTCCACACCATCGCCTCGCTTAACCAGACTGGGACGCCGATTGGACTGCTTGAGTACACTCCCGACGTATTCTACTCGTGGGGCACCAACAGCCCGGACTGGGTCTTCTCGATTACCCCGCAAGGGGCCAGGGCGTATATCGCCTCGTTCGCCGGCAACTTGAACGCCGGCGGGCCGCTGGTCGCGGGCAGCAATGGGCGGTTCTACTCGGAGGTCTATTATCCCAGCTCGACTGACACGAGCGTATTCTCGGTCGAGACCGCTGCGGGCACGAAGCAGGTGTATCCCGCGCAGAGTGTCAGCCCGGCGCTGCTGCAGAGTCTGCCCGACGGCCACCTGCTCGCCGTCTCTGGCGGCCCGTTGGGCGCATCCTACCTTGCGACCGTCGATCTTCAGGGCGTTGTGTCAAATCTCTACCAGTTCCCGGTCGGGGAGACCCCGTTGCTGCTCGCCGTCTACGCGAGCGACGGCAACTACTACGGGGTCTCTGTTCTGCCGGACGGTTCCGCCTACGTTTACCGCGCGACGCCGTCCGGATCCGTCACCAAGATCTACACCTTTGCGACCAACACTTTCAGCCCGAGTTTTCCGTCGTCGCTCATCCAGGCAAGCGATGGCAATTTGTACGGCACGACGTCCAAAGGCGGAAACGGCCCCGGCTCGATTTACAGGCTCACGCTCGGCGGCCAATACACACCGCTTTACAGCCTGTCCGGATCACCCTCCCAGTCTGTGGCGCCTGAAGGGCTATTGGAGGCCAGCGACGGGAACTTGTATGGCGTTACGCAGGGATGGAATAGCCAGATCTTTCGCATCACCAAGTCGGGCAGCTTCACCATCCTCTACAACATGAATTTTCTTACGGACGGCGCGTGCTCCTGCTGGTTCATCCAGGGCAGCGATGGCAATCTCTACGGGGCCGCCACGCTGGGGGGCGCTACAGGAGCCGGCACTATTTTCGAGTACGAACTGGGTCTGCCTAAGCCGCAGCCACGAGCCCAGCACTTCACTCCCTCGTCGGGCGCGGCCGGCACGGACGTGCGCATCTGGGGCCAGAACCTGTTTGGTGCGTCGGTGCAGTTCAACGGCGTACCTGCGGCCGCTGTAAGGAACAGCGGCTCGAATTATGTGTGGGCGACGGTTCCGGAGGGCGCCACCACGGGTCCACTGGCGATCACTACGCCGGGAGGGACGGTGACGACCAAGGCCAGTTTCACTGTGGAATGATCAGGGAGCGCCGGGCAGCGGGGCCCGCGCTCCGGCTTGGTGGTCTACTGCTACCAGGGCAGCAACGCATGCGCTGGGAACTGGCAGTAGTATGGGTAGTCGCTTTATGAACACTCACAACCTAGTGGCGGCGTCGCGGCGCGGGGCGCCGCTCGCGGTCGTCGCGCTCTCGCTCACCGCCGTCGTCGCGACCGGGGCTGGTCAGGGGACCTTCCACGTCATCGCCAGCCCCGACAAGCTCGGGTCGCCTGTCAGCCTGCTGGAGGGCTCGCCGGGAGTTTTTTATTCGACCGGCAGTAATAGCCCCTACGCGGTGTTCTCCTTGACCACGCAGGGGCAACTGACCCTGCTTGGTTCGTTCCCCAAACAGCGTCGGCTCGGCGGGCCCCTTTGTGGCGGGCGACGACGGCCGCTTTTACGGCGTCGTCGAGCCCTCGAACTCCACCGGCAGCGCGTTTTCCGTCACTGCTGTCCCGGGCACCGAGAAGACCTATGCCGCCCAGCCGCTTGCGCCCCTACTGACACAGAGCCTTCCGAACGGCAAGTTCCTCGGCACGGCGTTCGTTTACCCAGAGGGATATTCTGACCTTCTTACGTCCGGCCCGCAGGGCAACATCGAGATCGTCCACCAGTTCCCGGTCGGCGAGTCTCTCCTAAACCTCGCGCTTTATGCGAGTGACGGCAACTACTACGGGGTCGCCGTTCTACCGGACGGCTCCGCCTACGTTTACCGCGCGACGCCGTCCGGGCCAGTCACCAAGATCTACACCTTTGCGACCAACACTTTCAGCCCGAGTTTTCCGTCGTCGCTCATCCAGGCAAGCGATGGCAATCTGTACGGCACGACGTCCAAAGGCGGAAACGGCTCCGGCTCAATCTACAAGCTCACGCTCAGCGGCCAATACACCCCGCTTTACGGCCTGTCGGGATCGCCCAGCCAGTCACTAGCCCCCGAGGGACTGCTGGAGGCCAGCGACGGGAACCTGTACGGCGTGACTCAAGGATGGAGCAGCCAGATCTTTCGCATCACCAAGGCGGGCAGCTTTACCATCCTCTATAACATGAACTACTATGCCGACGGCGCATGCTCCTGCTGGTTCATCCAGGGGAGTGACGGGAATCTCTATGGGGCCGCCACTCTGGGCGGCACTACCGGAGCCGGCACCATTTTCGAGTACGAGTTGGGACTGCCTAAGCCGCAGCCGTGGGCGCAGCACTTCACTCCGTCGTCCGGCGCGGCCGGCACAGACGTGCGCATCTGGGGCCAAAACCTGTTCGGCGCGTCGGTGCAGTTCAACGGCACACCCGCCACTGCCGTAAGGAATAGCGGCTCGAATTACGTGTGGGCGACGGTTCCCGCTGGCGCCACCACGGGGCCGCTGACGATCGCTACGCCAGGCGGGATGGTGACCACCAAGGCCAGTTTCACCGTGGAATGATCGGGGAGCGCTGGGCAGCAAAGCCGGGCGCGAAAACCCAACCCGATATGGCCGCCGATAAACGCCGATGAACGCCGATTAGATCCCGGCCTCCAGCCTGGGCCCGCTCAGAAAACTCGCCCAGCGGTATTCCGCAGCCGGGTTTTCGTCGCTGAGCGCCTTCTTGATGGCCAGATCCGCCATGGCGTCCACCATCCACTGAAAATTCTGCGGTCCAACCGAGTGCACGTCTGCATCCGGCGCGGGATTCAGGAAATCGATGGCGTACGGGATGCCGTCTTCGACCGCGAATTCCACCGTGTTCATGTCGTAACCGAGCGCCTGGCAGAGCTTCAGCGCATCGCCCACCACGCGCGCATACATGGCCGGTTCAATGGGGGGGGGATTCTTCACGTAACGATGTTCGTGCGGCTGGCGGGGATCGTAATGCATCACCCACACTCTTTCCTGACCGATGGCGTAGCAGCGGAAGTAATCCGTGAAGTTCACGGCTTTCTGTAAAGTCATGCAGAGATCGCCGGTCTGGTCATAGGCCGCGAAAAGCTCCTGCGGGTTATCCACCTTGTAGACGTTCTTCCAGCCGCCGCCGGCGTGCGGTTTCAGGAAGGCGGGGAAGCCCACGTAATCGAAAATCTCCTCCCAGTTGAGCGGATAGCGCAGATTGCGCATGGAGCGCTCGGTGGTGGATGGCGGATGCTGCTTGTGCGGCAGCAGCACGGTGCGGGGCACGGCCACGCCGATACGCTCGGCCAGCGCGTAGTTGAAGAACTTATCGTCCGCGCTCCACCAGAAGGGATTGTTGATGACGATAGTGCCGCCCAGAACGGCGTTTTTCAAATACGAGCGGTAGAAGGGAATGTCCTGCGAGATGCGGTCGACAATCACGCGATAGCCGCTGGGTTGCGCCATGCCGACGCCGCCCATAAGAATGCTTTCCGCGCGCACATCTTCGATGTTAAGGGAGTTGATGCGGTCCACCAGTGCGGGCGGGAAGGTGGATTCCATGCCATAGAGTAGTCCGATTTTTCGCATGACGATTGAGTGTATCAAGCTTTGAGGAGTGGCTTCTTGTGTTATCGGCGTTCATCGGCGTTCATCGGCGGCCATATCGTTTTTTGGCTTTTTAGCGGGGATGAAAGAGAATCCAATTGGCCGCCGATGAACGCCGATGAACGCCGATAAAACTGGGCACTTAGTCCACCTGCATGATCGCTGTCAGTCGCAGCGTCTTTCTTGTCACCGTACTCAGCGGCAGTGACGGTAACTTGTCCATGGGAACCCACTGCAACGGCGTTCGGATGCGCGACTTCGGCGGAACTTCACCCACATGCACGGTCACTTGATACTGGTGGTTCATGATGGTGTGGCGGAATGCGCCCGCCAAACGCAGACTCCCGGCCGCCGGCAATTGATCGGTCGCCGGAAGCTCCCAGAAGCCGGACATGCGCGTGCGCTCGGTCCGTTGCCACAACAGCAGGCGCCCCCGCCGCACGATTACCGCGACGGCTATGGCCGTCTTCACAGTCCTCGCCTTGCGCGCCTTCACCGGTAATTGAGCGGCGCTCCCCAGGCGGCGCGCTTCGCATATGGCCGACAATGGACACTCTCCGCAGCGGGGCGCGCGCGGCAGGCACACCGTAGCGCCTAATTCCATCATGGCTTCGTTGAAAGCGCCCGCCTGCCGCGGGTCCAGCCACTGCTGGGCCAACTGCTGGAACCGGACGCGCGTGCGGCTCGACCCGATGTCGGCCGGATCGTTTGTCAGGCGCGCGATCACGCGCATTACGTTTCCGTCCAGTACGGCATGCGGCAAGCCGAAGGCGATGCTGGCCACCGCGGCCGCGGTATAATCGCCCACGCCGGGGATCGCCCGGATGGCCTCATAGGTCGACGGAAACACACCGCCCATAGTTCGCGCGGCTTTCTGGATATTGCGCGCGCGCGAATAATATCCCAGGCCACTCCAACTGGCCAGCACTTCGGCCTCGGAAGCCTCCGCCAGCGCGGTCAGATCGGGAAAGCGTTCGAGGAAGCGCTGGTAAAACGGAATGACGGCTTCGGCGCGGGTCTGTTGCAGCATGATCTCGGAGACCCAGATGCGATAGGGGTCGCGCGTGCGGCGCCAGGGAAGATCGCGGTGATTTGCGGCGTACCAGCCGAGCAGTCTGGAACGTAACCAGCGCGCCGTCATTCGAGCGTTTGAATCCACTCGGCGACGACTTTGACTTGATCGGGCGGCAGATCGAAAGCCTCGTACTCGGGATTAAGCGGCTCAAGGCGAATACGTGTGTGATGCCATTCGTCTTCGCCCGAGGAAGAGACGTCGCTGGTGTAGCGCTTCACGGTGTATCTTTCGTGCACGCCGGTCAATTCCGCCAGCACGATCTTGCCCTTGCGCGAACCCACCACATTCGCGCGGAAGATATTCAGGCTGCCATCCGGGATGCGCGGTTCCATGGAGCGCCCCTCGACGTGAGCCACGAACATACCTTCGGTGAGCCGCATGTTTTCCGGCACGCGCACCCAATCTTCCTCTTCAACCTCTTCATCCGCGCCGAATTTGCCGGCTGCCGCGCGCATCGTGAAAAGCGGCAGGTGAGTACGGAATTTATCCACCGTCAGCTTCTCCACATGCCGCTCAAAGATGCGGTCCGCCACGCGCGAGAACGAATCCACATCTACCGCTTCGCGTTCCGAAACACGCAACACGTGCGAAAGCGAATCCTCCCAGGATTCCAGCAATCGCCGCGCGCCCATTTCGCCGATCTTATCCTCGAAATCCTGCTGCAGGCCTGCCAGATACGCGGTGTCTTCCGCCTCCGCCAGATCGTCCCAATGCGAGCGCAGCCGCAAAGCATGCCGCGTAGAATCCTCGTCGGCATCCAGCAGCAGCACGCCGATATCATGCACGGGCTCGCCCGGCAGCGCCAACTGCAGCAGGACATACTCCCCCCGCTTGCGCGCACTGATCGGAACGACCGCTGCGAGTGGCATATCGTTTCTTATCGACCGGACATCCACAACATAGCTACCAATACACGTGCCGCCCCGGGGGACCGGCGTTTCATCGGCGTTCATCTGCGTTCATCGGCGGCCAATACGGTTTTTTCCGGCATCGGCGGCCAATATCCAGCGCAGCCAACCTTACCGGCCGCCGCTACGGCGCGTACGGATAATATCCCTTGCGGAACCGCACTCTAGCCGCGGGCAAATCCGGCACTACCACCTTGATCGAACGGAACTGCTTCCCGGTGGCCGATCCGGTATCCGGCACGTAGCGCAGTATATACTGCGTAGTCACCTCACCCGTAATCGCGGCAATAGCGTGGAAAATGCCCCGCGAAACCTCCGTGGCATACGCGCCCATACCAATCGTGAGCGCGTAATTGCCGTCGTCGGAAGGATGCGAAAGGTAGCCATCCACGTCGGAATACAGATCGTTCAGCGGGTATTCCACGCGCCCGCCGGTTTCGCCGCACAACCGCAGCAGATCTTCGTCGCCTTCGCGGATCATCCCGAACGACATAGTGCTCATCCCATAGATCGTGACCAGATTGCGCTGCGCGATCTCGATCACTTCGTCGAGGCTCTTATGGCTGGCATTGTCGTGGCCATCGCCGATGATGATCAGCACCCGCCGCGGATCATATGGCTCGCCATCCACCAGTTGCCGTTTCATGCAAGCCATGTAGATGGCATCGTAGAGCGCCGCACCGCCGCCCGGCTTCAGTTTGCGCAGCCGCTCCACCATCTCGTCCGGCTGGCTGGTAGTATTCACCTGCAGTTCGGGCTCGTTCGCGTAAGAGATCAGATAGCCGCTAAATTTCTTGTCGCCGGGCAACAGATTTAGCACCAGATCGGTGGCGGCGTCCTGATAATATTTCCAGAGCGTGCGGGTGTTGTTGCTCAAATCGATGAGGAATCCGACCACCACCGGCTGATTGCGGTCGCGGCTGAAGAATTCGATATGCTGCTCCCGGCCCTGATCGTAGATCTTGAAATCCTTGGCCTCCAGGTTCGAGACGAAGGCTCCTTTATCGTTGGTGACGGTCACCGGGACGATCACCTCGTTCACCTGTACCTTGATGGGCGGCTTGGAGGATTGGGCCAAGGCAAGCGAAACCAGCGCCAAAGCGAATAAAGTGCGTGCCAGCATGAAGAATACCGTTTGCTGTTTATTCTAGCAGGTAGGACGGGCCTCCTGGCCTGTCCAAGGCGAGCGCGGCGAGCGCGGGCCCATTACTTGGGTTGAACGGGCGCATAGAAATCGACCAGATTTCCGTCCGGGTCGCGGAAATGGGTGGAACGAGTCCCCCAGGGCTGGGTAGTCGGTGGCTTTACCCAGGTTTTCACCAAACCTTGCAGTCTGCGAAACTCCTTATCGACGTCGGCGACCCTGAATTCCAGGATCATGCTCTTGTTCGTCGCCGCTGCGGCGGAGCCGGGAATGTACTGTTCCTGAGCCCTTTCAGAGAAAATGGCCAACACTCCCATGCCCGTGGGAAACTCGGCATAGTCGTCGCCGGACTTCCTGGCTTTAATCGTCAGCACGGCCTCATAGAACTCCACAAGCCGTTTCACATTGCTGGTAATCAGACAGGTATTTACGAGCGTGGGGACGTGGTCCGGTGGCTTGTCGCGGGCCGCTTGAGGGCTCGCCGCCCATCCCCAGGCGATGACGATCGGAAGAATGGCCATGGGCCACGCGCGATAGCCATTCCCCCACCTGTAAGTCATTTTTCCAGTTAGACGTTCCTGGGTGGGAAGTGTGCCGTTGCCATTCCTCGAACCGCCAAGCAGTTCACGGCCGCCAACCGCCGCGGCTGCGATGAGCCGGTCAAACTCCCGCCGGCGCCACTCCACGTCGAAGGCGAGGCTGCGCGCTAAGGGCGCGTAGCCTTCTGGGGAAACCGCTCCCTGACGGTCGCGGCTCTGTAAAGCGCGGCGCTGTAAAGCGTGGCTCTGTAAGCGGGGCTCTGTAAGCGGGGATCGGTCAAGAATGTCCCCGGCCGGTCATATTCGTGGGAAATCGACACGGCTGCCTAATCGATGTAATCGTACGCCACCAGCGTAAGAAACTCAGGGAAGTCCGCGCTGGTCATCATCTGCTCGTAGATCTTGGCCGCCTGTGCAAGCTTGCCGCCGCCCAGCGAACCTTCGAGACCCTGGGCCACGCTTGCGATGGTAGCCTTCACCAGATCGGCGGTTACCGGGCGGCCGTCGTCCAGCTTGGCGCCATGTTTCACCCATTGCCAGACCTGCGCGCGGCAGATTTCGGCGGTGGCGGCGTCCTCCATCAGGTTATAGATCGGGACACAGCCATTGCCGCGCATCCAGGCTTCCAGATACTGAATACCTACATCGATATTCCAGCGCAGTCCCGCTTCTGTGATAGTACCGTCGGGGACAGTGAGTAAGTCGGCGGCGGTGACTTGTACGGCCGGCCGGACCTGTAACTGGTTCGGCGTGGGCATGTAAGCGTCGAAAATCTCTTTCGCCACGGGAACCAGTCCGGGATGCGCCACCCAGGTGCCGTCATGTCCGGCGCGCACTTCACGCAGCTTATCCTGCCGCACTTTATCGAGTGCCTGCTGGTTCGCGGCGGGGTCGTTCTTGATAGGAATCTGCGCCGCCATGCCGCCCATGGCATGCACGCCGCGCCGATGGCAGGTCTCAATGAGTAAGTGCACGTAAGAACTCAGGAAGTGCCGCTCCATAGTAACTTGCGCGCGATTGGGCAGCACGAAATCGGGCCGGTTGCGGAATTTCTTGATGAAACTGAAAATGTAATCCCATCGCCCGCAGTTGAGTCCCGCGGAGTGTTCGCGCAGCTCGTAAATGATCTCATCCATCTCGAAAGCGCCCAGGATGGTCTCGATCAGCACGGTGGCGCGAATGGTCCCGCGCGGAATGCCTAACTCGCGCTGCGCGAAATGGAACACATCGTTCCAGAGGCGGCCCTCCAGATGACTCTCCATCTTAGGCAGATAGAAATACGGTCCGGTGCCCTTCGCTAACAGAGCTTTTACATTGTGAAAAAAGTAGAGTCCGAAATCGAAGAGGCCGCCGGAGATCGGCTTGCCATCCACCAGAAAGTGCTTTTCGTCCAGATGCCAGCCGCGGGGCCGCACCATCAGGACGGCGGTGCGCGCGCCTAACTGGTAGCGCTTTCCTTCGGGACTTGTGTAATCGATCGTGCCATTCACGGCGTCACGCAGGTTAAACTGACCGTCGAGATTGTTCCGCCAGGTGGGCGAATTGGAATCCTCGAAATCGGCCATGAAGACGCTGGCGCCCGAGTTCAGGGCGTTGATGATCATCTTGCGGTCGACCGGTCCGGTAATCTCTACGCGGCGGTCCTGTAAGTCGGCGGGAATAGGCGCGGCGACCCACTCGGAATCGCGGATCCAAGCGGTTTGCGGCAGAAATTGTGGCATTTGACCACGGTCGATCTCCTGCTGCCGTTCGCGGCGGCGCGCCAGAAGTTCCTGGCGGCGAGGTTCGAAATTGCGGGACAGGTCTCTGAGAAAGCGGACTGCTTCAGGAGTGAGGATGCTGCGGTCAGCTTCGGTGACAGGTGCGGCGACCTGCACGGGTTCCAGTTCGGCTTGGGCCATAAGTCTCTCGATATCAGGTTAGCTCTATTGGCATGGCCGCACCAAGCGCATGGTCCGATTTGGACTAGTAGTCCGATATGTCCCGCACGATTTCACTTTTTCCGGAAATCGCGATCTACTCGAAGTGGAGGCTAGGCATCCCGATGTTGAATAACGGAACACACAAAAACGGACACGACGACACATTGCGCCAGTGGAACACAGCCACGCGCTGGGAGGGAATCACGCGGCTGTATTCGCCCGAGGACGTAGGGCGCTTGAGCGGATCGATCCAGATTGAATACACGTTGGCCCGGATGGGCGCGGAGCGGCTGTGGAACCTGCTCCGTACCGAGCCATACGTTCCGGCGCTGGGGGCGCTGACTGGAAACCAGGCCGTGCAACAGGTGCAGGCTGGGCTGAAGGCCATCTATGTGAGTGGCTGGCAGGTAGCTGGGGATGCCAACGTGGCGGGTCAGATGTATCCGGATCAGAGCTTGTATCCGGTGAATAGCGTGCCTACCTTGGTGCGGGCGATTAACAACGCCTTCCAGCGCGCCGATCAGATTCATCATTCGATGGGACGCAATGGGATGAATTGGTTCGCCCCCATCGTGGCGGATGCGGAGGCCGGCTTTGGCGGTCCGCTGAACGCTTTCGAATTGATGAAGGCGATGATCGAGGCGGGCGCGGCGGCCGTGCACTTCGAGGATCAGCTCGCCTCGGCCAAGAAGTGCGGACACATGGGCGGCAAGGTGGTGGTGCCCACTTCGGAATTCGTGCAGAAGCTGGTGGCGGCGCGCTTCGCCGCGGATGTGATGGGCGTTCCGACCATCCTGATCGCGCGGACGGACGCCAATAGCGCGGGGCTGCTGTTGAACGATATCGACCAGCGCGACAAGCCGTTCCTGACGGGCATGCGCACGCCGGAAGGCTTCTTCGGCTTCCGCGGCGGGATCGAGGCGGCCATCGCGCGCGGGTTAGCCTATGCGCCGCACGCCGATATGATCTGGTGTGAGACCTCCGAGCCTAACCTGGCTGAGGCGCGGCGATTTGCCGAATCCGTGCATGCCAAGTATCCCGGGAAGTTACTGGCCTATAACTGCTCGCCGTCGTTCCATTGGAAAAAGAAGCTGGATGATACAACCATCGCCAGGTTCCAGAGGGAGTTGGCCGCCATGGGTTATAAGTTCCAGTTTGTTACTCTGGCGGGATTCCATGCGCTGAACTTAAGCATGTTCCAGTTAGCCAAAGAGTACGCCGCGACGGGCATGGCAGCTTATTCGAAGCTGCAGGAGCAGGAGTTTGCCAGCGCGCACGAGGACGGCTATTCCGCGATTAAGCACCAGACGTTTGTGGGTACGGGATATTTCGACGAGGTGGCGCAGACTATCTCCGGCGGGAAATCCTCCACTACTGCGCTGAAGGGATCGACAGAGGAGGCGCAGTTCCAGTTCGTTCCGGGCGGCAAGTGCGCGCCGGGCGAAGCGCCGCCGTGTGGCATGGAAGGCCAGTGCTGAAGGCTGCCCTACACTGTGGGACAGACGATCGTTTTGTGTCGTCTGTCCTGTGTTTCCTAGGATGAGGCATACCGGTTACGCGTCGCGGTGAACTAAGGCGGGCGAGAAGGCGGGTACACAGACCGCGATATACTCTGCGCCGCCTGATTCGGGCGTGCTGTAGCGCACCCATTCGCCGCGATGTGCGATCACCGCTTGTCCCGCTTTCACATCGATTACGCCCGACTTCGTCTCCACACGCAGCATGCCCCGCAACACGACCGTGTACTCGTCGAATTCCGGCGTCTGGCCGGGCTCGACCCAACCCGCGGGACTCTCCATGCGCGCGATGCTTACACGCTCGGTCGCGGAATTCACGCGGCCGATGAACTCCGCGATGCGCTTAGGCAGATTGCCGGCGGCGGCTACGATGGTTGGCTGTTCAATGAAATCGGGCATGTGTTCGAATCCTTCACAAGAGCGCACCGGCAGGCGCGGATACTTCGGAAATCGCGGATCGGTGGACGAAAGTCCGCAGAGATAGAAGCGCGATCCCCGGTCCGAACGAATGATTCTCGCGTGCGCGCACGTGGCGCACAGACCGACCGCATTATGGGCGCTCACCTCTTAGAAGCTTAGCCGGAATCCCAATTGCGCCGCAAATGGAATGCCCACCGTGGTGCCGGGGCCAAAAAAATCCCCCAGCGCGCCGGCGGGAACCCGCAACTGATTCAAACTGGCGATGGGCTGCGTGCTGGAGCAATCCGCATTCAGGCAGAATGCCGTAGCATTATACAAGCTATTCACCGGCGTAGGCAGCGCGGCCAGATTGGTTACATAGTTAGCGCCGGGGTTATTGCGATTGAATAAGTTGAATATCTCGATAAACGGCATGGCCTGCCAGTGTTCGTGAAAGCGGAAGGGACGGCTTACTCGTATGTCGGTCTGAATATACGGAGTGCCGCGGAATACATCCATGCCGGTTTGGACGCCGTTGACGATGGCGCGGTCGTCCAGCGGGTCGCCGAATCCATTGACATCGACGGGAGTAGTAAGCGTGAACGGGCGGGCGCTCTCCGCCTGGCTCAGGAATGAGAATTCAAAGCCGCGCGGAAGATGCACGATACCCGCCAACACCAGCCGGTCCGTCACGTTTTCGCCGGAGGGGCCATAATCGCCCTTGGCAAACGCGTTCAGCGGATTGCACACGCCGTTCACGTAATCGAACAGTTCGCCGAGAACACATCCCCAGGTCTCGGCACTCGACAGTGTATAGTTCACCACTAAGCTATAGCGCGATAGGTTGGCTTGTAAGTGGATGGATAGGCCGTCGTAGCGCGAACGGTTGTCGCTCCGGAACACGTCGATATCGGGAACATACTGCTGTTGCGTGGCCATGTCACTCGCGTAGAGTGGAGAGAACAGAGTGTAGCCGGCCTGGTAAGTGTAACGGCGATAGCCGTGATTGCCTTCCTCGTGAGTCCAATCCGCGCCCAAGGTCCAGTGCGGATTGAAGGCATGCTCCACGCCGGCGCTGGCATGCAACGCATAGGGCGTCTTATAAGCAGGATCGATCAGCGCGCCCGCGCCGCCGTTGGCCGCTCCGGGAAGACAGCCCACGTCACCAGCATTGATGCAAACACCGGGCGGTTCATTGACGGCTTGAAATGCAGTCACCCAGCCATTCTGCGCCAGATCGTTGTAATAGAGACCAAAGCCCGCGCGGACGACGGTATTTCCGGATTGGCCAGGCGAAAAGGCGATGCCCAGGCGCGGTCCGAATTGCTTGCGGTAATCGTGCGGCGCGCCGGGATGCTCGAAGAGCGGAATCTGTAGCGCCTCGATGGTGAGCAGCGCGGGATTCTCGAGTTGCGACCGGCCGGAAGCGGTGAAGAGTCCAAACGTAGTGTCGTAGCGCAGGCCGTAGTTCACGGTGAGATGCGGCGTGGCACGCCACGAGTCTTCCAGATACATGCCCAGGCGCTGCACGTTCTGCGTGAAGCTGCCGTTGCCGGCTGGAGTCTGCGTGCAGGTGGTGCCGGGAGTGACGGCCAGCGTCGCGGTGGGCGTGCAGGTCAGGTCCACGGCAAATTGCGCCGGGTTAGCCAGGTAATCGGCGGGATTTTGCGCAAATACCGTGAGGTTCTCGGCGTTACCGGGAAGGGCGCCGCTCATCACCGGCTCATGAATGAAATCGATCCCGAAGCGCGGCGTGTGGCGGCCGGTCGAGTGCGTCACGGCATAACGAATCTGGTATTTTTCCTGATCGCGCACGATAGGAAAGGCGGTGATGGGCGTGACGAACTGATTGTCGCCGAACGTTTCGAATCCGGAGATGGTTTGCGATGTGGAACTGAATGGAAAGGCCAGCGCGAAGCCGTAATCGCTGTTGCGATATTCGTTGAGCCGCAATCCGCTGCCGGCGAGGCTGAAGACGCCCACCCAGGTGGGATTGAAGATGAACTGCTGGCCCAACACCAGGTTCATATAGTTGGAATGCCAGGTGGCGCCGGTGGAAGGCAGGGTAGCTTGCTCGACAAATGCGTTGTCAGTTGTGTAAGTATCCAGAGATGCACGCAGGAACCATTGCATGCGCGACGATTGCGACCAATCGAAACGCAGGTTACCGAGATAGTCGCGGAAAGGAACCGGAACGTTATCAGGCACGGGAATGGAACTGACTCCCGGAATCAAGCCGTCGGCGGCGAGAGCGGCGAGCGCATTAAATTGCGTGAGACTGGCAGGGCTATAAGCGATACTGGCGTCTTCGTGGACCGCTTCGAAAGAGGCGAAGAAGAATAGCTTGTCTTTCACGATGGGCCCGCCGATTGTGCCGACGTAGTTCTGCCGGGAGAAAGGCTGCTTGGGCAATGGCGGCGGATTCTCGATGGGATAGCGGGCGTTGAGCGCGGCGGCGCGATCGTAAACAGCGGCTTCGCCGTGGAATGCGTTCGTTCCGCTTTTCGTAGTGATCTCGACGGAGCCACCCACGGTGCGGCCGACATCCGCGTTTTGTTGGGAGGTCTGGACGGCGAATTCCTGAATAGCGTCGGGGGAAAAGTTTTCGAGGAAGCCGCCGATGTAGTCGTCCGAGTTATCGGCTCCATCCACGGAGCTGACATCGTTGAGTCCGGAGCTGCCTCCAAAGGAGACGGCGGTGATGCGCGCCTTGGTGGGGTCGGAGGGTTCCACGGGTTCGGTGCCCGGCACCAGGAACGCGATATTGGCGAAGCTGCGGTGCGCCAGCGGGATGGTTTCAAGATCCTGGGCGGTGACTGCGCCGCCATGAACGGCGCTGGTGGTATCGATCGGCTGGGTGACAATCGACGAAGCCTGCGCCGGCACGTTGACCGTTTGGCGTTGCGCAGCCGGGTTCAGTGTGACATTCACTTCGCGCACGGCGCTGACGATGACCGTCACGTTGGAACTGGCGTCTTCGAAGCCAGTAGCTTTCACGGTGAGTTGATAGTTGCCGGGCAGCAGATCGTCGAAACGGAAATCGCCTTGGCGGTCGGTTCTGCCTTCACGTCTTAAGGAAGACGCCTCGGCCTGCAAGGAGACGCTGGCAGACTGGACGCGCGCGCCGCTGGCATCCTTGACGGTTCCCGCCAGGCTGCCGCGAAAATCCTGGGCATGGCAGAAGATTGCGAGTAGGAGCAGCGGGCCGACTGAGCGCATCAGTACAGCAGCCTACCGCAGGCGCCCTGTTTACTACCATGGATCGTAGGCCACCAAGACCGCTCCCTGACGGTCGCAGCTCTGTATATGTCGCGGCTCCGTAAGGATGTTACCGAGCCGCGACCGTTAGGAAGCGGTCTCCCCAGCGCCTCCAGGTGGCCCCCCAGCATGGCCATCGCTTTGGGTTAGGCTAGTCAGTGTAGCCCCAAATCCAAATCACGAAGGAGACCAACCAATGACCAAGTGCGTTTTGCTTTGCGCCGCCCTCGCCATGACGGCCAGCCTCAGTTTTGCGCAGAAAAGCCCGCCCGCCGAGACCGCGGTAACCATCGCGGGGAAGACCATCAAGATCAAATACTCGGCGCCATCCGTGCGCGGCAGGAAAATCTTCGGCGACGGCGGTCTCGTCTCGCACGACAAGACCTACCCCGTTTGGCGCGCGGGCGCCAACTCGGCCACGGCGCTGCACACCGACGCCGACCTGGATATCGAGGGCCTGAACGTTCCGGCCGGCGATTACACGCTGTTCGCCAAAGTCGGCGATCCCGACCACTGGGAATTGATCGTCAGCAAAGCCACCGGCGAATGGGGCCTGGCCTACGATCCGGCGAAGGATCTGGGCCATGTGAAGATGCGGATGTCCAAGCCTTCGGCGCCCATCGAAATCTATAAGATGACGCTTTCGGAAACCGGCGACCATGCGGGCACGCTGCAGCTCGAATGGGCCGACCACATCGCGTCCGTTTCGTTCAAGGTGAAGTGACCGGCCGCGAGCCGCGGCGCGGCCCCCGCTGCAACCGCTTTCGGATCACGCGCTTGCCGGAACATTCCGGTTTAGCGTAACGTATCAATTTACGGATGCCATTTTGCAGCCAATGCGGGAAACAGGTGGACGCGCGGGACGTGTACTGCGCGAAGTGCGGCGCGCGGCAGCCGGTCAGCCCCACGCCGCCGGTGGTCGACCCGTTTGCGTCCATCACGCCGCGCACGGCTTCGGTGCTTTGCTACATTCCTGGACTCGGCTGGGTTTGCTCGATTATCGTGCTGGCTTCGGAACGTTTTCGCGCCGACCGGACGGTCCGCTTTCACGCGTTTCAAGGGCTGTATCTGTTCGTGGCGTACCTGATCGAGGAGTGGGTGCTGAAGCCCATGTTTTGGGCCGTCAGCCACGCGTCGCATCTGCCGATCAACGGATTGATTGAGGCGGTGTTGTTCGGCGTGTCGATATTCATGATCATCAAGGCCAGCCGGGATGAAATGTTTTCGCTGCCGATTATCGGCGAGTTGGCGGCGAAGTCGGTTTCCGAGCGTTGAGTCGTGGGGCGGCCTGGCGGCAGCCCCTTTCAGGTGCGCGGGCGGCTAAGGCATGCCGGTTCCGATCTGTACCCAACTGGAGCAAGCGATCCCTTTCTTGGGCGTGGTGAGTGTGGAGAGCACCCCTACTTTGCCTTCCGCGGTCAGTGGCGCGGTTTTGGAAATGGCGGTCGGCGAGTCCGTTATTGGCTGCGGCGCGGAGTACAAGAGTTGCATGTTGTTCTGATAGACCAGCCAAATGTTCCAAGTGGTAGCGTAGGTGTTCTCAACGGTGAAATCCATGGTCAAGGTACCCGAGGCGTAGCTGAGGGCGTCCTTCAAGGAACAAGTGGACGGCACGGGGCACTCTCCGGCGACGCACGACACTTCGATCGTGTACGTGGCTGTCCCGTCGTAGCCGGCGGCGAAGAGAAACGCCATGCTGGTGCCGTCCTCAGACGGCGTGAAAGTGATGTGGATGACGGTATCGCCCCCGGCAATGTTGGTGCACCCCGATCCATTTGCCGGTATGCTGCCGTCGGGCTGATACACGATCATGCACAGGTCATGGGAGGGGCTGCCGGTAAGCATGGCGGACGCTTCATATACGCCGGTGGTTTGGGCCGCGAAAGTGAAGGCATTCGAGTCTGTCAGCTCCGCGATGTCGCCGTCGACCACCTTTGCAAGCGTGATTGCTTCCGCGTTTGGTGGAAACGGATAGAGACGTTCCAGCGACAGCGCGTAGTTGAGCGTGGCAGTAGAAGTTTCGGTTACGTCCACCGTATAGCTGCCGGTCGCCGTGAGCTTCTGGGGCGCGGGCACGATAGAGATGTCACCCCCGGCAATATTGGTGCACCCGAGGGGGGTCTTCGCCAAGCTGGGACTGTAGAGCGTCAAGCAGATGTCGATCGGGGCGGAGCCATTTATGGCTACGGCAAGCTGGTAGGTATCCCCGCTGGTTCCAGTGAATACAAAGGAATCGACATCGCCAACATTGTAAAGGTTGCAGTTGGGGCCTATGATGACCTGGCCATCGCCGAGGGACACGTTGGTGGCGGGCTCGCTGGGACAGTCCTTGGTCCCCGCCAGTGCGGTACTTGGGACGAGCATGAGCGTGAATAGCGCGGCCGACAGGGGCAGCGCGGAATAGGTGAATACTCGCATGATGTTCTCCTTGAGCGGGATTCCATCTTGAAACCCAGCGCCGGAGTATTATAGCAGTTTGTAAACGCTGCCGCGCTCTGTTCAGGTCAGTCACGATTTTGCCAGCGACCGGCAGAATTCACAGGAGTTGGAGGTGCACGCAACTCGATGACGTGCCGCTTTGGGGTGGTCACTTCAGTTGTGCGGTAGTCGCCCCGTAAGGACGGTCGTCGATGGGGGGCTGAAATGCCGGCTGTGGCCAGGATTGGCCGCCCCACAATTAGAGCAACAGCTTAGCCCATGGAGCCCTCGCGCAGGCGCGGAATTCCATGATGGGCATGCCGCGGCGTTGCAGCCACAGCCAGTAATCGTTGCGCAGATCGGCCCAGAAGTTGGACGCGGCCGATGGATTTTTAAGCGTGTCTAACGTGAATTGGTGGGCGTATTCGTGCGGCAGCGTGGTGGCGCGCGCGTCCTTCAGCCCCAGAAACGTTTTATAGAAGGGATCGCCACCGGAGCGGCGCGAGGGCGCCCGCGGGCCCATGGAAACGCCTCCCGTACGGTCGCGGTCGATATCGTATCCCAGCGTATCGGTGACAAACAAATTGATGGCGTCGCGCGCCAGAAATTGCGACGGGATTTCCGAATAGCCTTGCTGGCGCAGGTAGGCGTCTTCGCGCACGCGGACCTCGAAGAGAATGCCGCTGACGGCGTATTCGCGGCGCGCTTTCTCCTGATAACTGTGGAATAGCGCGCGTTCGGTTTCGGTGAGTCCCTTGGCGGAGTGCGCGCCACGGTCGAACAGGACCTCGACGGCGATGAGGAGCGGCCGTCGCGAGCTTGGTTTTTGCGCCGCCAACAGCGCGCCTTCCGCGACGCTCGCGGCGATGAACGCGCGCCGGGAGAAGCGGTTGCAATTCGCCGTCAAAATCATGTGCTAATTGTGGGGCAGGCTCACGGCCTGCGGCGGCCTCGCAGGCCGCCGGCTTGCTCTTGGACAGGCCAGGAGGCCTGTCCTACTGCGCGCTGAAGGTGGTCCACGGACGTGACGGCATGTCGCGCAGCACGGGCCGCTGCCAGGCGAATTCGCCATGCTTGCGCAGGTGCTCGGCGGCCTTGAATCCCAGTCCGCAGGAGTGGCCCAGCGCGGCGCGCATGGTCATGGCTTCGGCCATGGCGGCGTCCGACACCTTGTTCTGCACGGCTCCGGTGGGCGCGTATGGCCCCACCCAGGGCAGATCGCCGCGCGACGATCTGTCCACGTGCCCGCACAACGTGCGCTCATCGGGATCGGTTTTGTTTTCGAAGGTATCCACGTGGTCGGCCAGGAAACGCTGGGCGGCATCCGCGTCGATCTTGCCCTTGTTCTGCTCCATGAGCTGCAGCCAGCGCACGTGCCGCGAGTTGGCGCTATCGCTGGCGTTCTTCGGGTCGAAATCGGTCTCCTCGCGGATCAGGTTCTCGTTCGCGGGGAAGTTCGACCCCACAAAGAAACCGTCGCGCGTACGTTCCAGCGTTACGTTCTTGAGGCCCAGTTCCAGGCTGGCGACCTCGTTGGTTTTGCGGTCGGCCACCAGCCAGGTGTTGGCGTAGCCGCCGTTGTTGCCCTCTTTCATGATGCGCGCGAAATCGTCGATGGAAGCCGCGTATTGCATGGCTTTGCGGGCGCGCACGAATTCGGGAATGCCGTTGGGATCGAAGCCGGCGAAATGGCTGATGGTGGTTTCGGTGATCATGATGCCGGCCGAATTAATCCCGAAATCGTCGCCGCTGTGAATCAGTCCAGCCATGCCGTCCATGATCATATGATTGCCCTGCGCGGGCACGATATCGAAGATAATATTCCAACGCTCGCCGGTCTGATAGCTGGTCCAGTTATTGTGTGCGATCACCACGCGGCCGTCTTTGGTGTAACTGCCGGTAGCTACGAAGGCGCTGCAATGTTCGGCGGTGGCCGGCGCCGAGGGAAGGCCATGCTGCTTGGCGTCCCACTTATCGAAGTAAGGAAACTCCAGCCAGGCGTTGAGCGCGACGATATCCCACACATCGAGCTTGACGCCGCGGGCGGCCGCACCCTCGGCGACGCCCTGCAATTCGGCGCGGTATTCGGCTTCCACGTGCGGCCAGAGCACGGTCTGCGCCTTATCGCGGAAGAACTGCCACGGGTGCTTTTCCTCGTGCACCGTTTCGAGCTTCACGGTGGCCAGCGTATCGCGAATTTCCGGCGCCAACAGGTAGCCATGCTGATATCCGATGTCAGACGGGCTGCCTTCCAGATGCACCCAGATCCAGCCGTTTTGTTCAGCGTGGCGGGCGGCGTGTTTGAGGCGCGTATCGAGTTGAGGTTCGCGGGAGGCTAGCAGAAGGGCCAGCCCCATAAGGGAAACAGACAGCAAGACAGCAGTTCGACGCATCCCGCTATTATAGTAAAAATGCCTCAGTTGACGGCACATGTGAAAGCGGCGGGTTGAGCGTCGAAACTAAGTCCAAAGGTATTGGACCGGGTATTGGCGGCAATTCCGCGCGTGGAGAATAAAAACGTGCTGGTGGGCTTCGAAACGGCCGACGACGCCGGAGTCTACCAGTTGACGGCGGAGCTTGCCCTGGTGCAGACGGTGGATTTTTTCACGCCCATCGTGGACGATCCGTTCACCTTCGGCGCGATTGCCGCGGCCAATTCCTTGAGCGATGTGTACGCCATGGGCGGGCGGCCGATTTCGGCGCTGTCGATCCTGGCGTATCCTGCGAAGGGCGATCTGGACGATCTGGAAGCGATTCTGAAGGGCGGCGCGGAGAAGATGCGCGAGGCGGATTGTGCGGTGTTGGGCGGGCACAGCGTGGCGGACGATGAAATCAAGTTCGGCTACTCAGTGACCGGCACGGTGCATCCGGCGCGGGTGAAGGCGAATGCGGGGGCGCGCGCGGGCGATGTGCTGGTGTTCACCAAGCGGCTGGGCACGGGCGTGATTTCGACGGCGCTGAAACGCGGCATCGCGCGCGAGGCGGATGTGGCTGTGTCCATCGCATCCATGCTGACCCTGAATCGCGCGGCGTGCGAGGCCATGCTGGCGTATGATGTGCACGGCTGCACGGATATCACCGGATTCGGCCTGATCGGGCATGCGCGGGGGATGGCGATGGCCAGTGCCGTGACGCTGGAGATCGACATCGATCGCGTGCGGTTTCTGCCGGGCGCTTTGGAATATGCGCGGTTGGGCGCGATTCCGGGCGGATTGAAAAACAATCGCGAATTCGCTTCGTGCGCGGTGGAAACGGCGCGTGCGCTGCCGGCGGAGGTGGAGGATTTGTTGTACGATCCGCAGACTTCGGGTGGGCTGCTGATCTCATTGCCTGAGGCGGATGCGGCAGCCTTGGTGGACGGGTTCGCGGATGCATATATTATCGGACGGGTGACGCCGCGGCAGCCGAAACCAATCGGACTGATATGACGAACAATCCTATTATTGTGGCCCTCGACGTAGACTCCGCGGCCGAAGCGCGCGCGCTGGTGGCGCGGCTGGGCGAGCGCATCGGATTCTATAAAGTCGGTATGGAATTGTATGCGGCGGCCGGCATGAATTTCGTGCGCGAGTTACTCGGTCAAGGTAAGCAGGTGTTTCTCGATCAGAAATATTACGACATCGGCGAGACGGTGAAGCGCGCGGTGCGGGTAGCGGCGAGAAGCGGCGTCGACTTACTCACGGTGCATGGCAGCAGCCAGGTGATGCGTGCGGCGCGGGAAGGTCGCGGCGATGCGCTGACCAAGTTGCTGGCAATCACTGTGCTGACCAGTTTCGATCAGCAGGATCTGGCCGACATGGGATACGACTGCGCCATCGCGGATCTGGTGTCGCTGCGTGTGCGCAAGGCCATGGAAGCGGGAATGGATGGCCTGGTATGCTCGCCGCTGGATGTAGCGGCAGTGCGCGCGCAGGCTGGCCCAAGGGCGATCCTGGTGACGCCGGGAGTGCGGTCGGGCGGCGCGCCGCAGGGCGATCAGAAGCGCGTGGCCACGCCTGCGGAGGCGATCGCGAACGGCGCGGATTACGTGGTGATGGGGCGGCAGATTACGCGCGCGGCGGATCCAGCGGAAGAGGCGGCGCGGGTGATGGAAGAGATCGCCGGCGTGCGTGTCTAACCAAGCATGCCGGTAATCGGGTTGATCTCGGACACGCATGGCCTGCTGCGTCCCGAGGCGTTGCAGGCGTTAGCGGGATCGGATCTGATCATTCATGCGGGCGATGTGGGGAAGCCCGAAATCCTGGACGCTCTTCGCGCGGTCGCTCCGGTGGCGGCGGTTCGCGGGAACGTGGATACGGGTGCGTGGGCTGCGGCGCTGCCTGCTACCGCGGTCGCCGAAGCCGGCGGGGTCCTGATTTATGTGCTGCACGATTTGAATGAGTTGGATTTGAATCCGGCGGCGGCGGGATTCGCGATGGTGGTCAGCGGGCATTCGCATAAGCCTGGAAGTACAGAACACGATGGCGTGCGGTATGTGAATCCGGGCAGCGCGGGTCCGCGGCGGTTCAAGCTTCCGGTGACAGTGGCGCGGGTGGATCTAAGTCGCCAGCCGTGGGAGGTCGAATTCGTCAAGTTGGCCTAAATTCTGGGGCGGCCTACGAGGCCTCCGCAGGCTGGGAGCCTGCCCCACAATTTCGGCATAGATCACCGACGCATCGCGAATGACATCTTCCCGGAAGTGCCGGCTTAGGTCCATGGGCGTTCTCAAATCGATTTTGCGACCGTCCAGGAGCCGGCTTAGCTCATCTTGAATATCGGCCAGGCGGAAAAACCCGACGCGTTCTTGGGGCCGGAACTCTACTAGCTAGGACATCGACATCGCTGCCATCCGAAAAGCGGTGGGTCAGCACGGAACCGAACAGGGCAAGCTTCCGAATGCCGTAGCGGCGGCACAAGTCGGCGAGCTCTGCTGCGGGGATATCGATGTGAGCGACTGTCATGCTTTTTCAAGTATGACGTACGGAAATGCCAATAGGCGGCCTACGAGGCCGCCGCAGGCCGGGTGCCCAATGCCACTTAGTTTTCTCCCGATAGAGGCCGGTCATCGCCGGCAATCCGCTGAAAACGGAACCGGTTACGGATGTTTCGGTTGAAGTAACTGCCTTTAGAGTCGGCCGCCAATAGTTGCTGGAGGCAATCCAAGGGGACGTCGAAGTAACGGTAGCGGGTACCGTCACGGAATTCCACCTCTAGCCAGGATTGATCTCGGCGGTATACCACTCCCGCCAGGGAGTCGGACTGAAGGGCGCAACGCAGCATGGAACCGGAATCTACTCCTACCGTAGCGTAAAACATTTCATTTGGTATATGTTTTAGCTATGACCTCCCCTGATCTCGGCTCCGTCCTGGAGTTGTATCAACGCGCGCTGACAGCAGGCGTGCTGGAGTATATGCAAATTCAGGCGGGCTTGCGCATCCGGCGCGGCATATATGCGGTGCCCGTGGTGCTGTGGCTCATGATATTGCAGCGGCTGCACCGGGTGGGCACGCTGGCGGCCGCGGTGCAACTGTTAGTCCAGGGAGCCGCCGAGCCGCTGTTGCAGACCTGCCAACGCGTGCGCGAGCAACGCATCTCTTGCCACACGGGTGGCTATTGCCAGGCACGCCAGAAGTTGCCCACGCTATTATGCAGACAAGTGATGCAGGAAATCATTGTGCGCCTCCGCCAGCTATTGGGACTGGACGAACCCGGGGTGCGGCGGGTGTATCTGCTGGACGGCACCGCGCTGGATCTGGAACATAGCCGAGAGCTGGTGGGCAGCTATCCGCCGGCGCAGAATCAGCATGGTGTCAGCCACTGGCCGGTGGTGCGGATGGTGGTGTTGCACGAGATGCACACGGCTCTGGCGGAGGCCCCCCAATGGGGTCCCATGTATGGCGCCCAAGCGGTTAGCGAACAAGAGTTGGCAAGCCGTGCGCTGGATGGGTTGCCGGCCGGCGCGGTGATCCTGGGAGACCGCAATTTCGGGGTTCTCTGGGTAGCTTGGGAAGCGCAGCAGCGGGGCTTAGGAGTGGTGCTGCGGCTCACCCAGGCGCGCGCCCAGAAGCTGATGGGGGAGCCGATCGCGCGCGAAGGAGCGTATGCGGTGAACTGGCAGGCCAGCCGTTTCGATGGGGGGAAACACCATCGTGTGCCGCCACAGGCCAAGGTCGAGGGTCGCTTGATCGCAGTGCGCGTGGGGCGCGGCAAGTCCAAACAATGGCTATACCTGTTCACTACGCTGACGGATCCGCAGAAGGAAATCGCTACCCTCTACGGCGGGCGCTGGAAGATTGAGACGGACCTGCGCGCCCTGAAACGAACCGTGCGCCTGCATCATGTGGCCGTGAAGAGTCCGGATATGCTGGACAAGGAGTTATACATGGCGGTCTGCGCTTACAACCTGGTGCGCGCCATCATGTGTCTGGCCGCCCGCCAAAACCGGCTGGACCCGCGGCAACTCAGCTTTTCACAGGTCCTCAACGTAGTGGATTGCGCTTGGCACAAACTGGCGGCGGCCACCACCCCAGCACAATTCCAGCGGGAGTTTCAACGTGTTCTCGAATTGGCGGCGCAATGCACCTTGCCCAAACGAAAACGGCCTCGTTCCTACCCGCGCGAACTCTGGCGTCGGCAGCCTGGGTTCCCCTTCAGGAAGGAGAAAACTAAGTGACATTGGGCCGGGTGCCTGCCCCGCTTCAGATCAAACTCTCATCCAACATGCGGACCAGCGCCTTGCGGTCGGTCTTGCCGTTGCCATTCATGGGCAAGGCGGTCAATTCATGGATGCGCGTGGGAATCATGTATGCGGGCAGCCGTTGGCGCAGCGTGCTACTGACCTGCGGCAGGTCGATCGCGGCGCCGCTCACAAACGCCACCAGTCCCGCCGCCGTTCCATGCTGCATCGGCCAGGCCACGGCCGCCACGGTGTTCGATCCGCAGGCGGCTCGCAACTGCGCCTCCACCTCCTCCAACTCTACGCGGTTTCCGAGAACCTTCACCTGGTTATCGACGCGGCCCAGATGGTGAAAGAGTCCGCTCTTATCCTGATACGCCAAGTCCCCGGTCAGATACCAGCGCCGCCCACCAATGGCCGGGAAGCGCGCACGAGTCAGAGTTTCGTCTTCGAAATAGCCCTTCGCCACCTGCTTGCCCGAAATTGCCAGCTCGCCCTGTTGTCCGGGCTGAAGCAGGTGATGCGCCGAATCGACGATGGCCGCCTCCATGCCGGGAAACGGCCGTCCGATGGAGACGATGCCGCGGCTGGCGGTCATATGCTGCTCGTCGGAAAAGCGGTCGCCGGTGCACACCACGGTGGTCTCGGTGGGACCGTAGAGGCAATCGAGAATGCTGTGGTTAGCGGCGCACGACCAGGCTTCAGCGGTGCTCGAAGGCAGCGCTTCGCCCGCAAAGGCGGAGTATCGCAACGCGGGCAACGCGCCCGGACGCAGCATCTTCATGCGTTGCATAAACACCGCGAACGAGGGGACCGAATACCACACTGTGATGGCGTTGTCGCGCAAAAAGCGGATCGGCCCCAGCAGATCTTTGGCCGGCACTACGTAGAGCGTCGCGCCAGCTTCCCAGGCGTTGAATAAATCGAAGACGGAGTTGTCGAACGATACTTCGCTGGGCTGGGCCACGCGGTCGTCGGGCCGGAATCGAAAGCGTTCCTGTAACGAATCGATGAAGGCGCGGACGTTGCCGGTCGAAATCATCACGCCCTTCGGCGCGCCGGTAGTGCCCGAGGTGAAGATGATGTAGGCGAGCGCATCTTCGTCCAGCAACCGCGGTTCATCGGCCGGGTCGAATGCAGGCAAATCGCCGTACGTTTGGATGGACGCGCCGCTTTCGGCTGCGCAGGTACTGGCCAGAACCCGCCGTGGGCAGACGCGCAGTAACGCGGGCGAGAGCAGATCCAATCCCGCCGCATCTACGATCAGAGCATCCAGCCTGGTGCGATCGAGAAGATTTGCCAGGCGCTCCTCGGGCAGTTTCGGCGAAATGGGAACGTATGCCGCGCCAGACCAGCATGCCCCCAGAATGCCCGCGTAGGTTTCGAGCGTGCGCGACGCCAGAATGCCCACACGCGCCGGCGGGGCGTTCTGCGCGCTCAGCCACGCCGCGATGCGTTGCGCCAACTCGCGCAATTCCCCGTAAGACACCGTTCGCCCGTCGAGCCACAGCGCCGCGCGATGCAGTTGGCTGCGGGCTTGCCGGAAGAACGGAAATGCCAAATTGAAGTTCATGCGGCCATCATGCAGCCAGGCGGTCGAGCAGGCCGGTGATTTCTTGCACGGAATCGAGGCGCGATTGGTCGAAGCCGTCCGAAAAATCGAGGCCGAAGCGTTCTTCGAGGAACACCACGATCTCCAGCACATCGATGGATTGCAGGCGTCCGCTGAAGATCAGCGACTCGGTGTCGCTGAATGCGCGCGTGTCATTGTTCTTGGCGAGAATCTCCCGTACAAACCGGCGAACGATTTCGTGTGTATGGTTCATAATTAGAATCCGATCAGCCGCCCTACGAAGACAAAATGCTCGGCCAGTCCGTAGGCGCGGCGGGTATCGTCGAAGATGTGCAGAAAGCAGTAAAATCCAGCGACGCACAGGATGGGCGCGACTCGCCCGCGCAGCCAGGAGCGCGATGGATGGGCGCGTTTGCCGCGCAGTTGCGAAATGCAAATGCCCGCGCCCAGCACAAACGAATAGAACAGATAAGTCTGGAAACCGGCGATGGTGCGCCACCAGCCCACTTCGGCGACCACCGGGATATCGCGGAAGAAATGGAAGATGGCGTTGCCCACCGAGGCGGCCATCATGGTGGCGGCGGCCAGGCGCAAGCGCGGGTGTTTCTTGAAATAGCGCAGGTAGGTGGGATAGAAGAACATATCCACCAGCAGTTCCTTGAAATAGTAGTAATAACGATTCCAGAATTCGGCCAGCGTGCGGGATTCGAGCGGACGGTAGGTGTTGCGCAGCGCTCGGAAGCCCGCCATGCGCACGCAGGCGATAATCTGGTGTCCCCAACAACTCATCTGCAGCAGGCTAAGGAGGAACGCCGCGATCAGGCTGAGACAGTTTAGATACCAGTGGAAGGGATGGTCCGCCACGCTGCGGGCGAAGGCGGTTTCAAACTGCGGTATCCGCATTTGCGTGTGGACCGCGTAGATGAAACAGACCTGCGCGTATCGAAGGACGAACGCCCATAGCAGCAATTTGAGTCCCTTGAGTTGCGTGACGGCCAGTTCCTCGGCATCGTGCGCCTCGATTTTGCGTAGGTACGCGGCGCCCTTGGCGAAGGGAGTGCCGGAGACGGCGCCGGCCATCCAGGCGGGCCGCCACAAGCCTGCTTGCAGGGGCAGGGAGTCGCGCTGGCGCGAATCGCGGTCGGTAAGCGAGTAGCAGAAGAACCAGAGCATGTGACCGATGGCCAGTAACGCGATCCAGGCGGCCACGCGGCTCCAGCCGGCGAGCGGAGCGGTCGAGACCACGGCGGCCAGCACAGCGAAGGACAACATGGCAGTGAGCAGCGGACGGCGCGAGAACAGACGGCGCGGATAGCGAAACGCCAATGCCGCCAGCCCTGCCAGCAGAATAAATACTGCGGCCACCACCAGGCGAATCAGGAACGGCGGGATGGTGGCGAGGCCTTCGTGGCCGGCGATACGGTCGAGGAAAGAAAGCTCGAGCCAGTTGGGCAGGGCAATCGCAATCACAATGCCGCAGATGCTGACGACACTTCGCCGATGTCTGGGAAACGCGCTGGTGAGGGCGAGAAAGACGAGTATGGCCGGCCAATCGCTAGTGAGCGCGATCAAGGGAGCTGCAAACACAGCCAGCAGAGCCAACTTTCCCGCTGGCCGCTGACACTGAGCCACCAGCCGCGGAAACTTCTCCAGGGACGGAATGAGCTTGTCGAGCACAACTCCACCCGCCGGCGGTGTTTCGGTTCGCGGTGGCGCTTCCGCGGGGGCGCGCGGCCGGGGGATCGGCTGATCCATGACAGGAGCCGGGGATGCGTGCATGCGATGTCAGCAACCAGCATCGCAAGGCTTAGGGAGTGGACGATAGCTTACCGAGGATAGGGGAAACGGGTTATCGAAAGTTGATTGCGCAGGGGCAGGTCAACGTCAAACCACGCCCGAGTGGCGCTTCAAAATCTGTTGCAGGTTCTGCGAGAAGGCCGAGCGAGCCATCACCATGTCGCAGCCGGCTTCCTGCGCGGCCTGCTTCAACTCGCCTTGCACGTGCGATAAATAACCGATCAAGCTGACACCCTTGCACTCTGCGCTGCCCTTGATTTTGGCGATCAGCTCGAGGGGCCGAGCGTCCTCGAAATTCAGATCGAAGATGATGACGTTGGGCTTCGCCTTGGCCTTGGCGAGCACCTCGTGCGGGTCCTTGACAAGCTCGATGGCCATGCCGGCTTTCTTCGCGGCATCCGTGATCTTGACGGAAAAGAACAGATCGCTGACAACTGCCAGTACCTTCTTGTGTTGCTGCGGCATAAAGAGTCTGCTGTTTACTGGTTCTCGAGTCTAACTGAGGTGGGACTTCCAATGATAGCGGCTTTGGCCGCCGCTTGCAACCGCTCCCTGACGGCCGCTGACGGCCGCGGCTCGGTAACGGTCCGGGCACTTACTGAGCCGCGACCGTCAGGGAGCGGTTATTAAAACGCCTTAGACGGAAAGAAAGCATCAATATTGAAGAAGACGGCGACCTTCTCTCCCGTTTTGGGATCGTTGACTTCAAGCCGGTCGTAACTATGGGGCTTGCCGGTGATGAGAGCTTGAGAAGCCGAACGCGGTAAGCCTAGAACGCTCATGATGGTGTATTCCTCGAATGTGCCGATGACCTCAAAGGCGGTTTCCTGGGTCTTGCCGTCGCCGGTGCTGAGAATCGAGTGGATGAGCGCCATAGATATCTCGTGATGAAGTTTGGCCTTGGCGGAATCGCCCAATTCCGTGTAAGCGCGGGCGGCGATTACATGCGCCTCGATGTTTGGAAAGCCTTTGTCGATCAACGCCTCGGCCGACTTGCGTGCCTGATCGTAGTCCTTTGCCGCGAACGCCCGGCGCATCGTCATGAGATCCTCGCGGCCGCCGCGAGCGTCGCAAACCGCGCTCTTTAGGCAGGCAAACCGCAGGGCGCGAAAGTCGATGGAGAGATCGCCGGCGCTGGCGTGTTTCACCAGTACGCGGTAAGCCGAATCCGGATCTTCAGGGGCTTGGGCGGTTACGAACAGAGGCGCCATCAGCGCGAGCAGAAGACCGGCCTTTGCGAGGGGCGCTATCATGCGAGAGAGTATACACTCTGCCGCCAGGCGGTCGGTAAGACAGGCCTCCCGCCTGCTGGCCTGTCCGCGAGCCTGGCTGGCGAGCTTGGCGGTGTCGGCCTCTCTGGCCGCCTCGCAACATCTCCTCGAATACCGGCAGGCGGGCTGGGAGCCCGCCGCAGGCAGAGTGCCTGCCCCACCAAGCTATAAGCTACGCTTATGTTACAATGGCTTTGTTTGCATCTTTTCGAAGCCAAGCTCTTCCGGGAAATCGCCCAAACCAAGAGCATCAGCAAAGCCGCCCTGCACAACGGGATCAGCCAGTCCGCCGCCACCCAGCACGTCCAGGAGTTGGAGCGCCGTCTCGGTTTGCGCCTGGTGGACCGCAGCACGCGCCCCCTATCGCTGACCGATGCAGGCAAACTTTACGCCGACTTCTGCCGCGAAGTCCTGCGCCGCGAGGAGCAGTTCCTGGTGTCGCTCGAACGGCTCAAGGGCCAGGCCGAAGGCACTGTGCGGGTAGCTTCTATCTATTCCATCGGCCTGTCGGAGATGACCAGCCTGCGCCAGGAATTTGAGCGGCGCCATCCGCAGGCGCAGTTGCATGTCGACTATCTGCGTCCCGACAAAATTTATGAGGCCGTCCTGGGCGACCATGCGGATCTGGGCCTGGTCAGCTATCCGGTGGCTAAGCGCGAGTTGGCCGTGATCCCCTGGCGCAAGGAGCGCATGGCCGTGGCTGTGCCGCCCGCGCATCCACTGGGCGCCAAGAAGATCCTGCAGCCGGCCGATCTGAATGGCCAGGACTTTATCGGCTTCGATGAAGATCTGCTCATCCGGCGCGAGCTGGACCGCTTTTTCCGCGATCAGGGCGTGGAAGTAAACCAGGTGATGCAATTCGACAACATCCAGACCATCAAGGAAGCCGTGGCCTTGGGTTCGGGCATCAGCATCCTGCCGGAGCGCACCATGCAGACCGAAATCGAGCAGGGGCGTCTGGTTTCGGTGCCGCTGCACGCGCCCGCGCTGTTGCGTCCGCTGGGCATCGTGCACCGCAAGCGCAAGAAATTCAATCTGGCGGCGCAGGCGTTTCTTCGCCTGCTGCGGGAGCAGCCGCTGGCGCAAGCCTCATGAGAACGGCGCGCACGGCTTGGATCGTGGCAGCCGCGGGCACGGTCTCCCTGGCGGCCGCGGGCGGCATCGTGGATCAAGTGCGCGCCGCCTGCGCCGCCCACAACTTGACATTGGCTGAGCGGGAGATTCAAACTTACCGCTCATCGGCGGGAGCCACGCCGGAAGCCATCGAAGCGCTATCCTGGCTGGCCCGCGCCGCGCTGGACGAGAAGCAATACGACCACGCGGACAAAGACGCTATCGAAGCGCGCCAATTGTCCCTCGATCTGCTCAATCGCGCAGGCAGCGGAGATGCCTCCATTGTGACTGCGCTAGGCGCCGCCATCGAGGTGCATGCGCTGGTGTTGGCGGCGCGCGGGCAACGCAGTGAAGCCGTCACGTATCTGAAGGCTGAATTGAGCACTTGGACCGGGTCCCCCATCGCAGCGCGCATTCAAAAGAACATCAATCTGCTTTCGCTCGAAGGCAAGCCTGCCCCGCCGCTGGATGTCGGCCATTGGCTGGGAGCGCAGCCGCCTTCGCTGGCCTCGTTGAAAGGCCACCCCGTGCTGCTCTTTTTTTGGGCGCACTGGTGTAGCGACTGCAAGGCGGAAGTCCCCATCCTGGCGCGGTTGATGAGCACCTACGGTCCGAAGGGATTAGTGTTAGTGGGGCCGACGCAGCTTTATGGGTACACTGCCGCGGGCGAGGCCGCGCCGCAGGCCGAAACCCAGTACATCGATCGTGTGCGGCGGGAGTTCTACGCGGCGCTCGGTAACATGCCGGCGCCTTTGAGCGCGGAAAACTTCGACAGATATGGTTGCAGCACGACGCCGACTCTAGTGCTTGTGGATCGCACCGGCATAGTGCGCCTCTATCATCCGGGCGCCATGCCTTACGATGCGTTAGCCGCGCAAGTTACCCGGCTTTTAGCCGCTCACGGCGCTCGTTCTTAGCCTGACAGGCGGCGTAACCTTCCAGACATCGGATGAGATTTTCCACTGCCGACCGCCGGCAATAGAGATCCGCCAGTCTCTTGTCAATGGCCTTGTAGTCACGAGAGGGATTGTTCCCAACATCCAGATTTGCTCCCATAACTTCAGGTCTAACAAACCCAGTAAATCCCTAACAATACCCCTAAATGTGGCGCTTACGTCTGTCCCCTATTTGGGGGTATCGCCTTGAAGGACGGCTGCGATCCGGGCGGGGTCATTAGGCACCACCACCGGTTGATTCCCAAAACTCGAGCGAATGGAGGCCCCTGAGGGCGCTTCCAGTTTTCCAGTGTGATAACGGTAAATATAATCGGGATCCTTCAGTAGGTTGCCGGTGAGCACGGCCACGACATCCGCGGAGGACGAGATGACGCCGGATGCGGTCAGCTTGCGAATTCCCGCCAGGGTAGCAGCCGACGCCGGCTCGCACCCGATTCCGCAGCGTCCGATGATGGCCTTGGCATCCGCGATTTCCTGTTCGCTGACTTGCTCCACCACGCCCCCGGAGCAGGACACTTCGCGCAACGCCTTAGGCCACGACACCGGATCGCCAATTTTGATGGCGGTGGCCAGCGTCTGCGGATGGTCCACCGCGTGAAAGCCGCGCTCGGGCGCCTGCATCAACTCATAGAAAGGCGCGGCGCCGGCGGCCTGAATCACGGCGAGCTTCGGCATGCGCGAGATGAAACCCAGCGCGTGCAATTCGCGCAGCGCCTTGCCGAATGCCGATGTATTGCCTAGATTGCCGCCGGGTAGCACGATCCAATCGGGAGGGTTCCAATCGCGCTGATCGAGCATCTCGACGACGATGGTTTTCTGGCCCTCGATGCGGAACGGATTGATGGAGTTCAGCAGGTAGATTCCGAGACGCTCCGCCAGCGTGCGGACGAGCGCCAGAATCTGATCGAAATTCGCTTCCACTTGCAACGTTTTGGCGCCGTATTCGAGCGCCTGCGCCAGCTTGCCGTACGAGATATTGCCGTGCGGGATGAAGACGATGGGGTCGAGTCCGGCGGCGCTGGCATAGGCGGCCATGGATGCCGATGTGTTGCCAGTGGAAACGCACGCCACGCGCCGCATGCCCAAGCGGAGAGCTTGCGCCACGCCGCATGTCATACCGTTGTCTTTGAACGAACCGGTGGGATTGAAACCCTGGTGCTTGAACATGAGCGCGTCGAGCCCGCCGTAGCCGGCCGCCCGCGGCGCGTTGAGCAGCGGCGTGTTTCCTTCGCGCAGGGAGACCATGCGATCGTACGATTCCAGAAACGGGATGGTCTCGCGATAGCGCCAGACGCCGCTTTGATCGAGCGGGAGGTTGGAAGTGCGGCGTTCGCGCCAGATGCGTTTCAGATCGGCGGGTCGAGCGTCGGGCGGCGGATACCACACTTCCAGCAATCCACCGCAATGCGGGCAATTGTAGATGACGCCGGTGATGGGGAAGCGCGCGCGGCAGCGCTCTTCGAAACAGATAAGTTCCGCGGGCATGAAACTTTAATTATAGCGGCGGAGCGCAGGCCACCCGCGTGCGGATGTACCAACGGTGCTTAACAGTTTTGGAGATTCCGGGCCAAGGAAACCGCTTCCTGACGGTCGCGGCTCAGTAAGGCCCGCGAAATCATTACGTCCCTTACCGAGCCGCGACCGTCAGGGAGCGGTTTCCCCGGAAGCTGTTAAACACCCTATACTAACCAACATGCTGGCTGTGCACCTCGAAAACGGACGCGTGGAACTCCGCGATGAACCGCGTCCGCAGCGGCCCGCGGGATTCGCGCTGATCCGGCTTTTGCGCGGCGGGATCTGCAATACCGATGTGGAACTGCAGCGCGGATATTACGACTTCACCGGTACACCAGGCCATGAATTTGTGGGTGAAGTGGTGGAGGCGGATTCGAAAGAGTGGATTGGGCAGCGCGTGGTGGGCGAGATCAACCTGGCTTGTGGCACGTGCGATTGGTGCCGGCGCGGTCTCGGCCGCCATTGCCCCGGGCGCATCGTGCTCGGCATCGTCAAACATCCCGGCGCATTCCGCGAGTTCCTCACTCTGCCGGAACGCAACCTGCACGCGCTGCCGGACTCGCTGCCCACCGAGCGCGCGGTGTTCGTGGAACCCTTGGCGGCGGCTTGCGAAATCCTGGATCAGGTGGCGCTGCCTTGCCGTTCAGAGATCGCCGTGCTGGGCGATGGCAAGCTGGGGTTGCTCATCGCGCTGGTGCTGAATGCGTACGGCCATCGAGTTCACCAGTTTGGACGGCACGACGAAAAGCTACAAATCGCGCGCCACGCAGGCGTGGATGTTGAAATCGCCAAAGGGGCTCTGCCCGAAATGGCCTACGACTGGGTGGTGGATGCCACCGGCTCGCCCGAGGGCCTCCGGCAGGCTGTGAACATGACGCGCCCACGCGGGACGGTGATTCTGAAATCCACGGTGCATGGGCTGGTGGGCGTGGATACTGCGCCGGTGATCGTCAACGAGGTCACCCTGGTAGGTTCGCGCTGTGGACGCTTCGAGCCGGCGCTCGATCTGCTCAACCGCAATCTGATTCCGGTGGAAGAGATGATCTCGGACCGGCTGCCGCTGGCCGAAGCTCCGCGCGCGTTCGAGCTCGCCGCGCAAAAAGGCGCGTTGAAAGTGCTGCTCGGATGACGCGCCGCCTCTGGTTTTTCGCGACCGCCGCACTGCTCGGCGCGCAACCGGATGGGGAAGCGCGCTGGAAAGCCTTTCTGGCTTGGCTGAGCGCGCGGCCGCCCGATAGCAAACCAGCCAATCTGATCCGTCCTTACCGCGACGAACTCATTCGCCAGGGCATGCCGCCGGCCGAGGCGGAGCGCGAAGCCGATCGTCTGGGCCATATGGCGTTCACACGTCCCGATGGCGCGAAGGTGCTTTGGAACAAGGTGTACGGCGGGCGCGATCCCATCTTCGTCGAGACGCCCAACGCGCTGCTGGGTTGGGCGATTGAGGGCCGCAAGCCCGGCAGGGCGCTCGATTTCGGAATGGGCCAAGGCCGCAATGCGGTGTATCTCGCCATGCAAGGGTGGGACGTCACGGGCTTCGATCCATCGGACGAAGCCGTGCGGCAGGCGCAGGCCAATGCCGCGAAAATGCGCGTGAAGATTCGCGCGATAGTTTCGAGCGACGATCAATTTGATTTCGGCGCGCCGCGGTGGGACCTGATTGCCATGACCTACGTTCGCTCGCCAACCGCCGGCGACGCCGCACGCATTCGCCGCGCCTTGGCTCCTGGCGGAATTTTTGTCTATGAGAACGGCAGCGACAGGCGGAACGAGCTTCTGAAATTGTTCTTGGATTTTCGCATTGTGCGATTCGAGGATGTGGACGCCTTTCCGGATTGGAATCCCGGCGCGAAAATCCGGCTGGAGCGTTTGGTGGCGGAGAAGCTGCCGGAGTAACATCTACATCATGGACATCATGAGCACATTTCGATTCTGTGCCGCGCTGCTGCTTTCGGCCTGCGTGGTGCTGGGACAGACGCAGACGTCTATCGTGCTGCACGCCGCGCGTTTGCTGGATATTGAGTCTGGCAAGATGCTGCAGCCGGGTGAGGTGCTGGTTACCGGCGAACGCATCGTGGAGGTGGGGGCGAAGGTCAGCCATCCGGCGGACGCGCAAATCGTCGATCTGGGCGACCGCACGTTGCTGCCGGGCTTGATCGATGCGCACGTCCATTTATTTCTGCATCCCGGCGCGGAGGATCTGCAGACGGTGCAAGAGTCCGTGCCACAGCGGACCATCCTGGCGGTGCTGGCCGCCAAAGCCGATCTGATGGCCGGGTTCACGGCCGAGCGCGATATGGGCACGGAAGGCGCGGGATCGGCCGACACCGCGGTGCGCAATGCGATCGACCGGGGGCTGGTGCCCGGTCCGCGCCTGCGCATCAGCGGCAATGCGGTGGATATTCTGGGCGGACATGAAGACGCCATCGGCTACAATCCGGCGCAGCATGTGCTCCCCAACGCCACGTGGGCCAACAACGGCGCGGAGTTAATCACGGTGATGCGCGGCCAGTTCAAAGATGGTGCGGACTTCACGAAGATCTATGAAACGGGCCGCGATACGCTGGTTGGCGGCAAGTTCTCCACACCATACCAATACACCGAAGCGGAGCTGCGCGCAGCCGTGGAAGAAGCTGCGCGCGTGGGCAAGCGCGTGGCCGTGCATGCTACCGGCGAGCCGGGGACATTATATGCCGCGCGCGCGGGCGTGGCTTCCGTCGATCATGCTTTCGAGCTCAGCGACGAAACCATGCGACTGATGCGCGACAAAGAGATCTTCGCCGTGCCCACATTTGCGATTATCGAGTATTTTGCCGACCACGCGCCCTCCGAGCGTCAGGCTGAAAGCGAGCACCACATGCTCGAATTCCACGCGCGTGAATTCCGCACGCAGCTTGCGGCCGGCGTGCCCATGGCCATGGGTTCCGACGTCGGCCCATTCCCGCACGGCACGCAGGCGCGCGAATTCGTGCTGATGGTGAAGTACGGCATGACGCCGCTGGCGGCCTTGCAGGCGGGCACGCTGAATGGCGCGAAGCTGCTGGGTTGGCAGGATCGTATCGGTGAGTTGAAACCTGGATACCTTGCCGATATTGTCGCGGTGCCGGGCGATCCGCTGCAGGATATCGGGGTGCTGCAGAACGTGGCGTTTGTGATGAAGGGCGGCGTGGTGTATAAGCGGTAAATTTGTAGGATTATGCCACCCGGCTGCCACCGGACCTTCTGTTCCAAGATGGGCTCGTCTCACTGCCGCCTTGGAGCCAACGAGAAACGGCGCTGCCCGCTCATCTACCCTCGAAGACCTGCTAGGCTGACCGCTGTTTCCCGGTTTGCGTGAGAACAATACCTCGACGATTCCACTCCCTTCCTTAAATCGAGCGTTGACGCTCCTTCCATGCAGGATTACGACGTCACTCTAAAGCTACTCTTGCAATGTTCCGGCGGAATAATCATGCGGGAACTGACCGGCATGAGGGTCGCTAAATGGCTGGATGTGGAACTGCCCAAAGTGCAGAATCTGCGCTTGGACCTGTTGGGCGAGACCACCGACGGCGGCCTGATCCAGGTGGAACTGCAAAGCACCAACGATCCGGCGATGCCCCTGCGCATGGCGGAGTACGGCTTAGGCGTGTACCGGCTGATGGGGCGGTTCCCGCGGCAAATGGTGGTCTACGTCGGGGAGGCGGAGATGCGCATGGAGCGGGAACTACGCGCGCCCGGCTTGCTGTTCCAATACACACTGATTGACATTCGGAAGCTGGATGGGGAACGTCTGCTGGAAAGCGAGGACGTCGGCGATAATGTAATTGCGATCCTGGCGGGACTGCGAGACCATAGAGAAGCGATCCGCAGGATCGTGAAGCGGATTGTGGGTCTGAGCCCGCTGGCGCGGCAGAACGCGCTGCAACAGTTGTTGGTTCTGGCCGGATTGCGGCGGCTGGCGCCCGTGGTGGTGGAAGAGACGAGGAATATGCCGATTCACATCAATATTCTAGAAAATGAGATTTTGGGCCCTCCCTTTCAAAAGGGGTTGGACCAGGGTTTGCAACAAGGGTTGCAACAGGGGTTGCAGCAGGGCGAGTTGACGGTCCTGCGGCGGCTTCTGGAGAAGCGCTTCGGGCCCCTGCCCCCCTGGGTCATCGAGAAACTGGCCGCGCTGCCTACTTCCGGCCTGGAAGAACTGAGCGAGCGTGTGCTGGATGCAGTTACCCTCGAAGACCTGCTAGGCTGACCATCACCGAAAGCAAACGCACCACCTACCACCCACAACCTGCCTTTATCGTCCCGCATGCTATCATGTCATCAGCCGCCATCTGCTTGAAATGAAAAGCCTCGCCCTGCTGGGATCCACCGGCTCCATCGGCGCCAACACTCTGGACGTGGTCCGGAACAACCCGGGTCTCTACCGCGTGCAGGCGCTTGCGGCGGGCCATAACGTAGAGGCTATCTTAAAGCAAATCCTGGAGTTTCGCCCCGTCATCGCCGTGCTCGCCACCGCCCCAGGTGTCGATCGGTTGGCCGCCGCCCTATCCGATTCCGGTCTGCCGCGTCCAAACTGGCCAGAGCTTGCTTTCGGCCCGGCTGCACTGGTCGCCATAGCCATTGATCCCTCTGTCGATATGGTCATTTCAGCGATTGTCGGCGTCGCAGGTCTGGAAGCGACCTACGAAGCGGTGTGCTTAGGCAAACGGGTGGGATTGGCAAACAAAGAAGTTCTGGTGTCCGGCGGAAAGCTGGTGATGGACGCTGTATCGCGCAGCGGAGCCGATCTTCTACCCATCGATAGCGAACACAATGGCGTCCATCAATGTCTGCGCGCCGGCAACCGCAGCCAAGTCTCGAAATTGATCCTGACGGCATCCGGCGGCCCGTTTCGCACCACGCCCAAACATGCGCTCGAGTCCGTGACTCCCGCCCAAGCCCTGAATCATCCAACATGGAGGATGGGTAAGCGCATCACTATAGACTCGGCCACGCTGATGAACAAGGGCTTCGAAGTCATCGAAGCGTGTTGGCTGTTCGGCTTCGCGCCGTCCCAAGTGGATGTGGTCATTCATCCGCAATCCACCGTGCACGCCATGATCGAGTATTCCGATGGAAGCGTGCTTGCTCAGGTCTCCACCACCGATATGCGCATGCCTATACAATATGCGCTCACCTGGCCCGAGCGGCAGCAGGCGCCGGTACCCAAAATCGACTGGTCGCAGCCTCGCCAATGGGATTTTGCGCCGCCCGATTTCGATCGCTTTCCGCTTCTCAAGCTGGCTTACCAATGCCAGGAAACCGGCGGTTCGGCAACCTGTACGTTAAACGCGGCGGATGAAATCGCCGTCGAATCTTTTTTGAAGGATGAGATCTCGTTCCCGGCTATCGCCGCCGTCGTCGACGAAACGCTAAGTCGCGTGCCCATCCGGCAGCCGCGCTCGGTGGCCGATATTCTCGAAATTGACAAGGAATCGCGTAACGTCGCACGTTCGGTAGCTCGCCGGCAGACAGCCGTCGCACAGCCGGTTCCGGCAAGGGTTTAAATTCTATGGCATTTTTCCAAAGCGCTTTCTGGTTCCTGATCCTGATCGGTGTGATGATCCTCATCCACGAGTTGGGCCACTTCTGGGCGGCGCGCTTCTTTGATGTCCGCGTAGAGACCTTCAGTTTTGGCTTTGGACCACGTCTGTTCGGCTTCCGCCGCGGCGAGACCGATTACCGCGTTTCGTTGATTTTTTTCCTGGGCGGTTTCGTCAAGATGGCCGGCGAGCTTCCCGGCGATGAAACCGCTAACGATCCGCGCGGCTTCCTGGCCAAGCCTCGCTGGCAGCGTTTGATCATTGTGTTAGGCGGGCCTTTGATGAACGTAGTGCTGGCCGTCGCGCTGTTGACCGGCCTGTACATGGTTAAGTATGAAAAGGTAGTCGACGCCGACAACGGAGCGGTCGTGGGTAGCGTGGCGCTTAACACGCCCGCAGCCAAGGCCGGCATCCAGGAGGGTGATCGCATCGTCAAGCTGGGCAGTCAACGCAATCCCACCTGGGACGATATCATCATGAAGGAAATCGAGAGCGCCGGCCGTCCCATGCCTCTCACCATCGAGCGCAATGGTAAGCGGTTCGATACCACCGTGACTCCCACGCTCGATGAGCGCTCCGGCGCCGGCACCGCCGGATGGTCCGAAAAAGGCGAGGTTCAGTTGGGTCCAGTTACCGCCGGAATGCCGGCCCAGAAGGTCGGACTGCAGCAGGGCGATCTCATCGTCGACGCTGCCGGACATTCTATCCACGCAACGGTTCGTTTCCATGAAGTGATTCGCGGCAGCGGCGGCAAGCCGGTGACGATCGATTTTACGCGCAACGGCAAGCCCATGCAGGTCACCGTGCAGCCGGTATGGAGCACGGCCGATGGACAACCGCGGTGGGTGATCGGCGCCTACGTGGAGCCCAAGCTGAATATCGTCACGTCGCGCCTCTCGCTGCCCGACGCCATACGCGTGTCCGTCGATGAAAACGCCCGTTCCGCGGGCTTGATTTTCCACGTGCTGGAGGGCGTGATCGAGCGCCGCATCTCGGCGAAACTGCTCTCGGGACCGGTGGGGATCGCGCAGATGTCCGGCCAGGCGGCCAAACAGGGGCCCTCGGCTTTCATCGCTTTCATGTCGATGGTAAGCCTGAACCTGGCGGTGATTAACCTATTGCCGCTTCCCATTCTCGATGGTGGAGGCATCGTCATGCTCATCATCGAAATGGTGATGCGCCGCGATATGAGCATGAACGTGAAGGAAGCCGTGTTTAAGGTCGGCTTCGTCTTCATCATGATGCTGGTGGCGTTCGTTCTTTATAACGACATCACCAAGATTCTGCCAGCCGGGTAAGGTAGGACAGGCCTCCCGGCCTGTCCCTCGACTTTTGTGGGGCAGGCTCGTAGCCTGCGCGGGCCTCGTAGGCCCGCTGTTCGGCGAGCGCAAACTCGCCCATGGCGAGCGCAAACTCGCCCATGGCGAGCGCAAACTCGCCCTGGACAGGCCAGGAGGCCTGTCCTACTTGCGCTTCGTCAGTAGCACCTTCACTTCGACCGCCTCGCTGCCGCGCATCACCTTTACCATCACCTCGTCGCCCGGCTTCTTCGCGCGCAGCGCGTATGTGAAATCGTAAAGGTTCTCGATTTTCTTGCCGTCGAACTCCACCAGCACATCGCCCGCCTTCAAGCCGGCTTTGGCCGCTGGAGATCCCTCGCGGATATCGGCAAACTTCACGCCCTTCACACCCTCGCCGAAATCCGGAATGCTGCCGAAATCCGGACCGTAGCCCGAGTGACCCGACCCCGATGATCCGGCCACTTCGCCCGCATGCTCCGGCTCCTTCACGCGTACAAACTGCGGACGGTCCGGCGCCTCCCGCAAATCCTCGCCTACCTCCGCGACCAGCTCGAGCACCTTCGCCGCATCCGGCGCATCGATCTTATCCCACGTATCGCTGGGCTTGTGATAATCCGCGTGCAGTCCCGAGAAAAAGAACAGTACAGGCACCTGTTTGGCGGTGAACGAAGTATGATCGCTTGAGCCATAACCAGCCTCGGAATAATCGATGTGCAGCGGATACTTGGGCGCGGCTGCTTCAAGTAACTTCTTCAATGTCGATCCGGTGCCTACTCCGCCGATGAATAGCTTGCCATCGCGCACCCGGCCGATCATATCCATATTGATCATGGCCACGTCTTTATCGAGCGGCAGCAGCGGATGGTTCACGTAATAACTCGATCCGAGCAGCCCCAATTCCTCGCCCGCAAAGGTCAAAAACAAAATGCCGCGCTTTTGTTGCGGCTGCTTCCCAAACCAGCGAGCCAGCTCAATCACGCCCGCCGTGCCCGAAGCGTTATCGTCCGCGCCCGGATGGACCGTTCCCGCCAGCGACGGCGCCAGCGAATACTGTTCGCCAAGCCCCAGGTGATCGTAATGCGCGCCGATCACTACATATTCGCCGGTCGTGCCAGGCAGATACCCGGCAACATTGTGCACCGTTTTCACCACCCGCTCGACATCCAGATTCGCGTCCACTTGCAACGCATTCGGGAACGCAAAAGAGCGCGGCTGCAGGTCCTTATCGATGTCCCGCTGAATATCGTCCGCATTTTTGCCTGCCATCGCGAACCAGCGGAGGGCGATCTCGTAACGGATCTGCGCGAAGGGAATGCCGGCGTCGCCCGGTCCGGCGGACTCGGCAAACTTCTCCAACTCATCGGCCTCGCCCGGATGCGCCGCGGCGTCGTTCATCAGCACCACGCCGCGCGCGCCATGCATCTTGGCGTTGGCGGCCTTGCTCCACAACTGCGCGTGCTGCGTGTAGACCTTGCCCTCGAAAATGCTCTTATCGTCGAACTCCTGCGGCTCGTGCCGCATGATCAGCACGATCTTGTCGTGCGCGTCGATGCCCTTGTAATCGTCGTAATTGTACTCGGGTGCGGTGATGCCGTATCCCGCGAACACCACGCCGCCCGTCATCACTGCCTTCGCCGAAAAGTTGAACGGAGTGAAATCCTCCGGAAACGACAGCTTGATGTGCATGCCATCGCCGGTGTACGCAAAGCGATTGTTATCGCCCAGCCGCGCATTGGTGGTGACGTCGAAGGCTTGGTAGTAACTCTTTCCGTCGATCGGCTGTAAGCCAAACGATTTGAACTTAGCGGCGATGAACGCAGCGCACTTTTCCAGCTCGGGCGAGCCCGTGCCGCGCCCTTTCATGTTCTTGTTGGCTAGAAACTTTACGTCGTCGAGGAAGGTGTTGGGATCGACGGCCGGCGTTGCCGCGAACGCTGCGAAGGCCATCGCCAGCAAGGATAGGAACAAAACCCTGGCCCCCGGCCCCCGGCCCCCAGCCCCGCCACGCGAAACGCGTGGCCGTATCACTGTGGTTTCCCGCATGCCGCTAGTTCAACTTCGGAGCGGGCAGCGCCACTTCGCATCCGCAATCTTCGCCGGCATTGTGCGCCGTCTTTTGATAATCGATTTCGTAATCGATGATGCTGCGCAGCGTAGGCCAGTCGTGGCTGCCCACTATGGGGCGGCCGTTGATATAGAGCGTCGGCGTAGCGCCCACGCCCACGTCTTTACCGATCGCCTGGGCTTTGTTCACTTCCGTCTCGGTTTCCTTGTTATCCATGCAGCGCGTGAGTTGTAGCGTATCGAGATCCTTGCCCTTGGCGAACTCCAGTACCTTGTCCTTCAGATTGCCGGCGTTGATTTCCGGCTGATGCGCGAAGATCCAATCGTGATAATCCCAGAAGGCGTTGGCGTTCTGCCGAAAAACGCAGCGTCCGGCAATGGCCGCCGCGCGCGCCCAGGGATGCAGCGCATCCAGCGGAAATTCCATGAAATAGAAGCGCACCTGTTTAGGATAGGCGGTGAGCAGGTTGTCGCGCAGAACTTTGGCCTCTTCCTTGCACATGGGGCATTCGAAATCGCTGAACTCCACCAGCACCACCGGCGCGCCCGGCGTGCCGAAACTCGGCTGCAGATCGGTCTTCAACTTATCGAGTTGCGGCTTGTAGGGGTTCTGCGAAACGTCGTAGACGCTGCCCTCGACGATCTTCTGGCCGTCCTTCGAGACGTAATATTGGTAATCGGCGCTCGCTTGTCCGGCCGATGCATGCACGCCGACCAGCACAAATCCTGGCATATCGGACGGCTTGGGGTCGGAGATCTCGATTTTGATCTGCGGACCGAAGACCTTGAGATGCCGCACGTAAGCTTCGAACGTGGGCTTATCGAACGCGGACTTTTTCTCCGCGGGCTTTTCGGAGGCGTTGTCGGGCGGCGCGGCGAACACACCGGCGGCCAGTAAGGTGAAACAGAGCAGCAATCGAGGCATTAATTGCCATTGTAACGGACGCGCCGGTCGCCGTGGGGCGGACCATCGTGGTTTGTGGTCTGCCCTCGCGGCGGCGGCTTACGGCTGCGCCGGAATCGGGTCCACGCCCGTCGTGACCGCACCCGGCCGTGCCATGCCCAATCCGGGCATGACGTGCATCTTGCTCCGCGTCGCGCTTCGCACGTTCTGCGTGGGGCCGCACGCATCGACGAGCGGCGCCGCGCGAAATGACTGCCGCGCGAAATGACTTGACATCGATTGCATAAACACAGATAATAAGGTTCGTATATCTCTTAGACGCTTGCCGCCAACGCCTCTGAGCCCGAGCGGGCACCCCGGGGAAGGGACGGTGACGAGCATGAGCAAAGTATCCCGCGCTGTTTTATCCAGACAGGCGATCCCACTTGGCCAACCTGGCGGCGCGGCCTGGGCGGCGTGGTGCACCACGACTCCGCCGTGTCCAAAAGCGACTGCCATATGGCCATCCGTGCAATCGACCAGCCCCATCAATCCCTACCCCACACAGTTCTCGTCGCATGAAGTTCCCAACTTCTGGTGGTACAACCAAGCCTGGTACGCCGTCCACCTGATGTATTTCGTCATCCCGGGCGACTCGATTCCACTCAGTATCGGCAAGAGTGGCTGCTTTGTCATGACCGTAGCCCAGACGTCGCCGACCAATCTCGGGGAGGGTTGGGCCGGCAACGATCTGAACTCGTGCGGTGCCACGCTGCCAGACGATAACATCGCCACCAATGTGGCGGTCACGTTCGCACAGTTGAACGAGTGGTCCGGCGCGGCGTGCTCTGTCTGGGGCGAGCCGGCCATCATGGTCGACATAACCGGGACCGCCTACCTTGCGGCCGCCTGCTTCAACAAATCCTTCGAGGCGACGCTCGGCTACTACATCTTCAGCACGAGCGTGGCCTCGTTTCCGAACCTCTCGACCTGGACGCCGTATGCGGGTCCGTTCTTTCTGTCGGACCTGCCGAACGCCAGTTTCTACGAGAACCTGCAAGCGACCTATATAACCGAATTCGATTGGGCCCAGCGCGCAGACGGAAGTTTGGTCGCCCTGGTCTCACCCGCCGGAATTCCAAATGGGCAGAATACCGTCTCCCAGTTCGGATGCGTGGCGGTGAATCTCAATTGGCCGCCCGGCAGCGGCTCGCTTTTCGGCAGTGTCGTCGCCACCATCACCGACATGGACACTCCGCAGACAGGGACCATCTGGGAGGCATACGGCCCGAATGCGTGCACCTACGAGCCCACATCCAACACAGGCGTCCTGATCGTGCGCAGACTCGTCAACACCGGCCTGCCGCCGCCGTACTCGCCGACCCAATATCAGGTCTACTCACTGATCGATACCGGCATAATGCCGTGAACGTCAGGGCGGCGCGATTCGACTACAGTGGCTGCTGTACGAAGCACTTAAACAAGCGTCGCCGGAACAGGCTCTACAATCGAAACTAAGGAGCTCAATGTGAGAATATTTCGCTTTGTGGCTGCTATAAGCGCGCTGGGATACACCTGGCGCCCGGTGCGGTGGCCCAGAGGTCCTTCGCTACAGTCTACAATTTTCAAAACGAGGGACCGTTAGGGCTAACGCTCCATAATGGACTGTTCTATGGTCCATCCTCCGACGGACATTGCGGCAACGTGTTCCGACTCCGGCCGCCGGAGGCCGCCGTGGGATCGGTCGCAACGTGGACCGAAACGGTGCTCCACACCTTCACAGGGATTCAATGGAGACGCCTGCGGGCCTGTTACGCCCTTAGTCGTCGGCCCCGACGGCATCATATACGGCGCCACGATCGGCGGCGGAGGGCCCACGCTCTCAGGCACGGTGTTTGAACTGACCCCACCCCTTTCGCCCGGCGCAGTCTGGACGGAGAGACTGCTGCTCAGCTTCTCGAATCTCGAGGGAACGACGCCCTTCACCGGGGTCGTACGCGGCCCCGACGGGGCGCTTTACGGAACGACCTCGGGCGGCGGAACGTATGATTCGGGCCTCGTTTTCAAGCTGCAGCCCCCCGCGGCGCCCGGCGGCGCATGGACCGAAACCGTTCTTTATGAATTCCCAGGGGGCTTGGCGTTGGCCGGAGCCGGCCCCGTGAGCCTTACCCTCGCCGACAATGGCGTGCTCTACGGCACCACGGAGTTCGGCGGGACCGCACAGACTTCATCGGGCACCTTGTTTGAGCTGTCTCCGCCTTCCACATCAGGCGGACCTTGGACCGAGGCCGTCCTTCATAGCTTCCGTGGGTTTTCCGATGGAAGCACGCCCTATTGGCCGGCGGTGGGCAGCGACGGAACTGTCTACGGAACGACCTTCGGCACCACTTGGGTGGGCACCTACATTGGACCCTTGGGCGTCGGCACGGTCTTTCAGTTGCTTCCCCCCGCGCAGCCCGGCGGGGAGTGGCTAAAGACTACGCTTCACCAGTTCGGCTGGGGCAGAATGTTCGGCCCGGATTCGCCGCTTATTCTGCGCAACGGGAATATATACGGCACAACCTCGTCGCCTGAGGGCGGCGCGCTTTTCGAATTGCAGCCGCCCTCAACGCCGGGGGGCGATTGGAATACGATTATTCTGCACCTCTTCACCAACGGCGAGACGCCTTACGGATCTCTGGCAATGGACGACAGTGGTGCCATTTTCGGGACTACGATGACCGTCGGTCACCCCTCCGGAACCGCCTACAAAGTAGTTCCCTAGCGCGCGGATCGCGAGCCCGGTGCGGCTTGGCGGCAAGGTCGCGGGGCTCTCTCAAGGTCGTTACGCCTCATAATCGTCCATAATAAAAACAGTGCCCTTGCTTTGTTATCTGGACGCCTTCTCCGGCATCAGCGGCGACATGCTGGTGGGCGCGCTGGCGGATGCCGGCGCGGACCAGTCCGCCATCGTCGAAGCGCTGGCGTCGCTTGAAACCGGCGCGGCCATTTCGTTCGAACGCGTGAAACGATGTGGCATCGCCGCTACCAAGTTCCATGTCGAGGTGCAGGAAACGCATGCCCATCGGCATCTACCGCATATCTTGAAGATGATCGAAAAGGCCACGCTGCCGGCGTGCGCCAAGACTAATGCCGCGGCAGTGTTCCAGCGGCTCGCCGAAGTGGAAGCGGCGGTGCACCAGATGCCCGTGGATCAGGTGCATTTCCACGAAGTGGGCGCCGCCGATTCTATTGCGGACATCGTCGGCGCATGCCTGGGATTTGAACTGCTGGGCGTCAAATCCATCGTGTCTTCGCCGCTCAACGTGGGCAGCGGGACCGCTCACACCGCGCATGGCACACTGCCCGTGCCCGCACCCGCGACTGCCGCGCTCTTGCAAGGACAGCCGATTTACGCGGATGGTCCGGCGGTGGAACTAACCACCCCCACCGGCGCGGCGCTGGCCGTCACGCTGGCGCGCGGATTCGGCGCACTACCGCCGTTGAAGATCACCGCCACGGGCTACGGCGCGGGCGGCTACGATTTTCCGCAACGCGCCAACGTGTTGCGCGTGATTCTCGGCGAAGAGACTGGCGCGGCGGAAGCTACAACCATCACGGTGCTAGAAGCCAACATCGACGATCTGAGCCCGCAGATCCTGGCCTATGCCATGGATCGCCTGCTGGAAAAAGGCGCGCTCGACGTGACCTTGCAGCCCATCGAAATGAAAAAGGGCCGTCCGGGCGTGTTGCTGCGCGTGCTGGCGCCTCCCGAGGCGCGCGAGACATTGGTCGAAACCATCTTCGCCGAAACCTCCACGCTGGGCCTGCGCACGTACACTGCCGACCGCCGCGTGCAGGCGCGTCACTTTGTGGAAGTGGAAACGCCGCATGGTAAGGTCCGCATGAAGGTATCGGGCGAGGGCGCCTACGCGCCGGAATATGAAGATTGCCGGCGCATCGCGCAGGAATCCGGCCTGCCGCTGAAGCAGGTGATTGCCGAAGCCAACTTCGCCTACCTGAAAAACTCGAGATGAACAAATACTACCTGACCACCCCCATCTACTACGTGAATGCCGCGCCGCACATCGGCCATGCCTACACCACCATCGTGGCCGACCTCATCAAGCGCTTCAAGCGCATGCAAGGTTACGATGCGGTGCTGACCACAGGCAGCGACGAGCACGGCATTAACGTAGAACGCGCGGCCCAGCGCGCCGGCAAGACTCCCAAAGAATTCTGCGACGCCGTCGCCGCTGAGTTCGAGCGGCAATGGAAGATGCTGGGCCTGGGCATCGATTATTTCCAGCGCACCACCGATCCAAAGCACGCCCGTGTGGTCAACGATCTGTTCCAGCGCTGCCGGCAGAATGGCTACGTCTACAAGGGCTCGTACACCGGCCAATATTGCATTTTCGACAACCTGTATGTGAACGAAGCCAAGCCCGGCGACCCATGCCCCGATTGCGGACGGCCCACGGAAACGGTCACCGAAGAGAACTTCTTCTTTAAGCTTTCCGCCTTTACCGATAGATTGCTCGATCTTTACGATGCGCAACCCGATTTTCTCCGGCCCGAAACACGCCGCAACGAAGTGCTGGCGTTCGTGCGCCAAGGACTGACGGATCTTTCGATTACGCGCACAAATCTCAAGTGGGGCATTCCGGTAGAGGGCGAAGCACCGCACGTCTTTTATGTTTGGTTCGACGCGCTGACTGCTTACAAGACTGCCGTCGAGGAGCGCGGCCTGTGGCCCGCCGACCTGCACCTGATCGGCAAGGAGATCATCCGCTTCCACGCGGTCTATTGGCCGGCGTTTCTGATGGCCGCGGGCCTGCCGTTGCCGAAAAACATTTTTGCGCACGGCTGGCTGCTGTTTGAAGAAAGCAAGATGAGCAAATCGCGCGGGAATATCGTGCGGGCGGAACCGATTCAGAAGGTGATAGGGGCGGACGCGCTGCGTTATTTCCTGCTGCGCGAAGTTGTGTTCGGGCAGGATGGCAGTTTCAGTTATGACGCGCTCATCGGCCGGTATAACGCGGAGTTGGCCAACGGGCTGGGGAATCTGGTGAGCCGCACGTTGACCATGATTGGTCAATATCGCGGCGGCGCGATCCCTGCCGGCACCGTGGATGCAGTCGCGGAGGCCGCGCGCCGGACTATTGTTGAGGTGGTTTCCGCTTTCGACGCGTTTGAGTTCACGCGTGGACTGGAGGCGGTTTGGGCGCTGCTCTCGAAGCTCGATAAGTTCATCGTGGAACGCGCGCCGTGGAAGCTGGCGCGGCAGCCGGATGCCGCGGCCGATCTTGATGCAACTCTATATACCGCCGCCGAGGCGCTGCGCATCGCCACGGCGCTGCTCGCGCCGGTGCTTCCGGAATCCACGCCGAAGATCTGGACGCAACTCGGCATGCGCGAGCCGATTGAATCGATGCGCCTCGATGCGCTGGCGTGGGGTCAACTGCCGAGCGGGCAGAAGATCGGCGAAATCGCGCCGGTATTTCCGCGTATCGACGCCGCGCCTGCCATCGAAAAGATGAAAGCGCTGGAGATTGAGGTGACCGCAGAGCAAAATCGCCTGATGGGAAAAACGGCGCCTCCCGAAGCTCCCGCTGCCACGCCGGCCACTCAGCGCATCTCCATCGACGATTTCGGCAAGGTGGATATGCGCGTCGGCCAAGTGCTTTCGGCAGAGCCGGTGAAGGGCGCGGATAAGCTGCTTCATTTAAAGGTGGATATCGGCGAGCCGCAGCCGCGCACCATCGTGGCGGGCATCGCCGTCGCGTACACGGCGCAAGAGTTGGTCGGCCGCAAGGTGGTGATCGTGGCCAATCTGCAACCACGCAAGCTGCGCGGCATCGAATCGAATGGCATGATCGTGGCCGGATCGCTCGAAGGCGGCAAGCCGGTGCTGGCCGGGTTTTTGGAAGAGGTGCCGGTAGGAGCGCGCTTGAAATAACCCGTAGGACAGACCATCGTTTTTCGTGGTCTGTCACCCGGGCGCGGCATCAGGACAGACGACAAAAAACGATCGTCTGTCCCACAAGCTACACAAGCTCCATATGCTCATCGATTCGCACTGCCACCTGGACGACAAGCAATTCGACGCCGACCGTGACGCCGCAATCGCCCGCGCGCGCGAAGCCGGCGTGGAGCGCATGCTCGCCATCGGCACGGGCGACGGTCCGCCGGATCTGGAAGCCGCCCTGCGCTTGGCGCGCGAGCATCCGTTCATTTACGCAACCATCGGGGTGCATCCGCACGACGCCTCAAAAGCTACACAGGAAACGTTCGCCGCGCTCGAAACACTCGTAGTCGAGCCCAAAGTGCTGGCCATCGGCGAAATTGGACTCGACTATCATTACGATTTTTCTCCGCGCGAGGTGCAGCGCACGGTCTTTGTAGGTCAATTGAAACTCGCCGCCAGGGCAGGGAAGCCCATCGTGATCCATACGCGCGAAGCTTGGGACGACACCCTCGAAATCCTTCGCGAACACTGGACCGGCGGGGGCATTATCCACTGCTTCAGCGGCGGTCCGGACGAGGCCCGCCAGGCGCTCGACCTCGGATTCCACCTGGCATTCGGCGGCGTTCTTACTTTTCCGAAAGCCGAGAGCGTGCGCCATGCCGCGCGGCTCGCACCCGAAGACCGCCTGCTCGTCGAGACCGACGCGCCGTATCTGGCGCCCATCCCCAAGCGCGGCAAACGCAACGAGCCGGCCTTCATGCTGGAAACCGCGCGCAAGCTGGCCGAGGTGCGCGGCGTCGCGCTGGAGCGCATCGCGGAAGCCACCACGCGGAACTTCGAACGGCTGATGTTACACTGAAAATTCCAAATGAATCTGGGCAAGCTAGGGCAGGCCATCAGCGGTATGGAGATCTTCGATCTCATCCACGACGATCTGGAGCTCGTGGAGAAGGAGATCGGCATGGAGACCGTCGCGTCGGTGGACGTGGTCACTCAGATCGGCCAATACCTGCAGGAGAGCGGGGGCAAACGGCTGCGCCCGTTGCTGCTGCTGCTGGCTTCGAAACTGATTGGCGGCCCGGCGACCAACGGGAGCGCGATCCATCTGGGCGCGGTGGTGGAGATCGTGCACGCCGCTACGCTGGTGCATGACGATGTGATCGACGATGCGCGCACGCGCCGCGGACGCCCTTCCGCCAATGTGCGCTGGGGCAATCATACGTCGGTGCTGGCAGGCGATTGGCTCTACATGGAAGCCTTTCAGGTGGCGCTGCGCCAGCGCAACTTCCACGTGCTGGATCTGCTGATCGGGCTGACCCAGATGATGGTGGAAGGCGAGCTGCTGCAGCTTGAGCGCATCGGCCGCATCGAAGTGACCGAAGCCGATTGCATGGAACTGGTGGATCGCAAGACCGCCTGCCTGTTTTCGGTGTGCGCCAAGCTGGGCGCGCTGGTGGCCGGCGCGGATTCGCAAACCGAAGAGCGGCTGGGCGAATTCGCGTGGAACCTGGGCATGGCCTTCCAGCTTGTGGACGACCTGCTCGATTTCACGTCGCGCGAGAAGGTGCTGGGCAAACCGGTGGGCAACGATCTGCGCGAGGGCAAGGTGACGCTGCCGTTGGTCTACGCGCTGGAGCAGGCCACGCCCGACGAACGTCGGCGGGTGGAGATCATTCTCGAAGAGCGCAACTACGAGCGTGTGCCGTTCCCGCAGATCCTGGCGATGGTGGAGCGGTATCAGGGAATCGCGCGGGTGAAAGAGCGCGCGCAGGCGTTCACGGAGAAGGCGCGCGCGATCATCGGCGAGTTTCCGGAGTCGGCGTATCAGCGGGCGTTGTATAGCGTGACGGAGTTGATCACCGAGCGGGATCACTAGATCGGGTCCGTCGACGGCGACCCGGGAGGCGACATAATCGCCGAGATGCAGTGAAGGCGGCCGTCAAAAGTGGAAAACCCATTCCGCCACCTATCAAAAAGCCCACCGCCACTGCCAGATAAATAACTCCGTCCGTGCAGCTCGACGCGCGCGGCGACAATCTTGCCACCGTTCTGGAAACAATCTGCCGGCGGGCGCTGGCACTCCGCCCGCCCTGCATCCGATCCCCACTTTACTAGACGATGAAGTATGTTATCGACTGGCAATGAGCCGTACAGCGCGCTTCAGCCAGCCGAATTCTGCAACGCCGCAGCCGGGCAACTATCTGAACCGCGAAAATGCGCCGGGCACGCTCAACTTGAGGCGGCCCGGGCCCGAACAAGTGGGCCCGGCGGCGGCGCATCAATACTGCGGAACCAACAGGCTCAACCCTCGATCATGGCAAAGTGCCTGCGGTTCTTGGTTACCAATGTGAGGCCCTCCTCGATTGCGGTTGCCGCGATCAGCGAGTCGAAGACATGTAGGCCGTGAGATTTCGCGTACCGTCTGAGAAGATCGTACGCTCGCGTGCTAGTGGATTCCCGAAGGGGGACGACTACGAAGGCCGACAGGAAGGTGTCGATAGCGGTAAGTTCACGGTTGTCCCTGGCGCCGACGATGAGTTCAAGGGCCGAAAACCGGGAGATTGCCCATCCCTCCGGCAGTGCATCCAGGTATTCGCGCGCTGGCTGCTTCCCACGGGAGACGTCGATCATCGCTGTCGAGCAGGTAAGGCATTGCGGATATCCTCGACGATCAGACTTCACGCAACACGTCAGCCGCGAAGGTCGCGCCGGAGGTTGTTGATGTATTCGACGCTATCCCCGATGTCGGCACGGTCCTTCCATATCCCGTAGAACGCAAAATCCTGAACAGAGGGGGACTTGGCCTTCAGGCGGTCGGCGACTGAAGGCAACTGCACCTCGACGATGGTTCCTTCCTCAACTGTCACTTCCTCAAGAGGCTTGAACACGCCTTCCTCGTACTTGGCAGCGATCGTCATGGGTCCTCTGTACACGGCCGCCACCGTTCGCGACGGCCGAGCCTAGCTTGATGTTAGCACCATCGGCCGATAGCAGAAGGGCTATTTCTTCCTGCAAACCCAGGCGCTGCGCCAGCGCAACTTCCACGAGCTGGATCTGCTGATCGGGCTGACGCAGATGATGGTGGAAGGCGAGCTGCTGCAGCTTGAGCGCATCGGCCGCATCGAAGTGACCGAAGCCGATTGCATGGAACTGGTGGATCGCAAGACCGCCTGCCTGTTTTCGGTATGCGCCAAGCTGGGCGCGCTGGTGGCCGGCGCGGATTCGCAAACCGAAGAGTGGCTGGGCGAATTCGCGTGGAACCTGGGCATGGCCTTCCAGCTTGTGGACGACCTGCTCGATTTCACGTCGCGCGAGAAGGTGCTGGGCAAACCGGTAGGCAACGATCTGCGCGAGGGCAAGGTGACGCTGCCGTTGGTCTACGCGCTGGAGCAGGCCACGCCCGACGAACGTCGGCGGGTGGAGATCATTCTCGAAGAGCGCAACTACGAGCGTGTGCCGTTCCCGCAGATCCTGGCGATGGTGGGGCGGTATCAGGGAATCGCGCGGGTGAAAGAGCGCGCGCAGGCGTTCACGGAGAAGGCGCGCGCGATCATCGGCGAGTTTCCGGAGTCGGCGTATCAGTGGGCGCTGTATAGCGTGACGGAGTTGATCACCGAGCGGGATCACTAAGGCAGGGTAGTCCGGCGGCGGTTACAAACAAGAAGCCGTAAAGCCGATCCGTTTGCGCAGAAAGTGAGTGCGCTCCTGAGGCGGTTTTGCGAGCAGCTGGCGGATGCGTTCTCGAAGCACGCGGTCGCTCTCGCGCCGCAGTGCTTCATGCTTCGTCATTCTCGGCTTTCCTTTTCTCATCCAGCGCCTTCTCCAGAATCTCCAACACCGCCCGATCGCGCGGACGGTCCGCCGCCCTCTTACTCTTAATAATATCCGCCAGATCCGCCACCAGCAACGCACGTCCGCCAAAATCGACGCGCCGGGCGCGGCTGCGCAGTGCCGCGAAAGAGCGCACACCGTCGATGCGGCTCATGAAATCGACCTGCAACGTATCCTCGTCCCGCTGGATACGAAACAGGCCCGAGACCGGATAGTAAGGCCTGAGCAGCGTGGCTTCCAGGCTTTTTGCGACGGCCTTCAGTTTGCGCAGATTGCCGGGAGTCTTGCGGAAGAGGAAATCGAAATCGAGAGTGGTGACGGGCGCGCCGTCCAGCGCGGCGGCCGCGTTGCCGATCAGGATGGCTTCCAGGCGCTCTTCTTCTAGTACGCGGGCCAGCGTGAAGAGTATGGGGCGGGCGTCCATGCAGTCAAACTCATTGTACGACCCGGGATGTCCAGAAACGGAAATGCGCCGTACAGGTACAACTAATATGCCTGAGCTCCCAGCATGCGCTGGCGGCGCACCTTGATCCTGCTTTCGTTTTTCCGCGCCGCCGCGAGGTCGTATGCAAGCTGCATTCCCAGCCAAGTTTCGGGCGTGCTGCCGAACGCCTTGGTAAGGCGGATGGCCATCTCCGGGCTGATGCCGGACTTGCCGTTGACAATATTATTGAGGGTCTGTCGAGTGACGCCGAGTATCTGAGCGGCAGCGGTCACCGAGAGGCCCAGCGGTTCAAGGCAGGCGCTTCGCACGATCCGTCCAGGATGCGCAGGATCTTTCATCGGCATTTCCCGGTCTGATGCGCCAATTGGCGCGCACCGTCACGGCCCACAACCCGCGCATTTCGCCTTTGAGCGGATGCAGCCGGTAGCCGGGGAGATTGAGCGCTTGCGGCGTGGCAGCTCTATCGAGGATGGTCAAAATCTCCTGTACGGTGTCCACCAAATCGGCCCGAATTCCGCTGCGGCCGCCGCGTTCGTACGCCGCTTCAGACCACGATGCTTAAAGCTCCTAATCATCAGGATACACCGTAAAGCGCATGCTGTCACGAAGAGGGCGGCCTACGAGGCCGCCGCAGGCAGGGTGCCTGCCCCACTATGCCTCGCGCTCCAGGCACTCCAGCCACGCTTCGAGCTCGCCGTTGCCTTCTGCCCGCGCATGCAACAGGGTCGCGCCGTTTTCGTAACCTTTATCGTACGCGGCCAGATTTAAATCGCGGAAGCTCTCGGGCACCGACGCGGCCACCGCCTCGCGCAGCGCATCCGGGTCGAGCAGCGCCGTGACCGCGCCGAAAAATCCGACTACCACGATGTTCAACACCATCTTGCGTCCCAGTTCCTCGGCGATGCGCGTGGCGGGCACGCTATACACCCGCATGCCGCTGGGGACGCCATTTATGCGCACCAGGTCGCGCTCCACGATCAGCGTCCCGCCAGGTTTCAACTCGGGCAGGTACCGCGTGTAGGCTTCCTGCGAGAGCACCACCAGCACATCCGGCTGGGTCACGTAAGGATACGCAATCGGTTCGTTCGAGAGCACCACGGCCGCGCTGGAGGAACCGCCGCGCGCCTCCGGCCCGAAGTTCTGCGTCATGGTGGCGTAGGCGCCCTGATAAATCGACGCCGCCTTGCCAATCACGGTGGCCGCCAGAATCACTCCCTGGCCGCCGAACCCTGCGATGCGAATCTCGGTTAGCTGCATACCGGCGCCTCCTCGCAATACCGCTCGCCCAACCGCTCCCTGTATTGGTGGCGCATCAATTCCAGATAATCGGGACGGTCGCGGTCCACGAATTTGCCGACTATAATCTCGCCCTTCATGGTCAGCGCGGTTTCGCTGGTGGGCGCGCCGTGGCGGATTTTGCTGGCGGCCTTGTAATACTTCATGGTCTCCAGCGCATCGCCCAGCTTGTTGCGCCGCTGATAGAGCGTGGGGCACGGCGACAGCACTTCGATGAAACAGAATCCTTTTTTGTGCAGCACTTCGGTCATGGAGCGGCTGAGCTGCTTCACATGATAGGTGGTCCAGCGCGCCACGTACGATGCACCGGCCGAATCCGCGAGCTGCGCCAGGTTGAAGGCCGGCTCGAACGCCCCATAAGGATGCGTGGATGTGGTCGCGTTGACGGGCGTGGTTGGAGCGGTCTGGCCGCCGGTCATGGCATAGATCATGTTGTTAACGCAAATCACCTTCAAATCGATATTGCGGCGCGCAGCGTGAATCAGGTGATTGCCGCCGATGGCCGACAAATCGCCATCGCCCGAATAAACGACCACCTGCAGCGACGGATTCGCCAGTTTTAAACCCGTGGCGAATGGAATCGCGCGCCCGTGCGTGGTGTGGAACGAATCGAGATGCGCGTAACCGGCCACGCGTCCGGTGCAACCGATACCCGATACCACGGCGACTTTATCCAGATCGGCTTTCGATTCGAGTAGTGCGCGGGTGAAGCAGTTGACGGTGGTGCCGATGCCGCAGCCCGGACACCAGATGTGCGGCATGCGGTCCATGCGGAGGAAGGGTTCGACCGGGTTTGTGATTGTGATCATCGGGTTGCCTCCGCAGGGACAGGCCGGGAGGCCTGTCCTACAATCGCCGCCAGGATTTGTTCGGGTTCGTGGACGCTGCCGCCTGCATGGGAAACAGGGATTACTGGGCGCGGGTGGGCGGCCTGCGAGGCCGCCGCAGGCAGCGTGCCTGCCCCACATACCGCGCGCTCGACTTCGTGCACCATCTGGCCTAAATTCAGCTCGGGCACTACGAACGCCTTCGCATTTCTTGTGAGCTCGGCCAAGGGAAGGGCGGGGAACGGCCACACGCTGATCAAGCGGAGCTTTCCCACGCGAATGCCCTGCTTGCGGGCCATCTTCAGCGCTTTCTCAGCCACCCGCGAAGTGATCCCGTAAGACACCACCACCACGTCCGCATCTTCCAGGCCCTCGGCTTCATACAATGCGTCTTCGGCGGCCAACGGAGCGGATTTCGAAACCAGCCGCCGCACCAGGCGATCCTGGGTGGGCACATCCATCGACGGATATCCACGCTCGTCGTGCGTCAATCCGGTGACATGGAAGCGATAGCCTTCACCGGCATGCGCCATCTCGGGAACGTCGTCCGCCATCGGTTCGTAAGGCTTGTAATCCTGCGGCGACTTAGTCGTATGGCGGCGAGGATAAATCTCGATCTCGCCGGCATCCGGAATCATTACCTTTTCGGTCATGTGACCGACGCACTCGTCCATCATCAGGAAAACGGGCTGCCGGAATCGCTCCGACATATTGAACGCCGTGATGGTGAGGTCGAAACACTCCTGCGGCGAGTTCGGGCAAAGCGCCACCACGCCGTAATCGCCATGCGATCCCCAGCGCGCCTGCATCATATCGGCTTGCGCGGGCAGGGTGGGCAGGCCCGTGGACGGTCCGCCGCGCTGCACGTTCACGAAGACGCAAGGCGTTTCGGTCATGGCGGCGTAGCCGATGTGCTCCATCATGAGCGAGAAGCCCGGCCCCGAGGTGACCGTGAAAGCCTTGGCGCCGCCCCAAACCGCGCCCTGAATGGCGATGGACGCCGCCAATTCGTCCTCCATCTGGATGAAGGCGCCGCCGACTGTGGGAATGCGCGCGGCGAAGCGTTCCACAACTTCCGTAGAGGGTGTTATGGGGTAGCCTGCGGCAAATCGCGCACCTGCGGCGAGCGCGCCTTCGCAGCAGGCATGATCGCCATCCAGGAAGTGCGCGCCCGTAAGCACCCCTTTTGGATCAGCTTGCATGGCGATATCCGTAGATGGCGAAATCGGGACAATAGAGTCCGCAAAGGTCGCAACCACTGCATTTTTCAGCAGCCACGACGTGTGGTGGGTGATATCCCTTGGAATTAAAAGCCGAGGAGAGCGATAGCACGTGGGTGGGGCAAAACTCAACGCAGAAGCCGCACCCCTTGCATCGCTCGATGGTGATCGAAACAGAACCTTTAGCCATTCGGGTGGAGTGGTAGCACGCAAGTCGCCAACGCTACGCTTGCCTGATCGGAAGTCGATAACCCCAGGCGCGCAGCTTGGGAGCTTGCCCTGGACCTTGCCCCACCGGGGATTGGGTTCGTTTCGTAATTTTTTGTTTCGGGCGGGGCAGAGCGGGCGGACTGGAAGGCGGCCAACTGGCGGAGGCTGCGATCGATGGAGCGTTCGAGGGCGGCTTCGTAGCGGGCGAGTTTGACGAGGGAGTTGGCTTCCTGGCAGTCGATGATGAAGCCAATGGCCAGGGCGGCGGCGTCGTCAGGATCGAGGCCGGGTTGAGGGTTACCGATCTGTTGGGCCTGCGCGTGGCGGTTGGCTAGACGACTGGCGCCGTTGCGGAGGCGGGCGCGCAGGACGGCGGCTTCCAGAGGGAAGGCGCGATCGAGACGCCATTGGTTGGCGGCGATGCGGCGCACCAACCGTTCTTCGGCGGGGCCGTCAGGGTGGAAGCGGCGGAAGAGGTCGTCGAGGAGGGCGGTGAACTCTTCGGGGTCGTCGCCGGGGAGGACGTAGGTTTGGGCAGTGAGGCCGTGGGTGAGCGCGTTGCGGCTGGTAGCGGCTTTGCCGGCGGCCGTGCGGGGGCCGGTGGATTTTTTGGCGTTTTGGCGGTTGGCCTGGATGCGGGCCTGGCTGGGGTTGGGGGTTGTGTCATGCATGGTTCTTACCGGTTTGAGGTTAGCAGGCGAGGGTGCGGGGGGCGGGCGCGGATTGGCGCAAAGTGTTGATGGGATTGGGCGGATTTTTTTTGGCGGCGTTGGACTGGGCGGGCCGGGGGTGTCGGGGTGGGGTGGAAATGGGGCCAACCCGGCGCGATTGTGGCGCGGGCGGACTATCTTGCGGGGTCGAGAGGGTCCCATTCGCTATGGGGCGGGCCCGGCGGCCTGCTCGGCTTATGGCAGAGGCTAGGCCTCCGCTGGGGGAACCGGCTGGCTGGGGAAAAATGGCTGCTTGGCCGTGGCATCTCAACCATTCGGCGTGCCATGGTTTCGGGCGGGCCGGTAAGGGGTGATTGTGGCTGGCTTTGACTTCGGGATGGCGCGGGATTCGGCCGGCGCGGTCGGCCGGATGCGGTTATCAGCGGGGTGGCGAGTACGCCTTTGGGTGGGTCACCTGATGCTGACGCGTTTCTCGTTCCTAATCCATTGAAGACCGAGCGAGTGTCACCACATCCCGCGGGTCGTCGAGGCGGCTGGGTACGCGTGCGGCAGCTCCGACCAAACACGATCCGCAACCTCGCCAACCGGACGCCGCGGTGCGTTGGCTACAATAATGTTGGGATCAGAAAGAATGGACCGCGCCTTAGAACGGAAATTGGGTGTCCTGCGCGCTGACCACCTTGAAGTAACGGGCGTTCCGTTTTCTCACTTCTACTGTCCGATATTGTTCAGGGACGAGCCGGCCGATCTCTGCGTCGCGCATATCGTAAATCAGTCATTCCGTGGATCAGGTAAGGAATGGACCGTGCAGCGGAAAGATGTCGATAACTTCTACGGCGGTGTATTCGAGGGCGACTTCGTCGATCTGCAGCATAGTGGGAAGCACTCGCCAGACGCAGTCATTGCCGACCCGGCTCTGTCGCGTAAGCTCCGCCCTCGCGTCGAATTGGCGGGCGCGGTTGTTCAGCATTTTCCGGCGAAAGGCCGCGTCCCGAAGCATTTTGCGGAGGTCGTTGTCTCAGGTCCCAAGGGTGACGTGCGGCTGGGGCTTAAGATTCATCCCAATGATGCGATGGCCACGAAGGGGCAAGGCTGGCAGATCGTGATCGAAAAGGACATCCGCCTTGCGGCGCTCGTGTCCATTCTGAAAGCGACGCATCTCACGATGTTCGAGATGCTCGGCTATCGCTACGCCCTGTCGGCGGGCGGCTGCTTTCTCGGCAAGACTGTGCTCGGCGATTTCTTTTTGCGATGCGGAAACTTGTCGAAGGCAGAGGCTCTCCCCGCCGCCATGACCCATTTCCGCCAGTTTTCGAACATGATGCGGCCTGTGGAGAGTGCGGGCGAGGAAGCCAGGGGTACAATCAGCGACGGCTTGGTCTTCGTGTGCCGATGCAGCGACGAGACGCCTTGGGCCTTCCTCGTGTTCATCCGCACCGGCGAATTACTGCATGCGGCCCTCGTACCGATCCTTGAAACCGAGATAGCGGCCGAACGATTCGCGACGTTCCTGCGCGGCGATGGCGGCACGATTCGCGGAAATCGTTGCCGGTTCGTGGAAAACAAATGGTTCGGCTCGAGTAAGTCCGAGACGCTCACCTGGCCTAAGGGCAATTTTGTGTAGGGTCGGCGTTCAGTTGCAATGGTTGGCGCGTGCTTGAGAAACTGCACAATGACCCTCACGCTGAATGTCTCTGGCGGCGCTGCCGCCGCGATGGCGATTTGCGCTGGCTCCTCGAAGGCGTTCTCGCCGCTCGAAGACCCGAACTCGGCCGGAGTCTGCTTTTGTCGCCGGCCGATATTTTCGGTGAAGCGCAGGCGCGGGTCGGCAATCTTCCTTTGATATTCCGCCTTACCGGCTTTCCTTACCTCAGCGGTACTGCACGTGAACTGTCCCGATCGCTGAAGCAAGCCATGAGAGGCGGGCATTCCGGCTCGCGCGCGGCCCTCGCCAAACACGCAATCGATGAATGGGCGGCGGCTAACGGACGTCAGGCGCTCGACCTGATCGCAGCGGCCCTGCTGGAAACCGTGCGGAAAAACCCGGCGTTGCGCGCTCTCGCGAACTCGGACGAGCCGACCAGTCCGACTCTGATCGCCCGAACGGTGCAGGACTATGAAGCGCTCGACTGGAGCGCGGCTCAGGATCTCGTGCGGCTTTTCGAGCCGTTTCTCCTGCGGCGTCCATCGAAAAAGCACATCAATCGCTTTGCTCTGAACTTCAGCCCCCTCCTGTCATACTATGCTCCCGAACTGACGCAGTGGGATCTAACATATCGGAGCGCGCTGCATTTCGTGGGCCTTTTGAAGAGGCGCGGTATAAGCGAGAGCGCGTGGCGCGAACTCCTCCTACGCTTGATCGATCGCGGTCTCGTCGCCCCCTCCGCTTCAATGCTGCTCTGGTGTCGTCGATTTCCACAGGACGGATTCGTCGCGTCCCGGCCTTTTGCGCTCGGCACCCTGCCACCGTTTTGTCCGTCCTGCGGAGATGAGGCGCACGCGATTGCATCCTTCATGCCCGACGGCGGTTTGCTCGATGCCATGAACCTGAAGGACGGGCTGCTGGGGGCTGCGATCGGTTGGCATCTGACGCGGCGGGGCACTCGTTTTTGGCACGCGCGGTGTGAAAAGGGCACGGAACCGGATTTCATCGCGGTGCTGAAAGACAGCATCTTCCTGATCGAATGCAGGATTCTTGGTGTGGCCGCTCCCATGAAACAAGTCGCCCGCAAGCTGCGCGACGCTGTACGCCAATTGGACGACCATGCGGACCTCCTTCGGACTCAAGGCTGGAACCTGGCAGGCTCGGTATGCGCCGTCAACCTCGCCGACGACGATTTGGTGTCGTTGACAGGACGCGGATTCCTGGCACCGGCAACGGCGCAGCGCCTCGTGAGTTATGACCGATTTCGCCATTGGCTTCGCTCCAAGGAAAGCCGGTAAGATTAGCGAAGCGCGTGTTTTGCTTTGGCGGGACTTACCTAGCGTATGTCGCAATATGCGGTATTGATTACCTGGCGTGACCTGACCGGGACCGAGCCGACGATGGCGATGCTCGAAGAGTCTCTGTCGCGGTTTCGGTTGAGCGCCGTTCTACTCGGCATCACGCGCATCGCGGCGCATCTCAAGACTTGGCAGAACGAGCCCGATTTCGAGGCCGATCGGCAACTCGCCAGGAAATTTCTGCCCACCTACTTTCCGGGCATCAGGGTGATCTGTGCCCAGGACGCAAACCGCGTCACCTTCACACGCCTCGGCCTGCTATTCGTCGTCAAACAGGCCTGTCGCGTCTGCAAGCTCGACGGCAAGAATGTCGAGAACGATGCGGAGGTCGAGGAAATTTTGTCGTGCTGCCTGATGGCGAACGATCTGTTGCTGGGCCGCTTGCCGCAACCGACGGATACCGCTATCGACAAGGCCGCCAACCTGCTGCCTTTCGCCAATTATATTCCGCGGAACAGCTATCCCATGGATCTGGCGCGGAACCTGCTGATCATGGAAGAAGTCGCCCCGCGGCTTGCGGACCGCAGAGACTATATCGACCTGGCCGCGTTGTTCCGCACGGCGACCGGCCTGACGCCCCGCGATTTTTGCCAACTTGCCTTTGCTTCCTCGATCCGGTTCATTACCAACCTCAAGGCCCAGATCAACGATCCCGCAACAGGATTTCTCCTCACGCCGCAATATTTCCGGCACAGCGCCGCGGCACCCGAGGCTATTCGTTCCTTCTTCGACCGAATGAGCACGACGCCGGCGGCCTTGCAGACCGAAGCGCAAAGGGATAGTCTGGGGGCCGATTTTCTTGCCTTGCAGCGGCATCCCCTGGTCCAATACGACGCTGACGCCTATGTGTGCCCGGATGCGGGATTCCTTCTGGACAAAGCCGGTCCCGCTTTGTACTGGACACTGCATCAGGCGACACGGAGCAGCAGCGACCTCCTTGCTTACTGGGCCGCGGTCATCGATCGCTATGTCCATTGGCTCTTCGAGCAGGCCTATCGCGGGCGCGGACATTGGCAGCCCTCGGCTCGATTCGCGAACGGCGACGAGGCGGCGGACCTGTGTCTTGTCGAGGGATCGGATCTCGTTCTGCTCGAAGTGAAAGCGAGCACTCTGACGGTGAAGGCAAAATACGGATTCGCGGCGGATGCTCTACTTGCCGAGCTGCAGGCGAAGGCCATCACGGGGACGGGAGAACGCAAAGGCGTCGCGCAGCTTCGCCACAATATCAGCCGGTTCTTGGAGGGCGACGAGATTGCCGGCGTCGAGCGCGCGAAGGTAAGAACGATCTATCCCGTCCTTGTTTTCCTGGATCACAGCTTCACGGGCCCCTACGTTAATCTTGTCTACAACGAGCGTTTCGACAGCGCGGATTTGCGCCGCCGCCATCGCAAGACCATCACGCGCTTGTTTTCGCTAACTGTCCATGACCTTGAGAACGTGCTCCCGCATACCGACCGGCACGGATTCACGGACATTCTGGAGTCGTTTTACCGCGCCAATAGAAAGATAGGGAGCGAACTCTCGCAATCCAGTGTTCCCCTCCTTCTGGGCGAGGATCCCGGCCACGACCCGGTCCGCGAGAGGTTCGAGCAGTTCGGCACCGACCTCGAACGGGCGCTTTTTTCGAGCCCGGGAGATCAAGACTCATGATCCTTATTCGTCCCGTTCTTCGTCGTCGATTTCTGTTTAGCTCGGGAGAGAGCGGAAGTTAGCGACTCCTGGGAGTCCACATGGACACGTGGTCGCCGACGGTAGAATACCGATTCGGGATTAGGAACGTGAAGTCGGCATATGGCACGTAGCCAGCCACTTGGCCGCATGGCGTGCTCGCCGCGGATGTGGCCTCGCCGCCCCATCGCTCGGCGAATCGCCTGCGTCACGGAAAGAATGCGTCCCGCGAACCAATGAGGAACCTGCGCTTCGATCGATTTCTCCAAGTGGGTGCGCCGGGCACTCGCCGGCAACATGGTCACGCCCTTGCGCAACTCACCCATCGAAACTACGCTGACAAACAACAGCGCCTTGGCGGTCCGCTTACGCAGGCCGCAACATGCGCGTCAGGTGCGGTCCGTAAAATTTCCGAGATGACGTTGGTATCGACCAGAAATCCGTTCATGAGAGACCCGCAGGACGGCTCATGGAACGATTGCGCGCAAACAGCGTATCGATTTCGTCGCCGGTGAGGAGGCCACGGACAGGAGCGAACAGATCGAATAAGTTCTCGGGTTCGCCGGGACTGGCGTTTTGCGCCGCGGCCGGCGGCGGGGCTTGTTCGTCGAGCGAGCCGAGGGGTTCCTTGAGCAGGTCGTCGATGTCGTGGAAGCGGCCGCTCCGCAGGTGACGCTCGATGAGGGCTTCGGTTTCAGGCTTGGCGATCTCGATGGTCATGGCGGCTCCTCTGGGTCAGAAGGCCCCATTCCCACCGTACACAGCGGTGTTGGGCTTCGTCAAGGACCCGCCGGTCCCCCACTCGTTGTTAGTCCAGCCATGGATTTATCATGGCCACGCCGAGCCCGGCGAAGTCCTTCACGTTGCGCGTAACGAGCGTGAGGCCGTGCTCCAGGGCCGTGGCGGCGATCATGCCATCCGGCGCACTCAGCGGCCGTCCGGCCATCCGGCGCATGCCGTCAAGCCTGCCCCAGCGCACGGCAATCGCCTGCGTTACCGGCAAAATGCGTCCCTCAACCAGAAGCGCCAGGAAGCGCACAAGCGATGCCTCCAGGCGCGCCCTGCGCGCGGCGTCTGGCGTGGTTACAAATCCCGTTTCCAGTTCGCCGATGCTTACCACGCTCACAAACAGCGTGCCGATATCCTGCGCGGCCACCCAGCTTTGTACTTTGGGTTCCGGGCGGGGACGCATCAGCTCGGAGGGGACGTTGGTGTCTAAAAGAAGCCCCCCGTTCACGACAGGTCCACAGGCCGGGAGCCGGAGGGATTGCGGGCGAACATCCGATCAATCTCGTCGTCGGTAAACAGGCCACGGATGTCCTCAAAAACGTCGATCAGCGCTTGCCCGGTTTGGCGTTCCGGCTGGGTTGCGGCCGCCGGTGGCGCGTCGGATACTGAGTGCACGGCGCCTTCAAGCAGGGCTGCGGCGACCGACTCGATGGCGCGGCCCTGCAGGGCGGCTTGGCGCGCGAGTTTGGCCTGCACTTCGGGTAGGATATCGAGGGTGAGGGTCATGGATCGCTCCTCGGGGGTCAAAAGGTCCCGCTTCTACCCTACACTTGGGTGGTGGGCGGCGTCAACCTAAGCCGGCCTGCGCTGGCCTGCGCTTGATTGTGGACGCCGCTCGCGGGCTCGGCTTGCTGCCAGTCTACGTAGAGCTCAACCTCGTTTGCCTCCAAGAGCCGTGCTGGGTCGAACTGCTAATGAGGGTATCAATTCCGCTCATTTCCCTTTTGACTATAGGGCATTCCTACCGAGGAAGTTGGCTTGGGTTCACCCAACGTGTTGCAGTCCGTCGCGCTGTCCGGCAATCTGAGCATACATGGCGTCGGGCGCCAGATCGATCTCGCCGGGCCACGCAAGCGCACCGTAATCGATGAACGCCTGACGGAAAAAGTGCTCATCCCGTAGCGGGGCGAGCGCACCGGTCAGTTCCTCCGGCCGCAGATGCAGGCGTCCGGCTACCCCGTCCTTAAATCGTACAAAGAGGCAATAGTGGGGCTCTGGTCTGACTTCGACTACGTCCCAGTGCATGGAATAGCGACTCCGTTCGTGCCAGCGGCTCAATTTTTGCCGGGACTGTGTTCTCGCGGCAGAATCGCCAGTCCTCGAATAATTCCTCTCTATGCATCATCGCCCATTCTTTGACAAGATTCAAAGCCCGGCGTGGCAGTTGGCCTTCGAGGACCTCCAGGGTGCCGATTTCAATCGTGGCTTCGAATTCGCCGTGTTGGCTGGGGGAAAGTGGCTGCTGTGGCCGTGGTATGGGCCACCGGCGATTAGTCCCGACAAGTCGACTGGTGACCTCGGATCGCCTACAGGTCCGCGATGATCTCGTCGCGAGGCACACCCTTATGCCGGGCGACTGCGCGAAGGATCGAACTGAATGTTCCAAGTCTGAGGGGATGGTGGTCTGGAATCGCGATCCGGTGGTGCGCGGGCTGGGAGGTCTCCAAGATGATGTGGCTGCCGACCTGGTGCACCCTCGTGTATTGCCATTTTCGGCACAAGAGGTCAGCGAGGCGGGCACCGGAAACGTCGCGAGGAATCTTCATGCCACCAGGAGGACTTCGTCGCGAACAAGGTGAAGCCGAACTCGCGCAGGCCGGGGGCGGTCAAAAAAGAACCCAGCAGTCGCCTCCAGCACGTTCTTGCGCAACTCGTCCCACGTGTCCGCTTCGGTGAAGATGCCCTCCGTGAGGCATTCGGCGCAGTAACCGCCATCGGACTCTTGTACCACTTCAAACACCAGCTCAGCCATACGTCCATGATACGGCATGAGTTCGCTTAAGGGGCGGACCAGCCACGATAGTCTCGTGGCGAGGATTACTCCCCATAGGCCGGCTTATCGCACGAAGCCAGCCACTTGGCCGCATAGCGTGCTAGCCGCGGATGTAGCCTCGCCGCCCCATCGCCCGGCGATCGGCTGCGTCACGGGAAGTATGCGTCCCGCGAACCAATGAGGAACCTTCGCTTCGATCGATTTCTCCAACTGGGTGCGCCGGGCACTCGCCGGCAACATGGTCACGCCTTCGCGCAGTTCACCCAATCGAAACTACGCTGACAAACAACAGCGGCTTGGCGGTCCGCTGACTCCACGCCGCAACATGCCCGCCGGGTGCGGGCCGCTAAGTTTCAGAGATGACGTTGGTATCGACCAGAAACCCGTTCATGAGAAATCTACGCGACGGCTCATGGAACGATTGCGCAAACAGCGTATCGATTTCGTCGCCGGTGAGGAGGCCACGGACAGGAGCGAACAGATCGAATAAGTTCTCAGGTTCGGCCGGACTGGCGTTTCGCGCCGCGGCAGGTCGGTGGCTCGGAGCTGCGCAATCGACGGCCAGCCAAGCCGGTCATCAAGAAGGAATGTTGCGCTTCGATGGGGGTGAGCGTCAGTGCCTACTCCTGCCGCAAAGCCGTCACCGGATCGATCCCCGTCGCCCGCCAAGCCGGCAAAAAGCTGGCGATCTGCGCCACCGCCGCCAAGAACACTGCCACCATCACGTAAGTCACCGGGTCGCTGGCCTTCACATGGAACAGCAAGCTCCCCAGCAGCCGCGTCAGCAGCAGCGATCCAGCGAGGCCGATCGCCAGCCCCAACCCCGTCAGCCGCAAGCTCTGCCCCAGCACCAGCCACAAGATATTCCCGCTGCGCGCGCCCAGCGCCATGCGAATGCCCATTTCATGCGCGCGCTGCGCCACCGCGTATGACATCACGCCGTAAATCCCGACCGCCGCCAGCAGCAGCGCCACGCCCGCGAAGATCGCCAGCAGAAACATGGAGAGCCGCCGCCGCGCCACGGATTCCGCCATCACCTGCGACATGGTTCGAACGCGGTACACCGGCTGATCGGGATCCACGGCCGACACCTCCTTTTCCACTGCCCGCGCCAGCAATCGCGGATCGGCCGTGGTATGGATCGCCAGGCTCATCGAGCGCAAGGGGAACAGCGTCTGCGCGTACGGCCAGTAGAACTCCACGCGTGATGGCGCTTCGAGTGTGCGCAGCCTGACGTGCCGCACCACGCCGACCACCGTGCGCCAGGGCGCGCGATCGTTCATCTCCTTGATGTGCTGGCCGATGGCATCCCGATGCGGCCAATAGGTCTGCGCCATGGTTTCGTCCACGATGGCCACCGGCGCGCCCGTCTCGTTATCGTGCTGGTCAAAGTAGCGGCCGCGCACCAGCGGAATCCCCATGGCTTCGAAATAGCCGGGAGTCACCGGCCGCTGATCCGCTTCGGGCGTGCGGTCCTTCTGGGGAACGGCCTGTGTGTCGATGACGGTGGTTCCCGACCAGCCGTTCCCTACGAGGGGCAATCCGGTGGTCGCGCCGGCGGCATCCACGCCCGGTAGCCGGCGCACGCGGTCCAGCAGTTCGCGATAGAAGACGCGCGCTTGTTCCGGCTTCGTATACTTTTCTTCGGGCAGCGAGACGCGCATGGTCAGCACACCATCGGCGCGGAAGCCGGCATCCACATCCTGCAGCCGCAGAAAGCTGCGGATGAGCAGGCCCGATCCGGCCAGCAACGCCAGCGACAACGCCAGTTCGCCAACCACCAGCGCGCTGCGCAGCCTGTGAGAATGTCCGCCCGCCGCGCCGCGTCCGCCTTCTTTCAGCGTATCGTGCGTGCGTTGGCGCGCGGCCTGCAGCGCCGGCGCCAGCCCGAACAGAATGCCCGTCCCCAGCGAGACTAGCAGCGTGAACAGCAGAACGCCGGGGTCCAATCGCGTTTCGGCGACGCGCGGGAAGCTGGCCGCGCTGGCCGCCACGAGCAATCGTACTGCGCCGAAAGCCAGCGCCAATCCGGCCGCGCCTCCCGCGAGCGCCAGCAGCAGACTCTCGGTCAACAACTGGCGCGTCAGCCGCCAACGCCCCACGCCCAGCGCCTGCCGCACCGCGATTTCGCGCTGCCGCGCCGAAGCCCGCGCCAGCAGCAGGTTGGCGACGTTTCCGCAAGCGATCAGCAGCACCAGCCCGACCGCGCCCAACATCACCCACAGCGCTACTTTGATTTCGCCGATCTGCTGATCGAGCAGCGGCACCAGCAGCACTGTGAAATTGTAATCCTTGTACGGATAACTCGGGTTCTGCTCCATGATGCGCCGCGAAACGGAAGCCATGTCCGCGCGCGCCTGCGCCAGCGACAGGCCCGGCTGGATGCGCGCGATCACGTCCAGCCCGTGGCTCCCGCGGTTATCCGGGCTGAGATCCGCGGCGCTGAACACCAGCGGCATCCACACTTCGGCGTCGCGCGGCATCTCGAATCCGGGAGGCATCACACCCACGATTTCGTTGCTCTGCCCGTTCATGATGAGCTTGCGGCCAAGCACGCCCCGTTCCGCGCCAAAGCGCCGCCGCCATAGGCCGTCGCTCAGTAGCACCACGTGCTCATGGCCGGCGCGCCCTTCTTCCGGCAGAAATACGCGTCCCACCTGCGCCTGCACACCCAGCAGCGGGAAGAAGCTCGCGGATACCATAGCCGCATCGATGCGCTCCGGCGCGCCGCCGATATTGATGTTGAAGCTGGCGCCGTCGATGGCGGCTATTGCCCAGAAGCTGTTGTTCCGCTGCAGATCCTGGAACTCGGGCGCCGATGTGGCATTCTGGTCGTTGGGGATGCCGATGCCGGTGAAGCGCATCCAGAGCTGCACGAGTTGGCCGGGATGTTTGTAAGGCAGCGGCTTCAGCACCACCGCATCGACCACGCTGAAGATGGCGGTGGTGGCGCCGATGCCCAGCGCGAGGGCCAGAACTGCAATGAACGCAAAGCCGGGGTTGCGGCGGAGGATGCGCCAGGCGTAACGGATATCTTGCAGGAAAATCTCCATGGCAAGTGATACTCGCGGCGCGGGAGAATGTTACGCGAACTTTACTTGGCTTCGGAGCCCCAACCGATCGTGAATGCGCCCTTCTCTTCCACCACGGAATAATCGGGCGGTGGGGCGAACAGGCTGGGATCGGGCTCGTCGCGGCTGATATTGGTTAGCTTGCGCGTGGATTCGCCCTGGCGCGGATCGTTGTTCGTGTCGAGCACCATGACCTTCAACTCCGGCGACGTCCAACGCTCATTCACAACTGTAAATGGTTGGTCGTTGTTATCGGAGCCGGCCGGCCAGACCGTCGTGAAGCGGGTGCCTTCGGCCTCGACTCCTTCAATCGTCTGGGTGCCGAGCTTTTCATGGGTCGTGGTGGTTTTGTTCTCACTCGAAGCTTGGCCCGGCGCAGGCGCAGCCACCGGACCCGCGGTAGCGATCCCTCCGGGGACACGCGGTATCGAACGTCTCGTGAGCGTGGGCCGGTTAGGGTTGGGGCCAGCGGTTAGCGTCTGCTTATGCGCGACCTTATTCACGGGGTCAAGCGTGTACTGCACGTGCTCCACGGGGTCTGTGATCTCGACGATCACCGGCACTTCGGCCGATACCCGCTGCGCGATGCGATTGTTTACGATGGCGCGTTCGATGCGCGTCCGGCCCTCCGAATCGCGATACATTTTGCGCGTGGTATTGAGCTTCGTAATGTGGGTGCCGTCTGCCAAAGTCTGCACCAACGTAAACGTCTCTTCGGCGGAGTAGGGCGCTCCGGTTACCGGCCTTATTTGGCGCGCCGGCGGTTCACTAAAAAGCGCCGTTCCGGAAAAAGTGCCCGTGCTGGTGCGGGTGTCCACGGAGTCCTGGCCGAAGGCGGCCATCGCAAGGAATGGAATCGCGAGCAGCGTGTAACGAATGTGCATGTCAGCCTCCTAAGACTTATTATGGCGGAAAAGGAGGCCTTATGATGTACTTATGTCACGCTGGTGTACTTTGCTACTCTTCTTGCCATTGCTGCTCGGGCAATCCGACGACGTGCGCGCCGTTCTGACGCATTCCGAAGAAGCCTGGAATCGCGGCGATCTGGTAGCCTTCGCCTCGTTCTACGAAGATTCGCCGGAAACTACTTTTATCCATCCGCGACATCGCGAGCCGCGGCTCGGCGGGCTACCGGATGACCGTCCCGGTGCAGCGGGGATGGACAGTTGGGCAGGTCATGGTCGGCGCAACAAACGAGCTGCTGGCCCTGTCTACAGAAACGCCTGACACGAGCTTCGGCGCCCTAGCCTCCGAGCCGGACGTGGCGCTGGAACCGTACGTGCCAGGCTACATGGTGTTCCGGTCTGTCGCCTACTCCGCCGCGACGCCCGTAACGTGCCCGGACGGCGGGAAGGTGGTCGCCAGTAGTAACGGCCACACCCTCACAAAGGTGGTGTTCCTGGAGCCCGACGGCACCGAGACGGAATTCGTCGATCAGGCCTACGGTGGCGCGCCACAGCCGCTTCCCGGCACTTCCTGTCAGAATGAGGGCACTGGCGTATCGCGCGGAACGGTCTTCATGGCGGTTGACGGATCGGCAAAGACATTCATCGCATCGGCTCCCGTGGTGGATGAGACTTGGGTGGCGCCAAAGATGGGCGTGATCAATGGCATGCTGCTCTTCCCGGACGGCACCCGGTATGACGTGAACAGCGCCGGCAATCCCAACCTTCCCTTCGGCCATGTGACCGGCATTTACGATCCAAAGGGCAATTACACGCAGATCCTCGGGGACCAGCCGCCGTGCACCATCGCCCCGCCCTGCACGCCTAGCGACCAGCCGATGTTCCAGGTGCAGGAGCCGACGGACCGCTACACCGCGGTCTTCCTCGCCAATGTGGCGGCCAGCCCGGTACAGGACGTTATCATTTACCTGGGGGCGGGCGGCGCGCTCCGGGACGTTTGGGTGAACTACAGCCAGATGTCCAGCGTCCTGGCCGCCGGCCAGTCGATAGACGACTATAGTTGCCTCTTTTTCTTCGCCCGCACCACGCAGGCAGGGAACCCGTTCAACCCGTGGGTAATCTCCTCGATTGTGCTGCCCAACTCCGAGCAGTATTCTTTCCTTTACAACAGCTACGGCGACGTGGTCCAAATAACCCTTCCGACCGGCGGGTCCGTTCAGTACACTTACAACACCCTGAGCCAGGGGAGCTGCGATGCAGGCGGCAGTATCCCGAGCGGCTTCAACGCTGCGAACAATACGATCCAGCGCCCCCTGCAGGAGCGCAAGGTGCTCAAGGACGGAGTCAATGTGGAGCAGGACACCACCTACGCCTACGGGATCGTGTCGAGCACGGCGAACGGCGGCGCGGGCGAAACCCAAGTGATCGTTACGCACCGCAACCCGTCTACGCTCGCCACCATCAGCCAGGAATACCACGAGTTCTTCGGCGACGTGAACGCCGACGCGCCGTCCGACCCTACCATTTACCCCTTTTGGCAAGAGGGCAAGGAGTACGAAACCGATTTTTATAATGGCAGCGGCGCGTTGTTGCGCACGGTCGTGAACGCTTGGCAGCAGCGCCAGTGCGGCCAGTTTCCCGCCGACGCGAGTTGCTACGGCGGGCCTAGCGGCGGAAACGGTTACATCAACGCCTCGTCGTACAAGCCAAACGGCGCCGAGCTGACCAGCATAAACAGCCCGCAGGCCCCGGTGCACTACACCTCGTTGTTCACCGCCACGACCACGCTCGCCGACGCCAGCCCGAATCCGGTAAGCCAGGTCAAGTACGGCAATTACGACCAGTACAATAACCCGGCCTCCGTCACCGAATACGATTACGGGTCCGGAGCGGTGGGCGCGGCGTTGCGGACCACCAAGACGACGTACCTCACCAACGGCTACGACACGCTCAACAGCACCGTCTCGTCCACCGTCCACATCCGCCGCGCGCCCATCGACCGCATCGTGTATGATGGGAACAACAACTACGTGGCTGAAACGCAATACAGCTACGACGACTCGCTTCCTACGGCGGCGAGCGGCACGCCGAGCGGGTATGTAGCGCCATCCTGGTCGCAATCCTGCAGCCCCGTCCCAACCGGAACCTGCCTGGGCAACCTGACCACCACTAAACAGTGGTCCAGCACCTTCAGCTCATTCCTTTCCACCACGAAGACCTACGACACGCTGGGAAACGTCCTATCGGTCACCGATCCGGACACGAATAAAACCAGCTACTCGTACGCGGATAGCTTCTCCACCGGCACGGAACTGGTCCCCGGCTACTCCGCCGACGCGTTCCCCACCACTGTCACCAACGCGCTTTCGCAGGTTACCACCTACAAATACGACTACTATTTGGGCCGGCCCACCTACGCCACGGACCCCAACTCCATCCAGACCGAGTTCGCTTATGGCGATGGCAACAACGATAAACTCGACCGCCTGTCGCAGGTTCAGCGGGGAATCGTCAACGGTACGGCTACGGCGCAGACGACGTACACCTACAACGACACCCCGAATGCCGTCTCGGTGACCACCACCAGCGACCAGAACGCGCTCAACGACAACGCCATTGAAAGCATCGTCTCGTACGACGGTCTGGCGCGCAAGTCGGAAACCGAGCAGCAGGTGCCCTGCGGCTCCGGCAACGGCGACATCGTCGTGGTGCAAACCTACGACAACATGGGCCGCCCGTACACGGTTACCAACCCTTACCGCCCATGTAACAGCGAGGCCGCCGAGAACACCACTACGCTGTACGACGCCCTAAATCGCCCCACCAGCGTAACCACCGCCGACAGCTCGGCGACCTCCATGACCTACGCCGGCAACAAAACGACCCTCACCGACCCGGCGTCGGTCACGCGCTCCACCCTCACCGACGCGCTGGGCCGCATCACCAGCGTGACGGAGGCGAACATCACCACCACCAGCTACGCCTACGACACCTTGAACGATCTGACGCTGGTCTGCCAAGGCGCGGCGCTGGTGAGTGGCCTCTGTCCCTCCGGCACCCAGTCGCGCGCCTTCGTCTACGATTCGCTGGCGCGCCTTAAGAGCGCCACCAATCCCGAGAGCGGCACGACGTCGTATACCTACGACTACAACGGCAACCTGACTAACAAGACCGATTCCAACGGCAACGACACGACTCTGGCTTACGACGCGCTGAACCGGATCACTTCAAAGACGTACACCTATTCCTCCAGCTATTACACCCCCACCGTCGACTACTGTTACGATGGCAACACACAATCGCCCTGCAACACCGCGCCCTCCGGCGCAACCAACTATCTGGTCGGCCGTCTCACGCAGGTGACTTCCTCCGCCTCCACCACGAATTACAGCAAGTACAGTGCGCTGGGCGACATTCTGAGCAGTAGCCAGACCACGGGGGGCAACCCTTATCCGTTCGCCTACACCTACAACCTGGCCAACGCGATGAAGACCATGACGCAGCCGTCCGGCCGCACGTTCACCTGGACCTACGACATCGCCAACCGCGCCACCAAATTGGCGGGAGCACCGTCCGGCGGCGGGACCACTAACTACGCGTCGTCGATCGCCTACGCGTCGCAAGGGCCGATCAGCCAGTTCACGCTGGGCAACGGCTTGGTGGAAAACCGCAGTTACGATCTTTACCGCCAGCAGCCCATCGGTGTGACCCTTGGCACGACCGGCAATTCCACCAGCGTGCTGAACCTGGGCTTCGCGTACTGCAGCACGCCCCCGCCCGCCTACTGCACGAACGACAACGGCAATTTGCAGAGCCAATCGATCGGGACGCTGAGCGCCACGCAGACGTACACATACGACGTTTACAACCGCCTGAACGTGGCGACGGAGAAGTCCGGGTCGAGCACGATTTGGTCGGAGACATTCAATTATGACATTTACGGCAATCGCTGGGTGTCGCCAAATCCCCCTGGGCTTACCCTATCGGCGCTCACGGTGACGTCCAACGTTTATAGCGCAGTCACCAACCGGCTGCCCTCCGCGCCCTCCGACAACTTCGGCTACGACAGTGCGGGCAACGAGACCAAGATCAGTCCATTCTCGGTCACTTACGATGTCGAGAACCGGCAGACGGGATTCACCAGCACGAGTAACGGCACGGCGACTTACACCTACGATGGCGACGGCCGGCGCGTCACGAAAGACCACGAGCGGCGTGACCACCACCTACGTCTACGACGCGAAAGGCGATCTGGCGTCCGAATACTCGACGCAACCGCCGCCTCCGCCGGCGTGCCTGACGTGCTATGTCACCACGGATCACCTGGGCAGCACGAGGGCGGTCACCGACGAAAACGCCGCCGTAACCGCGCGTCACGATTTCCTGCCGTTCGGGGAGGAACTGACTACCAGCAATCGGGCGGCGGCGCTGGGCTACGGCGCGTACGACAACGTGATGCACAAGTACACGGGCCAGCAGCGGGATGTGGAGGGTCCGGGGCTGGACTTCTTCCATGCCAGGTATTTCCACGACGCACAGGGTAGGTTCACCGGCGTCGACCCGGTGACGATTACGCCGCGGAGGCTCGGCGATCCCCAGCAGTTGAACGCATACGCCTACGTGCGGAATAGTCCGCTCAGGCTGGCTGACCGGAGCGGTAAGGTACTCGAGGTCTCCGGCTCGGAAAGCGTCGACGTGGGCTACCTCTGCCTGATTGCAGGGGACGCTAGTGATCGTCTTTCGACGAGTGTCGACGAGGTCACAGGCGCGACGACGGTAAACTTCGACACGACAGGTCTGGACCTGACCAAGAACGAGGGAGCAGCCCTCATCAACGATCTGGTTCAGAGCGGGAAGACCTACGACCTGACGATCGGCTGGGAGGTGCAAGTTGCGCAGGGCACGCTCCTGTTTGACCAGGTGGAGAACCTCGACAATCAGAGCAGCCACGCCCCCATCGCCGACCAGTTTACGCCCCGGCCAGGTGTCGATGACCAGATCGCGGTCAACAACTTGGTGAGAAGTAAGAGCACGACCGGGCTGAATCCCGCCCAGACGTGGACGGTCGTCTTTCACGAGTTGGCGGAGGCGTACGCGAAGGTTGACGGAGGCGAAAAGTACGCCGACGCCCACGAGGCGGCAGCCGGGCGCGAGAACCGGCTCCGGGACCAAAGGCCGTCGCTAAAGCAGGACAACCCAGGATCGGGCCCCGGGGACAAGCACGAGCGGTATCACACGGAGCAAATCATTAAGCGGTAAAGGGAGACCTCATGTCCGAGCAGGTAAGATGCTTCGCTAAAATCTGCGGTCTGGCGTTGGCGCTCGCCGTCGGCACGGCCGCGATCGCCCAGGAGCGCTACGCCTCGGGGCCTTACCAAGGGTTCGTGAAGGAGCGGCCCGAACTCAATAAGACCGAGAGCCCCGACGCTCTCAAGGTCGCGGACGTGCGCGGCGTGGTCGTGCGCGGCGAAGACGAGCCGCTTCCCGAGGTGTGGTTCGAGATTCGCGACAAGTCGGGTGACGTCCGGTCGGTTCTGACAGACTCGAGTGGGCGCTTCGAGATCCCCGACGCGCCTCCGGGAAAGTACGAATTCAAGGTCACCAGGGACGGCTTCCAGTCGCTCATCGGCACGATTATAGTCTCGCCCAAGTTCTCGCAGCGGCCACTTCACCTGCAGATTGAACTTGGCACCTAGCTGGGCCTGGCGCCAACGCTGGCCAAAAACAGCGGACGCGCGGCCCAAGTCAGGGCAGGCATTCGCCCGGAGGAACAATGGAACGAACGACACTAACAGCCTTCATTCTGATATCCTTAGCTGCCGCGCTACCGGGACAGACCCCCTCCCTAAGCAAGGAATACGTGCGCCTGGGCGGACGCATCATCGCCATCGAGAACCAGATCGCCCCGTTCGCCGCTACCCCCGCCGACGTCTCCGCGGGCAGCGGCAGCGGCGTCACCATCTCCTGCTGCATCGTCGCGGCCGCCGATTTCAACAACGACGGTGTCCCCGACCTGGTCTGGCAAAGCCCGTCCACGGGCGCGGCGCAGATCTGGTACATGGGCGGCACGGGCGGCGCCACCATCACCGGCTCGGCCAGCGTCTCCACCGGCAACTCCTGGCACATCGTGGGCGCGGCCGATTTCAACGCGGACGGCCATCCCGATCTGGTCTGGCAGAATACATCGAACGGGGCCGCGCAGATCTGGTACATGGGCGGGTCCAACGGCGCGACCTTCGAGGGTGCCGCCAACGTAGCCACCAGCAACTCCTGGCGCATCCAGACGGCCGTCAAATACGCCACCAGCGGCAGCAACGCGTATCTTGTCTGGGAAGATCCGGTGGCCGGCGGGGTGCAGTTCTGGTATGAAAGCACCAGCGAGACCGACCCCGTGCTCGTCAGCGCGGTCACGGTGTCGGGAAGCACGTCGTGGCGCGTGGCGGCGGGCGCGGATTTCAATCAGGACGGCATCCCAGACGTGGTGTGGCAGTACCCCGGCTCGGGCGCGGTGGAGATTTGGCTGATGAGCGGGTCGCAAGGGGCGACCTATGGAAGCACGGCGCAGGTGACGGAAAGCAATTCGTGGAAGCTGGCGGCTGCGGCGGATTTCAACGGCGATGGGGTCGCGGACTTGTTGTGGGAGAATACTTCTAACGGAGCGATGCAGATCTGGTACATGCCGGCGCAATAAAGCCGAGTCCCTGGGGCGCATCACCAGCGTGACGGAGGCGAACACCACGACCACCAGCTACGCCTACGACACCTTGAACGATCTGACGCTGGTCTGCCAGGGCGCGGCGTTGATCAGCGGCCTCTGCCCTTCCGGCACCCAGTCGCGTACGTTTGTCTACGATTCGCTGGCGCGCCTCAAAAGCGCCACCAATCCGGAAAGCGGCACGACATCGTACACCTACGACTATAACGGCAACCTCACTAACAAGTCCGACGCCAACGGCAACGCCACGACGCTGGCATACGACGCGCTGAACCGCATCACGTCCAAGGTCTACACCTACTCCGCCAACTACTCCACTCCCACCGTCCACTACTGTTACGATGGCGTTACGCAATCGTATTGCAATAACCCGCCCACCGGCGCCGCCAACTATCTGGTGGGCCGTCTCACGCAAGTGATTTCCTCCGCCTCCACCACGAACTACAGCAAGTACAGCACGCTGGGCGACATTCTGAGCAGCAGCCAGATCACGGGTGTCGGCAGCTATTCGTTCGGCTACACTTACAACCTGGCCAACGCCATGAAGACCATGACGCAGCCTTCCGGCCGCACGTTCACCTGGACCTACGACACCGCCAATCGCGCGACCAATCTGGCGGGAGCGCCGTCCGGCGGCGGGACCACCAACTACGCGTCGTCCATAACCTACGCGTCACAGGGTCCGATCAGCCAGTTTACGCTGGGCAACGGATTAGTGGAGAACCGCAGTTACGATCCCTACCGGCAGCAGCCCATCGGCGTGACGCTGGGCACGACCTCCGATTCCACGAGCGTGTTGAACCTGGGTTTCTCCTACTGCAGCACGCCTCCGCCGGCCTCGTGCACCAACAATAACGGCAACTTGCAGAGCCAGTCCATCGGGACCCTGAGCGCCACGCAGACGTACACGTACGACGGTTACAACCGCCTGAATGTGGCGACGGAGAAGTCCGGGTCGAGCACGATTTGGTCGGAGACATTCAATTATGACATTTACGGCAATCGCTGGGTATCGCCCAATCCCCCTGGGCTTTCCCTCTCGGCGCTCACGGTGACGTCCAACGTTTATAGCGCAGCCACGAACCGGCTGCCCTCCGGCAACTTCCTCTACGATAGCAATGGCAACGAGACATACATCAGCCCCTTCACGATGACGTACGACGTGGAGAATCGGCAGACGGGATTCACCAGCGTAAGTAACGGCACGGCGACTTACACGTATGACGGAGATGGGCATCGAGTTACCAAGACAACCGGCGGCGTGACCACAACCTACGTCTACGACGCGAAGGGCGACTTGGCGGCCGAATACTCGACGCAGCCGCCGCCCCCGCCCTGCCTGACCTGCTATGTCACCACGGATCACCTGGGCAGCACGAGGGCAGTTACCGACGAGAACGCGTCCGTAACCGCGCGTCACGATTTCCTGCCATTCGGGGAGGAACTGACGACGAGTAATCGGACGGCGGCGTTGGGCTACGGCGCGTACGACAACGTGATGCACAAGTACACGGGCCAGATGCGGGATTTGGAAGGTCCTGGCCTGGACTTCTTTGAGGCCCGGTATTTTCACGACGCGCAGGGTAGGTTCGTCAGCCCGGACTGGTCCGCCGTAGCGCAACCGTTGCCCCATGTTGACCTGAAGGATCCGCAGACCCTTAACCCCTACGTCTACGTTCGTAATAGCCCGGCCGCCAAACGCGATCCGGACGGGCACAGTTGCGCAAGCGATGGCTGTGACGACGTAAGGGTGCAGGCCAGCGTAGAGCAGCGGCCCAGGATAGTCCAGAATGAGAAAATAAGGGACGAGAACGGTACAGTTGTTGCAAAGGTTACGGGAGTGGAGGGAAAGCTGGTGGACACCGTGACCGTTAACGGCCAGCCTGCGCGGGGCGTCCGCGTGACAGAGGCAAACCAATCCGTCGACGCGAAAAATGGGCAGGTGCAAAAGAGTCGGACGGTCGAAGGAACCGGCAGTACAAACGCGGACGGCCAGATCGCGGACGTAATCGGCATCTACCATCCGACGGACGGCACGAAGGCCGACAATGCCGTGTTAAAACTCGACTTCACGCAGAACACTTGGACCAGCACAGACACGCAAACTCTGACGCTGACGCTCGCCGGCGGCCAAACCTGCACTGCGACTAGCGACAGGACACTCACGAACGCGGGGCCGGATGGTCCCAGCAGCAGGTACACGCTAAGCACTACCCAGCCGGTGGTCACGCCCCCCAAACAGTGAGCCCAAGGCTGGCCGGTAAGCAGTTTTCAGTGAGGAATCGAATGTCAAAGACCATTTACTTGGCACTGTCAATGCTCGCGCTGCTTTCGGCCGGCACAACGCGCGACAAATTTGCAGCATACAGGGCGGTCGACGCCTACGAGGTCCGACCAGGCATTTTGATGCTGCCGAAGTATTCCGGGGACGGGCAAGTCTGCGAGATCGGGCTTCAGAGGCTCCACTATACGCCCGGGCGAATCAGGCTAGACTCGGGCCTGTCCCGCGAGGAGATTGATCGCATCTTCCAGGAAATCGTGCCGGCCAGCGAAAGAGGAGCGGCCCTGAGCGGTACCGGCGGAGAGCTGATAACACGAACTGGCGACAGCATTACCATGAGCACGAACTTCGAAAACGTCTCGATTGATATTATCGGCGAAGTGTCTCGGGCACCAGGCCACGGGGGGTATGTTGTACGCAACGTAGTCGCAACCCTACGCTGGCTAAACAGGCAATGCCGATGACTCCGCGCAATCGCCGCGGGGCCGGGGCACGCCATCCGCGTCTTCGCCGTCCCCAACCTCCGTTCGGGTACCAAGGCCGGCCAGAACCTGACGGGCGCGCCGACGGTCGCAAAACTATTCGAAGGAGCCCACAACCATGAGGCCAGCACCCTCGATGATCCTCTTCCTGTCCCTAGCCGCCGCGCTACCCGGACAGACCCCCTCCCTCGCCAAGGAATACGTCCGCCTGGGCGGACGCATCGTCGCCATCGAGAACCAGATCGCCCCGTTCGCCGCTACCCCCGCCGACGTCTCCGCGGGCAGCGGCAGCGGCGTCACCATCTCCTGCTGCATCGTCGCGGCCGCCGATTTCAACAACGACGGTGTCCCCGACCTGGTCTGGCAAAGCCCGTCCACGGGCGCGGCGCAGATCTGGTACATGGGCGGCACCGGCGGCGCCACCATCACCGGCTCGGCCAGCGTCTCCACCGGCAACTCCTGGCACATCGTGGGCGCGGCCGATTTCAACGCGGACGGCCATCCCGACCTGGTCTGGCAGAATACGTCGAACGGCGCGGCGCAGATCTGGTACATGGGCGGGTCCAACGGCGCGACCTTCGAGAGCGCCGCCAACGTAGCCACCAGCAACTCCTGGCGCATCCAGACGGCCGTCAAATACGCCACCAGCGGCAGCAACGCGTATCTTGTCTGGGAAGATCCCGTGGCCGGCGCGGTGCAGTTCTGGTATGAGAGCACCAGTGAGACGGACCCCGTGCTGCTGAGCGCGGTCACGGTGTCGGGCAGCACGTCGTGGCGCGTGGCGGCGGGCGCGGATTTCAATAAGGACGGCATCCCAGACGTGGTGTGGCAGTACCCCGGCTCGGGCGCGGCGGAGATCTGGCTGATGAGCGGGTCGCAAGGCGCGACCTATGGAAGCACGGCGCAGGTGACGGAAAGCAATTCGTGGAAGCTAGCGGCTGCGGCGGATTTCAACGGCGATGGGGTCGCGGACTTGTTGTGGGAGAATACTTCTAACGGAGCGATGCAGATCTGGTACATGCCGGCGCAATAAAGCCGAGTCCCTGGGGCGCATCACCAGCGTGACGGAGGCGAACACCACGACCACCAGCTACGCCTACGACACCTTGAACGATCTGACGCTGGTCTGCCAGGGCGCGGCGTTGATCAGCGGCCTCTGCCCTTCCGGCACCCAGTCGCGTACGTTTGTCTACGATTCGCTGGCGCGCCTCAAAAGCGCCACCAATCCGGAAAGCGGCACGACATCGTACACCTACGACTATAACGGCAACCTCACTAACAAGTCCGACGCCAACGGCAACGCCACGACGCTGGCATACGACGCGCTGAACCGCATCACGTCCAAGGTCTACACCTACTCCGCCAACTACTCCACTCCCACCGTCCACTACTGTTACGATGGCGTTACGCAATCGTATTGCAATAACCCGCCCACCGGCGCCGCCAACT
>CAWAUR010000014.1:0-631659 GCA_963785255.1 Bryobacterales bacterium
CGCTGCGGGTCGAACTGGATCGCGCGGGAGTAGGACTGAAGCGCCGCCTGGTACAGCTTTTGGTCTTCCAGATCGTGAGCTTCGTTGTAAGCGGTGCCTGCCTTTTCCAAATTGGGTAACTCCGCGGCCGCGGCGGAAACTGGGGCGACTTGAGCGCCGGGGGGTTTCAGGGAATGCTCTTTGCGCTCGTTTTGCGAGAGTTGCTTGATGGTGTGTTGAAGGCTCTTGACTTCAGCCTGCAAGTTCTTTAGTGTCTCTTTGAGCTGCTCCAAGGTGCCGGAGACGTCGGATGATTGCCCGAAGACGATGAAGAAACCGGTAAGAATGATTCCTGCGGTGATGAGTCCGGAGCGTGACCACACTCAGCTTTTGATCGCCTCCACGCAACTCATTTTAGATCGCCGAGGCATCTTCCAGGCACAGGTTTCGGCTGAGAGGGCATCAGAATCTCCCGAGTATTCTTCGGATTTGCTGGTACCATGACGAACCTCACCTCGTAGGTGAGGGTATTTTTCATTCGACCGCCACGGTAACAGGCGAACTGGTCGCTTCACCGACGGTGAGGAGGAGGGGAATCGAATTCCCGGGCGAGATCTGGACCGGCACCATGCAGTTAACTTGCAAAACACCGGATATCTGACCTGGCGCGGCGCCTGCGTACAAAATTTCGGCTGTTGCGTCGCCGATCTGGACGGAAACCGGGAGAAGTGGCGTGGGTAGCACAGTGGACGGGATCAAGCCATCCGTGCCCGGTGGATCTGTCTGGCCGGCACCAGTCGCGAAGAGGACGATGATCGACCCTCTTGCTGCCGGATTGTCCACTGAGTTCAGCGTAGAATCCTGATTCAGGATTGCGCCTTGGCCGACGCCGCTGCCGCTAAGCGTAAAGATGCCGGGCGCGGAGGAAGCGACGAGCAGAGAAAGGCTGGCCGGTGTACCGGATGGATCGGGGACAGTCAGCGTAGTAGTAGTGAGTCCGGCGATCCCGAAAGGCACCACGGCGTTCACTTGATCGCCCGCCGCATACAGCATCGGAGCCGGTAGTCCATTGAACGTGATTGCACCCGGACTTGGGAGCGAGCCGATTGCCGACCCGATGATCGTTATCAGTTCTCCGGGCGCAACGGGTCCGGGAAGGACGCTCGCTCCGTTCAAGACACCCTGGGGGACTATGTGGGTGCCATACAGGGATTGCAATGTCAGTGTGCCATCGGACGTGGATACCGAGATGGGCTGACCGTTCGGATCGCTTGCCTGGGCGCTGTCAAAATGGATGCTGTATGCTCCCTGCGCAGCGCCGGCGGCGACGTTGATGAAGAGGTTGACTACGACGCCGTCCGGAATCGGATTCTGATTCAAATCCCAGATAAGGAAGCGGGCCTTGTTAGGCGCCAACACCGCAAAGTGAAGTGACTTCCCTGCGGTTCTGGCAGCAGCGCCCGTGACGGCGGAGAGACTCAGGGCCGAGTCGTCGAAGGATAGGTCGAATTGTAGGCCGCTGATTGGCTGGCCATCAGTTGTGATTAAAACGGCCGCGGGAATGCTAGCGCCAGGGCCGCCCGAGTAAGCGGGAATGGAAAGGTTCTGGCACAGCCCGGGCCATGCTCCGGCCAGGACTGCAAGACCCACTGCCAGCAGCAGTTTCCCAGCCTCGAACGCGCCGGATCGAAGCGGATTGATGAGTTTCTCGCCCATCGCTGCGATTCGGCACACAAGCTTAGACTAACAAGCCGTGGCGGGCTCTGGCGGTGGTAAATTCGTCTTCTCGACACTTACTGGCGGAAAACCACAGAGTACAAGGTACGCAGTAATCCATTCGAGATCCGCCTCGTTAACGATTACTACGGTCCCGTCGCGGGTTCCAACCCTGAATGTCATGTCAGCCAAGCCATCCCCACAAACTAAGAACCTGATTAAGACGTACTAAGATTGGGCCAGCGCAGAGTGCGGACGCCATATCTCTTGAAATAATTCGATACTTCGTCACCCAGGTCATTTGAAAACCGAGGCTGTTCTTTCTTCGTGATATCGATCCACATGGTAGCCCGTGCGCTCAACGATTCCCTCACCTCGTCGGGTATTTCGCGTAAACTCAGAAAGACATCGAGTTTCGCAGTTCCCAGAGATTTCGCTACCTCCCGAACGTCTCCGTCCGTAACCTGCATTCGCCACGATTTTGCTTTTCCAAATCGCCAACCGGTGTTTGGCTTTCGGATGAAGTAACAATCACCGTCTTGCTCGCAACTCAGTCCCGATCCCACAAAAACTTGGATCATCTCCGTTACAATCCGCCGAAACATCTCGACCTTCTCGTCATCGGAAACGCTTCTCGGAAAAGCAGGGGGGCCAGCGACTACACGTGCGGGGAACCCGACCGCCATCGACCGCGGGGGAATGGTGCCGGCTACCACCGAATTTGCCCCCACCATCGCGCCGTCGCCGATCTTCGCACCGGGCAGCACAAAAGTTCGCCAGGCCAATCCCACATGGCTGCCGATTTCAATCGGAGCAAAATCGACTGCGTATCCGTCAAACTGGTTCAGCCACGAGGAATGCCCGAAAATCAAACAGTGGCCGCCGATTCCGGCTTCGTCCCCCATCACGATCGATCGTGATGGATTGAGAAAAGACATCTGCATGATGGAACAGTTACGGCCCACCACAAAGCGCGAATCCGGGAACTGTAGCCCGCCCACAAACACCTGCTCGTTAATCTTGGTTCCCTCTCCGATTTCGATGTGGGGCGTATCCAGGAACGTCATCGAGCCAATGTGCACATAGGGTCCCACCCGGATTTCCTTTCCGCGGATGATTGTCAGGAATCCGATGGAGGTGTGTTCGCCGATGTCCACGCGCTCGCCGCAGATCACTGCGCCGAAGCCGATGGATACGCCTTTTCCAATTCGATATCCCTTAATGCGGTAGAGAAGGATCTTCAGGAACCCAGGCCACCACCCGTATAGGAGGATGTCGCCGATCGGGATGCGCGATTTCTCAATCAACATTTCGTTTCAAACACTGCATGTTTCTGGGCGTGCATCTTCAGCTCCCACTTCCGTAGAAGCCAGACTAACGGTATCAGGACGGCGAAGCCCACCAGAGAGAAAGGTATTCCACCTTGCCGGTGTAGGTTGCCGAAAAAGAAATCGCGGTCGACATAGACTCCCAGCAACGAGATCGAAACGATCCGGACCGCATTTCTGAACATTCCTATGGGCGCCAGGCACAGGATCGCCAGGGATCTTGCCCACGGCGTCCTAAGCAGTACGCGGCTGACGACTGCGCCGGCCACGAACAAAGCCATAGTTGAACGGATGCCGCTGCATTGTTGTGCCACCTCAATATCAATGCCGGGCAGGGACATTACCATGCCGTGTCTCAGGACCGGCACACCAACCGCTCGAAAGAGAATGTAGGCCAGTTCGGCCGATCCTGCTTGCAACGCTGCAACGAGCCTGTCGAGGACTATACTGGGGATCGGAACCATTAACAGAAGAAGCCAGACTGGAAAGCCGGCGCTTCTAAGCGATGTGAGGCCGTAGCAAAGAGTAAACGCGCCCACCCACACGAGGAGCATGCCTGCGGCAGGAGCGGTGATACCTCTGGACAATGACTGCCATATTCTGCTCGCCACAAAAATGAGCAGTCCCAGCAGTATCAAAGGAATGCCAAGGGCCGGACAGTAGCGCAAATAACAGAATATTCGCGCCCTGTCTAAATATAGGAAAGCCGCACTTATGATAGGCACGGCCAGGATATAGGTGTAACGCTCATCACTGACGGCTAATTTCAGCAACGCTTCGAGAATCCGCCAGAACACCAGGGTGACCAAAACGCATAGCAGCGCGAATAGCCGCTGTCTCGAAGCGAATCGGTCAAAGGCCCGCGATGATGGCATGATCGTCAACCAATCAGCGAGACAGCGGAAAACGGCTTCCGCTGCTCGCGGCTGGTTGAGTTAGAACGCGCAGTCACGCTCCCGCCTCTCACATCCGCATTCGGGATCATCCGATGCGCAGCCGCAAAGCTGGCCAATTGCAACCGGCTGGAAAGCCCGAGCTTTCCGAAAATACTTGTGAGGTGGTGTTTGACGGTACGTTCGCTAATAAACAACTCTTGACTTATTTGCTTATTAGAATGGCCTCTCGCAATCATCGCGACAATATTGTGCTCTCGCGCAGTAAGCTCCTGCCGTTGATGTGACGATTCTATTTCATCTCCAGGAAGGCGGTCGCGTAGCATCTCGACGAGGATGGCGATACTATCCGCCCCCAACCAGTATTGGTCCGACAGGACGCTGCGGATGCTCTGGAGCAAGGTGTGCGGTGGCGCAGCTATCGGCACAATGGCGCGAGCCTGCAGGCGAAGAGCTTGGATCATATGGCCTTCGTCAACGACGGCTGCCAGAAGTACGATCCGCACCGCCGGCCACGAACTTACGGCGCCATTGCCGAGGCCAGCTAAGGCGGAGTCGATGAGGAGGATGTCCGGCTGGAGTTGCGCTCGCAATGCCAGTAGTCGAATCTCGTCGGATGCTTCCCCGATGACGGTGAAACCGGGCTCGGACTGCAGCGCCGCCAGGAGTGCTACCCGGACGACCGAATCGGCGGTAGCGATGACAATTTGGGTACAAGACGTGGCACGGGTCATTGAGTTATGTGGTGGAGAAACGCGCGGCGACTGCGCGCGGACAAAATGGGGTGTAGAGGTGCTATCCCGTGGACCGGCGGGCTGAGCTGCCAAGCGATCGGAGTTGGCGTGAACTAGCCACCCGCGGATTTGGGACGGCTCGCGCTGTTCTGCTCCTTACGCATGGCCCAATACTTTCTCATGCGCACGGATACTTCCTGCCGTTCCGTGGGCGACATCGACTTCCTGCCCCTGGGTGCTTTGGCAGGTCCGGCTTGGAATGCGCCAGACTGAGGATGCTCAAGTGCCTGCAAGAACGTGATCGCTTGATCCAGCCTGCGCTTTTCCTCCACCAGTTGCTGGATTATCTTTTTCGTATCCATAGGGCCATTCCTGTCCGGCAGAGAATCACGACCTCGCGCCGATCGATCTAGATTGCTCCGGGTCACCTGAGGGCAACAGGTATTTGGTTCGGACTGAAGATTAGTCCGATCTCACCGCGGTAGTATGTGCGATCCAGCCCCTGCGGACCAATGTAGTTCACCGGCAGGACGGAGAAACGGCCGACTGCCTGCAGACCTGGACGGATCAAACGGCTGAAGGACGCTCCATATGTGTTCCCCGTGTATGATCCAACCGCGGCGAGTTGCTCCATGGAGGTCCGTCCGGCTTGGAGTGACAATGTCCAGCGGTCTGCGTGAGAGTAATGAAATCCGGCGTTCAGGGACGTCTGCGTCGAGGCCAGTACCAAGCCGTTTCCCGGTGAGATTCCTCTTTGATAGCCAAGATCTGCGGAAGCCCGGCGCCACTGTTTCGTTACCCGCGCATTCATCACGGGAGTGTTGAGTGAACGATGCGATACCTGAATGGCGGCGCCTTCGCCAAGAAGGGCGGCGAGATCCGGATCGAGTGGTACGGTAGCGAGGGCCACCGTGCTGCTGTGCGCCATCCCCGCCTGAAATTCAAGGTTAACAGTCTTGGTTGCGCGCCATGAGTAATCCATACCGGCCCTATTTACATCTGCCGACCCGAAAGTCGTATAGCCAAAGTGATTGAAGCCGTAGTCTAGTCCTATGGTGGACCGGTTGCTTAGCCTATAGGCCATATCGGCGGTGACGATGCCGCTATTCGTTCCCACAAGTGCTATAGAATCCTGGCGTAAAAACGAACCTTCGATGCTCCCGCTGAATGAAAGACGCCGCGTCTTCTGGTAAGTAAGAGTAGCCACGGTATCGATGAGCTTCAATCCGCTACTGAAGGGTTCGTTCGTGGGTAACGTGGAGGAACTCTCCAGAAACGCCGGCTGCAACAGAAGTCCCCCCACATCTTGTTTCAATATCCCGCCGGTCTGGCGGATTGACAATTCCAGGTGACGCCGCAACTGTGAGACAGCCGTCGCGACCATCATCTGGTTCAGTCCGTTGCCCGTTGGGCCGGTGCCGGCTGCGAGGCCGCTATAGTCGCGGTAGTCTCCTTGGTAGACAACTTGCAGTGTGGTTCTCCTCCAGCGGTGTGTGCCCTTCATTCCGAAGCCGAGTTGGACTCCGGACTGTAACGCATTGGGATCGTTGGCGGACACTCCGCCGGCCAATCCGGTGCCATAGATACGCGTCAGGTTGAAGAACGGCTGGATGGTGTCGACGGCTGCGCCGGTTATCGCCGGCTGATTGCCGCGACTAAGCATGGCCGGCCCGCTGTACACTTCTGTGCTTGTCGCCGCTGACTCATCTCCGGCGGGGTTTCCATTCGCCTCAGTTGTATCTTGCTGAGCGACGAGCGGTGGCAATTGGAGCAACATCAGCCATGCAATGACGAAGCCGATGTGCCGCAGTGAAGTTGCGGCTCTATCCTGGTCGGCTAGGGAAAAACGGACGCTTACTGTCATGATAAGCCTCCTACTGCTTTCTTGTAGAACACTGTTTTCCGGTTAGGAGATTTGAGCTTGGGGGTGAGAATTACAGTAAGACGAATCTATGGCCGTTTGGCCGGGGCGGCGACTGGTCCGTAATACTTGTTGTATTTCGAATACAGCCGATCTAGGCCTTCCACGCCGTTTAAGATAACGCCCATGACGTGCTTCGGGCCCAGGGATTCCAGGGCAGCCTCGACAGCGTCGCTGGGCGTTTGGCCGGCGCGCACTACCAGCAGGCTGGCATCCGCGTGGCGCGCCAATGCCAAAGCGTCGGCAACCGGCACTACCGGCGGGGAATCGATGACAATCCATTTAAAATGCGGTGAGAGGGCCTGCATAATGCCGGCAAACCCGTCGCCATGCAACAGGTCGCTGGGATCCGCCAGTTGGCGGCCGGCCGGTAAGAAATACCAGCCCAGAGGTTCGATGCGCCGAACGACGGAGAGCGGAGCCAAGCCAGATGAGAGGCATTCCGCCAAGCCCTGCGCGCTTTCTAGGCCCAAGCGTTGAGCCAGAGTCGGATGATAAAGGTCCGCTTCCAGCAGGAGAACGCGGCTTTGGCCGCGCTCCGCTAAAGCCGTGGCCAGATTGAGACTCACTGTCGATTTTCCGTCGAGAGATAAAGCGCTGGTTACCAGAAGACTCTTTAGCTTCCTGGCATCCGACAGTTCGCGAATGCGCATGCGCAAGAACCTGAATCGGTCCGCGGCGACGCCGCGTGGATCCGTGTAAAAGACGATCTTGCTGAGGGGGTCGACATCGACCTCTTCGACCGGAATCTGTTCAAGCGGATTGAGGTTTTCGATGCGTTCCGCAACCTTGCCGGCGCCCTGCGACTCACTGGAGGGCAAGGCGCTCAGTTGCGCCGGCGTTTTGCCGTTGCAATCCGCAACTCTGTCGATGGCACGCGGGGGTAGATCGGTTTCGGTCCTTTGAGAGCTATGAGCAAAATCGACGGCCTGGACCGCAGAGTTCTGCGCCGGAGGGATGGGCGGCTCAAGATGCGGCCCATGGCCGTTGCCTTCCGCAATCTTGCTTATCGCCTGCGGTGATGGTTCAGCTTGGGTCTTCTGTGGGATCGTCGGATCGATGGCGGGGGAGGTGACCCGCTCAAAGTCAGTCACGTGCTCGCTGCCTGCGGCGACCGCGCTCACGCCTGGCGGTGCCGGTTCAGTGGTGGTTTCGTCAGTCCTCGAATTCGTTTCCTCGACGGTGTGGGCAGCCTCGCTTACTTCCAGCGGGGCGAATTCGACTCCCGCATTCGGAAAATCTTGGGCAATGCCCGAGGTTTCGCTCACCAAGTCCCTTTCGAGGAGTGTGACTGGCTCAACGACGTCATCCGCCACCTGACTGCCGGTCTGCACGAGCGGTTCCGTTCTCTGGGGACTGTTAGCGAAAGCCGGGGACTCCGGCCGATCCTGGGCGAAAGCCATGGTTTGGATACTCAACGTTTTTCTGGGGAATCCAACACGCGCATGCCTCGCCGTGTTCCCGTTGCCCTCAGCAGCCTCGTTGATGGGCGCGAGTGGCTGGGTTTCCACCTTCTTGAGGGTCTGTGAAAGACCGAGGGTCTGGATCACCGAATTCCCTCTGCGCGCGTGGCTTTCGTGGTCATGGTCTTTACTATATTCTAGCGCCCCGATGGGCCGGATAAAGTCCTGGGGGCGAAAACGGACGATCAGGCGCACGTTGCTGTCCTTTAGCCGCGCTTATAGACATAGAATTCCGCCACGAGGACCGTCAGTATCAAGGCCGTTCCGGCAAGCCACTCAAAAACTCTTCTGGTTGTCCGGCGATGGTCTTCGCGCGCCGTAAGAAGTTCCGGCAACGCAATCACCAGCGGCATCTTAATACGGTTACGCAACTGCTTCTCTGAGTAGAATCTGGGCTCAATCATCTCCAGCAAAAAGGCTAGCGCCACTCCCAGGGCAATCCCTGCGCCAGCACCGCCCAGCCGGAACAGCGGCCGATTGGGAAACGACGGAAGGGCGGGCAAACTGGCAGGATCGACCACGCGGAACTGCTGACCTTCCTGATGCTTTTCCAGGCTCATGGCCAATCCGGACTCCTGCTGCTTTTTCAACAGGTCGGCGTAATTCTGCTGAAGCAGTTGGTAGTCCCGGAGCATCCCCGCGAGCTGCTGTTCGCGCATCGGCGTAGCGTTGATGCGTTCTTGATATTGTGCAATCTTTTCCTTCAACTGGTTGGCGTCTTTTGTCAGATGCTCCATCTCCACCCGGTTGGCTTCCAACTGACTGTTGACTTGAGCAATAGGTGCTTCCTGTCTCCTGCTAGTCACTACAACCGGCTTCTCTCCCTTTTTCGGGGGGGGAGCCTGCGGCAACGATTTCGCATGAGCCAGCGACGCCTCGACTCGCGCGATCTCAGCGCTCTTTTTTTCCACGTCAGGGTGATCGGCGGTATATTTGCTCAATAACGTAGCCTTCTCGGACTGCAGGTGCGCGAGCTCACTTTCGAGCGCCGCGGTCGGACTGACCGGCAGATCGTTACTGAGACCGCCGCCGCTGGGCACGCCCGCCGCACTCGCGTCCCGCGCCGCGAGGTCTTCATATCCCCGAAGCAACGATTCCAAGTAGGCTTTCTGTTCCTGCGCGCGACTTAATGCAGCCCCTGTATTCTGCAGTTGTGATGACAAACTCGCCAGGATCTGGCTGTTGCCTTGTTCTTGCTCAGGCAACTCACCGAGGTGCTGCATCTTATAGCTGCGCACAACCGCCTCTTGGTCCATGAGCCTCTTCCGGACGGTTTCGAGTTGCTCCTGCAGGAAATCGGTAGTGACAGTGGCCTGATGTTCGCGCATCCTCACATTTTCTTGGATGAACAGATCTGTGACTCTGGACGTCACATCGTGAGCAGTGTGGGCGTTGTCAGCGACAAAAGTGATTTTAAATGAATTCACGTTTTTCCGTGCCGGACCGCTCTCGAGTGGCTGGATGTCAAGTCTCTTGCGCATACGTGCGATCAATATCTCAGGCGCCACGTGCTCTCTCTCGGATGCGTAGAGACCAACGGAGTCGATAATACCAAGCAGGCTGGATCGCGACACTACTTGTTGCGTCATGCCCTGGAGCGCCTCACTGACATCAGTCGTTGTGGTTGATACGACATACCGTTCCGGCACCTGCTGTTGAATCACAAGAACGGTGGCCTCGGAGGTGTACTTATTAGGCAATACTTGCACCACAACAATGCTGGCTAAGGTAACAACACAAGCGGTCAACAGAATCCACCAACGCCGCCTGCGGAGGAATTGAGGAATCTGTGAGAGGTCGAAACTTTGACTGTCTTCAGGTTCTGGCATGGATTTTACCCAACATTACAGAAACACTGCGCCAGGCTTCCAGGCAACGACGTCCGCGCATGCGTTCCTTCAAGCATCGGAGCAAACTCATTTCTCTCTCTCATTGAATCACGGGTACCAATCCGCTGTTCGCGTCCATCCGTGCTCCCGGAATGAATTCAAAGAATCGCTTCAGTCTCAGCAATGGCGTCTCAAGTAAACTCCAGGAAAGGATGGCTAGAATGTAGCTGGCGAGCATACCCATCAGCAGCGCTAGCATGGGATACCGGTCCAAGCGGAACGCTACTGCCATATCGAACGGGATCCTGTGGAGCAAATAGAGTCCGTAGCTGATGGTCCCGGTATATACCAGCCATCGGCTCGTTAAAGCTGGCCGGACCCACTTCGCAGTTGAAAAAAGGGCGAGGTAGATGAACGCAACCGATGCCACAGCGCTCAAGGAGAAGGTGAGCCATCTTGTCTGAAGGCTTTCACTCACGAATGCGAGTGGCACGGCAGTACAAAGACAGAGCCAGCCTGCTTTTAGAAACCTGGCCGGGAGGAATGTGTTAGAACGAACCACAAGCGCGAGGAGCGCACCTGCCATAAGCCCATCCAGCCTGCAGAAGACGTTTGCGTAGAGATTCACGTGATGGACTGCGAGGTAAAGGCGCAGGAGCGGAGAAACGCATATCACAACCACGGCGATGCGCCGAAGTTGAGCGCCGGAGCAGTATCTCACAACCAGCGCCCAGACCACGTAAAACTGCTCTTCAATCGCGACCGACCACGTAACGCCAAGCGGCCCAGTGGCGCCGGTTGAGGGGTGTACCAAAAAGTTCTGAAGAAACAACGGATAGGCCCACCAGGGAGAGGAATGTGCGACAACAATGGAACCTATCGATGGCCGCAGGAGCGGAACCACTGCGAACATGAAAAGGAGGACCGAGTAATATAAGGGCCAAATCCTCAAGCAGCGCCTGGCGTAGAAGTTCTTGAAGTAGCCTTCCGACTGCTTTGTGTCTACGAGAATGCCGGTGATTAAGAATCCGGATAGGACAAAGAAAAGGTCGACCCCCATCCACCCGTACCTGAACAAAGACTGTAAAGGAAGCGATGGGAATTTTGAAAGAGAATTATGAAACATCACGACGAGGATGGCTATCCCCCGAACACCGTCTAGTTGGGGAATCTTTTGTTTCATCATTCTTTATCGCTCTTGCCGAAATACGGATGCGGACAGGTAACATGCCCGCAATCGAAGACCGTGCTCTTTGGGTGCGCGTCAGATGCGTCGCGTGCTCCTCGCCGGATCAAATCCCAGCGTGCGTCAGCTCTGTCCAGCGCGCCACTTTGTAGTGGACGCCGCGTGACTAGAAAGCGGCTCAGAGGGCTCTGCCTAAGCGCGTGTCTTAGTTCCCAGTATCGCGGATATACCGCACGCAGCCTCCATTCTCCACGATGCAGTGTCTCGTATCCATTGGTTAGATATCCAAGCTCCCGCAGCAACGGCGCCAGCAGGCTACTGAGTTTGGCCGCTTCAATCTCGGTTAGACCTTTCCATCGCCCGATGGGCTGAGAGGCCCTTGGGGCCGAAAACGATGAGTTCGGTCTAGCTACAGTGCCGACACCGCTTTGGAGGATGCGCTGGTAGTCTAAGTCTTCACCAACGAACTCGCTCAGCGTTTTGAGCGCGTTTTGGGGATGTTGCACTAGTTCCTCGTACCGAAGCTCAAGGTAGTCAGAGGTATATAGCTGGCGGCCGTATTCCCGGCCCTTTGAGACAACCCATTGCCAATATAGGCCTGAAATCGCCAGACGGTCCTTTGAGTCCCAGGGAAAACGGTCGACCCATCCTAAGCGGCTCAATGATACCGCGACGTCTCTCCCGTCCCGAATAACGTGAACGAACTGAGCGTTCGGTATCCTCCTTTTGATTTCTGCAATATAGAGAAGGTGTAACGGAGTATGGTCCGCCCAACGGCGGACACCCTGTTCGCGAGCGATGCCTTCCATCACGATGCCCAGAAAGTCGCCGGGATTTCCGCAGTTTGCGAGAACCTCAGTGCGTAGTTCCTCCTGACGTAGACCGCTTCGACGGAAGTAGTCGCTCTTCAGCCAGGCGTCCAGCAACTTCCGACGATTCGATCGTGACCTCAGGCTTCCAAAAGCAGGCGCGATTCGAAGGAAGACATCGGTCTCCGCCCGATACAAGGCAAATTTTCCCGATGACAAGAGCATGTCATATAGTAGAGTCGTGCCCGATCGAGGACATCCGACAATGAAAACCGGCGCACTGGTACCCATGGTGCTCTCTTGAGGCGCCAGTTTCAGTTGATACGACGCCATACTACGGGAGGCCCTTCATACGCTAATACTGTCAGGAGATAACGCAAGCTTCCTCACGCATTTTCAGGTCCTTCTTTGCGATCTTGCCTGATGATGTTTTGGGCAACCGGTCGCAGAATTCGATGTACTTCGGAACCATGAAGTCTTCCAGGTGCGCTTTGCAATAAGCGCGCACATCGGCATCGGTCATTTGAGGACCGCGCACGACCAATAGGGCCTTAATCGCTTGGCCAAGGACTGGATCCGGCACGCCGACGACGACCGCTTCAATAACGCCGGCGATCTCGTAGAGGACATTCTCAATCTCCTTAGGTGCCACCTTCTCCCCACGGCACTTCAGAATATCGTCCTTGCGGCCGACGAAGTAAAAAAAACCGTCCGCGTCAGTCCGGAACAGATCGCCAGTATGGCAAATCCGTTCTCCGGGCAACGGGCCAGGGGCAAAGCGTTCCGCAGTCGCCTTCGGATCCTCCCAATACCCCCGCATCACATGCCTCCCGCGTACAACCAGTTCACCGATTTCCCCGGACGGCAGACGTCCGCCTTCCTCATCTTCAAGCCAAGCCTCAGTGCCCGGAATTGCGATGCCCACCGAATCTGGCCTCCGATCCAACTCCTCGGGAGGCAAATACAGAGTACGCTTAGTTTCCGTCAAGCCGTACATCGAGTAGAGTTGGACGCCGGGAAGCTTTCGGCGAAGTTCCCGGACATGGCTCGGCGGTAAAGACGCCGCTGTATTTGTCGCATAACGCAGAGAGGAGAGATCGAACCGCGATAGATCAAACGTAACCAACATGGCAAACATCGTGGGGACACCGGGAAATCCGGTCACCCGCTCCTCCGCCATCAATTGCAAGATCTCGCCGGGAAATGCAAACGAGTCCTCCAGCACCAAAGTACCACCGAACCGGAATGTCATGAGCAACTGATACAAGCCGTAGTCGAAGGAGAGCGGCAAGACATTAATGACGACATCGCTGTCCGTGTTGTGAAGGTACTCGATGATCGAACCGGAAGCAAACTCCATGTTGCCGTGGTCGCTCATCACGCCCTTGGGCTCACCCGTGCTACCCGACGTATAGATCAGGCACGCAAGGTCGACGTCGATATTGGCGCACCGGGGCGCCGTACCCGAATACCTGGCTTGGACCTCGCTGAACGCGAGGAGGTGACCAGTCGGTACCCGCAATTCCGGCACGGCATCACCAGTGACGACCACAAACTGAATGTTGCCATTCTCCCGCGTGACCGATTCGACCATCCCGCTCGATGCGATTCGGGCGTCCGTGATCAAGCCCGTCGCACGACAATTGCCTAGAATGTATTTCAGCTTCTGGTGTTTGGTCGTGTAGTTGATGAGCACGAACGCGCCGTCAGCCTTAAGCACGGCGAATATGCTTACGACAGTCTCGGTGGAGTTACCAAGGAAGATGCCGACGCGATCGCCACGACGCATTCCGGCCGCGACCATTGCGTTCGCGAGGCGATTGGCCATCATATCGACCTCGCCATACGTCAGCCGCCGCCCGCTACTCACCAGACATATTTTATCCGGGAAGCGTTTGGCGCTATCTTCTAAAAATCGCTGAACCAGCATGTTAGTTATCCCTCTGGCCGCCCTTGGCGCGGACATATCTCGCGAGCTTACTTATCGAGTCGAAGTTATCGCGGGTTACCTCATCAGGCCCAACCACAACTCCGAAAGTGCACTGAACAAACGTCACCAATTCCAGCACACCCATCGAGTCGATGATACCTTCCTCCAGCAAGGACGTATCATTTTCGTACGGAAACTCGTCTCCTGAAAACAAGATATGGTGACTCAAAAACATTCGGACCTTAGATTCACACGTATCATTTCTGTTCATAATCATTGTGATACCTTATTTTATTGGTACAACTGTCGATCCGTTCAAAGTGATCGTAGAAGGCGGCGCCACAGGCGGTACTTCCGACTCGTTCCCGGCATCAAGGTGTACCGGGACCATTCGAAGGTACTTGCTTGTGCGACGCTTCTGGGAGAACTCATAGAACGCACGCTTTACCTGCGTCTCACTCAGATGCATCACCTCAGTAATCTCGCGGATCGGCGTGCGATTCTCTTGCGCGAACCACAGTAGGTCCATCGTTTCAAATGGTAGCCTGAAGAAAAACTCCTGCTGAGTGCTAGGGGCACTGTAAGTGTCTGTTGTAGGAAGCCGATTGCAGACTTCCTCGGGCACATCTAAATATTCGGCCAATTGGTAAATCTGAGTCTTGTAAAGGTGAACGATGGCCTGTACGTCTACGGCGCCATCGCCATATTTGACGAAGAAGCCTTGGTCGTGTTCGTTCTTACTCGCAGTTCCTATTACGGCGTAATTTCTTCGCTCTGCGTGGTAGTACAGGAGTGACATTCTCGTCCGTTGCTTGAAATTTGAAGCGGCGACTATTTCGCGGAGTTCACGCACTGGTAGAGGGCGCGACGATTCTTCTTCTGCCGGGTTCACGATGGTTAGAGAAAAGACCTTCAACGCGTCTGAGTCCAAAAGGTTCTGTGGCAGAGTGATCTTGACCTTATAACCTGCGGCCGCATCGAATTCGGGAAAGAGACGCCGGATTGCGGCGTCACGTCGTGAATAGCAACAAAAGCCGTCTAGCGCTGGAGTGATGGTCTCGAGCACGGGCGTTACTCCGTACCGAGCGGCGACCTCGCGTGCGAGTCTCTCGCTGTCGGGGTCGGAATCCTTTTCTGGCATCATGATCGCGGTAACTTTGTCGGCGCCAAAAGCTCGCACGCATAAGCCCAGTACCACGGAGGAGTCCACGCCGCCACTGATGCCCACAATAGCTCCATAACGGTGCATTACCTTGTGAACGTTCTCTCGCAGGGCATCAACGATCCGGCGCGACTCGGCCGCCGCGTCTAGCATTAAGATGTCTTTGTGGAAGGTCATTGTTTTTGTTGGATCTCTTTGCCAAAACAAAGCTTCACGTGATCGCGCTCGGCAAGTGGCGGAGGTGCTTGGAATCGGCGCACAAAATGTTCGTCCACGAGCTGGCTGGAGATGATTCCAACTAAACTCATGTCATCGGTTTCGCCGAGTGAGGCTCCGCTCTTGAGCTTGTTAACCAGTGCCGCCACCGCCGTTGGATTAAAAAGACCGCCGGCTTGTAAGCGTAAGGGCGACAACAGGTCAGGGATATAATCGAGCGGCATCCCGCCGTCAAAAAAGGAGCGATGAATTGGGGCCCGATAAGGACGCTTGGTTCGGTCCGAGATTTCCTTAGGCAATAAGTCGCTCGCGAGCTGCTTCAAAAGGTACTTTTCCTTAAGGCCGTTTAACTTCAAATTCGGAGGAAGCCGGCTACAGAAATCAACGACTCGATGGTCGAGGAACGGAAAGCGTCCCTCCACGGAGTGGGCCATAGCCATTCGGTCCCCTTGTGAGGAAAGAAGATACTGAGATAGAAACAACGAACTCTCGATGTACTGTGCTCGCTCGAGCGGACGCCAATTCGAGAAGCTTGCAGGATATGGAACGGTCTCGAGTGTTTCCGGCACTTGCTCCGTAGCCGCCGCGAGAAGATCTTGGGAAAAGAAACGGCGTGTCCGACGGTTATTGCGCCATCGGATGGCATGCGAATATGAGGCGGAAGTGACGTCGCCCAGACCAGGCTTGAAGAACGCCGTTAGAAAATCGCCATTAACTCTGGCTAGCTTCGGAATGTCCGCGTAAAGGCGCTCGAGCAGCCTGGGGCGTACTGTTGACTCCGGCTCGCGGGCCCAAAACCGGCGGATAGCCGCTTCTTTGAAGATGTCGTAGCCGCCTAGAAGCTCATCGGCGCCCTCGCCTGTCAATACCACTTTGTATCCGCGATCGTGCGCGAGCTGCGACAATAGAAACATGGGTGCCGGAGAAGTGCGCATCACCGGCGTCTCGGTGTGCCAAATCACCTCCGGAAACACCCGGCCGATGTCGTTGTGGGTGACTGAAATTACCTGATGATCCGTTCCGAGAAAGCGGGCCATCCGGTGCTGATACTCACTCTCGTCAAAGTCCGGATCGCGGAAGGAAACAGAAAAGGTATCCAGATGGTTGGTTCCCGCCTTCCGTATCAGTGCGGCTATCGTAGAGGAGTCCAGGCCGCCGCTCAAGTAGGCCCCCACCGGAACATCGGCGCGCAGGCGAAGCCGTGTGGCGTCCGTCAACAGATCGCGCAATTCGCCCAAATACCGGTCGGTCGGGTGCTGCGCCGGCTCCTCGGGAGAAGAAAAACTAAGCTGCCAGTATTGCTGGAGGCGTACCGTCCCACGTTGGGCCAGCATATAATGGCCGGGCGGGACTTCGTAGATATTTCGAAAGACGGTCCGCGGAGTTAGTGTGCTCCAGAAGGTAAATATCTGGTCCATCGATACCGGATCGATCTCTGCCCGTACGCGAGGATCGGTAAGAATAGCCTTGATCTCGGAGCCGAAGATCAAGGATCCGCCGGCAGACGTGTAGAATAGGGGGCGCACGCCTAGCCGGTCGCGGGCTAGGAATAAACTCTGACTTCGCGTATCCCAAATGGCGAAAGCAAACTGCCCGTTTAATCGGTCCAGACAGCTCGCCCCGTACTCCTCATATAGGTGCAGGAGTACCTCGGTGTCCGTCGCCGTGGCGAACCGGTGACCCCGGGCTTGCAACTCCGGCCGTAGTTCGCGATAATTGAAGATCTCCCCGTTAAAGACGACCCAAAGCGTTTCGTCTTCGTTCGCGATCGGTTGTTGACCGCCACCCAAATCAACGATGCTGAGGCGGGCGCTGCCTAGCGCAACTTGGCCATCAAGATAAATTCCGAATTGATCCGGGCCTCTGTGGCGGATACTGGCCAGCATTCGACGGACCCGCTGCTCAACCAGCGCCGGCTCTTCTGTCAACTTGAGGCACCCGACAATTCCGCACATTACGAGAGATCTCTTTCAGTAGGATGAGTAGGCCGCCGTTGTCTGAGTCGATTACGGGCTACGAACCGGCAGTCGAGCAGCACCGGGATGAGTTGTGAGGTTGGTCGATTGAGGCTGTCCCCGGCATGCTTCGTAGTCATGGCCTTGTTTTGAGCTGCGGGCGCTACGGTCTGCCGCAGTTGCCCGGTCGCGGTGTCAATCTCAATCCGCGGATAAACTCCTCATAACTTTTCGCGTACGTCAATGGAACTGTGGCTGTACCGAGGGCCTCGGCGGGCGGAGCACCCCAGAATGTGTGCGGAGGGACGTTCCTGCTCACGACGGTGCCCGCCTTGATCACCGCGCCGTCGCCAATTCTGACGTTTGGCAGTATCACGCAGTGGGGTCCAACGAACACATCTTTTCCAATGACGACCTTGCCATTGCTCTCGGATCTTCGTGGGCCCCAGTAAAAGTGGGAGATAATGGAGGTTCTCAATCCAATGGTGCAATTGTCGCCAATAGTTATATTCTCTGGATGAAGCTCATCTATGTAGACGAATTGGCTGATCCACACCTTTTTTCCAATGGTCGCGCCCCTAAGGCGATGTAGAGCAGGGCGCAAGGATGTTCCTCCAGGCGCGATGAACGCTATTTTGCTTAGCAACCGCCCTATTAGATTTGAAAGCATTTCCGAACTCTGTCAGCCGCGGAGAACCTCTCATGAAGATCCTGGCGGATCCCCAGGTAGCGACGGCGAAGTTGCTCGACCGGCGCATCAATCAAATCGTCCAGGTGTGACATGCCGGAAAGTGCTCCTTCGAGCCGCTGCCGACCGTATTGTGAATAAGTCTGCGCCCAATATCTGAGAATCTTATAGTATAAGAAACGCCTCAGCATTTGGCGCACGGCCGAACCTGGAAGCGAGTGTTTGCATGCAACATACGTCCTATTCAAAACGGCCATCATCCCGAATTCCCAACCACGAACTCGCTCGCCTGGGACTCGGTAGTGATAAACGCGCGCCCGCGTAGCAAGCACATTGAGAGATTGGCGCAGAGCACCTATCGTAGCGTCGCTGTCTTCAAACATGGCATATCGACCGAGGTCTTCATCGAAGCCTCCAATTCTGCGGATGGTCGCGGTACGAAACGTCATCCGGTAGCCAAACACAGGACCACATAGCTCGGCGTTTGCTTGTGCTAGCCAAGATGGAGCCACCTTCGCGCCCCACACGTTCATCCACATGCAGCCTGGATTCATAGGATCAGGGATAAGCTTCTCCTCGACCGGACCCATTAGACCTCGAACGTTGGCGGCTAGCCGGTCCCGTCTCTCCATTTTATAAGGAGGTGCGGCAGAGCCGAAGCTTCCTTCCGGGTAGGTCGATGAAGGCGTAAAGGCAACACAACCTATGAGATCTTCCAGATCCCTTTCATAGACTTGCATGATTTGGTCTGCTGTGTCGGGAAACCAAAGTGCGTCGTCATCAGGAAACACTACTACAGGCGATTCTACGTGCTGTAAGCCGGCATTGCGCTGCAAAGAACTGCCGGGCTTCGTATGATAGATTTGCATTTGTACCGCGGTGGGGGATGCCGAAACAGTACGTTCGAAGATGTCGCGTACTCCTGTGTGATTATCGCTTGCATCTACTACGATAAATCTTTGCGGGGGCCGGGTCTGCGCCAGCATCAGTGGCAAGGATATCTCAAGAATGGCCTGCCTGTTGCGCGTCGCAAGAACCACATCATATTCCATCTGATTACCAAGCGTCGAACTTAAACGTCACTTTGTCGTAGTCGCATGCCGTTCAGGACCGCGAGGACACAAAGAGATGCGGTTCGACCGTCGCAGAAAGAGGTTGGCAAGCTATCGTGTAATTAGTCGATGTGAGAATAGGATAGAGTCCCGAGCATGCTCAAACATCTGTCTGGCATGTATCTACAAGCTACACCCGTCACGCGCCGCGCCCAGGAATGTCTTCCAGGCGGTGATGCCCCGTTTGCCGGCGATCTCCAATACCTCAGAGCTGAACGTGCGGCACTCCAACGGTCTTTGAAGGTAACAAGCCCAACGTTATCATAGTCGGAGCGTCCCATATCCAGTTCTTCCATCCCGCTATCTATCGCATCTTGGATAGTAGACCAGAATAAGTAGGGCATTGGCCCGAGCCTGTGAAAACGCGCTAACGATGCACCGTATTTATAATACACGGACTTACCATACTGTAGTGTCAGTATGCCTGCGATAGGTTGACACCCTCGGCAGGCAAAACGTATTCTGACGGAGTCGCCCAGACAGGCCACCAAGTTGGTGAACCATACCATTGGTTGAGGCGGTAACCCCTGTCGACGACGAGTCTGCAAAACCAGGCTGTGAAACCTTTTCAGGCTGCCGAGGTCTCTTCCTTCCGTGATCTTGATGCCCTCCTTCTCAGCCCGTCGAATTTTTCTTCGAATGCAGTCGCGATGAAGCCCCCGGAAAACTGCTGCTGTTCCTGGGCGAAGGTCCAAGCGATGAAGGCAGAAGCCTTGGCTCGTACGCCATTCCGATTGAGCGAGCGTGAGAGGGGAGGTCGGTCGGAGCTCGACATAATCACAGCGTTCTGCGACGGCCGCTTTCTCAATCCCCATGAGGAGACGCACGAGGTCCTCCGAGCCCGTCACAAGGGGTTCACAATGATCGGAGAACGGAAGAGACACAAAGCGCCGGCCCGTCAACCAGCTATGCACCCGGCATAAGACCAGTCCGTTCGTGAGATCGCTGCCCGGTTCGCAAGTCGTGAAGCCTGCCGGTTTGCAGCCGTACGTCCGGTACACCGTTTCGAGCCATCCCCGCGTGTGAAATACCGAGGCGTCCGGACGCCGAGAAAGAAACTCAGGCCAGCGTGGATCTGTCAGGGGATCAATTTCGTAAATCATCGCGTTGAAATGATTAGCCACGACGCCAAACGTATCGTTCGCGAATCTGGGAAACCGATACAGTGCCGTTCCACTCAGGACCGTTCGCCCGCCGCGCCCGCGGGAAACGTTTCCGTCACGAGGGAATCGACCATTTCCAGATAATCCTTTTTTCTAGAACCCCAGCCGTTGCGCTCGACGTAGTCAAGCCCACCGGCAACCAAGGCATTACGAAGTGGTTGGTTTTCGATAATGTCCAAAAGCGCCTCGGCGAGTGCGGCACTGTCGCCGGAAGGAAAGAAGCGAATGACGGTATCGTCGAAGTAGAAGCTGTCGATCCGAGTCCGCGAAGCGACGACCGGGACACCTTGCGACATCATTTCCATGATCTTGGTACTATACGCCTCGTTTCCGAACGAATCTGCCCGCTTTGGCACAACTCCGAGGTCCGCATTTGCGATCACCTCTGGGATCTTTTCCAGGGATATGGTACCTGGAAATGAGACGCTCCCGTTTAACCCCAGGCGATGAGCCTGCCCCGCTAGATCCGGCTTCATGTTGCCGTCGCCATATATATGAAGTTCCGCATTTGGCACTCGCTCTTTCAGCGTTGCGAACGCTTCGATTGCAATGTCCAGACCCTGGTGCCATTGAAGAGTTCCTGCGTAAACGACGATAAGTTTCTCATCGTTTCTGGAACGCGGGTGGCGGTAGAAGATAGCCGGGTCGACATTATTGACAAACACCGAGCATTTGGACGCTGGAACAGAGCGCGAAATCAGTTTTTCATACCAAAGATGGTTCGAGACGATCACGTGGTCTGCGAAAGCCATTGCCGCTTTCTCAACCTGCTTGAGCAGACCGAAAAACCAGTCTTCTTTTCCTGAGGCGAATTTGTCGGCGAATAGCTCTGGCACGATGTCATGGATGTCAAGAATCACCCTCGCGCCGGTGGCCTTTGGATACCAGGCGCTGAAGACCAGGAAATCGGGTATGTTATGCACGTGAACCAGGTCATATCCAATCTGGGCGTGGCGATGCCGCAAAAACAGCGAGGCGGCCACCGTAAAGCGGAGCAGGCGCCACCCATATGACCACATATGTCCCTCGTTGCGTTGGCGGCGCTGAATTCGGTGGACGGTGACACCGCTAATTTCCTCCGATCCCAATGGCGTGTCTCCCATGCTTATGGCGACTACATCCACCTGATCGCCGCGTCTAGCGAGGGATTCCGCATAACGGCGCACTCGATTGTCATTCTCGTAAGGACTGTAGGCCACCATGCAGATCTTCCGCCGCGAATTGCGCGCGGGGAGCGGAATGCTCGCGCAATAGTGGCGGGAGACGTCGCGCGGCTGTGCGGACCAGAATTGGCCCTCGTATTTTTCGCGCGCGTAACGCAGGAATTCCTCATAAAAGGAAACGGGGAATTCATCTCTGGCGCACTTGCCCTCGAAACACATGTAATCCGGGTGGGTGTTCAGAAGAGCCATGCCGCCGTGCCCCGCGATCCAATCGAGCTTTTGCTTCCAGATATCTATGTTCTGTTCACGAAGAACCACAAACAGCGTGAAGTCTTGAACCAGACTGTACGGAAGCTCCACATAGCCGCTGCCATTCGGGCCAGGGACCCAGAACGGAAAGATGGTTCCGACACCATGCGGTTCAGGTTCAAAGGGATCGGTATCAAACGTAGAGGCGTCATACTCTGCACCCAGTTCATGTAGCCACCCCAGGCGGTGTTGCATGAGTGGTGAACGAAATCCCACCGCCTCCCAATCCCTGAGATACCTCTTGATACGGGCGGCTTTTGAAGCGAAGGCGGCTTTCGAGCTGTATAGTTTTCCGTCGTGTTCCAACCCGTGTATGCCGGCCTCAAAACCTCGCTGGTTAATGGTGTGCCGGAGTTCGTCGGAAACGCGGTATTCCTCTTCAGGCACCAGATTGAATGAAGAGCGAAAGCCGTGTTTTAACTCGAGGTCCATCAACTGCTCGACCCGCGCCAGTCCCTTACGGCCTTCGACATCGTGGGTCAAGACCAGCGCAAAGCGTTTGCCTTCAGGCCACCCAGGCCATCCGGGGGGAGTGGCACCGGCCTTCGGATCGATCGGCCATGTGTCGGCAAATGCACGGCGTTTGTGCTAGGCTCGCTGCCGCCGCAGGAATAGGCGCAAGCCCCACGGCATGTAGGGCTTGCAAAGGTAATAGATCTTGTTCAAGAGCATGAGGAGTGAGCTTCCGCGGGCCTAGCGTGCCGCGGTGTCTCGGCCAACCGTGAGCAGGCAGATATATTCGTTTCCAAGCCGCGCGTTTCGGTTGTCATCGCATGTGCCAGATACAAGGCGTACGAATTTGTACAACGCTTCCATGCGGATTAATCCGAGACCCGGCATCGGCGGCAAGCCGTAGCGATAATTCGAGACAAACCGGAGGCCGTGCGCCGCGGCCAATTCGGCGACGTGCTCGGAAAGAAAACAGGTTTACCGATGAGCGCGCGGGAGCCGCGAACTCGCGAACCCGTCTAATCATGCGCGACAACCGGCCGTTGACGTGATATGCATCGGTGAACTCGAGAATCAAATGACCTCCAGGAGCCAACAGAGAAGCGATCTTTGCAAGCAACTCGTCCGGGGAATCGGCATGCGCCATGACTCCCAAGCACACGATCAGATCGAAGCGATCAGCGCCGAAAGATGCGGTCATGAAATTCTCGTTGCGCACATCCACGTGCCCTGCAAGTTCTGCGGGCACTTTCGACCGCGCCAGCGAGGTCATGCTTGAGGAGAAATCCAGGAGCGTGATATGGTTTCGGGCGATCAGCAGAGGCAGCGAGATTGAGCCATCTCCGCAACCGATGTCCAGGACACGGCCGAAATCGAAACGCGAAGCGTATGACTTGACGGTCTCCGCGCGAACTCGGATGTGAAGGCTCCACTTGCTTAGATATCGCTGCGGCGCCTCAAATACGGCCCTCACGTCCGCCGCTTTGCCAGAGGCAGGCACCACCGGAACGGAAGTCATGAACAATCCACCTTTTCAGTCCTCGCTGAGACAACCACGAAAGGCCGCTCAATCACTGCCAAATCGTCTGCCTGCCAAGTAGCTTACGGAGTTGCTGATGCCGCAGATACGCAATCATTCCAGGATCGTTGACCTGGGGTATGCGCTTCGCGTAGCCGCTGACGAAGCCATACATCAAAGCAACGGCATCGAGGACCGTCTGCCTTCTAACCAGACGTCTCACACATTTGGCCGTCATGAACAACGGATGGTAGCCGCAAACATAATCCGCTCGCCCATTCTTCACGGACCCGCCCCAGCGCCCGTCGGCCGATCCGGTCACGCGATGATGCACAAGGTGAAGTTCGGGAAAACTCCTCGTGCGCCAGCCCAACATGTTGGCCTTGACCTCGTCTATGGTGTCCCAACCCGGCGCCGGCCAAAAACCGCCAATTTCTTCCCAGCAGGCCTTCCGATAGATCTTGGTAGCGCCTCTGACGTGGAATGCCGGGTGTTCTTCGAAGCTCTTGGTCCCGTTTTCCAGATAGCAGATGACTCCACCGCCGATGCCGAGGCGCGGTTCCGCGGCAAATTCAGCAAAGCAACTTTCGAAATAGTCCGGCTCGAATGCCAAGTCGCCGTCCAATTTGACGATGAAGTCCCAGTCTTTGCATACTAGCGCGCCAAGCCCCTCGTTGAAAGCCTCGACAACCCCTCCACCGGATTTGCGAAACCCGCGATTCTGCCGGTGTACCGCGCGAATCCACGGGTAAGTGGCCACACACTCATCAAGAATGCCTGCCGTCCCGTCCGTCGAGCCATCGTTCACGATTACCCATTCGCTGGGCCGAATGGTCTGGTTGACCATGCTGCCAATCGTGGAGCGCAGGTGCGCTTCCTCATCCCTGACGGGCGTGATGACGACGTAATGAGGGCTCATACCGTCCGGTCCTACCGAGCGACAAGGTCAGTTTTTCGTCACCGGGACCTTCGAGCCAGACGTGCCTGTATCAACCTGGGGCTCGACACCCCGTTCAACAAACGCAATCGGATCAATCATGCGGTTCCACCTGTAGGCCAGCCGATAGGTTTCGAGGCGGTCCTCTAACGCGATTGTAGGACGAAGAAAGTATACGATCCTGTAGCCGGCCCGCCGGATCAGTAGGTGCACGAGCAGTACCCGCCGGCACTTCTTGACCCCTCCCACGCCGAAATGCTTATAGAAATACCGATACCGGTTTCGGCTCGTCTCAAGTGCAAACCGGACGGGAAAACGCCACTTCCAACGATCTGCGCGCACACTACAGAATCCGGAGTTGCCGCCCAGGTGCGTGATAGAAACTTCCGGCGTGAAGAGAATCCTGTAGCCGGCGTCCCACACGCGGTGGCACAGGTCTACCTCCTCATAATGATAAAAGAAGCGTTCGTCGAAACCACCCAGTAATTTCAGCAGATCGCCCCGAAACATGACGCAGCAGCCCGATTGCCAGTCGATCAGCCGTTCAGTATCGCCTTTCCAACCGCCGTAGGTGTCCGCAGTGAACGCCGGTCCCAGATGCCCGAGGTGCCGCAAGCCGAAAGCCGCAATCAATGCGCGCCGTACAGTGGGGAACGGCCTAGCGGACTCCTGATAGCTGCCATCCGGATTGTGTACCCTACAGCCGAAAGCACCGGCTCCCGGATGCCGGTCGGCGAGCGCGATCCATCGCGTTAGCGAGCCTTCGTGGACGATGGTATCCGGGTTTAGGATCAGGATGTACTCCCCGCGAGCCTCCCGAATGCCGGCATTGTTGCCCTTAGAGAACCCAAGATTTGCGCGGTTTTCCACGACCCGGACGATGGGATATTGCGCGCGGACCCGATCACGGCAGCCGTCTGTCGACCCGTTGTCGGATACGATTACCTCGAAGTTCACGCCGTGCGTGCCTTCGAATATTGAGCGCAAGCAGTTTTCGATGACTTCCCCGTCATTCCAGCAAATTATTACGACCGACAGCTTCATTGGATTCCCACTGTATTTACCCAACCCGTGCTGCTCACAGTAATTCTGTTAGGACGTTGGCTCGCCTTCGTAACGCTTGGATTCGATACCGGTGATTACTACGGCCACTTGATTAAAATTCTTGGTGGAAGCGATCAGTCTGTACCGCCGGTTGTAAGATTTGGCATAGTCCACGAGCGCGCGGTATTCATGAAGGGCGTCCCAAAACTCATCGAATATTACCACGGATGTCTCGCGAACCAGCCTGTCCATACACGTTAGGACGTAAAGGGTTGACGAGTACAGATCGCAGTCGTTGTGAATGACTAGCCGATTTGTCGGGCGGTAATCGCGCAGAAAGGCCGGCATCGTGTCCTGGAACCATCCGATCTGAAAGCTCACCCGGCTATCTTCAATTTCAGGAGGCGTGCCGTCTCGCGAAAACGCACCTTTTGGTTTTTCCTTTCTCCATTGCTCCGGTAGACCGCGGAATGAATCAAACCCCCAAAATCGGCTTGACGGGGAACTGCTGATTGAGCGCCACGTGTCCAGGCTGGAGCCGTCGGCAACTCCGAACTCCAGGTAGTCTATCGGGCACCCGCGTAGCACTTCAGACTGGAGGTAAGCGTACATATCCTCGCGGCGCGCAAATGTGGGGCATCTAACCGGGGCGAGGTCCGCCACCCAGCGGGATGTCCAGTTCATCTTCTCCAGGCGCTCTGAGTATGGAAAGAAGAGTGCAGCGGCGCGGCGCTTAAATGAGATATGCATGTGCCAAAGCTAACGCAAGGTCGGTTGTCTTGGATAGGACGACGGCATCGAGAACCAGACGTCCGAGACTGGTGCATCTATCAGTTTGGGGCGCGCGTTCGCATCAGAAGCGGCAGTCGCGGCCGAAACCATGGCCAGGGTCACGAACCACCAGATTCGGATCTGATCAAAATAGTCGACACCCCAAAATGTGATAAGGTGCGAAAACAGGAGAACGCCAAGGCACCAAAAGAACCACTCCTGGCGACGATCACCCGCCACCTGCTTCCTAGCCTTTCCAACAACGCCAAACCCTCGGGATAGGATGAGGACGAAGAGGATCAAGCTGATCAGCCCGCCTCCGGTTCCTTCAGCTACAAACTGATTACAGGCGTCCCAAGTATCGGTTCCCCAACTCGCGTTGGCTTTTGTTCCCAGGAGCCACCAATCGGAGGTATGCCGTACAAACTGGTCGATTAGCGCGGCGCGATCCCACGCGTGTGCTCCACCGATGACGTCCAGCCGCGCAATCACGAACCAGACGGGCGCCTTCATCACAAGCGCCAAGGCCAGCACAACTAGCAGGATCCCCCATCGGACCGAGCGCATCCGGGCCCGAATGGGCCACAGGCACAGCGCACCCAAGGTAGCCACGAATGTCAATGTCGGTGTGCCCGCTACGGAGGCCAGTACAACGGTTGTCGACGCAACAAGACCAGTGGCACCCCAGGCCTTCGCCCTGCCGCTCTTCCACAGCCAGAAAAACAGGGGCAGTAACGTCGCGCCAAAACTTCCTGCCGTAATCGAGTTTCCGAATACCCCCTGGGCCCGCACCTTTCCTTCCCGAATCCATGGCGCGAGCACCCAGCCCCTTAGTGCGTTAAAAGCGTTGACGCCGGTCAGGTACTCGTACCCCATGCACGCCGCCGAAATGGTGATAACTACGGCCAGTGCTTTGCCGGCCCTAGAAACATCGTCCTGACTCTGGAGAAGGTAGCGAAAAAGGAAGTATCCGCCGTAGGCATCGAGACAGAAACCTACCTGGTTGGTCACGGCCGAGGACTCCCGGTAAAGGAGTATAAAGGTTAGCACGCGAAATGATGCCCACAAGCAGAACAGCGTGTCGAGCCGATTTAGTCCGCCTTCGAACAGGGGGTTCTTCGTCGAGAACTTGGCGTGCAACACTCGAAGCCCGCCCGCCAAAATGACGATCCTAATCACGTAGAAGTGGAATCCTGCGGCAAATATCTGCTGCCCAGCCGGACTCAGAAACGCTACGACCAGAATCGGCGCAAGAGCGTATTTCCTTGGCAGAACAAGCACCAATACCGCGGCCAGTAACGTGGCCGCCAGCACTGCGGGCGTCATTGATGTTTGGGCCAGGCCCCCACCAAACTGAAAATTTTCGCCCACAGGACCAACCTCTAAACGAGATCGACTAACAACCCACCGCCAGGGGCGCTCCCTGGCCGTCGGGCAAAACATACCCACCGGATTTCAAAAGCCGCTCCATTTTAATCCGCCACTGTTCCTGCTAACCGGGTTTAAACCGCGCAGGTGAAGGAACACCTGCTTCGTCACCGTCGGCCCAGCCCCGCGGCATCAACCGGCTCTTGCCGTGTCTGATTCCGACGAAACTGCGCAGCCAGGGCTGATTTAACGGCCGGGGACCGGGGCGGTTATCATTTTCGGTGCCCACGGGCTGCGACGAAGCAGAGCATCCATATAGCGATCGGCCGTTGTTGCGGCGTAACACACCGCCGACGCTCTCCAAGTCCCTTTTTGTCGAATGCGAGCGGCCCACTGCCCTCGCAGGGCCTTGTTCAAGGCCCTCTGGCAGGATCCCCGTAATGCGGCGTGCGCATGTTGGCGGTCCACAAGAGTAAGAATCTTCTGCCTGAGCGTTACCTCGTTCTTCTTTAGTCGATCTACATCATGCAATGCTTCACGTGACGCACTATCGAAACCCTGATGCCAAGTCACCAACTGCTCTTGAATGAAGCCCCAGGGGCCCAGTAACGAAAGGCGAAGAGCGAGGTCATAATCCTCCAGATACTTGATTTCCTCGTCGAATCCTCCGGTTTCTTCGAGAGCCGAACGACGGATCGCCGCGGTCTGGTTAAACAGAACGAACGTGTGCATAAGGACTTCGGCCGGGTTGAGCCAGATTCCTTCCTCCTCGCGCGGATGTAGCCCCGCATTCTCAAATGACGTGCCTCGCGGCCGATGTGTGAATCGCATCTCGGCATTACAAAGGCAGCAGGCAACCGAAGCATCCAACCTTACTAGCAGGTCAACCTGTCGCGCGAGTTTCTCCGGCAGCCATGCGTCATCAGAGTCCAAAAACGCGATAATCTCGCCATGGGCCGCTTGGATTCCTCGATTTCGAGCGTGGGAGGGGCCTCGGTTCGTTTGTTTGATGACATGGATTATCGCGTGATAGCGCGTTAGCAGTGCAGCAGTGTCGTCTGTGGAACCGTCGTCGACAACAATAACCTCAATATTCTTGTACGTCTGTTGAATGACGCTCGCGATCGCCCTCTCCAGCACGTGGGCCCGGTTGTACGTGGGGATGATTACGCTTACCAACGGTGATTCTCCGCGTTCGTTAAGACTCGACATCTGTGTGATACCTAAAATTCACCGTCTCCACAATCGTCGAGAAATCACCTGGGACTGCTTCTGCCTACCGTGTTGGCGGGCATCGATAAGGCTCACCTTCCGTCGTGCGCGGAATCCTACGTTCGCTTAACCAAATCTCGCTCCTCGGCTGAGAGAAACGTTGAGAAGGGAGTGACGTAGTGATAGAACATACTGTCGTACAGCCAGCCCGGCAGCGTAATACGTGTGTCGACGAATGGGCGCAAGAGGGACATCACTACCGCCTTGAGTGGCCTGAGTAGCTTCTTCCTGGTCGACCCCAACCACCCGACAGTATGCTTGCTCTGGCCTCGCTGAAGCTCAAGAAAGCGTTTACCAGCATCTGTCTTGGCAAATACTGGCCACGACCTGTACATTTGTTCGACACGGCGGAGGGTATCCGCGAACCTTTCATATTTGTAATGGAATCCATATGCAGCGGGATTATATAAGAGACGATATCCACGCTGGCACAACCGGTAGCTGAATTCGAGGTCCTCCCACCCGTACTGCCGAAAATCCTCGCTGAATGCTTCGCCTCCTCCGTTTCTTATAAATGCGGCCTTGACGCTTGTATTGCAGAAGTAGGCGAATCTGAAGTCTAGTTCCATCCCGGACCGGAAATATCCAAAAGGAAACTGCGGTCCGTAAAGGCCGGACCAGGCCATGAACGGCGTAGGGTGGACTTCTGGTGACCAAGTCACGAGACCGAGAACGCCAACCTCTGGGTCCGGATATCTGACGTGCCAAGAAACGTGCTCCGCGACCATGAAGGGTCCAGGGATTATGTCGTCGTCACCAAACAACAGCAACTCCCCTCGCGCCTCGCGGATACCATGATTACGCGCCGCCGAAAGTCCGCTGTTCTCTTGATAGACGTACCGTAGCGGCAACGGAGAGCTTTCGCTGCACTCCCTAACGACGGAACGAGTGTCATCTTTCGATCCATCGTCAACAACAACCACCTCAAGCAATTGGTGGTCCCGCGACTGTCCGGCATAGGCCCGCAAGACCTTACGGAGGATTTTGGCCCTGTTATACGTTGGTATGAGAACACTTACGCGATTGCGATTGTTCAAGGTCTGTTCTCCGCTCCCCAGGCCAAAATGCCAAGTGTACTGCGCCGAGCAAGCCGAACCAAAGGCAGGTGGCTCTGAGCTTTGGCGAAGTCAAAACTGTCAAAGAAGCGACTCAGAAGCAAGCCCGAGAGATACACGACCGCGTAGACGATCGCGCCGAAAACCAGGCCGCGCCACCCGAACCGTCCGAAGGGCGCTACCGCATACATCGCGCCGGCGCCGGCTAAGGAGCAGAGTAGCGGCTTGAGATAGGCCCGGCCCAATAACCGGTAGAACGACGTCTCGAAATATTGCTGAGCCGCGATGAAATAATAGACAGTACTGATGATCATCGGAAGAACCGTTCCCCACACGGCCCCCCTAAAGCCCCAGAGCTTAATAAAGATGAGGCTGAGCACGATGTTTAGGACACCGGCCAGAACGGCGCAATAGACCCCCGGCCTGAGAATTCCACGGCCAACCAATATAAAGTAAGTCGGTGCCCCGACCTGCGGAAAGAAGTTCCCGATCACTAGCACAGCAAATGGAAGCGCGATCAGCACAAGGCCTTGTCCAACCCATAGGGTGACCAGCGCTTTCGCGTTAAAGACAGCGAACACCACAAGCGGCACTGCGGTCAGCGCCAAGTACTTGTGGGCGCGGAAGTGGAGTTGCCACAGTTTCCCGCGCTCACCCGAAGCGTCCAATTCCGAGGCGGCCGCCATCACGGGGCCCAGCAACAAATCGGGCATCCTCCGGATTTTCGAGGCAGCCTCGCCCGCCATGTTGTACCAACCCACGGGCACAACGCCGACGAATCTGGCTAGGTACAGTTTCTCGATTTGCCCCTGGATCGCCGTCATGCCGTGCCCCGCATACAGGGCCAAGCTAAATGAACCCAGCCTCTTTAGGGTAATGAGATCGCATCGTAGTGGGTTCGGTGTCACTGATGGAAGCAGCCAACGGGCGACCACTACAGTCGCCACAAGGCCGAGCAACGAAGTCATCAGCGCCGCCAGCAGCAACCCTCCCACTCCCGCGCCTGCGCAGAGGAACAAGACAGTCAACAGGGCACTGCCGAAAGCAGCGAGAGAAGCCACGACATTCGTGAGGTCCATCCGCTGCAGCCCGTTGATCAAGGAGGTAAAAGGTCGAACCAACAAGTCCGCTGCCACTATAGCCAACAGCATCGGCCATAGGGCTAGTACCTGAGGAGCCGCCATAGCCGAGGGTCCACGAAAGAGTTGCTGGACAATGGCATGGGCACAAAACCAGAGAAACCCAAGTACCGCAGACGCGACGAAAAGGTAGAGGGCAACGCTTGTGTCCAGAACCCGCTGGATCTGGCGGAGGTCACTTTTCCCGTTGTGTTCGGCGACGTATTTCGTGACCGTTGCGCCAAGCCCCATATCGAGGAGCCAGCTTATGTTAATTAGAGTCCCGAAAATCGCCCAGGTCCCGTACCCGGCGGCCCCCACCCTATGCAACGTGAACGGCACGAGCAGCACGAAGATCGGACCGGCCACGAGCTTCCGAATCACGGAGAACAAGACGCCGCGAACCACCCTGGCACTGAGGGGCTTCGGCTCTGAACCACGCCGTGGTTCCTTCTGCTCAAGCGGGCTCATGGATACGTGACTTAGGCCGTTAAGTGGAGCACGATTTCAGATTGACGTGCAAGTTGCGGGGGCGGACAGGTCCCAGACGCCCGTCTGGCCTCTCTGTAACCACGTCCCGTGCAGACGCGCGGGAGTTGACGCTAATGAACGACTGCTGTCAGTTGGGTCGGAGGGTTAACGGGCGTCACGCCTGAGGTGTATTGGTAAGCGCCGATGCTCCAGGCTGCGCCGGGTGGGCGCTCTACACCAGTAGCATCGTAGCAGAGCGCCCCAATTCCAGGGCTTGGCTGACCATTGCACAAGGTATGTAAATTGATGCCCGCCGATATCACCGGAGAACCGGCAGTCGGTACGAACGAGCCGTTGAGATTCGGGTTTCCGGTTATCGAATCCGCATCGCATCCGGTCGTGCTCGCGAAGTTAGTCTTGCACCAGGCAACCCAGGCAGAGAGAGGCGATCCTCCCGTCCAACCTCCGGATCCAATACTGTAATAATCCTGGTAGTCTACAGCCGTGGGTGCAACTGTCATTCCGATCGCAGTAAATATCGTGCCCACAATGTTGTTGTAGGTTGACACGGTGTTTGTGGAATTAGTGTTAACGCCGGTCCCTATCGACGTATTTGGGCCTAGAATAGTATTGTTCGCTACCAAAACGGTTGCGCCGCCGCTGGTGTTTGCATTCGGTGCGATGTATCCATTTCCGCTGTGGCCGCTCGTGCCTGTCTCGTTCACGACGTTATTAAACAGACTCAGGGCGCTTCCAACGGGAAAATTCTCGAAGTAGAAACCGGAGTTGAAATTGGCCCCAAAATTTCCATATAGAATGTTGTTGTAAATGTAGGCAGCGGTTATCTTCACGCCAGTGCCAGGCGACCACATATGCACGCCGTCGTGGTGGTTCAGGGTTCCCGCATCATCCCAACTTTGCAGGTTCGAGATGGCGTTCCCATATATGTACACAGACCCCATAACGTCTGACGAAGCTGCTGCAGGAGACTCCACAAAGCCGTGGTCTATGTTGTAGACATAGTTATTACTGAATGTTATGTTTGAGTCTCCGTTGTTGAAGTTGTGCTCAATACACCATTTCATGTCGTGGGCCAAGTTGTTCGTGACCAGAACATTAGAGCCGCCGTCAATAAAGATAGCGCCGGTAGGATCGCCGTGTTCATCCGTGCAATTCGTCACTGGCAGGGTGCAGGTGTGGACGTAGATATTGGATACTATAAGATTCTCGAACGTGCAGTAGGAGCAATTGTAGGTGAGTATCCCGTTGCCGTTGATCTGGTACGCAAGACCAGTTCCGTTGGCGGTGGCTTGGATCGTACCCCCGCCGCTCAGCGTACTGGAACATGCCGCTGGACATCCCGCCACCGCGCTACCCGAGTTCCCGCCATCGATAGTTATGTAGCTGTGGCCGGTAGAGTAGATCGCTCCACAACCCGCCCCCCACGTCGGAGCGGTGAGTACCGAGCCAGGTTCAAAATGCACAGTGATCGGATTGCCGGACGAACCGCTTCCTTGGATCGTAAGGTAGTTGCAGGCATTTGCCGGCGCTGAGAACGTGCCGCATAAATGTACGGTTGTGCCTGGCCCGATTTGTGCACCGCTCGGTGTACCGCTTGTCCAGTTCCCCGACGTATTGAAATACGTGTACGCATACGCGTTGGCACAACTGCTCCCGTTGGCTGATCCCGCCGCGGCCTGCGCGATATAAACGTTGTTGGTCTGGGCGACACCTCGGCCAACAAATAATCCCAACAGCATCGTCAAAAAGGATAGGAACCACACTCGGGGTCGCACTCAAACTCCTTCCGGCCGGGCGCAGTTCAAAAACCACCCAGCGGTACTATCACTTTGTAACAGACATCGTGTAGCGGAAGGTAGTTGGCAAAGGGCAACATCGTTCTTCTAACGTTCTTCAGGATCGTGAGCAAACGTATGCCGGGGGATATGCTGGCCCCTATAAATCTCATAACTAGCTATGTATCAATAGCTTAACTGGAACAGCTGGGTACCGCGCGGCTGTAAATCTAGACGAGCTCCGGCCACCCGGCTTCCTGCAACTCCGGCTCCGGCTCCACCGTCACGATATCGCCCGCCGGCAACGGGCCATCGAGCGGCAGATCCATCAGCGTAACCCGCTCCCTTTGCCCCAGCGGCCGGAAGCATCAGGTCCGCGAACACCTGAACGATAGGGTGGTTGCGCTCCGTCTTGACGATCTCGGCAACCAGCGCCCGGCTTCCCCTGGCCCGCTCCCGGCCTGCCAGCCACTCGATGAACGCATGCTCGACCCGTTTTTGGGCCACCCGGCAGGAAAGCACCAGGTCGCGCAACGCCGGGTTGGGCGCGTTCTCGTCGATGCTGGCGAACCCCACGATGCCGTAGGCGCCGAACCGATCCTGGCAGTCCATGGCCACGCACAGGAATCCGGGCGATGAAAGCAGCGCGCGGAACTCCTCGGCGGTGTACCGGGTGTTCGAAAGGTTCAGTTGGTTGGACCTCTGGATGAGTTCCAGGCAGCGCGCGATATGGCGCTCTTCCCGCGGGACGAACAGCCGCAATTTCATGCCGCAACTGCGCAGGAAGGCCTCGTAATCGGAGCCAAACACCTCGCGCTCCTCTTCGCGCTTGATCTCGGTGAGGTAGGACGCTCTGCGCAGCCGGGTGGACTCGCTGACGGGCACATCGAATTCACTGTAGGTCAGCAGGCTGTCCACCTGGTCGTCTCGATAGACTCTGACCTGCGGCAGCGTCTCATGCACTTCCGCCCGTTCAAAGGGCGAGTCGTCAATCAAAGCAAAGGCGTCGAGGTTGAGATTGAGCTTCGCCGCGACTTCTCTCAGATTGGAACTCTTGGGCTGCCAGTTGATCGCGGGGTGAAGGAAATAGTCCTGTAGGCCCAGGCGGCCGACTACCGGCCAGGCATCGGCAAAGTTGTTCTTGCTCACAATCGTTCTGCAGAATGCCCCGCTCATCGAGCTTCCGGACCAGGTCGAGGGCTTCCTGACGGGGCGCCAATCCAGATTCCGTATCCTCGGCGAGGATCCCGTGCCAAAGGGTGTTGTCCAGATCCCAGGCCACGCACTTGACCTTCGCCGCCGGGACCGTAGGCGCGGCCTTTGGCGTCCGGACGGGCCGCGGGGCGCGGTATTGAACCAGATCCAGCCAAGTGAACACGAGGCGCGTCTCGGCATTGTTCTCCGGCGAGAGGGTGAGTTTGCCGGCGGGCGCTGTTGCGCCGAACCGCAAGCTTTCGGCAGGCAGGGAATGGAAGTTCCATCCCGGCTCGATCAAGAAGGAATGCCGGGACTTGACTTCCTGGTCGTAGTATTCCAGAACGATCCTAAAGCGCTGCTGTTCGGGCGAAAAGCATTCCAGCACGAATTCGTCGAATGGCACGTTCTCGCCGGCCGGAGCGATCTTGACGAAGTACTTGTTGCGCGCCTTGGCGAAGAATGCTTTGGTGGAATCCGAGGCCGGATGCAGCACCAAGCGGTTGGACTGGTCGAGAAAGCGGTGCTGCCGGACACTCACGGTCTTGCCGTAGAGCCGGGTTTCCAGCTTTCCCCAGCGGCGAAACCGGAGATCCGCACCGAAGTCGAAGAGGCCGCGAAAGGCCGGATTGGGGTAGATCCCGTATGCGAACCTGGCGCACTTCTTGTCGCCGCGCTGTATGTAAAGCGGGCAAGTAGAATAGCACTGGGGAATAGCACATTCGTGGCAGTGCTCCTCCCAGTGAAGCAGCGCCGTGTTGCGCACCGCGGCGCGGTCCAATTGCGACGGTGTGGGCGGGACGGGTTGCGGCTCTTTCGCCCAAATATCCTGTTGTGCCCAGTCAATCTGAAACATGATTGACCTGCACTCCGGGAGCGGCACCCGACAGCCGCGCTGCCCCTTGCCCGCGGCTGGACCGCGAGTGGGAGCGGATTTTGCTCTTGAGCTTAAAGGCTAGCGGCAGCCATCCATATGCGCCCATCAGTTTGAGGCGAAACTCCAGCGGCGAATCTGTCGGCTCGACGGAGACTCGTGGTGTTACGAATTCGTCCGGGTCCGATAGGGCGAGACCGGGCAAAATTGTGAACACGCGCTCATAGCCCGATTCGCGGCATAGCTCGACGAGTTCGTCGTTCATAGCGCCGTAGGGAAAGCTGAACAGTGTCACCGGTTTGTTCAGCATTGTTTCTAGTTTGGCACGAGACTCCGCCAATTCTCTGCGCGCATCATCCCGCGTGAGATTGGTGAGGGCGCGGTGGGTCATTGTATGCGATCCGACCGCAAAAAGCTCGGAAGACATCTGCTTCAGCTCTTCCGGTGAGATAACGCGCTCTTTGCGGGCAGGATCCCGGGGATTGGTCAGCCAGCGCGGATATAGTCCAAGAGCGTCGGTGATAATGAACAGGGTCGCCGGAATTCCGCGCGCTTGCAGTTCCGGTAGCGCATTCTCGACCACGTTCCGGTAGCCGTCGTCAAACGTTACCGCTGCGTGATGCACGCCTTGGTCGAGCGGCTCCTTCCAGCCGGCGTGGACGGGTTTCGCATCGCGGAGGAGCATGTCCATTTGCCGGGCGAATCCGGCCCGGTGTTGGCTCAGAACGCCGTGGTAGTAAAGCACCACGCAGGTGCCGGGAATATCTCTCCGCAGCCAGCGCCGGATGCTCCTTCGAAGGCGTGAGCAGCCAAAGTACAAAACGCTGATGGAGAGAACCACCAGCCATTTGATCTGATTCCTGCGCGGAACTGGCATGGCTAATGAACGGCCTTGAGGGCATATTGCGCTGCGTGTAGCCAGTCATAAGCCCCTTCAAGCTTCGCTTGGAAAAAGCGAATATCATCGTCCGAGTTGATCGGCAACCGTTTCATGAACATTCTGTTGCAGGTTGGGTCCAGCCTGCCAATGATCGTGGAGACGCCGTCTTCGTACCCGGTCTCCTCCAGAATTCGCTGCAGCTTGGGAACAAACGTCCGGTCGGTCTCCGGGAAAGCGTAAGGATAAGAAAACGACTTCACCTGGCAGCCGAGTTCGTCCTCAATCCGTTCTTTCGAGCATCGAACCTCGCGAGTCAACTCTTCTGCCCCCATGGTGTGCAGTTTCGGATGCGTCACCGTGTGGGAGCCGAACTCCACGCCGGCTTGGTGAAGTTCCCGTACCTGGCCCCACGTCAGGCACTCGAGGCCCTTGAACGGCCGGCCCGCGTCGCCAATATACGCCGTAGGCAGAAAAACCGTAGCGGAATAGCCGAATCGGTTCAAGAGCGGAAATGCGTCCGTATAGAAATCCTGATACCCGTCGTCGAAGGTCAGCACGACAGGCTTTTCGGGGCCTGACGATATGCCTTCCATCATCCCGACGGCCTGCTGCAGGCCGATCGACTGATACCCGTTGGCGTGCAGGAACCGCAGTTGCTCGTCGAACGCCGCGGACTCGTGCCAATCCTGTAATATGGCCCCTTGTCGCGTTCATCCAGGTCCGAAATGCTGTGGTACATCAGGATGGGAATTCGCGGTGCCGCAGTGCGCGTGAGCCGTCGCAGCGGATGGAAGAACCACAGAGTAGCCGCCCGATCCGCGCGGAAGCCTTTCATCTTCGCTGCCTACCGTGCCACCGCCGCGTTAGCCAGTTCCTGCAACAAAACGCCCGCTTTCTCCGGCGCAACGCAGCTCGCGATCCCATCGACCACTCGCGCCTGCTGCTCGGCCGTCAACTGCGGGAACATCGGCAGCGACAGAATCTCCGGCGCAACCATCTCGCTAACCGGGAAGTCCCCGGCCTTGTACCCGAGATACTCATACGCTTTCTGCAGATGCAACGGCACTGGATAATGAATGGCCGTGCCGATGTGCGCCTCCGCCAACTGGCGCATCACACTCTCGCGCTCCGGCACCCGCGTTACATAGAGGTGGTAAACGCTCTTGGCCCAGTCCGGCTCGTAGGGCACAAGTTCGGCCGCATTCGCTTCCGTCAGCAGTTCCCGATACCGGTCCGCGGCTTGGCGGCGGCTTTCATTCCAATCATCCAGATGCCCAAGCTTGACCCGCAGGATCCCGGCCTGAATGGCATCCAGCCTGCCGTTATATCCTTCGATGTGGTGATGATACTTGCGCGCCTGACCGTGGTCGCGCAGCATGCGGATTCTTTGCGCAAGGCCTGCGTCGTCCGTCGTCACGGCTCCGGCCTCGCCGCAGGCGCCCAGGTTCTTTCCCGGATAGAAGCTGAATGCGGCGACTCGTCCCATCGAGCCCGCGATCCGCCAGCGGTTTTCCTTCGCGGAAAAGTACTCCGCGCCGTGCGCCTGGCATGCATCTTCGATCACTATGAGGTTGTAAAGGCCGGCGATTTCCAGAATCGCATCCATGTCGCACATCTGCCCGTACAGGTGCACGGGCACGATAGCCGCGACACGCTCTCCGGTTGCCGCGTCGATCGGACGGCCGCGGTCGTCCATGGTGCAGGCCGTTTCCAGATATTCGCGGAGCCTCTCCGGGTCCATATTGTAAGTGCGCTCGTCGACGTCTACGAATGCCGGACGCGCCCCCGCCTGGGTAATAGCTTCGGCGGTAGCAATGAACGTATTTGGAACCGTGATCACGATCTCGCCGGGATTGATCCCCGCCGCGATCAAGGCGAATCGCAGGGCATCCGTGCCGCTGGCGACGCCCACGCAATGGCGGGATTCGCAGAAGCTGGCGAAATCTTGCTCAAACCCCTCCACCATCGGGCCGCCAATGAACCCGCCCGTTTTCAAAGCGGTCTCGAAAACGGCGCATAACTCCTCTTTCAGCTCCTCGTGAGGAGCGACCAGGTCCAAAAATGGAATTCGATTTGTTAGATTCACTCTTATCCTCCGCTTCTGGGCGCCAACGTTCGTAACTGGCGGGCGGGGTTACCCGCCACGATCGCGTTGGCTGGAACATCCCGGGTCACCACACTCCCGGCCCCTACAATAGCCCTCTCACCCACTGTTACCTTCGAGAGGATCGTCGATCCCGAACCGATCGACGCCCCCTTCTTGATCAAAGTAGTTTCCACGCGCCAGTCCGTTTCCGTCTGTAACTGTCCGTCAGTAGTAGCTCGTGGATAACTATCGTTGATGAAAGTCACGCCGTGCCCAATGAAAACTTCGTCTTCAATCGTGACTCCTTCGCAAACAAACGTGTGACTGGAAATCTTGCAGCGCTTACCGACCTTGGCGTTCTTTTGAATCTCGACGAACGCCCCGATCTTTGTCTCGTCCCCGATTTCGCAACCGTACAGGTTGATGAAATGCGAAAGCTTGACATCTGCGCCGAGCTTTACGTCGGGAGCGATCGAGAGATCGCTGCTCATAGCGCCACCGGCTTTCCGCGTTCTTTCAAAGATTGGTCCGCCGCTTCCAGGATCTCTACTACGCGCAGACCGGCGCGGCCATCATTGAACGGCCGTTCGTTCTTCGAGACGCACTCGACAAAGTAACGCGCCTCCGCGGTCAAGGCTTCCGTTTGTTCCAGCCGCGGCGCCCACATGTCACCTGAGCGATAACTCACCAGCAGCTCGTAGACGCCTTCCCGTTTCGTGGTCGCGACGCCTTTGTCGTACACCTTGATCTTTTCGTCCGGATCCAGATCGTTCCACACCAGCATCTTCTTCTCGCCGCCGATCAGACGTGGTGCGGACTTTGACCGGCGAAAGCCAATTTACGTTGACGTGCGCGATAACCTGATTTTGAAAATAAATCGTGATATATGCGATATTCTCGTGCCCGTTCACATGCGATTGGCCGGTGGCGGTCACATACTCTGGCTTGTCTTGAATCAGGTGGTCGATAATCGATAAATCGTGCGGCGCCAGGTCCCAAACGACATTCACATCGTGCTGGAAGAGTCCCAGGTTGACGCGCATTGAGTCATAGTAATAGAGTGGGCCGAGCGTGCCATCCTGAATCAGTTGCCGGATTTTCTTGACCGCTCCGGTAAACAGGAATGTGTGATCGACCATGATCTGCAGATGCTTCCTGTCCGCCAGGTCGATCAGTTCCCGGGCCTGTGCCACGGTTGAAGTGAATGGTTTCTCCACGAACACGTGCTTCCCGTTTTGGAGCGCCTCCTTGGCAAGTTCGTAATGCGTCCAAACCGGTGTGACCACGGCGACCGCATCTACTTTGGACGAGGTGATGGCCTCGGAGGAATCCTCGGTGACCTGGACGTTTGGGTAAGCTTGTTTCGCGCGACGCAGCGCGTCCGGGCGCCGATCGGCAGACTACCGCGAGTTCACAATCGTCAAGATTGTAAAAGTTACGTGCTACCGGAGGACCCCAGTAGCCGTAACCGATGACACCGACCCGAATCATAATGCCCTTCTTATCCTCGAAACAATCACTCTGGGATCAGTAGGCACCGTCGGAATTCAACAATGCCAGCGGCGTTCGGAAGAGGATTTTGATATCCATCCAGAGCGACCACGTCTTGGCGTACTTCAGGTCCATGCGAACCATTTCGTCGAAAGGAACCTTGCTCCGTCCCTCGACCTGCCATAGCCCGGTGATCCCCGGTTTGACTGCCAGCAATCGCCTTCTATGCCACACGCCGTAGCGCTTGAATTCATACGGCAGCGGCGGACGCGGCCCCACCAGCGACATATCTCCCCGCAATACGTTGAAGAATTGCGGGAATTCGTCAAGGCTCGTGCGGCGCAGGAACCTGCCAATCGGCGTAATGCGCGGGTCGTTGGTCATTTTGTACACCGGCCGTTCACTATCTTGTCCTGCCGCAACCAGCGTCCCCGCGATATAGTTGCCTATATATTGCTCGTGGATCGTGTGGTCGGTCGAAGCGTACATGGACCGAAACTTAAAAAACGTAAACTTCTTGCCGTACTGCCCCAGCCTCTTCTGCCGAAAGAACACCGGACCCTCGGAAGTCAGCTTGACTGCCAAGCCGGCGATTAAGAATAGAGGCGATAGAACGATCAACGCTGCCAGGCTCCCGAGGACATCTAGAGACCTTTTCAATACATAAGCCGCCCTCCGGCGCTCCATGTGCTTCTCGAGGTCTGGATAGAGCCGTGAGCCAGCCGGATGCCCGGGCCCTCCTGCCTCCCAGTCCTCGGGATAGATATGGAATGAAAGGATAATCTCGTTCATCTCCTCGATTTCCAAAGTGCGGCACAGGGCATCCGTTATTCTGTTCAAGAGGGCTTGCGCCACGGGCGTTCCATCCGTACCGATTTCGGTGAAGACGATGCCTATGACCGATTCTGTGTACCACCCCTTGATGTCCGTTTCCCGGATGGAGTGCGCTAGAGCCGAAATAATTCGATCCAGTGCGCCCTCTCGCCGCTTGCCTCTAACCAGCCTGCTGGGGTCGAGAAGCATCAAGACAAAACGTAGGCCCGAGCGTTCCGCTCGTTTCCGCTCTAAGCCGAGCTGCTTCGTGAAGAGATCCTGAGCTAGCATTTCCGAACCCGACGACGCTTCAGAGATGGTACGACCGTTCGAACCGTTTCGGGACTCAGATGTGGGCAGTATGTTCCGCACTGGCGTCAGTCACCTTTCTGCATTGTGTGCGTGGTTAACGAATGGAATGGCTGAGCGAGCTGCAATGAAACCGTTTTTGCGAGGTCGCACAACCGAAAGCCGGCGATGCTCTAGGGTTCGGTCACCGGTTTGTGGTGCAACATCATGCCGATCTGGGGTGCTAGGTCGTCCGGGATTGCGCCGCGGCCACCCTCGTTTGCCACACGTTGCGTGAGTATCTCAGACAATCGATCCACTTTTCGTTTGAGCCTTTCGATCTCTTCGGTGACCTCTCGGGACCCCTCTTTGGCCGCTGAATTAAACGTCTCGGAATGCATGATCAATTGCCTGAGGAACCCCGACACGCTGTTCGCTCCCGCCCGCCGGCTGATTCGCTCAAGGGTCTGATACTCATCCTGGGTAACTCGGATGCTAACGATACGGTTGCGCTTGTCAAAGCTCAATGGGCCCTCACGCCGGTTAATCCGGCCAGCCTACAAGTTTGCTTGTTGGAAATGAAGGAACGCGATCGCAGAACCATGCTGGCTGGCTGCGATTTCGGTTTGTGTGTTTATAACAAGACGAACATCAGGCCTTGGTTACGCATTTACGCCACTAAGGAGGCCGTCAAAGGGTCGGCTGCGCCACCAGAGGTAGGCCGATTGGTCGGCACTATCATGGACATGGCGTCGAACCGCTTCCCGATCGGCCGTATCCAGTTCCGGTCTACCTCCACTGCGACCGACCGCCTGAGGATCTGAACTGAAACAACAAGACGCGAGGTATTCTTTTCGTTTACAAAAATGCCTTCGATTCCCTGGAGCGGACCACACTCGACGCGCACCAGATCGCCGCGCTCAAGGTAAGGCCACGGTGTAACTTGCAGGCCCGAAGCGCATGACGCTTGGATTTGCGCGATTTCCTCGCGTGGAATCGGCTCCGGCTCCCTTCCCCTGCCGATGATACCGGAGACGCCTGGCGTCATCAAGATTGGAAGGCGATGGATGGGATCAAACTGGCAAAACGTGTAACCCTTGAACAAGGGCAGGAGCACACCCTTCAGGCGGCCGGATGATCGGTGCCAACTTTGATATAGCGGAAGAAGTTGTTCGTATCCCTTGCCTTCTAACAGGCGGGACACGGACTTTTCGTGCTTCGGCTTAGTTTGCACAGCGAACCATTCAGCATTAGGGGATGTTTGTCCGTCGTACACGTTTTTGCTCCTGGGTTGCGCCGCATGGACCAATTGGATAAGCTACCGCCCTGTTAGGGTCTCGTGGCGCGCTAAGTTCACTTGCAAAGCAACTTTTCTATTTGTATTACTAACGGGAACATTTGTCAACGTTCAATCTTACTTTTCTTCGTACTATTATGACTAACTGGAAAATCCACAGGTAATTTCCATCGTCGTTGAACTTCTCCGCGATTCCAGCTCGCCCGAACCGGCCGCCTTTTTAGATAGGACGTACAGTACGGGCCGCAGCGCGAGCGGGTAAGACGATTTCGTTAACAAGGTGAACATTCGCTGTCGTTGACACGTCGCCGTTTAACTTGTTCTCAAGTAGATAGTGCATCGAGACGCGCAAACGTTACAAACATGCCGCCGAATATTTGGTGGATGTCGTTCCCCGACCAGTCCGGCCGTGTTCGCGCTCGACCAGCGCGTTAGCCCTTTGGCCCCGACGTCCCAACACCACACTCCAAACAGGTTGTATCCCTACAATATTCCTATGTTTTTCTAATGCTCAACGCCTAAACAGAATTATGCCTATCTTTCTTTTGTATAACTGCGGTCAACTTTTGTAAACGCTGAACTTTGGCCAGGATTTTCCCTTTGGGCTTTTCCTGGTATCCAGCTTATCAGTACCCCTAGGACTCTGATCGCTCCTTCTCTCCGGGATTCGCCTGCGTCAGTTACAGCATGACGGTTCAGTCGAGTTCAAATGTTAAGGAATATTCTTTTAAGCGTCCAGGAATTAAGCGTCCGAAGATCGCCCGGGACAGTTGCGCATTGAAGCTCGTCCCGTAGTGAGTTGTGGTTTAAGGGCCCAAGCCGACGCGAGCTGCGTAATGGGATGCGCTGCGATGCTGAATAGGCCGTTCATGAAGGCAGGTACGGGGTTCATTCCTGGGGAACTTCGGTTCTAGTACGTTGTTTGCAGCACTGCGGTTGTCGCCGGGCAACTCGGCTAGCCAGCCGAGAGGCGTTCTGCGCCTGCCCTCGGATAACCAGGTTAGTCCGGACTCTGACGTGCTTCTTTGATACCCAATTGCGGATCCCATTGCCGTCTCGCCGCGTAATACAGCACCACGCCAATCCAGGTTCCAAGGGTGTTGGTAATCAGATCCGTGGTGCCGGAGTCTCGGGTCGGAAGGAAACCCTGGAGCACTTCAATGGTGAGGCTGACGGCGAATCCGAGAACGACAGTGACGAGTCCTGCCCGCCGGGCTTTGCGTACAAGCGCGAAATAGGCGCAAAAACAGAAGCCGATGGGGACGAATCCGGCAATGTTCTTGAGGATATTCGTCCAATAGCTCCAGGACGGGTAATATTCGTCCCAGAAGGGCTCCAAAAGGATCTTGTCCACGACGGTGTAGGTTCCTGGAATGACCAGCTCGCCGCCCGGGCCGGCATGGTTATGGACTATGTCGCCCGACCGCTCGTCGAATAAGTACAGCGCAACAGCTCGGTCCTGTTCATCGATTTCGGGGCGCCCGTTCTTCGTCCACGTATCGTAGTGCCGGAGAACCGTTGGCGCACTAAGCTCGCTCGCATAGATCGCTAGTCCATTTATTTGCCCGGACCATGTGTCTTGCTGGCGTGTAGAATCCCCGACAATCAGCCTGCCGGAGCAGTCCCCAGCGAGTTGGAATCCGCGGGCGGCGCTGGCCAAAGTGCCGTTTACATAAACAGATGTTCCGTGCACTCCCGAGGTGATGGTCAGGAATATGGGTTGCCCGCGTCGGAAGACATCGCCGAAGTAGGATTTCTGCTTTCTTGCCCGTCCTGGCGAACCCAACCTCTCGGATTGGAGCATGAAGTCGGTGAGAGATTGGTGCAGGGAGAGTGGAATACGATTGTTCGCGGTATAGAACGTCAGGATGGTACCACCGTGATCGTTGGCCGGCCGTAGCCACAGCTCGATGCTGCAAGATTGCGGGTCCCCCGGCCGGCCCCAGTCCAAAGCATCGGTGCTCCTGACGGTGCCGTAGTCGCCAAAGCGGAGACCGTTGCGATCCTTCAACCAGGTCACTTCATTTTTTGGAGTGTGAAAGGGCCAGAGTCCAGCCACCAAAATGCCGAGCAGGACGGCGATGCAAGCGATAGCCATCAGGAAATGCCTCATGAATGTTCCAGCCCCGGCCGAGTTGCCCATCCCAACCAGTAGTCGCGGCCTGCTCGAAACCGAGTATTCTTGCGGTTGCTGATCACGGAGATGGTCCGTTCGTGTACACCTGAAGCTGCGCAGGTCTTGTTGCCCCAACTGGGCCGTGGCGATGCGGGCGATATCACGGCGCAACTTTCCGGGGTATTGGCTTTCAATTTATCCCTTGATCGGCCGCCAGGTGCTTGGTATTCTCCGCATCCCAATCTAACTCGATTCCGTTGGCGCATGCGCCCACCAGTCCACACTGATCGCCATTCTCTGACCCGCTCGCAAGTCTCTCTTGCGGGCCCGATCAATTCGCCCAGCTTGGTTTTCTAGTGGCCAACCTGGGCCGACATGCAGAACATCCCGTGGGAGGAGGTATTCGAGTTGACGCGGTTGCCGGCCTACCAGAGCGCGCTGCGGCCGAGCAAGGAGGCGCGGCCCGCCGGTTGCACAGAACTCGTGCTACACTGAAACCGTGGAGAACGATAAGCAGAATGTGACTCTGGTAGTCGATGAAGAGCTACTCCTGGCGGCAAGAAAAGTCGCACTCGATCAAAGAACGAGCGTGAACCAATTGGTGCGGGAGTATTTGGCAGCGTTGGTGGAGGAGCCGGGCCGAAGGCGGCTAGCCCGCGCCAGGTTGAGAAAGGCCTTCCAGACAGGTCTCGTGGCCGTCGGTACCCGGAATTGGAGCCGCGACGATCTCTATGACCGCTAAGCGGCCGCTGTGCTTTGTCGACACTAACGTGCTGGTGTACGCGTTCGACAAGGGCGCTTCGCCGAAGAAACGGATCGCGCAGCATCTGATGAACGAGTTGATGGACGAGGATCGGCTGCGGGTGAGCACTCAGGTGTTGCAGGAGCTTTTTGTAACGCTGACCAGGAAGGTAAGCAAGCCCTGCTCGGTCAGCGAAGCATTGGAGGTACTCGAAGATCTAACAGCTTGGCCCCTGATCGTGGTAGATTATGCTGCGATTCGAACAGCTATTGGGCTCTCCGAGCAGGCAAAGCTTTCGTTCTGGGATGCACTGGTTGTTGTGGCGGCTGCCAGATCCGGCGCGGTGGTGTTGTACACCGAAGATTTGAACGACGGCCAAGAAATTCTCGGCGTGCGGGTTACCAATCCATTCGCGGCATGACGGATGCACCGCGTTCTGATTTGAGTTCCGTGATGCAGAGCCTCCGATAACGGCCGCGGCCCTGTGATTTCGTGGTGCCGGACCTGCCGTGGAAAAGCCGGTCCTGTGAACCGCGGAATCGCCGCACGCGGTTGGAAGAGGGGGTGTGGGGGAGAAACCTTTGAAGGTTTCGCCTCCGCTGGCCCAGCCCCGACCACACTATCTCCTCGAACCACCACCCCCAAATATGCGAACCCTTTGGTTCCTAATAGATGATGTCCAGCTCCCAGTGTTGGCTCGGGATTCCCTACTGTTTCTTGCCCCACCGGGCCGCCGCAGCTTTGCGAGCGATCTCCTGGCGCTGCTCTTTCGTGAGTGCGCGGGCTCGGGCCTTGCCGCCAATTTTCCCGGCGTTGCGAGCGATTGCCGTAATTTCGTCTTTGTCCAGCGACGCCGCCCGTGCCAGGCCGCCGAGCCCAGCGATGGCACTGCGCTCACGTGAGGACATCTTCTTCATTCGCTGTTGTGCCAGTGCAACTGCCGCAGGATTTTTGTTCTTTGGCACGGTTGATGTATTCAGTATACCATTTTATGCTTGACATGCTATCGATAGCATGTTATGAATAAAAACGGAGACCGTTAAACCAACGGCTTTCAGCATCTGCAGCCCGAAAGGAGAAAGACGATGTGGTCGATGTGGAACGCTCCCTCCGACCTGGACTACTACGGCCAGTCCGGATTTGGCGGAGATGAGCCGGAAGAGGAACAAGAGACGGAACCGGACCCTCCGGAAGAGGATGAACTTGGAGAATACGCAATCGGACCGGACCCCCCGGTCGAGGAAGAAGAAGGAGAACAACAATGACGAACGGAATTTTGCGATTTAACACCAATGCTCCAGTCGAAGTGGCTCTCCGCTATGACGACGGAAAACGCGTAGAGGGACGCTATGGCGAACAGGTCATGTACGCACTCGAAGGTGATCGGGTGATGTACGTGCCGCCGATAGTGGCGAAGCAGATTCGCGAGCTCGGAATTCGCGCGCGCGAAATCTTCGAGATCTGCAAAGCCGAACTGCGCGAGGAGAACAAGCGCTGGATCGAGTGGCGCGTGAGAAGGATAGAGGAACCGCGGCATCCGGCCTCGTCGGACAACGCTCCGGAAGCCGCGGCATCTGTTCTGAACGAACACCAGAACCATCGCAATGGTAGCACACACCAGACCCCCAGGCCGCTCGATCTGCACGCGTCGTCCGATGGGACCCTGCTTCCGGTTCCGGTAACAGGGGCGGGGATTACGTGCATGGAGCTGGCCATGAGCGGCGCCGCGGAGATTGCGCAACGCGTCGAGTCGCGCGCCCGCATGCGCAACTATTCGCTGCAGTTCACGAGCGAAGATATCCGGGCCATCGGGCTGACCATGTTCATCCAGGCCATGCGGGAGCGAGGTGTCACATGGGATCAGCGTTAGTTCCGATTCCGTGCGCCGTGGCGCCGGCACACCAGACCACAACTGCCGGCCGGGATCTCGTGCAAATCCAGCTCACTGGATTCGAGAACCTCCCAGGCTTCGCGCCTCCCCAACCGCCTTGCTCCACCGAGCTGATTTTGGCGCCGGAGGTAGCGCTCACCAAATTACCTCCGGCGAATGGCGCCATGGCCGCCAAATCCGATCCGGCTCCGGTGCTATCGCCCAGTCAGGTTCGATGCTTCTTCGACTGCCCCGCGCGGTGGTGGTTCAAGTACGGACTGCAACTTCCCGAGCGGAAGAATAGCTCGCTCGCTTTGGGTCTGGCCGTTCACCAGGCCCTGGAAGTCAATTTCCGGCAGAAGATCGAAACCCATGAAGACCTGGAAACGACCGGAGTCCTCGCGGTGTTTCGGGAGGCTTGGATGGAGCAGGTCCCCGAGACGGTCTTCACTACCGAAGAGAGTCAAGGCGATCTGCGCCGGCTGGGAGAAAGGCTGGTCGCCAAATACATGGACGAGGTGGCTCCCACCGTGGAACCCGCCGCCGTCGAACTCGATGTGCAGGGTGAGATCGCCGGAGTCGCGGTGCGCGGACGGGTGGACGTGCTGGACGTGGAAGGTCGGCTGATCGACTTCAAGACGGCCTCGCGCCGGCCTTCGCATGTTTCGCCGGACTACGCATTCCAGTTAGCCACCTATCAGCAGATCACACCCGGTTCGAGCGGTGAGGTGCGCATCGACAGCCTGGTGAAGACCCAGACCGTGCAGATCGTGCAGCAGGCCTACACTGTGGGCGGGCCGGACATCCGGGCCACCCAGGTCCTGTATCCGATGGCGCAGAAGGCCATGGGATCGGGGATGTACTGTCCGAACCGGCAGTCGCTGCTGTGCAGCCAGAAGCACTGCAGCTTTTGGCAGCATTGCGAAGGGGAGTTTGGCGGCCGGATTCGCCCGTCCTGACGCTCCCTCGTACCACGCTCTAAACATAACGTCCGGCTCGGGATTCCCTCCCGGGCCGGGCGCTTTGTCCCCCCAATTGAAAACCAAATCGAGGTCATTGTGCTCACGAGACGTGTGCCATTACGCCGGAACGGGCCGTTGCGTCGGTGTCTGCCTCCGAAACGGCGAACGCCGGTCCGCAAGAAGCGGGTGCAACCCCGTCGGGGTCCTGACCGAAGCCCAGAATATCTGGCCTGGATTCGAACGCTTGGATGCGTGGTGTGCTCCCGAGTCGGCGGAGGGTTGACTGTTGTCGAAGCCGCCCACACGAATGTCCTAGGCCCCAGGGGGATTAGTCAGAAGACCTCAGATTTCTCGGCGATCCCACTTTGTGCAGCTCATCACCGGGAAGACTCGGATTCATACCATCGTCTGGGAGAAGAGCGTTTCGCACAAACACAACATCTAGACCTGCCGGAACTCGTGCATGGCCTGAACAGGCACTATCGCCACCAGGTCCTGGTCAATGGCGAATTGCGGGCTACGGACTAGGGACCACCGCTTGCACGATGTTCGAAGGTGCGCTCACATTGTTTGAGGTATCCACGGCCGCGGCATAATACCAGTAGCTGGTCCCAGCCGCCACGCTAGTGTCCGTGTAAGTGCATGGAGTCGAACTGCAAGCTGTGGTCGCCGGTGCCGAAGCCAAACTCGGATACGGCGTGGCGGGCGCGGTTGTACTCGATGACGTGATCCGGTATATATTGTAACTGGCCACATTTGACGAAGTGCTGGCAGTCCAACTCAAGGATACGCTGTGGCCTCCTCCTGACGTGCCTCCGGTGCCCGACAGGGGCAGGTTAAGCGGCGTGTTCAGCGCGTTACTGACGAAAGCAATATTGCCGCTCACACTGCCCGTTGCCGAAGGCGTAAACGTGACATTGAAGGGGACGGTTTGTCCCTCCGATAAGTTTTGCGGAAGCGAAAGCCCACTGATGCTGAACCCGGCGCCGGAAACCGTCGCCTGCGAAATCGTGACTGACCCACTCGACGTCAGTGTAGCGGCCAGGGTACTACTGTTGCCCACCGTAACGTTGCCGAAGCTAAGGCTAGAAGGAGCAACGCTAAGAACCGCCAGGCCAGTTGCCGATAACGTTTCAACAACCGGTGTGTCCAGTGCGTTACTTACAAAGGTAATGCTGCCGCTCGCACCGCCCGTGCCAGGAGGTGTAAATGTCACTGTGAAATTAGCGGTCTGTCCAACTGAAAGGGTGAGCGGCAGCGACAGGCCGCTGATGCTGAACCCAGTGCCCGCAACAGTCGCCTGGGAAATCGTGGTGCTGGATGTTCCGGTTCCCGTCAGTGTCGCAGTTTGCGTGCTGCTACTGCCATCCGCGACGTTGCCAAAGCTGATGGTTGACGGAGCTACACCGAGTACCGGAAGGACACATGCTCCTCCCATGGCGTCTGCAAGCACAGCCTGCACAAATGCAAGATTGCATTGTCCGAATGGTGCGGCGCACGGAGAAGGAGGAGTAGTTTCAGTAGCAAGAACGTCATCGGTCGCCAATTGCACGTCTTCAATGTTGACGAGGCTATCCTGATTGAGATCACAGGCACTATATGAGCCCGCAGCCATGAAAGAAGCCGTGCTGCTGGCATAAGTTCCTGCCGGGTTCTCATTCCACTGAGCGGAGTAGGTTCCAGCGGACGAGGCGACGAGGTACGCCCAACCATTCCCTTTGATGCCCGAGTCGTTTGTGAAGGGATTGCCTGCGTAGATTCCGGTCACATTACCGCCAACTGCGGCGAGTGAAACCACCAGTTCGGCGGCGGCTTTCGTTGTGACGGGGGCGCCGGAGGGGGTTGCGGTACTTGCTTGACTATTCAAAACCGCTGTTTGGTCGAGCGCTTCCCCGAGGGCTGCCCCCGAGAATTCCCAGATCACGGCGCCACCGTTTGTGACACTGGAACTGGGCGTAATGGTCAATGACGTGGCCCCGGCCACACTATTCTGGGCGTACCACAAATCAATCACAGATCCTGCTGCGGTATCGATCGCCCGCGCGGCGCCGGCTTCCAGATAGGTGTTGCCAGCATTATCGGTCACGCTAGTGATGGTAGTTGACGTGTTGGCGCCGCCCCCAATTTGCCACCCCACCACGATCAGGTGTCCGCTCCCGGTTGCCGGAATCGTACAATTCCCGGGGAATGCGGTTGGGCCACAGTTCGTTACGTTAACCAGACTGATCTGCGCCCACGCGGAAGAAGAGCCGACGAACAGCCCCGCCATCAGCAGCACGAGAACATATCTGCACATCATATCTATTCTGCCAGACGCGTTGCCGCTGCCGAACAAGCCGGCCCTTCCGGCATTCGCCGCCGTAGCGATCCCATCATGGCAGCAATTACCACCGATTGAAGATAGTGAGGCACTAATTTTTGAAAGGTGCGGGCGCCAGAAGCAGAGGCGCCTCCAAGAAAGACGAACGACCCGCCCGAACACATTGCGCTGCGGCATTTGTTGGCGTCTCTTCAGCACTGAGCGTCGCATTCAGTTTGCTTTCAAAGTACCTGCTTTTGATAGCCGTTACAAGTTGCTTTTGGTTAGGGAAAGCGCGGACGAACGAAGGCCGGGACCTTGTTTGACGTTGCTACGCAACTTCCACATCCCGGCGCGATTACCATATACGGACGCTTCCGTGGGCTCCATCGAATGCTCGGTCCAAACAAATCAATCGGTCGAAGTCGGCGGTTTAATTTGAGTAACTTGGCGGATTTTGCGAACTGCAACAAATCTGTAATAAAGGATCAGTTAGCCGCCTAGAACGACCAGGTAAAACCTTCAGCTTTCACCCCGCGACGCGAATTTATTACACCCTTTGGAGTATGATCTCCGAGCAGACAACTGTAGGCGAGACTGGTCGCCGAACTGGTTTTTGCCAACGTTACCGCCCGATCCCCCGAAGGGGAATCGGGCACCCCCCAGAAGGGGGCATACACTCCATCTAAGTGGTGGTCGGCTTCGGCGAGCAACGAGTGTAAAAACTGCCCACATCCCGATCAACGGCGCTTAGCCGCGCCTTCGCAGGTGCTGACCGTGCAGATAGTTAGGGATACTTACCTGGCTTGGCAGTCTGATTGCTAGCACCCAGCCTCACTGATTCGCAGAATTTCCATAGGCCGTCCATTACTGGAACTTGTTCATTTCATCTTGAAGGGCGGCCACAACTTTTATAACTTATGCCGTGTTTCGATAGAACTACTCAACTGCACCACAAACGACCAAACATATGACAAGAAACGTCGCACTTTTACCACCGTCGCCAACGCGAAGTTGCGCCCGCTGTGGAAGGCGTTTTTCTACCTCTGGACGAGAATATAGTTGCTCCGCTTGCCGCAAACCCACGGTCGCCGTCCCTGAGGCGGCCAGACCCGCCAAACTCTCGTTCCGCGAGCAGCAGATCGTGGCGCTGATCCGCCAGGCGAAAACCAACAAGGAGATTGCCTACGACTTGTGCCTGGCTGAGGGGACGGTAAAGGAATATCTTCATCGTATATTTCGAAAGCTGGCCGTGACCAACCGGACCGAGTTGGCGCTGCGGTCCCCGCACGAGCCATCGCCTTTGAATTCCCTCCCTGGCCGCGAAGCAGCGGTGTTTTAAACGAACCGGCTGAAGGATCGCCGAACGCATTTATCTTTCGGCTTAGGGCCCAATATCGGGCCTATCAGGTCCTCTCTGCCAAGCGCGGTAAGAGGCGAGGTCGGCGAGTACGCAGAACTCAGTTCGCCCCTGCGTGTGTCTGCTATCGGAATTTGCGTGTCTGTTCTGTTAACTAACATCGTCTTAGGCTAAGTGTCTGGCCGCTGTAATTAGGCTGACACCGGAGTTATACTTTCAATCAAAATCTAACTAAGCTCAACGTTGAGCCGGGAGAAGCGAGAAGTTACTATTTAGCAACGATGTTCCAACTAAGCCTGAGACGTGCAGTCTGCTTGATAGCGTTCTTCATGTCAGGCACGACGGCCTTCTGTCAAACGGATTCTCTAGCTCTGTCGTCGGGTGTTACAACTCCTGGCAGCACTGTCTCCCTCAACCTATGGCTCCATGCTCCATCCGGCAGCCAGCCGGCCGGCATCCAATGGACTTTTGCTTATTCACCATCCGACATTGTTGCCATTTCCGCCACCGCGGGTGTGTCCGCCACGGCCGCCGGCAAGTCTCTTTTGTGCGAGGGAAGCGCAGGCTCTTACGCCTGCTTCCTGACGGGGCTAGGCTCCGGCGGGTTGAACGCGAACATCATCAAAAACGGCGTGGTGGTCGTCCTCACGGTGACGCTATCCGCTGCGACGTCCTCGACTACCATAAATGTCACCAATGCGCTGAGCACCTCGCCAACCGGAAGTGCCATCCAAACCACAGGGGCTGGCGGGACGATCACAGCTACCGTAACGCCCAGTTTGACGTCGCTATTCTGCAGTCCGCGGGTCGTGGCCCCCAGCGTCTCCGCCTCTTGCACAGTGACCTTGGACCAAATCGCATCCGCCGGAACCAGCGTCACGCTGTCAGATACTAACGCTCTGCTCACGGTTCCGGCAAGCGTGACGGTACAGGCTGGGGCCAATTCGGCTACCTTCATCGCCGCTGCCGGCATCTTTGCAACCGACCAGAGTGTTCGCATCACCGCAGTGCTGAATGGCTCCGCACAAAGCACGAACTTGGGATTGGTAGCGGCGGTAATATCCTCTCTGGCCTGCAATCCCAAGAGCGTCAACTCCGGTGCCGCCACGACGTGCGCAGTCACCCTGAGTCAAGCCGCTCCGTCCGGCGCCAATGTCGTCAGGCTTTCCAGCAACAATCGAGCGCTCAACGTGCCCGCGTCGGTCACCGTGCCCTCGAACACCACCTCTATTAAGTTCACCGCGACCGTCGGTGCGATAGCCACCACACAATCGGCCACCATCACCGCTACCCTGAACGGCGCTTCCCATAGCGCCTCTTTGAACTTGGTGGCCCCGGCACTTCTGTCCGCTCTCACCTGCAATCCCGCCACGGTCAACTCAAGTGCATCGAGCACCTGTATTGTGACTCTGAATCAGGCCGCCCCACCCGCCGGCAGCACCGTAACTCTTTCCGGCAACAGTACCCTGCTGGCCATTCCGGCCTCCGTGGCGGTGGCCCCTGGTGCCACCTCTGCCTCATTCAACGTCACTGCGGAGAAAATTACAACCAACCAGCGCGTTACCGTCTCCGCCAGCCTGAACGGCGGCTCCCAAACTGTCTCCTTGAGCTTGGTGGCCCCGGTGCTGGTCTCGGCGCTCGCTTGTAATCCAGGCACGATAGTCCCTGGCAATGCCAGCATCTGTACCGTGACTTTGAATCAGCCCGCCGCATCCGCCGGCAACGTCGTCGCACTGTCGGACAATACCTCCCTGTTGACTATCCCGGCTACCGTAACGGTGCCTGCAGGAGTCACTTCCATCACCTTCACTGCAGGCGCCGGCACTACCGTCACAAAACTAACCGCTAACCTAACTGCCACGTTGAATGGCGCATCCCAATCCGCTCCTTTGGACGTACTACCTACGCCAGCTATCTCATCCTTCAGTTGCAGCCCCACATCACTGACCTCGGGCAGCATCGCTACTTGCACAGTCACTCTGACCCGCGATGTCGTCGCGAGTAGCAGAGTGCAACTGAATGTTAACAGCCCTCGGCTGACCATCCCCAAGTCTCTGTCGGTAGCCCTCGGAGCGACTGCCGCTACTTTCACCACGACCGCGGGAGAAATTACGACCAACCAAAGCGCTGCCATCACGGCCACCTTGAATACGGCGGGCTTGAATAGCTCCCTCACCACCACGTTGAACCTCAGCCCTGTGCTCCCCGCCTCGCTATCATGCGATGCCACCCGCCTCACGGCGGGCGCCTCGAGCACTTGCACCCTGACCCTTACCGGCCCGGCCCCCGGAGGCGGTGTCACAGTAGCCGTCTCTAGCGACGGTCCCGCCCTTGCCGCGCCGCCTTCGGTCAATATCCCGGCCTTAGCCTCCACCGCCACGTTTCCCGTGACCGCCGCCTGGGCGTCTCCCGGCGGGCAATCCACCGTGATTGTGTCCGCCGCATTGTTCGGCGGATCCCAGTCCGCCTCCATCAACGTGACCATTTGCCCCTGCTCGGTATTGTCCCTCTCTGCCCAACCGGCCAACCCCGACGGCAACGATAATCAGGCCATCGAAGTCGGTATGCAGTTCGCCCCCAGCATGCCCGGCTTCGTCACCGGCGTGCGCTTCTTCAAAGGACTCAACAATACCGGAACCCACGTGGGTCATCTCTGGTCCTCCAAGGGTAAGCTGTTGTCGAGCGTCACTTTCACCGGCGAGACTCCCTCGGGCTGGCAGACGGCTTACTTCCCCTCGCCCGTTGCGGTCAACGCGCATGCCATCTATCTGATTTCCTACAGTGCGCCGAACGGAAACTATGCCGCCGATAGCGGATCGTTCACCAATGCCCTAAGTTCCCCGCCGCTGGTGGGATTGGCCGATGGAACAAACGGGCCCAACGGTGTGTACCAGTATGGTTCCGGCCAATTCCCCACAAGCGGCGCGGCCGCCACCAATTTCTGGGTCGATGTCGTCTTCAACACATCCCCCACGATCGGCACGGCCACCCCGGTCTCGCTGTGGACCCCGCAGGCAACTCCCAACACGCCTGCGGCGCCCACGACGCAGGCTGCGCAACTTGGGCTGACTTTCATCCCGAATACTGCCGGCTACATCACGGGCTTGCGGTTCTACAAGAGTCCCACCAACGTGGGCCAGCATATTGGATACCTCTGGAGTAGTACCGGCACTCTACTCGCCTCGGTGACCTTCACGGACGAATCGGCCTCGGGCTGGCAGCAGGCCAACTTCGCGGCGCCCATCGCGGTCACTGCGAATACGGCCTATGTGGTGTCGTACTGGGTGCCCAAAGGGCATTACGCCGATGATGCGGGATACTTCGCCACCACGGGCCTGACAAACCAGTTGCTGTATGCGCCGCCCGACGGCCAATACGGCCCGAACAGCTCCTATGCAGCCAGAAACGTATTTCCGGCCGGTTCCGCAACAGCCAGCAACTACTGGGTTGACGTGGTATTCACCACCGCCGTTCAGTAGCCCGGCGTAGTCAGGCAATTCGGCGGTAGTTCGCTCCATTGCATCTAATTAAGCGGCTTGCGCCCTGCCTAGCCGCCACGGCAAGAGCCTGCCAACTAACCCACCCACGCTTCCCAAGATGGCGGCAACAACGAGGCTGAGCAGCAAGTGATAGAAGCCGACGCCCAGGCAGTCCTTTCTCTGAGGCGTAGATCGCGGCTGCCACAATGCCGAAACCAAGAGCCAGGCGCAATAACCGCCGATCTACTCGTTCCAGACATGCCGCGACGCCGGCTCCCAACTGCGCATAGGCGCACAGCACTACGATCACGGCCGCCAATCCAGGCAGCGTACTCTGCCACTCAACCAGGGAACACCAGGAGGCCCAAACTGGCCAGTTGGGCGGCAAAGATCGACGCACATATCCAGACACGGCGCACAGCAGGCGCACGCAGGGCATACCGAAATGAGCATATCCCCCGCGTGGTCGCGATATGCTGGGTAATCTGCAGACCCCGCAGAGCGCAACTGAGCCGTAAACGCAGCTTCGACTAGTTATTTATGTTTTCTTTACCAATTATCCGATTGTTTCTTTACCTTCCGCATATCCCTAACATCTTTATAACTAATTAATTCAGTACTGCTAGAACCCGCTTTGGTAATTGCTCTTCGGGGCTGGCTATGTTAGCATCGCCATGATATTTGAGGCCAACGAACCTCGTGCAAGCGAACGGGCGCGGGCTCATAAACGCGTCGGACGTCGCTAATACGGCAGGCAAGGGCAGGCCGAAATCCTGAAAGTCGAACAGCATGACAATGTGCGATGTCGCGATCATCGGTGCCGGGCCTTATGGCTTATCCGCAGCCGCGCACCTACGCACTGTCAAGGGCCTGGAACTGACGGTGTTTGGCGAGCCCATGTCCTTTTGGGACCGCAACATGCCAGCCGGCATGTTTCTCCGTTCGAATTGGAGCGCGACACAGATCGCAGACCCGGACGGCACGCTCACACTAGAAGCGTACCAGGCAGCCTGCGGCACACACTTTTCCGCTCCGGTGCCGCTCGATCAATTCATCCAATATGGTCTGTGGTACCAGCGTCAAACTGTACCGTACCTCGACCGAAGGAAAATTGAACGCGTCGAGTCCCACCCCAAGGGCTTCCAGCTTAGCCTGCAAGATGGCGAAGCGGTTATTTCCCGCCGCGTGATCATTGCCGCGGGCATTGGTTCATTCACCCGGCGCCCGGCAGAGTTTCAATGCCTACCACCGTCGCTCGTAAGTCACTCGTCCGAGCACCGCGATTTCGATAAGTTTGCCGGTAAGCAGGTCCTCGTGGTCGGCGGCGGCCAAAGTGCACTCGAATCAGGCGCGTTGCTGCACGAGGGCGGTACCGATGTCGAAGTCGTCGCACGGTCGCATCGGATTCACTGGCTCCAAGGGACTCTCTCCAAGACGCTGCACCACGGATTGGGCGAATTCATTAGGCAATTACTATACGCACCCACCGATGTGGGTCCCGCCGGACTCAGCCAGCTCATGGCCCGTCCAGACCTGCTCCGGCGCCTTCCGCGCGGACTCCAAGACAAACTTAGGATACGATCCGTACGGCCGGCCGGCGCGCGCTGGTTGGTGGAGCGGCTCCGCGACGTCCCCATCCGGCTCGGAGTCTCCGTGGTCTCCGTGGTTCCGGTCGACGAACGAGTGAAGGTTTGGCTTAGCGACGGAAGCGAGCGAATCGTGGACCACATCCTCCTCGGTACCGGATACCGCGTAGACATCTCCAAGTACGAGTTCCTGGCCCCAGATCTTGTGCAATCTATCCGTCGCTTTAACGGTTACCCTTGTCTGAAGGAGGGGCTGGAAACCTCCGTGGAGGGCTTGCACATTCTCGGTGCGCCGGCCGCCTGGAGCTTTGGCCCCTTGATGCAATTTGTCTCCGGCGCGCGCTATGCTTCGCAGGCACTGATACGCGTGATCGACGGGAAAAACTCAGGCAGCTCAACGCGGAAAGAGCTGTCATGATCGTGAACCCGCCGACCGCCAGCGTAACGGCTCAGCCCGCAATGAGCCGTTGGAAAAAACCTGCTGGCGCTGTGGTCGTGGGTGGCGACTATCAGGGCCTGGGAATCGTGCGTAGTCTCGGACGGCACAACATCCCCGTGTGCGTCATCGACGATGAGCATTCCATCGCGCGTTTCTCCCGCTATGCGACGCACACGGTAGCCGTGCCCAGTCTGCGTCATGAGGAGCAGACCGTGGACGCCATCATGGAGACAGGCCGCCGCCTGGGTCTGGAAGGCTGGGTGCTCTATCCAACCAGAGACGAGACGGTGGCTGCCCTCGCACGTAACCGCCAGGTGCTGTCCGAGATGTTCCGTGTGCCGACGCCGCCATGGGAAACCGTCAAGTGGTCGTGGGACAAACGCAATACCTACAAGCTTGCGAACGAACTAGGCATTCCTACGCCGCGTACATGGTATCCGCAAAGTTTCGAAGATCTGGAAGAAATAACGGTAGAGCCTCCCTTTACGATCAAACCTGCCATCAAAGAGCACTTCTTTTACGCGACCAAGGCCAAGGCATGGCGCGCGAACAGCCGGCTTGAATTGCGCGAGTTGTTCCTGAAGGCGATGGCTCACGTTCCGCCGGGTGAAGCCATGATTCAGGATCTGATACCGGGTGACGGCCGTCACCAGTTGGCCTATTGCGCCTTCTTTAAAGAGGGCCGGGCAGTTGGCAGTATGGTCGCGTGCCGGCGCCGCCAGCACCCGCCGGAATTCGGCCGGGCGAGCACGTATGTAGAGACCATTGAGTTACCTATATTGGAAGAATTGTCCGAGAGATTCTTGCGCGCAATAAACTATTACGGATTAGTTGAGCTGGAATACAAACTGGACCCACGCGACGGCCAATACCGTTTGCTGGATGTTAATGGGCGCACGTGGGGCTATAATAGCCTGGGGTGCGCTGCGGGTGTAGATTTCCCGTACTTATTATTCGCCGATCAGACAGGCGCCCCTGTTCAATCATGCCGGGGCAAAGCTGGAGTGAGTTGGATTCGGTTGGTTACCGATGTCCCGACCGGTGTCATGGAAATCCTCAAAGGCCGGCAAGATTGGCTTGCCTATCTCAGATCGGTAAAGGGTTATAATGTCGAAGCCGTGTTTAGCGGCGAGGATCTCCTGCCTGGCCTTGCGGAGCTTGCCCTGTTACCTTACTTGTGGGCCAAGCGGGGGTTCTGAGTCTGCGGAGAGGAGTTCAGCATGAGTACATCAACCCCAGGTCCCCGAAATGCAGTAGGCCGCGGCGCCTACACGAGCGGCGCGTACCTGGAGAAAAACCCACTCTGGCATACCGACGAATCGCCCTTCAAAGTCAAGCAAATTCTGAAAATGATTCGGAAGGAACGGCTGCAGCCGGCGACCATCTGTGAAGTCGGATGTGGCGCGGGCGAAGTTCTCAAACTGCTGCAGGAGCAGATGGACGGCGCCTGCCGCTTCTGGGGTTATGACATCTCGCCGCAGGCCCTGGAGATGTGCCAAGGCAAGGCCAACCAACGGCTGCAGTTCAAACTGGGCGACGTCAGCCACGAAGAGGGCGCATTTTTTGACCTGATCCTGGTGCTGGATGTCATCGAACACGTGGAAGATTATTTCGGCTTCCTCCAGGCCATCCGCCCTAAGTCTGATTTAAAGCTCTTTCACTTCCCGCTGGATCTGAGCGTGCAAGCTGTGGCCCGGAAGCGCGGTCTGTTAACGCGCCGCGAGCTCTACGGGCATATTCAATACTTCACGAAAGAGTGTTAGCGGCGGCTAGGGAGGGAGCCATTTTGGCGGGCCAGCGGGGACCATGCCGCCAATGGTGAGTAGCGGTGACTGGACACCAGCCAGACTAAACTGGTTTCAAGCAAGACGCGGGTGAGCGGTCGGCAGGAGTCATAGCCGCGCCGCCGCTGGCGGGAAAAAACGGAACGCCTTAGAGACGAGGTCGCGGGGCATCCGATCTTTGCGATAGAGTTGTTGATCGTATTGATCCGAAGATCTGCTGCGCCCCGGAGAGGAGTGCGATCCCCTCCGGAGCAGGAGCTTCTGGGAGCAATGACCTCCCATGGGCCCTCCCAAGAGTCCTACAAGCCATCCCGAAAATCAAGAGGGCGGCCGGCGCCAACGGTCCGGGTGCCGGCCGCGGTCCCGACGGTGTCTGCTCAAAGGTTGTGAGCAGCGGTTTCGTCCGCGGCGGGCGCGGCAGCGTTATTGCAGCGAGCCGTGCCGGGAGGAGGCGCGAGCCTGGTCGCGGTGGAAGGCGCAGCAACGATACCGGGCGACGAGGGCGGGCAAACGGCAACGCATCGGCCAAAGCCAGCGTTATCGGGATCGCGTCAGAAACCGGAAACCACCAGTAGGCGAGGCCGTTCCGGGCGCCGCGAGGGTCATCACTAAGAAGTTTTTTCGACGCTTGTTGTGACCGGCCTGGCTGCTACGCCGGGTTCGTGCGCCAGCGGCGCTCGCCGGCGCAGCACTTCTGCTCGCACGAGTGCCGGCGTGCCATGGAGCGCGTCTGGGAACGCGAGCGACACTGGCAACGGACACGCGCCGGTTGAGCGGAATCCGGCGCGCGGCGATGTGTCCAGGCGGTGGGAATGGCACCGCCAGTTAACCGTGACGTATTGATCGGCGCCGGGCCACTGGCTTACATTCAACCTGTCCCGCAAGGAAGGGGACGCGAGTGCTGCGCTGGGCCGACAACAATCTGCTCGATCTGAAGTGGGAGGAGATCGGAGAACACTACGGACGCTATCGCTTACACGTGCCGGAAGCGGAACGGGCCATGGCGCGATCGCTGGAGCGCTATGGGCAGTTGTCGCCGGTGGTGGTGTGCCGGCGCCAGGACCGCTACGAACTGATCGACGGTTTCAAACGCTTGGGCGCCGTACGCGGTCTGGCGCAGATCCCGCGTCTGTCGGCGCGACTCATGGAGGCCGATGAGCGTCAGGCGAAGGCGGCCATCTACGGGCTGAATCGCGCCGGGGGCCGCACACGGGAACTGGAAGAAGCCTGGATCATCCAGGCGCTGGTGCGGGAAGACGGATTGAGCCAGGTGGAGGTGGCCGAACTGTTGGGCCGCCACAAGAGTTGGGTGTGCCGGCGGCTGGCGCTGATCGAGCGGTTGGGCCCCAAGGCGAAAGACGAACTGCGCGTGGGCTTGTTGACGCCCACGGCGGCGCGGCAGATCGTGCGGTTGCCGCAGGGCAACCAGACCGAAGTGCTGGAAGCGATCCGGCGCGAAGCGCTGTCGAACGCGGAACTGGGCGGCGTGGTGGACCTTTGGTTGCGATGTTCCGAACGCCGCCAGCAAGAATATCTCCTGGCGCATCCTCGCGAAGCGCTCTCGCAGGGCAAGGGAGTGCTTCCCGCGGTGCGCGATCCCCGGCTGAGCGAAGCCGGAAACCAGGTATGGAAGCGCGTCGGGATGCTGCTGGATGTGCTGGGGCGCATGGAGGTGTGGCTGGCGCACCAGGGGCGCACCGGGCTGACGCCGGAGGATCGCGTGATCTTGCTGCCCCGTTTCCAAAGGCTGGCGCGGGATGCCGGATCGGTGGCGGTGTTGAGTCGGGACTTCGTCGGCGAACTGGAGCGCGCATGAAGGGATCGACACGCAACGAGATCATCCGCTTGCACTACGGTGGTGCTTCGCAGCGCCGCATCGCCAAACTGCTGGGAGTCGCCCGCAAGAGCGTGGCGCGTGTGCTGCTAGGTCACGAACAACACAGGGCAGAACCGGTGGAAGCGGAACGCCCGCGACGGCCGAGCACGCTGGACCCATTCGCCGATCACATGGCACAACTGCTGGAGCGCTATCCGGATATCACGGCGGTCCGCTTGCATGAGGAGTTGTGTCGGCTGGGTTTCCAAGGTCGCTACACGATTGTGCGGGACCGGCTGCGGGTGCTCCGGCCGCACGCGCCGAAACTGCCCGTGCAGCGATTCGAGACCGGTCCAGGCGTGCAATCGCAGATGGATTATTCGCCGTACGATATCTCTTTCACGGCCGAAGGGCGGCGCCGGGTGCATGCCTTCAGCTACATTCTGGCCTACTCCCGCCGCCAGTACGTGCGTTTTGTAGAGAGGCAGGACTTTGCCACCACCATCCGGGAACACGTGCGGGCCTTCGAGCATTTCGGTGGTCTGTGCGCCACCTGTCTATACGACAACATGAAAGTGGTGGTGACTGGCTATGACGGCGACCAGCCGATTTACAACACCCGGTTCCTGTCCTTCGCCACGCACTACGGCTATCAACCCTGGGCATGCCGCCCCCATCGTCCGCAAACCAAAGGTAAAGTGGAACGGCCATTTGCCTACCTCGAAACCAACCTGCTCAACGGCCGCACGTTCACTTCGCTGGAGCACCTGAACGAGACCGCCGCGCTCTGGCTTGCCGACATCGCCGACGTGCACTTGCACCGGGAAACCAAGCGCCGGCCCATCGATCTCTACCAGGAAGAGAAACCGCACCTGCTGAGCTTGCCGGCGCGCGCCTATGACACCGCCCAGGTCTTCTACCGCACGGTGAATCCGGAAGGTCAGGTGGCGTACCTGCAGAACTTCTACTCCGTGCCGTGGCAGCGCATTGGAGAACTGCTGCCGCTACGCATCACTGAGAAGGAATTGATCGTCTACGGCCCCGACGTAAAGGAGATCGCCCGCCATGCGTTGTACCCTTCCGGAATCAATGGAGAGAAGCGCACTGTTCCCGAACATTCTCCAGGGCGAGATCACCATCAGAAATACGAGTTACTGAAACAGCGCTTTGCGGAATTCGGATCGGAGGGCGTCCGGTTCCTCGACGAACTGGTCCGCACCAGGCGCCGCGGCAAAGATGAAGCCGCACGCGTGTTGGGCCTGCTGGCCACATACCACCGCGAGGATCTGGCGCGCGCGCTACAGCGCGCCGTGCGCTACCGCGCTTTCTCCTGGTCCGCGGTGGAGCGGATCCTGGCGGCGCAAGCACGTCCCCGATCCGGATGGGAATCACTGCAAGCCGAGGCGCAGGGACAACTCGACGAGATCCTCCGGCAGTCTCCCGTATCCACTCGCTCGACAGCGGAATATCAGGCGCTGCTGGAAGAAACGGTGACTCACGATGAAACCGACGAAGACGACGATCCCTCTGCGTGACCGGTGTTTGAGTCACTGCGCGACTCTGCGGATTCCGCTGGAAGGCGTATCGCTGGACGAGTTGCTGTCCAGGGCGGAGAAGGAGAACCTCTCTCATTTGCACTTCCTCGACCTGCTGCTGGGGACGCAGGCCGACGCGCGTCGCGAACGCGCCGTCGCGCGGCGCATCCGAGAGGCCCATTTTGCGGACAGCAAGACCTTGGAGGGGTTCGACTGGCAGTTCAATCCCAAAGCCTTCGACCGCGTGCAGATCGAGGAACTGGCTACCGGAGATTTCATCCGGCGCTGTAACAATCTGATTATGGTCGGCTGGAGCGGAATCGGAAAGAGTCACATCATTCAAGCCTTGGGGCAGAAGGTCTGCGTTCAGGGCTACCGCGTTTTATATCGCACTTCCGCCGAGTTACTCTCCGATCTGACGGCTTCACTCGCCGACAAAACTCTGCCCGCGCGTTTGCGCTATTACACGCGCCCAGACCTTTTGATTGTTGATGAATTCGGGTTCGACCGCATCGAACGAACCGAGTGCGCGCAGGCTGCCCACCTGCTCTACAAGATCATCGCTTCACGCAACCAGAAACGTTCCACCGCGCTAGTGACCAACGTGGACTTCGACAAATGGGCAGAGTACCTGGTCGATGGCCCACTGGCGATGGCTCTCCTCGACCGCCTGGTCGAACGCGCGATCATCCTCAAGATCAAAGGCAAGACTTACCGTACCCCTCTGGTCAAAAGCGAGGACAATCCGGCCTGAGAGAAGGAAACAGCCGTTTCCTTCCCTATTCCTGCGCCCACCGCGGGCCAGAGCGTAACCCCGCACCTGGCTCCGTCTCGACCGCCAAACTGGTACCCTTTTTCGCCGCCACCGACATCCAAGACGCTATTTCCCAGCACCCGCGGCGGACCTTTGAGTGCCGATGGTGTTCAGCACTTGCTGGCACGTCACGTGGCGCAGGCGCGGAAGAACTGCGCTTCGCTCCGCAAGAAAAGAGTTTCACCCCACGTGTTGCGGCACGCCGCCGCCATGGAATTACTACAGGCCGGCGTGGATCGAGCCGTGATTGCACTTTGGCTCGGCCATGAGTCCGTCGAAACCACCCAGATCTACCTCGATGCCGACCTCGCGTTGAAGGAACAAGCCTTGGCCAAAACCAATCCGGTCAAAGGCGCTCCAAAACGCTACCAACCGGACGACGAGTTGCTGGCCTTCCTCAAACAACTCTGATTCCGAGCCTCTGGACTATGCCGCATGTTGAACGGCTGGCGCGCAAGCAACCCTGTACCCTGAGGGCCTTCGAGCACTTCGTTCTGATCCTCGCGGCATAGTCCGGGAAGCGGCATAGTGGCGCAGCGAGTGCACGGTAATGCGTTTGCGCAGACCGGCGCGTTGGGCCGCATCCCGGCAGGCCTGCTGGAGGGAGGCGGGCGTGAGATGCGTGTTCCCGCGCCAGCCTGGGAACAGCCACTCCATGGGGCGCGCCGCGCGATACCAGGTGCGTAACACTTGCAGCAAACGGGGGGAGAGCATGGCGTAACGATCCCGTCCCCCCTTGCCGTGCTGGACGCGCAGCACCATCCGCTGGGAGTCGATGTCCTGCACCTTGAGCGCCACCACCTCGGAGACGCGCAGGCCGGCCCATAGGCCACCATCAGACCGGCCCGGTTGCGGATGCTGGGGACGTTCTGGAAAAACAACTCCACCTCCGGCTGGCTGAGAATGATGGACACGCGGTGGCCGACCCGGGCGCGCAACAACACGCCCGTATCGAAAGGCGCCTCCAGGGTGACGCCGTAGAGAAATTTGGCCGCGGAAACAAACTGATTGAGGGACTCGGCGGAATACCGGCACTGGCCGGCCAGGTACACTTGGTATTGGCGCAGATCCTCCAGATCCAGATGTTCGGTAGAATTGGGCCAGTCCGGCGATGTGGTGCAAATAGGTTCGTTGCGTCTGCGGCGAGAAATTGCGCAGTTGCATATCTTCGATCATGCGTTTTCGTAGTGCTGTCATGCGATGGCTCCTTGAGCGAAACTGGATTGGTCTATTGGGATAAACCTGATCCAGTGGCTTAGGAGCCTCGCTCCACGCCAGGCCGGCATTTGGGAGGGTGCCACGGCGCGGACTACCGCGCAGCGGTTTAGTTCACCGCGGGTAGAAACGGGTGCTTAACCGTTCGGGGGGACCGCCGCCGGACGGTCACTTGGCTCAGAATCCCCAAAACGGTTGCACACGGTTGGAACTACGGCACAAGCACAAACCGCAATATCGCCACCCGCGCGCTTTTATCCGCTCGCAAGCGGTCCCGGTGAAATACAATCTTCAATTCATCGAATTGATGAATGGCGGTGGCGTCGGGAACTCGAAAACTGAGCATCTGCTCGACAGACGCGGCGGGTCCGACTGCGGCAGTTCCCAGGGTTAGCGCCAGGTACGCGGGCGCCGAAGTATCGATCAATATCAGCTCAATCCGAAGCGACTCGGGATGCTGATCCGTACTTCGTATGGCTAGCTGCATCTGGCTGCAGCACTTCGTGCCGATGGGCGAGTCGAGCTTCTGATGCGCTTCCATCTCCATGGGCCAGCCATCCGTGGTGTGAAACGAAAGATCGGTGGCGCTGCCGCGGCGGATGATCGATCGCCGCGGAGGCCGCACGGCAGGCCAGCGGTACATCCAGTATTCGCCCGAAAATGGGATGTGGAGGGCCTTCGGCGACGGCCGTAGCGCCAGCCCAGGGCGCCGCGTGGGCGACGGCATCACGGGCACGAAGATGGTTGGATAGGGACCTAACTCGGGCAGCAGAATCACGCCAGGAAAATCACCGCCGACTCCCGGGTCGTCCTCGGGCGGAGACGGCAGATCCTGGGCTACCGGCGTCTTGGATTGGCCTCCCTTACCCGTGGAGTCTCCCGCTGGTCCGGATCCCCATCCACCGTGGGCCGTCGCAATTCCGCCGAAGGTGAGAGATGCGGCCAGCAGGAACGTAAGCGCGACGCTCAACGCGGAGTGCGGCAGCGCAGGCTGTTTTCCGGGCCGGTACGCGCCGGTGGCGATGGAAAGCGATGTCAGAATCGCGGTGCTCAGTCCCAAGAGGACGGCCGCGCGCAGCCGGTAACCCCACAGCAACGCGACCAAGCCTAATTGCGCCGTGAACGATCCCATGAGCACCGGGAGCGAGTTCCGCGAGAGGAAGGCGGCGTCCGAACCGGCAGTGCGAAACAAGGGCGCGGGCCCGTTGTAGGCTGGCTCTTTTCGCTGGACGGGCGATTCCGCGAGACCCCACTGAGCGATCAGTTGCAGGGTGGCGGCCGCCACCAGGAAAAGGCTTGCTCCGAAAGCTCCCGGTACGGGAGCAGGCAGCAACACCACTGCCGGAGCGAACCACATGGCCGGCGCCGAGGTGCGCAACGAGAAGCGGGCAGCATGCGGCAGTTCGGCCAACGACACCACGAAATAAACCCAGAAGGCGATAAAAGCGCCGCAGATCCAGGCGATGGCGACATACAGGAACGCTTCGACGGCGATGCCGGTTAACGGTTCCAGGCCGAGCCGTGGAAGGATGTGATGTATCCAAACGAACCAGGCGCTCGCCAATACGCAGCCCACCTGCACGGTGGGAATCAGGCGGTCGGCGATTTTCGTGCGCACGGACACAGTTACCCTTAGTCCATTTGACACCGCCGAGAGCCTGTTCGGTGCCGGTGAGGACCGCGCACGGTCGCGGCTCAGTGACCTTCCCGATGTTTGCAAACCGCTCCCTTACGGTCGCGGCTCAGTGAGATCTTTGCAAACCGCTCCCTTACGGTCGCGGCTCAGTGAGACCTTTGCAAACCGCTCCCTCTCACGGTCGCGGCTCAGCTGGGCCTCCGGCGGGGCCTGATGGAACGGAGTGAGGCCCTTGCAAACCGCTCCCTTACGGTCGCGGCTCAGTAACTCCGGACCTACGGAGCCGCGACCGTCAGGGAGCGGTTTCGTGTCACCTTGAGAGCAGCTTGAAACCGTAATCCATGTGATGCTGCTGGTCCTGCGGGGAGAGTTCGAAGCTGTTGCGGTGCAGGTGCACCGGATGGGCTTTTGCACCGGATGCGGCGCATCATTCGGGTCATAGCACTTGCCGTCGATGGCCAGCGATTCCACCGGCGGGTTCCGCCGTTAATCTTACCTAAACTAAGCTGGATGGTTTCATCCGGCTTCGCTCCGTGGCGCCGGCCTTCCTTTACGCGCAACGGCTCGCCGTGGCCCAGACACTTAGCGTTGATCGTGAAGCGCTGATATCCGATTTCCCTGCCGTTGGGCGTAGTATCGGGCGGCTTCGGCGGAGGAGGTGTATCTGCATAAGTGCCGCGAGAGAGATCGGACATCGGCATAACATGCGTATGGATGAATCGCGCGCCGCCGGGCGAGGGTCAGACGGTGGCGTAAGTGGCCCTGCGCGGGCACGGCGAGACCCCTTCTCTTCCTCAGCGCCATCTACTTCGGCGGAGATAACCTGACCATGCCAGTGGACCACAGCGGTATCCGTATCGTATTGGCGCGGGCGGCGCGGCGCCGTTATAGCCGATGGTCGAGAGCTATCTTCCTTGTCTCTTGGCGGCCGCATGCGACGAGCGACAGGCGGCGCAAAACCAGCATTGTGATTCTCCTAACTAAGGCGCGCTACGTGTGCCCCGGCGATTTCTTGGTCTTTATACTGCAGTTGATACAACTTCCAGTAAATGCCGCGCAGCGCGAGTAACTGCTGGTGCGTGCCGGACTCGCGCAGGCGGCCTTTGTGCATTACCAGAATGCGGTCGGCGCGCTGAATCGTGGATAGGCGATGCGCGATCACGATGGACGTGCGGCCTTCCACCATCCGGCTGAGCGCCGCGCGCACGCGAAATTCGGTGTCGGTATCCACGCTCGAGGTGGCTTCATCCAGAATCAAGAAGCGCGGATTGTGCGCCAGCGCGCGCGCGAAACTGATAAGCTGCTTCTGGCCGGTGGAAAGGCCGCTGCCGCGCTCGCGGATGGAGTGGCCGAATCCGTCGGGCAGCGAATTGATGAAGTCGAGGAGGTTCACTTGTTCGGCGGCTTCTTCGATGGCCTCGCGGCCGATGCCCTCCGTGCCCAGCCGGATGTTGTCTTCGAGTGAGCCGGTAAACAGGTAAGGATCTTGCAACACCACGCCGAACTGGCGGCGCAATTCCTGCGGATCGAGTTCGCGCACGTCGCGGCCGCCGATCCGAATGGAGCCTTTTCGTACATCGTAGAAACGCAGCAGCAGGCTGATGAGCGTGGTTTTGCCGGCGCCCGTGTGCCCTACCACCGCTACGGTTTCTCCCGGTTCGATCACAAAATCGACGTCGCGCAGCACCCAATCGTCGTCCTTGTACGCGAACGACACATTGAGGAATTCAATGCGGGCGGAAGGTGGGGCTGGATACGGATGGGCCGGCGGCAGAATCTCCGCCTTGATATCCAGCAGCTTGAAAATCCGCTCGGCCGACGCCATGGCGCCCTGCAGGATGTTGTACTTTTCGCTCAAGTCCTGAATGGGGCGAAAGAATCGCAAGCCGTACTGCAGAAATGCCACCACCACGCCTAAAGTGAGCGCGCCGTGCGAGACGCGAAATCCGCCATAAGCCAGGATGCCCGCCAGCGTCAGCATGGAGAGAAACTCCACCACCGGGTAGAACCAACCGTAAGCCAGGATGGCGTCTTTATAGGCGTCCATATGCTCGCGATTCACGCCATCGAACTCCTGCCGGCTGCGTGCTTCACGATTGAAAAGTTGCAGCACCACGATGCCCGTGATGTGCTCTTGCAAGTACGCGTTGATCTTGGCGATGGCGATGCGGATGCGGCGGTAGCTCTCGGTGACGCTGCGCCGGAACAAGGCGGTCACCAGGATCACCAGCGGCATCACGCACAGCATCAGCACGGTCAGGCCGGGGCTCAGCTTGAACATGATCGCCAGGATGAAGCTCAGCACCAGCACATCGCCCAAAATCGTTACCAGGCCGGAGGCGAACAGATCGTTGAGCACATCCACGTCGGTGGTCACGCGCGTGACGAGCCGGCCGACGGGATTGCGGTCGAAAAAGGCCAGGTCCAATTGCTGCAGGTGCGCCATAAGCTGCTTGCGCAGATCGAACATGGCGAGTTGTCCGACGTATTGCATCAGGTAGACTTGCGCAAATTCGAAGATGAAGGTGCCCACCAGGACTCCCAGAAACATCAGGCCGATGGCGGTCAAGCCGTTCCAGGGCGCGATAGGCAGGTACGGATCGAACGGTGTAGGGACGCGCGTGGGATTGGGCGCCAGGTAACGGTCTACGGCGATTTTGGTCAGCAGTGGGCCGAGGACCTGGAGGATGGATTGAAGCAGCAGGAAGACCAGCGAAACCGCCACGTAGCCACGGTAAGGTCGCACGTAGCCCAGCAACCTGCGCATCAATTTGGAATCGTATGCCTTACCGAGGACTTCCTCTTCCACTGAAATCTAGTTTAGCGTAGGACAGGCCTCCCAGCCTGACCAGGCCGGACTGACAGCGGGGCCGCAAGTTACCGACCAGCGACGTTACCGCGCGACGTTACCGAGCCGCAACGCTACCGAGCCGCAACGCTACCGAGCCGAACCCTAAGTTTACCGACCCGCGACGTTACCGAGCCGCGACCATCAGGGAGTGCCGCATGGCGCCTGGGGCCCACCAAAGGTGATGAAGACGGGCGCGCCTGTGGGGCAGGCTCGTAGCCTGGCTACGAGCCTGCCCCACAAAGCGCCATCCAGCCACTAAGTTAAGCTGGTACGCATGTCGGCCCAAGCGATCGTTGCCCATGGCGGCGGACCCACGGCCGTCATCAATGCCAGCCTTGCCGGTCTCATCGCGGAATGCAGCCGGCGCGGCTTGCAACTTTCAGGCGCACGCTACGGGCTCGCCGGATTGCTGCGCGCCGATCTGATCGATCTCACCGCTCTGGACGCCGGTGTGGCGCAACGCATTGCCGAATCGCCAGGCTCCGCCCTCGGATCGAGCCGCCTGCCATTAGTTGAAGACGATTACGAGCGGCTGCTGTCGGTCTTCCGCCGCGCCCAAGTCCGCATCTTCTTCTATACCGGAGGCAACGGTTCCATGGAGACGGCGCTCCGGATCGCGCGTCACGCGCGCGCCGCCGCTTACGATCTCCAAGTCATCGGCATTCCCAAAACCATCGACAACGATTTATGCGTTACCGATCACACGCCCGGTTACGCCTCCACCGCGCGCTTCTTCGCCTGCGCCGCGCGCGATGTGGGCGAGGACAACCGCTCGCTTCCGTCGCCCATCTGCGTGCTGGAGACGCTGGGACGCAATGCCGGCTGGATTGTGGCGGCCACCTCGCTGGCGCGCCATGCCGCGGATGACGCGCCCCATCTGATCTATTTTCCCGAGCGGCGGGTGAGCCTGGAAAGCATGGCGGCGGATACCGAGCGCGTCTATCGCAAGCTCGGGCGCGTGGTCATGGCGGTCTGCGAAGGCCAACTCGATGAACACGGCCGCCCGTTCGGCGCGGACGTGGATCGCGCCGAAAGCCAAACGCAGCGCCTGTCTTCCAACTTAGGTCACACTCTGGCACGCCTGCTGAGCGCCAAACTCGGGCTGCGCGCACGCGCCGAAAAGCCGGGACTCCTGGGACGTTGCTGCGGCGAATTCGCCGTCCCGCGCGACCGGCGCGACGCCTACGCATGCGGGCAAGCGGCGGCCGCGGCGGCGGCTGAGGGTCACGCGGACGTGATGGTGGCTTTGCGCACCGATTCAAGCACGTTCCTTACGCCACTCGAAACGGTCGCGCGCGTGGAGCGCCGGCTGCCCGCGGAATGGATTCATCCAGATGGCCACGATGTGCTATCCCCGTTTCGCGATTACGCCGCACCGCTGGTGGGCGAAGTGCCGGCTTGGCCGCGCCTGGCTTCCGCGATCTAACGGCGCAAAAATGTCTTAAGCACGATACCGTATTATTCCGTGGCCGGTAGCGAGATACGCCTGCGCGACATGGCGAGCTTCGCTCGCCGTATGATATACATCGTGAGGCGAACGCAGCTTTACCTGGATGGGGACCTCTGGAAGACCCTGCACATGCAAAAGTACCTGGGCGCGGGCAGCCGGCGCGACGCCATGCGGTCTTTTGCCGGAATCCGGAAAGGCCGGCGCGATCTTCCGGATACGGAGGTGTGCCTGGGCCGGCTGCGCAAGGGCGACAGGCGTGAGAGACTCAAGCTTTGAAAACCATCCTGATCGACTCCGATGGACGCGCTTGGGACCGGATGCATGTTCCGAATCAATGGCGAGCTTCGCTCGCCGAAGAGCGGGCCTACGAGGCCCGCGCAGGCTACGAGCCTGCCCCACAAGCGGCGGACACAACCCTAGAAAGTCGAGTCTCGTGATGTACGATTCAGAAGTGCCTTCAGCACAATGCCGTATTTTTCCGTCGCCGGTAGCGAGATACGCCGCGTGAACACGTCGTAATTGCTACGCTCGATGCGATCGAGCAATCTGGAATAGATTGAAATCAGAGCGGCCAGTGACGCGCGGCCGGCTGGATTGACGAGACCCACCAGCGGCTGCGACTCACGGTAAAACCGGCGCGCGCGCAGCGTCTCGAAATCCATCAGATCGATAAATTCCGGCGTCCGCATGCCGCCGCGAATATCATCCTCGCTGACCCTGAAGCGGGCCAGATCCTCGGCGGGCAGATAGATGCGGCCGCGCGCGGCGTCCTCGCGCAGGTCGCGCAGGATATTGGTCAGTTGAAATGCGATGCCGCACTTCTCGGCGAGTGCCGGCGCTTCGGGGGTTGAGAAGCCCAAAATATGGACGGTGCACAGGCCGGCCGTGGAAGCCACCTGATAACAGTAGCGGTAGAGTTGCTCGAAGGTTTCGAAACGGCGCGGTTCCAGGTCGGACGCCACGCCATCGATCATTTCGTGGAAATAGCGCGGCGGAATCCGGTAGAGTGTGGCCGTATCGTGGAAAGCGGGCAGCAGCGGATGCGCGTCGCAATTCCCGGCCAGCGCCTGATCGAGCGCGGCGCGCCATTGTTCGAGCGCCGCAAGGTTCGCGCCGTCTTCGTCGCTCAAATCGTCGCACTGGCGCATGAAGGCATAAACGGCGCACATGGCGTTGCGCTGCGCGCGCGAAAGCAGAATGAACGAGTAATAGAAATTGCGGGCGCGAGTGCGCGCGATGCGGCGGCAGTAAGCGTACGAATCTTCGAGCGTGGTCATCAGGCCGCCCGCGAGACGGCCACGCGCGCCAGCGAGGCGAGCAGCAGCCGGATGCGCTCCACCTTCGAGATGGCCGGCCGCCGCGAGAGCACGTCGTAATCCTGCGCGGCGATCTTATCGAGCACCCACATACCGCCGCGGCTGAACAGATGGATATCCAGCGCCAGGCGCCGGTCCACCATGGAAGAGAGCGGCAGGCCTTCCCTAAACAATTCCCGCGCGCGCACCACGCACTCCTGCATGGTATCGCGGAAAGCCAGACTCATCCGCCGGGCGAACAGATCGTCGAGCCCGCAGCCGTGCCGGGACAGCACCTCGAGCGGGATATACACGCGATCCTTTTCCAGATCCACGGTTACATCCTGCCAGAAATTGGCGAGTTGCAGGGCGGTACAGGTGGCATCGGAGAGACGCTGGCGTTCCGCATCGGAGTAACCGCACAAATACAGGACCAGGCGACCGACGGGATTGGCCGAATTGCGGCAGTAACCGTACAGGTCGTCCCAAGTCGGGTAGCGAGTGACAGTCTGATCCTGCTCGAAGGCGCGAATCAGATCGACGAATGGCTGGCGAGGAATCGAATGACGCGTTACGGTGCCGCGCAGGGCCACGAAAACCGGATGTGTGGCTTCGCCCGCGTACATGGCTTCTAATTGCGCGCGCCACCAGGCCAGCAGGCGCAGGCTTTCGCTTGGCGATCCCATTTCGTCGCCCAGATCGTCTGCCCAGCGGCAGTAACAGTAGACGTTGTAGAAATCCTGATGTAGGCGCTTGGGCAGCAGGAAGCTTACTACGTGGAAGTTTTCGTAATGATGGGTGGCCAGCCAGCGGGTGTAGGACTCGGCTTCGGGGACGGTATAACACCTTGCCAGGGCGGATGGGCTGTTTACGAACTCCTTTGGGGCGAGAAACTGCTTGGCGGCCTGGGAGGCCGCCGCAGGCAAAGTGCCTGCCCCACTCGTCATGGGATTATGGCCGTCTTCAGGTGGCCGTTGTGGCTCATCAGGTGGCGCATCACTTCGAGCAGGTTCGAGAGCGGCTCTTCGCTGTTCACGAAGTCGCGGGAAGTGATATCGCCGCGAGTCACCAGGTCCAGCGCCTTGCGGATGAATGCGGGCGTGTGATGGAAGCTGGCCTTGCAGGTGATTTCGGAGTAGTGCAGCAGGTTGGTATCGAACATCACGCGGCTATCGTTGGGGCAGCCGCCGAAGAAGTTGAGCGTACCGCCGCGCCGCACCATATCGAGCACCCAATGCCAGGTTTCGGGCTTGCCCACAGCCTCCACGGCGATATCCGCGCCGCGTCCGCCGGTGAGACTGCGCACCGCCGCGACCGTATTCGAATGCTGATCGGCGCGCACCAGTTCGTGGGCGCCCATGGCTTCCGCGCGATCCAGTTGCGTCCGCCGCCGGCCGATGGCGATCACCCGGCAGCCATACAAGCTCGCCAGGCGCACGAACATCAACCCGATGGGCCCCAGGCCCAGAATGGCGATGGTATCGCCGGGTCGCGGATTGGTCTCCTCGAAGCCCTTGAGCACGCATGCCAACGGCTCGATCAGCGCCGCGTCGTGATAACTCACATCCCGCGGAATAAAATACGTATTGCGCTCCACAATCCGCGCCGGAATGCGGATGTACTCGGCGTAAGCGCCGTTGTTGAATAGCAGATCCTCGCAAAGATTCTGCAAGCCGCGGCGGCAGAAGAAGCATTCTTCACAAGGGGCCGAATTGGCCGCCACCACGCGATCGCCCACGGCGAAATTCTTTACATCCGGGCCGATCGCCACCACATCTCCGGCCAACTCATGCCCGAACACGGCGGGAGGCACGATCATTCGCGCGTGATAACCACGCTTGAACACCTTCACATCGGTGCCGCATGTCAGCGCAACGCGAACTTGAACCAGAATGTCGCCATCGTCGATCTTGGGAATGGACACCGGCTCTACCTGCAAGTGTTCCTTGCCATAGAGCACGGCAGCCATCATTTGCGTTTTCACTGTGTCCACCTCTGTGGCTGAACGATAATTTTCAATGATTCCGGGCCGGGATGCAATGCCAAATCGAATCCTGAACGGATTTTAACAAGCGGAACCCGGTGGGAGATGAGTTCTTCCACGGGTAAGGCCCCGCTGAACACCAGTTCGGCCGATTCTTTCTGCAAATCCACCGAGGCGCTGTAGCAGCCGAAAAGCCGGCGCTCGCCGACGCAAATCGCCGCGCCGGAGACCTCGATGCGCTCGGTTTCCGAAGTTTGCGCGAAAAGCAGTATGCGCGCACCCGGACGGGAGAACCGCATGGCCTGCTCCACGATGCCGGGTACCGAGGCCGCCACGATTACCAGGTCCGCGCCGCGTTGATCCGTCAGCCGGCGGATCTCCGCTTCCACGTTAATCTCGCGCGGATCCCATGCATGCATTGCGCCGCAGCGGCGGGAAAGCTCGCGCCGCGCGGCAATCGTGTCGGTGGTTACGATGGCTGCGCCGGTGCGCCCGAGCAGCATCGTGAACATCAGGCCGATAGGTCCCTGGCCGATGACCACGGCTGTCTCACCGGGTTGCGGCGCACATTGGACCACGGCTTTCAGGCAGGTATTCACAGGCTCGACGAAGCTGGCGCGTTCAAAGGAAACTCCCTCCGGAATCTTCTCCACGCCGTTATCGACGATCCAATCCATAACCCGCACGTATTGTGAAAAACCGCCGCCAGCCGGCTCAAATCCGGCGGTTACCCCTACTCTCTTGTAAACAGGGCACTGCGCGTAGAGCCGTCGGTCGCAATAGAAGCAATTCCTGCACGGAATGTGGTGAAACACGACTACGCGGTCACCGGGCACAAACCGGCTCGCTTCCTCGCCCACGCGCACCACGACTCCGGCTGTCTCATGTCCATAGATGCGCGGCGGCGACAGAAGGTTGTATTCAATCTTCTTCAGATCCGTATGGCAAATCCCGCACGCCTCCACGCGCACCAGGATTTCGCCCGGACCGATGCCAGGGGTGGGAACCTGCTCCACGGAAACCACACTCTGGCCTTTGTATACCGCGGCACTCATGGTTTGCGGGATGCTCCAGTCAGAATCGGCAACCGGCAATGAATTCTCCTAATGTTCGCGTAGCGATGCGGCAGAAACGGCGCAACCGGAACAACTCCGGGAACGCCTTCCCAGGATTCTCAAATGCAGACGTTAAAAGATTTATTGTACCGAAATGCCCGTCGGAACGCAGAGCCTTGTTGAAGTCCAGGACGAAATTTTGGCCGGCGGTGTCTGTGACGGATCGTACACAAAAAATGGGGATACCAAGCGTGGCGGCGCTGCGGGCGACTCCGGCGGCCTCCATTTCCACGGCGGACGCGCCGGTGGCGCGCAGAGCGGCTTTTTCAGCGGCAGTCTGGGCCACGCGATCGGTGGATGCTAATACGCCGGTCGAGTGGGGCAGCGGCGACGAAGGCACGCGCACGGAGGATCGGCGGCCCGCGGCGTCGATCGCGCTGGCCACGAAGATATTGCCGATATTTAGCGCCGGATCCAGCGCTCCACAAAATCCCATACTTACGATCGCTTCCGGTTGGCACTGCGCAACGGCCGCTTCCGCGGCGGTCTCCGCGTGCGCGGCGCCTGCGCCATTCGCCACCATCCAGAATTGCCCGCCGTTACACTCCCCGTACCTGGCCCAATAGACCGGCCACGCCAGCTTCCGCACGCCGGAACAAAACGGCAGCAACCCGTCGAACTCGCGCGGTTCGGCGGCCACTAACAATATCCGTTGGCCTGAAACCATTCGACGGCGCGGGTGAGCGCTCCTTCCGCGGGTCCCGGCAGGTACCCTAACTCGCGCGTAGCCTTGGCGTACGAAACGAACATTTTTTTGCGCGCCATGCGCACGGCGTCCAAGGGTGCGCGCGGCGGCTTTCCGCTGACTACCGCCCACGCCGTGGAGGTCACCCCCGCGGCATACGCGGCCGCATAGGGCAACCGCAAGGTGGGCGCCGGCCGGCTCGTAATAGCCGCCAGCTTCGCGAAAATCTCCGCCAGCGTCAGGTTCTCCGAGCCCAAAATATAGCGTTCTCCTTCGCGGCCGCGCTCGCAGGCCTGCAGATGGCCAAGCGCCACATCGCGCGCATCCACTACGTTCAAACCCGTATCGATGTAGGCGGGCATAGCTCCTTTCAAAAAATCCAAAACAATTTTGCCGGTAGGCGTGGGCTTCACGTCGTGGTCGCCGATGGGCGCCGTGGGATTCACAATCACGACCGGCAATCCGAAAGCGGCCAAGGCCAGCGCCATCCGCTCGGCAAAAAACTTGGAGCGCTTGTATGCGCCCTTCATGTCCTTGATGGACACCGGACAATCTTCGTCGCCTTCGCCGCCCGCAGGAATTCCGATGCAGCCGACCGTGCTGGTGTAGACTACGCGCTCCACGCCCGCCTGGCGTGCCGCCTCGAAGACATGCCGCGTGCCATCGACGTTTGAGGCGGAAATCTCGCTTGGATCGGCGGCCCATAGCCGGTAATCGGCGGCTACATGAAAAACTAAGCCGCAGCCGGCGACGGCGCGCTGGACGGAGGCTTCGTCGCGCAAATCGCCGGGCACTTCCTCGACATCCAACTCGCGAGTTTTTCGCCGGACTAGCGCTCGTACGTGATGGCCGCGCTCGACGAGCAGGCGGGCCACGTGCCAGCCCAGGAAGCCCGTTGCGCCAGTGACCAGCGTAGGCTTCATAAGTGGGGCAGACCATCGTTTTTTGTGGTCTGCCTGGTTTTCGCTAGACCAGTAAACAAACCAGCGAGGCGGGCTACGAGCCCGCCGCAGGCTGCGAGCCTGCCCCACAAGGTCATTTCAGCGCCCAGGTGAGCATCTTCAAGCTGTCGGCCAGGCTGGCGGTCAAGCCCAGCGCAGCGGAGGGTTCGAAGCCGCAATGCATCATGCAATGCTCACAACGCGGATCGTTGCCCGGGCCATAGCTTTCCCAGGGGGTCTGCGTCATCAACGCCTCGAAGGTCTTATAGTGGCCGTCGGTGATCAGATAGCACGGACCCTTCCAGCCTTTGATGTTGTAAGTCGGCGTGCCCCAAGCGGTACACGGCAATTCCCGCGCGCCCTTCAGATAATCCAGATACAGCGGCGTCTGCTTGATATAGTATCGGCGCGCCATCCGGTCGATATCTTTGAACTTTTCACGAATATCGTCGCGCGTCATGAAGATCTCGCGGTCGTTGACGGCGGAGTACCCGTAAGCCGGCGCCATCTGGTGGCCATCCAGATTGAACTGCTCCAGATACTCGAAGAGCGCTTCAATCTCTTGCATGTCGGTTTCTTTGTAGACGGTGGTGTTGGTGCACACCATGAAACCGGCGGCCTTGGCGGCCCGGATGCCCTCGATGGCTTCCCGGAACACGCCTTCGCGCTCGACGCAGATGTCGTGCGTCTTTTCCAATCCGTCCAGGTGCACGTTGAAGAAGAAGCGCTTGTCGGGTCTGAATTCGTGCAGGCGCTTCACGATAAACATGCCGTTAGTGCACAGGTAAATATTCTTATTGCGCTCGAGGATGCCGGCCACCAGTTCGCCGATCTGCGGATACATCATGGGCTCGCCGCCGCAGATGGAAACCATGGGCGCGCCGCATTCATCCACGGCGGCCAGGCATTCTTCGAGAGGCACGCGCTGGGTGATTGTGGATTCGTATTCGCGGATGCGGCCACAGCCCGTGCAGGTGAGGTTGCAGGCGTGCAGCGGCTCAAGCATCATCACCAGCGGAAAGCGCTTGCGAATCATGGGATGCGGCTGGCGATTGGCGCGTTCGACGGTCGCGGCGTGCAGGATGCGAAAAGGATTCGCATCTCCCGGCGCCACGGCTACGTCTTTCTGCCACTCGGGACGCGGACGCATTCTGTTCTTAAAAATGTATCCGGCCATGTTGGCGGTCATGGAAAGGGGAAATCTCATAGGTTAGGGCCTGCAACACTCGAAAATTCGCTAAGAGCGATTAGGGGGAAGTAAAGACGGTAGTAGTGATAGTTCAGATAAAAGACGCGCGGGAAGCCGGTGCCGGTGGAGAGTTCCTCGTCCCAGCCGCCGTCGGCGCGCTGCGCGGCCAGCAGATATTCGATGCCATGGCGGACGCTCAAACTGTTCGCGTCGCCGCCCGCCATCAGGCCCATCAGCGCCCAGGCCGTCTGCGATGGGGTACTCCCGGCGCGCACAAAACACCCTTCGTCGTAGCTGGCGCAACTCTCGCCCCAGCCGCCGTCGGCATTCTGAATGGAGCGCAGCCATTCACCGGCGCGCAGGATGGATGCCTCGCGATTGTCGTACCCCGCGGCGCGTAATCCGCGCAGCGCGAAGCAGGCGCCGTAAATGTAGGCCACGCCCCAGCGGCCATACCAGCTTCCATCGGGTTGCTGATGGCGCAGCAGAAAATCGACGCCGTGCTGCATGGCGGGATGCGCGCCATTCAATCCATGTGCGCCTAACGCTTCCATCACGCGGCCCGTGATATCGGGGCAGGTGGGATCGAGCATGGCATTGTGATCCGCAAACGGGACGGCATTCAGGAATTCCCAATTGTTATCCACGTCGAAGGCCGCCCAGCCGCCGTCGCTGCCCTGCATATCCAGAATCCAGTTGAGGGCGCGACGATGGCAGGCCTTCTGGGCCGCCGCGTCCGTCGCGCGCGCGCGGCTGAGCGCCAGCAGGATCATGGCCGTGTCGTCGATATCGGGGTAATGATCGTTGCGGAAGAAGAATCCCCAACCGGAAGGCTCGGTTTTGGGGCGCTTCACGGACCAGTCGCCGGGGACGCGGACTTCTTTGGAAAGGATCCAGTCGGCGGCGCGGCGCAGTGCGGCAGACGACGAAAAACGATCGTCCGCCCCAGCAATACTACCCACCGCGAAGCCCGCGATGCCCGTATCCCAAATCGGCGAGAAGCACGGCTGGAACAGGAAGCGCTCACCATCGTCGATCATGAGCCGGTCGAATTGGTAGCGGGCCTCCTTACTCACGGGATGATCCGGCGGATAGCCCAGCGCGTCGAACGCCATGATGGCATACATCATGGGCGGATAGATGGCGCCCAGCCCGTCGGAATTCTCGCAACGCGCCAGTATCCATTGTTCGGCGGCTTTCAGAGCTTTGCGCCGCAGCGCGCGCGAGCCATGCTTTTCCCAGAATTTCAGGAAACGGTCGGCCGCCAGAAAGAAATTACGCCACGAGAAAAAGCTTTCGGCGGGCGCGAAGGCGGGCGAAACTCCCGGCTTGTACAACTCGTCAAGGTTGAAACCGGCAGGCACCGGGCGGCGGGGATTGCTCGAATGCACGATCGCTAGCGAAACCACGATGGCGCGCGTCCAGGCCGACATCCGATAAAGAAATTTGCCCGGCAGAAACATCACCTCCGGCGGAATGGAGGGGCAGTGTTCGCGCGGGTACATATCGAACAGGCTGAGATTGATCTTGACGTAACTGTTGGCCGACTGAATGCCGCCCAGGGCCAGGATGCGTTTGCGCGCGCCGGCCAATCGCGGATCGTCCACCGGCACGCCGGCCACTTTCAGCGCGAAATACGCCTTCACCGTGGCGCTGATCTCCGAGGGTCCCTTGGCGTAGATATTGAAGCCGCCATCGGGTAGTTGCCGCGCCAGAATCGAGCGCACGGCTTTATCGATCAACTCCCGGGTGGGCGGATTCCATACACCGGCTTGCGGCCGATACATCCAAAGCTGCACCAAAATGTAATCCGATTCGAGGGTGGTGTCGGCGGTGAGATCGGCGCACCAATAACCGGCCGGGTCCTGCAGCGCGAGCAGACGCTCGGCGGCTTGGCGGGCGGCCCGCGACGCCGCGGAGGTCAACGTTTCTTGTGCGTAAACCGTGGATGTGCTCATCGTGCCGAAATCGTTGTTAAACCTGGAACTGCCCGAGTCAGCTCCGGTGGCAGGGAGAAGCGCACGTCTTCGTCGATCAACTCGACTTCTTCCAACCGGTGAAAGCCCCGATCCCGCAAGAATCCAACCAGTTCCTCCACCAGATGTTCCGGCGCGGAGGCGCCCGCGGTGACCGCCACGTTACGAACGCCGTTCAGCCAGGCGGTATCGATTTCACCGTAGTCGTTCACCAGGTGAGCCCGCACGCCGGCGTTGGCGCTTACCTCCACCAGGCGCTTCGAATTGGAACTGTTTTGCGAGCCGACCACCAGCAGCAAGTCGCAATACTGGGCCACGCCTTTGACGGCCATCTGGCGGTTCTCGGTAGCGTAGCAAATGTCCTGTGCCGGGGGGCCTTCAATGAGCGGAAAGCGCTGCTTCAGCCGCACGATGATATCGCGCGTTTCATCCAGGCTGAGCGTGGTTTGCGTGAGATATCGCACGCGCGTGGGATCGGGAAATACCAGGCGGTCGACGTCCTCCACGGTCTCGACGAGGAAGCTCGATTCCGGCGCTTCTCCCAGCGTGCCGATCACTTCATCGTGATGGCTGTGGCCTATAAGCACGATGCTGTAGCCATCGCGCGCGAAGCGCACCGCTTCCAGGTGTACTTTCGTCACCAGTGGGCAGGTGGCGTCGATCACTTCCAGTTGCCGCGCGACGGCCTCGCGGCGCACTTCCGGAGCTACACCGTGCGCGCTGAAAATGGCGCGTGCGCCCGCGGGCACTTCGGAGATCTCCTCCACAAAGATGGCGCCCGCTTCGCGAAGTTCTTCGACCACGTGCTTGTTGTGGACGATTTCTTTGCGCACGTATACCGGCGGCCCATACAGATCGAGGGCGATTTTGACCACATCGATGGCCCGCACTACACCCGCGCAAAATCCGCGCGGTTTCAGAAGATATACTTTCTTGTCCGGACCGTCGTTGCGGGCGATGGGTTTTAGTGGCATTTAACGTTTCGAGTGCTTTGAATCATATGATTATAACAGGCGTTACTGCATAGATTCATTTGACGGCCGAAACGTTCCAAACAACCTCCGTGGGGCAGACCATCGTTTTTTGTGGTCGGCCCGGTTTTCATCGCCTTTGGCCGCCCGCAGGGCCATGACGTCCGCGCGGCGTGGACAGGCCAGGAGGCCTGTCCTACCCTAACGGTACGGGTACGAAAACGGTCTCGCCGCCGCGGTTTATGAGCAGGAGCGGTGGGCGATTTCCGGATTTCGCGAGGGCTTTCTGCATATCCGTGGGGGACTCGACGGCCTGCTGGTTGACCTGTTCGATCACGTCGCCGGCTTCGATTCCAGCCTGCGCCGCGGGTCCATTAGGATCGGTCTGTTCCACGACAACGCCGCGCGTGCCCCGCGGCACGCCGGCTTGGGCGGCCAGATCGGGCGTCAGAGGGGTCACCGTGATACCCAACTGCATCGCACCGCCCGATCCGCCGGATTGTGCCACCGCTCCGGTGGCCGGCAATTCGCCAAGCTTGGCTTCGAGATTCTGTTGATTGCCGTTGCGCAAGACGGTCAGAGCCACCTGGGTGCCGGGCGCCGTTCCGGCAATCTGATTACGTAGTTCATTGGCATCGTTTACATCTTTGCCATTCAGCTTCAGGATCACGTCACCGGTCTTCAGCCCGGCCTTTGCCGCCGGTCCATCGGGATTTACTGAATTGACCAGCACACCCTTCATCTCTTTCAAACCCATGCTCGCGGCTAAATCGCTGGTGACCGTCTGGATTCCAATCCCTAACATGCCCCTCTGCACTTTTCCCGAGGAGATCAATTGGTTCATGACATTCTTGGCCATATTGGATGGAATGGCGAAGCCGATACCGACGCTGCCGCCGTTGGACGACAGAATTTCCGAATTGATTCCGATCAGCTCCGCGTTCGTGTTCACCAGCGCTCCGCCTGAGTTGCCCTGGTTGATGGGCGCGTCGGTCTGCAAAAAGTCCTGAAAGCTACCGGTGCTGACGTCGGTAGAGCGGCCCTTAGCGCTGATGATTCCGTTGGTGACCGACTCGCCTACGCCCAATGGGTTCCCGACGGCCAGGCATACATCGCCCACCCGCACCTGATCGGAATCGCCCAAGTGCAGCACGGGGAGCCCGCCCGCGTCGATCTTCAAGACGGCCAGATCGCTGGGGGCATCCGATCCAATCAGTTTGGCCGAGTATGTTTTGCCGCTGCTCAGGTCGACTTTGATATCTTGCGCGCCGTCGACCACGTGATGATTTGTGAGAATATGTCCATCGTCACGGACGATCACACCCGAGCCGAGCGCGTGTTCGACAGTCATACCGTTGCCGTGTCGACGCGGCGTGTTCCCGCCAAAGAACTGCTGGAATAGCGGATCGTCGAAAAATTGAAACTGCTCGGGCGCGCGCACCCGGCGCGACGAGCGGATGGTGACCACGGCAGGCGCCACGCGGCCTACTACGTCGGCGTAAGAGAATAAAGGTCCGTTGGGAGAAACCTGTCCGACGGGCTCGACGCGCGCTTCGGAGTTTTTGGCGTAAGTGGTGGAAGGCGCCCGATTGCACGAAACCAGTGCCAGGGCGGCAATAAGGACGGGTAGGAGATACTTCATGCCCACTGCCATTGCAATCGCAGTGCCAGCGGAATTTTGAAACATTTCACGCCAAGACGCCAGATAACCGCAAAGGACGCAAAGACACCAAAGAAGAAACTATTGCGGCTATTTCTTGGCCGCGTGGGGTACCGCTCCCTGACGGTCGCGGCTCCGTAACGCGCGGCTCCGTAACGCGCGGCTCGGTAACGCGGCTCGGTAGCGCGCGGCTCGGTAAACCCCGCGAAATCATAACATCCGTTACCGACCCGCGCGTTACGGAGCCGCGACCGTCAGGGAGCGGTCTCCCCAAAACTGCTAGGCACCCTTGGCCGTCTGGGTGTGAAATTCCTAACGTAGCCTGGGCTACACTGGTTTCCATGCTGGAATGGAGCCGTTTTGAGATTGCCGGCGGGTATGCGTTCGGCGTGATCGCCTCGGATGCGGGCATCCGCGCCATCGAGTTGAACGCCGGCGCCGAACTGCCCGGCCGCGTGTGCGATTCGAATCCGTTTCTGAGACAGGCGGTGGAACAATTGTGCGCCTATTTCGCCGGCGAACTGCGCGACTTCGACCTCACTTTGGACATGCAAGGCACGCAGTTCCAGAAGCGCGTGTGGGCAGAGCTGTTAAAGATTCCTTATGGCGAAACCTGCAGTTACAGCTTCATCGCGAACGCCATAGGCGCGCCCAAAGCCGTACGCGCGGTGGGCTCCGCCAACGGCCGCAATCCCATCCCCATTGTGGTGCCGTGCCATCGCGTCATCGGCGCGGGTGGTTCGCTGACGGGATACGGCGGCGGATTGCCGCTGAAGCGCTTCCTGCTCGATCTGGAGGCGCGGCATTCGCGCCTGTTCGCGAACGCGTAGAGTTTATTCGATGCGCACCGAGCCAGATCCCGTGCTCACCTGAACAAGCGCGCCGCCGCCGTTCACTTTGCCCTCAACCTGGTGCTTGCCGAGGCTTCCCTGGACGGTGATCGGATGATTCACATACACGCTCCCCGACCCGGTATGTGCGTGTAAATCGAACGCCGCATTGGCGGGCAGCCGTACGTTCACACCGCCGGAGCCGGTGTGCGCTTCGAGCGGTCCCGCAGCAGTCTGCTCCAGCCGGAGGCTGCCGCTACCGGTGTGCGCGTTGATGGGACCGCGAATGCCCGTTCCTTCGATGGATCCGCTGCCGGTTTGCGCGTCCACCTGGCCGTTCACGGCTTCGAGGCCAATGCGCCCCGAGCCGGTGCGCACGCGTACTTCATCGTCGATACGCGCAATGGTAACCGATCCCGAGCCGGTCTCCGCGTTCCACCGGGCCGTGGATGCCCTCAACACTTTCGCTGCCCGATCCGGTGTGCGCGCGCAAACGCGTTTGCTGGGGCACCACCACTTCATAGCTGATGGAAATGTGACGGCGCAAACGCTCGTCCGCCGGCAGACTGATGCGAACGGTGTTGCCGGTCTGGGTGATGGGCGGATTGGTCTCGATTTCATGAATACGGGCGCCATCGCCGCCGGAGAATTCGTTATCCGCACGGATCTCGCCATGGATGCGCACCGTGGAAGTATCGCCAGGCCGCACCTGGATCCGGCCGGAGCTGGTTTCGACGGTCAGATCGACGGCCCCGTTGACGGTGAGCGTGCGGTCGAACGAACCTTCGCGCTGGGCCACGGCGGATGGCAGGAACATTCCGGCACAAGCCAGCGCGAGAGTGACGTGGCTGAATCGCATAAAGCCTCCAAGGCAAGTTGTAACTGGCGTGTAAACAAGCCCGCCCAGGTTCTTTGACGGCGCGCGGAGAGGAACGTTAGGATCTGCGCTAGAGTAAGTCTCATGCGCGCTCCAATTCTTGTAGCGGTTTTGTGGGCACTTACGATGTGCCCGCGCATCGGCGCGGCGGATAAGCCGGCCGGATGGGGACCGGTCGAATGGCTGATGGGCGAATGGACCGGCGAGGGCGGCGGCGGTCCCGGACAGGGCGGCGGATCGTTTTCTTTCAAGCCCGATCTGCAAGGCAGGATTCTGGTGCGTAAGAACCGCGCCGAGTATCCGGCGGCCAAGGAACGCGCCGCGTTCGTACACGACGATCTGATGGTGGTGTTCCGGGACACTCCGGAAGCGCCGTTGCGGGCGATCTACTTCGATAGCGAAAGCCACATTATCCGCTATGATGTCGAGGCGCCGCGCGAGGGCGAAACCGTTTTCGTAAGCGCGGCGGAAGCATCCGCGCCGCGTTACCGGTTGACTTACAGGCGTGTAGACACTGACCGGCTGAAGATCAAGTTCGAGATCGCGCCGCCGGGGAAGCCTGACCAATTCGCAACCTATATTGAAGCCGGCGCGCGGCGCTCGAGCAAGCCGTCGAGCAATTAGAATGTGGGGCAGCCACTCTGGCTGCGGCGGCCTCTCAGGCCGCCTGGGCCGCATCTCCTCGAATGCCCGCTGGCGGGCTGAGAGCCCGCCGCAGGCAGAGTGCCTGCCCCACTTTGCGGACCTATAGCTCCGTGGAAGCGGCCCGGGCGGCGGTTGGCGTGGTATGGTATTTGGTATGGCGACTACCAAGATCACGATTACGCTTCCTGACGATCAGGTGCAAGAAATCCGCGACCTGGTAGCAGCCAGACAGGCGCGGAACGTGTCCGCGTTCGTGCAGCACGCCGTTGGAGTAGCTCTTCACGATGCCGCGGGCTGAAGGGAGATGCTGGACGAGGCATGCGGCAAACCGGTGGCCCCTTAACCGCAAGAGAGCGCGCCTGGGCTGATAAACTCCTCTCTCCGCCGGCGCGTAAGAGAGCTTCCCCGAAGAGGAACGCCGCGTGAGCGGTATCGCGTTCGACACTGGCGGCCTGATCGCTCTGGACCGAAACGATCGCCGGGTACTCACGCTCGTCGTTCGTGCGACCGAGCGTGGCATGCGCATCACAATACCGGCGACGGCGCTGGCACAGGCCATACGAAACCCCGCCCGGCAGGCGCGCCTCTCCCGGCTCATTCGACAGGCCGGCACGGATATTGTCGATCTCAACGGACCGGATGCCACGGCAGCCGGCCTGTTATTGGCGCGCACCGGGACCGCCGACATCGTGGATGCGCACGTGGCTGTTTGTGCGCGACGGGCCGGGCAGGCCGTCGTTTCGAGCGACGCCGCCGATCTCAGGCGAATTGCTCCAGGGCTGCCGTTGGTAGTAGTCTGACGGGTTTCCACGGTAGCGCTAATCGCTTGCCACGATCGTAGGCGTGGAACAATAGAGAAATGTCATCCCACGTAGTAAGTTCCGGCGAATCGGTGCTGGTCACCGGAGGGTCCGGATTCATTGGCGCGCACTGCATCTTACAACTCTTGTCAGCGGGCTACCGCGTGCGGACGACGGTCCGTTCCCTGAAGCGCGAAGCCGATGTGCGCGCGATGCTGAAGGCAGGCGGTGTCGAACCAGGAGATGCGCTTTCCTTCGCCGCCGCCGATCTCACATCCGACGCCGGCTGGGCGGAAGCCGTGGCCGGTTGTGACTTCGTGCTGCACGTGGCTTCGCCTTTTCCACCGGCCATGCCCAAACACGAGGACGAGCTCATCGTTCCGGCGCGCGAAGGCGCATTACGTGTGCTGCGGGCCGCGCGGGATGCGCGCGTGAAGCGCGTGGTGTTGACTTCGTCTTTCGCCGCCATCGGGTACGGCGTGAACCCTCCCCAACGGCCCTTTACCGAGGAGGATTGGACCGATCCGAATGGTCCGCATGTTAACGCCTACGTGAAGTCGAAGACTTTGGCGGAACGCGCGGCGTGGGATTTCGTAGCTCGCGAGGGCGGCGCTTTGGAACTTGCGGTGGTCAATCCGGTGGGCGTGTTCGGGCCGGTGCTGGGGCCGGATTATTCCATCTCGATCCAGATCGTGCAGCGTTTAATGGACGGCGCGTTGCCGGGCTGTCCGCGGCTTTCGTTTGGGATCGTCGATGTGCGGGATGTAGCGGGCCTGCATCTGCTCGCCATGACTCATCCTGCCGCCAGAGGCCAACGGTTCCTGGCCGTGGCGGACGACTTCATGAGCATCCAGCAAATTGCCCTGGTATTGAAATCGCAGATGGGCGAGGCCGCGCGCCGCGTGCCCCCCAGATTGTTGCCCGACTGGCTGGTGCGGCTGGTGTCGCTGTTCGACCCATCGGTGGCTTATATCGTGCCTGAGTTAGGTAAGCTCCGGAATGCCACCAGCGATAAGGCCCGGCGCGACCTGGGCTGGACGCCGGGATCGAACGAAGAAGCGATTGTGGCGACCGCGGAAAGCCTGGTGCGCCTTGGGTTGCTTAAGGATTCGAGGAAGGTAAAATAGCCTCTCGCGATCTTCCGCAGACTTGCAGTTCCTCGCGTGGAAAAAAAAACAGAAGTCCAGCGGCTGGTGCGAGGCTAAGATCTACAAGTATGTGGCGCTCCCCAGGGGTGCGCGTCTCAAAAGTGATGGTTAGGCGGCGTGGGCCTGCTCCCAAAAGTCCTCGAACCTGCCGCTGATGCGGCAGCAGCGAAGAGCGATGATCCGATTGGCTCCTTGGACGGTCCAGAACATTCCGGACTGCTTGAGACGGGACCCGATGACCGTCTTGCAGCCTGCCTCGATGACACCGGAGCCGACAAACAGGCCCTGCGCACGGAAGTCCGGGTAGCGCATCTTGGCGGCGTTGCGTTCGAAGTATTCGGCCTCGATGCCCAACTTCTCGGCTAATTCCGGCCGCTCGCCGGCGAGCCCGCGGATGAGGGCCACGAGCAACTCGATTCCCCCCTTGTCCAGCAGGTCCACCGCCGATGTCGTCCAGCCGCGGCGTGCGGCTTCGTCGCTGGGAAACAGTAACCGGGAGAGTTTGTGAAGATGCTCGCAGGCATGGTAGAAGTCCACGATCAGAATGGCTCCGGGAAACTGCTCCGCGGCAATATTCCAGATCCAGATGGCGCCGTCTCCCAGAACCACCTGGATGCGCGCCCGTGACCAACCTCGCTGGTAGGCTTCGCGATAGATGCGGCACGCAAATTCCTCGGCGGTTTCAATGGCGCCGGTGTAGGTGGTGGACGCCGCATCGTGGATCGGACGGTTTTCCCGGTCGATGCCCACGGAGGTGAATACGCAGCCCAGTTTGACCTCCCGTGTGTGCGCCGGCTGGCCTTCCAGTTTGCCGATCCGGCCTTGCGTCTCCTTGCGGACTACCGGGGCACCGGTGCCGTCGATTTCCACGTAGATGACGGGGATGGGAGGACCCAGTGGCATCGGCAGATCGAGTTGCAGGCCGCGTTGGATTTCGGCCTGTTCGAGCCGTATGATTTCGGCGCCGATCTGCTCGGCTTGGCGCTCTACGGACTTGGTGGATACTGACAACCCGGCCAGCAGTTCCAGTTGCTCACGGCCCACTTCGAAGGCTGCATCACTGCCCACCACGGCCATCATGCGTCGCACGCCCGGAGAGAACTCTTGGCGCTCGACTCCCAGGGCCGCATCCGTGGGATTCGGAGCGCGATGGCATTGGGGCAGACATAGTAGGGACGTTGATACTCGACCGGTCCCACTACGGTGAGGACGGGTTTGGAGCGGAGTTCCTTGTAGCGCGCGGACTGACCGCAGGAACAGGGGATCGCGGGTGACTCGGGTGGACCTTCGTTGAGCAGATGGGACAAGGCGGTCGCGCCGGCATGATGCATGCTCTCGCGGACCAACGTTTCGACCGCCTCCAGGTCGATGCGTCCGTTCTTCCGGCGGTCGGCCAAAATCTTCCTGGCCAAACATCCTACTTCGCGGGCGACTTCCTGCTGGATGGTTTCCAGCGTTTTTTTTCCTGCAGCGATGGCTCGTCCGGCTCCGCGGGCCGCGCTTGGCAGATCTGCGCGCTGACCTCGATAAACTCCTTGTGCAGAGCTTGGTACTTGCGAAATTCCTCGATCTCGCGCTCGGCTTTCCGTACGGCGGCGAGAGTAGGCAGAGATTCCGTGACGGTCTTGCCTTCGAGCTTGAAGGTCAGACGAAGGTTGGGGCCATGGCCTGGAGCTTTGGGTTGATGGCAGCGGCAATTGGGTTTGCCGCACCGGCCGGTAGTGGAAGTGATGGAACCACAACGCAAGTCCGCGAGGGCGGCGATTTGATCGGTGATCTGCACGCGCCGCTGGGCGAGGGATTCCAGAGATTTCGGCATCATCATTGGGGTGGCCTCCTGTCCTAGCGTATCACATACGCACGGATATCCGCCACAAAAAAGAAATTCCGCCCGTCATCACTTTCAAGACGCGCACCCTCCCGGACCGACGCGGTTGTGTTTTGTCCGCACATGCATAACAATAGAAATAGGGAGCATTTTTATCCGCGCCTTATGGATCCAGACGCGCCGCTGAATTCAAGAGTACAGGAAATTCTTCATACCATCGTGCGGACCTACATCGAGACCGGCGAGCCGGTTGGTTCGCAGACGATTGCGGAGCGCCGCGACTACAGTGTCAGCGCGGCCACCATCCGCAACGTGATGGCCAGCCTGGCGGATGCCGGATATCTCTCGCAGCCGCATACCTCCGCCGGACGGCTGCCCACCGAAAAGGCTTTCCGCGATTATGTGCAGTCCCTCAACGCCGGCCGCATGGCGTCGGCCGATGCGGCACGCTTGCGGATCGAGTTGATGGAAGCTCCCACGGCCGCCGCGCGCGTCGAGCGCTGCTGCCATATCCTGACCGAGTTGACGCGCAATGTGGGCATCACCGCATCTCTCCCGCCCGCGGTGTGCGAACTGGATCAGATCGAACTGGTGCCGCTGGCCGATCGCCAAATTCTGGTGATTCTGGTGACGCGCGACCGCAGCGTCCACAACCGCGTGGTCGTTCTCGATGAATTCGTCTCTTCCGACGAATTGGTCAACATCCGCAATTATGTGAACCAGAACTTCAGTGGCTGGCGGCTGGAAGATGCCCGCCGCGAGTTGCTGCAGCGCATCGCCGAGGAGCGCGCCATCTACGATGCGGTGCTGCGCAAGCTGACGCTGCTTTACCGGAAGGGCTTGCTGGATGTGGATGTCGCGCCGGTGGTCCACATGGAGGGAGCGTCCAATCTGCTGGGCCTCGATCTGCACCTCACGCGCGAGAAACTGCGCGATCTGTTGCGCGCGCTCGAAGAGAAGGAACGGCTGGTGGAACTGTTGAATCGTGTGCTCGAGCAGCCCAGCGGCTCGTTGGCCGTGCGTGTGGGCCTGGAGGAAGCGCACCCCGCCATGAAAGAGCTGGCTCTGATCGGCATTTCGTTCCAGATGCCCAGCGGGATTTGGGCCAAGATCGCGGTGCTGGGGCCCATGCGCATGCGCTATGAACGGGTGATGGGGGCCGTGCTACAGACCCGCCGTGCGCTCGAAAGCACGCAATTCTGAGTGGGGACCGCTCCCTGATGGGGTGCCTTCTGGGCCCGGCTCTGTAACAGCCGTACGATTTTTTCTGAGCCGCGACCGCTACTGAGCCGCGACCGTGAGGGAGCGGTCCCCCCCGTGAACCTCCCATTTCACTCTGTTAATCTAATAATTAGTGGCAGACGATAACCAGGAACAACAAGCGTCAGGCGTGGAAGAGAACTTGCCCGCCGTTACTCCCGAGGCCCAAATCGAGGCTCTAACGACCGAGCGGGACCAGCTCGTCGCGGAAAAGGCGGAGTTGAAGGACCGCCTGCTCCGCACCATGGCCGATTTCGAGAATTTCCGCCGCCGCGCCGAGCGCGACCGCTCCGATTACGTTCAATATGCGGCCATGGAGATCGTGCGCAGCCTGATCCCCATCCTGGACGATTTCCGGCGCGCCACGAAGGTGGAAACGGCCGATAAGGAATATGCCAAAGGCGTGGAGATGATCGAGCAGCGGCTCCTGGAAACCCTCAAGAAGGCCGGGCTCGATCCGATCGAGGCCGCCGGCAAGCCGTTCGATCCGAATCTGCACCAAGCGGTCGACCGGGTCGTATCCGAAGAGCTGCCGGACCAGACGGTCGTCGAAGAATATCAAAGCGGCTATAATTTCAAAGGAAAGCTTTTGCGGCCGGCCATGGTAAAGGTGGCCGTAAAGCCGTAGCGTTCCCGTTCTTCCCGTGGCGAAACCCGTGGCAAAAAGAGACTATTACGAAATTCTCGGCATTGGCCGGGATGCGGACGACGGACAGGTGAAGTCCGCCTACCGGAAACTGGCGTTGCAATACCACCCGGATCGCAATCCGGAAAATCCGGATGCCGAAGAGAAATTCAAAGAGGCCGCCGAGGCGTATAGTGTGCTCAGCGACGCGCAGAAGCGCGCCACCTACGATCGCTTCGGTCATGCGGGCCTGCAAAACTCCGGCGCGGGCTTCGATCCCGGCGCGTTTTCCGATTTCAGCGATATCCTGGGCGATTTCTTCGGCTTCGGCGATCTGTTCGGCGGAGGCCGAAGCCGCCGCACCCGCGCGCAGCGGGGCGAGGATCTGCGCTACGATCTGGAAATTTCGTTTGAGGACGCGATCTTCGGCATAGCTGCCGAAATCCAGGCGGCGCGCATGGAAGCATGCGACCGCTGCCATGCTACGGGAGCCGAACCGGGCAGCGGGTCGACCACCTGCCCGACATGCAATGGCCGCGGCCAGATTCTGTATCAGCAGAGTTTTCTCTCGGTGCGGCGTACCTGCCATACGTGCAACGGCGCCGGCCAGATCGTGCGGAATCCCTGCCGCCAATGCAATGGCCAAGGCTACCGGCAGGTGTTGCGCAAGCTCAAGGTGAATATCCCGGCGGGCGTGGACGATGGCAATCGTTTGCGGTTGGCGCAGGAAGGCCAGCCGGGCGCCAACGGCGGACCTCCCGGCGATCTGTATGTAGTGCTCAAAGTGAAGGAGCATTCCTTCTTCGAGCGGCAGGGCAGCGATCTGCATTGCACCATTCCGGTGAATGTGGGGCAAGCCGCGCTGGGCGCCGACATCGAAGTTCCCACCATGGAAGAGGCCTACCGTCTGAAAATCCCGGAGGGCACCCAGAACGGCGCGCAGTTCCGCCTGCGGCATCTGGGTGTGCCGTCGGTGAATGGCGGCGGACGCGGCGATCTTTACGTGCACATCGAGGTGAAGGTGCCCACCAAACTGAGCCGCGAACAGCGCAAGCTGTTTGAGGAGTTACGCGACACCCTGCCGGTAGAGAATCAGCCCTCCGAAAAAAGTCTGTTGGGCAAAGTCAAAGACTACTTCATGTAGGACAGGCCTCCCGGCCTGTCCAACGAAGCGGGCCTGAATTACTCCTCTTCACCCGGCGGCTTCTTGTGTTTCGGCTTGCTGCGCTCAGACTTGGGAAGAATCGCCCTCGATGAGGGAACCGTGCCCACCCGCTCGCGGGCCAGCTTGCGCACCTCTCTTTTCATATCGAAAATCCGCTTCTTGCGAGCCATGCCGTCAAGCCTCGTTTCGAGTATATCGCGGCAGACTTCTACACGAAGGGCCAGGAACATTCCATGTGCGGAATGTTCCGGCTGCCGGCGCGACCCGTCAAAGCTTAAAAGTACTAGCCGTCTCACCTGGCACTGTGTCGAGAGACAAGTAAGCTTCTCAGGGACTTACCTGATTTAGGCATACTCACATCTGATGGCAGTGTGGTTTCGTACTGTTGTTAGTGACCCTATTGTGGTGTACATTGAATACTGCTGCACACGGAAGATCGTTAACAACAACCAAAAATGCCGAAGATAAAAGCGAACGGAGTAGACTTGCATTACATCACGGTCGGCATGGGCCCAGACGTGGTGATGCTGCACGGATTCCTTGGTAATCTGGCGGTCTGGCACCTCTACATGGCGCCCATCCTGCGCCGCGAGCACCGCGTCACTACCTACGATCTGCGCGGCCATGGTTACAGTGAGGTTACTCCCAGCGGCTACACTTGTGCCGACATGGTTGAAGACCTGCGCTGTTTCCTGGATGCCATGGGCATAGAGCGGGCTACCTTGGTGGGTCACAGCTTCGGCGCGGACATCTCGATGTATTTTTCGCTGCTCTATCCCGAGCGTGTCTCGAAACTGGTGGCCCTGGAGCCGGGTTTGGCTGCTCTGGTTCACTTGCGCAACGACAAAGACTGGATCGGCTGGGCCGCCTGGGTGGCCAAGCTCGAAGAAGTGGGCATTCACGTTCCCGAAGACAAACGCACGGATGCGGAATATCTCTTGCAGCTCAGCCTCGAAACGCCCAAGTTCTACGGTCCGGCGCGCGGATTGCCACGCAATCGCGAGCCGCTGTTGCATCTGATCCGCAATACCACTCTGCTGAAGGACTACGAAGTGGTTGGGGAGATGACGCTGGATGCCGTACGTACCATTCAAACACCCACCCTGCTGGTCTACGGCAAGAATTCGCACTTCATCAGTTCTTACGACTATCTGCACAAGGAGTTGCCCAACTGCAAATCGGTGCTGCTGCCCGGCGGCGAGCATTTCGGGCCGTTGGAACAGCCGGAGTTGCTCACCGAGCATATCCAGCAGTTCCTGAAGAAGCCCGCGCCGGTTTCCAGTCTTCCGCCGTTAAGCGAAGAGCGGGGCATGGGCGCAGTTTTATAAATTTGTGGGGCAGGCTCGTAGCCTGCGCGGGCCTCGTAGGCCCGCTCTTAGGCGAAGCGGAGCTCGCCCCAAGCGAGCGAAGCTCGCCCTATAGCCCCATGAAAGGCGGCTGCGGCCACGCCCCCACCAGCACCCGATCTGCGATCAGTTCAACAGCCCGCGCCGGACCCCCACAACGCGCCAGTGCGGCTCCCATTTCAGAAGCGCGATCGCGGAAGGACCGCTCTTCGAGCACCCGCAGCACGGCCCTCCGCAACCCCGCCTGCGTCGCGAACCGGGGAGAAATACGCAAGCCGGCGCCCGTTTCCGCAACCCGCCAGGCCATCTCCGCCTGATCCCAAATAGAGGGCAGCACCACGGTGGGCAGACCCGCCCGTAGAGCCGCCACCACGGACTCCGAGTTGCCATTAGTGATTAACGCATCGGCCAAGGGCAGGATATCGCTCAATGGCGCGTGCGGCTGAAGTGTGACGTTGGCGGCCAGCCGTCCCAACTTGAGGCCGGCCGGATCGCGGCCCTCTCCGGCGAGCAAAACCACTGTCAATGGAAGCCCGGCGAGCGCGCGGGCGGCCATCTGGAGCACGCGCGGTTCGTGCGTGAAAAGGGCGCCTTCATCCACCAGCACGATCGGTTGATGCCTGGGGATGCCATCCAACCACGCAGGCGGCGCTTGGCCGCTGTGCTTGTCCCAAAGGCAGGGTCCCACGTAATGCACAGAAGCAGGAAGATCCCGCCGGTGGTTGTCGAATTCGGGCGCGCCAGGCACCAGATATAGTGGCAAGGAACCGGAGAACTGGTTGACGCCGGTATCGAGCTGCGCCAGACCGAACCGCCGGCGCAAGGCATTAGCTCTGCGGCGCGTGCGGGCCGTGACCAGGTTTGAGGCGCGCGCGGCCAGCGTAGCCAGGGCCGCGTTCCAAGGGCCCCTGTGGTGCGGCAGTGCGAATCCCGGAATAGGCCCATCGGGTCCTGGCAGAATCGAATGAGCCACGTGCGAAAAGGCTACCACGGGAATTCGGGCGAGTTCCCGCAGAATCAGAATAGGCGCCCACATGGCGATGTCCGTGACCAGCGCATCCGGCTGATATCGAGCCAGCACCGCCTGCAAGTCGCGAACCTGCGCGGGCACGGTCTCGACCAGGAAATTCGGCCATAGCCGGCGCATGGCGGACGGCCGTTTGCGCCCGGCGATGAGATCGTCCACCGTGCTTGCGACGCGGCCCCAATCCACCTCGCAAAATGGAAAACATCGGAACCCTTCACGCGCCAGCGCGGCGAGCGCATCGCCGCCGGTGTAGAAGGCCACCTCGTAATCGCGCGCGCGGGCTTCGCGCGCCAAGGCGATGAACGGATGCAAGTGCGTGGGATACGGCCAGACGGTAAAGAGCAGCCGGGGCATGCTATCGGGAGGTCTATCGGGTGGCGCCTACCTCAGTGTGTAGATGACCGCCTTGGCGAAATCCAACTGGCGCTCCTCGATGGAGCGGAAACCCGCCTGGCGGAAAAGCCGCTTCCACGTCTCGGTATCCACCGGCTTCTGCTGCGTCAGATCGTGATACAGGAAATAGTAGACGGAGATCCCCGGATGCTTCCGCAGTTCCTCGGCCGAGGGCCGCAAGGCTTCGAAGGCGATCAGCGGCGCGTTGGGAAAGAGCCGCCGGAAGTCTTTCAGAAAATTCACCACCACGTCTTCGCCGAAATACAGCAGTTCGTGCAGCACGAAAAAGATGGTGGCCGCATCGATGGGCGGCAAGCCCGCCTGGTCGATTTTCGAAATATCCAGAGCCATCAGCTTGACGCGATGTGCGAGGCCCGCTTCTTGCAGGATGCGATTGCCCTCTTCAACCGCCGAGGGCGCCAAATCGATGCCGTAACACTCGACCTCGGCGTTCAAACCACAGAGGGCGCGCAAAAACGTCCCGTCGCCGCATCCCAGGTCGAGGACGCGTTTATAGCCGTTGGCGATGATGAGGTCGTTGGCCATGGGAAAGAACAGCAGGTTTTCCATCTCGCCGCTGCCGCGCGCCACGAAATCCGAGCGGCGGTAGAGGTCGCGGCCGTATACCTGGTCCTTGCGCAGCAGAGCTCCCAGCGAGTGGAACACTTCGTCGTATCCGTAACAGACCTCCAGCCAACCGCGCATCACTTCGACGATGTCGCGGCCTTTCTCGGACAACGCATAGCCCGCGCCGTTTTTCTCGAACATGCCCAGGCAGTAAAACGCTTCGCACAGCGGGAGCAGCACAGCCGGCTCCAGGTTCGTGCGCGCGGCAAATTCGGCGGCGTCCACGCTGGAGTTTTTCTGCATTTCATCGATCAGGCCGGCATTCAGCAACGCGTGCATGATGCTGGTTTCGAGATAGCCGCGGATCATCTCGTCCCACCCCGTGCGGTAGGTTTTTTGCAGGCGCAGCATGTAGGGCAAGCCGAAGCGATGGACGGTTTTGGCGAGTTCCAGCAAAGGGATCTTCCTCCGGTACTTGCTATAGGTTAGCAGATATACAGATCTCCAACTACTGTATCTGCTTGCGGGACGAGTACTAAGAAGGTACCAATGTGGGGCAGGCTCGTAGCCTGCGCGGGCCTCGTAGGCCCGCTCTTCGGCGAGCGAAGCTCGCCCTGGACAGGCCGGGAGGCCTGTCCTACTTATCGCGCCGTCTTCAACTCCAGGCGGCGCTGCCTCAGCCAACGCAGCCGGCTCTGCTGCTCCTGATACAGCGTTCCCCAGCCCGCCCACCAGTAGCCAGCCACGAACAACAGCAGGAAGGGAATGGAGAAGAAGTTATACGTATCGACCGCGAAAAAGATCATGGCCACGAAGTATGTGCCGATCGCAATCTCAATATACGGCAGCAGTCCGCTCTTGGCGCGATACTTCTTGTGCTCCAGGTTCATGTGCCGGTCACCCACCGCGAACTTCGGCGTGCGCACAAACCCGGTAGTCACGCCGAACAAGGCTTCCAGCACTGCGCGCGTATTGACCACGGTCAGCGCCACCCCGATCGCCATCAGCACCGGCAGCAGCAAAATCGACCGCTTCCAATTCTTGGGATACAACTCGCGCTGCGCCACCACATAGAACGCCGAAATGGACCAGAACGCCGCCATGATCAGCGGCAGATCGATAAACACCATCTGCCACACGCCCATGTAGAACCGTACGATCATCACCGGCAGCATCAACGCGGAAACCACCACCATCAGCGGATAGGAGATGTTGGGCGTCAGGTGCATGAAGGCTTCCACCTTCAAGCGCAGCGGCACCTTCGAGCGGAAGATCGTGGGCAGCAGCTTGCGCGCGCACTGCGTCAGGCCCCTAGCCATGAGTATCGGCCTTCAGATCCCGGTCCCGAAAACCGCAGTACCGGTTCATTGATTTTTCACTTGACTTTGATCCCTGCGTGATGAATACTAACCCCAAGGCAGTATCTCCGCACAAGGAGGTTCGTCAATGTACTCTGCATCGAATCGCCTGCATTTATGCCAAGCGGGGGGGATTAAACTCGCCCCGTGTATGGCAATCCTCGGCTTAGCAGTCCTCACGGGCCCCGTTAACGCCCAGCCCTGCGCCACCTCCGGCCCGCCATGTGTGCTGACCGCCCAATATGGAAACCTCCGGCAAGGTTACAACGGGAACGAGACGGTCCTTACTCCGTATAAACTGAGCCACACCGGGCTGTCGCAGCCAAGCTGGTCGCCGCTGTTAGTGGACTACCCGAGTTCGGCCCTGCAGACCGCTGGCGTTGGCACGACAAATGGGATCTACGCACAGCCGTTGTACGTCGCCGGAATCCAGGTGAGCGGCAATAGCAACTGCGGGAGCAGCCCCAGCTACACGTGCAACATGCTGGTCGCTGTCACCCAGTCCGGAAGCGTGTGGGCTTTCAACGCCGGTACGGGCGCCGTTATTTGGAGCGATTGCCAGAGCCACGATTCGATATCCTGCACGAACGAAGCGCCCTGGCAGGAGGACTGCACAGGCATAAGCAGCGGGCCCGGCTTGGCGCCATTCGGCGCCGCCTCGACCGGCTACCAGGGCATTCTCTCGACCCCGGTCATCGATGTGTCGCCCTCGACACCGGTTATGTATCTCACCAGCCTTTGCCAGACCAGCAATACCGAGGGCGCTCAGCAATGGTGGATACACAAGCTGAAGCTCACGGACGGCACCGATGCGGTAACACCGGAGCAGATCATGGCCACCGTCACCGACTACGACGGGGCGGACAATGACAACGGCGGGAACGTTTCGTTTCCGGCATGGCAGCAGGCGCAACGCCCCGCACTCCTTGAGGTGACCGAGTCGGGTAACACCAGTACGCCCCAACTGGTTTATGTCGCGTTCGGCGTCGGCATGGTGTCAGAGGACGAGCAGCCGTACCAAGGCTGGGTCTTCGGCTACGACGCCTCGCTGAACAAGAAGTTCGCGTTCCTCACGAACGCCAAGGGCGATTCCAGCGGATCTAACACGGACTTACCCGCCTGCACGAACGGGCCACCGAGCGCTTGTTATTGCACGGCTCTCGTAAGCGGCTCTCCCAATCCTAGCTGCGCCAATGCCATAACGGGCAGTGGTTGCTGCACCACCGCGTGCGAACCTTCGGGCTACTCGTGGGTCCCGAACTACTGCGGGCATGCCGCCGGGCTTTGGTCTTCCGGCAAGGGCCCGGCAGCCAACCCCTACGCGGGCGTGTCGCACGCCTATTTCGTCACCGGCAACGGAGGCTTCCAGCAATGGAAATCCGACGGCACGACACTCCTTAACCCGATCCTCAACTGGGGCGCCGCCGTGCTGGACTTCACGCTATCGGCCAGCGCTTACGACTCGTCCCCCTCCCAGTACTTCGTTCCCACTGGGCCGAGACCGGTGCAGCCGACCGTGGCTTCCGGAGGGAATACGCCGGTATGCCCTTCGGGCGCGGGTAACTGCAACTTCGAGATTTTGAGCCAGAACGAATTTGACACGGGCGTCAGCGGCATCCTGCTCTTCGACGACCTGGACGGAACCGAGCACGTGCTGACCTGCGACAAGGCCGGCTACTGTTACTTGCTCGAACAGGCAAATCTGTGCGGCTCCTCGGGCGCTGAGGGCTGTTACCCCGGCACGCCGACAGGCATTCCGGGAATGCAGTACCAGGATCCGGCGAACTGGTTCCCGTTCGCGGCGAACCGCACGCAGTGCGCGGACCAAGCCGACGACATGAGCTGCGACCGGATCACCAGCCTGGCGTTCGATCCGGACAGTTCCCCTGAGTACCTGTACTATTGGCCGAATGGCGAGCGGCTGACGGCGCTGGAACTGTCCGACTACACCGCGCAAACGGGTAGCGGGACCATCAGCGTCAGCGGCAAGACCGTGACTGGCACCGGCACGTCGTTCTTAAGCGAGGTGATCCCGGGAGACTCGCTGATGATCGGATCGTGCGTGCTGCCCAACGGGTGCCCCATCATCACCAAGGTGAACAGCGATACCACGCTGCACATCAGCCAGAACGAGAGCGCGAGCGGCATCGCTTTCGAGTACGCCGGGTTCTTCGTTCGGCCGCTCTACGACAACCATCCAGTTTCCGGGAACGTGGAATATCCGGGGGCTCCGTGGTGGTTACTTCGGACGCCGGAAGCAACGTGGTGATATGGGCGCTGGCCAACGTCAGTGACGTCTCCACGCTTCTGGCCTACAACGACTCGCTCACATTGCTCTGGTGCGCGGGATCGTCAAGCTGCACCGCCAGCATAACCTACACGAACACCAAGTTTGCGCTTCCCACGGTGGCGAATGGGTACGTTTACGTGCCCACCAGCGGCATCTCACTTACCACGACCAATTCAATGTGCCCGTCGCCCGGCGGCTCCCAGGCGGCATGCTCGGGCGTGATGGTCTGGCACTGATCGACGCACACTCCTCTCAAGGATGACCTTATGAAAACGAACGCTATGATTTTCCGCGCGACAGTGGTTGCCGCCTTTTTTACAAGTCTTGCTCGCGGCGGCGACGACAACCGCGTGACCTTTAAAATCGTCTCGCCCATGAAGGGGTACAGCCAACTTTGGGGGCTGGCTGAAGGATCCCGGGGAGTTTTCTACGGCGCAGCAAGCTTGGCCGCTTCTGGTTCGGCCGGCTATTCCGTTACGAAGCAAGGGGCGACCACAATGCTTGGAAGTTTTCCCGCGCACTACAATATTGCCAGGCCGCTGGTGGCCGGTCCGAACGGGCTCTTCTACGCCTCCGTCGAGCACACCATTGGAATATCAAACATATTTTCGGTTGGCTCCCAACCGGGCGCCGTTCAGGTATACGCAAACCAGACGGTCAGCGCGCGGCTGAACCAGAGCTTGCCGGACAGCAATTTCCTGGGAGTCGCCGCTAACGCCCAAAACCAGATACCCTGGAGCGTGGTCACGATCGATTTGAACGGTGTCGTCACGCAAGTCTACCAGTTCGTCGACGATGAGCCGATAAGCAATGCGCTTTACGCTACGGACGGTAACTATTACGGTATAGCAGCCGCCACCCCTGGCTACGTCTATAAGCTTACTCCGTCCGGGACCTTTAGCAAGCTCTATACGTTTCCAGCGACACCCCCGGCATTTCTTGGCCTAGCTCCCGCTTCGCTGTTACAGGCGCGAGACAACAACCTCTATGGCATCCTGCCCAGCGGCGGCGCTAATGGAACGGGCGCCGTATTCAGGCTCACTCTCGGCGGTCAATACAAGGTGCTTTACTCGTTTCCCGCCGGACCCAATGGCGGACCCACCTCCCTCATCGAAGGCAGCGACGGGAGCCTCTACGGCGCCACGCAGGGCTATGTTTACGGTGGTCCGTACGGATACGGGTTACTATTCCGAGTTACTACTTCGGGCGACTATAGGCTTCTGAAGTCGATGGACAACGGAGGCGTGACGGGCAGTTGCCAATGCACACTTATGCTGGGGAGCGATGGCGTAATCTACGGGACCACTACCATTGGCGGTCCAGGCGGCGGGGGTACCATCTTCGCGTTGGACACGGGTATGCCCATACCCAAGCCGCGGGCGCGGCAGTTCACGCCGCAATCCGGCGCCGCAGGAACACAGGTGCTGATCTGGGGATCGAACCTGTTTTCGGCCGCCGTCCAATTCAACGGCGTGGCCGCGGCGGTGGTTTCCAACAGCGGTCCGACTTACCTCTTCGCCACTGTGCCACAAGGGGCAACCACCGGACCGATCACAATCGCCACGCCGGGGGGAACCTTTACCACTCAGGCAAGCTTCACAGTGCAATAGAAGATGGCGGCGCCGTAACTGCGGACTCTTACCGCGCCGTCTTCAGCTCCAACCGGCGCTGCTTTAGCCAGCGCAGCCGGCTCTGCTGCTCCTGATACAGCGTTCCCCAGCCCGCCCACCAGTAGCCAGCCACGAACAACAGCAGGAAGGGAATGGAGAAGAAGTTATACGTATCGACCGCGAAAAAGATCATGGCCACGAAGTATGTGCCGATCGCAATCTCAATATACGGCAGCAGTCCGCTCTTGGCGCGATACTTCTTGTGCTCCAGGTTCATGTGCCGGTCACCCACCGCGAACTTCGGCGTGCGCACAAACCCGGTAGTCACCCCAAATAAAGCCTCCAACACCGCGCGCGTATTGATCACAGTCAGCGCCACGCCGGTGGCCATCAGCATGGGCAGCAGCAGAATCGACCGCTTCCAATTCTTGGGATACAACTCGCGCTGCGCCACCACATAGAACGCCGAAATGGACCAGAATGCCGCCATGATCAACGGCAGGTCGATAAACACCATCTGCCACACGCCCATGTAGAACCGCACGATCATCACCGGTAGCATCAACGCCGAAACCACCACCATCAGCGGATAGGAGATGTTGGGCGTCAGGTGCATGAAGGCTTCCACCTTCAAGCGCAGCGGCGCCTTCGAGCGGAATATCCTGGGCAGCAGCTTGCGCGCGCACTGCGTCAGCCCCTTGGCCCAGCGGGATTGCTGCACCTGGAATCCGTGCATCTCCACCGGCAGTTCCGACGGGCATTCCAGGCCCGGCATATACACGAACTTCCAGCCCTTCAATTGCGCGCGATAGCTGAGATCGGAATCTTCAGTCAGCGTATCGTGCTGCCAGCCGCCCGCATCGTCGATCATCGTGCGGCGCAGAATCCCGGCCGTGCCGTTGAAGTTGAAGAAGTAGCCGGCGCGCGAGCGGGCCCCATGCTCCAGGATGAAATGCCCGTCGAGCAGCATGGCTTCCACTTCGGTGAGGAAGCTGTAGTCGCGGTTCAGATAACTCCAGCGGGTTTGCACCACGCCAATAATGGGATCGGTGAAATGGTGAATCGTGCGCGTGAGGAAATCCGTTGGCGGGACGAAATCGGCGTCGAATATGGCGACGAATTCGCCAGTGGCAGTCTTCAGCCCTGCCTGCAGCGCGCCGGCTTTGAAACCCTCGCGATTGGCGCGGTGATGGTATTCGATCGGCAACCCCAGGGCCTGGTAGCGCTCCACCAGCGCCTCCGCGAAGGGCGCGGTATCGTCGGTCGAATCGTCCAGCACCTGAATCTGCAGCAACTCCCTGGGATACTCGATGCGCGCCACTTCGTCGATGAGCCGTTCCACCACGTACCGCTCATTGAAAATGGGCAGTTGAATGGTCACCGGAGGCAATTGCGCGAAACGCTGCCGCGGCTCGCCCACGGCCTTCTTGCGGTGCTTGAAGTAGGTGCGAATCATCTCGTAGCGGTGCACGCCATAAACGGATAGCAGCGCCAGTATCGCAAAATACGGGATGAGGATCGACCAATCGAACCAGCTCAATTGGTATATGCCGCTGAACGAATCGTCGAACAGGCTGCGCACCATGCGGGAAGTGGCCGACGTCGAGGCCAGCAATGCAAGGGGAAGCAGAGTGGCTACCATAGGGACAGTTTTACCACCTCATGGTATCAGATCGAGGATTTTGAAACATTTCGATTTCTTAATCGTTCTGGAACTTGATCTCCGATTCGGCCTGGAATTTGCGGTAGCTCCGGAACACCGTTTCGTTGCGCACAAATGCCTTGGCATGACGCAGTTGCAGCACGGATCGCAAAGGCAGCAGGTAATCGTCTTTGCCGATTTTCACCGTGCCGTAATCGAGCGAAAGAGCCGGCGATTGCAGGCCAAAATCCTTGTCCAACCCGACTCCCTGGATGGTTAACTTTCTCACCATGCCGGTTTCCGCGTCGATGAATGCGCGTCCCGTATAGGCCACCTGCAAGCGCCGGCCGCCGTGGTTCAGAACGAAATTCGATTTCTCTTTGGATACCTCGACCTCGAAAACCTGGCAGAGCACGCCCGTAGCCAATGCATGGCCGGACCATTTGTACTTGGCGCCCACCTCCGGGTCGAACACCCCGCTCAGCATTCTCCAGAATTCGTTCCGTGCGCGGACGCCCTTGTCGTTATCGCCCACCGGCAGGTTTTCCACTTTTACGCCATTGACTTCGAGCCGCTGATCCACCTCTTTGCCATCTTCGTAGGTCAATGCGTCCAGATAAGAATCTATCTGTTTAAGCTGATTGGGAGTCTTCAGCGGAGCCGTAAAACGGTGCGTTTCCTGCAGGCAACGGAAATTGGGAAGGTGGTCGAGATATCCCATGGCGGTCTTGGCCGCCTCATCCCAAAGCTTCTTCTGCTCTTCGGGCCGCATCTTAAGTCCGCTCGCATCGACCGTGGCGGGTTCGATTTCCGGCAATACGACGTCCACGTTCTCATCGGCGGCGGGCGCGGGCCCGCTTTTGAACGCAGCCGCTACCTGCACAGGCGTGGCCGATGGCTTCCCGATCACCTGGAACGCGACCACCCGTTTAATGACATTCTTGCCCTGGCGTATGGAAATGACGCCGCGGTAATCGCCCGGAGGAAATTTGGCGCCCTTCAAATCGGCCAAATAGGGAAATTCCTTCACCTGGGCTCCATACATATTGGCCTCGCTGCCCTCAAGCGCGCTGTTCGCCAGTCCCTGCTTGAAGGGCAGCGGAATGTGGGCCACCACGCGTCCGCCGGTCAGCACATCCATGCCGATCTCGACCGGAGAGCCGTGGATATCCGGATAGAGCCGCAAGTAGATCTGCAGGTTAAGGGGCTGCTCGGTGCGGAAGACCGGGTTGAGCACTGGAGACAGAGCCTCGCCCTCGTAACTCAACACCTCGTCAGCTTCAAACTTGTCCGCGGCTCCGTTGAACGGCCGCACCACCAACGCATCGGTAGCCACCAGGCCGGGGGCGTTCCGGCTGGTTTTCAAGGGGATCTTTACCACACCGGCATTGCCCGCGATCAGATCTTCTATTTTGGCCTCCAACGTGAAAGGACCACCGCCCGCCAGGGACACCCCGCGCATAAAAAACATACTGCCCTCGCGGCGCGTTTCTAATTTCTCTTTAGGCCCGTGGACATTCACGTCTCTCCGCCCGGTCCAGATAGCCGCTCCTTTGGGGTTTCGTACCGTGGCTGTGATACGGGCGCGCGCCTGGAAGGTATTTGTGTTGTCGTCGATATCGAACTTCAGCCCGCTTAGGGGAGCCTCGACTGCGACCAGGCCCTGGAGGGGAGCATGGGAATCGTTGGCCTCGTAGGAACGTTCCATGGAGCCGCCGCCACCCACGATGGCGAGAGAGCCTCCCGGCGCCCCTGACGTTGCGTTAAGCGTAAAGGTCTCACCGAAATCCGTTTCGTGATCGAGCATGGAACTGCCCACCGAGCCAGTACCCGAAGTCCGCATGAACCGGATGTGCACGGGAATTTCAAAATTGGGGATGGCGCCGGGAGTTTGCGGTGGTGTCTGGGTCTGGTTGGCGGCGCTGACGGACGGCACCGGCGCGGCCTCGGCATCCTGGTCCTGTGCCGGGGCGGCCATGTTCACTTCGCCCTCCAGACCTTTGGCTTGCCGCAGCCAGGAGCCGCCGGTTTTGGTAACCAGGTTCTTGAGGACAGGGCTGGGCGTCAATTTTGCATTTTCCGCGATATCCAGCACCAGGATGCGCACGCCTTTTTCGTTGCAGATTTCCGTCACGTGTTCGAGCGCGCGCTCTCCCTCGCTCGAAAACGGCGGACTATTCAGCACCGCGACCACAATGCGCGCCCCCGGTTGCAACGCCGCCGTTTGCGCCGCCGAATCGAGCGCGATCACAAACGATGGCGGATCGGCTTCGCGCGCCGCCAGCGCCATATCGCCAAGCGCCTTTTCGATATCCTTGCCGCTCATCGCCGCTTGGATCTGTTGCACGCCGGGGCTGCCGGCGCGTCTGACTTCGACCGAGTTGCCGGCGGTTTGCAGCCAGTGACGGGCGGTGGCGGCCGCCGCGCGCACAGCCTGCCGTTCGGCTTCCTGGGAGCTTGGTCCGAATACGAATGTGAGGGATCCCTGCTCGGCGCGAATCGAAGGCGCGACCGCTAGAGCTGATAACGCAATTATTACCCGAAGGCTATGAAAGGGGCGCATCGGATTCATTATCGCTCTTTTTTGTCCGAATAGCGATGCGTGACGGCACATCCCGGCGAAAGTTGGATATCTCCCGTACGCTATCGCAAGGGCTCGCGGCGCAATTGAAACCACGCGCCGAAAACCGAGATCAGCGCGCCGCCGGTAAGATAAAGTGCGCCGTGAAACTCCGTCGCGCCGGCGAAATGGTAGGGTCCCAAAAAGAAGCCGCGGACCACCAGGCCCAGGACGATCAGGCTCCACAGAAAGAACAGCGCGCGCCATTTGCCGCGGACTGCCATGATCACCGAGAGCAATCCAACCAGTCCGCCGCCCAGCAGCCACCATGTAAGCGGCTGGCCCTCCCAAGGCAACATGGGGAGATGCAAAGGTTGGCGGCTGGACAGCGCCACAATCGAAATCGCCAGCAGAAACAACGCCAACAACCCGTGAAACAAATAGCTGAACACGCGCATAAGGGCCTTCAAGGCGGCCACCAGGAGACCTCCGTTTGGAACGAACAGGTCATTGTAGCAACTATGTGATGGCGCGGCGTCTTCGCGTTACAGTGGGCCGATGGGCCACTACCCGTACACGCCCTTCAATGGACTTACGCTGCTCGTCCTGGTACTGTCCATGCTGGTGGTCTGGTGGCGATTCCAGCGGCCGCTTAGCTCCAACTGGCCGTTGATTTTTTATGCGGCAATCGCCGGTCACACTGTGGCGTTTTCATACGGACTGAATCCCTATTGGGTGGCTGCCGGAGTAGCGTGTGCGCTGGCGATCCGGGCCGGGATCTATGCCGCGTGGGTGCGATGGGTGGAATTGGTGCCAATTGGTTATGTAGTGTGGCGCTCGGTGGCTTTGATGCTGATGTGGTAGGGGAGCCGCGGTCTGCGGCGGCTGTCGGACACAGCATTACGGGCGAACAGCCCAGTCGACGATATCAAGGTCTTCAACCTCCTGGAAGTGGCGGTCGCGGGTGACGAGGACCATACGGTGACGTTTGGCGGCAGCGGCGATCCAGACGTCGTTCTCGGGAAGTGGGCGTCCCTTCTGCTTGAGGTGTTGCTTCACACGTCCGTACTCACGGGCTACGTCGAGATCGCACGGGACAATGGATCTGCCGGCCGCGAATCGCTCGACCTTCGCGATGTTCTCGGACGGCCGTCCGGATTTCGCGGCGCCGAAGAACAACTCGCCGACCACGACCGCGGGAATGAATACCTCGGGTGCCCGGTCCAGATTTGACAACACGGTGTCGTCCCCTTCTAGCAGGGCGATGACGATGTTGGTGTCGAGCAAAAACCTACCACTCGCCGGCATCAATCCGCTCGCAGTCTTCTTCGATCGCTTGCGTCATCTGCCGGGCTGAAGCGGCGTCGAGCGAGTGCGAGAACTGGCGGAACGCGGCGCCGCGCTCGCCCCTTGGCATGGAGCCAGCCAACGAGTCCACGAACCGGAGCACCTGCTCCTGCATTCCCGGGGGCAATGCCTCGACTCGTTTCGCGATCTCGTGCCTTAAGTCCATCCGCTCAGCCCGTTCCCTCCTTCAGGATACACTGCCCAGGCGCGTTGCGCCCTAACGACAAACCCCGGCCCCCGCAATGATGTGGAGGGTGAGAACTGCCGGTCACAGATTCGTAGCGGCGACTGCCCAGCCAAGTAACGTCGCATAGCCGCACCACCTGGCCGTTTGGGGATAGGACTCTGTACCAGGCGTTTTGCTAAGCTAATTGGGCGTCTCGCCTAGACACAAAGTTCGGAACTGATCCGAGCTAGGGACGTCGCCGCTTCGAGCGTTGCGCATGTCCCGGGCGTCGCTTCGAACGGATGCTCATCCTCTACCGGCCCATAGAAGACGGTGTGGATATTCTCCGCGTCGTGCACGGTTCCCGAAAGCTCCGAGCGCCTCTTGGCCGGCCGGAAGATGTCGAGTAGTTGAGGTCGCTGGCGCGGAGTCACGCTTCCGGACTGTGGGATGCTGGCGTGTTTTGCAGTCGCGCGCGCAACTCGCCCGCTAGGGAAGCGGCCATCTGCCCAAACGCCTCAAGCCGCTCTAGCCGATCTTGGATCTCCTTCCGGGCACTGTCGCCCGGGTCGGATTCGTCGAGGAGATCGCTCTCGTCGCTAAGGAAACGGACGACCAAGTCTTCAGTACCCGCCTTCGCGCCGGCGGCCTCCGCAAGAGTAACCCACTCCCGAGATTTATCGAGTGCACCCCGCGCCGCCTGCGCCAGGCAATAGCGAATGAGGAGCTTCGCCGAGTAATCTATGCCCTTAACCGACCGGAGCCATTTATCGGCCTCGGCACCCAAGTCTGCCTCGGCCGTCTCCATTACAGAAGAGTCGAAATAACGAAAGCTGCGCTCGTTCAGGTCCAGGCTCTCTAAGGCCGCGCAGATCCTTTCAGACTCCTCAAACGGCCGCCGCCCATGCGGGAACTCGCGTCGGTGCTTCCATAAGCGCAGTATGGCGCCGGCAGCTTCCGACATTCTCGAAGGCCTCTCCTCCTCGCCAGCCACTTCCACCGCCTGGATCAGCTCGGCTATATAGTGCGCCATCCAATACGCGAGCGTGTCCACGCGCGGTTCCGTTCCGAGCTCGTCTACGATGTTCTTTCCAAGCTCAAGCAGAGGCTCAGATCGTACGGATCGTACCGTTGGGCCCGATGAGGAAGAGTCTTGCGCTTGGAATGGTGTATTCGAACTCATCGCTTCTTCTTTGATGATACCTGGAATGCCGGACCCGGCGATTTATCTCGACGTTGATGATGAGGTCCATGCCACTCCTGCGGACAAGGTCGAGGACTAGATCAAGGCTCCCCTGAAGTCGTCGCCCGTTTGCGGGCTCCTCGTCGTCCCTTTCCTTGGGCCCTCCCCAAACCTCGGACCACAGGACAATCTGATCCAGCCCACCGATTCGCATGACCCACCGTCTCCGCTCGAAGTCCGGCGTGAGTCCCAGCAGATCCATCACTGGCCGCGCCGGCGACAGCGCCGGATAGGTGATGGTCCCGGCCCAAGGGTCCTGCTCGTCCAGCCGGCTCCCGAGCGACGAAGCATCGACCCAGGCCCTGAGCTGAAGGTCGCCGCTATCAATCTCGTCGCCGTTGACCGCAGGAATTATATATTCGTTGGCTGCCATGGACTGCAAAGCCCGGAGCAAAGCTTCGCCCTGATTCCGTGACACAAGCGCGCGTTCAACCGAAATGGTTTCCTCCTTGTCACCCTCCACAACCGTCCACGAGCCCCAGAGGTTCAGCCTGTCTCCTGGGAGGATCAATAGGGCGTCGAAATCGTTCCGGCGGACGGACCACCGCCAGGCGTCTGCCTGGCCTCGGTCGCCCCACTCGGGTCGTTCTAGAGGATCCGGGTCCCGCCGGTCGGCTAGCCAGTTTCCGTCGGTGCGCGTAACACCGTGGTCCGCCAACCACTTGTAGAAATCATCCTCCGGCCAGTCGGGGTTCCGATGCAGTGGAACTGAGGCGAGCAACCTTCCGGCTATGATCATCATTGCGTGATACGCAAGATAGAACTGTAGATCATGCGCTCGCGGATTCGAGCTGTGGGACGCATACGCTTCCCCTTCCTTGAAGATCTTCCGGCGCTGCCGCTCATCTTCGACCCAGCCGTTCCCAGGCGGCCACCCCCACTCCCTGATGATCAGATTGCTTACGGCTCGCTCCATTTGAGATTGCGACCTGGCGAAGTGCTCGCCGAGCGGCGCAAGCCAATACGGCCCGATGTCAAGACCTAAATGCAAGGCAGATCTGCCGTCTCGCTCCGTGCCGCTTTCCTGCGGGCTGAAGCGCTCCCAACGCTTCGACTCAACAACATTGAAGGGGGACCTGTTCACGGACTCCAGCCTATCTCTCAGCCCAGCCTGCCCGGGCGCTAAGCCGGCGTCGAACAGGGCGAGAGTCGCCTCCGCCGCAAGTTTCCTAATGAGAATGTGTGGCTCTCCTTCTAACGCGATTCCGGTCAGGAAATCAGCATGTGGAAAAAGGACGTCGGGACTCTCTGCGGCGCGTGCCAGAGCGATCAGCAGCCACTGTCGCGCGTGCAGATCGTAAAAATGTAGTCTCGCGTCGGCAAAGGGGGTGCCCTTGCTGGCCTCGGCAAGCTCGATCAAGTGGGCCAGGACCCGAGTTCTCCCCAGCGTGCATAGCCCGCGCACCACATGAGCCGCCTGCCAGCGAACGCTCCCCCTGGGCGATGCCAGCGCCGCCCAGATGTACCCAGCGAGCGCCGCCTCGACCGGTAGGGGCGGCAACAGGGCGGTAGACCACGCGCCATCGCCATCGTCGGGCTCCGTCACAGACCCAAACAAGTCGAAGCCGAACGAGAGTGCGTCCAACGCTCCAGCGTGTGAGAGCTTGGCGGCCAACAAACCCACGAGCGTGAACAGCCGCCGCGCCCCGAACGTCTCCGGGGTCTCACAAAGCGAAGCCAACACCACGTCGATGATTTCACCCTCCGCCAGGCCCGAGACTTGGCCCGCCAGGCGAAGGGGGAGCGACTCGTAAAAGCCGCTATTCGCAATTTGCATGCATTCGCGCCGACACACGTTCTTCACCGCTCGGCCCAGAGCGGACCTGACCGGCAGCCGGAGCCTCCACGGCTCGGGAATCTGTTCGAGAAAATCCCGAAATGCGTAGAGGCTGAGCCTCGGTGCCGCAGCGACAGCATCGATAAACTCGCTCTCCCGCCCAGCCGCCACTCGTGCGCAAGCCTCCTGAAAGAATCGTTCGTCATACCAGGGAGGATCGAGGTCACGAAACCGGCGATACACCCGCCAGAGGCCGTCAGCAGTCGCGAGGTCGATGTCGGCAAACACCGCGTCCCAGTCACGTTCTTCACGTTTGCCCGAAGCGCCCGATGCCCCAGCGCCCGCAAGCTCGCTTGCCGACTTCTGGCGCTCCGTAAACGCGATCAAGTCATTGAGACCCGGAACTTCAAAGTGGTGTTGGTGCCGCATCTCTCTAAATGCCACCCACGTCGCGGAGCTTTGTCCATCTAGCGCCATGTATCGATACGCGAAATCAGCCGCAGTCTGCTTCCCGATGTCTGAAGTGCTCGCGGCAAGGGCCATCTTAAGCGGGCCTGGGTGCTTCCAGTGAGCCCGGAACCCGACGAGGGCCAGGGCGTCCCTGGCATCTAGATCCCCCCGCTCGATAAGGGACGCGACCACCTCCGGTAGCAGCCTCTCCGCCCAGCCGAAATCCCGATCGCGCCACCTGCTGAGGACCGCCAGGGACGACGAAGGGCAAAGGCCCGCAATCGAGTTGACCGTTGACTCCCAGTCGAAATGCTTATCGCGCGCCACGTGGTGATAAGTAACCTCGGCGCACCTCGAAAGTTTGTACGCCGCCTCAGGGTTCGGGGCAGTGGAGTCGGCAGCGCGATCCCCCAAGTCGAGCATCGCAGACCAGCGGTTCAAGTTTTCGTCCCCGATCTTGCTGGCCACCTTGACCGCTTCGTCGAAATACGCCGCCGCATCCGCCCTGCCGACGAGAAGAACTGCCCGCGCCAGACCAACGTAACTGTCAGCCTTGATCGCAGCGTCCTCCCGCTCACCCCGCGTGATCCGGAACGCGCGTTCGGCATAGGCGAGCGCTTGTGAAGCCAGTGACGGCGTCCGCGCGCAAAGCCGTGCAAGATGCGTCAGCATGGTCACGTAAAGCGGGTACCGCAACGATCCCACCCATTCGTTGAATCGCCCCATCGACGCCGCGTCGGCACTGCCGGATATCGAAAGGACGTCGAACCACACGCGGGCGATGTCATTCAGTGTCCGTGTCTCCTCAGGGTAGGAGTGACCCCGCGCGGCGCCCGAAGCCGATACGGCCCCCTCAATTGCAGCCGCAAGGCCGCTGGCCTGATTGCGTCCCACTAGCGTGTTCGCCCAAAGGCGATGCCAGGGCAGCAACGCCCCCACGTCTTCTTTAAACTCCCTTGCCTGCTGAGAGTCACAGTGGTCCTTTTCCAATTTCTCCCGTACTTCCGAAGGCGCCAGGTCCAGCAATTCTATAGGCTCGTTATTCAGCGCGGCCCGCAGGGAGTAGGCACGGAGAATACACGCCCTTGATCCCCCGAATCGAGAATAGTCGCCGCGCCGCGGAGCTTGCGGCAAGTGGCGCGTGAGAATCCGAGACAGACTTGCGGGTTCAGAGACCGCGCACAGGTGGGCGGACTCGACAAGCGCAGTCACCGCCTGAAGGGCCGTTTCATCCGCATCTAAAGGACGTCCTGAAAGGTCCTTCAACTCGATCCGAGAAAGAAGGTCAACGGCGCGTGCGGCCACCTCTGACGGCGGATTCTTCCCGGCCAGCCTCAGTTGAAGCGTGATCGCGAGCACGAGGTATACGTTATTTCCAGCCGCGGCCGCGAGGCGATCCAGATCCGTAAACCGGCAGTGGTCCAGTAAACGCCCTGCCAGAATCCGACCCGCACGAAATGAAAGCGATCTCGGCCGCCAGCGTCGCAGAAAATGGGCGCACGCGTCGGCGCCGTGAACATTGAAGTGCGCCATCGCCATCTCCGCGGCGTCCTCGTCTGCCACCCTCTCTTCTTTCCGTTCCTCCGCGGGCAGCCTGGACCAGCTCCACAACCATTCCTCAGCGGCGCGAAGCCTACTGCGCGCATCGCCGATAGTCTCGGACCGCCCGGACAACAAGCCGGCGTCGTAAGCGTAGTGGGAGCCGCGCCACCCCGACTCGAACGTGCGGCGCGAGACGATCTCTTGCAGGCGTCCGACATCAAGCAATGCCGCCGCCAAGTCCGTATTGGCCTGCAGCAATCGATCCTGCCTTTCTTCCGCGGCGCACTCGCCGCCCGCCTTAAGGGCCAGCTTTGCGGCCTCCGCGTAACTCTTCGCCCGCAGGCTGGCCTTAAGCGCAAACTGGAGGCGCTGCAGCTCCACGTCCCGGCGCTCGATGGGACTCTGCTCGGGGAGGGCTTCTGAAGACAGCGCCACCGCAATCAGTTCCTCAAGCTGGCCCGCTTCCAGCATCAGTTGCGGTAATGCGGAAGCAACGTACGCGCTCTTCGCCGCCAGCGGCCTCAATCCATTCACGAATGTGGCAAGGGCACTCGCGGCAGGTTTGAAATGGTCTCTGAACCAAGTCTCCGCCGGTTCATCAAAAAACTGGATCGTGTCTCCCACAACCGCCAACGGGCGCCCGAGGTCGACGGCGAAGCTCCTTATCACGCCCGTGTCCACGCCGGACATGGCCGACAGCACCGAGATCGGAATGAGGGGGCGCAAGACCGCAAGCCCCCGGCAGACCTTGTCTATTTGGCCCTGCTCGAGGGGTCCCGCCGCATCCCGAACCTTCGCTATAGCAGCTTCGAGCAGGGATCCAATGGCATCCTCGATCTCGGTCGGATTCGGACCCAGCGAGCGGAGGATCTCGGCCAACGAACCGCCCTGAGTAAGAGCCATCGACTGAACGCGCGGGTTATGCGAGCTTAGATGATGAAACTCGTCAACGTCCGCTTCCGTTGCGTCAGGAAACGTCCGCCGCAGGTGCTCGGATGTCTCAGTACGGGTGAACGGCCGCAACTCGATACGCAACACATTGGGTGGAGGGTCCAGCAGTGCCTGCCGGTGCGTGCGACACAACATCACGAGTCGAACGCCCTCGGGCATCGGCTCACGTAGTAGGTCGCGCGCAAACGACCGCGACTCGCCGGCTTCGCCTGCTGCAATTTCGGCGTTGTCGGCGGCGTCGATGATGATGCACAGCAGCGCACCGGCATTCCGGGCCCTCAACAACGTGATACCCTGCTTGAGACGATGGAGAAACGCCTTGGCGTAGTCCGAGGCGTCCGCCTTTGACGTCGGAATCAGCGGATGGCAAAGGCATTGGTCGGCAAGTTCGTTCGCAATCTGGACCAACGCGTCCCTGTGCCGGTGGCGATAGGCGCTCGCGGATCGGTACTGCCCGTTGCCAAAGCAGTCGTATAGGATGCACGCCGATCCCTCTGGCAAGCCGAGGTGAATTCGCGTGGCAATAATCGACTTCCCCACGCCGCCTTCCGCGTGGAGCATCACCGGACGGCCATTCGCTCCGTGAATGGCGGCGAAGATCTCCGGCTCCTGTTCACGCGGCACCGCTCCGCCCAGCCGCTCAACCATGCGGCGAGCCGGAAACAAATGGTCCAAGTCGGTGCCCAGCGCCCGCAGCAGGTCCGTCTTCCTGATCGACGGGTTGGCCTTTCCCTCGGACGAAGCCTTTCGTGCAATCAATTCCTTCAACTGGGTGGGCCCGTCGGAATCGGCATCCACGAGGTACCCGTTGACTTCCTGCGTCAAGACGTTCCTCTGCTCCCAAGGACCGTCCATCTGGCCCTCAAAACGTAGAAGCTTGCAAAATCCCGCGAGCTCCGAGCCGCTCAGTCCAGTGAACGCTTCGAGCTTCCTCACGCCTGCGGGATGACGCGGCTCGGCACCGCTGGAGATGTCCTCGGCGGTCTCGGTCTCAACGGTTCCAATTGGCCGGTTGGACCGAAACCAAAACTCCAATTTGCCGATACAATCCTCCGCATCAGGCCGCTGCCGAAGTTCGGCGTACCGTTCTGCAAAGCCGCGAATCGTTTTCTCGAGTCCGCTCCATGTCCAGGGCTCAGTCGCCCTTACCGTTGAATGTTTCAGTTGGGTGTAATGTATGGCCGCCGCATCCGACAGGTCTTCACTTCCGTAGTACTCGGCAACATCAATAGCCTCCTCGCCGGCCTCGATCGGGTCTGCGCCCTCCTGCGGCGAGGCACCCTCAATGGTGACCGCGACTAGGCCGGACATATCTGAAAGGAGGCGAAGACATCGGCGTGCAGCCCAGAGATAATGAAACTGGTCGCCGTCACGGCTGTAGCGGACGAGCTGATTATGCGACATTGGAAGGCGGGAGAATCACCAACTCACAGGTTATCGCCAGCCAGCGGCCGTCCGCAATCAGCCATGCTGCCCGCAGGCCCTACCGTCACTGCAACTACGCGCAACCCGCGTGCTATCGTAGGACGGAGGCGGCCTCTCTGCCCGCAGAATCCAACTGATCTGAGCTAAGATGAGCCGTTCGCCCCTACGACCCACACCAGGCGCCTCACGATCATGAAAATCGGCATCGATCTCGGCACCACCAACTCCGCCCTCGCTTACATCGACGAACGCGAAGCCGAAGATCGCGATTTCCCGCCCATCCACATCTTTGAAACGCCCCAACTGGTCTCCCCCGGACGCACCGAGCCCCGCCGCACCCTGCCCTCGTTTCTCTTCCTCGAAGACGGCCAACCCGTCGGCGTCTACGCGCGCGAGCAGGGCGCGCTGGTGCCTACCAAGCTGGTACATTCCGCCAAATCCTGGCTCTCGAATCCCGATGTCGATCGCACCGCCAAAATCCTCCCCTGGGATTCCCCCGAGACCGGCCGCGTGCTCTCGCCCGTAGAGGTTTCCGCTCGCTACATCGGCGCCTTCCGCGAAGCTTGGGATAAGATCAAGCAGCTTCCGCTCGCCGATCAGGATATCGTACTCACCGTGCCCGCTTCCTTCGATGAAGAAGCGCGCGAACTCACGGTGATGGCCGCCAACGAAGCCGGCCTGCCCAAGCTGACCCTCCTCGAAGAGCCTGCCGCGGCCTTCTATTCCTGGATCGCCAACAATCTGGCGCAATCCCGCAAGCTGCTTTACGATGGCCAGATCGTGTTGGTCTGCGACGTGGGCGGCGGCACCAGCGATTTCAGTTTGATTCGCGTCGAGCGCCAGGGCGATCTGGTCAACTTCACCCGTACCGCCGTTGGCAAACACCTGTTGCTGGGCGGCGATAATCTGGATCTCACCATCGCCTGGCTGGTGGAAACCAAGCTGAATGTGCCGCTCTCCATCCGGCAGCGCAGCGGCCTGCGCCGGCAATCGACCAATGCCAAGGAGCGCCTGCTCTCGGATCCCAATTTGAGGAGCGTCGAGATCACCGTGCTGGGCACTGGCTCGTCGCTGATCGGCAAGGCGCTGAAGACCGAAGTGCTGCGCGAAGAAGTGCTCGAACTGGCGCTCGAAGGCTTCCTGCCCATCACCGCGCGCGGCGATATGCCTAAGGAAGAGAAGCGCAGCCTCTTCCGCGAACTCGGGCTGCCCTATGTGTCCGATCCGGCTGTTACCAAGCATTTGAATGCGTTTCTCGAAAGCGCCGGCCAGGCGCCCGATGCCATCCTGTTCAACGGCGGATTTTTCATTCCGGAGATCCTGCGGCAGCGCGTGGCCGATGCCGTCGGTAACTGGTATGGCAAACGGCCGGAGGTTTTCGAGAATCGCGATCTGGATCTGGCGGTGGCCACCGGCGCGGCTTATTATTCCTACGTCCGTTCCACCGGCAGCGGTGTGCTGGTGCGCGGCGGCCTGCCCCGGACATACTTCATCGGCATCGGCGATACATCCGCGGTTTGCCTGGTTCCGCGCGGCGCGGAGGAAGGCGCCACGCTCGAAATCGATAGCGAAGCGCTGCAGCTTGTCGCCAACAAGCCCGTCTCGTTCCGGCTCTACAGTTCACTCACACGCAGCGACGACCAGCTTGGCGACGTGGTCGAGATCCCCGCGCTGGGGCCCGATCTGCATACGCACGCGCCGCTCCACGCCGTGATCCGCTTCGGCAAGAAAGCCGGCGAGCGCCTGATCCCGGTGAAGCTGGGCGCGCGGCTGACCGAGATCGGCACGCTCGAAACCTGGTGCGAATCGAAAATCAGCGACAACCGCTGGCGATTGCAGTTCGAACTGCGCAAGGCCGCCGCGCAGCCCTCCGAGCGCAAGCCCGCGGCCGTGATCGCCGAGCAGGCGCTCAAAGATGCCCTGTCGCTGCTTCCGGCGGTCTTTTCTCCGGGCGCGAAGTCGCCCATCGCACCCGAGGAACTGCCCGCCAAACTGGAGCAGATTCTGGGTCTCGGCAAGAACTCCTGGCCGCTGGCCGCCATCCGTCAGCTCGCCGACGCATTTCTAGCGGTAGCCGATGGCCGCAAGAAGAGTCCCGCGTACGAGGCCCGCTGGTTGAACCTGGCGGGCTTCTGCCTACGCCCCGGATTCGGATTTCCGGGCGACGATTTTCGCATCGAACAAGCGCGGCGCATCTACAGCGGGGGCCTTCAATATACCAACCAGGTGCAGTGTGAAATCGATTGGTGGATCTTCTGGGGCCGTTTGGCGGGTGGGCTGAATCGCAATCAGCAGAACGACATTTACCAAAGGCTATCGGGCATGCTGCTGCCGCGCGGGGGCAAGAAGCAACGCCTCAACAGCAGTCTGCTGCGCGAGATGTGGCGCACGGCAGCCAGCCTGGAACTGCTGCCGATCGGCACGAAGGTGGAATTGGGAGACGCGCTGGTGCGCCGCATCAAAGCCGGCGACGCGCGCGAAAGCGAGTTTTGGTGCTTGTCGCGTTTAGGCGCGCGCGAACTGTTTTATGGACCAATCAATCAAGTGGTTCCGCCAGCCGCGGCGGGCCGTTGGGCCGACGCATTGCTCAGTGGGACAGGTCTGGCCGGTCCAGCCGCGGAAGCCTTAGCGGCGATTGCGCGCCGGACCGAAGATCCCACGCGCGACCTGCCGCAAGCCTCACTGGCCTCCATCAGGCGGAAGTTGGAAAGTTTGGCCCATGCCGAGCGCTATCTGGCGGCACTCGAAGGCGAAGAAGCACGCGACAGTCAAACTCTGGGCCGTATTTTCGGAGAAGAACTACCCTCTGGTCTGGTGCTGGCGGCGAGCGAAGAAGCCCTGAACTAAAGCTGCCGGCTGGCGCGCTTATGCTGCAGCCGCCGTCCGAACAACGCTAGCGCCACCAAGCCTGAACCGAGCAGCAGGAAATCCGCGGGCTCGGGCGTCTCGGTCAGGATACGGATCATGTCGATCCCGCCTTCCGCCACATGGAAATTCACGTAGACCGCCTGCGAGTTGTTGCCGATGATCACTTCGTCGTCGTTCTCCAGCCCGCCGAGCTTGTAGCTGGAGTTCGGGTATGAGGTGCCCGGCGCGCCCAGCATGGCCGCTGTGGCGGCAAGATTCTTATAGCCGACGACGACCCCTATGACCTTCTCGCCCGGACTGAACGTGATCGATCCGGTGAAGTCGGTGAAAGTGCCCTGTAGGTCGCTGGTGGGCGCGGCGTAGAGCAGGTAGCTATTAACGGTTGTGCCCATGTCGATGGTTCCGCCGGGAAAGCTGCCGCAGCAAATCCATGTGCCCGGCGAAGTAAAGGCCACAGCTACGTTGGAGGCCAAAACTACGCCTTGCTGTTCGGCAAACCCAAAGATAGTGCTGTTGCTTGTGTCCGGAGCAACCGCCGATGGAGGCGCACCGACACTCACTTCGCCAGTCCACATAATGATGGACCCGTAGGCCGGTAAGACAGCGACTAATAGAAATGCAACCAGCAATGTCCGCATCGCAAACTTATAGCATGCGCCAAGCTGACTGTAATCGTTTTTCGTACCGTTACTTTCGTACTGCGTCATCTCGCTACCCCCCTTGAAGAATCCACCAAAAGATCTATTCGCCTTGAAGTTATGGCGATCAATGGCACGCGCGCTTGGTTATGCCCGCTTGCGGCGCCGGACTAGCGTTCCCAGACCCGCTAGGCCCAATCCCATTAGCAAGTAAGTGGCTGGCTCCGGAGTATCGGTCAAGACGCCGTTATACATGACGCCGAACGGGCTGGCTCCCACCAGCTGATAGGCGTCAAAGACCAATGTGTAAGTCCCCGTAGTAAGGTTGAGCGGGATCGCCGCACCCGTACTATCCAGGCACCCAATTGGTTCCGGCCCCGAACAATTGGAAATCAGATTTCCATTGGGGGCATACAGCATCATGCCGCCACTGCCATCGCCCGAGGTCACCGTTCCCACGTCGAGCCATACTCCGGTCGTGTCGTCTGCCCAGACATTCAGGATGCCGTAATCCATGGCGTCCGTGATGGTGAAAGTCTGGTAGAAGGTTGCAGTAGGAGCTCCACTAACAGACGTACCGGGAGGATTATTCGGTCCCGGTGTGCATGTCCCCGTCAGCGCTACAAACTCGTTGCAGCCAGTGGCGCCATAGGAGATCCACTCCGAGCCGGCGGGCGGCGTTGCCCATACGGGCGACACCGGAATGCCTTGATTGGTACCACCCATATTATTGCTACCCGATCCTGGTTGGCTGAAGATGTCGACCGTGCCGGCCATGGCCACACCGTCGAACTGCGCGGGGATGCCAGCGACAAGAGCAAATGCCAACAAACCTAGCCAGATAGTACGCGACCCCGACTTCATGGAAATCCTCCTCTAGGTAATCTACCCCAAATTGGCACGGGATGAAAGCAAAAAGCAAAATATTTTGACCCTTTTTAATACTGGTACTTTTCTTAAGAGGGTTCCGGCCTCCGCTTGGGAGGGTCACGGACGCCAAAGAAGTGCAATCCGAAATAGATCGGATGCAAAAATCTACAACACCACGGCGGGGTGGTACAAGCTAGGCAAGACCGCCTCCGCGACCGCAATCAATCCACCATCCATGGAAACCGCTTTGAGATAGCGGGTGCCCTCACGAATCCGGAAAGGTGAAACGGGGAAGTTGCGCCCTTGCCGTATTTGACCCTCGACAGGCCCCTCGACGTAAACTGTCGGCAACTCCGGCAACATGCGGGCGGCCGGGATGAGAGCTTCTTCCAGCCGGTTTGCCCCGGCCAATTCCGCAAGCTGGGGGATGGTGTGCGCCTGTTCTAAAGTAAACTCCGACGAAGACACCCGCCGCAACTCGCGCAGATGCGCGCCGCATCCCATCGCCTGGCCCAGATCGTGCGCGATGGAGCGCATGTACGTGCCTCCCGAACAGTACGCCCGTAGCCGGGCCTCGGCGCCGTGCACCTCGAGTAACGTCAACTCGTGAATCGAGACGCGGGCCGGCGCCAACTCCACCAGGGTACCCTGGCGGGCCAGATCGTATGCGCGCTTGCCATCCACTTTCTTGGCGGATACCGGCGGCGGCGTTTGCAGAATCTCTCCGCGGAAGCCATCGAGCATGCTTTCCAGCTCGGCGGCATCCAGGGACGGCTCCATCTGGGCCGACGTAGGCGAGCCGCTGCGGTCGTAGGTATCGGTGGCGAAGCCGAAGCGGATGACCGCCTCATAGACCTTATCGCCGCGTGTATAAAACTGCGCCAGGCGCGTGGCCCGCCCGATTACCAGCGGCAGTACGCCGGTGGCGATAGGATCCAGCGTCCCCAAATGTCCGATCTTCCGGGTGTTGGCGATGCGCCGCATCTTGGCCACCACATCGTGCGAGGTCCACCCCTCGTCTTTGTCTACTACCATGGCGCCGTCCACGCTACGATTCTCACATGCGGCGCGGCGCGCGGGTGCTTAACCCCTCACGGTCGCGGCTCGGTAACGGACGTAACGATTTCGCGGGGTTTATTGAGCCGCGACCGTCAGGGAGCGGTGCGCCGCCCACTTGCTAACGCGCGTGGCTCAGAAGCCGGCCTGCCCTTCTGGCCCTCAGCCGTGCTTGGCGCGGATCACGTCCACCAACTCCTGCACCGCGGCGGCGCTCTTCTGCAGCATGGCCTGTTCTTCCGGCATCAGTTTCACCTCGAAGATGCGCTCGATACCGCGCGCGCCCAGTTTCACCGGCACGCCCACGAACAGCCCATGAATGCCATATTCGCCTTCCAGATAGGCGCAGCAGGGCAGTACCTTCTTCTTGTCCTTCAGAATGGATTCGGCCATCTCCACCGCCGCCGCCGAAGGTGCGTAATAGGCGCTGCCGGTCTTGAGATACTTCACAATCTCGGCGCCGCCATTGCGCGTGCGGTCTACAATGCGGTCGATGGTGGCTTGATCCATCAACTCGGTGAGCGGAATTCCCGCGACGTTGGATAGCCGCACTACCGGCACCATGGTGTCGCCATGCCCGCCCATCACTACGGCGGTCACGTTATCCACCGACACCTTGAGTTCCTGCGCGATGAAAGTGCGGAAGCGGGCGCTATCCAGCACGCCGGCCATGCCGATCACGCGGTTCTTGCTGAACTTCGAAACCATGTAAGCGGTCTGGCACATCGCGTCGAGCGGATTGGTGACAATCAGCAGGATCGAGTTCGGCGAATACTTCACTACCTGCTCGGTCGCCGCGCGCACGATGTCGTAGTTGGCCAGCAGTAAGTCGTCGCGGCTCATGCCCGGCTTGCGCGGAAAGCCGGCGGTGAGGATCACGATATCGGAATTGGCGGTGGGCTCGTAATCGTTGGCCCCGGTCACCGTGACGTCATAGCCCTCAACCGGGCCGGACTCCAGCAGGTCGAGCGACTTGCCTTGCGGAACGCCTTCAATAACATCCACCAGCACCACGTCCGCCAGTTCCTTATCGGCAATGCGGAGGGCGCAATTGGCGCCCACGTTCCCGGCGCCTACGACGGTAATCTTCTTTCGCAATGGAAGCTCCTTTTCAGAGTATGAAACCGGATTATATCGTCTTTTGGCCAAGGCCTATAATAAAGAGATCGTATGCAATCACAGGTTGAAAAAACGGCGGCGGATCGGGCGAGCCTTTACGACCAGGATTTCTTCGAGTGGACGCAGCGCAACGCGGATCTGTTGCGCGCGGGCCAATTCGATCAGGCCGACATCGAGCACATTGCCGAGGAAATCGAGGATATGGGCAAGCGGGACCTCAGAGAGATACACGGCCGTATGCAGGTGTTGCTAATCCACCTGCTGAAATGCCGCTTTCAGCCGGAGAAGAACTCGCGGTCGTGGGTGCAAACGATATCTGAACAGCGCCGCAAACTTGACTTGGCTCTTCGAGACAGCCCTAGCCTTCAAACAAGGCTCCAGCCCAACTTACGTTCCAACTACCGGAAAGCTGCACAGTTCGCCGCAATCGAGACTGGCCTGCCATCGGCCACCTTCCCCGCCGAATGTCCGTTCACTGTCGAGCAGATCCTCGATCCGGAGTATCTCCCGTAGATGTTTCATTCTCTCGAAAAGCAGATTCAGCGCGCCTTTCACGATCACATCCAGGCGCGCTACGGCGTCGATCTGACAGTAGCCGTCGAGCAACCCAAGCAGAGCGATTTCGGCGAACTGGCCGTGCCCGCCGCGTTTCAATTGGCCAAACAGTTGAGACAGGCGCCGCGGAAGATCGCTGCCGAACTGGTGGACGAAATCGGCCCGATCCCAGGCGTCGCGGCTCTCGAAGTGGCCGGCGGCGGTTACATCAACATTCGGTTCGACCGCGCCGCTTACGGGCAGGGATTGCGCACTCCCGCGCCAGCGGAGACTGCCGCGGCGGCCGGCAAGATTATCGTCGAACATACCAATATCAATCCGAATAAAGCGGCGCATATCGGCCACCTGCGTAACGCCGCCTTGGGCGATACGTTTGTGCGCATGATGCGCGCGCGCGGCGAACGCGTGGAAGTGCAGAATTACATCGATAACACGGGCGTGCAAGTCGCCGATGTGGTGGTAGGTTTTCACTATCTGGAACATAAGTCGCCCGACGAGGTCCGGCAACTTACTCAGGATCCCGCCGTGCGCTTCGACTATCTCTGTTGGGACTTATACGCGCGTACTTCGGCTTATTACACGGAGGCGCCTGAATCGCGCGCCTGGCGTAGTGAAACGCTGCATGCCATCGAAGCCGCCGTCGGCCCGCAGGCTGAGTTGGCGCATATCGTGGCGGATGCCATCGTGGAGCGGCACTTAGCCACCATGCTGCGGCTGGGCGTGGAGTACGATGTGCTGCCGCGCGAAAGCGAGATTCTGCATCTGAAGTTCTGGGCGTCGGCGTTCGAGTTACTGAAAGAGCGCAAAGCGATTTACCTGGAGACCGAAGGTAAGAATGCGGGATGCTGGGTGATGCCCGCCGAAGCCTTCGCCGGCGAATCGGGCGCGGAAGATAGTAAAGTGATCGTGCGCTCCGATAGCACAGTTACCTATGTCGGCAAAGACATCGCCTATCAGCTTTGGAAATTCGGATTACTCGGCAAGGATTTCTATTATCGGCCGTTTATGCGCTACGCGGATGGCCGCGAGTTGTGGATTTCGACGGCTGCGCCACAGCCCGCTGGCGCGCCGGCGCCCTCGTTTGGCCACGGTACGCGCGTCTACAACGTAATCGACGCCCGCCAATCGTATCTGCAGGACGTGGTGGTCGCCGGATTGAAGGCGCTGGGCTACGCGGAGCAGGCCGCCCAATCTGTGCACTTCTCTTACGAGATGGTGGCGCTGTCGCCGCGCTGCTGCGCCGAGTTAGGCATCCAGCTTTCCGAGGAAGACAGCCGCCGGCCGTATGTGGAAGTCTCCGGACGCAAAGGGCTGGGCGTGAAGGCCGACGATCTGATCGACACGCTGATCGGGAAGGCGCTGGAAGAGGTGTCCGCGCGGCATCCGGAAGCGAGTTCTGAGGAACAACGCGCGGTCTCAACGCAGATCGCCATTGGCGCGCTGCGCTACTTTCTGCTGAAATACACGCGCAATTCGGTAATCGCGTTCGATTTTCAAGAGGCGCTCAGCTTCGAGGGCGAGACTGGACCGTACGTGCAGTATGCCGTGGTGCGCGCGCGCAATATTCTGCGCAAGCTCGAAGAGAAAGGTGAGCGGCTGCCCGATTTCGCCGCGGAACTGACGCCCGCCGCGCTGGGCCGCCAACTTGCAAGCGAAGACTTCTGGCAGATGCTCCTGGCGGCGTCGAAAGCCGATGCGGCCGTGGATCGCGCCGTTGAGGTAGGCGAGCCGGCGCACGTGGCTAAGTACGCTTTTCAGATCGCGCAGTTATTCAATAACTTCTATCATCAGTATCCGATCATTCACGAAGAGAACCGCGAGAAGAAAGTGTTCCTGCTATGGGTGACGGATTTCTTCAGGCGCCAGTTGGAATGGACGCTGCATATTTTGGGGATTCAGCCGCCGGAGTATATGTGACTCCGCCGGTGTTGAGGACGCCCGGCGGACGCATTGCGTGTTCCGAACTTAATTCCTTTGCTGCGCGCTATTTCCTGGTCCGCACCCGGCCAAAACGCCGGCCACGATCTCTGCTATGACGACTAGGGTACTATTGGCGCTATAATGGCCGATCGTTTGGCGATCGCGAAACGGAAATGCTATTCAATCGCGAGGCGTCGCGGCGCTGGCAAATGATCGCCCGGGTCGCGTTGCGCCGTTTGCGGATGTTACACCGGGCGACATCGCTGGACGAACTGCGGGTCCCGCCGGGAAACCGGTTGGAGGCTCTTAAGGGAGACCGGTCCGGGCAGTACCGTATTCGCGTGAATGACCAATTTAGAATCTGCTTCCATTGGGATCGCGGCGATGCTTACGAGGTGCAACTCGTCGACTATCATTAGGAGAACGTCTGCATGAAGAGCAAGAGAATCAAGCTGGCGCCGGTACACCCCGGGGAAATTCTGCGAGAGGAATTCCTGAAGCCGTTGGGGCTGTCGATTAACGCCTTGGCGCGTGCGCTGCGCGTGCCGCCGAATCATGTCTCCGGCATCGTAAATGAGAAGCGCGGTATCAGCGCGTTGATGGCGCTGCGGCTGGCGCGTTACTTGGGCACATTTCCCGAGCTATGGCTCGGATTACAGCAGGATTACGAGCTGGATATGGCTCGAGACATGTTCGGCGGGAAGATAGAGATCGAAGTCCTGCCGCGGGCGAGTTAGCGCAACCGGCGCATTAGTGGAGCACTAACGCGCCGGCCCACTTAGCTTAGTCCAGAAACGCGATCTGCGGCGCATGCTTGGCAAACCGCTCCCGGTTCATAGAAACACGATGCCATCCATCCAGATAGATGGTCTTGTGATCGGAGTGGCGTACCTTTCCCCGCGCGAACACCCGGGCGTCGCGAACCATGCGGCGCCAGGACATACGGCGCGCCTTCGGGTCTCGACTGATGAGCCTCTGATATTCAGGCTCGGTAAGTCCCATGGGGTACGCCTCGGAGACCATGACGTCCACGCCGGACCGTCGCATCATCTCCTCGCAAATGTGGGGCTTGCTGCCTCCTCCGCGGCTGAGCGGCTCATTCCGGTGAATGACGCTGGCGCCCTCGCGCACGCCGGGCGCCGGAATGAAGAACCACTCACCTTGACGGATCGCTTGCCGGCCTCTGGCCTCCTTGGGCCGAAGGCTCTCCATGGCGGTCCGCACATCGCGCACACTGCCGCCCGGCACTGCGGCGGCGAACCAGTGACGCTCATCGTGTCCGAGCAGGAACTTGTTCTTGTCGCGGCCGTCCCGAACCATCAACACCAGATGGCGCGCAGCCGGTTTCACATCCAGAACTTCAGGAGTAACCCCGGCCTGACAGCGAACATCGAAAAACTCGCCGTCACGGTCCCTGCCCACGTCAATCCGGACGTTTTCTCTCTGCCATGCGGCTGGACCTTGAACTTTCAGGCGCGCGCCCATGCGGGAGAAATGCCGGCACAAATACTCCGTGCTCGTCATAATACTCCTGTCTTCTAAGTTGAGTTAGCGGGTTAGACGCGCGCGAGGGAGACAGAGCTGCCGTGCGACGCGCCGGATCCTATTCGAGTGAGTGACAGGTGGGTGTATGTTGCTTGACGCACGATAACTCCTTTCTTGAAAGATCCTACCACTGGCAGGTGGTGCGGTCAATACTTGTTTTGATTATTTCCTATTAATGTCGCCTAGTCCAACTCCCGTCGTGCTGGCGCTTATCGGCGTTCATCGGCGTTCATCGGCGGCTGAAATGATGTTTTGGTTTTTTGCGCGGGGCCGGAAGAAAAATATACCCGCCGCCGATGAACGCCGATAAAACTGGGCTGCGGATCTACTGGATCAGGCCGTTCGGCCGCCAAAGCCGCCCGCCAGGCGATATCCTGTAAACATGCCCACCAATTCATTCGGAGCCGCCTCCACCTTGCGCTCCGGCAACACGGATTACCGCATCTTCCGCCTACGCACCCTCGAAGAGAAAGGCGCCGGCAACGTGAGCCGCCTGCCATTCGCCACCAAGATCCTGCTCGAAAACTTGCTTCGCCAGGAAGACGGCCGCCGCGTGACCGCCGCCGACATCGAATATGTCGCGCGCGGCGCCGATGCATCCGCCGCCAAAGAGATCAGCTTCATGCCCGCGCGCGTGCTGCTCCAGGATTTTACGGGTGTGCCTTGCGTAGTGGATCTGGCCGCTATGCGCGACGCTCTCGCGGCTATGGGCGCGGACCCGAAACTCGCCAATCCGCTGCTGCCCGCCGACCTGGTGATCGACCACTCCGTGCAAGTAGACGCCTTCGGCAGCGCCGACGCGTTCGGCATCAACGCGCTGCTGGAATTCCAGCGCAATCGCGAACGCTACATCCTGTTGCGTTGGGGTCAGACCGCATTCGAGAATTTCCGCGTGGTTCCGCCGGATACGGGCATCGTGCACCAGGTGAATCTGGAATATCTGGCATCGGTGGTGTTCCGGCGCAAGACCGCCGCTGGCAACGAAGCGTATCCCGATACATTGGTCGGCACGGATTCGCACACCACCATGGTGAATGGCTTGGGCGTGCTCGGCTGGGGCGTAGGTGGCATCGAAGCGGAGGCCTGTATGTTGGGTCAGCCGGTCTCCATGCTGCTGCCGCCCGTAGTTGGGTTCAAGCTGCACGGCCGCATGCATGAAGGTTGCACGGCGACAGACTTAGTGTTGACTATCACACAAATACTTCGCAAGAAAGGCGTGGTCGGTAAGATCGTGGAGTTTTATGGCCAGGGTTTGGGCGCATTGAGCCTGGCGGACCGCGCGACAGTGGGCAACATGGCGCCCGAATATGGCGCCACCGCCGGCTTCTTCCCCGTGGATGCGGAGACGCTCGCGTATTTGCGGTTCACCAATCGCGAGGCAAGTCTCATCGAGTTAGTGGAAGCGTACACCAAGGAGCAAGAATTGTTCCGCACCGACGCGACGCCCGATCCAATGTATGCCGACACCGTGGATCTGGATCTGGCGACAGTCACACCCTCAATGGCCGGACCGAAGCGCCCGCAGGATCGTGTAAATCTTCCGGATGTGAAAAAGAACTTCGAAACGGCGTTCGGCGGCGCGCACAAGCCAGTCGCCGTGGCGATGAACGGCGGCAAGGCCACCATCGATAACGGCTCGGTGGTGATCGCGGCTATTACAAGCTGTACCAACACTTCGAATCCTTCGGTGATGCTGGGCGCGGGCCTGTTAGCCAAGAAAGCCGTGGAGCGCGGACTCAAGTCCAAGCCGTGGGTGAAGACCAGCCTGGCGCCTGGATCGAAAGTTGTCTCCGATTACTACCGCCAGGCAGGACTTACTCCCTATCTGGAAGCGCTCAACTTCCACTTAGTCGGTTATGGCTGCACCACTTGCATCGGCAATAGCGGGCCGCTGCCCGAGCCAGTCGCCGAAGCGGTGCAGAGGGAAAACTTGACGGTGGCGGCCGTGCTCAGCGGCAACCGTAATTTCGAAGGACGCATCAACTCCCAGGTGAAGGCGAACTATCTGGCGTCGCCGCCGCTGGTGGTGGCCTACGCGCTGGCCGGACGCATCGATATCGACCTGACCACCGAGCCGCTGGGCGAAGACTCCACCGGCGCTCCTGTATATCTGCGCGATATCTGGCCTACCGACGAGGAAGTGCGCGAGACTGTGCGCGCGTCCATCGGCCGCGATATGTTCCAGCACGAATACGCCAAGGCTTTCGAGGGCGACGCTAACTGGAGAACCATGCCGGTACCTACGGGCGATATGTTCGTTTGGGACCCTAAGTCGACTTACATCAAGCGCCCGCCGTACTTCGATAACATGGTGAACCCCGAAACTTCCGTTCAGGATTTGCACGGCATACGCGTGCTGGCGTTACTGGGCGATTCGGTGACTACCGATCATATCTCGCCCGCCGGTTCCATCGGCAAAGACACGCCGGCGGGCCGCTATCTGATCGCGCAAGGCGTGCAGCCGAAGGATTTCAATTCGTACGGCGCGCGGCGCGGCAACCATGAGGTGATGGTGCGCGGCACGCTGGCTAACGTGCGCTTGCGCAATCAACTTGCGCCGGGAACCGAAGGCGGTTGGACGCGGCACTTGCCCGAGGGCGAGCAGATGTACATCTACGACGCGTCGATGGAGTATCAACAGGAAGGCGTGCCGCTTTTGATTCTCGCGGGCAAGGAGTACGGCACGGGATCGTCGCGCGATTGGGCGGCCAAGGGCGTGCTGCTGTTGGGCGTGAAGGCCGTGATCGCGGAGAGTTTCGAGCGTATCCATCGCACTAACTTGGTCGGCATGGGAGTGCTGCCGCTGCAGTTTGTGGATGGCGCGAATGCCGCCAGCCTTGGTTTGACGGGACAGGAAACATACGCTGTGGAGGGCGTGAAGGACGCGCTCGGCAGTGCGGCGCGCCGTGCTCGCGTACGCGCGGTGGACGACAAGGGAAACGAAAAGACTTTCGACGTATTGGTGCGCGTGGATACGCCCCAGGAGGTCGAATATTATCGCAACGGGGGCATCCTGCCGTATGTGCTGCGCCAGATCGCGGAGGCCCCCGTCGGCGCAAAGTAGGACAGGCCTTCAACAAGGCCTCGCGCCGGGCTTGCTCCGCGCTCCTACCGGAGCGGATATTGTCGGCGATATGCATATCCAGATGAGACTCGATCTCGTCGGATAATTCGCGCTCCCGCCGCGCACCGGACCATAGGCCCGCCAGCCGGACGGATCACGCCCGCAGCCGCCTCATGCCGCGTCTCCCAAGGGCGAAAGGAACCGCGCCAGGATGGCGGTGGCCTGTTGCCAATCGCGCGCTTCCTTTTCCAACTGCCGGCGTCCCTGGCGGGTGAGCTTGTAGAACTTGGCCTTGCGATGGTTGTCCGATACTCCCCAATCCGCGGCGATGGCGCCTTCCTGCTCCTGCTTCAGCAGCGCGGGATATAGGATTCCGTTATTGAGGGACAGGCGAATCGCCGCTGGTCTGCTCGATGCGGCGCGCAATCCCGTATCCATGCAGCGGCCCCATGGTTTGCCAGGTTTTCAGCACCATCAAGGCCAAGGTGCCTTGCCAGACATCCGCTTTATCGCTCATATTGGCTTCCCATAGAGACGGTGACACACGTTATATGGGAGGGCAATAGGGAAGGGAATTTTGTGGGGCGGCCGTTGCCAAGATTACCCGGCCACACGATCCGGGCGTGTGCCCCTTTGGCAGCAACTTCCCCCAACGCCGGTTCGGGCCCGTCTCAACATAGGCGACTGTACGTCCGCACGGACCTATTGCGCCTGGCCGGTGATCCGGACGGAATCGCGCGCCCGGGCGGGTTATTGTTTCTTCGGCGGAGGCACCGGCGCGCGCAGGATAATCTTCAAGGCCCGATCGCCATTCTCGTCCTTCACCCAACCCACCGTAACCCGCGACTTCATCTTCAGCTTGCCGCCTGTCACCACCGTTTCAGGCGTGATGGCGAACGTACGCACGGTCGATTTTCCAAGCACTGTGCGCGTCACCGTAATGCTGGTCTCGGTGAGAGTGGTCACGACGCCGGCAAAAAACTGGTCGGCCGGCGGCTGGGCGCTGGGCGGAGGATCCTGGCCGCGCACCGCATGGAGGCTCGCCAAAGCCAGAAAAACGCCGATCAAAACGTACCAGAAGACCCGCACATTCCTTAGATTAAAAAAATTGAATGAAGCGCGCGTAAACTGCGGATTAAAGTTCATTCATTCGCGCGCGGCCCCACCGCGGCCTCCGCGGGCAGCGATTCAGCCGGCGCCGGGGCGGGAGCAGCGGCGGGCAGCAGGATCGTAAAACGCGTGCCCTTGCCCGGCGCGCTATCCACGCGAATGGCGCCCCCATGAGCTTTGGCGATCCACGCCACGAAGCTCAACCCCAAACCCAATCCCGGTTCCGGATTGCCGCAGGTTTCCTGCGCGGGCACCCGGTAGAAACGCTCGAAGATGTGCGGAATGTGCTCCGCGGGAATGCCGCAGCCGGTATCCTCCACATCGATTTCGAGGGCGTCCGGCGCGCTACGCAACGCTACATGCACGCGTCCGCCCGGTGGCGTAAACTTCAGGGCGTTCGAAAGCAGATTCGAAAGCATGCGCTCGATCTGCACGCGATCCACCTCCGCCATGCACTCCGGCGGCAGATCGGCGGAAAGCGCCACATGCGCGCCGTCCGCCGGAATCTGAAACTGCTCCACGATATCGCGCACTACCGCCGCCAGATCCAGCCGCGTTTTCTGCAGCGCAAGCTGCCCCGATTCGGCTTGCGAAAGCAACAGCAGCGCCCGCACGATCTGCGAAAGCCGCTCGATATCCTGCAATGAATTCAGCGTGGCGTCGCGATATTGATCCACGGTCTGGGCGGTGAACAGGGCCACTTCCAACTGCCCGCGGATGGCGGTAATGGGTGTGCGCAACTCATGCGACACATCCGTCGAGAACTGGCGGATCTGCTGGAACCAGTTTTCCAGCCGTTCAATCATGCGGTTGAAGGTCAGGATCAGATAATCCAATTCGTCGCCCGCGCCGCGCGTGGGAATGCGCAGGCTCAAGTTGGAGCCGGAAATCCGTTGCGCGGTCTGGGCCACCTCCATCACCGGCATCAGCACGCGGCCGGTCAGAAACCAGCCCAGCAGGCATCCGCACAGCAGCGCGAACGGAATCAATCCCGCGTACATCCACGTGTAGCGTTTCAGGATCTGCTCGCCCTCGTCCATGGGCAGGCCGACCGCCACGTAGAAGGGGCTGTGCAGCCGGTCTTCATAGACCACGCCGGCGCGGATCAAATAAGGCACGCCGTGCGGACTCACGCGGCGTTTCCAGACCGGCTGGCCGCTACGAATGGCTGCCTGGATCTCCTTGGGCTGCTCGATTCCGATGGCCTGATAGATGGTGGAAAACTCCATCACGCAGCCCTTGGCATCGGCCAGCACATACACGCGCCGGAGCCGCTCCACGGCGAAGTCTTCATCCGGATCGTTCTTGTCGTACTCCCACGCGGGCTTGTAGGGTCCGCACAGATCGCGTTCCGCGGCGTGTACCCGCGTGGGCACAATGTGCAGATAACCCTTCATGGCCGCCCATTCCTGCTCCAACAAATCGTGCGCTTCGGAATTCATGGTGTAGGCCAGGCGCTCGCGGAACAGCGCGGCAATGCCCACCAGCAGCAGCGCGAACAGCAGCGCATAGCTCGCCGTGAGGCGGAAACGCAAGCCGCGCGTGAGATGGCGCTTGGCCGCCACGCTACACCTGCGGCTCCGCGGGTTGCCCGGCGGGTGCTTCCGGCGTGGGTTCGGCGGTCTTCTCGGGCGCCTCGATCATGTACCCGATGCCGCGCACGGTCTGGATCAGCTTCATCGGAAACCGTTCGTCGATCTTGCTGCGCAGATGGCGGATATAAACGTCCACGATGTTCGTGAGTCCGTCATAGTCCATGTCCCAGACGTGTTCTACGATCATGGTGCGGCTCAAGGGCCGTCCCTTGTTGCGCATCATGTATTCGAGGATGGCAAATTCCTTGGGGGCCAGATCGATGGGCTCGCCCGCGCGCGTAAGTTTACGGCGGATGCAATCGAGCGACAGGTCGGCCACCTGCAGGCGTTCGGGCGCGGGTTGGCCGCGGCGCAGCAGCGCGCGTACGCGGGCCAGCAGTTCCACGAAGGCGAACGGTTTCACCAGGTAATCGTCGGCGCCCTGTTCGAGCCCGCGCACGCGATCGTCGAGCGCTCCACGCGCGCTCAGAATCAGCACGGGCGGTCCGGCTTTACGGCTGCGGATGCGTTCGAGCACCTGCAAGCCGTCCATATCCGGCAGCATAATATCCAGGATCACCAGGTCGTAGTCGGTGGCATGCACGAACTCGATGGCGGTCATCCCGTTCGGGGCAGTGTCCACCGCGTAGCCGGCGCCCTGCAGGCCCCGGCACAGAAAATCCGCGATGCGCTTTTCGTCTTCCACTACCAGCAGTCGCACGACTATAGCTTAACGCAGCAGGGCACGGTGCGTTCTGGGGAAACCGCTTCCTGACGGTCGCGGCTCGGTAAGAGTGTCCCGATTCTACCGAGCCGCGACCGTCAGGGAGCGGTATCCCAGACCGCGGACAGACCACAAACAACGATGGTCTGTCCCACGAAGTAGCGCGCGGTTATACTGGAGAACAATGCGTATCTTTTATCTCTTTTGCGCCCTATTAGCCGCCCGGCCGGGCCTCGCGGCCGTCGGTCAGGACGAATATCGCGCGCGCCGCGCAGAGCTTTCCAAGAGTCTTCACGATGGGGTAGTGGTGCTGTTCGCGGCCACCGATCGGGGCGAGGAGAACATCCGCACGGGCTTCTTTCAGGAACCTAATTTCTACTATCTCTCCGGCTGGAAGGAACCCGGCGCCATGCTGCTGGTCGCTCCGCTTCAAGACGACAAGCCGTTCTCCGTTCTTTTCCTGCCGCGCCGGCACCCGGACCAGGAAAAGTGGACGGGCCGCAAAGCCGGTCCGGAAGATGCCGACATAGCGCAAGTTACAGGCTTCGATACGGTGCTGCCTACCGAGAGCTTCGAGAGCGAGTTACATAAGCAATTAGACCATTACTCCCGCATTTACACCATCGGCGAACAGAATACTACCGTGTTGAAGCAGGTTGCGCCGCTGCGGGATGTTTCAAGCGCCTACCAACTGATTGCGCGTCTGCGCATGCATAAGTCGCCCGCGGAATTGGCGCTATTGCAATACTCCATCGATGTTACTCTCGACGCGCACCGGGCCGCGTGGAAACGCGCGGCGCCAGGCGAATACGAATATCAAGTCGCCGCTACCATGACCGATGTGTACTTCGACGCAGGATGCCAGCGCAGCGCCTATGCGCCGATCGTAGGCTCGGGTCCGAACAGCACCACTCTGCACTACTCGCGCAATTCGCGCCGCATGGATGGCGGCGAGTTGCTGCTGATGGATGTAGGTGCCGAATGCGACGGATACGCCGCCGATATCACCCGCACGATTCCCGTGGGCGCGCGCTTCACTGCGCGGCAGCGCGAGATTTATGAGATCGTGCTGGGCGCGCAGAACGCCGTGATCGCGGCCATTAAACCCGGCCTGCCGTTCGGCGATCTCAGCAAGATTGCCCGCGAATACATCAACACGCACGGCAAGGATCTGCATGGCGAGACACTCGGTAAGTACTTCACGCACGGAGTGAGCCACCACGTAGGCCTCGATGTGCACGACGCCACCGATTTCAGCCAGCCGCTGGCCGAAGGCAACGTGATCACCGTGGAGCCGGGCATCTACATTCCCGAGGAGAACATCGGCATCCGCATTGAGGACATGGTGGAAGTGACCAAGGACGGCGCCAAGTTGATGAGCGGCGCGCTACCGCGCGATCCCGCCGAAATCGAGAAGGCGCTGGGCCGGTGAAACGATGCAGCGAGCCGGCCGTCAAACCGCGATCTACTGGGCACTGCTGGCGGTGTCCTTCGCCGTGGCCCTGACCGCGAGTTGGACGAGTTTCGGCGAGCAGATCGATAACGACGCTTACGACTGGATGTTCCGCCTTTACCGGCCGCCTGCCTGGCAGCCGGAAAGCATTCTGCTGGCCATCGATGAGCCGTCGCTGAACGCGTTTGGCGGCGTGCCCGGCTTGCGCAAACCATTGGCGCAGGCGCTGGAACTGATCGCGACCGCGCCGCCCAAGACCGTCGCGGTGGATTTGATTCTAGCGGATAAGCTCGATCCGGCCATCGATGCGCACCTCGAAGACGCCCTGCGCGCCACGCACAATCTGGTGCTGGCCTGCCAGTTGTTGCCCGATGGATCCGCATGGGAAGATCCGCTGGCGCGCTTTCGAGTGCACGCCGCCGCGCTCGGGCACGTGCATGCCGAACCCGACGAACTCGATTCCGTGGGGCGCAGCCTGCCGCTTGAAAAAGCCGCCGGTCACGATCGCCGCTGGGCGTTGTCGCTCGAAGCGTACCGGCTGAGCCGCGGCGCCCAGATCGTGGAATCGCCCACCGATCTGGATGTGGGCGGCCGCCTGATTCCCTCCACGCAAGCCGGCGGACGCCTGATGCGCATCCGCTATGCGCCGCACTCGGTCGAGATTCCGCGTGTATCGCTCAAGGCGCTGCTCGCCGATCCGAGCCTGGCGCAAAAATTTGCAGGCAAAGTGGTGTTCGCGGGCGTGACCTCGCAAACCGCCGCGAAAGATTGGCTATTCACGCCATACTCGGCGGGCAAGCCCATGGTGGGCGTCGAGATCCATGCCAATGCGTTTGAAACCATTGCGCAAGGCTTGTTTCTGACCGATGCGCCGCCATTCGCCGTCTTCGCGTTCAGCATGATGCTGGTAGCCGCGCTGGGCATAACATATAGCCGCCTCTCGGGCCGCGCGGCGAACGGCATCGCCGCCGGCATCATGGTGGTAGCGCATGTCACGCCTTACGTCTTTTTCACTCAACGGATGGTATTTTCCTTCTGCACACCCGTATCGTCCGCATGGCTGGCGCTGATCGCCGCCAGCGGCTATCAATTCCTGGTGGTGCGCCGCCGCCTGCGCACCTCCGAAGCCGAACGCGACCGTTATCGCCAGACCATCCACTTCGTCACGCACGAAATGCGTACGCCACTTACCGCGATCCAGGGATCCAGCGAGTTGATGGGCCGCTACACGCTGCCGGAAGAAAAACGCAAACAGATCGCCGCTCTCATTAATACGGAATCGAAGCGCCTGGGCCGCATGATCGAGATGTTCCTCAGCGTGGAGCGGCTTTCCGCCGGGCAGATCGAATTGAAGAAAGAAACTTTCTACGCGGGCGAGTTGATGGCCGCCTGTGTGCAGCGGGCGCTGCCGCTTGCCGAGCGCAAAGAGATCCGCATCTTAACCGGAGCCGTGCCGCAAGATGTCCCGCTCACGGGCGACCGCGAGTTGATGGAATACGCCTTCTACAACCTGCTCACCAATGCCATCAAGTACTCGCCGGCGCGCACGCAAGTCACCTTGGAGGCCGTGCGCAAGCACGAACACGCCTATATCTCGGTCGAGGATCAAGGCATCGGCATGGATCAGAAAGAGGTGAAGAAGATTTTCCAAAAGTTTTATCGCACCAAGCGCGCCGAACAATCGGGCGAGGTGGGTACTGGTATCGGTCTTTCGATAGTCGAGCAGATCGTCATACAGCATGGCGGTACCATTGAAGTGAGCAGCCGGCCGGGGCACGGATCGCGGTTCACCATGATATTGCCCGCCCAGGTTCCCGCCGCGCTGGCGAAAGAAAGCTGATGTCGCGATTACTGGTGGTGGAAGACGATCCGGCGGTGCGCACCACAGTGGTGACGTTCCTTGAACTGGAGGGTTACTCCGTGGACGCGGTCGCCTCCACCGGCGAAGCCTTGAAGCGGCTCGATGAACAAAGCTACCCCATCGTAATCTCCGATATCTACATCGACGACCGCACGGGCCTCGACGTGCTCGACGCAGCGCGCCACAAAGACCCGGAGTGTTCGGTAATCCTGATGACCGCCCGCGGCACCATGGAAACGGTGATGGCCGCTACGCGCGGCGGGGCGTTCGACTATGTGGCGAAGCCGTTTGAAATCGATCGCATGCTCGATACCATCAAGCGCGCCGAAGCCGCCCGCCAGGATAAGGAAAAGGAAGCCGGCCCCGACGATCTGCCCGAGAGCGAGATGATCGGCAGTTCGGCGGCCATGGTGGAGATCTACAAGACTGCCTCGCGCGTGGCGCCCACCGACGCCACCGTACTGATCGAGGGCGAAACCGGCACCGGCAAGGAACTGGTGGCGCGCATGATCCATCAGTTCAGCGCCAGGGCCAATCATCCGTTCGTGCCCGTGGATTGCGGATCGATCGCGCCATCGCTTCTCGAAAGCGAATTGTTCGGCGCGCTGAAGGGATCCTACACCGGCGCGGACCGCGACCGCATGGGCGTAATCGAATCGGCCAATCGCGGCACGGTGCTGCTCGACGAAATCGGCGACATCGAGCTGAACTTCCAATTCAAGCTGCTGCGCTTCCTGCAGGAGCGCGAGATCCGTCCGGTGGGCGCGGCGCGCGGCAAGTTGGTGGACGTGCGGGTGATCGCCGCCACTAATCGCGATATGCAGCAGATGGTGGACGAGGGCAAGTTCCGCGAAGACCTGTGGTTCCGGCTGAACGTGGTGCGCATCGTGATTCCACCGCTGCGCGACCGCCGCGGCGATGTTCCTCTGCTGGCGCGGTTCTTTTTGAATAAGTACAACGGGCGTTATAGCCAGGCCGCGAGGTTGATGGAATCGGGAATGAAGGCGCTACAGGAATATACCTGGCCGGGCAATGTGCGTCAGTTACAGCACTTAGTCGAGCGGCTTACCATTCTCGCGCCCAGCGCACGGATCGACGCGGAGGCTGTCGAGCAGGCGCTCACCATCATGGAGTCGCGGGAGGAACCCGTGGAGACGCTGGCGGAAGCGGAAGAGGAGCAGATCCGGCGCGTGCTGGCGGCCACCGGCGGGAATAAGAGCCGCGCGGCGCAGATATTAGGCATCGAGCGTAAGACATTGTACCGGAAGCTCGAACGGATGAAGGTATAATCCAGTACTATCGAATACCCCCTTAGAACCATTACCCTAATTACTAAAATTCCCTCGAATTGTAACTAACAGGACTTGATTTTTCACTCCTTTTCTATCTATACTTCTGCCAGGAAGGGGTGACATTTTCTGAGCCGGCTACTCATTTTCGCCGTCTGGGCCGCGTGTCCTTTAGCCGCTCAACACCTGTCGTTTTCGACACATACGATCACCGCCGGCAACTCGCCGACCGCCGTCCGGTTGATCGATGTAAATGGCGATAACCTGCCGGATATTGAAGTAATCAATGCGGGAGGCGCGGGGACCATCAGCGTCCTGTTGAATAAAGGCGGCGCTAATTTCGCCTCCCCCATCGCCACGCTGACGGGAGGTTTGGGCTCCATCGCGTTGACGTCCGCCGATTTCAATCACGATGGCAAAGCCGATTTGGCCGTAGTAAATAATCTTACGAATAACGTCTCGATCCTGCTTGGAAATGGCGATGGAACTTTTCGCCTGAACAGTTATGCCGCGGTTCATCAAGGACCGGTGTCCATTACCGAGGCGGATTTCAATCACGATGGCAACCTGGATCTGGCCGTAGTCAACAGCCTGACGGGCGATGTGACGATTCTGCTGGGCAAACCCGACGGTACCTTCCGGCCGGGAATGAATGTCTTTATCGGCAGCGCGCCCACCGGCATCAAAGCGGGCGATTTCAACGGCGATGGCATCCCGGATCTGGCGGTGGCCAATGGCACGCTGGGCCAGCAGTTGATTTATATTCTGTTGGGAAACGGCGACGGCACTTTCCATATCGGCGGCCAGTTCACCGTAGGTTTCGAACCGTTCGCACTGGTGGCGCACGATTTCAACCACGATGGCAAGACCGATCTGGCGGTGGCCAATCTGGTTTCAAACAGTATTTCGGTGCTGCTGGGCAATGGCGACGGCACGTTTCTTCCGGCCGCGAGCCGCGCCGCGGGAGACGGACCTGTGTCTATCCGGGCCGGCGCCTTCACGCGAAATGGCAATACCGATCTGGCGGTCTGCGCCGACGTTTCGGCCGCCGTGCTGGTATTTCCAGGCAATGGCGACGGCACTTTCCGCGCGCCGTTGACGTTTCCGACCGGCGCCCGATGCAATTCGATCGCGGTGGGCGATATTAGCGGAGACGGCCGCCCGGACATCGTCACGGCGACTAAGGGCAACCTGGTCGTGCTCATCAACAGCGGCTCGGAGTAGGAGGGGCAGCCTCTCAGGCTGCGGACCCGTTCTCAGTGGGCCCCAGGAATTTGCCCCGCGCCGGCTTGCGCGCTAAGCGCCCGCAACCGGGAGAGGCCCTCAAGGCGCCAGTATTCGGCGGCATAGGCGCCAGCAAATTTGTGCCGAGGACTCATTCGCGTCATGAAGCACATCCACGGCAGGGCTTGCGGGGGAGCGGCTGGGCAACACCTGGAGACTGGGCCTGAATTCGGATTGAAGATTGTTGTGCATACCCGCCTGGGATCGTATTGCACCGCAAGCCACGCGCGCGGCCGGAGGCGCGGCTCGCTAAGGCGCTATCATCTTGAGTATGGGGCCGACGGCACTGCACATTAGCGAGGCTGACTTGACGAAAGACTTCCGGTCCGTGCTGCGGCGAGTCGAGACCGGTACGGAGGTGATTATCGAGCGGGACGCCCAACCGGTCGCGGTCCTTCGCCCCATCGAGCCTCTACGCCGCAAGATCTCCGAGTGCATCGCCCTCCTACCGGCGGACGCCGTAGCGACCATCGACCCCGACTTCGCTAAAGACGTCGAAGAGGCCATCGCCTCCCACCGCGAACCGCTGGAGCCGCCCGCTTGGGACTGATGCTCGACTCCACAGCAGTGGTGGCCGCGGAACGAGAGGGGAAGACCGCGCGGCAACTGCTCGAATCGATGGCGCTCGAAACAGGCGACGACAGCATCGCTCTGGCGGTGATCACGGTGATGGAGCTTGCGCACGCGATAGCCGCTGTGATTGGTTGGATCGGTAGGCCGATCAATAGCTCGTCGCTTTGCGTGCAGGTGGGATAGATGGCCGCAGCCGGGCCGCCGGCGTGAGCATCCCGCTCGCGGATCTGCTGATTGGCGTCAGCGCGTTGGAACTCGGCTATGCGCTCGGCACGGGGAATGCCCGCCACTTCCAACTGATTCCAGGGCTGGATATCGTCCGGTATAAGCCGCCGAATCGCTCCGCGATACCATATCCCTAACCACTAGTGACTTCGCGCATCGGCATCTTCGGCATCGGATTGGACGCCTACTGGCCGCAATTTCCCGGCCTGCGGGAGCGCCTCGAAACCTACCAACGCAGTGTGGAAGACCGCATTCGGGGCTTCGGCGCCGCAGTGGTGTCCGCCGGTCTGGTCGACACACCTGAAGCGGCGCGCGTTGCCGGTCAACTCCTCCAGCGCGAAGACGTCGATCTTATCGTTTGCTATGTGGGTACCTACGCGACATCTTCGCAAGTATTGCCGGTAGTGCAGAAGCCGCGAACTGCCGTGCTGGTCCTGAATCTGCAGCCGTCAGCCGCGCTTGACTATGAAACCGCCGATACCGCCGAATGGCTGGCGAATTGTTCGGCCTGCTGCGTGCCGGAAATCGCCAATGCCTTTGCTCGCGCCCGCATCGATTTCCACGTGGTATCGGGCCAGCTACACGACGATGCCGCTGCGTGGGCTGAAATCGCCGATTGGTGCCGCGCGGCGGCCGTGGCGCGCGCCGTGCGCGAATGCCGCATCGGTTTCCTGGGCCACACCTATCCCGGCATGCTGGACATGTACGCGGACTTCACCGCCGTGCACGCGCAGCTTGGCGCGCATATCGAAGTGCTGGAGATGGACGATCTGGCGGCGCGCGTGGCTGCCGTGGGCGATGCCGACGTTCGCGCGAAGCTGGCCACCGCCCACGAAGTGTTCGCCATCGAGGCGGACGTGCCCGCGAGCGATCTCGAGTGGGCCGCCCGCGTGGCCGTGGGGCTCGACCGCCTGGTTGCCGATTTCGCGCTCGATGGCTTCACCTATTATTACCGCGGGCTCGACGGCAACGAATTCGAACGCCTGGGCGCGGCGCTGATCCTGGGCAATACGCTGCTCACCGCGCGCGGCATTCCGGCCAGCGGCGAGGGCGATTTGAAGACATGCCTGGCCATGCTGATGCTCGACCGGTTCGGCGTGGGCGGCTCGTTCACCGAGTTCTACGCCATGGATTTCCGCGAACACTTCGTGCTGATGGGGCACGATGGGCCGGGCCATATCGCCATCAGCGACGCGCGGCCCATGCTGCGCGGGTTGGGCGTGTATCACGGCAAGCGCGGATCGGGTGTTTCGGTGGAGTTCAAGGTGAAGACCGGCCCGGTGACCATCATGGGTTTGACGCAGACCGCCGATGGCGGCCTGAAGCTGGTGGCGGCAGAGGGCGAATCGCTGCCAGGACCGATTCTGCGCATCGGCAATACCAATTCGCGGTTGCGATTCGCGTGCGGGCCGGCGGAGTTCATTAACCGCTGGTCGATGGAAGGTCCCACGCACCATTGCGCGCTGGGGGTGGGGCACAATATGGCGCGCATCGCGAAACTGGCGTCGCTGCTGAAGATCCCGCTGGCGGAGGTGAAATGACCGAACGCGTATGCTTTCTGTTGAAGGTGCGGCCGGAGCGGCTGGCGGAATATAAGGAGCGGCACAAAGCCGTGTGGCCGGAGATGCTGGCGGCGTTGCGCGAAACCGGTTGGACAAATTACTCGTTGTTTCTGCGCGACGACGGGCTGTTGGTGGGGTATCTGGAGACGCCGGATTTCGAGGCGGCGCTGCGCGGGATGGCGTCGCGCGAGGTCAATGAGAAGTGGCAACGGGAGATGGCGCCGTTCTTCGAGGCGCTGGAGGGGCGGCGGCCGGATGAGGGGATGCTGGCGCTGGAAGAAGTTTTCCATCTGGATTAGCGCCGTAGCGTTATTACCAGACGCTGCGATACGGTGCAATCAGATCGAGGAATTGCCTGGGAGTCACGACTCGGATGCTCTCGAACCGCGCGGGAAAATGTCTTGTGTTGCCGGTGATGAGAAAATCCGCGCCTGCTGCGACTGCGCATTCAAGGAACCGGTTGTCAGGATCGTCCTGAGCTTCGAGAAGGCGGCGAGTCGGCCTTACCATACGGCTGGTCCTGCGGATTTATCGCCAGTGAGCGGACGATCAGGGACGGGTCTAACTTAAGGCGAGGCCGCCGCAGGACGGCTTTGTATTCGGCGAAAATCGGGGGCGAAATGCACATCAGAATGACCTCGCTGGCGGCCAGATCCAAAATAGAGGCGGATGGTCCACGGTCCTTGAGGTTAGCGGACACGACAACATTGGTGTCGATGACAACCTTCACGTGCGGCCGCGCGTAGCGTTCTTTCCGGCTCGCTCCCGCCTGGTGGCGGCGATCTCCCGATCAATTTCGAGCGCAGTGAGCTTGTCAGATCCTTTACGGCGGGCATCCTCACGGATTGCCCGATAGGCTGGGGGGGGTGGAGTTAGCAGGCGGATGTACTCGCGCACATCGGAGAGTTTGAGTTGACGCCGCTGATAATGCCGGAGGGCTTCGCGCATCACTTCGCTCACGGTGCGGCTTTCCTTCTTAGCCAAGGCCGCAGCCTGCTTCGCTAATTCCGGCGGCAACGTGATGGAATAGACCTTGTTGGATCCCATGACCTGTAGCTGAACAATAGGATAACAAGTTCGGCGATTGCTTCGGTCATTCGAGATTCGACGCCAGCAGGATTACTCAATCGCCGCCAGCACCTCGCCCGCCGCCACGGTGGCGCCTTCGCGCGCCGTCAACGAAACCACCCGCCCCGCCTTGGGAGATTTCATTTCGTTCTGCATCTTCATGGCTTCCATCACCAGCAGCCCTTGACCGGCCGCCACCGTATCGCCGGCGGCCACCAGCAGGCGCACGATTTTGCCCGGCATGGGAGCGGCCACGTTCAGCCGTCCTTCCGCGCCCTGCCTCTGCGCCTGGCGCGACCAGCGGCGCGGGTCGTGAATCTCGGCCTCGAAACGATGACCGCCGATGAAGACCACGATCGAGCTGCCGGTCTGCTCGATGCGCGCTTCGTAGCTGCGTCCGTCCATCAGAATGGAATAGACGCCGGGTTCCACGGTGGCGATCTGGGCGCCGGTTCGATCCAGGTCGATTTCGTGCGCACGGCCACCGATCGACACGGATACTTTCATCGCAAGACCTCGCGGCGTCCGGTGTCGAGCCACCGGCTGCGCGGCTCCGCGGCGTCATTCGTGCGCGCGGCGCCCCCGGTGGAATGAAACGCGGCGACCATGGCGGCGATGGGCTCCAGATCGGGCGGCGGCGCGAACGGCTTCCGCCGCTCCAGAAATTCATCCACGAAACCAGTGTGCAGGCGGCCGGCGCGGAATTCAGGATCTTCCAGAATCTGTTTGAAGAACGTGATGTTGGTGTGGATACCCGCCACGTCGTATTCGCCCAGCGCGCGCAGCATGCGGGCGATGGAGTTTTCGCGCGTGCCGCTCCACACGGCCAGCTTCGCCAGCAGCGGATCGTAGTCGATGGGCACCGTCCAACCGTCGTAGACGCAGCCATCCAGGCGGATGCCGGGCCCTAGCGGCCGCGTCAGGCGGGTGAGTTTGCCGGGCGAGGGGAAGAAATTGTTATAGGGGTCTTCGGCATAGACACGGCATTCGATGGCCGATCCGCGCCAGACGATGTCTTCCTGACGGAGGCGCAGACGCTCGCCCGCCGCCACTTCCATTTGCAGGCGCACCAGGTCGTGCCCGGTGACCAACTCCGTGATGGGATGCTCCACCTGCAGGCGTGTGTTCATCTCGAGGAAGTAGAAATCGCCGCGCGCGTCCACCAGAAACTCGACCGTGCCGGCATTATAGTATCCCGCGCTGCGCGCCACGCGGATGGCGGCCGCGCCCATGGCTTCGCGCATGCCGGGACGCGCCGCTACCAGGGGCGACGGGCACTCTTCCATCACCTTCTGATGGCGACGCTGGATGGAGCATTCCCGCTCCCCAAAGTGGATCATGTGGCCGTGGCGATCGCCCAACAGTTGAATCTCGATGTGGCGCGGCCGTTCGATCAGCTTTTCCACATAGAGCTCGGGATTCTTGAAAGAGCGCTCGGCTTCGCTGGCCGCGTCGCGAAAGGCGGAGTCCAGTTCAGCGTCCGAATCCACGCGGCGCATGCCTTTTCCGCCGCCGCCGGCCACGGCTTTCAGCAGCAGGGGGTAGCCGAATTGTTGCGCGAAGGCGCGGACCTCAGCGGGTGAGGCCAGCGTTTCGTGAGCGCCGGGCACCACGGGCGCGCCGGCAGCAATGGCCATCTGGCGGGCGGCGGTTTTCGATCCCATGCTGCGGATGGATGCGGCCGAAGGGCCGATGAACACGATGCCGGCGGCTTCGCAGGCGGCGGCGAAATCCGCGTTCTCGCTCAGGAAACCGTAGCCCGGATGGATGGCTTCGGCGCCGTGCTTGCGGGCCGCGTCCAGGATGCGGTCGATGCGCAGATAGCTTTCCGCCGAGGGCGATGGTCCCACCCATTCGGCTTCGTCGGCCATGCGCACGTGCAGCGAGGTGCGGTCCGCGTCGGAGAATACAGCTACCGACGCGATTTGCATCTCGCGCAGCGTGCGGATCACACGCACGGCGATCTCGCCGCGATTGGCGATGAGTACCTTACGAAACACTCAGTGGATTGTATCAGGAGGTGGCCATGCCGATAATGGGACGTGCACCGCTCCCTCACGGTCGCGGCTCGGTAACTGCCGCCTCGATTTCGCACGATCTACAGAGCCGCGACCGTGAAGAAGCGGTCTGCCGCAGCATATATATGCATTGCACGAGAACCTCCGCGCGGAGGCGTTTCGCACTTGCATCAGCATGGCCGAGCTCATACGCTTACGGCTGGAGTTGGGATCCCGTCAGCCCGGCAAGCCTCGCGATCCGTTGTCGAAAGCCGAGGGCGCCGTCCGGCATGGCCGGCTGAGCCGGAATATCGATGAAGCCGTCTGCGGCGATTGAGCGCCCCCTGCTCTTTGTCGATACCTGGAGATGCATCGTACTGGCGGACGCCAAAGATTCTCAACACGACGAAGTCGTGGCTCTGCGGCGCAAGCATACAGGAACGGGATCCCGGTATGCCCGCGCGAAGCGCTAGGACCGCGAAGCAAAAGCGTTCTGGCTCACCAAACGGGCTGGCGCCGAAGAGCCGCGTGAAGGTTTCATCCAGAACGTAATCGGTGGTGACCAGCTAAGGCTGCGTTATCGCGAGAAACCTCGGATCTCGTTTACCGATTTGACCACATTCGCGGTCATGACGGAACTACGGATTAGCGATGTCTTGACAGCGGATGCGCACTTTCGCAGCGCGCGGTTAGGTTTTCGGACGCTGCCTTGAGCGGGAGATCAGGCGACCACAATCCCTTGGCGGATGGCGTAGCGCACCAGGCTGGCGGTTTCATGCACGCCCAGCTTCTCCATGATGCGGCTGCGATGCGAATCGGCGGTCTTATAGCTGATGCCCAGCAAACCGGCGATCTCCTTGGTGGAATGGCCGTCGGCGACCAGCGCCAGAACCTGGACTTCGCGCGATGTCAGCGGCCCAGCCGGAGGCGGGCGGAAGGGCGCCGGAATCTCCACGCATGAGCCGATATAGCCGAGGAATTCACCCTCTTCATCGAACTGCGCGGCGCCGCCGTCGCGCACCCAGCGGTATTGCCCGTCGGCTCGCTGGAGCCTATATTCCATCTCGAACGGCTGTCGGGCGTCAAAGGCGCGGCGGTAGGTATCCTGGCAGCGTTGCCGATCCTCGGAGTGCACGCCGTCCAGCCAGCCATCACCAGTCTCCTGGGCCAGGGTGCGGCCTCGAAAAGCCAGCCACGGCCGGTTGAAAAACGTGCATCTACCGTCACTGCCGGAAGACCACAGCATAAACGGGGCCTGGTCTACGAGTAGACGAAAGCGGTCGTCCTCGATTTTGGAATGGTCGATGTTCATACAGGGCTGCATATCTTAACGAAATGTTAATACTTTCGCCGGCTCGCGTAAATAATGGTAGTACTATTCCCTAGGGTGAATCCTCGGGTCTGGCGGTACCTTTCGCGCCGTGCGCCGCACATAACTCCAGCGCCGCCGATGAGTTACCATGAGCATGCCATGACCCGAGATGTAGCGATTGGTTGCGCGCTGGCGATGGCGGGCGCCTGTCTTGCGCAGAACCAGCAATATCGCGCCACATTGGCCCTCGAAAGCGGAGGCAATCTCCCTTCGACGCCGCTGTTCATCCCTCCGCCCGGCGGCCAGGATCTGCCTCCCTGCAATGTGGTCAGCTCTTTCGCCAGTGGTATGGTCATCTACACCGTTCCGGTTTACAGGGATCCCGGCGCCGGTCCCGTCGCCACGCGCCGCTTGGACGATAAGTGCGTCGTTACCATCTTGCTGAAAGGCTACCGGAAGGCCACCGTAACGCTGTCCGATGGCGGCGTGATCTTACTGAAGCAGATCGGCGATCCGGAGGGATCGACCGTTTCGGTGACCGCTCTCCATGTCCCTAAAGACGCCGCAAAGGCCTACGACAAGGGCCTCCAGGCTATGACCGACGGCAAGCCCTCCAACGCGCAGAAGCAGTTCGAGCGTGCGGTGGCGCTCGATCCGGATTATGCCCAAGCTTGGAGTCAGCTCGGCGAAGTGTTGGAGCAACAATCGGAGCCGAAAGAGGCGGCCGATGCCTGCGAGCACGCGCTGCAGGCCGATCCCAAATACATTCGCCCTTATCTGCAGTTGATGCGCCTGGCGGTGGACGGGAAAAGAATGGACGAGGCGGCGGCTTTGGGAGGGCGTGCCATGCAACTCGATCCCGTGGAGTTCCCCGGAATCTACTACTATGACGCGGTGGCCAACTATGAGTTGAAACATGCGGACGTGGCTGAGAAGTCCGTTCGCAGGGCCATCGAGATCGACAAGGACCACGAGTATCCGGCCGCCGAGGCGCTGCTGGGCAAGGTGCTGGCCGACAAGGGCGATGCCCGCGGCGCGCTGCAGCACTTCACGAAATACGTGCAGCTGGCCCCGAAGGCCGCCGACGTTCCGGCCATCCGTCAGCGCATGGAGGAACTGTCGAAGTAAGTGTGGGGCAGGCACTCTGCCTGCGGCGGCCTCGTAGGCCGCCCGGTGAATGAGTTGACAATGTCGCAGGCGGCCTACGAGGCCGCCGCAGGCAGAGTGCCTGCCCCACTAGCGGATCTGCGTATAGTGCGCGCGGCCGTCATCCGGGAATTCGACCGGCGCGGCGCCCGGCAGAGACGGATGCATCGCGAACACGAAGTTGCGCGCGCCCGGTTGATAACCTCCTTCCGGCGCGGAGACGCGCAGCCCCCCCGCCTGATAAGTCACCGCGGTCCGCCGCCAGGCGCCGTTGTTATACGCCGGACTGACTCCATCGTCCTCGTACAGCGATGCCTGTGCGTTGGCTTGTGAGTCGGGATAAATTTCGAAAGTAATCGGGTCAGTCGGTTTTTCGCCGACATAGTTCATTTCCGGTCCCATGGGTATGATGGCTCCGCCGCGCACATAAAGCGGCACGGTTTCGAGCGGAGCGTCCGCGTCGATCATATGGCCGCCCGCGATCTGGCGGTTCGTCCAATAGTCATACCAAATCCCCGCCGGAAGATAGACGCGCCGCGATGTGGCGCCCTGTTTGAGAATCGGAGCCACTAACAAGTCCGTGCCGATCATGAACTCGTCGTCGATATCGAGCGTGTTGGCGTCGGTCTGATAATTGAGCAGCAACGGCCGGAACACCGGCACGCCCGTGCGATGCGCTTCTTCGAGCGTGGTATAGAGGAATGGCAGCAGCCTGTAGCGCAGCTTCAGATACTTGCGGATGATATCTTCATAGTAAGTCCCGAATCGCCATGGTTCGTGATCATAGCCATCGCGTTGCGCGTGGTTGCGGCAGAAAGGCGTCAGAAATGCGATCTGGTACCAACGAGTGAGCAGCTCCGGCTCGGTGCGTCCGATAAAGCCGCCCGCATCGGCGCCCACGAATGGCTCGCCCGAGAGGCCCAGCGTTTCGAACATGGGAATACTCAGCGCCATGGCGTCCCAGGTCGCCGTGTTATCGCCGGTCCACATGGTGGAATAGCGCTGGATGCCGGCGTATGCCGCGCGCGTAATCACATAGGGCCGGTCGTTGGGCCGCAGCCGGATAAGACCTTCATAAGTGGCGCGCGCTTCGTTGAGTGCGAACACATTGCGATTCGCGGCATAAGGTGAATTAGCGCCGCCATCGTAAGTGACCACATCCATCTGGGTCCTGCCGGTCTGATCGATAAAGTCCGAAGGTTCGTTCATGTCGTTCCAGATTCCGGCTACGCCATGGTCCAGATAGGCGCGATGCAGATCGCCCCACCAACGCGCCGCGGCGTCGATCGTATAATCCGTGTAGACCGCCTTGCCGGGCCACACCTCTCCGATCCACAGTTTGCCATCCTGGCGTTTGAGAAAGTAACCCTTTTCCATGCCCTGATTGAAGACGTAGTAACTGCGGTCCTGGGCGGCCAGTTCCGGCTCTTTGGTGGCGTCGGTAGCGCCCTGTGCGGGCGGCTCATACTTTACGCCGGGATCCACGATCACCACGACCTTCACGCCTTGCTTACGCAGCCGATCCGTAAATGCCGAGGGATCGGGAAAACCGGGACGGTCCCAGGTGAAGATCCGGTAGCCCTGCATGTAATCGATATCCAAATGCAGGACATCTAGCGGCAGATCGTCGGCGCGGTAACGGCTTACTACTTCTTCGGCTACCCTGTCCGGATAATAACCCCAACGGCTTTGTTGATTGCCGAGGGCCCACTTAGGCGGCATGGGTAAGTTACCGGTAAGATCGGCATATCTCCCCACGATCTTCTTTATCGACGGCCCCCAAAAGAAGTAATAATTCATCTCTCCGCCCTCGGCCATGAAAGTCACGGTATCGGGCGAATTCCCGGCGAAATCGAAGTGCGTGCGATAGCTATTGTCGAAAAAGATTCCGTAGGCCTCGCCGTTCTGCCAGCCAATATAGAAAGGGATGTCCTGGTAGATCGGATCGGTGCCCTCTTTGTAGGCCGGAGTATCGGAGTTCCACATAAAGAAGCTACCGCGGCGTTTGTCGAAGTGGGCGGCCTTTTCGCCCAAGCCATAGAAGTGCTCATCGAAACCGAGCTTCTTGGTAGCCGCCACCGAGTGCAGCCGCTGGCCGTTCAACTGAGTATGCCGCATGATGGGAAGCGCGTCGGCGTTGATAGTACGATGGGTCTTCGCGTCGCGAAACTCAATGCGCAGATCCGGCCGGTGCACAAATGCTTCGACTTCATCGGTCGCGATCAGCAATCCGCCAGGCGCATCGTTCACGCTCCACTTCGGGACATCCCAAGATGTTTTGGCGATGGCCCACGAGTGATCGCGTTCCGGCAGCGGCGCGCCGAACGACGCTCGCACGCGGATGAGATCCGGCGCCAGGATATAGAAGCGGACTTGCGACCCGCCACGGCAGGCGATCGTTACCGTATCGCGCGTGGAGGTATAGCTCGAGACCGGACCGATCGCGGCGAAGTTAGTGAGATCGACGGCCTGGGCGGCGCCGGCGAGGACGAGCGCGCTAAGAGCGCAAAGCGCAAAGGGGCGCGCTGCTCGCGCCGCCATAAAAGACAGGAACTCCGCAGATAGAAGCGGCGCGAGGCGCTCCGTTTTGCGCGAGTTCCTCAAAAGGGGTGCGTGTCCGCGCCGGCAAGAAAGGAAGGAACTCGCGAGATGGTGGCGGCGCGGCCGTGCACCGTTTTGCGCGAGTCCCTCTGAAACGCATGGGAGCAATCTATTCATGAGGCACCTGACGAAGGTCATTGTATTACGGGGCCACTGGCGGCAGATACGCGAGTTGACGCGGCGGACGCGAGGCGCCGGAGTGCCGCCGCGGTGTGGCCCCAGACGGCCAATAAGACCGAGCCGATCAGGATGAGTCCCACGCACAGGCCGAGCCACAGTCCGGCCGCTCCCCATCCACGCCTGAAGCATAGCCACATGCCGAGCGGCAAGCCCACCAGCCAATAGAAGAGGAAGTGGCACCACATCGGCGCACGGGTATGGCCGGCGCCTCGCAACGCGCCCGCCACGATGACCTGGCAACCGTCGAACAGTTGAAACACGGCGGCGATGGCCAGCAGGGTGACACTGATGCGGATCACGGCGGGATCGTCCGTGTAGATGCGCGCGATCCACCGTGGAATCGCGACGAAGGCGATGGATGCCAGGCCCATGAATGCCGCGCCGCCAGCCACGGCGCTCCATCCGGCACGGCCGGCGGCGCCCGCATCGCACTGTCCGATCAGATGCCCGACGCGCACCGCCGCCGCCGAACTGATGCCCAACGTCACCATGAAGGTGAGGCTGGCAAGATTCAGGGCGATTTGGTGAGCGGCCAATGACGCGGCGTCGAGGCGCGAAATCAGAGCCGTAACCAATCCGAAAACTCCGATCTCCAGGGCCACTTGCGCGGCGGCCGGCCCGCCCAGACGCAGCAGCCGGACGATGCGCGGCCAATCCGGAGCCAGCGAAACGTGGAACAATCCCGAACGCCGTGTTCTGTCGTAGTAGAGCGCGATCGAGATCATGGCGGCTGCCATATAAGCGCGCGCCACGCAGGTGGCCCAGGCGGATCCATCCGTGCCCATGGCGCGGAAGCCGAGATGCCCGTAGATCAGCGCCCAATTCCCGAACAGGTTCACGAAGTTCGCCGAGATGAGCGTGAACATGACCGGCTTCACGATCGCGACGCTCTGCAGGTAGCGCCGCAGCGCAAAGTAGATCATCAGCGGGACGGTGCTCCAATTCAGAATGCGAATATAGGCGGAGGCCAGCGGCAGAACCTGGGCGTTCACTCCGAAGCGCGCCAAACCCGCTGCCATGGCGGCGTTCACGAAGATCAGGGCGGGCGCGATGGCGGCGCCGAGGTACAAGCCGTTCCACAAGGAACGATTGCAATCCGCCATGCGGCCGGCGCCGTAGGCTTGCGAGACCAGCGTGTCGAGACCCAGTAGAAGGCAGCCGCCGAATACCACGACCGTAAAGAAAAGTATGCTGCCCAGGCTGACGGCGCCGATGGCGGCGGCGCTCTGAGGCAGACGGCCGACCATGATGGTGTCGATGATGCCCATCGACATCCAGCCGAGTTCGGCGAGCACCAAAGGCCAAGCCAGGGACAGCAGAGGCCGCCATTCTTGGCGGATGGATTGAAGGGCGGCCATGATGCGAGCATAGCTCGGGACGAGCTATGCTCGCGGGGTCGGGGGACGGGGGCCGGGGGCGGGGGTTTTGTCCTTTTCGCGGGCAACCCGGCGCTGGAGGGCAAGGCCGAGAGCTAAACCCTGACCCCCAACCCCAGGCCCCCGGCCCCTGCTCTTCTAACCCCTAGTTATAATCGCTCCCATGCCCCCTCACGAAACGCGCATCCGCGTGCGCTATGCCGAGACCGACCAGATGGGCGTGGTGTATTACGCCAATTATCTGGTATGGATGGAAGTGGGCCGCGTGGAATATTGCAAGGCGCGCGGCTTCGACTACAAGCAAATGGAAATGGAAGACGGCGTGTTCCTGGCGGTAGCCGAGGCGCGCTGCCGCTATGCTTCTCCGGCGCGGTTCGACGAAGAGGTAGTCATCCGCACGTGGGTGGAGGCGGCCAATCCGCGCATGGTTTTGTTCGCGTACGAGATGCGGCTGGCGGCGGACGGGCGCAAACTGGCCACCGGCGAAACCAAACACATCTTCCTGGGGCGCGATATGCGGCTTTGCAGAATGCCGGAGAAATACCGCGAGAAATTTGGCATCGATGCGCGCGGAAGAGATCAAGACGCTGGCGCTTGAGTGCGGCTTCGAACTGGCGGGAATCGCGGCGGCGGCGCCTGTGCCCGAGGCCGGTTATTATCGCCGCTGGGTGGCGGACGGCATGGCGGGCGAGATGCGCTATCTCACCGACCGGCGCGCCGCATTGCGCGACGATCCGCGGTGTCTGCTGCCCTCCGCGCGTTCAATTCTGTGCGTGGGCAAGCCGTACAACGGGCCGCAGCCCTACTCCACCGATTTCGCGGGCGACGATCTGGCGTGGATCTCGCGCTACGCGTGGGGCGAGGATTATCATCAGGTGTTGCGACGCGGGCTGGAGCGCGTGGTGGCGGGCCTGCGCGCGCTAACGCGTGAGCAGTTTGAGTGGAAGATCTGCGTAGACACCGCGCCCCTGCTCGAACGCGCTTACGCGCGGCACGCCGGGCTCGGTTGGATCGCCAAGAATACGTGCCTCATCAACCAGGCGATGGGTTCGTGGTTCTTTCTCGGCGAATTGCTGCTCTCGATCGATCTTGCACCGGACGGGCCGCCGCCGGATCGCTGCGGCACTTGCACGCGCTGCATCGACGCGTGTCCCACGCAGGCGATCGTGCCCACCGGTTCCCAGGAGGGTCCGCAGTGGGCGCTCGATTCCCGGCTTTGCATTTCCTATTTCACGATTGAGTTACGCGGCGCCGTGCCCGAGGAGGCGCGGCCAGGAATCGGGCGCCACGTTTTCGGATGCGATATTTGCCAGGATGTGTGTCCCTGGAATCGGCGCGCGCCGGTCACGAGTGAGGCGGCTTTCGCTCCGGCGCATTTCGCGCCGCCACTTGAGAAGTTGGCCGCGCTCTCGGAAGATGAATTTCGCGAAATGTTCCGCGCGAGCCCCATTCCGCGGGCGCGGTATGCGGGTTTCTTGCGCAACGTGGCGATCGCCATGGGCAATGCGGGGCTGCAGAAGTTTCGCGCGCCGCTGGAGAGGCTGGCGGAGTCGGCGGAGCCGCTGGTGGCCGATGCGGCGCGATGGGGATTAGCGAGGCTGGTGGACTGACACACGCGGCAGACCACGAAAGGCGATCGTCCAAGCGAACAAAATCGTCTTTTCTCCCTCCCGCTGCGTCTGAACGGTTTGGGCAATTACTCTCAATTCCGGCGCCTGGTGGCTTTCGGTACGGGCGCGGGAATTCAAATCGCCGGCGCGGATCTGGAAATCGCGGTGGCGCGCGTCCGCCCGGCCGGCATTGAGGTTCTGGCGCGCAACACCATTCCGCGTTTTCGCGAGCGTCCGGCGGCCGAGTGGGGCGCGGAATACAGCGCTTTGCTGAAGAAACTGGGCACACCGCATCTAAGCGCCACCGTGTTGCTGCCCCGGCCGGAGGTGATCGTGCGGCACATTCTGCTGCGCGGTGTGGCGTCCAAGGATCTGGAGGCGGCCATCGCTTTCCAGTTGGATGGCATCAATCCTTACGGCGATCAGGAAGTGTTGTTCGGGTGGACGCCGCTGGGCGAGGGCGCCGTGCTGGTGGGGATCGCGCGGCGCGAGATCGTGGATCGCTACCTGGAGTTGTTCACCGAGGCAGGCATCGCCACAGGCTGTTTCACCTTCGCCGCCGCCGCGATTCACGGCGCCATCCGGCTGGCAGCGCCGCCACCGCGCGAGTTCGTGGCCATCGGCCATTCCTCCGATTCCCGGGTCGAAGTTTATGGCGAGAGCTCCGCGCGTCCGGTGTTTTCAGCGGAGTTCGATTTGCCTGCCGCGCGGGCCGCGGCGGTAGCCATCGCCGAGTTGCGCCTCGAGCCCGAAACCGTGCCGCTGGCGCTCGACAGCCTGTTGCCGGCGCCGCGTGTGAATCCCGTGGAAAACGATCTGGCGCGCAATCCGATGCCTTATGCGGTGGCGCTCGAGAGCGCCTGTCCACGCCTGGCGCCCGCGGCGAACATGCTGCCCCCCGAACGTCGTGAATCGGCTTCCCGCGGCATCTTTATTCCCACGGCAGTGGCAGCGGCTCTGCTCCTGATCGTATTGGGTGTGACTCTGGCATGGCCGGGTTATGCGGAGCGGCGCTATCTGGGCAGCCTGGATTCCGTCATCGCGCAACTGCGGCCGCAGGCCGCGCGCTCCGCCACCCTCGATCGCCAGATCGGCCAGATGCGCGCCCGTGCGCGACTGCTCGACGATTTCCGCTCCCGCACCCGCGCCGATCTGGATGCCATCAACGAGCTCACACGCCTGCTGCCGCCGCCTATATGGGCCAACACCGTGGAGCTATCGCGCGACGCGGTCACAATTACCGGCGAAGCCGACCAAGCCGCGCCGCTCGTCAAACTGCTGGATGCTTCGCCGTTTTTTCAAAACTCCGAATTCAACGGCATCAGCAAGGGACAAAATGCGGAATTATTCCGCCTGCGCACCGAGCGGAGGCCGGGCAAATGACCACCGGCACGCTGGATCGCCGCACGTTGCTGATCCTGGCGGGCGGAGTGTCGCTGGTGCTGGTGGTGCGCTTCGTGGTGATGACGGATAAGAAGCCCGAAGCGGCGGCCCCGGTGTTCGAGTCGGTGCCCTCCGCCGAGCAGCGCCTGGCGAAGTTGCGCGAGACCGCTGCCACCGTGCCGGGAAAAGAAAAAGTCGCGAAGCAGCTTGCCGGTGAATTGGCCGTGCGGGAGAAAGGCATCATCGCCGCCGATACGGCCGCGCAGGCGCAGGCGCAGTTGCTGCAGATCATCCGCCGCGCGGGCAAGGAGGACGGCATCGACGTGCGCGGCGCCGAAGAGATGAAAGTGCTGCCGCTGGCGGACGACTACGGCGAGGTGGTGGTGGAGGTTTCCTTCACCTGCCGCATTGAACAGTTTGTCAATTTCATGGCCGCGCTGGCGAACCGCCCGGAGTTGATCTCGACCAGCAACATCCGGGTGATGACGGGCGACCCCAAGCAGAAGACCGTGAACGTGCGATTGGGACTCTCCGGCGTGGTGCCGCGCAAACTCGTGCCGCGAAAGAAGGGGCCGGGCACGCTGTGAAACGCAAATTACTATGGGCGAACGTGGCGCTGCTGGCGATCAGCGCGGCGGTGGCCGTGCATGTGCGGCGCGAGTGGAGCGAGACGCGCGCGCGCCAGCAAGCCGTGCTGAGCAAGCGGGTCCGCCCGTTGCCGCCGCCGCCGGTCGCGCCGGTCCCCGTGGTGGAGCCGGTGAAGGCCGCGGGCTATAGCGACATCGCGCAAAAAATGCTGTTCTCGAAGGACCGCAATCCGGTGGTGGTGGTGGAGCCGCCGCCGGCCCCCAAACCCGTCCCCATGCCGGCCCTGCCGCTGTTTCACGGCGTGATCGATTTGGGCGACGGTCCCATCGCCATCCTGAGCGAAGGAGCTAAGGGGCCGCATCGCGATTATCAGCCGGGCGACCAGGTGGGCGCATTCAAGTTGGTTGACGTAAACCGGGACGAACTGACGCTGGAGTGGGATGGAAAAACCATCACCAAGAAGCTGGATGAGATACTCGATCGCAGCGCGCCCGCGCCTGGGCCGGCAGCCGCTTCCGCGCCCACGCCCGTGGCTCCGCCGCCTCCGCCGCCGAAGGCCGCAGCCGCACCCGGTGGAGACCTCAGCCCAGGGATCAAAGCTTGCGTGCCCGGCGATACCTCCCCGGCCGGGACGGTGGTGGATGGCATGCGCAAAGTCATCAAGGGCAGCCCGTTCGGCGCAAGATGCTATTGGGAAAGCGAGAAATAAAACCGGCCGCCAGAGCGGTCCGGAAAAGGAGCAATTGCCAATGCGAGTTTTATTGAGCATGTGTCTGCTGGCAGGTTGCCTGGCAGCCCAGGATTCCACTAAGACCACGACGAATTCCACCAAGACTACGCCGCCGGCCAAACCGGCCAAGAAAGCCACTGCGTCTTCCGGAATTCCCAAGGACGCGGTGCCTACATCCCCGGGATTCTATCGGTGGACCGATAAAGACGGCAAGGTCTGGACGTACCGCCAGAGTCCATTCGGCGTCACGCGCTGGCCGGCCGACTCCGTGGACATGAACAGGGATGCGGCGGAGAAAAGCAACGCCGTGGGCGACCGCACCATCGCGGTGGAACAGGGCGATTCGATTCGTTTCGAGCAAGCCACCCCATTCGGAAAGCGCACCTGGGTGCGCAAAAAGACCGAGCTGAGCGAGACCGAACAACGCATTTGGGATCAGTCGAAAAAGAGCAGCGGTACTCCCGCGGCGGGCAAGCCGGATGCACCGAAGGCGGACAAGGAGTAAGTGGTGAGCTTGAAGAATTGTGGGGCAGGCATTCTGCCGGGCCCAAAGGGCACCCCGGCCTCTCAGGCCGCCAGAGTCGCGACTGTGGGGCAGACCATCGTTATTCGTGGTCTGCCGAAGAGTTGGCGGCCTGAGAGGCCGCCGCAGGCAAAGTGCCTGCCCCACAAGGGACTGGCCATACTTGCAGTGTGCTGCGTGGCGGGACTCGCCTTTGCGCAACAGACCACTACGCCCCAGGCTCCTCCGCGGCCCACACCCTTTGGCGGCAGACCCGGCGCTCCGACCTCGCCCATTGGCGGCCAGGCGGCGCCATCGCGAGTCTCCATCAGCGATACAGGTTTCATGCTGGAGAACGTATCGCTCTCCGAAGTGATCGATATCATTGCCCGGCGGCTGAAACTCAACTACATTCTCGATCCGCGTTTCAAGGGCGGCAGTGTCACCATCCATACCTACGGCCTGATGAAGCCGACTGACCTGATGTCGCTGCTCGAAACCATCCTGCGAGTCAATGGCGCCGCGCTGATCAAAGTTGGCGATCTGTACCGCGTGGTGCCGGTGGAGAAGGCGTCCCAGGCGCCGCTGCCCCCTTCCGTCAACGGTAAAGATTTTCCCGACGATGAGCGCATGTCGCTGAATCTGGTTTTTCTGAAGTACGCTATCGCCAGCGAAATATTGAAGCTGGTGCAGCCCTTCCTGGGCGAAGGCGCGGCGGCCGCTACTTACGACCCGGCGAATCTGCTCATCTTGCAAGACAACAACCGCAACATGAAGCGCACCATGGATCTGATCGCGCTGTTCGACAGCGATTCGTTCGTGAATCAACGGGTACGCATTTTTGACGTGTCGAACGGGCGCCCCACGGACCTGGTGAAACAGCTGGATGCCGTCTTCAAGGCCGTTTCGCTTTCCGATAAAACCGGCGCGGTGAAATTCGTGCCCATCGACCGCATCAACACGATCATTGCGGTGGCGCCGAATCCGGGCGTTTTCGATCAGGTATCACAATGGCTGAAGAAGCTGGATGTTCCAGTGAAGTCCCCTGCCGGCGCGGTGGATAACTACGTCTACCGGCTGAAGTATGGGCGCGCCGAAACCATGGCGCTAGCCATTATGGCGTTATACACTGGCAATCCGATGGCCTTGATGGCCCTGAGCCAGATGAATAACAACATGATGAGCAGCATGATGAGCAATGTCGGGCCAGGCACCGGGTTGAACGGCGGCATGGGCGGCTATGGCGGTGGGGGTGGCTATGGCGGCGGCATGGGCGGCGGGGGCGGATATGGCGGCATGGGCGGCTACGGTGGCGCGTATGGCGGCGCGGGCGGATATGGCGCCATGGGCGGCTACGGTGGCGCATACGGCGGCGGCGGCTATGGCGGGATGGGTGGCTATGGCGGCATGGGTGGCTATGGCGGGATGGGTGGCTATGGAGGCGCGAATCTTTTCGGCAGCCTTTTGGGAAACAATTCGGCCCAGCAGCCGGGCCAGGCAGGCACGGCCCAGCCGGGAGCTTCCGCCGATCAGACCGGGACCTATCTAAACCCCACCAGCCCGGGCGCTTTGGCGATGCGCGGCCCGCGCGTGATTCCGAACCCGTTCGATAATACGCTGCTGGTGCAATCCACTCCGGAAGAATGGGAACAGATTTCGCGGCTGTTGATACAGTTGGATGTGCCGCCGCGGCAGATTCTGGTGGAGGCCAAGATCTACGAAGTGACTCTTTCAGGAACCCTCGCTTACGGCGTGGAATCCTACCTGCAAAACAAGGGTGTCGCGACTCCCAGCGGGCTCACCGCGCCGGGCCAGGCCGGAGGATTTCTCGGCTCGGCCCTCACCGGCGGCCTCACTCTGACCGGCGGGCTATTAGTCGGGCACAGCCGGGAATTGCTTTCGGCGCTGACCGCGCTCGAGACTACCGGCAAAGCCAAAACCATCAATGAGCCGTCGCTGATCGCCACCGATAGCATCCCCGCGGTGATGAACGTCGGCAGCACCGTTCCCACCCTGGCCTCCACCACCAATTCGGGCGTGGAAACCGGCGGCAACACGCTGTTCGCCAATAACATCGCCAACGTCAGCGCAGGCGTGACTTTATCGATCATGGCGCGCGTCAATTCGAGCGGTATCATCACCATGCTCATCAACCAGCAAATCAGCACGCCGGGCGCGAACAGTTACTCGGATATTTCTTCGCCTTCTTTTCAGAACCGCAGTTTTCAGACCCAGATGACGGTGCAGGACGGCGATACCGTGGCTATCGGCGGATTCATTCAGGAAACCGTCAACGATACCTCCGGCGGCATTCCGATCTTACAGCGCATTCCGATCCTGGGCGCGGCATTCGGCAGTAAGTCGAAAACCACCAGCCGCGATGAACTAATCGTCTTCTTCACGCCGCATGTGATTTACGACACGTCGTCAATGGCCGAAGCTACCGACGATCTGAAGAACGGTTTGACGCATATGAAGCGCGAGTTGAAGAACGTGCAGTAAGTGGGGCAGGCACTCTGCCTGCGCGGGCCTCGTAGGCCCGCTCTTCGGAGAGCTTCGCTCGCCTGGGACAGGCCAGGAGGCCTGTCCTACAGATGGCCGGACTTACCCGATCCGCAGTTCCCTTGCATGGAAGCGATCCACTCCCGGATCAGCGCTACGCCCTCCTGGTGCACCATGGTACGCCCTAACTCCGGCATCATGATCTTAGGCGTGGTGGATTCCATGCGATGCACCAGAATGGACTCCTCCGGCTTGCCCTTCACGACGTCGAACAGCAGATCGCCCGAACCTTGTCCGGCCGAAACCGGCACTTTGCAAAATCCCATGCGCATGGGATCGGTCTGGGATGCCAGCAGATACAATCCCGTGGTGTTCGCCGGACCGCGCGGATTGTGGCAGTGGGCGCAATTGATCTCCAGGTAAGCGCGCGCGCGGGCGTCCAGCGACCCGCTCGATGGATCGTCCCACACAGCCAGCTTCGGTGCGCGATCCGGCGGCGGCGCGCCTTTCAGATACCCGGTCTTTGTCCAGTAAGCTAACTGGTTCATGCGGCCTTCGGGATAATTGAAATCCTTGTTCAGGTTGCGCGCCTTCGGTCCGATGGGTGTCACAATCTTAGACCGGTCGTGACATCCTTTGCATTGGTTGGTATTGGGGATTACATAATCGATGGTGTATCGTGCGCCGGACGGATGCACCCAGTGCACGGTAGTTGGGTCAGCGGCGACATCCAAAGTGGCTTCGGTCTGCTGGCGGTTCCAGACATAAGGGAGAGTAACCCAGCCCGACCGGCTATTTACCAGCAGGCGTGTCTCGATGATGCGTTGCTTACCGCCTTGGTCGGCGTCGGAAAACGCGAAGGTCTTGGCTAAGATCGCGCCTACCGGAAACTCGAAGGTGTCTGTATCGTTGTAAGTGGCGGAAGTTCCCGGGGGCATCCATACGAAGCGGTACTTAGTGGCATAGTCCGAGAAGAGCGGCGAGTTAAGGTCGTAGGGGACGACTCCCGTGTTAGGCTTGAGTGCGGCGGGATTTCCTGTGAAAAGATGCCACGCGGAAAGCTTGGTTGGGTATGGCTCCGCCACGTGCTGGCGTACGCCCCGGCTGCCACATGCGGACAGTAAGAGGCAAGTCGCGGCGGCCGCGAAAAGAGGCGGCCTACGAGGCCGCCGCAGGCTACGAGCCTGCCCCACAACTAATATCCTCCGGCCGGGGTGCCGGTGGTGGCGGCCGCAGGCAGATTCACGGCCGAAAGCGGCGTGAGCGAGCAGTTATACGGTTTCAAATCGCGGCTGACATGCTTGAAGTGTTCCCCCGCATCGTAATTCATAAACGTGGCGTCGCCATTGTTCTGGATGCAGATCCGCAGATCGTCGGGCAGGCGCTTGCCGGCCGCCAGTTTCTGCGGATTCACGATGCCATCGAACAGAATTGCGGGCATAGGTTTGCCCACCACCGGCGCCAACTGATCGGCATACTCCCCGCTGGGCGCCGTGCCGCCCCCGGAGATGGTGTTGTCGTGGACATAGATGGCTTCGGGAAATGGATAGTAAGTGGCGTCGTTCATCGGGTTACCCGTGGTGAAGTAACTGATTACCGATACGTTCGCAGTGTTATTATCCTTGATGGTATTCTTAAACACCTCGACGTGATTGGTCGCCAGTACGATCACGCCCGTGCCGGTAGGTACCTTCGCTACCATGCTACCCTTGGCGCCGAAGTTCTGCGTATTATTGTCCGAGATTTCATTGTTGAACACGCGCGTGTTGCCGCCGCCCTTCACTGGCAGATCGGGCAGGTTGAACACCAGAATGCCGCCAGTGTTATGCGTCGACTTGTTATCGTAAACGTCGGCGAACTGCGAGTTCTCGATCTCGATGCCGGCCACGTTGGCTTCCGCGCGGCTACGTCGCACAATGATATTGCTCGACTGGCCCACATAAATACCCGCGTCGGCCGCGCCGATGGAAGCCGACTCTTCGATCAACACATTCTTGCATTGCACGGGATAGATCCCGTACGAGCCGTTCTTCTCGCTAGGTCCGCCGGTCCATTCGGTGCGCACGCGGCGCACGGTCACGCCGTTTGCACCATTGATTTTGAGCGCATCGCCCTTGGTATCCTCTATAGCCAGATCCTCAATGGTGAACCCGTTGGAGGTCACCGTCAGGCCTGCCGGACCGGTTTTCTGATTCTTAAACGAGAGAATGGTTTTGTCGATGCCCTTGCCGCGGATAGTGACATTGTCGACGGAGAGCGAAAGCGCACGGTCCATATCCAGGCGGCCTTCGGGAAGTTCGATTACATCGCCCGGTTTGGCGGCGATCAGCGCCTCCTGAAATCTCTTCTGAAAATCGGGACCGGCGGTGAGGCCGGATTGCTTTTTCGCGCAGGAGACACACAGGGTGAGGCTCAACGCGGTGGCGAACAGGGCGGTAGCGGTTTTGGTCACAAGGTAGCTCCTAGGCCATGGTATGGACTAAGAAAGGATAACGCCGTGGGCTTGGCGGATGCAAGGGCGTGGGGGTGCGTGGGTGCGTGCGGTGCGTGGGGGCGCTAACCGTCCCAGGGAACCGCTTCCTGACGGCTTGCCCGGCGCGGCGGCCAGACGATAGCATGGGCTGGATGCACGAACTCTTGCGGGCGCTCGCTCCGGGCGCCATCGTACTGGACATCGGGTCCGGCCGCGGCAGCTTCGAAACGCAGGATAGTTCGTTCACCGTGATCCGCACGGACTTGGCGCGCCAAATTGCGGGCACGCGAAATTTCGTGCAGTCGGACGCCGCCATGCTTCCGTTCGCGGACGGCGCCTTCCACCTGATCGTCTCCAACAACAGCCTCGAACATTTCGACAATCTCGAAGGAGCGCTCCGCGAAATCGGACGCGCGATTAAGCCCGACGGCGCGCTGTACGTCGCGGTTCCGGACGCCACCACGCTTTCCGACCGCCTCTACCGCTGGTTGGCGCACGGCGGCGGACACGTGAATCCCTTCGTCTCTGCGAGCGAAATCGCCAGCCGGATCGCACACGCCACGGGACTGCGGCATGTGGCTACCCGCACCCTCTGCACTTCGCTCGCCTGCCTGAACCGGCGCAATCGCAGCACATGGGCGCCCCGCCGCCTCCTGCTATTCGGAGGCGGGACCCAGGCCTCGTTGCTGCTCATCAACTACCTGCTGCGGCTGGCGGACAGGCTGCTCGGAACGCGCGCCAGCGTGTACGGATGGGCCTTCTATTTTGGAAGCGTCGCAGCGCACATCGATTGCGACACCTGGTCCAACGTGTGCGTGCGATGCGGCGCGGGGCATCCGTCGGGCTGGCTCCGGGAGGAGGGCATGCTCCGGAAGACATTGGGTATCTTCGCCACGTACCGATGCCCCGGATGCCACACATTAAATCTGTTTACCGACGATCGCCACTTCGCGCGGCTTCATCATCAACCCAAGATATCTTGACATACACCTCGTCCGCGCCGATAATCTATCTAAGTATCCCCACTTACTGCGCCCGCGCCCTTCTATCAAAAGAAGGAGGCAACCATGCTCTGCCGTGGTTTGAATGCGAAGAGGCCGGCAATCGGAATCAGCCTGCTATGGCTGGTCTGCGCGATGACCCATCCGGGTGTCGCCCCGGCGCAAGTGACGGAAACCATTCTGCACAATTTCTTCCCGCCGCCGATGGGCGCGAACGCCTATTCCGGCGTCATCCGCGACTCGGCGGGCAACCTATATGGGACCACCGGCTACGGCGGCGCTGAAAACGCCGGCGCCGTATACAAGCTGAGTCCGAAGGGCCGTCTGTCGGTGCTTTACAGCTTCACGGGCAGGACCGACGGCAGCGGCCCGCGATCCGGTGTGATCCGCGACTCCGGCGGCGACCTCTACGGCACTACGGCTTACGGCGGCACGTGGGGCGCCGGCGTGATTTACGAAATCAACGCGGCGGGCCAATTCAGCGTGCTGTATAGCTTCACCGGCGGATCCGACGGCGCCTATCCGTTTGCCGGAGTTGTGGAAGACTCGGCCGGCAATCTATACGGCGCTACCGCCTACGGGGGATCCGCAAACACGCATCAAGGAAACGGCGTCGTCTACATGCTGAATCCCTCGGGGCAACTTACCGTGCTGCATACGTTCACCGGCGGATCGGACGGCTCCTACGCATGGGCTGGAGTAACTCGTGACGCATCGGGTAACCTTTATGGGACCACTTACTTGGGCGGCACGCCCGGTCAAGGCATCATTTATAAGTTGGATACATCGAACAACGAGACGGTGCTGTATAGCTTTACCGGCGGCGCCGACGGAGCGAATCCCCAAGCCAATGTGATTCTCGACCCGGCCGGTAACATCTATGGAACCACCTTTAACGGCGGCGCCGCGGGCGAGGGTGTGGTGTTCGAGTTGACTACCGCCGGCCAGGAGACGCCACTGCACAGCTTCGCCGGCGGCACGGATGGGGCGAATCCCTACGCCGGCGTGGTGCGTGATTCGTCCGGCAATCTTTACGGGACGACCATCTACGGCGGCGCGGCGCGCGCGGGCGTGGTGTACAAGTTGACTGCGGCAGGTAAGGAAACGCTGTACAGCTTTACCGGCGGCGCAGACGGAGCCTATCCTTATGCCGGTGTGATCCGCGCGTCCGGCAATCTCTACGGAGCGGCGGCTTACGGCGGCGCCGCGGGTCTGGGCGATATCTTCGAACTGGAACCGGGAGGCACGCAGACGGTATTGTATGGCTTTCCGCAATCGGCGGGAGGGTACAGTCCCAATTCCGGCTTGACGATCGATTCCGGGGGCGCACTGTTTGGAACTACCCCCGATGGCGGCGCGTACGGCTTCGGCGCGGTGTACAAAATGAGCGCTGCGGGGCGCCAGACCGTGCTCTACAGTTTCACTGGGAGCGCCGATGGAAGCGGCCCCAATGCGGGCGTGGTTCGCGATTCCGCGGGCAATCTCTACGGAACCACCTTCACCGGCGGAGCATCCGGACAGGGCGTCGTATACAAGGTGGCTAAGTCGGGCGCGGAGACCGTGCTATATAACTTCAGCGGTGGAGCCGATGGCGCAAACCCGTACGGCGGCGTGATTCTCGACTCCTCGGGCAACTTATATGGCACGGCTTGGTATGGCGGTACCGGCGACGCCGGAGTTATCTACGAAGTAAGTGCCGGCGGCGTGGAGACAGTGCTCTATAACTTCACGGGCGCGCAGGACTCAACGCGCTCCTACAGCTCACTGGCACGAGATAGCGCTGGCGATCTCTACGGGGTTGGCTATGCAGGCGGCACGGACGGCTTCGGCTCGGTCTACGAAGTGGCCGCCAACGGCCAATTCACGACGTTATATAATTTCACGGGCGGAACCGATGGGCGCTATCCTTACGCGGGAGTGACCCTGGATTCATCCGGCAACTTATACGGCACTACCGAAGCGGGTGGGTCGGCCTATGCGGGAGTTATTTACAAAGTAAGCGCTGGCGGCCAGTTCACGGTGCTTTACAGCTTTACGGGAGGCGCTGGCGGCGACTATCCTGACGGAGGCGTGACTCTCGATACGTCAGGCAATCTTTACGGGACGACGACTTACGGCGGCGCGTCGGGTACGGGGTTAGTGTATCAGTTGAACACGGCGAATCAGTTGACCGTGCTGTATAACTTCGCAGGCATGCCGGATGGAGCTAATCCCCAAGCCGGAGTGATCTTCGATTCGTCGGGCAATTTATATGGGACGGCGCAATTCGGCGGGACGGGCAACGTCGGCGCGGTGTTCAAGCTCACGGGCGTGCAGTAGGACAGGCCTCCTGGCCTGTCCATATAGACCGCAGCTTGCGCAGAATGGCGTCCTGCTCCGCCTCGTTGAATTTCAAGTGGCGATGATTGAGCGCATCTAACTCTCTCTTCCCTAACGCCGCGCGCATCAGCCCATCAGGCCGATGGCCGGCGCCGGTCAACAGCTTAGAGCGCCTGCCCACGAGCTATATCTTCAGGCGGACATCAAACGGATACGTGAATAGGTCCGCTATTCGGAATGTCGCCGCATCGACGTGCATCGGGTTGAAAAGGAAATTGGCCGTTTCAGGGACAATGGCGCTGGGGACCTCAAGCAAAGCGCTCTTCTTGTTCCGCAGCCATGCCGTCCCCAGGTCGCGAGTAACTTCGACGCGGGTCCGCCAATCGTGCGGCAAGCCCTCCCCACTAATGACAGCGACCTCCCCATCCGGGCCGTCAACTTTCAGGAGTGTGAAATCCGGCGGCACATCGCTCGCGCTGGTATGAACGCATACTTCGAGAAGCGCCGCCGCAGGAGTTCCCGCCAGATAGACGATAGGCTGGCCGGCATGATGCCATCGTCCGGGAACCCTCAGTCCGCCCGCCCCGCTGAGGTCGCGATGCCGGCTGAATCCTCCAGAGGATCATCTAGATGAACATGCCCTCGTCGATCTCGACCAGCAGTTCTTCGACAATCCGGCTGCCCGTGTCCGTGTTGAGCAGTGAAAGCGGCGCGCGGCCCTCGATCCGCGGATGGGGGCGGCGCAGCCAGGCTAAAGCTCGCTCCCGGCCTCCGTATACGGACTCCGCCAGCGAAATTACCCGAATCACGCGCAGCACGCGGTCGGACTCTTCCACGGTCAGCTTTTCACGGCGGGAGCGGCGATGTTGCAGCGTTCTGAGGGGAATGATGGCCGCGTCGATTTCCGCGCGCTGCAGGCCAAGTGAAATCAACCGCTTAATGACCGTGGCCGCCAGCTTCCCCTCTACGATGCGCAGCATCTCCGTCTCGGCCGCCGGAACCGGCAGACCGAGCCACTCGCCCATTTGCACATTGGTGGCGTTCATCCCGATCCTCAGCTACATTATGCCATATCGGCTTCGGCAAAATGCACAAGCTCGTTCCAAACAAAATCTTCGCCTCACTTTCGCCTTCTTGCAAACGCTGCTATAATCTCCTTTCGCCACTTTTTAGGAGTTCTCCATGGACGACAAAGAACGCGCCCGCGCTTTAGAGCTTACCCTCGGGCAGATTGAAAAGCAGTTCGGCAAAGGTTCCATCCTGCGGCTGGGAGCCAAGGACGCCATCGTGCCCGTCTCGGTGATTTCGACGGGTTCCATTTCGCTGGATGCCGCTTTGGGCGTCGGCGGATTTCCGCGCGGCCGCATCAACGAGATCTTCGGTCCGGAGTCTTCGGGCAAGACCACCATCGCGCTACAGGTGGTGGCGGAGGCGCAGAAGAAGGGCGGCATGGCGGCCTTCATCGACGTGGAGCACGCGCTCGATCCGTCGTACGCCCGCAAGCTGGGCGTGGACGTGGACAACCTGCTGGTCTCGCAGCCGGATTACGGCGAACAAGCGCTTGAAATCACCGGCGCGCTGATCGCCTCCGGTTCGATCGATGTACTGGTGGTGGATTCGGTGGCGGCATTGGTGCCTAAAGCCGAATTGGATGGTGAAATGGGCGACAGCCACATGGGCGTGCAGGCGCGGCTCATGTCGCAGGCGCTACGCAAGCTCACGGGCGTCGTTTCGCGATCGAAAACGTGTCTCATCTTCATCAACCAGATTCGCGAAAAGATCGGTGTGATGTTCGGCAATCCCGAAACGACTACGGGCGGCCGCGCCTTGAAGTTCTACTCGACAGTGCGGCTGGATATCCGGCGGATTGCGGCTATCAAGGATGGCGATGCCGTGGTAGGGAACCGCACCAAGGTCAAGGTGGTAAAGAATAAGGTGGCCTCGCCGTTCCGCGAAGCCGAGTTCGACATTATCTACGGCGAAGGCGTCTCCAAGGAAGGCGATCTGATCGATCTGGGCGTGGCGCAAAACATCATCGAGAAGAGCGGCTCCTGGTTCAGCTATAAGGGCGACCGCATCGGACAGGGCCGCGAAAACGCGCGCCAGTTTCTGAAGGACAATGCCGATATCCGGCAAGCGGTGGACACGGAGTTGCGCCGGCAGTTGGGACTGCTGAAGTCCGAAGCCGAAGCCAAACCCGCGGCTGCACCGGAGGCGCCGCCGAAGCCGGCCGCCGCAACTGCGAGACGATAGGAGACGCGATAGGCCCGCTTGGCGGCTTATTTGGCGCGGGCCGTGGCGATGAGCGGGCCGTTGCGGGCAGATCGGCAACCGCGGTCACCAACGCCGGCGCGCCACACCACCAGCCTCGACGGGAAGTGGCGCACTACCGCTTACTACCGTCGAAGGGTGGCAATCCGGCGAAATCAGCTCGGACAACAACTCTCGCGCGCAGGCTTTGGTGCCGGAGGTGGGGGTCGAACCCACATGCCCAGTGAAGGGCGCGGGATTTTGAGTCCCGTGCGTCTGCCAGTTCCGCCACTCCGGCAAGTGATAGGCTCTTTTGAGTTTACCCCAAAATTGTTCCGGGCGGATAACTCTTCGGGCGAATCAGACCCGCCGGCAGGACGATCACGGCAAGCGCCAGTCCCCCGCGTCCCATTCCGCCTCCGGCTTATTAGTGTACGTTCGCTTCGCTGGAGGGACTGATGGAAACACATATTGCGTGGTGCTTATGTCCAATACTGGCGGTCCAAGCTGCGGTACTGCACCGCCTCGGCGAGATGCTTGGCGGAGACCTGCTCTTTGTGGTCCATATCGGCGATGGTGCGGGCGACCTTCAGAATGCGGTCGTGCGCGCGCGCGGAGAGTCCCAGGCGGCGCACGGCCATCTCTAATGTGCGCTCGCCGGATTCGTCCAGCTCGCAGCATTGGCGCAGCAGGTTCGACGGCATGCGGGAATTGTAGAAGCCGCGCCGGCTCTGGATGGCGTGCGCTTCCACCACCCGCTGGCGCATCTCCGCCGACGATACGCCGGCGCCCTTGTCGCGCAGCTCGCGATACGGCACGGCGGGCACTTCGATGTGCAAATCGATGCGATCGAGCAGCGGCCCGCTGACTTTGCCCAGATAGCGCTGAATCATGGCGGGCGTGCAGCGGCATTCCCGCGTGGCGTCGCCGAAAAATCCGCAGGCGCACGGATTCATCGCCGAAACGAGCAGAAAATCCGACGGAAAGCGCAGCGTCATGTTGGCGCGCGCGATGGTCACCGCGCCGTCTTCGAGCGGCTGCCGCAAAATCTCCAGCACATCGCGCGGAAATTCGGGCAACTCATCGAGAAATAGCACGCCATGATGCGCCAGGCTGATCTCGCCGGGCCGCGGGACGCCTGCGCCGCCGCCCAGCATTCCGGCGTCCGAAATGGTGTGGTGCGGGGCGCGGAAAGGGCGATCGTGCAGCAGGCCCACACCACGTTCCAGCACGCCGGCGACGGAGTGGATTTTGGTGGTCTCGATGGCCTCGGCGAAGGTCAGCGGCGGCAGGATGCCGGCGAAGCGCTTGGCCAGCATGGTCTTGCCGGAGCCGGGCGGACCGATCATCAGAATGTTGTGGGATCCCGCGGCGGCCACTTCGAGGGCGCGCCGGGCCGTCGCCTGCCCGCGCACGTCGCGGAAATCCGGCGCTTCGGCGGTTTCCGCGCGATGACCGTTGCCGTTGGCGCGCGCGGGCGTAAATTCATCGGGCCGCTCCAGCAGCGACACTACTTCCGCCAAATGCCGCACGCCGTACACGTTCACGCCCGCGACGACGGCGGCTTCGGCAGCGTTATCGGCCGGCAGAATCAGATTGGCGATGCCCTTATCGCGCGCGCAGACCGCCACGGAAAGCGCGCCGCGCACCGGGCGAATGGCGCCATCGAGCGATAGCTCGCCCACCAGGATGTGGCGATCGAGCCCGGTGATCTTGCCCATCGCGCCCAGAATGCCCATGGCCATGGGCAGGTCGAACCCGGCGCCTTCCTTGCGCACGTTGGCGGGCGCGAGATTGATGGTCACGGCCTTGTTGGGATAACCGAAGCCGGAATTGATGAGCGCGGACTTGATGCGCTCGCGGCTCTCGCGCACGGCGATATCGGGCATGCCGACCATGACGATGTCTCGTGCGGTGCCGGAGGAGTACATGTCGATTTCGACGTCGATGATGTGGGCTTCAATGCCGTAGACAGCGGCGGAGTAGGTGCGAAAGAGAGCCATTAAAGGAGTTGGTGCGCGCGGGGCGGAATTGTTCTCAATGGGGCTGGCGCCGGCTGGGCGTACGGGCTGTTTTAAAATCTACGGAGCAAAGCCAAAAGCGAAGAGACGGCGAATTCTGTTACTGTAACAGTAATTATTTGTTGTAGTTATAGGATGGGGCGCGCTACTTATTGCACCACCTGCCTCCAAGCAGGTACCAGTATACACCCCGGCGGTCGCATTTTTTTTGCAGGCCGAGGGCCGGGCCGGTCGCTGGCGGGGCACAGTTGGCCGTTTTAAAATTCGGCCGACCAAAGCCAAAAGCGAAGATCAGTCGAAATCTCGCTATGTAACTTTACGTTATTTATGGCGGTTAGACTGCATCGGCCTTCCGCGGATGGCCTGGCGCCTATCCGCGAGCGCCCGGCACGCGGCTGCGCGAAACGGTATTCTCTACAAAGGAGCCGGCAACATGGAAGTGCAATTTACACCAAAGTGCAGGCGAAACTTGACCAGATGGCCCGCGATGCCGGCAGGCGGCCCGCCGAGGTTATTGAAGATGCTGTAGTCGGTCTTTATGACGAGCTCGCCTATACGCGGGAGATGCTTGATCGACGCTACGACGAAATGGAAAGCGGTAAGGCGCCGGGAATCGACGGTGAGGAAGCCTACCGGCGCTTAATGGATAAAACCCAAGAGCGAAGGCAACGCCGGCCGGCATGAGCGGTTATACAGTCCATTCAGAAGCACTCAACGATATTGACGAAATTCGGGCGTACATTGCCGAGGACGACCCCGACGCGGCCGACCGGGTGGTAACGGCAATCTTCGACCGTATTCGCGCCCTTGTAGGGTTTCCGCATCAGGGCTACCGCCGCCCCGATCTCACGTCACGCGCGCCGCGCTTTGCCTTGGTGTAGGAATACGTCATAGTGTAGCGCCCGAAAAAACGCCAGTGCGCGTTTTGGCGGTGTTCCACGGGCGCCGCAACGCACGCGTGGTGGCGGCGATCTTAAGAGGCAGGGAGCAGCCTTTTGGAGACCGAGACTTCCCGCCGTGTTTCCGAACAGATGGTGAGCCCGGCCCAAATCGCCGATCTGTGCGCGAGGCCATGTGCGCCTGTCTAGGCCCGGCCACCCGGCCGGCTGACGCGTCACGGAGTTGCCACCGGGAGCGGTAACGACGGCAAACGGGCAAGCTGCTAAGATTGTTTTTGACATGCGCCACGTGGCGCATTACGGCACGGGATGATACGGACAATCCGCCACAAGGGACTCAGAAAGGCTCTTTGAACAGGACGACCCGAGCGGCGTAAACCCGGAACATATTGGCAAACTCCGGGATATTCTAGCAACGCTTCATGCTGCCCCCGCAGTTGCTCACATGGACTTGCCGGCGTTTCGGCTGCCATCCGCTCAAAGGCCAGATGAAAGGTTTTTGGGCGGTGACCGTTCGGGCTAACTGGCGGGTGATTTTTCGTTTTGCCGAGGGTCACGCCGAGGACGTTGATTATGTCGATTATCACTAGACAGGGAGAAAGACCCATGACCATGAAAAACCCACCACACCCCGGAGGCGTTGTTTTGCGCCAGTGCATCGAGCCTTTGGGCTTGACGATTACGGACGCTGCCGAAGCTCTCGGCGTCACCCGCAACACGCTTTCGGAACTGGTGAACGGGAAGCGGGGCATATCGCCGGAAATGGCCGTCAGACTGTCGAAGGTGTTCGGCGGTACCGAAGACGGCTGGCTTGTGCAACAGGCCCAATACGACCTTGCCCAAGTCCGCCGCGACCGGATGAACCTGAAACCGTTGATAGGGCGGCCACGTGGAGGATTGCGCCTGCCGGCCATGGAAAAGTATCGTCCGCCACTCCGCGCAAAATAGTGTTACAGTGCTGCCATATGGGATCCGTCAATAAAGTGATTCTGGTCGGCAATCTCGGCCGCGACGCGGAAACGAAGTTTACTCCGTCCGGCGCTTCCGTCACGAATTTCTCCCTGGCCACTGCCCGCCGTTGGAAAGACCAGGCATCCGGAGAGTGGAAGGAACAGACGCAATGGCATCGCATTGTGTACTGGCGCGCGGAGAACGTCGCGAATTATCTGCTCAAGGGAAAGCAAGTCTACGTGGAGGGCCACCTGGAGACCAGGAACTACGACGATAAAGATGGCAAGAAGGTTTACATCACCGAGGTCATCTGCGATCACCTGGTGCTGCTAGGCGGGCGTCAGGACGGCGGCGGTCCGCCCTCCGAAGAGTATAGCCAGCAGCCGGTATCCATGCCGCGCAGCGCTTCCCGCCCCGTCGCCGTTCCCAGCCCAACCGCGCCGGTGGAGGAGCCTGGATTTAACCAGGGCATCACTGACGACGACGTGCCGTTCTAACGGCTGATCCGGCTCGGTTCGACCGTGGGAAAGAAACGGCAGCGGCACACTTGGCCCGAGGCCAAAAAGTGGTGCCGCCTCAACCAACTCGATATTGAAATGGCCAAGCGGCTGGGCTTCGGGCCGGATGCCTTGGTGGGCGCCATTCCCAGTCCTAAACAGACATGGAAGCTTCCGGTGAAGCATTGGGTACACGAGTTATATTTCAAGCGCTTCGGCCATGTGTTGGGCGAACGGGAGGTGGTTGTGCCGCGAATCCCTGCGTCCGTTTTGGGCTCGCGGCGATCCGTTTTAGGCTAATCCCCGTTAATGCCGGCAGGCGGCCTACGAGGCCGCCGCAGGCAACGTGCCTGCCCCACAGGAATATTGCCAGAGTATACCTTACTATTCCGTCGGGTTTAATCCGATCTCAACTTTCCACGATTAATTTCGCCCCTTATTTGAATTGTTTAGCCCCAGACATGCCCCGGGGGTACCTCCAACGGCCGCTATCTTCGAGACAGAAAGGCGTTCCGCGCAACGCGGAACTCTCGAAGACTGCAGCACATGCCGGACCCGATTATCATCATCGGCGGCGGGTTTTGGTTCTAACGAACCTCGATAAATCAAAGAACTTCGGCGCTTGACCCGGCGCGTTAAAGTACAATTCCACAAAAAAGGTTGCCACATTGAGGGCAAATACTGGTATGATTCTTTGGGGATGCACTCAGAGGGTATCCCCAAAGAATACCAGACCGGCAATATTCCGGAAGAAAAGCAAGGCAGGGCAGGGATTGGTGCGTGCCAGGTTTTGGGTCGCCTTCTTCTTCGTTATCCTGCTCGCCGGAACGCTAGTGCGCTTCGTTCCGCAGCCCAGGAGGGTTCTCCTGGCAAGTCCCCGCCAGAGAAATGTCCGGCGGGACTTATTGCAGGCGCAACTCGCACAATCCCGCAAAACCTACCTGGCGGGCGATTTCCATAAGACCGCCGAGCTATCCGAGAGAGGCTATCGCGACGCCCTGGGCTCCGGAGAACCAAGAATAGCGGCGGTATTTCTCAATAATCTCGGCGGCAGCCGGTTCGCTCTGCATGAATATCGTGAAGCGCTGCGAATATTTTTGGGAGCGCGCACACTGGCGGAGAGTGCGGGGGACAATGCCTGGGCCGGAAAGTTGGATTTCAATATTGCCTCCCTTTATGCGCATCTGGGGCAGATGGACGCCGCTACGGCTGCCATAAACCGCGCGGCAGCGCGTTTAACGGGGCCCGATCGTCTCGCCCAACTTCCTCAGTTGCTCCTCTTTCAGGCCACCATGCTGGCGGAACAAGATCGCTTGGCGCAAGCCGTGGATCTGTACCTGCGAGGAATAGCGGCCGCCGATCGCGCCGGAGACCTCGAAATGGCGTCTCTAGGGTGGAATAACTTAGGGTACGAATACCTGGAGCACAAACGGTTCGCGCAAGCCGAGCAACCCCTGCTCGAAGGCTACCGGATCCGCAAGCTCAAGCATCTGCGGAGCATCGAGAGTTCCTACCGGAATCTAGGCATGTTGCGCCTGCGGCAAGGCGACTTTCAATCGGCCTCCGTGCTGCTCGACAAAGCCATGGAGCTTTCCCGGCAACCTGGCGGCCTCGAGCCCGTGTGGGACGTTTACTATGCGCGCGGGACCTTGCGCCTTCGGCAAGGACGCTTGGAGGACGCCTTGGACGATCTGCGCATCGCCGCACGCCTGGCGCGCAACTGGCGCCGCGAAGCGTTTCCGGACGACGCCACGCGCATCGCCGCCGAGAACATCATCCAGAAAGTACACTCCGCCCTGGTGGAGGCCGGGCAACCGGCTGTATTTTATAAACCATCGCATGGCGCTGGCGAAGGAGACGTTCGAATCGGCCGAAGCCAACCGGGCGGCCAGTTTGCGCGCGCTGCTCGCCGAACCGCACGATTGGCGCAGTAAGCTGCCTGCCGAATACTGGGAGACGCTGCGGCGCCTGGAATCCGCGGAGGCGGGTCTGTTACGGTCTCCCGAAGCGAATCCCGGGCCGGCCAGCGAGCGGGTTCGCCGGTTGCAAGGTCAGTTGATCGAATGGGAGTCGCGCGCCGGATCGAATACCGACGTGGAACTACCGGACCTGCTTGAGCGCACGCGCCGGCGTCTGGGCCCGGACGCCGCGTTTTTTGCCTTTCATCTGGCGTCGCCGGATTCTTATCTTTGGGCTGTATCGCGGGAGCGCTTCGCTCTCTACCGTTTGCCGGCCCGCGCGGAGATCGCCAGGCAGGTGGCTCGCTTCACCGAGGCGGTTCGCCAGGGGCAGCCAGGCGCAGCGGCCGCCGGAGCGCAATTATTCAATGCGCTATTTGGCCAGGTCCATCCGGTATTTCTAAAGAAATCGCGCTGGCTTTTGGCGCTAGAGGCGCAATTGTTCGAGTTGCCCTTTGCGGCCCTGGTCGAGGATACGCGCGGCGCCAGGCCTGTTTTTCTTGCGGAACGGCATTCCCTGCAGATTACTTCGGGCGCCGGGATGCTGGCGCAGGGCGGCCGCGCGGTGTTGGCCGGCGGCGCGTTCGTGGGTGTGGCCGATCCCATTTACAACCTGGCCGATCCGCGCTGGAAGGGTCCCAACGCGGAGTCGTTTCCAGGTTTCTTCACGGCCAGCGCCAGCGACTCGCAGGGCGCCGGCGATTTGCACTTGCCGCGTCTGCCGGCCAGTGCGCGGGAGGTAGAAGCGTGTGCGGCTGCCTGGCACGCCACCCGGGGACCAATATTGCTGGAGGGCGCAGCAGCTTCCCGCGACCGCATCGTAAGCGCGGTTAACGATGGTCCTGCCGTAGTGCACTTTGCTACCCATGTGCTAGCCTCCGGACGAAGCGGGACCGGTCTGATCATGCTCAGTCTCGACCAGGCCGGCCGGCACGAAGCCGCCAACCCGGCGGATATCGTTACGTGGAATCTGCACGGAGCGCTGGTGGCATTGAGCGGATGCAGTTCGGGGGCGGCCGATGCGCTTCCGGCCACGGGCCTGATGGGTCTCACGCGCGCCTGCCAGGCCGCCGGCGCCAGCGCCGTAGTAGCCAGCCATTGGCCCACACCCGACGACGAAGGCGCCCTGTTCCGCGCTTTCTACAGCCACTTGCGCGCGGCGCCGGAATCCGGACCGGCCGTGGCGCTCGAACATGCGCAAATCGAGATGCTCCAGTCTGGCGCCTGGCGCGCGAACCCCCTTTACTGGGCAGCTTATTTTGTGACAGGGAACCAACCATGACCGCAAACGATCTTGCTGAAGACGCTGCCGAAGACCGGCCGATTGCATCCCAGCCTTGCTGGGCCGAATTGGTCGAAAAAATCCGGCAAAACGATCCCGATGGCCTGGAGGAATTGTATAAGGTCTTCTCGCGCGGCGTGAAGTTTTATCTATGCAGGCAGCTTGGGCCGCAAGATTTGGACGACCGCGTTCACGATACGTTCATTATCGTGGCGCAGGCCATCCAGCGGGGAGAATTGCGGGAACCCGACAGGCTGATGGGATATGTGCGGACGATCGTGCGGCGGCAGGTGGCTGCGCATATTGAAGATAACGTGCTCACGCGGAGGCACCAGTACGATCTCGACTGGGGGTTGGCTGTGCGGGATTCCGGAAGCAACCCCGAACAGACGGCCATCCGGCAGGAGAATCAGCAGATCGCCGTGAAGGTTCTAAAAAGTATAGCACCCAGGGACCGCGAGATTCTGATACGCTTTTATCTCTGGGAACAGCCGGCGGAGCAGATTTGCGCGGAGATGGGGTTGACGGATACCCAGTTCCGGCTGCTCAAGTCACGGGCCAAAGCCCGCTTTGGCCAACTCGGCAAAAGAAAGGTTACAAAACGTCTAGTACCTTTCAGTGAGAATAATTGGAGGTAGATACCACTGAAGCGATAGGGTGAGATTGGTATTACACCTCCGACCAGGAGGTTCAGCTTTGCAGTACACCGGCGATCGTCACCCCAGCGACGAGTTGGTGGAGCGATATTCGATGGGCCGCATGGCTGGACCCGAGTTAGCCGGGTTTGAGGAGCATCTGCTCGTCTGCATTGCTTGTCAGGACCGGCTGGCACGCGAGGATAGTTTCCGTCAAACCGTGCGCGATGCAGGCGCCGCGCTTTCCAAGCCCCGAAAACCTATCCTGGCGAGATTTCCGAAACTGGCTTGGGGCGCCGGCTTGGCCGCTGCTCTAGTGCTGGTATTGGCCGGAATTGCATGGCAGGCAGGGCGCCATCCGAATGTGCGTCCGGTTGCGATTCTGCTTCAGACTACGCGCGGCGCGGACGGAGTTTCTCAAACGGCGCCCGCCGGCGCACCTCTCACCTTGGTGCTGGATTTGACCGATCTGCCACAATTTCCCAGTTACGAGGTGGAAGTTGTGGATTCCGTCGGCCATCCTATGGCGCGCTCGCAGGCAACTCCGCACGCTGGCCGGTTGGAAAAAGCGCTGGACAAACCCTTGCCTTCGGGGGCCTATTACGTGCGGCTTTACAGCCCTACGCGGGAATTGCTCAGAGAGTACGCGCTGATCGTACGCGCCTGACGTTCCCTTGCATCTGTGGGGCAGACGATCGGTTTGTGTCGTCTGCCCCGCCGCCGAAGGCGGCAGGCCACGAAAAACGATGGTCTGTCCCACCAACTGAACGGTATTCCTCTTAGCTCTGCCGCGCCAGTCCCAAGCTGGCCACCGCCGGTTCCGGCTGCTCCTCGAAATTGAGCGCCGGGATGCGCGCGCGTGCCAGCCGTCCGCGAAGAGCCGCCGCGAGCCACGCCAGCAGCGTGATGCCCATGAGCCAGGCATAGTTTGTGAGGCTGCGCAGCCCGGCTTGCTCGGCATCGGTGAGTAACTCCGACACGATAATCAGCAGTCCCCAATACACGCCGAACATGATTTTCAGATTCGCCTTGCCCGGCAGATACGAACAGGTGAAGGGGACCTTGGCGAAACCGCTCAGCGCGAGTTCGACGATCAGCAGGCCGATGGCGGCGAGGAAGGCGATGTGGCCTACCGCGCGCGGCCATGGCCATACCGCCAGATAGGCGGGCGCCGCGATGGCTACCACTGGCGCGACGCCGAACAGCAAGAGCGTCTTGCGCGTGGCGCCCAAATACGCGCCGCGTCCGTTCCCGTCGGTGAGACGGAACAGCCAGTTTGCCCGTACTTCGATGGGAATCGAAAAAGAAACGCGCAGTCCGGCGATCAGGAAAAACAGGAGGATGAACGGAATGGCGAGTTGGGCTTGCGCGCGGCCTTCCGACGCGCCGAAGTCCGTCGGCCTGGAACGATACAAAACGTAAGCCGCCTGGCTGAATACGTATGCCATTCCCATGCCTGCGTACATGGCGAGTATCAGCCGGTGTTGGCGGCTACGCGCCAGCGTGCGGCCGATGAAGGTGAGCACCGCGTGTTCCGGGGCGCGGCGTGCGATTACGCGCGAGATGGCGCGCCACGGCGCGAGATTTCGCCGCGCGGGAACAATGCCGGATTGCTCAACGGCCCGCCGCATCTGGCGCGCATAGGCCAGCGCATAAGCCGCGGCCGCCACCAGCGCGACCAATCCCAAGCCCGCCAGAGATCGCCGCGCGAGCGCGTGCAGCGCGGCATTTGCCGGTCCAGTCAGGGTCTGAAACAAACCCCAAAACCAATAGGACGGAACGAGCGCATACCACAGCTTGTTCGCCGGCGCGGCCAGGGCCTGCGGATTCGCCAGCGGCGGTGTGAGGAAGTACAACGTGAGTACGGCAAAGAACGCGGCCGTTTGAATGAGGCTCGACCAACGCTGATAGAGATCGTGCGGCAACAGGTGCAGCGCCACGCCTTGGACGGCCAGCAGCAGCAGGAAGACAAACACAGACGCCAGGGCGATCACCAGCCAGAAGACGCCGAAATCGCGCGCCGTTTCGGCTACGCCTGAAGCGCCGGGAACGATCAGGAACGGACAGATCAACCCGGTAAATGAATTTGCAGCCACTACGGCCAGGCCTAGCGCGCCGCCCAGCGCGGCGATCTTCGCCGCGAATACGGTGGGGATGCGTACGGGCATGGCGCCCAGGATCAGGGAGTCCCGGCGGTCCGGAAACAGTGCGTCCCAAAGAAGCAGCGTCAATAATCCGACGATCGCCATGGTCGTCGAAATGAGGAATTCCTGATCGCCCCAGGCCGCGGCGTGAAGTTGCGCGCGCGTCAGACGCTGATACATGCCGGCGTACTTCGCCCCTGTAAGGATCACCAGCACCAGGCTGAGCGCGGCCAGCAGCGCCGCACATTGCGAAAGCAGCGAGGACAGATCGCCGCGCACTGAAATGATATCCGTATCGAAGAAACGGTAGGCGAACAGGCGCGTGAGCGCGCGGAACTGGCGGCGTTCACGGCTGGGCGCGGCGGTCATTGCCGCACGGCCTCGGCAATCTGGCGCGCGGTCGCGTCGGGATCGCTATCCGTCACCAGTTGCGCGAAGATCTCCTCCAGCGTGGGCAGCGCCATCAGATCGCGCAGCCTGTCGATGGAGTCGTTGGCCACCACGCGGCCTTTGTGCAGGATTACCACGCGGTGGCAGACCTTCTCCACCACTTCGAGCACGTGCGAGCTGAACAGCACGGTCTTGCCGGAGGCGGCCAGCGAACGGATCAGGCTGCGCAGGACCAGGGCCGCATGCACGTCGAGTCCCGAGAAAGGCTCGTCGAGGATGACTAACTCGGGATCGTGCAGGATAGCCGCCGCGATCAGAATCTTCTGACGCATGCCTTTCGAGTAAGACGAAATGGGCGCGTGCCGGTCGCCGGTGAGAGAGAGCAACTCGAGCAGCGCGTCGATTTTGCGATGCAGAGTAGCAGCCGGCAGATCGCGCAACTCGCCGGCCAGTTCCAGATATTCGGCGCCCGTCAAGTGCGGGTAGAGATACGGCTCCTCGGGGACATATCCGAGAATGCGTTTGAACTCGACCAGGTTGTCGCGAATGGGCCGGCCGCGATATAAAATTTCGCCCGCCGTGGGATCCAGCAGCCCGGTGATCATTTTCACGGTGGTGGATTTGCCGGACCCGTTGGGACCGAGGTAGCCGGTCACCTCGCCGGGGCGGACAGTGAAGGAGACATCGTCCACGGCCAGCGTGCCGGGATATCGCTTGGTCAGCTCGCGGAGTTCCAGCATTGGAGATTTAGACCGGCGCGTGGCGGAGAAAGTTCCGGAGACTGGAGCAGCGACCATCGGCCGGAACTCCGCACGCCGTCCCGGCCTGATCAATCTTGGGTTGCGGCTGTCGCGCACTTGGTTGATCGGCGGCGCGGGCGAGGCCGGAACGCCGGGCATGATGGGCGGCCACAGATACAACCTGACTCTAACTAACTAAGTATCAACGCGCAGAATGCCTCGAATCATCCTAACTATGCGGCGCCAAACGGCGGTCTGACTTCGCCTTACTTCGTCGAGTACCGCAGCTTGGCGGGATTCGGCCCATTCGGCTCACCCAGCACTTACAATCGTAAGATCGACTTACAACTGCGGTTTTCGTTCTAACCGGCCGCCGGGACCGCTTGCTTACGCGCGCGGCTCAGAAGCCGGTCGCAGTACTTACAGTCGTATTGCGATCCGCGGGCCAATCCGGCCAACGGGCGACGGGCGGGAGTTGGACCACGCTCTGCATGGCCTCGGACGCGTTGTAGGTCACGGTAGAGATCTCGGGGCAGCGCTGGCATACGGCCCCGCCCTCCTGCCGAAACCAACGGCATTCATTGCGAATCCGGCATGCCGGCAACCGATCGGTGACGGCAGGCAATATCTGAACAATGCGCGTGGCCAAGCCGCAGTTGACGCCGTCGAAGTGAGGGCATCGATTTGTTTGGCACGCGGCCGCCAGGCGAAAGACCTCCGTGGGGTGCAACGGGGCCGCCATCGCGAGCACCTCCGGCGTGGCGGGGAGTAGCTCCTCGAGGTAGGCGACTTGGGGTCCGGCTTCGGTTTGCTGAACGACGCCAAGCACGCGGGCGCCGTCTATGCCGGGCTGTGAACTCGGGCACAACAAGGTGTCCCGCGTGCCCGGAACTGTCGCATGCAGCATGTCCGCTTTCCTTTTCCTTATTCGCCAAGCGAGACATGGGCGGGCACGAATCCGATGGAGACGGCGCCGCCGGAGGCGTAGACAGCCGGCTCAAAGTTGCCGCCGGCGGCCACTGCGGAGATAGTCTTGTCTTGTGCAAGATTGGCGACGAAAGTGTTGTTGAACTCCGCGATGGTCCCAAGGTTTTCCTCAATCCACGGGAACGGCGGAAGGCCACAAATGAACGGGTAGCGATAATAAAGGGCCAAGGTTGCGACCCCCGTGCCCGTAGGATCGCCCGGCTCGTTGGCGACATCGGGATGCGCTTTCCTGGCGGCTTCGAGCGCCTTCTTGACCGCCGCATGCAAATGGCGAGCCGAAACTGTTTTTGGGGAACACGACATTTTGAAACTCCTTTCGTAGCTTAGTGAACGAAAGGCGCGGAACATTTCACCAACTGAGCATGATTTGCGTCTACGGGCACTGCTCGCACGAGCGTGCGGTGCGCAGCGCCAAAGCGGCTGTGGGACAGGCCTCCGCGCAGCGCGTGGCAGAATGGCGCAGACCTTCGGAAAGCGGCAGGCCGAAGGGCACGGCCACGCTCACATCGAAACCGCGGCCGCTAAGGGCCAGCCCCAACTCCTCACCTTCGGCGGCGGCGATGCGCACGCAGGCGCCGCAGCAGATGCACTTGCCGGGCTCGTAGACGATCTCCGGATGCGAGAGATCACGTTCAAAACGGCGGCGCGCACCCGCAAAGCGGTAGACATCGGCTCCGTATTCGGTGGCCAGCGACCGCACCAGGCAGCAGTTCGCCTTCGAGCAGCCACACGTCAGGCAGCGGCGTGCTTCGCGGATGGCGTCGGCTTCGGGCAGGCGCGGTTCTACTTCGTCGAAGCCGGCCAGACGGCGCTCCATGGGGATCTCCCGCGCCTGGACGCGTCCGGCCTTCTCGATGGCGCGAAAGATGGCGGCGCGTTCCGCGTCATCCACCGGATGCATGGCGATGGCGGCCATCGACGGCTCGCCAGTAACAGGTTGGTGCGCGAGAAACTGATCGATCGAAGCTGCCGCCATTCTTCCGGCGGCCACCGCGCGGACTGCCAGATCCGGACCCAGAACTGCGTCGCCTCCCGAAAAGACGCCGGGCAGGTTGGTGGCCAGCGTGTGCGCGTCGGTGGCGATGCCCCAAGCGGTCACCGCGAGATCCTCGCGTTGCGCGACCGCCAGATCCACCGACAGTCCGACAGCGGCGATGACGGTGGCGCACTCGATGGCGAATTCGGAGCCGACTACCGGCAGCGGCCGGGGGCGTCCGGAGTGGTCGGCGTCGCCGAGCATCATGCGGCGGCAAGTCAACAACAGCCCGCCACCCTGATGTTCCAGCTTCACGGGAGCGGCCAGCAGATCGATCTCGACGCCTTCGGCTTCGGCGGCTTCCACTTCCGTCATCAGGCAAGGCATTTCGTGGCGGCTGCGGCGGTACAGCACGCGCACGTTCCGCGCGCCGAGCCGGACTGCGGTGCGCGCGCAATCGATGGCCGTGTTGCCGCCTCCAACCACGATGACGTCATTCCCCAGCGCCGGCGGATCGCCCTGCGCCACGCGCGCCAAGAATTCGACGGCCGCGAGCGCGTGCTCCTGTCCTTCGCAACCGAGCCCGCGGGTGCACTGCGCGCCAATGGCGACGAACACCGCATCGTGTTGCTCGCGCAACTCACCCAGCGTGAACTGCTCTCCCCAGCGCTGGCCCATGTGGAAGCGGGCGCCCAGATTGCGGATGGCGTCAATCTCCCGATCGAGCGCGTCTTTGGGCAGGCGATACGCGGGAATGCCGTAGCGCAACATGCCGCCGGGCTGCGGGTGGGCATCGAACAACGTGCAATCGTGGCCCTTGCGCAGCAGATAGTAAGCCGCGGCAAGTCCCGCGGGTCCCGCGCCCACGATGGCTACGGATCTCCCGGTGGACGGCGCGCGCGGCGGCACATAATCGTCGGCATCGGCTACATAACGGTGCAATGCGCCGATGGCCAGCCCCTGGTCGAGGTCGGCGCGGCGGCATTGCCGTTCACATAAGCGCGGACAGATACGGCCCAGAGAACCGGGCAGCGCCAAGCGCTCGCCGATGGTTTCGGCCGCTTGTGCATAGTCGCCTTGGGCGATTCCACGCACAAAGCCGGGGATATCGAGTCCGGCGGGACACTCGGCGGCGCATGGCGCGACGCATTCGCCCGCGTGATCGGAGAGCAGCAGCTCTAGCGCCATTTTGCGGGCCGTGTGGATGTCTTCGCTGTTCGTGATCACGTTCATGCCGTCGGCGGCGGGCATGGCGCAAGCGGGCGAGAGAGTGCGGCGGCCTTCAATCTGCACGGCGCACATAAAACACGATCCGGCTGGCTCGATTCCCGGCACATGACACATGGTGGGGATGCGGATGCCCAGCCATTGGGCCGCCTCCAGCACGGAAGCCCCCGGCGGTACGGTGATCTGCCGGCCGTCGATGGTGAGGGTCGCCATGCTTATATCACCTCGATGGCATCGTCCTGGCAAGCTTGCCGGCACATGTCGCAGCGCGTGCACAGTTGGTCGTCGACCGCGTGCCTCTCGTACGGCCGGTACGCGATGGCGCCCACCGGACAGGCTTGCGCGCACAACGTGCAGCCGATGCAATTATCGGTGACGCGGTAGCGGATCAGCGACGGACAGCGGCCTGCCGGGCAGCGCCGTTCGTGGAGATGCGCTTCGAACTCGCCGCGAAAATAGCGCAGCGTGGTCAGCACCGGATTGGGTGCGGTCTGGCCCAATCCGCAGAGGCTGGCGCGCCCCACATAATCGGCCAGCGTTTCGAGTTCTTCGAGATCGCCGGGCCGCCCCTGGCCGGCGCACAACCGCTCCAGGATCTCGAGCATGCGCTTCGTGCCGATGCGGCAGAAGGTGCACTTGCCGCAGGATTCGGCCTGCGTGAATTTCAGGAAAAAGCGCGCGATATCCACCATGCAATCGCGGTCGTCGAGCACCACCATGCCGCCGGAACCCATGATGGCGCCGGTCTGGGCCAGGGCTTCGTAATCGATGGGCGTATCGGCCAGGCGCGCCGGGATGCAGCCGCCGGACGGTCCGCCGAGTTGCACGGCTTTGAACTGACGGCCGTTGCGGATGCCGCCGCCGATCTCCTCCACCACCTCGCGAATAGTGATGCCCATGGGCACTTCGATCAATCCGCCGCGATTGATTTTGCCGGCGAGGGAAAACACTTTCGTGCCGGCGCTGGTGGCGGTGCCCAGCGCGGCGAAGGCGGCGGCGCCGTGGCGCATGATCCAGGGCACCGAAGCCAGCGTCTCGACATTGTTGATGATGGTGGGGTGTCCGCGAAAGCCGCGTTCCACGGGGTAAGGCGGACGCAGCTTGGGCATGCCGCGCTTGCCTTCGAGCGATTGGATGAGGGCGGTTTCCTCGCCGCACACAAACGCGCCCGCGCCCTCGCGGACCTCCAGGCGCAAGCTCCCCAGAAGACCGCGCTGCCCGGCATGATGGATCGCGGCGCGAATGCGTTCGACCGCCAGCGGATACTCGGCGCGAATGTATAGGAAGCCTTCGGCCGCGCCTACGGCATACGCTGCGATGGCCAGTCCTTCGAGCACGCGATGCGGATCGGATTCGAGCACCAGGCGGTCCATGAAAGCGCCGGGATCGCCTTCATCGCCGTTGCAGACGACGTATTTGACGGGATCGGATGGCGCTCTGCCGGCCGCCCATTTGCGCGCGGTAGGAAAGCCCGCGCCACCACGCCCGCGCAGCCCGGCGGCGGAAATTTCCGCGATGACTTGTTCCGGGGTGCGCGTCTCGAGGCAGTCGGCCAAGGCACGATATCCGCCGCGCGCCAGATAATCGTCGATATGGAGCGGGTCGATCTCGCCGCAGTTTTCGAGTACGATGCGCGTTTGCTTACCGGGGTCCGGGCGCGGTTCGCCGGCTGGATATCCGTTGCGCCTGAAAAGCGCAAAGGGGCGCGCTACTCGCGCCGCCATACAAGACACGAACCCCGCAGATGGAAGCGGCGCGAGGCGCCCCGTTTTGCGCGAGTTCCTGAAAAGCCAGCGCGGGTGCAGATGCTTGCGCACAATGAGTGGGGCCGTTTCGGCGGTTACGTTGCCATACAAGGTGACGCGGCCGCCTGGCTCGGCCACTTCCACCAACGGCTCGCGATAGCACATGCCGTTGCAGCCTACGGCCTTGACCGCGCCCGGAGCGCCCAATTTGCGGGCTGCCTGTTGCGCGGCGTCACGGACCTTTTCGGCGCCGCTGGCAATGCCGCAGGAACCCAGGCCGATACGGATTTCGACGGACTTCATGACACGTCCCGGAGCGCCTCGCAGGCGGTCGCAGGCGTTAATTTGCCGGCCGGATGGCCGTCGACCATCAGGACCGGCGCCAGGCTGCAGCATCCTAAACAGGCGACTTCGTCGATGGTGAAACGGCGCGCGGCATCTGTATCGGCGCCTTCCGGAATGGCCAGGTAGCGGCGCAGTTCGTCGGTGATCTGGCGGGCGCCGGAGACGTGGCACGCTGTGCCGTGGCAGACGCGGATGAGATGTTCGCCGGTGGGCGAACGGCGGAACCGCGCGTAGAAAGACGATGTGCCGGCGATCTCGGCGGGAGTAATCTCGGTCAGTTCGCAGACGCGGCGCAGCACGTCGTCGGGCAGGTAGCGATAGTGGGCTTGGATGGCTTGCAGCAGCGGGATGGTGGCTTCCTTGCTACGGCCTAGTTTCGCGACCAGTTCTTCGACGAACGTCGAAGAGCTGCTCGCGGGGGCTGGGGGCTGGGGGCTGGGGGCTGGTTTGCGTGCGACGACCACGGGTGCTGGGTGCTGGGTGCTGGGTGCTGGCCTGCGCGGTAGCCTATTGGCGCAGGTCAGAAATGCGGCGGCCGATGCGATCAGCAGCCATGCCACGGTGTCGTCTCGGGTCTTGCGGGCTTGGCGCGCGGCGGTAATGCTTTTGCGCTCGGCGGCGATCTTGGAATCGAATGGGCGCTTGAGTGAAACGAAATAATCCGCCAGCAGCATGGCTACGCATAGCGCTACGGCACTGCCTGCGATCCATGTTGCTCTGCGCGCGGTCATGAGATCTGCACCAGCTTTCTTTCCCGCGGGCAGGAGTTGTAACAGCGGGCGCAGTAGAGACAATTGCGGCGGACGGCGCGCATCTTTTCGATCGCGCCATAGGGGCAGGCTTCCGTGCACAATCCGCAGTCGAGTTCTTTATCCGGCGTGATGGTGACTCCGCGCCGCGCCAGCCGCGTACACCACGCCAGCAGGCCGCCGTAGGGACATAGCCAGCGGCAGTAAGGCCGTCCGATGAACATGCCCGCCAGCAGGAAGACACCGCCCGTGATGAGCATGTGAGGCGCGCCCGTGCGCCGGAAGAAGCCCACGAACGGATCGAATCGGCAGATCAGGAAATCGCGCGTGAGGGCGGGTTTCACGGCGTAGAGGATCGCCAACCCGAGATATACATACTTCAACAGGCCCAGCGCGCGGTCGAGGCGGCGCGGGACTTGCACCGGCCGGATCACGACTAACTCCTGTATGGCGCCCAGCGCGCATGCGCCGCCGCAAAACGCACGGCCGAAGAACAGCGCCGCCACCAGCGGTAAAAAGAATGTTGCCGTGACTACCATCGGGATAGAAAACTTCGGGTCGATCAGCGCAACCGCGACATTCTGGATGGAGCCGATGGGGCAGATGCAACCCTCGCGGTAGAATCCGAAATAGGCCAGCGATCCGATGCTCAGCCCGACCAGCCATTTCCGGCTGCGGCGCGCCAGCACCAGCCATACGGCGACGCCTAACGCGGCGGCCAGCAGAAATACGTCCATCACTTGCAGCCAATAATCGCGCGGCAAGGGCTTCTGTACGGCCGGCGTTTTATATCCGCCGCCGATGCTATCCGGCTGCGGCGCGGTTTCTACGGGACGCTGATAGGGTACCGTCTGGGCAGGCGCGCTGCCTGCGTATGCCAGTCCCAGCATCAGGCACGCGAGTAGTAGGACAGGCCTCCCGGCCTGTCCTTTGGGCGAGCTTCGCTTGCCGAAGAGCGGGCCTACGAGGCCCGCGCAGGCTACGAGCCTGCCCCACAACGGCCGGCTCATACCGCTCCGATGGCTTGTTCCACCGGCACTTGTATCAATGCGTTGTGCGGACAGGCCTTCGAGATGGAGCAGCGATTGCAGTTGACGCACTTGTCGTAACGGATGCGCAGCTTGATGGAACCCAACCCCAGCGGATCCTTGCACTCGACCACGCACTTGCCGCAGCCATCGCACTTGGCTTCGTCGACGACGTATTCATAGAAGTTGTTGGCCGGGTCCTCCGGATCCATTTTGCCGATGGGCTTGCGCAGAATGGCGTCGCGCGGGCACAGCTTTTCGCTTGGATATCCGTGCTCATCCACTGCGCTGGTGATGTTGAAATACGCGGGGCAGATATTGCAGCGGCCGCACTTCGCGTGCTCGTTCACGGCGCGCACGGCGGATAGCGGCACCACGCATTCTGTGGTGCACAGGTTGCATGCCGGGATGCCGGTCTCACCCAGCCGGCTGTTGATGCAGCGGGCGGAATCCACTTGCCAGACGATTTGCCCGTTGGCTTTCTTCACCAGGAAGCCGGTAGCGCCGCCCAGCACCGCCAGCACGGTCCCCTTGACGGCCGTATGCAGCAGATCCCGCCTGGTCACGTCTTCGCTCATGCGTTCTCCGATTCAAAAATGAGAATGCTCCGCCGCACGGTATCGGCGACGTAGACGCGGCCCGCGGACGAGACCGCGATATCCATGTTCTTGCAGTTCGGATCGAACAGGGCGTTATTCATGGGCGCGATGACCGCGGTCAGCTTGCCCTCGAAATCGTAGGCCTTCACGCGCGGGCCGGCTTTTTCGGTGGTGTAGAGCGCGCCGCCGACGGCCACGTTCGTGGGATTGCAGCACCCCGTGAAGCCCGCCGGATCGTTGCCGTCGAACCGCCCGATGTGGCCCAGCAGTTCACCGGTAGGCGCGTAGCGCTCGATGCGATGCTTGCCTGGATTAGCCGCATAAATCGTGCCATTCGCAGCCACGCCGAAATCCACCACGCCATTGGGAATCAGGAGCCCGTTCACAGGATTGTTTTTTCCGATGGTGTTGAGGAACTTGCCATCGCGGTCGAAGCGCTGGATGGCGCGATCCCAAGTATCGCCGGCCAATACGACTCCGCCGCTGAATCCGATGGCGGTCACGTTGCCCGCGAGCTTCGGACCTCGCCAAGCGCGCAGCAGCTTTCCGGCGGGATCGAAAATCTCGATCTGCCGCTCCTCACCGGCAAACACCGTACCGTCGGCCGCCACGGCAACCGAATAAATCTTCCGCGATGCAGACCATTGCCGAACCGCTCGGCCGCCGGCATCGAATGCTTTGATTTCGGAATCGCCCGCGGCGTAGAGGTGTCCGTGGCGATCTACGGCCAAGCCCGTCAGTGTGGATTTGAACTGGCTGCCAATGGTCGCCACATGCTGGTAGGACATCGCATCACCCCTTTACGTCCAGGCAGATCATTTCGGTCAAGCTGCGCAGGACCAGCTTGCCGTCCGATAGTGCCATGGGCCCCCAGACTTCTTCGCCCGTTAGCACCTGGGCGCTGGCCAACTCGGTATACGCCGTGGTGTTCGCCTCGATCAGATGCAGCTTGCCCGTATTGCCGTCCATCACGAAAAACATGCCATCCGCCAGCAGGAAACTGCCCAGGCCGAAGGAAGCTTTGCCTTCGCTGGTCCAGACTTCCTTGCCGTCGAAACCCAGACAGGTGAACAGCCCGCGCTTCTTTTTGCCGACGGCAAACAGGTGGCCCTGATGCACGATGGGCGTGTGCACTTCGGAATTCCACTCGTTGCGCTGCATGTCGAACACGCTCTCGGCATGGAAGGCTTCGCCCGCGCGGCGTACGCGCACCATCACGCAGCCCGCGTCGTAGCTGGCCGTCATGAAGACGCACTCCCCATCCACGGCGATGGGCGAGGGCGCTACCGCTACGTTAAACTTGCGCGGAAACGTCCACAGCAGCTTTCCGTCGCGCGCGGAAACTCCCAGGGGACCGTTCAGCGTTCCGTAGATATACTGCTTGACTCCGCCCAGCACTGCCGGCATCACCGAGGCGTGCGACATCAGGATTTGGCCCGGATTCGGCGTGCGCCAAATCTCCTTGCCCGTAGCTTTGCCGAGCGCCACCAGAATGGCGGCGCCGCCGGTGGCCACGATCACGCGGTCCGCTTCGGCCAGCGGGTTCTGGCCGTTGTACCAGGATGGAATGGTCGCCTGATACTCCGTGACCAGGCTCTTGCGCCACACCTGCCTGCCTGTTTTTGCATCCAGGCAGTGCAGCACGGCTTTGGGATCGAGCGAGATGACGAACCGGCCATCCACCGCGGGCACTGTGCGGGTAATGGCGTGGTTGGGACGAATCTCGCGCGGCTCCCGGAACTGCCAGATTTGCTGGCCCGTGGCGAGCGACCGGCAGTCGACCATCCACGCGGATTTTTTGGTGTCGTAATCGTGGTGGTAGACGCGCCCGCCCACGATGGCGGCGCCGGCATAGCCTTGTTCCACCGGCGCCGACCAGAGCCGCTTCGGCCCATTTGCCGGCCACTTGCGCAGCAGGCCGGTTTCCTTGGAGATGTTGGTGCGGTCGGGACCGCGGAATTGCGGCCAATCGAAGCCGCGCCCCGCAGGCCAGAGAGCGGACGCGCCCAGAGAGCCGACACCGATGATCCAAGCACGCCGTGTATACACTGTAGTCCCTCCGCCCGGCGCAGACCGGGCTAAACTATATTTTAAAGCTCTTTTTATCTGTTTTCAGGATTAAAAAAGGGGGCTTGACAGTTTTGGGGAAACCGCTCCCTGACGGTCGCGGCTCGGTAACGGCCGTGTCGATTTCGCACGATCTACTGAGCCGCGACCGTCAGGGAGCGGTTGCGCACCCCTCTTGGCCAGCGTGGGATAAAACCAAGTGCGCCGCGAACAAATCCTCCACTGCCAGCCCCAACGATTTGAACACCGTGATCTCACGGTCGTTCATCCTGACAGGCAGTTCTCCGAGTTCCGCCGCGATATGCTCCGCGGTCCAGCGCCCTTCGGCGATTCCCATCACCACGTCGCCGGCTTCCTTGAGCGCCGCCGCGCGCGAGTCGACCACCAGGCGGGCGCGCGCCACCAACTCCGGATCGAGCTCCCGCTCGGTGGGCAGGCACGATCCGACCGCGATGACGTGTGTTCCATCGGCCACCCATGCATTGCGGACGACGGGCGTGGGCGACGCCGTGGCGGCCACCACCACATCCGCACCGCGCACCACGGCCTCGGCGCTTTCCATGGCGCGCGCGCCGGTCTCCCCGGCGAATTCGCGCAGACGATGCACAGTGGGGCTCCATGCGCGCACCTCGGCAAAATTCCGCACCAGTGAGAGCGCTTCGAAATGGCTGCGGGCCTGTACGCCGGATCCCAGGATGCCCAGCACGTGCGCGTCTGGCCGGGCCAACCTCCGTGCCGAGACCGCCGAAACCGCGGCGGTGCGCGCCTCGGTGATATAGCGCCCGTCGACAAACGCCTCGGGCACGCCGGTGGCCGGGTCCAGTATCACGATGATCGCCTGGTGCGTGCCGAGGTTCCGCTCGGTATTGCCGGGGCAGACCGTCACCAGCTTCGCGCCGAGCGCCGGAAGCGAAGGAACGTAGGACGGCATCAATCCGAACAGCGAATGTTCCGCGCCGTAGCCAAACACCGTGCGCACTGGCTGCTGGACTCTGCCTGCGGAAAATTCCACGAGCGCGCGTTCCATGGCATCGATCAGTTCGGGCATGCGCAAGCGGGCGCGCACGTCGTACTCATCGAAGTATCGAGGCGGCCGGGCGCTGCCCGCCAACTGTCGTTGATAATCCGCAGCGTCGAAGTGGCCCTGCGACTCGGCGATGAGCCCGTCAGGGCCGATGTTCCACGCCTCGAAACCATGGATGCGAACGCGCTGTCCGCCGGTGAGAGACCAGCGATAGACGATGCGGCCGTTCTGAAGCAGAAGATCTTCCATGCGCACTTCGAGATCGGGAAAGGCCGTCATGAAGCCGCGTGCAACTTCAGCGATCGCGTCGCGGCCGACCGCGGGATCGCCATTGTTCACGCACAGCGATCCATCGGGCGAGTAGCAGGCGGCTACGCTGGACGGATCCTGGCTACACCAGGCCGCGGTGTAGCGGCGCGCCAACTCTCTAATGTGGCCTGGTATTTGCATCATTTGTGCTATCGCAGATCGAACGCCATCAAACTGTGACGATCTCGCACATACAAGGCGGTTCCGGCCAGCGCGGGCGCCGTCCACGCGTTGCTACGCAGCAACTCGGCGCGAGAGAGTATCTTCAGCCCGGCGTTCGATACGGTGGCCAGCGAGAGATTGCCATCCTCATCCACCGCGATCAGTTTGCCGTCGGCATACAGGAACGTGGCTTTGGGAAACGAGCGGTCCTGCCAGAGCACCTTGCCCGTTTTGGCGTCGAGCGCGGTCAGCGGCGCCGGGCCGAAATCGCCGCTCGATCCGTAGAGCGTATCGCCGATGCGCAGCAGGTTGCCGATGTGCACGCGCATGCGGTTATTACTCCACAATTCCTTCACCTGCGTCTTGCCGTTCGCGACGTGCGGTTCGAGCGCCACCGCTCCACCGTTGTAAGCGGATGAGACGAACAGTGTGTTATCGCTGGTCCACAATGGAACGGCGATGTTCAGTCCCCAACTGGTTGAATGTGGATACTTCCAGAATAAGTCGCCGGTATCCGGATTAACCGCGATGATGTTGTCACTCATTACGGCGACTAACTGATCCTGGCCATCTACTTTGATCAGCACCGGCGACGAAGGCGAGTTAGTAAAATCCTGTTTCTGCCAGACCACTTTGCCGTCTCTCTGATTGAATGCCATCAAAGAGTGACCGCTGCCGCCGACCTTCATGATGACCGTGTTCTTCCAGGCGATGGGGCTGACGGAGTAACCGCGGTCCATGGGCGTACCGTTAAATTCGCGCCAAAGATCGTGCGACCAGATTACTTTGCCGGTCTTCTTATCGAGACAGACTAAGTTGGCCAGTATGCCGACGGCATAAACGTGGTCGGCGGTGACCAGCGGCGTCGAGTGCGGGCCCGGACCGTTTTCCATGGCCATACCGCCGCGGAAGGAGGCGTTCTCCGTGTGTTCCCAGATGGTCTTGCCGTTGGCCGTGGCGGCGGCTAATGTGACTTCGTCGGAACCGCGGCGGTACATCGTATAGAGCACCGCACCATCGACCGCGATGCCGGAGTAGCCATCGCCCAGCTCGCGGCTCCAGAGTTTCTTCGGTCCGGAGGCCGGCCAGGAGTTAGCCAGGCCCTTGGCGTCCGACGTGAAGTCGCGATGCGGGCCGGCGAATTGCGGCCACTCGAGCGACGCGGCTTGCACTACGCCGCAAATCAGTAGGGCAGCGATCAATTTCATAGCGGCTCCCATAAAGCCAAGTTAGTGGCGTCTTTAATCAAGATACCGCGACCTATAACTACCGGATGTGCCCACGTCGGACTATCGGCGACGGAATACTTACGCAACACTTCGAACGCCTTCGTGTTTTGGCGGACGACGGTCAGGTTGGCGTCCGGTGTGAGAATCAGCCAAACGGAACTGGCGGCGACGATGGCGGCGCTATCCCCCTGCCGGCCATCGGATGTCCACAACGTAGCGCCGTCGGCCGGATTCAGGCAAAAGAATTGACCGCGTTTGCGTTCCGAGAAGCCGAATAACAGATCGCCAGTTAGCACCGGGGAACTCATGTACATCGAAAAGTCCTGATTTTTCCAGATCGTTTCGGTGGTCCATGCCACGCCGTGTTTGAGCGGCTTGACAGCCATCACGGGATCGCCGGTGCCGGAGAAGATCAGCGTATCGCGGTACAAAACCGGGGTCACTATGTTCTGCTCGAATATCGTCTTGAACGGAATCTGCCAGAGCAGATCGCCGGTGTCGGCGGAGACTCCGATGATGTGCTCCCGACTCTGGGTCACGACCTGGCGGGTGACGGCCAACTCCACGGCGATGGGCGACGCATAGGCCGGGCCGTCGCCTTTCGCACTCCACTTCTCGGCTCCGGTAGCGGCATCGAACGCGGTGAGCGCGCCTTGCGTATTACCTCCCACATATACGATGACCAAACCGCGATCCACCAGCGGCGAAGTGGCGACGCCGTATCCGAACGGGCCAAATTCCTTGCGCCACTGTGGCTGGCCGCTCCTGGCATCGAAGCAGGAAAGAATACCGCTGATGCCCAGCGTGAAGATGCGGCCATCCGCAACCGCGGGCGTCGACTTCACGCCTTTGCCGTGGCTGGTTGCGGCGGAATTCATCTTGTATGGCGCGTCGTAGCTCTGCTGCCAGATGGTCTGGCCGTTTTCGGGACGTAGAGCCGTGACCACCTCGCGGTCTTCCTGGCGCGTGTGGATATAGATTTTGCCATCGGCTACCACGGGCGACGAATGACCTCCGCCCACGGCGATTTTCCATTTGAGAGTGAGCTTTTCGGGCCAGGCCTTAGGCTCGACGAAGCCGATGGCGACGCCATCGCGATGCGGTCCGCGCCATTGCGGCCAATCTTCGCCTGGGGCGGAGAGTGCCAGTACGGCGAGAGCCAGGGGGAGCGATCGGGACGGACGCAAGAATTCCTCCTATCGGGTTAAGACGTGGAGTCATTCGAAAGGATATCATCTTCCCGAGAGAAGGATATGGCGCGCCCGGCCTCCGGACAACGAAGCCAATGGCGCGGGCCGCCGGCGGGTTCTTGAGCTTTTGGACGTCTTGGAACACCGAGACCAGGATCGCGGCTTGCTGCCGGATGACGCGAGGGACTCTTGAGTACGGCGCACAGCATCGCTCGGCCGTGTTCGGTAAACGCCAAGTGCGCGTATTTGGAATAACGGCCGCGCCCTTTTTCTAAGGTCACAATTTGTGACCTTAGAGGGGCGAGCTACGTTCGCCAAAGAGCGGGCCTACGAGGCCCGCGCAGGCTACGAGCCTGCCCCACAGCGACGGCAACAATGTAGAAAGTCGAAACTAAGGTCACAATTTGTGACCTGGCGGCGGGGCGTCTTTGGGGCTTTTAATTTTCACGAACCATAACAACCAGGGCGCTCGAACAGCGCCAGTGTCTCACAATTTCATGACAATGCTATTCCGACCTCAATGCCGCCAGAAGAGGCGAGCGCAGAGCGGCGCGGGTGGCCATTAGCGATGCGGCGACACCGGTGATGAAGACGGCTGCCAGCAGCAGACTCAGCGACGCGACGGGGAAGCGGCCGCCGCGCGACGCTACCGACGGCGCGATCGCCAGCAGCGCGCACACTGTTCCGGTAGCCAGGCCAGCCAGCAGCAAAAGCAAGTTTTCCCCAAGTACGATGGCCGTCACGTGCGATGGGCGGTATCCGACGGCGCGCAACAGCGCCAGTTCGCGGCGGCGCTCCAGCACGTTGCGCAGCAGGATGGCGGCCAGGCCCACGGTTCCCAGGATCAATCCCAAGGCGCCAAGGCTGCGAAACGTCGAGAGGTACGTGTTCTCGACTCTGTGGAAGCTCGCCAGGCGCGCGGCGGTGGTTTGGATGTCGAATCCGTAGTCGGACAGCGCTTCCTCCAGCGTTCCGGTCACTTGCTGCGCTCTCTGGGGGGGGGCATCGATGAGGAAGAAGCGATAGCCTTCGATATCGGGAAAGAGGCGCAAAAAATTGCGCTCTGAAATCAGTAGCTCACTTTGAAACAAGCTATCCTGCAAGGCTCCGACGATGCGGAAACGCGTCCCGTTCAGCAGGAAGTCTTCGCCCAGTTTGAGATGCAAGACGTATTCGATGGAGTTGGCATCGGCGATCGCGGGGATCGCGCCACCGGGCAACGGCGAATCGAGCAGCAGCCAGGGATTGGCCGCGTGCGGGCTCGAATCCTGAAACGCAAATCGAGCGCTGCGCAGGAATGCATCGGGCGGCGCAAGGATTCGCGGATTGCGCGGCTGATAGAGGTTCAGGCAGCTTGTATCGTCGCCGGGCCGCAGGCGGAAGGGGATGAAATGGACACCTTCGAGCGGCGGGACGTTGAGCGCATCGCGGCCAGCCGGAGTATTGGGATCGTGAATCAGCGGCAGCGCGGATTCGGCCATCAACGGAAAGCCGCCGGTGCCCGCGGAGTCGCCGGATTGCCGGAACGCGTCCACCGAAACGATGAGGAACGTGGCGCAAGCGATCTGCGCGATGCATAGGATGCTGCGGCCGGGGCGCCAGGCGGCATTGCGCAGGGCCAGCGTTTTCAGGCCGCCGATGGACGCTGAGGAGCGCCGATTCAAGAGCGCGGATTGAAACGCCAGTGCGGCGATCAGCAGCAGGGCTCCCGCGCCGAAGAAGGCCGCACTCTTATCCATGGCGCCCAACATGGCGGCGGCCAGCACGATCAGCGCGAGCAACGCGGACGGGATTGCGGTCATCAGTCCGCGCTTCGCGGAGCCGTGTTTCGATGCGCCCGCCAGCAGGCCGCGCGGTGTGACGGGTGCGAGTCTGCGGAGCGTCCACGCGATGACGCATAGACCAGTGACGATTCCGGCGGAGGCGCCCGCGCCTAGCGATGCGATTGACGGATGCAGCGCGATCGAACGCGTGCCGACGGCGCCGATCCACCAGGTGCGCAGGCCGAACACGATGAGTTCGGCATAGGCTACCGCGCCCAACATACCGAGCAGCGAACCGGCGATGGCGAGCGCCGCGCCTTCAAGCAGAAACACAGCGCGGATTTTTGCGATGGAAAATCCGAGCGCCCGCAGAATGCCGATTTCGTGCAGGCGCTGCTCAATGCCGAGCTTGAAGAACAGCCCCGTCAGCAGCAGCGCGGACACCATCAGGAAGAAGCTGAAGTAGGTGAAGTATTCGCCGAAGTCGGTGGCGCCTTGTGAGGCTTGGAGGGCGCGCGCCTTCACTGGAGTCACGGTGAGTCCCATTTGTGCAGGATCGATCGCGGCGCGCAGCGCGCCGGCAAACGCGGGTGATGGCGGCGAGATGCGGATGGAGGTCAGCTTGCCGAAGCGCGTGCCCCAGAGTTGCTGCCCGCGTGCCAGCGCGATGAAGGCTTTCGGTGTGGTGCGATATTGCTTCCAATACTCTTCATCCGCGGGACGGACGCGATGCAGGTCGAGGGGAAAGGGCGGGTCCCAATCACGCAAGCTATTCGATTCGGTGATGCCCGGATATTGCGGCGCATAGTTGTAATCGGCGACGGTCGGCACGATTCGCGCCAGTCGGAATTGCGCGCTCTCGGTGTGCAGACGGCCGTCCGATTTCCAGACGTAGTATTCGAGCGTGATGGTATCGCCCAGCTTGGCGTTCAGGTCGTGTGCGGCCCACTGATTGAGCGTGATGCCGTCCTCGGTTCCGAGCGCCGTAACGACGGAGTAGGGAATCTCGCGGCCGTGGTCGCGGATGCTGTTGGCGAGATAGGTGAACACCGGTTCGGTGGATAGCCCCAGCGATTGCGCGGCGGCGGTGGCGCGCGTAGCGAGCGAATCGGGGATCAAGGTAGTATCGGTTTCAAGCGCGAGGCTGTCTTTTAATGGGCGCACCGTGATACCGAGATCCTGTAGCGTTACCGAGCGGCGCGCGTCAGGGAGCGGTCCACCTTCCACTAGAATGGTGTTCACTTTGCCGGTCTCGCCGAGTTGCTTTTGGAGAAGCGACAAAGGCACATAGGCCGCGCGCACGTCGCCCTGTTGCGGAGTGAGCGAGAACTCGCGCGGCGCTGCCTCGCCGAGCGTGAGCCGGATGGTCTTGCCGACATCATCCTTCCGCCCATGCAGCGATTCAAGTGGAATGGCGGAAGGCTTCTCGACGCGCAGTAGCAGAGCGTCGCCGGGGTGCGCGGCGAGTTCGGATGCCAGCGCCGAAGTCAGCAGAATCTGTTGAGCCGCGGGCACCGTGCCGAAGCACTTCTCGACGCCGTAAATCTGAACCGAAAACGCCCGTCGCCCGCTAGCCGGATGCACGACCATGCCCGTGAGGGAGATAGTAGGACAGGCCTCCCGGCCTGTCCCGTTGAATGCCGAAGCTAACTCCTCCCGAAAAAACCCATTCCGCGCGACCACATAATCCGTGTTTCCCAGCCGCGCCAACACCAAATCGCGCAAACTGGCGCGCACCGAATCGCCCACCAGCAACGCGCCGCCCAGCACTCCCGCCGCAGCCGCCACACCCAGCAGCACGGCCAGGTTCGTGCGCCAATACCACTTGAGATTACGCGCCAGCAGGGTGAAGATTCGCATTTCGCAATTCGTAACGCAAAGGAAAGCGGACGGCCAGTTCGGCGCTGTGAGTGACCACGATCAGGATGGTCTCCTGCTGCCGGTGCAGTTCGAGCAGCAGGGAAGCCACTACGTCGGCCGAGGCCTGATCGAGATTGCCGGTGGGTTCGTCGCAAAGCAGCAGCAGCGGCTGGCGGATGAGGGCGCGGGCCAGCGCCACGCGTTGTTTCTCGCCGCCGGAAAGTTCGGAGGGGCGATGATCGAGCCGGTCGCTCAATCCGACCTGTGCCAGCAGATCGCGCGCGCGCGTGGCAGCCGCGGCGCCATCGTTTGAAACGAGCGTCGGCACCAGCACGTTTTCGAGCACGGAACATTGCGGCAGCAGGCAGTGATCCTGAAACAGGAAACCGATGGATTGGTTGCGGAATGCGGCCAGATCTTTCTCGGAGAGTGTGAACGGATTGCGTCCGTCGAGCGTGACGGCGCCGGAGGTGGGCTGTTCCAGGCCGCCGAGGATGTAGAGGAGCGTGCTCTTGCCCGCGCCGGAGGGGCCCATGATGGCGGCTGCGTCGCCGCGGCGGAGGGTGAAAGAGACGCTGGAGAGGATAGAGAGCGGTCCACGGGGGGTGGGGTATTGCTTGGCGATCTGGGAGACGTCCAGCATGGCCGATGCGCGCAACTCTCTAGGCTCAGTCTATCGATCATTGTCGCATGGGGATGGGACTAGCAACTTGCAAACAGTTGGAAGCACACACGCGCCGGGCGACTTCCCGAGCGTCGCCCCCTATGCATAGAACAGATGTCAGACGGTGCCAGCGTTTCATGCCTCTAAGAAAAATGGCTTCATCTATCGCCTGAGTGCGCTATCCTAAGCGAGGCCGCATCCTCGCCGAGGGATGTTGGCGAAGCCAGAGCGCACGAATTGATCCCAGGAGAAAAGATGACGAGACTAATTTTCCTCTCGCGAAAATTGCCGCTTTCAGCCGGCCTCATAGCGTTCGTTGCGTATGGCCAAGGTATCGTTTATCAGGGCATTCCACCTGGCTTCGATTTCCCGGCGGACCAGGCGAAGCTTTTGAGATTGCGAAACAGGAAAAAGATGCGGGCGATCCGCAAACACTCTTGGCTGGTATTTGCCGGGCTCACGCAGAAAACCGCCCAGGGCGAGGCTCTCTGGGAAACTTGGTACTCGGGAGATGAGACATTTTCTTCTAATCCCAGCCCGCTCGGAGTTCGAAAGATCCAACGCCCGTTCACCGAGCCGCGCCAGCTTATGCCTCTCGACGGGCGACCTCCAGGCGTGGGGGCTTCCCTTTTATCCTTCACTCTTTTTAACGAAGAAACCAGATGTCACATACGATGCAACGGATATAACCTCCAGGACTATCTGACAAAGCTGAACCGCGCTTACCCTGACGGCACGCCGACGCCTGACCGCCACATTCTCGACTTCCCGCGGACATCTATGAGCCTCAAAACTGTCTGGTGGATTATAAAGAAGTGCGGCCTCACAGCCATGCCGGTCTGGGATGCCGAGAAGAATCACCAGTTACCGAACGGCAACCCCTTTGATACGTGGGCGCGAGTGGTTGCGGTAGATCCTTCACGTGCCAAGATTCCAGCCGGCGAAAGAGCTGACGTCGATCTCCTGGGAACGATGCATCGCGGGGCCGGCGTAGTGCCGCTGGCTAGCTTGTACTCGTTTGCAATCACAAATAACGAGATCGCAGCCGTGCAAAATTCCTCGGCCCCAAACGCGAGTACGGCACAGATTGGGGACTACGCAGCATTGGTCGCGATGCATTACACGACCAAGGAAATCCCAGATTGGGTGTGGGCGACATTCTGGTGGCACGACCTGCCGGATAAGGGCCGGTTCGGTCAGGACCGGTCCGCCAAGGTTGCTGGCGTGTGGCGAAATTACCGCATGTATACGACCCTCAGCATGGAAACGCCAAAGGCACTGGAGGATGGCGGCCCGAACATCTGCTTCAACCCTTGGCTTGAGGCGCCCCTTAAGCAGGGCTTGGTTTCCAACTGCATGGCCTGTCACCAAAACGCCACATGGCCCGCGTTGCCGGACTCTCGAAGAGTCGTCCGAGGACCGATTTGCCCTGGCGATTCCTCCTTTCGCTACAGAATGAAACTCGACTTTTTATGGTCCATCGCCATTGAGAGCCAATGAGGCTGATCGCCAACGTGCAGCCGGCCTCGGACGTCAGGTCATCGGGACCTGGGTGCCCGTGGCTTCTTTATCTTCGACAGCGGCGTCAGTTGCTGAGGCCAGGGGAACTGGAGGTCGAAACCGCGAATTATCGCAGCCTCTTCGTAAATGGATGGGCACGGGCCGCTTCCCGATGAATAGCCCTTGTCTAGGCCGAGGGTGGTCAGGACAGTTGAGGGGGTCTGCACGATCGCGTTGTTGACGTACAGGTTCATCATGCTAGGCAAGGTGGGAAGAGTGATTTGCAGCGCCTTAAAATAAGTCGCCAGGTTCGCCGCAATACCGCCGTCATGGTTCGCGTCGTTCGCATTTATGTTGTTACTTAGGTAGCGAGACAATGCAGAATCGACCACCAGCAGAAAATACAGAGCTAACAGTTGACCGTGTGAGGGGTTCATTCGATTTTCCTTTCCGAGCTAAGTGAATTGAGATAAAGCCGAACGAATAGCTTTCCCCCGGCGTAAGCCAGCGTCAGGCAAGCCGCAACGGGGAGCTAATGTCGTAGCATACGATATAAATCCGGGGCCGGTAACGTCCGCTTGATACCAATAAGCGGGCGAATGTTCCAAAAGGTCTGCGACAAGAGGTCGTACAATCTGCCAGTCGCCGGCCGCAACGGCGGCGCGGACGATGTACTCAGGCCACTCGCTGGCGAACAGGGACGGCGGCGCAGATTTCATCAGTTGCAGCGCCCGCTGGTGCTCCCCTCGTGCAAGCGCCAGTTCTCCACCAAGCCGCAGGGTCCAATGAGTGTACGAGGGCCAGTCGGGCAGTCCGCGCACGATGCAATGCTCGGCCAAGCTGACGCTCCCCGCCTGCGCCAGCAGACAGCCCGTCTCCATGGTATCCTCGTGGCCCAGCGGCATGGCGAGCGCCTCCTGGCAGATCTCGATCGCCTCTCGTGAGCGGTTTTGCCGCAGCAAAGCTTGCACCAGCAGACGCTTTTTTGTGAACTGCTGATGAGCCGCCAGGCCGGCTTTACGGTCGAACGCCAGCCCTTCATCGAGGAGACGCTCCACTTCCTGCCACCGGCCCTGTTCCGCGCGAAAACACGCCTCCATGGCCCATGCCTTGCTCTGGTAGGGCGGCGAGCCAGCGGTCCGCATCCGTTCAAGAGCGCTCCAGCAGCCTGCCAGATCCAGTCGGCTGAACGCCAGCGCCGAGCGAAGCTGGTCCGTCCCGTCCAAGGAATGAATGCGTACCGCTTCCTTGCATTCCTGCTCCGCCTCTGGGAGACGGCCGGCGCGCATCAGCCGATAGCCGTAGGACACGGCGAACGGGTACGATTGCGTGTCCTTCGCCACCGCCTCGCGCGAGAGTTCCACAGCCTGATCGATGTCTTGACCTTCGACCGCCGCTGCTTTATAGAACAGCGGCAGTCCGTCTTCCGGATAGTCTATCGCATAACGCGTGAAAACCCGCTCGGCTTCTTCCATCTGACCAGTATCGAGAGCAAAAAGCCCACGAATCCTGAGAGATTCCCGGTCGGTTAGGTTCCTCTGCCGGATTAACTCGGCGGCCCTGCTGTAGTAGGGAAGCCCTTCGTCGCGGCGGTTCATTCCCATCAGAATGTCGGCCAGCCGCGCTGCCGCAAAGGCGAACGAAGGGTCGAGCTCCAGCGCCGTCTTCAAATGCAGAATTGCGTCTTCGCTCTTAGACGCCGCCCACGCCTGATTCCCGAGCGTATACTCCTGCAACGCCTGCCACGACGAAGTAGTCAATTCCTCCGGATGCCGGCTGCGCGTCTCGATATCCCCCGCCGATTCGCCAGCCTTGCTGCGCACCCATGCGGCGCAGTCATAAACCGCAGACGGCAGTTCGCTCATACGCCGCGCCGGAAATGTGCCGGGCCATTCCTTGCGCGCGTAGGCCGGCTCGCTCCCCATCAACTGCAAACGAAGCTCCAGCACCTCTTCGTCAGCCACCTTGCTCAGATTGCCGAATACCACGAGCTGCGCGCCCTCGCGAAGGGCGATGTCCCGCGCCTGCGCGGGCTCCAGTTTGGCGGGCAGGGGCACGGGCGCCCCGGCGATCCGCTGCCATGCGAACAGCATGCGGTCTTCGGGCAGGATGCGGACGTGGGCGGATTGCTTGAGTAGGTCGGCGAGCAGCAGATCGATGGCGCCAGCCGCGGTGCGGCCGTCGCTGGAGTCGATCGACTGTGTGGTGGGCGTCAGCATGATAAGCGGTTTCGCCGGTAAAGTTGGCGGCCACTCTATATAGCGCAGAAAGGCGGCTAAACCGGCCACGCCCGCCGTGGCGGCTCCCGAAACGATCCAGGTGCGGCGGGAGATGCGCCGCAGCAGCGGTCCCTGAGGCGGTGCGGAAGCGGCGGAATCGTCGAGCGCCCGGATCATGTCTGCTGCCGATGCATAGCGGTTTAGTGGGTCGGGCGCCATAGCTTGGGCCAGCACCGCGTCCCACGCCGCGGGAATGGCGGGGACGGAACGGGAAAGCGGCTCGGGTGGTTTTGAAATGCGCCGCATGGCCAGGCGAACGACGTTCTCCTCGGAAGGCGCGCGTTTGCCGGACAGCATCTCATGGAGGATCAATCCGAACGAAAATACGTCGGTGGCGGGCGTCAAGGGCGCGCCCAGGAATTGTTCCGGGGCCATATATTCCGGCGTTCCCGCGATCTGGCCAGGCAGCGTGTTACCGGAAGGCGTCAGCCCATCGAAGACTTTCGCCAGCCCGAAATCCGTCAGCACGGCGCGCCGCCCGCCGGTGTTGCTCACGGCCGCATCCGGGACCAGCAGGATATTGGCGGGCTTTAAATCGCGATGAATAATGCCGGCGCGGTGCACCGCGTCCAAACCAGCGGCGATCTGGCGGGCCAGCGCCAGGGCCGCCGTCGGCTCCATCGGTCCCTGGGTGATGGCGCGCGCCAGCGTCTGGCCCTCCAGAAACTCCATGGTGAAGTACAGAACTTCATCCAGGCCGCGGCGTTCCACGAACAGATCGAAGATATGGCAGACGTTGGGATGGGATATCTTGCGCGCCAAACGGATTTCATCGCGGAAACGCGCGTCGATGTGTTCCTCTCCGCGGAAGCGCGAGCGCAGCACTTTCAGCGCAACGATATCCGCGAGCTCGGTGTCCTCGGCGCGGTAGACTTCGCCCATGCCGCCGCGGCCTACCATCTCGATCAGGCGGAAGCGGCCATTGTTAAGGAGTTCGCCGGGCCGGAATTCTCCGAGCACCGTTTGGCCTGGCGCGAAAGCGGGGATTTCCAGGAAATCGCCCAGGCGCGCATGCTGTTCGAGCAGGTGCAACACGGTGTCGGTAAGCGTGGTATCGTTGCCGCAACGCTCGCGTACGAAGGCCTCTCGCTCCGTCGGCGGCAGGTCCAGCGCTGCCGAGAATACCTCGTCCGCAAGGCGGATGCGGTCAGGCGGCGGGGTGTCCATCGATGGCCATCCGAAGCCGGGTTTTGGCAATCTGCCATTCGCGGCGCACCGTGCGTACGGAGATGTCCAGGCAGGCAGCCGATTCTTCCTCGCTGAACCCGGCGAAGTAGCGCAGTTCCACCAGTTGGGCTTTGCGCGGGGAGTAGCGCGCCAGGTCTTCGAGGGCGAAATCCACGGCCAGGATCTGCTCGGCTTCGGATTCCTGCACCATCAGGGCATCGGAGATCTCGACGGGGGCAACATCGCCGCCGCGCTTGGCGCTGTGGCGGGCGCGCGCGCGGTCCACCAGAATGCGCCGCATCACCTGTGCCGCCAGGGCCAGCAGGTGGGCGCTATTCGCGATTTCCAGATTTTGCGTCTGGCGGAAGCGCAAGTACGCCTCGTGGACCAGGGAGGTGGCGCCCGGCGCGCGATCCGGACGCTCGCCGCGCAGGCATTGCAAGGCAAGGGTATGCAGCCTTTGGTAGAGGGCGTTAAACAGGGCGTTTTCCGCGCCTGGGGCGCCGCGCTGCCAGTCGGAAATCAGACGCGTGATCTCTCCGTCCGGTCCCATTACAGCTATCCCTGAGTTGTTACCGATGTGAAGAATTATACCGTATGCGGGCGAGTGCGGGTCCGCGCAAGGCTTTCGTGCTTTCGTATACCTCCAGCGCGCGCGGCCATGCGGGCGGCGCTGTGAGCTTGCAAGATGCCTTGCGCGAACATCGCCGTCTTCTCGACCATCTCGGTCAGTCCTACACGCCGCGGCACTGGAGGACGAAGGAGGCGGGGCAGGATAGCGAGCGGGGCAACGCGGGGCCGCATATTCCCTGGCGATCTGTGAGACGTCCGGCATCACCAACGCGGTAGGACCAATCGTCGTATGCGGGTGCCGGCCCGGCCCGGAGCGTTGAACAGGCATGCCGAATTCGCTACGATGAGAATCGAGGTCCCGCATGGCTGTCGAGACGGCGCTGGTCACGGTCGAGGAATTCTTACGGCTTCAGCCGCCGCTGGCGGGCCACTATGAGTTGCATCACGGCGAGATTGTCCATATGACGGCGCCAAAATGGGGTCATCAACGGATACAGGATCGGCTTGCAGAGATCCTACGATCCATGGTTGGCGATAGGGCTTACGTCACGAAAGAGATGTCGTTCCGGCCGTCACCGGAGTACGAGGTGTGGGAAGCCGATGTAGGTCTGGCCCTCGCGGAACGGGCGGATGAGGTTGGGGACGACGAGTATCTGACGGGTGCTCCGGATCTGGCCGTCGAAGTTCCGTCGCCGGGTAATACGGTCGATGAGATCGCCGAAAAGATGTCGATCTGCATGGCGAACGGATGTGTTAGTTTTTGGGTTGTCGATCCCAAGCGCAAGCGAGTATCCGTCACCGAAGGCGACGTGACGAAACACTATGGCGTATCGGCGTCCATCCAGTGCCCGTTACTTGAGGGGAGCGTTCGGGTGGAAGAGATCTTCAGAACGAAGCCCGCCTGAATACTCGCCGACGCGGCCGTTACGCTTCCTGCTGGGGAGTGAACTCGAATTGCACGCGCCTTCAGGTTAGTGGTTGGGGGCTGCGGTCTGTCAACGGCTCACGGCCCGCGCGGCATGCGCTAGCGCGCATCGGCGGCCTGCGAGGCAGCCGCAGGCTGCGAGCCTGCCCCACTAGGACGCGATCCATCCGTAAACTTCCAGCGCGCGCGCGGCCATGCGGGCGGCGCTGTAATGCTCGCGCACGCCTTCCACGCCACGCTTACCTAGTTCCTCTAGGAGAACCGGGTCTTTCCAGAGCTTGAAGATGCCTTGCGCCAGCGCGGCCGCATCGTCAGGTTCCACCAGAATGCCGCCGCCGGTTCTTTCCACGATCTCCGTCAGCCCGCCGCGCCGCGGCTCGATCACCGGCACTCCATTGGCCATGGCTTCCAGCAGGAACATTCCCTTCGGCTCGTCGTAAGTTGCCGGAACCGACAGCACATCCAGATTGCGCAGAAAATCGATCTTGTGCGGACGGTCGAGCGTGCCGCGATAGCGGAACTCGTGATCGAGGCCCGCTTCTTTCATGCGGCGTTCAATCGAGTGCAGATAGGCGCGATGCTCCGGCGCCAGATATCCCGCGGCCTCCAGCGCGCTGCCGCCGAAATCGGTTTCCCGCCGCAGCTTGATATAGGCGTCGGCCAGCAGGTGCAGACCTTTCTCGGGCGCTACGCGCGCGAAATATCCGACCGTGAAGCAATTCTCATGCAGCTTCAGCGTGGCATCGTAACCCTTCAGATTCACGCCCAACGGCACCACGTACATCTTTCGTTCGGGGATGCCGAGATATCCGCACATGAAGCGCGCGTAGTATTCGCTCACCGCCGCGAAGCCATCCACATGTTCGATATTGGCCCGGATCAGATCGAGCGACTCGGTGCGGTAAGGTTCGGGAAGCTGGCTGAGGAACAGATCCTCGCCTTGCAGCGTGCAACAAATGGGGCGCGCGACGGCTTCGCGGATAGGTTGCGCGAGGCCGATCAGCATCGAATTCGGTAGCGTGACAATGTCGGGCGCGGGCTCTGTGCGCAGCCAGTCCGCCAGCTTGTGGATCTCCTTGCGCTGTCGTCCATCCTCGCCGCGCAGCATGGAGACGGTCATTTCGCCGAGCAGGCGCGGATTCACCGGAATGGAGCGGCGCGCGGCGAGCTTCAGCGCCCATTCGGAATCCCACAGCTTGTCGACCAGCGCGGGCGTCGCGCGGAACAGGCCGGAGTGCTGTTCCAGATAGACGCTGATGCCGCCGAAGAAAACCTTGTGCGCGGCCACGTTGGTTTCATCGGTCAGGGTGGGCGTGTAGATAGGAAGCAGGATGACGTCGTGGCCTTGGCTCTTCAGTTCGGCGGCCAGCGCGTTATCGCGGATGCAGCTTCCGCAGTACATCTGCGCGGCGCCGGCGGTGAGAGCCAGAATCTTCATGGAGCGCACTCCGTGCGCGGACGATGGCCGTTACGTGGCATATTGGAACGCCCGGCGAGCGTAGAGATGGTCGAACAAGTTGCCTTCGTGCGGCTGATCCCAACTGATGCGGTGCGTGGGAATCGCGCCCAGATTCAAGCGGCCCACATCGGGAGAGCCCAGCAGACGCGCGGCCAGTTTGCGGTCGTGCGTGATGGCGGTGACCACCAGGCTGGGACCCAGTGCGCGCGGAATGGCATCCTGGCTTACGGGCACCACGCTGGCAAACGGAAAAAGAAACTCGCGATTGGCGAGCGGGTGCGCGGGCGAATCGCAGAGCACGATCGTGGGCAGCAGATACGCGCAACCTTGAAACGTGGCCAGGCGCGGGCTGCCGCGATACGACGCGGTGACGTCGCGCGCGCCCTCGAGTTCGCCGTCGATAGTCTGGGAGATGCGATCCGCCAGCCCGGCGTTCGCGAACGGCGCGATCTGGGCGTGCTCGTCCTCCGCATCGCGCGGCTCCACGGCGGCCAGGCGCATGGCCAACGCCTCGGCGATTTCCGCGGCGTGCGCGGGCGTCCAGACGCCGGACGCATTGATACACGAGCGGCCGGAGTTTTCGAGAATCGACGCCACCATCACGTCGATATATTGTTCCCAATCCGCCGCACAGTCTTCGCCGATCACGATTTTGCTATAGCCGGGGCCATGCACCTCGATGCGCGGATCGCCCTGCCATGGCTTCGTGGAGGAGACATCGCCGAACACCATGCCGCGTCCGCAGCGCCGCAGAATTTCGGCCGCGCCCGCATGATCGGCCGGATAATAGCCGAACACCTCGGGCGGCGCGCCCGCGTGGATCAGCGCTTGGATGATGCGATAAGGCGTCCAAGGCTCGGCTGCGCCGGGCTTCAATACCAGCGGCGTCTTCAGCGCAAAGGCCGGAGCCCAGAGCGAATGCACGCCCGGAGAATTGCTGGGCAGCACCACTCCGAGCGATTCGCCGCGCGGAAAGTAGCTCAAGCCTTCGGCGTAGCCGGTATCGAGCACGCGCAAATCCAGGCGGCGCGTGAGGCCGTTCACTACCGTCTCCATTTCGGCGAGCACGGTGCGGATCTTATGCATGTTGCGCCGCACCATTACGTGCGGCAGGCCGGTAGTGGCGGATACCTGGCGGACGTAATCGTCAGGCGATTGCGCCGATTCGTCCAACGGCAAGGCGGCTTCCGCGAACAGGTCGGCCGCGCGCGCACAGATGCGGAACAACTCCTCGGTGGTGAATCCGGCGAGCAGCGCGCGCGCCATTTCCTGATCGAGCAGATCGCGGCGGATCAGCCCCACATTCGCCTGGCTGATTTCGACGAACGGCTCGCCGGTGCCGTAGTGCGGCGTGCGTACGGTATCCAGGCTGCGATACGGCCGTCCGCGCCGCAGTATGGGAATGTGCACCTGCTCCATCAGTAAACGCCTTCGACCACGGTCTTCTGAAACCGCGAGAACGGGCGCACGTTGCGCACGCCGTCCCACGGGTACTGTGTATATGACGGTTCGCGCTCCGCCTCGTCACGTTCTAAAAACCGCGGCATGAAGAATTCGCGCGTCAGCGTAGTCAGGCGCACGCGGCCGGTCTCGCCATAGCCCACAATGCGCGTGGGTTCGTCGGGATCGACCACTTCGATCATGGCGCGCGGCGCGGGCGGGTAATAGATGATTGCGTAATTATCTTCGGCGAGGCGCGGTTTGTGCACCGCCAGCCCCATCAGCGTATTGCCGTAGGTGGGCGCGAAGTACACGCCATCGAGCAACTCCTCCACGGCGAAGCGATGGAATTGCGGAGTCATCTCCGTGCCGCCGCAGAACACGCCGCGAATGCCCATCTTCTTCAGCGACACCTTTTCGCACAATGCTTCGAGCAGCTTGGGCGTGGTGAACATGCAGCGGATATTTTCGTGCGCGCGCAGCAGCGTGAGGCCCTGTTCGACCACATGTTGCTTGTACGCCTCGGCTTCATCGATTTTGCCGCGCTTGATCAGCTTGACGACCCAGCGCGGATCGAGGTCCGTCATGAAGCAGATGCCGCCGCGATATTGCGCGAGATGCTCTACCGCCAGGCGGAGACGGCGCGGGCCGCTGGGGCCGAGCATCAACCAATCGGCGCCGGGCGGAAAGGCATCGTCGGGCAGCGTGGCGCTGAAGGCTTCGTAATCGATGCGGAAATCGTCGATGGAGATGCGCGACTTCGGTACGCCGGTGCTGCCGCCGGTCTCGAAGACGTAGACCGGACGGCCGGCGTAGGCTTTGGGCACCCAGCGCCGCACCGGACCGCCGCGCAGCCACTCGTCCTGGAAGAAGCCCAGGCGGTCCAGATCGGCGTAGCCGCGGATTTCCGTGCGCGGATCCCAGTCGAGCTTCGCCGCGTAATCCAGCCAGAATGGGCAGCCGGTTTCGGGACTGAAATGCCAATGGACCATCTCGCGCGTCCAGGCGTCCAGGGCGTCGCGCGCGGCTTGGGCTTTTAGGGTGAGTTCGGTATCGGTGAGTGTGGCCACGGATTTCTTTAGTTTATATGACGGGCGGGGCGCGGTTCCGGTTGGGAGCACAACGCTCCTCCTTGCAGCGGCGGCGGCGCATTTAACAGGCACATCGCACGATGCGCGCACAAACCCGGGGGGGATGGTCAAGGCGCCGAGACGAAGGTTGAACGGCGATCTCACGAGTAATCCAGAGTGAGGTCGCGTCTGGCGAGAAATGTTTCGGGCACATCTAAAACGCGCGTGATATTACGGCTAAGAAGTTGCTTGGCCTGAGCCTAAAAGCCGTAATCAAGTTGGCGGAGTCCGTCTTTGTAGGCTTCTTTCGCAGCCACTTCCTCCTGGGCGTCCTGCTCTTTGAAGCCGGCCTTGTCCCAAGGCAGTCTAACACGGGCAGGCCGGTTCCTTAAGTTTTGCGAAACGCACCAGTACTCGCCTAACGATGGCGCTAGCGAGCCATTCGCCGGCAATTTATGCGAGGACACTGGCAGGAAATCGTGCCGGCACCCACACGCACGCGTGTTCGAGAGGAATGTGAATCCGTTGGCGACGAATTCCCGCGCGCGGAGTTTGCCGCGACCCACACCTGGGCCAAGGGCACGTGTCGCCAGGATGACTTAGGCAGAATGGCTTGTCAAAGTGGAGAGGGTTCTGATATTATTTGCCCTGATCGGGACGCCAACCCGGATACCTCGGCCAAAGACGGGTGCCAAAAGGAGTTCGTGGAGGGATGATGAGGGGTGCATCATGACACATCGGTTGCGGGGCAGTACGGTTCTGTTGGTTTTGCTCGTTTGTTGTTGCTCGATTGCGCAACCACAATCTTGTACGCCTGCACCACCCGGGCTGGTTAGCTGGTGGACGGGCGACACGAACGAGAACGACATCGTCGGGGGCAACAACCCGCTAGCTGTCCAGGCTGTCACGCTGGTGCCGGGAGAAGTGGAAAACGGTTTTACCTTCGGGAAGGATGGCTATATCCAGATTCCGGACGCTGCCAATCTTGCGAATCAGACCTTTACGTGGCTTGCCTGGGCTATGCCCGCTGGTCCTGGCCCCAACAACGACTTCTACGGCAGTGTCATCGTAGAAAAGAACATCGACGACGTGGATGAGTCTGTGTCTTTGACGTGGAGCGCGCTAAGCGGAGAGTTTCTGTTCACCTTCGGCAACGACCAATCGGAGACCATTGCGTCGACTGATACATTCCAGGCTGGCAGCTTTTACTTCGTTGCTGCGACGTATGACGGGAGCACCTTCCGGCTCTTCGTAAACGGCCTGCCGGAAGGTTCCTTTTCTGAATCGAAGACCGTTTCCTACAATTCCAGCGATTGGGAAATTGGTTCCTCGATTTACATATCGGCTGGATATCCCCGAACCTGGAACGGCATCATCGACGAGGTTCAAGCATACAATGTTGCCCTGTCCCAATCCGAGATACAAGCAATCTACAACGCAGGTGCGGCAGGCGTCTGCAAGGGCCTGACCTTCTCACCGGCAAGCTTAAGGTTCCCCCGCCAGACCATCGGCGCTACCAGCCCAGCCAAGACGGTGACAGCGACGAACGCATTTCCTCTACCCGTGACCGTTAAGAAGGTCGCAACCAGTGGTGATTTTGCTCAGACCAATACCTGCCCCGTACCTCCGGCACAGTTGGCAACGGGAGCGACCTGCACGGCCAGCGTTACTTTCACTCCGACCGCTACGGGCACCAGAACCGGAAAGCTCACATTTAATGACAGTGCGCCCGCAACTCCGCAGAGAGTGCATCTGACAGGATCGGCCACCGACATAAGCCTGTCCGTATCTCGCCTGGGTTTTGCCAGTCGCAAGGTCGGAACCACTAGTCGGGCGAAGTCTGTGACCGTGACTAACGACGGAACCGTATCCGTGAACTTTACCGGCAGCGGCATTTTGATCGCCGGAACCGATCCGGCTGATTTCATCGTCTCCGCGAACACCTGCGGCCCGAGCATTGCCGCTGGTGGAACCTGCACCGTCAGTGTCGAATTCAAGCCGATGGCCACCGGGACGAGAACTGCTGCATTGCAATTCAACGACGACGGCGGGGCAAGTCCACAAACCGTGACGCTGACGGGAACGGGAACCTAGTGACCAGATTTATGGCGACCGGCGCTTTCTATCAGGCTCCAGAGGTGCGCCGTCGCTGGGATGGGGCGGCGCCGAGCGAATATGCGCTCCGACGGCATATTCCGGCGGCTCACCCTTGACGTGCAGGACGTGACCGGCTCGTCCAGCAACACAATCTTGCGGCACAGCCAGAGATCATGGGCCAACACCCCTGGTGAACGTCGATCTCATCCATAAAAATGAGCGCGCTGAGCAGCCAACGTCGGCTCATCACCCTGCGCAACGAGCAGGAGTTCATCGCCGGCAAACGGCAGGCGCGGGCCATCCGGAGGCTGGTGAACTGGTAAAACCTGAACCGCACTTGCTAAGGCGATTTCGAGTGTGATATCGTCATCGAAACCTGGGGCGCACGCCCAGGAGACAAGAGGGATCTCATCGAATGCTGCTCGCTCCGATCGTTTGGGTGCTGACCGTTGTGGTCATGTATTTTTTTGCAGCCAAGGTGTGGTGGTTTCCGCCGCCTATCAACCAGCACGGCTTGGCGTATGACGCGCAATTCATGCGCACGCTCGTCATTACCGGCTTCATCTTCTTTCTTGCCCAGTTCGCTTTAGGCTGGGTGATCTTCCGCTACCGCGACGACGGCAAGCGCGCCAGCTATTCCCACGGCAACAACAAACTGGAAGCGCTCTGGACCACCGCCACCGCCGTGCTTTTCGTAGGCATTGTTTTGATCGGCACCAAGATATGGGTGGCCGTGCACCTGGCCGAGCCGGACCCCAACGCCATGCAAATCGAGTTAATGGCCAAGCAGTTCGCTTTCGCCTTCCGTTATCCCGGCCCGGACGGCAAGTTCGGCTCCACGGATCTGAAACAGGTGAACGATGCGGCGGGCAATCCTTTCGGACTGGTGGATGCGGATCCAGCCGGCAGGGACGATATCGTGAGCGCATCGTTGAAAGTGCCCGTTGGCAAGCCCATCAAGCTGATCATGCACTCGCGCGACGTGATTCACAATTTCTTCGTGCGCGAACTGCGTTTGAAGCAGGATATCGTGCCCGGCATGGAGATCCCGCTTTATTTCCAGGCGGATCAGATAGGCACCTACGAGATCCCCTGCTCGGAATTGTGCGGCCTCGGCCATTTTCAAATGCGCAGCACCATGCAAGTAATGTCTGAAGCCGATTTTGAACAATGGAAAAAGGAGCAGGCCGCGAATCAGTAATGCGTCTCCAGGGCCCCGTTTCAACGATTTTATCCACGATTTTAGCAATGGTGATCACTCTATGTCTGCACCCGTAATGCACGCGCATCACGCGCCGCAAGGTTTCATCCGGAAGTATGTTTTCAGCCTGGACCATAAGGTCATCGGCATCCAGTATTACTTCCTCGCCTTGTTTTCCGTGGTGGTGGGCATGAGCCTGTCGCTGCTCATGCGCTACCACATGGTGAACCCGGATGCCCATGTGGGATGGTTCGGCACACTCTGGCCCACGGCGGCGCAGGGCGGCGTGATGACGCCGGAGTTGTATCTTTCGCTGATGACCATGCACGGTACCATCATGGTCTTCTTCGTGCTCACTACTGCTCCGCAAAGCGGCTTTGGCAATTATTTCCTGCCCATCCAAATCGGCGCGGAGGATATGGCGTTCCCGGTGCTGAATATGCTGTCGTTCTGGACCACGTTCGTGGCGCTGGTGGTGATGGTTTCGGCCTTCTTCGTGCAAGGCGGGGCGCCGCTTTCCGGCTGGACCACGTACCCGCCGCTGAGCGGCCTCGGCAAGCTGACCGGGCCGGGCGAGGGATTGGGACAAACGCTCTGGATCGTCAGTATCGCGATTTTCTGCTTCGCCTCGCTGATGGGGGCTATCAACTTTATCGCCACCCTGATCGATCTGCGCTGCCAGGGCATGTCGCTGATGCGCCTGCCGCTGACCTGCTGGACCTGGTTCGTGACCGCCATCCTCGGCTTGCTGGGCTTCGCCGTACTGCTGGCCGCGGGCGTGTTGTTGATCCTCGACCGCTCCGCCGGAACCAGCTTCTTCGAGCCCGCCGGCCTGATGGTCAGCGATCAGATCTTAAATCATAAAGGCGGATCGCCGCTGCTGTGGCAGCACCTGTTCTGGTTCTTCGGCCATCCTGAAGTCTACATCGCGATTTTGCCCGGCATGGGCGTCACTTCGCAGTTGCTGGCCACCTTCGCCCGCAAGGCCGTGTTCGGATACCGGGCGATGGTTTACGCCATCCTGAGCATCGGATTTCTGGGCTTCCTGGTGTGGGGCCATCACATGTTCATGAGCGGCATGAGCCCTTATTCGGCCATGGCGTTTTCGGTGCTCACCATGGCGATCGGCGTACCTTCGGCCATTAAGACCTTCAACTGGATCGGCACACTGTGGGGCGGCAAGATCCGCTTCACCACGGCCATGATGTTTGCGCTTGGCTTTGTTTCGTTATTTATTACGGGCGGATTGAGCGGCATCTTCCTGGGCCAGCCGGCGCTCGATCTGTACTTCCACGATACGTACTTTGTGGTCGGCCATTTCCATATGATTATGGGCGTGGCGGCCATCTTCGGTATGTTCGCCGGCACGTTTTACTGGTTCCCGAAAATGTTCGGACGCATGATGAACGAGACACTGGGGAAGATCCACTTCTACTGCACGTTCGTAGGCGTGTATGCCATCTTCACGCCCATGCATTATCTGGGAATCGCGGGCAATCCGCGGCGGTACGCGGATTTCACAAACTTCGAATTCCTGGGCAAGCTGCTCCCGGTGCACGCGTTCATGACGCACGCGGCGTATTTCACGGCCGCCGTGCAGATTCTTTTCTTCTTCAATCTGTTCTGGAGCATGAAATACGGCAAGAAGGCGCCTATGAACCCGTGGGAAGCGACCACGCTGGAGTGGACGGTGCCGTCGCCGCCGCCATTCGATAACTTCGGCGGCCAGCATCCGGTGGTAAATCACGGCCCCTACGAATACAGCGTGCCGGGCGCGCCGCGCGATTACATCATGCAGACCGATCCGGTGGAGGCGCATGCGGAGTAAACGGTGGGCAGTGGTTAGTGGCTGGTGGTCGGTGGTTTTGTCTCACCCACCAGCCACCAGCCACCAGCCACCAGTCACAGGTTTTTAGATGCCTAGTTCCATCACATCCGACATCATCAGGCCTCCGGCGCCTCCCGCCCGGGGCGGCTTTGGCGGCGGCGGCGGGTCCGACGGCTGGGGCGCCTCGCGGCGCGCTTCCATGACCGGCTTGATGGTGCTGCTGGCGGCCACCACCATGGCCTTCGCGGCTTTTACCAGCGCGTTCGTGGTGCGGCGCGGCATATCCAACGATTGGGTGCCCACGGCTTTGCCGCACATCGTTTGGGTGAATACTGCAATTCTACTCATCAGCAGCGCCTTGCTGGAATTCGCACGCCGCGCGCTCAAGGCTGGCCGGCGCAGCGCGTTCAATGGCTACTGGACCGCCGGCACGGTGCTGGGTGCGTTCTTCCTGGCCGGCCAAGCCATCGCCTGGATGCAGTTGAATGCCGCTGGCGTTTTCGTTTACTCCAATCCCAGCAGTTCGTTCTTCTACCTGCTCACCGCCGCCCATGGGCTGCACATTGTGGGCGGCCTGTCCGCACTGGCGTATGTGGATGTGCAGGCGCTGCGCCTGCGCCTGGGGCCGGGCAAGCGTACCGCAGTGGATGTCAGCGCCATGTTCTGGCATTTCGTAGACGGTCTTTGGATTTATTTGATGATCCTATTTCTCGTTTGGGGGTAATGTGTCGATGTCTGAAGTGAATTCGGCGACGGCAACGGTTTCGGTCTGGTCAGGCGGGCGTTCGCCCTACGCGGTGAATTCGAAAAAGTTCGGGATGTGGTTGTTCATCATCTCCGACGCGCTGACATTCTCCGCGCTTCTCATGGCGTACACCTACGTCAGGCTGGCCACGCCCAATTGGCCCATGCCGTTCAAATTCAGCCCCAGCATTATTTTCTCCACGGTGATGACGTTCTGTCTGCTCTCCAGCAGTTTGACCATGGTGATGGGTGTGCACGCCATGAATCACGGCAATCGCAAGGCCGCCGTGCGCTGGATCCTGGCGACCATGGTGGGTGGCGGGGCGTTCGTCGTACTACACCTTACCGAGTGGCTGAATCTGATCAATAACGAGCATGTCACGCCCTTCAGCAACGAATGGGGCGTGCCGTTGTTCGGCGGCACGTTTTTCGCCCTTACAGGATTGCATATGACGCACGTGGTCATCGGCTTGATTTACCTCGGCATCATCGCCATCGCGGTCAGCCGCGGAAAATTTAAGGCGGAGGATGTGGAAGTCAGCGGATTGTATTGGCACTTTGTGGACCTGGTGTGGATGTTCATTTTCCCGCTGGTTTATTTGATGTCGGCTAGGATATGATTTTGTGGGGCAGGCTCGCAGCCTGCGGCGGCCTCGTAGGCCGCCTGCTGCGACGTGGGCCTATGCAAGATGGCGGCCTACGAGGCCGCCGCAGGCTACGAGCCTGCCCCACATATGAGGACCTGAATTATGAGCAGTCATTCAGAAGCTGTGGAACATATCGAAAGCGCCAGCGCCAAGACGTTTATTACCGTCTGGTGCGCCTTGCTGTTCATGACCGGGGTGGAAGTTTTTCTGGCCTATGAGCAGATCCCCGTCCTGATTTTCCTGACGGCCCTGGTGGGCCTGTCGGTAATCAAGGCCGCGCTCATTATTGCCTATTTCATGCACCTGAAGTTCGAGAAATTGAGTCTCTTCCTGACCCTATTTCCCATGTTGATTCTCTGTATTATCCTGATGCTGGTGATGTTTATGCCGGATTCCAACCGCCTGATGATGATGAGGCCGCAATGAAACGGGTAGCCCTTGCGCTTTTCCTAACCGCCGCCAGCGGCTGGGCGCAGTGTGTGATGTGTTTCCGCACCGCCGCCGCCCAGAACGCGGCTCGCGCCCACCTTCTCAACATGGGGATTGTGCTGCTCGGCCTGCCTCCATTCTGCATTTTGGGCGGATTCCTGGTGCTGGCCTGGCGCCGCAATCAAGCGTTCGCCCCGGCACCCGACGTCGTCCCCGCCGCGGACGACAACCTTTAGCAAGCACCGCCTCGAATTGTATAGAATTAAACAAATGAGGGGGCGCCTTGCGCGTTCTATTTCTTAAAACTCCACCGGACATTGCGGAACAATGCATTCGCGAGCTTGTGCGGGTGGGCTTCGATGCGGGAAAGGCCCTTGCCGGCACCCCCCAGGAGATGACCGCGCTGCTCGAGCGGACGCCCTTCGATCTGGTGGTCACCGAATACTCCGCGCCCGGTTGGAGTTGGCGCGCCGCGCTCGAAGCGTTGCGTGGTTCGCCGCGGCCGGTACCCCTGGTTGTTTTGAGCGGCGACCCCGATCCTCGCCTGCTCATGAACTGCGTGCTGGAAGGCGCGGCCGATTGCCTGCATACCGGCGAGCTATTTCGTTTGCCTGTCTCGGCGCGCCAGGTGCTCGAGCTGAAGGCCGCCCGCCACGATCCTGGCGCGCGCGATGTGGTGCAGGCGGATCTGCGGTTCCGGCAGATCTTCGAAGCTTCTCCGGACGCCATTTTGCAGGTCGATCGCCAAGGAAAGATCGTGCTGGCCAACTCGCTGGCGGGCGAGATGCTGGTGTGCCGCGTGGGTGAGTTGGTGGGCCGGAATGTGGACGAGTTCGTGCCCACCCGCTTCCGCGATCGCCATCCGCAGCACCGCGAACATTACCAGTCGAAGCCCGCCACGCGGCCGATGGGCTCCGGTTTAGACCTGTGGGCCCGCCGCAGCGACGGCAGCGAGTTCCCGGTGGACATAACGCTCAGTCCCCTCGAAACCAAGGATGGGCCGCAAACCATGTGCGTGGTCCGCGATATGACGGAGCGGAAGCGCATCGAAGAAGACCTGCGGCGGCAAGGGAGATTGATCGAGGCTTCCCACGACGCCATTATCGTCCGCGAACCGGGCGGCCGCATTCTGCAATGGAACGCCGGAGCTCAGGAGATCTATGGCTGGTCCGCCGCGGAGGCTGTGGGCCAGAACTCTCACACGTTGTTCCAGACCGTATTTCCCGTGTCTCTGGAACAGATGGAGCGGGAACTCGCGCAAAACGGCCAGTGGGATGGCGAGTTGCGGCACACCCGGCGGGATGGCGCCGAGATCACCATCGAAACGCGCCACATCATAGTGGATGGGGTCGATGGACAGCCGGGCGCATTGCTCGAAATCAATCGCGACATCACCGAGCGGAAGAAAGCGCAAGAAGCGGTCGTCGCGCTGAATGATCGGCTGGCCGCCACGAATAAAGAGCTGGAACTGCGGAACCGCGAGGTGGAACGGGCCAATCGGTTGAAGAGCGAATTCCTGGCCAGCATGAGCCATGAATTGCGCACGCCGTTGAACGCCATCATCGGTTTTTCCGACTTGCTCGCCGAACAGATCGCCGGGGCGCTATCCCCCAAGCAGCAGCGCTTCGTGAATCATATCCAGCAGGGCGCGCGGCACTTGCTGGCGCTCATCAACGACATTCTGGATCTCTCGAAAGTGGAGGCCGGGCGCCTGGAGCTCAATCGCGAGAACGTGCCTGTGGCCGTGGTGCTGGCCGAGGTGTTCACGGGCATTCGTCCGGCGGCCGCGGCCAAGAGCATCGCGGTGCACAGCAGTGTGTCGCCGGATGTGGCCGTCTATGCGGATCGCATCCGGTTCAAACAGATTCTGCTGAACCTGCTGAGCAATGCGGTGAAGTTCACTCCCGATGGCGGCAGAATTTGGGTGGAAGCGGTGGAGCGCCGCGGGCGCATCACCGTCTCCGTCAGCGACACTGGCGTGGGCATTTCGGTGGAGGAGCAGGAAGCCATTTTCGACGCTTTCCATCAGGCCGGCGCCACTACCAAAGGTATTAAGGAAGGCACCGGCCTTGGCTTGGCTATCACCAAGCGCTTGGTGGAGGAGCACGGCGGGCGCATCTGGGTGGAGAGCGAGCCGGGAAGAGGCGCCCGGTTGAGCTTTACCATGGCCGCAGGACGCCCGCGGCTGGAAGAGACGGCCGCCGCGGATTCGGTCGCCGTCGAAACCGGAACGCCGCGCGACCACCCCCTGGTCCTGGTTGTGGACGACGAACCCGCCGCCCGCGAACTATTGGCAAGCTGGCTCGAACCCGAGGGGTATCAGATCGTGTTCGCCGGTTCCTCCTCCGACGCTCTGGCCAAAGCCGCCGAACGCATCCCCGATGCTATAACCCTGAACATGCTGATGCCCGGCAAGGGCGGTTGGGACACGCTGTACAATCTCAAAAAAACGCCCGTGACGGCGGCCATTCCCGTGATTGTGGTTACCGTGGTCGACGAACCTAAGATCGGGCTGGCTTTGGGCGCCGCCGAATACCTGGTGAAACCGGTCGATAAGGATGTGCTGCTCGAAACGGTGCGCCGTTATATCGGTCCGGGATCCAATGGACCGGCCAAGGTTTTGGTGGTGGACGACGAGGCCGGCACGCGCGAGTTGCTCAAGGAAATGCTCGAATCCGACGGCTACATCACGGTGCTGGCGGCCAATGGCAAGGATGCTTTAGAGGCCTTGTCGCGCATATCGGTAAGCGCCATCCTGTTGGACCTGATGATGCCGGAGATGGATGGTTTCGAGATGCTGATGCGCTTGAAGGAGGACGCCGGTCTGCGCAACATTCCCGTGATGGTGCTCACGGCCAAGGATCTGGCAGATAATGAAGTGGAGATGCTGCGCCGGGAGACCATCGGCCTCTTCCTGAAAGACCACGAATGGAAGAAACAGTTGCTCGCCGATTTGCGCCGGGCAATAGGGACGGAAGCGGAGCGCGTATGAGCCACAAGATCCTGGTGGCGGACGACAATCATGTCAGCCGTGAGCTGATCCGCGAAGTTTTGGAGATGAGCGGCTACGACGTGGTGGAGGCTGCCGATGGCCGGGACGCCGTCGAGCGCGCCCGAGAGAACACGCCGGATCTGTTGCTGGTGGACATTCAGATGCCGCATCTGGATGGCTACGGCGTGCTGCGCGAATTGCGCGCCGATCCGCGTTTTTCCGCGTTGCAGATCGTCGCGTTGACCGCCTTCGCCATGCAAGGCGACCGGGAACGCGCGCTGGACGCGGGTTTCGATGGCTACATCACCAAGCCCGTGGAAATCGCCGCTCTGCGGCAGGAAATCAAGAAGCTGCTCTAGCGACATGCCCTGCGCATCTATAGACAACATTGTCGGTGGGGCAGACCATCGTTTTGTGTGGTCTGCCGCTTTTTGGCGGCCTACGAGGCCGGGGTACACTCTGGGTCCGGCAAAGTGCCTGTCCCACAAAGGCAGGACGCTATGACTGCCACCACCCCGCGCATCAAGCTGCTGGCTATCGACGACGATCCGCAGAGCCTGGAACTGGTCTCCGAGGCGCTCTCCGGCGATGGCCTGGATATCCTCACCGCGGAGGATCCCGAGCGCGGCCTGGAACTGGTGCGCCTCGAGCGCCCCGCCATCGTGCTGAGCGATATCCTGATGCCCAACATGAACGGCATGGAGCTGCTGAGCCGCATTCTGGAAGTGGATCCGGCCACCGACGTCATCCTGATGACCGCGCAGTACTCCACGGAAGCCGCCGTCGAAGCTATCAAGAAGGGCGCTGACGATTACCTGCCCAAGCCCATCTCCATTCCCGTGCTGCGCGAGAAAGTAGGCAAGCTGGCGGCCGATGCACGCCGCCGCCTGCGGGTCAGCCAACTGGACGTCGAGATGATGGACACCAGTCAATTCGAAGGCATGATCGGACGCAGCCCCCTGATGTGGGAAATGTTTGCGCAGATCCGCCGCGTGGCGCCGCACTACCGCGCCTGCTCGGTCACGGGACCTACCGGATCGGGCAAGGAGTTGGTGGCCAATGCGCTGCATAAGCTTAGCCAGGCTTCCGGTCCCATGGTGGTCTGTAATTGTTCCGCGGTGGTGGAAACGCTCTTCGAAAGCGAGTTGTTCGGGCACGTGAAGGGCGCCTTCACCGGCGCGGATTCCAATAAAATGGGGCTGTTCGAATACGCGCACGGCGGCACGTTGTTCCTGGATGAGATCGGCGACATGCCGCTTTCGACGCAAGCCAAGCTGTTGCGCGTTTTGCAAAACCGCGAAGTGCAGCGGGTAGGCTCGCTGACCGCGCGGCCGGTGGATGTGCGCGTGGTGGCTGCCACCAATCACGACCTGCGCACGCAAATTGCCGAAAAACGCTTTCGGGAGGATTTGTATTACCGGCTGTCGATGGTGGAGATCCAAACGCCCGCCTTGGCCGACCGCAAGGAAGACCTGCCGCTGCTCGAGCGCTTCTTCATCCGGAAATACGCCGCGCAGTACCGGAAGACTGTAGGATCCATGACTCCGCGCGCGCAGATCCTGCTGGCGCGCCACTCCTGGCCGGGCAATGTGCGCGAGCTCGAAAACGTGATCGGACACGCCTGCATGCTGGCATCGGGCGAAGTGATCGACATCTCCGATCTGCCGCAGTATATGCGCCAAGGAGTGCCCGGCAGCGCCGCGCCGGCCGCCGTCCCGTCCACGCCCGCGGCCACCGATCCATCTGGGCCCTTGTCGTTCGACGAGCAGGAACGACGCGTGATCGAGCAGGCACTCGATCAGAGCGGCGGCAATCAGGTGCATGCCGCGCGCCTGCTAGGCATTACGCGCGATAAGCTGCGCTACAAAATCAAAAAGCACAATCTTAAGTAGGACAGGCCTCCTGGCCTGTCCAGCGGCCGCATGAGATGATATAGAGGAGTACGCGAGATGAATACCGCTGACTTCAAGGCTGAACTGACACCGAGTGGGCAGATTGCCGTACCGCCTGAAATCGCATCCCAAGTTCCTCACGGCGAACAGATTCAAGTCGTGCTCCGTTGGGGGGACGCTGAGGACGACTCTGCCTGGCGCATGGCCGGCCGGCGGCAATTCGAGTTGGCATACGTCTCCGACGACTCGATCTACGAACTGTTGATGCATGACCCTTCGCCCCGGTGAGGTTGTCCTAATTCGGATTGACTTCCCCTATCGTCCTCGAACATCCAGCTTCGACGTCCCCATTCACCAATGGCGCGAGGCGGGGCTGAATACGGCGTCGACGATTCGCGTTCACAAGTTGCCGTGCTTTCGAAAGACGCAATTGTGCGGCGTCTCGGCGAGTTCGCAGGAGCCGATCGAACCCCTGCTGGCAGAGGTCCCGCCCCGCGCCTTTTCACTGGATTGGTAGTGCCGTCGCCCCGCCTGGCGCTAAACTTATGGTGGAGGCTGGAATGACCCACCGATGCGATGTCATCGTGAAAGATCCGGAGATTCTCGGCGGAATGCCGGTCTTCCGCGGAACCCGCGTGCCGTTTAAGAACCTCCTGGATTATCTCGAAGGCGGCCATACACTTGACGAGTTCCTGGAGCAGTTTCCGTCCGTGCCGCGGGCGGCGGCCATTGCAGCCCTGGAGCATGCTAAAGAACTGGTGATCGCCCAGATGCAATGAAGCTGTTGATCGACGAGTGCCTTCCGCGCGCATTGAAAACCCTCTTCGTTGGGCATGAGTGTCGAACTGTGCAGGAGTTGGGGTGGTCCGGGAAAAAGAATGGCCACCTACTCTCGGTCGCTGAGCCGGAATTTGATGTGCTGGTGACCATTGACCAGGGCATCCAACATCAGCAGAACCTTGCCGGCCGCCGAATTGCCATACTCGTTCTTGGTGCGCAATCGAATCAAATCGAGGATCTGGCTCCCCTCATTCCCACGGCTCTCGCCGCTCTCCGGAGTATCGCTCCGGGACGTGTGGCTACCGTTCGAGCGTGAAACCATTTCACGGATGGTTGGGGCCATATCGGCCAGCTAACCGCGCCCACCCCTTGGCAGTCTAAAGGATAGCTTGATGGAACTGAGCGATAGCGTGGCAGTCGCGCAGGCGCGCGCCGGAGATTCCGGCGCATTTCGCGTCCTGGTGGAACGCCACAGCCGCCATCTCTTCCGTCTCGCCTATCGTATGACGGGCCATCAACAAGACGCCGAAGATGTGGTGCAGGAAACCTTCCTGCGCGCCTACCGGCAGCTTTCCAAATTCGACGACCGGGCCAGCTTCGGCACCTGGCTCTATCGCATCGCGGCGAATTGCTCGCTCGATCTGATCCGCGCCCGCAAGCGCCGCAACACGCAGGAACAGGCCCCCGCGGAAGAAGACGCGCTCGACCCCGTCCAGTCGCTGCCGGATCCCGCCCCCGCGCCCGACCGCCTGCTGCTCAGCGGCGAAGTGGAGCGCAAAGTGGCCGCCGTGCTCGATGGCCTCAGCGAAATGGAGCGCACTGCCTTCGTACTGCGGCATTACGAAGGCATGTGCATCGACGATATCGGCCGGACGCTCGGCGTACAACCGAACGCCGCCAAACATAGCGTTTTTCGCGCGGTTCAAAAGCTGCGCCGCGCGCTCGAACCCTTAGTGAGTACCGCACCATGAATCACCTGACCGAGGAACAACTCGTCCTGTATTATTACGGCGAAGGCGACGGCTCGCCGGCCGTGCGCGAGCATCTGGACGCCTGCGAATCCTGCCGCGCGGACTACGAGGGCTTGCAGCGCGTGCTCAACGTAGTGGATTCGGCGCCCGTGCCCGAGCGCGGCGCGGATTACGGCGCGCAGGTGTGGAACCGGCTGCAACCGGCCCTGCGCCGGGATAGGCCTCGCGGCTTATCCTGGCTCCGGCTCCCCTGGTTTTCGCAGCGCCGCTGGGCTTCCGCGGCATTGGTGGCCACCCTGATTGTGGCAGCGTTCCTGGCCGGACGCTACTATCCGAAAGCGCAGCCGGCCACACAGACCGCCAACGCCGGCCAGGTCCGCGAGCGTATTCTGTTGGTGGCCGTGGGCGATCATCTGGACCGTTCGCAAGCCGTTCTGTTGGAACTGGTGAACGCCCGTCCGGGAGAGCCGCTGAATGTAGCTTCCGAACGCGAACGCGCCGGCGATCTGGTGGCCGAAAACCGGCTGTATCGCCAGACGGCGGCGCGCACCGGCGACACGCGCGTGGCCAGCGTTTTGGACGATCTGGAGCCCGTGCTGCTCGAAATCGCGCACGGTCCCGACCACCTCACGCCGGAAGAAGTCGAAAATCTGCGGCAGCGCATCGAAGGCGATGGCATCCTGTTCAAGGTGCGCGTCGTCGGATCCACCGTGCGCCACCGCGAAGAGAAGGCCGCGCCTCCCGCCGGCCAAAGTGCCTTATAGGAAAAACAAAATGTCGAAATTACGTTTTATGATCGCGATGGCCGCCGCGCTGCTCCCCGCCGGGTTGGCGGTGGGACAGATTCCGGAAGGGTCGTTCGCCGAGAGCTTCCAGTCGCGCAACTCCGGAAGGGATGACGACCGCGCTTACCAGAAGGGGCAATCCGCCATCGACGCCCGCCATTGGGAGCAAGCCCTGGCGGCCTTCAGCGATGTGGCCTCCGGCAACGGCCCGCGCGCCGATGGAGCGCTCTATTGGAAAGCGTACGCGCTGAATAAGCTGGGCCGCCGGGACCAGGCCTTGGAAACGCTCGCCCAGTTGCGCAAATCCTATGCCACCAGCCGCTGGCTGGACGATGCCAAAGCGCTGGAACTTGAAATCCATCAGGCGTCCGGACAAAACATCAACGTGAACGCCGAGCCCGACGAAGATTTGAAGCTGATGGCTTTGAACGGGCTGATGAATAGCGATCCCGATCGCGCCATCCCCATGCTCGAAAAATTCTTGCAGGGTCATCAGTCTCCCAAACTGCAGGAACGCGCGCTGTTTGTGCTGGCCCAGACCGAGAACCCCAAAGGCCGCCAGATCTTGTTGCAAATCGCCCGCGGCGGATCGAATCCCGATCTGCAAATCAAGGCCGTGCACTATCTCGGCATCATGGGGTCCAACGAGAACCGGAAGGTTTTGGCCGAGCTGTACGCCAGCACTAACGATATCGAAGTGAAGCGCGCTGTGCTGCAGAGCTTCATGATTTCGGGCGATCGCGAGCATCTGCTGGAAGCCGCCAAGTCCGAGAAGAACTCCGATCTGCGCATGGACGCCATCCATCAGCTGGGCATCTGCGGCGGCCAGGCCGAGCTTTGGCAGTTGTATAAAGCCGAGCCCAATGTGGAGGTGAAGGAAACCATTCTGCACTCCATGTTCGTCGGCGGCAACAGCACGAATCTGCTGGAAGTCGCCCGCAACGAAAAGGACGCGCGGCTGCGCAAGGCGGCCATTCACAGCCTGGGCTTGATGGGCGGCGAACATACCGGCGCGGCTTTGGTGGCGATGTATAGCTCGGAAACCGATCCGGCCCTGCGCAGCGAGATCGTAAACGCGCTGTTCATTCAGGGCAACGCCAAAGCCATGGTCGACCTGGCGCGCAAGGAAAACAATCCCGAATTGAAGAAGATGATCGTGAGCAAGCTGTCGGTCATGGGTTCCAAGGATGCAACCGAATACATGCTGGAGCTTCTAAACAAATGAACCCGATCTTGTTTCTTGGTAGGACAGGCCTCCTGGCCTGTCCCCTCGCCTGTCTGGCTTGCCTCCAACTCGCGCAAGGCCAGACCACACTCAGTGAGCAATTCCGCGAACAATACGCGCAACCGCAGCCCGCATGGGTGGGTTATACGGTCGCCGCGGTCCCCGGACACGACCACAACTGCGACTATAACGACGGCGTGCGCCCACCCGAGCCGGTGCACCTGGAGCCGGTCGATCAACTTCAGGTGATGTTTCGCATCGAGGGCAACCGCGTGACCAAGATCCGGCCGATCTCGGGCGATTGCCAGCTTGATGCGGATGGCGTTCCGCTGCGCTGGATTCGCGATGTGCGTCCCGCCGAAAGCATTGCATTTCTGGAGTCGTTCGTCACGTCGGATACCGAGCGCAGGCGAGAAGGCGCGCTGGCGGCCATCGCGCTGCATGCGGATCCGGCGGCGGACGCGGTGCTGGAACGTATTGCCGCGCCGAACCAGCCCGAGTCGCTGCGCGAGAAAGCCGTCTTCTGGATGGGCGAAGCGCGCGGACAGCGCGGGTATGAAGACTTGCGGCGCATCATGAACGAAGACGCCAGCACGAATGTGCGCGACAAGGCGATTTTCGCGCTTTCGATCAGCAAGGACCCGCGCGCCGTGGACACCATGATCGAAGTCGCGCATCGCGATTCCAGCTCGCATGTGCGCGGGCAGGCGCTTTTCTGGCTGGCGCAGAAGGCCGGCAAGAAAGCCGTGGGAGCGATCTCGGGCGCCATCGAAAACGATCCGGATACCGAGGTGAAGAAGAAAGCTGTGTTCGCTCTGCAGCAATTGCCTGACGGCGAGGGCGTTCCCATGCTGATCCAGGTAGCCCGCGGGAATAAGAATCCGGCCGTGCGCAAACAGGCCATGTTCTGGCTGGGCCAATCCAACGATCCGCGGGCGCTGGCGTTTTTTGAGGAAGTGTTGAAGCCCTGAAGCAGGCGCCTGTCTTACCCGGCGATGGCGGCATCGAATCCGCGGAAAATGGGGCCTCCGGAACCGTGCATCGCGGGACCACCAGCCCCAGGTGTGGGGCGGACCATCGTCTTTTGTGGTCTGCCGGCGGGCAGACGACGAACAACGATCGTCTGCCCCACGGGTGGTCCGCTGCTCGGCAGACGACGAACAACGATCGTCTGCCCCACTGGTGGTCCGCCGCTCGGCGGACGACGGGGAACGATCGCCTGCCCCACTGGTGGAGTCAGCTTTTCCGGCGCGCGCCCGTCGGGGCCGCCTCTTAAACTCATCGCGAAGCACGCAACGGCCAAGCCCGCTATCCGGATTGCAGTTTTAGTAGTCGCCATGTTTGTCCCCATCGGTGAGCGAATCGTGAAACGGCAAAAAGGCCGGGAGCGCTGTGCGCCCCCGGCCAACCACCGCCGACTGGCTCAATCCATCAGCGGGAAGCTCGCATCGTCCGCAGCGTGGCGTTGATGGTCACCGCTCCGCCGGTCACCTGCAGGTCCCGTTGCCAGACGCTGCTGCCTTGCTGCAACACCACCTTGTGCAGTCCCGGCGCTAACTGGATGGTGGTCGGCGCGTTGCCTACGTACATGCCGTCCACCATAATGTCCGCGCCCGGCTGGTTGGAATTGATGGTCAACGTCGCGCCCGTCCCCTGCGCCTCCGTCGCTTGCGGCGCCGGTGCCGTATTCAGCGCTGTATTCAGCATGGAAGCGTTGCTCACCAGCACCGGATTTACGCCTGCATTCACGCCCGCCGGCAGTCCGCCGTTATTCACCGGCGCGCCGTTGGCCTGCCGCAGCATCACCGCCGGAGCTTGCGGCAGCGCGCGTGTCATCAGCGGGGTGCTGGCGGCGATGGCGCCATTCACATACGTGCTCTCATCCGCGAAGACCTCGTAGGTGCGGCCCTTGTTGATCTCTACGTCGTGTCCCTTCATCAGCAGGGCCACCGGCGCGGCCGGCCAAAAGACCACCGCCAGGATGCCGGTGGTGACGCCCATGGTCGTCCCGTTGCCCTTGCCATGATTCTTGTTGGGGGTGTAGCGTACGTTCAGCCAGTTGCCATCCACCATTTGCACACGCTCGATGGAAAAATCCAGCTTGCCGGCGCGGCCCAGGCGGCGCTTCTCCTGCACGTCCACGATGCTGCCGGTGGCGGGCGCGCCGTTGGCGACAACGATCGCGTCGCCTACACGCACTTCCTGGGTCACTTTGAAATCGACGGTCTGGCCGAGATCGGCGGTCGCCGAGGAGAGGTTTTCCTCCAGGCGGACGCGGACGGGGGTGCCATCGGGAATCATCACTTGAGCCATCGCCATGGAGGCGGTAAAGGTTGCAGCGAGTAACAGGGTGGTTTTCATTGTCGTATCTCCTTTTTTTGGGTGGAGCGTAAATCGCTCTCACCCCTACACGCGACGGGCTGCGGAAAACGGGATCAAAATAATTTTGGAGTGGGGCAGACCATCGTCTTCTGTGGTCTGCCTGCAGCGGCTGTGCGTATCGCGTTATACTCCTAATCCGGTGGAGTGCCGCGCGAAATGCCTTCCGATCACGTAACGCAACTGTTGACGCAACTTACCGGCGGCAACCGCGCGGTGGTAGACGAATTGACGCCGCTGGTTTATCAGGAGCTGAAGCGCATCGCCGGCGGGCAGCTTCGCAACGAGCGCCCCGGCCACACCCTGCAGGCTACGGCGCTGGTGCACGAAGCGTATTTGAAGCTGGTGGATCAGCGCGAAGTGTCGTGGCAGAATCGCGCGCACTTCTTCGGCATAGCCGCGCAGGTAATGCGCCGCATTCTGCTGGATTACGCCAAACAGCGCGTGCGCGAAAAACGCGGCGGAGGCCAACACCGGACCACGCTCGATGAAGCGCTTGTGATAGCACCCGATCGCGCCTCCGATCTGGTAGTCATCGACGAAGCGCTCTCGCGTCTGGAGCAGCTTGACGCGCGCCAGGCCAAGGTGGTCGAGCTGCGTTTCTTCGGCGGACTTTCGGTGGACGAGACTGCCGAAGCCATGGGCATCTCCACGCCCACCGTGAAGCGCGAATGGGCCATGGCCAAGGCATGGCTCTACCGGGAGTTGGCCGCGGCCTGAGGCTTCGCGGAACGCCATGGATTCCGAAAAATGGCAACGGTGCAAGCAGATCTTTCAAGCCGCGCTCGATCTGCCGCGTCCGGAACGGGCGGCCTACGCGCGCGCCGCGGCCGGCGATGATGAAGAACTGTACCGCGAAGTAGCCTCGCTGCTCGATTCCGAGCAGCGTTCCCACGAATTTCTATCGCAGGCCGCGGCCAATTATCTGGCCGGTCCGTTAGCCGCCGATTCCGCCGCGCACGGCCGGTTGAAACCCGGAGATTTGCTGGCGGGCCGCTACCGGATCGTGCGGCTGCTCGGTCGTGGCGGCATGGGCGAAGTATATGAAGCGGAGGACCTGGAACTGCGCGCGCCCATCGCCGTGAAGCTGGTGTTGCCGGAGATCGCCGCAAAGCCGGAAATTCTGGACCGTTTCAAGCGCGAGGTGCTTCTGGCGCGCCAGGTGACCCATCCGAATGTCTGCCGCATTTTCGACTTGGGCTATCATGCGGCTGCCGCGGGCCGCATCACGTTTCTGACCATGGAGATGTTGTCCGGCGAAACTCTGGCGGCGCGGCTTGAGCGCAGCGGCAGGATGACCGTCGCCGAGGCGTACCCTCTGGTGGAGCAGTTGGCCGCGGGCTTGACGGCGGCGCATCGCGAAGGAATCGTGCACCGCGACTTCAAAAGCGCCAATGTATTTCTGGCTCCCGGCGAAGCCCACGGCGTGCGCGTGAAGATCATGGATTTCGGGCTGGCGCGGGCCGTGAATGGCAGCGATAGCGCGCGCACTACCCTGACCGTGGCCGGCTTGATGATCGGGACGCCCGCTTACATGGCGCCGGAACAGATCGCCGGCGGCGAGATCACGCCGGCCACCGATATTTATGCGTTGGGCATCGTGATGTACGAGATGGTCACGGGCGTGCTGCCGTTTGCGGGCGATACTCCCTGGATTGTGGCTACCAAGCGCTTGCGTGAAGCGCCGCCATCGCCGCGCACGCACACGCCCGAACTCGATCCCCTCTGGGAGGCGGCCATTCTGCGCTGTCTCGAACAGAATCCCGCCGATCGCTATCAGACCGCCGCGGATGTGATGAGGGCTTTGAGCGGAGAGCGGCTCCCCGCGCCACCCAAGGCGCCTGTTCCGCCCCGCCGCCGCCGCCCGCGCTCCGTTATGCCGGCTGCGCTGGCGATGGCGTTCCTGCTGGCGGCTCTGGGCGGCTATTACTTCCTGCATCGGCAGCGTCCGTCCCCAGGCTCCGTCGCCGTGCGTTTTGGATGGCATCTGACCACACTGCCGCCGGAGCCGGCGCTCTCCGACGTGACCTTCGCCGCCGGATCCATCGATCCGCTGAAGGTTCTGATGTTCGGCCCCTCATTTCTGCGCTCGTTCGAGCCGGGACAGGCCTTCGCTGCGCCTCTTGCCATGAGCTTCCCGGCCGCGGCGCGCGCGGAATGTGCGGCGGGAATGTGGCTGATTCACGACGACCGCCGCCACCTGACTGACTGGGATGTCGATAAACAACAGGCGCACGCCACATACGCGTTGCCCTGGCCGGTCACGTCCGCCGTATGTCTGGATGAAAAAGCCACGCGCTGGGGATTTCTGGTGGATGACGCGCCGTCGTCCCGCTGGATCGAATACGATCTGACGGCCAATCGTACGGAGCGCACGATCCTGCTGGATGGCCGTTATATCAAGGCCAGAGCCGGTCCCAACGGCGAACTGGTGGCCTTGATCGCAAGTCGCCATATCAGTGTGCGCAATCTCAATAGCCTGCAGGAGCTATTTCACGATGAGTTAGGAGAGACACTGCTCGATCGTTGGGGGTCGGCTTGGTCCGCGAGCGGCCGGTACTTCGCCGTGGGATTCAAGCAGTTGGTTGTTTACGATGTGCCGGCGCGGAAGCGCGCGGCCGCGTTGACCACGGCGGGATGGACCTCCGGCATCGGGTGGGTCGGCGACGATGGGCTGGGCGCCATGGACGACCGCGGCCGTTTGTATTGGACCACCGACATGCGTAAGGGATGGCAACTTAAACAGGAGCCGCCCGCGCCAGCCACATATCTGGCTAACTGGATCGCACCGCATAACCGATGGCTGGCTCTAAGTAGTTCGGGTAAGGCGCAGGAATTGATTTGGGATTATATTGCGCCACCGCTGCTGTTCGATGCGGCCGTAAGTCCGCTGGAGATCTGGTCGGTGGCTGCCAGCCCGGATGGCTCGAAGTTAGCCGTCTCCGGCAAGGATCCCCGCATCTTTATAGTGGATCTCCGCGAACGAAGGATCGTCCGCACGCTCGAAGGACACACCGATGGCGTTCCATTCGTCAAATTCCCACAAGCCGGACGGTTGATTTCCGCCAGTGACGATAAGACCCTGCGGCTGTGGGACACCGATACCGGCAAGCTGCTGAAGACCGTAACGGGACACCAGAGCCTGATCAATGCTTTCGCCATCGGCCCCGATGGGCACTGGCTGGTTTCAGTAAGTTCCGACGATAAGATCAAGCTGTGGCGGCTACCGGAGTTAGCGCCCGTGAGAGACCTAGGAGCTACGGCTACGGCCGGCGCCGCCGTGGCTTTCCTGCCGGGTGACAACACGCGCATTTTGGTGTCGGATTGGAAGGGTGGTGTCTATCTCTATGCGGGCCAGCCGCCTAACTGGTCTCTCCAGCAGACGCGAAACATCAATAACAAGGTGGTCTATATGGTCTGCCCAAGCCAGAACGCCTGGTGGGCGGCCGCCATCGTGGGGGACGGCCAGGGTCTCTGGCGAATTCCGGCCGGCGATTTGAGTAAGTCTGTGAGGATCTCATCCGAGGCTCCCTATTACTGCTCCACATCAGACGATGGACGCGAGACTGCTATCCAATACTCCAATCGTGTGGAGCTATGGTCTAACTCCGAGAGTAAGTTAACAACAACTTATGCGTATGCGGCCAAGGATGGCGCGGCTGTAGCTATAACTTCCGGTACACCGGCAGCCGTGGTTGCCGGATTCGCGGACGGCAGTGTGTTGGCATGGCCTGCCAAGCCCGCGCCCTGACACCGCTTGCTCACGCGCGCGGCTCAGAAACGAAGGTGCGCGCGGCTCAGAAACGAAGGCGCGCGCGGCTCGGCAGTTACCGAGCCGCGACGTTACCGAGCCGCGACCGTAAGGGAGCGGTTATTCCACTAGCCCATCCGCCAACGCCAGTGCGTCATCAAGCGCCGCTACTCCCTCATCAATCTCTTCGCGCGTGATAATCAGCGGCGGAGCAATTACAAAATGACTTAGCCATGAGTTGATGGCCACGCCGTTCTTCATCATGGCCGCGGCTACCTGGTCCACCACTAGCGGCTTACCCGCCATCTTATCGCTCTTGGTATTGAACGGCTGCTTCGTCTGCCGGTTCTTCACCAGTTCGACACACCAGAACAGTCCCAACCCGCGGGCGTCGCCGATCGACGGATGCTTGTCTTTGAGCGCGGTCAATCGCCCGCCGAGATACTCGCCCATCTCCCGCGCGCGCTCCACCAGTCCCATGCGCTGCATCTCACGGATAGCCGCCACGGCGGGCGCCAGCGTCATGGGATGTGCTTCGTAGGTGTGCCCATGCCCGAAGAAATGATCGTCGAAATACGCCGCGATCTTCTGCGTGGTGGCGCACAACCCCAGCGGCACATACGCCGAAGTGATGCCTTTTGCGGTTGTCATGATATCGGGCTGCACGTCCCAATGATCCATGGCGAACCAGTTGCCGGTGCGGCCCCATCCGGTCATGACCTCGTCGGCGATTAGCAGCACGCCCCGCTCGTCGCAAATACGGCGCAGGCGCGGCATGTATTCGGGCGGCGGCACCAGCACTCCGTTGGTTCCCACCACGGGTTCCACCAGCACGGCCGCCATATCGTTCTCGTTCTCGATCATATGCGCCACATAATCCGCGCACGCGATATCGCAGCCGGGGTATGTATGTTTGATGGGGCACGCATAGCAATTCACCTCCGGCGCGAAGATGAAGCCTTGGCCTTTGGCGGCCGGCTCGGCGGGCCAGCGCCGCGGATCGCCGGTCGCGCCGATGGAGGCCATCGTCGAGCCGTGATACGAGCGGTAGCGGGCGATGATTTTCGTGCGGCCGGTGTACATGCGCGCGATCTTGAAGGCCGCTTCATTAGCCTCGGTGCCCGATGTCGTGAAGAAGAATTTCGTCAAGCCGCGCGGCAGCACTTCGAGCAGCAGGCGGCTCAGTTCCACCCGCACGTCCGTGGCATAACCGGGCGCGATATAGGGCAACGTGCGGGCCTGCTGCTGGATGGCGCGGATCACCGCCGCGTTTTTGTGACCCAGATTTACGCACATCAACTGCGCGGAGAAATCCAGATAGCGCTTGCCGGCGGCATCCATGAAATAACAGCCTTCGGCGTCCACGATGTGTGGTGGGTTCCAGTTTTTCTGAAAGCGCCACGTACCGTAATTCAACTCGCGCGTCCAGCGCACGATATCCTGCGAAGAGATTACTTCGGGCATCTCTCGAACCTGACATGGATGCAGGTTAATTGTCAAACGCGGGCGCTGTGGGGCAGGCACTCTGCCTGCGCGGGCCTCTCAGGCCCGCTCAACGGCCGAGCTTCGCTTGTCATGGATAGGCCAGGAGGTCTGCCCCAACTACTCCACGATCTCCACGCGATACTCTTCAATCACCGGATTCGCCAGCACCTCGTGCGCGATCGTTTCCATATCCTTTCGCGCCTGCTCGCGGCTCATCCCATCCGCGATGGTGATATCGAAAAACTTGCCCTGGCGCACGCCGGCGATGGCGCTGTGCCCCAATCCCGCCAGCGCGGCGCGTACGGCTTGACCCTGCGGATCGAGCACCGTGGTTTTGAGCGAAACATAAACGCGAGCTTTCATGAGACCTTGATTATAAGCGGATTATAAGCGGATTATAAGCGGATTATAAGCGGATTATACGCGGAAGCGCGCAATGGCGTCCCAATCCACGTCGATGCCTAAGCCCGGCGCCCGCGGGATGTCCAAGTATCCGTCTTTCGCGCGCAGCTTCTGCCGCGTCACGGACTCGCGCAGATTGGTCTCTTCTTCAGCTACAAACTCGCAGATCAGCGCGTTGGGAATGGAATTGAGCCAGTGCAGCGCCGCGGTTACGTTGATGTAAGTCGTGAAGCCGTGATTGGCCACGGGCAGGCCGCGATCCCAGGCCAGCGCGGCGATTTTCATAGCTTCCGTAAAGCCGCCGCAACGGGTCAGATCCACCTGCACTACGTCGATGCGGCCGCGATCCATCAATTCGATAAAAGACAGCCGGCCGCTCTCTTCCTCGCCTGCCGCGATGCGTACATCGGTGGCTTCGGCGAGTTTGCGGTAACCGTCGTAATCGTCGGGCCGCAGGGGCTCTTCCAGCCAATAAATGTTGTATTCCGAGAACGCGTGCGCCCGCTGCAGGGCGGTCTTCGAGTCCCACACCAGGCCGGCGTCGATCAGCAAGTCTGCCTCGTCGCCCAGGCCTTTACGCGCTTCGCGTACCAGGGCGATATCGGTCTTCTCATCCTGTCCCATGGGGTCCCAGCCGAATTTTACGGCGGTGAAACCTTGGTCGCGATAGCGCCGGGCCAGTTCGCCGGTTTCCGCGGGTGTAGCGCCGAACAGCGAACTGGCATAGCAGCGCATCTTCTGATGAAAACCGCCGCCCAGCAGCTTCCACACCGGCAGACCAAGCGCTTTGCCCTTGATATCCCACAGCGCCATGTCGATGCCGCTGATGGCGTGCAGGCCCACACCGCGCCGTCCGCCATAGATGTTGGCGCGATACATTTTGTGCCACAGGCGTTCGGTTTCGAAAGGATCTTCGCCGAGCACCACTTGCCCGAGGCCGCACGCGGTGGTGTGCGAGAACGGCCCCTCAATGGCGCCCTTGGCAGCCATCGGGTTGGAATCGACTTCGCCGATCCCGATGATGCCCGCGTCTGTCTCCACGCGCACGATCAGGGCGTCCTGGCCGCTGTCGCAGAGAAAGCGCACCTCCGGCTGCCGGAGATAGATGGCCTCTACGCGCGTGATCTTCATGCGGGCAGATGCTCGGCCGGGTGCACGGGACGGCGGGATAGAAGCAATAGCGCGCCAGCCGCGAGCGGCGGTAGCGGCATGATGGCGAACAGCAGCAGAAACTGGCCAAGATGGAAGTGACGCGTCCACCCGGGGGAGAAAAGAACCACCGCGCCTACGCCTTCAGCCAGGAATAGCGCCCCGCCGATGGCCGGCCATTTCCACGCCAGCGCCACCGCGCCGAACATCGCCACCAGGAAGAGTATTGCCTGCCCGAACTGGCCGTCGCCCATCGCCTCGGCGGTTTCGAAGAACACCCACCAGCAGGCCCAGGCGGCGCCCACGCCCAGCGCCACGTTACGCAATCGTTTGGCTGCCATAATCGGACCTCGGCATCTATTATATTCCAGGTTCCCCGCCCGTTATAATAATCTCCATTCGAAAGGTTTGACTACTATGAATCTGACACTTTCCCGGCGGCGCTGGCTTTCGCTTGTTTCGCTCACACCCGCATTGGCGCTCCGCGGCGGCGGCCCGGCGTCCAACTCCGGGCTGATGGTGCGCTCAGCAAACCCGGAAGATTTCGAGATGCCGCTTTCGGGGTTCAATACCTGGCTCACTCCGGCCGAGAATTTCTATGTGCGCACCCATATCTACAAGCCGAAAGTAGAACTGGCCGATTGGCGATTGAAGGTGGATGGCTTGGTGGAGCGCGAGCTTACGCTCGACATGGCGGAGATCGAGAAACTGCCGCGCGTGGAGCAGGTGGCCGTCCTGGAATGTGCCGGCAATGGCCGCGCCTTCTATGATCCGGGCGTCAGCCGGCATGCAGTGGAAGTACGGCGCAGTCGGAAATGCGCGCTGGACCGGCGTTCGCCTGGCGGATGTATTGAAGCGCGCTGGTGTGAAGCCGGGCGCCACCCAAGTCCTGTTCAACGGCGCGGACGTACCCATGGGCAAAGTTCCGGATTTCATCCGCAGCGTCCCTATCGCGAAAGCTCTACATCCCGACACGCTGCTGGCCTTCCACATGAATGGCGCGCCGCTGCCGGCTTCGCACGGATTTCCATTGCGGCTGATTCCGGCGGGGTGGGCGGGCGATTCCTGGGTGAAATGGGTTACCAACATCACCCTGCTCGATAAAGAATACGACGGCTTCTTCATGAAGACGGCGTACCGGCGGCCCGTGCACACTGTGGCGCCGGGAACGGCGGTGGATGCGGCTGCCACCACCCCGGTGACCGCCATCAAGCCGAAATCGGTGATCTCGAGCCCGGCAGCGGGCGAACGGCTGGGAACCGGGCCCGTGACCATTCGTGGTGCGGCGTGGGCCGGCGAGTCACCCGTGGCTCGCGTGGACGTTTCCACAGATAGCGGCCGTACCTGGCGTCCCGCCAAACTGGGCGCGGATCGGGCGCATTACGCGTGGCGGCTTTGGGAAGCGGACTGGACGCCGCCCGGCGACGGCTCGTATGTCTTGATGGCCAAGACCACCGACGAGAAGGGCGATTCGCAACCGTTCATCGAGGATTGGAATCCGTCCGGCTACCTTTGGAATGTGGTCCACTCGGTGCGCGTGGAGGTGGGCGGCGGACCGCCCGGATTGCCGCCCGCGCCGGCAGCGGCCGAGATGCCCGCGCTGGCGGATGTCGCGAAGCAGACTTGCGTAGGTTGCCATGGCGAGGACATGATCGCCGGGCAGCATCTTACGCACGGGCAATGGGAGCGGGAGGTCGATAAGATGACCCGCTGGGGCGCGCAGGTGACGCCGGAGAATCGCACCGAGATCGTCGACTTCCTGTCGCGCGTGTTCGGCGTGAAGTAAACGGCCGCTGTCTCAGCGCGTTCGCGCGGGCCAGCGCGCGGTTGGCGTCCTCGCTCCGTCCTGCGGCGGCGTATAAGGTCGCAAGTTGCCGCCATAGATCGGTACTGCCGGGAAGATACCGCACGGCTTCCTCTTCATACGAGATCGCGCGCTCCAGGTTCCCGAGCCGATACCAGGAACGGGCACGGCCACGCGCCACGTTAGCCAAAAATGTGGCGTCCACGATCAGTTCGGCGTGCGCGGGCAGACTGTCCGCGACGGCGTCAAAGGCGGCCAACCCATCCTGGGGCCGGCGAGCCTGCAGGTAAGCGTAAACCCAGATTTTCGAGCGGATCCCAACCAAACTGGAACCGAATTTCGCGGCGCCATGGACGGCGCTGGCAGCCTACTTTGCGGGGCAAAGGCATTTCGCCAGCGCGGTTGACCGCGCGCGGCACGCGGGATCGTAAACCACGCTATAATCCTTCGTCATGCAAAGTTACGCCCGCGGCCCCGTACTGCCGCTTCTCGAAAAAACCATCGGCCAGGTGCTTGCGGATGCCGCGCAGCGCAATCCATCCGGCGATGCGTTAGTGTCCCGCCATCAAGGGCTGCGCCTTTCTTATACGGAACTGCGCGGGAACGCCATTAGCACGGCGCGCGGTCTATGGGGGCTGGGACTGCGGCCCGGCGATCGCGTGGGGGTGTGGGCGTGTAACTGCGTGGAGTGGGTCTATCTGCAACTGGCGACCGCTCTCACCGGCACCGTGCTGGTGAATGTGAATCCGGCGTATCGCGCGCACGAGTTACGCTATGTGCTGCGCAAGTCCGGCATGCAAGCCATTTTCTTGCACGAGCGCGATGCGCGTGTAGCGTATCTCGATATCCTCAATGAGGCGCGCAAAGGACAGGATCTGGCGCTCGAGCATTTGGTTTTGCTGGGTACGGACGCGTGGGACAGCATGTTGGCGAGCGGCGTGGATTTGCCGGAGATCGCGACATCGCCGGAAGACGTGGTCAACATCCAGTACACCTCGGGCACCACAGGATCGCCCAAGGGCGTGCTGCTCACGCATCGCAACCTGGTGAACAACGCCTACGTGGTGGGGCGCGGGCTGCGGCTTGCGCCGGGCGACCGGCTGTGCTCGCCGGTGCCCCTCTATCATTGCTTCGGCTGCGTGATGAGTTCGCTGCTCTCGGTGGTGCATGCCATCGCGCTGGTGATGCCCGCGGCACAGTTCGATCCGCTGGCTACGCTGCAGGCCATCGAGGCGGAGCGCTGCACGGTGATCTATGGCGTGCCGACCATGTTCATCGCGGAGCTGGACCATCCGGATTTCGGCAAGTACGACATGGGCTCGCTGCGCACGGGCATCATGGCGGGCGCGCCATGTCCGGTGGAGGTGATGAAGCGCGTGGTCGCCGATATGCACTGCGCCGGTATGACGGTGGCTTACGGCCAGACGGAAAGCTCGCCGGCGATCACCGGGTCGGGCGTGGACGACGACCTGGAGCATCGCGTCTCTACCATCGGACAAGCGCTGCCCGAAACGGAAGTGAAAATCGTGGCGCCGTGGAACAACGAAACCCTGGAGACGGGCGAGCGCGGCGAGTTGTGCGCGCGCGGTTACATGGTGATGAAAGGTTACGACGGCGAGCTCGAAGCCACGGCGCGCGCGGTGGACGCGGACGGTTGGCTGCACACCGGCGATCTGGCCGTGATGCGCGACGATGGTTATTTTCACATCGCCGGCCGGTTGAAGGAGATGATCATTCGCGGCGGCGAAAATATTTATCCGCGCGAGGTTGAGGAATTCCTGCACCAGCATCCCAAGATCGCGGACGTATATGTGGTGGGGCTTCCGGATGCGCGCTTGGGCGAGTCGGTGCTGGCTTGGATCAAGCTGAAGGCGGGCGAATCGATGACGGAAGACGAGGTGCGCGATCACTGCCGCGGGCAGATCGCGCACTTCAAGGTTCCACAGTATATCCGTTTTGTGGACGCGTTTCCGATGACGGTGACCGGAAAGGTGCAGAAGTTCCGGATTCGCGAGCAGGAGATCGAAGCGCTGGGGCTGCGCGACGCGGCCGGGATAAAAACAGCGTAGCGTTGTGGGGCAGGCACCCTGCCTGCGCGGGCCTCGTAGGCCCGCTCTTGGACAGGCCAGGAGGCCTGTCCTACCCGGCGGCCGCGGCCACGCCCTTCTCAATCGGCGCGCCCACCAGGTTGCCCCACTCCGTCCACGACCCGTCGTAGTTGGTCACGTTATCAAAACCTAACAGATACTTCAGCACGAACCAACTGTGGCTGGAGCGCTCGCCGATGCGGCAATAGGCGATCACGGGACGCGCGCCGTCGATCCCTTCGTGGGCATAAAGCGCGCGCAATTCGTCGGCGGGTTTGAAGGTGCCGTCGTCGTTGCAAGCCTTGCCCCACGGGATGCTGCGGGCGCCGGGGATGTGTCCGCCGCGCTGGCAGGTTTCCGGCAATCCTGGAGGCGCCAGGATCTCGCCCGTGAACTCCTGCGGGCTGCGCACATCCACCAGCCCGGCGGCGTGCGCGGCCACGGCGGCTTGCACTTGCGGCAGAAAGGCGCGCAGCGAGAGATCCGGCTCGGCGGCGCGATACGGCACGGCGTCGACATGCGGAACACCGGTGGCCAGTTCGCGGCCTTCGGAAAGCCACTTCTTGCGGCCGCCGTTCATCAGGCGCACGTCGCGATGGCCGTAGATCTTGGCCTGCCAGAACGCCCACGCGGCGAACCAGTTGTTGTTGTCGCCATAGATGACCAGGGTGGTATCGGGCGAAACGCCGGACGAGGACATCAAATGCTCGAACTGCTCTTTCGAGAGGATATCGCGCCGCACGGTATCGCAGAGCTGCGAATTCCAGGCCCACGCGATGGCGCCTGGAACGTGGCCTTCATCGTAGGCCTTGGTGTCGACATCCACTTCCACGATACGCACGCCGGGTTCGGTGGCGTGGGCGGCTACCCAATCGGTGCTGACCAGAGTTTCGGGGTGTGCATAGGTTGCCATAGAGGGTGGTTCTCCTTCCAAATAAACTACTAATTATATCGATTGTTGGGGGATTGCATAGGATGCGGCATCCGGTGGATCGCCCCGGCCGGTCATAACACGCCGCGTCGCATCGCCCAACCTCACGCCAGACCCCGCGCGCGCAAAGCTTCCGTCGCCGCATGAAATCCGCACATGCCGTGCACCGCTCCACCGGGCGGCGTGGACGACGAGCACAGATACACGCCATCGAGCGGCGTACGATAAAAGAGCCGCGTAGGCCGCAGTATGAGTTGCCACAGATCCTGCGCGCCGCCGGTGATATCGCCGCCAATCAAGTTCGCGTTGTGCCGTTCCAAATCGGCCGGCCCCATGGTGTGGCGCGCCAGGATGCAGTCGCGGAAGCCCGGCGCGAAGCGTTCCACTTGCGATTCGGTGCGCTCCGTCATATCCGCAGCACAGCCGTTCGGAACGTGGCAATAAGCCCACGCCGTGTGTTTGCCGGCGGGCGCGCGGCTGGCATCGAACAGGCTGGGCTGCGCGACCAGCACATACGGCCGTTCGCTGGGCGCGGTACCGCCAAGCGTGCGCTCGGAAGCGGCGATCTCGTCGAGTGTGCCCCCCAAGTGAATGGTACCCGCGCGCGCGCATTCCGCCGCTTTCCACGGAACGGGCGCGCTCAACGCCCAATCGATTTTGAAGACGCCGGGGCCGTAGCGGTAGGCCTGCAGTTTTCGCCGGAAACCGTCCGGCAGGCGCTGGCCGGCGATGGAGACAAACTGCCGCGGCGTTACATCGCACAGGATGGTCGAAGCGTCGCCCAATTCATCGAGCGATTGGATCGGGTTGTTGGTGACGATCCGTCCGCCGAGCGTTTCGAAATAAGATGCCAGAGCATTGGCGATGGATTGCGCGCCGCCTTTGGGAATCGGCCATCCCACGGAGTGACCGGCGGCCGCCAGCACGCATCCGAAGGCGGCCGATCCGACCGCTTCGAGTGGCAACAGCGAGTGCGCGGCCATGCCCGCGAACAGCGCGCGGGCCGGCTCGCCGCGGAAGAGCATTCGCGCCAGGGTGGCCGCCGGCCAACCGGCAAGCAGTCCGAAACGCGTCAGCAGCCAGGGATGCGCGGGCCACCGGATCAGCGGCGCCTGAATCATCGGCACGAGTTCGAGCCAACGCTTCGCCAATGTTCCAATCGCCCTGCGATAAGCCGCGCCGTCGGCTCCCAAGCCAGCGCAGGTGTCATCCAACGATCTCGCCATCACGGCCGCCGATCCATCATCCAGCGGGTGCGCTAGAGGCAGCCGCGGTTGTATCCATTCGAGGCCGTGCTGGGCCAGCGGGAGGGATCGAAACACAGGCGAACTGGCGGCGAACGGATGCACGGCCGAGCAAATGTCGTGCACGAATCCGGGCAGCGTCAATTCGGCTGAGCGGGTACCGCCGCCGATGGTAGGTTGGGCCTCGAACACCGTGGTGCGCAATCCGGCCTTGGCCAGCACGATCGCGGCGGTAAGCCCGTTCGGCCCGGAGCCAATCACGCACGCTTTGTCGTTAGTTGCCGGCATTGGCGCCTGACTCCGGCCGAAGTTCCACTGCCGGAAAGTACGCGCCGGCCGGCTTGCGGGTCCACCAGTTGCCGTTCGCGCGGCGCTCAGCCGGGGTTGTGAAATGATATTCGTAAAGCCGCGCACGCATGTAGCGCGGCGGATGCTCCGGGAACGGATTGGTCCGCAGCAGCGCCAGCACCGCGCGGTCGCCTTCGAGCAACTTGCGCAGCAACGGCGTGAACCAGGGCTGCTCTTCCGGGGACGAGAACGCCGCGAACCACATCAACCAATCCAGCCGCAGGTGATAAGGGGCGATCTGCGGAGGCATGCGGCCGGGATCCCCGGGCTTGCCTTTGAACTCGTACGCGCGCCATTTCGTGGCGTCGCTTAACTGCGGCTCATCGGTTCCTTCCACGATCACCTCGTAACGTGGGCGCGTCACCGAGCCGAACGCGCCATAAGTGCCGACCAGATGAAAGCGATTATAGACCGTATTCATTACCTGATCGCGCGACAACATATTGCGAATGGGTTGGATGCTGAGAATCGCCACCAGGATGCCGAGCCCGATAGTAGCCAGGCGGTGCGCCAGGGCAGGCTGGCTGGTTTCAGGCATGCGGATAGGAAAGAACCGCGCCAGGAAACGATCGTCCATCGTGCTGAAGGCCAGAACGATCGTCAGCGCATTCAGCCACGAGAGATTTCCGCCCGCGAAGATGAGCGATTGGAAGGCGATGGTGACCATGCCTGCAATTGCGGCGACGGGCTGCGGGAAAAAGTATCCGAATGGAACAACTAACTCCGCGAAGTGGTTGAATAATACGCCGCCTTTGTGGAACCACTCCGGCGCCCAATGAAAGAACCAGCTAAGTGGGCCCGGTATCGGTTGTGTCTCATAGTAATAGTTGAGACAAGTGAGGTCACGCCAGCACGGATCGCCGTGTATCTTGATCAGGCCCGCGCCAAACATCAGGCGGAATAGCAGCCATCGCAGCAGCCAGATGCCAATGGTTTCGGGCGTGGTGCGGCGGCTACCGAGAAAGATGGCATAAAAAGTAGCTTCGAGCGTGATGGATTCCCAGCCGAAGCCGTAAAAAATCTGGCCCACGTTGACGAATGAGATGTAGAGCACCCACATCGCCGCCCATACCAGCATGGAGAACCATGAGCTGAAGCGCTCGGAGAGACCCAGTAGCGCGGTCGATGCCAGCAGCACGCCCAGCCACGCGGCGATGGTGAAAGCCGTATCATTCGGGGCGAAGAAGAACAAGCTGGGCGATTCCCTGAATGGGACCGCTTTGGTGAAGAGCGGCACCGCTAACAGTCCGTGCTCGCCCAGCAAGGGTTTGAATTCGAATGCGGCGTTCAGGAAGGCGACGAGCAGGATGAGGGCCAGGCCTCTTTGGTAAATGAGCCGCGTAAGCCGGAATGTTTCGGAGCCGATCCAGCGCATCGTGCGTGTCCCGATGGTAGCAGGGAAACCGCTCCCTCACGGTCGCGGCTCAGAAAATAAGGCCGCTTCCGAGCCGCGACCGCTTCCGAGCCGCGACCGTAAGGGAGCGGACTTCCCACGCACGACGAAGAATCCTCCAACGCCCCACGCTATACTATTGTTTACCACCCACTAGACGGCGCACTGCATGGCTGAAATGAGTGTCATCTGGCTGCGCGTGGCCGCGGCTTTGTACTCGGTCGGCCTGCTGCACGCCATCCTTACCCTGGTCCGCAAGCGCGAGCATTTGTTCCGCGTCTCCCTCGCCGCCGTCTCCATCGGCGCGGTCTTGCATGGCGTCTCCATCGTCGAAGAGGGGCTGCTGATGAATCACTGCCCCATCGCCAACTTCTACGAGACGCTCTCCATGTGCGCGTTTCTGATCGTCGCGCTGTTCCTGGCCGTCTACTGGCGCTATAAGACGGAAAGCCTGAGCGTTTTCATCTTTCCGCTGGTCTTCGTCATGACGCTGGTTTCGACGCTCGGCAATCCCGTGGACGCGTGGTCGAGCCCGGCCATCCGCAACGCCTGGCTGGACGTGCATATCACGCTCGTCCTGATCGGCTTCGCGGCCCTGGCATTCACCGCGGGCGCGTCGTTGCTGTATCTGTTTCAGGAGCGCGAGCTCAAGCGCAAGAAGCCGCGCAAGCTCTATTACCGCCTGCCGCCGCTCGGTACGCTCGATGAGTTAATCTCCCGCTCGATGGCCCTGGGCTTCGTGCTGATGACGCTGGCGGTAATCGCCGCCACCACCTGGGCGTTCATCGAACATAAGACCGACTGGATCAGCCAGCCGGCCATCGGCATCTCGTTCATCACCTGGGGATGCTACCTGGCGATGGTGTTTCTGCGCATCACCGCCGGATGGCGCGGACGCAAGGCCGCCATCATGGTGATCGTGGTGGTGGGGCTGTCGGCTATCACCTGGGTGGCACACGCGCGGCTGGGGAGTTGGCTGCTGAAGCAATGAAGCTGCTGGTCACAGGCGTCAGCCATAAGACCGCGCCCGTCGAGGTGCGGGAGTGCCTGGCCTTTCCTGAGCCGGCGCTGCCGGACGCTTTGCGTTCGTTGAAATCGCGGCCCGGAGTTTCGGAAGCCTGTATTCTTTCCACCTGCAATCGCGTGGAGATCACGGTCACCACGGACGATCCTACCGATCCGCAAGCGCTGGTGGACGAATTCCTGCGGGAATCGCGCCTGGTGGCGGCCAATTCGGTTGAGCCGTATCTTTACCGGCACGAGGGCCAGAACGCCATTCATCATCTGTTCCGCGTGGCGTCGAGTCTGGATTCGATGGTGGTGGGCGAGCCGCAAATCCTGGGCCAGCTTAAGAACGCCTACAGCGTCGCCAAGACGCAAGGCGCGGTTTGCGGATGGCTCGAAGGCTTGCTGGAGCGCGCGTTCAGCGTGGCCAAGCGGGTGCGGTCGGAAACCGGCATCGGGCAGATGGCCGTGTCGGTCAGTTACGCCGCGGTGGAACTGGCGCGCAAGATCTTCGGCTCGTTGAATAATCGCACGGTGATGATCGCGGGCGCCGGCAAAATGTCGGAATTGGCCGCGCGGCACTTGCGGCGGTCCGGAGCGACGCATGTCTTCGTCACCAATCGCACGCCCGAACGCGCCATTGAGATGGCCAAGCTGTTCCAGGGTACGCCGGTCGAATATAACCGCTTCGTGGCGATGCTGCCCGAGGTGGATATCCTGATCGCTTCGAGCGGCGCGCCGCATTACATCCTGCACAAGGACGAAATGCAGCGCGTGATCTCCGCCCGCCGCAACAAGCCTATGTTCCTGATCGATATCGCCGTGCCGCGCAACATCGAGCCGGCGGTGAACGATCTGGACAACGTGTTCCTGTACGATATCGACGACTTGCAGGAGGTGGTGAACGCCAATCTCCGCGAGCGCCAGAAGGAGGCTGAGCGCGCCGAGGAGATCGTGCAGCAGGAGGTGGAGCGCATGATGGCCCGCCTCAAGGTGCAGGAGATCACGCCCACCATCGTCAGCTTGCAGGAGGAGTTGGAGCGCATTCGATTGGCGGAAATCGAGAAGGTGCGGCGCAAATTCGGCCCGGTGACGCGCGAGCAGGAGGACGCTTGGGAGATGTTGACGCGCGGCATCATCAACAAGGTGGCGCATGGGCCGATTTCGGAGTTGCGGCTGCAGGCGGGACAGCCGGACGGCGCCCACGTGATCGCCGCCATTCGCAAGGTATTTCACCTTACCGAGCCGCGTTCATGACCTGCCGAGCGCATTACCGAGCCGCGATAATGCATTACCGAGCCGCGATAACGCATTACAGAGCCGCGATAACGCATTACAGAGCCGCGACCGTGAGGGAGCGGTCATGCTAATCATCGCCTCCCGCGGATCCCAACTCGCCCTCTGGCAGGCCCACTGGGTCGAAGCGCAACTCGCCCGCCTGGGCTACCCCAGCCGCATCGACATTATCAAAACCACCGGCGACAAGATCACCGACGTGCCGCTGGCGCAAGTAGGCGCGAAGGGCCTGTTCACCAAGGAAATCGAAGAAGCTCTGCTGGATGGCCGCGCAGACCTGGCCGTCCACAGCCTGAAAGATCTGCCCACGGAATTGCCTGAGGGCCTGGTGCTGGCCGCCACGCCCGAGCGCGAAGATCCGCGCGACGCCTTGGTCGGCAAGCGCCTGGCGGATTTGCCTAAGGGCGCCAAACTCGGCACCAGTTCCCTCCGGCGCGCCGCGCAGTTGCGCAAACTACGGCCCGATCTGCGCATCGAGGCGGTGCGCGGCAATCTGGATACGCGCCTGCGCAAGCTGGATCAGGGCCAATATGACGCCATCGTGCTGGCGGCGGCGGGTTTGAAACGGCTGGGTTGGGAGGACCGTATCGCCGAGATTCTGTCGCCCGATATCGTGTGTCCGGCAGTCGGCCAAGGCGCGCTGGCCATTGAGACGGGTGGGACAGGCCTCCTGGCCTGTCAAGAACTGAATCACCAGCCTACCCACTACGCGGTGACCGCCGAACGTGCTCTCCTAGCCTCTCTAGGAGGAGGCTGCCAGGTCCCCATAGGCGCTTACGCAACGGTATCCGGCAACCGCTTATCCATCCAGGCTGTAGTCGTCTCGCCAGATGGCAAGCAGCTTGTGCGCGATCGCTCCGAAGGTCCGGTGGCCGATGCCGCGCGCATAGGCCGCGAGTTGGGAGAAGCGTTGCTGGCCGCCGGCGCGGACGAAATCCTCGAGAGCGTCTACGGATGAGCACGGCATGAGCAAGGTCTACCTGGTTGGCGCCGGACCGGGCGATCCCGAACTGCTCACGCTCAAGGGCCGCCGTCTGCTGGAGCAAGCCGATTCCGTCCTCTACGACTATCTCGCCAATCCCGTCCTGCTGGAACTCGCGCCCGCGCACGCTGAACGGCTGTACGTCGGCAAGAAAAAATCCGTGCACGCCTTCACGCAGGACGAAATCTGCGCCATGCTCATCGAGCGCGCGCGGAGCGGGCTGAACGTAGTGCGCCTGAAGGGCGGCGATCCGTTCATCTTCGGCCGCGGCGGCGAGGAGGCCGAAGCGCTGGCCGCGGCCCGAGTAGATTTCGAAATCGTGCCGGGAGTGACATCGCCGCTGGGCATCGCAGCCTATACGGGAGTGCCGCTCACGCATCGCGAGCACACCAAAGTCGTCACATTCGTGACCGGCCACGACGCGGCGGGCATCGATTGGAGCAAGATCGGCGCCACCGAGACGCTGGTCATCTTCATGGGCATTTTCGCCTTCGATGAAATCGCGCGCGCACTGATCGCCCATGGCCGCCCGGCCGATACGCCGGCCATGGCCGTGCGCTGGGGCACGCGGCCGGATCAGCAGACGCTGGCCGGCACGCTCGCTACATTGCCCGCATTGATTCACCAGCACGATTTGAAACCGCCCGCCACCATCGTCATCGGCGAAGTAGTGGCGCTGCGCGACAAGCTGAACTGGTTCGAGCGCCTGCCGCTGTTTGGCCGGCGCATCGTGGTGACCCGCGCCCGCGGACAAGCCGACGCGCTTTCCGCGCGGCTGCGCGCGCTGGGCGCGGATGCCATCGACTTGCCCACCATCGAGATCCGGCCCGCGCTCGATTACGATCCGCTCGACCAGGCCATCGCCAATCTCGGCGTTTACGACTGGCTGATCTTCACCAGCGTCAATGGCGTGCGCTTCTTTCTCGAACGCCTGGACCGGTCCGCGGTGGACTTGCGGGCCTTGCGTGCGCGCATCTGCGCCATCGGCCCCGCCACCCGCGCGGCCATCGAGGCGCTGCATCTGAAGGTCGACCTGATGGGCAAGGAATACGTGGCCGAAGGCCTGCTGGCGGCCTTCGCCGCGCACCATCTGGCCGGCCAGCGCATCCTGTTGCCGCGCGCCGCCGTGGCCCGCGATCTGGTTTCCGTCGAACTGGCGAAGCGCGGAGCGCAGGTGGATGTCGTGGAAGCGTATTGCACCGTGGCGCCACAGATTGCGCTTCCCGATCCCAAGCCCGACTGGATAACTTTCACAAGTTCCTCCACATTGCGAAACTATGTGGCTGCGTTGGGCGCGGGCTCGCTCGATGGAGTGAAGGTGGCGTCCATCGGTCCGGTCACTTCGGCCACCGCGCGCAAGTTGGGGATTGAGGTGACCGTAGAAGCATCCACGTTCACGATCGACGGCCTGGTGGAAGCCGTTCTGCGAGCGGTAAGCTTAAAAGAGGAGGGACCGGATCGTGCCGTTTGAGCGCATCTCGATAAACCCGAATGTCTGTCATGGGCAGGCATGCGTGAAAGGAACGCGCATTCCCGTTCATCAGATAGTCCGCATGCTGGCCAACGGCGACACGGTAGAGGATCTGTTGGCGGAGTACCCGTCGCTCACGCGCGAGGATATCCTGGCTTGTCTCGACTATGCGGCGGAGTTAGCCGAAGAGCAGGTCACGCCGCTTCAGGCTGTGGACCTGTGAGGGATCACATGCCTGTCTGTGGCCGCCAGCCGATCACAGTATAGTTTAGCCATCATGAGAATTCTCGTCGACGAGAACATCCCCCGCATGACGGTAGATGCTTTGCGTGAGCTCGGGAACGATGTGAAAGACATTCGCGGAACCCCCGCGCAGGGGCTTCTCGATTCCGAGTTGTGGCGGGTGGCAGGCGACGAAGCACGCCTCTTCATAACCACGGACAAGGGATTCAGCGAATTCCGCATTCTTCCGCACCACGGAATTCTGATCGTGCGCCTCCGCCAGCCGAACCGTCAGAAGATCCACCACGCCGTGATGCGGGCGATCCAAAGGTTTCAAGAGGCGGAGTGGCGGAACCTCTTCGTCGTGGTACGGGACACCACGATGAGCACCTCGCGCTCGGGCGATCCGCGGTGAGGATCTGTCGGTCTGCGCTGCCATTACGGCAAGGTTGACGGTGGGCCGGGCGGAGCGAAAAGGAACTGCCACGATTGGTCAAGACAGACCCAGCGCTGCACTTCGAACCAACTGGTGCGAACCAGGGGGATATGAAGTAACGTGTGGCCGCGCTCGCAGAGCAGCTCGGTACCGTTCCAGGAAAGGAATGTTCGCGAGGGCTGCCCAACGTCGATCGGATGCGCCATTCGCCTCAAGCAGACAGGGCATCGCCGCTGTTGATCGCGAAAGGCCCAATTCAAGCCCAAATAACAAAAGGCGAAGGAGGAACCGGCCTGAATGCAGCCCGAAAACCGGGACAAAGGCTGCACCAACGAACAGTCGAGGTCGACGGACGCGAAATAGGCAATCGCCAGCAACAGGGAGATCTTCGCCATCAGGAACGCCCAAGACCGGCTTCTGCTACGCAACGGCGGCTTGCAACTCGTCATTCATGCCGATCACGATCTTCGATTCCGACACCATCCCACGGGATCGCAGGGCTGAGCTTGAAGCGCGTCGTCGCCGCCGGCAGGCATCTGAGCAAGCTGTTTGAGCGGGGATGGCTGCGGGACTATCTTCCAGGTCCGTAGCTCGCTAACTGGAATTAGTTCTGAACGCCGGGCTGCGGATCAGCCGCGGGCTCGTCGTCGGTTTGCGCGACCAGGGAAACCAAGTCCAGGCCATTGCCGTTGTCGGAGGACGGGTCGCCGTTGATGAAGGCGATGGTAGTGTGCGCCGAGGTGGCCGTGATGGTGGTGGTGAACTTCCGCCAAACGAGCTTGGTTTGCCCCGAGCCCTTCGAGTTGGTCGCCGTGTAAACCTGCGTGCCGTTTACTAACACGTTCACCGTGCTGGTAGTGCCCCAGGGGCCGCCCGGATCGTCGCAATTGCCAATGTAGAAGGTGAGGGTGTAGGCTGTGCCCGAGGTTGTGGCCACCGTCTGCTGGACACCGGTGGCGCTGTTGCTGGCGTCGCCGGTCAGATCGAGCCATTGGCTGCCCCCGGCTGCCGGAAAGGAAAAGCCCAGGGACTGAAACTCCCCACTGACAACAGAGACATCGCCGGCGGCGCCCACAACTTTCCAGCCCTCGAAGGTCGAGCCAGTTGAAAAGTCCGAGTAGCTGCCTGCGACCACAACCGGCTTTTCGAAGCTGCCGTTCTTGATCAAATTGGCGCCGTAGGCGGAGCTGCCCAGCATAGCCGTGGCGGCGAATACTGCGAGTTCGATAGCCGATTTCATAAGCGCTACCTATTCTATCATTTCCGCGCTGCGCCGCGCCAATTCTTCCGAGGTGAGTCCGAACGGAGGCGGACGAAGCGGTCCGTCGCCGCGACCGCCGGCGCGCGGATGGGCGGCGCGATCGGCGAGGAGATGCTCGAGGTCTAGCGCAGCCCGTCGTTCGATTCGATGACCAGCCCGAGCGCCTGGCGCTGGCGCCCGACAAGTTAATCTGTCGGTAAACTCTCCGCCAAGCCCGCGCCAGCGCCCGCGCCGTTGGACCGGAGCGGCCCACTGTCCACACGGCCGTCCCGACGCCCGCCGCCCGTCGTCCGTCGCCGCGACCGCCGGCGGACGGATGGGCGATGCGATAACCGCGAACCACTGCCGTACTCGCCTATGGACGGGTGCGCGACAGCCATCAGGAGGAGCCCCAGGAAGATGCCGCCCACAGAAAGCGCCCAACGCCCGTAATTGAAATAGCCGACCGGGCTCAGATGACCGGCGGCGAATTCGGCTGCATCAACTCCGATTTTGGGATCGGCGCTCAAAAGCCATGCGTTCGCCTTTCCGGGTAGCCCCATTGACGCGCCGAATGTGACTCCGGCAACTATGGCGTCCACCGAGCCAACCTGCAATTTGGCCCCTCCTATGTTTGGGTCACCCCCGAAGTCCCGTATCCACGTTTCTTGACTCAGCACGAGCTGAGGGAATGCGCCGGGACCGGTTCCAACGCGTTCCATCGAACGCATGGGAAGGTGGAGCACGGCGAAGAAATCGGATCCGGCTTGCGCTACTGTCCATTCAGTTCCCGGCATGGCTTCGGCCCACACCACCTCCCGTGCGACTCGATAGTGCGAGAAGCCGTCGAAGAAGAGGCGGGCGGTTGGCAAGGACCTGCCTTCGCCGATAAAGTCGACTGGGCAGTCGCAGGGCGCCGCGCGCCTGTCCGAAACCCGCCATGAGTGAACCTCGATCCTCGACGTTCCGGCAGCGACGCGAGGTGAGATGTGGGCAATCCGCCAAGTTGCAAAAAGGATCGCGATCAACAGAAGAAGGCAGAGAGCAGCCGAGCTGCGCACTTCCAGGAGCAGCTGTTGCTCTTGCCACGATCGCCGTCTGAGCCAAGTCGCATCCCGGTAGGCTCCCATACAGAAGGTAGTGGTTTTTCGAATGGACCTGGGACTGACACCCCTTTCGGAGAAGCATTCGCGCAGCACGTACCACAGTTCCGTGCGCCACTCCTGAGACCATTCCGAACGCTTCGCAGAGGGGACCAGAAGCGAGGCGCCCCACAAAAAGCCGAGATGCACGTAACGTACGGCGATCCGTATCGAAGTCGTCATGACTTTGCCTCCGCCTTCGGAACCAATCGCGCCAGCAATGGATAACGCTTGCGTGAAGCCTCCAAAGCGCTTCTTCCGGTAGCTGTAAGCTGGTAGTACTTCCGGGGCGGCCGTTGTTCCCGATCCGCGATCGCCTGACGCTCCCAACGAGAGCGAATCAACTGACCTTCTTCCATCCGCCTCATGGCCGGATATATGGTGCCGCTGGGGAGACCGGTCATTTGCATGATCGTGAAGCCATAGACGAATCCGGCGTCAATCGCCTGTAGGATCAAACCGGTGATGTGCGTCAACACGGGACCTTTGGCCATGGTTCATTATACCCTATGTAGATCTCTACTTGACAGAACCGGAACAGATGAGTGAAGATATCTACTTAGGGAGGGCCTTTGATGAAAGCCACAGCGCTCTACAGGATTGCCGGCGTTTTGCTCATTTTGTTCGCCGCGGGCAACGCGTTCTTCCTCTTGAAGCTGTGGCAGGCTTCGGCGTCCATGCATGCTGTGCAGTATCATGTCGGCCACCGGGCCTTATCTTACACACAGGTCGTTCTTGGGCTGGGACTCGTGTGTTCTTTGTGTGCCCTGTTTGGGGCATATCTGGTATGGCATCTGGGCGCATTGGCCCAATCCACTCCTCAAGCGATTGGCGCGTTAGGATGGGTCGCCTTCGCATATCAGGTAATGGGGATCTTCGTCACGTGGGTGGTCTTCTCTGGGTTGGTGCTGGTTCTTTCGGCTTGCATCGCGGTCTGCACAGGCTGGGCCACCTGGCTGTCGACAGGGGCACGCCGGGTGCGGTTAACACATGGCGTCCCGGCTGCATCTTCTACGGCATCGCGACAATAACGCCCAAATTAGCGTGGCAGAGCGTCCGTGCCTCTTCGGCCCTGAGTCCCAAGGTTATAAGCCGGCGCGGAACATTTTCGGCGATCTCCGAGCCTGGCCAAAAACCCTACGTGACTTGCCCTCGGGAAAGCGCGCCGCCGGAGGCCCAGCTGAGCCGCGACCGTAAGGGAGCGGTCACTTTGCTCAGAATCCCCAAAACGGCTAAGCACCCCACCCCGCCTCGTATATCGTGACCGCGGGAAGCATCCCCGTGGCCCGCCATCGTAACGCGCCTATCGCCGCCGCCGGCCGGGCAGCCGGTATCGGCCTCTACCCTTTCGTCAGTTACGGCGATCCGGCGAAAGTAACTTTATCGTTGGAACGGCACCATGGAATTCTGATCGCGAACGCGGCGGGCAAGTCCCTTGTCGTTCCTCTCGCCGTGCGGTGGCAAACACCGCCGCTAGGCCCGGACGTCGAACCGTGGCGGCGGTAACACATCTCGCTTTCCCCCACGCTCGTTGAAAACAAGAGTCGAAGCGCTCCACGAACACCGAAGCCCTATTGCCGCCATGATACTCTCACATTGGCTTCAGGGACCGTCCGCGCCCACCTCATCGCCAGCGAAGCACCCCCCAGGGGCCTGGATCTGGGTCCGGCCCTTGAAATCCGAATATTTTCGTCATTGAAAATGGAATGCCGGAAGCGACTGATGCAAAAGGGGTTACGGGAATTTGGCTTTGGTTGGGCGTTTTTTCTTCGGTCCCAGCCCGTGCACAAAACAGCACAAAACAGCACAAAGCGGCACAATGGAGTGAGCTGGACTGAGCCCCTAAAATGAGACAGCGCCAATTTGGGCACTGCCCATTGAAGTCGTGGAGCGGATGGAGATGGGCGGCAACCTCAGCGCACTGGCGCGGCCACAATCGGGACCCAAGCGCCCAGCTTCGGAGCAATCGTTACTCGATCGGCGACCTGCCATCCGCCCGCATCGAATACTCACCACGCCGTGATGCGCGTCTCCGCTTTGTAACACGTCTTGCTAAATCCGATTTCCCCACCCGCCTCGTACATCGTTTGGTAGTCCCAAATCACTCGAGAGAGGTGCAAATGAAAGCAACGGGAAGACACATCGCTGTGGCTCTGTCCGCCTTCATGATCGCGCAGCCGGGAAGCATTTTCGCGGCCAGCCATCGTGAAGCGCCCATCACCGCCACCGACCGGGCGGCCGATATCGCCGACTTCTTCGCTTTCGTCAGTTACGACGACCCGACGAAAGTAACCTTTATTCTGGACGTGGATCCGCTGCTCGACGCGAGCAACGGCCCTAACTATTTTCCGTTCGACGATGGCATCCGCTATGCCATCAACGTCGACAACAACGATAGCGCGCTGGCGGAAATCTCATTTCAGTTTCACTTTTCGCCGCCGGCTATTGGCTTGACGAATTACTATACCGGCTTCATGGGCGCGCTGAACGGCATTCCCGCGCCCGCCGATTCGCCGCCGCCGGTGCCGCCAGGAACGTCCATCGTTCCGCCCGCTATCACCAACCTGACCGGAACTGGTTCGGCCGGATTCAGTCTGCGGCAGACCTATACGGTGACCATGGTTGTGAACGGCGTCAGCACCACGCTTACCCGCCAGGGCGGCGGCGATTTCTACGCCGTGCCGGCCAATGTGGGTCCGCGCACCATGCCCAACTATGCGGCGCTGGCCGCGCAGGGAATCTACAGCACAACCAATGGAATCACGGTTTGGGCAGGCACCGCGGACGATCCTTTCTTTATCGATTTGGGCGCCGCCTTCGATACGTTCAACCTGCGCTCGGGCGCGTTTCCGTCCGGTATTCCCGGCGTACTGACACCCGCCCAAGATGCGGACGACTCGCAGAATTACGCGCCGGATAATGTATCGGGCTACAACGTAAACGTGATCGCGATCCAGGTTCCCATCACCATGTTGACCAGCACCGGACAGCTTGAGCCGCCCACCAACCCGGCGGCCACCATCGGCGCCTGGGGCACCACGTCGCGGCCGGCCACCACCATCCGCCACTCGCCCGGGCCCATCAAGTTCGAAGGCAGCTATCAACAGGTGCAGCGCATGGGCAATCCGCTGATCAACGAACTGATCATCGGCACGGGCTTCAAGGATTTTTGGAGCATGAGCCAGCCGGTGAACGATTCGCAGTTCGCCAACTTCGCTTTAGATCCGAAGATCGCGCGCGTATTGAACGCGGCGTATGAGGCGCTGTTTGGCGCGGGAGCCTTCCCCATTCCGTCGCCGCCGCGCACCGATCTGCTGCCGCTGGTGACGTACGCGCCGCCCATCGCCGCGCAGGGCACGCCCGCCGGTCCGGTGGCGGACTTGCTCCGGCTAAATACCGGGGTGCCCCCCACGCCCATGGCCAGCCGCAGCCGGCTCGGCCTGTTGGCTGGGGATGGCGCCGGCTTCCCCAACGGCCGCCGCGTCACCGACGACGTAGTGGATATCGCGCTGCGCGTAGTGGCGGGCATTCTGGTGGACAGCCAGAGGTACGGCTTGCTGCTGGGCGACGGCGTGAATGCCAACGACGTGCCTCTGCAGGAGACTTTCCCGTACGTGGGCTGGTCGCAAAGCGGATATTCCGCGCGCCATGTGGATCCGGGTGAGCCTGGTTGCACGGGTACTTGTCCGGTGAACTAGCTTCAGGGGCGGGTGGCTGCGTGAGGAAGGGCGCGCGGCCACCCGATTTTTTGGAATCTTGGGAGGACTCCAGCCATGCCGATGAAATCCAATACTTGCAAAATCGCCGCGCTGATTTTCGCGGGCGCCTTGGCGCTTTGCGCCGCCGAAACGCCGGATAAGCCCAATGCGGACGTGGACAGTTTGAATCTGCTGGCGCGCGCCGCGCTGAAACAAGCTCGCGCCAACGATTCGGCCGCCAGCCTGGCCGAAGCCGAGGACGAGGTTCACAAGGCGCTGCAACTTTCGCCGCACGATTTTGAAGCGCGCAAACTTGAGGTGCGGATTCTGCTCGCCAAGAATCGGTTCCGCGAAGCGTTCGATCTGGCGCGCCCGCTCAACCAGAGCATGCCGGACAACGTGGAGGGCTGGGGCCTGGTTTCCGATGCCGCCTTGGGACTCGGCGATTACGATGAAGCCGAACGTTCCGCGCAATGGATGTTGAATCTGCGCTCAACCAACGTAGGCGGGTTGGAGCGCGGCGCGCGGCTGCGGGAGGTGTTTGGAGATAACGACGGCGCGCGCGAATTCTGGCAATCCGCGCTTCGGCTGTCACTGGCGGACGAGGAAGAGCGCGCCTGGATCGCCACGCAACTGGCGTCGCTGATCCGCCGCACGGGCCATGCCGCGCAAGCCGAATCGCTGCTGCGGCAGATCCTAACTTCGCGTCCCGGCTATCAGCCGGCCGCTGCGGAACTCGCCCGCGTACGCATCCAACAACACGAATATGCCGATGCGGTGACGTTGCTAAGAGAGCGTTACAAGAAAGTTCCGCGGCCCGATGTGCAGTTCGAATTGGCGCGCGCGCTGCATCTGGCCGGACGCGAAGCCGAATCGCAAGCCGCCTATCGCGATTTCGAACGCGATGCCCGGGCCGTGATGGATGCGCCGTTGAATTACAATCGCGAGCTGGTTTGGTATTACACCGATTGTGCGCCCAATGCGGCGGAAGCCCTGCGCGTGGCCAAAATGGAAGCCGCCCGGCGGCACGATGTGGATACGCTGGATGCGTATGCGTGGGCGCTCGCTGCATCGGGCGACGCCGCGGAAGCGCGCAAGCAGATGGACAAAGCGCTGGCTGTGGGATTGCGCGATGCGGAGTTCTTTTATCGCGCGGGCGTGATCGCATCGATGCTGAAGGATGCGCCCGCCGCGTTCCGCTATTTCAACGATTCGTTGGCGGTGTCGGAGGAATCCGAAGAGTCGACGGCGGCGCGTGCCGCGTTGAAGGGGATAGGATGATGCCCCCGTGGGGCAGACCATCGTTTTTTGTGGTCGGCCTGCTGCTAACCGCCACCAGCCTGGCCGCCGCGGATCTCCGCCGCCCCGCGCTTCCTATCGGCGCCAACACCGACCAGCGCATCGCCGCGCTTGAAAAGCAGATCGCCCAAAATCCCAAAAGCGCCGACTTCCAGAATCAGTTAGCCGCCGCTTACATGCAGAAAGTCCGCGAAACCGTGGATTTCGGCTATCTCGATCGCGCGGAGCGGATCTTGAACGCCGTGCTGCTCGCCGACGATGGCAATTACGAAGCGCTGCGCATGCGCGAGGTGGTGGAGTTGGAGCGCCACCATTTCCAGGCCGCCGCAGATCTGGCCGAAGCCGTCATCGCCCTGCATCCTGGCGATCCGTGGAGTTACGGCGTGCTGGGCGACGCATCCATGGAAACCGGCCATTACGATCGCGCGGCGGCGGCTTACGAAAAAATGCTGGCGCTGCGGCCCGATATATCCAGCCTGAATCGCGCTTCCTGGTATGAATTCGTCTCCGGACACCCGCAGCAAGCCATCGCGCTGATGCAACAGGCCATCGATTCCGGCGCGCCGTCGCCCGAAAACACGGCTTGGTGCCTGGTCGATCTGGGCAACCTGTATTTCAAAACCGGCGATATCGATCGCGCCGCCGAAAGCTACTCGCGAGCCGCCCAAACGTTCCCCGGATATCATGCCGCGCAAGCCGGATTGGGGCGCGTGCGCGCGGCGCGGGGCGATTATTCCGGCGCCATCGCCGCCTATTTGAAGGCGCAAAGCTCGGTGCCGTTGCCTGAATACACCGCCGCGATCGAGGAGTTGTACACGGTGACGAACCATCCCGACGAAGCCCGCCGGCAGCGCGACTTGATCGATTTTGTGGATCGCATGGCGCGCCTGGCCGCCGAGAAAACCAATCGCAATCTCGCGCTGGTCTACGCCGACGAGGGCCGCAACCTGGATCGCGCGCTGCATCTGATGGAAGAAGAGGTGAAGGTGCGCGACGACATTTATACGCGCGACGCTTTGGCGTGGGTCTTGTTCCAGCGCAAGGATTACGCGCGCGCCGAAGAATCTGCGCGGCTGGCTTTACGGATGGGCACACCGGAGCCCAGCTTTTACTACCACGCGGGCCGCATCGCCGCCGCGTTGGGTAAGCCGGATGACGCCCGCCGGCTGCTTAGCCGTGCGCTCGAGTTGAATCCAAAATTCGATTTGCAAGGCGTCGCCGTCGCCGCGCAACTGCTGCAGTAGTCCCGTGGGGCAGACCATCGTTTTTTGTGGTCTGCCTGCGGCCTCTCAGGCCGCCAGCGTGCGAACCCGGCAGACCACAAAAAACGATGGTCTGCCCCACGCTATCTGGTAGCTACCGCAAACGAATTCCCGCGGCACCCATTCACCTCCACGCTGACCTCCGCGGCGCGCGGCGCGTCCATCGGCAATCGCACATTCAACTGATTTGCGCCACGATACAGAATCTCCGCCTCCTGCCCGCCGATGCGCACCCGCACCGTATCCGCCGCCGATCCAAAATTCGCTCCGAAAATCGAGATCACACTAGCGCGCGCAAAAGGCGGTTGCCCAAACGTGACGCCATCCACGATCCCTGCGGGATTGATCAGCGGCGGTTGCAGCCGGGCATACGCCTGCTCGGCGACGGTCGCGGTGTGCGGGGTGTGGAGTTGCAAGATCCCATACGCGCATAGGGCAGGAACCAGCGCGACGCCCGCCGTCAGCCATAGCGGCACACGCAACAAAAGCAAAATGATTGTGGCGATGGTGATGCCGCGCCCCAGCCATTGGCTCCAGGAGGCGCCGAATCGTAACTCTACAGCGCCCGAGAGCGGCCCCTTCACCATCAAAAATCCGATGGGGTCCCGGTCGATCATGCCGCCCGACGCACGCCATCCGGCATCGTGGTTCACCTTGATCAGCACCGCCTCGTCGGCCGCTAGATTGGCCTGCACCACGGCCCGCTCCGGCGCCAGCCAACCGATTTGCGCGGGCCGGACTCCTTGCGCCCATGCCACGTACGATTCCAGAAACCGCACGTCATCGGTCGCGCGCAATGCGCCGGCCGGCGGCATACGTGCCAGGTCGACAACCACGGCCTGCTGCTCATCGGGAGGCGGCAAGCGGTAAATCGTATCGCCTGCGCCGTTAGTCCACGCCACCGGCCACGCGGCGAAACGGTCGGGATCGGCGAACCAGTGGAAGTGTTCCGCGGATGCCGCGCCGTGCACGACCAAATAATGGACATCCAACGCGCGCATCCACAACTCGGCGATGTGCAGCGTATCCGCCGCCGGTCCGCATCCGAGCGCCACCTGCCTCTGCGCGGCGGGGACCAGATAATTGCTGACACCTTGTGCGCTGCCGCCCGTCTGCGGGACGTCTGCCCAAATATTAAGCGCGCCTTCGAGTTCACCGGAGACCAGCACGCGCGCGGAATCCGCATGCCGCGCCAACCAGTCCGAGATTTGATACGCGAGAGTCGAATGCGGGTCCACGGCGTGCTGCTGGACCGTCCATGCGCCGGCGAGAAATGGAAATGCGGGCAGCGCACTGGCGGCCAGCACCAGCACGCCTGCGGGCTTGCGCCAGGTCCACGCGGCGGCCGCTACGCATCCGACGGCCAGCACCAGCGCCACGTTGAACTCCTGGATATAGCGGTGCGGAAGCGGTAGCAGATAGTTGCCCGTCATGCTGTATGAAACCACCACCGCGCCCGTGATCGCGAACAGCGCCAGCGCAAACGCCGCGGACGCTTTGATGCGCGGCCACAGGCTGACGCCGACGAGCACCGCCGCCGCCGCGAGAACCACGGTGGTGATTCCGCTCCAGGGCGTGGAAGGTTGGATGTGCCGCAGCACGACGCGATCGAGCAGCTTAGTGGTGAAGATGCAATCGGGGGAAATCCAGAAGGCGGCGAGTCCATAGCCGATGCCGGCCACGCTCGCCACGCGCAGAGCCGCGCGCCCGAAGCCCAGATCGCGCGTGCGCGCCACCGCTACCGCTGCTAGAACCATGAGCAGCCCGATAATGCCCGCCCAATTCATCAGGAAGATGGCGGCGGCAAGCAGCGATGCGATCAGCCAGCGGTCGCGCCATGCCGCGGCCAGCACCAGCAGCACCAGGGCCAACGAAAGCGTATGCGCCGATTCATTCGAGGCAATCAGGGCGACGAAGTTCCACGGTCCATGGCGGTACATGCCCGCAAATCCGCTGACGCCGGGGAGCAGATAATAGAGCACGGTCGGCGAAAAGCTTTGCAGGCACGCCAGCGCGGCCGCTAACCGCCGCGAGCGGAATAACTGCAGGGCCGCGATATAGAAGGCCGCGGCCACCAGCGCGTAACTCGCGCCGCTGTCCAGGTGATAGGCGCGGCCCAACGAGCGTACCGGAACCAGAAGCACCAACAGATGGAAAAGCGGCGGATACAAATAATGGAACGGCGCGCCGCCATACTGCAACGAATTCCACGACCAGGGGCGGTCGCGAAACATGCGCGACATCCCGATGTAAGTGTAGTCGTTGTTCCAGGCCTGGTCCGAAAAGTCCATGGTGAAGAAGGGAGCGATGACCAGCAGGTTGAGAATGATGAGCGATGCGATGATGCCGCAATCGATGGCGAAGGAATGGCGCCGCATCGGGGTTGGCGAGATTCCAAGTCTATCACAACAGTTTTGGGACCCTGACTCGAGGAAACCGCTCCAACCGCTCCCTGACGGTCGCGGCTCAGTAAATCGCACGCGATTGTTACCGAGCCGCGACCGTCAGGAAGCGGTGTCCCCGAACGGTTACGCACCCCGCATCCCCTGCTATACTGCGGCCTGAGACATGCTTGGGTTGCGAAAATTCGGCAGACCACAAACCACGATGGTCTGCCCCACGGTGTTAGCCGCCGCCGCGATCCTCGCCTATCAACTCTTCATCCCGCCGATTGTAGGCTTGGCCGATCAAGGCGACTTCCTGCGCACTATCGGACGCTTCGGTTGGGGACCGCAGCATCACGGCAACCTGGAGTATGTCTATGTCGAGCCTAAGTACATCCCCGATCCGCAGTACCGCTCGCCTTACTGGGAGCAGGCCAATAGCGAGTACTTATTCGTAGGCGCCGCCCTGTTAGTGAATAAGTTGATCTCGAAGGATGGGTTACTCGATATTACCGTCGCCGGATTCGTGCACGCGCTGGTATTCCTGGCGGTGTTCGCGCGGCTGCTATGGGTCACGCGGCGAACCCGCGCTCGCGCGCTGCTGTGGATCGGCGCATTAGTGGCGCTCACCGACGCGGGCTACGCCGTCTACTTCAATTCGTGGTATGCCGAGCCGGCTTCCTGCTTCTTCTTTCTGCTGCTGCTGGCCGAAGGCGTGGAGATCGCGCGCACCGGTGAGACCAATTTGGCGGGCATCCTGCGATGGTCGTTATGGTCGATTCTGTGGATTCTGGCGAAGCCGCAGAACGCGCCCATCGGCCTGATTGTCGGTCTGTTCACGATCCGCCTGGCCGTGTGGACACCATCCAAACGTGCGCGCATGGCGGCCTGGGCCGGCGCGTGCGCGATGTTCGCCTGCGCCGCATTCAACATATTCGCCATGCCGCGCTACGGGCGCCAGGCAAATACTTACGGCGTGATCTTCTCCGGCATCCTAGGGGATTCGAAGAACCCGCAGGCCGATCTGCGCGCCCTGGGGCTCGATCCGCAACTCGCCCAATACGCAGGCACCGGCGCGTGGACTCCCGGCACTTACTTTCCGCAAATGGCCGCTTCCGGCGTACTAGCGCGCGTGAATACGTTCACCGTGCTGCGATTCTATCTACTGCATCCGGCGCGTATGTGGCGTCGTCTGCACGGGCTGCTGCCAATCGTCACGTTTCTGCGGCGCAATTGGTACGGTAACTTCGAGCCGTCCGCGGGATTGCCCCCCGCCGCACAAAGCCGCGCGTTCACTCTGTGGAGCGGACTCCACGAACGCGTGTTACCGCACGTGAATAAGTGGATCGTATTCGCCATCGCGTTGTGGCCGATCGCCGTCTTGTGGCGATGGCTTCGCGAGCGCGACCCCTTGCGCCGCCGCCGATTGGAATTGCTGGCGTTGATCCCCATCTGCTGCCTGGCGGCATTGTTCAGCGCGGTATATGGCGACGCGTTCGACGTGATCAAGCATATGTATCTTTTCAATCTGCTGCTGGATACATGCATGCTATACGCGGCGGCATCTCTGTGGACCGTTATTTCGTGCTTATCTCGACCGCATTGGTCTTCACGCCGCCGACGATGATGACAAGTTGGTGCACGCCGCGCGAAAGCCCGCGGGGTACCCGCACGTTCACTTGCCCGACGCCTGTCAGCCCCGGCGCAGGCCCGGCAAACAGCACCTCCGCGGGCTGTCCGTCAATCGCCGCTGTCACCGCCGTAAGCGCCGCGCCTCCTCCCTTCAGGTAAACCATGATGGACGATTCAGCCGCCGCCGGATTGTCCGGCTGATTGGGACTGTAGTCCGCATTCCGCGCCGCGCCGTTCGCATCCCACACCACGATGTAGGGCTTACTCGCATCCGTGTCGCCCGATGACGGCGGGATATGATACAGCCACACCGCGCCTACCTTCTCGGTGGGCGGTATCTTCTCCCACCATGGCTTGAACGGCAGCCCCAGCGTTTTCACAACCGTGGGACTGAGCGCATACCAGCCTTCGTGGGGGGGGTACACATCGGCGGGCTGGATGCGCGGCAGTCCATAAAGCCGCCGGATCGACTCTTCGACGGGCAGCGGCAGCGTGAGAGGCTCGATCAGCATGACGGACACTTCTTCGACGCCCAACTGGCGCAGGCGGCGGCCCAGGCGCTTGGTATCCTGCCCCCAATCGAGATTCGAATCCACCAGGATTTTGGATGGATCGTGGCTGGCGAATTCGTTGAAATAGGAGAGGTAGTCGGGATGGTGGAGGGCGCCTTCGATGGCCAGCCAGAGGAGTAGCGCGACAACTGTAGGGCGGGCAATCATGCCCGCAGCCGGCTTTCCAGCCGGCTTGGCCGCCTGAAAGGCGGCTGCGGCCAGGATTGGCCGCCCCACAGCGATCGCGGCGAGGATCGATAGGCTTAGGTACACCGGTAAGATGTGGCGGACTCCGATGTCCACGCTTCCGGCCATCGCCGGGATCAGCACGCCTAGCAAAAATGCGATCGGCAAGCGGTATGCGGAAAGGCGGAACCTTCGGCAGCAGGTATAGGCTCCTGCCAGTGACAGGATCAGCAATGCGATGGGTGTCTTCACCGCCAGCGCGACTGGAAAATAATACCACCAGCCTTTGAGATTGTAACGGCCCAGCAGATAGCTGGGATGGCCTCCGCGGTTGTGGTCCCGCGCCTCTAGCAGGCCGTTGAACAACTCGGGCGCCGGCAGCCTGATGTTCCATGCGGGGACCTTCCCCAACGAGAACCAGTAACCGGCCCAGATGACGATGGCGCCCACTAGAACGGCTAGCGCGAAGGTTGCGGCGCGGGCGCGGACCAGCGCGGTTAACTTGCGCAAGCCAGGCCACTGCGCCGCCAAGTAGAACAGCAGCGCGATGAAGACCGCCGCGGGCAGATACAGCAATGCGGTGAATTTCGAGAGCACCGCCAGCGCCGTGGCCAAGCCCAGCAGCGCAGCGCGCTTCCAGCTTGGCGATTCGGCCCACAGCACCAGCGTCAGGAATGCCGCGCCCACCGTTGCGGCGAGCGCCATGTCGGTGCAGGCGATACCGGCGTGCGCGAGCACGGATGGCTCGAACGTGAACACTGCCACGCCGAGCAGCGCCACCCACCCGCCGAAGTAATGCCGGCACCAAAAATAAACCACGCCACAGGCCAGCCAGAAGAACGGCAGGATACCCAGACGCATCAACGCCAGCGTGCGGCCCGGACGGGGCGACTTCACAATCAAGTCGCGGCCCTCCACGTTGTAATTGTCTTCGCCCAACGGCCGGATGCCCGCCAAATAAGGCGGCAGCGCGGCGGCGGCACGCGCCAGAGGCGGCTGCTCCGGCCAGTATCCGTAAACGTGTTTGCTCAGATATTGCAGGCCGCAAGCGAAATGGCCAGGCTCATCGATCGTAAAGCTGAACACATGATAGGTGGAAACGATCCGGATGCTGGCAATGGCGACCAATACGATCGCTATGATCGATGCGCGCCGCTCGGTCACTTCGTATCGAGACATCGGTTTCGCTCGATGCGATTCGCCGCCAGCTTCACGCCGGGCGCAGCCTCGATGCAATGTTGGCGCATGCCGAAGCCGGAAATTTCGTTATCCGCGATTTCGTTATCCTGCGTGCGGGCCGGACGCGCCGCGCCCGCCACCAGGTAGATGCCGCTATCGAGCAGCGCGGCGTCGCCGGAACTGTAATCGCAGTGCGGCCGGGTGCGGTCGCCGGTGCATTGGTCGCGGTTGAGGTTGATGAAGCGATTGTGCGTGATCGTTTGATGAAAACCGAGCAGGTATAAGCCGCCGTAACCCGCGCCGTCGATCAGATTGCCGTTGACAACCACGTCGGAAGATTCGAAATCGGGATTCGAGTTATTGAACACGATACCGAACTGTGCCCACGGATATTCGCTCGCGGGCTTGCGGCTGATGCAGGAATTATCGCGGATTTCACCATCGTGAAAGCCGTCGAGGTCCATGCACTTTCCGTTGATGTCTTCGAAGTGATTGCCCGTGTAATTGGATTGATCCACGTTCCCGGCGGTGTCGATCGCCACGGGCACGGCCCATGCCGCGATATCCACCAGTTCCACCGGATATCCGATGCGGCCGCCGCGGTTGCCGTTGACCGCGACGTGCGTGGCGTGTCCGACTTGAATGGCATCGCGCGCGACCTCTTCGACGATATTCTCCGCGATGACGCCGTTCGCGTTGCGCGGCGAGTGATAGAACGAATGCGTCCATATGCCGTTGCCGCGCACGCGGCGCAGCGTCGCTTGCCGCACTTCGAAATCACGCGTGCCTTCTTCGAGCAGGATTCCGCCGGATGCGTTGTTATGGCCGGTGGGGGAGAGCGATCCGCAATCTTCTATCGTGACTCGATCGATGCGCACACCGTTCGAGGCGCTCACCAGCAGCGGGTAGTTGGCCACTTCGCGGAAAGACACATCGCGGATGGAAAGATGTGTGGCGCTCTCGATGACGATGCCGTTGTTCAGATAGTAGCGTGCGAAAGGGACGTCGCCGGTGGGCAATCCGATGGGTTTCTCGAGAGCCGCGCGATTGCCCTCGATGCGAAAGCCGGTGAGACGTAGATCGGTCGCGCCTTTCGCATAGATCAGCGCGCGGCCCACGAAATCGGATGCGGCACGCAGGCTGGTGCCCGATGCGCTGCCGCGGATTTCGAGGTGGTGGGCGCCTTCCGCGACTGTTAATTCGCGGTGCAGTTCGATGGTTCCCGCGGGTAGTTCGATGACGCCCGTGCGTTGGGAAAAATCCGGCGGCCGGGCTGTGCACCCAGCGAGTAGTAAAGAGAATGCCACTGTGGGGCAGGCTCGTAGCCTGCGGCGGCCACTCTGGCCGCCTGCTGGAACGTTGTCAGTGCAGCAGGCGGCCAGAGTGGCCGCCGCAGGCAGGGTGCCTGCCCCACTCATACCACCTCGATGCTGACGGGCGGAAACGCCCGCGTGCCAATGTGGATGCTTAGTTCGTGCGGGCCCGAACCAATCGACGCCGGCAAACGAAAGTTGATCTCATGCCGCTGCTCCACCGGATCGGTACAAACCGTCAGCGTTTTCTCTCCGGCGACGCCGTCGAAATCCGCCCGCACCAAGTCTGGATGCAGCGTCTCCTCGAAAATCAATTTCACGAAGCGGCTAATGATGCGCGTTCCGGAAAGCTGATTATCGCCATCGCGCACCGCGACCAAACGCGGCACGGCGGGTCCCGGCGGCACCACGCGCATCCAGGCGGGCGGCGCCAGCGGACGGCCCAGCCACGAAAGCTCCACCGGAACCAGACCCGTGCGGCAGCCCGCGGGCACGGCAGCCGTCAACTGCACCATACCATCCCACTCGGGCGCGCTGATCGATAAAAGCACGGACGGCCGATCTTCAATGCGCACTTCCATGCCGATCAAATCGCAATCCGCCGGCAGATTCTCTACCCAAATCGCCGCGAAGGCGCGCGCCCCGGAAGCGGGAATCATCTGGTCGCCGGTAAGCGCGTTGCTGATGGCGCGAATGCGCATGGAAGACTCGATGGGCCGCAGCGCGGCACGCCATCCTGACGGACGCTTGCGCCAGGTGGTCCACATGTATTGCGTGCCTGCGCCTTCGAGCGCCAGCAGTTGGAAATCGTTCTGGCGCACGAAAGCCTTCACCTCCGCGGGCTGGATGCGCACGCCTTCCCACGTGGTATAGTGCGCGGAAGTCTCCGGCAGCCCGTTGATCTGGCACTTCAGAATGCCGCCGCACTTCAGCACGCGGCGCGCTTCGGCGAAATAGCCGAGCACCACCGCGCGGCTGGGAATGTGTTGGAACACCGCGTAGGAATAGACGAAATCGAACGACTCATCGTGGAACATCGAGAGGTCCGATCTCTCCGTGTGTTGCACATGCGCGTGGGGAACGTCGCGCAGGCGCTGGGCGGCCAGCCGGATCATCTCGTCGGAGATATCGATGCCGTGGATCTCGGCGAAATCGCGGCTGAGCGGGCGCATGATGCGTCCCGGCCCGCAGCCGATTTCGAGCGCTTTAAGACCCTGGGGCGCGGGCTTGCCCGGCGGACCGAGGCGTTTCAGCTCAGCGCGCATGGCGCGCACTTCATCCGAAGCGCTGGCCAGGAACTCCGCGTCATCCTGCTCGCGGCGTCCGAAGGCGACGTAATAATGCGGATCTTCGCGCGCGCGCTCGTTCCAATCCTGGCGCATGCGGTCGAGCACGTTGGGGTCGGCCATGCCTACCCGTTATTCTATCCATTGATGGCGATTGTTTTTCGGAAGGTGGTTTCGGCGCCGCTGGTGGATTTGGACGCGGCCGCCCCGGACGGCGCAATTATCGGCGTAATCGGCGAGGATGGTTCGGGCAAGGGCCGTCTGCTGCGGCTGGCGGTGGGGCAGGCACAACCCGCGTCCGGCGTGGTGGAAGCGCGCGATCCACGCCGGCTCTTAGGTCCGGACGCCACGCTCGATCTATCGCCGGTCGCGGTGCTGGCGATGGAGCACACGCTGGCGCGGCACGATGCGCTGGTGCGCGAGCGCGCCGCGATTTCGCTTGACCGGCTGCGCCGTGCGGGCGCCACCGTGCTGCTGGTTTCACACGAGCCGGATCTGCTGCGCGAGATTTGCGATGAGGTCTGGTGGCTGGACCAGGGCAAGCTGGCCGCGCGCGGCGATCCCGCCGAGGTGCTCGGCGCCTACGCCGGCCACATCGCACAGCGCGTGCGCGCGTGGGGCGAAACCATGCCTGCCTCGCTCGCGCCGAGGCTGCGGCGGGGCGATGGCCGCGCGGAAGTTCTGAAGCTGGAATTACTGGGCGAATCGGGCCAGCCAACGGCTGTGTTGCGCAGCGGCGAACTGGCGGTCGCCAGCGTGACCGTCCGTTTCCGCGAGCCGGTGGCCGATCCGGTGGTGGGCCTGCTGATCCGCAGCCGCGCGGGCATGAACGTGTATGGCACGAATACGGAACTGGAGAAATTGAAGCTGGGGCCGCGCGCGGCGGGCGACGTTCTGCGGATTACGTTCGCGTTCCGCTGTGAGCTGTGCGCCATGGAATATACGCTGACGGTGGCTTCGCACGATCCCGACGGCGTGGGTCACGATTGGCTGGATGACGCCATCGCCTTCGCCGTGGCGGATACGCGTTATACGGCGGGTGTGGCTAATTTGCGGGCCATCGTGCGGGTGGAGTAGGACAGGCCTCCCGGCCTGTCCATGGCGAGCTTCGCTCGCCTCAGAGCGGGCCTACGAGGCCCGCGCAGGCTACGAGCCTGCCCCACAGCGGCGGGCACAATGTGGAGAGTCAAGGGACAGGCCAGGAGGCCTGTCCTACCTGATAAACTCGTCCATGGCCCTGTCGCCGCACCTATGCAACATTCCCACATCGCTATCATCGGCGCCCCCCTCGACCTCGGACAAGGACGCCGCGGCGTGGACATGGGTCCCTCCGCCATCCGCGTGGCCAATCTGAATAAGCGTCTGGCCGCGCTTGGCTACCATCCCGACGACCTCGGCAACGTGCCCGTCGATCAGCCCGAAAGCCTGCCGGAAGGGCCGGATCGCGCCAAGTATCTGCCGCAGATCGCGGTAGCCTGCAAGCGTCTGGCCGGCATGGTGGAGCGCGCGCTTGCGAAAAAACAGGTACCGCTGGTGCTGGGCGGCGATCATTCCATCGCGGTGGGCACGGTGGCTGGGGTGTCCCATTTTTTCCGCCGCAAGAAACAGGAAATCGGCCTCATCTGGGTGGACGCGCACGCCGACATGAACACGCCCGAGACATCGCCTAGCGGCAACGTACACGGCATGCCGCTGGCCTGCTGTATCGGCCTGGGCCCGCCCGAATTGGCGAACTTGTTGGGCTACTCGCCCAAGGTGAATCCGCGTAAGACGGTGCTCGTCGGCCTGCGCGATGTGGATGTGCTCGAAAAAGGCCATGTGCGCGAAACGGGCGTGCGCGCCTTCACCATGCGCGATATCGACGAGCGGGGCCTGCGCTCGGTGATGGATGAAGCCTTCCGCATCGCCACCGACGACACCGCCGGGTTCCATCTTTCACTGGATATGGATTTCGTGGATCCGCAGTTCGCTCCCGGCGTGGGAACTCCGGTGCGCGGCGGCGCCACGTACCGGGAGGCGCATCTCGCCATGGAATTGATCTGCGATAACGGACACATGCTCTCCATGGAAGTGGTGGAAGTGAATCCCGTGATCGACGAGATCAACCGCACGGCGGATTTGGCAGTCGAAATGATCATGTCGGCGATGGGCAAAAAGATCCTATGAAAACCAGAGTCGCCGTGGTTTACGGCGGGCGCAGCGGGGAGCATGAAATCTCCATCCGTTCGGCCGAATCCATCCTGGCGGGGCTCGATCCCGCGCGTTATGAAGTCGCGAAGTACTTCATCGATAAGGCGGGCAAATGGTCGCCGCGTCCGATTCTGCCGGAGCCGGACGCGCATCCGGAAATAGACGTGGTGTTTCCGGTTTTACACGGCACGTTCGGCGAGGACGGCACCGTGCAGGGCTTGCTCGAACTGGCGGGCCTGCCGTATGTCGGCGCGGCCGTGATGGCTTCGGCGGTCTCCATGGATAAGGAGATGATGAAGCGCGTCTGCATCGAACGGGGCGTGCCAGTGGTAGAGTACGTCGCGCTGCGACGGGATGCGCTCGATCCGGCGGCGGTAACGGAGCGCTTTGCATTTCCGGTTTTCGTGAAGCCGGCGAATTTGGGATCGTCGGTGGGAATCTCGAAGGTACACGCCGTGGCAGAGTTGGAGCCGGCGCTGCGGCTGGCGGCGGAGTTCGACCGCAAGATTATCGTGGAGCGCGCGATTATTGGGCGCGAGCTCGAATGCGCGGTATTGGGGAACCAAGATCCGGTGGCATCGCTGCCCTGCGAGATTCTGCCTTCGAAGGAGTTCTACGATTACGAAGACAAATATCTGCTCGATCGCGCGCAGTTTCGTCTTCCCGCGGAGATCGGCGACGCCGCGACGGCCGAGCTGCGGCGGCTGGCCGTGGAAGGTTATCGCGCGGTCGAATGCGAAGGCATGGCGCGGGTCGATTTTCTGCTCGAATCCGCCACGGGCAAGCTGTATCTGAACGAGATCAATACCATCCCCGGCTTCACCTCCATCAGCATGTATCCGAAGATGTGGGAACATAGTGGGATTCCGTTTTCCGCGCTGCTCGACCGGTTGATCGAACTGGCGCTCGAACGGCATCGGGCGCGCAAGGCGACGCGCTTCGCGCGGTAGCCACCCTGACGCTCGGCCTGCAATCGCCTGACGGGTTTTGGCGACGTCTTGCGCCTTATTAAAGGGGACTCTATGCTTAATCGGACACATTCATTCACGCGGCTGACCGCGGCCATCTGCTTTGCGGCCGCTGCTCTGGCCCAACCGCCCGCCAAAACCGCGACCGCCGTGCCGCGCCTGGTGAAATATAGCGGAACGCTCGCGGATGCCGCCGGAAAGCCGCTCACTGGCACGCTGGGCGCGACATTCTCTGTTTATGCCGCCCAGGAAGGTGGCGCACCCCTCTGGATGGAAAACCAGAATATCGCGGCGGACGCTGACGGCGGATACACCGTCCTGCTCGGTTCCACCAAGAACGACGGTCTTCCCGCGGAAGTTTTCGCCGCCGGCCAGCGCTGGCTCGGAGTCCAGGTGCAGGGCGAAGCGGAGCGCCCCCGCGCGCTGATGACCAGCGTGCCTTACTCACTGAAGGCTGTAGATGCCGAGACGCTGGGCGGATTGCCGGCATCGGCCTTCGCCTTAGCCGGGTCCGGCAGTCGTGAGGTGGTAACGGAAATGGCCGCCGGACCGGCCAAAATCGTCCAGCCGGCGGTTAAGACCGACGCCCTTACCGGCAGCGGCACCGCCGATTACATCGCCGTCTGGAAGACGGCAACGAAGCTCGGAAACTCGGCGCTGTATCAGACCGCCGCGGGAAACGTGGGTGTCGGAACCACCACGCCGGCCGCCACCCTGGAGGCGATAAACTCGACCGCCACGGGCACCGCGGTCATGGGATCCGCCTCGTCGGCCACGGGCGCTAATTTCGGCGTATACGGCAGCGCCGCCAGCCCCGCTGGATTCGGCGTGTACGGCGCCAACTCGAGCGGCGTCGGCATGGAGGGTGTTACCGCCAGCGCCACGGCTGGATTCTCGGGCGTAGCGGGCGCCGCCACGGCAACCTCGGGCGGCGCTTATGGCGTGTATGGTGTTTCCTCGGGCACTACGGGCGCCGGCGTGGTAGGCTCCGCCTCGGCCACCACGGGTACAAATTTTGGCGTCTATGGCGGTGCGGTCAGTCCGAACGGCGCCGGTGTGAGCGGCGCCGCTACGCAAGGGACGGGCGTACAGGGCGTTACCGCGGGAGCCGCCGGATATGGAGTCTATGGTTCCAATTCCGCGACCACCGGCAATGCATATGGCGTCTTTGGCGCTACCGCGAGCCCCGCGGGTTCGGGCGTTTTCGGTAACAATACCGCGACAACCGGCAATGCATACGGCGTGAACGCCCAAACTTCCAGCAGCGCGGGAGTGGCGATGCGCGGCGTGGCATTGGCCACCAGCGGAAGCACTTATGGCGTGTACGGCGCAACCTTAAGCCCCTCCGGGGTCGCGGTGGAGGGCGCCGGCGGATCCGGCACGGGCGTGGCCGGCACTTCGACCAGCGCTACGGCGTACGGCGTGTATGGCGCCAACACCTCCACCACCGGTGCGGCCAACGGCGTCTATGGAGTCACTTCGAGCACGGCGGGCACCGGCGTGGTAGGCGTTGCCATCGCCACCAGCGGAACAAATTACGGCGTGTACGGCGCCATCCAAAGCCCGGCCGGAATTGCGGTGGAGGGCGCGGGCGGTCCCGGCACGGGCGTGGCTGGCACTTCGACCAGCGCTGCGGGGTACGGCGTCTACGGGGGAAACGCCTCGACCACCGGCGCGGCCAACGGAGTCTATGGGACCAGTTCCAGCACCACAGGCACCGGAGTAGTCGGCGTGGATAGCGCCCCCAGTGGAACCAATTATGGGGTGTACGGCAACGCGCTCAGTCCCAATGGCGTGGGCGTCTCGGCGAATGCCACGGGCGGCGGCACGGCTCTGGTGGCCACCGCAACCGGAAGCGGCACGGCGGCGAAGTTTACCGGCCCTGTCAAGATCACCGGCAACCTGACGGTCTCGGGCACCGTATCGAAAGGCGGCGGGTCGTTCCGCATCGACGATCCTATCGATCCGAAACACAAATATCTCTACCACTCGTTTGTGGAATCGCCGGACATGATGAATATCTACAACGGCGTGGTAACGCTCTCGCGCCATGGCGATGCCGTAGTGACGCTGCCGGCGTGGTTCCAGGCGCTGAATCGCGATTTCCGGTATCAACTCACCTGCATCGGCGGTTTCGCGCCGGTGTATATCTCGAGCGAGGTTTCCGGCAACGAATTCAAGATCGCGGGCGGCAAGGCTGGGATGAAAATTTCCTGGCAGGTGACCGGTATAAGAAAGGACGCTTTCGCCAACGAGCACCGGATTCCGGTGGAGGAGGATAAACCGGCGGAGGAGTAAGTTCGCAGCTTGTCCTGGACAGGCCAGGAGGCCTGTCCTACTTCCCGAACTGGTCCTCAAATCCGGCGACCTTCGCCAGCCTGCGCTTATGGCGCTCGAGGCCGGAAAAGCTGGCGCCCATGTACCGGCGCACCAGTTCCACCGCCAGCTCCGGGCCGATGATGCGCGCACCCAGACACAACACGTTCACGTCGTCGTCTTCCACGCATTGGTGCGCGGAAAATGGATCGTGACAAGTGGCCGCCCGCACGCCCTTAAACTTGTTGGCCGCCACGCATGCGCCCGCGCCGCTACCGCACAGCAGGACCGCCCGGTCGGCGCGCCCGTCGATCACCGCCTCGGCTGCGGCGCGGGAATAATCCGGATAGTCCACGGGGTCGGTCGAATCCGTGCCCAGATCCACCGTTTCGTGCCCTAACTTGCCCAATTCCTCGATGATCCGGCCCTTCAGCGGAAACCCCGCGTGATCGCTTGCCACTGCTACCTTCATGGACTCTTATGATAGCGCTATACTGCCAGAGTAGCGCCGTGAGAATTTTGCCGCCGGCGGCGTCTATTTGCATATGCATATTGGCAGACTTCTCCTCGCGTTTGGCGCGCTGGCCGTCACGGGCTCCGCGCAGCCATCGGCCGGCGTAACCGGACCGGTCACCGGCTTTATCTTCAGCCCGACGCCCTCCGGGTCTCTCCGCCCTATGTTGGGCATTCCCGGTGCGGCGTATCTCGGCAACGCGGTCGCCACGGGATTGGAGGCCGCCTCGGTGGCGCCCGATGGCTCGGCAGCGCTGGCCGTGCAACAGGGCGGCAAGCTGATGCTTTATAGCGGACTGCGCAGCGCGCCCGTGCCGACGGCCTTGGCCGTGACCGGCGGTATCGCCATCGCCGACCATTTCGCCTGGGCGCCGGATTCCGCGAGCGCGGCCGTCTACTCGTCGTCGAGCGGGCAAGCGCAGATCCTGTCGAACATGGACAGCAAGCCTACCGGCGCCTCGCCCATCGACCTTTTGCAACTTCCGGGACCCGTTACCGCCTTGGCCTTCGATGGGCGGCGCCTGATCCTGGCGGTTTCGTCCGCGGACGCGGGCGGCATCTACCTGGCGGGTGGTTCCGCGAGCCTGCAGCGCATTGCGCCCGCCGCGAGCCCATCCGCCATCGCGTTAGCGGGCAGCAGCCTGTACTTTGCGGATAGTCAATCGCAGCAGGTTTTTCAGGTGCAGAATTACGCTGGGACTCCCGCCGCGGTTTTGTTTGCGAACGATGCCAGCATCGATTCGCCGGTGGGCGTGCAGGTTTCCGCCGATGGGCAGCGGCTTTACGTAGCCAACGCGGGCAATCAGAAGCTGGTGGTTTATGACATCGCGTCGCGTTCGCCGGTGCAGACTATCAGCCTGAATTTCACTCCATCGCGGCTCGACCGCTTCGGCGATGCGGCCGTTTTTGTGATGAATTCGGGCGGTCAAGCACCACTGTACGTGGTGCGCGATAGCGCGGCGGGCAAGGCGGTGGTCTATTTCGTCCCGTCGCCCAACGGACAGCACCCGGCTAAGGCTCCGATTCGCCCCGCATGACGGGCGAATCGCAGCCGGGGTTAGGGGCTGGGGGCTGGGGGTCAGGGTTGTGTCTTCAAACCGCTATTGCTTTGGGACAGCTACGGTAATATTGCGAAACTTCAACCCGCCCGTATGGTCGCTCCGATTCGCCCCGCATGACGGGCGAATCGCAGCCGGGGTTAGGGGCTGGGGGCGAGGGGTTGGGGTTGTGTCTTCAAACCACTATTGCTTCGGGACAGCTACGGTAATATTGCGAAACTTCAACCCGCCCGTATGGTCGCTCCGATTCGCCCCGCATGACGGGCGAATCGCAGCCGGGGCTGGGGGCGAGGGGTTGGGGTTGTGTCTTTAAACCGTTATTGCTTTGGGACAGCTACGGTAATATTGCGAAACTTCAACCCGCCCGTATGGTCGCTCCGATTCGCCCCGCATGACGGGCGAATCGCAGCCGGGGTTAGGGGCTGGGGGCGAGGGGTTGGGGTTGTGTCTTTAAACCACTATTGCTTCGGGACAGCTACGGTAATATTGCGAAACTTCAACCCGCCCGTATGGTCGCTCCGATTCGCCCCGCATGACGGGCGAATCGCAGCCGGGGTTAGGGGCTGGGGGTCAGGGTTGTGTCTACAAACCGCTATCGCTTTGGGACAGCTACGGTAATATTGCGAAACTTCAACCCGCCCGTGTGGTCGCCCTGAATATAAAACGGCCCCGGCTCGCCTTCGTTGGCGTCCAGCGCGCCGCCGGTGATGCCTTCGATCTCCTTGTTATCGATGGTGGTGACGCCGTTGTGCACGACCGTCACCATGCGGCCCACCAGCGTTACGTCGAACGTCTCCCACTGGCCCGGCGTGCGCGCAACGGCCGGCTGCGGCGCGATGCGCCCATAAACGGAACCAATGCGGCGTTCCGGAGGATTCTCGCTTAGGGGTTCATATTCGATCTGCACCTCATACCGGCCGCGCAGATAGAAACCGCTGTTGCCCCCCTCGGGACAGTTGACTTCGTAATGCACCTTGAAATCCTCGAACTTGCGCGTCGTTTTCAAATTGTCGCCGTGCGCCGTGTTCACCAGCAGGCCGTCCTCGACCTTCCAGTGGCTGTTGGCCGGGTTGCCGATCGGCTCCCAACCGGTGAGGTCCTTGCCGTTGAACAGCGGTTCGGGGTCGGTCCACGCCGCCGGCGGATCGCGCTTGAGCTCCGGCGCGCGCACGCCCGTCAATTCGACAGTGAAATCGCCGCTCTTCTGCACGCCGGTGAGCTTGTCGCCGTGCGCGTCCAGATCCCAGGTCATGGCCTTGCGCCTGCCGCTGGCCGGCGACACGGTGACGGAGAGGTGCGATCCATCGACGTGGAAATCCTTCACCTGATAAACATTGCCTCCGGTGGGCTGATACCAGACTTCGAGCTGGCCGGCTTTCCCGGTAATGCCGAGCCACGCGGCGCCCGTGTGGCCATGATTGACGATATTAAAATCCCAACGGCCGACAAACGGATTGGCATCGTTCTGGGCGGCGGCCGGGATTAGAAGGGCGGCCGCTACGAGGAGACCGCAATGAAACGTTCGCATGTAAGCAGTCTATTACACTTCACGGCGGGCGATGGCGCCGGCGGAGGATTTGACTGGGTAACCAAAGATGGTTACCATCAACTGCGCGGTGGCTCCGGAGTGTCGCGTATGCCCCGTCATCCGGCGAAGGAAATCAAAACGGGTACGCTGCAAAGCATTCTGAGAGATCTTGACTTGAAAATGTGAGGACTAAAATGGAACCCTACCTGGCATTATTCGAACCCGACCCCGATGCCGGCGGATACGTCGTGACGTTCCCTGATTTTGGCTACGGTGTGACACAGGGCGAAACCGATGTGGAAGCGATGGAAATGGCGCAAGATCTTTTGATGTTGACGATCGGCGACTACATCAGGGATTCAAGGCCACTGCCCGCGCCCAGGCGCCACCGCGGCTCGAAATACCGTCCCGTGGCGTTGCCGGCCCTGCAAGCTGCGAAAGTCGACCTCTACCGCGCATTTCTCGATTCAGGTCTGAAGAAGGCAGAGCTTGCCCGCCGGATCGGAATACCGAAGACCCACATTGAACGGCTGTTTTCCCTTCGGCACCACTCCCGTCTGAACCTGGTGGAGGCGGCATTCGCTGCACTTGGCAAGCGCCTGTACGTCGAGGCCCGCAACGCGGCATGAGGTTACGTGACGCCACGAAGCGGACCATGAGCGGATCTAATCGTGCGACGGGCCACATCGAATGATGTTGGTGTCGTCGCCGCGCTGATCGACGGATTTGCGAAAGGCCATCCCGCGCAAGGCCAATCGAGATCTCTAGAGATGTTGCACGATGCCTTTTTCGGCGACCAACCTCTCGCTCATGTCCTGCTGGCAGAGAAGAACGGCGGCCATTGGGTTCGGCGTGTGGCGGAAGACTATTCGATATGTTCTGGTCCATGTTTGGCGGCGAAGGGATCGGACTGTATGTAGTTTCTTTTCAGCGCGGACTCGGTGTTGCGGTGTGCATCGTCGCAGCGATCTGTGCGGACATTCGGAAACACGGAGGTCGCTTTCTGCAAGCCTCCTATGCCCCAGCTTGGGACCGTTGTACGAACGCCTGGGTATGGGCAGGGCTGAGCGGGTCTGTCATGTTTCGGCGCTGGCATTCGAGAAACTTGCTGCCACCGCTGGACGATCCGCCCGGGAGATCGTCCGAGCGCTGCCCGATAAGGCTTTGAATTATGTGCCTGTCGAGGTGACGTCCGATAAGGACGACTATTATTAGGAGTGCGATAACTATGCCCAAAACCATACCGCCGCCGCACCCCGGCGAAACGATTCGGGAAGACATTCTGGCGCCGCTCGGCATGAGCGTCAACCAGCTCGCCAAGGCGCTGGGTATCACGGCGACTCGCCTGAACGAGATCGTGCGCGGCCGGCGCGGCGTCACCGCGGACACCGCGTTGCGGCTGGCCGGTTATCTCGGAACGTTGCCCGAGTTCTGGCTCGGCCTGCAAATCGAATACGATCTCCGAAGCAGCGCGAGGCGGGCCGGACCACTACTGTGAGTGTGCGGCCAGATCGATCCCCTCGCCGATCTGCGCCACGCCCGGAATCGTCACCGGCGAATGCCCGCGAATGGGAATCTCTCCGAACAATGCCTGCGCGGCCGCCGTCTCCGAAGGCGGCACGGTGCTGAACGTCAACAGGAACGCCGCGGCCTTCGGGAAGCTGCGCACCATATACGGATTGCCCATGGCGACCAGCGCCACCGGTTTGCCAGTGGCGAACAATGCGTCCAGCAGATGCGGGAAATCGCCGCCCAGCGCCACGTCGCCGCGATACGCCGCCACTGAAGCAAAAGCTACCACGACCAGGCTGTCGCATGCCGAAGTTTTCGCCGCCGCTGCATCCAGCGCCGGAGCCGGCAACGATGAATCCAACGCAATCACGGTGGCATCCTTGGCGCGCCGGCGGACTTCCTGCGCAAACTCCCACCCTTCATTCGAATAACGGCTCTCCGCCAGCGTCAGGAAGCAGGTCTTGGATGGCGCGCGCAGCGGCAGCAGATTGCCGTCGTTCTTCACCAGCGTTAAGGCGCGGGCGGCGATCTCCTGCGCGCGCTCCTGATCTTCGGGCGAGTCGATCTGGTCCGAGATGGCTTCCAGATTCACCGTCCGCAGGCGGTCGAGCCCCATGCGTTCCTTGGCGGCCAGCAGGCGGGCGACGCTTTCGTCGATGCGCGCGCGCGTGATGCGTCCGCTCGAGACCGCGGCCATCACGGCTTTCACGGCGGCCTCGGGATCGGGGGGCATCACCAGCGCGTCGGCGCCGGCTTCGAGGGCCTTCACGGCCGCCTCGCCGCCCGCATAACCCTGCGCGATGCCTCCCATCTCCAGCGCGTCGGTGACCACGATGCCCTTGAATCCCATTTCGCCGCGCAGCAGGCTGGTGAGGATGGCGGGCGAGAGCGTGGCGGGCACGTCGGCGGGCGCCAGCGCGGGCACCGCGATGTGCGCGGTCATGATGGCATCCACGTTCGCCTGGATGGCGGCGCGGAAGGGCGCCAGTTCCACCGCTTCCAGGCGCTCGCGCGGCGCGTTGATCACGGCCATGTTCAGATGCGTATCCACGGCCGTGTCGCCGTGCCCTGGGAAATGCTTGGCCGTCGAGAGCACGCGATAATGCGGATCGGCGCGCGTGCCTTCGATGAAGGCGGTCACCATGGCGGATACGCTCTTGGGATCTTCGCCGTAAGCGCGGATGTTGATGATGGGATTATCGGGATTGTTATTGACGTCGGCCACCGGAAAGAAGAGCCACTGGACGCCCACGGCGCGCGCCTCGCGGGCAGTGACCTGGCCTTCGAAGCGCGCCAGTGCCGGATCGCCGGTGGCCCCGAAAGCCATCGCCTGTGGGAAAACGGTGGTGCCATCCACGCGCATGGACGCGCCGCGTTCGAAATCGCCGGCTACCAGCAGCGGCACGCGGGCGATCTTCTGCATGCGGTTCAGGAACGCGGCTAGCGCGTAGGGATGCGCCTTCTGCGTGACGCGGCCGTTGCTCCAGTTCACCAGCACCATGCCGCCCACGCCCGTCTCGCGTACCAGTTTCATGAACTGCCGGTATTCGCGCGAACGGGTGTTGGGCGCCGCCCCGTGAAACGGGATGTAGATCAATTGCGCCACTTTTTCGCGCAACGTGAGGGCTTTCATCCAGCGGCGGACGAAGGGCGATTGCCGCGTGGGCTTGGGCGGCGGCGCTTTGCGCGTGGTGGCGGCGGACAAAGCCAGCGCCAGGGCCAGCAGAACGGCGGTCACTCGGCGCGAGGGAGACACAACTCCAGTGTACCCGCCGCGCGCGCCGAGCCGTGAGGCGGCTGGAGAATCGCGCCGCTTTAGAGCGAATAAGGATCGTATTGGTTGGCCCCAGCCTGATTTAGATTCGAGTAACACTCGAGTGTGTAAAACATCAGGCGGCTTTTCGGTATTGCGACGGAGTGACTTTCACGGTTGCGAACAATATCTACACAGGCACCCACAATGTAGTCAACTGTGGGCTTCCGGACGAATCGACGACTGGCGCGGGAGGTACTGTGCGCGTCGCGCCTGAGAAGTCTCCGTCGCCGGCGTATATCGTCTACGATCAACTGCTGGAGTCACTCTCGGGCCCGGGCTTTTATGTCATCGATGCGCAGAATATGACGTGGGCCGTGTATCTGAATCAAGGTTCCGGCACCAAGCTGATCAACCATGGCACGTTGACTCCCGGTGCTCCGCCGGAAGTTCCCGGCTTGTTACCGGCGACGTTCCAGAAGCCCTAAGCAGGCCGCCTTAGAGCCGCCGCAGGCAGAGTGCCTGCCTCCCCTACCGCTGTACAATAAGCGGATCTGGTCTCCATGACAACTCCACATCACCATCACGATCACCACCGCCCGAGATTCACCCGCCGGACGCTGCGATAATTAGAAGGTCGTCACGCATGCCGAAAGTCTTCCCCTGCTACTCCGCCACCGATCGCCAACTTGTTCACGAACTGGCCGCCTTCCTGGAACGCGGCGCCGGCGTGGAAGTCCTGGTGGAAGAAGGCGAGATGCAGCCCGGCGCGGATCTGATCGCGAAGGCTGAAGAAGCGCTTTCGGCGGACGTCGCGCTGGTGCTGATCTCGCCGGAATCGGCCCCGGCGAAATGGGTGCTGGAGCGGTGGAAGTCGGTGTTTTGGGAGCAGGCCGCGGAGATGGGCACGCCGCTGGCAACGCTGCTGTGCCGCGACGCCAGGTTTCCCGACCTGTTGCGGCGCAAGAATTTTTTCGATTTGCGCCAAAACCGCCTGGCCGCGTTTCGCGATATCAAGCGCTGGCTGATGAGCCTCGCGCAGGTGGCTCGTGAAGCACCCTACGCTCCCGCGCAACAGCCTGCATTCACTGGGCGCGCCGAAGAATCGGAATTGTTGGCCGTGCTGCTGGCCGACACGCCGGGCATGGCGGTGCTGGAAGGCGCCGCGGGCGCGGGCAAAACCGCGCTGGCGGTGGAGTTCGCCCGGCGCCGGCGCGAAGAGTTCGATGCCGTGTTCTGGCTGGCCGGCGGCACACGTTCCGCCGCCGCGTTGGCAGGCGACCTGGCGGCCCAGTTGGACGTGCGTCTGGATCGCGATCTGGAATCCAATCTGAACGAACTGCGCCGCCTGTGCGCGCGGTATCGCTGTCTGCTGGTCCTCGACGATGTGGAGGCAGCCACCGCCCGGTTGCTCGCTCCGCGCGGGCGGACTTCGGTGCTGGTCACTACTAGACACCAAGGCCTGGCTGAAATGCTTTCGGCCACCGCGATGCCCATTGTTCCGTTCTCCCAGGACGCTTCGAAACTCGCGGACGTAATCCGCGATCTGGGTGGCGCCGCGCTGCGCCTGTTATCGGCCATGTGCGCGTGTGCGCCTTCCGGATTCCACTTGGATATGGCTGCGCGCACCGCCGACGCCGAGCCGGAAGAAGCTCGCGAATTGGCCGCCCGCTTCGCTTCCCAAGCGCTGCTGATTCCCCTGGACGAAAACGGTCCGCGATTCATGGTTCCGGCGCTGGTTCGCGAGCGCGCCGCCTTACGCGGTGACGGCGGCCGCTGGGCGCGTTATCATGCCTTGACCGTAGCGGGCATGTTCGGCGAACTGCCCGCGGCGCAGAATCTCGCCGCGTTCTGGCCGGATCTGCAGTACGCCTTCACGCGCGCCCTGGATACGGATTGGCCGCTGGCATCCAAGCTGGCGCGTTGCGGCGTGAGCTGGGCCAAGGCCCACGACCGGCTGGCGGAAGCGTTCGAAATCCTGCAAGATTGGCAACGCGTGGCCGAAGTACATGCCGACCGCCGCGTATTAGAGGATTGCGCCTGGGAACAGATCTGGATTCTGGAGCATTGGGGACGCGATGGGGAAGCGCGCCAGCTCGACCACGTACGCCGCGAGAACTACGCGGACCAAATGTCGTTCAGCTTCGATCAGTCGTAGACGAAGTGCAAGACCTTCTTCAAGTCTTCCCAGGCTTCCCGCTTCGGTCCCACGTTATAAGCCCTAAGCAGGTATGAAGGATGATAAGTCACCATCAGCGGGATATCGTGCCACTTATACCAGTTGCCGCGCATGCGGGTAACGCCTTCCTTGCTCCCGGTCAGAAACTTGGCAGCCGTGGAGCCTAGCGCGCAAATCGCCTTGGGCGCGATGGCCAAAAGCTGGCGCGTGAGAAACTGGCCGCAGATTTCCATTTCATCAGGTTGCGGCGTGCGATTCTCCGGCGGACGGCACTTCACCACATTGCAAATGTACACATCTTTGCGCAGCAGCGGGATGCCTTCTTTTTTGGCCGTGCCTTCGATCATCTGCGTGAGCAGTTGGCCCGCGCGGCCCACGAACGGAATGCCTTGCGCGTCCTCGTCGGCTCCCGGGCCTTCGCCCACGAACACCAGCTTGGTTTGCTCGTTGCCCACGCCGAATACAATCTTGGAGCGTTGCTCGTGCAGGCGGCAGCGATGGCAATCCCCTATGTCTTCGAGAATCTTGAACAATGGCTCGCGTTCGGTAACTGAGCCGCGCGCGTCAGCAAGCGGTTCCGCAGCGCGGCGATAGAGCGTCTTGATTCCCAAGTCCTGGTAATACTCCAGATACTGTCGCAGCGTGTCAGCGTCCATTGGTGGCGTAAAGATGCAGGCGCAGTTGCAGAATCTCGTCGAAAATGCGGTCGGCCACTTCGCGCTTCGAAGCGCGCGGCACGGAGATGAATTTACCGTTGCTGAGCGCCAGCAATACTTCGTTCTGGTCGGATTCGAAGGCTCCGTCTTCACCCCCCACCAGGTTGCCGACCACCATATCGCAGTTCTTGGCTTCCAGCTTGCGGCGGGTTTCCTGCTGCAGATTTTCGGTCTCGGCGGCGAAGCCCACCAGCACGCGATCGCCCTTCTGGCGGCCCAGTTCGGCCAGAATGTCGGGCGTGGGATCGAGTTCCAGCGAAAGCCGCGCGGCGGTCTTCTTCATCTTTTGCGACGGCACCTTGGCGAGATGAAAATCGGCCACCGCCGCCGCCTTCACGATGATCGTGGCGGCGCGCAAGTGCTCGAATACCTGGTCGCGCATCTCGCGCGCGGTGTGCACGGGGATTACGGTACATCCACGTGGCGGCGCCAGGTGCACAGGGCCTGAAATCAGGATGACGTGCGCGCCGCGCGCCGCCGCCGCTTCCGCCAATGCGTATCCCATCTTGCCGCTGGACCGGTTGGAAATATAGCGTACGGGATCGAGCGGTTCCTGGGTGGGACCAGCCGTGATCAGCACCGTTTCGCCTTGCAAATCGCTGCGCCGGGCGATCTCCGCATCCACCGCTAGCGCGATGTGCTCAGGCTCGGCCAGGCGCCCCGGCCCCACCATGCCGCAAGCCAGTTCGCCTTCCCCCGGATCGACAATGCGGTGCCCGCGGCGGCGCAACGTTTCGATGTTCGCCTGGGTCGCGGCGTGCAGCCACATGTTGGTGTTCATGGCGGGCGACAGCACCACCGGACCCGTGAAAGCCAAGTATGTCGTGGTCAGGAAATCGTCGGCCAAGCCGTGCGCGAGTTTCGCCAGCAGATCGGCGGTGGCCGGCGCAACCACCAGCAGATCGTTTTCCTGCGCCACACCGATGTGTTCGATGGCGCTCGATAGCGTGGCTTCGGAACCACCCGATGAAAACAGCCCGGTGACCACTTTGCGTCCGGTTAAAGCGGCAAACGTGAGAGGCTGCACGAATTCGCACGCTGCCGCAGTCATCACTACCTGCACGGCGTGTCCCCGCTGAATCAGCAAGCGGGCAAGCTCCGCGGATTTGTAAGCCGCGATTCCTCCGCCCACCCCCAATACGATGTTCACGGTTTTTAAAGGACGGCTTCGGGCACCGGCGCCTCTTCCACCTGCGGCGCGCCAGTGAGCTCGTACTTCACCAATCCGCGCCGTACTTCCTCCATGGCGATGATGGTGGGCTTCTTCGAAGAAGTGGGCAGCACCGGCCGCGCCCCACCTTGCAACTGGCGGGCGCGCTTGGCGGCCACGATGATGAAACGGTAGGTACTCTGTTCCGGATCGTCCGGAATGGTGCAATGCGCGTTGTTGCGCGGAACCTTGTCGCCCATGCTTAGCTTGAATCCTTTACGCGTTATTCTCGAAAGTTTCCAGAATCGGCCGGATCTGGTCCTCGATCCGGTTGCGCCGTACCCTCTCGGCGCGCACGATGGCGGCCAGTATTTCGTCCGACCGCTCCAGCTCTTTGTTAATCAGCACGTAGTCGTAAGCGCTGTAATTGCGAATCTCGTTGGCTGCATCGCGAAGCCGGCGTTCAATGACCGCATCGGAATCTTCACTTCGCGCCCGCAACCGGTGTTCGAGGATCTGGCGGGACGGCGCCAGAATAAAGACCGTTACCGCTTCCGGAATCTTACTCTTCAATTGTCGCGCACCTTGCACGTCGATGTCGAGTACCAGATCGACGCCCGCCGCCTGGGCCCGCTCCAGCACCCCGCAGTGGGTGCCGTAATAGTTCCCGAAAACCTCCGCATACTCGAGAAACTCGCCGCGGGCGACGCGCTCTTCGAACTCGGCACGGGAGATGAAATGATAATTTTCGCCTTCCACCTCGTTGCCCCGCGGCGCGCGCGTCGTGTACGAGATCGAAAACGTGAGCCCCGGCACTCCGGCCAGGAGCCGCCGCACCAGAGTCGACTTGCCCGACCCGGAGGGCGCCGAGATGATGAAAACCGTTGTCATAACGGAACCACAGATGAACACAGATAAACACAGATAAGCGCCGCCCGTTTTTGGGACACCGGACCTAAGGCAGGTGTTTTCATCTGTGTTTATCTGTGTCCATCTGTGGTTGCTTTTGTTATTCCAAGTTCAGCGATTGCTCCCGCAGCTTGTCGATCTCCGCTTTGGCCGCCAGCGCCAGGTCGGTGATGGTCAGGCCCAGGTCTCCCAGACCGCCGGTTTTCGACAAAATTGTATTCGCCTCCCGGTTCATCTCCTGCAGCAGGAAATCCAGCCGTTTGCCCACCTCGCCGGCCGCATCCAGCAGCTTTTCGAGCTGGGCCGCGTGGGTTTTCAGCCGGATTAATTCCTCGCTGATATCGCTGCGCTCGGCCAGTAGCGCGGCTTCCTGCGCCAGGCGCTGCGGCTCGATTCCGGCGCCGCGCAACAGTTCGCGCAGCCGCTCGCTCAATCTCTTTTGGAAGGCTTGTGTGGCGTGCGACCGGATTTTCTCCATCTGGCCCACCAGATCGCAAAGCGCCGCACATCGTTCGCGCATCTCGGCCGCCATGGCCGCGCCTTCGCGCTCGCGAAACCGGTTCAGTACATCCAGCGCTTCCGCGGCGGCTTCCAGCAGCGCCTGCTCCAACCCGGCATCGGGTTCGTCCGGTTCCCCCGCTTGTAACATGCCGGGAATGCGCAACGCGACGTTCAAATCGGGCTTCGATTCCGCGCCGAACTCGTCTGCGGCTTCCCGGAAAGCCTGCAAATAGGCCTGCAGCAGCGCCCGGTTCAGACTGGAGGCATCCGCCGGCGCGTTGCGATTGAACAGCACGTGGATCTGCAGATGCCCCCGCGCCACCTTGGCTTTCACGGCGTTGCGGATGGCGCCTTCAAACGGATCCAGCTCCGGAGCCATGTGGAAATGCATATCCAGCCCGCGATGATTCACGCTCTTGATGCTGACCGCGATCTCGCCGTCGGCTGCCGCTTTGCGCACCCGCGCAAAACCCGTCATACTGCGCGCGCTCATAAGTCCATCACGCTTCCCGCCTCCACGAACTGCAATTCGTGCAGCCTTTGATAAATGCCGCCGCCGTTCACCAACTCTTCGTGCGTACCCACTTCGCAGATACCGCCGCGCTCCAAGACGACAATTTTATCCGCCCTGCGGATGGTGGAGAGCCGGTGGGCGATCACAATCACGGTGCGGCCCGCCATCAGGTTCGCCAGCGCATCCTGCACCAACAGTTCGGATTCGGTATCCAGGTGCGAAGTGGCTTCGTCCAGAATCAGGATGGGCGCGTTCTTCAGCAGCGCGCGAGCGATGGCGATGCGCTGCCGCTGTCCGCCGCTCAACTTCACGCCGCGTTCGCCAAGAATGGTCGCGTAGCCGTCCGGCAGCCGGCTGATGAATTCGTCAGCCAGCGCGGATTGCGCCGCCGCGCGAATATCCCGTAATGGAGTATCGGGCCGCCCGTACGCGATGTTATTCGCCGCGGTATCGTTGAACAGAAACGTATCCTGCGCCACGATGCCCACCATGGAACGCAACGATGCCAGATCGTAATCGCGTACGTCGCGGCCATCGATGCGCACCACCCCCGAGGTGACATCGTAAAAGCGCGGCACCAGGTTCACCAGCGTGGTCTTGCCCGCGCCGCTGGGCCCCACCACCGCCACCACTTCGCCCGCCCGCACCTCCAGTTCGAGCGCCCGCAACTGGAACCCATTGGGCGATAGCGGATAGCGGAAACTGGCGTTGTCGAACCGGATGGAATCCGCGAAGCGCTGCAGTTTTGCGGCGCCGGGCTTCTCTTGAATCTCCTCGGCGTACGCCAGGTATTCGAAAACCTTCTGCGATGCGCCGATGGCCTGCTCGAAAATATTATGAATGCCGGTGAGACGCTTCACCGGCTCGTACATCATCAATAGGGCGATCACGAAGCTGGTGAATTCGCCGGCGGTCAGCGTGTGGGTCTTGATTTGCGTGCGCGCATAAGTCAGTAGCCCGACAATCGTGAGCGCGCCGAAGATTTCGATGAGCGGCGAGGCCAGCGCCTGCTGGCGCACGTAACGCAGATTGGTCTTGAGCAAGCGGTGCGCGGTCTGGCGGAAGCGTCGCGATTCATACTCCTCGCTGCCGAACGCCTTCACCACCTGATGTCCGCTGAGCGTTTCCTGAAGGATTTCATTCAACTCCGCGGCGTGATCCTGGCTGCGGCGGCTGGTGCGGCGGATGCGGCGGCCGATGCGCGCCGTGGGAATCAGCACGAACGGCAGCACTGTCAGGCTTACCAGCGCCAGTCTCCAATCCTTGTGCAGAATGACGAACAGCAGGCCGAGCACGATGAAGCTCTGCCGCAGCAGGTCCGCCAGAATATGCGAGACGGCCACCTGGATCTTCTCGATATCGTTCATGATCGACGACATCAGGCGGCCGGTGGAATGCGCTTCGAAGAATTGCGCGCCTTGCCGGACCACTTTATCGAATACCGTGTTCCGCAGATCGGTGACCGCGGAGCAGCCCACATAATTCACCAGATAATTCGCCAGGTAATCGCAAATTCCCTTGGTAAAGAATACGGCTACGATGGCGAAGGCCACCATGGTCCAGATGCTGCGGTTGTGCATCACGCTGGGCATGATGCTGTTCAGATAGATCGGATGATGAAAGATCGGGTCGGTGAACAGCAGCACCGGCGCATCGCTGGCGGCGGGGTTGAGCACGCGATCGAAGATGGGCCCGATCAGCAGCGCGACCATACCGTGCGCCGCGCCCACGCAAGCCATCAGGAAGACGGAGAGAAGAAGGTAGAGCCAGTAGCGTCTCGCGAAGGCCAGCAGGCGCAGCAGATCTCTCATGCGTGCACCCGCATGCGCTCTAGCGCTTCGAGCACTTGTTGTTCGCTGGGGTTCCGCAGAACCACCGAAGGAGTGCGCCACGGATGCCAGACGGCCGGGTCGGACGATCCGAAGATCGCCACCACGGGGATGCCGAAGGCGGCAGCCATGTGCGCGGGTCCGGAATCGTTGCCGAGGAAGAGCGCAGCGCCGCTCAACAGGCTTTTGACTTCGGTGAGCGGCGCGCCGGCCATAGTGCGATATTCGCGGAACCGGGCGAGATCTTCGCCTGGTCCGGCTATGAAGACCGGATCGAGTTCGAGCGATTCGCGCAGAAATCGCGCGGCGCGCAGAAATCCGGAGGCAGGCCAAGTCTTATCCGCCTGCGCCGCCACGGAGTGGATGACTGCGTAGGGTAGGACAGGCCTCCCGGCCTGTCCATCTACAAATAGTCTAGCCCGCGGAATCTCCACCCGCCCCACGCCCAAATAAAACATCGCGGACGCCAAATGTTCCGCCGTATGCACCGTGCGCTCTTCCTCCAAAATCTCCTGCGCGCGCGGAATGCGAATGTTATACAAAAACTGCCACCGATAATGCGCGAATCCGGCCCGCCGCCGGGCGCCCGAAAGCGCCGTCAAGCGTGCGCTGGCATTCCCGCCATGCAAATTCAAGCAGAGGTCCGGCCGCCATGCCCGCACATCGCGCACGTGCGGCGCAAGCAGCGCATCGATATCGGGATTGCCCTCGAACACAGCGCGCCAACGATCCTCCACCACCACGGCGATGCGCACATCGGGCCGCGCGCCCTTCAGGATTTCGAGCGCGGGTGTGGTAAGCACGCAGTCGCCCAGCGAGCGCAGCCGGACGACGGCAACGCGGCCGCCGTTGGGCAGTTCCGTCACTCTTCGATCTTCGCCTCGTCGACCAGCATCACCGGAATCTCGTCGCGAATGGGGTAGACGCGATGGCACTGGACGCACTTCAAGCCGCTGTTATCGGGCTTCAGATCGAGATCCGCCTTACAAAGAGGGCAGACCAGGATATCGAGCAGGTCTTTACTCAACGCCATAATTGATTCTATAGCTTAGCAGGGGGTGGCCATGCAGGTTGCGGGGTTCGGAGCCAAGCGGGTGCTACCGAGCCGCGACCGTCAGGAAGCGGTTCTCAGACGAACAAATCGATAGGGACCTGGAAGTACTCCGCCAGCCTCTTGGCCTGCGCCTTGCTGATCGATCGCCGTCCGTTCAGAATCTCGGTGGCCGCGCCTTTATTTCCCAGCACCGGCCAGATATCCTTATGCTTCAATCCGCGATCGTCCATGAGCGCTCGCAGCGATTGGTTTGGCGATACCCGAGGCATAGGGTAGCGTTTTTCCTCGTAATCCTCGATGAGCAGCGTCAACACTTCCGCCAGCGCCTCTTCCTCGGGAGTCAGGTCGTCGCGTTCGTCCAGACCGAGGAGCATCTCGGTTAGCCGGGCATGCTCGCGGTCGTCGCGTATGGGCTGCGGCAGAACCTTGACCAGCAGCTTGGCATAGGCTTTATTGTTGACGTCGAGTGTGACGCTCATCTTTTCCACTCTCCCCGGTTGTACGCGGCATGGGTCAGGATATGCAGGATAAAGACGCGCTTCGTCCGGTAATTCACGCGGGCGATCAATCGGTAGTCGTTGCCGTGAATATTGAACACCGTTCTCCGTCCCACGATATCGGCGTGCGCAAAATCTATTCGTGCCTCAGCCAGCGAGCCCCAGTCTGCTCTCCGGACGATCCGATACCAGTTCATCAGCGGGACCAGCGCATCGGGATGAATTTCAGCGAACTTAAGGATGGCCGGTTTGCTAATGATCCTCAAGATGTAGTTTACAAAATGTAAACGACCGGTGTCAAGGCGTCCACGCGCCGCTCACTGCCAGCATGGCCAGGATCACTTCACCGCCACGGTCACGCCCGCCTGACTACTCACTCCCCCAATCGAAATCGTCACAGGCACCGCGCTGCCCGGCGTCACGGTATCGGGAATCTGTGCGTTCACCTGCACCAGACCGGCGGCGAAGCCGGGCGCTTCACCGCAATAACCGGGCGTGACAGTTACGCCGCCGATCGACACCGAGCAGTTCAGAATGACGCTGGGCAGCGGGGTGCCCGAGAGGCGTCCGTCCACGCCCGGCGGCGTAGTCAGGCCTTCGCCGGTACCATAAATGAAAATGTAGCCGTTGCGTGGCGCAGGGTTAGCCGGCCCATTGCGGCTGTAATCCAAATTCAGAATTGCGCCCTGACCCTGACCCGATGAATCGTTGGAGAAGATGGCCGGCTTCGAAGCCGCCAGGGGCATCGCGAACGCTGCGGATGCGTTGCCCTGATACACCACCACCACGTCGGCCGTGCTGAGGCCCGTTTGTGAGCCCAGTTCATACGGCACGATGGCGTTCACCTGCTGGCCCTGCGCATAGATCAAGGGCGCCGCATAGCCATTGAAAAATACCTGCACGCCGCCGATGGAACTGCTCAGTACCCCGTTGGAATTGGCCTGTGCGAAAGCCGCCGCGGCCGGTCCCAGACCCTGCCCGAAGATGGACACCATCTCGCCGGGCGAGATACCAGTGGCATTGTACGAAGCCGAGCTTTTCACCGCAGAAACTAAAGGCTGCGGCACACGCATGGCGCTCTGCGCTTGTGGAATCACGAAGAGCGTCATCGAATAAGACGGAAACGTGGCGCTCAGGCTGTTGCCGCTCACGTTGATATCGGGCGATTGCCGCACAATCGCGGCGAGATTCGACGGGCTATATTGCCAGACCTGCGCTGTCCCGGCCGGCGTAAAATTAGCAAGGCTAATCGAATCGGTGATAGCGCTGGTGGTCTTGTTCAGCACCAGCACGGTCAGCGCCGAGTCATAACGCTCGGCGGCGAAGATGGAAAGCGTATCCGGGCCGCTGGTGGTGGCGGAGACGCCGGTGCCGCCGAACTGGCTGCCGCTGCCATCGTAATTCAGAAAAATCATGAACGCGAATGCGCCCGGATCGGTGGGCGCGGGCGGTCCCCAGAGCGTGCCGTAGTCCAGCCCTTCGCGCCCGAAGATGCCCAGGACATCGGCTTGGGCGATGGCGCCGGTAATGCTGCCCAGCGCATGCCACCAATATTCGGTAATGCCCAGTTTGGTTCCCGGATAATATTGATCCACCCACTGATGCATGCGCGGGATCAGTTGCGGCGCCACGGCGTTTCCGCTGTTGTCAAAGTAATTGTCGGCGGGAACCGATTCCGGCACGATATAGTTCGGATCCCATAGAGCGCGCGTGGAGGTCATGCGCAGCGTTTCCATGGCCGCATCGCCCGGAGCGTCGTTATTCGCGCTGTACCAGTTCTGGAGCGTGTCCGGTATCAGGTAGCCGTGCAGATCGAGCACATCCAGCAGGCGATAGTTGTGCTGCTGCTCGAAGTTTTGCATCTGCTGCAGATAGTAGGCGAGCCAAGGCAGGTTGCCGTGCGCCGCCTGATCGGTGGGATTGTCCCAATATTGATACGGATAAGTGCTCCAGCCGCTGTTCATGTCGGTGTGGGAATAAAAATAGCCAAGCCAACCGGAGGGCACCGGTCCGGTAATCAGCGCCGTCGGATCCGCGGCTTTCACAGCCTGCGCCAACCGCAGATTGCGCGCCATGGTGTCGTCAAAGTTCTCGACCTGCTGATAGATATCGGCATGCACGCTCGACCACCATTCCGGCTCGTTATCCATACTCCACATGGTGACGCCGCCGGCGGCTCCTGGACCGTAGCGCTTCGTCAGATAGTTGATCCAGTCCGTCGGGTAGCTGGTCTCAAACGGCTGATAGGCGTCGCTGGGATCGTTGATAATCTGGTCTCCATTGCTGGCGAGGATGCCGTTGCCGCAGTCGGAGGCGTAGGGATCGACCTGTTGCTGCGCGCCGTATTTCGCGACGCTAAAGCTGCAACTGTAGTCGTTCTTGGGCGTCCAGTCCATCAAAGAGATGGTGCCCAGACTCACTGTTCCGGTCTGCAAATCGAACTCATGGTACAGATCGAAGGACGAACCATTGGGAAGTGCGGCAGTGCTGCCGGTAGTTTGCGAGCCATTGATGAAATACCAGTCCGCCGCCGCATTGCCGACGTCGATCTTCCAGTTGTAGCTGGTGGTGGCGTCGCCGCCATTGCGGCGCAGCGGAATGTGCATCATCGAGGCGAGGCCGGAATCGGAATAATCGTTGATGCCGTAGATGTACGGGCTGATGGGTTGTCGATTGGCGTTGGCGTCGACGGCCAAGGTTGGCGCGGTCTGGGCGTGCAGGCTTAGCGCGCAGAGGAAAACCAGCAGGGCTAGCAAGCCGCTTTTCATTTTATGGCGACAGTTACGCCGGATTGACTGGCTACTCCGCCGATCGAAATCGTAATCGGCACGGCGCTGCCCGGCGTAACCGATTCCGGAATCTGTGCGTTTATTTGCACCAAGCCCGCGGTCGAGCCCGGGGCTTCTCCGCAATAAGTCGGCGTCACCGTTTCGCCGCCGATGGTGACCGAGCAGTTCAAAACGACACTGGGCAGCGGCGTTGCGGAGATACGCCCATCGAAGCCCGGCGGCGACGTGACACCCTCACCCGTACCGTAAATGAAAATGTAGCCGCTGCGCGCCACAGGGTTGGCGGGGCCGTTGCCGCTGTAATCCGGGTAGTTCAGAATCGCGCCCTGCCCCGTGCCCGATGAATTGTCGGTGAAGATGGTCGGCTTCGAGGCCGCCACCGGCGTGAGGAACGGCGCGGACGCGTTCCCCTGATAAGCCACCACGGCGTTGACCGAGCTCTGCCCGGCCACCTCGTACGGGACGATCACGTTAAGCTGCCCTTGAGATACGTAATAAATGGGTGCGGGATAGCCATTGAAGAACACTTGGACCCCGCTAAAGGAAGTGCCCCACAGGCCGTTGGCGGGTTGCGCCAGCGAACCGTTCACAGGGCCAAGCGCCTGGCCATAGACCGCCACAATCTCTCCGGGCGATATACCGCTGGCGTCGTAAGAAGCCGCGCTTCTCACCGAAGAAATCACGGGCTGCGGCACCGTCATGGCGCTCTGCGCTTGCGGAATTACGAACAGCGTCATGGAGTAAGCCGGAAACGTGAAATTCAGGCTGTTGCCGCCGACATTAATATCGGAAGTCTGCCGCACTATCGCGTTCAGATTTGCCGAGTTGTATTGCCATACCTGCGCCGTGCCCGCCGGTGTGAAGTTGGCCAGGCTGATGGAATCGCTGACGCTGCTGGTGGTCTTGTTGAGCACTAGAACCGTCAACGCTGAGTCGTAACGCTGCGCCGCGTAAATGGAAAGCGTATCCGGATCGCTCGAAGTCCCCGAAATGCCAGTGCCGCCGAATTGGTCGCCGCTGCCATCGTAATTCAGAAAGATCTCAAACGCGAATGCGCCGGGATCGGTGGGCGCGGGTGCTCCCCAAAGCGTGCCCAGGCCGAGCCCGTAAGCGCCGAAGATGCCCAGGATATCGGCTTGCGCGATGGCGCCGGTGATGCTATTGAGCGCGCCCCAACTGTATTCCGTGATGGCCGTCTGAGTTCCCTGGTAATACTGGTTCACCCACTGCTGCATGCGTGGCACAAGCTGCGGAGCCACCTCCGCTCCGGTGGCGTCCTCGAAGCCTCCGCCGGGCACGGTGTAGTTGGGGTCCCAAAGTGCGCGCGTGGAGGTCATGCGCAAGGTTTCCATGGCGGTGTCGCCTACGCTGCCGCTGAGGCCGCTGGGCGCGATGTAGGCATGCACGTCTAGATAATCGACCAGCCGCGTGCCGTTGGTTTGCTCATACTCGCTCATCTGCTGCAGGTAATATGGAACCCACGGGATACCGCCGTGCGCTTTCTGGTCGGTAGGATTGTCCCAATATTGATACGGCGCGGTGCTCCAGCCGCTATCCATATCCACCCGCGAAAAGAGCATCCCCGACCAGCCTCCGGGAACCGGCCCGGTGACTAGCGCGGTAGGATCTACGGACTTCACGGCCTGCGCCCACTTCAGGTTGCGGGCCAGCATGTCGTCGTAACTGGCGGCCTGCGGGTAGACGTCGATGTGGTTTGAGTACCACCACTCGGGCTCGTTATCCATACTCCACAGCCGCACGCCGCCGGCATTGGCCGGACCGTAGGCGGTCATGATCTGCTGCACCCATTGCTCGGCGAACGAGGTCGTCACCGGAACGTAGGCGTCGTTCGGATCGTTCTGCACCGGATCGCCGTTGAGCAGCACGCCGTTGCCGCAGTCGGGGTTGTCGGGAGCCGTCGCCTTCTGCGCGCCGTATTTTTTCACGCTGAAGCTGCATTCGCCCGCGGCCTTGGGCGACCAATCCATCAACGGAATGGTTCCCAGGCTGACGGTGCCGGCGGTCAGGTTGGCCGTATGGAACTGGGCGAAATCGGGAGCGACGCTATAGTTCTCGTAACACCAGGGATTATCGCCCGTGTTGTTTTTGACGCTAGTCTGCCAGTTATAACTGGTGGCGTCGTCGCCGCCCCAACGCAGCACCGGAATGTGCATCAACTGAAACAGCCCGTTGTCGCTCCACTCGTTGATGCCGTATATGAGCGGGCTTATGGGATGACGATTGGCGTTGGCATCCACCGCCAGTGTGGGCGCCGTCTGGGCCGCCAGGCTCAGCGCCGAAAATGCGAATAGAAAAAGATGCGGACGAAGCATCGCGAGACCTCCGTATCAACATCATCTTATCTCGCGACGTGGTGGCGGGCCTAGCGACTCGTGCCCTACCCGCGAGATCCACAACGATCTTTAGGCATGCCGCTGCTCAACCTCCGGGGCACTCGGTGCCGCATCGTGTGGGTGTCGAAGAGGACTTCCGGGGGTTTTTTGTGGCGTCTGGTGTTGCGGATTCCATGCCTTTACCCAGCCTCCCCTCCGTTTCTTCGAACAAGGCTTCGACACTTTGCCAGCCATCTTCCCAGCCAGGACCGTAGAAGCCCTGTCTGAAGCCTGCCCTCGTCATCCTGAGCCGGTGTTCGCGAATCGGGGACGCCGAGGGGGTTTACTAACGAACTCCCGTTGCCCATGAACAACTCGCGAAGGTGCAGCGCTATAAAATAATGCCGCTGATTCTGTTCCTCCGACAACAAGTCCTTCGTCAACAAGTGCGCATGTTGGGACTACTGCCCAGCCGTCAAATTTCTTGGCAACGCGAAACTTCCTCCCTGCGCCCTCCGCCAGTGGTTGAAGATATTTAGCAACGCGTTTGTCGAAGCCGGTATGGCCCAAACGGTCTAAGGAAAACTCATCCCCTCGTGTTTCCTCGAAGTTCCGAAGGTCCAACCGTCCGTATGTTTTTTGGCCCACAGAACCGGCGAGTTGCGGTTCGTCGAAGAGCCGGCGCCCAACATGCTCAGCGCGCCCAATCGGCTTGCTAGGATCTGGGTGCCACAGCGCCATGCTGTCTCGCACGCAGCATTTCAGTCATAAACTTCTGTAGTTCACGCCGTATAGCGGTCTTAGAGCCGCTGACCGGCAGTTGTTTCCTAATAGCCATCCCCCCAACCACCGCGAAGAGCATAACGTAATCGCGCGCAATGATTCCGGTCATCTGGCCGCCGGTTGTCCTGAATTCAGCGACCAAATCGCCCATCAACGAGCTATACATATACGGTTCACTTGGCAACAAATCGGACGTTTTGTCGAAAAAGCTCACAGCCTCGGCTGCTATATCCTCGGATAACCATTGGCCATTGTTCTCTGCCTCGAGACCCTTCGGCAAGATAGAAAGTTCCAATCGCTTTCGGACATCTGTCAACCAACTAGACGCAATTTGGCTGGGACCTTGAACGGCGTCCTCTAACCTGAGGTCCGAAAGCCGGGGCTTTTCAAGCTGCCAAGCGGCCGGTGGTTCACAGACTTGAGCCGTTGCGTCATGGTCTACAACAGCAATCGACTGGGCTGTTCCCACTGTTGGTATCAACATATTCCCGCCTTACTCCTCCTTGAGCGTCTCAATTTTCGCGGCTGGCCAAAGGCGAAAGAATTGCTCTTTCTCGTTAGTGTGAGCCTCATCAATCCATCGTTTCACCGCGTCCTTGTCGCTTGTCTTAAAACCATCTTTTGTGCCCACGTCCACGTCGACGTAGACGGCCGTCTTGGCGGGCAAATCGCCCTGCACAAATTCCGTTGTAGCGATCCGAATCATGCACTGTGTATCCCTGAAAACATCCACCGCGAAATTGATATTAACATGGCCAGTGACCGGTTGCCCCGCGACCTTGAGTTCCAAGGCCAAATCGGTTATCGTCTTGAAGCCGTGAAGGTCTTCCCTAAGTGCGTTCATGTAGCGAAGCCCCAGCCGCTGAATTTTCAAGCTGGGGGCTATACTAAAGAGCCCCTCCACGGCTTCCACCAACTCGGGCCGGAACTTTTCCCAACCCACGTATGGCATAAGCCTGTGATATGACAAAACCTCCGGCCCCATACGCACTATGCGGTCCTTAGCGGCACTTGCAATCTCAAGAACCGCCTGAAACCTGAGGTTTGGGTTGCTCTGCCGAATAAAGGCTGGCAATTGCGAGGCCGGGAGCTGATTGCGTACAGAAAAAGTCTTCCAAGCACTGTAATCGGCAAGCCGCCCCAAAAAGATTTCAGGTACACCAGCAAGCGCTTCAAAGCGGACTTCAAAGACTGCTTCTACGATCGCATCGTGCTTCAGCTTCTTCGGTATCACGCCGCCAAGCCCCCAAACTTGTTTTAGCTGTTGTCAGCACCTCTCGTCAACCGTACATCGATTAGGACGCGTCGAAACCAACGATGTCACGGCGGTGGTTGTGAGGGAGCAAATCAGGGACTCGACACCGGAGTCCCACGGTCAACGGAGTCCGCGATCATTCTGCCCGACATTCGCAGTACTTGAGACCGTGTTCCAGATCCCCCCGCGAAACGCGCTAACTAAAACTCCCGCGCGGGCCTGCAGATTTATCGCCCCAGTCTGAGCTTCTCATTCTGTGGTGGGCTGCCCATCGTTGTGATCACCGATGCGGCAGACGCTTCTGGGGCTGGCATACAAGCGCGCGCCGCGCAGATTCCTCAAGGCGCGGACGCGAAGGCACCACCCAGCATTAGCGCTGGCTATCCGTGGCCGAAGTGCATTAACCAACCAAGGCCTACGAGCGCGACCATGAAGCAACCGAACACGTAAAGCCCGTAGCGCACGCGATCCCGGTTCGTCCGTTTGGTGACCACGCCCATCACCACGGAGGCGAACAAGGCGAACAGCAGGGAAGCTTCGAAATGAGAGAGGTTCATGTGCATCAGCTCTTCCTCCCCGCGGCGATTTCGAACGCGTCAACCATGGCCAGGATATTGAGCAAGCCCGCGGTCACCAGGAATTTCGTGCCGTAATCGTGCACCAACCCGGCCACGTCGGGCTGATTGTAGCCCAGCGAAACGGTGAGCAGATACAGGATGCCGTTTGCAAAATCGCCGATCGCGCCGCCCGTATTGATGGCAAATGTGAGCGGATCGCCGGTTTGCGGCGAGAATAGCGCGCCGCGCATCATGAGACCGCTCAGGTACATCAGCGTGACGGAGGCGAACAGCAGCAGGGCCCGGCCGTGGCGTTTGAGGAGGAAGTGGCCGCCGCCGGGAACGAACCACCCCAGCGCGACCGGTCCGGCCCATACGCGCAAGGGCGGCAGGGGCTGCTTCGGTTGCTTTTGTTTCGCCATTTCTCCGATTTTAGCAGGTCGGAGAGGTGCGCCGTTCTCGGCAGAACGCTCCCTTACGGTCGCGGCTCGGTAGGGATTCGGCTGTTACCGAGCCGCGACCGTAAGGGAGCGGTTTCCGGCAGCCCTCAAAAGCGATAAGCGAGAAAGCCCATCACCGACGCCAGGCCGAATGCGATTAAATTCGCGTTATCCGCGTAGATCTGTACCTTGCACTGTGGCACGTAAATCAACGCGAGGACGAACGTAATCGCTCCGATCAGGATGGCTCGGATCGCTCGTCTCCAGGTCACGTTGGCATACTCCGTGACGCAGATTGTACGCCCGGACGCACGCGCCGGCAATACTATCCGAAGTTAGTTGAGTTAGCTGGCCGCAACCGAGACGGCCCCGCCCGCGCGCGGCAGATATTCCTGCTCATAATATGCGCGCACCCATTCGCGGTTCACTTCTTCCCCGGAACGTAGCGTGATCTCCTGGCCGCAGCGCGCGCACTTCATGCGAAAGCCCATGGAAGCGGTCATGGGACCGCCGCAGGCCGCGCACTCCGCCGGCGTGTATAGCACCAGGCCTTGGATCATCCGCACCCAGGTGTCCACGCGCAGGAAATAGCGTTGCAAATCCTTGACGGATACGGCGCCTTCAAACGCCTGCGCGTCGGCTTGCGGGAGCCGGCACAGCAGCAGGCGTTTGCCCTCTTCGGTCACGTAACCCTCTTTTTCCAGAATGCCCGGGCCAAAAATCTCCACAGCGGTTTCGAGGATCGATTTATCGGGCAGGAAGATGTGGAACTGAGCCTCGGTTTCCATCGAGATCTCAATTAAATCCAGGGACTCCGCGCCCAGATCGCTCAATTGCGCATCGGGCGCAATCTCGGATGCATCGATGCGCAAGCTGCGCGCTACGATCTGTGCAAACTGATTGAAAATCTCCGATTCCGGGGTCTCTGGCATTCACCTGTCTCCTTGTCTCGATTACGCTCCGTGAAGGAACACACCGGAACGCGCGACGTATCCCTCCGTTTGCCGCTTAGTATGGAGTCTAAATCGCCGGGGACCGTAACGCAAGTTAAAATCCGCCTTTCAGAAATTCACGGTACCAGTACCGCTTCGGCGCCGGCTCCGTAGTATCCTGGTAACGAGATTTCCCCCGGCCACGGATAGCCGGAAAGCAACGATGCTGTTCTTATTCCGGATCGCCATTGCGGTCGCCTCCCTGGCCGTGCCTCCCAGCCGTGCAGCCTGGCGGCGCGGGTGGATCTGTGAGATCCGGCACTACCGGACGCTGCTACGTCGGCGTGGATTGAAGCGCCGCTATGTGCGGGCGCGCGCCTGGCATCATTTCGGCGGCGCCATGCTGGACGCCGGACGGCTTTTTGCGGCGAGACCTGGCGTTATCTGGACCCGATCGGCCATGCGCACGGCCGCGTTTTCCCTGGGCTTAATCGCAGTTGTAATTGCGGCCATCGCGCTAGCGAGCCATGGCTTGGCCATCACGCGCGCCATGTTGTTTCCGCCCTATCCGGATGCGCCGGCGCTGGTGTTGATTTCCGAAGGCGGTGTGTTGCAGAACAATCGCCATCCTGTGCCGCCCGGCCTGCTCGACTATTGGAAAACGCACAACACCACGCTCGCGGGAGTGGCCGGGTACCGATGGGGCCGACACGGTATCGCTTCTGTTACGCCCGATTTCTTCACGGTGCTGGGAACGCGGCCATACTGCTTTTTGCTGCACCGTGTACGTGAGTGGCGTCCCGTGACAGGCCCGCAGGATCTGGGTGTGGTGGGGCGGCTGAAACCAGGCGTCACGGCGCGCGCCGCACAGAGCGAACTGCGCGGCCTGGCGGCTCGCTATGGGGATTATCCACGGCTCGAGGAAGTTCAGGTGATGCCGCTGGTGGAACGTACTCGGCAACCGCTCTATGCGTACGCGGGTGTTTGCGCCGCGCCCATGGTGCTGTTGCTGGCCCTTGCCTGCTACGGAATGCGTACGGATCGCCGCCGCACCGGCCATATCCGCCGCCCGTATTGGGCTTACTTTTGCGCCAAGGCGATAGCTCTGCCGGCAATCCTGGCGCTGGTGATTTGGGAGTTCACGCGCGCCACTTCATTTGCTCCAGCCGGCCGGGCGATGTATGTCGCCAAGCCGCTTTTCATCTGGCTCGTGATTCTGGCCTGCGGCGCGATCGTCTGGTGGTCTCTGTGGGATCAATGGGCGCGCTGCCGGGCATGCCTGCGCACCTTGCAGTATCCCGTGCGCATCGGTTCGCTGGGCGCGGTGCTGTTCGATCATGCGGGCATGGAACTGGTGTGCTGCCAGGGTCACGGCTCGCTGTATCTGCCGGCGGTCAGTTCGGATTACGTGCAGCGCGCCGGGTGGACGGCGCTGGATCTGGAAGATATCCCCTCTGAGCCGGTACCGCGGTAACTAATCGCCCACTCACTTGAGTTGGAATTTCGCAACCGCTTTTCCAAAATGAATCTCATCGCCATGCTCCAGCTTCGTGCCGCGCGCATTGCGATGCACTTCCTGGCTCAATCCGTCACGCACGATCCAGATGCCGCAATCGGGCGTGCCCGTCTGGTCGCGCTTGTACCAGCGGTCGTTGAATAAGCGGTACTCGCCGGCGGCCTTGTCGTACACGATGTGGGCATGCTCGCGCGAAACCGTGCGATTGATCTCCGTATCTTCTGTGAAGGCCAGATCGTTGCGGCGGATCATTCCCTCGGAACGGTAAACATCCACCGTGCGGCCGATATTGATGCGAGCTTTCGAGAGCGCGATTTCACGGCTGTTGGCCTGGCCTGCCACGATGATCAGCCTGGCGTTGGGACGCGCCGGCGCGGCGGGACGTTCGCGTGAATCGACTTCCACCCAGACCCATTTCTCGCCCGCCGCGGGTAGCTCGTGCGCCACGTCGACTTCCACGCTGAGATCTTCCGGATAGCGGCACTCGCTGCGGTCGAGGCTGCCGCGCAGTTCCTGCTCGAAATAGGCGCGGAAGAATTTGCCCGTGAATGTGGGCGCGCGGCGGTCTTCGATGCCTCGCACGTGAATGTGAACCAGGTTGAACGGGAAGACTTTCTTGCCGCCTAAGCGGTAGCTCTTCTCGCGCACCTGGTCGAGAATGGCAAGACGAATCTCGGCCACTTCGGGCGGTTCATCGCCTTGGCCGTGCGCAAAGGGCTGTTCGAAGACTGTGCGTCCGAATTTTTCGAGATAATCCGATAGATTCATACGTTGTGGGGCAGGCACTCTGCCTGCGCGGGCCTCGTAGGCCCGCTGGACAGGCCAGGAGGCCTGTCCTACTTAACCAATCCAAGGTCCTTCGCAGCCTCCATGATCTCACGGGCGATGGGCGCCGCGACTTGGCCGCCATAGCCGCCGTGCTCCACCAGCACGGCGAAGGCAATGCGGTGGCTCGCGTCGCCATCGTAAGGCGCGAATCCCGCGAACCAGGCGTGCGGCTCGCCCTCGCCCAATTGCGCGGTGCCGGTTTTGCCTGCCAGATTCACGGGCGTACCCGCCATGGCGTGCCGCGCGGTGCCATCCGTCACTACCAGCCGCATGGCGCCGGCGATGAAACCGGCGGGTTCGGCCGGCACAACCACGCGCGGAGCATCCCGGCGCGGATTGCTATCATCGAGCACCCAGCGCCCCTGCGGCATCGCGCCGCCCGCCGCAATGGTAGCCGCCACGCGCGCCATCTTGAATGGCGTGATCAGCAGCGGCCCTTGTCCATAAGAAGCGAACGGCAGCGTAGCTTTCAATTCCGCTTCATCGCCCGATGAAATATCCAGCAGATCGGCGGTCTGGCGCAGCGCCTGCCATCCCACGCTGTATGCTCCAAGCTGCGCGAAATAGCCGTTGCATGAAACCTGGATGGCGCGCTGCATCGACAACGTGCCATGCGGCTCGTCTTTGATATCGTCGCGGATCGGCCGGCGGAAGCCATCCACCATCGCGCCGGCGCGGCCATCGGGCAGCCGCCGGCAGGTAAATGTCTTGTTCCGCAAGTCGGGATCGAGGCGCAAAGCAGCCATGGCGGTGACCAGCTTGAACGTCGATCCAGGCGGATATTGGCCGTACCGGGCGCGATCGAGCAATTCATCGTCGGAGGGCGGCGCGTTGCGCACGTTGGGCGGCGCGGGTTCGGGCACGCTGACCATGGCCAGCACGTCGCCGGAATTCGCATCCATCACCACGGCCGCGCCTTTCTCTTTATTCGCCTCGGCGAGATGCCTGCGCAGAATCTCCTCGGCGCGCGTTTCGAGACGGATATCGAGCGTGGTGCGCACGTCGCGATGGCGCGCCATCACGCTCGCGAGCGCACGATTGCCGGGATGGTGGCGGTAGCGGATCAGCGACACCAGTTCGGAATATTCATAACCGCGCAGGCGCGCATTGGAATCGTTTTCGACCAGCGAGGCGTTAGTTGCGTGGAAATTCTCGCCCGTGCGCAGATCGCCGAGGAAGTGCTCGGTGGCCGCGCCGAACGGATAATGGCGCGAATCCATGCGGGAACAGGCGCGGTCGATATCGATACCCATCGCCTGATATTGCGTGCGGCGTTGTTCGAGTTTTTTCCAATCGCTGGTGGCGAGAAGGACGCCATTGCGGTCGAAGATATCGCCGCGCGGAATTTCGTGCGCCAGCGAGTTGATGCGTGGATTGTGCTGCGCGCGCTTCACGCCGTCCTCTTCGAATACATGCGCATCGCGCGCCATATAATCGCGATCGTGAGCGATTTGGTAATGCGCGGCGAAGCAAATCAACACCACCGCGCAGGCCGCCAATGCCGCGCCCACCCATCGCATCGGCGCGCGGAAGAGTTTATGTCCATCGGGCGCCTGCTTGCCTGTCGAGATGGCCAGCAGCAGTGCGAAGATAAAAAAGTTCGCGAGCATCGCGGTGTTGCCCGAACTAAGGAACGGCGACACTACACCCGAGAGCGGCAGCACTCCCAGCACTCCGGAGGAGATCAGCAACATCTCGTAAGCCAGCAGCGCCGCCAATCCTAGCGCCAGGAAGAACGCGTAATCGGATGCGGTGCGCAAGGCGATACGAAACGCGCGGTAGATCAGAAATCCCGAAAGCAGAAAGACGGCCACCACGCCCGCAAAGCCCCATTCTTCACCGATGCCCGGCAGCACCAGATCGGTGCTGCCCGCCGGGATCATGCCGGGATCGCCGTAGCCTGGGCCGGATCCCCAAACGCCGCCCGTCGAGAAGGCCCACAGCGCGTGCGCCAGTTGATTGCCGCCGTGCACATCGTTGTTCCATGGCGAGAGCCACATGTTGATGCGGTCAAGCACCATGTGCGGATACCCCAGACGATAACCCACGAACACAGCCGCAACCAGAATCGCCGCGCCGAGAAGCACCAGCCCGGATCGTCCGTAGGCCACCGCGAACAACGTGAGGAAGAGGAAATAGAGCACCAGCGCGGGTCCCAGATCCTTCAGCGCGAAGAACAGCAGGATAGCCAGGGCGACCGCGCAGCCCACCGGCAGCAGATGCGCCAGGCGCGGCACGCCAAAGCGGCGCAGACTTTTCTGGCGCAGATCGCGCAGCCGCTCCCAATTGCGCGCGAAGTATCCGGCCAGGAAAAGCACCACCAGAATCTTGATGGCTTCGAGCGGCTGAAAAGGTCCCAGGTTGACCTTTTGATCGCTGGTGCCCGGTCCCGTGCCGAAGCGCAGCAGCAGCGAAAATAGAACGAACGAAGCCAAAAGCGGCGTGTAGATGAAGTCGGCCAGGCGGCGGTAATCGAATGCGCGCACCAGCGGCAACAGGAGCAGCAGGCATCCCAGGAACACGCCCAGCGCGAACTTGCGGAATTCAAGCGTATCTCGCAGGGGATCGCGCAGGCTGACCATCAGGATCAGACCGAGTCCGGTGAGCAGGTGCAGCGCGGGCAGGATCGCGTGATCGAGCGGCGCGCGCCGCCAGCGCCAGGCCAGCCAGACCAGGTAGAATCCGCTTAGGTAGACGGCCGACCAGAGGAGATATTCGCGGCGGAATTCGGTGGGCGTGCGCACCACCCACAAAGGCTTCAGCCGCGATACCGGCAGCAGAGGTTTGCGATTCTGGCGAAGGCGCGAAACGGTCCCCACATTGCGCAGCGGTTGCGCCGAGCGTAGGAACTCCGCAAGTTTTTCGGCGTCGGCCTCACGCTCCGCGGAATCCTGGATGATATCGAGAAACGGCTGAAGTTGTGCGGTGCTCGATACCGCATTGAGATTCAGCAGATCCCCGTGGCGCAGGCGATCGGAAACATCCGCGAAGCCTTGCGTTTTGGCGGCGTAGACATAAGCCAGTCCGCTTATGACAAGGAGCGATGCGCCGGCCAGCCAGAACAGACCAGGTGCACGCGAAGGCTTGCGGCTTTTTGGCGGCGCGACCGGCGGTTCGCGGGTTTCCCAGCTTCTGGTGGGTATCATCGCGCGTAACGCGTTCCGGGCTTGCGGCCCATGGGATGAATTTTGCGGCGGGCTGGCGGCGATGGGGCCGGCGTGAGAAAATCCGGAATCTGGGCGGCCGAGAAATCCTGGCGGGCCGCCGCCACATTACCGGCTTGCAATTCCTCGAAGCCGCGCAAGCGATACGCTTCCGCCCTTTCGTTCACTTCGGCCGGACCGAGATGCTGACCCAAGCGCTCGGCGAGATCGAATTCCGCGATGGCATCGCCCGGTTGCGAAGTGCGCAGATCGATCCGTGCCAGGCCCAGATGCGGCGCGGGCGATTGCGGCAGATCGTGCGCGCCTTCCAGAAAGCGATTGCGCGCGTCATCCAGCCGATTTGCGCCGAACGCTTTCCAGCCGCCCGCCAGCGCCCGCTTTCCGGCAATCTCCGCATCGCGTGCTCCCAGATCCGCGGCTCGCCCCAGGAACAGATCCGCCTGCTCCCAGCGCGCAGCATCGACTGCCCGCCTGCCCGCCTGCGCGTACGCCGTCCGTAACGGCCCGCGCAGCAACTCCGAAGGCGAATAATGCCCGAGAAAGCCGAACTGCATCTGCATCTGTTCGAAAAGCGACCATTGCTCGTTCAGATCCACGCTGCGGCTGGCTCTCCAATAGCGTGAGCAGTAACTGGTGCCGATGAATAGCAGCATGCCTGCCAGCACGCACCCAAGCGCCCCGGCGACACGGCCCACGGTGCGCCACACACGCCGCGGCCGCACCCGCTTCGGTTTCGCCGCCTTGCCGGATTCGACCGTGGGATGGGGCTTCCACGCGAAGCGCTTTTCGCCCTCGGCAACAGTGGCGCGCCCTTCCAAAAAAGCTTCCAGATCCGCACGGAACGCCGCGGCTGACGGATACCGCCGTTCCGCATCGGGCGCCAGCGCCTTGCCGATCACAGCCTTCAACGCCGCCGGGCAACTGGCCGGCAGCGCGCGCGGCGGACGCCGGGATTGGATCAGCCTTTCGAGCTTACGCGTGTCTTCGGCCTGGTACGGCGGCGATCCGGCCACCATCTCATAAAGCGTCACGCCGACGGCCCACAGATCGGCCTGTTGATCGAGCAGCGAACGCCCCAGGCGCTCGGGCGAGCAGTAGCTCGGGCTGCCGAAATTGTGATACGTGGCGTCGCGATCCGGCCGCAGCGCCTTCGAGATCCCGAAATCCAGCAGGCGCACGGTCTCGTTGGGACCCAGATGAATGTTGGACGGCTTGATATCGCCATGCACCACCGACGAAGCCACCTCATCGCCCGGGCGGAAAGCGTGAAACTTTTCGAGCTGCCCACAGATTTCGAGCGCGATGCGCGCCGCACGATAGCCGCTCATACGTCCTTCGTGCTTCAACACCTCGGCGAGATTGCGGCCGTCGACGTATTGCATAGCGACGTAGAAATAACCGTCCAGATCGCCGTAATCGTAGATTTCGATCACCCGCGGATCGAGTTCGCGCAAGCCTTGTTGAATGGCTGCGCCGCGGCGTTCGGCTTCCAGAATCATGCGCGACGCCGCATCCGGGCCGGATTTCTTGATCAGCTTCAGCGCCGCCTGCCGGTTGGCGCGCGTATCGTTCGCCAGATAGACATCGTTCATGCTCTTGCCGAGCCGGCGTATGATTTCGTACGGTCCGAAGCGGGTGGCAGGCTGCATGGTCAACCTTTCAGCGCATGCAGCGCGGCCGCCAGCAGCAGGCCCAGCATCACGCCATAGAACAAAAACGCGATTCGTCCGCTGAAGAATCGCTGGCGGGGCGTGACAGCGGGAACGGCGCGCATACGAGTGGTCGCATGCCGCTCGCGCGTATCCCGTCCCCGCCCGCGGAACCCGCTACCGGCCACGAACAGCGCGGTGATGTTGTCGCTGCCATCGGCGCAATTGGCAGCCTCCACCAAGTCGCGAGCCACTTCGCTGGGATCTCCCTGGTAGCGCTCCACGATGTCCTTGATGGCGCCCGACGGGAGCGTGTCGCTCAGCCCGTCGCTGCACAGCAGAAACGCCGCCTCGGGCTTGAACTGGCAGCGGCGGATCTCGATGAAACCCTCCTCGCTCGCCGTATGCGGGCGTGTACCCACGTCGCGGAAGACCTCGTGGCGCCGCGGGTGCTGCCTGGCTTGGTCTTCGGTCAAATGGCCGGCATCTTCCTCTTCGCCGACTGGCGAATGATCGGAGGTGAGCTTGCGAATCGAGCCGTTCCAGATCAGGTAAAGCCGCGAGTCGCCCACATGCCCGATCAACACCTCGCTCGCATCTACCATCGCCAGCGTTAGCACGCAAGCCATGCCGTGCAAATCGCCGGACTGTTGTGCGATCTCGTAAATCCGGTTGTTGGCAGCGGTGATGGCCCGCCGCACGCGTTCCTCCGCGCCCCCCGCAGTTTCGTGCGAGGTCCGCAGTTCTTCGCGGATCGCCGCGACCGCCGTTTCCGCGGCAGTTTCGCCGGCCGCGTGGCCGCCTACGCCATCGACCACCAGGAAGACCCCGTTTTCATCGTCGATCCAGTAGCGATCTTCGTTGGATGCGCGCACCAGTCCGGTGTCGGTAGCCACGCCGGATCGCCACTGGAGGGAGGTAGGCATGATTAGTCACGCTGCGCGCCGAAGAGCGGGCCTAGGAGGCCCGCGCAGGCTACGAGCCTGCCCCACGAGGTCATTTCTTCACCTCAAAGGACAACGTAATCACATCCGCCACCTGGATGCGTGCGCGATCCGGCAGCGGCTCCTCCGTCCCGCGCGCCAGCTTGCGGCCGTTCAGCCAGGTGCCGTTCCGGCTGTGATCCGACACCGTAAAACTGCCGGTCGACGGATCGCGCCGCAACCGCAGATGCTCGCGCGAGACCTCATCGTTGGTATATAAAGGCAGATCCACCGAAAGATCCTGGCCGCCGCGCCCGATAGTGATTTCATTCTGCGTGACGAAGTAGCTTTGTGCGCCGGAATCGTCCTCATAGCGTATCTCGGCGAAGATCTGATCGGCACGGCTGCGTGTAAGGGTGCGATCGCGCGCCACCCGCGCCTCGGTGACCGAGGTATCGCGGTCGATCAGGCTGGTCTTCGTGCCGCGATATCCGGGTTGCGGAACATCGTTCAATTCGGAATGGATCTCGACATCGCCGGGCGGCACCACGTTTTCACTATCGGCGAAAAACTCGATCCACCAGTCGCGCCGGGCAATGCGGTAGAGCTTCTGCTTCTTGCCCCGCTTGAAGAGCGGCTGCCTGGCATTCCATTCCGCCAGGCGGGCGGCCAGGGAGCGGCCGGCGTCTTCCCGGATGAGATCCTGAATGGTGGCCAGGCGCTGGTAGTCGTCCGGGTGCAGGTAAACGCTGAAAATGCAGGGCACCAGGACGCTGTAGCCCATCTCGAACTGGCCCAGTTCCATGTTGCGGACAAGCTGATCGATGATGATCTGGCCGTTGATGCGGGCCTGTTGCGGCTTGCTTGGCTGCGCCATCCGATATACCTTGCCGGAGGAATCAAATCCATAGACGCCCGCGGGCCTAGCCGGTTTCGCGGGCTTTTCGCGGCGTGCGTTTCCGCTACCAATCCGGCTCGTTTGGCGCGGAGGCCGATTAAGGTATTTTAAGACTGATTAGGAGCCGTGGCCATGATCGGTGCCACCGAATTCCGCTGCACGAGATACAAAGCTGACTACCGATGCCAAGTGCTTCGCCCGCGAGAGCGCCACGTAGAGGTCCGCGACTGTCGGTTCTTCACAGTTCCGCATGTATCTGCTTGGCAGGCATTCGGGGGCGAGCGCCGCCAAGTCAAACACTATGACAGCATCGGCTTCCAGGCCCCGGAACCGGCGGATGCTGGTAACCAGTACCTCCTCCCTGGCTCTCCACCTCTCGAGGTGGCTACCGGTTTCTTGCGATTGCTCGCGCAACCCCATCTCGAGTGCTCCGACGAGGCGCTGCTTGCCGAGACTCATCCTGTTACCAAGGCTTGAGGCCGGCACGCGGCCCATGCACATTAGGACGACCTGGCTGGGTAAAAGGCCAGCCTCGCCCAACCATTCGTCGAGCTGACGAGAACAGGCATCGATTTGCTTCTGTGTGTCTGGCGCATGAACCCACTTGAGTGGGGTCCCGAGCGGCGCTGAAGGGCGTACCCGGATTTCCACGCCGCGGATTCGGCCACAGCGCTCGGCGATTTCGCGCGTGTTACGGCAATTGAATCGCAGTTCGTAGGGCTGGCCGAGATCTGGGAAGGAGGTGCTCTCCACTAGGCGCAGGCTCTGAGCCGGATCATAGAAGACGTAGAAACCACTTCTACCCGGCTCGGCCGTCAGCAGTTCGATCGTGGTCCACCAGTTCGGCCGAAAGTCCTGGCCCTCATCGACTACCACGGCATCGAAGCGCTCCGGAATCCGCTCCAGGGCCCGCAGGAACATTTCCGGTACGACGTCATTAAAGTATCGATCCTGTTCGATCGCGAGTGGGCTATCCACGGGAGCCATGGCCGAGGCAAGGCTGTCGTTCCATTCGACCCCGGCTCTTCGACACCATTCGTAGCAGATCTCGTGATAACTGGCTATCCTGATCCGCTCGTCATACCGCTCCGGGCGCTCGGCTTTGAGCCAGTCCGCGAGCATGCGATTGAAGCACAGGAAAAGAACACGCTTCCCCTTTTCGGCGAACCGTTGAGCGCTCGCCATTGCTAACCGGGTCTTACCTGAGCCAGCCACACCGCGGATAAGCGCTCGATCTCTGGCGCCCAGGAAGTCCAGTAAGCCCTCCTGCTCTTCTGTCAAGCGGAATAGCGCCTCTTCCTGTTCCCTGATCCGGTAAAGGACGGGCAACAACTTGAAAATGGGAGAGAGTCCCTGCTGGATAGCCTGCAAGGTTAGGGCAGGCAGCGGGCGTGTGGATATCGTGCCGCGGAACCTCCGGAAGATTTCCTCCACGCGGCGATCAATTTCGCTGAGGTCCTTCGCGCCAAGTACCGTTGACGAATCCTCGCCGGGGGGCGGGCCTCCGGTCGGGTTACAGTTCGGAAACACCACGGCATATCCGAAGGCGAATGAGCTTCCGCCGGGGGGAACCGTAATCATGTCTTTAAACACGTGCATGCTTTTTCGTGCCTGGCGGAATGGGTCTGTGATTGACTTACGCTCGCCGGGACGCGGCCGTCGGTGGTAGAGGTGTGGCTGGATCGTACTCGATTATCCCACCTTTGACCTCGAGGACCAGCAGGCCATAGTGAGGGTCGACAACGACGAAATCCGCCTCGCCTTCACGGAGTGCTGCTTCACTCTCTCTGTCCCTGCGCTCAGGGCGCAGCCATGGGTAACTATGGTAGACGGTTGTGCGCCCGGGGAGCCTCTCAATCAAGGCCTGAGCAACCCTACGCTCGGGCCGGTTCTCGATACAGTCGAAAGCGATCTTCGGGATAAGTCGTGCCATCCTCTTACCCTCCATTGGGCGAAAGCCGCGTTTCTGATTGTACCCGATGTTTTGACCGCCAGCAGCCGGCTTCGGCGCGCCTGGCCGAGCCGGGTAAGATGGAGTAAGGAGATCGAGATGCCGGAAAAACTGAGCACTCGCGTGGAGCGGCTGGAGGAGAGCGAGAAGCGCGCCTGGGCGGCGATCGAGGCCGTGGCGGACAGGCAGGCCGCGCTCGATAACGCCCTGGCTATGATGGCGGATTCGATGACACGGCTGGCGGAGGCCCAAATCAGGACTGACGCGCGCGTGGAAAAGCTTAGCCGGGAGACCGACGCGCGGATCGAGAGACTCGTGAGCGCCATCGGGGAGTTCGTCCGGAAAGCCAAGAACCCAAACTGACGGGTAAGCGGATGGGCCGCCGTATATCGATGAACATCGGCGCATCGGAGCGCGCTGGAACTCGGTCGCCAAGCCGGCGACATGCAGGTTTACCCTAAACAAACACCGCGCTCTGCTGACCAGGGCCCGCCGAGGTTTCAGAATTTGGAGTCCTCCCAGGATCGCATTTGCGTGGCGGCAACGGCCGAGAATCGTCTCGTCGAAAATGCCAGAGGCGAGTTGGCGGGGAGCCGATCGACAATCTGCCGATCAGTCTGCCGATCAATGTTCTCATCCGCGACGATCGTCACACCGCCGCGGTCTCCACCGGATACACGACGTCAGCCCGAAGTACCTGGGCGGCAAAAGCAATCGCCGCTCGAATGCCCTGCTCGGTCAGCCGGGGATGCTCGGACAAGACCTGCTCCACTGTCTCTCCGGCAGCCAGCTTCTCCAGAATCAGCTCAACCGCGATCCGGGTGCCGACGACCGTGGGTTTTCCCCATCATAATCTTCGGGTCGGAGGTGATCAATGTTTGCGGCATGGCAATTCGGTCCAACTCCAGTCTATAACACCGGTAGTACGATGAAACATCAGCGCATGAAGAACATCATCGTGGGCACGGCCGGCCACATCGACCACGGCAAAACCGCGCTCGTGAAAGCACTCACGGGCATCGACGCTGACCGCCTGGAAGAGGAGAAGCGGCGCGGCATTACGATTGATATCGGCTTCGCGCACCTGCAACTGACGCCCGATATCCGGCTGGGTTTCGTGGACGTGCCGGGCCACGAGCGCTTCATCAAAAACATGCTGGCCGGCGCCAGCGGCATCGACGTGGTGCTGTTCGCGATCGCGGCCGACGAATCCATTAAGCCGCAGACCCGCGAGCATTTCGATATCTGCGCTCTGCTCGGAATTCAGCAGGGCGTGGTGGCGCTGACGAAGGCCGATTTGGTGGACCCCGACATTCTGGAACTCGTGCGGTTGGAGGTGCAGGAGTTCGTCGCCGGGAAGTTCATGGAGAACGCGCCGGTGGTGGCGGTCAGTTCGGTGACGGGCGCAGGGCTTGACGAGTTGCGCGAGGCGCTGCGCCGCGCCGCATGCGCCGTGCCCTCCAAGTGGGCTGCGGGACATCTAAGGCTGCCCCTCGACCGCGCGTTTACCGTGAAGGGGTTCGGCACCGTGGTGACCGGCACATTGATCTCCGGCACGGTGGCAAAAGAACAGGAGGTCGAACTATACCCTACCGGCCGGCGTCTGCGGGTGCGCGGCGTGCAGGTCTACGGCGAACCCGCCGAACAGGCTTTGGGGGGCCAGCGCACCGCGTTGAACCTGGCGGGCATCGAGCCATTGGAAGTGGCGCGCGGCATGGTGCTCGCGGAGCCGGGCGTATTTCGCGCCGTGACGCAGATCGATTGCGCGCTCGATCTGCTGCCTTCCGCCAAGCCGCTAAAGCATCGCGCGCCCGTGCATTTTCATGCGGGCACGGCGGAGATTGAAGCGCAGGTGCGGCTGCTCGATGGCGCCACCGCGTTGCAGCCGGGCCGTCGCGCGTGGGCGCGCATCGTGCTGCGCGAACCGGCGCTGCTGCTGCCCGGCGATCGATTCATTATCCGCATGTTTTCGCCCGTGGTGACGATTGGCGGCGGCATGGTGGTGGATATCGGCGGCAAGCGGTATCGCAAGGGCGATCGTGTGGCGGAACGGTTGCAGACTCTGGCCGACGCAGCAGAGCCCGAACGTATCGCGCTGCTGGTGCGCGAATCGAAATACGGTATGGGGTTAGCCGAACTGGTGGCGCGCACCGGGCTTCGCGAAAGCCAGATCGCAGCGTTACCGAGCTGCGACGGTGAGGGAGCGGTCCTGTACTTCAAGCAGCCGCAGCACTGGTTCGTGGATCGCGCCTGGTTCCACGCGGCGCGTGAGAAACTGCTCCGCGCGGTGCGCGAGTTCCATCAAAAGAACCCGCTGCTGCCCGGCATTCCCAAGCAGGATCTGCGCGGCCGCGAATTGCCGGATTCGCCGCCGTTCCTGATCGACGCGCTGCTGGCCGAGGAGAAGCAGATCGCCGTGGAAGGCGAGAACGTGCGGCTGGCCACGCACAAACTGGTTCTGAAACAGGACGAGGAGCAAGCCCGCGCCGCCATCGAGCGTGCCTTCGAGCAAGCCGGTTTAGCCGTCCCCGCGCTGCCGGATGTGCTGGCAAAATCCGGCGTGGAATCTGCGCGCGCCCGCTCGCTGCTGCAAATCCTGCTGCGCGAGAAGCGGCTGATCCGCGTGAGCGACGATCTGGTTTTCCATCACACCGCGATCGAAAAACTGCGCGCCATGTTGGCCGCACACAAGTCCGCGCGTTTCAACGTGGGCACGTTCAAGGAGTGGACGGGCATCTCGCGCAAGTATGCCATCCCGCTTCTCGAATATCTGGACCGCGAGCGCGTCACGCGGCGGGAAGGCGACGAGCGCGTGGTTCTGTAAGTGTCGCGAAGGTATGTCAAGTAGAATAGAGACTAAATGCTAGGCGACAAGCGATTTTTAAGGACGTTCAAAGCGCGGAATATTCTTTCCTTTGGCCCGGAAAGTCCCGAGATAGAGCGGCAGTCGCTGAACGTGCTCATTGGCCCGAATGGAGCGGGAAAATCGAACCTCATCGAGACGATCGCCCTGCTTCAGGCGGCGCCTGGAAATCTGCTTGAGCCAATACAGACCGGTGGTGGAATTGGCGAATGGCTATGGAAGGGCGGAGATAGCGCTCCAACCGCCGAAATCGATGTGACTGTTTTCTATCCTCAAGGTATGATGCCGCTTCGCCACCGGCTGGAATTCACGATGGTGGGCCAGCGCGCCGAATTGGCGGACGAGGCGATCGAGAACGCGCATCCCAACTGGGGTGAGCAAGACGCTTACTTTTACTATCGCTATCAACACGGCCACCCGGTCTTAAACGTCAAGGCGGAGGCGTCTCCTCCCGATGGGCGCGTGCGACGGCTTCGGCGGGAGGATCTGCCGCTTGGCCAGTCTGTCTTGTCCCAACGCAAGGACCCGGATCAGTATCCGGAGGTGACCTACCTCGGGAACGAGTACGCTAAGATCAGGCTTTATCGCGAATGGAATCTCGGGCGCAACACTCAGCCCCGCAGACCCCAACCAACCGATCTCTTGGCGGACTTCGTGCGTGAGGATGCCGCCAACATAGCGCTGGTTCTCAACGATCTCGAGCACCGGTCCAACCTGCGTAGGAGCCTCGTTGAGAAGTTGAGGAATGCCGACGAATCCATCGAAGACTTTTCAGTCTTAGGCGGCACGATCCAGTTATTCCTGCATTATTCGGGCTTGAAATCCCCGGTTCCCGCAACAAGACTCTCCGATGGGACGGTTCGCTACCTGTGCCTGCTGGCCGTCCTGTGCCATCCGGTGCCGCCGCCACTGGTTTGCCTCGAAGAACCCGAACTGAGACTGCATCCCGACCTGCTGCCGGGCCTTGCGGACCTGCTGGTGGATGCTTCCCATCGCATGCAATTGATCGTCACGACACACTCCGATGTACTCGTGGACGGCTTAACCAAAGTGCCTGAGGCAGTCATCGTTTGCGAGAAACGCAACGGATCGACGGTGATGGGCCGCCGAACGAGTGAAGAACTGGCCAAATGGTTGAAAGAGGATTATGGTCTCGGACAACTCTGGCGCAGCGGCGAGATCGGGGGGAACCGTTGGTGACCGTGAAGGTATACGTGGAGGGCGGTGGCGACCACAACAAGGCGCTTGAGACAGAATGCCGGCGCGGCTTTTCGGAGTTTTTTAGGAAGGCCGGCTTGGGAAACCGGATGCCGAGGGTCGTCCGGTGCGGGGGGCGCCGTCAGGCCTACGAGAAGTTTCGAACTTCTCATGAGAACCCGGGTGCGGACGTTTTTCTCAATCCTGCTGGTTGACAGCGAAGAGCCAGTGGTCGGAAGCAGCCGGTGGGAGCACGTCAGGCTACGCCCGGGCGATGGGTGGGCACGCCCCGAGGGAACTTCGGAGGATCAGGTCCACCTGATGGTGCAGGCTATGGAGGCATGGTTCCACGCCGACAAAGATGCCCTGAGGGATTATTATGGTCAAGGCTTCCGAATCGCGGGACTGAGCCAGCGCACGGATATCGAGCAGATCCCAAAAGCCGACCTATTTGCCGGACTTCAGCGGGCGACGAAGGATTGCCAAAAAGGCGAGTATGCCAAAGGGGAGGATTCATTCCAGATACTGGCGCGAATCGACCCAGCGAAAGTCCGGGCCTCGTCACCGTTTGCCGAGAAGCTTTTGCGCGTGCTGGACGGTACGTGTAGGCCATAATTCACTTTTCGAGCGCGTGATGGTCGAAGCTGATCACGCGCGTAACCTGCCACACCCCATCTTTGTTTTGCCAGAGATGCACGAACTTCGCTTCGCCAATCGAATCGTCCTTCTCGTGCCCCGGATGATGAAACCGGTGAACGCCGATCTCCACCGCGCCGTAATCGGCGATGGGATAGACTTCGAGCGTTCCCGGCACCAACTCGCGGGTCACTTTGCCACAGATATTGTTCTTCACCGCCTCCACAATCGTTTGCCGCGAGCGGCTCAAACCGGTCTTGTCGTGATAGAACTCGATATCCTCCGCCAGCAGCGATCCGAATTTTTCAAGATCGCAGCGATTGTAGGCGTCGAAGAGTTGCGTGTCGAGCGATTGAATGGTTTTGAAGAGTGCGTCCGGCGCAGGCGCGGTTTGCGCATGGATAAGCGAGACAGGCGCCAAAATCAGGGCAAGAGCAATAAACTTGGTCATGTTTACTCCAACGCACAAACGGATGCGATTGTTCCGTCAGCCGGCCGCGATCTTTAGTACAATCGCGTCATGGCCACCCAGAACTACTCGAATCATGTCCGCCTGGTGTTCGGTTTCCACTTCGTGTTGGCGGGCATCCTGTTCCTGACGCTGATCGGATCGCTGGTCAATTTGGTGATGTCGCTACACGATCACGAGCGGCTGTATAGCGCCGCGCTAATCGTGGTTCTGACGCTCTGTTGCGGCATGCTTTTCTATTACGTACGCACGTTTCCGCTTAAAGCGCAGGATCGCGCGATCCGCGCCGAGGAAAATCTGCGGCATTTTGTGCTCACGGGCAAGCTGCTCGACGCGCGCATCACCATGGCGCAAACCATCGCGCTGCGATTTGCGCCGGACGACGAATTCGTGGGCCTCGCGAAGAAGGCGGCCGAAACCAGCATGCCCGCCCGCGAGATCAAACAAGCCATCAAGATCTGGAAGCCCGACGAAAACCGGGCGTAGGGAACCCCACATGGCCCAAACCCCATCCACCATGGTCGCGCTGGGCACGCCCGCGGCGGATTTCCATCTGCCGGACGTGGTCTCAGGCACAACCGTAAGCCTCAACAGTTTCGCCGGCAAGCAAGCGTTGCTGGTGATGTTCCTCTCGCGCCACTGCCCTTATGTGCAGCATGTGAAGCACGAACTGGCGCGGATCGGCAACGATTACACCGGGCGTGCTCTCGGAATTGTTGCCATTTCATCGAACTACGTTCCGGATTATCCCGACGATGCGCCCGACCGCCTGCGGGAGATGGCCGCGGAACTTGAGTTGAATTTCCCGATCTGCTACGACGAGACGCAGGAAATCGCCAAGGCTTACGACGCCGCCTGCACGCCGGATTTCTTCCTGTTTGATGCGGACAGAAGGTTGGTCTATCGCGGCCAGTTGGATGGCGCGCGTCCGCGCAACGACGTACCGGTGACCGGCGTGGATCTGCGGGCAGCGATCGACGCAGTGCTCGAAGGGCATCCGGTGAATCCGGTACAACGTCCCAGCCTGGGCTGCAACATCAAATGGAAACCGTAGGACAGGCCTCCCGGCCTGTCCGGGCGCGCTTCGCGCCCCGAAGAGCGGGCCTACGAGGCCCGCGCAGGCAGAGTGCCTGCCCCACACCAGCCAATTGTTACAGCCCGGTGAAGGCGCTGCGCCGCAAAATTCCCCTTGCCCTTCCCGCCATTTCTTAGGACACTGAATTTTGGAGGCAGGAGTGGAGAGAATCGCCAGGAAAGGCTCTCTTGTGATGGAGCCCACGGAACGCTGGACCCCGCAGGACGCCAGCGATCTGTACGACGTAGCCAGTTGGGGCAAAGGCTACTTCTCGGTGGACGCCAACGGGCATCTGGCCGTTCATCCTGGCAAGGATCCGCAGCGCTCGATCGACCTGAAACAACTGGTGGATACGCTGGTACTCCGCGGCATTTCGCTGCCGGTGCTGATCCGCTTCGCCGACATCCTGAAACATCGTCTGGGCGAGTTGGCCGGCGCCTTTCAAACCGCCATCGCCGAACACCACTATCAGAACGAATACTGCTGCGTGTATCCGATCAAGGTGAACCAGCAGCGCCAGGTGGTGGAGGAAGTGCTGGAATTCGGCCGTCCTTTCAAGTTCGGGCTGGAGGCCGGCTCCAAACCCGAACTGATGGCCGTCATGGCCATGGCCGATAACGAAACGCCCATCATCTGCAACGGATTTAAGGATGACGAATACATCGAAATGGCGATGCTGGCCCAGAAGCTCGGGCGGCATATCATTCCGGTGGTGGAGAAATACACCGAGCTGAACCTGATTCTCCGATATTCCGCGCGCGTGGGTGTGCGGCCCATGATCGGTTTGCGCGTGAAGTTGGCCAGCCGCGGCTCCGGGCGATGGCGTTCCTCCGGCGGCTACCGGTCCAAATTCGGCCTCTCGGTGAGTGAAGCCGTGCGCGCGTTACAGGAGCTGAAAGACGCAGGCATGGCCGATTGCCTGAACCTGCTCCATTTTCATCTCGGCAGCCAGATCACCAACATCCGCCAGATCAAGGCCGCGGTGAACGAGGCCGTGCGCGTGTATGTAGACCTGGCGCACGCCGGCGCCGGCCTGCGCTATCTGGATGTGGGCGGCGGCTTGGGCATCGACTACGACGGTTCGCAAACGGATTTCGAATCGAGCGTGAACTACACCCTTCAGGAGTATGCGAACGATGTGGTTTATCACATCCAGAGCGTGTGCGACGAAGCCAATGTGCCGCACCCCACGATCGTTACCGAGAGTGGGCGCGCCGTAGCCGCTTATCACAGCATGCTCGTGTTCAATGTGCTGGGCGTATCGGGCATGGGCGAATCCGAAGTCCCCGCCGAGGTTCCGGCCGATGCCGAGCAGCCGCTCATCGATCTGCAGGAAACCAATCGCTCGCTCAGCACCAAGAACCTGCTGGAAAGCTATCACGACGCGCAGCAGGCCCTAGACCAGGCGCTGAACCTGTTCAGCCTGGGCTATCTTTCACTCGAGCAGCGCTGCCAGTGCGAGAACCTGTATTGGGCGATCAGCCGCCGCATTCAGGCGCTGGCGCAGTCGCTCGACTATTTCCCGGAAGAGTTGGAAGGCCTGGAGGCCATGCTCTCGGACACGTATTTCTGCAATTTTTCGCTGTTTCAGAGCATGCCGGATAGCTGGGCGATCAAGCAGTTGTTTCCGCTGATGCCGATTCACCGCCTGGATGAAGAACCCAAGCGGCACGCGATTCTGGGCGACATCACCTGCGATTCCGATGGCAAGGTGGATCAGTTTATCGACCGGCGCGACGTGAAGCGCACGCTGCTGCTGCATCCGTTCAACGGCGACGACTACTATTTGGGCGCGTTTCTGCTCGGCGCGTATCAGGAGATCCTGGGCGACCTGCACAATCTCTTCGGCGATACGAATACGGTGCACGTGCGGTTGAGCGAGACCGGCGAGGTGATTCTGGATTCCGTGATCAAAGGCGATACGGTGCGCGAGGTGCTCAACTACGTGCAGTTTTCAGCCGATGCGCTGGTGAGCCGTCTGCGGCGGGATGTGGAGTGCGCGTTGAGGGAAGGGCGGCTGGGATATGAGGAGTCGGGGCGGCTGCTGAAGTTTTATGAGGAGGGGCTGCACGGGTATACGTATCTGGAGGATGTGCACGAGCGGTAGGGGTCGTCGCGGTCGTAGTGCCCTTGCCAATCCGACCGCGCGCGTAAGTGGGTCCACACCTTGGACACGTTTCGAACTCTCGCAGCATAAAACCGCGCCGCTCGAACGGCACAACCCATTGATTTCGTATAACGTACTGGCAGAACGCAGCGACCCATCCAGCCTGGGCACCCGGCCAGGGTACGTCTCGAACCCAGCGGTTGCTACCGTTGCTACCGTCGTCTTCGCGGCGAACCCCCGCCCTTCTTGGCAACGAACGCGGACCGCAGGGCACGTCTTCGTCGTCTCTAACTCAACTCAATTCCCAAATCTTGAGCGGCCTGCTGCACGATCTCGATGACTTCGTGGAGGAATTTGTTCCGATCCGGGGATGGCATCCCGTCGGGAATCGGGGCAGCCTTTTCGTAGATGTCGTCTTTGATAATGCCAGCGCGCTCGAAAGTTGAACCGCGTCCGCTCCGATCATGCGCTGCCTTCCACGCTTCCAAGCGGTCGGTGCGAATTCGCCGAGCAACGAGGTCAAGCGCCCTGTTGTTAATTGCACCGGCAAATCTCTGAAAAGCGGCCTGCTTCTCATCGTCAGTTGGAGTCACGCCGCCTTTCCATTCAAGTGGATTCTGGACGAATACATAAATTTCCGTCTGAAGATTGCCGTGGAGATCTGAAACGGGCGCGAGATCCCTCCAATGGTCAGCCCATCCTTCGGCGAGCCGATGAGCCAGCGCCTTCACGGTAGCCCAATGGGCTTTTGTTAGGCCTTGCTTCGAGCGATAACCTAACCGCGCTTCCCAGTCCTCCTTGAACTTCTCAGCTGCGTTTTTCACCCGAAAGGCAAGGTCGAGGTGGTCGTACACCGGGTAGGCTGGCGAAAGCGGCGGCAATTCCCTTGTCCGTTGAAGGGCCGTGATGAGTTCCTGGAGCTGAGAGATGCTTCGTTGATCACTCTTATTGTGCGGGTCCAGCTCCCGGTCGATGTCGGCCACGAAGAACGCGCCGGCGTCAATTCTTTGTCGAAGATCTCGTTCCGCCAGAGGCCCGAGCTGCTGTCCGATGGTAGAAAGCACATTCTCCGCCGAGGCGAGCACATGGTGTCTTTTCCTCGCAGTAGAGCCGCCCAGATTGTCGCCAACGATCCTATCCATGTGCGTAAAACAGAAAACGAGTTTCGATGCGTGGCCGCTTCTCACAACACTGCGCATCACCACATCGGGTGCTGCCTGCATTGGCTGCGCAGCGCTATCGACGAGCAACACCGCGTCCACGTCATCCAGGCGGCGCGTAACGCTCGTGGGGATGCTTGTTGCTGACTCTGGAGTATGACCGAGTCCTTCGATGTCGAAGAGCACGAGTTTCGAGCGGCTTTGGTTCCATGCCGGTTGGAATGGGCCTGCCACCCTAATGCCATTGACGAGGGGTGAGAGAAGCGTGCCAAAGTAGCGAAAGTGATTGGCGGAGAACCGGTTGATGGTCTTCAAGAATAACTCACGATCATCGGTTTCCCAGGACCATAGGTACGGCCAGCCTTGCTTGGTCTTGCGTACGTGCTGGGGTTGTAGCACGTCGAATCTGCGCTCAATCTCATCCATCAGATCATCGGCGATCTGTTGGAATTCATCGCTCTCTCGAAGGGCGCGGTCTAAGTTTTCCTCGAAGATTTCCTCGATAGCTCGTTCATCGCTTTTTTCTGCGCTGGGTTCGGCACTGAGAACCGCCGCCTCCTCGCGGGCTATCACGCGGAGTCGCTTCACGGCCAACACAAGCAAGGCGTTCGTCTTCTCAATATCTGGGTTAGAATCTAGCTCGATCAGGAGCTTCGGGTCTGGCTCGTCTTCATCATCTAAGTCCTCGTCAAACGATGAAGGGCCGTTGCCCAGAATGAAATTCAAATGGAAGCGCTGGCTCACATGATTTAGTAGACGACGCAGAACTTCGGAGTCGGGCTCGTTCCGAAATGCGGAGAGTGCCGCAGCAGTCATGCACTCTTCCAAGTAATCGCGGACTTCTTCTCTATCCCGAAAAGTGACGGCTCCGCGATAAAGCCCGTCGTCAACGATGAGCTCAGTATCCGCGATGGTCGTCTTGCCCGGGGACGTTGAAGGGAAGCGTTCGGTATGCGGGTCGGTGCCAAGCAACTGCCTCACGAGCGTGGTCTTTCCACTGCCGGTGGTGCCCAGAAGCAGCGCACTGATGTGTGATCCGCTGCGCTCGGGAAGGCGAATGACAGAATTGCGGACCTGGAAGGAATCAACGGTCTCAGGTACTAAGTATGAGTAGAATATGGTCACAACTCGTTGATCGAACCGTGCCTCGGCTCGGGACCGAGCGCTAGTCTGCCAGAACTGCTGGTCACCGAGTATGTCGTTTAGCTGACCGACGAGCTCTCGGGCTTCGTCTTCCTGCTTCGTACTGAGGCCGCGCCGGACGCGAAGGCCCGGCTTTCCCCTCGCGGGCATCGGGTGACTGAAGATCACGCTCCATCCCTCGCGGCCCTGTGATCGACTAAGACTTGCTGAAAACTTACGCTGCGTCATTGTTCATGCTCCGTTGTACAAATGTTGTACGAGAACAATGATTACAGTGGCCGAAGGAAGATGTCAAGAGATTTCTTTAACAACATTTGAACAACAACATAGGAACGCGGTAGTATCGAACAAAATGCTGTGTATGCAATATGTTAGCTAGATTGTGCGCTCACTACGCCGCGATGTCAAACTGGTGGAAGACCTCCCCCACGCCGAGATTGGGCTGGGGGAATCGTGCTTCGGACGCCGATGAATGGAAGAATCGGGTCATGGAACTTCCCCAGCCGTAACCGCGAACCGCCCTGCACTGCCCCATGCGAGTGCTACCGCGAGTTCGAATCCCTCGAGTCTTGCTATTTGGCTCCCCGTCGTAGATTCAAACTGCGAATTGAAGCGCCATCTCCTGGGGCCGGCCTGTATAGTAACAACAGGGCGGCATCGCGAGCGGTCCAAAATGGCAGTCGGCGCGCAGCGGCTTGCGGGCGGGCCGCCGACAGACCTTTACGCCTTACGAACGCGGAGAGTCCGGGTCGAACGCACGTCGAATAGCCAGACTGATCTGCCGCATGCGGGCGGCCGAGAGTGGACGCGGCAAGCGCTCTCCGAGGAGCGATTTCTTCAGAGTGGTAATGAAATGACCCTTCATCCAAGATGGCCCCGGCAGTCCCGTTTCGCCCGGCTCGAATCTCATCGTGGTTGGACCATCCGCGCCTTGGCTGCCGAACGGAACGATGAGGACGGAATCGACCCGCTCGCTTAGATTACGGGAATCGAGCGACACGATCAGGACCCAGTGACGCACCGGCGGGTTGCCCAGCATGGCGGTCCAGATCTCGCCACGCCGGGGTGAAGCGTTATGGCTGGTCAAAGTCCATCTCTTGGGATGCGGCGCTCAGGGCGTCTTCCAGGTCACTCTCTTCCGCGGCGGCCTTGGCTGTCAGACCTTTGAAGTAGGCGGCGGTCTGGCGCTCCAGCGTGGCGCGGTTGTCCAGCCGGCGGGCCATTTCCACGGCTTTGTCCACTGCCTGTCCGACGCTTTCGGCCTTCCCCGCCTTCACCATACTGTGGAGGTATGCATAACTGTTCGCGCCGATCGTAGTCGACAGTTTCTTGCGCTGCAACACGTCTCCTATTTTAGGAGATATGCAGTCCCCTATGCAAGACGCCGCAATCCGTGGCGACCGAGAGCGGGCGCGCCGTAGCCGCTTATCACAGCATGCTCGTGTTCAATGTGCTGGGCGTATCGGGCATGGGCGAATCCGAAGTCCCCGCCGAGGTTCCGGCCGATGCCGAGCAGCCGCTCATCGATCTGCAGGAAACCAATCGCTCGCTCAGCACCAAGAACCTGCTGGAAAGCTATCACGACGCGCAGCAGGCCCTCGACCAGGCGCTGAACCTGTTCAGCCTGGGCTATCTTTCACTCGAGCAGCGCTGCCAGTGCGAGAACCTGTATTGGGCGATCAGCCGCCGCATTCAGGCGCTGGCGCAGTCGCTCGACTATTTCCCGGAAGAGTTGGAAGGCCTGGAGGCCATGCTCTCGGACACGTATTTCTGCAATTTTTCGCTGTTTCAGAGCATGCCGGATAGCTGGGCGATCAAGCAGTTGTTTCCGCTGATGCCGATTCACCGCCTGGATGAAGAACCCAAGCGGCACGCGATTCTGGGCGACATCACCTGCGATTCCGATGGCAAGGTGGATCAGTTTATCGACCGGCGCGACGTGAAGCGCACGCTGCTGCTGCATCCCTTCAACGGCGACGATTACTATCTGGGCGCGTTTCTGCTCGGCGCGTATCAGGAGATCCTGGGCGACCTGCACAATCTCTTCGGCGATACGAATACGGTGCACGTGCGGTTGAGCGAGACCGGCGAGGTGATTCTGGATTCCGTGATCAAGGGCGATACGGTGCGCGAGGTGCTCAACTACGTGCAGTTTTCAGCCGATGCGCTGGTGAGCCGTCTGCGGCGGGATGTGGAGTGCGCGTTGAGGGAAGGGCGGCTGGGATATGAGGAGTCGGGGCGGCTGCTGAAGTTTTATGAGGAGGGACTGCTGGGGTATACGTATTTGGAGGATGTGCACGAGCGGTAGGGCGGGTGGGCGCGATCAGTAAGGCCACGGTCTGCGCGGGACGGACATGGTGCTCCATTTGCCGTTTTGATCGCAGACCTTGAGAATCGCCGGTGTCGTCAGTTCCGGGCAGCGTTCGAAGCTGTGCTTGATTAGACCTTGCCGTTCGAACTGTCGATGAAGTTGGCCCCAGTTATCGCCCCAGGAAACTCGCACGGGCTGAATTTCCCGTGTAAAGTCGTATCGTGCGCCTCCGGTTCCACCCGTCTCGTCCGTGCTTACGGTTATACCGTCCGGGCGGTCGTCTATACGAATCGCGATGTTATACGGGACATCGCTGGCCAAGCTCAGTTCGGAGCGTGGAAACAGAATGAAGCGGTAAGGCCTTCCTGCAGGGCAACCTTGAGTACACTGATACTGTGAGCCATCGCTTTGGAGCGACATTGCCGCGGGGCCTTCTTGTCTCAGAATCGCGAGGAATGCTTGATGGTACTCGTTGTTTATTCCGGCTGCGAGGATATAGGTGCCCGACTTCGTTTGGATCCTGTGCATCGCCCTTACGTTTCCTGAGCTCACAAATACGATTTGGTGGGCGCCGGTAGGGGAAACCTTCACCAAGAAGGACGGCCACCAAGTATTGTCAGACACGGCCAGATAGACTGATCGTCGACCGTTTTCCGGAACCAACAACATCTCGTCGAAAATCCACGGTCCTTTGACGGCCCAGTCGCCGAATCTGAGGCGGACCTCCGGCTGATAATTCCAGAGCGGTTTTCCGCGCGAGGAAAAGCATAGGAGCCGGTCGGACGCCGAGCCATCGGCGAATCCGGCGTTGACCAGAACTTCGGGGGCGCCATCGCCGTTCAAGTCGACGACCTGAGCCGTCCAGGCCATTTCGCCGCCCGCAGGATCCCTCAGTCCTGCACTGAAGGAGTGCGTCCACAGCACGTCACCCTTTGGATCGAGCGCCACCACCGAGCTGCGGGTTAGCGATGCGCTGGCAAGCTGCGAGGGGCGATGGAAATGGCGGAATGCGAAGAAAGCGCCGACGCTGGCGATTAGCATGGCAACCCCGGCAACTAACCGCCGGGGAAACCCTTTTGGCTTGCGCCTGGCTTCCGGCGCAGGCGCGGGCGCTTCGGCGATCAGCCGGTAGCCCTCGCCAGCCACGGTCCCAATGTAGCGAGGGTTGTCGGCGCCGTCTCCCATTGCTCGGCGAAGCTGTCGGATGGCCTGCTCCACCGTTCCCGGCTCCCGCACTTCTCCCCAAACTTTTTCCAGCAGTTCCGTCTTCGATACCACGCGGTGGCGGTTTCTCGCCAGATACTCGAGTACTCCGAATGGTTTTGGTGTGATGTGAATCTTGTCTTCGCCGCGGAACAAAGCGCGAAGATCCGAGTCCAGCCTGAACTCGCCAAACGAAAGGATCGTCTGACCGGCATGGCCGGAGTCGGGGGAAGGGCTATTCACGGCAATTTCGGCGTTTCTTCAGCGGTTTTTCAATGCGAATCGAACCAACTCATTCTAACTTGGAACCGGCGCCTTTCCACCAACATTTGGGACGGCGAAATTCACAAGGAGATTTAAACGAATGCATCGTCTAGGCTTCCTCTTCGGCTTCGCGCTGGTCTGCGTGGCGGCGCAGTACCCCGCAGCAGGACAGTCTTCGCCGTGGCTGTATTCCCCCCTTGGAGCCTCAGGGCCGCCGGGCAACGGGACTTCCCTCGTTTACGATCCCATTAGCAACGAGCTCATCGCTTTTGGGGGAGTTTTTCCGCCGGGTTGTTGCACCTACACGAACGACACTTGGATCTTGACAAATGCAAACGGACTTGGCGGAGTCCCGCAGCATTGGCAACAACTCTCGCCCGCCGGGACGTGGCCGCAGCCGCGGGCGGCGGCGAGCGCAGTGTACGACCAAGCCAGCAATAGCATGATCGTTTTTGGCGGCGGCGTGGGAGGCTGTGTGAACGACTGCGTGCTGTATGACGACGTCTGGGTGCTCTCCGACGCGAATGGCATAGGCGGCACTCCAACTTGGACACAGATCAATCCTTCGACCCCAAGCGGTATGCCAAGCACGCGCGCCGATAGCGCCGCCATCTACGACTCCAAATCCAACCGCATGACCATCTTCGGAGGCGGCAATAACGGGTCTTCCGATACCAACGACGTGTGGGTACTGACGCACGCGAATAACATGGGCGGTCAACCCGAGTGGCTGCCTGTTTCGCCCACTGGACCAGCCCCTTCGGGAAGGGAGGCTGCGGTGGTCACGTACGATGTGACCTCGCATAATATGACCGTCTTCGGAGGCTGCTGCGTCGCCGTAAACGACACGTGGATTCTCACTCATGCGGATGGTCTGGGCGCTACGCCGGCTTGGGAGCAATTATCCCCGGGGGGAACACCGCCCGCCCCTCGCACTAGCAAGGCGTACGGCTACGACTCTGAAACCAACACACTCATCGTATTCGGCGGGCTCGGCTACTATCCTTCAGCCTTCTACAATGACGTTTGGGTACTAACCAGCGCCAACGGGGTCGGTGCCTCGCCTACCTGGGTCAATGTGATTCCTAACGGCCTATCCGGATCGCCTCCGCCAGCCGTTTATTCACCGGGCGCCTATGACTCCATCTCGAAGCGGCTTATGTTCACGCCCGACCCGTCCGACCTTTGGATTCTCACTACGCGCAACGGCATCGACTTCTCCGGCGCCGATTTGCCGACGGCTACTCAGCTTTCGGAGATTGCGCAGGCCGGGGTCGTCTACGCCGTGGGAGAGGTTTCGGGCGGCACATCGGCCAACTCAGCCGGCGCTGCGGAATTGCAAGCGTTCCAGAATGCGGGTTTCCAGTCGGCGGCTTATTGTTTCCTCTCCTTGAATGCGACCGCCGCACCCGGAGATCAGCAGGTGAATGCAGGAATCTCGGCCTTGGGCGGCGTCGGCAGCCCAACCTTCAATAGCGTGAGCTTTATCGCCATAGATGTGGAAGAGGAGAGCCTGGACTCAAACGGAGCGTATGATCCGGCCACATTGGCGGACCGCCTTACAATCATCGCGCAAGCGCTTCAGCAGATTACAAGCGTGGGTAAAGCGGCGGTGATCTATACCAACCAAACAGCCTGGCACAAGACCGCCAGCGACGCGATCTGCACACAATCGAACGGCGAAACAACCTGCGGCTTCGGTGCCTCGGGAGATCAACAGGCATACCCACTGTGGGAACTCACTTCGTACAACCGGTTTTGGAACGATGCGGGGAAGGAGTACTGCGGCGACGGAACCGCCTTCGTAGAGCCCTTCACGGCATTCGACGGCTGGGGCTCGGTGTCGGGAAAGCAATATGACATCGGCACGCAGGCGAGCAGATGCGCGGGCGCGACGCTGTCGGGAGTCCAGGTCGACTTCGATGTGTTTGCGGCGGCCCTATTTCAATAGGCCGCGCGGCCTCCGCGCTATATAGGCAGGTTAGCGGCGCGCATAAGATTCCCTAGCGCGCCGCGCAGTACCTGGCGAGGCATACAGATCGGGCGAGCTTTAGATTGAAGGTCATATTACCCGTATGTTGACGGTTCGGGCCGCCGCGGCTTTGGCGGTCAGGCCCTTGGGCGGCGGTCTGGCGCTCCAGCGTGGCTCGGTTGTCCAGCCGGCGGGCCATTTCGACGGCTTTGTCCACCGCCTGTCCGACGCTTTCGGCCTTGCCCGCCTTCACCATATTGTGGAGGTTGTGCATAACTGTTCGCGCCGATCGTGGTGGACAGTTGCTTGCGCTGCAACACGTCTCCTATTTTAGGAGACATACAATCCCCTATGCAAGGCGCCCGCAATCCAGGTGCGGAGCGGATCGAGATGCCCCAACCCTCGCACGGAATCGATAGGCTTTGGTAGAATCGGATCTTGACGCGTGCAGGACGCGTCCCGTCCGCGGAAAGGGCCGCGCCCACCTGCTCCTTTGAGGATTCGCTTTCCGCCGGACCCTCTTTCGCCTGTCATGCGGACCAGGCACAACGAAGGAGGCAGTCTTGAATCTCGAACAACAGAAAAAACAGGCTCGCGAATTGTTGCGCGCGATCCGTTCGGGCAACTCGGACGCGCTCTCGCGCCTGCGCCGCCAGCATAGCCGCTGGGCGGTCGACGACGCAACCGTACGCCAACAGGTGGCTCTGCACGACGCGCAGTTCGTCCTGGCTCGCGAACAAGGGTTTGCCAGTTGGACCAAGTTGAAGGCTTATGCCGAACCCTCGCCGCACTCCCGCCACACGCGTTTATTCGTCGCCGACGTGGCGTGGATTGCAGATCGGGTCCGTGGCTTGTTGCGAACGCGCCAGTCGGCCGGCCCGGCAGCCTTGGAACAGATTCGTGAGTGGCATCCGCGCTTTTCGGATTGGACGGACGACGAGATTCGAAAAGCCGAATTCACCGAAGCCGACGCCCGCCTGGTCTACGCGCGGGAGCACGGGTTCGAGACATGGGACGACCTGGCAAGCCGGGTGAATCTATTGGCATCCGGGACGGACACGGCTATCGCCGAGCCGTTCATGGCGGCCTTCCGCGCGCTCGAATCCGGTAAAGTTGCGGATTTCGATGCGGTGTTGCGCGCGAATCCCCGCTTGGCACATGAGCGCGGGACCAACGGCAACACGCTGCTCAATCTCGCCGTCAGCTTCGCCGGCAAGCCGGATTGGAAAGGCGGTGTGTCTCCCGTCGAAGCGCTGCTCGCGGGAGGCGCCGATGTAAATGACGCTAACGATCGCGGCTGGACGCCGCTCCATCAGGCTGCGTACACGAACAATGTGGGTATTGCGGGCATGCTGGTGGCGAAAGGCGCGGCTCTCGATGCCGAAGCGCATGGCGCGGGCGGTACCCCTCTGGTTGTCGCTCTGTTTTGGGGTCATCGGGAGGTCGCCGATTTGATTGGAAGCTACGGTGTCGCGCCGGGAAATCTTCGCACGGCAGCCGGGCTCGGCAGTATCGAGTTGCTGGAAGCGCTCTTCCGCGATGAGCGCACTCTGCTGCCCGAAGCCGGCGCTGCCCGCGGATTTTACCGTCCGCACAGCGGCTTTCCAGATTGGCAACCGTCCAACGATCCGCAAGAGATTCTCGACGAGGCGCTCGTTTGGGCATCGAAGAGCGGCCGCGTGGCTGTTCCGGATCGCCTGCTGCGAGCGGGGGCCCACATCGATGCCGACCCTTATCGAGGCACCCCACTCATTTGGGCGGCGGCCTGTGACCGCACGGAGGCCGCCGCATGGTTATTGGATCATGGCGCCGACGTCAACCAGAAGGCCACATTCGGTGGGTTGACCCACGGGCAAGGAATCACGGCTTTGCATCTGGCGGCGCAGAGTGGACATTTGGCAATGGTCAAACTGCTGCTGGAACGTGGCGCGGACCGTTTCGTGAAAGACGATCTTTACGGCGCTACGCCGGAGATGTCCGCGGATTATTTCGGCCAGGCCGCGGTGCGCGATTACTTGAGGTCGTATTAGAGCATGAATCGGAAACTGAGGAGGCCCGACCGTTTGTCGGCATTTGGGCGGCTGGCGGCGCGGCACGCGCGGGTCGCCCTCGGGTACCATCAATGCATTGTGTTCATGATACGTCTAGGTGTATACTGATCCTGTGAGCGTCAAATTCCAAATCACGTTGCCCGACGACCTCGCTCTGGCATTGAAGCGCGCGGCTGTCAAGGACAAGGTGCCGCTGGCCCAATACATCCGCGTGACGATGGTGGAACGATTGGGCCGGGTCGCCAACGCCGCGAGCGGGGATCCGTTTGCGTCCATTACGGACCTGGCCGATGCGCCGGATGTGGACCTTGCCGCAAGTGTTGACGAAATCCTGTACAAATGAACGCTTTTGTGGATACGAGCTTTTATATCGCCCGCGTCATGCCGCGCGATCAGTGGCATGCCAAGGCCGTGAAAGCCGTGCGGCCCGGCATGAGCTTCGTTACTTCCACGCTGGTGATCAACGAGACGATTTCGTTGCTTCAGGCCCGTGGACTGCTTTCGGCGGCGATGGCCTTCTTGAGGGAGGCCCGGCTCAGCCCCGACGTGCTTATCGTTTATCCTGACGCCGCGCTGCAAACCGAAGGCTGGGATCTCTTCGCCCGCTGGGGCGGCGCCGGGGCCAACGCCATCGATTGCGTGAGCTTTGCGATTATGCGGAAAATGTCGATCCGGAAGGCGTTCACCTTCGACGCGCACTTCCATGCCGCGGGCTTCGAGATCTTGCGCTAAGGGCCCTTTGGCAGCCGCCCGGCGAACGCCGCCTCCAGTTTTACGGCATCAATACCGCGGATTTCGTCGCGCCGTTTGTAGTCTTCGATGGCGCGGGCAACAATATACGAGAGGAGCGGGGAAGAAGAGCGCTACGCTGGCCGTCGATCCAAAGAAATACGCCCGGCTGGCAAATCGCGTGGTGATTAAGGCCATCGAGACCGGGAAGGAGTACGACCACATGGTCGCGTCCATCGAACACCTGATGGACAAAGACGCGGGGAATCTGTCGCCGGGAAACGGCGCTGCTTGAAACCATGGCGATCCTGGTACAGGCCTACGACGATCGCCGGCACCCCTTGCCTCCGGTCGCTCCCAACGAGATGCTTGCTTACCTGATGGAGACAAGCGGACGGACCGTCAAGGATCTGCTTCTGTTCAGGGTTACCGCCGATCTCTTTATCTAACTCATAGGCTATGCCGGAAGCCGCGGTCCCGGATGGCTTAGATTTCAGGGAGCCCGAGGAACAGGCACGTTGCGGCGACGTTCCAAAGTTCTAGAATGAAGGCAAGGCCATGGAGAAGCAAGCACGCAATCACGTCAACCGCAAGCTAAGTGAGTCCGGCGGAGCGCCCGCCGAGCCCACCGGCGCCGTCACGGGAGAGTTTGTCACCGAGATGTTCGAGTACGACGGTGGAAGGCAGGTCGCGGTGTACGTTCCACCGGACCCGCCTGAAGCAATCGTCTTCGCCGGTGACGGTCAGAGAATCTCGAAATGGGGCCGGTTGCTCGAGAAGGACGTACCGCCCACAATGATCGTCGGTGTACATGGGCTTACCGATGAGACGCTGCGGCTCCATGAGTACTCACCGGGCTTTGAGCCGGAGCGGTTCGCGGCACACGAGAAGTTCTTCGTCGAGGACGTTCGCCGATGGACGGAGTCGCGTTTTGGCGTGGCGCTGCCCACTGAACGTACCGCGGTGTTCGGCGTTTCGGCGGGTGGCGAGCTGGCCCTCGCTCTTGGGCTTCGGCATCCATATGTCTACGGTGCGGTCTTGTGCGCCTCGCCTGGCGGCGGTTACAAGCCGCCTGGCATTATGCCGAGTCCGCTTCCGCGCACATACCTTGTCGCTGGCACACAGGAGCCGTTCTTCCTCGAGAACGCCAGGAGGTGGGCGGACGCGCTGCGCGATGCGCATGCGGATGTCGTCATGAATGAGCGAGCCGGGTCGCACGGTGGCGCATTCTGGCGAGAAGAGTTCCCGCTGATGGTGGCGTGGGCATTCGGACGATGACGACACCCGGTGTCTCATCGGCGGTCCGATACAATAACTCATCTATCGAAGACTGGCACTACTGGGTGACACAGGGATACCGCTTCCGATCTGTACACGCTACCGAAAGATCACTGGCATACTTCATATGATTACCTTGGGGGGAGGTTGGGCGGATGGTCCGGCCGAAGTATGGCGAGTGACGCTTGCCCGCACTCGTTGTTGACGCCTGCGAGGAGCACATAGTCGCCAAACGTCGCGAACCTCCCGATGGCGATAATATTGCCGAAGTTCGCAAATACATGTTGGTGCGCACCGGAAGGAGTAATCTAAAATGTTTTCCGCAGCCGCCCCGCGAACTCCGCCCCGCGCACAAACTCCTCTTGCGCCCCGCGCGTCCGCAGATTCTCACGCAACTGCTCCAGCTCATTGATATAAGCCGTGAGTGCCTGCTCGATCGAGTCGCTGTTGGTCGCCAGGATGTCGCGCCACAACTCGTACGCGCTGAGCGCCAGGCGCGTCGAGTCGATCAAGCCCGGTCCGGCCACTTGCAGATCTTCGGGCGCGGTCAGGTTCTCCGCTATCGTGGCGGCCAGCGCGGTCGAAGCAAGCTGCGGCAGGTGCGATGTGAACGAAACCAGCCGGTCGTGCTCGGCCGCCCCGAGCGTAACAGTCTTCGCGCCGATGCGTGCCAGCCAATCGACGAACGCGCGCGCAGGCGGCGTTTCCAGTTCCTCGGGCGATGCAGGCGTCAGCGCATAAGTCCGGCCGCGGAACAGATCCGCATCGGCTTCCGCCGCCCCGCGTTTCTCCTTTCCCGCCAGCGGATGACCGCCCAGAAACTGGCAGCGCTTCACCAGCCGCCGGGCTTCGCTGACGATCGTGTGCTTGGTGCTGCCGGCGTCGGTGATCAGCGCGTCCGGCCGCACCAGTGGATCGAGATGATGCAGGGCATCCAGAATCCGTCCGATCGGTTGCGCGAGATACAGCAGGTCCGCCGACCGCGCCGCCTCTTCGAACGTCGCGCCGCGATCGACTGCGCCGCGCTCCAGCCCCGCGCGCAGGGCCGCGTCCGAACTGACGCCCAAAATCGCGCCGCGAAAGCCGGCCTTCCGCAGCGCCAGCCCGAACGAGCCGCCGATCAGGCCGACTCCGAATATGGCAACCGTTTCCATCTCTAAATAGTCCGGCCTACCGCCGGCGCGATCATGCGCAACTGCCCCATCAGCTCTTCGAATTGCTCCGGCCGCAACGATTGCGCGCCGTCGCTCAACGCGCGGTCGGGATCCGGATGCACCTCGATCAGCAATCCGTCGGCGCCCGCGGCCACCGCGGCGCGCGCCATGGGCGCAACCTTATCGCGACGTCCCGTGCCGTGCGAAGGATCGGCCACCATGGGCAGATGCGATAGCTTCTTCACCACCGGAATCGCCGAAATATCCATGGTGTTGCGCGTGTACGTCTCAAACGTGCGGATGCCGCGCTCGCACAGAATCACATCGTAATTGCCGCCGGCCATGATGTATTCCGCGGAAAGCAGCAGCTCTTCAATGGTGGCCGCGATGCCGCGTTTCAGCAGCACGGGCTTGCGCAGCTTGCCAAGCTCGCGCAGCAGATTGAAATTTTGCATGTTGCGTGCGCCCACTTGCAGAATGTCCACGTATTCGGCCATCAGCGGAATCTGGGTCTGATCCATCACCTCGCTTACGACGAGCAAGCCGTGACGGTCGGCCGCCGCGCGCATCATTTCCAGGCCTTCCGCGCCCAATCCCTGAAAGCTGTACGGCGACGAGCGCGGCTTGAATGCGCCGCCGCGAATCACGCGGGCGCCCGCGCGCGCCACTTGTTCCGCCGCGCAATCGATCTGTTCGCGGCTTTCCACGCTGCATGGCCCGGCCATCACCACGACCTGCTGGCCGCCGATCTCCACGCCGCCGATCTTCACCACCGTTCCGCCGGGATTGAAATTGCGGCTGGCCAGCTTGTAAGGCGACGCAATGCGATGCGCCTCCTTCACGCCCTCCATCACCTCGAAGATTTCGAGGTCCACGTCCACTTTGCCGCCCACGCCGCCCAGCACCGTATGCATCACGCCCGTGGAACGATGCACGTCGTAGCCTTCGCCCACCATGCGATCGATAACCGCTTGAATCTGGGCGTCGCTGGCCCCCTGCTGCATGACAACTAACATTTATGATTCTCCATCGTCGCTCGATTCCATCCGAATTCTTTGGATGGTGCGCATCTCGTCGATGATGCGCTCGAAAATACGTTTCAAGGCTTCCGCGTTGAGCGGGCCGGCGTTATTCGACGTTACATTTGCAAAAACCTGATCTTCGCGGCGCGGCTCGTAGATGGGCAGCTTGGCGGAGCGCTTCACACGGCCGATCTCTTCCACTATGCGGGTGCGTTCGTTCAGCAGCGCGAGCAGGCGCAGATCCAGGGCGTCGATCGAGATGCGATACTCTTCGAGCGCGCGCAACGCGTCTTCCCGGGTCACTTGGTCTCCGCGGCGCGCAGGTCGAAGCCATGCTTCAACTCGCGCACGAACGATTCCAATTGGATTTCGAGCGATGCGTTATCGCGATTTTTTTCGATCACGTTGACGATGGCGCTGCCCACCACAACGGCCTCCACCTGGCGGCCCAATTCCGCCACGTGCTCGGGCCGCGAGATGCCGAATCCCACAGCCAGCGGCAGATCCGTGACGGCGCGCACGGCGGCCACCAACGGCGCGACGGCATCCGAGAGCGATTCGCGCGCGCCTGTCACACCTGTGCGTGAGACCAGGTAGACGAAGCCCGTGGAATATTGCGCCACTAAGCGCAGCCGCCGTTCCGTGCTGGTGGGCGCGGCCAGAAATACGGTATCCAGATTGTGGCTACGCATCGCCGCCACATACTCGCCGGCTTCCTCCACGCTGGCGTCGGTGAGCAGACATCCATCAATGCCGCAGGCCGCGGCGTCGCGCGCCAGGGCGTCCAGGCCGTAACGCACTACGGGATTCAAATAGGTAAACAGCAGCAGCGGAATTTCGGACCGGCGGCGAATTTGCGCGGCAACTTCCAGCACCTTGCGCAGAGTCGTACCGGCCGCCAGCGCGCGTTGTCCGGCGCGTTGGATTACGGGGCCGTCGGCGATCGGGTCGGAAAAGGGGACGCCGAGTTCAATCAGATCCGCGCCGCCACGTTCCAGCGCCTCGACGAGCGCCGGCGTGCGGTCAAGCGAAGGATCGCCGACGGTGAGATAGGCAATCAGCCCCTTGCGTTGCCGTTGTTTCAGATTTGCAAACAGTGCGGCGATGCGGGTCATTCGATTGTGGGGCAGGCTCGCAGCCTGCGGCGGCCTCGCAGGCCGCCAGGGAGGTTGGTCTCACTCCGCATCGAGTTCCTTCAGATTCTCGCGGTAGATATCGATATCCTTATCGCCGCGTCCGGACATATTTACGATGTAAACTTCGCCCCGCGCGGCGGGTGCGCGCCGCATCACCTCGGCGAAGGCATGCGCGGATTCGAGCGCCGGAATCAAACCTTCCACGTGGCATAACAGCCGCGCCGCATCCAAGGCCTCGGCGTCAGTAGCCACAACATATTCCGCGCGATGCCGATCGTGCAGCCAGGCATGCTCCGGCCCGATCAGCGCGTAATCCAACCCCGCTGAAACCGAATGCGTCAACGAAACCTGGCCGTCTTCGTCTTGCAGCAGATAACTTCGCGCGCCATGCAGCACGCCGGGTGCGCCGCCGCGAAAACGCGCCGCATGCTCGCCCAGATTCGTTCCACGTCCGCCGGCCTCCACGCCGATCAAGCGCACGCTTTCGTCCGCCACAAACGCATGAAAAATTCCGATGGCGTTGCTGCCTCCGCCCACGCAAGCGAAGATCGCATCCGGCAGGCGGTTCTCCGATTCCAGGATCTGGCGGCGCGCCTCCTCGCCGATCACCTTCTGAAAATCGCGCACCATCACGGGATAGGGATGCGATCCCAGCGCCGACCCCAGCAAATAATACGTCGTGCCGACGTTGGTCACCCAATCGCGCATAGCTTCGCTGATGGCGTCTTTCAACGTTCGGCTACCCGTCGTTACCGGGACCACCTCGGCGCCCAGCAGGCGCATGCGGAAGACATTCAGCCGCTGCCGGCGCATATCCTCCTCGCCCATGTAGACCACGCAATCGAGACCCAACCGCGCGCATACCGTGGCGGTGGCCACGCCGTGTTGCCCCGCGCCGGTCTCCGCGATGATGCGGCGCTTGCCCATGCGCCGTGCCAACAGCCCCTGCCCCAGCGTATTGTTGATCTTGTGCGCGCCGGTGTGCAGCAGGTCTTCGCGCTTGATGTAGATGCGCGCGCCGCCTAAATGTTCGGTCAGCCGCTGCGCGAAATACAGAGGCGTGGGACGGCCGGCGTAATTGCGCAGCAAGTCGTTCAGTTCGGCCTGGAACGCCGGATCTTCGCGCGCCTGCCGGTACGCCTGCTCCAATTCCTCGATTGGCGCCATCAACACTTCCGGCACGAAACGGCCGCCATATGGTCCGAAGTGTCCGCCCGCGTCTGGTTGTGTGGCCGTCATTGCGCGCCCGCCAGTGCGGCTTTCAGAAATGCCGTCATTTTGAAATGATCTTTGCGTCCGGCTGAACTTTCGATTTGCGAGCACGCATCCACGCCCCAGGGATGCACCTGCTCAATCGCCTGGCGCACATTACCGGCGTGCAAGCCCCCGGCCAGGATCAGCTTGTCGATTCCTTGCGGAACGCGGGTCCAGTCGAAAACCTGCCCTGACGCCGGACCGTCCAACAGGACCGCCTCGGCTCCAAAAGTGGGAGAGCCGACAGCGCCCGCCGGTCCCATGCGAATCGCTTTCCACACGCGCATCCCCCGCGGATACTGTTCCGGTGTCTCACTGCCGTGCAATTGGGCGATATCCAAACCCACTTGCCGTGCGATCCGCAATACGGTTTCCGGAGGTTCGTCCACGAAAACGCCAACCTTCCAAACGCCCGCCGGCAGTCCCGCCGCGATTTCCGCCGCTCGATCCGGCGCGATGTAACGAGGGCTGGCCGGATAAAAATTGAAGCCCAATGCCGCCGCGCCTCCATCGATGGCCGCCAGTGCATCCTCGCGATTGGTGATGCCGCAGATCTTCACCATCATGCCGCCACCCGCGGCGCGATCAAAGCCCGCACGGCCGCAGCCGGATCGGGCGATTTCATCAGATGTTCGCCCACCAGGAACGCCTGATAGCCCGCCGCGCGCAACCGTTCGATGTCGGACGCGGAATGAATGCCGCTTTCACTGACTTTCAGCACGCCGGAAGGGATGTCCGCCGCTAGCCGCACCGAGGTTTCGAGCGTCACTTCGAACGTATTCAGATCCCGGTTATTGACGCCGATAATCTCCGCGCCGGCATCCAGGGCCTTCGCCAGTTCCCTCGCGTCGTGCACCTCCACCAGCGCCGCCATCGCAAACCGGGCCGCAGCGGCAGCCAAACTACGGATCTCGTCCGTTTCCAGAATCGCGGCAATCAGCAGAATCGCGTCCGCCCCCCCCGCAGCAGCCTCTGTAACATCATTTTCATGGAGCGTGAAATCCTTGCGCAGCACCGGCAATTCGCAGACGCCGCGCGCCGCGGCCAGATCCGCCATGCACCCTCGGAAGAACTTCTCGTCAGTGAGCACGGAAAGCGCCGCCGCACCGCCCGCGGCATAATCGCAGGCCAGGCGCGCGGGGTCGAAATCCGTTGCCAGGATTCCTTTACTGGGAGAAGCCTTCTTGATTTCGGCAATGATGGCCGGCGTTACGGCAGCCAGCGATCGCCGAAAATCCCGCCGCCCAACGCGCGTTTGTTCTGCCTGGCCTGCCCAACGTTCCAACACACCAGGAGCCGGCGCGGGGCGATCGCGCTTGTGGGCGACAATACGGGCCAAGATGTCGGGGACTGTTTCGGTCAATTAGACTTATCGTAGCAAACCCATGTGACGCTACGGCTCATTCGCGTCAGGGAGCGGTCACTTGGCTCGGAATCCCCAAAAAACGGTCAAGCACAAGGACGGCTCTCGTGCCCGGATACCGCAACAAACTGCTGGTAATTACTACCCTTGCGGTATGGGAGAGTTTGCGGGAACCGCTTATTCTCTGGTGTAGGTTAACAGGACTCCGGAAGGAGAAGCCAGGAAGGAGTTCGTCATGCGCAGACGTCGCGCACGAACGGGCAGAACGTCGCCCAGCGCCCGAGTCATGAAGTGCGCCCTTACCGCCGCCGTTCTTCTCTGGGCGCTGTCCTCCGCCGTCTCCAAGGAGACACAACGCCCGGTACTCGTCAGATTAAACGTGGCGGCGCTCGACGCGCAGGGCCAGCCGGCGGCCGGGCTGACCAGCGCGGATTTCCAGCTCTTTCAGGACGGGAAGCGCCAGGAGATTGCTTTCGTTCATTTCACCGGCGGCTGGGCGCCCCAACCCAAACCAGGCCCACTTGAGTATTCCAATCGCGCCGGCGCGGCACGGCATCCAACGGTGGTCCTGATCGACCTACTCAGCGACCGCATCATGAGCGACTCGCTCATCGGCCGCGAGGTGGGCGACTCCTTGAAAGATCTCGAGTCGAGCGACAGTTTGTACCTTTATGTTCTTGGCCCGGCCGGCGACTTGTATCCCGTCTATCCGCTGCCGAAACCCGATACCCACCTGACGCCGCCCGCCGAGCCGTGGAGGCGGAATGCCGCTCCCTTGCTGCAGGCAGCCTTGAAAAACCTGGTGGGAATAAGGCCTATCGAGGAGCAGGACATCAAAGGTCCGCTTCGACTTGACCGCTAACGCCTTGCAGGACCTCGCCTCGAAGATGGCGAGAATTCCAGGACGCAAGAATTTCGTCTGGGTGACCCAGGGCATTCCGATTGTCGGGTTTGCCCGCGACTCTACCTCCGGGACGAAGTTGGATTTCACGAATACCCTGCGGAGCTTTAGCCAGGGGCTTGAGCAAGCGCAGATTGTAGTTTACACCGTCGCGCAGTCGATGGGCGGCGCCACGGTGGGCACTCCCAGCGTCCAAACCCTCGAGCAATTCACCAGCATTACCGGCGGGCGAGAGTACGCCAGCGACCATGCGGGCGACGCGATCCGGCAGGCCATGATCGACTCCCGCGCGAATTACGAGGTCGCCTATTATACGGCGGCGCCGAAGCCCGATGGAAAACAGCATAAGATCCGGATAGTTTGCGCACGGAGCGAAGTGCGCCTGCAAACGGTAGCGGGATTCTATGGGTTGCCGTCGCCGGTCTCGCCGGCCGCGGGCGGCGCAGACTCTGCGGAATTGCCGAGAGAGATGGGAGTCGCCGCCCACAGTGCGATCGACGCCACTGAAATCGGGCTTCGGGCGCGTGTTGCGCCCGATCCTGGGGACGCGGGGAAAAAGCGGGTTGAGGTTCACATCAACGCGGCGGACCTGCTGCCGGGGCCCGCGCCGGACCCTGGCGCCGGGAAGGTCTCGGTCGCCTTCGTGTCCTACAACGAGTTGCTGAAGCCCCTGGCGGAACCAGTTCTGGTCAGCCTCACCCACGAGCAGGTTCAGAAGGCCACCGAAGGCGAGATCACACTCAACCAGGCGCTTCCCGTTCCGCAGGGCGTTCGCCAGGTTCGTGTGATCGTCTTTGATGCGGATCTAGGCGCGCTGGGATCGGTGACGATTCCTATTTAGTTGCGGGCGAGCCGCAGGCCGCGCGTCTTGCGCACATCCGCCAACCGCTCCGCGATCCACTGCTCCACGCCGATCCGGCGAATGATCATGGCGCTTGCCCGCCAGCGATTGCGGCAGGCACTCCATCCCCGTAATGGCGTCTTCGAACTGTTGATGCAGTGGTCTCCACACCCCAGTGTTTGGGGCCTATCACGCGGCGATGTATGCAGCCCACGTAAACGCGGTTAAGCGTGACAGCGGGAAATGGCCACGCGACGTTGTTAAACTGACGCCTTAACCGGGTTCGCCTCGCGCGTTCGGCAATCCACATCCGTAACTGCTTCTCGTAGCGGCAACCGCGGCGTGGGACTCGAATGGCCGACCGATCACCGTTCTCTTCGTCCCGGCCCGAGTGCCATGTCATAGATCCTACCACTGCGCATCGCCGCGAAAACGCCCGGGGCCGCCTCTTGCAACTTGCATCGGTTAGTCTCTTCAAATGCCTGAATGTCTTGCGACACAAGTTGAAGGGCTTGTATCCATTCGCGCGCATCCTTAGGTGCGCGAATTCCGATCTGGTTCCGCACCTGTGAGTCAAACGCCGGCCCGATACGCCCCTCCGTCAGCAGCAGCACAGCCTTGGAGACACCGACAACCCCCGCCAGGCCGTGCCGCGACCGGCCGTGGTAGGAGAGATTTTGAAATATACTCCAGAGCTGTTCGAGGGCCACCTGAGATCCTTGAGTAAATGAGGCGAGGAGCCTCATGTTGAAGGGGCGCAGGGCCTGAACGTGCCTATCCGCCTGGACGATCAAGTCCTCCAGATACGGCGGGTCATGCTTTGCATCCTGTCTCGTACGCCGCATCCGATTGGGTCGGCAGGCCTGCCACTACGCGGCCAAAGCTGCCCGCAACGTCCTGCTGGCTTTGAAGATTACGGATCCACGATTGCCAGTCCTCCACGTACGATTCTTCGAACCGCAGTATTCTATCCCGAAAGGAGCCGGCATCCAGGTTCGCTATCCCCAGGCATTGCCTGTCCCTCGCTGATTTCATCACGCGAAACTCACGGGTCACTGAGGCGCGGTTCCGGAGTTAACCTGCGTGAGGTGAACTTCGACTTTGTATTCAAACGGGCTCACGTTTGGGATTACCGACACCGCGTAACGCAGGTTTTCGCTAATGGCTCGGGCGACGATGACGCCCCGTACGTTTTGGCCCTTCCCAACGGTTTGAGCCACCCAACCCATATAGCGTGCCAATTGACCTATGGCTCGATCAGGGCAATTGGCGCGCTTTAATTCGAAGACGACAAACGCCCCTGAGCCGTCCACAGCGAGAATGTCGATCGGTCCAGTGGCGGAAAGATATTCGACCCCGTCGCGTCCAGTCGGGTCAACGTACAGCCGAAGAGACGTTCCGTTGATTCGGATCGCGCCCAGATTCTGGGCAATGAAGTCGCGCAGTTGATACTCAAGAGCAAAAGCCGCCTCGGACTTTTCGGTGGATCCGGGTTCATCCTCGTCACCCTGATCCAGGACCTCGTCGATAACGGATTCCGGCATGTCAGACCCTGGAGGGACAAGTCGAACCTCCGTCGGGGTCTCGGTCACCGACCAACCCTGTTTGCGCAGTCCATTCCGTAATGCCCAAGCATTGTCGGCCGTGGCATCGAGACCGGGAGGAACGTGCTCAGGGTGCTGGCGCAACCACTCCTTCATCGGATACTTCTCTATGCCGCCAGCTTCGCGTGGAATGATGACAACGAAACGTCGCCGTCCGTTCATTGGTGTTCCCAGTATATAGCACCTACAGCGAGGGGATCACACAGGTTCGACGAGAACGTAAGCTATGACAGCGTACTCACGACGGGCGACGCGCTCTTAAATTTGCATTGCGCCCGGCCGCCGCAATCTCTTGGCAGCGGCGATTTGCTCCGGACTCAATCGAGTCGAACTCGGGGATTTTGCCGCGGCATGACGTGCCCTGGTCGAATTATCAGGTGCCTTCGATGTCTTCGTGGGCTTGCTCTTAGGGAGCCGATCCCACACTTCCGCCACGGAGTGCCTCGCGAATTAGTCCGCAGCAGCCGCGTCAGAAGGAAACCTCGGCAAAGGCATTTTCGCTGTGGGGAGTTTCGTCCTCATGTGTACACCTCGCCACATGCGTCAGGAATCAAGTTCGCGTAACGATTCTAATCTGGCTCATCGAGCGCCATGACCCGTAGCCCATCTATACCTCCAAAATCGCGGTCACGGCTCACCAGCGTTGCACCAAGAGCCAGCGCCGTCGCGGCCACCCAGAGGTCGTTTTCGTCCAAGGGTAGGCCACGCCGTTGTCGCGTCAACTTAACGCTCGCGTAGAAGTCGCCCGCCCGCTTGGGGACAGGTTCGCAGTGCACAGAGTCCAAAAGCAGACGGCCGGTCTCCTCCAGTTCGGTGCGCCGCCTGCCCGGCGGAAGTCTCGCAATCCCAAAAAGGACTTCGCCCCTAACGATCGCGCATGTAACCACTCGATCATCCCTATCCAGCCCGGCCATCCAGCTCTCCACTCGCGGAACGGCCCTCATCAAATCGCTGATTGCATTGGTATCGAGGAGGTAGGTCACTTCGGCGGCCACTTGTCGAAGGCGCCTTGATCGCGCACGGGCAGTCGCGAAGCGGCGATCGCGGCCTCCAGATCATCGACGGCGGAGGCGCTCGGATGGGGCAGTTTTCGAAGAACTTGTAATAAAATTTCCGGGGAACTCGCCCTGTCCAAGAGGGACCTTAGGCCGTCCAAGGCCACCTCCTCTACGCTTTTCTGCTGCGCCGCGGCTATTCCTTCCAAGCCGTGAGCGATCTCATCTGGGATTTGAATCGTCATCCCTCAGTGTACCGCCCGCCGCCGTTCACTCGCTATTCTTCCCAGGGTCCCGCGCGGCCTCCCGCGCCTTGCGCACCTCCTGCAGGCGCTCTGCAATGCGCTTCTCCACGCCGCGATCGGTCGGATGGTAATAACGCTTGCCCTCGAGCGACGGCGGCAGGCATTCCATGCCCGTAATGGCATCCTCGAACTTGTGCGCGTGCTCATAGCCCGCGCTGTAGCCCCATTGCTTCATGGCCGCTGTGGGCGCATTGCGCAGATGCAGCGGCACCGGTTCGGCCATGGTCTCCTGCACGTCCGCCTCGACCGCGCCCAGCGCGCGATACGAGGCGTCGGACTTGGGTGCGACCGACAGATAAATGGCCGCCTGCGCCAGCGCCAGATCGCCTTCGCCGATTCCCAGAAAGTGCACGGCCTGCATGGCGGCCACGGCTTGCTCCAGCGCGCGCGGATCCGCCAGTCCGATGTCTTCGACGGACATGCGCATCAGCCGCCGCGCGATATACAAACGATCCTCGCCGGCTTCCAGCATGCGCGCCAGCCAGTAAAGCGCCGCATCCACATCGCTCGACCGCACGGATTTGTGCAGCGCCGAAATCAGGTTGTAGTGCTCTTCGCCCGACTTATCGTAGAGCAGCACCTTGCGCTGGATGGCGTCCTGCACAGCGGCTTCGGAAAGCTCGTGCGCGGACGATGCGGCCACCGCGGCTTCCAGCGTATTGTAAGCCGCACGTGCGTCGCCATTGGCGTAAATCGCGATTTGTTCCAGCAAAGCGGGCGCGGCGGCGATTTCCAATTCGCCCAGCCCGCGCTCGCGATCGGCCAACGCGCGCTGCAGCAAACCCACGATCTCTTCGGCGGTAAGCGCGCGCAACGCATACACGCGCGACCGCGACAGCAGCGCCGCAATCACCTCGAACGACGGATTCTCCGTGGTCGCGCCGATCAGGATAATATCGCCGCGCTCCACATACGGCAGAAACGCATCCTGCTGCGCTTTATTGAAGCGGTGGATTTCATCGATAAAAAGGATCGTGCGGCGGCCCAGGCGGCGCAGGCGCTCGGCATCGGCCATCACCGCTTTGATCTCCTTGATGCCGCTCAGCACCGCGCTGAACGGGATGAACTCGCAGCGCGTAAGCCGCGCGATCAGGCGCGCCAGGCTGGTCTTGCCGACGCCCGGCGGTCCCCACAGGATCACGGAGCTCAGCTCGTCACGCTCGATCTGCTGGCGCAAAGGTTTACCCGGGCCCAGCACATGCTCCTGCCCGGCGAACTCGTCCAACGATGCCGGCCGCATGCGATCGGCGAGCGGACGCTTCTTGTCGGTCTTCTCCGGATCGTGCGGCGGCGTGGAGTCAAACAGGCTCAAGCGTCGAGCGACCTCTGGCGCCGGGCTTCATACAGCAGGATGCCGGACGCCATGGCCGCGTTGAGCGACTCGACGCCCGACGTGGGGATGGAAATATCGATGGCCGCCGACCGCAGTTGCGGACTTACGCCGCGCGCTTCGTTGCCCACGATCAGCGCGCAGCGGCGCGTGAAATCCACTTCGCCGAGGGGCTTCGAAGGAAGCTGTGAATTGCAGGGCACGCCCGCGTAGACATCCAATTTGTTCTGTTGCAGCGCGGCGCGCGCCAGCACCGCATCCAGGCCATAGGCGAAGGGCACGCGAAAGAGCGATCCGGCGGATGCCCGCAGCGCTTTGGGATTGAACGGGCTCACGGTGCCTTTCAGAAACATGATGCCGCTGGCGCCGAAGGCCTCGGCCGCGCGCGCGATGGTGCCCGCGTTTCCGGGGTCCTGCAAGCCGTCCAGCACCACCACCAGGCTGCGCCCGCGAAACAATTGCGGCAGATTCCAGATGGGCGGCTGGACCAGCGCGATCACGCCCTGGCTGGCTTCCGTGCCCGAGATGAACGGAAAGAGCTGATCGGCCACCACCGCCACGCGCATGCCGGTGAGGCGCTTCACGTGCCTTTCCACCGCAGATTGCACGGATTCCGAACACAGCACCACCTTCACGGCGCAACCGCTGCGCAGGGCTTCTTCGAGCAGATGGAACGTCTCGGCTACCAGGTAGCCTTCCTGGGTGAGTCCGCCGCGGGCGATGGCGCGGCGAACGTCTTTCAGCAACGGATTGGCGGCACTGGAAATCGTCTCGGGCTTAGGCATCGTACTGTGTCTGGGATCAGAATAGCGCAGAATTTAGCCACAGATGCACACAGATGCACACGGATAAGATCTGGCGTTGGACGCAGGGGGCCTGGCTCCTCGACTCTCGACACTGTGCCCGCCACTGTGGGGCAGGCTCGTAGCCGGCTCGTAGCCTGCGCGGGGCTCGCAGGCCCGCTCTTCGGTGAGATCCGCTCTCCTGGACAGGCCGGGAGGCCTGTCCTACCCGGTAGTGAACCGGGCGGCTGGCGACACGAATTCCGGCGCACGCCAGCCCTCTCCTTCGGGTTCATAACCGGCTTCCTTCAGGATCTCGTCGAGGGTGCCTAGGTCTGCGCTCGAGACAAGAAAGCCCTTAACGGCGTCCAGAATGTTCCGGCGGGCATCCTCGTCTGTCGCGCCGCAGCTTGAAACATCCAGCGCCGGAACGTAGGCGACGAACGTGTCACCTTCCTTGAAAATGTGGGTGTCGAAGGAAAAGCGCTGCATCTGGTTGTTCCTGTCATCTAGTATAGGTCAATGGCGCGGCGCGCATCGTCTCAGGCTGCATCTTACAATGTGTCTGGGGCCGGAATCGCGCAATGAAACGCACGGTGTGGAACATCCTGGTGTTGGCGCTTTCGGCGGCTATGCTGGCAACCTCCTGGATTGCGATCCGCATCGAGCAGCAGGCGGCGCACGATGAGGCGCAGCCCGCGGATGTCATCGTGGTGTTGGGCGCGGCCGAATATCGCGGCCGGCCGTCGCCGGTGCTGAAGGCGCGCCTGGAACACGCGCTGGAGCTCTACCGCAAGGGTCTGGCGCCGCGCATCATGACCACCGGCGGCGCGGGCGGCGATCCGGTGTTCACCGAAGGCGGCGTGGGCCGCGATTATCTGACCAGCCAGGGAGTGCCTCCCGAAAACATCGTGGTGGAGCCGGAAGGCAGCACCACCGTGGCATCCACGGCGCTGGCGGGCGAGATCATGCGGCGCATGGGAATGCAATCGGCCATCGTAGTGAGCGACGGATACCATATCTACCGCGTGAAGAAGATGCTCGAAGGCCGCGGGCTGACGGTGTATGGTTCGCCGCGTCCGGAGCGGGCGCGCGATAGCCTGGGATACCGCTGGAACTACGTAAAGCAGGCGGTGGGATATTTGTTGTGGTCGTGCGGGGTTCCGGTTTAGGCTGGAACACTGCGGCGGAGCTTGGTGCGCGATACGACTGGCTGGTGCGCGGCACCATTGGGGCCGTATTCATCCTGTTCGGTTCCCAGAAGTTTCCCTCCGATCCGGATTCGGAATGGGTGAAGATATTAGGGCAGATTGGCCTGGGTCATTGGTTCCGGTACTTCACCGGTGTGGTCGAGATCCTGGGCGGAGTTCTAGTCGTAATTCCGTGGACGGTCTACGCGGGTTTAGCGCTATTGGCATGCACCATGCTGGGCGCTTGCACGATCATGGCGTCCGTTTTGGGGAGCCCGTTTGCAGCGATTTTCCCCGGTGCGTTTCTCGTCGGCTTAGTGGCGGTCTGGTTGAGCCGCCGACAGCATCCGTAACCGGAACTTAACAATTCCGTCATCAACCCATAATCGCGCCTCGTTACTCTGATTTGGCCGAAACTGCGCAGGGCATTGGTATGCCTGCGGAGCGTCCCCGCTCGCTTGGGGATCTTCGGCTGCAACTTCGAAATCTCACAAGGAGCTTCAATGAAGAGAAGAGTACTTGCGACATTAAGCGGAGTCCTGCTCCTTTTGGGCACCGTCAACGTGTCCGCGCGCGCCCAGGAACCCGCTGCCGCCAACCCTGAGATCGAGCGTCTGAAAGCGCAATTGGCCGCTCAACAGGCGCAGATCGATCGGCTTCGCAAAACGTTGGATGAGCAGATGAAAGTTTTGGATCAAGCCAGCCAGCCGAAGGAAGACCAGAAGAAGACCGAAGAGGCCAGCCAGCCGAACGTGCCCAGTTTGGGGCAGGTGGCCAGCACTTCGGCCGTGATTCCCTCTGGCGACGTAGCGCCCGTGCTGCATCCGGGAGTAGCGGCCGCGTTAACGCCTTCGCTGCAAACGCCGGGCGGGCCGCCCGAATCGCCGCTGCAACTGCATATAGGGAGCGCCACGATCACCCCCATAGGGTTTATGGATATGACCGCCGTCTTCCGCTCGGCAGACGGTGGCAGCAGCATCGGCACCAACTTCGGCAGCATCCCCTACAACAACGTGTCGACGGGTTTGGGGAAGTTGAGCGAGACACGCTTCAGCGCACAGAACAGCCGGATCGGCGCGCGGGTCGACGCCGACGTTCATGGCACGCATGTGCTGGGCTACTGGGAGTCTGACTTTTTGGGCAACCAGTCCACCAACGTGGCCGTGACGTCGAACAGCATCACGTTTCGCCTCCGGCTCTACTATGTGGATCTGCGGAACGGCAAATGGGAGTTGCTGGGCGGACAATCCTGGAGCATGATGACGCCGGGCCGCAAAGGGATCTCCCCGCTGCCTGCCGACGTCTTCTATAGCCAGGACATGGACACGAATTACCAAGTGGGCATCACTTGGACGCGCGCTCCACAGTTCCGCGTGGTGTATCATGCCAGCGACGTCGTAAGTTTGGGATTTGCCCTGGAGTCTCCCGACCAATATGGCGGCGGTTCGGGCGGCGCCGGTTCGATCGCGCTGCCCAGCCTGCTCTCGACCGCTTATACCAACAACCAGATCGACCTGGGCGGCGCGAATTTTACGGTGCCGAACCTGCACCCGGACGTGCAGGCGAAGCTGGCCTTCGATCCGGTGGTCAACGGCAACTTGCTGCATTTCGAGGTCGGTGGAGTGTTCAGCTCGTTCAAAACCTATAATCCTCTTACCAGCACAAGCTTCACCAAACAGGGAGGCGGCGGCGAGGCCAACTTCAACCTGGAACTGACAAAGGGCTTCCACGCGATTCTCAACACGTTCCTCAGCGATGGCGAAGGCCGGTATCTTTTCGGCGAAGCGCCCGATCTGATCATCACTGGGCAGGGCGCCCCCTTGCCGCTGCACGCCGCCTCCGTTCTTCCCGGCTTCGAGTACACGATACACAACAGCCTGATCTACGCGTACTATGGGGAAGACTTTATCGGCACGGCCACGAGTCTGGACCCGGGTAACAAGGACGCCTACATCGGGTACGGTTATCCGAAATCGGCCAACAGCCAAAACCACCACATCCAGGAAGGCACGATCGGCCTGATTCAGACGTTCTGGAAGAATCCGACCTACGGGGCGTTGAGCTTGATCACGCAGCTTTCCTACCTCACGCGCAATCCGTGGTATGTGGCGACGGGCGCGCCGGCCAATGCGCACGACACCATGGTGTGGGTCGACTTGCGCTACACGCTGCCGGGCCAGGCGCCGCATTACTGAGGTCCTAAGGGGTGCTTGACCGTTTGGGGGAGACCGCTCCCTGACGGTCGCGGCTCAGTAAACCCCGCGAAATCATTACGTCCGTTACTGAGCCGCGATCGTTACTGAGCCGCGTCCGTTACTGAGCGGTTTCTTCAGCCGGAAATCCCAAAACGGTTAAGCAGCCGTGAATAGGGGCAGACCTTCGGGTTTGCCCCGCTTGTGATAATTGAAAAGTAGCCTTGAAAAGGAGTCTGAAAAATGAAAAAGAGTAGTTTGTGGCTAGGCGCGTTGGGCGCCCTGGCTATCCTGTTGACGGTCGCCGAGGCGAAGGTGTTGATTACGGCGGCGGGCGCCACATTCCCGTATCCAATCTACAGCAAATGGTGTCAGGAGTTCGCCAAAGCTCATCCTGACGCGGAGATCAATTACCAGTCGATCGGGTCTGGCGGCGGCATCCGGCAGTTCACTGAAGGCACTGTGGATTTTGGCGCGTCGGACATGCCCATGACCGACGGGCAGATCGCCGCCATGAAGGTTCACCCGTTGCACTTTCCGTCGGTGCTGGGCGGGCTGGTGCCAACCTATAACATCCCCGGTGTCACACAGGAATTGAAGTTCACGCCCGAGGCCTTGGCGGGAATCTACCTGGGCAAAATCAAGAATTGGAACGATGCGGAGTTGCAGAAAGCGAATCCAGGCGTGAAACTGCCCAATCACGAAATCGTCGTGGTGCATCGGTCCGACGGCAGCGGCACCACCTTCGTGTGGACCGACTACCTGTCCAAGGTCAGTCCCGAATGGAAGTCCAAGGTGGGCGCAAACACATCGGTGGCCTGGCCCCTCGGTTTGGGGGGCAAGGGCAACGAGGGCGTGTCGGGCATTGTCAAACAGACCCCCAACTCCATCGGCTACGTGGAACTGATCTATGCTTTGCAGAACAAAATGGCATACGGTTTTGTCCGCAACGCCGCGGGCAGCTACCTCAAGGCGGATCTGGACAGCGTCACCGAGGCGGCGGCTGGGGCGGCCCAGAACATGCCCGCCGATTTTCGGGTTTCCATCACCAATGCTCCGGGAAAGAAAGCTTATCCCATCTCCTCATTCACCTGGTTGTTGATACCATCGAAGATCGACGATCAGGCGAAGAAGAACGTGATCGTCACGTTCCTGCATTGGATACTAACCGACGGCCAGAAATACGCCGGGTCGCTGGGGTATGCTCCTTTACCTAAGGAAGTGGTCGTCAGGGAAGAGAAGCAGATTGCGCTGATCAAGTAAATTATGGCATCCTCCGCGGCAGTAGGCGCGCCGGCTCCGGAAGGCGTGCGGGCGCTGCTTGGGCGCCTTCGTAGCGGTGACGAGGTGGCGCGCCTGGTGACGTTGGCGTTCGCATCGAGTATCCTGCTGGTGACCGTGGGGCTGGTCTACGAACTGTGGGTCACGTCCGCTTTGGCGCGGCACAAGTTCGGCTTCGGCTTTCTCACGTCGTCGCTATGGAACCCGGTGAGCGGTCAGTTCGGCGCGCTGCCTTTTATTTATGGTACCGTGATCACGTCGCTCATCGCCCTGTTGATCGCCGTGCCGCTGGGAGTGGGAGCCGCCATTTTTCTAGCGGAACTGGCTCCGCCGCGCATTTCGAGTGCGTTCACATTTTTCATTGAACTGCTGGCGGCGGTGCCCAGCGTGATCTATGGTTTGCTGGCCATGTTCGCGCTGGTGCCCCTGATGCGCGATTATGTGGACCCCTTTTTGAAAAAGACGCTCGGCTGGTTGCCGCTCTTCTCGGGACCCATTTTCGGTTATGGGTATCTGACGGCGGGCGTGATCCTGGCCATCATGACCTTGCCGTTCATCATTTCCATTTCGCGCGAGGCGCTGCTGGAGGTGCCTACCGAACAGCGGGAGGCCGCCCTGGCGCTGGGCGCGACGCGCTGGGAATCCACCTGGCAGGCGGTGGTGCCCTACGCGCGCCTGGGAATTTTCGGCTCGATTTTTCTGGCACTGGCGCGAGCGCTGGGCGAGACCATGGCGGTCACCATGGTGATTGGCAACGACCCCGCGGTCCACGCATCGTTGTTCTCGCCCGGATACGCGATTGCCGCAGTCCTGGCAAACGAGTTTACCGAAGCGACCGGCGATCTATACTTGCAGGCGCTGATCGGGCTTGGCTTGGTGCTTTTCCTGCTGACGATCGTGATCAACGCCTTGGCGCGCTTGCTGATCCTCGCTACCACGCGCCGCGGGAGCGCCCAATCATGACATTCCGAAACCGCTGGCGGAAGACCCTGAGCTACATGATGCTGAGCCTCACCGGCGTTTGTGCGGTCGTCGCGGTTTCCGCCCTTTTTCTGATCCTGGGCGCCTTGATCTACAATGGGTGGCAATCGGTAGATTGGAACTTTTTCACGAAACTGCCGAAACCGCCCGGCGAGGCCGGCGGTGGTATGGCCAATGCGATGGTAGGCAGCCTGGAGATCGTTCTCATGGCCACCATCATGGGCCTTCCGGTGGGCTTTATGGCGGGAATCTACCTCTCGGAATTCGGCGGCAAGATCTTCGCCTTCCTGATCCGTTATATGGCCGATCTGCTGAACGGAGTGCCCTCCATCGTGATCGGCATTTTCGTTTGGACGGTGGTGGTGACACGGTTCCATTTCTCCGCCATTGCCGGAGCCATAGCGCTGGCCCTTATCCTGATTCCTATTACCGCCCGCAGCACCGAGCAGTTCATGAGCACCGTGCCGCAAACCTTGCGCGAAGGCGCTCTGGCGCTCGGCGCCAGCAAATGGAAGACCATTGCCACGGTGGTGGTGCCCGCCGCCTACCGTGGAATCGCCACGGGGATGATTTTAGGGGTGGCACGTATATCCGGCGAGACCGCGCCACTGATGTTCACGAGCCTGAACAATGAGTTCTGGAGCAGCAGCGTGACCCAGCCAACGGCCTCGCTTCCCTACATAATCTTCCTGCGCGCCACTTCTGCCTACGACGATTGGCACCGCCAGGCCTGGGCTGCCGGCTTAGTCTTGCTGGTCGGTGTGCTATTCGCCAATATCGCTGCCCGCATGATTCTGTCGCGGGGAATTGCAGTTCAAAAATGAGCCCAAACAAGCCTCCCACCATGAGCACCGCTAATCTACCTTCTGGCAGCCCGCCCGCCGGCAAGCCGGTGGACCGGCAAGGCAAGCTCAAGGCTGTCAATCTCAACTTCTATTACGGCGCTTATCAGGCCCTGCACAATATCACGCTGGATGTGCCGGCCAACAAGATTACGGCGCTGATCGGCCCCTCCGGCTGCGGGAAGTCCACCTTCCTGCGCACGCTGAACCGCATCAGCGAGACCATCCGCAATACGCGCGTGGAAGGCCAGGTTCTGCTCGACGATGAGGATGTGCTGCAGGTGGATGTGACCGCGCTGCGCAGGCGGGTGGGTATGGTTTTCCAGAAATCCAACCCGTTCCCTAAATCGATCTTCGATAATGTGGCCTACGGTTTGAAAGTCAATGGATTTCGCGGGTCGCTGAAGGATGCGGTGGAGAATAGCTTAAAGCGCGCCGCACTATTCGAGGAGGTGAAGGATAAGTTGCATAAGTCGGCCTATGCGCTCTCGGGCGGCCAGCAACAGCGGCTGTGTATCGCGCGCGCACTGGCGGTGGATCCCGAGGTCCTGCTGCTCGACGAACCTTGCTCCGCTCTCGATCCCATCGCCACCGCCAAGATCGAAGACCTGTTGTTCACACTGAAGGATCAATGCACCATCGTCATCGTGACTCACAACATGCAACAAGCGGCGCGCGTGGCGGACCGCACCGGTTTCTTCCTGTTGGGAAAACTCATCGAGTACAATACAACTGAGATTATTTTTAAAAATCCCGTCAAGCAGGAAACCGAAGATTATATTACGGGCAGATTCGGGTAGGACGGACCCGGAAAGAATCAGGAGGGTGAATTTGCGACAATTTTCCGTTGAGCTCGATGAGCTGCATGAAAAGGTTCTCCAAATGGGCGGATATGTGGAATCCGCTATTCATCGCAGTATTCGGGCATTGGTGGATCGCGACGCGGAGCTGGCGCGCCAGGTGCTGCGCGATGAAGCGCGCATCAACCTTATGGAGATCGAAATCGATAATCTGACGACGCGCCTCTTCGCGCTGCGCCAGCCCATGGCCAAAGACCTGCGCTTCCTCACGGCGGCCATGAAGATCAATACCGACCTGGAACGTATGGGCGATCTGGCGGTGAACATCGCGCAGCGGGCGATTTCGCTGGTGGCGCAAAGTCCGGTGAAGCCGCTGATCGATATTCCGCGCATGGCGCAATTGGTGGAATCCATGCTGCTGCGCACGCTCGATGCGTTTGTAAAGAGTGACGCCGACGAGGCCACCAGCGTCTTGATGGCCGACGACGAGGTGGACGCCTTGCGGGATTCCGTGTACCAGGAACTGGTGGCTTACATGCAAAGCGACCCCACCACGGTGCCCGCGGCAGTGGATTTGATGTTCGTCGCCCGGAACCTGGAACGTATCGCCGATCATGCCACCAATATCGCCGAAGATGTGGTCTTCCTGGTGAAGGGAGTGGATGTGCGGCATCACGCGATTGAGGCCAAGGACGCGTAATTTCTGCCCGGCGGGCCGTGTAAAGGATACCAGACGTCCTAGAACGCAGCCGTTAAGTCTTTTTAATTCTTTCACGGCGGAACTGGCCCTCCTCTTGCACTTTGATATAGCAGTTGAAGTGGCGCGAACCGGCGGCAACGGGACAGTTTCGAAAGAACAGCTCCCGTACCGCCGGTCAATATTTTCAGGCCGGCTCTTCGACCGCGATCGGAATGCCGGCGCGGGTGAACGCCGCTTGCACTTCGGCAGGCCGCAGCCGCGTAGCATCGTACTCCACCGTGAGCCGGTTGGCGGCTGGCGCCAGACTGATCTTCTGAATCCCGTAAATCGAATAGATCTCCGCGATGCGATTCATTGAATCGTCGTCGAGTGCTGTGCGCAATGGGAAATCGATTTGGACCTTGGTCATCTCGAAACCAGCATAGCGCGTCAGCTAACCGCGCCGCGCACGTCAGTAAGCGGGATCACTTGCTGCTGAGCAGCATGCGCGCGGCTACCACGACTAGAAACACCGCGTAGATCCGGCGGATGGCCACGGGCGGCAGCGACAAAATGATGCGTGCGCCAAAGAAGGAACCCGCGAACAAGCCCGCCGCGATGATCAGCGCGTATTTCATATTGACATGGCCATTGCGGTAATATTCCATCGCCCCCAGGAGCCCGACCGGCGGAATCAGCGCGGCCAGCGATGTTCCGATCGAATCCACTTCGCCCAACTTCATGAAATACAGCAGGGCGGGAACGATCACCAATCCGCCGCCAATGCCGAACATCCCGGCTAGGACGCCGGCCGCCAAACCGATCGCGATCAGTGGTACGTATGCCATGCTTTCGAGAGTCTAGCATGGCGGCGAGCGGCGCTGAACGCTGCCGCTTAAAATAGAAAGAATGGACCCAAGTTCGGAAGAGTTTTACAGGATTCAGAAGCTGCCGCCATATGTCTTCGCCGTGATCAATGAGATGCGGGCACGGGCGCGCTCCGCGCAGCAGGATGTCATCGATCTGGGGATGGGAAATCCGGATGGCGCCACGCCGCGCGTGGTGGTGAGCAAGATGGTGGAAGCCGCGCGTAATGCGCGCAACCATCGCTATTCGGCTTCGCGCGGCATCCCCCGCTTACGGGAGGAAATCGCGCGCCGTTACCAGACCAATTACGGCGTCGAACTGGACCCCGATGCGGAAGCTATCGTCACCATCGGCGCCAAGGATGCGCTGGCGCATCTGCTCTTCGCGGTGGTGGGGCCGGGCGACGCGGTGGTCTCGCCGAATCCGGCGTATCCGATTCACCAGTACGGCGTCATCATGGCGGAAGGCCACGCCTGTCTGCTTCCCATGCCCAGCCCCGCGGAGTTTCTGAACCGGCTGGAAGACCTGTACGCTACTTCGACGCGCAAACCGAAGCTGCTGCTGATTTCGTTTCCGCATAATCCGACCACCACCTGCGTGGAATTGGATTTCTTCCGCGAGATCGTGGACCTGGCCAGGCGCCACGGCACGCTGGTGGTCCACGATTTTGCCTACGCCGATCTGGGCTTCGATGGCTATAAGCCGCCCAGCATTTTGCAGGTGGAAGGCGCGAAAGAAGTGGCCGTGGAGATCTTCTCCATGTCGAAGAGTTACAACATGGCGGGGTGGCGCGTGGGTTACTGCCTGGGCAACCGGCGCATGATCGCGGCCTTGGCGCGCATCAAGAGCTATCTGGATTACGGCGTGTTTCAGCCCATCCAGATTGCGTCCATCATCGCGTTGCGCGAGTGCGAAGAGGAGACCCGCAAGATCTGTGCGGTTTACCAGAAGCGCCGCGATGTGCTGGTGAGCGGATTGGCGCGCGCCGGCTGGCCGGTGGAGAAGCCGCGCGGCTCCATGTTCGTGTGGGCGCCGGTTCCGGAACGTTACCGCGCGGAGGGATCGCTGGAGTTTGCGAAGCGGCTGATGGAGAAGGCGCTGGTGGCCGTCTCGCCGGGCATCGGATTCGGGCCATTGGGCGAGGGCTACGTGCGTTTCGCGCTGGTGGAGAACGAACATCGCATCCGGCAGGCCACGCGATCCATTGGGAAATTTTTGAAGGAGTGAGCGGGTTGCCACTCGTTCGACCGTCGTGGAACAGGTCGCGCGAGTTCGCTGAGGCCTGCGACCAAGCGGTCCTTCGCCCGCAGCTGGCTTTCAGTCGGCTCTGGCTGCCTAAAAGGCGGCTGCGGCTAAGATTGGCGCGCCCTCCAAAACCAAACTGGCCCACATCTCGCTGGCGGCGCTGGTCTTGGCTACCTTCCGGAATTGAAGTCGTGGGGCAGGCTCGCAACCCCAAAATAAAAGCGGGCGCTATTGGGTGAAAGGGGTGAGTGCGCCCGCTTATCGTAACGGGGATTTGCCAAGAAGACGACGCCGTTACAGGCGGGGTTACAGGTAAATACCCGAAATGTAAGATTACGCACATTGCCCACGAGATACAATCGAAAAAGGCATGCGTGGTCGGTTCATTTTGGGAGCAACAGCCCTTTTTCTGGCACATTCTGCCGGCGCGCAGGTTGAAACCCCGACGCCGCCGCAACCACCGGAAATCCCGGCCCTGCAGAATACCGGCAAGCCGATGGCGGTCGATTACCATTGCGGTGAGGACGACATTCGGGCGGCGGGTTTGAGTTGCACGATCGACGACCCCTGCCCGGTCTTTCTGGAATTAGACGCCGTCGAGACCGTCGGGAATCGCATTTTCGTAGCCGGTAATATTCATTCGTCTTCGACGACGTTCGCTTCCGTGCTGCTTTCGAGCGACGATGCCGGCCAGACCTGGCGGGAGCCGCACGAGCGCATTCACCTGGCGGGTCTGGACCGCATCCAGTTCATCGATTACCAGAACGGCTGGGCCGCCGGCGAGGTGCAGCACCCGCTGCCGCGCGATCCCTTTCTGCTGGCTACCACGGATGGCGGCAAGACCTGGGAGGCAAAGCCGATCTTTGCCGATCCGCAATTCGGCGCGGTGCTGCAGTTCTGGTTCACCTCGCGTACGAACGGGAACCTGGTGATCGATCGCGGACGCAACGGCGAATCCGGCCGCTACGAATTGTACGAGACGTCCAATGCCGGCGACACCTGGCGGCTCCATCAGACCAGCGAGCGGCCGATCGATCTGGCCCACGCCAGTTCGAATACGGACTGGCGGCTGCGCGCGGATCGCGCCAGCAAGTCGTACCGCATCGAGCGGCGGACCGCCGGCGCATGGAAAACCGTTGCCGCGTTTTCCATTTCCGCTGGGTCGTGCAAGCCGCCGGAACCGTTACCGGCGCCGCCAGAAAGTGGCGCGGCCGGCGTCGGCTCTTACGAATTCTTAAAAAATTAGTTGACAGCTTACCCCCGCTCAGTGTAAAACTGAATTAGAGCAATTCTTAATTCTTTAAGAGAAATCGCCGATGGCACGGAAACAGTCACCCACACTCACCGAAGCCGAACTCCCGATCATGGATATCCTCTGGCAGAAGGGTCATGCCGTGGTTACCGACGTGGTCGCCGGCCTCGACAACTCCGATGTGGCCTATAATACAGTCCTCACCACCCTCCGTATCCTGGAACGCAAGGGATATGTTCGCCATACCAAAGAAGGCCGCGCGTTCGTCTATCATCCTGTAGTGGAACGTGGCGAGGCTAGCCGCAAGGCGGTTCGCAACCTGGTGAAACGCTTCTTCCAGGATTCACCTGAGCTGCTCATTCTAAACGTCTTAGAGGACGAGCACTTGGACGAAAGCGAGCTGTTCCGGCTGAAACGGCTGATCGCGGGTGAAGGGGGTGTGGAGTGAACTGGTTGGAACTGGGTAATTTAGCATCGGCTGTAGCGGTTTCGTTGGCCCTGAATAGCGTTTGGCTCGGGTTGCTGGTGACAGCTCTGGCTGCCGGCATGATCCGCCTGATGCCGCGCTCCAACGCCACCACCCGCTACGCCATTTGGTTCATAGCCCTGGTACTGGCGATCGCCGCGCCGGGTCTGCTGCTGATTCCGCGACCCGTTGAAGCCGTTGCGTCTAGCGTGGCCGTGGCGCCCGCTGCGCCGCTAGCCGTGCCCGCGGCCGCCCAGTGGCCCGCTTTCGCCGTGCTTGCCTGGATCGCGATTGCCGCGATCCTGCTGGCGCGGGTAGCCTGGAGTATCGTCTACATTCACGGTCTGAAGAGCCGCTCCACTCTGCTGTGCCAGCGCGGCGGCATTCGGGTGCTGGCTTCCGCGGAAGTGCGCTCACCCATGGCTGCCGGATTTCTGCGCCGCGCCATCGTTTTTCCGCAATCCCTGATCGACGAATTGACGTCCGAGGAATTCGAGCAGGTGCTCTGTCACGAAATGGCGCACCTGAGCCGTTGGGACGATTGGACGCAACTGGCGCACGCCGTCGCGCAGGCCGTCTTTTTCTTTAATCCGGCTATGTATTGGATCGGCCGCTGCCTGAAGATCGAGCGCGAGATGGCTTGTGACGATTGGGTGGTATCGGCCACCGGCGCGGCGCGGCCGTATGCCGCCTGCCTCACGCATCTGCATGAACTGACACGTCATGCCGCGGCCCCGCAACTTGCGCCAGGCGCCGTTGCCCGGAATCGTTGGCAGCTTAGCACGCGCGTGGAAGCTTTGCTGCGCGCGGATCGCAATTCCACGCCGCGCTTTTCGCGCTCCGGTTGGATGGCGGCGGGCGCCATGGCGTGCGCGGCTCTTTTGGTGGCCGCCCGCACGGCGCCGCCGGTGGGCGTGCAGGAACTTCCGCTGGCGACCCTGGCGCTCGCGCATTTGAACGCTCCCGCGGCTCCGGCGATTGCGCTTGCGCCCCGTGCGGCCCCCGCGATTCGGCCGCGCTTCGAGGCCAGCCATCCCGCTCACAAAGATTCCACGATACAAATGGCAAAAGCCGCAACGCCGGCTTCGCCCGCACTGATTGACGGGCCCATCGGACTTGTTCCGGTGGTGCAACTGGAAGTAACTCCCACTTACTTCGTGTTCACGGTGGTGTTTATTGAACCGCCTCCGCCGCCCGGCACGCTGAACGGTATTTGAGTAACAGATTCTTCGGAAAAAAGGACCAACACATGAAGCTAAACAGAAGTAAAGTCACCCTTGCGCTCCTGCTCTTTTGCGCGGGGGCATTAGTCGCAAACCTGGTGAACCACACGGCGATTGCGCGCGCGGATTCGGCCAAACCGGCCGCGCTCACCATTCCCAGTCCGGTTCAACTCTCCAACTCGTTCACTAAGATCGCCAAGGAAGCCGAACCTTCCGTGGTTCAGATCGTCAGCACCATTCAAGAGAAGAAGACCAATACGCGCTGGTTCTTCAACGGACAGCCGGGCGAGAATCCGTTCGGCGAGAACAGCCCGTTCGGTAACATGGTCCCCAACATGCCGCAGCAACCGCGCCGCTCGCAAGGCCTCGGTTCCGGTTTCGTGGTGGATCGCAATGGCTACATCCTGACCAACAACCACGTCGTCGAGAATGCCACCCGCATTCAGGTGACGCTACCCGGCGACCACACCCAATACCCGGCTAAGCTGATCGGCACGGATCCCGAGCTGGATCTGGCGGTTTTGAAAATCGACGCCGGAAAACAACTCACGCCGCTCCGCATCGGCAATTCCGACGCCATGGAAGTGGGCGACTGGGCGGTGGCCATCGGCTCTCCGTTCAGCCTGGAACAGACCATGACGGCCGGCATCATCAGCGCCAAAGGCCGCGACCTCGGCGAACGCGGCCACCAACTGCAGCGCTTCCTGCAAACCGACGCCGCCATTAATCCCGGAAACAGCGGCGGCCCGCTGCTCAACATCAACGGCGACGTGATCGGCATCAACACCATGATCGTCAGCGGCAGCGGCGCTTTCGAAGGCATCGGCTTCGCGCTGCCCATCAATCTAGCCGTGAATTCGTATAACCAGATCGTGAAGACCGGCAAAGTCTCGCGCGGCGCCATCGGCATTCAGTTCGCCAAAGAAGAGAACGCTTCGCTGCTGAAAGCCTACGGCGCATCGAGCGGCGTCTTCGTGCAACAAGTGACTCCCGGCGGACCGGCGGCCAAGGCCGGTGTCCTGGCATCCGATATCGTGGTCGGCGTCAACGGCAAGAAAATCGAAACCGGCGAAGAACTGGTCGAGATGATCTCCGCCGAACAACCCGGCAATTCGGTTGCGTTGAAGCTCCTACGTGACGGCAAGCCGATGGAAGTTTCCGTGAAGATCGGCGACCGCGCCGCGCTGGTGGCCGGCAACGACGACAAGGAGTCGCCCGAAGGCGATCAGCCGGAAGGGGAAACCACGGCCCATGCCAAGTTAGGCGTGAACCTGCAGAACCTGACCGACTCCGACCGTGAACAGATGGGCTTGAAGATTGGCGGCGTGGTAATCGCCAGCGTAGAGCCCGGATCGTTTGCCGAAGATATCGGCATGCAGAAGGGCGACGTGCTGCTCGAAATCAATCGTCATCGCGTTACCTCCGGCGCCGATGTGAAAAGCGTCATGCAAACAGCCAAGCCCGGCGAAGCCATGGCGTTCAAGCTGATGCGGAATGCGGGCGGAAACTGGAGCACCCTGTTCGCCGCCGGCAATCTGCCGCAGCAGTAAGTAAGTAGCGCAAAGGGGCGCGTGTCCGCGCCGCCAAACAGGGCAGAAACTCGCGAGATCCTGGCGGCGCGGCCGCGCACCGTTTTGCGCGAGTTCCTCAAAAGTCAGTAAGACGGGGCAGACCTCACCCCTCCTGGGTCTGCCCCGGTTAGTTTTCCAGCCCCTAGTCCCCAGCTCCTAGTCCCTCGAATCCAGCAGGTGCGCGTACTCCGCCGGGTCTAGCCCGAATCTCTCCATCTGGCGCGGCAGATCCGCTCGCAGCGTCTCCGGCGTACCGGCCACCCAGGCCGCAATGACGGTCTCCACGCCCACACGAGCTTTGCCATCATCCTCGGCCATGTGCTCGGCGCTTTCCCGCAGTTGCGTCTCGGCGGCGTCTCTCACGGGACGCGGCGTTTGCGACAGGATTTGTTGCAGCAGATCTTCGGCGGCATCGTTCCAGTTCATTTTCGTTATAGTAACAGGCAGGACATCCCCAATCATGCTGCGCGACCCGAGCCTGATCCCGCTATCGCATCAGCACCACAATGCGCTCGCCATGTGCGTGCTCACCCGCCGGTCGCTTGGTGAAGACCCGTCCCAGGCAAACGTGGAGCGGCTTGCGCGCCGCGCCATCGACCGCTACGAACTGGAACTCACGAATCACTTCGAGATCGAGGAGACCATTCTTTTTCCCGCCATCGAGAGCGCGCTGGCAGAGAATTCGCCGATCGCGAGCCTGGTCCAGGAGCATCGCCAGGTGGAAGGCATGATCGCCCAACTGCGCGAATCGCCATCCGCGGATCTGCTGGAGCGGTTGTGCGCTTTGCTCACCGCGCACATCCGGCGCGAGGAGAACGAACTGTTCGAAATGTCACAGCAAAGGCTGCCTGCCGAAGCCCTCCGCGAACTGGGCGCGGCCATCGAGGCCAAAGTAATCCGCGTTTGCCTTTGAGATTTCTTGAGAATACTGCCCTTCCCAACCGTCTATCTCGGTCGGGCGGCAATTGGAGGGCAGATGCGGAATTGGATTCTAAAGCACATCGGCTGGGCGTTCCTGATCGCGGCAACGGGCTTAACGGGCGAGGCACAGACATTCAGCGTGATCTACACGTTCACCGGCGGCAACGACGGCAGCACTCCGTTCGGAGGTCTGGTGATCGACGGGCAACTCATGTACGGCACCACCGCGAGCGGCGGCGCCCATCGTGCGGGAACCGTGTTTCAGCTTAATACCAAGAGCCACGTGGAGAGCCCGCTGCATGCGTTTTTGGGTGGCCGGTCCGATGGCGCGGAGCCGTTGGCGGGCCTGTTGCGCGACAGAAACGGAGACCTGTACGGCACGACCTACGGGGGGGGCGCCCACTTTTACGGCACGGTGTTCGAGTTTCCGGCCGCAGGCGGCTACAAGGTGTTGCACAGCTTCGCGGGACCGCCGTCGGAAGGGAAGGGTCCCACGGGAACGCTGGTTATCGACGACGCGGGCAACCTCTACGGCACCACCTATGCCGGGGGCGAGTCCACCGGTTACGGCACCGTGTTCGAGATTACCGCGGACGGCACGTATGAGACGGGCCAAAGCTTTTCGCCGGATGGCGCGCTGCCCCGCGCCGGGCTGGTGATCCAGGGCGGCAATCTCTATGGCACGACTTCCGGGGGTGGCGCTCGGCAGTACGGCGGCACCGTATTTCAAGTGGGCGTCACCAGCGCGCTATACACGTTTACCGGCGGGGCCGATGGGTCCCATCCGCTGGATAGCTTGATCGACGACGGTCAAGGTAATCTCTACGGAACCACGACCGGAGGCGGCGACGGCGCCTTTGGCCTCGGACATGGCGTGATCTTCGAGGTGGACGCCGGCACCGGCGCCGAGAGTGTGTTGCACACCTTCTCCGGTCCCGATGGTTCGTCGCCGGCGGGATCGCTGGTGCGCGATTCGCAAGGCAACTTTTATGGCACGACCATGCTCGGCGGCGCGGATAACTATGGCACGGTATTTGAACTCACTGCCGGTGGCACGCTCCAGACCTTGTACAGTTTTGCCGGCGGAGACGATGGCGCAAGACCATTTGCCGGGCTGACGCTGGATTCCACGGGCAACCTATGGGGCGCGACCACGCAAGGCGGCGCGGAGCCCGCGCCGGCAGGACACGGCACCATTTTCAAAGTCACAGTGACGAATTAGAGTAGGACAGGCCTCCCGGCCAGTGCTCCCGGCCTGTCTAGGGCGAGCTTTGCTTGCCCGGGCGAGCTTCGCTTGCCCAAGAGCGGGCCTACGAGGCCCGCGGTCGCGGTAGGGATGCCGGTTGCCCGGCACCCCCCGCACAGATCCGTGCGAGCGCTCCTAACGCACACGGTTCTTACCTTGGATGTGCTGCCACGCAAAGCGAACGTCAGGATACGGATGCAGAATTTCGACGTCCGGGATGAGGCACCCGAGTTTCTCCCAAAATTTGTTCCAGGTCCAGCGGGTTCTTTGACTCCGCCGCCGAAGCTGCCACCACCACATGCGTAGCACTTCGTGCCGGAACGCTTTCAGTCGTTCCTCGTTGCGCGGCACGGCGTGATATCGGAAATATCCGCGAACCACCGATTGCAGCCACCCCGTCGTGTCCGGAACCCGCGCATGCAAGCGTTGGCGGAGCTGTTGCCGAATCTTCTTCAGCTTGGCGGCCATCCGTTTGCCGATCGTCTTCCGCAGCACCATGAAGTACCCCGTCGCGTGATTCTTCCCACAGATGTGAGTGAAACCCAAAAAGTTGAAGGTTTCCGGCTTCCCTTCCCCACGCTTCGCCCGCCGTTCAGCGGCATAGCGCCCAAATTCGATCAGGCGCGTCTTCTCCGGATGCAATTCCAGCCCGAACTTCCGCACGCGTTCCCGCAATTGCGCCAGAAACTTTTCGGCCTCTTCCCGGTCCTGGAATCCGAACACCACGTCGTCCGCGTACCGCACCGCGATCATGTCGCCGTGCGCCACCTTCTTCCGCCATGCCTGCACCCACAGATCGAGCACGTAATGCAGGTAGAGATTGGCTAGCAACGGCGAAATCACCGCCCCTTGTGGGGTCCCTTCCTTCGTCTCGTACCACTGTCCGTCCTCCATCACGCCCGCCTTCAACCATTTCAGGATCAAGCGGACGAGCCGTTCATCTCCTATCCGATGCCGTACGAACTTTTCCATCTGAGCGTGTTCGACTTTGTCGAAAAACGACCGGATGTCTAAGTCCAGAACGTAGTTCACCTTCTTGCTGGTGATCCCGACGTAGAGCGCGTCTAGTGCGTCGTGCTGCTTGCGCCCCGGCCGGAACCCGTACGAAATGCCCAGAAAGTCCTCTTCCCAGATCGGATTGAGAACCGCGACCACCGCTGCCTGGGCGATTTTGTCTTCCAGGGCGGCGATGCCCAATGGCCGTTTCCGCCCATCGGCTTTGTCGATCCAGACTCTCCGCGACGGTTGCGCGCGATAGGCCCCGCGATGGATGCGTCCATGGAGGTCGGCGAGCCGCTCCTCCAGTTCGTCCCCGTAGGCTTGCCACGTCACCCCGTCCACTCCCGCCGCCGCTTGCCTTTGCAGGTCGTAGTAGCTGCTGCGGAGCAGGTCGATAGTGACGTGATGCAGCAGGGCGGTGAACCGCAACTGCTTGTCCTTCTGCGCTGCTTGACGTACACGGTCCAGCCCGCTTGGCCCGCTTTCCCGGCCTTGCATCCGGTACGGGTTAGGCTCTTCCGCATTCTCCTCGGTCAGCGGCCTTCCCTCCGCGATCTCCTTCGGCCCTCCCTGGCCTGCGTTCGACCGCTTCGTCGGTACTACGCCGCTGTGCGACTCCCCGCCGCCGTGCATCTGGGTCTTATCGCTCATCGCTTTCTCCCAGCGTTCCGCCCTCTACCGGCGGCGGAAAGCCACGGGGTCTCTCGGTTCTCGCGCGTGAAGTTTCTATGCGTGCGTGGGGTCTACGACTCCGCAGGGCCGCAACGTGCTCGCGCTGTTTACGCACGCTGCCGTGTTGCCTTCCGGTTAGCCTGACACCGTCGGCGCCCATGATTTTGGCAATTTCGGAGCTCATCAACTTCAGGGATACCCAGCCCACATATGCCCCAGGCCAACGCTTCAAGTGCGTCGTTGCCGCCGCCCTCACATGGCTCGGGGTCAGGATGGTTCGCTACTCCTTTCCTGTATGACTCTTTCATTCACTACTTCACGCCGGTTTATCCCGACGCTATCCAGGCTACGAGCCTGCCCCACAAATCCCCGTTCAGCGAGGCGCGTTGGCGGCCGCCTCCAGCCACTTCAATTCTTCCCGCACTTTAATCTTGCCGTGCCACGGGTTCTTATCCAGCTCGTGACCTTCGCCCGGAAAGATCAGCAGTTTCACTGGCACGCCCGCCGCACGCAGCGCCCGCTCCAGCAGATATTGCTCGCCTACATATACCCGTATGTCATCCGCGCCCGCCACGATGTGTGTCGGCGTTCTTACTTTGCCGATCTGCCAGATAGCCGCCTCGTCGTTGTAGTTCTTCATCATGTCCCACGGCAAGCCGCCCAGAAAGTAAGCGTCGTCATAAGTGGTGTCGTCGTTGCCCCAGTTCACTACATGCTCCACCGCGCCCGCCCCGGTAACTGCCGCGCGAAATCTGGTGTTCTGGGTAATCAGCCAGTTAGTCAGATAGCCGCCGTAGCTATAACCGCCGATGGTCAAGTTATCCGGATCGGCGATGCCATCCTTCACCAGCGCATCCACGCCTTCCAGGATGTCTTTGCCGGGCTTGGAGACGACATTCGGAATAATGCCCAGCGTGAAGTCGTCGCCATACCCGATGGATCCGCGATAGTTGGGCTCGAACACCAGCCATCCGCGCGATGCCGCCAGCGTTCCCCACTGATACCAGTCCGCCTCGAAACGATTCCCATCGGCATCCGCCGGTCCGCCGTGAATCAGCGTCAGCATGCGCAGGTTTTTCGCATCCATCTTACCGGGCGGATAGATCAGCATGCCTTCGATCGTCACGCCATCGCCGGCGGTCCACCGGTAAGGCTTCCCGTCCGGGAGCGCGCGCTCGGTAAACAATTTGTTGAACGAAGTAATGCGATGCGACTCGGTAATGCTGTCTCCGATGTAAACCTCGGGCGGTTCCGTCAAACTGGAGTGCACGAATGCGACTCGTGAAACGCGCGCTGCCGCCGAGATTTTCTCATAGGCGCCCGGCTCGCCCGGCTCTTTCACAAAGACGTGCAGTCCCTCGCGATATATTTGCACCTCGGTGCCCACGCGCCCGGCGATCAGCAATCCACCTTCCTGCGTCACGCTGTACTCCGTCACCGCACCCGGAAACCGCGCCCAGCGGGTAAGCCGCGCGCCGGCTGAGACCGCATCCACCCAATACACGCGTGGCTGCGCGTCCTGATAACTGCCCTCCACGGACCCGTTCAGAAACGAAAAAAAGATATGCCGGCCGTCCGGCGCCCAATGGATATTGTCGAGCACCGCCGGCCGCTGCAATAGTTGCCGCGGCTTGCCTCCCGACGTGTCCACCAGGTAGATGCCATAGGCATCCATGGCTTCCTGGCGTTGCGAAACGGAATCGGTGAGAAATGCCAACATCCTACCGTCGGGCGACGCGTCGAGTTGCTTTACTCGCCACGGCGTGGCCGCGATTTGCTCGACCGCGCCCGTCTCGAGTTCCACGCGCGCAATCGTGTCGCCGCGCTCGGCCTCGCGATACTCGATGACGTCTTTCCAGGCCTTCTCATATGCTTCTTTTTTTTCTTTTGTCAAAGCCGTGCACGTCGCGAGATAGATTTGCCGCGAATTGGCGGACCATGCAAACGCGTGGACCTTCTCCTCGCCGTGCGTCACCTGGAACGCGTCGCCGCCACCGATGGCGATTGCCCAGACTTGGTCCGCGTCTTCCTCTTTCCCGGCGCCGCGATCGGATAAGAACGCGATCCGCCGCCCATCGGGCGACCATTCCGGATCGTGATCGTGGCCCGCGCGCGTCAGTTGCACCAGCGACCCGGCGCCATCGTCGCGATACAGCCACAGATCCGTGCGGAAGCGATTGGCATCCCAATCCGCGCGCGACGTCTCGATGGCCACGGCGTGTCCATCGGGCGAGATGCGCACGTTGCGGATCTCCACGGCGTCGAAGAATTCATCCAGCGTAAGCAGCGGCTTCGAATTCTGAGCCGCGGCCGCGGTCGCGCAAAGCAGCAACAGGAATCGGAACATTGCACGAGAATATAGCACGAGGGGCTATGGCACGATGCGGTACACCGGTCCCGCCGGCGACTCGGGAACCCGGTCCCCTGGCGCGGGATCGCTGCGCTATCCTGAGAACGAGGGCTGCACCATGACTGTCATGCTGGATCTTCCGCCCGAGAAGGAAGCGAAGCTCATTGCGGTAGCGCAGGCCAAGGGTCTTTCGACCGATGCTCTTGTGCTGGAGGCGCTCGACAAGGCTCTCTCCGAAGCTTTCGGGCCGGCAGACCGGCAGTGGTCGCTGCAAGATGAATTGACGCCGGAGGAATGGGTGCGGCAATTCGATGCTTGGGTCGAAGGCCATAACCGCACCACGCCTCTTCTTTCCGACGAGGACGTCAGCCGCGAAAGCATCTATCCGGATCGGATTTAACCAGTGCTGATCGACACCAGCGTGCTCGCCCGCACTTTGCAACCACATCACGAACTTTGTTTGCCGGCAAAGAAAACGATCGATAAATTTCGCTTACGCAACCGAACCATGTATGTGGCACCTCAAAAATCTCGTCGAATTGTGGGTCGTGGTGACGCGACCTCTCGACCAGAATGGGCTGGGCATGTCGATCCCGGACGCGATGTCGGAGCTGACGCGCGTGAAGAGCGTGTTCACCGACCAGCGGCCCGGTCTTCCGCTGTAAACAACTTCCAGGCCGGCGACCAGGTGTTTCGGCATAGAACCGCTTCAGGTCCAATATAGGCCATGTTGTCTCCAATGTGTGGATATACGCGCGCGGGAAACACCGCCCTGAGCCCGTCATTCGTGCCAGCTTGAGCCTTCGGCTGCGCAGTACCTAGTACCGGGATTTCTTCTGCCGCACCGCCTCTGATGGAGTATAATCGATGCCCAAGGAGGGTTGTCTGATGCACATCCTACGATTAGGGTGCTGGCTGGCATTGGCCGTAACCGCCGCCGCACAAGCGCAAACGAATGAGACTGTGCTGCGAAGCTTCAACTCCGCGCCGCACGGCGCCGCGCCCTGCGCGGGCGTCTCCCGTGATTCCAGCGGTAACCTTTACGGAACCACGCAATGGGGCGGCAATGAAAACGCCGGCACGGTTTACAAGCTGGATACCGCAGGTAATCTGGGCGTGCTGTACAGTTTCAAAGGCGGGACCGACGGCAAAAACCCGTGCAGCGGCGTGACGCTTGATGCCGACGGCAATCTCTTCGGAGTTACGGGATACGGCGGCGCGGACAATTACGGCGTCGTATACAAGTTGGCGCCCAACGACCAGGAAACCATCCTGCACACGTTTACCGGAGGAGACGACGGCGGTCTTCCCACGGGCGTCGTGCTCGACTCGTCGGGAAACCTCTATGGGAGCACCCTGGGCGGCGGCGCGGCGCACAAAGGAGTCGTATTTAAGATAGATCGGGCCGGCCATGAAAAGGTGTTGTATACCTTCAAGGGTGGCGCGGATGGAGGCGGACCTTCAGTAGTAAGTCTCGATGCAGCCGAGAACCTTTATGGGACCACCGGGGGCGGCTATACCAGAATCGTATTCAAGATCAGTCCGGCGGGTCAGGAGTCGGTGCTCTACACCTTCGGGGGCGGTTGTGATCCCACCGGCGGCGTCACACTCGACTCTTCGGGCAACCTTTATGGAGTCACCAAGAGGTGTGGGGCGGACGGCCAGGGCGTTCTGTACAAGTTAACACCTTCGGGAACGGAAACCGTGCTTTACAGTTTCAATGGCAAGAGTGGAATTCACCCCGGCGGCGTGGTTTTGGATGCGGCAGGCAACATCTATGGGATGACGCAAGATGGCGGCCCCGGCAAAGGCGGCGCGGTTTATGAGCTGAACACCGATGGTAATTTCAGCGGGCTATATGTCTTCGCCAGCACAGCCAGCGCGGACGGTGAGCATCCCAACGCGGGCCTTGCCCTGGACTCCGCGGGAAATATTTACGGCACGACGACTGCCGGCGGAATCGCGAACCAGGGCGTGATCTTCGAAGTAAGCGCGACGGGACAGGAGTCAGTGCTGTACGGATTTCCCGGAGCGCCGGGTGGGAGCTATCCGGATGCCGGTGTGACCCTGGATAGCGCGGGAAATCTCTACGGCACAACTTACAATGGCGGGACGACGGGATCCGGCGTGGTCTATAAACTCGATCCTGCCGGTAACGAGACGGTGCTGTACAGCTTTCCTGGCGGGGCAGGGGGCGCGAATCCCTACGCAGGCGTCACGTTGGACGCAAGAGGCAACATTTATGGAACCACCCTTTCCGGCGGCGCAAGTAACATGGGCGCGGCCTATAAGCTTGACCTCACCGGTAATGCAACCGTACTGCACAGCTTCGGCGGCCCCGGGGATGGGTCTTTACCTTACGCGGGTGCGACTTTGGATGCAGCGGGTAACATTTACGGCACGACCTTCCGCGGCGGGACCTTCGGCAACGGCGCCATTTTCGAACTCGATCCGGCCGGCAATGAAACGATATTGCATAGCTTCAACTGTTATCCCGATGGCTGCTGGCCTTACGGGGGCGTCACCCTCGATGCCGCCGGCAATCTGCATGGGACCACTTTTACGGGAGGACTCGAGAACGGTAATAACGGCGGCACGGTCTGGGAGTTCAGCGCCACGGGCGTCTTTAGCGTGCTTTATAGCTTTACCGGAGCCACGGATGGCGGTGCTCCCTCCGCAGGCGTGATTCTCGATGGCGCCGGCAACCTATATGGCACGACGCAAAACGGTGGCACAGCAAATCTGGGAGTGGTATTCAAGCTGACACCGGCGGGACAGGAAACTGTGCTGTACAGCTTCCCCGGAGGAGCGAGTGGCTGGCGGCCGCACGGTGGCGTGGTGATTAGCTCCGATGGGGACCTGTTTGGGACCACCTATGCCGGAGGCGCGGCGAACGCTGGCGTGGTCTTCGAAGTGAGTTCCTCCGGCCAAGAGACGGTGTTATACAGCTTTATGTGCGCGGCTGACGGGTGTAATCCTAATTCCGGCGTCGTCAGCGATCAGGCCGGAAACCTATACGGGACCACTTCGGCGGGCGGCGCTTACGGTGCAGATATCAACGGTGGTGGCGTCGTATTTAAAATTGAACCATAAAGCCGATCCGGCGGGCAAAGCGGAGGGATCGCTAGCCGCATGATAAAATCGGGTTACCGCTTATGCCGACTAACTCCGAATCGGAACGTATGTCGCGGCCACTCGCCGAGGTCGACCCCGAGGTCTACCAAGCTATCCTGCACGAAGCCGACCGCCAGCATTCGCAACTCGAACTGATCGCCAGCGAGAATTTCGTCTCGGAAGCCGTGCTGGAAGCCGCCGGCAGTGTCTTCACCAATAAGTACGCCGAAGGCTATCCCGGCAAACGCTATTACGGTGGCTGTGAGTTTACCGACATCGTCGAGAATCTCGCCCGCGAGCGCGCCAAGAAATTATTCGGCGCCGAGCATGCCAACGTGCAGCCGCACTCCGGTTCGCAAGCCAATCAAGCCGCCTACGCCGCGGTGCTGCAACCCGGCGAGACCATTCTCGGCATGAACCTGGCGCACGGCGGACACCTGACTCACGGTCACAAACTCAACTTTTCCGGCAAGACGTATAACATCGTGCCCTACGGTGTGCGTAAGGACGACGAGCGCATCGATTATGACGAACTCGCGCGCCTCGCCACGGAGCATAAGCCTAAGATGGTCCTGGCGGGCGCCAGCGCCTATCCGCGCGTGCTGGATTTCGCCCGCTTCCGCCAGATCGCGGATTCCGTCGGCGCGTTCTTCGTCGTAGACATGGCGCATATCTCGGGACTGGTAGCCGCGGGTCTCCATCCGAACCCTTGCGAGTACGCCGATATCGTCACCACCACCACGCACAAAACTCTGCGCGGGCCGCGCGCGGGACTCATCCTGTGCAAAGAGAAGTTCGCCGCGGCGGTCGATAAAACTGTCTTCCCCGGCTTCCAGGGGGGACCGCTGGTGCACATCATCGCCGCCAAAGCCGTGGCCTTCAAGGAAGCCATGGAGCCCGGCTTCGTCGAGTATCAGAAGCAGGTGGTGGCGAATGCCCAGGCGCTGGCCGGCACGCTGATGGAAGCGGGATTCCACATCGTTTCGAACGGCACCGACACGCATCTGATGCTGGTGGACGTGTTCTCCAAAGGCATTCGCGGCAGGGAAGCCGAAGCCGCGCTGGACCGCGCCCGCATCACCGTCAACAAGAACGCCATCCCGTTCGACGTGAATCCGCCGCTCAATCCGAGCGGCATTCGCTTGGGCAGCCCAGCCGTCACCACGCGCGGGTTCCGCGAGCCGGAGATGCGCGAAGTGGGCGCGCTCATCGCCGAAGTTTTACAGAATGTCGCTTCGGATACCGCCATCTCCGCCGTGCGCCGCAGGGTCGAGACGCTGACCGAGCGTTTCCCGCTGTACGCGTGGAAGCGTGAGCCCGCCCTGGCGCAGGCTTGACCACCAGCCAACAACCACTAGCCACTAACCACGGCGAGCGACGCGCGCCCCTGCGCATCGTAGCCGATGTCCGCCGCGTGCGCGACTTCGGCATCGGCACCTATATCCACGGCCTGCTGCAGGCTCTGGCAGCCATCGACCGATCCAATGAGTACGTTCTAGTGACACTGCCGGAGGATGAGAGCGCTTTCGCCGGTCTGCCGCCCAACTTCAGCGCGGTCACCTACCGCAAGACCGACCTGTACACCCGGAACCACCTGGCCTTCCCGATGTTTCTGCGTCGCCTGCACCCCAGCCTCGTACACATCCCGTTGAACCAGGTGCCGCTGCTCATGCCGCGACCCTACGTGGTGACGGTTCACGATATGTCGCGCCTGCTGTTCGAGACCGGCTCCGGCGCACGCATCGAGGCTCGCCGCTTCCTGTTGCGCCGCGGATTGCTTCGCGCGGAACGCATCATGGCCGTGTCCGACGCCACGCGCCGCGATGTCCACGAAAGCCTGGGCATCCCCGCGGACCACATCCGCTTGGCTTATAACGCGCCCAATCCGGATTTCTTCAGCCGCGCCCAGCCGGAGCGCGCCCGCGCCATCCTGGAACGCTATCAGATCGATCATCCATTCCTGCTCTACGCCGGCAACATCCGCCCGCAAAAAAACATTCCGCGGTTGGTGGAAGCCTTCGCGGTGGTGCGCGAACGGCTCTCGCGCCACCCGCTCTATGGCGATCTGCGGCTGATCGTCATCGGCGACGAGATTTCGCGCTTTCCTTCCGTGCGGCGCGCCGTCATCCAGAGCCGCGTGGAAAAAGCGGTGCGCTTCCTCGGTTTCGTGCCGTTCGAAGCCTTGCGCGTATTCTTTCAGAGCGCTGCGCTCTTCGTTTTTCCCTCCCTCTACGAAGGCTTCGGCCTGCCGCCGCTGGAAGCCATGGCCTCCGGCACGCCGGTGGTGGCGTCGAACGTGAGCGCGCTGGCGGAAGTGCTGGGGGATGCCGCCATGCTGGTGAATCCCGAGAAAGTGTTCGAAATCGCGGAGGCCATTCAGGAAGCGTTGCTCGACGAAGATCTGCGCGCCGAGCTAGTCGCCAAAGGTCGTGCCCAAGCCGCGCGGTATAGTTGGGATCGCACCGCGCGGCAGGTGTTAGAAGTGTATCGCGAGGCGTGCGGCGCCGCATAGGGCTGAACCCACCCGCCAAACCCTTAGTACCCGCCCTAGATCCGCTCATACCGCTGGACGCTGCGCCCTGCACCGCCGCCGATGCTAGAATCCCAATCAGTAAGCCATATGCTGAACGATACACGCACTCCGGTATCTGGCGATTTCTCCATCGCGGGCATGATCGCCGCACAGCCGCCCGAAGCTTTGGCGCTGGCCGCCCGCTCCTTCCGCCTGAACTACGGACAACTCAACGAGCGCTCCGCGGGACTGGCCCAAGGTCTTCAATTGTTGGGTGTGGGGCCCGACGTTCCCATCGCCGTATTTGCCAATCGCACTCCCGCCGGCGTGCTGGCGGCACTGTCGATTCTGAAAGCCGGCGCGGGCTACGTTCCGCTCGATCCAGCCGATCCCGAGGAACGCCTGGAGTTCATGCTCCGTGATGTCGAAACGCCGTTCGTCCTGGCCGAACGCGGGCTCGCCGGCCGCTTGCCCAGGGGCAGGTGGAAAGTCATCCCTTTGGACGAAGCGCCGCTGGTGTTCAGCAAACCCATGGAGCCGCTCGCCGACCCCGAGCCACACCACCTTGCGTACATTGCGTACACTTCCGGTTCCACGGGACGTCCGGTGGGAGTCGAAGTCACTCACGGAAACCTGCTCAACTTGATCCAGTGGCATCAGCGCGCCTTTCAAGTGACTGCGGCCGACAACGCCGGCCAGATTGCCGCGCCTTCGTTCGACGCTGCCGTTTGGGAGATTTGGCCCTATCTGACAGCCGGCGCCAGCTTGCATTTTGCGGACCGGCATATCGTGCGCTCCGCGAAACCGCTGCGAGACTGGCTGCACGACGAGTACATCACCATGGCCTTCGCGCCCACCGCACTGGCCGAACAGTTGATGGCGCTCGAATGGCCGCATACCACCGCCCTGCGCAATCTGCTTACCGGCGGCGATGTCCTGCGGCGTTACCCGCGCACGGGCTTGCCCTTCGCCGTGGTGAATAATTACGGCCCCACGGAAGCCGCCGTGGTGACCACATCCGGCGCCGTGCCGCCGTCGAGTTGGATGAAGTTTCCAGCCATCGGCCAACCCATCGACAACGTGCGTATCGCGGTGCTGAACGAATCCATGCAGCCGGTGCCCAACGGCTCCGCGGGCGAGCTTTATATCGCTGGCGCGGGCGTGGCGCGCGGCTATGTGAATCAACCCGAGCTGACCGCAGCCAAATTCTTGCGCGACCCGCATAGCCAGGATCCTCGCGCGCGCATGTACCGCACGGGAGATCTAGTCCGCCGCTATTCCGATGGACAAATCGAATTCGTGGGCCGGGTGGACGATCAGATCGCCATTGGCGGCTTTCGCGTAGAGCCGTCGGAAGTGGAAAGATCGCTGAACGGCCATCCGATGGTGGAATCGAGCGTGGTCATCGCGCGCGAGGATGTGCCCGGTGAACGATGTCTGACCGCTTACGTGGTTCCTTCGGCAGACTCCGCGCCGAGCGCAGCGGACCTCACGGAATGGCTGCGCGCGCGGCTTCCGGAATACATGCTGCCGGCCGCCATCGTATCCATCGCCCAGTTGCCCTTGACGCCCAAGGGCAAGCTGGATCGCGCCGCGCTGCCTGCGCCTGTCAGGGCCAACGAGGTAGCCGCTCCTACTGGAGTGCAGGCACGCCTGGCGCAGATTGTGGCATCGTTGCTCGATGGCAATTACGCCTCCGATGACGACAACTTTCTGCGCGCCGGAGCCAATCCCCTGCTGGGCGCGCTGCTCATCGATCGCGTGCGCACGGTTTTCGGCGTGACTCTTACGCCGGACCAGATCTTCGAATCGCCGACCGTCTCCAGCCTGGCGGTGGAAATCGAGCGTGCCTCGCAATTATCCACCGCGATGTAACCCTGTTTGGAGAGCCATCATCCACAACATCGTTGGCGCTAACTAAGAACGAACATCGACATGGTGTCCCCGCTACGCGATCCAGTCGGTACCCGATTCGGCCGCAGCTTCGCAGAGCGCCATTTCAGGCTACTGTGCGAATCGGTGAATAGCAGCAGGGCAGCGGCATACTGCGGCGCCGGCGCTGGAAAGGCCGACGGCCTTACCACACGCCCGGAACCAGTCGGTAGCGTGTCCGGGTGCAGTACTCCGCGTAGCCCGGCAACTCGCGGCGCAGCGCGCCGTCTTCCAGCACCGTACGGACAATGAACGTGGCCATCAGCATGGCGATCGGCGCAAAACTCCATGCCGAGCCGAGAACCAGCGCGCACCCCGGCAGCAACAGCATCAGCCCGGAATACATGGGGTGACGCACCACGCGATACGGTCCCGTGGTGATGACCTGATGGCCGAGCTCAGTCTGAACGCGGACCTGCCTTTCGAGGAAAGGATTCTCGGCGATCGCCAGGTAAATGGGTACGAATCCCAGCAACTCCAGCGCGATGCCAGGCCATATCCAGGCCGCGCTGAGTTGCGACCAGCCGTAGCGCGCGTCGAGGCCGGCCACGGCGTAAAAGCCGAGGAAGCCGACAGCCGTCGCGGCGAGCACGAATCTCTCGAATGGCTTGACGCCCGGTTGCCACTCCAGCCGCCGGCGCATCAGGTCCGGGTTCTTGCGCCGCATTACGGCGAAACTCACCCCGGCGATTAGCAGCAATGAGCCGACGAAAAGCCAGCCGCGCCACCAATCCAGGCGGCCCGCGAAAGCAAATGGCACCAGGAAAGTGAGCGAGCGGAAGATGGCCTGGAGTACCAGCTTCCAACTTGGGGTCTGTGCCGACATTGGACAACCTGCCTTCTCACTCATAGTTTCCCTCGAATCGCACACTCCGCAACCAATGAGATCGGCGCACACGTCGTACACCGGCGGAAATGCAGCCAGGGGACCGCCGAAACGATATCGCAGTAGGCGCTTCCTGGCCCAGTGCCTAGCGGCAAATCAGCGAGGGTGACTCCACCGAACATGCACCAGGCGGATCGCACGCGCCTGTGCCGCCCACCCATAACCACCACCGCCGCCACAGCCGTCTCCCGCGCGCTACAGTAGTTGCTTGCGGTTTCCGATTTTTTACCTCATGACCCTCTCGACCCTGCTGGCGGCCGATCCGCGCACCATGCGTCTCGATTGTTACCACGGCGGCACGGCCACCGAGGAGCAGATGTCGCTCGATGGAGTAGCGCTCGAAGGTCCTTGGCCGGGCCGCTTGGATCGCGCCATCGACGATACCAACCTGGGCAAGTATTACTTCGAGGTGCTCGACCGCCAGACCAATCGCGTGCTCTACTCGCGCGGCTACGCCAGCATTTTCGGCGAGTGGCAGGAGACGCCCGAGGCCACCGAAGTGCGCCGCCAATTCTCCGAGTCGCTGCGCTTTCCCGCGCCCACGGCTCCCGTGCAGGTGGTCGTCAAGCGGCGCGATAAGCAAAACGGCTTCCGCGAACTGTGGTCTGTGGTCGTCGATCCTTCGGATCCGGCCATCGATCGATCACCGCCGCCTGCTGGCGTGAAAGTGTGGGCCGTTATGAAGAACGGCGAACCGCGCGACAAAGTGGATCTGCTGCTGATGGGCGATGGCTACACCGCCGCCGAGATGGATAAGTGGCATGGCGATGCACGCCGCCTGGCCGATCTGCTCTTCGCCGCTTCGCCCTTCAAAGAACGCCGCACCGATTTCAACGTGTGGGCCGTGGATACGCCCGCCGACGAAAGCGGCGTGTCGCGTCCTTCAGATGGGATTTATCGCCGCACGCCGCTGGGCGCTACTTACGACGCTTTTGGCTCCGAACGCTATGTGCTTACGTTCGACAATAAGCGCATGCGCGAAGCTGCGTCGGCCGCGCCTTACGAATTTATCGAGATTATCGTAAATAGCCGTAAGTACGGCGGCGGCGGTATCTTCAACTTATTCGCCACCGTCGCCGCGGATAATGCATTTACCCCGTATGTGTTCGTGCATGAGTTCGGCCATCATTTCGCCGGGTTGGCGGACGAATACTACACCTCCGACGTAGCTTACGAAACATCCACCGCGCGCCCGGAACCTTGGGAGCCCAACGCCACCGCCGATCCGCACGCCACCAAGTGGAGCGGGCTGATCGCCGCCGGTACGCCGCTGCCCACGCCCTGGCCCAAGGAACAATTTGAATCTCTGGAAAAGGAGATCCAGGCGCGCCGCCGGCAGATCCGCGCCCAACATCAGCCTGAAGACGTGATGGAGGCGCTATTCCGTGAAGAGCGCGAGAAAACCACCGCCCTGCTGGCCTCCGGACCGTATGGGCACGCCGTCGGCTCGTTCGAAGGCGCCATGTACGAGGGGCGCGGCTACTACCGGCCGCAGGCGGATTGCATTATGTTCACGCGCGACGAGGGCGGCTTCTGCGCGGTGTGCCGGCGCGCCATCGAGCGCATCATCGATCTGTATTCGCGTCCCGCGCCGCGCTGAGCTCCTGCAGCCGAGGTGGCGCAGACGTTCGTTTTGTGTCGTCTGCATTTGCAGATATGCCATAGGGCAGGCCACCAAAACCGATGGCCCACCCCACTGGCAGCCGTTGGATTGTTCTGTCGTGCAGCGCCTCGAAACTTGAAATCAATCGGGCTTAGGGCCGGAGAGGCCTACAAAACGGGTTTCGGCTTAGGCGGCGGCAGTTCCCGCGCCACGCAGATATCCTGAAAGCCGGTGCGGCCATGTGCCCCATCGCAGAACGGCTTGTTGGCGGACTGCCCGCAGCGGCACAGAGAGATCACCGTACGGCCCGCCAGGCCATACTCGTTGCCCTGCGGATCGTGAATTGTGAAGTCTCCTTCGATGCGGATCGGTCCATTGCTGATTGCGGTGATTTTTGCCATCAAACGGATCGTATCATGGTTGCTCCGCGCGCTAACTGGCACGGCGTTTGCATATCTGTCAGGTAAAGGAGAACCACCATGAGAATGCCAATTCTTACGGCCCTGCTCGCCGCGAGCGGTGTCTTCCTGACAGCGTCCGCGGTGAAGGCCGGCCAGTGGAACCAAAAGACTCTGATGACGTTTAACGAGCCGGTGGAAGTGCCTGGGCACGTTCTCGAGCCGGGAACCTATGTGTTTAAAGTCGCCAATACTGCCGCCGACCGAAACGTTGTAGAGGTCTACAACAAAAGTGAGAACCATCTTTACGGGATCTTTCTCACAATTCCGGATTATCGCTCGACCCCGTCAGGGCGGGTAATTGTTACATTCGCGGAACGTCCTGCCGGATCGCCCGATGCCGTTTGGGCATGGTTTTATCCGGGAGATAACTACGGACACGAGTTCGTCTATTCGAAATCGGAAGCCACGCGGCTGGCGAAGGCCAACAACCGGCCGGTAGCCTCGATGCCCGATGAAATCGCCAATCAGCCTGCTTCCAGCATGAACGACTCGGGTGTTACGGCGATGAAACAAGCGCACGTGACAGCCACGATGCCGAGCGGCGAAGAGTCGGAAACTAACACGGTATTCGGAACCGCGCCATCCGCGAACCATTAGGGAGTCCGGCGAATCGGGTAAACTCGTGATTGGGCTGAGTCCACCAGCCCGGACACCAGCCCGGAGGGAATCCCATGCCTTTTGTCGATACCAATAGCCTGCGCGCCGTCGAGCGCTTGCCAGGCTGGTTTGGCCGCTATTTTCATTCACCCAACATGACCTTCGCGCACTACGACTTCAAGCGCGGCGCTACCATTCACGAGCATTTTCATCCGCAGGAAGAAGTCTATGAAGTGATCGAGGGCGAACTCGAACTGACCATCGACGGGGTTGCCCGGATCGCGCGTCCGGGCTTAGTTGGCATCGTGCCCGCGAACGCGCCGCATTCGGTGAAAGCCCTTACCGACGGGCGCGCCATCATTGTGGACTACCCGTCGCGGCCGGAGTTCGCGTCATCCGTCGATTAGGGCTTCTTCGGTTCGGGCTTGGGCGCGTTGGGATCCTCAACTACGTCGCCGAAGTGAATGGTGGATTTACCTTCGAACTTCTTGTAGTCTTTGTAAGTCACCAGCATGCGAATCTTCTGCGGGTGATCTTTAAACTGTAAGGTATCGTCGGCGTGCGTGTAAGTGGGAAACCAATACTTACCGTCGATCTGCTCACGCAGCGTTTCGAACTTAGGGAATTGTTGGTCGCCGGCCCTCCCGACGCCTTTGCCATAAGTTTTCACAATCTGGAAGTCGCGGTCGTCCACCCAGATTTGCCCTTCGAAATAGCGCTGGTGACCGATAAGTTTCTTGGGCTTTACCGAAAAGACATAGCAAGGAATTTCATCCGCGTTCTGCTTGCCCAGATAGCGGATGTCGTACAAAGGAAGCTGGTCGGTGGTAAGTACGAAAGGCTGCGTGTTCTTCAGATCTTCCAGGTCTTCGCCCGTGAGAATCAGATTCTTTAGCGTAGATACCGGCGCACGCACCACATGCTCCACGCGCTTGCCATCTTCGGTGAACGTCATATCGGAAGTTATCTCATACTTGCCGACGGCGTCGCCGGAATCGTCCAACTCCAGAATCTTGGAAGTCTGCCGGTAAGTATAGTTCTCCAAGGCCTGCGAAAACTCTTTCTCTTTGGCGGCAAACTTCTGAATGATTTCATCCGGGTTGACAGCAGGTGCAGCCGTGGTTGCGGCCACTGGCGTGGTCGCGGCTTTATTCCCGTCGTCGGCCCAAACAGGCAGAATTATAGCTGTAAACAGCGCCATTTGAGCAATGCGATGCATGTCGCTCCCCTCTCGCAAATGACGTTCGCCGGAGGCCGCTGGTTTCCCTTACTTACCCAGCAACTTCTTGGCGATGGTCATTAACTGTATGTTGCTGGTGCCTTCATAGATCCTGCCGATCTTGGCATCGCGATACAACTTCTCTACCGGATAATCCTTGGTAATGCCTACGCCGCCGTGCACTTCGATGGCTTTGGAAGCTACCCTTTCGGCGATCTCTGAGCTGTAGTATTTCGCCATGGCGGCTTCGGTTTGAAACGGCATTCCGGCGTCGCGCAAACGTGCGGCATTGTACACCAGCAGCCGCGCAGCTTCCACTTCCGTCGCCATCACGGCGAGCTGAAATTGCACGCCTTGAAATTCGCCGATGGATTTGCCGAATTGCTTACGCTCGCGGGCATACGCCACGGCATGCTCCAGCGCGCCGCGCGCCAGCCCGATCATCTGCGAGCCGATGGCGATGCGACCTTCGTTCAGCGTCTCGATGGCGATCTTATATCCCTTGCCCACGTCGCCGATGACGTTCTCTTTCGGCACGCGGCAATTGTCCAGAATCAACTCACAGGTGGACGAAGCGCGGATGCCCAGCTTGTCTTCTTTCTTACCCACCTGGAATCCTGGAGAGTCGCGCTCGATCATAAACGCGGTGATGCCGCGATATCCGGCATCCGGCTGCGCATTAGCGAAGAGCAGAAATAGCCCCGATTCAGCCGCATTGGTGATCCACAGCTTGCGGCCAGTGAGCAGGAAGTGATCGCCCGCATCCACCGCACGCGTGGCCAGCGCGAACGCATCCGATCCCGATCCGGCTTCGGAAAGCGCGTAAGACGCTACCGTATCGGTAGCCAGCCGCGGCAGATACTTTTTCTTCTGCGCGGCATTCGCCCACCGCAAAATCGCGTTGTTCACGATGGTATTCTGCACATCCGCGATGACGCCCGCGGATGGATCGACGGCGGACAATTCCTCCACCGCCAAAATGCATTGAAAGAAACTGCCGCCCGAACCGCCGTATTCTTCGGGAATCTCGATGCCCATCAGGCCCAGCTCGAAAAATTGGCGGATGATGTCTTTGCGGAAAACGCCCGCCTCGTCCATCTCGCGGACGTAGGGGCCGATCTGCTCGCGCGCGAACTGGCGCACGGTGGATTGAAACAGCTTCTCTTCCTCCGTCAACGCGGTGAGAGGCTGAGGTGCTATCTCGGATTGCTGCACAATAGCTGGCATGGCTTTAACTCTTATACTACACCTGCCAATTCGCGCCATTGGCGCCCTTGCGATTGCGCCACGCCGGCGTGCGTCACGTAGCCGTTGTACGTGTTCACGCCTTCGCGCAAGCCTGCGTGCTCCGTGCAGGCGCGCTCCAGCCCCTTGTTCGCCAACTCCAGCAGATAGGGGAACGTGGCATTCGTCAGGGCGAACGTGGACGTGTGCGGGACCGCGGCCGGCATGTTCGATACGCAGTAGTGCAGCACGCCATCGACGAAATAAATCGGTTCGGTGTGCGTGGTGGCGTGCGACGTTTCAAAGCAGCCGCCCTGATCGATGGCCACATCCACCACCACCGCGCCGCGCTTCATGTTGGCGATCATTTCGCGCCGCACCAGCTTGGGCGCCGAGGCGCCTGGAATTAGTACGGCGCCTACCACCAGGTCGGCGCTCTTCAGCGTTTGGCCGATGGTCCACGAATTCGAAGCCAGCGTCACGATCTGCCCGCCGAAGATATCGTCAAGCTGGCGCAGGCGGTTCAAATTGCGGTCGATCATGCTAACATGGGCGCCCATCCCCAGCGCGATCTTGGCCGCGTTCGTGCCCACCACGCCGCCGCCGATGATCACGCAGTTTGCAGGCGCCACGCCCGGCACCCCGCCCAGCAGCACGCCGCGTCCGCCATTGGGAGCTTCCAGATATTGCGCGCCCACCTGCACGGCCATGCGCCCGGCGACTTCGCTCATGGGCGTAAGCAGCGGCAGCGATCCATCCGTATCGTGAATGGTCTCGTACGCCACGCCGTTGACTTTCGCTTCCAGCATGCGATTGGTCAGTTCGGGCAGCGGCGCCAGATGCAGATAAGTGAACAGGATCAGCCCAGGCCGCAGATAATCGTACTCTTGTGGCTGCGGCTCTTTCACTTTCACCACCAGATCGGCGCGCCGCCAGACCTCCGCCGCGCTGGGCAGAATCTCCGCGCCCGCCGCGATGTACTCCTCATCGGTAAGCGCGCTGCCCGCGCCCGCGCTCGCCTCGACTAACACCTGATGGCCCGCCTCTCGCAAGGCCTCCGCGGCGCTAGGCACCAAACCTACGCGCGTTTCATGATCTTTCACTTCCTTGGGTACGCCGACGATCATCGCGAGTGCTCCTCCTTCGCGTGGTGCTGAATTAGCGTATCACACGCCGCCGTGGGGCAGACGATCGTTTTGTGTCGTCTGCCTTGCCGCGGCCGGAAAGACAGGGTCGAAAAACCTCTCCCGTGGCTGGTGGGCGGTGGTTGGTGGCTGGTGGGCAAGTTCGGGTGGCGGGTCAGTTCGGCTTTGTGGGGCAGGCAATTCTGCCCGACAAAAGCAAATTGACCCACCACTCAAGTTCGAAACTGCGCTAGCCAAGTTTTTCATGAGATTTCGCGGGCCGCAGGCCCCCCGAACAGACCACAAAAGACGATGGTCTGTCCCACTGAAGATCTCAGTTGCCGCCGGGTTTCTCGGCGCGGTCGATCACCAGCACCTCCACGGGGCCCTTGCGCGCTTCGAGCTTCAACCCAAGCTGCTCCCGGATGGCGCTGAAGATGGCCGGCCCTTCCGCATTCGGCGGCGGAACTTCGCCTCCGCTATTCGGCTGGCCTTCGTCGGGCACCCACTCCAGCTTGAAGTCGTATTTGCCCGTCAAGCCAGTGGCATCCTCCACCGGGCGGCCTAATTCGCTCTAAGAAGCGCGCCAAGTCCGGCGCACCCATGGCGTGTCCCGCGATAAGCCCGCGATGGACTCTCGTACCGGCCTGCTGGGCCGTCGTGTCTCTCGCTTCGCGCAGCTTGGGACCGCCTTCCGCGACCACCAACCTGTACTCTTTCAATTCCCTGGTCTCGCGATGGAACTTCAGTTGGAAACGGTCCGCCAGCAACGTGCCCAGCAATTCCATTTTCTGTTTGAACGTGGTGGCGCCTTCCGTCTTGGCGTTGATTTCCCACCGGTCGGAATCGAGCCACGCGGGTCCGCCTACGATTTGATACGACTGAAACCAGTACGCGTTCCCGATGAGATCTTTTAAGGTAACGCCCGACCAACTCATCCGTTCGGGATCGAAATGATTACTAACCGCATCGCTCGTCTTGTTGGGCTTCACGGTCGCCACTTCGAAGGCGGACTGCGCAAACATCGCGGAAGACAGGAAAGCGATCGCGCCGATTATTCGCATGGCGGTGGGCTCACTCCATGTTATAACGGCGTTATAACGGCGCTTCGAGCGGCAGGCCTCGCGGCAAGACGATGGGTGCTTAACCGTTCTGGGGAAACCGTGTCTTCAACGGAGCGGTCACTTGGCTCGGAGTCCCCAAAACGGTTAAGCAGACGTTCCACAAGAGGACCTCGACATTTGGGACGTTCGGAGCTTATGATAGAGACCGTGCCTACGCCCCCCAAGCCACCCTCCAAGGCAACCGGGACGCCGCGTGTCAAGCGGCCGGCGAAAGCCTCCACGGCCAAACCATCTCTTCGCTTTTACCACCAAGCAAGCCTTCGCGCAAAAACCCGCCCATGACGCCTGCGCGTGGGCCGTCCCGCAACCCGGCATGGATCGCGATCTGGGCTGGCGCGCTGCTCCTTTTCATCTGGATTGCGTGGCAAGTGCGTCGCGGCGAACTGCTTTTCTTCGACATTCCCGTTCGCACCTTCGTGCATGCGCATGCCATTGCAGCAGTGACCGCTCTTATGCGCGGTCTCAGCCAGGCCTGCCAGCCGGCGGTTCTTATCGGGTTGGGCGTGCTGACTATCCTCTGGCTGGTGCGCGCGGGACGCGGCCGCACTGCGGTGTTGTTCGGCGTGGTCGTGGCGGGCGCCGAAATCATCGACCAGCTCGGCAAACATTTATTTCATCGCCTGCGGCCGGTTCCATTTTTCGGCCTCTCTGCGCCGAAGAGTTACAGCTTTCCGAGCGGACACGCCTTGGTATCGTGCGCGTTTTTTGGCGCGCTGGCGGCCATCGTTGCGGCGCGTACGCCCAGCCGCGCGCGCCGCTCGATTTATTACCTCGCAGCCGCGGCGTTCTCGGGCGCCATCGGTCTCTCGCGAATTTATCTTGGCGTGCATTATCCGAGCGACGTGTTGGGCGGATATGCCGCCGCCGTTGTTTGGGCATGCACGGTGGTATGTGTGATGCGGAGACCGCCAGTGCGCGGTACTTAGGCCGTGCCTTCCCACATTCCTTATCAAGATCCCATCGATCAAGGTCCACTGATCGAAAATGCCCCCGGCTTCACGAATCCCCGCACCGGATTTGTGTACCCGGTCCGCGACGGCATTCCCGTCTTCCTGCCCGAAGACGCAGTGGCGGGCCCCAACGCCCGCTATCAGAAACTGTATGACCGCTTCGCTCCCTTCTACGACGGAGCCACGCGCCTCTATGCCCGCTGGAAGAGCGATTCGGATGCCACGCGCCGCCACGCTTATCTGGAACTTCTGGAACTGCACGATGGCGCCAGCTTTTTGGAAGTCTCGGTAGGCACGGGCGCGAATTGGCCCTATTTGAATCCAACTATGGATTTCTACGGGCTCGACTTATCCGCGGGTATGCTGACTCGTTGCCGCCGCCGTGCACGTCAACTGAAGCTTGGCCATCGGCTATGCCAGGGACTCGCCGAGCATCTGCCCTATCCCGACTCGGCGTTCGATTGTGTCTTCCACATGGGCGGCATCAACTTCTTCACCGATCCCGGCGCGGCGCTGTGCGAAATGGTGCGCGTGGCCAAGCCGGGCACGCGGCTGGTAGTCGTCGACGAAACCGAAGAACTGGCCAAACGCAGCGAGGATAGGTTTCTCGGGAAGGCCTTCTTTAAGAACCGGCCGCGCACCATCGTGGCTCCGGTGAATCTGCTGCCGGCTGGCATGCAGGAGATCGAGGTGCGCGAAATCTGGAATCGCGAACTCTACGTTCTAAGCTTTCGCAAGCCGGCGCTCACCGCGCAACCGTAACCGCGCCTTCGGAAGCTGAAGCCACCAGCGCGACATACTTCGCAAACACGCCCGACGCATACCGCGGCGCGGGCTGCTTCCACTCCGCCAGCCGATCGCGCAACGTTTCCGGCGGGACTTCCAGGTTGATGGTTCCGGCTTCCGCATCGATGGCGATGGAGTCGCCCTCGCGCACGGTGGCCATAGTTCCGGCACTATATGCTTCGGGCGCTACATGCGTCACCATGAAACCGTGCGTTGCGCCGCTGAAGCGCCGGTCGGTTACCAACGTTACGCTTTCAGAAAACCCTTCGCCGACGATCGCACCGGTGACGCCCAGCATCTCGCGCGTCCCCTGCCCGCCGCGTGGACCTTCATAGCGGATCACCACCACGTGGCCCGGTTTGATACGCCCGCCGGTGACCGCGCGCATGGCGTCTTCTTCGCAATCGAACACGCGCGCTTCAAGCGCCCCATCTCTGGCCTGCGTCGGGCTGTTCCTGCCAGCGATGCTATACTGCTAGCGATGTTACAATCCGCGGCCAGATTGAGCGCGCTGGGTCAAGATCACTTCGCCGAATTTCGAGTTGTACACCACGGGCAGCGAACGCAACGGACGCGACGTGGCGCGGCACTTTGAGCAGGTGCGCGCATTTTTCCGCGAAGCCATGAATTTCGGCGTGAAGTCCGGGGCCGCCGGTGCACATCGTGGTCTTCCGGTCCGATAAGGAATTTGCGCCGTATGCGCCGAATGAAGTGGCGGCGGCCTTTTATTTAGGCGCGCAGGATCGCGATTACATCGTCATGAAGAACGCGGCCAGCGATGAGTTCCCCGTGGCCGTGCACGAGTATATCCATCTGCTGGTGAAACATACCGGAATCGCCGCGCCGCCCGTCTGGTTCAACGAAGGCTTGGCCGAGCTTTACTCCACCTGAAGCCGCTCGGCGGAAAGATCGAAGTGGGCGATATCATCAGACCGCACTTCATGGGATTGCACCACTCGAAATGGATCGACTTGGCGACGCTGTTGGCGGTCGAGGCCGATTCGCCTCTGTACAACGAGAAGAGCCCCGCCGGAATTTTCTGGGACTTGATGTTGGGCAAGTCTGCCGCACCGTGGTTATCCTCAGCGGTCATGTAGCCCACGTGCCAGGATTCCTTCAAGCTGAGGTTGCCTAGAGAAGGCGCGTGGGCCGGGAAGCGGCGCGGGAAACTCTGGAGTCCGGGCGCGGACTGCGTGCCGCGATTGCCGCTTGGAAAAGCGCGGCTGCCCCAATCCGGGGATTGCGGTTCCATGATCTCCGGCATCAGGCCATCGCCGAATTGGCGGAAGGCGGCGCGTCGGACGCCACAATCGAGACGGTTGCCGGGCTTGTCGCGGCGGATGCTGGAGCACTACTCGCACGTGCGCATGGTAGCAAGCGCGCGGCACTGGACAAGTTGGAGCGCGGACTCATGAGGCCAGCGTCACAGTCGATTGGGGAGTTGGCGACTAAAACCGTGAATTAAGCCGGTCACGTCACAATCTGCGTCACAATGGGCCGGCCTTTGGGCTGGCCTTTCTTGTATGTGATTGGAAACAATGGTGGGCGGTCGCGGGCTCGAACCGCGGACCTCCTGCTTGTAAGGCAGGCGCTCTAACCGGCTGAGCTAACCGCCCAAGGGCGTTTCTTTATGGTAGCATCCGCCCCGCACACCCGTCTCGGCCGCGAATGTATCCCGGCGGCGGATCCCCACGAGGGAGAATTTGGCGGTATGCTTGAAGAAGTTGAAACGACACTCGGCGGAGAGCTCGGCTGAAAAGGGGAAACCATGAGCGCAGCCAAATGCTACGAGGAAATTATAGATTTCATCGCCGCGGGCACGACTCCGGAGGCTGTGGTGGCCTTCCGCCCTTCCGACGGCGTCGAGCAGCGCGTGGCACAATTGATTGAACGGTCCCACGACGGAAGCCTGTCGGGCGAAGAGCAATCTGAACTTGAAGACTACCTGCAACTCGAGCACATCATGATCATGGCCAAGGCGCGGGCGCGGCAACACACACAGCTTGCCGACTGACGTCAACGAGTCGCTGCGCCGGCTCTTAGCGGAGCGGGGTGGAAACCGCTGTGAGTACTTCTTTCTTCACGAAGACGATTCGTATTCGCCTCAGGTTGAAGCCCGCCCCACGACGATGGGATTTTGGTCATATCCGATTAACACTACGGATAAGTCTACGCCGGCGCCGCGGTCCTCATCGCGTAGCATCCGCCCCGCCCTCCCGTCTCGGCTACAATCGAAGTAGTGACCCCCGAAGTTTCCAGCGCCTCCGATGTGCCCCCGGTGTCTCCGCCGCCCGACCGCATTGAGCAGTTATTTCAGGAGCTGGAAGAAAAGATCCGCGAGTACCGTCCGCGCGACGATCTGGCGCCCGTCGAGAAAGCGTTTCGCACCGCGACCGAATTGCACAAAGGCCAGTTACGCCAGTCGGGCGAGCCTTACATGGTGCATCCGCTGATGGTGGCCCACATTCTGGCCGGCATGCGCATGGACCTGGTGACCATCGAAACCGGTCTGCTGCACGATCTTGTGGAAGACACCCGCATGACTCCCGACGAGATCCGCAAGGGGTTCGGCGACGAGGTGGCGCGCTGCGTGGATGGCGTGACCAAGCTCAGCAAGCTGGATATCTTCAACGCCGAGGAGCGCCAGGCCGAAAGCTTCCGCAAAATGCTGCTGGCCATGGTGGACGATATTCGCGTGATCATCGTAAAGCTGGCCGACCGCCTGCATAACATGCGCACGCTGGGTTATCTCAGTCCCGAACGCCGCGCGCATGTGGCTACCGAGACCATTGAGATTTACGCGCCCATCGCGCACCGCCTGGGCATGGGCAAAGTGCGCGGCGAGTTGGAAGATCTATCTTTCCGCCACCTGGATCCCGACGCATTCGAAGAGATCGTGCAGAACATCGAGTCCAAACGGCATTCGAACGAAGAATTTCTGAACGAGATCCGCACCACGGTTGACAATGAGCTGCGCCGCGAAGGCATTCCCGCGCGCGTGGAAGGGCGCTTGAAACGGCCGTATTCCATTTATCAAAAGCTCAAGCGCCAGAAGATCGCGATCGAGCAGGTTTACGACCTGATGGCGTTGCGCATCGTCACCGATTCGGTGAAGAACTGCTACGCGGCGCTGGGCGTGATCCATAACGAATGGCGCCCCATTCCGGGACGCATTAAGGACTTCATCGCCATCCCGCGGCCGAACCTCTACCAATCGCTGCATACGTCTGTAGTGGGGCCGGATGGCCGCCATTTCGAAGTGCAGATCCGCACCGAAGAGATGCACCGCATCGCCGAAGAAGGCATCGCGGCGCACTGGAAATATAAGGAGGGCAAGAAGGGGCCCGCGCCCGACGACCAGCGCATCGCCTGGCTGCGTCACCTGGTGGAGTGGCAGCGCGACATGCAGGATCCGGGCGAGTTCATGTCCACTCTGAAGGTGGATCTTTACCCGGAAGAAGTCTACACCTTCACGCCGCGCGGCAAAGTGATCGTGCTGCCGCGGGACGCCACGCCCATCGATTTCGCGTACGCCATTCACTCCGATGTCGGACAGACGTGCGTGGGCGCCAAGGTTAACGGCCGCATCGTGCCGCTGCGCTATACGCTGCGCAACGGCGACATCGTGGAGATCATGACCCAGGCCGGCCACCTGCCCAGCAAAGATTGGCTGACGCTGGTGAAGACGGCGCGCGCGCGCAATAAAATCAAGCACGTCATCAACACCAGTGAGCGGCTGAAGGCTATCGAGATTGGCGAGAAGTATCTGGAGAAGGAAGCTCGCCGCCTGGGCGTGCAACTGGGCAAGGTATCGAAGGGCAGCCTGGAAAGCGTGGCGGGCGATTACGGTTACGGGAAGATGGAGGATCTGCACGCCGCGCTGGGATACGGCAAGTATTCCGCGCGCCAGGTGCTGCAAAAACTAGCGCCGGGGCAGGTGCTGCCGGAAGCCGTTGAGACGCCCGCGCCTGCCACCCCGCAACCGGTGCCCGGGATGCCCGGCATGCCGCGCGGTCCGGAGGGCGATGCCGTCATTCGGGTGAAGGGCATGGACGATCTGCTGGTCTATCGCGCGAAGTGCTGCAATCCGATTCGCGGCGAAGGCATCGTCGGGTATGTCACGCGCGGCAAGGGCGTCGCCGTGCATTCGAAGATGTGCTCGAACGTGCAGAACCTCATGTACGACGTGGAGCGCAAGATCGAAGTGGAGTGGGCTCGCAGCACGTCGGACGCGTTCCCGGTGAAGATCGTGGTGCACACTGACGACCGTCCCGGCATGTTGAATCAGCTTACTTCGGTGCTGAACGATGAGAACACTAATATCCGCAGCCTGGAAGCCAAGACCGAGACGGAGTCGATGGACGGCGCGCTGGTGGAGATGACCGTGGACGTGCGCGACAAGAAGCATCTGGAGAAGCTGGTGGGCGCCATGCGGCGCATCTCGGGCGTGCGCGACGTGGAGCGGCAGCAGAACTGACATGACCGGCTCGACGGACCCCGAACACATCGCCATTTCGAAATCGAAGGGCATCAAGATCGATTGGAAGGACCGGCATGCGAGCGATTACAGCCTGACGTATCTGCGCGATAAGTGCCCTTGTGCGTCCTGCACGGGTGCGCATGGGACGCCGCCGCGGCAACCGGAGAGCGAGGCGCCGGCGTCGCCGTTTCAGATGTATAAGCCCACGCTGAAGATGCTGAATGTGGAACCGGTGGGGAACTATGCCATCCGGATTCACTGGAGCGATGGGCATTCGACGGGGATTTATTCGTGGGAGCATTTGCGGAAGATCTGCCCTTGCGCGGAATGCCGCAAATAGATCCGCCGCCTCTGCCGAATTTCTGTGGACTACTTCTTCTGAGGTCCGCCCGCCATAAAGCCGATCGCGCGACTGGGTGCTGCTCCTGTGCCTGCACGAGTTGCTTTTGCGCGGCTTCAATCCGATCCATCTTGCGCGCCAGATCATTGTCGGCCGCCACGATTTCGCGGAGTTTCACGAAAGCCCGCACAATCAGGATGCTCATCTGTATGGCGGTGAAGGCGTAGGGCGGGTAGCGCCGGCCGCCGCGTCCCGCGTTTGAGGTTTGCAAATTGCAACCTCAAAGAATCGACCTCTTCTTTCGCGAGCTGAAACATCAAGTCTGCTGGAAAACGGCCGCGGTTGCGGCGCACCGCCAGATTGAGATTCCTCGTCAGCACCTGATAAATCTCGGCGAGGTCGCCGTCAAGCATAACCTTTTCGCCTCGGATCACGTAAATGCGGTCGCTCGATGAAAGACGCCGGCACAGGGAGCCGGCCCTTGGATATGTTTTTGGTCATTTCGAAAAGATCGTGGCCGAAAAACAAAATCCTTTGACCAGAATCGCGGAAATTGGTAGACGCCTGGAACGCCGGAAATTGAGATCCTGAAACCATGGCACGAGCGGTGGCCCAATATGTATTCGCCGCGCTGCTGGCGCTGCTTTCAGCCCAGGCCGGCCTGCCCTCCGTCCGTGTCGTCACCGCTATTGAAATCTCTTATTGTGCGGAGACCGTACAAGAGATTCCGCGCGAAGCTCGCAAACGCCGAGCGCACGTCCGGTTGCCGCAGACGGCGCCGGCGTATGTCTCCCGCATCCGGCCCGAACCCGCCGCCGCCGCTCTGTTTCAGCGTCCTCCGCCGCGGCCCTCTCTCTTCTGAGGTATTCGCGCAAAACGGGGCGTCCCGCGCCGCTTCACTCTGCGGAGTTCTTGTCCCGTATGGCGGCGCGGAACGGCGCGCCCCTTTGCGCTTCTAACAACTAACAACCAAGGGTAAAGAAGGAAAAGGAGAGGACCCGTGTCTTTTGAAAAGTTACTGCGCCTTCTAAGTCACAACGCTCGTAAAACGGAAAATCGGCTGCGCGCCATTAACGGCCGGCGGCGGGAGCTATCGGCGTTAACGGACGATCGGCTTAAATCGGCGGCCAGGAACCTGCCGCGCAACGCCGATGTGATCGAAACATTGGCTATGATGTCGTGCGGCATTTCGCGATCGAGCACCAGCACCCGGCCCGCCGGCAGGTCAAATTCCTTGCCGCCGGCATGCATCCGCAAATTCAAGCGTTTGGACGGAGATGCGGCCAGCCGACCGGTGCTCGTGTATCGTGCTGTTAGCCTGGATCGCCGTCAGCAAAATGCGAAAGTCCTCGTACTTCGCAAGCGTTTTGGAATTTCGACCGCTTTGCCAGTAAGATTCGTGGCGAAGCGCACCGATTTGCCGACTGAGATCGAAGGTGAGGGAAGGGCCGGCGGTCGCTGCCAGCGCGCGCGGCGCCACGAGATGTCCCCAACTCAGGCATGCGATGTCCTCCTTTTCTGGCCCCTATGAGCCTGCAGGTATTCCTTCAATGCAACCGCATTGTTGTATTCCGTATCGTGCGTACTGTAAACCAGGGTGACTCGGCCGCTCCGTGCCGCGCTGCGAATCTGCTCCCAGGCTTCCGGGTGGCGATCCAGTTCCGTGAAATAGCGTTGGCGGAATCCGGGCCACTTTTTCGGGTCGTGCGCAAACCACCGGCGGAGCGCGTCACTCGGCGCAACATCCTTCAGCCAGGCATCGATCTGTAAATCGGTCTTTTTGACACCGCGCGGCCACAGCCTTTCCACCAGGAACCGGATTCCGTCTTCGGGAGCCGCCTTTTCATAAGCCCGTTTTAAAGTAATCACTCTCGTCCCTCCCGGCCGCGCCGTGCGCGGTACTCGAATTTCTACATTGTGCCCGCCGCTTGTGGGGCCGGCACTCTGCCTGCGCGGGCCTCGTAGGCCCGCCCTTGCGAGCTTCGCTCGCTATAAATGTCGTTCGGCACCTGGTCGTGGCTCACCAGCGTCACTGCTTCCGTCCAGACCAAGGCCGCCCGTTCCCGTTCGGTGAAGAAAGGCGCTACCAGACCACCACGGTGTATGGGCGCTGCTCCGTCTCGCCACTTGCGCGCGCATCCTTCGTGTGCATGTCCACACACTAGGCGCAGCCGTTGATCTGTGAAGCGCGCAGCAGCTTCACCAATTCCAGCAATCGCGGTTCCAACCCGTTGGTTGAGTGGGTTTAGTATTCGTCATTCCGGTTTTCTCCGCTCAGGGTTTATAAGTTAGAATCCTGCCCCATGTAGCCGCCGTTCCCCAGAGGCCAGCGCGCAAACATTCGAGCTGCACAATCTGGCTGTGGTCGACAAACAAATTAACTTCCGGTCCGTAGTTCCGGATGTACCAGGAGAACACATCCGGATCGGCCGCTTCGAACATGACTTTTTCGAGCCCCAAGGCGTCGGCGATGCGTGCCGGAACGTCCGTACGCCAGGTCTTTACGTTCTCGGTAATCCCTTCGGATTCGATCATGATCTGGTAGGCGCCGGCGCTCAGAAAGCGCTGCGCTAACTGGATGCACCATCGCGGGTCCCGGGTGCCTTCCGCTTCCAGTTCTTCGGCCTTTGTCGCGCCGCCCGCGCCAAACTGAATCCCGACCTCGGGTTTAGCTTTCAGTCCGGCTTCCTGCACCTTTTCGATAAGCCTTAGCCAATCGTCGGCCGGAATGGTGATGAATCCGCATGAAATTTCGATAACGTCAAAGCCCACATCCCGGCACTCCTGAATGTATCGGGCTACGGCCTCTGCGCCTTCGGTGAGCACATGTTCCAGGAAACCACCGGTCGATACCAGCACGTTGTGCTCGTGACACAGATCCAACAGTTCGGCCAAAGCTGTCATCGGCATCAGTGCGAACGAACCACCCGCAAACTTGAGGGAGTCTGCATACGCTCCCATGGTTTCCAGCAGATCTTGCAAGTAACGTTTGCCCATGGGTGTATAGTAGGGACCGCGAATTTCCGTAAGGCCACAAGAGCGCGGCTTCCCTGGCGCTGGTTAATCGGCAGAGACGAAAACGCACGATCAGACACTATTCACCTCCCGCACGCCGGCAGGCAGTTGGAGACTGCCGGCAACTGTGTCAGGTCGGACACTTGGAACACGGCATCGGCAATGGCGCGCCTCGCCGCAGTGTCCAGGCATGCTTCCGCCAAACGCTCGAATTTCGAAAAGCCATGTCCCATGTCATCGGGTGAGTAAAAAAAACTGGATAATCCCGCATTTCCTGGGCGAACTGGCGGCCGTCCCGCAGGCGGATCGTAATGCGGCAGGGCATCTCATTGGGGAACCGTTCCGAATAGCTTGGATTGGGGCGCACCACCACCCGGCGCAACATCTCCTGCACATCCGGCCGGCGGATGCGCCCGGTCTGGTACTGTGCGGGCATTACCGTGCCGTCGAGAATGGCTACCGCGACAATGTACGGAAGGCTGTGGTCGGCCTGTTCCTTGGTGCGAATGCCGGAAGTCTTGTCGCCCTCATCTCCGCCGCCGATGATGTGGTAAGCGACATCGAAAATCTCCAGGTTGACCTGTTCGACCTCGTCCGGCTTAAATTGATAGCGTTGTTTTAGCTCCAGTACGCCTTCGACCGCGGTTTGGGAATGAATCTCGGCGTTGTACTTCTTCAGGATGGTGCGCTTGACACGATCGATGTCTTCGCGGGACCAATCGATCTCAAACGGGCCGGTAATCGCATCCATCAATCCCTTCTCGCCTTCGATGACTTCCAAGGGACCTTTAAGGCCCAGGCGCGCCAGAAATACGATGGCCGTGGAACACGCCGCCATATGCGGATAAGCCAGGCCTTTCCAGTGCGAAAGCTTACCAGTCCGGGTTACCCGGAGCGCATTCAAGGCGGTGCCGCCGATGGCAATCGCGTTGGCGGCTCTGGCGGCATCCAGACCCAGGATGCGCGCCACTCCGGCGGCTACCGCGTAGGCGCCTTGGACCGTATGATCGAATCCCGCGGCCCTTACGGGAGCGACATCGCTCAGGCGGCACTGCACCTGGTAGGCGATGGCTAGCGCGGCCATGAGTTCGCGGCCGCTGGCTCCGGCGAATTCAGAAACCGCCAGAATCGGCGCCAGGTTATCGCTCGGATGACAGGTTTCACCCTTCGCCAGATAACTGTCATTGAAATCCAGATACCGGACGGCCGCGCCGTTATGAAACGCGGCGTGCTCGGGACTTGCCCGTCCGCCGAGCAGGGTGCATTTGCCATCGGCGTCGAACTCCTCAATGTAAGGTGCGAATGATCTCGGTTGGTTCGATCCCTATCGCTCCGATGGCACAGCCCAGAGCGTCCAGAACCCGGATCTTCAGTTGCTCCCGTGCCGCTTCGGAGAGATCTTCATACGGCGTGCTCAGCGCGAATTGGGCCAGTCGTTCGACAGCGGTCATGCGAACGTCTCCGGGACCATCTACCTTGATTCTACGGAGTATCGGCGTTTTGAAATAGTCTTTTTGTCACATCTCTGGAGACGGACGCCATTTCACAGACGCACCGACTGCTTCAGCACGCCAGACGGCATTGCCGTACTTCTCAAGGAACAGGGCTTGCCATTTGTTCGGCGACTTCCTGGCCCGCGAGAGGTTTGAGCCAGCGTTCGCGGGCGAGAGCTCCGTGCGGGCGCACTTCGGGCAATAATTCCCGAAGGTCAACCACCGCCTGCTATGATCGAGTCTCTCGCATGCGATCCGCAGTCCGAGTAGCGGCGGTGTTCGCCACTTTGCCCATAGCCATGCCCCTCCACTGCCAGGAACGTACCCAAGCGCGCTCCATGGTGATTTCGAAGCACGGAATCGCCGCCACCAGCCAGGCGTTGGCCTCGCAAGCTGCCGCGCAGATTCTGGCGCGCGGCGGATCGGCCATCGACGCTGCCATCGCCGCGAATGCTTTGCTGGGTTTGGTGGAACCCATGAGCTGCGGCATCGGCGGCGATCTCTTCGTCATCTATTGGGATGCCAAAACGGGCCATCTCACCGGCCTGAACGCCAGCGGCTGGGCGCCGCGCGGCCTCACCATCGAATTCCTGAAATCGCACGGCCACTTCAGCATGCCGCAGGATGGCATTCAATCGGTGACCGTGCCGGGTTGCGTCGACGGGTGGGAGAAGCTGCACAAGCGTTTCGGCCGGCTGAAGCTGGCGAGATCTGTTTCAACCCGCGATTTACTACGCTGAAGAAGGTTTCCCAGTCACCGAAATCATCCAGGACACCTGGAAATCGGCCACTTCGAAGTTATGGGGCGACGACGCCGGCCGCCGTATCTTCCTGCCCGAGGACAAGGTACCCGAGGTGGGCCAGATCTTTCGCAACCGGCGATTGGCGGCGGCTTACAAGCTGATAGCGGCCCAAGGCGCGGCGGCATTTTACAAAGGCGATGTGGCGCACGCCATTCTGAAAACCTCAACCAAGCTGGGCGGGACCATGACGGCGGCGGACCTGGCGGATTTCCAGGCCGAATGGGTCGATCCGGTCTCGACCATGTATCGCGGCTGGAAGGTGTATGAAATGCCGCCAAATACGCAGGGCATCGCGGCGCTTGAGATGCTCAACATCATGGAGACGCTTCCACTGTTCAACTACGCGCCATCCAGCGTGGAGGATCTGCATTTCAAGATCGAAGCACAGAAGCTGGCCTACGAGGATCTGCGGCGCTACGTGGCCGATCCGCGATTCGCGCGGCTGCCCACGGCCGGGCTGCTTTCGAAAGATTACGCGCGCGCGCGGGCCGCACTGATCCAGCGCGACGAAGCCAACTGCGCCCCGGCGCCGGGCAAGCCGCCTTCCACGGTCGGCGACACCATTTATTTATCGGTGGTGGATCGCGACGGCAACATCGCTTCCCTGATCCAGAGTGTCTATCTGAGCTTCGGCTCGGGCGTGGTGGTGGACGAATACGGGTTCCACCTGCAGAATCGCGGCGCGCTGTTTGAGATGGATCCTGAACACCCCAACGCGCTCGCGCCGCGCAAACGGCCGTTGCACACCATCATTCCGGCGTTCATGGAGAAGGACAACATCCACATCGGCTTCGGCATCATGGGCGGATACAATCAGGCGCAGGCGCACGCCCAGTTCGTGTCCAACCTGGTGGACCACAATATGAATATCCAGGCGGCCTTGGAAGCGCCGCGCTTTACCAAGCTGTCGTTTGGCGGGTGCGATGTGATGATCGAGGATCGCGTGCCGGAGAGTGCGCGCGAGGGGCTCGCCGCGCGCGGTCATAAGCTGGAAGTGCTGGCGGATTTCTCCGGCTGGATGGGCGGCGGGCAGGCGGTGTTGCACGATTCGGAGACCGGGGTGAATTACGGCGCATCGTCACCGCGCAAGGATGGCGCGGCAGTCCCGGAGCCGGCGCCCTATTTCGGAGCGCGGCCGCGCTAGCCTGGTGGCGCAGACGATCGTGGTTTGTCGCCGGCGCGCCGTGCTCGAACTCGGCAGGCCACCAAAAACGATGGCCCGCCCCACAGCAGCGGCGGGGACGCAGTGAAATCAATGCGGGTCCGGTGCCAGCGGCGGATCGAACCGCCATGCCGGACCATTCCCGATCTTCACGACCTTAGTGACGAATGTCACGCTGGCTTCTCCCGCGTGGCCGGTGACTTCCCAACAGCCCACGGTTGGAAAGATTAAATACGACGGACGGAATCCGATATCCTTATAACCGCTCGGGACGTAGGTCTGCAAGGGCGGCGCGGGATCGTCCAATCGGCGTCCCTCAATTCTCAATTCGCCGTGGACCCCTCGCCACCAAGCCCACTTCATCCCCAGCGCGCCAGTCAGGGTCACAAAACCGGGACCGCCCGGTTGGAACACAACGGTCCCGTCAGGCTCGACATTAACCGCTATCGCAGCATTGCCATAGGTACCCGCCGGCCAAGGCTCGCTGGTTGCGCCTCCTCCGTTCGGCTTCGTTACCGGGCACGCGGTTGGCCCGGAAGCGGCTGCGGCCTGGCCGCCGATAGCCGCCAGCAAACCGGCCACAATCAGTAGGCACCGCGTGGTTCTCATGGCACCCTCCTGATGGATATTTTGCCAGATTTTGACGTCAATACGGAGGCGCCAGGCGGCTGAACTCGAACCGCAACGGATCCAGTCCCCGCGCCGACAACTGGTGGGCGCACTCCTGCACACTATCGCCAATCGCTTCGATGCGTCTCAGGGGAAGATCTTCGGGTGTATAGATCTCCAGCGCGATGTACTTGCCGATAAGCGCGAGACGTTCTTCGAGTGTCAGGCGGTCCGGCGAACGTCCCATGGCGCGTTGAGTATCTTTGGTGGCGGAAGCTGGCATGGCGTGGGGCGCGAAGTTGCAATCTAACATGCGCCGGACCCTTCCGGCAAGTGCGCGCGCCGGGCGTATCTGCGTTCATCGGCGTTCATCTGCGGCCATATTGGTTTTTGTTTTTGCACCAGGCCGTAAGAAAACGTAATTTGGCCGGCAGAGTTTATCGATCTTAAAGTCTTATTTCCTTGCCGCCGATAAGCCAGTTGATGACGGATCTCGCCAAATTGCGCCTCCGCAGTTGGATATTCCTGGCGGTCCTGCTGGCCGTCCCCTGCCGGGCGGACTCGCAGGCGCCAGCCGATTTGGCCGAAGCCAGCCTGGAGACGCTGATGAATATGGAAGTCAGTTCTCCGGCCCGCAAGGAGCAGAAACTCAGCCAGACGGCCGGCGCCGTCTACGTCATCACGCAGGAAGATATCCGCCGTTCCGGCGTGAGCAGCATCCCGGAATTGCTGCGCATGGTTCCGGGCCTGCAAGTGTCGCGCATCGACGCCAATAGCTGGTCGGTAACCGCGCGCGGTTTTGCCGGGCGCTTCTCCGACAAGATGCTGGTGATGATCGACGGGCGCAGCATTTACAACCGCATGTTCGCCGGAGTTTACTGGGAACAGAATAGCGTGCCGCTGGAGGATATCGAGCGCATCGAGGTAATGCGCGGCCCGGGCGCCACGATGTGGGGCGCCAACGCCGTCAACGGCGTCATCAACATTATTACCAAGCCGGCGCGGGAAACCCAGGGACTTACAGTTTCCGCGGGCGCGGGCAATCAGGAACTCGCCTCGGGTTCGGTGCGTTACGGCGGCAGCGCCGGGGACGCGGTGTCCTACCGCGCATCGGCCGAGTATTTCGACAATGGGCCGTTTTCGAATGCCGCGGGACAAGCCGCGCACGATCGCTGGAGTTCCGGACAGGGAGACGCGCGCGTGGACTGGCGCATATCCCCCCGGGATTCTGTGACTGTGGAAGGCGACGCCTACCGGGGTAACGCTCAAGAGACCGTTTATCCAAACTATCCGGCTATTGGATTGAGTCCGCCCTTTCCCGATTCCGTGGCCATGTCCGGTGGTTATGCGTTGGGCCGCTGGACGCACCAGTTCTCGGATCGTTCCGATCTCGCCATGCAGGTCTCCACCGGCGACGAGAATCGCCTGGAGGGGTTTGGACAGCTCGACATGCGGTCCACGCAGTTCGACTTCCAGCATCATTTCGCCGTTTCCTCCAGAAACGATCTGATGTGGGGCGCGGGTTTCGATATCGACCAGGACGATACCACTAGCCGGCAGATCTTCCCGGCCCCCAGTGCCTCTGTGCGATTCGTCCCGGCATCCGGGGCCCACACATTGGCCAGTTTCTTTGCCCAGGACCAGATTGCCGTGGTGCCCGAGCGCCTGTCGCTGACGCTGGGAACCAAGATCGAGTATGCCAATTACTTTGGATTCGATGTGCAGCCGAGCGCCCGGCTCTTGTGGACGATGACGCCGCGGCAAGGCCTGTGGGCCTCTGTGTCGCGCGCCGTGCGCACCCCGGACCTGGTCGATCTCGACACGCTCATCCAGTTTCAGCCCACCCAGAGTTCCAGCATAGTTGGCATGCTGAGCGGAAACCTGGACATCCGGCCGGAGCAGGCTCTGGCATATGAAGCCGGATACCGCAATCAGCCGGCGCGCTGGGTCACCCTGGATCTGGCGGCGTTCTTTACTGTCTACCACGACTTGCGGACAATCGATATCGGCACGCCCTATATGGACTCCGGACCGCCGTCGGCGCTGCTGGTGCCCTTGCAGTTCGGCAGCAATGCGGCGGGACACACCTACGGCATCGAAATGGCCACCAACTGGAGCGTGACCCAAAGGTGGCGTTTGACGGGCAATTACAGTTGGTTCCGCTATGGGCTGAGTACCGCGCAGTTGAGTGCGCAGAGCGTCCCATTGGATATCGAAGGCAGCTCTCCGGCCCACCAGGTGCAGTTTCGCTCGCAGGTGGATCTGGGCCGGGGTTTCGCGTTCGATACCGCCGTCTATTTCGTCTCCGCGCTTAGGGGGCTAGACGTTCCCGGTTACGTCCGCAGCGACGCGCGGATCGGCTGGCGCGTCACCCGCGCGACCGAGATCAGCCTCTCCGGCCAGAATCTGCTAGACGGTAGGCATCTGGAATTCGCGACCACGGACTACGTCCAATGCAGCCAGATTGGGCGAACCGTCCAACTGAAGGCCACATGGGCTTTCTGACGGGGCGCCGCTCCGGGGGGTGCCTGGGGCGGTTGCTGGTGGTGGGGATTTCGTTGGCGGCTGCGGCGCAATCCCAATCCGTGACGGCGGAAGCGCACTCCGAATCCGAAATCAAAAGCGCCATGTTGTATAACTTCGCCAAATTCGTCGAGTGGCCGGAAGGCGCACTGGGCGGCGCGGGTACTCCGCTGGTGGCCGGCGTGGTGGGTGACACCGTAATGGTCTCGGCACTCGAGGAGACGCTGCGGAATCGAACCGTAGATGGACACCCGTTGCGGGTGCGAAGGCTAAGTTCCGCCGCGGATCTGAAGATCTGCGCGATCCTGCTGGTGGGCTCCTCCGATCGAACCGAAATCGCCAAAATTCTGCAGTCCGTCGGACAGCGGCCCATTCTGACGATCGGCGAAGACAGCGAGTTTTCGCGCCTGGGAGGCATCATCGCGTTCGTGCGGGAGGGCAACCGGGTGCGCTTCGAGATCAACCTGGATGCCGCCGAGCGCGCCCGTTTCCAGGTCAGTTCCAAGCTGCTGCGATTAGCGATGATCTGGCGCGAAAGTTCCATGGCAGGGCGGAATTAACATGCAGGCCTTCCGGAATGTTTCGATTAAACGGAAGCTGATCGCCATCATCATGTTGACCAGCACGGTAGCGGTGATGCTGGCCTGCCTCACATTCCTGGCTTTTGAACTGTTCACCTACCAGAGGACGGCCACCCGGCAACTGATCACGTTGGCGCGCATTGTGGCGGACAACAGCACGGCGGCGCTGGAGTTCGAGGACCGGCGCAGTGCGAGCGAAATGCTGGCCGCCCTACGCGCCGAACCGAACCTGACATCTGCCTGCATCTACACGTGGGATGGCCGCCCTTTCGCCGTCTACCTGCGCGGAGAATCTCGGCGGGATCTTCCGCGCCGTCCGGGCCCGCCGGGCGTCCGGTTCGAGGATGGTCATCTCGTCTTGTTTCAACCGGTGGTCTTCGACGGCGATGGCATCGGGACCGTTTACCTGAACAGAAGCCTCGACGATGTGTATACGCGCCTGGAGTGGAGCGCCGCCATCGTCCTGGGAGTGTGGCTGGCCTCTTCCCTGGCGGCCCTGCTGCTCTCGTCCAGGCTGCATCGCGTGATCTCGGAACCCACCCTGCGGTTGGCGGAAATGGCCAGCCGCGTCTCGGCCGAGCGGGACTACTCCTTGCGCGCGTCCAAGCGCGGCAACGACGAGATCGGTGTGCTGGTGGACCGCTTCAACGAAATGATGGAGCAGATTCAAGGGCGCACGCGGGATCTCGACGAGGCGCACGGCGCGCTCGAACGGCACGTGGCGGAACTCTGCGAGGAGATCGGCCGGAGACAGCGCGCCCAAGAGGAAGCTCTGGACGCCAAGCGGGCCGCCGAGGAATCCAGCCGTGCCAAGAGCGTCTTTCTGGCCAACATGAGCCACGAGTTGCGCACACCGCTGAACGCCATCATCGGCTACAGCGAGATGTTGCGCGAAGACGCCGAATCGGAGCGCGATGCACCCGCCGTGTCCGATCTGACGCGCATCACGGCGGCCGGCAAGCATCTCCTGACGCTGATTAACGATGTGCTCGATTTATCGAAAGTGGAAGCCGGCAAAACCGAGTTGGTATGGGAGGAAGTCGCCACCTCGCAGATCCTGGAGGACGCCCGGGGCGCCGTGTCTCTGCTGGCGCAAAAAAACGGCAACCAACTGGTCATGGAGTGCGCACCCGGTCTTTCGGCCGTCGAGGTGGATGCCGTCAAGTTGCGGCAGAGTCTTTACAATCTGTTGAGCAACGCCTGCAAGTTCACCAGTAACGGAACCGTGAGGTTGGAAGTGGCGCCGGTAACCGCGAACGGCGTCGCGGCGGTCGAATGGCGCGTCAGCGATACGGGAATCGGCATCCCGCGGGATCAGTTGCCCAAGCTTTTCCAGCCGTTCTCGCAAGTGGACGCCTCCACCACGCGCAAGTACGGGGGAACGGGCCTGGGATTGGCCATCAGCCAGCGATTCTGCCAACTGATGGGTGGGGCTATTACCGTCTGCAGCCAGCCGGGTGAAGGCTCCACGTTCACCATCCGGCTGCCGCGCCACGCTCCTGGCGGAACGGCGCTGAAGCCGCCGCTTACACCCGCGGCTTGTATCGCGGGGGAGCCCGCCGTCCGGAGACCGCAGCGCGCGAACACCGTCCTGGTGATTGACGACGATGCCACCGTGCACCATCAGATGACGCACGTGCTGGGCCGCGAAGGTTTCGCGGTGCTGCGGGCGGCCAGCGGTCCGGAGGGTTTACGCATCGCCCGGGAAGTGCGCCCCGCAGCCATCACGCTGGACGTATTCATGCCGGGGATGGACGGCTGGAGCGTGTTGCAGGCCCTGAAAGCCGATGCGGATCTGGCGGATATCCCGGTCATCCTGGTGACCGTGGCCGACGACCGCCGGCGAGCCTGCATGTTGGGCGCAGCGGAATTCCTGCAAAAGCCCGTGGAGCCGGAGCGTCTGATCGCCGTACTGCACGGATGCTACCCCCCCAAGCCGCCGGGACCCGTGCTGGTAGTGGATGACGACCGGAACGCGCGCGAGATGGCCGCGCGCGTCCTGCGGAAGCGGTTCGGCGATGTCATGGAAGCCGAGGATGGCCGCGCCGCCCTGGATTCCATTGCCCGAAGAAGACCGTCTCTGATTGTCTTGGATTTGAGCATGCCCGGCATGGACGGATTCGAATTCATCGCGGCTCTGCGGCAAACCGCCGACTGGCGGGCCATACCCATCGTGGTATTGACCGCGAAGAACGTAACGGCGGGGGAACGTCAGCGCCTGAGCACGGCCGTGCAGCGCATCCTGCGGAAGGGCGATTTTCCGGCTATGGGGTTGGCGTGCGAAATTGCCGATCTGTTAAGAGGGCGCCCCGCGGCATCCATTCCGGCGCCGGAGGAGAAGATCTGAAATGGCGTTGCTGATTGTAGACGACGAAGAAAGTAATCGGGACATGTTGTCCCGGCGGTTGCAGCGCCAGGGATTTGAAGTGGTGTTGGCGGAGGATGGCCCCCAGGCCCTGGCCGTCGTCGACGCCCGGCCGCCGGATATCGTTCTGCTGGATATCCGCATGCCGGGCATGAGCGGCATGCAGGTGCTCGAAAGGATACGGGAACGCCACTCCGCCACTGAACTCCCCGTCATCATGGTCACCGCGGAGGCCCACAGCGCCAGCATCGTGGAGGCGTTACGGGCCGGCGCCAACGATTACATCACCAAGCCCGTGGATATGCCGGTGGCCCTGGCCCGCATTGGCACCCTGCTCTCGCAAAAGAGCCTGTCCGCGGCGCTACGCGAAAGCGAGGAGCGCTATGCGCGCGCCGCGCGCGGCGCCAACGACGGCTTGTGGGATTGGAACCTCGAAAAAGGTGAAATCTATTATTCGCCACGCTGGAAAGAGATGCTGGGCTACCAGGACGGCGATATCGGCTCCCGGCCCGACGAATGGCTGTGCCGCGTGCATCCCGTGGATTTTCCGCGATTGCAGGCGGCCGTGGCGGCGCACTGCCGGCGGGAGACTCCGCAACTGGATTGCGAACACCGCATGCATTGCAAAGACGGCAGCTATCGTTGGATGCTCAGCCGCGGCCTGGCGGTATGGAGTGGAACGGGCGATGCGCTCCGCATCGCCGGCTCGCTAACCGATATTACCGCGGCTAAGGTGGCCGATCCCCTTACGGGTCTGCCTAACCGCCTGCTTTTCATGGACCGGCTGGAGCGCCGGGTGGAACTTTACAAGCGGCGGCCCACCCGCGAATTTGCGGTCCTGCTGCTGGATGTGGACCGCTTCAAAAACGTCAACGACAGTCTGGGACACCTGGCTGGGGACCTGCTGTTGAAAGCCCTGGCCGCACGTCTTCGCGACGGCCTGCGCGCCGCCGATTCCGTCGCGCGCCTGCAGGAGGATTGCGGCGTGGCGCGGCTGGCGGGCGACGAATTCGCCGTTCTGCTCGATGAGATCCGGCATGCGGACGACGCCGTCGCGGTGGCCGAGCGAATTGGGGTGGAGATGCGCGCGCCATTCCTGCTGAATGGGAACGAGGTATTCGTCACCGCCAGTATCGGCATTGCCGGCAACACCAACGGCTACGAACGCGGAGAGGATTTGATGCGAGACGCCGACACCGCTTTACACTGCGCCAAGGCGGCAGGGCGGTCCCGCTTCGAAATTTTCGACGCCGGCATGCGCCACCGCGCCATCACGCGGCTGCAGGTGGAAACAGATCTGCGGCGGGCTATCGAACGCGACGAGTTGGTGCTGCATTATCAGCCGATCATGGACCTGCGAACGGGATCTATCGCCGGATTCGAAGCCCTGGTGCGCTGGCGGCATCCTTCGCGGGGCTTGGTTCCCCCCTGCGATTTCATCCCGATCGCCGAAGAGACCGGACTGATCGTACCCGCGGGACATTGGATTTTGGAGCGGGCCTGTCAGGATGTGCAGCGCTGGCTGGGGGCCGCGGGCCTGGCTGTGTCCGCCCGCAACGGCGGACTACTCACGCTGCACCTGAATGTTTCCCCCGTGCAACTGGCCGAATCGAGCGCCATGGACGAAATCGAGCGCATCGTCCGCCGCAGTTGGCCGCACAGCCGCGGCATCGGACTCAGTTTCGAGATCACCGAAGGCACCATGATGCACAACGCCGGCGCCGTCTCCACGCTGGTGTCGCGGCTGCGGGATCTGAATGTGGGTCTGGATATCGACGATTTCGGAACTGGGTATTCTTCGTTGAGCCAGTTGCAGCACCTGCCCGTGCAAACGCTGAAGATCGATCGGGCGTTCGTAAGCCGCATCGGCCTGGATGCCGACAGCCTGGAGATTATCCGCACGATCGTGGCGCTGGCGCACAATCTGGGCATGGATCTTATCGCCGAAGGCGTGGAAACCCCGCAGCAACTCGCGCAATTGCGCGCGCTCGATTGCGAATATGCGCAAGGCTTCTATTTCGGCAAGCCTACGGATCCGGAAACCGCCTGGGCCCTGATCCCCGCCGCCGGAGCCAAAGCCGCCTCGCAAGCCCTCCCCATGCCGCCCCCGCCTCCGAATGGCGCGGGCCGGTCACCCCGGCTGTGATTTGTGCGATTTGCCGGATCCTCGGGCCACGCCGGATCATCCACTATGATGGTCCATGGGAGGACAAATGAAACGTAACGCATCCGCCGTCTGGCAGGGCGATCTGAAACAGGGCAAAGGCGCTATTTCGACCGCCAGCGGCGTGCTTTCCAATACGCAATATTCATTCGCCACACGCTTCGAGAACGGCGTGGGCACCAATCCGGAGGAGTTGCTGGCGGCCGCTCACGCGGGCTGCTTCGCCATGGCGCTATCCGGGCAACTGGGCGCCGCCGGACTCACCGCCGAACGCATCGATGTCACGGCCACCATATCGCTTGAGAAGACCGACAGCGGCTTCGCCATCACCGAGAGCCATCTGGCCTTGAAGGCCAAGATTCCGGGCGCCACCCAGGCGGCCTTCGATACCGCGGCCGGCAACGCCAAGGCGGGTTGCCCGGTTTCCAAGCTGTTCAATACCAAAATCACGCTGGACGCGCAGCTCGAATCGTAGCCAGACGCTCCCCTACGGTCGCGGCTCGGTAAGACTCGCTGCCAAGCCCGGTAAGGCTCCGCTGCCGAGCCGCGCGCGTGACCTGGGACCGGATTCTGAGCCGCGCGCGTAAGCCAGCGGTTCCGGGCCTTTTTCCTCAACCAGCTGGCGAGCTTTGTTCCTACAGCGCCTTCTCCAGGAAATCCAACATAGCCTGCAGCATCTGCTTCTGCAGCGCTCCACTTACTCCGTGCGATTTCTGCGGATAGACAATCATCTGGAACTGCTTGCCTGCGCGCTCCAGCGCATTCGCCATCTGGACGCTGTTCTGGAAATGCACGTTGTCGTCCTCGATGTTATGCAGGATCAGCAGCCGCGCCTTGATTTCCGCCGCGTTGGTCTGCGGCGAACTGCGCTTGTAGCCTTCCGGATTTTCGTCGGGCAGGCCCATATACCGCTCGGTGTAGATCGAATCGTAATTGCGCCAATCGGTCACCGGCGCGCCCGCGATGCCGGCCTTGAATACCGTGGGAGCGTTGGCCAGGGCATAGAGCGTCATGTAACCGCCGTAACTCCATCCGCTGATCGCCACGCGGGTCATATCCGCGAAGCCTAAGCTCCCCAGGTAGTGGATTCCATCCAACTGATCGCGCAACTCGTGCGCGCCGGTTTCGTGATAGATCTGCGATTCCCAAATATGTCCGCGGCCGGACGAGCCGCGGTTATCGAGCTGCCAGATCAGGTATCCTTTGTGCGCCAGCACCTGGTCGAAATTCGCTCCGCTCCAGGCGTCGCGCACGGCCTGCACGCCCGGACCTCCGTAGACACTGACCAACACCGGGTACTTCTTGTCGGGCGAAAAACCCGCCGGCTTGATCATGCGCGCGTAGAGTTGCGCGCCATCGGTGGCTTTGATCTTGACAATCTCGGTGGGAAGAAGATCCAGATCCGGCGGAGTAGCTTCTTTGTACACGGCGATCTGGGAGCCATCGCTCTCGTGCAGGGTGCGGCGGGGCGGCGAATTCAGGTTGGACGCCGTATCCATATAATACGCAGTCGTGGGACTCATCGAAATGTTGTGGGTGCCCGCGCCGCCGCTCAACCGCTGCTTCTGTTTGCCGTCCAGCCGCACGCGATAGATCTGCCTTTCCACCGGGCTCTGCTCGGTCGAGACGAAGAAGACCTCGTGCGTCTCCTCATTCACGCCCGCGACTTGGGTCACCTCCCACTCGCCCTTGGTAATCTGCGAGCTGTGTTTATCGTCGGTGGAGTAAAGATAGAGATGCAGATACCCGTCGCGCTCGCTGCCCCACAGAAACTGTTTGCCCTTATTGAGAAATTGGAAATCGTCGTTCACGTTGACCCAGTAAGAGTCTTCGTCCGTGAGCAGCACTTTGGAGGTTCCCGCGCGCGCATCCGCCAGGCCCAGATCCAGACGGTTCTGCACGCGATTGAGCCGCTCGTAGGCCAGTGACCGGCTGTCGGGCGACCAATACACGCGCGCCAGCAGATGCCCCCGCGTTTCGCCGGTATCCATCCAGCGCGTGGGGCCGCCATCCGGCGCAACCACTCCCAACCGCACGTCCGCATTGGGTGTGCCCGGTTGCGGAAAGCGTTCGGGCTCCATCGCCGCGCGCCACGATAGCAAATCCACCTGCGGAAAAATCGATTCGTGGGCCACGTCAAACTGCAGGTACGCAATCTGCCGGCTATCGGGCGACCACCAATGCGCCGTCGAGAGATTCAACTCTTCCGGGTATACCCAGTCCAACTCGCCATTCCACAGCGTGGCGGAGCCGTCGCTGGTAAGCCGCGTGACCTTGCGCCCGGCCACTTCCAGACAGTATAAATCGTGATCCCGACGGAAAGAGACAAAATGTCCGTCGGGCGAGAGCTTGGGGTCGCGCTCCACTTCCGGCGTGGCGGTGAGTTGCTCCCATTTGGCGGTGTCGGTATGCAAGAGGAACAGATCGCCATCCAGGCTAATCAGCATCTCCTGGCCGGTGGAGGACCATTGGAAGCTCTGCTCGGAAACGCGCCGGTTCTGCCAATCGGTGCCTTCCGGCTTGGGAGGCTTTACGGCCTTGTCCTCGAGCGGGCCGAGCGTCACCAGTTGCTTTCTTTTTTTGGAAGGGACATCATACTGGAAAATCGCCTTGTCCTCCATCCAGGCAAACCGTTTTCCGTCCGGCGCCCAAGTGATCGGCGGCATGCGCACCGGCGCGGGCAAATTCTGAATGGTGACGGGCTTCTTCTCTGCGCCCCAGGCGGCTACGGCGAGCAGCGGCAGAACGCGGCAAATCCGTCTCATAAGCTGCATTGTAATCCGTGGCCCGGCGCGCCGCCGCCCCACAGGTCTGTGCCATGATAAAGCATTCTCATGGAGTTTGTCAGCGGCAATATCGGTTGGATCGAGGTGATCTGCGGCCCCATGTTCTCGGGCAAGAGCGAGGAGTTGATCCGGCGCCTGCGCCGCGCCATGATCGCCCGCAAACGCGTGCAGGTGTTCAAACCTGTGATCGACACCCGTTACGCGCCGGACGAGATCGTGTCGCACGGCGATTTACGCATGAAATCGGAAGTGGTGAATTCCGGCAGCGAGATTCTGGACCGCGTGGATTGGCGTTCCGAAGTGATCGGTGTAGATGAGGCGAATTTCATGGGCGAGAGCCTGGTGGATCCCGCGCAGCGCCTGGCGGATAGCGGCAAACAGGTGATCATCGCCGGGCTGGATACGGATTACCTGGGCCGCCCCTTCGTTCCGATTCCGGATCTGCTGGCGCTCGCGGAATCCATTACCAAAACGCTGGCGATCTGCGTGCGTTGCGGCAATCCGGGCAAGCATACGCAGCGGCTGCGCGGCGCTGATGACCTGATCGTGGTGGGTGCCGCCGATATGTACGAGGCCCGCTGCCGCCGCTGTTTCGAACCCGGCATCCCCAAGCAGACGGAGCTGGATTTCCTGAAGAGCCGGAAAACTCAGTCCTGACGGCCCGCTCCCTTACGGTCGCGGCTCAGTCATTCGCGCTTCGGTCGGTCGCGGCTGGGTCATTCGCGGCTCGGCAAAGAATGTCGCCGGCCGTCACAAAGAGCCTTAAAAAAATGCCCCGCTGCAACCAGTGGAATCGCAGCGGGGCGCGCAAAGCCATGATGAGGCAACGCACCAAAGCTAAGAAACCTGAAACCAACCTTGTCGTGCATGATGCAAATCGCGTGCCATCGCCAAGTTGCTGCAAACAGTGATAGAGCCGTCGCGCGGCTTCCGATTTCCGTATGCCGCCCTTCCCGCCGCCTACGCATTCACGAATTTCTACGGGTTTCCTTTGTTGGTGATCGTCTCCGTGGTGCCGTCGAATTTGGTCAACTGCACGGTGAACGGTTCGTTGTAAGTTGCCGCCTTATGTTGCAGCATGCTCATCGCCACGGCTTCGCCCAGCAATAAGGATTGATCGGTATCGCTGCGCCAATGAATGCCGGCGTGAATTCCATGCCCGAAACTGACATTGTGGCCGAGTTTGTTCAGTTCTCCGTTGACGGTCAGTTGCCCCGCGTCGGAACCCGTGTACGGTAGCAACGACAAACCGTCGCTCGAGGGCACCAGCGGGTTGGGAATCACGAACGCGCCGTCGAAGAAGAACTTCAGCACGGTGTTGCAAGCGCCGGCTACCGTGCTGTGCCCGGTCGGATAGGCAGGATGCACCGGCGATCCTTCCGGAAACGCCTGCGAAAGCAGCCAGGAATTGTTGGCCTGATAAGATTGCTGCAGGCCCACGGAATTGAGGATCACGGCGTTCGGTCGCACGTCGGTATGCGACGCTTGTCCCATTTTCACCAGCGCCACTTGCCCCCCGGCCGCTTCCGGGCGGGGACGCAGGTGCACCCACCACTTCTGGTACCACACCGCATTCAACGCCTTGGTGGCCACGTCTGCCAGCGTGGACGCGAAGTCGGGATCGCCGAAGGTGCCGAAGCCGTTTTCGGTCTTCGAGTTCAAATAGGGATTCCCGGGGTTGAGGGGCGCGTTCGAAGCCACGGCAGGATTGAACGGTGAACCGGGATTCAAGGGCGCCAACATGGTGGCCAGCACCAGGTACGCCACGAAATACTCCTGATAGAGCATATCCACGTGCGTCATCGCCGCCAGATCCCGGCCATTCCGCCGGTAGCGCAGCACGGGATCGGTCTGATTCTCCGAGCCGGTGAAGTTGCCGTTCTGCACCGTCAACCAATCCGAAAAGCTGGTCACATAGTTGATATTCGGCAGATAAGTCACTTGCTGTTGGCCGATCGGCTGTGAGCCCATGTAAGTCGGCATGATCAAAAACTGGGAGAGGTAAGGTCCCAATGTCTCGCCTGGAAAGCCTCCGCGAAAAGAGCATGTCCGGGGTCACTTGGCCACTGCTGTTCCGCGGACCGGTGTACCAGTTCGCGGAGAGCCCACTCAGTTCCTCGGCCGCCATGGCGGCCAAGGAACTCGAATCGTAATCGGTGAATGCCACATCCCGCAACAAGGATGCCCAGTAATGTTCCAGCAGTTCCGTGCCGGTTTGAGGGCCGGCGATGGCCGGCGCGGGAGGCACTTGCGGCTGCCCGAATTGCACGTTGTCGGCCGCCTCCAGGTCGAAGGCCAATCCGCCCTGCGGACCATTCAGCGTCCGCACGCCTCCCATGATAATCTTCTCGAAATCGGAAAACGCGCCGCTGGCAAGGCGGTTTTCAGACTGGCATACGCGTTCAGATCCACCTGGCCCCACTGGTTGTGGGGAAGGCCTTTGGTGAACGAGCCGCCCTTGTCCGGATACAGCGCTTCGTCGCCGTTGTTGACGTTTGTCGCGGGACCGGCCGCCGCGTCCTGAATCGCTTCGTTCATGCGCATGTCCATGGACTTTTTCATGCGGCCGGCCGGCGGCGGCACCGTTCCATCGGGCGTAGCGCTGCCAGATGACGCAGCCAAGGCTCGCGAGGGAGCCGTCAGCGCCCCCGCGGCCAGCGCTGCCGCGCCACTGAGCTGTCCAAGAAAACGGCGCCGATTCGCGAACGTGAACTTATTCGTTTCTTCGTTGCTCATGAGGTTGCCGCCTTCCTCCGCGGCTCGAAATAGCATACTCCATTTTTGCAACGACTTCGCGCAGGGGGCGCCAGGCTCGGTAACCATCGCGCCGGTTTCGCACCTTGTACCGCGCCCAGCGTCAGGGACGCTGTTCGGCAGTCCGCCGCGTTGGCGAAGCATCTTGCTCTGCGGCGGGCGGAGGGTATCGAATCGGGACATGAGGCTTGGCGGCGTACGCGATGGCGTGGGCGGAGGACTGCCTGAAAAAGGCCCGGAACCGCTTGCTTACGCGCGCGGCTCAGAAGCCGGTCCCAGTACTTACGACAACGTACCGAGCCGGGCCCAGAGGGCACCCCGTCGGGGAGCGGTCCCCCGAATACCTTTTTCCGCAACGGGAAGAAAAAGGGTGCCTGGCGTGTTATGCATAGTGCCCGACGGAGGCGGAAAGCCATGACTGCTATTGCCCAACAACTCGAAGTTCTGCGGCGCATCGCGACATTTTCGGCGCGGTCGTATTGGGCACGAACTGGCCGCTTGGCAGACTCGCGAATTCTCGGCTACGGCGGCCTGCGCGAAGTGCCGGCTTACGGTTACCGTTCACGTTTCGCTGTTCCAACCGGACATTGAAGGCCCGGCGCTGAATGCGGAGTGTGGCGACCGTTCCGCTCGCGAAGCCGCCTGAGAGCGTGCGTGCGCCGCGCGTGCATAACCCCATCCTGAAGCGACTGAAGTGACTTACATAACCCTGCCGCGCGGAAGAGCCTGTTCGATGGTCTTCCGGATGCGCGCGCGGATCTGAACCGGCGCTGCCGGCACTGACGATTGTTGCACAATCCCTTCCACGCGGGATCGCAGGTCCATTGGCGCGCGGCAAATCGGGCGGCGGGAACGCAACTCATTCAGGAAGCGACGCTCTTGGGCGACCGCTTGCCGGCAGGCTGGGCAACCCCGCACGTGCGACTCCCAGGCGGTCAGTTCGCGGCCGCGCAGTTCATCATCCAGATAAAGGAAGATCCGGCTACGATCCTTGTCACAAGGCTCCATGTTGTTTTGCCTCGAGTGGTGGCCGCACGTCCCAAACGCTCAACAGAAGCCTTAGTTTTTCGCGCGCCCGCCCCAGCCGCGGGACATCAACGTGCCGGCCGGACAATGCAGGATCTCGGCGATCTCGTTGTAACTCAGGCCTTCAAATTCACGCAGCACGATCACTTCGCGGTACGCGACGGAGAGCTGTTCGACCGCGGCACGGATGCTGTCGCGCTCCACGCCGGCTACATACGAAGCGTAGGGGTCGTCGCCGGATTGCGCCTGAGCAATGGCGTCTTCGTGCCGTTCGTCGCTCATTTCCACGAATTGCGGGCCGCTCTGTTCGTGGCGCACTTGATTCAGCCAGACGTTGCGCAGGATGGCATATAGCCAGCTCTTAAGGTTGCTATCGGGCGCGAGTTGGCCAAAGGCCCGCACCGCCCTCAAGTAGGTCTCCTGGACTAAGTCCTCTGCGTCGGCCTGATTGCGGGAGAGACTCATGGCGTAGCCGTAGAGGCCGTCCAGACAGGCCAATGCCGCCTGCTTGAAATCAGCCTCGTGGTGATTCGCTTCCGTCATTCCCTATCTATTTAAGACACGCGAGTCACTCGCGTATTCCAGTTAATTCTTGTCAGTGGCAGCGCGGTGGCACGTCAGGAACTAATTCTTGCTGCGATGCACATCCCCGTGAGAAATCGCAGATTGGGTTGAGTGTACTGCGAACGCGGCCGGAATGCAAGGGGGAAGTGAGTCAGATTGTAGAGGCGAGACTCAATGGCATGAGATGTTAAGGACCGCTCCCAGTCGCGCTAACGGTCGAGTGACCGCCATTAGACCGCTCCCTTACCGTCGCGGCTCGGTAAACGTTCCTGTTTGAGTTATTGCCAGCGGAGCTTTGCCATGAGATCGCGGTCCCGGGGACTGGAACTCGCATGACAGATGATGCACGATTGCGAGGGGTGTTCGAGGTCAGTGACTAGAGCGTAGGTCAACCGGCTCCTGGGTCCAGACCAGGTGATCACGTGAAAGTTGTCTACCGCGTCGTAATAAATGGTGAGGCTCTTCATCTTAACTCCCCTGCCGCGTAACGGCGGAGCGAGGGTAGTGGGAAGAGCCAGTAAGCTGACAGGCTTGCCTTCTGTGCGGTAAGCCACGTAAGCCACGGAGTCTTTATGGTAGGAGACCAGGCGCGCGCCCTCGTATTGGTAGGGTTGTGACTGCGCGGATGTCTCGTCATAAGAGGGAAGATGCATTTTGAAGGGGGCCTTGGCGTTGACCCAGTCTGAGATGGCGGCGGGCGATGCAGAGTGCATCTCGAGCGGCAACTTTCCTTGTAGATGGAGCTTGTGAGCCTGGACGGCCATGGCGACGAAATCGGAATGCGCATCGCGCCGCCCGACCCACAGCCCACCCATAACAGCGGCCAGCAGCCCGAATACCGCGGCGGCCTGCAGCGCGGGCCATCGGAATTTGGGCAGCGCGTCTAGAAAGCGCTCGAACGTTTCGCGAAGGCGCTTCCGCGGGGGCGGTGGCGTGGCGGGCGCGGGCGTGTCGCGCAGGATATTCTCCACGCGGGAACGAAGGTCCGGCGGCGCGCTGTACAAAGGACGCGCGGAATGCAGATCATCCAGGAAGCGCCGCTCCTCGGCGAGAGCCGCCTGGCAGGCCGGACAGACCGCCAGGTGGGATTCGAAAGCGGCCAGCTCCTGGTCGCGCAGTTCATCATCTAAAAAAAGTGTAATTCGCAGGCGATTTTCGTCACACGGCTTCATGCGGTTACCTCGAGGGGCGGCTGGGATGCGGGTGCCTGACAGGGACGCAAAACCCGCCTTAATCTTTCGCGTCCACGGTCCAGGCGGGAGAATACGGTACCGGCGGGACAATGTACAATATCGGCGATCTCGCAATAACTGAGGCCTTCAAATTCATGCAGCACGATGACCTCGCGATAAGGCCGCGGAAGCCGTTCGAGCGCGGTGCGCACTCCCTGGCTTTCGGTCCCATCGCCTAGCGCGAGCGGGTCCGGCGCCCGGACACCGGCAGCGCCACTGTGCACCTGATTGAACCAGATACTCCGTACGATCGCGTACAAGCAGCTTCTAAGATTGGTCTGGGGAGCTAATCCGTTGAAGGCCTGCGCGGCGCATCGGTAGGTTTCCTGGACGAGGGACTCCGCTTGGGCTTGGTCGTGGCAGAGAACGGCGGCGTAGCGGTAAACGCTGTCCAGATGCTCAAGCGCCGCCCGGATAAACGCAGGACTACTTTCGCTGCTTGCCCTCATGCTCCCCGTTAGGCACAACACGCGAGCTGCCGGAATATTCCACCTTCTGGAAATTATTTTTTCGGGCCTGTGGCGGGCCGGGCGGACACTCCGCTTCCTGACGGTCGCGGCTCAGTAGCCGACGGTCGCGGCTCAGTAGCCGTCGAGTCGCGATTGTCGCAGTTACAGAGCCGCGACCGTGCAGTTACAGAGCCGCGACCGTAAGGGAGCGTTCCACGTTCGGTGGAAGAAAAAAACGAGTGGCGTGTTATTGCTAGTGCGGCTGGACGCCGCAAATATCGATCAGGAGAAATGAAAATGAATCACGAACGGTTGCAACTGAAGCGAGTCTTTGGAAATGTGCATGTTGCGGGAGCCTCGATGGCAGCGCTCGCCTTGGTATTGTCAGCAGGAATCGCGTCATCGCCGGCGCTGGCCGGCGACCGGATCACGCAGCCAGTCACACCGCCCGCCATTACGCCGCCGGCGGGGAACATCGCGTACCTCCTGGGGAATGGCACCGGCACACAGGGTTATGTCTGCCTGCCGTCGGGCACGGGCGCCTCATGGACGGTCAATTCCTCGAGGCCGCAAGCCACCTTGTTTACCACTGTGTTCGGCAGCTTCACGCAGGAGATTATCACCCACTTTCTGAGTCCGGACACGAACCCCAACCAGTACGCTCCAAATCCGCTTCCTTTTGGCAGCGTCACATGGCAAAATTCTTTGGATAGTAGTGTAATTTGGGGAAACAAGATCGGCAGCATCAATGCCGGCACGGACCCAAGTTGTCCCGCTACGGGCGCGATTCCGTGTCTGCTGGTCCAGGTGATTGGATCCCAGAACGGACCTTCTTACCCGCGCGGCGTGCTGACGAACGCCACTTACGTTCAGCGATTGAACACCACCGGCGGCAGCGCGCCCGCGACCGGCTGTGCCGAATCGACTGACGTCGGCAGCCAGGTGCTGGTCCCTTACACCGCGGATTACTACTTCTGGACCGCGGAGCGGACTACCCACTAGCGATGGCATGCGGCCCGGAGCGCTCGAAGGGCGCCCGGGCACGCCGCTCGCAATGCGGCGCCGAGTTGCGCGCAAGACGCCCCTTCGCCGCGTTATAAGCCTTCACGTCCGCCACCATTTCCGCCACGTCCATGAGCTTCTGTAGCCTGTCCATCGGCAACATGGCGAACTCCTTGAAGTGGCGGATGACTCTTTCGATTCGCATCGGTAGATCCCTCTCTCGGTCCAACTTCCAAAACTTCCATCATGCGGGGTGTGGTCATGCAGATCGTAGACGATACGCCAATCCCCAATCCGCAGCCGGTATCCATGGCGGTCTTACCAGTGCGCGATTGACAACCAGCCGGCGGAATCGATACTCTTCGAACGAATGGCCCTCCCCGCGCCAGTCCCGCGCCGTTATCTGCCTTGCATGAGGAAGCCAAACGGAGATATGCTGAACCTCGCATGTTGCTCGAGTTCGGAGATATCTAACATGCTGCGCATCTGTATACTGCTCTTACTCTCCGTAGCCGTGCTGCCGGCCCAGGAAACTCCCTTGCGCGTGATTGCCTTCGGTGCCCACCCGGACGATTGCGATATCCGCGCCGCCGGAACCGCCGCCAAATTCCGCGCGCTGGGCGCGGCCGTGAAATTCGTTTCGGTGACCAATGGCGATGCCGGCCATCAAAGCATGGGAGGCGGGCCGCTGGCCAAGCGCCGCCGCGCCGAAGCGCAAGAATCCGGCCGGCGATTGGGCATCGAATATGAAGTGCTGGATAACCACGACGGCGAACTGCTGCCTACGCTGGCGGTGCGCGAACAAATCATCCGGCGCATCCGTCAGTGGAATGCGGATATCGTGCTGGCGCCGCGGCCCAACGATTATCATCCGGATCACCGCTACACCGGCGTGCTGGTAGAGGATGCCGCGTACATGGTGGTGGTGCCCAACGTTTGTCCCGATACGCCGCCGCTGCGCAAGAATCCGGTGTTCCTGTATTACGAAGATCAATTCCAGCGCCCCGCTCCGTTTCGCCCGGACGTGGCCATTAGCATCGACGATGTGTTCGATTTGAAGATTGCCGCGCTGGACGCACACGTATCGCAGGTCTATGAATGGCTGCCGTGGGTGGATGGCAAGCTGGATACGGTGCCCAAAGATCCGGCGGAACGCAAGCGCTGGTTGGCCGATACGCGTGGCGGTGAAATTACGCCGGCCGTGCGCCGCGCGCTGGAGAAGTGGTACGGTCGGCAGCGCGCCGCGCAGGTCCGCCACGCCGAAGCGTTCGAAGTATGCGAGTACGGACGCCAGCCCAGCGACGACGATTTGCGCAAACTATTCCCGATGCTCGGCCGGTAACCGCTCCCTGACGGTCGCGGCTCAGTAGTTGCTTCCGAGCGGCCAGTCCGCTCCCTGACGGTCGCGGCTCAGTAGTTGTTTCCTGACGGTCGCGGCTCAGTAGTTGTTTCCGAGCCGCGACCGTGAGGGAGCGGTCTGGCCGCTCGGCACGCTAGAATGCGTAGAGGCCAACATGCTGGGCATCGATCCGCGCGCCGCACGCTACACCTGGACAGTCGCCATCCTCGTGCTGCTTCTGTGGATCGTCTACCTGATGCGCACCACGCTGTTCGTTTTCATCGTGGCGCTGCTGTTCGCTTATCTGCTCTCGCCGCTGGTAAATCTGATCGACCGTTTCCTGCCGGGAAGCCGCACGCGCACTCTGGCGCTGGCCATCGCTTACCTGATCTTCGTGGCGGTGCTCTTTGTCGGCATTACGCAGATCGGCTCCCGCGTGGTCGAAGAAGCCACTTCGCTGGCCAAGTCCATGCCCGCCAAACTCACCGCGTTCGAGCAACCCAACACTGCCCTTTCGCCGGAAGAAAACTCCTTCAAGACTCAAATCATCGCCAGGGTGCAGGAGCAACTCGCCAGGAGCTCCGGCAATATCATCTCGTCCCTGCCGAGCGCCGGCGCGAAAATACTGAGCGTGGCCGGCAACCTGGTGTACGCCGTGATCGTTCCCATTCTGGGCTTCTTCTTTCTCAAAGACGGCCGCGAAATGCGGAACTACATTTTGGGCATGGTTGACGACCAACGCCAGCGCCTCATCGTGGACGGCCTGCTGGCGGATGTGGATCTGCTGCTGGCGCATTATATGCGTGCCATTCTTTTGCTGTCGCTGGCCACGTTTGCGTCGTATTCCATTTTCTTCACTATCCTGGGAGTGCCGTACAGCATACTGCTTGCCGCGCTCTCCGCCGCGCTCGAATTCATTCCCATCATCGGATCATTCACCGCGGGCGTCATGATCCTGATTGTTACGGCCGTGAGCGGCGGACCGGTTCTGGGCGCGCTGATCTTTCTGGTGGTCTACCGCGTTTTCCAGGATTATGTTTTGTCGCCGCTATTGATGCGCGCGGGCATGGAACTGCACCCGCTGCTGGTACTATTCGGGGTCTTCGCCGGCGCGGAACTGGCGGGCGTGCCGGGCGCCTTTCTTTCGGTGCCGGTGCTGGCGCTGGCGCGCATCGTATACCGGCGTATCCGGCAGCAGAAGCTGGTGCGGCCGGCGCCCGATCTGGCTGCATGAAACTCGCGGCCGGTTTCGCGCTGCTCGCCATGCCGGCACTGGCCCACGTGATGAGCATGAGCTCCGGGGATCTCACTATCCGGGGCACGTCCGCGCATTATGAATTCCGCCTGCCGCTCTACGAAGTGCCCCATATCGTGAATCCGGCGCAGTCGCTTTTTGCCCACATCGTATTTTCGAGCGGCGGGCACCCCGCGCAACCGCTCGATTCGGCGTGCCGCGCGGATCAAGCGTTGGGCGCGTACCTATGCGCCGCGAATTATCAATTTGCCTCCGTCGTGGACACCTTGGATGTTGACTGCACGTTCTACGCCGTGACCGTGCCGAATCATGTGCATCTGCTGCGCGTGGACAATAACGGTAAGCGCGATCAAGCGGTGTTCGATATTTCGTTTCCGCGCGCCACGCTGCGGTTCCGCCCTCCTACGCCGCTCGAAACAGCGGTCACCGAAGCCGGCGGCGGCATGTTGCGAGCCGTGGGAGGCGCGGCGCAGATTCTGTTTCTGGCGAGCCTGGTGCTGGCCGCGCGCAGCCGGCGCGAGTTGGCCGTACTGACCGCAATGTTTCTGGTGGCGCAGATCGCCGCTGTGGTATTGGTTCCGCTCACCGCTTGGCAGCCGCCGCCGCGTTTCGTGGAAGCTGCCGCGGGGTTGACCATCGCCTATCTGGCGGTGGAGATCCTGGCGCTACCCAAAGCTAGTATGCGCTGGTTAATTATCGTCTTGTTAGGTTTTTTTCCTGGTCTTTATTTAGAGTTATTTATTAGCACGACCGGATATCGCGCGGTATATGTATTGGCGGGCGCGGCGCTCGCCGAAATGGCGCTAATTGGCGTATTTGCGCTATTGTTTGCTTACTTTGGGAAGCGGCTGGCGGCCCTTAAACCGGTTCCCGTTTGTGCCTCCTTATTGTTCGCCGCCGGCATGGTTTGGTTCGTTTTGCGGCTGCGCAGTTAGTACTCCACGGGGATGGCCTCCGCAACTTCATGCTCCTGAACCGCGTTTATAGATGTATAGTGCTGCGCAATGAAACCTTCCGGACCGTTGCCCTTGCCGTCGGCTTTTGCCTGGCCGGCGGTGTTGCGTTATACGCGGGCAAAGATGCACCGGAACCCGATCTCTTCCGGCAAGCGATCGCCAAGGATCAAAGAGCCGGGCACGCCGTCGATCGCCTGACGTTTGGCGCGCGGCCCGGCGATGTCGAGCGCGTCGAAGAGATGGGAATCAAACAGTGGATCGATTGGCAACTGTATCCCGAGCGCATCCGGGAGAATCCCGTTCTCGAGAACAAGCTGCGCCCGCTCGATACGCTCGGCATGAGCACCGCCACCATGCTGGCGAACTACCCTTCGCCCGCCCTGGTGAAAGCCATGGTCAATGGCAGACTGCCTTTTCCGGACGATCCGGACAAGCGCATGATGGTGGATCGACTCGCGGCGAGGCTGGAAGGCAAGACGGATGAGAAAGGCGCGTCCGCGTCCACGCCCGCGCCCGATTTGGACACGGTGCTCGATCCGGAGCAGTTGCGCATGTGGCGCAGAAGCACGCCGCAGGAGAAGCTCGATCTGCTTAAGTCCTGGCCGCGGGACCGTCAGGACCAGGTGCTCGAACACATCGGGCAAGGCATGCGCATGCAACTGTTCGTGGCCGCCGGGCCGGATATGCGGCGCCGCATTCAGAGCGCCAACGGTCCGCAGTCCGTGGTGGCGCAGGATCTCGTCGAAGCCAAGCTGCTGCGCACCGTTTACAGCAATCGCCAACTCGAAGAAGTCCTGGTGGATTTCTGGTACAACCACTTCAACGTGTTTATCGAGAAAGGCGCGGATCGCTATCTGGTCACCGCCTATGAACGCGATGCCATCCGTCCGCACGTGCTGGGTAAGTTCGAAGACCTGTTGCGCGCTACCGCGCAGAGTCCGGCGATGCTGTTTTATCTCGATAACTGGCAGTCGGTGGGCGCGCAATCACCCGCGGGCATGCGGCAACAGCGCGGCTTGAATGAAAACTATGGGCGCGAACTGCTGGAACTGCATACGCTGGGCGTAGATGGCGGCTACATCCAAAAAGACGTCACCGAAGTCGCCCGCTGCTTCACCGGCTGGACCATCCGGCGGCCGCAGCGCGAGGCGGAGTTTGAGTTCAATCCGCGCATGCACGACCAAGGCGAGAAGATTGTGTTGGGCGTGCGGATTCCGGCGGGCGGCGGCATGGACGATGGCTTCAAGGTGCTGCATCTGCTGGCGCATCATCCCGCGACCGCGCACTTCATCTCGCGCGAACTGGCCGTGCGCTTCGTGGCGGACGATCCGCCCGCGGCGCTGGTGGATCGTATGGCAGACACCTTTCTGAACAAGGACGGCGATCTGCGCGCGGTGCTCGAAACCATGTTCGATTCGCCGGAATTCTGGTCGCGCGGCGCTTACCGGTCTAAATTGAAATCGCCGCTCGAAATGGTGGCCAGCTCTTTGCGCGCGGTGAACGCGGACGTGGATTTCACGTTCGGCTTGAACAATCAACTGACGCAACTCGGCGAGCCGTTATACAAGAAAGCCGAGCCGACCGGTTATTCCAACTCCGGGCAGGAATGGTTGAACTCGGCCGGCCTGCTGGCGCGCATGAACTTCAGCGTGGCGCTGGCCAATAACAAGGTGCCCGGAGTCAAGGTGGATTCGGGATCCACGGTGCAAGGCGTCACCCTGGGCTCTCCCGATTTTCAGAAGAAGTAACTGGGTAATGCCATGACTACCCGCAGGTTTTTTATTCGCAATTCGGCGCTGGCGATGGTCGGCGCGGGCACGGCTCCATTGTGGCTGGAACGCGCGCTGTACGCCGCCGACGCACCCTCGCCGCGCACGAAAATTCTGGTCGCCATTTTCCAACGGGGCGCCGCCGATGGCCTCAACATCGTGGTGCCGCACGGTGAGAAACGATATTACGAGATGCGCCCCACTATCGCCGTGCCGCGGCCATCGCCGGCGGCCGAACGGCGCGAAGACGCTGCCATCGATCTGGACGGATTCTTCGGTTTGCATCCGGCGCTCGCGCCGCTGAAGCCTATTTGGGACGATGGACACCTGGCGATCGTGCACGCTGCCGGCTCTCCCGATCCCACCCGGTCGCACTTCGATGCGCAGGATTTTATGGAAGCCGGCACACCCGGCGTGAAAGCCACCGCGGACGGATGGATGAATCGCGCGCTGCCTCGCGCCGATGCCGCCGCGCGGATTTCGGCTGTGCGCGCCGTGGCCATGGGCGCCGTGCTGCCGCGCGCCATGCGCGGGCCGAACCCCGCGGTCGCGGTGCAGAACCTGAGCGATTTTCAAGTGCGCAACGCGCAGGCCTCCGGCGCATTCCAGGAAATGTACGCCGATAGCCGCGACCCCATGCTGGGCGCTGCCGGACGCGAGACGTTCGAAGCCGTGTCGCTGCTGCAGTCGGTCCAGAAACGGCCCTACGAGCCCACCGCCGGCGCGACTTATCCCAAGGGACGCTTTGGCGACTGCCTACGACAGATCGCGCAACTCATCAAGGCCGATGTGGGCGTGGAGATGGCTTTCGCCGACGTGGGCGGCTGGGATCATCACGTAAACGAAGTGGGCGCGCGCGCCTCGCAGGGACAATTGGCCGGGCGGCTTACCGAATTCGGCCAATCGCTGGCGGCTTTTTGGACCGACTTGGGCGATCGCCGCGGCGACGTCGCGCTGGTGACCATGTCGGAATTCGGCCGCACCGCGCACGAGAACGGCGACCGCGGAACCGATCACGGCCACGCCAATTGCATGTTCGTGATGGGCGGCGGCGTGCGCGGCGGCAAAGTGTACGGCAAGTGGCCGGGTCTCGAAACGGAGCAGCTTTACGAAGGCCGCGATCTCGCGTTGACCACCGATTTCCGGGATGTGTTGGGTGAGTTGGTGAAAGGCCAGTTAGGCAATCGCGACTTGAGTAAGGTTTTCCCCAGCTACACTCCCCGTCCCCGCGGCATTCTGGCCTAGTGGGGCAGGCTCGTAGCCTGCGGCGGCCTCGTAGGCCGCCATGAGCGCCGCGAAACTTCCAGAAGGCGGCCTACGAGGCCGCCGCAGGCAGAGTGCCCGCCCCACAAACGTTTCCACTTGTTACTTATTTATAAGCTGTAAACATTCCACGCACTAAGTGGTTATTCATTGACTCCCATCCGGCACGCCGCGTATGCTCAGTACATACACGCCGGAAGGTCTTATGAAAATCACTTACAAACTTACAATTGCGTTACTGACTTCAGTGGCCGCGTACTCCCAAGATACGACCACTAATAGCTATACTCAGACTAACCTTGTCTCCGACATAGCGGGTATGGGGACATTCACCGATTCGCACCTGGTGAATCCCTGGGGTCTTTCGCGGACCGCAGGCTCGTACTGGTGGGCCTCCGACAACGGCACGGGCGTTTCGACGCTATATAACGGAGCGGGTGATATCCAGTCACTGGTAGTAACAATACCTTCGGCCGGCGGCAGCGGCGCGGGCACTCCCACCGGCACGGTCGCCGTGGGATCGGATTTCATTTTTGTCACACTCGATGGGACCATTTCAGAATGGACCGGGGGCACTTCGGCTGCTCTCAAAGTGAATAACTCGGCGAGCGGCGCGGCTTACACAGGTGTTACCGCGGCCAAGAACAGCGGAGTGGAAACCATCTACGCCGCCAACTCCGCAGGCGGAGTGGAGGCATACACTACCTCCTTTGGCCGTGTGACCCTCGCGCCGGGAGCCTTTACAGATCCCAGCATTCCGGCGGGTTATACGCCCTATGGAATCCAAGCCGTGGGATCGAAAGTTTACGTTACGTTCTCCGCGGGGCCGGGCGCCGGCGGATATGTCGACGTCTTCAATTCCGCGGGGACGCTGCTGCTCAGCTTCGCGCAGGGCCACTTCAATGAGCCTTGGGGAATCGCATCGGCGCGTGCCGGGTATGGTAAGTTTGCACACGCCATACTGGTGGGAAATGTGGGCAGCGGCGAGATCGGCGCCTATAACGCCAAGACCGGGAAATTCCTGGGTTCCCTGGAGAAATCCCCGAAGAAACCGATCGCCATACCCGGGCTTTGGGCGATCTACTTCGGCGCCGGCAACGCGAACTCCGGGCCAACTTCGACGCTTTACTTTACCGCCGGGATCGACAACTACCTGCACGGTTTGTTTGGCACGATTACGGCGAACTAGGATAGGCGTCCGGCATGTTACAACCGTAACGTAAAGTTCACCCGGGCGGCGATTGACCGGAATGGCCGCCGGGCTTATACTTCTCTACGGAGGGGAACACATGAGAAACTTCTTGATGCTGGGCGCCGCCCTGCTATGTGGCGCCGGCGCTAGCGCTCAAACGACCAACTACACGGTGTCTAATATCGTCACCAATGTGCAGGATTCGCGCCTGGTAAATCCCTGGGGTCTGTCGCGCCCATCCAAATCGAGCTTAAAGGAGAATGAGTGGTGGACGTCGGACCAAGTCACGGGTCTCTCAACTCTCTATTACGCCAACGGCACCATCGTCGGCTTACAGGTGGCGATCCCGCCGGCCAGCGGTAGCGGCCCGGGCAGTCCCACCGGAACGGCTTTCAACCCCAACAACCATGACTTCGCGTTCGTAACTCTGGATGGAACCATCTCCAACTGGAGCGCCGCCGCCAAACCCGCCCAGCCGGGCAAGTCGTGTGCGGAGTGCCATGTGACTACCGCAACCATCATGGTCAACAACTCCGCGGGCGCGTCTTACCAAGGTCTTACGATTGCCAAGAACGCCACCAGCGGCGCGCAGACTTATTATGCCGCTAATGCCAACGGCGGAATTGAAGCTTACGACGCCACATCGTTTGCTCCGGTGACGCTGCCGCCGGGGGCCTTCACCGATAAAAAAGTGCCCAAAACGTATTCTCCCGCCGGCATTCAGGCCATCGGCTCCAAAGTCTACGTGACTTACAATGCCATCGCGGGCGGCGGCACGGGTTACGTGGACGCTTACAACACCAACGGCAAGCTTCTGTTGCGGCTGGAGCAAGGGTGGTTCAATCAGCCGTGGGGCGTGGCGCTGGCGCCGGCCAATTTCGGCCAGTTCAGCGGCATGCTTCTGGTGGGAAACACGGGCAGCGGCTGGATCGGCGCCTACAACCCAACCACCGGAGCGTTTCAAGGCTTCCTGACGAATGGTGGACAGGATGTGACCCTACCCGGGCTCTGGGGGCTGGAGTTTGGCAATGGCAACACCGAATCCGGGCCGGCAAACGTGCTGTACTTCAACGCCGGCGGGACCAACCAGACTACCGGCGTATTTGGCGCGATTACCGCGAACTGAAAAGCGTGCGTGCCAAACCGATGGTAACAAGAAGTTCACAAGTGGGCCATTGACTCGGTTCCCGGCCCGACTTATACTCGTACGGACACTCTCAACTGAGGGGAAAGAGGGCTACATGCAGAAAATAACATTGATGATGCTAGGCGCGGCTGCGCTGCTTTGCGCCGGCGCCCAAGCACAAACCGGTTACACCGCATCGAATATCGTAACCGATGTGCAAGATTCGAATTTGATCAATCCCTGGGGCATCTCGCGCGCCGCCGGCAAGAGCGTGGCCGAGAACCAATGGTGGGTATCGGATCAGGTCACCGGCGTTTCCACGCTGTACGACGCCACTGGCACCATCGTGGGCCTGACAGTGAAGATTCCGCCGGCCAGCGGCACCGGCGTGGGCAGCCCCACAGGCACGGCCGCCATCAATCTCAGCAAGAGCAACGTGAACTTCGCGTACGCCACCCTGGACGGAACCATCTCATATTGGGATTCCCAGACCGATGTCAAGACCGGCAAGGCATGCGCGGCGTGCCATCTGAGTACGGCAGCCATCAAAGTGAATAACTCGGCCGCGGGCGCTTCCTATCAAGGTCTGACTATCGCTAAGAACGCCACCAGCGGCGCGGAGACTTACTACGCAGCCAACGCCAATGGCGGCATTGAGGCTTATGATGCCACCTCCTGGGCCCCCGTAACCCTGCCGCCCGGCGCTTTCACGGATAAGAAGGTTCCCAAAGCGTACACGCCGGCGGGCATCCAAGCCATCGGGGCGAAGATCTATGTGGCTTATAACAGAGCCGCGGGTGGCGGGACCGGCTACGTGGATTCCTACGATACCAATGGCAAGCTGCTGAAACGGCTCCAGAACGGGTGGTTCAATCAGCCTTGGGGAGTCGCACTGGCGCCTTCCAACTTCGGCCAGTTCAGCGGCATGATTCTGGTCGGAAACACCGGCAGCGGTTGGATCGGGGCTTATAGCGCCACCGATGGGACATTCCAAGGATTTCTCGAAGATTCGACCGGCGCCGATATCACGCTACCGGGACTGTGGGGGATCGAATTCGGCAACGGCAGTTCCGACACCGGCCCCACCAACGTGCTTTATTTCGCGGCGGGCGGACCGAATCTGACCACGGGTGTGTTCGGCGCCATCGCCGCTAACTGAGGCGAGCCGCGATCGCGTGGATGTGGGGCAGGCACGCTGCGGCGGGCGGCCAGAGTGGCCAGAGTGGCTGCCCCACAACACGCATTTTTATCATCTTTGGCGCGGTCCCCGCAGGGCCACGACAACGGCTCGCAGCCTGCGCGGGCCTCGCTGGCACGCTCAACAGCCGAGCTTCGCTCGTCCTGGACAGGCCAGGAGGCCTGTCCTACCAACCGCGTTTCAGAACCATCTTGATCTTCTCCGCCAACTGCGCGGCCGTGTAGGGCTTCTGAATGAAACCTGACAACCGTTGCCCGGAGAAGCGCTGAATCGCCTCCGTCTCGTGGAAACCGCTCGACAGAACAATCCGGACGTCCGGCCGCACCGCGCGCAATTCCCGCAGCGCCTCTTCTCCGCCCATTACGGGCATCATCAAATCCAGCAGGACCACACTAATATTCGGTCTGGCGCGCAGCGTATCCACCGCTTCCCGCCCGTTTTCGGCCAGCAGCACCCGGTAGCCCTGGCGCTCCAGAGCGCTGCGCGCCGCCCTGCGCACCATAGCCTCATCGTCCACCACCAGTATCGTTCCGGTTCCCCGCAGATCCGTGCGGTCCACTTCCGTGCCTGCTATACTGGCGCCCCGCATGCTGGCCGGGAGCAGCACCTGAAAAACCGTTCCTTCGCCCGGCGTGCTGTTCACGCGGATCGTTCCGGAGTGTCCCCGCACAATGCCCAATGCGGCCGAAAGCCCGAGCCCGCGCCCCGAGAACTTGGTGGTGAAGAACGGATCGAAGATCTTCGATTGGGTCTCTTCGTCCATTCCGCTGCCCGTATCCCCGACTTCCAGCAGCACATATTCTCCCGGCACAAGCTCCGGCCACTCGATTTCTCCTCTTAACGCTCGGACGCTAGTCGCCACCGTAACGATCCCGGCTCTATCCGCCGGAATCGATTCCGCGGCGTTGATCACCAGGTTCATCACGAGCTGCTGCAACTGCCCGCGGTCCGCCTCCACAGCCGGTAGATCGTTCGCCAGTTCCAACCGCAGTTCCACGGTCTTGGGGATCGACGTGCGCACCAGCGTGGTCATCTCCCGCGTCAAATCCGACAAATTCACGGGCTGGATGACAAATCGGCCCTTTCCCGAATAGGCCAGCAGTTGGCGCGTCAGGTGGGCCGCGCTCTCGGCCGCCTTGATGACCTCGTCGACATGCGGCCGCGCGGCGTGGTCCGGCGAGAGCAGATCCAAACCGAGCGTGGCGTTGCCCAGCACGCCCGTCAGCAGATTGTTGAAATCGTGGGCCACGCCCCCGGCCAACACGCCGATGCTTTCCAGCTTCTGCGTCTGGCGATACTGGTCTTCCAGCCGCTTGCGCTCCGTCACGTCGCGATAATTGACCACGATCCCCGCGATCACCCGGTCGCCCAACAGGTTCTTGCTCACCGCTTCCACCCAGCGCCACGAGCCATCCTTGTGCCGCACGCGATGTTCACTGGTGACCACCGCGCCAAGGTGCGTGCGGAAGCCGGCGAATAATTCCGGCATACGCCGCCGCTCATCCGGGTGCAGCAGATCGAGCACGCTTCGGGAGCGCAATTCCTGGCTCTGGTGACCCAATATGGGAGGACCGCTGTACAGTATCTTTCCGTGCGCATCCAGCAGCACAAATCCATCCGCGCTGTTCTCGATCAGGGCGCGGAAGCGTTGCTCGCTCTCGCGCAGCGCGCGCTCCACCAGTTTCAGTTCGGTGATCTCCTGCACCACTCCGGCCACGCCCACGATTTTGCCGGAGGCGGCCCGCACCAGATAATAGCTGGCCAGCAGATCGCGCGGTCCGCCCGCAGCCGGCTTTTCGGTGCGGAATTGCCAGTCGAGAACCGGCCGCCCCGTTTCCAGAATCCGCCGGAGCAGCGGCACGAAGAAACGCGCGGTTTCCGGCAGCACCTCCCACACGCTGCGGCCCAGATGAGCCCGCGCGGGCAGGCCATTCATGGCCGCCAGCCGTTCGTTGATCCGCAGATACTTCAGATCCTGGCCGATCAGGCACAGGCCCACGGGGGCCGTCTGATAGATGTGCTCCAGCTCCGCCAACTCGCGATGCACTCGCTCTTCGTTCTCGCGCAGCATCTGCTCGAAGCGCTTTTGGCTGGTGATATCGCGGAAGTTGACCACTACCCCCCGCACGCTCTCTTCATGCAGCAGATTCGTGCCGGAGTGTTCGGTCCAGACAACCCCGCCGTCTCGGCGCTTCACCCGCACCTGGACAGTGAGCGTGTGTCCCGGCGTGGCCAGTAATTCGCCGAGGCGCTGCCGGGCGAGCGGCCGGTCTTCCGGGACCACCAGGTTCAATGCGTTGCGGCCCACCAGTTCCGCCGCCGGGTAACCCAGGATGCGCTCGGCCGCCGGGCTGGCGTAGGTCATGGTGGCCGCGGCATCCAGCAGACAGATGGCGTCGAAACTATGTTCGATCAGCGCCTGGAACCGTCTTTCGGTCCGCTGCACGCCCTCTTCGAGCGAGCGCTGCCGCACGCGGTTGCGCGCCGCTTCTAATTCGCGCTCCACCGCGTGTCCCAGGCGCGAGAGGCGATCTTTCATGATGACGTCGCGCGCGCCGGCCTTCACCGCCCAGATCGCCGAATCGTCCGCCGCCGCTGCGGAGACCAACAGGACCGGCGCCGTCACGCGCTTCTCGCGCAGCAGGGCCAGCGCTCTCTCGTAGGTGAATGCGCGTAAGGTGTGGGCGCACAGGATGATGTCCCACGGCCGCTCTTCGAGGGCCGCCGCCATTTCCTTGACATCAGCCACCCGCCTGCAATCGGCCGCGTATCCGGCCCGCCGCAGTTCCACGGCCGCGCGTTCCGCGTCCTCCGCCGAGTCCTCTACGATCAGGACGCTCAACGGCCGGCCGGCGATCGGCTGAGGATGCATTCCTATCATTGTAAAGCGAAGCTCGCCGCTCTCCGCGCAACGCGCGGCCTGCGCTGTGCAACGCGCGGCCTGGACAGGCCGGGAGGCCTGTCCTACCGAGCGCGGCGGTACACTCTTGATTGAGGAGCCACTATGCCTAATCCCGACGGCACGCACAAGGCCGTACGTCCGCGCACCGCGGTGCTCACCGCGGGTTTCGATCCGCACCTCTCGTTCGGATCCGCGCGGCCTGCCGTCTTTCGCAGTTCTACCTACGTTTTTTCGAGCCCCGAAGAGGCCGAACATGCCTTTTCCGTGTTGGCCGGCCGCGTGGAAGCCGAAGACGGCGAGCGCGCCGATTTGATCTATTCGCGCTTCTCGCATCCCAACGCCGAAATCCTGGAAGATCAGATCGTGCCGCTCGAGCCCGGCGCGCAAGCCGCGGGCGTCTTCAATTCCGGGATGGCCGCCATCATGACGGCCTTCATGGCAGTGGCCCGTCCGGGCACCACCATTGTCTACACCACGCCGCTCTATGGCGGCACCACCGGCTTAATCCACAGTTTTCTGGAGCCCTTCGGCGTGCAGGGTATACCCGTGCTGGGCGGCGACACCGAAGCCATCGATCGCGCCATTCAATCCGCCCGCAACCTCAGCATCGTATGTCTGGAAACGCCCGCCAATCCTACCCTGGTGATGACCGATATCCAGCGCGCCTCCCAGGCCGCCAAGGATCATCCCGACCGGCCGGTAGTCATGGTGGATAATACTTTTCTCGGTCCCACTTTCCAGCATCCTCTGATGCTGGGCGCCGACCTGGTGCTCTACTCCGGCACCAAGTATCTTTCCGGCTTCAGCGATATGGTGGCCGGAGTGGCGCTCTCCAAAGATCCGCAACTGATGCGAAAGATTCTATTGAAGCGCAGCATGTTCGGCAACATCCTGCAGCCCGATGAATGCTGGATGCTGGACGGGCGCCTGCCTACCGTGGCCTTGCGCATGAACCGGCAAAGCAAGAATGCGCAACGGTTGGCGGAGGCCCTGAACGGCCATGCCAAGATCCGTCGCGTGCTGTATCCGTCGCTGTTTGCGGAGCCCGAGCAGCGCCGCATTTACGAGGAACAGTGCGCCTATCCCGGCGGCATTTTCTCACTCGATTTCGCGGGCGGCCGCGCGGCGGCTTTCGATTTCCTGCGCAGCCTGAAAATCGGACGCAACGCGGTTTCCTTGGGCGGCGTCGAGACTCTGGTCTGCCATCCCCGATCCACCACGCACTCCGGCATGTCCGCCCAGGAGCTCAACGAGGCGGGCGTCGGCGAAGGGTTGGTGCGCGTTTCGGTGGGTATCGAAGATTGGCGGGATCTGCTGGCGGATTTCGAGCAGGCGCTCGATCGCGTAAAGTGATATTATTCAGCAGCGGGAGATCGCTAAGTATAACGGCAAGGCCGGGACTAACCACCAACTTGTAGACCGCTCCCTCACGGTCGCGGCTCGGTAGGGGGACCGGCTCGGTAACGCGGCTATCACACGCGCGGTAACGCAGTGCGGCTCGGTGAACGCATCCGCGACCGACACGTTACCGAGCCGCGACCGGAAACATCGTTACCGAGCCGCGACCGTGAGGGAGCGGTTTTTGTTTAACGATCACGCCGCGGACAAATTTCTTCGTCATTCATTTTCAATCGTTTGGCGCGCCGCGCGGCATGCTTCCCCGCGTGGGGGGCTTATCGTGGAAATCGAAAGAGGGGGTTTCGGTCCGCTAGTCTCCCGCCAGAAAAAGCCAACATCCCGCCTAGGTAACCCTCCGCTCCCTTCGGGGAGTGTCACTGCCTCAACCGGCTCCCTCTTTTATTACACTTCGAGTTTCCAGGGCGCGCGATACTCCCGCACCAGCAAATCGCGCGCATCGGACTGCGCTACGGTCAGTTCGCGCTCGTCCCACTCGAGGCGCATCCGGCTGCGTAGCGACACGTTGCCCAGCAGACAGGTCGCCGTGGACCGAAAGCACTTCTCGATGTCGCTCACAGGCCGCTCGCGCGTGCGCACGCAGTCGAGAAAGTTGGCCCAGTGATTCAGATTGCCGCTTGAGGTGGATTTCACTTCCTTGCGCTGGCCGCCGCGGCCCTCGGGCACCACAGTGTAACCTTCGCGATCGACAAAGAGCGTCGCCTGGTTGCCATGAAACAGGATTCCGCCCCCCTTATTGAACATCGATTGACCGTTATTGCTGCGGTTCTCATAAGTGGCGATGAAGCCCGGATACTCGTAAGTGGCCTGCAGCGTATCGGGAGTTTCGCGGTTATCGGTGAGCCACAGCTTGTCGCCTACGCTGGCGATGGTGCGCGGCATGGCTTCGTCGAAGGCCATTTGCACGATATCCAGCCAGTGCACACCCCAATCCGTCATCATGCCGCCGGCGTAATCCCAGAAATAGCGGAAATACGAGAAGTTCTTGGGGTCCACGCCGAACCGGTTCTTGTTGAATGCCCGCTTGGGCGCGGGGCCCAGCCACATGTCCCAATCGAGACCCGCGGGCGGATCGCTATCCGGCGGATTGCCGATGCCTTCCGCGGGCTCATTGCCGTAGTTCCAGGTGCGCACGAACGCCACCTTGCCCAATTCGCCGCGCCGCACGATGTCGCAGGCTTGTTGGAAGTGCACCGCCGAACGCTGCATGGTCCCCGCCTGCACCACGCGCTTGTATTTGCGCGCGGCTTCCACCATTTTGCGGCCTTCCTCGACGGCCACCGAGACGGGCTTCTCCACGTAGACGTCCTTGCCGGCCTTGCAGGCTTCCACGGTCATGTAGGCATGCCAGTGATCCGGCGTCGAGATGTTGACAACATCGATGGATTTGTCCGCCAGGATCTCGCGGAAATCGTGGACGGCCCGGGGCGTATGGCCTTTCGATTGGGCCTTCGCCAAGGCATTCTCAAGCTGCGGCTCAAACACGTCGCAGACGGCCACCACTTGCAAGCCCGGCTGGCGCATGGCGTAATCCATGTTGCTCATGCCCATGCGGCCCATGCCGATGAACGCGGCGGATAGGCGATCGTTTGCGCCTTTTATGCTGCCGGTGAAGAGCGAAGTGGTAAGCGCCACTCCGGCGGATTTAAGAAATTGTCTGCGGTCCCGGCTGGAACCTTCGGTGGGATCTTCCATGCGGGAATTCTAGCATCCCGCATTCGATCGGTTTGCTGTGGGGCAGGCACTCTGCCTGCGCGGGCCTTGTAGGCCCGCTCTTCGGCGCTACTTCAGCTTTCCCTCGACCACGCGGCCTCCCACGGTTGCCACCAGTGCCGCGCGGCGGCTTTGCCGTGCCCCGATGCAACCACATTTTGCGCTCTGCTAGAATCGGAAGGCCAACATGATATCCCCGGTCCGAGGCGCGGCGCTGCTGGCCATCGGTGGCGCTCTCTGCGCCCAGCCCACGCCCCCGCCCACCCCGCGTGTGCTGGCCCGGCATTATACCGAAGGCGAGAAGCTCGTCTACCGGATGAAAGGCGTCAATGAAGATTGGCGTTACGAGGCGCTGGCATCCGGAGTCGTCAAGAAAGATGCTAAAGGGGTTTTCATCGAGGATTTCGCCTGGTCAAATCTGATTTCAAATGGCGCCCCGTATCACCTTCCGCAAGCCAGTCTGGATTTCCGCCAGGTGCTATCGCTCGATCCGCGCAAGCTGCCCGGTTTGCCCAAACTCGCGGGTCTCGATCTGAAACTCATTGGGCCTGTTACCGATCTCCTCACGTTTTATTCCGACGCGTGGCTTGCGGGCGCTGTGGGCAATTTGAGCAAGCCCGGCGATCATCGCTACCAGGCTTACGGAACGCCGAATTCCTGGGCGGATGGCAGCCGCGTGGTCCTGGGCGAAGACGCCATCGATTTCGATATCACATTGCAGTCCGTCGACGATGCCGCGAAGCTCGCGATTCTCCTCGTCCGCCACGTATCGCCGCCAAAGCCCAAGGTGAAGCTTCCCGCGCCGTGGATGCAGGCGCCCGTCGCGGACGTTCCCAACAATTGGGTGCAAGTGGAGCGCGATGGAGCGAAGTACATCGCTGCGGTGGGCCTGGAGACGTTTGACGTGCAAGTAAGGGTCAGCCTGGCCGACGGCAAGATCCTGGGCGGGACCATCCAGAATCCAGTGAAGGTGATCGAGCGCGATTGCAAGGACGAAGCCTTGGCGTATTGCGGCGATCCCCGCCATCGGCAGATTATGCGCCGCATCGAGATTTCGCTCATAAATTAAAGCGCAAGGCGGGCGCCGCGCTGTACTGCACGAAGTTCTTGCTCCACCGCATCCGCGTCGCGAGCAGCCCTCGTCCAGCCGTGGATAGTCCCTTTTGAGAACTCGCGCAAAACGGTGCACGGCCGCGCCACCACGATCTCGCTAGTTTCTACACTGTCATGCAGCAGCGGTGCTTGAAGAACGGACTCATATCCTCGATGTCCGAGGCCTTTTTTGGTGGATTCTACCACCCTGCGGCTCGCGAAAATGTTGAACTTTTCAACGAAACCGGCGCGCCAAATTATTTTCAAAAATTCTTTGCAAAGTACTGGACAACAAGATCTTAAAAAGTTAATATGGACTCATACAGACAGCATCCCTGGTGGCGAGTCCCCTCCCGCCACCAACCCTCTGAGTGCAAAAGGCCCCGGATACCCAGCCGGGGCCTTTAAATTTTCGGCCCCAAAAAAATCTCAAAATAATTCTTGCAAAATACTGGACAAGCAGGTCTGAAACTGTTACATTGTAGTCAATACAGACAGCATCCCTGGCGGCGAGTCCCCTCCCGCCGCCAACCCTCTGAGTGCAAAGGCCCCGGATACCCAGCCGGGGCCTTATTCATTTGCGGTCCGCCTTTATCCGGTAGAGTCCCGACGCATGCGGACCCACGCGAACCGTATACCCGCCGGAAAACGCGCCGACATCTTTGCGCTCCCACAAATCCCGCAGTATGCAGCGCTCCGGCAGCTTGAAAGCGGCCCAATCCAGGCGAATGTCGATGGGACCCGCGTCGCCCACATTAAACACGGCGGCGTATTTCTCGGCGTGCTTCTCATCGGTAGCCGGCGCATCGGCGGTCCAGACCACACTGTCGCCGCCTTCGGCGAACGCGCCGCCGTGCGCGCCATGCTGATCGACCGCCAACACCTCATCATTGGTTAACAAAGAGAGCGTGAAATCGTCGTTGCCGGGCAGATCGCCGCCGAACATGAGCGGCGATTGCGCAATCGGCCAGAGACTCATCAGGGTGCGCTGCTCGTCGCGCGTGAAGCGCGTCATGCGGCTCTCGCCGCGCTCGGCGCGGATTCCGATGCGCCCCAGCGGCAGCATATCCGCGTCCGGCCAGGCGCCCGGCCGCCCCATGCCGCTCCAGATCGACATCAGGATGAAGTTCAGCCGCAGCAGCTTCCAATCGTCCCAAAAGTCGTCCGAGATGCGCCACATGTTGGCGTTTTCCTGCAAGAAAGCCACGTCCTTGATCATGGCCGGGCCGGGCGACAGGCTCAGCACGATAGGCCGGCCGCTCTTCTGAATGGCGCGATGCAACGCGGCAATCTCCGCGCGATGCGCCGGCCGCGCGATATCGTCGGCTTTGATGTAATCGACGCCCCACTCGGCGTACAGCTTCAGAATGGAATCGTAGTAATCCTGCGCGCCGGGACGGCTGAGGTCCACCCCGTACATATCGCTGTTCCACGGGCACACCGACGCGGTGTCGGCGATTTCGGCGGCGTGCGCATGGCTTCCGAACACCGGCAGATTCGCCTTCACGGCCTGGCGTGGAATACCGCGCATAATATGGATACCGAAGCGCAGCCCTAGACCGTGAATGTAATCGGCCAGCGGACGAAAACCGCGGCCCTCCGCGGAGGATGGAAACCGGTTCACGGCGGGAATGAGCCTGCCGTATGGGTCCATCGAAAGCTGCGCGCCGGCGCGGTAGCCGTGGGCCTTGGGATCCGGCTCGGACCACTGGATATCGATGACGACATACTGCCAGCCGTGCTGCTTCAGATGCTCGGCCATGTACGCGGCATTGGCCTTCACTTCGGCTTCGGTAACGGTGGTGCCGTAGCAGTCCCAACTGTTCCAACCCATCGGCGGGGTGGGGGCGAGCGCGCCGGCGGCGTGTGCGAGCAAAGTTGCAGTGAGCAGTAAGGCGGCTAATAAGGCTGTAGGTTTCATCCGGCCTCCGCGACCGATTGTCGCACGTTGTGGGGCGGGCACGTTGCCTGCGGCGGCCTCGCAGGCCGCCTGTAGGACAGGCCTCCGGGCCTGTCTGGGGCGAGCGAAGCTCGTCAAAAAGCGGGCCTACGAGCTCATAGCTCCGCCCGGCGAGCGCAGCTCGCCGCCAGCCCGCGTCTTCAACGGAGCGGTCTCTTTTGGTCAGAATCCAAGAGGCGGCCTACGAGGCCGCCGCAGGCAGGGTGCCTGCCTCACAATCACGGGTGATGGGTTAGTTCATCGGTATCGGTGATGGGCGGCTGCTCTGGCCCCGAAAGCGGATCGGGATAGCCTGCGTGGCGTACGCGCGGCATGGGCCGGTCGCTCACGAAGAAATCCGCGCTTGATTCGGATGTCGAACCGATATCCTCTGCGCCGGTGCGCTTCAGCAGTTCCTTGGCGCGCTTCACCCAATCGTCGTTATCGCAGTGCACGGACATCAGAACGCCGCCCTGCTTGATGCGGCCCTCGAAGCGTTTGGCTTCGTATTCGGGCAGCCCCATGCCGACCATCGCGCCGATGAACCCGCCCACGGCTCCTACCGCACCCACTCCGGCCAGCGCGGCCACAATCGGTCCGGCCGCAATCAGCGGACCCAGTCCGGGAATCGCCAGCGCGCCGATGCCGGTAAGCCAGCCGAGCACGCCACCCGAGATTCCGCCCACGATGCCGCCCGCGGTAGCTCCTTCCGGCGCCTTCGTATTTTTTTCATGGGCAAAGTCCTTGCTACCCTGATTCTCCTGGAATAGTACGGAAATGTCGGTGCCGCGGAAACCGGCTGCGCGGAGCGCCTCAACGGCCTCCTCAACGCTGATCCGGCTCGGATAGATTCCGAATACCGCCTTGTTTTTGTCCGCCATGAAACTCTCCTTCGGAAGGGAGGAGAGCAATGCTTGATCCAATGGATGTGAACGCACAAGAAAGGCGGCAGGCCACAAAAGGCGATGGCCTGCCCCACGGGCTATGTCAGCAGACTACGCAGGCGGCGGGCGCTCTCCGGGCGGCGCAATTTGCGCAGCGCTCTCAATTCGATCTGCCGTACGCGCTCGCGCGTAACATCCAGATCGGCGCCGATTTCCTCCAGCGTGTGTTCGCGAGCGCAACCCAGACCAAAGCGCAAACGAAGCACCTGTTCTTCGCGCGGAACCAGCGTTTGCAGAAAATCCGACGTCTTCATGCGCACCTCGGCAGCCAACACCGAATCGGCCGGCGAAGTGCTCCAGCGATCCGCGATCAATTCACCTAGGGTGGACGCCTCATCGGTCCCGATGGGCGTATCGAGCGAAATCGGTTCGCGCGAAATGGTTCTCAGCTTGCCGACCTTGTCGCCGGTGGTCTTCAACTGGGCGGCCAGTTCTTCGTCCTCGGGAGGCCGGCCCAACTCGCGCTCCATCTGGCGGGAAGCCCGAAAGAACTTGTTCAGTTGGTCGTTCATGTGGATCGGAATGCGGATGGTGCGGGCCTGTTCGCCGAGCGCCCGCGAGACCGATTGCATCACCCACCAGGTAGCGTAAGTGGAAAACTTAAATCCGCGGCGGTAATCGAATTTCTCGGCCGCGCGCATTAGGCCCATGCTGCCTTCCTGCACCAGATCGAGCAAGTGCAGTCCCTTGTTCATATAGCGTTTGGCCACCGAGACCACCAAACGAAGATTGGCGTTGACCAGATCCGACTTGGCTTGCTGCGCTTCGCGGTCGCCTTGATGGATGCGGTTGATGGCGGCCTGCAATTCCTGGCGCGTCGCGCCGGCCAGCGCCTCGCATTTTCGGATCTCAGCGCGGAGCGTGCGTGCACGAACCTGCGCATCGCGTCCGCCGGCTGTATCGATCTGCCGCCATTCCCGATTCAGCCGCTCCAACTCCGCAGACCGACGTTCCAGTTCGTTGGCGAAGCCGGTCCATTGGTTGGGCCGAAACGGAATCCGTCGGATCTGCTGCGCCAAAGTGACGCGCGCCCGCTGGAACCGCCCCGCCAACTGGCGCCGCAACGCGCGGTCCCCGGCCGGCGCCAGCGCCAGATGTTGCTCGGCCTGCCGCAATTTGGCGTACAGGCGTTTGATGCGGGCAAAATGTGCGGTGAATTCCGCGCGCCGCTGGCGATCGGCCGCACTGCCATCTTCCACATCGCTGCGCTCCATCAGGCTATCCAGCTCCACGGACCCAGCCCCGACTTGCGCCAATAGTTCCACCACGCGTTGCTGAACCAGAGCGGAACGGCTGATCGCCTTTTCGCGCCGGGTCTGGCCGCGCTCCATGCGGCGGGCCAGTTGGACCTCCTGAGCGCGGGTAAGCAGAGGAACAGATCCGATTTCCCTTAAGTACCGCCTGACCGAGTCGTCATGCTCCGGAAACGACGGCGCCGGTTCTTCTATGGCTGCCGCCTGTTCGAAGTCCTCCGCATCGACGTCCAACGGTCCCCGCAATGCTTCCATGGCGTCCGGATCGGCAGTGTGGAAATGTGCGTCAAATTGGGTCCCCTCACCCACTTGGCCCTGGTAACTTGCGATCATCATGCCCCGCAACTCCCTTTTCCCCACCTGGGTGGGGTTGAATTCGCGCATCATCAGCAATTTGCGCCAGTTAAGCGGGCGCACTTACGGCCTTGCGGCCTCCCTGCGGGTCCGCTCAGAACTGATGTTTGCTAAGATTGCACGCGATCATTTGCAGTTTAGGGGCCAACAAATTGGGCCGGCGCTCGGCGCTATTTTGCGCGGGCCGCGGCATCCGCCTTACGCACGGCCTTTTCGCGCAGATTATATGCGTCGATGGCCACCTGCGAGGCCTCCCGCGCCATGCTGGTGCTCAGGCGCCGCTCGGCCTCGTCGAACATGCGCTCCGCTTCCATCCGGACGCGCCAGGCTTCGTCGTAGGCCTCCTTCAGCTTCTGCGCCAAAATCTTAACCTTGGGATCGACGCCGGCGGCTTCTTTCTTGGCCTTCTCGTACTTTCGCTTGGCGGGCGCTCCACCTTCGGCAAGCTCCGCTTCGGCCTCCAGTTCGGTGTAGGCATTATCGAGATCGACGCTCCAGCCGCTCTGGATTTCTTTATCCAATTCGTCAAACGCCTCCCAGGCTATATCGGCCGTGCGGCGGACTGTCTTTTTCTCGGTCAGCCATTTCCAGACGCCCCAATCCTTGGCGACTTCCAGAAGCGACTTGGCATCTTCCACTTGGGTGAGTTTGCGCATATGCGGGTCTGAAAATAGTATCTGTGGGGGCGGCCAGAAAGTCAATCTAGGGGCTAGCTAGGGGCTGGGGGTTAGGGTTTTGCCTTCGCGGAGAGGGAGGCGAAACAAAACCCCGCCCCCGGCCCCTGATCCCGGGCTCCACCGCGCGAAGCGCGGCCTAGCCCCAGTCCCTAACCCCCAGCCCCCACCGCGCCAAGCGCGGCGTATGATGTTGTTTGTGTTGAAAGTCGGTCTCACGGGCGGGTTGGCGTGCGGGAAGAGCTTCGTCGGCGATGCCCTTGCCGAGTTAGGCTGCCACGTGCTGCAGGCGGACCGCTTGGGGCACGAAGTCCTGCTGCATGGCGGGGAGGCTTACGCGCCCGTGGTGCGCGAATTCGGGCCGGGCATCGTCGCCGCGGACGGGACCATCGACCGGCATGCCTTGGCAGTCGAAGTCTTTGACAAACCTGAGCGTCTTAAACTGCTCAACAGCTTCGTGCATCCGCCGGTGATGCGGCGCGAAGAGCAATGGCTGGCGCAAGTCGCGGCAGAGGATCCGCACGGCATCGCCGTCGTCGAGGCGGCCATCCTCATCGAAACCGGCAGCTACAAAAGGTTCGATAAGCTGATAGTAGTGACCTGCGACGAGGAACAGCAAGTGCAACGGTCTATGAAACGGGACGGCGCGTCGCGCGCGGAAATACTGGCGCGCATCGGGCGCCAAATGCCGCTGGCTGAAAAAGTCAAATTCGCGGATTTTACGATTGACACGTCCGGCACGAAGGAAGAAACCCTGCGCCAGACGCGCGTGGTCTATGAATCGTTGCGGAGAATGGAACAACCATGAGAATGCGAACTCTTGTGTGGGCCGCCCTCCTGGTGGGCGGCTTTTGGTACTTTACTTCGGTGGCGCACTGGAATGCGGAGCGGCTGTGGCAGCCTATCCGGCAAGCGGAGCGCCTGTGGGCCGCGCCGGATACCGCGCACACGGCGGGCTTCGGCGCGGACGAGAGCAATAACATCGAGATATATAAGATGGCCCGGCCGGCGGCAGCCAACATCACCAGCATCGTGTATCGCGAAGATTTCTTCTTTCAGGTCTATCCGCAGGAAGGCGCCGGATCGGGCTTTGTGGTCAAGCCGGACGGGCTGATTCTGACCAACAATCACGTAGTCTCGGGCAGCCAGCAATTGACCGTGACCCTGGCCGGCGACAAGAAGCAATACAAAGCGCGCGTGCTGGGTACGGACCCGCGCAACGATCTGGCGCTGGTGAAAATCCAATCCGATCACCCCCTGCCATTCCTGAAACTGGGCGATTCCGACAGCCTGCAGGTAGGGCAGAAGGTGCTGGCCATCGGCAATCCATTCGGATTCGGCGGCACGTTGACCACCGGCGTAGTCAGCGCTTTGGGGCGCAGTTTGCAGCCGCAGGAAGGGCGCCGCATGGAGGACATGATCCAGACCGACGCCGCCATCAACCCCGGCAACAGCGGCGGTCCGCTGCTTGATTCGCGCGGCGCCGTGATCGGCATCAACACCGCGATTTACGGCCCGCAGGGCAACATCGGCATCGGATTCGCACTGCCCATCAATCGCGCTAAGGCGATGCTGGAGGAATTTCAGGCGAAAGGGCGCGTGACGCGGCCGTATCTGGGGATTCACACGGTTTTTATTTCCGGCGATGTGGCGGACGATTTGGGCTTGCCCAACGAAGGCGGTCTGTTGATTCAGAGCGTGGAGCCCGGATCTCCGGCCGCCGACGCCGGCCTGCACGGCGCGTCGCGGCGCGCCATCGTGGGCATGTACCAGATCGGCATCGGAGGCGATTACGTCATTGCGGTGGATGGGCAGCCAGTCGATAGCAACGACTCGCTGCAACGCGCGCTCAATCGCAAGCGGGTGGGGGATACGCTGGAGATTACGGTGTTCCGCGACCGGCGGACCGAGCGCGTGCGGGTGAAGGTGGGCGAGGCGCCCCAAACGCTGTAGGACAGACCTCCCGGTCTGTCCGTGGGCGCGCCTGTGGTGGTGGGGCGGACAATCTTTCCCGCAGCCGGCTAGCCGCCTGAAAGGCGGCTGCGGCCAGGATTGGCCGCCCTCCAATTGGTCTTCATCGCTTTCGGTGGCCCGCGGGGCCATGGGGCGCTCCCTGACGGTCGCGGCTCGGCAGGTTATTCTGTCCGGCTTATTCGTATCGAATAGCTTTCATGGGATCGACTGCCATGGCTCGTCGCGCCGGAACATAAGAAGCCAAAACGGCTGCCCCAGTAAGAATCACGCAAACCGAAAGAAAGGTGACAGGGTCGGCGGTACCGACTCCGTACAGGAGGGTGGAAAAACTGGATAACAGTCTGGCGGCGATGAATGCGGTGACGCCTCCGATGAAGATGCTTATCATGGCCAGCCGAAGACCTTCGCCAATGATCATGCGGAACACCCGCGCCTTCTCCGCGCCCAGCGCCATCCGGACTCCGATCTCCTGAACACGACTTGATACTGAATAAGAGACGACGCCGAAAGTGCCGATCGACGCGAGCAACAGTGCCAACGCGGCAAAGGTTCCCATCAGGATCATGGGAAAGCGCTGCGGCAGGGATCTTGCAGCCAATTCCTGCACGGTCTGAACATTGTAAATCGGCTGGTCGGCGCCCGCCTGCAAAATGGCTGCCTGGACCGCAGGCATGATGGCTGCGCTGTCGAGTGAGGTGCGAATCGTGGCACTGATGTCGCCGTACATTCTGGGCAGCCAGTGATCGGAAATCTGATAGAAGGCGCCATAAACCTGGTAAGGGCTGGATCGGATGTGGCCGCCCAAACCCCAATGCAGTACGTGCCCAACCACGCCGATAATACGGAACGAACCCACGTGAATCAGAGACAGAGTCTGGCCAACAGGATCTTTGTCCGGGAAGTAAGCACGCGCCAGTGCGCTATCGATGACCAGCACAGGAGCAGAGTGGGTATTGTCCTGCAACGTGAAGAAACGCCCTCGAAGTAGTGGTATTCCCATCACCTTAAGATAATCGGGACCGACGGAGTAAGAGGTGGCTCGGGGCGCCTCGGCCATTGACGCAGGAGCTGTGGAGCCGGCCCAGAACGGGAGTGCGTCGTCATCTCCACTTAAGGGAACCAATGTTGTAAAATCGGCAGCCTCTACGCCCGGTATCACGCGAAGCCGGTCCGCTAATTGCCGGTACCTGGTGCGCTCGGCGGCCGCACTCTTCTTAACGGAGGGCGATAACCCGATCTTAAAGGTGATCGCTCGCCGGATCTCGAACCCAGGATTCACTTCCCATAAGTGACGCACAGTTCGAAATAACAGCCCCGCACCGACGAGCAACACTACGGTAAGCGCCATCTGGAGAACGACGAACATGGTTTGAGCGCGATGACTGCCGGTGTCGCTCCGGCTTCCCTGCTTTAAGGAGGTTTGTAAGTCAAGCCGCGCAGCCTTGAACGCTGGCAAGAGAGCGGAAATCACGACCACACAGACGGAAATGCCCAACGTGAACAGGAGGACACCAGCGTTGAGACCGATGCTATGGGTCTGACCCAGCCTCCCGGGGAGAGCGGCAACGAGCGGCTTCAATCCCCACTTGGCGACGGCAAGGCCGGCGGCAGCTCCTACAAGTGACAGCACCACGGCTTCAGTAATCGATTGCCGGACGATACGGCTGCTATTCGCGCCGAGCGCGGAGCGAACTGCAAATTCGCGCGAACGCGCCACCGAGCGAGCCAGCAACAGATTTGCAAGGTTGGCGCAAGCAATGAGCAATACTACCGAGACGGAGCCGAACAGCAGCAGAATCGTGCCGCCCACATTCCCGATGGCTTCTTGCTTTAATGGTTCGACCGTGGTCCCCAGTCCGCGCTCTTCGTTGGGATAAAGGCGATCCAGATCCGCCTGTACGGCATCCATGTCCCCCTGTGCGCGCCCAATCGAAACGCCGGGCCTCAGGCGCGCTATGCAGGCGATGTCGTGCGTGGTGCGATCTCCGAGCAGGAGCGGGTCGGCCTGACCGAGGGGAACAAAGAAATCAGCATCGGTGAGGAAGCGAAAGCCGGGCGGGAGGACGCCCACGATGGTGTAGCTTAGGCCCTCCAGTGTCATGGATCTTCCAAGCACCCGGACACCTCCGCCGAAGCGCGTTCTCGAGAGCCGGTCGCTGATGATGGCGACGTGCGCGCCCCCGTAGACATCTTCCGCAGATGTGAATTCCCGGCCGAATGCGAGCTTTACACCCAGTGTACTGAAAAAATCCCAGGTTACCAGCTGACCACTGAGATGCTCAGGAGTACCGGGGCTGCTCAGGTCAAATCCCTGGGGCGTGAAAGCTGCCATGCGAGCAAAGGAGCGGCTGTTGCGGCGCCAATCGCGAAAGTCCGAATAGGATAGATAGGTTGAACTTTTCAGCCTCTGGTTATAGAGCAACACAAGAACTAGACGATCCGGTTCTTTGTACGGCAAGGGCGAGAGAACGACGCCTTGAACGACGCTGAAGATAGCAGCAGTAGCACCGATTCCGAGCGCAAGAGTGAAAATCGCCACCAGGGCAAAGCCCTTGGCGCGCCCCAGTGCGCGCACGGCATAGCGGCAATCGGCTAGTACGGACTCAAACCAGGTTGCGATCGGGGCCGCGCGGAATTGTGCGTTCATCTTGATCTTAGTTTAGAGGGTGGCAGGTGGGTAGTGGCTAGAACGGACGATTTGGGATTGCCCAACGAAGGCGGTCCGTTGATTCGAGCGCGGAGCCCGGATCTCCGGCCGCCGAAGCCGGCGTGCGCGATGCGTCGCGGCGCGCCATCGTGGGAATGTACCAGATCGGCATCGGGGGCGATGACGTCATTGCGGTGGATGGGCAGCCGGTCGATCGCAACGACTCAACCGGGGGACGCAGCGCGTGCTGGTGAAGGTGGGCGGAAGGTGACCGCTCCGTTGAAGACGCAGCCGGGCTAATTGAGGGCGGGCAATCCTGCCCTGGGGTCCCCTCGGGGGACGGCTTTTAGCCGGCCTGAAAGGCGGCTGCGGCCAGGATTGGCCGCCCTCCAATTGGTCTTCATCGCTTTCGGTGGCCCGCAGGGCATGGGGCACTCCCTGACGGTCGCGGCTCGGTAGGTTATTCTATCCCAGCCGCGCACGTGAGCAAGCGGTTCCGGATTAGAACACGCGCTCCTGGCGCTTCAGCGTTCCAAAAGAACCCAAATTCGCCACCGCGAACGCGAAACGGTATTGGGTTTCATCGCGCGTGCCGAAATCGAAGCGCACCAATTGCACGCTGAACCCGCAGCAGTCGGTGTTGTACGTGGTCTGCACAATGGCATAATCCAGCACGCCCACCCGGTAGTCGTAAACCGCTACAAACGCTGCATTCCAGCCCTTCCGGGTGGACCCGCCCACGCCGAAGCTGCCGCGGATCTGATCTTCACTGGGCAACAGAAAGGACTCCGTCTTCACTTCGTTATGCCCGACGGACACAAAGAAGTCGCCCTTATGCCAATCGACGCTGGCAAGACTGGCGACGATCCCGCGGTTCCGCGGATCGTAATCGGTCCGCCATTCGAACGCTATGTTCCACTTAGGCGTAGCGCGGATGGCCGACACGACGGGCGAGTATGTGCGCGGTCCCGACAAGAATGTGAAGGGGGTCAGTTCGAGTTGCGGCATCAGCACGGTGCGCTGGTCCGTCGCCGCGGTCAATACGCCGCCGAAGGTCGGATCGAAATAGCGTGCCTGCGATAATTCCCAACTGAAAACCTCAGTCACTTCGTCGCCGCGCTTGGCATACAGGCGGTTGGTCAGAGAGAAAGTAACCTGATTGGTATTCGCCAGCAGATCGGTCTCGTCGAATCGGATGATCTTATTGAAGTCCTGTCCGATGCCATCCACATATTCGTAAGTGGCGCGCGGCTCGATAACATGCTTCAACTTATCTCCCAACCAGGTCTTGCGGTCGAAGACCCGCGTGAAGGACGGCGCGATCATGTCCAGCTTGAACTCGCGGGCGCTACGCAGCAGGTCCTGGGGAAGCACCCGCATAAAGTTGGTCACGGGCATTCCGTTGTAGGAAAGGGTTTCGGGCCCCTGCGTCTCGCTGTAAAACGTCTCATCCAGAGTCACGCTCGGCACAAAGTGAAAGTCGCCTAAGTGCAAGGCCGACGTGATGGTGGGCGCGAAATCCATACGGCTGTTCCACAGGTCGGTCTCATACCGGTCCAACAGACTGGGACCAAAACCGTAGGTGGGTGGACAAGCGGTAAACGTCCCTTGCTGTGACGGCGCGACGCCCGGGCAATAGAAATCCGGCTGGCTGCGGGACAGCAGGCCGGCGCTCGAATCGAACGAATACCAGATGGGCAGATTGGCGGCGATCGGATGGTCGCGGCTCGAAAGATCGAGCTCCGGCAACTTCTTGATCACCACCGAGTTGGTATCCGTGCTTTGTTTATTCGTAATGGGATTGGTTTCGGTAATTTCCAGCGTGCTGAAATCCTGTTGGCGCCCGACCACGGTATCGAAGGTGAAGGTAGACCAATCCTTATTGAGGAACGCGATGGAACTTACTTCGCTGAAGACGGCTTCGTTGAAAGAATCGGAAAAGGCCTGGCGGAAGGTATAAGAACTGAGATAGTTGATGAAGCCGCGCGCGGTCCAACCGTCGCCCAAATCGGCTTTACCCGCTACCGAGAACGTATACCCGCCCTGCTTGATGGGAGGACCGTATGGGTTGGGCAGGCCGCGGTCCTCGACGCCGAACAAAATGGCGTCAAAATCGGCCCTATCGGTAGGTTTGCCGCGCAACTCCAAATGATGCGCGAAGCCGCGCAGGGTATAGTCCTGCACGTGGTAAGTCGCGTCATAGCTTCGATTGATGGCCCAAAAGAAGCCGCCGCCCAGCATTTCGCCGCGCACGGAACTGTGACCGATGTTAGGCATCAGAAAGCCGCTGCGCCGCGGCACTTTCTCTAGCGACTTATAAAAGAACGGTGTATAAAACAACGGAAATCTTCTAAGAAGGAACACGGCCCGGTAAGCCTTGGCAGACTCGCGCGGCTCTACATTGAAGCGCGGCCCTTTCAGTTTCCACCAGGGATTGGGGATGCGGCAATTCGTCAGAAATCCGTTATAGAGAATATAGTGACCTTCCAGGCGCTCTGCCCACTGACCCTGGAAATAGTAAGGATTGGTGCTGGTAAGCATACCGGGCCGCGTGTCGATGCGGGGAGAGGTGGTGCCGCGCACGTCGTAGAATTTACCCTTTTCCGTCTGCGTGTTGTATTCCAGGTGGTCTGCCCAGATCTTTTCATTGCGTTCAAACTGCTCGAAATAGACGTTGCCGTGGGCCTCCACGTCGCCGGTCTCTTCGTTGTAATCGATGGAATCGGCGCGAAACAGCATGGCGGCGTTTTCCATCTCGGCAGATCCCCGCAGATGGCGGATTTTGCCCTCGGTGGTCTGCTCGGTCGCGCGCGCCACCCATTCGCCGGCGGGCGGCGCGTCGGGGCGGGGCTTATAGATGTGTTTATTGGGTTGCGAAACTGGCGGTGCATTAGGCGCCGGAACCAACACCGTCGGCGGGGGCACCTGTCCGAGCACCGTCGCCGGCGTCAAAACCAACGCTACCAACACACTGAGGATAGAACTGTACGTAATACTCGAAGAAAGTTCGTGACAAATAGCGCTGAGTATGATACTTACATTGTGAGGGCGTGTGCACGCGAGAGGGCTCAACCGGCAAACGTACCACAAGAGAGCCTTCCTCTGCACCATTTGAGGCATTATCATGACTTGCAGCTATTGCCGTTACCTGAATTTAGACGACGATACGCGTTGCCGGCGTTGCGGCCGGCCGCTCGCCGATGCGTATGCCATGGCCACCGCCGGCGCTCTGGCCGAAGTGCCGAAGCTCGCGCACGCGGAAGCGCCTCCGGCGGCTGTAGCAGTACCGGCTGCTCCCCCGATAGCAAGGGCGATGCCCGCCGCAGCGCCACGTCAGGCTGTGCTGTTTCACGACCGCGCGTCGGGCAACGTGATCCCGTTTGATGGCGACTATGCCGCTCCCGCGCCGATCAAGACCAAGCCTACGGTCACCCGTACGTCGACGCGCGTGGTACGGCGCCCGAGCGCGCCCGACGACGCGCAGCCTTCTCTCGAATTTCTGCAGCCTCTTCCTCCCGCGCCCAAAAAACTGAGCACCACCGTGGAAGCGGTCATCGATTGCGACGCTCCCGTCGCGGCGCCCATGCATCGGGCGTGCGCGGCCGCCATCGATGGCAGTTGCATTGTGATCGCCTGGGGCGTCTTTCTTACTGTTTTTCACTTTCTGGGCGGCTCCTTTCCATCCACCAAGCCGGTGTTTTTGATCATGGCCGGCGCGGCTGTCCTCATCGCCATGTTCTACGGCTTCATCTGGGTTTGTGCGGGCGCCCAGACTCCCGGCATGCGCACCCTGCATTTGACCCTCATCAATTTCGATGGCTACCCGCCGGACGCCGCTGCGCGCTGGCTGCGCTACTTCGGCGCATGCTTGAGCTATTTCGCCTGCGGCCTGGGTTTGCTGTGGGCCCTGCTGGATGAGGAAGGCCTCGCCTGGCACGATCATATTTCTAAAACTTTCCCCACCTTCCACGGACCGGAAACCAGCTTCGTACGCCGGCGGTAATTGGCATTTGGCGTTCCAAACGGAAACTGTCTTATCCAAGCGTGCTGGACCCGGACCATAGCGTGGCCTTATGGCACGGCTGTGCCGGAGTGGGGCAGGCACTCTGCCTGCGGCGGCCTCGTAGGCCGCCTCTGGCACTGTCTCTTGCGTCGCGTCTGGCGGCCTACGAGGCCGCCGCAGGCTGCGAGCCTGCCCCACAATGTTGCGCGATTGTTCGCAATCCTATATCTTTAGGTTTCCCTATGTCCAGCAAAACCCCCATCACTGTCGCGCATGGCGACGGTATCGGCCCCGAAATCATGGCCGCGACCTTGGAAATCCTGGCCGCCGCCGGCGCCGCCATCGAAATCGAGACCATCGAAATCGGCGAGAAAGTCTACCTGCGCGGCAATACCGCGGGTATTGAACCGAGCGCTTGGGAATCCCTGCGCCGCACCAAAGTCTTCTTGAAAGCGCCCATCACCACCCCGCAAGGCGGCGGCTTCAAGAGCCTGAATGTCACCGCCCGCAAGACCCTGGGCCTCTACGCGAACGTGCGGCCGTGCGTGTCGTATCACCCATTCATCGATACACTGCATCCCGGCATGGACCTGGTAATCGTGCGCGAGAACGAAGAGGACTGCTACGCGGGCATCGAGTACCAGCTCAGCCCGGGAGCCATGGAATGCCTGAAGCTGATCACCCGGCCGGGATGCGAAAAAATTGTGCGCTACGCCTTCGAATACGCGCGCCGCCACAGCCGCAAGAAGATTACCTGCTTCACCAAAGACAACATCATGAAGATGACCGACGGTCTCTTCCATAAGGTCTTCGACGAAATCGCCGCGGAGTATCCGGATATTCCGAACGAGCATTGGATCGTGGATATCGGCGCGGCCAAAATGGCGGATACGCCCGAGGCGTTCGACGTAATCGTGATGCCCAATCTCTATGGCGATATTCTTTCGGACGTAGCCGCGCAGATCGCGGGTTCCGTGGGGATCGCCGGTTCGGCGAATATCGGCGATCATTGCGCCATGTTCGAAGCTATTCACGGCTCCGCGCCGCGGCGCGCCAATCAAAATCTGGCGAATCCGTCGGGCTTGCTGCTGGGCGCGGTGTTGATGCTGGTGCATATCAATCAGCCGGAGACGGCCGCGCGCGTGCATAATGCGTGGCTGCGCACCATCGAAGACGGCGTGCACACCTACGACATTTTCACGGAAGGCGCCAGCCAGGAAAAAGTGGGCACCAAGGAATTCGCGCATGCGGTGGCGGCGCGGCTGGGCCAGAAGCCCAATACACTAAAGCCGGTGAGTTACGCCGCGGCGCCCCCGCCGGCGGAGACCGCCCGCCAGGCGGTCAGCCGGCCCGATCCCAAGGTCGATCTGATCGGCGTGGACGTCTATGTGAACTGGCCCTCGCTCGACAACGACACACTCGCGGCGGCCCTTCAGCAGACGGAGGGGGACCGTCTGATCCTCACCATGATGTCGAATCGCGGCCTGAAAACCTGGCCGGGCGGACATCCCGAGACCCTCTGCACGGATAATTACCGTTGCCGGTTCGCCGCCGCGGATGGCGTGACGCAAGCGCAGATCGTGAGCCTGCTGGGCCGCATCGCGGAGACCGGCATGGAGATCGTGAAAACCGAGAATCTTCGTAACTACGATGGGAAACCGGGTTATACCTTGGCACAGGGCGAGTAACTACCAATGAGTCACTCATTAGTCGCGGTAATCATGGGCAGTAAGTCGGACTGGGAGACCATGCGGCATTGCGACGAGACGCTCGAGAAGTTCGGCGTGCCGCACGAATGCCGGGTGTTGTCGGCGCATCGCACGCCATTGCTGGCTGCGCAATTCGCGGCCGAGGCGGAATCTCGCGGACTGGAAGTGATTATCGCGGCGGCCGGCGGCGCGGCGCATCTGGCCGGAGTGCTGGCTGCGCAGACCGTGCTGCCGGTACTGGGTGTGCCCATGGAGAGTCCCGCGCTGAAAGGCCTCGATTCGCTGCTCTCCACCGTGCAGATGCCCGGTGGTATTCCGGTGGGTACGTTGGCAATTGGCACGGCGGGGGCGCGCAACGCCGCGCTGCTGGCGATCGCCATCCTGGCGAATTCGCGGCCGGAGCTGCGCGAGAAGCTGAAGCAGTTCCGCGCGGAGCAGGCGGAGAAGATCGCGCGGGAGACGCTGCCGTAGGCAACCGCTTGCTGACGCGCGCGGCTCGGAAACGAGCGCGGCGCTTACGATAACTTACCGGGCCGCGACTTACTGGTCGACTTACCGGGCCGCGACTTACCGGGCCCCGACTTACCGAGCCGCGACCGTAAGGGAGCGGTTTCCGACGGTTCTCGGCCCCTACGGCTTCAGCTCAAAGGCGGCGTATACCGTAGTTGCTAATCCTGGACCTACCTCCATCTTCTCGGTCAGGTCCGTGTAGCCATCGGCTGAGAACACGGCTCTGTAAGGGCCGGGCGCTAACCGGGTAGTGAACGGTGTGCGGCCGACCAGCGCCCCATAAATGCTGACTAGGGCGCCGGGAGGATTCGAAGTAAACGAGATATCCTCCAGGAAGGTAGCCGGGTCGAGTTTCAGGTCGCCGTTGCTAACGACGTCGATCCCGGTTCCTTCGGCGAAGCTTTCCGCTGGTCCAAAGCTGAGTAGCAAGGGCGGCGTGGCAAGCTTCGCCACGCGGATCGGAACCTTGACCGAATTCAGCAATTGGACCGAATCGAGGTTGAGCCCGAGTAGGCCGCCGCGGTGCTGGCGCGACTTGGGCTCGGCCTGTGTGATCGTGGCGATCGCCCGGGCGCCATGCGCCATCACCAGGACGCCGTCAATGCGCAGATCGTCCACGATTTCGAGTTCCACCAGGTCGCCGGGCTTAGATCCGGCGAACGCGAGGCCGTGTAACAGGCGCAGATGGAGCGGCGTGGCATCCCGGAGAAGCAGCGAAGTGGGCGCCGTAGGCGCGCTGGCGGCGGCCATGGCGGCGGCCATGACGAAGGATGCCGCCATCAGATGCGCGGCGATTTTACGTGCGAGTTTGTTGGTCATTGTGTGGATGGTATGGCAAACGCGGCGTGCGCCACGCTCGAGAGTCCTGGACCGACCGAGACGTTTTCCGTCAGGTCGGGGAAACCGCTAGCTGAAAAGATCACTTTATAAGTGCCGGGCTGAAGTTTGGCGGTGAAGGGCGTCCGGCCGATAGGTGTGCCGTACATGCTGACCTTGGCGCCGGGAGGGTTTGACGTGAAAGCCATCTCGACGAGTCCGCCGGGCAGGAGCGTGGCCGCGCGCGGAGAGGGAGCGGGCGCGGCGGCTTGAGGAGGCGGCGCGGCGGCGCTCGGGGCGGGTGCGGCACGAACCGGCAAGCTTTGCGCAACGGCGACCGGCAGGAGCACCGCTCCATTCACGAACCGATCGCGCGCCAGGATGATATCGCCGTCGACGTAGGCGGTTATTTCGGTGCCTCGGGGGAACGTCACATTTTTTTGAACGCCGCCTTGGCCTTCTTTCGTGGCGCGCAACGGCACACGGTCGCCGTCGACCAGGCGGACGTAATCCAAGTTGATTCCCAGCCTCCCGCTATGAACCAGAAGCTTCTTCTCCTCGGCCTCGGTCACCGTGCCGACAGCCGTTGCGCCGCGGTCGATGACCAAAACTCCGTCGACCTTGAGCTCCTCGATGGTCTCGAGATTCACGGTGTCTCCGACCTTTGCGGCTACGGACGTCAGCGCGCGGGTCAGCCGCAGGTGTATCGGCGTGGCATCCTGAAGCGGCAGCGACGCGGCGGCCGCGGCCAACTGCGGTGCGCCGGCTGGCGGCACAACACGGGTGGACGGACCGGCGCCGGCTGGGACTTCCATGGCTGGCGCCGGGGATGGTGCGCCGGCGGGTACGAAAGCGTCTTTTTCCAGCACCTGCTGCCGTACGATGGATATCTTGCATTCCTTGCCATCCGGATCAAGCACCCATAGGTAGCCTTTTTCCTGGACGTACTTGATGTCTTCGCCGACAACGAACCGGCACCCGTGCTTCCTGTTGGCAAGGGCATTCACCAGGAGTCCCCCGGTCCCGTATCTTCGCGTGTCCTCAATCACGTAGAGGTACTTATGCGTGACAATATACAGCTCGTTGGTCTGGACGGCGACCCGCTGAATCGCGGTGGAACTAACCGATTCGGTTCTGGCCGTGGCCATGCCACTCGTATCCGTACTGCTATGCAGCGTGGTGGCATTGCCAATCGTCGTCGCACTGCCAGTGGTGTTCGCGGTCGCGCTACCGTATGCCGTCGCTGTGCCGGATGTGCGTGTGACCGTGCCCGTGTCATAGACCGTACGGCTCATCGCGGAATCCAGCACGCGTCCGACCTGCCAGTCCCGGTCCTTGGCAACGGAGGTTGCTACGGTCAGGATGCAACTCAAGAGAACCGTAATTGTCCTGGTCTTATGAGGATGGGACATTCCTAATTGTCGACGCGCCGGTTGCAACGTACAACGTTGCCTTTTGTTAATTAGACTACCCGGGGTTGGATCACTGCCCGACCGGTCGCGTGGCCGGAGGGCCTACGGTGCTGGCCCACGGGGCACCCCGGCTGCAAGCCTTTCCTCATGGCCCTACGGGCCGCCAAAGGACGATGAAAACCGGGCGACGAGGCGGCCTACGTGGCCGCCGCAGGCAGGGTGCCTGCCCCACAGTAAAAAGCCCTGTAGATTTTTACGACAAACAGGTCTTATAATATGACTTAAGCAACAATCATCCGCAATCCGAGCAAGAGGGGGAAGTTTTGACCAGTCCATCCAGCATCACACGCCCGAAAGTCACCATCGACGGCAATGAAGCCGCGGCCTATGTGGCCCACCAGATCAACGAAGTCATCGCCATTTACCCGATTACGCCCTCGTCGCCCATGGGCGAATGGGCCGACCAGTGGTCCGCCGAGCTGAAACCGAACATCTGGGGCACGGTGCCCATGGTGGTCGAGATGCAGAGCGAAGGCGGGGCGGCGGGCGCGCTGCATGGCGCACTGCAATCCGGCTCGCTCACTACCACCTTTACGGCCTCGCAAGGCCTGCTGCTGATGATCCCCAATATGTATAAGATCGCCGGCGAACTGACGGCCACGGTCTTCCACATTGCGGCGCGCACGCTGGCCTCCCAGGCGCTTTCGATTTTCGGCGACCATAGCGACGTGATGGCCGCGCGCGCCACTGGCTTCGGCATGCTGGCTTCCAACTCGGTGCAGGAGGTGATGGATTGCGCGCTCATCGCACAGGCCGCCAGCCTGGAAGCGCGCGTGCCGTTCCTGCACTTTTTCGATGGCTTCCGCACTTCGCACGAGGTGGCCAAGGTGGAACAGCTTACGCCCGACGATCTGCGCGCCCTGATCGACGACGATCTGGTTCGAGCGCACCGGGCGCGCGCTCTATCGCCCGATCATCCCGTGATCCGCGGCACGGCGCAGAATCCGGACGTCTATTTCCAGGCGCGGGAAGCGTCCAATCCGTTCTATACGGCCTGCCCCGCCATCGTGCAGAAGGCGATGGACAAGTTCGCACAGTTGGTAGGGCGGCAGTATCACTTATTCGATTACTTTGGCGCGCCGGATGCCGATCGCGTGGTGGTCCTGATGGGTTCGGGGGCGGAAGTCGCCGAGGAAGCCATCGCCCATCTGAACGCCGCGGGCGAAAAAGTCGGCCTGGTGAAGGTGCGGCTCTACCGGCCGTTCTCCATCGAGCATTTCATCGCGGCCCTGCCGGAATCCGTGAAGACTATCGCGGTCCTCGACCGCACCAAGGAGCCGGGCAGTTCCGGCGAACCGCTGTATCTCGACGTGATCAACGCGCTGAACGAAGCCATGGTCACCGGCAAGCGCGTGATCGGCGGGCGCTACGGACTATCCTCGAAGGAGTTCACGCCCGCGATGGTGAAGGGCATCTTCGACGAAATGCTGAAGCCTAAGCCGAAGAATCATTTCACCATCGGCATCCTGGACGATGTGGGCCATACCAGCCTTGAATACGATCCCGCATTTTCAAGTGAAGCGCCCGGCGCGGTGCGCGCGCTGTTCTACGGTCTGGGCGCGGACGGCACGGTGGGAGCGAACAAGAATTCCATCAAGATCATCGGCGAGGAAACCGATAATTACGCGCAGGGTTACTTCGTATACGACTCAAAGAAATCCGGCGCAATCACGGTTTCGCATCTGCGTTTCGGTCCGCAACCGCTGCATTCGAGCTATCTGATTTCGAGCGCCAATTTCGTGGCCTGCCACCAATTCTCGTTCCTGGAGCGGCTGGACGTATTGAAAGCCGCCGAGCCGGGCGCCACTTTTCTGCTGAACAGCCCGTTCGGTCCGGACGAGGTATGGGATCAACTGCCACTCACCGTGCAGCGCCAAATCATCTCGAAGAAGCTGCGATTCTTCGTCATCGACGGCTACCAGGTGGCCAAAGACACCGGTATGGGCGGCCGTGTGAACACCATCATGCAGACCTGCTTCTTCGCCATTAGCGGCGTGCTGCCGCGCGAAGAAGCCATCGCCGCCATCAAGCATGCCATCGAGAAGACTTATGGCAAACGCGGCGAAGCGGTGGTGCAGAAGAACTTCGCCGCCGTCGACGAAGCCCTCAGCCACTTGCATGAAGTAAAGGTTCCCGCGGAAGCCACGGCCACTTTCGATTTGCGGCCTGCCGTCCCGGCGGGCGCGCCCGATTTCGTGCAGAAGTTTACCGCGCGCATTATCGCCGGCGAAGGCGACGATCTGCCGGTGAGCGCCATGCCTCTCGATGGCACGTTCCCGACCGGCACCACGCAATGGGAGAAGCGCAACATCGCGCTCGAGATTCCGGTTTGGGATGAGGATCTGTGCATCCAGTGCGGCAAGTGCGTGCTGGTTTGTCCGCATGCCGTGATTCGCGCGAAGGTCTACCAGCCCGCGCAAATCGAGGGCGCGCCTACCACGTTCAAACACGTGCCCGCGCGTTGGAAAGATTTCAAGAGCATGCAATACACGCTGCAGGTGGCGCCCGAGGATTGCACGGGGTGCGCGCTATGCGTGGCGGTCTGCCCGGCGAAGAGCAAGAGCGAGGTTAAGCACAAGGCCATCAACATGGCGCCGCAAGCTCCGCTGCGCGAGCCGGAAGCCGCAAATTGGGATTTCTTCCTGAAGATCCCGGAGATCGACCGGCGCCTGCTGACACAGAGCCTGGTGAAGGACAGCCAACTATTGCAGCCGTTGTTCGAGTTTTCGGGCGCGTGCGCGGGATGCGGCGAGACGCCTTACATCAAGCTCATGAGCCAGCTTTTCGGCGACCGCACCATCATCGGCAATGCCACCGGCTGCTCATCGATCTACGGCGGCAATCTGCCCACCACGCCCTATACGGTGAACAGCCAGGGGCTAGGCCCGGCATGGTCGAATTCATTGTTTGAAGACAACGCCGAGTTTGGCTTGGGCATGCGGCTGGCCATCGACAAACAGAAGGAGTATGCAGGTGAATTGGTGGCGCGCCTAGGCACGGTGATCGGTGAAGATTTTGCGCAGGAGTTGTTGGACGCCGACCAATCCACGGAAGCGGGCATTTTCGAGCAGCGCGCGCGTGTGAAGTTGCTGAAGCAAAAGCTTAGTGGGGCAGACGATCGTAGTTTGTCGTCCGCCATCTCGCTCGCCATTCGCGACCTGCTGAGCCTGGCCGATGCACTGGTGAAGAAGAGCGTGTGGATCATCGGCGGCGACGGCTGGGCGTATGACATCGGTTACGGCGGCCTCGACCACGTGCTGGCATCCAACCGCAACGTGAATATCCTGGTGCTCGATACGGAAGTGTATTCGAACACCGGCGGCCAGATGTCGAAGGCTACGCCCCGCGGCGCGGTGGCCAAGTTCGCCGCCGGCGGCAAGCCTGGAGCGAAGAAAGATCTGGCGCTGATGGCCATGAGTTACGGCACCGCGTATGTGGCGAAGGTGGCCATGGGCGGCAACGATAGTCACACCATCAAGGCATTCATGGAAGCCGAGGCTTACGATGGGCCGTCCATCATCATCGCTTACAGTCACTGCATCGCGCATGGTTACGACATGGTCCACGGATTGGATCAGCAGAAACTTGCGGTGCAATCCGGTTACTGGCCGCTGTTCCGATACGATCCGCGGTTGTCGGGGGAGAATAAGAATCCGTTCCAACTCGATTCACGGCCGCCCAGCATCAAGCTGAAGGATTATATCTACAACGAGACGCGCTACACCATGCTGGCGAAGAGCCATCCGGACGAGGCGCACGGGTTACTGGAACTCGCGCAACAGGATGTGGTGACCCGCTGGAAGATCTACGAGAATATGGCCAACATGCCCACAAAGGAGGCACAATTATGATCGACCTTTCCGAGAGCATCGATTTGACCACCACTTATTTGGGATTGAAGCTGCGGAATCCGCTGGTGGCCTCTTCCTCGCCTATGTGCGCGGACGTTTCGAATATCCGCCGCATGGAAGACGCGGGCGCCGCGGCCGTGGTTCTGCCTTCACTGTTCGAGGAGCAGATCACGGTGGAAAGCTTCGAACTCGATCGCTTTCTTTCGGCGGGAGAGAGTGTCAGCGCGGAGAGCACCACGCAATTTCCCGACATGCTCGGTTACAACCGCGGACCTGAGGCCTACCTGAAGCACATCCGCAAGGCAAAAGAAGCAGTGCACATTCCGGTGATCGCCAGCTTGAACGGCACGTCGGTAGGCGGCTGGCTGAATTACGCGAAACAGATGCAGCAGGCCGGCGCGGATGCGTTGGAATTGAACATTTACTATATCCCGGTGGACCCCGAGGCTTCGGGCGAGCAGGTGGAACGGCAATACTGCGACTTAGTGCGCGAGGTGAAATCGGCGGTGCATATTCCGGTAGCCGTAAAACTGGGGCCGTATTTCAGCGCGCCGGTAAACATGGCCAAGCGGCTGGAAGGCGCGGGCGCCGACGGATTAGTTCTGTTCAACCGTTTCTACCAGCCGGATTTCGACTTAGAAGCGCTGGAAGTGGTTCCCAACCTGATGCTGAGTAATCAGTATGAGTTGCTGCTGCGGCTGCACTGGATTGCGGTATTGTATGGCAACGTGCGATGCGACCTGGCGCTTACCGGCGGCGTACATACGGCGACTGACGTCGTGAAGGCGATGATGGCCGGGGCCAAGGTGGCCATGATGACTTCGGCGCTATTGAAGCGCGGTATCAATTACCTGGACACCATGCTGACCGAGTTACTCATCTGGCTGGGCGATCATGAGTACGATTCGATCCGGCAGATGCAGGGCAGTATGAGCCGAAATGCGGTGCCGCAGCCGCAGGCGTTTGAGCGGGCGAATTACATGAAGGTGCTCAGCTCTTACACGATGGGGTAGGCTTCAGGAAACTACGGTCCCAGCCGCGCCCGCTTACCCCATGAGACTTGTGGCGTCATTGCATCGCGGAAGGGCATAATCCAACATTGAATTTGACAGCTAACTTCGGCGCATGGTAACCTTCGTCCAATTCGCTAACGGAGGCCAAGGATGCTTGGGACAATATGGGACAAGATGCTCGACGACGTCACGCACCAACCTGCGACCGTTGCGTTGGCCCTTACCGCAATAGTTTTTGCGGTCGTCCAGTTCATTGAATCAAAGATCCTGAGAAAACAAGTGAGGAAGGTTCTGGATAACGAGGGCGACCTCGTAAAGCAGACAGACACCTTGGTTAAGCAAGTTGAGGGGCTGGTCACCAACGCCGACCACCTGGTCCTGCAAAACGGGCCGCTTGGTCGGACGGATTGACAGCCTAGTAACGCAAATGGACGGCTTGGTCGGAAAGACAGATGACCTAACAAATAAGACAGATGCCCTCGTAGGCGATATTCTGCGTATTGAACGTACGCTCTCGAATCGCTATGCTGGGATGTTTCCGAAAACGTGCGGAACATTATCGAGTCGTCTCCAGCGCGACCCGGTACGTCGCGATCCTGACCGATTGGATCGGCTATTCGATGTACTCCGACGAACAGCAGTACTTGGACTTCATAAGTATCCTGAAGAAATTAAGAGTCAGAGACCGACCGGTAACGGTGCTCATCATCGCCTACAGCGACACTTGTGCAGAGGAATACATTAAGATTCAGTTTCCAAGGGCAAATTCGACGAGGAGAGGCAAACAACACGCTACAAGGACTTCAGGAGAGCCCATCAGGACTTGCCGGAGGAATACGAACGTTTCGTCGACTTCCTCATGAAGACCGAAAGGTGTTTGCGTGAGGAACTGAAGGCGGTTGGTATCCAAATAAAGTTGGTGGACGAAGCCTCGCTAATACTGCTCTGGCTGGAGGACGACCAGGAGGCAGTGTATTGTTTCCAGTCACGCGGTGACGAGCATGGGCTTTCTTTCAGAACACAAGACCATGGAATGATCCGTTCGCTCAAAGACATCTTTGCTGTAAGATGGCAGGGCTCAGCTACCCGAGCCAATGCGTCCCACAGGCGCTAGCTAGCTAGCTAGCTAGTAGTGCGGCAGCCTCCAACATGAGACAGCCGGAACCGTCCGACCCGGTGCTTACTTCTTGACCGCGTCAATGATCCATTTAGCCACGAAGCCCATGACAGCGCCGCCCCCAAGCGCCAGGTAAAGTTTCTCGCCGACCTTTTCCAGCCGGTCGGCCATCCTGCGAACCTGATCCTCGAGTAGCGCAACGCGGCCCTTCAACTCTCCGACCGACAGCAAAAGCGTAACTTGCACGCCGTCCGGGGATGTCTGCGCGTGTGCTGGCGGAACCGGAATTTCCGGCGGAGTGATAGGCTCTCTGCCGCCCGACTTAGGCATACTCAAATGTGCCGAGGCGCGATCCAATCCATTCCCAAACGGAGGAGTCCGCGCGGCCATAGTACCCATCGGCCGCGATGATAATCGCAGTCCCGGCCTCGCCCTGAGTTACGCCGAGAGCGTCCGAGACTTCTCTGGCTGTACCGGCGTGTGCCACCAGCCACTGGCCCGGCCCTACCTTCAACGAGTCGTGGGGAAAGACCCTCTCGACGGCCGACGCCAAGTCGTCTGCCGGAGCCAGAACGGCGAAGATCTTTCTTAATTGTACGTAAGCCATGGCGATCTATGCACTAGTATACCCCGGCCGCCGCCACCCACGACCGGATACCTTACGCCCGCCGCGTTGAAAATGCTCAACAGATCTCTGTAATCGGAGCTGATCTTCATGGATGCCCTTGGCCGATGCCGCCGTAACCACCAGGTCCCAGGCAGCCTCCAGGATACGGCCTGGCCCCAGCGCTTGCCAGAACTGCACATCGAACTCGCGGCCGGGCGCTCGGCCACGGACCAGACATTCCATCACGACGCGCTTGGCCATCGCTCTATTATGGCAAATCGATGGGGGGGCCGCACGGTGCGGGCGATGTGAATGCCGGTCACACAGCGGCGCTGGAATCTTATCGTCCGTTTGTCAGCAACTTACGGAGCGATGCAGGACGGCGTGCGTGTTTGCTTAGAACTGCAGTGATAACCTTGTAATCGGAAGGCGGGTCAACTTACCGCCTCCGCCCGCCGCAACAATCGAGACGCTCGGCATGGGCCGCCCGGCGCGTCTCCGCGGCACTCTCTCCTTCGCAGTAGAGACCACCTGGGCCGCCCAAAATCTGTTTGAACCGGGCGATGGCGCCGCCTGCCCGGAAGGAAGTCACGAAAGCCGATGAAATATATAACGCCGCAACAGCAATCGGAATCTCAACGAGAGGTTCATCCCGCGCTTCGCCAACACCATGTCACCCCCATCACGGCGCACTTGCATGTAGTTACTGTCATCACGAATCCGATGCGTTACTATGTGCGTTATAAACTCTATCAGGCGTTCGCTAAGATGGTGGAGGAATCCGGCGGAATTCTTTACACGGTCGAGCTAGCCTTGCGCGACCGGCATTTCGAAATCACCGATTACACTAATCCGCGGCACATTCAACTGCGCTCGCCGGACATCCTGTGGCACAAAGAGAATCTCATCAACATCGGAATTTCACGCCTGCCGGCCGATGCCGAATATGTCGCCTGGATCGACGCGGACGTGCAATTCGCCCGTCCAGACTGGGTACAGGAAACCCTGCACCAATTGCAGATCTACAAAATACTTCAACTGTGGAGCCACAGTATCGACTATGGCCCCGACCACCAGCCTATCGCGCAGTGCGGTAGCCTGTTCGCGTCGTATCTCAGAGACAGGCAAGTCCTGCAACCCATTGTGCGCCGAGCTAACGCGAACGGCCCGGCCGCCAATCCCGGATCCTATCCCTTCAAGGGATTGATGCATACCGGCTATGCATGGGCGGCCCGCCGGTCGGCCATCAGCGATCTGGGCGGGCTCGGCGATATCGGAATTCTCGGATCGGGCGACCGTCACATGGCCTATGCCTTATTGGGCCAGGTGGATAAGTCGTTTCCGGTGGGTATTAGTAAGTCATATACCACTTACTGGAACCGCTGGCAGGAACGGGCGGAAAAATATATCCAACGAAAAGTCGGCGTGGTTCCCGGGACCGTGAATCATTACTGGCACGGATCGAAGCAGCACCGCCGCTACCAGGACCGCTGGAAGATTCTGGTGCAGGACGGATACGATCCGGACCTGGATATTAAGTACGATGTGCAGGGCGTGCTGCAGCTTACCGACCGCAACAGGAAACTGCGCGACGATGTGATTCAATACTTCAACGTGCGCAACGAAGACTCCATCGATCTATAACTCGCGCAGCGCGCGGCGCGGCTGTTATGATGGGGACTCATGCCCGAATCCATTCCCACGGTGGTGATCGTGGGCCGGCCGAACGTCGGAAAATCGACTCTCTTCAACCGCATCACTGGGCAGCGCCGCGCCATTGTGGGCGACGAGCCCGGCATCACGCGCGACCGCTTACACGGCCTCGCGGAGTACCAGGGACGGCCGTTCGAGTTGATCGATACCGGCGGCATTGTGGTGGACGATGCCGAATACATTCCCAGCCAGATCCTGAAGCAGGCCCGCGTGGCGTTGGAGCGCGCCGCGCATATCATTCTATTGGTGGATGGCCGCGCCGAAATCACCGCGTCCGACCGCGATCTTTCGCGCATGCTGCTGCGTCTGGGCCGGCCCATTTCGCTGGCCGTGAACAAGGCGGATACAGGAGCGCGCGCGGATCTGGCGCACGATTTCTATTCGCTGGGCATTCGCGATATTTTCCCCGTCTCGGCCGAGCATGGCATCGGCGTGGATGCGCTGCTGGAGCATGTCACTGCCGGTTTCGCCCAGACTCCCGCGGAGACGCCCGAAGAAACCATCAAGGTAGCCATCATCGGCCGCCCCAACGTGGGAAAATCGACGCTGCTCAACGCGCTGACGGGCGAAGAGCGCTCCATCGTATCGCCGGTCGCCGGCACCACCCGCGACGCCATAGATGAGACGGTGGTGCGAGACGGCACAAGTTATACCTTTGTAGATACGGCCGGCATCCGCCGCAAGGGCAAAACCAAGCTGATGGCGGAGAAGCTAAGTGTCGTGATGGCGCGCCGCAACATCCGTATGGCCGACGTCGTATTAGTGCTGATGGACGCTTCAGAAGGCGTACTGGGTCTGGACGCCACCATCGCCGGATACGCGCATGAAGGCGGCGCCGGAGTTATCTTGTGTGTCAATAAGTGGGACCTGGCGACTGACAAGAAGAAGAGTAACTTCGAACAGGACCTGCGCGATAGTTTGAAGTTTCTGGAGTATGCGCCGGTGGTATTTCTGTCGGCCAAGACCGGCGCAGGCGTGGAGCGCATTTACAAGCTAATCCGGGAAGTATATGGCTCCGCCAACCAGCGCATCACCACCGGTGAACTGAACCGTTTCGTGGAGCGGTTGCGCTTTGAGGAGCGCAAGATTTTTTATATTACACAACCGTCGGTGCATCCGCCGACATTTGTGCTGTTCACCAACCGCAAAGAGCCGCTGCATTTCTCCGATGAGCGCTATTTGATAAACCGGATCCGCAAAGAATTCGGATTCCGCGGCACGCCGATCGTGCTGAAGACCAAGGGAAAGGAGCGCTGACGACGGACGCTAAGAAACAGGAGCGGCGCCGCAGAGAGCTGAAGCTGCGAGAGGCCGAGGCGAGGCAAAGCGAGAGCCGCGAGAAAGCGGACTACCTGCACGACGACGGGCTGGCAGCCTTCCAGAGAGGTGACATTCCGGCAGCCGCCCGCTTGCTGAAGAAGGCCGTTGTCTTATGCCCCGAGCATGTGCCCGCCCTGTTCCTGCTGAGCAAGATCTACTCGGAAGCCGGACAATTCGCCGTGGCGCTTCCCTATGCTCGCACGCTCTGCAAATTACGGCCGGACCAGCCGGGCGCGTGGTACAACTCCGGAGTGGCTCACATGGAGTTGGGCCGCACCGCGGAAGCTCAAGCCGATTTTCGGCAATTCCTGGCTGTCACCAGCACGGCGCGCGAAAAATGGAAAGACCTGCGGGCGCAAGCCAAGCACTGGTGCGAGCCGCCCATCGCGGATGTGCAGCGCGTTGTGCCGGTGCCGCCCAAGCCCGAACCTGCTGCGCCGTTACCTCCGCCCCCTCCCCCTCCCGCGGCGCCGCCCAAACCGGAGCCGCCCCACGTACGTGTCACCTTCCTGCCACCGCCTCCGCTGACCCAATCTCCTGCTACGGGCGCGCTCGCCGATTACTTCCTGCGCCGCGGCTTGCAGGAATTACGCTTGGCGCAAAGCTTCGAAGACCTGGTCTGCCTTCCCTCGCTGACCGGCGTCGATAGCTACGTCTATCAGCATGAAACCGTGCGCAAGGTGCTACGGCATTTCAAAGGCCGCGCGTTGCTGGCCGACGAAGTGGGCCTCGGCAAGACCATTGAAGCGTGCCTGGTGCTGAAGGAATATTGGGCGCGCGGCATGGTTCGCAAGGCGCTGGTGCTGGCGCCGCCTTCGCTGGTGACGCAGTGGAAAGGCGAACTGACTGAGAAGTTCGGCTTCGCGCCGGCGTCGCCGGATAACGCGGAATTCCGGCGCGATCCGGAGCGGTTCTGGAAGAACGAGCCGTTGGTGGTCGCCTCTATCGCCATGGCGCGACTGGAGCCGCATGTCACGGCGCTGGCCGGCGCGGCTTGGGACATGGTGATCGTGGACGAGGCGCACTGTTTGAAAAACCGCGCCAGCGCCAATTGGAAGCTGGTCGACTCACTCGAGAAGAAATTCATCCTGATGCTCACGGCCACGCCGGTCGAAAATAACTTGATCGAGTTATATAACCTGATCACACTGCTGAAGCCCGGCCTGCTGGCCACCGAGTCGGAATTTCGCAAGCTGTATGTAAACGCCGCCAAGCCGAAATCGCCCAAGAATCCCGAACAATTGCGCGCCTTGCTGGCCGAAGTGATGATCCGCAACACGCGCTCGGCCGCGGACGTGCGCTTGCCGCATCGTGTGGCGGCCAGCGTGGTGGTGCCGCCATCGGCCGCCGAGGCGGATCTCTACGAACGGGTTTCGGCGTTTGTCGCAACGCGTTACGGGACAGGCAAACAAGCCGCAGCCATGGCGCTCGATTGGATGCAACGGCAGGCCGGTAGCAGCCCGCATGCTCTGCACCGTTCCATCCTGCGCCGGCTCTCCGGGCAGCAACGGCCGGATGCGCGCGACGTATCCGAACTGGAATCCATCCTGGATCTGGCTTCCCGCGTGGGCGACGGATCGAAGGGACATCAACTCGGCGAAATGCTGGCCGCGCGCAAGTCGAAGACCGTGGTGTTTACGGAGTTCGTGCCCACGCTGGAGCATCTGGCTGAAATCTGCCGGCGGCGCAGCATCCGCTATGCGCTGTTCAGCGGTGAGCTTTCGCGCGGCGATAAGGACGCCGCCATCGCCCGTTTTCGCGACGATGCCGATGTGCTGCTCTCCACCGGCGCCGGCGGCGAAGGGCGCAACCTGCAGTTTGCCGATACGGTGATCAATTTCGATCTGCCCTGGAATCCCATGCGCCTCGAGCAGCGCGTGGGCCGCGTGCATCGCATCGGCCAGGAACACGATGTATTCATCTTCAACTTCTGCCAGGCGGGCACGGTGGAAGAGCAACTGCTGCGGGTGCTGCACGACAAGGTCAATATGTTCGAACTGGTGGTGGGCGAAATGGACGCCATTCTGGGCAGCCTGGATGATACTCGCGATTTCGCCGACTTGGTGATGGATCTGTGGCTCTCGGTCCGTGAAGTGGGACCCGGCTCCCGGCCTGTCGCCGTAGAGCAAGCGTTCGATAAGTTAGCTGAGCAGCTTTTGGCTGCCAAGGCGGAACACGCCAAGGTGCAGGAACTCGACCAGGCGCTGTTTCAGCGGGATTTCGAGGTGTGACGTGATTCAGTTGGGCGATTGGGCGCGCGACTTGTTGATGACTCGCGGCGCACTGGTGGAAAGCGAAGGCGAGGGCGTACTGCGCGCGCTGTTGCCGCCGGAGGTTTCCACCAAGCTAAGCGTGAGTGACTGGCTATCGCTCGATTTCAGCGCGCGCGGCGGCGCGGACGATCCGGGCGAATGGATGGACCGGCTGAGCGCACTGCTACCGCCATCGCCTTCGGTGTGCGGCGGCCGGTTGCGCATGCGCGCGCCCGTGGGCCGTATCGATACGGATGCCATCCTGAATCGGGAACTTGCCATCCAGAACGGAGTCTGGCGGCTGGCGGAAGATTATGCCGGCGCCATGCCGTATTATTTATTTTCGTTTCAGTACACGGTGGAGTCCGACGAGCGCACCATCGGCTACGCGAGCGTTTGCTTGAACGGCGGGGCGCGTGCGATAGCCGCACAGCCGGAACGCCTGCTGCGTTCCGTGCGCGACGAGTTGGAGGACGATCCGGCGTTTGCCGTGCCGGCCGGGGAACTGCGCACGTTTTATCCGCTGGCCGCGCGCAGCGCCGAGGCCGAGGTGCGCGCGCGAATGGCGTTCATCGAGCAGAGCGCCAACCGCCGCCTGGCACGCGATTGCGAGCGAATGGAATCGTACTACGGCGGGCTCCTGGCTCAGCTTGAAAAACGCGCGGCGCGGCGTGTGTCCGATCCGCAGGCCGCCGAAAAGGAGCACAGCCGGATCGCCGCCACCCAACTCGACCGTGCGGCGAAGCTGGAAGACCTGGTCCGCAAGTACTCGCTGCGGGTGCGGCTCGAATTGACCGATGTGCTGGTTGCATCGCTGCCGGTGCGCGCGATTTCGGTGAAGCTGCTGCGCAAGAAGGAGGAGCGTCCCGTGACGCTCGCGTGGAATGCGTTGCTGCGCGCACTGGATACGCCGCTGTGCGAATCGTGCAGCGGCCGTGCGCGCCCGCTGCATCTATGCGACAAGGTTGGCGGCAAGATGCACTTGCTGTGCGGCGCGTGCTGGAGCGCATGCCCGGCGTGCGGGCGCGTATTTTGCAAGGCCTGTCAGGCGAAGTGTAAGTGCGGAGCTGGGGCGTAGCAGCGGCCGCTCAACTACCGTCAGGAAAGCCGCCGCGGTGCAGCACCATGGGGTAATGCGGCAGCGTTTCGGGCTTGCGGACCTTGGCGCGCCATCCGCCCGGGTAGGGCTCCAGTGCCTGAAACAGAGGTTGAACCAGCCTTGCCAGCCGCAGCCGGAGAGCCCGAATAGCGTCCTTGCCAAACCGTACCTGCCAGCGCCCTTCGATCGTAGCGAGCAGTTCGCGATATGCCTCCTGCGCCGCTCGACCTTTCGTAGTGAGACGGGCGATCTTCGCACGGCTGCCGCGGGGGTCCGGCTCGACAACCATGCCGCGTTTCTTTTGCAGAATGCCGAAGGCCATGGCGATGGCCTCTTTCGAGACGCCGCTCAGCAGCGGGAGATCGCGGACCAGGACGCCTTTCTCATCCAGCACTCGCAACACGTCGGCGCAGATTGCCAGCGACAAATCCGACTCGCGCTCGAACTCCATGGCGAAGGCCAGCAGCACGCGCGAGAGGAGCGCCGCAAGCGGGAGCGAATCGATATCGTCATTACCGACGCGCGGTCCGAGCTTGGGATCCGGGCCTTCGCTGACGAGCCCGTATTTCAAAATCGGTAAACAGTCGGGCAGGTTCGGGTCGATCTGCCTCACCACCGCCCGCAGCGATTCGCGAAGGCCGTCAATCTCGTCCTTGCCGAAGCGCGCTTCCCAACGCTGCTCGATTTCCGAGGAGAGCGGCCGCCAGACCTCCTGTGCTATCCGGCATTTGAGAGTGGCATGAATCACCCAATCTTTCAGCGGCGGCTTGGGACGCGCGTCCGCTGGGTCCGGCGCGATGGTGATGTAACCCCACCGCTCAATGCCGTTCAGATTGGTTTGGGTGCGGGCGCGGCGCTCCAACTCGCGCACCGTGATCCCTTCCGGACCGACGAAGCGCATGCAATTCATCGACACCAGCCACGGGCCTTGCCGCGCGCCGCCGGCCGATCCATATCTGGTGGTCGTGTGGGCCGTCCGGTGCTCAGACTCGTTATCGCATTCGATGGTGAACGAAACCAGCACCTGGGAGAGCAGAGAGGGCAGCGGCAGAGGCTCTCCAGGAACCGCGCAAAACGGGCGCCCCGCGCCGCTGGGACTCTGCGGTTCTGTTCCTTCAATGGCGGCGCGGGAAACGCGCCCTTTGCGCTTACTTGGTGACGGCATTCAGAAGATCCGCAATAGGCGCATTATCGCCGAAGGTGCGGCTGGTGTGCACGAAGCGATCCACGTTACCAGGTCCGAACACAAAGCTTCCGCCGAGCTGAAACGGATTCTCGCCCAGCTTATGCTGCTGGTGGCCTGTGGCGCGGGCGCGATCGCGGGCTGTCTTATTATCGCTGCGCAGCAGGTGAAACACGTTGGCGTTGCGCAGCCCGGCTACGCGATACGCTTCGCGCTGCTCGTCGATCAGAAGAGGGAAGTCGATGCCGGTATCGTCGCGGAACAGGCGCGCGTAATGGGCGTCGCCCAGTCCGATGGCCGCCAGGTTCACTCCCTTCTCACGGAAAGCTTGCTCGTGCTCGCGCAACTGCGCGACGTGCTCGCGGCAGAAGATTCAACCATAATGGCGAAGAAACACCACCACGGCAGGCTGCCGCTCCCACAATGAACCGAGCCGCACCGAACGGCCGTCTGCATCCGGAAGCACGATAGGGGCGAGCGATTCGGCCAGCATATTACTTGATGGTCGTCGGGTTGGAGGCGGTTGCGGACGGCGAGTCCCCGCCTGTGACAGTGACGGTGTTGGTCACCGAAGACGGCGCATTTGCGGCCACGTTTACCGTCACCGTGATCGGGGGATAGCTAGCGCCGGCGGCCAGGGCACTCTTTCGAGTGCACACGTTCGAGGAGCAAGCCCAGCCAGTGCCCGCCATGGATACCAGCGTCAAGCCGGACGGAATGGTATCGGTAACCGTAACTTCACCCTTTGTCGGGCCAGTGCTGGAAGCGGGATTTGAGACCTTCACGGTGTAAGTCGCCCCGGTTTGGCTTTTCGTGAAGTTACCTTTATGTGTCTTGGTAATGGTCAGGCGCGGCGTGCCGTTAGTGGCTTTCACCAGCACTTGCGTATAGGCGTACGATCCGCAGGAGGGCGTAAAGTTACTCACTTGCAGCGTTTGAGATCCAGCGGCGGATAGATCGCCGGCGTTCAGTTGGACGGTCGCCTGGGTGGACGTCACATTCGAAGTAGCCCGGTAAGAGCCGTTCCAATAAGCGTAGAAACTGGTGCTGTCGAAACCATCACCCAAGACCGTCAATGCCGGGTCTGCGGTGGAGGATTCGACGGGCGTTGCCGGACTCACACTCGTCACATTGATGACGGCTGGCACAGTGTTGAAGTTGGCGACCGGCAGAAACTCATCGTGAATCGTGACGGTGGCCGGATTAGTAGTGCCCGAAAGATCGCCAGTCCAACCCCCAAACACCATGCCATTGCCCTCCGTGGGCGTGGCGGTCATCGTTAATACCGTTCCATCCGCGAAGCTGCAATCGTTGTTCGGGCAGGATAGCGAGTAAGAGACCGTACCACAGGCGTTCTCCGGATAGGTGTAACTGCGGTATACGGGAGTATAAGAAGCAGTGACGGTCTCCACGCCGGAACTGGAAGCCGTGATGTTATGAGTCTGCGCGCCGCTATCGCTCCAGTTATTCCAGGAGTACGAAACATTTGTGGTCACGGGGATATCCGGATTGATCGCCGTGATGGAATGACTCGTTCCCGGCGCCCATGCGGAACCGGACTGATCTTGCGAGTAACCTTGCGGCAAATAGACATACGGGTCGCTGTCAACTGAGGCGTATAGCGGCGGATCCCAGGTATTAGGTCCGGTGAGGCTCTCGCCAATGATAGTTACCGGATGCGTCGTGAAAATGCCCTGGAGCGTGGATTGAGGCGTTTGAATCAGGAAGGGATAAGGATTGGCGCCTTGCGGATATTGCGGGCCATTCCAGCCGTAGACGTTATAGCCGGCGTTGGCAGTGGCGCTGAGCGTAATCGCCTGCCGGTCCACGAAGAAATTGCCATTGAAGATGGATTGCGGCGCGGGAGAGACACCGACCGATCCTCCCGCGGCGGGTGAAGCGGAAGCGGCGAACGGCCACAGGCGGATGAAATTAGCCTCGTACACGGTGGTGGCGAGCTTTGCCGCCGGCGATGTCAGCAGCCCCGATCCGCCGCCGGCCGTGACGGTGTGGGAGCGCGCGCCATTGTCGTTCCAGACGCCGAATTCGTAAGTGGCGCCATCGTTCGGGTTAGTAAATTGCGGATCGGCCGGAACATTGAGCGTGTGCGAGGAATTTAGGGTCCAGGAGAAGGTTTGTGGCGCCGTATAAGTACTGCCATCCACGATAATCTGCAGGCCGGGAGGGTTAGTTACAATGGTTACCGCCGACGGCGTACGCCCATAAAGCCGTTGGATGGTGTCGATGTCTCCGGCCGAATAGCCGGTCGGATTACTGAGCGGGATGCCGGGCGGGATGGATTCGAGAACCGTCAGGTTGTTCTTGGTGAAGACGAAGGCCGAATACTCCATCACGGATGCAATGTCGTAAAGACCGACGGTCTGGTAGTTCGTGCTGGCGAACGTAAAATTACCGGCAGCCAGGGGTTCGTCGACATTCGCATAATTGTACGTGACATAAGAATCGCGATCGGGGCGCTGGTGCTCATGGAATAAGCCGATGGTGTGGCCCATCTCATGGACCAGTGTGACCAGCGCGCACGATGCCGATCCACCCACAAACTGTTGGCCGCCCACCATGCCCACGGAAGACTCGCACGAGCCGCTGGTATTGCTCGGGTCGAAGTTGAACGTGACGTAGTTGGTCTGCGTAGTATGCGGAACAAATTTGATAATGCCGCTCAATGCGCTGTTCACATAAGACAAAGCGGCGTTGAGATTGGTGGCGGGGGTTTCGATGGTGTATGGAATTTGATACACTTTGCCCACCAGCGGCCACAGTTGCACCACCTCGGCGAGCGCGAAACCGTCGGGACTGACACCGGGCCCAGGCGGCGTGGATGCCGCCAGTTGCGCGGCCGTGCCTAAGATAATATCTCCATCGACGATGGCCAAGCTGTCGATCACGGTGTAAGTGACCGGCATGCCATGCCACCAGCCGGTCCGTATCTCAGTCACCGGAGGCGGTTGCGGAGCCTCGCTGTAAACGGAGAGTTGCACGGAGCCGGAGCGATTCTGGTTATCGACGGCGACCAACGCAAGGCGGTTGGCGCCGGGCACAACGGGCACGTTGGCGGAAAAAGCGATGGCGGACGTTTGGCCGCTTTGTGAAGCCGTCCATTCGGCCGGGCCGCTGTGCCCCTGATGATCCGTCCAGTAGATATTGACGATTGCGGCGCTCGAGGACACCACGCCTTTCACCATGACCGCGGCGGCGGACGTGCCCGAGTGCGCGGATGGCTCCAGGATTTCGACGACAGGCTGCGCGGATAAACAAGCAGGCAGCAAGATCGCGCCGGAAAGAAAAGTGTAACTTATGAATGCAAGACGCATGTCTTAGAGTAACGCCGCCACCCGGCAAAAAGGCAGATAGGTCAACATCTGTTGGGTTCAATACGTATAGGACTTCCTTACCCATACCGAATCCGTCATGATCGGAAGCGGAATCATGCTATCGGGACGCGCCGTGGCGCCGGGCAGCCACCCGATTCCGTAAGACTGATCGACCACCTCCATGCGGTAACCGGCGACTGGGTCGCGCAAGCGCATACGCACATCGATGCCTTGCTGTGGCACGTTGAAATAGCAAAGTCCCCAGCGCTGCATGCGGAACGCGTAGGCTTTCTGGCCTGCTTTCAAGCCCTGGAAAGCTTTGTCGGCATCGATGGGGGCGCCATCCACGGACGCCTCCAGCACGGGGTTACGCGGATCGCCATAAAGATACATACGCGGCGCGGCGCGCGGCGAACTGACCCGCAGATGTAACTCGTTGGGAGGGCTGTCCAGGCGCACGATCAGCGGCGGAGGCAGCGAAACCGTTGGCGCGTCGTGAGTCAGATATTGCCACGACATGAACGGCACGAATTGCGGCAAAGATGCGCGCTGCGGATTGGCGCCCAGGTAGTGCGCGGTCCAGTCGTCTTCCTTGGGATCGAGGCTGAACCAGACGGCTTTGCCGGTGTCAGCGTTCAAGCCGTAGTAGATGCTATTGGTACGCGGGGCGTCGCGATTGAAGCCCGACATGGAGGCGCCCGCGATAAGACACCCGGCACAGACGAGTGCGGCGGCAACTGGAAGTTTCCAGCGTCCCGCGCCGGCGATTACATCCATCGCGGGGATCAGCAGGCCGAGTAACAATACAGTGGCAAAGGCGCCGACGAACGCCATGCGCATCGTGAGGGATTGGAAAAGCAACTCGATGGTGGGCGCCATCATCATAATTCCGGGGAGAGCGAAGAGCCACGCCGGGCCACGGGTGGCCAAACCGATAGTCGCGAAAACCAGCGGCCAAAGGAATAGATAGGTGGCGCCGGGCATCCACACCGCGGTGGCAAACGCCAGCAGCAGCCAGCAAACCAGCGCGCCGGCCCACAGATTCGTCACACGGGTGCGCTTCCGAACTAGCGCGAAGAGCGCGCAAGCGACGGCCACCGCCAACGCGACGCTGGCCATGCGATAGACACCCGGGTGATAAGGATCCCCGGCGAAGGCTTGCCAGAATCCCGCGGCGCGGCCCTTGGCGAGCGACCACATGACAGTGACGGCGACGCAGGCAACCGCAATCGCCAACAAAAATCCAAAGAACGACGCGATCATACCGCCGACTGTGAGCCGCTTTTTCGAGATACCCAACGCAACCACACCCACCAGCATCAGCGCCGCGAAGATAGCCAGCGGCAAGCTCCAACTCACGGGATAAACAATACAGCCAATGAACGGAACAACGAAGTAAGTGGCATCGGCGCTCTTCAAATCGCGCAAATCGATATTCCCGAAGTGCTGCGTCAGAGCCAGCGCATAATCGCCCTCGTGCTGCAAGCTGCGCGGATCGAGATGCGCCACGTCGTCGTTTTGCGTGTGATAGTAAGCCACATCATCGACATAGGCGAACCCCAACCCAGGAAGGCCGCCGCGCTTGAAGAAAGTAAGATCGGTATCGTTGGGCAGCAGCTTATAGGCTTCGTAGCTGAGAGATGAAGTGACAGGATGCGGTGCGGCCGCGGCGAACTCGCGCACCAGGCGGCCGTTTTGCTCGCTGGTCTCGAACATCATGGCCGGACCGCTGGTGCCGCGCGCTTCGAAATTCATCACCAGGCCCACTTGTTTCGCCAAAGGGTTCTGCTCCACAAAAGCCTTCGCGCCGAGAAGGCCGCCTTCCTCGCTATCGGTAAAGAGAAAAACCACGTCGTTGCGCAGGCGCGGACTCGCCCGCAGGGCCCGCAACGTTTCGAGTTGCATCGCTACCGAATGGCCGTCGTCGCTCGCGCCCGGACCGGCGGAAACGGAATCGTAATGTCCGGCCAACATCACGGCTTTGGTGTTCGCGCTCCCCGGCAAGCGCGCCAGAACGTTGTATACCGTCGCCGCGTTGTAAGGCGAGCCCCAGCGCGTACTCACCACCGTCGCGATCTGCACCTCCGCGTGTATGCCCAACTTGGCGATCTGCTCGACGATGTAATCGCGCACCTGATCGTGTGCAGCGGTGCCCACCGGATGCGGGATGCGCGCGAACGTGCTCAGCCAGACCAGCGCGCGCGCGGCGGAGAAATCCGTGGCAGGCGCGTTGGCCGGAACCACCGCCGGAGGTGAGACTTGCCGAATGCTCCACCAGGCTACGCCGCAAATGAAAATCGCGGTGAGAGCGGCGGCCCACGCGGGCGAGAGAGTACGCGGCTCGGACATTGTTATTCCGGCTTGCCGCACGCGAAATTGGCGGCGTCGCCCGTGTCGCCGCTGCCCTTGTAATGCGCCATCAAAGGATACGCGCACAACGGATGCGTGCGCACGATGGCGCTCGAGGGATCCAGATCGCTCTTGCGTTTGGCGGCCACGATACGCTCCGGTGCGATGCCTTTTTCGACCCACCTTTGGAGCGCCGCATCCATATCGTTATCGGGATCGCCGGAGCCGCCGGGATACTGGCCGAACGTGTTGGCGCCGGATCCCGCGCCGCAATGCTGCATGCCCGGTACCATGAAAAGGCGTACGAATCCGGCCGTCTGGCGCGCGCCCATCTTGGCCGTTACGCTTTTGTAGTAATCGATGGTATTCTGTGGCGCAATGGCGGCGTCGCTCCATCCGTGATAGAGGATCAGCTTGCCGCCGCGCGCGCGAAAGCGGCTCAAATCGGGATCCGTGGCATTCAGGTTGTGCGCCTGCTTCTTGTCGGCGGCTTCGGTGTCGCGATCCGCCTTGAAGGAATGATAGTCCCAGTTGGCGTTGTCGTACATCATGTTCTTATAGAACTGCGTGCTGAAGGCGAACATGAGACTTTTTTCCGGCGACGAACCGGTAATCCATAGGCCCCAGCCGCCGTACTCGGCTTCGCCGCCAGGAGAGTATCCGGGGAAAATGCGGCCATGGGAATTGCGGCCGCCCGCGTAGAGCTTCTTGAGCGCCGTCAATTGCGGCGCGGTGAGGCAGCTATCTGAATCCGCACCTTGGCATGCCAGCGGGCTGGGATCGAAATGGCAGCGCGCGGGATCTTCGATCACGCCATCCTTCACGCCATCGAGCGAGTCGCAGGCGGCCAGCGCCGCGGCTTGGATGGCAGGCAACTTCTTCGACGGAATATAGCTGTCCTTATCGCCCAGCAGCGCCAGATCGTCCCAAGCGGCGTTAGCCAGCAGATGTGTCCAGTAATTTGCAGGTGCGCCGGCAATGATGCCGTCGTAATCCTCCGGATAGCGCTCCGCTTCCATGAGCGCTTGGCGGCCGCCGTTGGAGCATGAGCTAAAGTACGACCGCTTGGCGTCTTCACCGTAGAATGCATGCAGGATCGCCTTGGCCTTTACGGCGGTCTCATGGATGGCGCGATAGCCGAAGTCCGTGATCTTCTCGGGATGATCAAGCGCCCAGGAAGCGTCGGTCCCGCCGGCATGATGGCCGGTATCGGTGGCGGCGGTGGCGTAGTTGTGCGCCACGGCGTTCATCAGTTGGTCGTAGCCGATGGAGCCCGCGAAGCCGCCATTGCCCGCGCCCTCGAACGTGCCATTCCAATTCGTGGCGGCGGGCATCCAGACTTCGAAGTTGATCTCCGAATCCGACGATGGCTTGATGATTCCCGCCACGCGGCAGAACGCCGGCATGTTGGGCGGGACCTTGCCCGCGGGCGGTTTGAATTCGCCGGCCGCGACGGATTCCGCGCGCGCGATCGAGGTATTGGGAAGCTCCAGCTTGGCGAGCGACGCGCAAGTTTGGGCCGCGTGCAGCGGCGGGAGCATGCAGGTAACGAGGAGAATACGAGTTGGCAGCATCATGGCTCCTATTGAATATACATTAGTGGGCCAGTCTGTTTTTGTGGGGCGGCCAATCCTGGCCTGGGGTCCCCGCTGGGGCGGCCAGACCCGGCTGAAAGCCGACTGCTGGACTTTCTACATTGCGCCCGCCGCTGTGGGGCAGGCTCGTAGCCTGCGCGGGCCTGGTAAGCCTGCTCCTGGGCGAGAGTAGCTCGCCCGTGAGCCGGCTGAAAACCGGCTGCTCGATTTTCTTACATTTTGGCGGCCCGTAACTTTGGGTTCGTTTTGTAATTTTTTTTCTGGGGAGGATCTGGAACTTGCAGGATCTTCGCCGGGGATGACGTGGGGTGGGCAGTGAGGCCGTGGGGTAAGTCCGTCCCGGCTGGAAGCGGCTTTTTGCTGGCGTCGGCGGGGGGGATTTTTCGCGTTTTCGCGGTTGGAGCGGGATGCGGGCTTCGCTGGAGTTGGTGTTGTCCATGGTGGTTTCGATGGCGGGCGGAATGCGCCCTTCCGTTTGTCAGGATAGCTGGGGCTAGTGCGGGGAAGCGGGAGTGATAGGGCGCAAGTTGTTGGGGCGTCAGGGCGGTTTTTTTTAGTTCGGAAGTGACTGAAAAACAGGCCAGACAGGGCGCAACCTACCGAGGGCGATCTTCGGGCGCCGAAGAGCGGGCCTACGAGGCCCGCGCAGGCTACGAGCCTGGCTACGAGCCTGCCCCACAAAGGCGGCTGCGGGCAGAATTGCCCGACCCACAACTGCAAGCTGACCCACTGCCGAATATACTAAAGCGGAAAGCGGTAGTGTCTCAGTTTGAATTTCTGAGCGCCGTCCGTCGGGCGAGTCGCGCGATTAAGCAGGAACGTACGTCAACCGAATCAAGTCGTCGGCGATTAAATCGCTGGCCACCAGGTGTAGCGGCGGCCGGGGGCCGGCGAAGAATGGCTTGCCACCACCAAGCACGACGGGGCGGAGGTAGAGTCGATACTCATCGATAAGACCGGCCTCGGTCAGGCTTTGCGCCAGGACTGGTCCGCCAACGTGAATCTCGCCAGCCAGCTCAGCCTTCAGCCCGCGTATCACCTTCTCGAAGTCATCCGCGACAAGCGTGGCGTTGGGGCCAGCTGACTTGAGGGAACGCGACACGACCCACTTCGGCTGGCTCCGCCACGCCACCGCGAAGCCGCGATCCTCTGCGTCCCAATCAGGAAGATCTTCGTCCCAATAACGCATGATCTCGTACATGCGGCGACCGTAGATGAGGCCCGTCAGGCCACGCACCAGCTCGATGAAGTGACGGAAGCCCGCGGGTACAGGCGGCCCAAGCTTCGTGTGGTCGACGTAGCCATCGAGGGACTGGTTCAATCCGTAGACAAGTTTTGCCATGCTGCAAATCTCCCTCCCACGTTCTTCAGAATAGCTTGAGCCGACGTCGCGCGGAAGGTGAGGTTGAACACTATCTGCGCGCCGCATTGCTGGTGTGACCAATAACCGGAGGTCCGTTTCCCAATCCCGAGATTGAAACTGAGACACTACCCGGAAAGCTAACATTGTGCATCGCGGAAAGGTACCAGGCAAACTACCGGTTCTTGCAGCCGCCCGCCCCCCTGCGACAGAATAGAGACAGTGGGCGAAGACCTGACGGACATTACAACCCTGCTGCGCCAGTGGCAGGCGGGCGACTCACGCGCTTACGACTTGGTGATGAGTTGGGCGTACCAGCGCATGCTGGCCATCGCCACTGGATTCGTGGCGCACGAGCGCGTGGCCACCGAGCCGGCCGCGCTGGTGAACGAGGCCTATCTGCGGCTGCGCAGGCTGCAACACATGGATTGGCAGGATCGCCATCATTTCTTTTCCGTGGTAGCCGGCGAGTTGCGCCGCATCCTGATCGATCAGGCGCGGCTGCGCGTGGCCCAGAAACGCGAGGGCGCGCAGCAACGCGTGCCGCTTTCGGAGGACTTGAGCTGGATCGATGCGCGCGGCCAGGATATGATCGATCTCGACCGCGCTTTGAACGATCTGGAGCAACTGGACGCCGACAAGGTGCGGCTGGTCGAGTTGCGCTATCTGATGGGCTGCACGGTGCCCGAAATCTGCGCGCTACGCGGGGTGTCGGACGCCACCGTCGAGCGGCACTTGCGTTTCGCGCGCACGTGGCTGTACGATAGGCTGCACTCCGCCGCCGTATGACGATCCCGCTGCAGGATCTCGAAGATATCTTCGACGAGTTGTGTCCGCTGGACGACGATGGCCGGCGGGCCCTGCTCGACGCAAAATGCGTCAACAATCCGGATCTGCGCCGCGAGGCCGAGCGCCTGGTGCGCGCCTACGACCAGGAGCGCGCCGCCAACCTGGAAGCCCGCGCGGCCACTGCGGGACGCCGCTTCGGACCCTGGAAAACCGTCCACTTGCTGGGACGTGGCGGCATGGGCGAAGTCTGGCTCGCGGAACGCGCCGATGGCCAGCATGAGCAGCAGGCGGCCATCAAGATTCTCTCACCCTATCTGGCCGCCTCCGACGCGCTGAACCGTTTCCGCCGCGAGCGCCAGTTGCTGGCGCGGCTGGAGCATCCCAACATCGCCCGCTTGCTGGATGGCGGCATGAGTCCGCACGGCGAGCCCTACCTGGTGATGGAGTATGTCGAAGGCATCCGGCTCGACCGCTATTGCCAGGAGAATAAGCTTCCCATCCGCGCCCGGCTGGAGTTGATGCTCAAGGTTTGCGCCGCCGTGAATGCCGCGCACCGCTACCTGATTGTGCATCGCGACCTCAAACCCGGCAACATCCTGGTAACCAAAGAGGGCGAACCCAAGCTGCTCGACTTCGGCGTCGCCAAGGTGCTGGGGGGGGACGCCATGCTGGAGCATACCGCGACCACCAATCTGTTCCTCACTCCCATGTACGCCGGCCCGGAGATCCTGCGTGGCGAGCCGGCTACCGCGGCCAGCGATGTGTACTCGCTGGGAGTTGTGCTCTACGAGCTTCTGGCGGGGCGTCGTCCTTTTGAGGCGTCGAAAACGAACCCAGCCGGACTGCTGCAGGCGGTGACGCAAAGGGATCCGCCGCCTCCTGGAGTGGATCGCGATCTGGATAGCATTACGCTTAAGGCGCTGGCGCGGGATCCGGATGAGCGCTACGGCTCGGCCGCGCAGTTCGCCGACGATATCCGCAATTATCTGGATGGGCTGCCGGTATCCGCGGTGGGACGGAGCCGCCTGTATGTGGCGCGCAAATTCGTGGGGCGCAATCGGCTGGCAGTAGCGGCTGCCGGCGTGCTTTTGCTCTCGATGGCCGCCGGCCTGGCAGGAACGCTCTGGCAGGCGCGCGCGGCGCGGCAGGAGCGGGCCAACGCCGAGCAACGCTTCAACGACGCGCATAAGCTGGCCAATTATCTGCTTTTCGAACTCTACGATGCGGTCGCCAAGCTGCCCGGTACGCTGCCCGTGCGAGCGGATATGGCGCGCCGCGCGCTGGAATATCTCGATCGCCTCTCCGCCATCAAAAGCGACGATCCGGCTATGCGCGAGGAATTGGCCGAAGGGTACCTGAAGCTGGGTACTGTCTTCGGCCGCCGTCTGGGCCTCGGCGACCGTCTCGGCGATACGGCGCAGGCGATTGCGATCGACCGCAAGGGCCTGGCGATCGCCGACTCCCTGGTGCGTGAACAGCCCGGCCATATCGAAGCGCGCCGCACCCAAGCTTCCCTGCAGGAGCAGCTTGGCGCCGCGCTTTCGACCACTGGACAGTACAACGAAGCGTTCGTTTGGCTGCGCAAAGCGGCCGAGGCGTTCGATGCCATCGCGGCCGCCCATCCAAACGATGTGCGCAGCCTGCGCGACTCGGGCTCGGCTTGGCATACCTACGGTAAGCAACTGAGCGACGCCAGCGGCTATGTTACGTTCGATACGGACAAGGCGCGCGCGTGCCTGCAAAAATCCGTGGCCGCGTTCGAGGCCGCGCTGCGTATCGATCCCGCAAATGCGCAGGCGCTCCAGTTACTGGCCGTCACCTATGAGTCGGTAGGCCGCATCGATTCCATGCTCAGTCCCAGTCAAGGCATCCAGGACTACACTGCCGCGCTGAATCAACTCGCCCGGCTGCCGGCGGCGGACCAACAAACGGTCGACGTGCGGCAGTTACGTGCGATGGGCCTGGCCAACGTGGGCTGGGACGAAGGCCAGTTGAACGATTTCAACGCCGCCCTGGCCAGCCTGGAAGAAGCCCGTGCGGTGCTCGATGAATTGGCTGCGGCCGATCCGGAGAATGTGGGCGCCGCTTACCGGCGCGTGGATTGTTATCGCTCGCTGGGGCTGATTCACGGCTATGCCGGCCATAAGGCCGAATCGCTGGAGAATTTACGTAAAGCCGTGGAGATCCTGGATTGGATGCTGCCGCGCGATACCGCCAACGCCATCTATCCGCTGCTGCGCGCGGAGCTTTCGGGGCGCGTGGCCAATCTATTGGTGGATGCGAAACAGGAATCCGAAGCGCTGCCCTATGCCGAATCGAGCGTGGCGTATTTCCGCCGGATCGCGGAAAGCTCCAACGCCTCGGCGCAGCAATTGATCGAGGCCGTGAGAGCCGTGGCGGAGACCGCTGTCAAACCGTTGCGCGATTATCCGGCCGCGTTGCGCTATGCCCAGCGCGCCGATCAGGTAGCGCAAGGCAAAAATCCCGCGGCCCTGGGATATCTGGCGGAAGCTTATTCGCTGAACAACGATTATGGCAAGGCGCTGGATGCCGCCGAACGGGGATTGGCGATCACACCGCCCACCAAGTCCGGCGAGTCCCCATCCAAGCTGCGCGGCTGGCTGGAGGACGAAGTGAAAGAATATCGCGCAAAGGTGCGGTAGGACAGGTCTCCTGGCCTGTCCAGAGCCGGCTGGAAAGCCGTCGAGTCACTTCAGCCTGAAGTTCACCTGGATAGTAACCGCCACCACTACCGGTTGGCCATCCTTATAACCTGGCCTGAACTTCCACTGTTCGGCGGCTTTAACGGCCTCCTCGTCGAGACCAAGTCCCAGGCTACGTACGACCTGTATGTTGCGTGCACGGCCGTTCGTGTCTACCTCCGCATGAAGCACGACTGTACCTTGCAGCTTCGCGTGCCGGGCCTCCTCGGTGTAGAACGGGTCCACCGTTTGGAGCACCGTGGGCGCCGTAACGCCTCCCCCGACCCGGAAGATTCCGTCGGCCGGCGGCGAGGCTTGCGGCACATTCCACTGCTGGTGCAGACTGCCGTCGCACGCCGCGAGCATCAAAGCAGTGGTGTCCGCTGAACCGCCGCCGGCATCCAGGCACATCCCATCGCGCCTGTCTACGATCTCCCCTGTGTTTCGCACTTCCCAGCGCTGAGTTTCCCCGCCGTTGCAAGTGACTTGTTCCACCGCGGCGCCGCCTGCCGCGCCAGGATCTCCAAGGTCCAGACACTTGCGGCTGTTCGCACTTACAATTTGACCGGTCACGCGGATTTCCCACTGTTGATCGGGGCCGCCATGGCAAGCGAACTGTTGCACCATGGCCTCATCCGCGGTACTGCCGCCGCGCACGTCCAGGCACTTACCGGTGCTCTTGCTCACGATCGACGAACCGGATTGGACGCTAGTGGAGTCCGTGCCGCCCAAGGTAAAGTTGACATCGATCTCGGTGACTACTTCGACGAACTCACCATTTACCTGCGTCGGCGTGTAGACCCATTGCTTGACTGCCTCCAAGGCCGCGGGAATCAGTAATGGATGACCCTCGACGACCGTCAGATTCTGCACCGTGCCGTCCTTGCCGATGATCGCGTTCAGCTTCACCGTACCGGTGAGGCGCGCCTGTTTGGCCAAGGGCGGATAAACGGGCTTGGGTTGGCGAATCAGCTTGGCCTGCTGGATATATCCCCCGACCCTGACACGATCTGGCGTGTGGGGCACATTAGCTCCTGCAGGCGGTGGTGGAGGCGGAGGCGCGGCCGTGGGCACCGACCCGATGATGCCGCCGATCACACCGCCGGTCATCCCGGCGCTGCCAGGGGGGGCAACGATAGTGGGCTCCATGGGAAGCAGCTTCGGAGCAGAGCTTTGAAACCACTGGCGCATCCTCTCCGCGGACACCGTCTGGTAGTCCTTGGGTATCTCGAAAAACGATGGATCGACCGGTGCGTCTGAAAGCTCCGTGACTACCTGGTCGAGCTGAAGCAGCGGAGCGTCCGGATCGAGGTCTGGCGGATTCTTCCCGGTACGCTCGGCCATTTTGCGCGCCGTGAGTACGATCGAGGGGGCGTAGAACTCCGCGTGTACCCGCAAGATGATGGGTGGTTGCCGAAACACGTCTATAACGCTGGAATCCATTCCGGGCAGTTGGCCGAGAGTTGTGTTCAGGATCGAAGCGATGTCCGGATCCCGGCTCCATGCATCTGTGAATTCGCGTATCGCCGGGACGCGCGGCGTTTCCGCCCGCGCGGCGCTCCAGATGCGCCAATCAAATGTTATGGTCCGGTCTCTCTCCGAAAAGTCGCCCGGTGTCGTGAGTACCCAAGACAAAGTAACCTCGCGCTCTTCCGCCTGTACCCCTTGAATTATATCCGTGCGGCCCGTCATGCGGGACTCGATCTGGGGCTTTAGGTTGGCGGTGGGCCACAACCGGGCGTTCGGCATGGCGGCTTCCAGCAAACCGGCGAATTCCGCGAACGGCATTCGAGCGATAGCCTTATGTTTGGAATCGATGAAAGTGAACTCACTCTTCTCGAAATCGAAAATGCAAGTGTGACCGTTGAATCCGCTTACGATCAGGTGGCCTTTCAAGCGCATCACGTTGGAAGGCTGCGCGAACAGGCGATCGAAGGCCTTCAGGCCGGGCTCCAGGAATGCGGGGAGTCCCTCGGCGTGCCTGAAGTGGGTTTCGTAACGGATGGTGGCGTCCGCCAGCAGCTTGGGAGTCGTGGCCGCACTCAACGTCAGCAATAGCAGCGCGCGTCGGTACAGCCGGCCAGTCAACATATTAGGGATATTGTACGCCCGCGGACAAATATAAGAAAGTCAGTGACAAGTCCGGCGCATATTTATCTCATTACCCGTCAACATCCCGCCGCTATTCCTCAGCTTGTTCCTTGCGCCGCGAAGTTACCCTCAGGTGTGAAACGACCATCCGCCTCCGCCACGCAGCGACTGCGAGAGTTCGCCGCCGAGTTCGACCGCCTGAGCATCCTGGCCCTGGCCGCCGGCAAAGAGTTTAACGACGAACTGACATTCATACTGAACCACGCCGCCACTTCGCTTGACACGCTTGGCCCCGATCATCCCGCGCGCGGCGAACTGGTGGAATTAACAAACGCCGCCATGCGCTGCGCGGAAACCACGCGCTGCCTCTTGATGCTGACCGAGCGCGCCCGCGCCGCAGTCCGGCAGGGTAAAGTGAAAGCAGGCCATGCGCATTCTGGGAATCGAGAGCTCGTGCGATGAAACCGCCGCCGCGGTCGTGGAGGATGGCGCCGCGATCCTTTCGTCGGTGGTGGCTTCGCAACTGGAGACGCACGCCCGCTATGGCGGCGTGGTGCCGGAGTTAGCTTCACGCGAGCATCTGCGCGCTATCGTGCCCGTAACGCGAGAGGCGCTCGAACGCGCGGGGACCTCGCTTGCGGATCTATCCGCGATCGCAGTCACCGCCGGGCCGGGCTTGGTTGGATCGCTGCTGGTGGGCGTCACTTACGCCAAGGCTTTGTGTTTCGCGCGCGGCATCCCACTCATCGGCGTCAATCACATCGAAGGACACATTCACGCGGTGGTGCTTGAATCCGCGCGCGACGGCCATCCGGTGGAATATCCGGCGCTGGCGCTGGTGGTCAGCGGCGGCCATACGCATCTTTTTGAAGTGCGCGAAGGTTTCCGCTACCGCCTGCTCGGCAAGACGCGCGACGATGCGGCCGGCGAGGCTTTCGACAAGGTTGCCAAGCTGCTCGGGTTCGGTTATCCCGGCGGACCGGTGATCGACCAGTTGGCGCCTTATGGAGATCCTCGCGCCGTGCGATTCACGCTGGCCCGCATGAAAGGCAATGCGCTCGATTTCAGCTTCAGCGGACTAAAGACGGCGGTTTTGCGATGGGTGGAGAGTCACGATCTGGCGGCCGAGATCGAAGCGCGGCGCGCTCTGTTGCGCGCCCGGCCGAAGCCCACTACTGAAGAATGGCTGGCCGTCACGCCCAAAATCACCCGCGACTTACTGGCATCGTTCCAGCGCACCGTGATCGAGGAACTGCTGCGCCGCGCCGCGGCCTCCGCGGAAAGCATCGGTGCGCGAACGTTGATCGTTTCCGGAGGCGTGGCTTGTAACTCGGGTCTACGCGCCGCCGCCAGAGACGCGCACTTACCATATCCCGTCCTGTTCCCGTCGCCCGCGCTCTCCACCGATAACGCCGCCATGATCGCCGCCGCCGCCTTCCCTCGCCTCACACGGGGCGACTTTGACGATCTGACTCTGCCCGCCCGCGCTAACTTAGCGCTCGCATAAAAAAGATTAGCCACAGATGCACACAGATTCACACAGATAAGAAGAACGGGTCTTATCCGTGTGCATCTGTGTGCATCTGTGGCTAAATTGCTGTTGTTTTACTTTCCGAAATCGAACAGGTCGAATAAGTCGCCGATGGCCGGGGTGTTCCCCGGGACATACGGCGTCGCGCCCGTCGTGGGATCGGGAAGGTTATCGCGGCTGCGGCCCGTGATGGCCGGCAGCTTCCAGTTCCGCTCGATGAACTTAACCACCGACACGTGATCGGAATATACGTGGGAGATGTGGCCCGCTTTGGTGTGCGTCGAGACGCAGATCAGAGGGATGCGCGTGCCATCGCCGAAGTAATCGACTGGCTGCACGTAGCCCGAGTCGTAGTAGCCGCCGCCCTCGTCGAAGGTGATGAAGATCGCCGTGTTGCCGGCCAACGTGGGGCTATTCTCCACGGCGTCCACGATCTTCTGCACGAAGCCTTCGAATAAGTCGATCTTCGACGAAGCCGGATGCCCATCCACCCAGCCGCTCGGCTTTACATACGAAACCGCCGGCAACGTGCCCGCTGCAATCGCGGAGTAGAGATTCTCCGTATCTTGCAAATTCGCGCGCAGCGTGGAGTTGGTCATCACGTAGCTCGTATATTGAAACGGGTTGCAGATGTTACAGTACTGATCGCTGGTTGGTCCGACGGCGCCGTAATTCTTTTGATAGGGATCGCTGAGATACTCGTTCCACTGGTCGCCGTAATACGCCCAGGAAACTTTGTGTTCGGTGAGAATGTTGGCAAGACTCCGCTGGTTCGTAGGCGGAATCGTGAACGGCGTGTTTGCCGAGTTGGTGTTAGTGTATGCATTGGTGCCGTCGCCAAAGTAACCGGGATTGTAGTTGTTCAGGATGTAGTAATGACCTGGTTGGCAATTGGGAGCGATCGGCTTAGTTAGTGCCGCCAGGTAGCTGACGATAGGTCCGACGCCGGGCTGCGTGACGTCCGCGCACTCGCTATAGGATCCTCCGCCGTAGACGCCCGTGGAGCCGCCGCTGCTGCCGAAGCCGCCGTAACCGTCCTCGGTGTACCAGTTGTTCGTGCCGGGTTGCGGGTTGGGATTCTCGATTTCATTCACCGGCCCGCCCGCGAACGTCGTCTGGTTTTCTGGCGGAACGGCCGCGTTGAAGTTGGAATTCTCGAAATAGATCGCGTCGGCAAAGCCCAGCATAATGTGGTTTGCGCCGGTGCCGCCCATCACCGCCTGGTGATAGTTATCGCTCATCGCATAAGTATCGGCCAGATAGGTAAGATACGGGGCGTCGCCGTTCTGCACATTGTAGAAACCCATGGATGTGGAGCCTTCACCGGTAGTGACTGCGCCGGGCGCGTAAGTCGTGCTGAAATTGGACGGCTGCGGTGCGCCGTTGTCGCCGGCGCCTATGGTGGTCTCGACCCACGGGAACAGATCGGCCAGGCATCCGCTGGGATTGCTGGTAGTAGCATACGAAACGCCGCAGTCCTCCTGTTGCCACATCTGGTAGAAACGGTGCACAGGACTGTTGGCGTATGAGTCGTACGGGAACATATCCGTGGTGTAGGTGTTGGTAAGTTGGAAGGGACCCGGCATCAATGTGGAGTACGGCGCCGATTGGCTGACGCCCGTGATGCGCGAATCCGGCGTTTTATTGGTTAAGCCGGTGCCGCCACTCAGCATGAAGGGATAGAACTCGATCGGCAGGCCGTTCTCGGAAGTCTCCGCGTCTTCCAGGGTGCAAACGCCGTTATCGGTGCAAACGTTGCTTGGGCCGCCCGCCAGTGGCGCGGGTAGCGCAGGATACAAGCTCTTGTTCGAAGGACTCGGATCGTAGTCCGGGTTGCTCGTAACATCGGCCGAATACTGCGCCGCCAGGGAATAATTCGGACCCGGCGAACCGTCGGCGTTAATGATCCCCTTGGAAAAAAGGTTATCGACCGTTTCGCCCTTTGTTTTCGGAACGTAGGTCGCGAAAATGTGATCGAACGTACGATTCTCTCCGATAATCAGAATCACATGTTTGATGGGCGAAGTGGTTTCGGGATCCACGGTTTGGGAAGTCGCGTCCGCCGCGAGCAACGCACTCCCCACGCTGATCTGCCATATTGCTACCAGCATGGCGCCGGCGCGCAGGCAATCCGTGGTCTGATCTCTGAATTGCTGAAACGTCATGGTAAAAGCTCCTTTGGGTCATCGAGAGTGTGCTTGGAACTACTTGCACCAGGGTATCGCGCGCGTGTTTTATATCCGGTGACGAATCGGTGAATCTTGGGTATCAAATCGCGCCGTTGGGGTTCGGGCAAACATTTTCCGGGGCGGAGTGTGAGGGACCAGACAGTGGTAACGATTTCGCGGTGAAAGGCGTCCGCCTCGTTAGGGAGGAAGAAAGGGACACTTGCCGCCACTCGACACGTTCGACTGCAAATCGAAACTCGCCGCTGTCTCCATTCTATTGGCGCTGGCTCTGTCGGCCGCCGGAACCGCGAATGCCGCCGCCGCCCTCTTCCTGGAAGAGCCTTTTGGCATGTTTGGTCACATGAATCCGACCGGTCACGCGGCTGTCTATCTGTCGCATGTCTGCGCCGCTACGCCGACCGTCTTGCGTGCGTGCCAGCCCGGCGAAAGCGGCGTAGTGATCAGCCGTTACCATCGCGTGGGCGGCTATGACTGGATCGCCATTCCGCTGATCCCTTACCTTTACGCGGTCGAGGAGCCCGAGCAGGCGCCGCTATATGTCAATGCGGAAATGGTGGCCAGCTTGCGCGATAACTATCGCCGGGGACACCTCGAACAGATCGCGCCGGATGCGCCCGGTGGCGGAACGCCAGACGGCGAATGGATTCAACTCGTGGGCGCCGCCTATGACCGGAAGATACTCAGCTTCGAAATCGAAACCACCGAAGCACAGGACCTGCGCCTCATCCGAGCGCTCAATTCCGAAAAGAACAAGGCGCGTTTTAACCTGCTGTTTCAAAACTGCGCGGATTTTTCGCGCGGGATTCTCAACACTTACTATCCGCATGCCACGCATCGCAGCCTGTTCGGCGATCAGGGAATTACCACGCCGAAGCAGGTGGCTAAGTCGCTGGTAAGTTACAGCAAACATCATACCGATCTGCAGTTTTCCTGCTTCGTAATTGCCCAGGTTCCCGGCACGATTCCGCGCAGCAGACCGGTCCGCGGGGTGTTCGAGGCGTTTCTGAAATCGAAGAAATATATGTTGCCGGTAGTAGCTCTGCATCCTATCGTGGCCGGCGGCATGGCCGTGGCGTATGTGACCATGGCGTGTTTCGATCCGCGCCGCCATTTTGCCAGCCATCTGGATAACGAGTCCCAGCCCACCGCCATCCTGGCGGACCTGCAGTCGAACGCCGGAAGGCGGGCGGCCGCCGGCGCGCCTCCGCCGACGCTTTAGCATCGACGCTCCGTCGATGTAGGCGGCGAATCTCGCGTGATACGATAGGCCTTCTTAGCACCGCTAGACTCGCGATCCCGCACGATTAGCTGTGATCGGAGGCGTCATACTCCGTATAAGGTTCCGTACGCCGAGTCGTCTTACAGGTTAAGCATGAGAGCCGAGTCCGAGACATCAGGTCAATGGACGATCAGGTACAGCGCGCAAACCCGCACGGTGCAGGACTTGGCACACCTCTTTCAGGACGGCCAGTTGAACCTTGACCCTGGCTTCCAGCGTGAGTCCGTCTGGTCGGGTCGAGATCGCGCGAAACTGATCGATTCGATATTGCGCCGGTATCCGATTCCAGCTATTTTTCTCCACGAGACCCATAAGGACGGATCGATCGTCTACGATGTGATCGACGGCAAACAGAGGATTGAGAGCATCTTCAGGTTCATGGGCGTGATTCGCCGGGGCATATTTTCGGCCAAGACCGTGCTGTCGGCAGGTGACGCCGAGGAGATCGTCACATGGCAGATGCTGAAGCGAAGACACGCGCAGCACCGGCTGGAGGGCTACCAACTCCAGGTGATTTACTTTAGAAGCTGAACTGGGCCAAATTATCGACCTCTTCGTCCGAATCAACTCGACCGGCCGAGCGTTGAATCGACAGGAACAGACCCATGCCAAGTACTTTCGCAGTCAGTTCCTGAAGCGGGCCACCAGGCTCGCGGAAACGCTCTCACCCGGCTGGTCTCTAACCGAGTCCTCTCGGAAAACCAGATCAGCCGGATGAAGCACATCGAGCTCATGTGTGAGCTAATGCTCTCGGTGCACTATGGCGACGTCATCCATAAGAAAAGGGTTCTCGAAGAAGCGATGTCCGAGAAGGGCCTCCCCTCGAAGGCGGTGGAACGGGCGCTGAACGGCGCCCGCTTGGCCTTCAACAGAACCTTCCGAATGTTCCCGAACCTCCGGGAGACCAGATTCTGTCAGGTCAGCGATTTCTATACGCTTGTGCTCCTGGTCCATAAGCTGGAACGCGAGCATTGCATTCTCACGAAGCCATCCCGGAATAGAGTTGCGGCTGCGCTCTTGAGCGAGTTCGGCGCCGCCGTGGACGGCCTGCGCCACTTGCAGAAGCGTCTTGAGCGCATCCCTGCCGACATGGACGTGTACCGCTCTTACTTGCAGACCGTTCTTGAAGGAACTGATACATCGCAGAACCGAAAGGCCCGGGAGAAGATCCTCGCCGGCCTGTTCGGCAGTTTGTTCGAAAAGAAAGATCCGTGGCGGATGTTCACGCCAGAACAGCGGAGGGTGATTTGGCAGAACAGCAAGAACAAGCTGTGCAGTCTTTGCGGGAAGCCTGTCACCTGGGAAGATTTCACGATTGACCACGTTCTCCCCTACTCACGCGGAGGCCGAACAGCCACGGTTAACGCCGCATTGGCGCACAAGTCGTGCAATTCAAAGGCGGGGACCAGAGCCAAGAAGGGCGCACGGCCCTAGCGCCGCCATGCAACTGCCGTGCGCCCGCGGGAACTTCTCGGAAGATGCTACTCGCCAAGCGATCCTCGCGGCGGCGAGCGACGCTTTTGGGGTTGGCTGGCCGGTCGCGCGTCAGCCCCACCTAGCTTCTAGGTCGAGGCGGCGGTGGCGGCGGCTGGATGTTTGGAGGACGTGTCGGTGCAGAGGGTTGCACGACCGTCTTACGCAATGGGATGGGCTGCACAACGGTTTCGTGCGAAGCGGCATTGTCGGCCTCTCGTTTTTGCATGCTAGCCTCCATTACCAGTGTATCCGGTTCCCGTCACGCTGAGCGCCCGGGGTCGGTGCATCAGCGGCTGCCACTTCGTTCTTCTTAAAAGGGGACTCCCCAACCGGGATCATGCGCTTGTCGAGGCTCGGGCGTGAATGGCCGCGACGCAATAGATCAGATCGGCGCGCACAAATATGTGCTGGTATGGCAGCGCGACGTAGTTCTTCGTAGCCTCATCGTAGATCGCGGGTTCCGCCAGCACGAGATCCCGCTCGCCTTTCTCCACTGTTACGTCGCAGGCGCGTACGATACCGGCGTAGGTTTCCTTGTTGTCGAGTGTGACAGCGACCATGTGATTTGGCGCGCACTTTCCTTACAAACACATCCCAGGCACACGGGTATCCCGAGGGGCGAAGCCTCACAACGAAAGCGGCGGCCGCTCCTACGGCTGCACCTGCGGCACAATGACAGAGGTATGCAACAGCCACTATCGGCAGAGTCGCCGGACTGATAGTGCCGAACAAGTTTGGGAATATGTAAGTAGGTTCAGGCGCCCCAATCAGGCCAGAAAGGCTGAACAAAAGCAGGCCAGCTATGCTGAAGCCAAGCAGCCGCAGAGCGAACGTCCACTGGCTCTCGCCCCACCTGACGCCCACGATGGCGCGGTAGAACCAGTCGCCGAGGGCTCCCGGTAGCAGCGCCAGCACAAGGATGTAAAGCACCTTCAGGTCAGGCACGGCCCACATCTCTTGAATCGAACGCGAGCACTATCATAACGCTAATGCGTTTTCTTGGCGTCAAGGCGAACTGGTTAGCCCCGCAACGCCGCCAACGAATCCAAACGTCCAAAGCCGGCACCCTGCGCCGCCCACGCGCCGCGTCGTATAATAAGAAATCGTAGTGAACAGGGTCACCATCCGAAATAAGGACTCCTATAGATGTCAACGCTAGAAGTATCGCCGGCGGAGCCTCGCTCGAGCGCATCCGGCCATGCAGTAGTCAACGATTTTTCCATTCAGGTCGCCACAGTCAACGGATCCGGCAGCCAGACTGCCAATACCGTGCTGATGCGGTCCATTTTTCAGATGGGCGTGCCGGTCTCCGGCAAGAATATGTTCCCGTCCAATATCGCGGGGCTGCCCACCTGGTTCACCATTCGCGCCAGCAAACATGGATACATCGGCCGCAAAAAGGAAATCGATTTCCTGGTGGCCATGAATCCGGAAACCGCCCGCGAAGATGTGATGAAACTGGATAGCGGCGCCGCGGTAGTCTACGACGAGCCGCTCAAGCTCGACCAACTACGGTCGGACCTGCACTTCTATCCCGCGCCATTCGACAAGCTGGTCGCGCCGGTCTGCCCGGACGCCAAGTTGCGCAAGCTCGTGCGCAACATGCTCTACGACGGCATCGTGGCCTGGCTGCTGGGCATCGAAATGGACGAGATCCACAACGCCCTGGTGAAGCAATTCGGAAAACGCAAGGCCAAGGCCGCCGAACTGAATTGGGGCGCCGCCAAGGCCGGCTACGAATACGCCTCCAAAACGTATACCAAGACCGATCCGCTGCAGGTGCAGCGCATGCACGCCAACACCGGCAAAATCATCATCGAAGGCAACGCGGCGTGCGCTCTGGGCGCCATGTTCGCGGGCGTTACGGTGGTTACCTGGTATCCCATCACGCCGTCTTCTTCGCTGGTTGAAACGCTGATCGGTTATCTGAAGCGCTTCCGCATCGATCCGGAAACCGGTCGCGCCACCTTCGCCGTGGTGCAGGCGGAAGACGAACTGGCTTCCATCGGCATGGCTATCGGGGCAGGGTGGGCGGGCGCCCGCTCTATGACCTCCACCGCCGGTCCGGGCATCTCGCTGATGTCCGAATTCATCGGCCTGGGCTATTACGCAGAAGTGCCGACCGTCATCTTCGACGTGCAGCGCGTGGGCCCTTCCACCGGTCTGCCTACGCGCACCATGCAAGGCGATCTGCTATCCACCGCGCTGCTTTCGCACGGCGACACGCAGCATCCCATGTTCTTCCCCTGCTCTCCGGAAGAGTGTTTCACCATGTCGGTCGAGGCTTTCGATTTCGCCGAGCGCTTTCAGACGCCCGTCTTCGTCATGACCGATCTGGATCTGGGCATGAATAACTGGATGTCCGATCCCTTCCCGTATCCCCAGAAGCCGATGGACCGCGGCAAGGTCCTGACCGCCGAAGATCTCGACAAGCTGGGAGGATTCGCGCGGTATAAAGACGTGGATGGAGACGGCGTCGGCTATCGCACGCTGCCCGCCACCAACCACCCCGCGGGCGCGTACTTCACACGCGGCAGCGGACACAATGAGAAGGCTCAGTATACTGAGCGCGAAGACGATTACATCCACAATATGGATCGCCTGGCGCACAAGTTCCAGACCATGCGCCAGCATGTTCCACCGCCTGAAGTGATCTATCGCAGCGGCGCCGAGATTGGCTTCGTGGCGTGCGGCACGTCGCATTACGCGGTGGGCGAAAGCTGCGATCAGTTGCTCGCCGAATACGAAATCCCGGCCAGCTATCTGCGCCTGAGATCGTATCCGTTTACGCCCGGGTTGACCGAGTTCATCGAACGCCACCAGCGCGTCTACGTGGTGGACCAGAATCGCGACGCGCAGTTGCTTTCGCTGATGCGCCTGGAAATGACGCCCGAACAGATCGCCAAACTCAGAAGCATCCGGTATTACGGCGGGCTGCCCTTAGACGCCCGCACCGTCACCGAGGAAGTCGTCCGCCAGGAGGAGAAATGAGCACCGTCGCCACACCGCCCCCCCCGCCCAAGAAGGTCAACCACATCGGCTTGGAAGTCATTAATTACAAGGGCGCCAAGACCACGTTGTGCGCCGGTTGCGGTCACAATTCCATCTCCGAGCGCGTCATCGAATGCTTCTACGAGATGGGCGTGGAACCCTGGCGCGTCGGCAAGTTTTCGGGGATCGGGTGTTCGTCGAAATCGCCCGCGTATTTCCTGAACCTGTCGCATGGATTTAACGCCGTGCACGGCCGCATGCCGGCCATTGCCACCGGGGCCATCATGGCCAACCGCACCATGCTGGGCTTGGGCGTTACCGGCGATGGCGACACTGCATCCATCGGCATCGGACAGTTCATGCACCTGGTGCGCCGCAATCTGCCGATGATTTATATCATCGAAGACAATGGCGTGTATGGTCTGACCAAGGGACAATTCTCGGCCACCGCCGATGTTGGCTCGAAGCTGAAGACTGGCGTGATCAACGATCTGCCGCCCTTCGATTGCTGCGCGCTGGCGCTCAGATGGGGCGCCACGTTCGTGGCCCGTTCCTTTTCGGGAGACAAGAAGCAGTTGCAGACGCTCCTTAAGGCGGCCATCGCGCATAACGGCTTGTCGGTTATCGACGTGGTTTCGCCATGCGTGACGTTCAACGATCACGAAGGGTCCACCAAGAGCTACAGCTACATGAAGGAGCACGAAGAGATGCTCCAGGACGTGTCCTTTGTGCCTTCGTTCGAAGAAATCAGCGTGGAGATCGAGGAAGGCGAAGTGCGCGATATCGAGTTGCACGACGGATCGCACCTGCGCATCCGCAAGCTGCATCGCGACTACGATTTCACCAGCCGCCTGGCGGCGCTGACGGCTCTGGAAGACGCCGAGAAGAACCACGAGGTGCTTACCGGCGTGTTTTACGTGAACACCGAGAAGCCGAATTTCCTGGAGATGCTGCACTTGGCCGAGGAGCCACTGGCGACGCTTCCGCAATCGAAGGTGCGCCCGCCCAAGCAAGTGCTCGACGAAGTGATGGAAGAGTTGCGGTAGGCCAGGCCCCCGGCCGTTGTGGGGCAGGCACTCTGCCTGCGCGGGCCTCGCAGGCCCGCTCTTTGGCGAGCTCAGCTCGCACCTGGCGAGCAACGCTCGCCCTGGACAGGCCAGGAGGGCCCTGTGCGGGCTCGCCCGGGGCGCCAAAGAGCGGGCCTACGAGGCCCGCGCAGGCTACGAGCCTGCCCCACAGCGACGGCAACAATGTAGAAAGTCGAGTGGCGAGCAACGCTCGCCTTGAGCCGGCTGAAAGCCGACTGGGACAGGCCCCCGGCCGGCACCCGACGTGTCCCGTTTTCACGTGACCTGAAGCGCCGTTTGGCCCGCGTCTTAAATTCCTTCTCAGGGCTGGAAGCCGTCGGTCATCCACTGCTTATACAGATCCAGTTGTTCTTGCGACCAGAACGGCCCGCCTACCGGCATTCTGGGCGTGCTAGCCCCGGTCACGGAGTCGTATACCGCGGTAGCGTGGTGGTGGTCTCCAGCCGGGTCCGACATATAGCCGTAGTCGTTCAGTATGACTCCCGACGGTTTCATATGGTTAATATCAATCGGCCTGAACAACGGGACGATATCTTTTGCGAAAGACACTGGCATAATTAATCTCCTTCGTCTCCAAAGTGAAATGATAGCGAGAAAGGATGCCTAACGGGCGACAGATCGCCCGGCTTGTCCTGCGCGGCGCGGCGTTCGGTACCCTAAATGAAAGAGGCTTTCGCATGCGGTTCCTGAGTCTGACAAATCGATTTGTACTCACGGCGGCGCTCGCCATATTGGCCGCCAGCACGGCGCCGGGGGCGGAATTGAAGGATTTCGCCGGGACGTGGGTGATGCGGCTGGGCGATCGGCATCTCTTCGTGCTGACTCTGACGCCCGCGGACGCGGGAATGCGCGGCACGTTCGAGCGGCCCGCCAAGTTTCACCGTTCGAACGGCATCTTCGCGGGCATCGAGGGCGCCCAACGCGACAAAGTGCTGGAGACCCGATTGGCGGACGGTGTGTTGCACCTGACGATTCAAAATGCCAACGACTCGCAAGATCGGGACGGCTATGCGATGACGTTGAAAGGCAATCGCGCGGAGCTCATCTACGACGATGTGCCCTCAACTGTGGTCCAACAGCCGTTCGTCTTTGAACGCGCGCCGGCGGGCGCCACGGTGGCGACCGATTGGGATCCTTGCCGGGCGTATGCACCGGAAGATTCCGATACGCCGAACGCGGAGATGAAGGCGATCTTCGACGACGACCAAAAAGTGCGCACGGCTCCGCAAAGCGATGGGCAGGCGATGTCGCGTACCGACGCCGAACGCCGCGGCCGGACGCGCAAGTTATTGGCCGCGGGCGCGCTGCACACCGGCAAGGATTTTGAGGAAGCGGCTTTCGTTTTCCAGCATGGCGACACGCCCGCGGACTATCTGCTGGCCCACACGCTGGCCATGGTTGCGGTGGCCAAGGGCGATTCGATGGCGATCTGGATCGCGGCAGCGACGCTCGACCGGTATCTGCAGCGCATCGGCCAGCGGCAGATCCTCGGCACACAGTATCTGATCGGCCCGGACCATCGCTGGACGCAGGAGCCTTATGACCGGGAACTGGTTTCGGAAGCTTTGCGGGGGCAGATCGGGGTACCCTCGCAGGCGCTGCAGGGCGAGCAGTTGAAGATTTATCAGGCGCAGCAATAGCACGGGGCGTGCCTGGACAGGCCAGGAGGCCTGTCCTACCTACCGCGATAGAGTAAGTCCTGTCTGCAAGAGGTGCGCGCGGAAGCCTTCGTACTGATAGAACACTTCGCCGTAGCCGTAATACCGGTATTCCGACTTCCACGCCACGCCCTTATACAACGGCATCGACAAACGTGCCAGCGGTTGGTAGTAAGTCGTGGGACGGCTGCCCGACGAAATGAACAGCGATCCTCCGAACGCCAGGTGTGGCGCAAGCTTGGCGTATTCGGGTAACGCCAAATCGATCAGCGCGCTGGCATTATGCGCATTGTCGCGATAGAGCGATAACTCGGGAATCAGGAACTCGGGATCGAGGTAGTTGATGTTCGAATACAGCGTGGAGCGGGTGTATTCGCCGATGACGCTGACACGCTTCGAAGGCGTCCATGCCGCGGATAGAGAATTCTGGCGGCTCAGGAAACTGTAATTGATGCCCGCCGTCGGGTTCTGGTTATTCAACAGCGAGAAACTGGCCTGCAACGCGAGCTTCGAAGCGACTTGATACCGCGCGCGGGCGCGCATCTTCTGGTAATTATAAAGACTGGTGCGGAAGTAGGCGTGACCCGTTTCGGCGGCCTCGAAATCCACGTTCGCCGACAGTTTTTGCGTGAGTCGCAGGTTGGCGCCCGCCAGGGCCACCTGCTGGCGCAAATCGCTCGATTCCTGGCCGGTCCCGAAGACCAGCGCGTCGTTCGTCTGCGCGTCGCCCCACACGTAGCGATAGCCGCCCCGCAGTGTCAGCTTGCGGGTAACATCCACCAATAAGTCGGTTTGTTCCTGGTTATAGTTCACTATCAGCAGGCTCGAGAGCGGCGCAACGTCCGTCCCGGCCGTCAGGACACCGGGCTCGAGGATCGTATCGGCGAACAAGCCGGCCGCGGCGGTGTGCATGCGGTCGGTCATCCACGATTGGCGAATGCGCACGCGCTTCAGCGGCCGCAGCTCCAATCCCAGGCTGCCGGTGGTGTGCGGCTGCTTGCCCGTGGCGAATCCCAAGGCCTGCTCGCCGGTATAGAACAGCAGCGACTGTTGCAGCACAAAATTGCCGGTGTTGTACTGGCTGTAATTGACGTTGGTATCGGGCTGGCTGTAAAGGAACTGACCGGATACGTCCATCCAGGAGAACGGGCTGGCGGTGAACAGCGCCTTGGTATAAAGACTGCTGCCGGTTATGCCGTAAGCCTGCGCCAGGCTGGTCAAATCGAGCGTCTGGCCGAAATAGGGCTGCGGATTGTTGCCCGCGCCATAGCCGGAAGCGTAAGCGTCCTGATCGTCGCGCAGAGTGGTGCCGCCCTGTTCCAGCGTTATATGCCAGCGATTGAACTCCAGGCGCACGCCGCCGCGAAAAGTGTCCGTCTTATCGAACATGTTATCGGTGACCGGATATTCGTTGGCATCCGAAACAAACGTAGTAATGCCGGTGCCTTCGCCGGAATCGCGGTCGTAGGCAAGATACGGAATGATGCGATGGCCGGGCCGCAGATCCAATTGGAAATCGCTCATGCGGCGGCGGGAAAAATAGGAATCTTCGTCCAGCACAATGCCGGTGCCCAGCAAAGGGTCCGCGAAAGACGGCAGGAAATTGAAGTAGGCGATATCCCGGTAGTCGAAATTGAAATCGTAGATGCCCTGCTTGGAAGCGTCCAGGTGAACGGTGTTATAAGGATCGCCGCCCCAATTATTGGCGCGCACATCCAGGCGGTCGAAGAGGCGCTTCTTGGGATCGACAATGGTGAAGTCGAGGCCCAGCAGGCGGGGTCCCTGTTCCAGGTTCACTATGCTGCGGTAGACGTCGCTATCGCCGCCGATGCTGGTGAAGCGGTATCCGAAGTCGATCGTGCCGGTGATGGAAGGCTCGCCGGCGGGGACGGGCGAAGCGGCCGGGACGGGCGAAGCGGCCGGGACGGGCGAAGCCGCCGGGACGGGCGAAGCGGCGGGCTCCTGCGCCAGCAGCGGAAATGCGACCAACAAAGCCAATCCGAGTCTCATTTGAGCAAATCCTGGTTGACGTAAGACCCGTGGATTTTCACGTGGCAGACGGTGCAGTTCTGGAATTGCGGGCTCAATAAGTCGTGAAAAGAGGGAGGCACGCCGCCCAGCGCCGGCGGATTCTTGACCGCTCCCGGCGCGGTGGGCAGATTCGCGTGACACTCCAGGCACATATAGCGGACTTCGGCGCGGATCAACATGCGCGGATTGGCGGAGCCGTGCGGCTCGTGGCAGGCGGTGCAGCCTTCCAGGCGGACGGGAGCGTGCTCGAAGGTGAACGGTCCACGCAGATTGCCGTGGCACTGGAAGCAGCCGGGTTCGTTGGCTGCATAGGATTGCGTACTCGCCAGGAAGATGCTGCCATGCGGATTGTGGCAATCCACGCAAGACATGGCGCCTTCCGGCAGGCGATGTTTATAGGGCCGCTGGAATTCGGCCCACTCGGCGGTATGGCAGTTTGCACACTGCGCGTTGATAGCCGCCGGTTTACGCGCCACCAGGCCGTTCGGCCCATGCGCGTGAATCGAGTGGCAGGCAGTGCAGGCGACTTCATTGCGCGCGTGGCTGCTTTGGATATGACCTACGTGGGTGGCCTGATTCAGATGGCATTTCAGGCAGACGCGATCGGTTTCGGCAGGCGATAATTTCGCGGGATTGACGATGGAGGCCGCTTCGGCGGTTTCGGCGTGCTGGCTGCCCGGGCCGTGACAGGATTCGCAGGCTTTGGCTTCGAATCCACGGCGTTTCTGGGTATCGACCAGCTTGTGCGGGTTCTTTTGGAACGCGTTATAGATGTCTTCGTGGCAGGGTTGGCAGGTCTCCGAGCCTACAAAAGTCGCGGGCTTGGATGCGGGCGCGGCGGGAGCAGGGGTCTGCGCTCCCGCCGGGTACCAAAACAGAAATAGAGCCAAGGCGGCCTGAGAGGCCGCCCGCAGGCAGGGTGCCTGCCCCACGTTATTGGGCATGTACGGCGTCAACCGAGAATTGCGCGCCCGGACCATGGCAAACGTTGCAGCTCTCCCCCAGCACATCGGTGTTGGCCAGGAAGTGGGCCGATTCGCCCTCTGAAACGTGGCATCCGCTGCAAGCCGAAGAGACCGGTTGCACCGGGTTTCCGGTCGCCCCTTGAATCCAGCCCTCGGGATCCTGAACGGCATTCAATCCGACCGGCAGAATCGTCTCGGTGTTCACCGAATTCACTTGGGTGTGGCAGACCTGGCAATTCTGCATATAGGTGGCGTCGCCGGCCGGGCTCATGACCGGGAAGAGGGTGCCGGAGAAGTCGTTGTGGCTTCCGCCGAAGCCCACTACCACGTACGGATACTTGGGCGGGCCGCCCGGGTTGGTGGCGGCATTCACGCCATCGTGGATGCGATGGACCAGCAGATTGAAGTTGATGCCCTGCGGCGGAAGCGCTTTGTCGGCCGCTACCGTTGCCATGGCGCGCGTGCTGGCGTCCGTGTTCGACGGATTGTGACACAGCACGCAGTATTCGGTGTTGTTGCGCAGCGAGCCATGCAGCGAGAGCGCCACGTGGCAGGCGTTGCAGTTAGCGAGGACTACCACGGTGCGGCGTGGAGTTACCGGCGAGCCATCCACCGAGAAGTTCACCACGGGATTCGGATCGGCCGCCTCGGTCACGCTTTGCTGTACGGTGGTGCCGGCCAGCACGGTCACGGTCTCGCGCGCTTCCCCGCCGATACTGTAGGTGCCGGTGGCGGTGGCCGGAATGGCAGTGACGAACGTGTAACTGCAGACGCCGCTCGAAGTACAGGTAGCCTTCAAGGCGCTTTCCGTCACATATCCCGGAGTGGTGGCGGTTCCGAAAGTGGTGTACCCGTAGTCGGTGGTCGGCCCGGCCATGGTGAATTGCAAGGTGGAGGCCTGCGACAACGGAATGTTGTTACCACTGTTGTCCTGCAAGGTGAACGTAACAGTAGGCGTCTGTCCCGCCGAGGTATTCGTCACACCGGTGATAGCGAGCTGCATGCCGGCGATTAACGTATCCGGGTTCTGGGGATATAAAGCCGCCGTGTCCGTAGGCACCACGTGCGCGCCCATGATGGAGGCGTCGAACGGCATCTCGCCCTGCGGGATGTGGCAGTTGGCGCATTGCGTGTCGTCTTCCTGGGGTCCGCCGGGATGGTTGGGCTCCGGACCGTTGGAGAAACCAGTGGCGAAATTGAGGTCGTCGTGGCAAGCGCCGCAGGCCGCCCGGCTGGGCTCCGTCAAGAATGCTTTGGCCTGCGCCGCGCCGGTGGTCTGGCTGTGGCAGACTTCGCAGCGCCGCGGGTCGGCGGGATCGATCACCGTGGAGAAGTTATTGACGGAATTCATGTAGCCGTAAATCTCATAAGGGACGCCGGGCTTGGTGGAGGTGCCCACCACGGTGGGCAACTGGGATCCCATATGGATCTGATGCGCCATGACCTTCAAATCGAGCGAATTGCCGGAGGTGGGATCGGCGTTTTGCGGTTGGTGGCACAACACGCACATCTCCATGCCGTGGGCATAGCCGCCGTGGAAAGCCAACTGGTAGTGGCAGGTGTTGCAACTCGCGGTCCGGATCACGTCGCGAGTCACGGTGACGGCCGCGCCGTTAGGGACGAAATTGAAGGTCGTCCCCGCATAGTTGGTGCCCAGCCCGAACACCGTCAGATCGCGGTTGCCGTCCACAGCCACCGTATAAGTGACCGTGGGATCGAATCCCGAGGGCGCCATGGCCTTGAAGGTGTATTGGTATTTACCCGAGCCCAGCGACGTCGGCGTATTGCCCCCTTCCGGCGCTTGCAGCTCGAAATCCGGCCGGGTAATGGTTCCCAACACTGGTCCCGTCGCGGACCCGGTGGTGATGGCCGTGTATTGCTGCTGGCCGCTTGGGATGTAAGCCGCGACGTAAGCCAGCGAGATGGCGCCCGGCGTGGTTGCGCCGGACGCATCCAAAGGCAGCCCGTTGGGATCCGTGAGTGTATACGTGATGGTAATGGCCCCACTGCTTGCGATAGTGGCCGAGTTAATCGTGATGTTTAAGCCAGGGTTCACGAAGTCCACCAGTTCGCGCGGAGCCCAATAGGCTTTATCGAGGGGGGTAAACGCTGACTTGGAGCCGCCTACCAGGGCTACCGATCCGGCTGCCAACAGCAGCACGAATAGAATTCTCGAAATTCTTGAAACCGTAGAAACAACCTGCATGGCATTTCTCCAATCCAAAAACGAGCCACGATACCGCGCAAGCCAGACGCCGCGGCGCATTCGGCCGTCATATCAGTGCAATTTGAGCAATCTCAGCTTTAGAGTGTCGAAATCCCTAATAAAGTTCTCCAGATTATTTTATCCCTTATTTCTCAAACTCGACGCGCGTCCTGGAAATCCAAAGTACTGTTCCTCACCGTCGCCTCCCGGTTAAGTGGCTGACCGGGACGCGGCGCACCCGCCGCGGCCTCGTCCCGCGGCGCGTGCCACGACCGCAACTCGGTCACGGCCGCGTCCACCAAGCCCGGAAGCGCGGCCTCCACCGCTGGGGATAGCCACGTGCCCCACTCTGTGTTGGCGGGCTGTACACCCAGCACGACAATATCTTGCGGTCCGGCCGACATCAGGGCCAGAGCCGCAATCAAATCCGCCACGCCCAACTGGTGCACGCTCCATCCGCGGGTCACGCCCAGCAGTTCGCTTCCGGTCATGCGCGCCAGGGTTCCGGGAGCTTGGCCCGTATTCACCGCATCCAGGAACAGCACGCGCGCCGCGTCCGCCAGGTACGGCGCCAGTTGCAGGCCGATGGTGCCGCCATCCAGAACGGTCACTTCCGGCGGCATGCGGGGATCGCGTTCCAGACAACGCGCGGCGTGCACGCCCACGCCGTCGTCCGACAGGATGGTATTGCCAACCCCCACCACCACGGTGCCCGTAACCGCTTCGTGAATCATGCGTCCGCCCGGGCCACGGCGCGACCCCTTGCGTCTACCACATGTACGGCGCAAGCCAGACAAGGATCGAAAGAATGGATGGTGCGGAGGATCTCGAGCGGCCGCTCCGGATCGGCCACCGGCGTCTTCAGAAGCGCCGCCTCATAAGCTCCGCGCTGGCCGTGGGCGTCCCGCGGACCCGCATTCCAGGTGGAAGGCACCACCGCCTGATAATTCTTGATCGCCTGGTTTTCGATCTCCACCCAGTGGCCCAGCGATCCGCGCGGCGCTTCGAAGAATCCGAAGCCACGGGCCGACGCCGGCCAGGAATTGGGGTCCCATTTGGCGCCGTTATGAATTTGCAGCCGGCGCGCCGCCATATTGCCCTGCAACTCCTCGATCCAGCCCACCAGGCGATCGGCCAGCAGTTGCGTCTCGAGGGCGCGCGCCGCGATCCGGCCCAGCGTCGAAAATAAAGCCGTGGGCGGAGCTTTGAGCTTGGCCAGGGTGGCGTCCACCAGCGTCTTCACCTGCTGGTGTCCGGAAGCGTAAGCCACCAGGAAGCGAGCCAACGGACCTACCTCCATGGGCTTGTCCTGGTAGCGGGGCGCTTTCAGCCACGAATACTTCTGATTGACTTCGAGAAACTCATACGGCGGCTTGGGGCCGGTGTATCGCGGGTTCGTCTGGCCCTCGTAGGGGTTGAGCGCGGTCTGATCTCCGCGCGGGTAGTCGTACCACGAGTGCGCTACATACTCCGTGATATTTCCCGGATCCACCGGGTAAACCTTGGAGAGGTCGCGATCGAGGATGATGCCGCGCGGCAGGAAGAAGCTGCCAAAGTCGTTGATGCTCCGCTGCGGGTACCCGCCGTAAGACATGAAATTGCCGAGCCCTTCGCCGCGCTCGAACCAATCGCGGTAAAAACCCGCCACGGCGAGCACATCCGGGATGTACACCTGGCTTACAAAGGGCTGCGCGGATTTGGCCACCTGCAGCAGGAAATCGATACGCTCCGGATTTACGGTGGCGTTCGGCTCATCGGGATCGATGGAGGTGGCCATGCCGCCCACCAGAAACGTTTGCAAATGCGGATTCTTGCCGCCCAGCACGGCGTGAATGCGGATGAAATCGCGCTGGTATTTGAGCGCCTCCAGGTAGTGCGCCACGGCCAGCAGATTGGCCTCGGGCGGCAAACGATAGGCGGGGTGGCCCCAATAACCGGCGCCAAACAGGCTGAGTTGGTGGCTGTCGATCAAGGTGCGCACACGGTCCTGAATGCCCTTGAAATAAACCGCGCTCGACAGCGGCCATTCCGAGATGGATTGCGCCAGTTGGGATGTCTTGGCCGGATCGGCTTTCAATGCGGAGACGATATCCACCCAATCGAGGGCGTGCAGATGATAGAAATGCACCACGTGATCCTGGATCGTTTGGGTGGCCGCGATGATGTTGCGGATCAGGCGGGCGTTGTCGGGTACTTCGATGTCCAGGGCGTTTTCGACCGAATTGACCGAAGCGAGGGCGTGGACCATGGTGCACACGCCACAGATGCGCTGGGCCCAGATCCAGGCCTCCCGCGGGTCGCGGCCGCGGAGAATGAGCTCGATTCCCCGGAACATGGTTCCCGAGCTCCAGGCATCGGTTACGGCGCCGCCATCCACTTGGGCCTCAATGCGGAGATGCCCTTCAATCCGCGTCACGGGATCGACTACTATGCGCGCCATGTAAGATCCTCCTTACGCTGTGCAACTCTCCGGCGGCCAGGCAGGTGCTGGCCCGCCGCACTGCAACGCATCGCCCCGTCTAAGGACGCGACCCTACGGTTCAATGACTTCTCTCTCGGCCACGCCGCGATCCATGGGCGCGGGTGGCTGGCTCTTGACCACGAAGTTATCGATCAGCACCAGGATTCCGAAAGCCACGAATCCCCAGGCCGGGCGGCTGAGAATGCCGATACCGATCGAAATCGACATGAAAGCAATAACCCGCAACGCTCGTATTCCGTTCATATGCGCTCCCTACTCTGCTCTGTAACTGAATTCTGCACCGTGTTTCCGAGCCAAGGAAACCGCTCCCTCACGGTCGCGGCTCTGTAAAATCGTGAGAAATCGACGCGGCCGCTACCGAGCCGCGACCGTGAGGGAGCGGTCTCCCCAGAACGGTTAGGCACCCCAGACGACCAAAAAGCCCTGTTCACATCCCGCCTCCCGTATGGCACGTGTTGCACGCCTGCGACGCCCAGGCGTCTCCGATGTCCACGGGGTGTTGGAAAGTCAACCCTTCCCGTGTCCCTTTGGCATACTCCAAGCTGCCCGCCTTGCCCTGCCGCAAAATCGTATGGCAATCGCCGCAGCCGGAACGGATGGCACTGCCGTCGGTACTCTTGTGCTGGCCGTCGTGGCAGCGGAAACAGCCCGGAAAGTTAAGATGACCGTCGTTCACGTAATACGTGTCCCAACGGACTTTCATGGACGGGAAGAAATAGCGATTGTAAGTAGTCCGCAGTTGCGCGACGGCGGCCTGGATGGCCGGCTGCTTATCCGTATAAACCGCGGGATAGGTTTTCCGGTAATAGCCCAGCAGAGCGTTCTCGATTCCCTGCATGGCCTGTTCCCGGTTGGTGTAGGCCGCGGCCAGCGCCGCCACGCCCTGCTGCTTCACAAAGGGAAGCGTGGCATCGATGCGGCCGCTTTCGAGCGCCGCATTCACGCTGTCGGTGGGCGCTTCCAGGACGTGGCTGGGGCGGTTATGACAATCCACGCAATCGATGGTTCGGATTTCGGCGCCGCCCGTGGATGTGGGCGAATGCCCCTGGCTGGTGTACACCTTGGCCGCGCCGGTCCGGGCGTCCACGGAGCGCACCCAGGTAATATTCTGGCGTTCGGCGTCGCTGGCGATATATTCGACCTTGCTCGCCACGTGCCAGTGAATTCCCAGCGGGGTCCGGTCTTCGGGCCGTCCACCGCCGACCGGAACCGACATGTCGATCTCCCAGCGAGTGTTCTGCTGATCGGAAAGGTAGTACTCGCGATGCACCTCAAGCGAGCCGATAAAATTCGCGGGCCAATGGCACTCCTCGCAATTTCCGCGCACCGGACGCAGCGCCATGACCGGTATGGGGATGGGCCGCGGAAAATCGTTCTGAATGGTCTCCACTAACTCCAGCATGCCGCGGATCTTCGATTCGATGTATCCCGTGGCGCCCGGCCCCACGTGGCATTGCGCGCAGCTCACACGCGCGTGCGGCGAGAGCCCGTAAGTGACGTATTCGGGCGTCATGGAATGGCAGGTGGCGCCGCAGAACGACACAGCGTCCGTATAAAGATACGCCTGGCTGGTCCCATAAATCGCCGGAACCGAGATGATCAAGGCGCCGATGGCTACTGACAGCAGGGCTTTCCTTTCGCGCGGAACATTCAGGTCCCATTTCGGGTAGCGTCCGAACGAGAGAGGCTTGTACATGCGCCAGCGGATCCACTGGATGTACATGCCGATGAGCAGCACGGCCACGCCTACGATGACAAACGCCGGCGGCACAAAGAAGATGACCAGATCGCCGTAGGGATGGCTCAGCGCGCCGCCTCCCACGGTGTGATAAGCCGTCAGTACAACAAATATCAGCACGCCGACAGCGGCAATGCCGGTTCCCGCATAACTGATCCAGTTGCGATAGAGCGCAATGGGTCCCGGACCGGGACGCGGCTTGGGAGGCCGTCCCGCGCGCTTCTCATGGGGCGTGCCGGCGGGCAGCAATTGGTGGCGGCGGGCGAAATGCCGCGCCTCCGGAATCTCCGCGATCTCGTGCCGCAGGTCCCGCATGGGCACGAATTTCCATCCGGTGAAGATACTATCCAGCAATCCGTTTTCTTCTTCGAGCGAAACCAGCACCGAGGCGTATACGTGGAAGATGACGAAGGCCACAAAAACAAACGTCAGAAAATAGTGGAACAGACGAAGATAGGCGATGGGAACCAGGTATGGCAGCCAGCCGATGAACTCGTGCAAGACATGATTGCCCAGCACCTGGCTATACAGCGCCAGGCCCGTCAGGATTTCGGCCAGGATGAGCAGATACACGAAGAAGTAAGTGAGCGCGGCCAGTGGATTATGACCCACGCGGCGGCCGGGCGTGAAGCGCATGAATAAGTAGAACTCGAGCATGTCACGCATGCCCTGCCATTGTTGGGGATGAATGGGAATATACGCCGACCACCGGCTCCAGAAGTTACCTTTGAAGAACCAATAAACCCGGAGCGCAAAGGCCGCGATCAGCACGAACCCCGAGACCACGTGCACGAAGCGCATTTTGGCCATCAGGAAAGCCGTGCGCTGCGGCGAGAACAGAAACGGGCGGTGCATGTACAACCCGGTGAACGTGAGTGACAGAAAGGCGAAGAAGATGAGCCAGTGAGCGATGCGCACCGGCTTTTCCCAGACATAGGTGCGGACTAACTGCGCGCCCGGAATGCGGGCCAGGAGGGACGCGGGCGAAGGCGATTTCTGCAAGCTCGAATTTTCCTATGTCATCGGTCTGACCACTTCCGGCACGACGGCCGGCTGGTTCCCGGTTAGCGCATCAAGGCTTCTCGGGTGGACCCTCGCGTTCCACTAAGCCGGTCCCCTTGGCTACTTCAGTGGGACCGCTGGTCTCTTCTCCGCGGGGGCGCATCTGCGCGCGCCCCGCGCTGGCAATTGCATGTAGCGTGATGCCCGCGGCCACGCCTCCCATCAGCCAGCCGCCGATCTTTCCGGCATCCACATCCACGCCGAATCCGGGCACTCCGGGCAGCCGCTTGTAGAACGGCGACTTGGTGTCCCAGAAGCGATGCGACGCGCAGGCGATGCAGCCGTGTCCGGATTTTACGGGCCAACTGGTGCCGCCGTTCCAGCGAACCGTCGGGCAGTTATAAGTGGCCTCGGGCCCCTTACAGCCCATCTTATAAAGGCAATAACCTTTGCGATGTCCCTCGTCGCCCCACTCTTCGACGAAACGCCCCGCGTCGTAATGCGCGCGGCGCTCGCATTGGTCGTGCAGGATATTGCCGTAAGCAAATAGCGGTCGATTATATTGATCGAGGGCGGGAAGTTCGTGGAACGTCAAGTAATGCACCAGAACCGCCGCGGTATTAGCCGGATTATGCGGACATCCACCCAGGTTTACTACCGTGATACCCGGTACGGCCTCCTGCAAGCCCAGCGCGCCGGTGGGGTTCGGATTCGAGCGCACCAGGCCGCCATCCCAGGCGCAGGCGCCCACCGCGATGTTGAACGCCGAATTAGTGCAGACGTGCTTGGCGATATCGAGAGCCGTGCGGCCGCCGATGGTGCAGTAGACGCCTCCATCCGCGGTGGGGATGGCGCCTTCCACCACCGCGATGTACTTTCCTTTTTCGTCTCTGACGACGCGCTCCAGGGCCTCTTCGGCTTGCTTGCCGGCGCCGGCCATGATCAGTTCGTGATACTCCCACGAAAGAAGATCGAGCACGAATTCGGTGACGGTGGGATCGCCGCTGCGCAGCATGGACTCCGAATTGCCGGCGCAATCCTGAAACTCGAGCCACACCAGCACAGGGCGCGACGTTTTGCTGAGGGCTTTTTCGACAGCCCCCTGATAGCGCGGCGGGAGCGCCAACATGGCGACCATCGAGCTGCAAAACTTCACAAAGTCGCGGCGTGGAACTCCGCGGGATCTCAACGCTTGGACCAAGGAACCCGCCATAATCCCGGTACTCTCCTCGCCATAGCCGGCTTGAAGTTGTAGCCCAGTTCGGAAGCCTTGTGGCTATGTATTTGCCGTTCGGGAAGTATAGTAGCTGCAATTCGCGCCAAATTCAAGGGGTTGTGATCTGAAATTCCGTTAAGCTGTTGAGGGTTAATGCAAATCTGGCGATTTTTTTCGCGAAACGCTGCCCTGGTTTACTGTGCCGGCCCCGCAAGCCCTAAGTCGCCCAGAACCTTGGGCGCAGGATCCTGGACCGCCAACAGATCGTGGCACGCGCCGCAATCCTGTGTCACCGTCCGGCCCCCGGCCGCCACATGATTCCCGTCGTGGCATCGGAAACAGCCCGGGAAGTCAGTATGTCCGATGTTATCGGAGTAAGTACCCCAAGTGACTCGCATGCCAGGAAATACATTGCGCTGGTAGATTTGATAAATCGCTGCGCCCGCCTGCGCAATTGCGGGCTGCCGCTGCCGGTAAACGTCGGGATAATTCTGGCGATAAAAGGCGTCGATGGCTGCGGGAATGCGCTGCGCGGCGGCCTCCTGGCTGGCATAGTCTTGGCGTAGTACCGCGCCCCCCTGCTTCTTGATGAACGGCAGCGACGGCGAAATGGCGCCGCTCGCCATGGCTTCGTCCATGGCGTGATCGGGCAACTGAAATGCATGCGTCGGCCGGTTGTGGCAATCGACACAGTCCATGTCCCGCACCGGCAGATTGCCGGGCAACGGGGTTTTCGCATCCGCCACGCGGTATGCCGTGGAACGGCCTTGACGGTCCGTATATTCGACCCAGGGAATGGTTTGCCTTTTTTCGTCCGAGTAGGCGTAGCGAATGTGCACACCCTCGCCCACATGCATGCCGTGAATGCCCTGGCCACCGGATCCGCCGCCGATTTTGACCATGAGAACGGTGTAAGTCAACGCGTTGTGCTCATCGTCGCCGTACTCGCGGATTACGCGCAAGCGGTCGGCGTCGAACCGTTGCGGCCAATGGCACACCTCGCAAGTCTCGCGTGCGGGACGCAAATTCTGAACGGGAGATGGAATGGGGCGCGGGTAGTCGTCGAGCAGCGTATGGAATACCTGGCTGGTGCCGGACAGTTTGCTGCGCACGAACCAGGACGCTCCGGGACCGATGTGACAGTCCACGCACGCCACGCGGGCATGCGGCGAATTCTGGTGGGCGGTGTATTCGGGCTGCATGACGGTGTGGCAGGTGCGGCCGCAGAACGTGACTGTATCCATGTAATTGACGGCTCCGTAGGTAAGCTGGCTGCCGATGACGATATTCAGGAAGGTGGTCACGCCGACGAACAGCAGCAGGCGCCGGAAATCGCGGTTCTGCCAATTGAGCGGCGGAAAGGTGGCATGCGTGATGCCGGACCGGCGTTCCCGGCGGATGTGCAGCGCGATCCCCAGCGGAATGAGCGCCAGCCCGGCGAAGAACACCATCGGAAGAATGAGGAAGATCAGTATTCCGATGTAGGGGTGGGTGGCCTGGCCGCGCAGCGTGATGGGCAGCAGAAACAGCCAGAAGACGGTGGCGGTGGTCACCATGACCACGCCTGTCAGGCTCAGCCAGTTATTCGAAAGATAGACGAGAGAGGAAAGTTTGTTCGGCAGCATCCTTGGGCCAAGTGTAATGCTTTATTTCGCCGTTGAAAACTATTGCTGGCAACGCGTCCAGCTCGCCGGGCTGCCTAAACAGATTTTGAGAAGGGACGCGACTGTTACCGAGCCGCGAGCGGGTGCTTAACCGGGGAAACCGCTCCCTGACGGTCGCGGCTCGGTTAAAGCCGAGTCGATTTCCAGCGATTTACCGGGCCGCGACCGTTTACCGAGCCGCGACCGTTTACCGAGCCGCGACCGTTTTACCGAGCCGCGACCGTGAGGGAGCGGCCTTCCGGCTCTCCCGGCTATAAGCTAAACTGGTCTTATTCTGATCCTGAGCCGATTCGCTTTACCGGGAGCCCTCCTGCTGGCTATGGCTGCGCACGCCGCCGAGCCGGAGCAGGGCCAGCTCGATACCAGTCCCACGCTGTTCGCCGTGATGACGGCCATTAACGCCGCCGGTTACGATACCGACGCGGACTCGCCCAACGGCAGCCCGCTGCGCGCCGCCATTCGCAAACAACTCGCCGCCAGACAAATTCCCTGCCTCGACGCGCTCAAGAGCTTCTACGTGGAACACCGCCGGAGCGATCCGACAGCGAATCTCAGCCAGTACATTTCCTTCGCCCTGTCCGTGGATGGACCTCCGGATTTCTCCCCGAAAGGCCGCACCGCGGATACGCCGCCGGATGCCGTGACGCTCGAAGGTCTCACTCCCTTGCTTGAAAAGTTTTACGAGCAAGCCGGCATCGAGGATCTCTGGAAGCAGTCGCAGCCGGATTTCGATCGCGCCATCGAGCGCTATCACGAACAGGTCTCAGAGGCTGTCCTGCAAGTGAACGGATTCCTCCGCCATGAGACTTCCGGCGCCTCGCCGACCCGCTTCCAGATCTATATCGATCTGCTGGGCGCGCCCAATCAGATTCAAACCCGCAGTTACGGAGCTAATTACTACGTGGTGGTAACGCCCTCGTCCGAGCCGCGCATCCGCGACATCCGGCACGCCTATCTGCACTATCTGCTGGATCCCTATGCCACGCGCCATGAAGAGCTGGTGATGCGCGCGCGCGGATTATCCGACCGTGCGCAAGCCGCCGAAGGCCTCGATCAGGCGTACAAGGACGATTTCCTGCTGCTCGAAACCGAGTCGCTGATCAAGGCCATCGAAGCGCGAATCGATAAAAGGCCGGCCGACGTGAACGAGGCTATGCGCGAAGGCTACATCCTGACCGCCTTCTTCTCGGAACAACTGGAGGTCTACCTGCACCAGGAACAGGCCATGCGCTTCTACTATCCGGAGATGATCCAGGCTATCAATTTGAAGCATGAAGACGCCCGCCTGTCGCAGATCGAGTTCGTGGCGCACGCGCCCGTGCGGCAGGTAAAGGTAGTGGAAGCCGCCCGGCCGCCGGAACCCACCGGCGTGCGCAAAACTCTGGCGCAGGCCGAACGGCTCTACACCGATCGCGATCTGGAAGGCGCCCGGGAGCTTTTTCTGCAGGCGCTGCAGGAGAATGGCGAAAAGCCGCTGCATGCCCAGGCCTATTACGGACTGGCGCGCATCGCGGCTCTTGAAAGGAATCCGGAATTGGCCGAGCGCATGTTTGAGAAGACGCTCGAAATGAATCCCGAGCCGGCCGTGAAGGCCTGGACGCTGGTCTACCTGGCACGCCTGGAAGACGCCGCGGGCAACCGCCAACACGCCGTGCAGCGCTATCGGGAAGCGTTAGCGGTGGAAGGCGCCACGCCGGGGGCGCACGAGGCCGCGGCAAAAGGCGTCCAGCAGAGTTTTGAGAAGAAGTCGAATTAGAGGCGCGCGGATGGCTCGCCCGTCCCCCGCTTAAGTGAAAGTCTATTACCATGTCAAACGAGGAGTCATTATGAAACGATTCTTGCTGCGCGGCGCGCTGGCGTTAGCCATTGTCATACCGGCCTTGTGGGCGCAACCCAAGCCCAAATCGCAGGCCGAAGTGGACGCGCTGCGTGCCATGTACAGCGCCCCCACCCCGGCTGCCCGCATCGCCGCCGCGGAGAATGTGCTCACGAAATTCGCCGATACGGAGTTTAAAGCAGAGGCGCTCTATGTGGAGGCCGAATCGTACCGGGAGAAGGGCGACTATGCAAACGCCGTGGTCTTCGGCGAGCGCACTCTGGAGGCGGACCCCAAACACTACCGCGTCATGCTGATGCTGGCCACCGTAATCGCCGGCCACACCAAAGAGTTCGACCTGGACCGCGAAGACAAGCTGGCGCAGGTGAAAAAGTACACCGATAGCGCCCTGGAACTGCTCAAGACCGCCCCCAAACCCAATCCTAACTTGACCGACGATCAATGGGAGGCCGCCAAGAAGGACTTTGCCGCCGATGCGCATACCGCGCTGGGGATCTCCGCCATGGTGCGCAAAAAGTACGATGTGGCCGAAACCGAGTTCAAGACCGCCCTCGATACCGCCGCGCATCCCGATGCAGCCACCACCGTGCGTCTAGGCAGGGCCTATATGGACGATGGCAAATACGACGACGCCATCGCGCAGTTCGATAAGGTGATGGCCAATCAGGAGGCTGCCATGCAAGTCCGCCAGGCGGCCCAGGCCGACCGCGTGCGCGCTTTCGAGAAGAAGAAGGCCGCTGCCAAGCCCGCCGACGCCCTGGGCGCTACTCCGGCGCCGGCTAAACCCGAAACTCCGAAGCCCTAGATATCCACGATGCGCGCGGATCTGGACGCCCTGGAGGAGGCGGTCGGTCATCGGTTTGCCGACCGGGAGTTGCTGCGCCGCGCGCTCACGCATAGCTCGTTCGTCCACGAGCAGACGGCCGACGGCAGCCCGAACGCCGCGCGCGACAACGAACAGCTCGAATTCATGGGCGATTCCGTGCTGGGCTTCCTCATCAGCGAGGATCTGCTGCGGCGCCATCCGGAGGCCGCCGAAGGGCGCCTCTCGAAACTGAAGGCGCACCTGGTGAGCGCAACCTGGCTGATCGAAGCCGCCCAACGGCTGGAGATCGGCGAGTATTTGCAACTGGGACGCGGCGAGGAGATGAGCGGCGGGCGCACCAAGAAAACTCTGCTGGTGGATGCGCTCGAAGCGCTGATCGCCGCCATCTATCTGGATGGCGGCATCGAGCCGGCCCGCGAGTTCATTCAGCGCTTCGTGGTTGCGCCGGGCGTTGCGGAGGACGGCCTCGATGGCGAGCAGGGTCCGCGCAATCTGGCCGATTACAAGAGCGCCCTGCAGGAGTTCGCGCAAGCCCGCCATTTGCCGCCGCCCCGCTATGTGATCGTGCACGAGCGCGGTCCGGAGCATGCCAAGACATTCACCGTGGAGGCGCGCGTGGGCCGCGAGTGGGTGGGACAGGCGGAAGGCAATACCAAGAAGAGCGCCGCGCAGAGGGCTGCGCGGGATGTGTACGAGCGGTTGCAAGCATCGCCCTCCGCGGAGTAACGAAAGCTAACATGCGTTCCGGCGGCGAATCCCGCTAAGCCGCGCTATGCTGTCTTATTCAGCGTTGATATGACGATGCCGGCCACAGGCAAGCCAGAGGACCGCGCCCGGATTAACATCGACCGTCTGCTCACCGGCGCGGGCTGGATCATTCAGAACCGCGACAGCGTTAACATCGACGCCGGACGCGGTATCGCCATCCGCGAATTCCAACTGGCGCCCGGTCACGGTTTCGCGGACTACCTACTGTATACGGATGGATACGCCGTCGGCGTAGTGGAAGCCAAGAAGGCCGGCAAATCGCTCACGGAAGTGGAAGTTCAAACTGCCCGATATAGCGAAGGCCTGCCTTGGGACCTGCCCGCCCTTCGCCGCCCGCTCCCGAACCTTCTGGACCCGGACGCCCGCAGCCGCCCCGTCTTCGGTTTCCATCGCCCCGAGACGCTGATCCAATGGATCGAATCGGATGCCAGGTCTGCCGGCTCAGGCCTCCGCAACCGGCTTCGCCAACTGCCGCCAGTTCCCTCCGAAGGCCTCTGGGACCATCAACACCGCGTCATCGTCAACCTTGAAAAGTCGCTCGCCCGCAACGATCCGCGCGCCCTTATCCACATGACCATGGGCAGCGGGAAAACCTTCACTGCCTGCAATTTCATCTATCGCTTGATCGCTCACGCCGGCGCCCGCCGCGTCTCGGCCGCCAGGCCCTCAACGAATTCCAGCAGTTCTCCATCCCCGGCGACGGCCGCAAGTTCACCGAAATTTATAACGTCCAGTTGCTCTCCTCGAATGCCATCGATCCCGTCTGCCGCGTCGCCATCACCACCATTCAGCGCCTCTACTCCATCCTGAAAGGCGAAACGGATTACGACCCCGGCAATGAGGAAACCTCCGCCGCATCGCTAGCGCAACTGCGCAAGGCGCCCGACCCCATCGAGTACAATAGCGCCGTCCCCATCGAAACCTTCGACTTTATCGTCACCGACGAATGCCACCGCTCGATCTACAACCTCTGGCGTCAGGTCCTTGAGTATTTCGATACCTTCCTCATCGGCCTCACCGCCACTCCCTCCAAAAACACCCTGGGATTCTTCAACCAGAACGTGATGCCGCCGTACACCTACGCGGACGCCGTAGCCGACGGCGTGAATGTGGATTACGACGTCTACAAAATCGGTACCCGCGTCAGTTCCGCCGGCTCGCGCGTGGAATCCGGCTATTGGATCGACAAGCGCGACCGTATCACCCGTGCCCGCCGCGCCGAACTTCTCGATACCGATTTCAGCTACACCGCTGCGGACCTCAATCGCGACGTGGTCGCCCCCGACCAGATCCGCACCGTCGTTCGCGAATTTCGCGACAAGCTCTTCACCGATATCTTCCCCGGCCGCACCGAAGTCCCCAAGACCTTGATATTCGCCCGCGACGACAGCCACGCGGACGACATCGTTAAAATCGTCCGCGAGGAGTTCGGCAAGGGCAACGAATTCTGCCAGAAAATCACCTACCGCACCGGCAAGGTCTGTGTCTCGAAGCAGGTGAAGCGTGAAGATGGAACCGAGGAGACCGTCACCGAGTGGGTGGATGCCGGAGACAAACCGGACGGCATCCTGAACTTCTTCCGTACCACCTACAATCCGCGCATCGTCGTCACCGTGGACATGATCGCCACCGGAACCGACGTGCGCCCGCTCGAAATCCTCTTCTTCCTGCGCGACGTGCGCAGCCTCAATTACTTCGAGCAGATGAAGGGACGCGGCGTGCGCACTCTTTCCGTCGATGAGCTACGCGGCGTCACGCCCGACGCCCAAGCCAAGGAGCGTTTCGTGATTGTGGACGCCGTCGGTGTCACCGATCACCCGCAAATCGAGTCCCGCCCGCTCGAACGCCAGCCGCAGGTCCCGCTCCATAAACTGCTGGAAGCCGTCGCGCTCGGCAGCACCGATGTGGACCTGGTCTCCTCACTCGCCTCCCGCCTCGCCCGCCTGGATCGCCGCATGAGCCGGCCTGAATCCGAAGCAGTTCGCGACGCCGCTCACGGAGTCGAACTTACCGCCATCGTTCACGGGCTCGTGGATGCTCTCGATCCCGACCGCCACGAGGAAATCGCGCGCCGGGAAACCGGACTGGCCGAGCCTCCGCCGGAAGCCATTGCATCGGCCGCCCGCCGCGCCATCGCCGACGCCATCAAGCCCATCCGCGCCAACCCCGCGTTGCGCCAGACCATCGCCGCCGTCCAGAAATCGCACGAGCAGGTCATCGATGAGATCACCCGCGATGAAGTCACCGTCTCCGAGTTCGCCCAGGCGGCCAAAGACAAGGCCGTGGCAATGACTAAGGAGTTCGAACAGTATCTCACCCGGCACAAGGACGAAATCGAGGCCTTGCAGATTCTGTATAACCGCCCTTACCGGTTCCGGCTGAGTTACAAGCAGGTGCGCGACCTCGCCGAGGCGATCCGCAAACCTCATCCGGCGTGGACCACCGAGGCGCTTTGGCGCGCCTATGAAACTCTCGACCGCTCCCGCGTGCACGCCTCGAACGAGCGCGTGTTCACCAATATTGTTTCGCTGGTGAAGTTCGCCATCAGCAAGGAGGGACAGCTCGAACCGTTCCCGGAGTCCGTCCGCCAGCGTTTCGCAAATTGGATCGCCGAGCAGCAGGCCAATGGCAGCAACTTCAGCGACGAGCAGATCCAGTGGTTGACCGCGATTGCCGAGCATGTGGGAACCAGCGTCGAGATTACCCCTGACGACCTGGAGAGCCTGCCGTTCTCGCAGAAGGGCGGGCTGGGGCGGGCGTATCAGTTGTTCGGGGATCGGCTACAGCCGCTGTTGGATGAACTCAACGAGGTGCTGGTTCAGTGAGGGACCTGCCGCCTGGCTGGGCTTGGACGACGTTAGGGCAGGCGACGGCTCCCGGCCGCCCCAGAGTGGCCCCTGCCTCGCTCCCGGACCTACCCTTCATTGGCATGGAGCACGTCGAGGCGCACACCATGCGGTTGCTTGCGTGCGCCCGGGCGTGCGAAATGAAGAGCGCGGCCGTCCACTTCCTGCCCGGCGATGTGCTGTACGGTCGGCTTCGTCCATACCTAAACAAGGTGCTGCGTCCTCAGTTCGAAGGCCTCGCGTCCGCAGAGTTCATTGTCTTCGCACCGTCGCCAGCAATCGACCAGCAATTCCTGCAATACACTCTGAACTCGGGACCGTTCGTGTCGTTCGCATCGCATCTCAACGAAGGTGATCGGCCGCGCGTGGATTTTGAGCAAATAGGCAGCTTCGGGATCGCCTTGCCACCATTGGCCGAGCAGCGCCGCATCGTCGCCGAGATCGAGACCGAGTTGGCCCGCCTGGACGCAGCCCTGCTATCGCTCCGACGCGCCAAGGCCAATGTCCGCCGGTTAAGGACCTGTGTCATATCCTCGGCCCTTCGATGGAACTCCTGGCCGAAGGCAGCATTGGGCATAGTGATTGAGGGGATTGAAGCCGGAAAGAACTTCCGGTGTGAGGAACGGCCACCAAACGCGGGCGAGGTTGGCGTCGTGAAAGTAAGCGCGGTTTCCTGGGGACAGTTCGACGAGAATGCCTCAAAGACTTGCCCTAGCACCGACCACTTCGAGGTGCGACACCTCATCCACCCCGGTGACTTCCTGATCAGCCGCGCGAACACGGTCGAGCTAGTCGGGGCATGCGTCATAGTAGGCCAAGTCACCCGACGCCTTATGCTCAGCGATAAGATCCTGCGGCTCATACCCTGCGGCGTCGAGCCCGCGTGGCTCCTACACGCATTGCGCAGTCCGCAGGGTCGTCAGCAAATCGAGGCTCGAGCCACGGGCAACCAAGAGTCCATGAGAAACATCAGCCAGGAAAGTATCAAGGCCATCGAAATTCCGCTGCCGAGCCGCAGCGAGCAGATAGCTCTCCTCGCCGCCGTCGAGCGAGCCCTGTCGCGTGCGGACGCCGCCGAAGCCGTGCTCGACGCTTGCCTCCGCCGCGCCGCTGCCCTCCGCCAAGCCGTTCTCAAGAAGGCCTTCGAAGGGGAATTGGTTCCTCAAGATCCGAACGACGAACCCGCATCTGTTCTCCTCGAACGCATCCGCGCCACCCACGCCCAGCGTAAGCGGGACGCCCATGCATAGGGCCCCGCACCTGGGACGCCAGCCCGCTGAAGACTGCGCGCAGCCCCTTCTCAGTCTCGATACACCTCTCTGCGATGCCCGACCTTGAGCACCTCGAACCGGTCAGAACCTGTTAATCGGAATATGACACGGTAGTCCCCGCAGCGAAGCCGCAAGCGTCCGGCAGGCTCGCCTGTCAGCGCGGTCACGTCGCCTTGTCGCGTCCCAGCGTACTGAGTCAGCGCGATGAGGATTTCTTGCGCCTGCGCCCTGTCAATTTTCCGGAGAGCGGTTCTCGCCGCCGGCATCCAGGTGAAGTAAGGCATCAGCCCAAGCCGAACTCCTTGAGAATCTCCTCGTGCGGTACCCCATGGCCGCCTCGGTCAAAATACGCTTCCGCCGCCTCGATCTCCCGCGCCGCCGTCTCGGTCAGATCGCCTTCGACCGCAGCCGGCGCCACGTCCCAATCGACCGCAACCGCCAGAAGCAGCTTGCGAATGACCGGTAAATCGCCCTCCGGGATCCGATCCAGGAGGACATGCAGGTCGCCACGGTCAATGCTCACAGTCTCACTGTCTCCTGATACAGGATACCTCACCCGGAGCGCGTCGCGGCCACGCTACGCCGGGACCGGCTCAACCTGGGGGCGCTCAATCAACGGGCTGCGAGCGGCATCTGCGAGCCTCGCGAAGCCGCGACCTTTGCACCAACTTAGGGAAGCCATGTATCATCACTTTATGGATCGGCAGGAATTGCGGCTTTCCGAATTCTTGAAGAAATACGAATTCTTCATTGTGCGCGCAATTTCCATCGTCGGCCTATTCAGTATCTCTGGCCGCCGGCCTGCTTATAGCCGTGTTCAAGGAGGTCTCGCATTGAGCAAAAACACCGCGGAGCCGGTCACCGTAAGCGTCGGCGAATTTCGCGAAAACCTGGCCGCGTACCTTCTGCAAAGCACCGCTCCGGTAGCCATCACAAGCTGCGGTCGTACACTCGGATATTTCTTGCCGGCTCGCCGAAGGCGCTCCGAAGCGGAGCGCGCGGCGCTTCAGGAAGCCGTCGCCCGTATGCAACAAACGCTGGACGCAATGGGCATCACTGAGGACGAGGTGGTCGCGGATTTCAAGCGCTGGCGCGCCGGCAAGCGCCGCTGAGTGCCGCAGGGCCGCCGTCCGCCGCCCACATTGCGATATCCTTGGTACAGGAGCACGACCCCTATGAGCCTCGACATCTCTCCGAAAATCGAAGCCGCCCTCGCGGCGAAAGCCAAGGAGCAAGGCATCTCCATTGATGCCCTTTTGGAGGGTCTCCTCAAAGATGCCAGCCCCCTAAAGACGGGCAATGGAGACGGCCCGCCACCGGAACTGCCAGTTCGGCATCTCGGTGTAATCGGCAGTCTTCATCGCCGGGACATCTACGATGATCGCTGTTGAGCCGGGCGTGCTTGACGCCAATGTTCTGGTCTATGCACTGGCCGTCGACGCCCCCCAGCACGCTGCCTCGTACGCTTTGGTCCAGGCCGCCCGCGACCCCGCCACCATTCTGTATCTCACGTCCCAGGGGCTTTGCGAGTGCTATTCCATCATCACGAATCGTCGTCGGATCGCCGCCCCATACTCCCCCGCCGATGCTCTTGAGGCGATTTCAGCCTTACTCGCTCTGCCAGGCATACCCCTGCTTTCCGCGCCCGCCAGTGCCGTAGCAGGGTGGCCCTATTGCACCGTCATCCCGTAACCGGCGGCGAGGTGTTCGATCTGCAGCTTGTGGCAACCATGCAAGCCCATAACATCCAACGAATCTATACATACAATAATAAAGACTTCGAAGTGTTCCCCGAGCTAACCGTCGCCGCTCCGCCGGAGCCCGCCTGATGTCTTCCCCCGCCTCCAACCTCGTCAACAAAGTCTGGAACTACTGCAACTTACTCCGCGACGACGGAGTATCCTACGGCGATTACGTCGAGCAGCTCACCTACCTTCTCTTCCTCAAAATGGATTACGAGCGCACCCGCCCGCCGTATAACAAAAAGTCGACCATCCCCGAATACTACAACTGGGCCAGCCTCATTTAACTCGATGGCCTGCCGCTCGAAAAACATTACCGCGACACCCTGGAAAATCTGGGCAAGGAACCCGGCATCCTGGGCATCATTTTCCGCAAGGCCCAGAACAAAATCCAGAACCCCGCCCACCTGCGCCGCCTCATCGTCGATCTCATCGACAAGGAACCCTGGAGCGCGCTTAGCGCCGACGTCAAGGGGGATATCTACGAAGGCCTGCTCGAAAAGAACGCGCAGGATACCAAGTCCGGCGCCGGCCAGTATTTCACGCCGCGCGCTCTGATCGACGCCATCGTCGAGGCAATGCGCCCGCAGCCAGGGACCGCCATCATCGATCCCGCGGCGGGCACCGGGGGCTTTCTTCTTTCGGCCGCCGGTCACATCCTCAAAGACTATAAGCTTGATCGCGATCAGGTGCGCCATCTGCAAACCCAGGCGCTCTATGCGGTCGAACTGGTGGCGGCCACCGCGCGCCTGTGCGCCATGAACCTGCTCCTGCATGGCCTCGGCAACGAGAAGAACATCGCCGCCGGAAAAGACAGCCTCGCCGCCAAGCCATCCGTCAATTACGATATGGTGCTCACCAACCCGCCATTCGGCAAGAAATCCAGCGTCACCATTATCAATCAGGGTGGCGACGAGGTGAAGGAGCGCCGGGAAATTCTGCGCGACGATTTCTGGGCCACCACCAGCAACAAACAGCTCAATTTCCTCCAGCACGTCCGCAGCCTGCTCAAGATCAACGGCCGCGCCGCCATCGTGCTGCCGGACAACGTGCTATTCGAAGGCGGTGCGGGCGAAACCATTCGCAAGCGCCTGCTGCACGATTGCGATGTCCACACGCTGCTGCGGCTGCCCACCGGCATTTTTTACGCCCAAGGGGTCAAGGCCAACGTACTCTTTTTCGACCGCAAGCCGGCCAGCGAAACGCCCTGGACCCGCAAGCTCTGGATCTACGATCTGCGCACCAATAAGCACTTCACGCTCAAGACCAACACTCTCACCCGCGCCGATCTGGACGATTTCGTGCGCTGTTATAACCCGGCAAATCGTCACCGTCGCACCGAGACAGAGAGGTTCCACTGCTTCGCTTACGAAGACCTGATCAAGCGCGATAAGGCCAACCTGGATATCTTCTGGCTCAGGGACGACAGTCTTGGAGATTCATCCGACTTGCCGGACCCCGCCATTCTCGCCGCCGAAATTGTCGAAGACCTGCAAGCCGCCCTCGATCAGTTCGCGCAGATCGCCGCGGACCTTGGGAGCACCGAACGCCGCGACGGCCCATCGTAGGCATTCCACCTCGCCCGGCGATATAATAATAGTCAGGCAGTCGAAGGTCTGATATGAAGACCATGGCTGAACAACTCTCCGCGCAGGTCCGCGAAGGAGAACTCTACGAAAAACTGGATTCCGGCCGCGTCCGTTGTTACGCCTGCGGCCATTGCTGTCCCATCCCCGCCGGATTCGCGGGCGTCTGCAAGGTGCGCTACAACCGCGCAGGCAAGCTCTACGTCCCCTATGGCTACGTAAGCGCGCTGCAACTCGATCCCATCGAGAAGAAGCCTTTCTTTCACGCGCTGCCCGGCACCCGCGCGCTCAGCTTCGGCATGCTGGGCTGCGACCTGCATTGCGGATACTGCCAGAACTGGGTCACCTCGCAAGCCCTGCGCGATTTCCGCTCCTCGCTCGATTTCACGCGCATTACGCCCCACCGCATCGTGGAAGCCGCGCTGGCGGCCGGCGCTTGCAGCATTGTCAGTACGTACAACGAGCCGCTCATCACCGCCGAGTGGGCCGTAGCGGTTTTCCGCGAGGCGCGCGCCGTGGGCCTCGCCACCGGATTCGTCTCCAACGGCAACGCTACCCCCCAGGTGCTCGAATATCTGCGGCCCTGGGTGGATCTCTACAAGGTGGATCTGAAAAGTTTCGACGACCGCCACTATCATGAACTGGGCGGACGCCTCGCCCCGATTCTGGACTCCATCCGGCGCATCCACGCCATGGGTTTCTGGCTCGAAATCGTGACGCTGGTGATTCCCGGCTTCAACGATTCGCCATCCGAATTGACGGCTATCGCCGAATTCCTGGCGGGCATCTCCGTGGACATCCCGTGGCACGTCACAGCCTTCCACGAAGACTACAAAATGTTTGGGCAGGGCAACACCGGCGCAGCTTCCCTGCGGCGCGCGGCGGAGATCGGACGCGCCGCCGGTCTCCACTATGTGTACGCCGGCAATTTGCCGGGACAACTGGGCCACCTGGAAGACACGCCTTGCCCGCGCTGCGGCACCGCCGTAGTGGAGCGCCGCGGATTCCAGGTCTTGCGCAACCGGCTGACCGAAGACGGCCACTGCCCCGATTGCCGCGCCCCAATCGCAGGAATGTGGAAACACGACCCCGGTCCCCGGCCCCTGGCCCCCGACCCCGGCACGCTGTGCGTGCCCAACGGCACGCTGTGCGTGCCCAACGGCACGCTGTGCGTGCCCTGCGGGTGAACCATGCAGCATGCAACGCACCTCTCGCCCTACGGCGGCACATGGTATCCGGACTGCCGCGCGGATCTCGAGCTTCTGCTCGACGACTTATTCGAAACTTCCCGGCAAAGGACCGGCGCGTACCTGCTGCCCAACGCGCTCGGTTTTATAGTCCCCCATGCGGGATTGCAATATTCCGGCGCGGTAGCCGCCGCTGCGTATCGCCACGTCCGTGAGCAACAGCCGCGGCGCGCCGTGATTCTAGGATTCGCGCACAGAGGCGGTCCGCCCGGCATTTCCGTCCCGGATATCGAAGCATATGAAACGCCGCTCGGCGAGGTCGCCGTCGATCGCGAGACCATGCAGGGGCTGGCCGGCCAGCGCCCATTCCGGTTGGTCGCCGAAGACCTCATCTGCGATCATTCCGTCGAGATCCAATTGCCCTTGCTGCAGCACGTGTCGCCCGGCACGCGCGTGGCGCCGCTCTTCGTTGGCTATCTGAACGATCGCGAACGGGATTGGGCGGCGGAGACGCTGGCCGCTATGTGCGGGCCGGATACGATTTTCCTGGTCAGTTCCGATCTTACGCATTACGGCAGCGCGTTCGGTTACCAGCCTTTCCCGGCGGATTCGAAGATATCCGCGCGGCTGGCGCATCTCGACCGGAGCGTCATGGAAGCCGCCGCCAGCCTCGATCCGCACATGTTTGAAGAGGCTATCGAAAGGACCGGCGCCACGGTCTGCGGGCGTGCGCCGATCGGCCTTTGGCTGCGAACGCTGGGGTTCGCCGCGGGCGAAGAGATCTTCCAGGAGACGCTCGATTACCAGACATCCGGCGACATCACGGGCGATTACGAGCACACCGTGAGCTATGGCGCGTTGGGCTATTTTCCGGCGCCCTCGTTTTGGGTGGACGCCGCCGAACGCCGCCTGCTGCTCGAAAGCGCCCACGCCACCCTCGCGCACCTGCGCGCCTCGAGCGAGCACCGTCCGATCCCGCCGCATGAGGTTACTCCGGCGTTGGCGCGAAAAGCTGCCGCGTTTGTCAGCCTTCATCAAGGGCAGCGTCTTCTCGGCTGCGTCGGCTGCCGGTCGGCCTGTGAGAGCCTCGCTGAAACCGTGCCGGAGATGACCCTCCGCGCGGCTCTGGACGATCCGCGCTTTCCCACCGTGCTGGGCGTCGAAGGCGAAATCGATATCGAGATCTCGATTCTGTCGCCTATGAAACCGATCCGCGATGCACGCGGCTTTTCGATCGGCCGGCATGGCGCCACGCTCGAGTGCGGCACGCGCCAGTCTCTCCTGTTGCCGCAAGTGGCCACGGGCCGCGGTTGGGACGCCGAGCGGTTCCTAAGCGCCCTTTCGGTGAAGGCCGGTTTGGGCACCAGGGGATATCAGAATCCCGGCGCCCGCCTGAGTGTCTTTCAAGCGCAGGTATTCTCACAGGTGGGCGCGCAGTAAAGCCGCGATATCTTCAAAGCCGTTAGCGACGGCTCCATCGAGCGGCGTCGCGCCAGCCTTGGTCCGCAGGCTGGCGTCCGCTCCGCGCGCCAACAACAGCTCGACCACCTCGCGCCGGCCCCAGGATGCCGCGTCATAGAGCGGCGTGGCGCCGGAATTGTCGCGCGCGTCGATTTCCGCGCCGCGATCGAGCAGCAGCGCCGCCACTTGCGCGTGGCCGCCCAACGCCGCGTCGTGCAGCGGTGTGCCGCCGGCCGAGTTTCTTTCGTTGACGCGCGCGCCGCGATCGAGCAGGATGCGGGCGATCTCCGTGGACCCCTTCAGCGCGGCGTCCGCTAGCGGTGTCGAGCCTTGCGCATTATGGGCGTTCACATCGGCGCCGCGCGCGGCCAACAGTTCGACCATATCGGTCTGGCCCTTCAGCACAGCTTCGCCGAGCAGCGTGGACCTGGGCCGTTCGCCGCGCGCCATCAACAGATTCATCACCGCGGCATGACCGTTGCGCGAGGCGTTTTCGAGCGGCGATGCGCCGGAACTATCGCGAGCGTGGGCATCCGCGCCGCGCTCGAGCAGCAATTGGACCAACTCCGCATGTCCATTGCCGGCCGCTTCGTTGAGCGCCGCCGCGTCGATTTCGGCATGACGATCGAGCAGCAGCGCGGCGATCTCGCGATAACCTTTCGCGCAGGCTTCATCGAGCGGCGTAGCGCCTTGCTTGTCGCGGGCATTGGCATGCGCGCCGTTGTCCAGCAGCAGCGCCGCCATCTCGCGATAGCCGCGGGTAGCTGCCAGATGCAGCGGCGTCGCGCCGGAGAGATCCGCGGCATTCAAGTCCGCGCCGTGCGCTAGCAGTAACTCGGCAATCTCGCGATCGTTCTTGATCACCGCGTAATCGAGCGGCGTGGAGCCGCCTTCGCGATGGCGCGCGTTCACATCGGCGCCGTGCGCGAGCAGCAGCGCGGCAATTTCGCGCTGTGCGTTCCAGGCGGCATCGTGCAAGGCTGTAGCTCCCAGCGAATCGCGAGCGTTGATGTTCGCGCCGGCCGCCAGCGCCGCGCGCACCTGCTCCATATCGCCGGATGTGACCGCCTCATGCAGATCCGCCGCCCACAGCACCCAGCACCCAAGACCCAGCACCCAACACCGGCGAGCGAAGCGAGCCCTACCCCACGTACTGCACCTCCTCCTCCAGCTCGATTCCAAACTGCCCGCGCACACGCGATTTCAACTCCGCGATCAGCGCGCAAAGGTCCGCCGCAGTCCCCCCCCCAGCGTTGTAGATCAGGTTCGCATGATAGCCGGCTACATGGATATCGCCGCGCGACATGCCCTTGGCGCCCGCCTGTTCGAGAAAATACGCGGCCGGGACTTTGCCTTCGCGAATGGCGCTGGCGGGAACCTGCGCGGCCACTTGCGGAGGCAATTCAGCCAGTAGAAAATTTTTGAAGATGCTGCCCGCGCATTTCATCGTCACGGGGAACTTTTCGTTGCGCACTTTCACAATATCGTCCGCCGTCTTGCGCAACCCGGCGGAATCCGCGGGCGTAAGTTCCAGCTCCGTCGAAAAAACGATCCACTCTTTGTGGCGCTTGAACACGCTCTCGCGATAATGAAATTCGCATTGCGCGTTGTCGAACACGTGCACACATTCGCCATCGAAGAATCGCACCTGGCGCACGCGCTCGGAGATCGAGTGGCCATACGCGCCAGCATTGCCGTAAACAGCCGCACCCACCGATCCGGGAATGCCCGCCAGGGTTTCAAGCCCCTGCAAGCCGCGATCAACCGTGAAATCCACCAGATCCTGCAATACCGCGCCCGCATCGCATTGCACGCGATTTCCGGCCGCCAGAATCCGCCGCGCCACGAAGCGCAGCATAATGCCGCGAAACCCGGCGTCGGAGACGATCAGGTTGGTGCCGCCGCCCATCACCATGTAGTCGCGGCCGCTCGCGCGCGCCACCGCCAGCGCCTGAATGAAGGATTCCACGCTGGCGGTTTCGGCATAGATATCGGCCGGACCACCGATCGCAAATCGCGTGTACGCCGAAAGCGGCGCGTCGCGCAAAACAGTTAAATTAGGAATTTCGGACAGGCGCGCCAGCGTGAGGTCCATTCGATTTCATTATAGGAGGCAGGTATGCGGTCCGGGTTTCCCGGCTTTCCGCCCGAGGCCATCGCGTTTTACCGCGGGTTGGCCAAACACAACACGCGCGAATGGTTTCAGCCGCGCAAGCACATCTACGAAGAGCAGGTGAAAGCGCCCATGGTGGATCTGGTAATGGCGCTGAACGGGGCCATGATGGATTTTGCGCCGGAGTATGTCACCGACGCCCCGAAAGCGATTTACCGCATCTATCGCGATACGCGTTTCAGTCCGGATAAGACGCCGTACAAGACGCAGATCGCGGCTTCGTTCTCGCGCCGCGGCATGGAGAAGCACGGCGCGGCGGGCTACTATTTCGCCATCTCGCACAAGGGCGTGGACGTGGGCGGCGGCATCTACATGCCAACGCCGGAGACGCTGCTGGCGGTGCGTACGCACATCGCCGAGCGGCACGCAGAATTCCGGCAACTGGCGGCGTCGAGCGCGATTAAGCGGCTGCTCGGCGCTGTCTACGGCCAAGAACTTTCGCGCGTGCCCAAGGGCTTCCGTGCCGACCATCCCGCGGCGGATCTGCTGCGCCTCAAGCAATTCCTACTGTTCACCACGCTGGATGCGGCCATCGTCACCACGCCGAAGCTGTTTACGGAATTGGAGAAGCGCTTCCGCGCAATGGCGCCGCTCCTGGAATTTTTGAATGCGCCATTGGAGAAGCGGCGCAGGGCGTAACATGTGGGGCAGGCACTTTGCCTGCGCGGGCCTCCCAGGCCCGCTCTTTTGGCGGCCTACGAGGCCCGCCGATCGGGTAATGGGCCTCGCGACCCCGTCCTCCCACACCACCGTACATACTTGTCGTATACGGCGGTTTCATCTAATGGTGTAACGAGTCATAGTGAGTGACGAGGGATAGCAAACCCAGCGTATGGAACCAGTGGGCCGACAAAGCGCGGTGGACGGGAGGACACCGGGCCAGACGCCACGGCCCTTTGCCCGAACTACCCACTTTGCTCGCCGAGGCCCGCGAGACGCCCAACGACCGCAGTAGCGCGGCGATGGAAGCGCCTCGTTTGCGTTGTTTGAGGCGGTAGCAGCGCAGTTTGTGCCGAATCCACTCGTCCAGGCATTGTAGGTCAAACCGACAGGCCGCGTAGCGGTAGTAGTTGATCCACCCCACCAGAAACGAGTTGAGCTCGGCGACCACTTGCGCCAGACTCACACCCCGAGTCCGACGAGTGATCTGCCGGATCTTCTCCTTCGCGCGTTCTACGCTCTTGGGAGAGATCCCGTGTTTGCCGTTCAACAGCAGCCGATGGCCGAGAAACTTGCGTTCCCCGACCGGAGCGACGGCGCTCTTTGCGCGGTTCACCCGGAGCTGGAGTGTCTCTTCCAGAAAACGGGTCACCGAGTCCATCACCCGCTGCCCCGCCGCCAGCGACCGCACATAGATATTGCAGTCGTCGGCATAGCGGCAGAAGGGATGTCCTCGGCGGTCCAGTAACTGGTCCAGATCGTCCAGCAGGAGATTGGCCAATAACGGGGAGAGCGGTCCTCCCTGTGGCGTGCCCTCCTCGCGGGCGACGCACACCCCATCTTGCATCATGCCGGCCTGCAGAAAGCGCCGGATGAGGCCGAGCAGGCGTTTGTCACCGATCCTGCGCGCGAGGCGGGACATACGGATATCGTGGTTTACCCGGTCGAAGAACTTCTCGAGGTCCAGGTCCACCACCATTCCGCGCCCCTCCTGGGTTACGTATTTCCGCGCCTGTTCCAGAGCCATAGGGGCGCTCCGGTGAGGCCGGAATCCGTAACTGAAGCCGGAAAAGGTAGGATCGAGGATGGGTTCCAGCACTTGCAGAATCATCTGTTGCACCAGACGATCCACCACCACCGGAATGCCCAATTGGCGTTGTCCTCCGCCCGGCTTGGGAATCCGCACTCCACGTACGGGCTGGGGCCGGTAAGTCCCTGCCAGTAGCGAAGCCGTCAACGCCGCGTGATTTTCCCGAAGCCAGTCGGCCAGTTCGTGTACGGTCATCCCGTCCACGCCCGGCTTGCCTTTATTGGCACGCACTCGCCGGTATGCACGCAGAAGGTTCCGCGGGTCGCATACCTGCTCCATCAAATTGACTGTCAAGGCTCGTTGTGAGTCGAATGCCGTAAACGCTTGCTGCTTTCCCGGAGGCGTGCCACGAGTTCTGCCCGCGGCCTCGCCGTCTGGGCGCTGATCGCCTTTCTGCGGCTCCACGTTCATCGAAATCTCCCCCCTGCTCCTTGCAGTAAAGATTTGGCCCTTCGCCTGGTAAGGCTACTATGGCCGCTGCTGACTTCTCCCCCGCTATCCCGTCCGGTTGCCCGTGCGGTAGTCCGGTGTTATGGACCACAAGGGAGACCTCTCCAGGTAAGGCTTGTCTTCTTCTCGCAGACCCGTCGGATCTACCCCACAGCTGCCGCATGACTATCGGGCTTCCCCGTCCCTGGCCGGGTGACCCAAGCTGCAAAGGCCTCTAATCCGCTTCCTGTACGTCGCGTCCGCGATTTCGTCATCGGCTTTCTTCAGATTTGTCAACGCCGGTTGAAAATTCCCCATTTCGCCGGTTGAAAATTCCCCAGCCCCCGTCAGGTGGTGCTGGTATACACCACCTTGCGTAAGCCCGTCGGTCCTGGCATCCAGACCGCTCATAGGCTCCGCTCCACCGTAACTGTCCGACGATGGAGAGCGCTAGGTTCATCTCCCCAGGTCGGCAAAGCTGCCGCACCGGAGCTCTCCAGCAGCCGACGGATCTCCGTCCCATTTAGTTGATCTGGTTGCCGGCCGGCCGGAACTTCCACGATGCGCAGCGCAATCCGGCCGCCTAGTTGGGCGGCTATCCGCCGGCTGGCCCGACGACCCGTTTCGTCGCCGTCCATCATCAGCACCAACTCTCCGAAGTGATCCAGTAACAACTTCTGCTGGGTCTCCGAAAGTACCGATCCCATCAACGCCACCACCTCCGAGAAACCGGCTTGATGTAGGTGCATGCAATCGAAAAATCCTTCCACCACCACTACCTGCCGGGTGCCTCCCTGTAGAGTGCGGTGCAAGTTGAACAGCTCCAGGGATTTCCGAAAGCCCGGCGGAAATCTGTAGCGCGGCTCGGTCTGCCCAATCACCCGGCCAGCATAAGCTACCAACTGGCCCTGCCGGTTATGGATCGGGATCGCCACCCGTCCCTCCATCAAGCCGGTGGCGGAATAGAAGCCGGTCTGGAAATACTCGGCGGTCTGGCGCTTGATCCCGCGTTGCTGCAAGTACGGATGCCGGCTGTCCAGCGGGCAGAGCACGAAGCGCAGCGGAGCATTCTGCGTTCCGGCGGAGACGGAAAGAAGGGAAGAAGACCCTGCTTCGTTTTTCTTGAAACCAGTGCCTTCTAAACTCTGCCTGGTACGCCCGGCCGCCCCAAATCTGACTGACAGCCGCCGCGCCGCTTCCGCAATCGAGCAGTGTTCCATAACTGCCACGAAGTCCAGGACATTGCCGCCCGCCTGTCCTCCCCGCGCCTCCACACACGATTGCGAGTGACAGACCCACACGTTCTTGCAGGTATTCACGATGAAACTCTCCCTGCTTTCCGGCGAACTATGTTGCGCCAAAGGACAGCGGCCTCGCAGATACATCCCCACTCCCCGGCGCAGTTTCACGCCGTACCAGACCAGCAGCCTCTCCATCCCTACTGCCGCTTTCACCGCGGCGAAATCGATCCACTCTCCTCTCTGGTCCATCTCTATGCGCCCGCCTTTCTCCGACTGCTGGACGTCCCCGCCGCGGACGGGTCCGGCGTGGGTAAGATGGTCTCCTGCCCCTGCTGATCGGTGCGCGGCAGCAGCCCGGCCCGCCGGCGCTCCTTCAGCCGATAACTCTCTCCGCGGATGTTGACCGTCGTCGAATGGTGCAAGAGCCGGTCCAGGATCGCGGTGGCAATGATCGGATCGCCGAAGATCGAACCCCAATCGCCGTAGCTCTTGTTACTAGTCAGGATGATACTGCCCCGCTCATAACGCGCACTGACTAATTGGAAGAAGATCGTCGCTCCCAGATCGTCCAGGGGCAGGTAACCCATTTCATCGATCACCAACACCTTGGGTGCGATATAGACGCGCAAGCGCCGGTCCAGCCGCCCTTCGCGATAAGCTCGCCCCAAGTCCGCCACCATATCGTGCGCCGTGATGAAGTAAGCGCCGAAGCCAGCCTGGATGGCAGCTTCCGCCAGCGCCACGCTCAAGTGCGTCTTACCCACCCCGGGCGGCCCCAGAAAAACGACGTTGCTGGTTTCATGCACGAAGCGCAACGAGCGCAATTCCCGAATCTGCTTCTCGTCGATGGAGGGCTGAAACTCGAAGTCGAATTGCTCGAAGGTCTTCACGAACGGCAGATGCGCCAGTTGCAGGCGCGCCCGCAGATACCGCGTCCGGCGCGCGTCCACCTCGCAACTCAGCGTCTCCTCCAGGAACTCCGCGTAGCTGGGCTCCTTCTTCGCGGCCTGTTCCAGTAAACCCTCCAGCCGGGCCTCCACCGCTTTCAGCCCCAACGTGCTCAGCGCGCTCTGCAACTGGTCGATCGGTGTCACTGCGCACCTCCCACCGCCAGGCTCTCGTAGGCGGCCAGGGGCCGGGCTTCCACCACCGGCGCCCTCTCCCGCAGGTGAATCAGAATCTTGCCGCCCTGCCCCTCTCCTCCTAGCGGAATGCCGGCGTGATGCACCGGCTGGGTGATCACCTGGTGCCGCCGCGCGGCCCGCGCATGCACGGCGATCCGCTCGCCGCCATACTGCACCTCCACCTGTCCGCCCTGCTTCCGCACCCACACTTCCTTGCCCACGTACTGCCAAGGCACCGAGTACCGGCTGGCTTGCCAGCTCACATACGCGTCCCGCGCCACCTTGCGCAGTTCATCGTCGCTGTAGGGATACGGCCGCCGGCCGTTCACTGGCTGCATGGCAAACTGATCCCCGTCCCAGCGCACCAGCACTTGCTCGTACGTGGTCCCATGCACGCGCCGATTGGCCACCGTTTCCACCCACTGCCGCAGCTCCGTGTTGAAGTCCATCAAGCACCCTGGCTCCCGCCCCTGCAGCCCGCATACGAAATTCCGCCGTACATACTTCACGCCCGATTCGATCTTCCCTTTGGTCTGCGCCCGATAGGGCCGGCACAGTCGCGGCTTAAATCCCCAGTACCGCGCAAAGTCCAGAAACACCGGGTGCCAGATGATTTCCCCGCGCTCGTCCTGGCCCAGCCACACCGTCCGCATGCGGTCGTACAGGATCTCTTCCGGCACCCCACCCCATTCCTGGAAAGCGCCTTCGTGCATGCGCAGCAGCGTTCCCAGTTTCTGGTCCAACGCCGCTTGCGCCCACATCCGCCGGCTGTAGCCCAGGGTGATCGTGAAACCCCAGATGCGGTGCGCGGCGCCGGCCATCTCCAGGTCACCCAGGTGTCCCCAATCCACCTGTGCTTGTTTGCCTGGCGGCGTCTCGAAGCGGCGCACCGCCGCGGTGCACGCGGCGGTCCGCTGGGGATGCAACCAGTCCTTCAGGATCGTGTAGCCGCCGCCATAGCCGTGTTGGCGGATTTCCCGTAGCAGCACCTGCGCGTTCCACACGCCCGCTTTCAGGCGGTCCGCCAGGAAGGGCTTGTGGGGATCCAACTTGCTGGGCTCCGCCACTCTCGGACCGTAGTCCGGCACCCCTTCTGGATTCAACAGGTATTTGCGCACCGTCTTGCGGTCGTAGCCCGTCAGTTTGCTGATCGCAGACACGCTCAGGCCCATCTGCTTCATTTGTTCCACTTCGTGCACGTCTTTTCCCCGTAACACCTCACCGCACCTCCTCCGGATGGAGTCAATGCGGGTATAACACCACCTCGCGGGGGCTGGGGAATTTTCAACCGGCACTTTGGGGATTATTGCACCGGCGGTGACAGATTCCGCCTCGCGGCGGACACCCTTGCCTAGACGGATGGTTCCGGTCATTACGGTCCATGGGGGACTTCCACCCCTTGAATACAAGTCATATTGGACACACCAGGCAGAGTGCCTGCCCCACAAGTGCTAGGCTGAAACGAAATGAAGTTTTCCGTTCTGCTAACTCTCCTACTCCCACTTACCCTACAAGCCGCCGCCGGAGTAGGCGACCGCGCCCCTGAAGTCTCCTACGACAGACTCCTGCCGGATCAGCCCGTTGCCAACGCCACGTTCGCCGCCCTAGCCGGAAAATCTGTCGTGCTGGAAATTTGGGCCACATGGTGCGGACCCTGCGTGGAAGAGATCCCGCACTTGAACGACTTGGCCGAGAGATTCAAAGACCGCCCCATTGTATTCCTATCAGTCACCGACGAAGACCCGGCGATCGTGGATCCCTTCCTGCAGAAACACCACATCGCCGGACTGGTAGGCATCGCACACTCCCAGAGCCCCTGGAAGGCATACGGCGTCCAGGCAGTCCCGGTAACTTACTTGATCGATGCAACAGGTAAGATCGCAGGAATCGCTCACCCGGCGTTTGTAACCGCGCCCATCCTGGAACAACTGCTGACCGGCCAGGCGCTGACTCTCCCCAAAATGCCATCGCCCTCCGCCGCCACCTTAAAACGCAGCGACGACTCCGGCCCCAAGCCCTTACTCGATCTGCTGATCCGGCCAAGCACCAGCAAGCAACGTCAAATGCGCACCGGACCGGGTATCATGGGCATGACCAACGCGGACCTGGTCTCGATTATTTCTACTCTGTACGATTTTCCACAGACCCGCATCGCGGGAGACGCACTGAAAGATACTGCCGCTTACGACCTTTCTTACAAAATGCCTGGTGCGGACCCCGACACTTTCCGCACGCTGCCGCGCGACCTGATCGCCGCGGCGCTGGGTGTGACAGTAACTCGCGAAACACGCGACGCCGATGTCTGGATACTGGCCGAGCCCGCCTCCAAGCCCGCCGGGTTAGCGGAGCCCGACGCCGCGGCCGGATGTAGCTGGAGCAGCATGCCCGGTTCGCTGAAACTGACAGACTGCGCGGTGGGAGGCATCGCCGCGGCGCTCGAAGCCGCCATCGGCAAACCCGTGCTCGATGAAACCGGCATCTCGGGCAACTACGATTTTTTCCTGACCTACAGCGACGCCGACCCGGCCAGCGCCGTGGAGGCCATGCGCAAGCTCGGCTTCAAAATGGAGACCGCCCAGCGCCCCCTCGAGTTTCTGGCGGTGACTAAGACCGAGCCGCGGCGTCCGGCGCACGCCGGCGGTCACCCATGATGTCAATGACAGATATGATGATCGGCGATCACTTGATCCGCTATGATCGCGACGAGACGGCGGCATATAAGAGCTTAGAGCGCGGCTCCGCGGAAGAATGTGGCTCTACCCTCCGTCTTTCAGGCGCTCCTGGAGCGCCTCGGCCTCGATCCTGGCAGAGAGGGCGAGGTGTTCGAGTGCGGGCCGGCCGAGAACGGATGCCATCTGTATGGCGAATGGTTCTATTTTGTAAGGGAAATCGTCTCACTGTCTGCCGGTGTCCTGCTCGGCGGGCTCTCCCCCTCCAAGACCGACACCCAGGTGGGTGGCATATGTAATCGCCAAAGACCGGATGGCCGCACCTGACCGCGCGGCAGCGTGCATAGTGGGCGGGAGCCGGCCGGTCGTGCGAGATCTTTACGGCGTGCGAATCAAACCGCGCTGTTCTTCCGGGCGCTCTACGAGACGATCCAATTCCATGATCTGTCTTGTCAGCCTAAGCTCCAGTTCCGCGAACCCTTGCCGTGTCTCGGCGCGCAAGGCCCCTATCTCGGATCGTACGGCTTCGATCTGCGCACTCCGCATGCGCGTATTGATCGAGGCCGTCAGCACCACCACGATCAAACTTCCGAAGAGAGCCAGAATCGCTGGCATCCAAGCTTGAACCTGAGCGTTCATGGACTGCACTCATTATACATCCGCTGCCAGTTTCCCATTGTAATCCACCAGCCACGAGACACCAACCACCAGCCACCGCGGCCGCAAGGCCGCAAGGCCGCCCTCCCCCTCCCCCCTCCCTGTGAAATCTTGCGCACCGCCAGACAAACGTGATATGTAAGACGGATGGCGCCCGCACGGCTGATGAAGCGACATCGAAACGGGTATCGAACCGGGAAGCTGATCAACGCCTTCGGCATCATCTGCCAGACAGTCGGAATTCTCGTGGGCATCGTCCTTTTCATCGGCGGCATATCACTGGCTCAGAATATCCGGCCCGATCAACCTGCGGTTCAATGGCTGGCGAACAATGCGGGAATCAACGCATCCGACCTGCGGGGAATCGTAATCGCCATCGGCACGTTGCTGGCTGTTGTATGGTCCCTTGGCCTTTGGTTGGCGGGGATGGTAATTTCAGCGATAGGACAGGTGCTCAAGGCGGTCTTGGACACCGCGGTGTTCACTTCGCCGCTGCTTTCCGACGATGAGAAGCTGAGGGCGATCTCGTGAGGCCGCCAGTGAGTCGCATGGAACAACTTGGCTTCTACCGGCCGGCGCTGCTGGCGTGTGCGATGCTGTTCGCCGGGCTCGCGGCAGGTTGTGGCGGGTGGGGACCGCAGACGCGGACCGTCTCCAAGAGCCGGAAAATCGCCGCGGGCGAAGTCAGCATCGCGGCCGGCCAGGCGGTCGACTATCGCATCGAGATCCAGGAGGGCATGGACGAGACGACTCTGTCTGGTACGTTTACCGCCTCCGGCGGAACGGGGAACGACGTTACGGCGGCGGTCGCCGACCCAATCAATTACGCTAACTGGACTAACGGCCATCAAGCCACCGTACTGTGGCAGACGGCAGGCCAGCAGAGCGCGGGCCGATTCGAGTTGAAGCTATCGCCGGGATCCTACGTTTTTGGCATCAGCAACAAGTTCTCCACATTCAGCGACAAAAAGGTTGTGCTGGATGTGGACCTGAAATACCGGCAGAAGGAATGAATCAGTGGGACAGGCTCCCGGCCTGTTCATCGGCGAGCTAAAGTTTGCGGCGAAGCTCACCCATTTGACAACGACCCTCCACTCCCGGTAATCTAAATAGTTTGAACCAACGAAGTGGAGACGTGTGTCAATGAGTACCAAGTTCCCCTCCAAGAACGGGATCGTCCGTCAATGGCATGTGCTCGATGCCGAAGATGCAGTCCTCGGCAAGCTCGCCAGCAAGGCTGCCATGCTCTTGATGGGCAAGCATAAAGCGACATTCACCCCGTTCCTGGATACAGGCGATCACGTGGTGGTCGTCAACGCCGCCAAAGTGCGGCTTACTGGCCGGAAAGACGAGAACAAAGTCTACCGGCATTTTACGGGATATCCCGGCGGGCTGGTGGAAACCAGCGCGCGGCGCGTGCGCGAGACGCGGCCCCAACGTATGGTCGAGGAAGCCATCCAGGGCATGCTCCCCAAGACCAAGCTTGGCAAGCAGATGTATCGCAAGCTGAAGGTTTATGCGGGCGCTAAGCATCCGCACGCGGCGCAGAAGCCCACCGCCCTGGCTCTTAAAGAAGCTCTCAAATAGCGAAAGGTTTATTGAGTGGCAGCAAGCACAGTTCAATATATTGGTACCGGCCGCCGCAAGGAATCGGTGGCCCGCGTGATTCTACGGCCCGGCAAAGGTGATTTCACTATTAACGGAAGAGCTTTCGAGAACTACTTCCCCACCGAAGCCGCGCGCGCCTCCGTGCGCCAGCCACTGCTGGCCACCGAGACCGCCGACAAGTTCGATATTCTGATGCGCATCGACGGGGGAGGCATCTCCGGCCAGGCCGGCGCTGCCCGTCATGGCATCGCTCGCGCGCTCTGCGAGTTTAACGTAGAGTTGCGGTCCCGCCTCAAGAAGCTCGGCTTTTTGACGCGCGATCCGCGCCAGCACGAGCGCAAGAAGTACGGCCAAAAGGGTGCGCGCAAGCGCTTCCAGTTCTCCAAACGGTAATGTCTGTTAGCGCAAAGGGGCGCGCTTTCCCGCGCCGCCATGGGAAAGAAACTCCACTGGTGAAAAGCGGCGCGGGGGGCCCCGTTTTGCGCGAGTTTGTTTCGACGCGCAAAGGGCGTGGTTTTCCTGCGCCCGTTTTGCGCGAGTCTGTTGGTTGCAGTTGGTGTGCCGGGGTCCCCTGCGCAAATCTCGCCTTGGACGCGCTGGTGGCTTCGGCACGGATCATTTAGGAGGTAGTCTACGCCCGCAATATCGATGAAAGAATTGCTCGAAGCCGGTGTTCACTTCGGGCACCAGACCAAGCGCTGGAATCCGAAGATGAAGGAATACATCTTCGGCGAACGCAACGGCATTTACATAATCGACCTGCAAAAAACCTTGAAGATGTTCAAGGACGCCGCCCGTTTTGTCGGCGAAATGGCCGCCCAGGGCAAGAATGTCCTGTTCGTGGGAACCAAACGCCAGGCTCAGGAAGCCATCGCCGAGGAAGCCCGGCGATGCTCCATGTTCTTCGTCAATCAACGTTGGCTGGGCGGTCTGCTCACCAACATGGCCACTGTGCAGAAGTCCATCAAGCGGTTGAAAGAACTGGAAGCCATGGCCAGCGTGGAAGGCGGTTACACGGGCCGTCCCAAAAAGGAAATCATCCGCCTGGAGCGCGAGCGCAAACATCTGGATTCGAACCTGCAGGGCATAAAGGATATGCCCGGCTTGCCCGATGTTCTGTTTGTGATCGACTCCAACAAGGAGGCCATCGCGGTGAAGGAAGCGCGGCGGCTGGGCATCCCAGTGGTGGCCATTGTCGACACCAACTGCGATCCGGACGAAGTGGATTACGTGATACCGGGCAACGACGACGCGTTGCGCGCCATCCGCCTGTTCGCCAGCAAAATCGCGGACTCGGTGGTGGAAGGCCGGCTGCTCGCGAGCGAACAGGAATTCACCTCGGAGAAGATTGTGACCGACGAGACGCCGGTCGAAGAGGTGCCCGAATACACCGAATACGTGGATCCCAAGTACGCCGAAAAGATCATGGCGGAGTCTCTGATGGAAGACGAACCGCCCCTGATGTCGCAGCGTAAAGGCCCCGCCTCGGAAACCGCCGAACCGGAACCCGAAGCCGTGGTCACCGAGAGCGGACACTAAAAGCAACCACAGATGGACACAGATGAACACGGATAAAAACCGTTCTTATCTGTGTGCATCTGTGTCCATCTGTGGTTCCATTTTTTCTTAGGTTGAAATAATTATGGCCGAGATAACGGCTCAACTCGTAAAGCAACTCCGCGACCGCACCGGCGCCGGCATGATGGACTGCAAGAGCGCCCTGATAGAGTCCAACGGGGACCTGGGCAACGCGGAGGTCATTCTGCGGAAGCGTGGCATCGCGTCCGCTCACAAGAAATCCGCGCGCGTTACCAAGCAGGGCTTGATCGGCAGCTACATCCACTCCGGCGGCCAACTCGGCGTCCTGGTGGAAGTCAACTGCGAATCCGATTTCGTGGCCCGCACCGATGATTTTCAGGAGCTGGTGCACGATATCGCCATGCAAATCGCCGCCGCCGACCCCAAGTACATCCGCAAAGAGGACGTGCCCGGCGAGGCGCTCGATGCGGAGCGCGATATCCTGCGTGGCCGCTCCGACCTCGCGGGCAAACCCGCCGCCGTCATCGATCGCATTGTCGAAGGGCGCCTGGCGAAATATTACGAAGAGGTCTGCCTGCTCGAACAGCCGTTCGTCAGGGAAGCCACGCTTACGATCGGCCAGTTGATCAAGACCAGGATTTCCAAACTCGGCGAGAACATCACCGTTTCGCGGTTCACCCGCTATAAAGTGGGCGATGTCGCGGCGGTCGAATCCGGCGCCGAAGGGCCGCAAGGCGCCAGTGCCGCAGTATAAGCGCATCCTGCTCAAACTAAGCGGTGAATCGCTCGCGGGCGGCGCTGCGTTCGGCATCAACTCCACCGTGGTCAAAGAGCTGGCCGGCGAAGTGGCCGCCGTGGCCGCCGCCGGCGTGCAGATGGGCCTGGTGGTGGGGGGCGGTAACATCTTTCGCGGAGTGAAGGCCGCGGCCCAAAACATGGATCGCGTCACCGCCGATCACATGGGCATGCTGGCCACCGTCATCAATTCGCTCGCCCTGCAGGACGCTCTCGAACAGATCGGCGTGCACACCCGCGTGATGAGCGCCATTGAGATGCACCAGGTGGCCGAGCCTTACATCCGCCGCCGCGCCATTCGCCATCTGGAAAAGGGCCGCGTCTGCGTCTTCGCCGCCGGCACGTCGAATCCTTATTTCTCCACGGACACCGCCGCCACGCTGCGCGCCCTGGAAATCAAGGCGGAGGTCATCGCCAAGGCCACCCGCGTAGACGGAGTCTATGACAAGGACCCCTTGCGGTTCCCCGACGCCGTGATGTACCGTGAAGTTTCGTACCTGGAAGTCCTGTCCAAATCGCTGGCCGTGATGGACGCCACCTCCATCGCCATGTGCCGGGATAACAAGCTTCCGATTATTGTTTTCAATTTGAATACGAGCGGCAATATAATGCGTATGGCGATGGGCGAGGCCGTGGGCACCATTATCAGATAGCTTCGCGGAAAAAATCCTTCAGATCGCGCTCGATCGCTTCAATGCGGCGTTCCAGCGAATTGAAGAGCCGGAAATTGAGAATCAAAGCGGTGATGGCAACCGCCGCCGGGCCGCCGCCGCTGATTAATGCAACCGTCACGGTATCGCTCATTTAAAGTCATCTTACCAGTTTCGGTGTGCCAGGCTGACCGAGGAGTCGTCCCACATCGGGAGAGGCCGCCTTTCGGTCAAGATGCTCGGCCATTTCGACGCCGGTTTTCCCTAACGATTCTATACCCACCCGCGCGCGGTTGCCGGAAGGCGGAGCGTGTTATCGTGAATGTTTGTGAGTGGTTGCGGAGTGACGGGCCGGGACCGTACAAAGGAACAACGAACTTCGTGCTCTCGTGGTAGGGCCGGCGCGGCCATAGCAACGATTTACACGGAATCAACTATAGCTAGCAGTGGAAATGGATAATGCGTATGTCGATGGGCGAGCCGGTCGGCACGCTTATCCACTCGGGGCCTCTATGAAAACAGAACACACCGCCGTCCCCGCCGGGCCGGCTTTCAACTCCATCAAGGATGTAGAGAACAACGTCAAAACGCGCATGGAAAAAGCCATCAGCGATCTGCAGCACGAAATGGCAACCATCCGCACGGGCCGCGCCACTTTGAGCCTGCTCGATCACATCCGGGTCGACTACTACGGCACGCCGTCGCCCCTGAACCAGGTCGCCACGCTGCACGTCCCCGAGCCCAGCATGATCACCATCACGCCGTGGGACGCTTCCCAAATCGGCCCCATCGAGAAGGCCATCCGGGTGTCCGACCTTGGCTTGAACCCCGCCAACGATGGCAAGATGATCCGGCTGCCCATCCCGCCGCTCACCGAAGAGCGCCGCAAGGAATTCGTCAAGCGGCTGCACGGCGTGGCCGAGCATCATCGCGTGTCGGTGCGCAACATCCGCCGCGACGGCAACGAAGCCGTCAAGGCGCTGCTCAAAGACAAGAAGATCACCGAAGACGACGACAAGCGGGCCCACGACGAAATCCAGAAGATGACCAACACCTACATGGACAAAATCGATCTGGCGGCCAAAACCAAAGAGAAAGAAATCCTGGAAATCAAGTAGGACAGGCCTCCTGGCCTGTCCCCGTAAGAATTGTCATGCGAGACCTCGAAGCCATCGAAGCCGAGCTGATCGAAATCGGCGACACTGCGGACGATACCCTCAGGCTGGAGCGCATCATCGCCTGGTGTGCCACACATCCCGACGAGGTGCCCTTCGCCTTGCATCAGTTTATAGGCAAGCGCGAAAAGCACCCGCCGCAAACGTCCCAGAGTTGATCCCAGCGGGTGCGGGTCCTCTTGGGCCCGGCTCGGTACAGACGCGTCGATTTCGGACGATCTTCAGAGCCGCGACCGTCAGGGAGCGGTTAAGCGGCCCGCTTTTGCGGCGCGTTACATTAGGGCATGCACCGTAGCCCCCTCCTTGTCTGTGCCGCAGCGGCATTCTTGCCATCCGCTCTGTGGGCGCTCGGTCAGCCACGCTATGTGGAAACCGTCGCGCGGCCGTGGAACTTTCCTATCGCTCAAGCTAAGACATGTGCCGCCATTTATGTCGATACAGGCGACTATCCGGGAGTGATCCGTGCCGCCGGCGACTTACAAGCCGACATCGCCCGGGTTACAGGCTGTACGCCTTCCATCACCCACGATGCAACCAAGCTGCCCGCCCACACTATCGTCATCGGCTCGCTCGAAAAAAGCCCGCTAGTAAAGCACATGGCCGATACTACGGCCATCGCTGGTAAGTGGGAGTCGTTTCTGATTCAATCGGCGCCCAGCGCCCTGGTCATCGCGGGAAGTGACAAGCGCGGCACGATTTACGGCATCTACGATCTCTCCGAGCAGATCGGCGTCTCCCCCTGGTATTGGTGGGCGGATGTGCCGGTCGCTCACCAGGACAATCTCTTTGTGAAGCCTGGCCGGTATACCGAAGGCGAACCCGCGGTGAAGTATCGCGGCATCTTCTTAAATGACGAAGCGCCCTGTCTCTCCGGTTGGACTAAGGAAAAGTTCGGCGGCTTCAATCATAAGTTCTATGTCAAGGTATTCGAGCTTCTGCTGCGCCTGAAGGCCAACTATCTCTGGCCCGCCATGTGGGGCAGCGCTTTCAATGAAGACGATCCGCTCAATCCCAAGCTGGCCGACGAATACGGCATCGTTATGGGAACGTCCCATCATGAGCCCATGCTGCGCGCGCAACAAGAATGGAAGCGGCATGGCAAGGGTCCCTGGAATTACGCCACCAATGCCGATGTGCTGCGCGCCTTTTGGGATGAAGGCATCGAGCGCAACAAGTCATACGAAAGCATCGTCACCCTCGGCATGCGCGGCGATGGCGACATGCCCATGGCCACCACCGGAGGCATCGAAGCCAATAAGGCGCTCCTCGAACAGATCGTCGCCGATCAACGCGCTATTCTCGCCAAACGCATCGGCCCTGGCTTGTCGAAGATACCGCAGGATTGGGCGCTCTATAAGGAAGTACAAGAGTATTACGATGCAGGCATGCGCGTTCCGGACGATGTCACCCTACTCTGGTGTGACGATAACTGGGGTAACATACGCCGCCTTCCCACGCCGGACGAGCGCAAACGCAGCGGCGGCGCGGGTATCTATTATCACTTCGATTATGTCGGAGGTCCGCGCAATTACAAGTGGCTGAACACCAATCCCATCTCCAAGGTATGGGAACAGATGAATCTGGCTTACCATTACGATGCCAACCGCATCTGGATCGTGAATGTGGGCGATCTGAAGCCCATGGAGTTTCCCATTGAGTATTTCTTGACTCTTGCGTGGAACCCCCAGCGCTGGACGCACGATAAGATCGACGAATTCGGGCGCCTGTGGGCGGAGCGCGAGTTCGGCCCAAAATATGCGGCCAGCATTGCCGACATCGTCGCCAAATACACGAAATACAATGGCAGACGCAAGCCCGAGCTATTGGAACCGGGCACGTTCAGCCTGGAAAACTACCAGGAAGCGGAGACCGTGCTGGCCGACTGGAAGGCGCTCACCGGTCGCGCGGAGCAGATATACCAACGGCTGCCGGCCAATGCGAGAGACGCGTTTTTCGAACTGGTTCTGTGTCCCGTCAAGGCCTGCGCCATCGTGAACGAGCTATACATCGCGGCGGCCAAAAACCATCTGTATGCCTCCCAGGGACGCGCCGGCGCCAACGATTATGCGGCGCGCGTCCGTGAGTTATTCCAGGAGGATGCCGATTGGTCGGCCACTTACAACCATACCTTAGCTAATGGTAAGTGGGACCATATGATGGATCAGACTCACATCGGCTACACCGGATGGCAACAGCCGGATAAGAACAACATGCCCGAGGTAACTGAGATTCAGGTACCCGAGGCTGCGCGTATGGGAGTTACACCCGCCGCCCTACGGTTCGATTCCTTCAATCAGGGATGGCATTACGTCGAAGTCTTTAACCAGGGCCGCACTCCGTTCGAGTTTACGGCAACCGCCAGCGCGCCGTGGATTCAACTGGACAAAACGCGCGGCACGATCGAGAAAGACAAACGCCTTTATATCAGCGTGAATTGGAACAAGGCTCCATTTGGCGTGGCTGAAGGGACGGTCAAGGTGTCCGGCGCCGGCGTTCCGGTTACCGTAAAAATAACGTCGTTTCACCCGCGCGAAGTGACTCCCCAGACACTGCATGGCTTCGTGGAGACCGATGGTTATGTCTCTATCGAGGCCGCTCATTACGCCAACAAAACGGATGCCGGCAAGGTCCAATGGGACGAAATCAGAGACTACGGCCGCACGCTTTCCGCCATGACCATTCTGCCGGTTACGGCCGCCAGCGTTACCCCACCCGCGGTATCACCCTCGCTCGAATACCGCATGTATCTGTTCGGCCCGCACGAAGCGCGCGTCGAGACTATCATTGCCCCGACGCTCAACTTCGCGCCCGGCCGCGGCTTGCGATTCGCCGTCGCTTTCGACAATGAGCCGCCGCAGATCGTAGATGCCTTGGCCCAAAATACGCAGAAAGATTGGGAAGAATCCGTAAGAAACAGCGTCCGCAGTGTCACCACCACCCACAAGGTGACAGGCTCCGGCTATCACGTTCTGAAGTACTGGATGGTAGACCCCGCCGTTGTCATTGAGAAGATATTGGTAGACCTAGGCGGTCTCAAGCCCAGTTACCTAGGCCCCCCCGAAAGCTATCGAAACTAAACCACCAGCCACCGATCACCAGACACGGCGAGCAATGCTCGCCCTACGCCGGATGTGGCTTCCGCCCCATATCCCCCAACAACCCCGCCGACATCTTCTTGATCTCCGGCGGAGCCGAAGTCGCCAGCCACGCCAACGTAGTCAGCGTAGCCCAAGGCGTGCCGATGTTAATGAATCGATGGTTCGGATCCCCCAGATGATTGGCGGGTGGCGCGAAATTCGCGTTGCGCACTAAATCGAAGATGTACTTCGACGCCGCCTTGGGATCGGCCGCGCCCGCTTCCACCTGGCACATCTTGGCTTCCGCGGCATTGAACAGTTTGCCGAAGCCTTCGTGCTGGCTGTAGAACAGTCCCATGGGCTCTTCCGCGTCGGGCAGGATGGAGTCGTCGTGCGTCCTCTTATAGCGCCGGTAGACGCTGGCGAGTTTCAGATCGCCCAGGCCCACACCCAGCGCCCAGACGCGAAACCAGGCGTTCCATAGATCGAAATCGCGCCACGAAGTGTACGACGCGCTGGCCGTGCGATCGTTATTCGTCCGATTGACTTCATGTACGCGCGCCACATATTCGAAGCCACCGGCCGGAAAGTCGTCGTTTTTCAAAGCTTTCAGCAGGCGCGAAGACAGCGCATTCATCACCTCCATGGACGTTGCCAGGCCGCGCGAAAAAATGGCGTCCAGGAAACCGCTTCCCGTGCCGCCCGCCATGATAGCCCAACGCGCGCCGACGCTCTGCTTCACCGAGATCTGCAGCCGGTCGGAAGACACCCAGTCGCGCACCGGCTTGGCGTCCTTGAACTGCTCATAGATACTCGGAAAACACGATAAGAACTGGTTCCATTCCTGCTGCGGTGTGATGTCTTTGGGCTTAGGGTGCTTGCGGATATCCTGACTTAGTCCGACACTGACCAGCTTGTTAGTCGATCCTTCGCGATTGTTGAAGGGAATCACCCACACCCATCCGCCGTCGAATAAGTGGTGGCACGTTCCGTCATACCAGCGCCGCGGCGCTCTCGGCACGCCATAGGGCAGGTTCAGATCGTCGTAAGGCTTTACATCGACCATCAAGGTGAACAGGCAGCGCGTATTGGTCTTGCAGCGAATCGGATCGTCCTTCAGATTCCAAAGCCGCGCCAACACGTGCCCGCCGCCGGAAGCGTCCGCCACAAAACGCGCGCGGATGGTGTCGCCTTTGTCGGTCGCCATCGTGACGCCGTTCGCATCCGCGTCGGCCGCCGTCACACGCGTCATGAACTTGACGGTGGCGCCGTGATGGATTGCCGTGTAAGTGAGATAGGCGTCCGTGTCCTGCCGGAATAAGTGCGCTTCGTAACCTTCTCTATAGGGCGGAATGACTAACTGGGTGGACTCTTCCGGATGTTGATGCTGCCCCTCATGATGCAACAGGAACCCGAAGTTCTTCTTCACGCCAAAGCCCGACGAGACATGTGCATGGATCGATTTGCCGGAATTGAACTCCGTTTTGAACTCCGGCACGCCGAACCGTTCCGCCATAATCTTGATCATGCGGAAGGTGTGCCGCACCGTAGATTCGCCGAGCGCATAGCGCGGATGCGTGCCTGCGTCGACAATCACCACCTTGGCTCCGTTCGAGGCCAGGATGATTCCCAGCATGCTGCCCTCGAAACCCGCTCCGAGTATTGCTACATCATATTGTTCGGTCATATCAGTGAGTGTTCCCTCTTAGTCGATGATTTGATCCGGACGCCGCAAATCTCCGCAAACCTCGCCTCCGTGGCCTCGATGCGTCCGGCAACTACCTGCAATGTCCGCCGCAGAATCTCCACACCCAGCTCCGGGTCGGCCAGACATGCGTCGCTTAATTCCCCGCCGTCCAGGCGCAGGGCGGTGGCCTCCTCCCGCGCGCGCACCTGAAATAGCGTGTCCTGATGATCCAGCAGCGCCGACCAGCCGAATGCCTGCCCGGAGCCGAGCGCCAGCACCGACACCGTGAAGATCGGCGTGTGCAACTCGATGTTGACGCTGCCTGAGGTGACCAGATAAAAGTGCCGCGAGTACTGCCCCCCCATCATGATGACCTCGTTCTCATGAAACGAGACTTCCTTGGCAAGCGAGGCCAGCTTGGCGATATGGCGGTCCGCGAGGCCCCGCACGAAGGCGTGGGCGCGGAGAGTATGTTCGAGATCTAGCGTTAAATGACCCAACATAGTGTTATATGCCGCTGAAAAAGGCCGGCTTGTGGCCTTATCGACAGCGGTTCCGGTGGGGGAGCACGCGCAATGCCGTAGCCGCGGTACACTGGAGAAGGAAATCCATGACCGACGACGAGAAAATGGAATTCTGGAATTCGTTGGCCCGCCTGTACGATGAGACTCTCGCGCTCAAGGAAGACTGCCTCGCCCTGAAGGACGCCACCTCAAAACTGGCGGATGCCGCTCGTGAACTGCACCATGTTGCCAGTGCGCATGAAAGGCGCCTGGACAAGATTGAGGTAGTGCAGCAATGGCTGGCGGAGAAAGAGCGGGCGCGCGAAACTGGAGAACAGGCATGACTGACGAAGAACTGAACCGGCGTTTCGATCAGCTTGAAGGGCGGCTTTTGGAAGCCATGCGGGAGACGGAAACCCGCACGCTCGAAACCATGCGCGACATGCAAACCGAAATTCTCCGCGGCCTGGAGCGCTTCGCGCGCGGCAATTTCGCCCGCATGCACCGCCTGGAAGTCTCTGATAACGATCTCAACGAGCGGCTCAACGCGCTCGAGGAGCGCATCACCGCCATCGAAACCCGGCCACCACGATGAAGTCTATGATTCTAAGACACTTATGAGAAATTGGCTTTGGTCGGTAGAAAAATCTTCAAGCCCAAATCCGCCCAAATCCGCCCAAATCTGCCCAAAACCCCAGCCTCCCTCAGTCCCACTGCTATACTGAAATAGGCTTGCAAGAATACATCCGGATTCGCGGCGCGCGCGTCCACAACCTCAAAGATATTTCGCGCTCGCTCCCCCACAACCAGCTCACCGTGATCACCGGTGTCTCTGGCTCCGGTAAATCCTCGCTCGCCTTCGATACCATCTATGCCGAGGGCCAGCGCCGCTACGTCGAGTCGCTCTCCGCTTACGCCCGCCAGTTCCTCGAACGCATGGAAAAACCCGAGGTCGAGGATATCGATGGCATCGCCCCCGCCATCGCCATCGAAGGTTACGACTTCCCCGCGCCTCCTGTTGGCCAAGCCAATGCGGGTTTCCCGTAGTATGATGGGGGTTGGAATTCGAGTGGCACGCTGCCAAGGCGAGAGCCAATCTCCGGAACCATGGCATCACATTTGAGTCGGCGAAGACGGTTTTCAGAGACGCCTTTGCTATTGAGCGCCTGGATGACCGCAAGGATTACGGCGAGGAGCGGTTCATTCTAATGGGCATGTCGAAGAGCGATGGGCCGCTGACCGTCGTCTACACCGAGCGCGGCGGGCGCATCCGGATTATCTCTGCGCGTAGAGCAACCGAAGGTGAGCAAGACGATTACTTCCGCCAGCAAGCATAAGCCAGTGGCGCCCGAGGAAATCGAGCGCGCGGCCCGGGCCGACCCCGACGCGCAGCCCCTGACGGACGCGGACCTCAAGCGCATGAAGCGCACGCCGCAAGCCAAGGTCATCCGCCGCGCCTTGGAACTCACCCAAGAGGAGTTCGCCACCCGCTATCACATCCCCCTCGGCACGCTACGGGATTGGGAGCAGGGCCTCGCGGAGCCCGACCAGCCGACGCGCGCGTATCTGACGGTGATTGCCCGCGATCCCGAGCGGGTAGATAGGCTACTGAACCCACAGCACTAGGCATTGTGGAAGCACGCAGGCGTGCAATAGCTGAAGCCCTTTGCGGGCGCCACGCGATGGCGGTACCCCCGGCGCATCAGAAACGGCCGCTTGGCCTACCCCGAACTCGTAATAGCGGTAACATAGATCAACTTAATGTTCGAACTGGCTCCGAACGACCCTCTCGTCCGGTCGTATTTGAACGACCTGCAACACCTAAGGGACCAATCCGTAGTCCATGAGCTCGGCCTCAAGGGACCGTTTCAGAACCTTCTCGACAAGGCCGCCAGGCGGCGCGGCTGGACGCTGGTTCCGGAACTCAGTCTACGAGCAGTTCTTCCAGCGCTTCTCGCCCAACGTAGCGGATACGCACGGCATCGTCTATACGCCGCGCGAAATTGTCGAGTACATGTGCAACTCGGTCGAGCAGGCGCTCAAGGACGAATTCGGATATTCGCTCGCGTCTCCGGAGGTAGTGATCCTGGACCCCTGCACCGGCACGGGGAACTTCATCGTGAACCTGATTGAGCGCATGCCGGGCCGCGCACTTCGCGAAGCTTACCGGAACCGGCTGTTCGCCAATGAAGTAATGCTGCTGCCTTATTACGTTTCCAGTTTGAATATCGAGCACGCTTACTACGAGCGGATGCGCGAGTACGAGCCTTTCCCGGGCCTCTGTTTCGTCGATACCCTGGATATGGCCGAAGCCAAGCAGGGGGCCCCGATTCACCGCAGCCAACACGGAGCGAGTGGATCGGGAGAAGGAGGCCGCGATCACGGTGATCATCGGCAACCCGCCCTACAACGTGGGACAGAAGAGTGAGAACGACAACAACAAGAACCGCAAGTATAAAGTTGTAGATGACCGCATCCGGCACACTTACTCCGCCGATTCGAAGGCTACCAACAAGAACGCGTTGTCTGACATGTACGTGAAGTTCTTTCGCTGGGAGGTATGCCGAATTCGACACCGCGAAGATCAGGGTCTCGCTATATCGGCCGTTTACGAAAAAGTTCGTGTTCTTCGACCGTATCCTCAACGAGGAGGTCTACCAATGGCCGGGGATTTCGGGGCGCAGCCTCGCCGTTTCAGACATAGGCTGGCGAGCACCGGTGTACAGCACGCTAGCGTCGGACAACATCGTCGACATGCATCTGTGCACCACCGTTGACACTCATCAGTGCTTCCCGCTGTCCCATCTCAAAGACTCCGCCGTTACGCAATTCCGGCAGCACTACGCAAACGAGTCAATCTCCAAGGACGACGTGTTCCAATACATCTACGCCATCCTCCATCATCCCGGATACCGCGAACGTTACGCCGCCAACCTGAAACGCGAACTGCCGCGCATCCCCTTCGCGCCCGATTTCGCCGCGTTCGCCTGCGCGGGCAAAGGACTGGCACGCCTGCACGTGGAATACGAATCGCTCGACCCCTGGCCGCTGGACTTCCTCGAGAACCGAGATGTCCCCTACTCGGAGCGAGTCACCAAAATGAAACTCAGCACCGACCGCCGGTCGCTCAAGGTGAATGACTCGCACACTCTGGCGGGTATCCCACCGGAGACATTCGAATACCGCCTGGGATCACGCTCGGCCCTCGAGTGGGTCATCGACCAATACCAAGTGAAGGGCGAATCCGATCCGAACCGCGAAGATGACCCCGGCTATATCGTGCGTCTGGTGGGGCGGGTGGTGCGCGTCAGCATGGAGACGATCAAACTGGTCGGAAGTCTCCCGGACTACCGCTGACCTTCCCGACTAAGCCCTGCCCGTCACACCCGTCCCAAAAAGAAGTTGCCGGCCGGCAGCCCCGCAGTTTCAATCACATGCGACGACCCTCCTCGGCGCCAGCCATCCCGAGCTGATCAGCCAGTGGTAACATTGAAATCGGAACGGCCACTTTTGCTCGCCGCTCCCCGGATCGCCGCGGATCAAGTGTTACGAAACGAACCCAATGGCCTATTTATCTTCAATAACTTAGAAATCAAGCGGAGCCAATCCCAGACGGTCCCAGCCCCAAGCCCGGCGTCCCCCTCGCCCCATGCTCTATACTGAAATAGGCTTGCAAGAATACATCCGGATTCGCGGCGCGCGCGTCCACAACCTCAAAGATATTTCGCTCTCGCTCCCCCACAACCAGCTCACCGTGATCACCGGTGTCTCTGGCTCCGGTAAATCCTCGCTCGCCTTCGATACCATCTATGCCGAGGGCCAGCGCCGCTACGTCGAGTCGCTCTCCGCTTACGCCCGCCAGTTCCTCGAACGCATGGAAAAACCCGAGGTCGAGGACATCGATGGCATCGCTCCGGCAATCGCCATCCGCCAGAAAAATACCAGCCGTAACCCGCGCTCCACCGTCGCCACTTCCACCGAATGTTACGATTTCCTGCGCCTGCTCTTCGCCCGCGTCGGCCGTACCGTCTGCCCCAACTGCAACACGCGCGTGGAGCGCGATACCGTCGATCAGGTCGCCCGGCGCCTGCTCGCCCTGCCCGCCGGATCGCGCTGGTATGCACTGTTCCCCGTCACCACGGAAGCCCATCCCAACACCCAAGCCCTCCGCGATCACCTGTTCGATCTGCGCAAGAAGGGCTTCACGCGTCTCTTCCAAAACGGCCGCATCTTTGAATTCTCCACGCCCGAATCGCTGCTGGATATCGATTTCTCGAAGCCCGTTTTCATCCTCGTCGATCGCCTCGCCATCCCCACCGAGCCCGGTCCAGAGTTGCGGCAGCGCCTGGTCGATACGGTCGAAACCGGATATCGCGAAGCGGGCGAGATCGTACTTCTAAGCGCCGCGCCCCCCGGCCCGCTCCAGGAGAAACTGCGCTTCAGCGAGAAGTTCGCCTGCAAACAATGCGGCACTACCTTCCTCGATCCTGAGCCGCAACTGTTCAGCTTCAACAATCCGTTCGGCGCATGCCCTCGCTGCCAGGGCTTCGGCAATACCATCGACTTCGACATGGACTTAGTCATCCCCGATAAGACTAAGTCCCTCGAAGAAGGCGCCGTGGAGCCTTGGACCAAGCCCAAATACCGCTCCTGGCTGGGCAACTTCCGCAAGACCGCGCGCGCCAAAAACGTGCGCCTCGTCCTGCCCTTTTGCGACCTTGCCCAAAGAGAGCAAGACATCGTCTACGATGCTATTCGCAACTTCTTCGATTTCCTCGAAACCAAAAAGTACAAGCTGCATGTGCGCGTTTTCCTCAGCCGCTATCGTGGCTACGCTCTCTGTCCCGCCTGCCGCGGCGCGCGCCTGCGCAAGGAAGCGCTCTATATCCGCGTCGCCGACCGCAACATCGCCGACGTGGTGCGCATGAATATCGCGGAAGCGCTGGCGTTCTTCAATTCGCTCAATCTATCGGCCGAAGAAAACGCCATCGCCGATAAGATCCTGCTCGAAATCCGCCAGCGGCTTACGTTCCTCAACGATGTGGGGCTCGAATACCTCACGCTCGATCGTCTCTCCGCCACGCTCTCCGGCGGCGAAGCGCAGCGCATTCAACTTGCCACCTGTCTCGGATCGCGCCTGGTCGGCTCCTGCTACGTGCTCGACGAGCCTTCCATCGGCCTGCACGCGCGCGATACCGGCCGCCTCATCCGCATCCTGCATGAGCTGCGCGAGTTGGGCAATACGATCCTGGTTGTGGAACACGATCCCGATGTCATGCGCGCCGCCGATCACATTGTCGATCTCGGCCCCGGCGCGGGCGAACACGGCGGCCAGATCGTCTACGAAGGTTCTTACCCCGACTTACTCCGCGACGGCCAGTCGCTCACCGGCCGCTATCTCCGCGGGGAGCTTAGTGGGGCAGGCTCGAAGCCTGCGGCGGCCTCGCAGGCCGCCAAACGCTCTCCGCGTCTGAAATTCTTCGGCGCACGTACTCACAACCTGAAAAACATCGACGTCGAGATTCCCCTCGGCGCCATGGTGGTCGTCACAGGCGTCTCCGGCTCCGGCAAGTCCACGCTCGTTCACGATGTCATCTATCGTTCCATGCAGGCGCTGCACAAAGCGCCCGCCATGGAATCCGAACCCAGTACGCCGGATGCCGAATCGCTGGAACCTGTGCTGAAGCTGGCCTGCCGCAAGATCGAAGGCGCCGAGACCATCCGCGAAACCGTCATGATCGATCAGTCGCCCATCGGCCGCACGCCACGCTCGAATCCGGTGACTTATATCAAAGTTTTCGACGCCATCCGCCAGCTTTTCGCTTCCACGCGCGAGGCCGAAAAGCGCGGCTATACCGCCGGCCATTTCTCGTTCAACATCCCCGGCGGCCGCTGCGAGACCTGCCAGGGCGACGGCACGGTCACTGTCGAGATGCAGTTTCTAGCCGACGTGGAGCTGATCTGCGACGAATGCAAAGGCACGCGTTTCAAGAGCGGCATCCTCGAGATCCGCTACAACGGCCTCAATATCCACGAAGTGCTGCAACTGACCGTGCGCGAAGCCATCGGGTTCTTTCACGGCCAGCATCGCATCACGCAGAAGCTGCAAGTGCTCGACGATGTTGGCCTCGGCTATCTGCGCCTCGGGCAATCCGCTACCACGCTGTCCGGCGGCGAAGCGCAGCGCGTCAAGCTGGCCGCGCATCTGGCGCAAGCTTCCTGCGAAGGCACTCTGTATATCTTCGATGAACCCACCACCGGCCTGCACTTCGACGATATCGCCAAGCTGCTGGCCGCTTTCGGACGCCTCATCGAAAACGGCGCGAGTCTCCTGATCATCGAGCACAATCTGGAAGTGATCAAGGCCGCGGATTGGGTGATCGATCTCGGCCCCGAGGGTGGCGATCGCGGCGGCTACATCGTGGCCACCGGCACGCCCTCCCAAATCGCCGCCGTACCCAACTCCTACACCGGCCAATTCCTTAGCCGCGCCCTCACTGAAGTAGCCCACGCGTAGCCAGTGGGGCAGACCATCGTTGTCTGTGGTCTGCCGTGCTGCCTTCGCCAGCGCGTAAAATAATAATATGTGGGCGCTAGCCGCTGTCCTGTTTTTCCTGCAATCCCCGGACTACAGCGCCGAGGGCATGAAAGCCCTGGAATCCGGCAAGTATGCAGACGCCGCCGCTCTGTTCGGTAAAGCCGTCGCCGCCGATCCCAAGGATTATTCCGCGCACTTCAATCTGGCCCTCGCCTACACCATGCTGAAGCGCGATCCCGACGGTGTCGCCGAATATAAGAAAACGCTCGAACTGAAACCCGGTCTTTACGAAGCCGAATTGAATCTTGGCATTCTGCTGCTGCGCGACAAAGAACCTGTCGACGCCGCTCAGAATCTGCAACAGGCAGTCGATCAAAAGCCCAGGGAATTCCGGCCGCGCCTGTATCTCGCCCAAGCCCTGCTCGATTCCGCCGATCCCGCCAAGGCCGAGGAGCAGTACCGTGCGGCGCTGGCTCTCGACCCAAACTCCGCCGCAGCCGAGCTGGGCTTGGCGCACGCGCTCTCGAAACAGGATCGCCTCGCCGATGCCGCGCCGCATTACCGCACCGCCGCGCAGCTCGATCCCGCCTACCGCGACGACCTATTGGAACTGGCGTCGCTTTACGAAAAAAACTATCAGACCGACGAAGCGCTCGTCATTTATCGCGAGTTCCCGGAAAACGCCGCCGTCCAGGAACACATCGGTCAACTGCTGCTCCAAAGCAAACATTCCGCCGAGGCCATTGCCCCGCTGGCGGCCGCTGTCGAACACGATCCCACGCCGGCCAACCGCCTGGCCTTGGCCAGCGCCTATCTCTTCGAAAAGCAGCCCGAGAAAGCGCTGCCTCTGCTCGACCAGTGCGTCGCGGCCGATCCGGCGAACTACGACTTGCACATGATGTACGGCCGCGGACTGCGCGATTCCAAGAAATACGATCCCGCCGCGCTGCAGTTCTTCCAGGCTACTAAGTTGAAGCCCGATTCCCGCGAAGCCTGGAACGAGCTGGCCGGCATGCTTTATATGTTGGAGAAGTATCCCGAGTCGCTCGGCGCGCTCGACCGCGCCCACCAGTTAGGCGATGACACTCCCGCTAATTATTACTTCCACGCCATCACTTACGATAAGTTACGCGCTTTGAAACCCGCGCTCGATAACTACCGCGAGTTTCTGGCGCGCAGCAATGGCAAGTTTCCGGATGAAGAGTGGAAAGCGCGCCAACGCGCCAAGCTCCTCGACAGGGAGTTGAATAAACAACGATGACCTCGCGCTTACTCCTCGCTATCGTGCTGGCCGCCGGCCTGCTTCGCGCCGATCTCGACCAGGCCAACGCCGAACCGAACCTGGATAAGCGCGCCATGCTGGCGCTCGATAACGCCGCCAGCGCCCTGACCAAAGCGCGCGACGCCTATGCCAAGGGCGATAACGCCCAAGTGGCGGCGTTTGCCAAGGAAATCGAAGACTCCGTCCAGTTGGCCGAAACGTCTCTCAACCAGACGGGCAAGAATCCGCGCAAAAGGCCCAAGTATTTCAAGCGCGCCGAAAGTTCCACGCACGATTTGTCGCGCCGGCTGGATACATTTCAGCAATCCATGGACCTGGCGGACCGTCCCATGCTCGATGCCGTGAAGGTCAAGGTACAACAGGTGCACGATCACTTGTTGCTCGGAGTGTTGGAGGGTAAGGAATAATGAGAACCTTATTGATATGCGCCCTGCTCGCCGTGCCCGTTGCGGCGCAACAGCAGCGCGACTTTCTAACCGTGGACGAATCGGATCAGATCCGCGAGGAGCAGGAGCCTAACCAACGCCTGGCTCTCTATATCCACTTCGCCCGGCAGCGGCTAAGTCAAGTCGATCACTGGCTGGCGAAGGAGAAGCCCGGCCGCTCGATCCTGATCCACGACGCTTTGGACGACTACGCCAATATCATCGACGCGCTGGATGCCGTGGCCGACGACGCCTTACAGCGTCACGTCGATATCAAGTTAGGTCTAACCGCCGTGGCCACCGCCGAGTCGGAGATGCTCACGCGCTTACAAGCGATTCAGGACAGCCAGCCGAAAGACATGGGCCGTTACGACTTTGTCCTGAAGCAATCCATCGATGGAACCAACGATAGCCTGGATCTCGCGCGGCAGGATCCCAAGGTCCGCGCCGCGGCCGTGGCCGCCAAGGAAGCCAAGGAACGGAAGGAGCGCGAGGCCGAGATGACGCCCACCGAGCGCGAGGCCAAGAAGGCGGAGCAAGCCAAGGCCCAGCAGGAGAAAAAGAAGGCGCCTACACTCTACCGCCCCGGTGAACAGCCCGACAAGGACAAGAACCCCGACCAGCCGTAATTGGTTGGTCGCCGAAGGCCGATGTTTAGACATAGGGCCTGTTACAATGAACCAGATTCAACTGCCTTTTATGGCCAGACAAAACGCCAAAGCCGAAATCGAAGAGCCTTCCTATTTGCCGCTGGGTTCTGTCTGGGAAGGCGAGGACTCGAACCTTCTCGAAGCCATGTTGGGCTTTTATCCGCGCCAACGTCCCCATCGAATTTTGGACGCCACCGTAAATGGCGGCCGCTTCTGGCGAGGCGGCGACCGGCCGGTGGTGGGGATGGACATCGAGATCCTCCACAAGCCCCAAATCGTCGCCGACAACACCTGCATGCCCTTTCGCAACGAAGCCTTTGACGTAGTGGTCTACGACCCACCCCACATCCCGAACCAGGGAAAGGACAATGAAAAGGACTTCAATGTGCGTTTCGGGCTGGTCCAGCGCTCATCGAAGGAGAATCAGTACACCTTCACGCATACTTATCCACCGTTCGTCCGCGAAGCGAACCGCGTTCTAAGGCCTGAGGGTATTCTGTTTTGTAAGATTACCGATTACATCCATCACCATCGCTATAATTGGGCTCACGTCGACTTCATCGAAGCGGCGCGTAAAGCAGGCTTCCGCGCCTGCGACTGCATCATCAAAATCCGAAAAGGCCCGATCATAGACCCCAAGTGGAAGAATGCGCATCATACTCGTCGGCAGCACTGTTATTGGCTCGTGTTTCGAAAATCCTTGAAGTGTGAATAGTTAATGGATCAGCCGGAATTCCCAGTCCTGAAGCCGAGCGGTCAGGTAGATTTCCACTCGCGCCTCCAGGCGGTTAGGAATCGCTATTTGCATGACGCCATGAAGGCGACCATCGAGGCCGGAACGTTCGATCTGCGTCTATTGGATGACGAACTTGCCTCGTTCTCGGACCCGATTCAACTGAAGCGGCTTGCGGCGTTCCATCTTCGGGGCGAGGCCTTCTTTGCCGTACCCTACCTGTTGAACCGCAACCCGTTCCTTCTCGGCTACTATCGGCTCCTCTATGGCTTCTCCGGCAAGGCGTTTTACGGCCAGGGCCCCTTCAAGCGCTTCGAGAGACTGGAGAGCGCGGGAGTCATCGATGCACGAATCGCCCCGCAAGTTCCAGCGCTGTGCCGCAGTCTGTGTGCCACCGCCGCCCTGCTCGTCGAACGAATCGATCCCTTGTCACTCGCCGCCATCAACGATCTGCAGGTCCTCACCTTGGGCGCCCAGTTCGGCGGAAGCCGGAATGTAAAGGTGGGTCGGGATGCCACAGAGCGGTTTCTCGCCCTGCTCAATGTGCTACTTTTACCCTACGATCCCGAAGTCAAAGGACGCCGCCTTACCTTCGTCAACGACTCGAAACTTACTGTCGCACTCTACTTCGGCGCCGACCCCGACGTTGGCATATCGCAACAACTCGGAACAGAGGAGCGTAAGTTAGTGGCGATCGAACTAAAGGGCGGCACGGACATTTCGAACATCTGGAACCGGCTTGGCGAAGCGGAAAAGAGCCATTTGAAAGCGAAGTCTAAAGGCTATAACGAGCTATGGACCGTCGCCCGCGTAGATCTCACTGCCGATCCCATACTGCTGAGTAAAGCGAAGTCGCAATCTCCTAGCACCACGCGATTCTTCTGTCTCGATCGAATCGCGGACGCGACCACCTCCGAGGCCATCGCATTCCGGCAGGTGCTCGGGGCTTTGATGGGGGTTAGGCTTGCTCCGTAACTTCTGTCTTAAGAGCAACGGTGCCGTGCATCTTCTAAGGTGCTCGCTGTTGGGGCACACGTCAGTGGCAGCGAAAGAGATCGGATCGGCCAATTATGCGTACGCGCTGGCCCGCTAGCGAATGGCGGATCGTCATAGCATTGGCGTTGGCCAAACTGCTATTTCAGCTAATACTGTTCCACGGTTACGGCATCTTCCGCGATGAACTATATTACCTGGCGTGCAGCCGCCACTTAGCATGGGGCTACGTAGAGTTCCCGCCACTGATCGCGGTGCTGACGCGAGCGGTGACCATGTTGTTCGGCGATTCCTTGTTCGCCATCCGGCTGCTGCCCGCGGTGGCCGGCGCCGGGGTGGTGGTCTTAACCGCTCTGATCGCACGGGAACTGGGTGGTGGGCGATTTGCGCAGGCCTTGGCCGGATTGGCCGTCATCGTGGTTCCCGCCTGGATGAGCATCGATCACTTTATGAACACCAACGCCTTCGACCCGTTGTTTTGGGCGGGCTGCGTGTGGCTGGCCCTTCGCGCCTGGAATATCGGCGATGCAAGATACTGGCTGGTCTTTGGCGTGGTGGCCGGTCTGGGACTTCAGAATAAGCACGCCATGCTTTTCTTCGGCTTCGCATTCACAGCCGGACTGCTGCTGACGCCGCTGCGCAAGTCATTTCGCCAGCGGAACCTTTGGCTTGGCGCGGGGATTGCGGCGCTGATCTTTCTGCCGAATATTCTTTGGCAAATTTCTTTGCGGTGGCCGACCCTCGAGTTTTTGGAAAATGCGGTCAAATATAAGAACGCGGTTCTGACGCCCTGGCAATTTTTCGCAACCGAGCTACTACTGACTGTCGGCGCTGTCCCCATCTGGATGGCGGGCTTGTGGTTCTTTTTCTTTCACCCTCGCGGCAAACGGTATCGCGCGCTCGGGTGGACTTATGTAATCCTTTTCGCAACTCTGTGCGCGCTGCATGGCAAAGGTTACTATCTGCTGCCGGCCTACCCGATGTTACTAGGCGCCGGTGGAGTTTGTCTGGAAGGCGTATTTGCTAGGCCGGCGCGGGTGCGGCTGCGGCGGGCGCTCGTCACGGCGATGCTGGTCCTGCAGTAGTGAGTGCGCCGATGGCCATACCGCTGCTGCCCGTCGAGACTTTCGTTCGCTATGCCGCCTGGCTGGGTATCCAGAATCCCAAGGAGGAGCGGCAGGCGATGGGCAGGCTGCCGCAGTTCTATTCGGATATGTTCGGATGGCGTAACATGGCAGATCAAGTGGCGTCCGTATTTCATAGTCTCCCGCCCGAAGATCGGGCGCACGCCGCCATCCTGACACAGAATTATGGCGAAGCGGGGGCGGTCGATTACTATGGGCCAACTCTGGGAATTCCCAACGCCATAAGCGGACACAATAACTACTATCTGTGGGGTCCCGGACCTATCGATCCGCAGGTTGTGATCGTGGTTGGAGGCAGTCTGGAACGCGCGCGTAGCATGTTTGGCGACGTGCGGGCCGCCGGCAGCATCAGTGACCCAAACGCCATGCCATTTGAAAATAACCTGACGATTTGGGTGTGCCGGGAGCCTAAGTTGCCATTGCGGGAGTTCTGGCCGAAGCTAAAGCACTATGTATAACTCAACTGCGCCTTTCCTATTGATCGCCATCGTGTTCCCGGCAGCGGCCGCCGAGGCCGTCTTCAACGTCAAAGACTACGGCGCCACCGGAATCAAGTCTTTCGACGCCCGACCCGCCATTCAGAAAGCCATCGACGCGGCCCGCACAGCGGGTGGCGGCACGGTTTACCTGCCGCCCGGCGAATATACATCCGGCACGCTGCATCTGCGCAGCCATGTGCGTCTGCTGGTCGATTCCGGCGCCACACTCTACGCATCGCTCGATGGCAAAGCGTTCGATAAACCCGCGCTGCTTTATGCCGAAGACGCCGACAACATCACCATCGAAGGGCGCGGCACGGTGGATGGCCAGGCAAGTTACTTCTGGGGCCCCAACGGCGATTTCGACGACGCACTCATCCGCGAAAATATGTTACTCGCCAAATCCCTCGGCAAACCGCTGATGCGATCGTTCCCCGCGGGTTTCCCCACCGAGCAAATGTATCCGCATCTGGTCCTGCTGCTGCGATCGAAAGACGTCCGCATCGCCGGACTGTCGTTCATCCGTTCGCGAAGCTGGACCATCAATCTCTATGCCTGCGAGCGCCTCAACATCGACGGCGTGTACGTCCAGTCGAGCTTGAAAGACGCTGTGTGGGCCGATGGCATCGATCCCGATGGGTGCAAAGACGTGCACATCTCGAACAGCACCATCGAGACCGGCGACGACGCCATCGTGCTGTGGTCGTCCAACATCTGGGGACCGGCGCTGCCTTGCGAAAATATCACAGTTACTAACTGCCGTCTATCTTCCGCATCGAGTGCCCTTAAGTTCTGCGATGGAAACATGAACTGCATCCGCCATGTGACCGTCGACAACACCGTGATCACTCAGTCCAACCGCGGCATCGCTTTCATGGTGTTCGATGGCGGATATATCAGCGATGTGGTGCTTTCAAATCTGACCATCGACTGCCGCCGCCACGATTGGTTCTGGTGGGGCGATGGCGATCCCATCCACTTCAATATCAAGCTGCGTAGCGAGGTGGATGGCAAGCCGCATCCCGGCGAACCGCCCGCGGGATCTATCCGCAATGTAATCCTTCGGAATATTGTGGCGCACGGACAGGGTACTTCGATGATCCACGGTCATCCCGATAGCTGGCTCGACGATGTGACGTTCGATAACATCAAGCTTTTTGTCTCGAGCGACCCCGAATCGCCTCTGCAGAAGACCGAGGATGCCATGCAAATCCGCTGGGCGCGGAATCTCAAGCTCAAGGACGTAGAGGTCTTCTGGGACAAGCCGGCTTCCGCAAAGTGGCAGAGCGCGCTGCGCGTGGAAGATGCGCAAGACCTGCAAATAGAAGGTTTCAGGGGACGCCCCGCCTATCGAGAGGCGCCCGCGGTCCGGCTCTCAAACGTGGACGGCGCGGTCTTGCGGAATTCCGACGCCCTGCCCGGCACCGATCTGTTTCTGGAAATTGGGGGGGCCAAAAGCCGCCATATCCGGTTCATCGGCAACGATCTGGGCGCCGCGAAGATTCCCTATCGTCTCGTCGGTGGGGCGGGTCAGGATGCCATCTTACCCCTTCCCATCCAGTGACGCAGTTATACCGTTATGCGGCGCGCAACGAGAATTTTGTTCTCGTTGTGTTGGCAGTCCATCCGATTCAATCGCCCACCGCGAATTCTGTCTGCTGAGTCCTGACTTCCACGACTCCCATATCCCGCGGGAATATCAAGGGCGCAGCCCTTGGCTAGTTAGTTCTCAGATACTGAGCGGCTTTTTCCGGCTGACCCGACTCCTGATATAACGCGACTAAGTCCTGCCTGACGCCTTGTATCCAGTCGCTCGAAGGGCTGGCGCGCTTGAGCACAATCTGGTAACCGGCCAATAAGTGAGTCTCCGCCTCGGCGTAACGATGTTCGCGCAACAGAGTGCGCCCCAGACGGATCTGCGCCACGCCCGTATTCAAATGATCGGCCGAAAGCGCAGCCGTCAGCAGCACGATCACTTCTCGGAATAACTGCTCGGCGCGCGCGTATTGCTTCCTTTCTAAGTACAAATTTCCCAGGTTACTCATTGCGATACCTACCGAATAGTGACGCTCGCCATTCACTGCCCGGTAGATTTCAATGGCCCGGTGGAAATGCGCCTCCGCCTCATCCAGCTTTCCGCGCTTCAGCTCCACGTTTCCCAGTTCGTTGAGCGCCAGCGCCACCCGCGTGTGCATCTGGCCGTACACGCGCTCCTGAATCGCCAGCGCCTGTTCCAGCGCGCTTTGGGCCTCCTCAAACCGGCCTTCGCGAGTGAGCGCCTGACCCAGGGAAGTCAGGCTGGAAGCAACTTCCGGATGGTCTTTGCCATACCAATCCCGGTAAATCTCGAGCGCCTGCCGCGCAAATTGTTCCGCTTCGGAGTAACTGCCTAAGTTGTACTGGATGGCGCTTAAGTTAATTAAGTCGTCGGCCACCAGAGGGTGGCGCGCTCCGTACACCTGCCGGTGCATTATCAACAATCGCCGGTTCAAGGAATCGGAGACATCGTAGTGGCCCAGATAGAAATGTGTATTTGCCAACTCACTCAGGCTCTCCGCCAAGTCGGCGGGTGCGGCGTTCACTGCCGATTGTATCCGCACCGCTTCATCCAACGTCGCGATAGCTTCGGCATATTTGCCGCGATGCTCCAGAACCTTTCCCAAAGCGAATGTAGCGCGCGCCACGCCCGCGTCGCCGGCCGGCAACAAACGGCGGCTCATCTCGAGCCCATCGCGAATCAGCCGCTCGGCATCGTCCAGCCGTGACTGCCTGATTCTCAAAAGGCCCAATGCCACCAGGCTCTCGGCGACTTCGGGACGCTCGCGGCCATAAATCGCTCTACGCCGCTCCAGTGCGGCGCTAATCAGCCCGTCCGCCTTATCCAGTTTGCCCAGTTGCGCATAGATGCCTCCCAGCGTCTCATAGAGCTCAGCCTTCACCGCCGGCTCCCGATCCAAAATGCGCGCCTCCGCGACGCCTTGGTCGAGAAGCGTCACCACACGCAGGTTGTCCGCGGGACCGGCGGTCTGGTCGCCGAACAGGTTGAGCATGAAGCGCTGGATGCGTTGCGTGCGTGCCGCTTCGGCCAGTGTCCGGCTGCGCTCCGCCGCCAGTCTCACGGTGAAGAAGGCGATCAGCCCAACGACGATTGTAAGTATCGCACCGGCCGCTATAAGCCAACGACGATTCCGGCCGGCGAACTTACTCAGCCTGTAACTTAGGCTATCCGGCCGCGCCTCGAGCGGTTCGCCTTTCAAATAATGTCCGATATCCCTGCTCAACGCCTCCACCGACCTGTATCGCCGTTCGGGGTCCTTGTGCATGGCTTTGAGACAAAGCACGTCCAACTCGCTCCAGGCCGCCTTACCTGCGGGTAAGTCGCGTGACGCGGCCGCCGATGGTTTCTCGGCCTGGCGTTCCACGGATGGCCGCCGGCCAGTCAGTAGTTCATAGAGGATCACTCCCAGCGAATAGACGTCCGTGTAGACTCCCACCGGCTCTCCGCGAACCTGCTCGGGCGCGGCGTAAGCGGGAGTCATCAAGCTCAGCCCCGTAATGGTTTGATCCACCGGCTGGTCCATCCCGTCGAGTTGTTTGGCAATCCCGAAGTCCAGCAGCTTTACGGTTCCATCCGCCTTTACCAGAATGTTTGATGGTTTCAGGTCACGGTGGATGATCGCGTGTTGGTGCGCGTGTTGCACCGCCTCGCAAGCGGCGCGAAACGTCTTCAGGCGGTCGCGGATGGAAGCCTGGCGCTGCCGGCAGTATTCGGTCAGCGGGAGACCGTCAACATACTCCATCACGAACCAAGGCGTTCCGTCCGGAAGAGTGTCGGCGTCATACAGCCGCGCGATTGAAGGATGATTCAGTTGCGCGAGCGTGCGCTGCTCACTGAGGAAGCGCTCGCGCCGCGCCGGAGAGAGCCATGCATCGCGCAGAATCTTGATGGCCACCAGGCCGCCGATATCTTCGCGCTCGGCCAGATACACCACGCCCATGCCGCCCTCGCCCAGCGCGCGCACGATATGGTACGGGCCGAAGTCCGCGTGCGTGAGTGAAGCCGCCGCGCCCTCGCCGACGATGCCGTGCGCCAGGCCAGCCACACCTCGATCCAGAAGCGACGCGCCTCGGGTATCTTCCTCAAGCATGGCTTCGACTTGCGCCAGCAGCTCATCGTCGCCGCGGCAGGCATCTTGTAGGAACACGTCGCGCCGGTCGCCGGATAGGTCCGCCGCTTCATGAAACAACGTCTGGATGCGATCCCAACGCGTGTTATCCATTGCAAAGGACTCTCGCAGCCGCGCAGTTCAATTGGCGCGCCGCAGTTCATTAGCCAGCCATGCCTTGGCCGCCCGCCAGTCACGCAGCACCGTCGCCTCGGAGACCTCCAGCAATTCCGCCGTCTCGCTGACGTCCAGTCCTCCGAAAAAACGGCTCTCCACCAGCGTCGCCTGGCGCGGACTCATGCGCGCCAGATCGTTCAACGCGCTATCCAGCGCCAGCAGATCTCTTCCGTACGACGCGGCTTCATCCAACGAATCGTCGAATACCACCATCACGGGAACTTCGCTGCCGCCGCGTTTGTGCGCGTGGCGGCGCCTGGCCGCCTCCACCAGAAGTTGCCGCATGGCGCGCGCGGCGATCCGTTTGAAATGCAGGCGCGATTCGTGGCCCAACTGTGGGGAGTTCGCCAGCTTCAACCAGGCTTCATGCACCAGCGTCGTGGGACTGAGCGTGGCCTGCGGGTCGCTGCGTTTCACGCTGGATGCCAGCCGCCGCAGCTCTTCGTAAGCCAGGCTGAACAGTCGATCGAGCGCGCGTCTCTCCTCGGGAGTGGCTCTTCCGCCGGCGTCCAGTTCCCACACGGTTCTGTTATTTCGAAAGCGCATGACGGTTTTTCCGGCGCTTCTGCGCAATGCGTAATTAGGAGAGCGGTCTCATTGCATGCTATCACCCGCGCGCGGACGCGGACAAGTAATGGGCGTTCTAGAGCCAGGAGAAACCACTATGTCTTCGTTCCTTATCCGGAAAGCACTGACCGCCATGGCTGTCGCGTTGCCGTTCGCCGCGGCTGCTTCCATGGCGCAAGCTCAGACGTTCTATAATGTGCCGGCGCTTTCCTTCACCACGGTCGTGAACGGAGCCAATCCGCTGCCGCAGATCGTGACCATTGCCAGTACCGGATCGCAGTTTACGTTCAGCGCCACCCCGTCCACGTCGAGCGGCGGTAGTTGGCTGAAGGTCACACCTTCTGGCGGGGAATGTTGCAATACGCCCGAGGGCATCACGATTTCCGCCAATGCCGGCGGTCTGACCGCCGGAACCTATACCGGGCAGATCGTCTTCGCGAATTATCCAAGTGCGAACGTAACTATGACCGTGCCGGTGAGTCTGATCGTGGCGCCGGCCAACGGGCCATCCTTCGGCAATGTGGCCGGCCAAGCCAGCTTTTCGCTGTTGGCCCATGGCGCTCCGCCATCCCAAGTCATTCAGATCGAAAACGGGGGGGCCGGGTCCCTGGGCTGGACCGTCACCGGGACCACTGCGGACGGCGGCAATTGGCTGGATCTTCCGGTGACTGCGGGCACCGCGCCATCCATGGTTACGGTCGGGATTACCCCCGCTTCTCTGCCCGGAGGAGGCGCAACCGCCGGGACTTTCGTCGGCCAGCTCTTATTTACAGCCACCGGCAGCAGCGTCACTGTCCCAGTCAGCGTGACCGTGGGGAGTACGGTTTTCACTCAGGTGAATCCGATCGATTTCACCATGCCCTTGGGCGGGGGTGCGCTGCCTCAGGTGTTGAACATTGCGAGTCCTGGCTCAAACTTCACCTTTAGTTCGGCGGTCTATACCGGCGCCGGCGGCAACTGGCTAAGTATCTCCAACCTGGGCGGCGAATGTTGCAACACGCCGCTTGGCCTTACGGTGAGCGTCAGCGCCGCCACACTTACAGCGGGAACCTATATCGGCGAAATCGTCCTCATGCAATATCCCCAGCAAAACCTCGCGATGACCGTGCCGGTTACCTTAACCATTGAGCCGTCGGGCGCAACATTCTTCGACAGTGTCCCGGGCGAACTGAGTTTCTCCCGTACCACCACCGAGAACCCAGCGGCGCAGGCCGTACCGATCCGGAACGGAGGAACGGGAACGCTGCATTGGACCGCTTCGGCCAGCACCGCGGATGGCGGCAGTTGGCTGACCCTGTCCGCTCTCAGCGGGACCGCGCCCTCCACACTGACAGTGAGCATCCTCACTTCCGCTCTCCCGAGTGGAGGTCTCGCTACGGGCGCCTTCGATGGCCAGGTGTTATTGCAAACCGGGAGTGATGTAGTCACGATTCCCATCAGTGTCGTAGTCGGGGCCAGTGTCTTCGGCCAGGTAAATCCCATCACTTTCACAATGCCGGAAGGCGGAGGGGCCCTGCCCCAGTTGCTGGCGGAAGCCAGCACCGGCTCGAATTTCACTTTCAGTTCGGCGGTATATACCGCGGACGGCGGCAACTGGCTGAGCATCTCCAACCTGGGTGGCGAGTGCTGCAACACGCCGTTTGCCATGACGGTCACTGTCAGCGCCTCCACGCTGGTGGCGGGAACTTATAGCGGTGAAATCGTCTTCAAACAATATCCCCAGCAAGACTTGACGCTGACCGTGCCAGTCACGTTGATCGTCGTTACGCCGGGGTCCACCGCCTTTTTCGACAGCCTGCCCGGCCAAATGAGCTTCTCCCTGGTGACGAACGGCCCCGCGCCGGCGGCCCAAGCCATCCAGATCAGAAATGCCGGAACCGGCGCCTTGCACTGGACCCTGTCGACGAATACGGCGGACGGCGGCAACTGGTTGACGGCCTCCGCCCTGAGTGGCACGGCGCCTTCCACAGTGAGCGTGTCGATCACGCCCAGCGCGCTTCCCTCCAGCGGATTGGCGGCCGGAACGTTTAACGGCCAAATCGTGTTGCAGACCACGGGTGACGAAGTGACCATCCCGGTCAGTGTCACTGTGGGGCCCAGTGTTTTCGCGCAGATAAATGCCATCAACTTCACCATGCCTCAAGGCGGCGGGAACCCGCTGCCCCAGATCCTGGACGTCTCCAGCACCGGCGCGAACTTTACCTTCAGTTCGGCGGTGTATACCGCCGACGGCGGTAACTGGCTGAGCATCTCTAACCTGGGCGGCGAGTGCTGTAACACGCCATTTGCCATGACGGTCAGCGTCAGCGCTTCCACGCTGGTTGCGGGAACTTATAGCGGCGAGATTACGTTCGTCCAGTATCCCCAAAGAGACCTAGCCATCACCGTGCCGGTTACTCTAACGGTCGAAGCGGCTAATGCTCCCGCATTTTTCGATAACATGCCCGGACAACTGAGCTTCTTTCTTCAAACGGGCGCCACGGCTCCTTCCCAAACCGTACAGGTTCGCAACGCCGGCACCGGCACGTTGAGTTGGACCGTCAAAGGGAGCACCGCGGACGGCGGCGCCTGGTTGACAGTAGCTCCCGCCAAGGGGAAAGCTCCGTCCACCGTGACTGTCTCCGTAGTTACCAAGAACCTGCCTGGCCAGGGACTGACCCCGGCGACCTATAACGGCCAACTGGTGTTTACGGCCGGAACCGACGTGGTTACGGTTCCCGTTGGTGTGGTGGTGGGGCCGAACGCCTTCAGCCAACTGAATGCCATCAGTTTCGTAATGCCGGAAGGCGGCGCGAACCCCCTGCCGCAGATCCTGCCTGTAGTGAGCACTGGATCGAACTTTACCTTTAGCTCGGCGGTGAACACCGGAAACGGCGGCAACTGGCTGACCATCTCCAACCTAGGCGGCGAGTGCTGCAACACGCCGTTCGCCATGACGGTCAGCATTAACGCCTCCACGCTCCCCGCCGGAACTTATACCGGCGAAGTCACCTTAGTCCAATATCCCCAGAGAGACATGCTTATGACCGTGCCAGTGACTCTCACCGTCGTCTCTTGCGGATCGTTCTTCGATAACGTCCAGGGTCAGATGAGTTTCTCCTTTGCCCCAAGCAGCAGCAATCCGCCGTCCCAGTCCGTGCAGATCCGGGCGGCGGGATCCGGCGCGCTGAATTGGACTCTGGCTACGGTCACGTCGGATAACGGCGCCTGGCTAACTGCGTCATCCAAGAGTGGAACGGCGCCGTCCACGGTGACGATAGGAGTAAAGACGGCAAATCTGCCGGGAGCCGGCCTTACTGCGGGGACTTACACCGGCGAGTTGGTATTCACGGCGGCCGTCGGCAGCGTCAGTATTCCAGTAAGTGTATTGATTGGCGCGAATGTCTTCACCGCGGCCAGTCCGCTGACGTTCACGATGACGCTGGGCGGCTCGAACCCTGTGCCGCAGGTCTTGCCGGTATCCAGCACGGGCACCAACTTCACCTTCAGCGCGTCGTCGTCCACCGGCAATGGCGGCGCCTGGCTGAGTATCTCGCCAAAAGGCGGCGAGTGCTGCAACACGCCCGACAACATTACGGCCACGGTAAGCGCCACTACGCTGCCCGCGGGAGTCTACACGGGTCAAATGACTTTTGTGCAATATCCCCAGCAGACGATGTCGCAGACCGTGCCGGTCATATTGACGATCAGCGATCTGCACGTGCCCGCCACCATCGCTGCCACCAGCGGCACGCCCCAAACCGCAACCGTCGCCAAGGCCTTTGCCGACGCGTTGGTGGCCACGGTGAAGGACTCCTCGGGCGACCCTGTCTCCGGCGTGTTAGTGACATTCGACGCGCCCACCAGCGGCGCCAGCGGGACGTTCGCCTGCTCCGGAAACACCGCCATCACCAACAGCGCGGGCATGGCGACGTCACAAGTATTCACCGCCAACCATATCGCGGGCAAATACACGGTGACGGCCACCGGCGCCGCTCTCACCACGCAACCCGGTTTTGCGCTCACCAATAAAGCCGGAGCGCCCGCTTCCATCACGGCCACCGCCGGAACGCCACAGACCGCCACGGTCAACACGGCCTTCGCCACGCAACTGGCGGCCACGGTGAAAGACACTTACGGCAACCCGGTAGCGGGCGCCACCGTGACGTTCAACGTTCCGGCGAGCGGGGCGAGCGGAACCTTTGCCGGCGGCGTAAATACAGCCAAGACCAGCGCGAAGGGTGTGGCGACGGCACCTATATTCACAGCCAACACCACGGCGGGCAGTTACACCGTCACGGCGACGGTAGGAAAGAACACCACCAGCCCTGGATTTGCGCTGACCAACGCTGCGGGAGCGCCGGCCGCCATCGCGGCAACCGCCGGAACACCGCAATCCGCGACCGTCAACACGACATTCGCCACGAACTTGGCGGCCACGGTGACGGACGCCTTCAGCAACCCTGTCTCCGGCGCGGCGGTGACCTTCAACGCACCGGCCAGCGGCGCGAGCGGGACGTTCGCCGGCGGCGTGAATACGGCCACGACCAACACACAAGGCGTAGCTACCGCGGCAGCCTTCATGGCCAATACCACGGCCGGCAGTTATACGGTCACGGCGACGGCGGGAACGGTAACCACTAACCCCGGTTTTGCCCTAACCAATCTGGCGGGCGCGCCGGCTTCGATCAAGGCCACCAGCGGAACGCCCCAAACCGCGACCATCAATACGGCCTTCGCCAAGCGCCTCGGGGCGACGGTTACGGACAGCTTCGGCAACCCGGTAGCTGGTGTCACAGTGACTTTCAACGCTCCCACCAGCGGCGCCAGCGGCACATTCGCCGGAGGCGTGAACACCGCCATGACCGGCGCCCAAGGTGTGGCGGCCGCGCCAGTATTTACCGCTAACGGAACGGTGGGGAGCTACACGGTCACGGCTAAAGCTGGGACCCTCTCCACCAGCCCGGGCTTCATGCTTACGAATCAGGCGAATTGACGCGCAAAGTCTATTACCGAGCCGCGACCGTCAGGAAGCGGTCTCCTCAGGTACGGCCCATCGCCATACTTGGCATACTTAAGGTATGCGATTTGCGATTGCCGGACTGCTGCTGGCGTGCTCCGGCGTTATTATTGCGAGCGAGAATCCGCCTACCTTGGCCATCGGCGCGGCCGCGCCCGATTTCAATTTGCCGGCTGTCGATGGCAAAACGTACAGCTTGCACGATTTTGCGTCGAGCAAAGTGCTGGTGGTCGTGTTCACGTGCGTGCACTGTCCCACGGCGCAGCTCTACGAGGGCCGCATCAAGAAACTGGCCGCCGATTACCAGGATCGCGGCGTGGCCCTGGTAGCCATTCAACCCAATAATCCGAAGGCCGTGCGCCTCGATGAGCTGGGCTACACGGATCTCGCGGACTCGCTGCCGGAGATGAAAATCCGCGCCGAATACCGGCATTTCAATTTTCCGTTCCTCTATGACGGCGAGACCCAGTCGGTCGCACGAGCGTATGGTCCCACTGCCACGCCGCATGTGTTTGTGTTCGACCAGGAGCGCAAACTGCGTTACCAAGGCCGCGTGGATTCGAGCCCCCGCGAAGCGCTCGCCAAGCGGCAGGATGCGCGCCTGGCCATCGACGCGGTGCTCGCCGGCCAGCCGGTGGAGATGGCTACCACGCCCACCGTGGGATGCTCCATCAAGTGGGCGTACAAGCAAGCCGGCGGCGAAGCCGAGATGGCCCGCATCGAAGCCGAGCCGGTGACCCTGGCGCCGGCCGGCTTGGACGAACTGAAAGCCCTGCGCCAGAACGGAACCGGCAAGGTCCTGTTGGTCGATTTCTGGGCTACCTGGTGCGGCCCCTGCACCGCTGAGTTTCCTGAGTTTCAGAAGATGTACCGCATGTATCGCAAGCGCGCGTTCGATCTGGTGACAGTCAGCGTGAATTTCCCGGACGAGCGCAAGGGCGCGATGAAATTCCTCAACGAACAGCACGCCTCCACTAAGAACCTGATATTCGCGACTAATGAGACTTACGATCAGATGGCCGCATTCGATCCTAAGTGGAACGCGGGCGTGCCATATACCGTGTTAATCGGGATTGATGGCAAGGTCATTTACCAGCAACAAGGCGAGATCGATCCGCTGGAAGTCCGCCGCCTCATTCTGGCGAACTTACCCGACGACGATTACATCGGCCAGCAGGCTTACTGGAATTCAAAGTAGGCCGGTTGCAGGAACGAGGCTGGAAACCTTCAACTTAGAAACCGCTCCCTGACGATCGCGGCTCAGTAAACCCGCGAGATGACTAGGTCCGTTACTGGGCCGCGACCGTCAGGGAGCGGTTTCCCCAAAACGTTTAAGCAACCGGCCACCGCAGCCTTCGCCCACCCGCGCCTCCCAATGTGTTAACATGCCGCAGTTCGGGGAGGTCTTAAATGAAAGCTATCGCCACCCTTTTCGCCCTGGCGCTCGCCGCCATGCCCGCGTGGACGCAGTGCCGTAAGCTCGCGGAACTCAACGCGTCCACACCCGAGGGACAACTGCTCCAAAAGGCCAGCACCGAGGAGGACGCCGCACAGAAATTAACCATGCAGGAGCAGTTCGTCACCCAATACCCGCAGAATGAGGCCGTCCCCTGGGTGGAGGAGCAACTGTTGATCGGCTACGTGAAGGCCGGCCAAGCCGATAAAGCGCTGGCCATCGGCGAGAAATTGGACGCCATGCCGCCGGAGTGCGTGGAGGACGCCCAGCAAACGCTTAAGGCCGCCGAAGCGAAGAAAGACCCCGATCTGGTGCTGAAGTGGTCCAATCGCACCGCGGAACTGGCCCAGAAAGTGGTGGCCTCGCCGAAGCCGCAGGATGCCGATGAAGTCGAAAACTGGAAGGCGCGCGTGGACTACGCCAGCCAAGTTAACACTTACACCGAGTACTCGCTGTACGCCATGGCGCTGCAGACCACCGATGCCAAAAAGCAGGTGGCCCTGCTCGAAGCGCTCCAGCAGCGGAACCCCAAGAGCGAATATGTGCCCAAATCCAAGGATATTCTTTTTGCCGCCTATCAGAATTCGGGCGCGGCGGACAAGGCCGTGGCCTTTGCGCAACGCACCGCGGATTCCGGAAATCCCAGCGCGGAAATGTTGCTGGTTCTCACGCAGGATGCCGCCAAGAAGAAAGAACATGACAAGGTGCACGCCTACAGCGCGAAGCTGGTCGAGGTGATGAGCGCCACCCCCAAGCCCGAGGGCATGGCCGACGCGGATTGGACGAAACGCAAGAACAGCATTCTGTTGTTTGCCTACACCACAGATGGCGAGCAATATTTCAACGACGGCAAGCTGGCGCAAGCGGATCAGGAGTTGCGCAAGGCGCAGCCCTTCCTGGAAGACAATCCCGCCGCCAAGCCCGAAGTGCTTTTCTATCTGGGCCTGGCGAATTACAAGATGGAGAAAGCGCAGGAGGCTTACAACTTTTTCAAGGCCTGCGCGGCCCTCAAGAGTCCTTTTCAGGCGCAAGCCACCAAGAACCTCACCGCCATCAAGACGCAATATCACGGCGTCCGATGAACCTGCTCGTTCCGAATCTGGGTTCGACGTCTCTGAAGTACCAGATTCTGGAGATGCCCGGCGGACGGGTGCTCGACTGCTGCCGCTTGGAGCGCGTGCGCGATTACGCGGAAGCCATTCGCCAGATCGGCGCCCGCGCGACTTCCGTGGATGCCGTGGTTTTCAAAGCCGTGCATGCGGGGCCGCGCTATTGCGGCACGTTCCTCATCGACGATGACGTGGTGCGCGCGCTCGAAGAGTTCCTGCCCGCGGCGCCGGCGCATAACGCCATCTATTTGGCGGCGATCCGCGCGTTCCGCGAGAGCCTGCCGGGTGTGCCGTTGGTGGCCGCCTTTGAAACGGAATTTCACGCCCGCATGCCGGCCCGCGCCTGTTTCTACGGCGTGCCGGCCGCCTGGCGGGCCGAGGGCATACAACGATACGGATTCCACGGCGCGTCGCACCAGTATGTGGCCGAACGGTGCGCGGAAATGCTGGGCCGCGAATCGCGCCTGGTGAGCTGCCACCTGGGCGGCAGTTCGTCGATGTGCGCCATCGATGGCGGCCGTTCCATCGACACCACCATGGGATTCTCGCCGCAATCGGGCCTGGAGAATGCCACGCGCCACGGCGATCTGGATGCGTTTGCCGTGCTGTTCATGATGGAGCGGCACGGCTGGACGTGTGCAGAGGCGCGCGCGCAACTCGCCCAGACGGGCGGACTGGCGGGTCTCTCGGGAATCGCGGGCGGCGATGTGCGCGACCTGGAGCAGGCCGCGCGTGAGGGAAACAAGCGAGCCGCCGAGGCGCTGCAGGTTTTCGTTTACCAGGTCAGGAAGACCATCGGCGCCTATGCCGCTGCGCTAGGCGGACTGGATGCGGTAGCATTTACCGGCGGCATCGGCGAGAACTCCGCCACCTTGCGCGCGGCCTGCTGTGAAGGGATCGCTTTCCTGGGGATCGCGATAGACCCGGAAGCCAACGAGCGCGGCAGCGGCGATCGCATTGTTTCGCGCGGGTCAGTGGCCGTTATGGCGCTCGCGACCAACGAAGAGCTGATCGTGGCCCGCCGTGCGTACGAGTGCTTAACGGTTTTGGGGATTTCCGTCTGAAGAAACCGCTCCCTTACGGTCGCGGCTCAGAGGCGCTTTCGTGCGACTTTACTGAGCCGCGACCGTAAGGGAGCGGTTTCCCAAAGCGGTTAAGCGCCCGGCGCACCGCTTGCTGGCCGGCGGCTGCGGTACACTCGCATCATGATCGACGCCGCCGTGCTGACCATCAGCGACTCCGTGCATGCGGGCGCGCGCGCCGACTTATCGGGTCCAGCGGTGCGGCAGCGGCTGGAGCAATTAGGCTGGCGCGTGGCCCTCGCCGAAGTCATGCCCGACGACGCCGCGCTCATCGAGGGCCGCCTGGCGGAGTTGGCCGATAACAGCCGGGTGGCCGCCATCTTCACCACCGGCGGTACGGGCGTGGCTCTGCGCGATGTCACGCCGGAAGCTACGCGCGCGGTCTTGCACAAAGAGATCCCCGGCTTGGGTGAACTGATGCGCGCTCGCGGCGCCCGATCCACCCCCTTGGCGGCGCTGTCCCGCGCCACCGCCGGAACGCGCGGAAACGTACTGATTGTCAATTTGCCCGGTTCGCCCAAGGGCGCGGTGGAGTCGCTCGATGCTATCGTGGAATTAGTGCCCCATCTGCTCGATCTGCTGGCTGGCCGCACGGAGCACGGAGATGCGCAACGTTTTGGAAATTCGTAACGTCTGGAGTTACATGACTTTTCGATGCCTGGGAAATGCATCGCTAGCGGCGCTGCTTGCGTCCGCCGCTCTGTTTGCTCAAGCGCCGCAGGAACCGCCCGCGCCGCAACCCGGCGAGGCGTCCATCCGCGTCTCGGTGGAAAACGTAGTGGCGCCGGTCAGCGTGGCGGATCGCAACGGCGATAACGTCGACGGGCTTCGTCCCGACCAGTTCCATCTCTTCGATAACGGCAAGGAACAGGATATTCATGTGGACGTCGCGTTTCCGCCGATTTCCCTGGTGATCGCGGTGCAATGTAACGACCGCGTGGAAACGGTACTGCCGCAGATTCAGAAAATCGGTGGAATGATTCAGAATCTGGTACTCGGCGATCAGGGCGAGGCGGCCGTGCTGGCTTTCGATTCGCGCATTCGTGTGCTGCAGGGATTCACCTCCGATTCAACCAAGATCAGCGTGGCGTTGAAGGAAATTCACGCGGGCAGCAGCCAGAATCGCATGATCGATGCGGTAGAGGAAGCTTCCCGCCTTCTGCGCAGCCGCCCTAAGAGCCACCGGCGGATCATTCTGTTGCTCAGCGAAACGCGCGATCGATCCAGCGAGGCGCGTTTGAAGGAGACGCTGATCGAAGTTCAGTTGGCCAATGTGGATGTGTACACGGTGGACATTTCGCGTTTCGTCACCAGCCTGATGGCCAAGCCGGATCCGGGATATATCGACAATCGTCCTCCGGCCATGACGCCGCTGCCTTCAGGCGTCCCCGCCACTCCCAATACAGTGATGCAGGCTACGGGCAGCTTGGGCGGCAGCGCGGAATTCGTGCCGCTGATGGTGGAAGTTTTCAAGGACGCCAAGGCCATCTTCAAGCAGAATCCCTCGGAGGTCTTTACCAAGGGTACGGGCGGCGAACAGTTCGGCTTCATGCGCCAGCGGGGGCTCGAGGAGGCCATCCAGCGCCTGGGCGCGGATCTGCACAGCCAGTACATGCTCTCGTATAATCCCAATAATAAAGAAGAGGGCGGCTTCCACGAAATCAAGGTGGAGATCGCCGGCCGCAAGGACGTGACCGTGCGCACGCGGCCGGGATATTGGCTGGGTCCAAAGTAAGAACCGCTTGCTCACGCGCGCGGCTCAGAAACCGCCTCGTACCGCGGCTCAGAAGCGATCTCGTACCGAGCCGCGACCGTCAGGGAGCGGTCCGTTTCAGGTGCGGGCGATGGTTGCGTCCAACGCTTCGGCGACCTGATCCGCCGTCTTATCCCAATAGTGCGTGTGCGCCCCCGGGCCGACTGCGAATTCGGCGCGGGAAGGCCCATCAAGCACGTTGGCCGGAACCGCGGACGGCGGATCCCAAGCGGCCGGTGAAATGGGACCGGCCGGCGCAAAGGGATCGTCCGGTGGGACGCCCGGCCTCCATAGGAATCGCCCCACATAATCTCCGGTACGGTAGGCGTTCGTCCAGCGAGTGACTCCCAGATCCGATGGCTCGGGCGGCGGGGCGCTGGCGCCGGACTGACAGGCATAGCCGTAGAGATATGGGAAACGCAATCCGTAGAGCTGCTGTAACGGACAACCGACCGTGAAGAAATATAACTTTATCTCCTTAAGGCGCTGTAGACTCCGGTCGTAATGCGCGAAACCGTGCGCGGCGCTGGCTTCCACGTGAAGGAAGCGCAGCAGGTCGGCGGTGATGACGGTTCCCTGACTGTGCGCGAAGATCACCAGCGCGTCATAGCCGAGGCCGCCGGCGTCCTTCCAGTTTGCGATGTACCGCAGCAGCGTCACGTATCGCGCGCAGATTCTGGCGGTCGGGTTGGTGCCGCTGGGATGTTCCCGCAGCCAGTTATCCACGTCGAGCGCCACGCGCACGCCCGCGCGCATGCCCATAGACAGCTTCGATAGCCGTCCGCCGAAAGCAAGTGCACCGACGGCGCCGCCGGCCACCAGCGCGCCCATGGCTTTGGAAAACGGAAATGTGGCGGCGATGTAAGGAGCCAACCACGCGGGTCGAAAGTAAAACAACGTCATTACCGGGGGGAACAGGAGTACGCCAAGGTACAAGGCGCGACCTGCCCAACGCATAAATCTGAAGCCCTGATCGAGCCAGTTGCCTAGCGCGGAGGAGGCTTGCGGATTGGCGCCCATGGGAGGCGACACTTCATTCGCGCTGGAGGGAGCCATGGCGTAAAGCGAGATCAGGATCGCGATTCCAATGAAGGCCAGCAGCACCGGAAGGAACGGAACGCCGGCTCGATAGAACGCCTCATCGGCCCACGTGCGCGCCGGCTTGATTCTTCCTTTTCCTACCCACAGGGGCGAATAACAGAACGTATCGGCGGATCCCTCGCAGGCCGCCTGGATTTCACCGTGAGACGGCCTGGTGTGAGGGGTGAGGCTTGCATCCCGCGGTAGCAGCGGCAGAGCGGCATTCAGCAGACCGCCCCAGGCCGCGAAAGTGACCAGGAGAAAAATGGCCGCCGGCAACCCGATGGTCAGCCGCGCGGTCCAATTGGTGCGGCTGGCCCGCTCCCGTTCACTGGGAACGCCTGGCAATTCAGACGAGCGGACGGCGCCCACCGCCGCGCGTCCCGCGAACACTGCCCAAATCATCGACGCCCAGAAGGCTACCCAACTGAGAGTGAGCCAGCAAAATCCTACTTCGGCGCTGCGCACCAGCACCGCCATGGCGTAGTATCGATGACCGGTCCACGGCGCGGCGAACAGGCTGATTCCGGCGGAGATCAGCACGGCCGGCAGAATCCACCAGAAGGCTTCCCGCGCGCCCGGACGGATCGTGTCGTAGGCGGAGGCGATGGCGGCGGTTCCCACCAGCGCGGCGGCCAATAGCAGCACAGCCACAATCCCCTGCGCGATCTCCCGCGCCAACGGCGCAGTCTGAAGACTCTTAATCGCGATGACGCCTAACGCTGCCAGGGCCGCGACGCCCATGGCGACGATTAAAGGAATTCGATAAGTGGTTAGCGAAAAGCCGCCCCTCCGCAGCAATAGATAAGCCCAAACGGCGGCGGCGACCGCAATGACAGCAATCGCCGCTGCAATCAACTGCCCGCCGGAAGCCGCCTTGGCGAACGCCGCGGTGAGGAACAGCGCAACCGCAAACGCCAGGATGATGAGATTAAGAAGCGCGACGGGAAACGCGAGCGCCCCAGCCGCCCATTTTTGCGCCGTGGTGAAGCGATCCCATTTTTCGGCTACGCCGGGCTTATCGTTGAAAAAAGTGGCCGCCGCCGCTACATTCACCACGCCGACGCTGCCCAAATGAAACAGGATCTGATACAACTCGCCAAAGACCCGCAGTCCCGCATTGCCCACGGCCGAAAGATCGGACCAGCACATATCGTAGATGTGCACTTGCTTCGGCGGAAAGGTACCGTCCGCTTTCCGTGCGCCCTGTAAACGGAAGAACTCGTAAGTGTCTTCGGGGCCTTCCTCCTGATAGTCCGCCAACTGCCCTTCCATGAAAACATGGTCGATGCTGTTTTGTTGCGCGGCGCCCGCCGAGAGCACCTGCGCGCCTGCCAGTTGTAACGCATCCATGGGTCCCCAGCCGCCCGTGGCATGGGGTTTGCCTCCGGGAGCGCGGCTGACTTTCACCGGCGCGATGCGCGCCTGGATGGAGTCACTTTCGAATTCCTCATAGCGGCTAGCGCCCGCGGCCGAGTGCCGGCTCTCGAGCATTCCGCCAACGGCCTTGGCCATCTCCTCGGGCAGGTGATCGCCCACTCCGTGTATGGCGACTACTGCAATGCGTTGGGCTCCATTAGACATTGGCGTCTCCTGCCTTGCCGATTCACATTGGCGCTTGATCACGCGCGCGGCTCGGAAACCCACAATCGCTCACCGAGCCGCGAGCTTACCGAGCCGCGACCGTCAGGGAGCGGAAATCACTTACCGAGCCGCAATCGAGCGTCTCGTTATTCTATAAAAGCGAGAGAGAGAAGTAAACAGGGACGGTATTTTTCCGGAATTCACCGGAAGAAAAGCAAAAACTGCGAGAAAAGCAGCTCGGTTACAGCCGGATGCGCGTATAATTGTCCAATGCTACCGAGCTACTCTGCGCTTCTGGCCTTCACGGCCGGATCGTTGCTTCTTCTCACAGGGTGCGGGTCCAAGCCGGCCGCTTCCCAAACCGCGCCTGCCGCCTCTACTCAGACTGTGATCTGGATCCAAAACGGATGGTCCGAGGCGGAGCGGAACCTGTACCACCACCTCGCCGAGGGCAGCGAACTGATGCCGTATGCGCTGATGGCCAACCTGGTGAGCTCAAAAACCGGCAAGCCATTCCTGCAGAATATGGAACGTTTCGGCTTCATCTCCGACCCGGGCGGTCCGCACGGGTTGCCTATTGGTCTTACGTCCGTCCGGTCACGCGACAAAAAGCACGCTGGACTGGAAATGGTCGGCTTTAATTGCGCCGCCTGCCACGTCGCCGAACTGACTTACAAAGGGAAAACGCTAATCGTGGACGGGGCGCCTTCGCTGATTGACCTTCAGGCCTATCAGGTGGAAATCAAGGAATCGCTGGATGCGACATTGGGCAGCCCGCGAAAAGCCGCGGAGTTGGCGTTTGCCATGGTCCGCGACGTGCCCGCAGCCGGCGTTCCGGCAAACGTGGATGCCTCGAGTTACTCCTCGGATCCCGCGGCGAAGTCCGCCGGCGCGGTTCCGGCGGCCTCCACGGCCGACAAGAGCTTCCAGAGCGTATCCTCGCGCGCGGCGGACGCGGCGGATCCGGCGGCCTCTCTGCATGGCAATAACTTCATCGAGAGATGGCATAGTGCCCTCGATCTACTGAAAGAAAGACTTGCTTATCTGAAGAACGGCAAGCTGCTGCTGGATGGCACCGTCCCCGGCCCCGGCCGCGTGGACGCCTTCGGCGCGGCCCGCAATCTTCTGTTTCCCAAAAGCTACTTACGCATGCAATCGCCCGTCAGCTTTCCCTTCATCTGGGATGTTCCGGATAATAGGGGAAAGCCCCCTACGGCGGATACGGCTTGGATCCATTACGACGGCAACACCAATTCCATCCTGGAGCGCAATATCGGACAAGCGCTTGGCATGGGCGCGGTATTCGATCCGCAGACCTATCAATCGACGCTGCGCATTGAGAACTTACAGCAGCTTGAAACACTGACTCACAAACTGCAGGCGCCCAAGTGGCCGGCAGATGTCTTCGGGGCGATCGATCAGACCAAGGCGCAGGCCGGTGAAAAGATCTTCAAAGATACATGCCAGGGCTGCCATCAGAATCGCCTTGTCGATCTGATGGACGTGGGAACGGATCCGCAGCGGGCCAACAGTTTCGGCCAGCCGGTGGCTGGAGTACCGTTTCCAAAGGCGGTCCAGCCGATCCTGGATCATTTGAAAGCGCGCGCCTTTCTGGACGATGGAGTTTCCCCGGCCGCTCAGGCGGCCATGGATGCCAACCCGCCAGTGTGGCTCGCCCCGGGCAAGTACCTGGCGCGGCCTTTGACCGGCGTTTGGGCGACTGCGCCCTACCTGCACAATGGCTCGGTACCGACTCTCTGGCACCTGTTACACCCGGATCAACGCCCCGCGAAGTTTATTGTGGGGAATCGTGAATACGATCCGGTTAAAATCGGCTATGTCACTGACGGCAACGGATGGACTTTTGATACGTCACAACCTGGCAACAGTAACATCGGCCATTCCGGCGCTAAGTACGGCACGGCTCTTACCGAAGATCAAAAGACTGCGCTGATCGAGTATCTGAAAACGATCTAGGTTTGCGGAAAAAGGGTCCGGAACCGCTTGCTTACGCGCGCGGCTCAGAGGAGCCGCGACCGTCAGGGAGCGGTCCCCTCCCACCTTTTTCCGCAACCTGTTAGCCTCGGACCGCGGCTACTTATTCAGCAATTCCGAGTTAATGAACGCCACCACGGCAGCCGTTTCCGCGGCGGTGCGGCGAGTCACTGTCGCCCGAGCGGGCGCTTCCGGTGACCAACCGAAATTGCGCACGTTCCAATCGCCATTGGAAAGCGCCGCTGGATTAATGCCCGCGACGACGTCGATATCGTTCAGCGGCAGCAGATCCATGGCGCGCCGCGTTTCGGTATGGCAACTGACGCAGTCCGTATTGAAAAAGTGGCTCTTGGTGGGATCGGCGATTAGATCCATCACTTGCCGGGCTTTCGCCGGGGGCAGGGGATCGCCGAACAGATCGCTGGTGGAAGATCCGTTGCGCGAGGCAACCGGCAGGCTGGTAAGTGAGACCGCGGCGTTCTTGCAGGTGATCGCATTCAGATTATTTGTGTGCGGCGTGGGAACCACGCGCGGAACTTTCCCCACCGGATTGAGCATCTGGGCGATCTGCTTTCCGTCGAGCGTGGGGCTGGGCACGGGAACGAAGCCGCCATTCGGCAATGCCGGCACCACACCCGGCGGAACCCCTTGCATAGCCAGAAAGATCCAGGGGGCTTTGGCTCCCGCGGGAACGCTCATCATGGCCATGGCATTCAAGTTCCGTGAGGAAAGATGCTTTTCGAGAAAGGCTTTCATCTCAAGGCGCACGGCGCCGGCCGTGGCTGCGTCCGCAAGGCCCGGGTGAACACCTAGCGGCAGGCCGTCCGTGGCGATTCTGCCGCCGCCCATTTTGCTGAACTTGGTTCGCAACTCGGCGAGATCCGCAACAACTGCTTTGAAGGCGGCCATGTCCGGTTTCGGCCGTGGAAAGCAACCATCCTGCGCGGGCGGGTCTTGCCCGGCAAGAAAACTGAAGATGAGATGCCCCGCCACGTCCAACACTTTAACCGTACCATCGGCATTGCGGACCACTGGCTGGACAATCAGACGAATTTGCGGCGACTGGCCGTACTCGCGGATGACGTCCGCGGAGAGGCCTGGCGCGCCGGCATCGATGCGGATGCCGGCCACGAACCACGCGTCGATGGACTGGGCCTCGGTGGGCAGGCCGATATGCGCCTCGGTTCCATCGACCTGCGCCGCGGGACTGGCGGCGATGGCCACGAACTGCTTGAAGACCGCGTCGGACCAAAGCGGTTCTCCTTTGCCGGGGCCTTTTGGATTCCGCCCGATCAATTCCCGGACCGAAATCAGGTTGTTCAAATCAGCGGTTTTCGTGGGCAACGGAAACAGCCACGACACGTCGTTTGCCGACAACGGCGGCTTGTTCGCGAGCGCCACGCTAGCGATGAACGCAAGAGTGAGAAATGCCTGGAAGGATCGCCCGATACGTTGCATGTTGGTCTCCTAAGGGTGTGAACGGCGAACAGCGCGTAAACCCTTCAGTATTTTTGAATGTTATCACTTATTTCGCGGTTTGGCCGAGGATTTTCGAAAATAGACCGCTTGCTGACGCGCGCGGCTCGGAATCGGAGCGTTAACGACCCGCGCGTTACTGACCCGCGCGTTACTGACCCGCGCGTTACTGACCCGCGTGTTACTGAGCCGCGACCGTGAGGGAGCGGAGGTGCGCATCACGCCGGGCTGCCGCGCATCCACTCGACAGTTTGTTTGATACCTTCGTCGTAACTCGTCTTATGCACTTGTCCCAACTTACTGCGCAGCTTTTCATCGTCAAGCAGCACGGGAGTTTCAGAGAGATACAGCATCTCAGGTAATTCCCTCATCAGCGGATTGAACCAGCCAAGCATGCGCAGCAACGTGCGCCCGGAACTGCGGAATTTTGGTTCGCGCCCCACGGCCTGGTAGATCTTCTGAATGAATGCGAGCGCGGAAATATCGCCGGGGCCCGCGAAATTCCAGGCTTCGCCATAGCAATCGTCGCGCGCGGCCAATTCCGCGATCACCGGCCCCACATCCGGCACAAACACGAATTCGTGCAGCGGGCCTACCGGTCCCAGCCAGTTTGCCGTCTTCCCGGCGAGTGCTGCGGCGAAGATCATACTGGCGAGACTGTGCGTATAAGGGCCGTAAAAATCCGGCAGCCGCACAATCGCCGTTTTGAATAGTCCGCGCTCGCCCGCGGCCATGAGCATGTCTTCCTGCTCTTTGCGTAATTGCCCCTTGACGGCCACCGGAACCCGCGGATGTTTCTCCGATACTCTCTGTGTCTGCGGAATGCCGTAGCTATACACGCCGGTAACTAGCAGGAAACGCTCGGCTCCCGCCGCAGCGGCTGCGTCGATAGCTATACGCATGAGCTTGGGATAGAGTTGGAACTCCGTGTAGGTGACACCCAGTGTGTAGATGATGGTGTCCACGCCGCGCGCCGCTTGCGTGGCGCCGCCCGCATCCGATAGATCGGCCGCGACCACTTCGGCATGCGGCAGTTTTCCGAAAGCCTCGGTGAGTTTGGCGGCCGTACGCCCGACGGCGCGGAAGGGAATGCCGCGGCGGTCCAGTTCGATGCCCACATACCGCCCGATGGGCCCGGCTGCGCCGAAGATCGCTACTTTATTCATGATTGCTACAATAGTCGCATAATGCCGCCAACCCATGAAATGCATGTTGGACAGGCCTGGAGGCCTCGCCTACTTGAGCAGAGGCGACGGCGCTCATGATTCAGACTCTATTCGGATCGGTTGAACAGGAACCATCCCTTCTCGAACGCTTAAAGAGCGGCGTGCAAAAGACGCGCGCCGGCCTGGTCACGCGTCTGGAAGATATGCTGCAGGGCGCCAAGCAGATCGACGCCGATCTGCTGGACGAATTGGAATTCACGCTGATCGGCTCGGACATCGGCGTGCGCACCACCGAGGAAATTCTGGACCGCATCCGTGAGCGCGTGGACCGCAGCATGGTGGGCGACGCGCCGGAGATCGAAAATCTCATTCGTGAGCATCTGCTCGAAATCCTGCAGGCGTCCGAGCGTCCCATGCCGCGCGTGGCCGAGCCGCCCGCGGTCATCCTGGTGGTGGGGGTGAACGGCTCGGGCAAAACCACGACGATCGGCAAGCTGGCGCAGCGTTTCCGCAACGAGCAGCGCAGCGTGTTGCTGTGCGCCGCGGACACCTTCCGCGCGGCCGCCGCCGAGCAGCTCGAAATCTGGGGCGAGCGCACCGGCACCGATGTGGTCCGGCAGAAGCAGGGCGCCGATCCCAGTGCGGTGCTCTTCGACGCGCTGCAAGCGGCGCGCGCGCGCAAAACCGATTATGTGATCGTGGATACCGCCGGCCGTTTGCAAACCAAGACCAACCTGATGGCCGAGCTTGAAAAGATGCGCCGCACGGCCGCGCGCGTGATTCCCGACGCGCCGCACGAAGTGTTGCTGGTGCTGGACGCCACCACCGGCCAGAACGGCCTGGAGCAGGCGCGCAAATTCACGGAGACATCCGGCGTGACCGGCATCGTGCTGACGAAGCTCGATGGCACCGCCAAGGGCGGCATCGTCATCGCCATCGCGCGCGAGTTGAACATTCCCATTCGTTACGTTGGGATCGGCGAGAAGGTGGACGACTTACTGCCGTTCGACGCCGAGAAGTTCATCGCGTCGCTATTCGAAAAATGACCGATCTCGAGCAGTCAGAGGACGCCCGGTATCTGCGCGAAGCGCTGGACCTGGCGCGGAAGGGCGACGCGCAGGTCAGCCCGAATCCGCTGGTGGGAGCGGTGTTGGTGCGCGATGGCGAAGTCGTGGGCCGCGGCTTCCACACGTGGGCCGGGGTAAAGCATGCCGAGATCCTGGCGCTCGAAGAGGCCGGCGATCGGGCGCGCGGCGCAACATTGTATATCAACCTGGAGCCTTGCTGCCACCAGGGCCGCACGGGGCCATGTACGGCGGCGCTTATAGAGGCGGGCGTGGCGCGGGTGGTGGCGGCGATAGAAGATCCCAATCCGCTGGTGGGGGGGGAGGGCATCCGGCAACTGCGTTCTGCCGGAATTCAAGCGGGCGTCGCCGCGGCGTTCTCCGCGGAAGCCGAAAAACTCAATGAAGCTTTCGTGCACTTCATGCGCACGCGCCTGCCATTGGTGACGCTGAAGACGGCGCTCACTCTGGATGGCAAAATTGCGGCGCCCGACGATAACACCGGTTGGATCACCAGCGACAAAGCGCGCGCCGACGTGCAGCAGCTTCGGCATCGTTCGGATGCGATCCTTACGGGCATCGGGACGGTGCTGGCCGACGATTGCCTGCTGACCGACCGCACCGGCTTGCCGCGCAGCCGGCCGCTATCGCGTATCGTGTTGGACTCGCGACTGCGCCTGCCGCTCGATTCACAGATGGTGCGCAGCGCCGCGGACGATGTGCTGGTGGTGGGAACTTCGGCAGCGCCTGCCGAGCGGCGGAAGGCGCTTGAAAGCCGCGGCGTGCGCGTGTTGCTGCTCGATGGACGCGACGGGCGCTCCGATTTGCGGGCGGCCATCGAAGCGGTAGCGCAACAGCAGTACCTTTCCGTGTTGATCGAGGCGGGAGCGAAAGTGAATTGGGCGGCGCTCGAAAACGGCGTAGCCGATAAGGTGTTTTTTTATTATGCGCCGAAGATCCTGGGCGGACTCGAGTCGCTATCGATGGCAGGAGGCGCCGGCAAGCGCCGCCGCGTGGACGCTATTCGCGTGCATCGCACCGAGTTGCACCGCATCGCGCCCGATGAGTTCGCCGTGGAAGGCTATATCGTGAGAGAGGCTTGAATGTTTACCGGGATCATCGAGGAACTGGGCGCCGTGGAATCCATTGAAAACCGGCCGGCCGGTGCGCGGCTGAAGATCCGCTGCCGGAAGGTACTGGAAGACATGACCGAAGGCGCCAGTATCGCGGTGAATGGCGTTTGTCTTACCGCCGTGACCGTGCATCCGGAATCATTCTCGGCGGACCTCGCGCCCGAGACTCTCAGGCGCAGCAATCTGGGCGCGTTGAGGGCGCTTTCGCGCGTTAATCTGGAGCGGCCTTTGCTGCCGGACACGCGCTTGAGCGGTCACATCGTGCAAGGGCACGTGGATGCTACCGGCGAGTTTCTGTCACTGGAGTCGCTGGGCGCTGAGAATTGGTGGCTGAAAGTGCGGGTCCCGGCGGAGATCGATCCTTACTTGGTGTTCAAAGGTTCTATCGCGATAGACGGGATTAGTCTGACGATTGCGGCGCTCGAAGGCGACGTGCTGTCAGTCACTATTATTCCGCATACTTACAAGAACACAACGCTGGGCACTTACCAGCCGGGTAGCCGTGTGAATATCGAGTGCGATATCCTGGCCAAGCACGTCGAGAAATTGATCCGCAATCTGGATTTAAAGCCGAAGCTGACGGTGGAGCGCCTGCGCGATCAGGGTTATTGACATGTGGGGCAGGCTCGTAGCCTGCGGCGGCCTCGTAGGCCGCCTTTCCGCCTACCTTGTAGCGCCCGCCATGTGGCTGCGCAATCCCTCCGTGAACTCACTCATGAAATCGACGTACGGCTTCCGCAGCGATTGCTTCGCGCCAATGCTATCGCCAAACTCCATGTAACTCTCGCCATCCGTAAACGAGGGCCAGTGAGCCAGCCGCGGCGCATTGGGGCTGCCGGTCTTGGCGAATGCCGCCCAAGCACCGCTCATGGCCCGCGATAACTTCGAATCTTGTCCGTTGTAAGTGTCCGGATTCACAGAGAAGTCACCAAACATCATCGGCTGCGTGCCATACACCGAATCCGGCAACGTCTGCCAGATATACGGGATTTCCGAAGCATGAAACGCGCCCCAGTGTATCTGCCGGCCGATGCCATTCACCCGCGTGAACTGATATTGGTACGTATTCGGATTCCGCTTGGCATTCGCGCGCAACACCGAACGCGTGCCATACAGGAATACCAGATCGCCCGACGACTTTTCCGACGCGGCATGCGCGTCCGCATCTGTTGCCGCGGGATACAAAGTAAGAAGCCGGTCAGCCAGTGTTCCTACCTTCTGCGCGGCCCACTTACGATACTCCGCCAAGCTATGCACGGGCGGACCGCCCAACAGCGAGCCCTCATCCGCATTGGTGCCCGCAATCAGCGCTACGCCGTGATACTTCGCCGAAGTAAACAGACGCTCCGGATCGTCCGGGATCACCCATCCATCCACCACCGGCATGTACGCTTCGCCGCGATCGGCCGCGTCGTTACGCGTCATCGGCGGCGGCAGCGCCCGCATCAACTCGGCGGGAGTCTTGGCGCGCAAGACCGCCAGATCCGTACCCAGCTTCTCGCCGAATTTGGCCATAGGAACGCGGCCGTACCAGGATTCCGTGATATGGCTGATGGGGCCGAACATCCAGGCGGCGCTTTCCGAAATCACCTTTTGAAACAGCCCTTCGGCTTGCGGAACCACCATCAGCAGACACACCGCCGTGCCGCCCGCGGACTCGCCGAAGATAGTCACATTGCCGGGATCGCCGCCGAACGTGGCGATATTGCGCTTCACCCATTCGAGCGCCGCCACCATATCCATCAGGCCGTAATTGCCGGACGCGCCATGCGGCGATTCGTGGTCGAGCGCGGGATGCGCCAGGAATCCCAAGATTCCCAACCGATAATTGATGCTCACCAAAACCACGCCTTGCTGCGCCAGCGCCGTGCCGTCGTACGCGCTCTGCGAGCTGGCGCCGATTTGAAAGCCGCCGCCATGAATCCACACCATCACCGGCAGCTTCTCGCCAGCCTTGGCGGGCGTCCAGACATTGAGTCCCAGGCAATCCTCGCTCTGCGCACCCGGCACAATCGCCATCTGCGGGCAGTTGTTCGGAAAGTTCTTCGCCACCAGAATGCCCTTCCAGGGTTTGGCCGGCTGCGGCGGTTTCCAGCGAAGTTGGCCAGTGGGAGCCTCCGCGTACGGAATGCCTTTATAGACACGCACCGCGCCCCCGGTTTCAACGCCGGAAACCCAGCCCGTATCGATCTTCACGATCGTGTCGAGATTATTGGCGAGCGCAGGAAGCACCAACAGGAATGCAGCAGTAATCAGCCTCATCTTACGGATGATGACACAGATTGTGGGGCCGTAGAGGGGGCTGGGTGTTAACCGTTTTGGGAAAACCGCTCCCTGACGGGGTGCCCCCTGGGCCCGGCTCGGTAACGGACGTAATGATTTGGCGTGGTCTACTGAGCCGCGACCGTGAGGGAGCGGTTTCTTCAGTCGTGAAATCCCCAAATTTACGGCGTAGTATTCGTCAGAACCGTCACGGTGTCCGCGAACTCGTTAGCCACCACCAGGTCCGGCAAGGTCGCCCCAGTCAGAAGAAGCTGGACGATGCCATACGACCCGCTGCCCGCCACGAAATACGCTGGGGCTTGAAACGATCCGTTGCCGTTTCCTTGTAGAATCGTCACGGCGCCCGTGTAACCTGTTACGGCCACATCTTGATTCCCATCGCCGTTGAAATCGGCAGCCGCCACGGAAATGGGACTAATGCCCACCGCATGGGTCTTGGGTAGAGTGAAACTCCCGTTCGCGGTGCCGAACAGAATAGCCACTTCATTATCCGGGTTAAGAGTGACTACCAGATCGGGAATGCCGTCGTTATTGAAGTCGGCGATGGCTACGGAAAAAATGTCTGTGCCGATGGTGTAATCGACAGCGGGTAGAAAAGTCCCGTCGCCGTAGCCAATCAAAACAGAAACCACGCCGGCGCTCGAATCGGCCACCGCCAAGTCCCAATTCCCATCACTATTCAAGTCGCCGACGGCCAGGGAAACCGGGCCGGTGTTGACCACTTTATTCGCGGCCGCCTGAAACGTTCCGTCGCCGTTGCCCAGCAGAATCGAGACGTCGCTGGAATTTTCATTGGCCACCGCCAGATCCATGTTTCCATCTTTATTGAAGTCTTGGACCACTAATGCAACCGGGCCATTATCGACCGGATAATTCACCGCGGCTTGAAAGGTTCCATCTCCATTGCCCAACAGGATGGAAACCTCATTGGATCCGTAGTTAGCGACCGCCACATCCGGATTACCGTCGTTATTGAAGTCACCGACCGCGACGCCTTGCGGAGACAGTCCGGCCGGGTAACTCACGGCTGCGTCAAATGTTCCTTTGGAGGTGCCCAGCAGAATCGAGATACCGTTGGCGTACATATCTGCCACGACTAAGTCCGGGTTTCCATCGTGATTGAAATCGCCGGAAGCTACGCCGATGGAACCGGTGCCGGCATCCGAAGCCTTCGATCCGGCGAAGCCTCCCTTGCCATTGCCCAACAGGACGGTCACCATATTCGAGTTGTTACTGGCCACTACCAGGTCGAGCTTCTTGTCGCCGTTCACATCGCTAATGGCCACCGCTTGCGGCGAACTGGCCACCGAGTAATTCACGGCTTTCTTGAAGGTACCGTCGCCGTTGCCCAGCATTACCGAAACGGTATTGGAGTCGGCGTTGGAGGCCACCAGATCCTGATTGCCATCGCGGTTGAAATCCGCCGTAGTCACGGATGACACGAAGGATCCGGCCTGGTAATTCTTCGGCGATTGGAAGGTGCCGTCGCCGTTGCCGAGAAAGATGGAGATCAGACCTCTCGGGTGGCCACACGCAACCGCCAAATCCAACTTACCGTCGTTATTGAAGTCTGCTGACGCCACTGAGACAGGCGCATTGGCGGTGTGATAAGGGACGGCCTTGGCGAAAGTGCCGTCGCCGTTGCCAAGCAGGATGGCCAACGTATTCAGACCGTAAGTCACTGCCAGGTCCTGCTTGCCATCGCCGTTGAAATCCGCCGCGATTACGGAAGCCGCCTGGGTAGCTCCCAGACCCTGTTCGGTGGCCTTCTGAAAGGTACCATCGCCGTTGCCGAGCAGGATCGAAATGGTGCTGGCCGAGTAGTTGACCACGGCCAGATCCAGTTTCTTATCGCCGTTGAAATCGGCGACAGCCAGATAATCGGGGTTGGCGCCGACGGGATAGTTCACCGGCGCTCGAAATGTGCCGTCGCCATTGCCGAGCAGGATGGATACATCGTTGGTGTTGTAATTGACTACCGCTAAGTCCAGATTCCCATCGTGATTGAAATCGCGCACGGCCACATAGCGGGGGCTACCGTCGGCGGGATAGTTCACGGGGAGCTGGAAAGTGCCGTCGCCGTTGCCCAGCATGATCGACACACCGGTCGATCCGCTGGCGGGGACAGCCAAGTCTGGATGGCCATCCTTATTGAAGTCGGCGATGGCTACGGAGCTCGGCAAACTGCCGGCCGGAAAGGCTTGCGGCGCATTAAACGCAATGGTCTGCGCGTACACGCCGCCGCTAAACGCCAGGATTAAACCCGCGAATCTCGAATACCATGTTCCCATTGACTGCCTCCTTACTCTGGCGATAACTTACTGAGCCGCGACCATCAGGGAGCGGTTACCTTCACGGCGCTCAACCGCTCCCTTACGGTCGCGGCTCAGTAAACACGGTTGCGTTCGGCAACCACGGTTGCGTTCGGCAACCACGGTTGCGTTCGGCAAACACGGTTGAATTCGGCAAACACGGTCGCGGCTCGGCAAACACGGTCGCGGCCCGGTAACGCCAGTTACTTGCGCGGCTTGCGTGCACTCCGTGCGCGCTGATCGCCGTCCTTAATGCCGTCGTGGTTGCGGTCGATTCCGTATCGCACGCCGGATCCGGGCGGCACTCCCATAATGCTCAACGTATCACCGGCTTGAATGAAGCTGACCAGTTGGGCCTTGGTAAACGGCCCCACACCGGTGATATCTGTTTCGTAAGAATTCTGCTGAGGCTGGTACAAACACCCTGCTAACTGCCCTTGAATGGTGCCCTGACATACCAGATCGATATTCGAAGTGGCTTGGCCCTCAAGCAGGGTCCAGTCGCTGGCGATGGTCGGATCGGCCGTCACATTCGCGGCGGTCACGGTACGCGTGTAGCCGACTGCGGGCGCGGTGCCGGTGTCAAAGCAAAGCAGGAAGGCCGCTACGTCGGTCTGCGCCTGGGGATTGTTGCTGAACCCGCCCAGCACCGGCTGGTCGAGCACCTGAAGCAGAGTGGCGTTCGATCCGCTGCTGGCATAGCCGAATCCGCCAATGCTTTGCTGTCCCGCCGCGTTATTGAAATCTCCTTTCTGATAAATGTTGCGCAGGGTCGGAACTTTCAACGGTTGCGGCAGATTGGCCCGCGTGACAATGTTGAAGTTACTGCCCGGTCCGGGATTGGAGTTATGACAGCTATTGCAAGTATTGGTAGGAGTGGAATTGATCTTTACAGTGAGAAAATCCATTTGTCCGTTGATGGCATTGCCTCCGATAAACGACGTGGGGTAAGTGCGGTCTAGATTTTCATTGGGATTGGGCAGGAAGGCGATGGTGTCGATGTAATTGGTGTAAGCGGTCATATCCGAATCGGAAATTTGGCTTCCTCCCATCAACAGATCGAACGAGGAGTTGAAAGCCTCGAAATTAGGCTGGTCGCCGCGCCAGTGCAATGGATCGGTGCCCTGCAGTCCGCGCAGCGTGCGCGTGGTGAAGGGCCCTTTCATGGGATGCATGTTGAAGGTATGTCCGTTATTCACCACGGTCTGCATGGAGCCGCCGGGATCGCCGAGATTCCATGCCAACAGATCCATATCGGCGTCCACATGGCAGGAGGCGCAGGCGCCCGTGCCATTGCCCGATAACTTGGCGTCGTAAAGAAAACCGCGGCCCTGCAGGATGACCGTGGGCGTGGGATCGAAGGTTCCGGTAGGAATCTCTTCGACTACCGAGTTAGTCGAAGTGCTGACCACCGAAATTGTATCCGATAATCGGTTCAGCGCGTAGAGAATCTGCTGCTTGGCATTGATGGCCAAGCCACGCGGGCCGCGCTTGGTGGCGGGATTCACTGTGGAGCCGGTGGCCTGCGGGTTCAGTTCGATGATCGCCAGAATCTGTCCCGTCGCGCTGACTTTCGCGATCCGGTCCGTGCCGAACGCCGCCACAAAAAGCCATTTTCCACTGGGATCGAAGCGCATGGCGGCCGGCTGTGACAGAGCCGTAGCGACCGCCGCGGGATTCGGCAACAGGTTGTAATCGATATTCGGATTCAAGTTATACGAAGTCACATGCCCGGACGATTGAATGGCGGAGATCTGATTGTCGATCCAATGGCCGCGCAAATTCGGCTCGAAGTTAATCAAATTGCGCGCGTTGGTGTTCGAGACATAGACGTTGCCCGTGCTGGGCTGCACGGCGATGCCCAGGTTGATGGTTCCCACGCCGGAATAGTAGCCTGAGACCGCCAGTGTACCGGTGTTGATCACCGCGACATCGTTATCGGGCATGGTGTACTTGATAAACCACGACCAGGTCGGATCGGACGCATCGATAATCAGTCCGACTTGCGGCGGAGGCGGCAGCGCGGGATTGGTGGGCGGAGGTTGGGGCGGCGCGATGTTGTCGGGCAGGATGGTGGTGTGATTTCCAGATAAGGCGAACGCCGCGTATACCTTGGTGCTGTCGGTGCTCACGGCCAGGGCGCGCGGGTTCTCGCCAAATACCGGGATCGACTGGACCAACTGGTGCGTGGCGATGCTGTAGACATTAATCGCATTGCTGCGCGCCACGCTGACGAATGCGTTGGAACCGGCGAACACCACGTCGGATGGCTCGGTCTTGCAAGGAATGGTGTCAGTGACAATGCCTTGTGAGACCGAGGCGACACTGATGCTGTTGGAGACTTGATTGACCACCCACACTTCATCGTCATTGGTGGGATTTACGTTGACTGAAACCGGCTCAATGCCGACCGGGATTTCGACGATCAGCGAGGGCGCGGCCGGGTTAGCGAGACTGAATACGGAGACGGTGCCATTCGGGGTATTCAGCGCGTATAGCATCGTGCCATCCGCCGACATGCGAATCGGGTTAGTCTGCGCGCCCTCGAAATTGACGAATTCCGATGGAGGCACCTGCGCCGGCGCGAGCGCGGAGATAAATAAGAGGCCCACTACCGGGAGGACATCCGCAAAACTGATTCTCATGACTTCCCCTCCTGGGGACCGCGGTCGAACGGTTCCCCATTATGCCGTACTGAAGTATACACTGGCGCTTCCACTGAGTCTATCGGGAAACAGGTAGTTTTACCAGATTAAACGCGGAACCGGTACCGTACTAGGCTAAGTGGGGCAGGCACTCGGCCTGCGGCGGCCTCGTAGGCCGCCTGCTGGGACATTCCTTAGCGTGCCGAAAGGCGGCCTACGAGGCCGCCGCAGGCAGGTGGCAGAGTGCCTGCCCCACCCTCACACTCCCTCCACGGTTGCGCGCCGCTCGAGTTTCCCCCAGCCGACTACCCGCCCGCGCACCGCGTAGATCAGTGACTTTGCCACCACGTAATACATCAGTTCGCGGTAGTAGATGCGCTGAAAGAACAACAGCGCCAGATCCCAAGGCTTCTCACCTTCCAGCGCGTACGCCACCAGTCCGGTCATAAGCTCCAACACGAAGAAGCCGAGATAGAATATCAGCACGATGCGCCAGTTTCCGGCGAACAGGGCCGCGATCATGGCCACTTCGGCGAACGGCGAGAGCGCCGAAAGCAGCACCTGAAAAATCCAGATGCTGGGCAGCGCCACGAACCCGAGCGATCCGTACTTGGGAACGAACAGCGCGTCGCGATGCTTCCAGGCGGCCTGTAACGTCCCGAACGCCCAGCGGAAGCGCTGTTTGGCGAGGCCGCGCGTGTCTTCGGGCGCTTCGGTGAATGCTACGGCTTTCTCTTCATAGCGGATCGCATACCCGGCGCGCCGTAGCTTCAACGTGAGATCAGTATCTTCGGCCAGCGTATCGTTACCGAATCCGCCCTGCTTTACGACGAGGCTTTTGCGCCACGCCCCCACCGCGCCGGGAACAACCGTGATGGCATTCAGCAGATCGAGCGCGCGCCGGTCCAGGTTGAAGCCGTAGATATATTCGATCGACTGAAAACGGGTGATCCAGCGGCGGCGATTGCCCACGCGCGCGTTTCCCGAAACCGCGCCCACCTGCGCATCGGCAAAATGGCGCACCAGCATGCCGATGGCGCCTGGGCGAAAGATCGTGTCGGCGTCCACCGCAATCAGAATTTCATTTTGCGCGTGCGCGATGGCGTTGTTGAGCGCCGCGGATTTTCCGCCGTTGGGCTGCGTCAGGATCAACACGTTCCGGTGCTCGCCGAAGCGGCTGCGCAACACATCCAGCGTGGCGTCTTTGGAGCCATCGTCCACCACCACAAGTTCGAGATCGACGTAACCGTTGCGCAGGATCGATTCGACGGTGCGCGCGATCACCTTCTCCTCGTTATACGCGGCGACAATCACCGTGACTGGCGGATGGAACGCTGCATCGAAACGGGCATGTGCCGCACGCCACTTTTGAATCACCGCCAGGGTTCCGTAGAACAGCGATCGCGCCAGCGTCAGGTAAATTGCCCACAGAAACAATATGCCGACGATCTTCTTGAACGTGCCCTGCGAGTTGAACGCGCCGCCTTCGATGCGCGCCCAGCGCATCTCCTCGCCTGAAGGCTTAGGCATCAGTTGCGCGCGCGTCTGCCCCAGCAATTCGCTCAACGGCACGAATCGATACCCGCGCGCTGTGAGCCCTTCTAGGATGCGCGGCAGCGCCGCCACGGTGGCCGAACGGTCGCCGCCCGCATCGTGCAGCAGGATCACGTGCCCGGGATCTTCGCTGGACTGCAGCTCGCTCTCGATATCCGACACAATCTCGTCCGCCGAAACTCCCTTCGCCCAATCGCGTGGATCGATGCGCTCACCGACAGTCACGTAACCTGCCTTTTGCGCGCGCAGCACGGGCAGGATCTCTTCGGGAGTCTGCGGCTGGCTATCGGCGTTGTACGGCGGCCGGAATAGCACGGTGGAAACGCCCAGCGCATTTTCGATAATGCGCTCGGTGGTGCTCAGTTCCAACGTCGCGCGCTCTTCAGACACCAGCGCGATGTTGGGATGCGTATACGTATGATTGCCGATATCGTGGCCTTCGGCATATTCGCGCTTTACCAGTCCGATGTTTTGATCGGCATTCGCGCCGATGATGAAAAATGTCGCGCGGACGTTGTGGCTGCGCAAAATATCGAGAATCGCGGGCGTGTAACGCGCATCCGGACCATCGTCGAAAGTCAGGCACAGCACCTTGCCGTTCGCATGGCCGCTCGATTCGATCGTATAGTATGACGGCGTCTGTCCATACTGTTCCGCATAGCGGCCGCCCGCATCGCGCCAGACTTTGCGGCTACCCTGGTGCGGCGTTTGCACGATGCGCAGCACATCGCCATCGCCATACTGCTCCACCGATTTCTCGGCGGCCAGCACGGATAGCTTTTGCGGATCGTAATTGGCGGCGGGCCAGGCGTCGGGTTCGAGCACATTCCATAAGTCCGGATCTTCGGCGCCCAATCGCCACAGCGCGACGCCGCGGAAGCCACCGTCCGCCACGCCGCGCGCTGCGTTCAAGGCCGTGACCGCATCCAGGAACCAGACTTCGTGTTGCCGTCCGCCGGCCTGATAGCGAAACACCGGATTGGCCATATTGGCATCCCATACGACCGGCGCCTGTTTGGATGCCGCCTGCGACATCACCTCGCCGAACTTCGTCTCCGTGGACCCCGCTCCGCCAATGGTCCAGTCGTAGCCATAATTGCCTATCCCGATGACCATTTTTGCGGGCGGCGCGATGCGGCCCAGCCGATCGATTTCCTTCTGAAACCAATCCTCGGAGGCGATCGGTCCGGGCTCGCCCGATTGATAGTGTTCGTCGTAGACCATCGGCACGATATAGTCGTTGATTGCGGCAAGCTGCTTCAGATCGTAAGCCGGATCGTCGACCGGCACGCTCTCGGTGAGCAGCAGATTGGCGGGCGCGAGCTTGGCGCGCAGCTGGCGCATGAACGCGAGGAAGGGATCGCGGTCGCGCGGCGTGAGCTCTTCGAAGTCGATATTGACGCCAGAGAAATGGTGCTCCGCGAGATTGCTGTAGATGTTGTCGACCAGGTCGGCGCGGGCGTCCGCATCGTGCAGGATCTTGCGCACGTCGCCAGCCTGCCAGCCATCGCGATAGTTCGTGACCAGGGCGATGATGGGCAGCTTGGCCTGCGCGGCGATGGCGATTACGGTGGGATCGCTTTCGTCTTCGAGATCGCCCTGGGCATTGCGCAGGATCAGCCACTCCGGAACCAGGTGCGTGAGATGCGCGAGATGCATGCGCAGCGAAACCATGCTGGCGGGGTCCCAATTCACATAGAAGCCGAAGACGATGGGGCTGTCGATTTTGACGCGTGCGGCAGTCTTGGGATGGAGGACAGGCGAGACGGATCGCACGTATTTGATGTTGCGCGCGGCCTTGCGCAGCTTGAAAGGAACGTTGCGCGCGGGACGCTCGCCGTGAATGATGGCGGGGACATCTTGCAGGCCGGGTATATGCTCCACAGACGGAAGACCCAGCGCCGGGATCTGCGGGCTGATAGCCATGCTCAACACGAACAGCACGAGCAGAATGCCGAGGAAAATGGCGCCGGTTTGCAGACTGCGGCGGAAGCGTTGCCAACGCTTGCCGGTGGGATCGTGGAAGACGAAGGCGCGATGAGTGTCGGGCACGGTTGGACGGATTGGTACTTTCTATTTTAGACTGGCGTGCAGGCGTTTTCGCGCGGGATTCGATACGGGGGCATCACACGAGAGTGCATTTTTCATCGGCGTTCATCGGCGTTCATCGGCGGCCAATACGTTTTGTTCCGGCCGGGCGAAAATCAAAACCTGATATGGCCGCCGATGAACGCCGATGAACGCCGATAACGCGACTCGTTCGGAGGTGGCTAGGTCTACCCGTCGGCTTGGCTGGGCGAGCCTCCCTCGAGTTCTAAGCTGCGGAGCCCGCTGATTTGCGCCCGAATCGCCTCGAGTGCGATAGCGTAGCATAGGAAGAAGGAGGGGGAATTATGCGGACCAATTGGATTTGGGGGTGCATGGCCGCCGCATTACTAGCAGTCACGTGCGCCGCGGGGCCGGGAGACAAGATCATCGACCAGCGTCAGCCGGTGCTGGTGGAACTATTTACTTCGGAGGGCTGTTCGAGTTGCCCGCCCGCCGATGCGCTGCTGGAAAAGCTGGACCACGAACAGCCGGTGGCCGGCGCGCAAATCATCGTGCTTAGCGAGCACGTGGATTATTGGAATCAGGGTGGATGGAAAGATCCATACTCATCGACCGCTCTCACCGAGCGCCAGGAGAGATACGCGCGCAACCTGCATATTCAGGAGCCGTATACGCCGCAGACGGTGATCGACGGTAGTTTTGAGTGCGTGGGAGCCGATCCGCGCAAAGTTGTGGCGGGTATCCAGCAGGCCATCGGGGAGGCCAACGTGGCGGTCCGCATGACCCCAGCGGCATCCGGCGACGCTGTCGAGATTGATGTCGATCCGCTTCCCGCGGGCAAGGTGCACAAGGCCAATGTCTATCTGGCGCGCGCGGCCGATAGCGGGATCTCGAACGTGTTGCGTGGAGAGAACAGCGGGCGTAAGCTGCACCACGTTGCCGTCGTATCGGAACTGAAACAGATTGGAAGCGTCACCTTGACCTCCGGATTCAAGACACAGATTCCCATTCACTCCGGCGATGCGCCTGCTGGATCGAAGCTGATCGCGTTCGTGCAGGAGTCCGGCCCCGGACGCGTGTGGGGCGCCGGCATGTACGCGATTTCCAAATGATCCACAGCGCCGCGCTCCAGCGCGAGTGGCTCGAGACCAACGGCTTGGGCGGCTATGCCTCGTCCACAGTTGCCGGAATCCATACACGCCGCTATCACGGCCTGCTGATCGCCGCCACCAAGCCTCCGGTGGGGCGCATGCTGCTGCTCTCGAAATTGGAAGAGACGCTGGTGGTGGATGGCCGCCGGTACGATCTTTCCGCAAACCAATATCCGGGCGTGGTTCATCCGCAAGGCTACCGGCTGCTGAAAGAGTTCCGGCAGGCGACCTGTCCCGTTTTCGTCTTCCAGGTGGAAGATCTGGAATTGGAAAAGTCGGTCTTCATGGTGCAGGGCGAGAATACGACCATCGTCCAGTATCGATTACGCGGCGCGCGTCGTGGGACGCTGGAATTGCGGCCGCTCATCGCCTTTCGCGATTACCACGCGACGACTCATGAAAACGCCGCGCTCGATCCGCGTTTCGAATCGGGCGACGGCTGGGTGAAGATGACGCCTTACGCGAATTTGCCGGCACTTTATTTGAATCACTCCGGCGCGGACATTCAGCCGGCCGGGGATTGGTATCGCAATTTCGAATACGACCGCGAGCGAGAACGCGGCTTGGACTTCCGCGAAGACCTGTTCCATCCGCTCACGATGATCTTCGACTTGGGCGGCAACGCCTCGCCGTCCATCGCTGCATCCACCGAACCACGCGCGGCAGACGCGCCGGCGCCGGCGGCCGCTTTAGATCTGGCTCGCGCCGCCGGCCAATTCATCGTTGCGCGCGGCAACCAGCACACGGTGATAGCCGGATATCATTGGTTCGGCGATTGGGGCCGCGACACCATGATCGCCCTGCCGGGCCTGACTCTTTCGACGGGCCGGTATGGTATCGCTAAAAGCATTCTGCTGGGATTCGCCGCGCATATCGATCGCGGCATGCTGCCGAACCGCTTCCCGGACGCCGGCGAGGCGCCCGAATATAACACCGTCGACGCCACGCTCTGGTTCTTCGAGGCGATTCGCGCGCTGCTCGAGGCCACCCAGGATTACGATTTTGTGCGCGCCAATTTATATGACGCGCTCGCCGATGTCGTCGCCTGGCATGTTCGTGGCACACGATACGGCATCCATGTGGAGCGCGACGGACTGCTTGACGCCGGAGAGCCTGGCGTACCGTTGACTTGGATGGATGCCAAGATCGGCGATCGGGCAGTGACACCGCGGCGGGGAAAGCCGGTCGAGATCCAGGCGCTTTGGTATAACGCGTTACGCTTGATGGAGGATCTGGCGCGCCGCTTCGATCACGCCGCGGAAATCGATCGCTATGGTGACATGGCCGAACGCGCGCGGGCGAGTTTCACTCCGCTCTTTTGGAACGACGCATGTGCGTGCCTTTATGACGTGGTCGATGGCGAAGCGCGCGACGCCTCCATGCGACCCAACCAGATCTTCGCCGTGAGCCTTCATCACAAAATGTTGCCGCCCGACAAAGCCAAAGCCGTGGTGGACGCCGTGGAGCGGGAGCTTTTGACGCCGTACGGCCTGCGTACGCTGGCTCCCCGCGATCCGCGGTATCGCGGCCGCTACGAAGGCGATCCTGCCAGCCGCGATGGCGCCTATCATCAGGGGACGGTGTGGCCGTGGCTGATGGGGCCGTTCATTTCAGCGTATCTTTACGTGTACGGCCGAACACCCGAAGCTCTGGCACAGGCGCGGCAGTGGCTGGCGGAACTCGGTCGGTATGCGGCTGACGACGGTCTCGGCCAGCTTCCCGAACTCTTCGACGGCGACGCGCCGCAGCGCCCCGGCGGATGTATCGCGCAGGCCTGGAGCATCGCGGAACTGACGCGCGCACTCTGCGAGACCCAGCCTGGAATAAAGTGCGCCGCGTAGGTCTTTTATAATTGAAGATATATGCTGGTTAAAAGAGGGGCAGACATCCGTTACTCCGAGGTAACACCGAAAGCCGCTTATTTGAACCGCCGGCGATTTCTATCCGCCGTGCCTCTGGCGGGTGCGGCTCTATTCGCATCGCGCGCCTCGGCCGCCGCGAAACTGTCCGCGGTCAAGGGGCCGTTCAGCACCGATGAGACAGTCACTCCGTTTCAGGACGTCTCGACTTACAACAATTTCTACGAATTCGGCACTCGCAAGGACGATCCGGCCAAGAATGCCGGGCGGCTGAAGACCTCGCCCTGGAGCATCATGATCGAGGGCGGGAGCGACAAGCGCCAGGTTTTCGATCTGGACGCCCTCATGAAAATGGCGCCCATGGAAGAGCGCATCTACCGTCATCGTTGCGTGGAGGGGTGGTCCATCGTGGTGCCTTGGATCGGATTTCCGCTCAACGTCCTGATCAAGGCCGCCCAGCCCAACCCGAAGGCTAAGTTCGTCGCGTTCCAAAGTCTCTATGATATGCGGTACATGCTTACCGACAGTCAAGCGGGCCTCGAGTTTCCCTATGTGGAAGGCTTGCGCATGGACGAAGCCATGCACCCGCTGACGCTGCTCTGCTTCGGCATGTATGGCCAGGTGCTGCCCAATCAGGATGGCGCACCGGTGCGCCTGGTGGTGCCCTGGAAATATGGTTTCAAGAGCATCAAATCCATCGTGAAAATCAAGTTCGTGGAAAGGGAACCGAACACCAGTTGGAACCTCGCCAACGCCCACGAATACGGGTTCTATTCGAATGTGAATCCCACGGTGGATCATCCGCGCTGGAGCCAGTCGAGCGAGCGCCGGCTGGGCGAATTCTTCAAGCGCAAGACGCTTATGTTTAACGGCTATGGCGATCAGGTGGCCAAGCTGTATACGGGCATGGATCTGCGCAAGAACTATTGAGCCGCCGCATGTCTTGGACACACGTGCTTTCACGGCGATGGCTGAAGGTTCCCGTTTTCCTCTTGTGTTTGGTCCCCGTGCTGTGGCTCGCCTGGAAGGCTTTTCATCACGGCCTGGGCGCGAATCCCATCGAATTCATCACGCATGCGACCGGCGACTGGACGCTGCGCTTTCTGGCCATCACGCTGGCCGTTTCTCCGTTGCGCCGCCTGCTGGGCCTGCCCGACCTGATTCGCTTCCGCCGCATGCTAGGCCTCTTCGCGTTCTTTTACGGTTCGCTGCACTTCATGACGTATCTGTGGCTGGATAAGTACTTCGATTGGCATGAAATCGTGAAGGATGTGTACAAGCGTCCGTTCATCACAGCAGGCTTCGTGGGCTTCGTCTCCATGTTGCCGCTGGCTCTGACTTCCACGGCTGGTTGGATCAGACGGCTGGGAGGGCGGCGCTGGCAGATACTCCACCGGTTGATTTATGTGAGCGCATGCGCGGGTGTGGTGCACTACTACTGGCTGGTGAAGTCGGATGTGCGGAAGCCTCTGATGTACGGATCGATCATGCTGGTGCTGTTCGCGGAGCGGGCGATTGCGGCGATTCGAAAATCGCGCGCGGGACATCGCCGGGCCGGCACGTTACCCGCGGCGGTGTCGTAGCCGCCCGGGGCGACCGCTTGCTCACGCGCGCGGCTCAGTACCCGGCGGCCGCGCGCAGGATTTCGGCGATCCCGGGGTGCCCCATCTTCTCCGCCCATGCCAGCGGTGTAGCCCAGGGCTCGGCGTCCGGCTCATTCACGGGTGCGCCGCGCGCGATCAGCAGCTCCACCATTCCGCGCCGTCCCCAGCGGCAAGCCCAACCGAGCGGCGTGGATCGCAACAACTCGTCGCGCACGTCGAGGCTGGCACCGCGATCGAGCAGCATGGCGGCAAATCGCACTCGCTGCGGCTCTGTGGGATTGGCGCGCGCAGCGGCATAATGCAACACCGTCTCACCCCGGCGCGCGACGTTCGTATCGATCCCGTGCGCCAACAGCAGTTCCATACACGCGAAGAAGCGCTCCTCATCCGGATGATCGCCCACGCTGCGGATGGGCTGAGTCAACACCCAGTGCCACCGCGCATCGTTTGGCGGCCAGTTCAAGCGCGGCAGAGCCAGCTTGACGATGGCCGGGCATCCGTTGCAGGCCGCCGACCATGCCAGTTCACGCGCGGTCTCTTCGCTCGAATCGCGATCGAGCATGCGCCGCGCCTCGTCCGCATCGTGCGCCAGGGTGATAGTCCAAGGCTGGGGGTGTGCGACATGAAAGTGACGATTCGCGAGTTTTCTTTTTTTGTGGCCGTAAACCTAGCGTAGTGATACGCTAGGCCATCAGGAGGCTGTACATGTCCGATTCTTTGGTTGATCTGGAGGGCCGTCGCAACGCCGTGCAATCCCAAATCGCGCAGTTGGGTGATATGCGCTCTGGTTCCATTACCGGAACAGGTGGCCGTTGTGGAAATCCGAACTGTCATTGCCATCGGACCGGCGATCCCGGCCATGGCCCCTACTATCGACTGACCCGCAAAGTGAAAGGCAAGACCGTCACCGAAACGTTTCCCTCTCCGGCCAGTTTGGCCAAAGCGCAGCGCGAGGTCGCCGAATGCCAGCGCTTCCGGGAACTGGGCGAACAACTCTTGGACGTTAACGAACAGATCTGCGAGTTGCGGCCGGCAGAGGAGACCGCGCCGTCGGCCCAGGAAAAAAAACGGCCGAAGCCATCCAAAAGGAAGTCACGCGCGAAGTAGACCAACTGTTACGCGTGGTCTTCAGCGCCCACCGCAAGACGGGGCGTTGGGAGCTGGAAGCCTTGGAAATGGCCATGCGCGCGGCCCTGCATCGAGCCGGGGCAGCCGCCCTAAGCCAACTGTTGCAATTCCCAGCCCCGGCTTCCCACCAACGGAACATTCTTTGCGCTTGCGGCCACCAGACGCGTTATCGGGAGTTGCGCTCCAAGCCGATCCTCACCGCCGTAGGCCCGGCGGAAACCTCGCGGCCTTACTACCTGTGCCCGGACTGCCATAACGGCCAATTCCCTGCCGATGTCGAACTGGACATCGTCAACACGGAGTTCTCCCCCGGGGTGCGCCGCATGCTGGCTCTGGTAGGTCAGCAGGCCCCTTTTGATCGCGGGCGCCAGCAGATCCAACTGCTGGCCGACCTGGAGGTGACGACCAAGAATGTGGAGCGCACCGCGGAGGGCATTGGGCAGGATATCGCTGTAAGCGAAAAGGCCGAGATTCAGCGGGCCAAGCAACTGGATCTGCCCATCGTGTTGGGAAAGCCGATACCGATTCTCTGTGTGCAAATAGATGCCACCGGCATACCGGTGGTGAAGAAAGAAACGGTGGGCCGCCAGGGTAAGGACGGAAATCCGGCCCGCCATCGTGACGTCAAAGTGGGCTGCGTGTTCACCCAAACTACCTGGAATGCGGAGGGCTATGCCATCCGCGATCCCGATTCGACCACCTAGGTCGCCGCCATTGAAACTGCCGAAGAATTTGGCAAGCGGATCTATCTGGAAGCTTGGAAGCGCGGATGGAGCCGCGCCGCAAAGAAAGTCGTGATCGGCGATGGAGCGGAATGGATCTGGAATATCGTCGCTCTATACTTTCCCGGCGCCATTCAGATCGTCGACCTCTATCATGCCCGCCAACATCTGTGGGACTTGGTACGCAAGCTGTACCTCAACCAAGAAGCCGAACAGAGACGCTGGATGATGGTTCATCAGGACATGCTGGATAAAGGGAAAATCGAAGACCTGGTAGCCGCCCTCCGGTCCATCGACTCATCCCATCCCGAGTTGGCCGAAGCCGTCCGCACCACGGCCCACTACTTTGAAGCCAACGCCGCGCGGATGCGCTACCCCGAATTCCGCAGCCAGCACCTGTTTGTCGGCTCGGGTGTCATAGAGGCCGGCTGCAAGACCGTCATCGGTTCCCGCTGTAAGCTGTCCGGCATGTTCTGGACTGTACGCGCGGCCAACGCCATCCTGGCCCTGCGATGCTGCCAACTCAATGGTCGCTTTGAGGACTACTGGGAGGCCCGCCGCGCGTGATCGTCACTTTTATGTCGCACACCCCAAGGCTGGGGCTGGGCGCCGCGATCGAGCAGCAATTGTTTCATGGCCGCATCGCCGCGGCGATACGCGTGATCGATGGGCCAGCCCGAGGCATACACATTCGCGTTCGGATCGGCGCCGCGATCGAGCAGCAATCGGGCGATGTCACACCGGCCGGCCAACGACGCAAACCACAACGGTGCTCCCCAACTTTCCGTGGGCTCCTCCACTTCGCGCAACGTGGTGCGCTCATCCACATCGGCGCCCAGGTCGAGCAGCAGTGCAACCATGCCGATGTGGCCATGCTTCACAGCCAGCGTGAGCAAGCCGCTGGTCCGCCAATGGATGTCGCGCAAGAGGGTGGGATCGGCCTCGATCATCTCGCGCACATGCCCGGCATCCTCCAGCGCAATTGCCGCGCGGATGGTCAATTCGGCGCCATGCGCCAGCAACCGCCTGGCTACTGGCGGGAATCGTGCGGCGTCATCGCTCCGCGGATCGACGGCTAGCGCAGCGCGATCCAGCGGCGTCCATCCGTTGAGATCCTGTTTGCGCGGATTGGCCCGCCGGTTCAGCAGCCATGCCACCAGTTCCTCGTTGGTTTCTTCAGCCGCCACTGAAGCGGCGAAGCGCCTTCGCGATCGCGGGCGCCGATCAGCGACTCGTCGGACTCGATCAAACGGATAGCTTCGCCAGTGTCTCCGTTGCGAATGGCCCGGTTAATCTGTTCCTGCAGCGGCGAAACGGCCGCGTTGGGACAACTCATAGTTTCGCGCCGGTGCTGCTCCTCTTCTTCGATCGCGGCGGCGATGTCCGCGTAGCCGCGGTCGCGCGCGAGGGCGAATGCGGTGGTGGCGTCGCGATGCGGGAAGATGCCTTTGCGGGTGTTCGCGCCGGCGGCCAGCAAGAGCCGCACCATCTGGCGGTCGCGGCGTAACACGGCATAATGCAACGCCTGGTGCTCGTCGTTTTCCGCCATATCCATGCCGGCGAGCTCCGGACGGCTGCGCAGCAATGCGCGCGCTTGAGCTACGTCGCCCGACTGAACGGCCTGCGCCAGCCGGGCCACATTGGCTCCATCCACGAAGGCTTTGATCTTGGCCCAACTTTCGAAGCCATAGGCGCGCGCCAGCACACGTTGCGCATCGTGCAGTGCGAAGGACGCCAGATCGGGATGGCGCTCGTATAGGCGCACCTCCGCGGCCGCGGCGGGATCGCCCGCGCGATAGGCGGCAAGCAGATCCTTGGCCTGTTTGCGTAGTTGTTCGAAATTCGGTTCGGCCGGCAGACGGCGCGGCCGTTTGGAGGGTTCCAGGGGCATGACGATTCTCCTTTAGTATGGTTGCCCGGCGTCCGCGTAACGGGCGTAAAGAAGATTCGTCGCAAACGGAGACGTCTTCGGATTCGGTGGGCTCGGCCCTTCCCGCGGACTCGGAGGCGCCCGGCGCGCTCAGTCCGCATCATAGCATTTCGATGGCAGCGTTCGTTCTGGGGAACCGCTTCCTGACGGTCGCGGCTCGGTAACAGTCGCAACTCGGTAACGGCCGCGTCGGTTGCGCACGATCTACCGAGCCGCGACCGCGAGGGAGCGGTTTGTTTTGGTCGGATTCCCCAAAACTGCATGGCGGGTTACACTGGAATTGATGGGAGCGGGTAAGCAGAGCGAGATCTTGCGCGCCGGGCATCGCGCCCCGGATTTCAAGCTGGCAAGCCTGAACAATGGAACCGCCGATTTGGACAAACTCACCGCGGAAGGCCCGGTGCTGCTGGCTTTCTTCAAGAGCGCCTGTCCGGTTTGCCAGATGACATTGCCGTATCTGGAGCGCATTCATCGTGGCCGGGCGCCAGGGTCGCTGGAGATTTACGGCGTCTCGCAGGACGATGCGGAGACCACCCGCGAGTTCGCGAACGAGTTCGGGATCAGCTTCCCCATGCTGCTGGATACGGAAGAGAGCGGCTATCCGGCCAGCAACGCGTACGGTCTCTCGCACGTGCCTTCGCTGTTTCTGGTCGGCCGCGACGGGAAGATTTCGTGGAGCCTGGAGGGATTTAACAAGCGCGAGTTTGTCGATGTGGCGACGGAGGCGGGCGTAGATCCATTCCAGCCGGGCGAAGACGTGCCGGAATGGCGGGCGGGTTGAGGCTCGAAAAACTAAGCTCCCGGTGGGAGTCAAGCGAAATCAAAAAGGGACGGCATGGCGAATACACTCAATGAAATACTGGGTACGGCGGCGGGCATCGCCAAAGGGATGGGAGTCACCTTCAAGGAGATGATGTCTCCCACGGTGACGGAGAATTATCCCGACGGCGACGCCAAGCTGGAGGAGCGCTACCGCGGCGTGCACGTTTTGCAGCGCGACGTCAACGGCATGGAGAAGTGCGTGGCGTGCTTCCTGTGCGCGGCAGCCTGTCCCTCGAACTGCATCTACATTGAAGCGGCCGAAAACACGGATAAAGTGCGCATCAGCGGCGGCGAGCGTTACGCCAAGGTGTACAACATCGATTACAACCGTTGCATCTTTTGCGGATACTGCGTGGAAGCCTGTCCCACCGATGCCATCACGCACGGGCATGGATTTGAAGTAGCCAGCTTCAATACGTCCACGCTGGTGATGCGGAAGGAGCAGATGTTGGCGCCCATACCCCCAGGCGCGCACCCGCCCGCCGTACCGTCCGAGCCCGCCGCGCACTAATGGCCGCCCCATCGTACGGTCTCGCTATGGTCGTGCGTGCTATCCAAGACGATGAAAACCCGGCAGACCACGAAAAACGATGGTCTGCCCCACGGTGTGTTTTCGACGGCGCCCACACTGGCGCGGCGCAGGAGCCGCGGCGCACTAATGCGGCTTCGTTGGAGCGGCCGCTTTGGCCTGCTCAGATGCGGCCGGCGCAGGTTTATCTTCCGGCTCCGGCTTTTCTACATACTGCACCACCACCGAGATACGGCGATTGGAAGCATCTTCGGGAGCTGCCGGTTTTCGTAGCCGCTGATCGGCGTAGCCCCGCACCTGAGTTACCTGCCGCGGGCCAATCCCATTTTCCTGCATCATGCGGCGGGCGGCGTTGGCGCGATCCGCGGAGAGTTCCCAATTGCTGTAATTGCTCTTGCCTGTAAAGGGTTTGGCGTCCGTGTGTCCCTCTATCGATAGACTGTTCGGCAATTTGCCCAACTCCTGCGCCAGCATTTTCAAAATTTGCCTGCCATCGTCGCTCGGTTCGGCGACGCCGCTTGCGAAGAATGTGCCTTTCTCGCTCTCCATCAGCTCGATGCGTAACCCTTCGGCGGTAACCGTCATTTCGATCTGGTTCTTCAGCTTTTCGAAGTCGGTCACCTTGCGGACGGCCTTCTGGAGTTCATCCTTCAGCTTGCTCATGTTTTCCTTGGTGAGCGTGAAGTTATCTCCCGCGCCGGTTTTTCCGCTGCCGACCTTCTTGGAAGTGCCGCTGGGGTCTTTGAAGTACCCGCCCACGGCCTCCCGAATCTGCTTACTGCTATTCAGCAGCCATAACACGATGAACAGCGCCATCATGGCCGTGACGAAGTCGGCGTAGGCTACCTTCCAGGCGCCGCCATGATGGCCGCCGTGACCGGCCTTCTTCTTGACGATGATGATGGGACGAGCATTTGTCATAAGCGCGCCACTAAGCCGCGGCCGCCTCGGGACCCTTCTTGCGGCACACCTTCTCTAGTTCCAGAAACTTCGGCCGGACTTGGCCGGGTGTCGCGCGGCGCCCGATCTCAACCGCCAGAATAGGCGCGGTACCCTTGATGAAGGCCGCCATGGCCACCCGCAGCACGTGATAATAGGCGCTCTCTTCCTCCGCGATTTTGGACATATTCGCGGCCATCGGTCCCAGAAATCCATAGCACAGTAAGATGCCCAAAAATGTGCCCACCAGGGCCGCCGCCACCTTGTGCCCGATCTCTTCCGGCGGACCGCCCAGGGCGCCCATGGTGATGACCACGCCCAGCACCGCCGCTACGATTCCCAAGCCCGGCAAGGAGTCCGCCACGGTGCTTAGCGCCGCCACCGGCTGCATGGACTGATTGTGGTGAACCTCCATGTCGCCTTCCATCATCTGGTCGATATCGAAAGGGTCCACCGATCCGGTGGACGCCGTGCGCAGCGTGTCGCAAATGAAATCGAGAACATGGTGATCCTTCACCACCGAAGGGTACGCGGTGAAGGTCTTGCTTTTATCCGGCTCCTCGATGTCCGCTTCGATGGCCGTGAGGCCTTCTTTCCGGGAACGATTAAACAAATCGAACAACATCTTGAGGGAGTCCAGGTAGAGCTGGCGCGTGTATCGGGACCCCTTGAAGACTCCCGCCAGACCTGCGGCGATCTGTTTTAAGAGGTACAGCGGATTGGCGATCAGCACGGTCCCAGCCGCCGCGCCCGCGATGATGATCAGTTCGGCCGGCTGCAATAGGACCAGCAGGTTGCCTTTCTCCATCAGGTACCCGCCGACGATGGCTAAGATGACGACGACAATTCCGATAATCGAGAACATATGATTTCCGTCTTAAACCACCAGGACCGCATCCGCGCCCGCCGCCAGGGATCTCTCCAGGGCTTCCTGCGCGCGCGCCAACAGGGAATCCTTAGTATCTTCGAGCCGGACCATGCTTCCGCCCATGGATGCAGTGAACGACAGCCGGTCTCCCCACCACGGCACGGCCGCCAGGGATACCAGTCGCTTCAACCGCTCGGCGCAGACCCGCAGGCCGTCCGCGGCGGGGCACACCACCAGCACGGCGAAGCGATCCTCCCCCAAGCGCCCTACCATATCTTCAGGGCGCGTGCCGCCCGCAAGCGTTTGGGCCGTGGCCCACAGCACCTCGTTCACCGCCTGGCAACCGTAAACCCGCCGCAAGTGAGGCAGATTGTCGATGGCCACTGCCAGCGCCCCGAACGAGATTTGAGAAGCGGCAAACGATTCCATCGCTTTGGCCAGCACGGCCAACGTGCCGCCGCCGTCTGCGACTCCGGTGATGCTATCGATCGAAACCTGCTCCGGACGGCTCGGCCGTCGCCTGTCCGCGTGCTGGAAGGAACGTTCCTCGAAGATCTCGGCCGCGCCAATGATGACTCCAAACTCGTCCCGCAGCGGAATCGACCGCACCCGCACAGGCACCCTTTGCCCCTGTTTATGGCGCAGAAAGATGTGAGCTTCCCGGGGCCGCCCATCCTGCATGGTGTAAGCCATCGGGCAATCGCCTCCGCAGAGCGCCAGATGGTTTTCATCGCAATGCATCAGAAGATTATCGTGGCAGAGATGCCCGATCACCTCCTGGCCCAGATAACCTGTAATACGTTCCGCGCTAGCGTTCCAGAATACGATCTGCCGTTTCCGGTCTGTCAGATAGATCCCGTTTGGGGAGTCCTCAACAAGCGCGCGGAAGATATCCGGATTCAATTCCAAATCCATGCAACCGTTCTCGATTTTCTATCGGCGGGGAGGGGGAGCCGCTGTAGGCACGCTAGGAAACCGCTCCCTGAGGGAGTGCCCCATGGCCGGCGGCGGGCCACCGAAAGCGATGAGGACCAATTGGAGGGCGGGCACTCCTGCCCGCAGCCGGCTTTAAGCCGTCCCCCGAGGGGACCCCAGGGCAGGATTGCCCACCCTTCAACGGAGCGATCCTTGGGTTTGGGCCGGAATCCCCGGAATCCCCGGCCCAGCAGCAGCAGCAGAGTGCCAGCCGGGCAGAGTGCCTGCCCCACAGGGTACAATAGAGGATTCGAGTTTCCCCATGAACAACTCCCTGCTGACGAAAGTCATTAACAAGAACAAGCGCACCGACATCCCGGTATTTCGTCCCGGCGACACCATTCGCGTGCATGTGAAGATCAAGGAAGGCGACAAGGAGCGCTTGCAGGCCTTTGAAGGCACGGTGATTGCGCGCAATAACACCGGCATGGGCGAGAGCATCACGGTGCGCAAAGTGAGCTTCGGCCAAGGCGTGGAGCGCATTTTTCCCCTGCATGCCCGCGTGGTGGATCACATCGACGTGGTGCGCACGGGGCGCGTCCGGCGCGCCAAGCTGTATTATCTGCGCGGTTTGAAGGGCAAAGCCGCGCGCCTGCGGGAACGCGAGTAAGCCTCTGGCCTCCCCGCCGTTGGGCCGCATCGCTATGCGCGCCGCACCTCCAGTCACCCATCTCCGCTGCGAAGGAACGCTGGAGCGCGAACTCCGCGCGCGCGGTTTTCAGGCGGTGGCCGGCGTGGATGAAGTGGGCCGTGGCGCATTATTCGGGCCCGTGGTGGCCGCCGCGGTGATCCTGTCGCCGGACCGCCCGGTGCGCGGCCTGAACGACAGCAAACAGCTCGAGCCCGAGCGCCGCGAGGTGCTCGCCGGACGCATTCGGGAGCGCGCCGTGGCGTGGTCCGTGGCGGCCGTGGACGCCGCCACCATCGACTGGATGAATATCTACCAGGCTTCCCGGCTGGCGATGGAGATGGCCATCGCGCGCCTGACTACCGCACCGGATTTCATCCTCACCGATGCCATGCCACTCTCCCTGCGCACGCCGCAGCGTCCCCTGATCAAGGGCGATGCGCAGTGCCACGCCATCGCGGCCGCGTCCATCGTGGCCAAGGTATGGCGCGACGACCGCATGCGCATCTGGGACGAAATCTTTCCGCAATACGGCTTGGCCAGCCACAAGGGCTACTTCACGCCCGAACATGCCAGGGCGCTTGAAGAGTACGGACCCACACCTCTGCATCGGCTGAGCTTCGAACCGGTGCGGGAGCGCTGCCTGTTTCCCGTGGATTTCGATCCCTGGGCCGGCGCGCAGCTCGATCTGTTTGCCGAGGCGGCATCGTGACCGAACCGATCCCGGCCCCCGCGCCGCCCCCGGAAGCGCCACGCTATCGCTGGTATCACGTGGTACAGGCTTTGGTCTTCATTCTGTTCTGCATGACGCTGGGCACGTTCCTGTTGCTTTTCCCCTGGTCGGATCTGTGGGACCGCAGTTTCTTTTCGACGCTGGCGCCCGAATGGCGGATGTATTGGGATAACGCCTATCTGCGCGGCGCGGTGAGCGGGCTGGGGCTGGTGAACGTGTATATCTCGATGGCCGAGATCTTCCGGCTGCGGCGATTCGCGCAACGTTCGTAAGTTGTGGGGCAGGCACTCTGCCTGCGGCGGCCTCCCAGGCCGCCTTGTCCTGGACAGGCCAGGAGGCCTGTCCCACCGGGCGGCCTACGAGGCCGCCGCAGGCAAAGGCGCCCGCCTCACAAAAGAGTAACGCTCCGCTCCCGGCACGCGCCTATAATGGATTAACGCTTCAGGGAACGTGCGACTCGCAATTGTTTTACTAACCTTGGTGTATCCGCTCGTCCGGGCCGCGGAAGCTCCGCTGCATCCGGTCACCGTGTGCGAGGTGTTGCAGAATCTGGCTGCCTATGACGGCAAAGTGGCCGCGGTCATTGGACGATTCTCACGCCGCGATACCGGCCGCTGGCTGGGCGAACAGAAATGCGCAAAGAAGTTCGTGGCGGGCGATCAGGTTTGGCCAAACGCCTTCTGGGTGGTGTACGATCCCGCCGATGCGCCTAAGCCACCCGAAGTTCTGGCGGTGAATGCGGTGCAGCTTGCCCAAAAACTGCGGGAAGTGAAGCTGGGTACGTCGCTCACCAAACTGCCATTTGGCAGCAAGGATTACGACAATTGGGCGGTAATCTACGGACGCATCGAAACCCGCAAGGATCTCGTGAGGGTAACTGCCACAGGCACGCGGAAGAATGGCTTTGGCTATGGAGAGTCTTCTCCCGCGCGCCTGGTTTGCCACGGTGACGCCGTGGTGATTTTCCTAAACGACGATGCTACTGCGCCCGTTTCGCCGTAAACTCCTGGCCGGGTTGATCGCCGCCGTCGCGCGTCCTGGTGAACTTGATCTCGTCGCCGGCCACGGTTCCTTTGTAAATCAACTTGACGGTGTTATCGCCGAATTGCATGGTTTGCGTGAAGGAGATCTGGTCGCCGTCGATTTTGCCGTCGGAAATGGGCGCCTCTCCGCGGAATCCGCTCACCGTGCCGGTCAGCGTATTGCCATCCGCTTTGAAAGTAAAAGTGGCTTCCCGGGTTTGTCCGTTGCGGCCCGGCACTTGTGCGGTCCATTTCCCGGTAACATCGGCGGCCAGGGCGGTCAACGCCAACAAGCCGGTCAGAAAGCCTGTCATCATAAGTCTTCGCATGTCGGAGAGGCGTGCCCGAGGAGTGAAATGTTACGCCGCAACAATGGTTTACAATATCTTAACGGGGTAACTCTCAACGGTTTGCGGTCGTCGTTGCTTCTTAAGGAATCCCGGAAATCTTGCCTAAGTATCGTCCTTTAGTCCTCGCATTCTTAGCCGCCGGCACGTCGCTTTATGCTCAAAGCGGGTTCGTGAAATCCGCGAACCAGCCCATACCCGGCGCTACCGTGACGGCCACTGCCGGCAGCCAGAAACTCGTTACCACTACCGACCAGACCGGACATTTCGCATTCGCCGGATTACCCGCGGGCGAATGTTCCATTGAAGTTCGCATGTTCGGCTTCGAGCCGGCCAATAAGAAATCCAATTGCACGGACGCTGCGAAGATCGATTTTACGCTGCAGTTGCAGGAATCGCCGATCGCCCAACGCATGGCGCGCATGGGCGGCGCACAAGGCGCGGGCAATCAGCTTGAATCCCAATTACAGAGCGAGATGACCGCCCCTGAAGCGGGGACGCCTGCGGCGGCGGCTCCCGGCGCGGGTCCCGTGGATGGCCAGAACAGCAGCGAAGCGTTTCAGGTTTCGGGCAGCTTGAGCCAGGGACTGGCGCAAAACGCGGCTCCCGATTTCTTCATGATGGGTGGTCCGGGCCAATTTGGCGGCCCCGGTGGTCCCCCGCCGGGTGGCGACTTCGGCGGTGGTCCTCCAGGAGGCGGCCCGGGCGGTCCCGCAGGCGGGTTTGGTGGGGGAGGCTTCGGCGGGCGCGGCGGCGGCGGGTTTGCCCGAGGCGGCGGTAATCGCGGCCCAGGCCAAGGCCGTCCCGGCGCGCAGTTTGGCAATCGCCGGGCCCCCAGCCAGATCCACGGCATGATGTTTATTACGCTGGCTAATTCGGTGGTGAATGCCGAGCCGTTTTCCATCACGGGACAGGCAGTGCCGCAGCCGCCTTACGCCAGCGCCCGCTTCGGCTTCCTGGTGGGCGGACCGCTGGTGATTCCCAAGATCGTCAAAGATACCTCGACTTTCTTCTACCTGAACTACACCGGCACGCGCTCCCGCCAGCCTTACTCCGCGGTGGAGACAGTGCCGACCGCGCAGGAACGCATGGGAGACTTTTCGCAGTTACTCACCACCACGCAACCCGCGCAGATCTTCGCCCCTGGTACGAACATGGCCTACCAGGGCAATGTCATTCCACAAACCTTACTGAATCCGATCGCCCTCAAGTTACTGAACTATTTTCCTCAGCCGAATCAGCCTGGCTTGGTGTATAACTATCAGTACTTCGCTTCCCCGCCCAATAATACCGATAACTTCAACGGGCGCGCCATGCGTAATTTGAATCAGAAGGATCGCCTGGCATACCATATATCTTTCCAGCGCCGCGACGCCGATAACGCGCAGCCCTTCGCCTTCTTCGATACCATCGGCGGGTACGGCATTCAGACGGATCTGACGTGGACGCATAACTTCGCGCCCACCACGATTCTAAGTTCCATGGTGTCGTTCAACCGGAACCGGAGTCAGACGACTCCATTTTTCGCCTATGGAGCGAACGTAGCCGCGGAACTGGGCATTGAGGGCACTTCCACAAATCCGGTGGATTACGGTCCGCCTAACTTGAATTTCACGAATTTCGGCGCGCTCAGCGATGGGCAGCCGGTGCTGACGCGCAATCAGAGCCAAAGCCTGAACGAAAGTGTGATCCTGGCGCGCGGCAAGCACACTGTCACGATAGGCGGCACGTATGGCCGAAACGACACCAGCGCCAGCACGCAGCAGAACGGACGCGGCATCTTCAACTTCACCGGCCAGGCTACCAGCGAGATCGGCGCCAACGGCTTACCCATCCAGGGAACCGGTTCCGATTTCGCCGATTTTCTGCTCGGCATGCCGCAATCCGCTTCCATCCAATACAGTCCGGCGATGTATTTCACACAGAATGTCTGGAACGGTTACTTGCTCGACGATTGGAAAGTAAGTGCCAACCTTACTTTGAACCTGGGGCTGCGCTACGAAATCTTCCAGCCCTTGCAGGAGAAGTACAACGAGATGGCTAACCTGGACATCGCGCCGGGTTTCGCCAACGTAGCGGTGGTTGCGCCTTCCATTCCCGGGCCGTACTCAGGCGCGTTTCCTCCCGGTTTGATCGACACCGATTATCGGGATATCTCGCCGCGTGTGGGACTGGCTTATAAAGTGCCGTTCATCAAGCGCTCGACTATTATTCGCGCGGGCTATGGAGTCTATTACAATGGCCAATCCTATATTCCGTTCGGGCTGGCGCTGGCGCAGGAGCCGCAGCCGCCGGGCTTACCGCCCTTCGCGGTATCCAAAAGCGTGAATACCAGCCCGGAGGCTCCACTTACTCTGGCAACTGGTTTGGTGTCGGTATCTCCTTTGGCGATTACGAATACCTTTGCCGTGGACCGCTATTATCACACACCTTACGCGCAAACCTGGAATGTAACCATCCAGCATGACTTAGGCAGAGGATTCTTCATGGAAGTGGGTTATCTGGGCGCCAAGGGCACGGATCTGGATGTTCGAATACTGCCCAATGAAGGGCCGCCCGGCGCATCGTTTGGTTCCGGAACTCAACTTGGAAACGCCACGGGATTCACTTACGACTACCCGGTGGGTAACTCGATCTACAACGCCCTGCAGACGCACCTGATGCGCCGTTTCCGCGGCGGCATCTCCATGAATGCGCGCTATACCTTCTCGAGATCCATCGACGATGCGTCCAGCTTCGGCGGAGTTGGAAATACCGTCGCGCAGAACTGGCTCGATCTGGCGGCCGAGCGCGGCCTATCCAGCTTCAATCGCACGAATGTATTCACCATGAGCTGGGTGTATACTTCGCCCTTCGGCAATCCGAACTCGCGTTACGCTTCCAGTGGCTGGGGGGGCCGTCTGTTGCGCAACTGGTCGCTAAGCGGCGGCGTCACCGCCGAGACCGGAACGCCGCTGACCGCGCGTGTTCTGGGCAACGACGTGCAACTCGCTCAGACCGGCGGCATAGGCAGCGAGCGCGCCGATGCCACCGGCCTGCCGGTAACGAATGGCAGCGGTTTTTTCAATCCGGCCGCCTTCATAGTGCCGCCCGCGGGCCAGTTCGGCAATGCCGGGCGGAACACTATTCCGGGTCCCAATCTAGTTTCGGTAAACCTGGCGTTCGGGCGGTCGTTCCAGTTCGGCGATACGCGCCGCCGGCTGGAGTTTCGCGCGGAAGCCAATAACGTGTTGAATCAGGTCAACTATTCGAACGTCCAGACGGTGGTGAATTCCGTGAACTATGGCCTGCCGATTTCCGCGGGCGCCATGCGTACTTTGGATATTGTGATGAGGTTCCGGTTTTGAGATCCCTGTTTATCTTGAGAAACACGCGCAAAACGGGGCACGGCCGCGCCGCCACTATCTCGCGAGGTCTTTCTGTTTTTGGTGGCGCGGATACGCGCCCCTTTGCGCTCTTCGCGCTCTTCGCGTTGCTGGTGAGTCAGCTAAGCTCGCAGCAAACGCCCACATTCAGCAGCACGGCTAACGTGGTGGTAGTGGACGTCACCGTGACCAGCCGCGACGGCAAACCCCTCACGAACCTGACTAAGAACGACTTTCTGGTCTATGAAGACGGTAAGTTGCAGACCTTGCAAGGCTGCGACTTACAGAAGCTGGATACCAAGCCGCTCGAGCCGATCGCGGCCCCCAAGACTCTGCAAGTTCGCGAGGCGCCCAAAGCCGCCCCCGCCGCGCCCGCGCCGGCGCCAGAGACACCGCCGCAGAAGCCGGAATTGAAAGATCACCGGCTGATCGTGATGCTGTTCGATATCTCGACCATGCAGCCGCAGGAACAGATCCGCTCGGTGGATGCGGCCATCAAATTCCTGGGCACCCAGATGACTTCGAGCGACCTGGTCTCCATCATGACCTTCGGCTCGGAGTTGAAGACCGTGCTCGATTTCACGGGCGACCGTGACCAGTTGATTTCCACGCTGCACGCCTTCCACGTGGGTGAGGCCAGCGAGTTATCCGGCCAGGCGGATACCGGCGCGGATACGCAGGATCTCAGCGGATCGTTCGTGGCCGACGAAACCGAATTCAACATTTTCAATTCCGACCGGAAACTCGCGGCGCTGGAAGACGCCGCCCGCCGGCTGTCACATTTTCCCGAAAAAAAGGCGCTGGTTTATATCTCGAGCGGCATCCAGAAAACCGGCGTGGATAATCAGTCGCAGCTTCAAGCCACCGTGAATGCGGCGATTCGCGCCAATGTGGCTTTCTATCCCATCGACGCGCGCGGTTTGATGGCTACTCCTCCCGGAGGGGACGCCAGCCAGGCGGCTTCCGTGGGATCGAACCTATACAGCGGCTCGGCGCAGACGTCGCTGATGGATAACTTCCACAACAGCCAGGAAACCCTGGACACGCTGGCCGCCGATACGGGAGGCAAGGCGCTGCTCGATTCCAACGATCTGACACTGGGAATGAGTCAGGTGCAGCATGATATGAGCAGTTATTACATACTGACTTACGCCAGCACTAATACCGCCGAGGACGGCAAATACCGCCGCATTCAGGTAAAGCTGGCTCCTAAGTCGGCTGACTTGAAGGCTAAGTTGGTTTACCGCGAAGGTTACTATGCGCCCACCACGTTCGCCAAGATGACGGGCACCAACAAAGAGGCGCAGCTTCAGGAAGCCTTGCAGAGCGATAACCCGGTGACCGATCTGCAAATCGCGGTGGAAGTGGATTACTTCCGGTTGTCCAAGACCAAATACTTTGTGCCGGTCACGGTGCGTATTCCCGGATCGGCATTGGCGTTCACCAGCAAGGGCGCCAAGGCGGCCACGGAGCTGGACTTTATCGGCGAGATACGGGATGCCCGCGGCAAGGAGGCATCCGTGGTGCGCGATACCATCCCTGTGAAAGTGACTTCCACCACCGCCGGCGTAGTCACGCGCAAGCAGATCCAATACGACACCGGCTTTACGCTGGGGCCGGGTAAGTACACTCTGAAATTCGTGGCGCGCGAGAACGGGGAAGGGAAGACGGGCACGTTCGAATCTCCCTTTGTGGTGCCGGATCTGGGCGCGGGAAATGCGATGCGCTTGAGTTCGGTGATCCTGAGCAATCAGATACAGGCGGTGAAGGAGCAGATTGCGGGCGCCAAGAACGCTAAGAAATTGGTGGCGGAAGATCCGCTGATCGATGAATCGGGCGAGAAGATCATGCCCAATGTCACACGCGTGTTCCGGCCGGGACAGAAGATGTCGATTTACGTGGAGATGTACGATCCCGGCACCATGCAGTTTCCGGGACAGGCGCAAGCGCAGACCCAGGGCGCGGGGATCGCCAGCGTGACGGCTACCGTGGCGTTCTATCAGGGCGATAAAAAGGTGCTCGAAACGCAGCCCGTACGGGTGAACCGGCTCAACGCCAAGCGTCCGGGCGTGGTGCCGCTGCGGCTGCAGACGCTGCTGAAGGGTCTTCCGGCCGGGCAATATGTTTGCCAGGTGAATGTGATCGACCAGCTTGGGCATAAGTTCGCGTTCCCGCGGAGTTCGATCGTGGTGCTGGCCGACGATAATCCCTCGAAGCCCGCGGCGTGATAAGTCTGCCAAGCCGTCTGCGAGGCGGCCGCAGGCTACGATCGTGGCTCGGAAGCCGTTGCTGAGCCGCGCGCGTAAGCAAGCGGTCAGGTTCCGGAATCGTACGCCTACTGCCAGTTGGTACTAGTCTGCCCACCCAACTTTTCTCCTACTCCAAAAGGGAAATAGCCGCCACTCTCGATTTACATATTGAACCCGCGAATTCGAGAGACCTGGGCGGCGCGACATAGGTCCGCCCCACCAGCCTCTCCCATCGGCGGAAGGAGATGCTGTCATGTCTGTGGTTGTAAGTTCCCGTGCGTCCAGAAGCGGAGGTTGGTATGAACTTTGATGCCGGCTTCCTAACCCGATTGCAACAACGCGATCCCGAGGCTTGCACATTCCTGGTCTCTTCGCTCACGCCGGCGCTGGAGGCGCGCCTACGTTGCAAACTGCGGGACTACGGCGCCATCGAAGATATCCGCAATGAAACCTTCTATCGCGTGTTCTGCCTGGTGGATGGCGGTCGCATCCGGACGCCGGAGCAACTCGGCTCTTTCGTGCGCGGCGTTTGCGACCGCGTGGCACAGGAATCCCGCCGCAAGAGGCATGCTACCGAGTTCTTGCATGACACCGTCTTCGAACCGCGGGATTGCCGGCCGCATCTCGATCAGGTCCTGATAGACCAAGAGCGCAGCGACCTGGTCTGGCGCGAAGTCATGAAGCTTTCCGAGGAGGACCGCCGTCTGATCGTGGAAATGCACTGCGAAGAGCGCGACCGCTGCGAGATGGCGCGTACCCTGGGGCTCACCACCAGTGGTTTGAACGTGCGCCTGTGCCGCGCCATGAAGCGGCTGCGCGCGCGTGTGCTGCCGCTCGCGCCGCCGGCCAGAAACGGACGCAAGCCCTGCCGCCGTGCTCCTACCCGCCTGCGAGTTGCCCGGCGGACCGCCGCTCCCGGCAGGTGGGCTACCATGGCAGCATGATCGTTCGCGTAACCAAGGCTGTCCGTGGACGGTGAAGCGCCGCCCGCCATCTCGGTGGCCGTGGTCAACTGGAACCGGCGAGAGTATCTGCGGGCCTGCCTCGCGTCGCTGGCGGCGCAGCGCGGCGTCCGCTTCGAAGTGATCGTGGTGGATAATAGATCGAGCGATGGCTCGGCCGAGATGGCCCGCACGGAGTTCGGCGCGCGCGTCATCGCCAACGCGGAGAATCGGGGATTCTGCGCCGCCAATAACCAGGCGTTCGCCGCCGCCCGTGGAGAATTCATCGCCCTGCTGAATAACGACGCGGAGGCCGCGCCGGATTTCCTTGCCAACTTGCAGCGCGCTTTCGACGAAGCGCCGGACATCGGCATGGCCGCCGCGAAAGTGCTGGTCTGGGACGATCCTCGCCGCATCGACAAGGTGGGACATCTGATTTACCCCGACGGCCAGAATCGCGGCCGCGGCACCGGAGAAGTCGACGAAGGCCAGTACGATCGCGTGGAAGACTGCCTATGGCCGGACGGCTGCGCGGCCATGTATCGCAAGAGCATGCTGGATGCGATCGGCGGATTCGACGAAGACTTCTTCATGTTCGCGGATGACGCGGAACTCGGCTTGCGCGCGCGCATAGCCGGCTGGCGGTGCCTGTACATGCCGGGCGCGGTGGTGCGCCACCATCGCGGCGCGAGCCTCGATCCTGGTTCCACGCAGCGTATCTTTCTCATCGAACGTAACCGGGTGCTGCTGGCCGCCAAGTTGTTTCCGTGGAGTTTATTGCTGCTGAATCCGTTCTTCTTCGCTCTGCGCCTGGCGGGCGCCTTGGCGGCGGCGGCGCGCGGGAAAGGCGAGATGGCGCGCTTTCCCGGTGTCGCCGGCAAGATCCGGCTGGCATTCGCCGTACTGCGCGCCGACCTGGCGGCCTTGCAACTGCTGCCGCGCATGCTTCGCAAGCGCCGCGAAGTGCGCCGCATCGCCAAACTGACACCCGCGCAGATTCGCCGCCAGATTCTGGATAACCGCATTCCCGTGCGGGCGCTGGTGGAGAAAGCCAACTAGCGCGGGGCACGCGCGCGGACCCACTCTAATCCTGGCGGCGAACTGATTTCCAACTCGCACGCGGGCACGGCGTCTATCGGTCCGGCCAGCAGGCGTCGACCCACATCTGCAAAGTTGTGTCGTGCCAAGTCGGCGTCGGTCCGGTCAGGTATGGCCGCATCTCACTGCGGTAGCGCTCAATCAGCGTTTGCCGCTGTAGGAAACCTGCCCGGGAAAGGTACATCACATCCTGTAAGTCGCGGTCGTTACTACGCTCCAACTTTGTCAATGCCAGGTCATGCGCTTCGAGCGCCCAGAGCTTCAGCCGATTCCAAAGTGGGAAAACCCGAAACAACCGCGTCTCATAGCTGTCGGGAAAGTTGGCGATCCCGATACGTTCGAGGTAAACGCGGTGCTTTCGGTGGAGTGCGGATGCTTTGCCCGCCAGGGCCTCGAGCGCACTCGTCGCCTGTAGCGGTATCACGTTCAGAATGTCCAAATCCGCCGTCTCTCTCGCGAAGCCGTAGCACTGGCTCACAACAAATCCGCCCATGCGATGCAGATCCGCGCCCTCGCTCAACTGCGCATTCAGGTCCGACAGGAAGGCGAACCACGGCTCGGTGGGACGCTCATTCGGCATGGGGCAGATCCCCAGCGCGCAGCCGCGTCACCACATTCCAGTGCGCCGCTTCCGGCGAACGGTTGCGGCGCATCCACACCCGCGTGGCCTCCGGCATAGAATCCCAGCAGAAAGTCGCCTCCGCCAACAGGCGCGCCGCCTCCAGTTCGGACTTCGCCCGCGCCATCGGCCGGTTCTGCTCGCCCGCCAAGTCCAGCAGGAGGCCAAGACGATTCTGAAAGTCGTGCAGTTTCGACTGGCGCACCAACCATTCCCAGTCCACCTGGTCGAAGTATTGCCGCGTGACCCACGGAAGGGCCTCGCACACGCGGGCATCCAGGTCCGGCTGCCTCAAGGCACGCAAAAGCAGGGTCGCCGGGGCCTCGCGATGGCGGGGTGCCCGCAAGTGCCGGAAGCCGGGGTAACCCAGCGCGCCCAATTGCCGCCGGAACGACTCTTCTGTTTCCAAAGTATCCGGTGCCCGCGAGTCTCCCAGTGCCCGCAACCGGCTCCGGAGATCCCTGGTCAGTGGCCGGCTGCCATTTTCCAACAAGGATAGATATGTCTGCGACACGCCGAGCATCCCGGCCGCTTCCGCCTGAGTGAAGCCATGCTTGGTGCGCCAGCCGTGAAGATCGACCGCCATGCCTCTCCCATCGTAGCATGTAATATTACAAGGAGAAGCCCGAAGATCCGGTCGCGTTGTCGCCTACTGAGTTACTTCTTTCCCCACCGCCTCGTTCAGTTGGCTGGCGGCGCTCAAATATGATCCGACCAGGTTGATATAAGCCACCTGTGTGGCGCGATAATCGCGCTGCGCATCCAGATAGTCCAGCAGCGCCGCCTGGCCGTGCTGGTAGGCAAACGACATGGAATCCCGGACGCGCAAAGCCGTGTCCAGATAACCGTCCGCGCCCTTATAGGGCAGCAGCAGATTCACCGAGCTCACCATGGTGAAATAAGCTGAATCGACATCGCTGAAAACCTGCGCCTCGGCGGCGTCGCGTTGCCGCTGCGCATGCCGGATATCGATTTCCGTGCGCTGCTTCTCGCCCTGGTTTTTGTCGAAAATTCGCAGCGGAATATTTACGCTCGCTCCCACGTAAATCGTGATGGGCGGGTTGCGGCCAAAGTCCACGCCAAACGTCGGATCGGTCGATCCGTTGGCGACCGCCAGTTTGTGATCGACCTGGGCCTTTGAAACCGCCTGCACGGCGGCCTTCAGGTCTGGCCGCGCTTCGAGAGCCGCCGTATGGAACTCGTCGAGCGGCATGACGCGTTCCTGAAACTCGAACGGCCCGGCCACGTCGAATTTGTCCACGGGAGTGCGTTCGTTCAACAGCATCAGCAGCGTGATTTTCGCGGTGCGCGCGTTCACCAGCGCCGTCTGGTAATCGGATTCATACTGCGCGCGCTGCAGCACCAGCCTGTCGAGATCCACGCGCGCGATATCGCCGGCTTTGAATCGCACGCGGTTGATGGATAGCTCTTTGCCGAAGTAATCGAGATTCTCTTTGGCGTTCGCCAGCAGGGCTTTGGCTTGTAAGGTTCCCACAAAAGCGGTCCGCAGACTGAAGAGCAGCGTGCGCTCCAGATCTAATTGCTGGGATTCCGCGATGGCGGTCGCGCCCTGCGCGCTTTCGAGGCGCAGTTCGCGCTTGTGCTGCCGCTCGTGCAGGTAGTCGAACGCCAGCAGCGGGAATAGATAGCCGAACGGACGATAGGGAGCGGCGGGAGCCGGAAAGGGCTGAATCTGGTCGATGCCGGCGGTCATGTCCGGGTTCGGGCGTAGAAACGCGGTGATTTCGTCCGCTTTGGATTCCTGGATATTCAGTTGCCCCGCGCGCAGGTTGGGATTGTCAGCCTCGAACTTGTCTTTCACCTGCTGCCACGTCAAGGTGACCTGCGCGTTGGTCTGTGCCCACGCGAGGCTGCTCACTACGAGCGCGATGGGTAATATCGAATACGGTCGCTGCATCCTTGCTCCTTGCGAAGTCGGCTCCCTGTCGTCATGGCCCCGCGGACCACCAATCGTGATGAAAGCGCGTGTTGTGGGGCAGCCACTCTGGCTGCGGCGGCCTCTCAGGCCGCCTGGCGCCATCTCCTCGAATGGCGGCAGGCGGGCTACGAGCCCGCCGCAGGCAGGGTGCCTGCCCCACATATCAAACCTGCAAAACATCGCCCTCCCGCGCCGCTAGCGCGTAGAGCACGGGCGAAAGAAAAATCGACAGAAACAGACGCGACGCCAGGCCCGCCACGATCACGATGGCGAAGGGCTTCTGCGAGTCGCTGCCGATGCCGGTCGACATGGCCGCCGGCAGCAGCCCGAAACAGGCCACCAGCGCCGTCATCATGATGGGGCGCAGGCGCAGCAGCGAAGCTTCCAGCGTGGCCGCCGGGATGTCCCTTCCTTCCAGGCGCAGCTTATTGATGAACGAATATAGAATCACGCTGGTCTGCACCGCGACGCCCATCAGGGCCACGAAGCCCAACATCGACGAAACGCTGAAGTTGGTATGCGTGATGGCCAGCGCCAGCAATCCGCCGACCGGCTCCGTTACCAGCACGCTGAAAAAAATGATCAGCGGGAATTTCAGGTTTCCGTACAGCGCGAACAGGATCAGCAGAATCAAGACGACGGTCAGCGGCAGAATGATCTTCATTTGCTCCTGCGACGCCAGATATTCCTTATATTCGCCGCCCCAGTCGAACCGGTATCCGATGGGGAGCTGCACGGCGGCCGCCACCTTTTGGCGGGCCTCGCCTACGGCGCCGGCCAGGTCGCGGCCTTCCACACTGAATTGCACGCCGATGAACCGCGAATTGTTCTCCCGGTAGATGAACGATGCGCCGCTTTCCACCTGGATATCGCAGAACTGGCTAAGCGGCAGATATTGGCCATCGGGCGTGGCGATCAACAGGCTCTTAATGGCGTTCTGATCGCTGCGGTATTGCTCCTGCATGCGCACCACCAGGTCGAACTGGCGCTCGCCCTGAATCACCTCGGTAGCCGCCGTGCCGCCCATGGCAGTTTCCACCAGGGTGTTCACGTCGCTCACGTTCAGGCCGTAACGCGCCAGTTTATCGCGGTCCGGCTTGATCACCAGGCTGGGCTGGCCGAGTTCCCGCACCACTGTGATTTCGGTAATGCCGGGCACCTTGGCGATACTGTTCTTCACCTGCACCGCCTTATCTTCCAAGGTGGCCAGGTCCGGACCGAAGATCTTCACCGCCAGCGCGCTCTTCAATCCGGTCTCGGCTTCGTCGACGGCATCTTCGGCCGGCTGCGTGTAATTGAAAATGACGCCGGGAAACGCCGCCAGCTTCCCTTGGATGGCTTTCGTCAATTCGGCTTTGGTGCGGGTGCCGCCGCTCCATGCGCGGTCGTTGTAAGGCTTCAGGCCCACGTAGAATTCGTTGTTGAAGAAGCCCGTGGAATCCGTGCCATCGTCGGGCCGCCCGAGTTCGTTGGCGACGGTGGTGACTTGCGGGAAGCTCAGCAGGATATCTCTGATCTGCGGCGATAGCCTGGAAGCCTCTTCGAACGAAATGGTGTATGGCGTAGTGGCGCGCACCCACAGCGCGCCTTCGTCCAGATGCGGCATGAACTCGCCGCCGATGGAGGGAATCAGCAGCAACGACGCGCAGAAGATCGCCAGGATTACCGCAACCGTGATCAGGCGGTTGCGCAGGCACCACCCCAGCATCCGGCCATACAGGCCGCGAATCGCTTCGTAAACCCGCGCCCGCGGCTCGCGCACGTGCTTCCGCAGGAAATAGGAACACAATACCGGCAGCAGAGTCAGGGCGCACAGCAGCGCTCCCAGCAGGGCGAACGACATGGTATCCGCCATGGGTTGGAACAGCCGGCCCGACGGCCCCGAGAGCACATAGATCGGCAAATAGCCGGCGATGATGACGGCGATGGCATAAAAGATGGGGCGCTCTACATCGTGCGCCGCCGCCCGGATTACCTCGATGAAGTAGATGTGCTGCGGCCCCGCTCCCCTGCCGGCGTCTTCCTGATGCCGCGCCGCCAATTCGCGGAAGATGTTCTCCACCATCACCACCGATCCGTCCACGATGATGCCGAAATCGATGGCCCCGATAGACAGCAAGTTCGCCGGAATATGGCGCCAGTCCAAACAGATGAACGAAAACAAAAGGGAGAATGGAATGGTTACCGCTACAATCAGCGCCGTCCGCACGCTGAAAAGAAACAGGCCCAGAATCACCAGCACCAGCAGCATTCCACGCAGCAGGTTGGCTTCGACTGTCTTGGTGGTCTCTTCGATCAGCGCCTGGCGGTCGTAGTACGGAACCACTTTTACATCCGGCGGCAAGACGTGTTCATTCAGATTTTTGGTCATCGCCTCCACCCGCCGCAGAATCACCTGCGCCTGTTCGCCCACCCGCATCAGGATGACGCCTTCCACCGCTTCATCCTGGCGCATGTATCCGAACTGGCCGAGGCGCGGCGCGTGGCCGATCTCCACCTTGGCGATATCCTTCACGTAAACCGGAGTGCCGTTCTTCTCCTCGAGCACAATCTTCCCGATGTCCGCCGTATCGCGCACCAGCCCCAAGCCGCGGATGTAATAGAATTGGCCGCCTTGGGAGTAAAATCCGCCGCCGGCGTTGGAGTTGTTGTCACTGAGCTGCTGCGTCACTTGGGGAACCGTCACGCCGTAAGCGAATAGTTTGGCTGGGTCAAGCAGCACCTGATACTGCATGGTGGTGCCGCCGAAGCCGGAATCGTCCGCCACGCCCTGGATGGAACGGTAGTGCCGCTCCAGCACCCAATCCTCAATCACCTTCAAATCTTGCGGCGAACGGTCCGGACTCTGCAAAACGTAGCGGTAGATCAGTCCACTGGGGCTGAATAACGGCGAGATGGCGGGCTGCAGACCATCGGGCATGTTGGCGTTGGCCATGCGCTCAAAGGCCTGCTCGCGGACGAAATACGGATCGGCGCCGTATTCGAAATTCATCTCGATGGCCGAAAGTCCATATAGCGAAATCGAGCGCAGCGCTTCCAGGCGCGGAATGCCGTTCATCTCGATTTCAATCGGAATGCTGACCAGCCGCTCCACTTCTTCGGCGGCGTGCCCGGGCCACTGCGTGATGATTTCGACGTGCGGCGGCGATAGGTCCGGATAGGCGTCAATCGGCAGGTTGCGGAAAGAAAGGGCGCCCCAGACCATCAAGGCGACCGAAGCGATCACGATCAGGAATCGCTGCTGAAGGGCGAAGGAAACTAATCTCTGGATCATTCCGTTTTCGCCCTCATTGAATCGCATTGGCGAACTGCAGGAAGATGCTGCCGTCGGCCACCACGCTGTCGCCCTCGCGCAAACCGCTGTCGATTTCCACCATTCCGTTTTGCTGCGAGCCGATGGAGACCGAACGCTGCGCGAACTTTCCGGGCGCGGCCACCACGTACACGATGGGCTCGTTCTTGTCGTCGCGCAGCACCGCCGCCACCGGCACGATAAGGATATTGGCGCGCCGGCTGGTATGGATCACGGCGTCCACGAACATGTCTTTCTTCAGCAGGCCGCCGGGATTGCTGGTGACCACCCGCACCGGTGTGGTACGGGTATTCGGATCCACGAACGACCCGATATAGGAAACCGAGCCGCGGAAGGTCCGGTTAAAGGATGGATTGTTCTCCTCCACCGGGTCCCCATTCCTGACGGACGGCAGGTCGCGGTCGAATATATGGCCCTGCACCCACACGGTAGAGGTGTCGCTGATCTGGAAACAAACCGTCTGTCCGGCTTCGATCAGCATGCCGGGCGAAATGAGTTTCTGCACGATCACGCCGGAAATCGGCGAGCGCACGGCCAGTTCGGTGCTGATGGCCGTGCCCTGCTTCTCGGCTTGATCGATCTCCTTCCCGGTAATGCCGAAAATGCGCAGCGGCTGTAAGCTGTTCTGCACGTCGGTGGTGGCGTCGTTGTAGTCGGCCATACTGCTTTCGTAATCTTTCTGTGCCACTACGCCGTGATCCAGCATCTCTTTCATACGGTCGGCGATGCGTTTGTTGAACTCCTCGCGATTGCGAGCCTTGCGATAGACAGCGATAGCGTTGGCCACATCGGGACTCGAGACGTAGAGCAGTGGTTCGTCCTTTTTGACCGGCGTTCCCACGTCCACCAGAATTCTGGTGATGGGGCCGTTCACTTGGGTGATGGCCTGCGTGGTGTGGTCCTGGTCCCAATCGACGGTGCCGGTGGTATGGACCGCCACTCCCCAGGAAGTCCGGGCGGCTTGGATGATCTTCAAATGGGCCAATTGATCCTGCGGCACGGTGAAGAAACCTGGCTGCGCGCCGGCTTCCTGCGCGCGATTGCTTTCCGCCTTCTTGGATGCGCAAGCCAGTTGGGATAACACCAGCGCCACTAAGAGCGCCGTGTGGGCATATGCGGCCAATGACCGGAGCCGCATGCCGATGCTCGACGATACCGTCCGCATGGCGAACACTTCTCCTCTTCTTTCCCAATAAACAGACCCCCAGGCGTCGACTGCCGTAGGATCATCGGATGGCAGCGGAGAAATCAGGCGGGAGGGGCACGCGAGGAATCGGGGGACAATTGCGCGGCGCGGAAAGGCGCGAGATCGGGCGCCGCGGCCAGCCATACCACCAGGAACACGGGAGTAACCGTGATCTTTATGGCAGTCTGCAGGACCAGCAACGGACCCGCATGGCAGAGTAGGCAGCAATGCCCGCACGCGTGATGCGATTCTTCTTGAGAGGCCAGCGCGGCACACTGCCACAGCAGCGTGAAGCACATCAACAAAAACACAAACAGCGTCTTTCGGACTGGCCGTCGGACACGCGGCTCCCCGGTTTGGCTGGCTGTATCTATGTGCTCAGGTTAGCAGAGATCACGGGTTTTCCGGATGTCCTCCTCAGTGCGGTTTTTTCGCTTATACTACTGGAGTCCCAGTTTGCCATTCACGGAGGAAATTTCAAAATGCCGGATACCATAACTATCCCACCCACCGCAGATCCTGGAACGGGTTTGGTAACCGTCAATGTCTATGACGGTACGCGCCAACTGATTCCGGCGGGCACACAGATCCTGTTCACGATCGTCGACGGCGCCCAGAAACAACTCTTCAGAGACTTCGTGGCCGGTCCCAGCCAGACATTCAGCTTGCCCTTCCACAACAATGCGGACGATAACTGCTCGATTATCGCGTTCGCGGACGGTTACCAACAAGCCGGATTTCAGCCCGTAACTATAAATCCCGCCCAGCCCGCCACGCTCGATCTGATGCTGCTGCCGAAAAACGGCTCCCCACATTTTGCACACGCGCAATGGGCCGACTTGCAGGCTCAGAAGCCCCTTACGGCGTCGATCTTCGCGGCCAGCGCCACAGGCGACCCCGGGGCGGCGTATACGGCGCTGATGGAAGCGCATCCCAACTTCCTGGCGTGTCTGCTGAATATCACCACCGCCATGCAGCAGATCTTCCTGCCGCATAACACCGTGCTCGACTATTTCAAGCTGTTCGATCTGCCGAACCTGGCGCCGGATCGCATCTTCGGCTGGGTGGACGCGACGCTGGAGCATGAAGTGCAGCTAGCCGAAGGACAAGGAGAGTTCGTGGCCGAGGCGGCCATCGATCTGGCTTTGCACGGCGACGCCACCAGCAGCTACAAACAGATTCAATTTGGCGAAGCCAACGTGCAACTCACTTTCCATGGGACTCACCACCAAACCATCGGCGGCGTGGACTGTGTGTATATCGAGCCGGATATCGATTACTTCGAAGATCCGGTCGCGCATTTATTCGGCGAGGTGATTCCTAACACCCTCACGGGAACCGTGAGCGATCCGCGGGTAGTATATGTGCTGCGTTGGATCGCCGGACAGCAAGCCGGTATTCCCAACTTCGACCCGCTGTATACGATCGAATGACGTTGACGACCGTCCTTACTGAGCCGCGACCGTCAGGGAGCGGTTTTCCCAACCGCCGCCCGAGCCGTGATAACTTCGTCGTTGATCGGTTTATCCAATGCGAAATTCTGTTATCTCCGCTGCCGCGTTGCTGCTGGCGGCAGGCGCGGCGGCGGCGCAGAGCGGCCCCCTCACCGCGTCTTCCCCGGATGGTCTCATCCGGTTCACTGTCTTCACGGACACGCGCGCTAAGCCGAATGGCGCGGGCGGACAGTTGGTCTACGATGTGACTTATCGCGGCCAGCCGCTGATCCAGCAGTCGACGCTGGGCCTGGACATCCAAAACCAGCCCGTGCTGGGAACCAACGTGCGGATCGTGACAGCCAAATCCGGCAAAATCGATGAAACTTACGACGTGCCGGCCGGCAAAGCCAAGACCATTCACAACGTGTGCCACACCCTCGCTATCGACCTGCGCGAGAACCAACCGCCCGATCGCCAACTTACTCTCGAAGTGCGCGTCTACGACGATGGCGCGGCGTTCAGGTATGTTATACCCGCGCAGCCGGGTCTCGAAGAACTGCGACTGGCGAATGAGAAGACTCAGTTCGTGCTGGCGAAGGATGCGACTACCTATCCGCTGGTTCTGCGGAATTATCGGACGTCGTGGGAAGACAATTACCGAACCGTAGCACTGAGCGGAATTCATCCCGAGTCGTTGATCGCCCTGCCGCTGCTCACTGAATTCCCCGGGCAGGCGTTCCTGGCGATCACCGAATCGGACATCGACAACTACTCCGGCATGTATCTGATGCACGACGAAAAGAACGCCCGCGAACTGCATGCCCGCCTGGCGCCGCACATCGACGATCCCACCGTTTCAGTGACTGTGAAGACCCCGGCGCGCTCGCCCTGGCGCGTACTTATGATCGCTTCCGAACCGGGACGCTTAATCGAATCGCACATCGTGGATAACCTGAACGCGCCATCCGTAATCTCCGATACTTCCTGGATCAAGCCCGGCAAAGCCGCGTGGGATTGGTGGTCCGGACCTTACGACGAAAACGTCGACTTCAAGGCGGGCAAGAACACCGCGACGGCCAAACACTATGTGGATTTCGCTGCAAAGTCGGGATTCGAATATTTCATGCTGGATGGCGGTTGGGCCGCCAAACTCGTGGGCGGACCTAACGATTCGGGCAGCGATATTACGCACGCGAATCCCCAGATTGACATGCCCGAGCTGCTGGCTTATGCCAAGTCGAAGAACGTAAAGATATGGCTGTGGTCTCACTGGACGGATGTGGAGCGGCAGATGAACGAAGCGTTTCCGCTGTACGAACAGTGGGGCATCGCGGGCGTGAAAATCGACTTCATGGACCGCGACGATCAATGGATGGTGGAATTCTATCATCGCGTGGCCAAGCTGGCGGCCGCGCATCATCTGATGGTAGATTTCCACGGCGCCTACAAACCCGATGGAATCAGCCGCACTTATCCCAATGTTATTACTCGCGAGGGCGTCATGGGCCTTGAATATAATAAGTGGAGCGCGCGCATCACGCCGGATCATAACGTGATGCTGCCGTTCACACGCATGTTAGCGGGTCCCATGGACTATACGCCCGGCGGTTTCCTGAACGTCACCCCGTCGGAGTTCGTTCCCCGCAACATGCACCCCATGGTGATGGGGACGCGCGCGCATCAGACCGCTCTTTTCGTAGTCTTTGAAAGCCCGTTTGAAATGGTCGCGGACTCTCCGGAGTCTTACGCGGGGCAGAAAGAGCTGGCGTTCCTAAGCGCGGTGCCCTCGTCCTGGGACGAGACGCGCGTGCTGAACGCGAAGGTTGGCGACTATATCACCGTCGGACGGCGTCACGGCCGCGAATGGTATGTGGGCAGCATTGCTGGTTCCCACGGCGCCGATCTCGACATACCGCTCGAGTTTCTGCCGCCCGGGGATTTTATCGCCGAGATCTATTCCGATGCGCCGGATGCGGATTATAACCCGACCCACACGGTGGTAGAACAAAGGAAGGTCAATCGCACAATGACTCTTAAGGCGAGGATGGTATCGGGCGGCGGACAGGCAATCCGTATTCGTCCAGCAAACTAATTGAGGTTGCGGGGGAAGCGCAACCCGGCGGCGTCCGCCAAGCAAGCCAGTTGGTAGCTGGGTGTTACAACACAGTCAAAATTGGCCTTCAATTCGTGATTTTGAAGTACGAACCAGTACGGTGCCCCGGCGACGTGGCCCCTTCCGCCCAAATTAGTACTTGACACGACGGCGAGCGCATGGTTTAGTAACACCAATACTATTCGTGGCCCGGCGCAGGTGAGGGCCGGCGACCCGGGAACGGAGGAGATCGATGATGCCCCACCAATTATGCTGCGCCTTGACGCGGACCAGTTGGAGCATCCCGCTGGCAGCCACCCTAGCCATTGTCACTGTGTCCCAGCTCGGGGCACAAACCAGCGTCAGCGTACTGACGGAGCAGTACGGCAACCGCCGGCAAGGCTACAACAACCAGGAGAGTTATCCGACCTCTGCCACTGTCGAGGCCACTCCTCCTACCATCGCACCCTTCTCTCCCCTGATGGTCGACCTGGCGCAACTCCCAGGCGCCACTAGTGGGACCGTAAACCGTGTTCTAGCCCAGCCCCTGTATGTCCCGGGCGTTTCAAGCGGCTTGACGAACTGCAACCCAACGTGCAACATGGTTCTCGTCGTAACACTAGGGGGGGGGGGTACGCCTTTAACGCCGGCGACACCACCCACAGCGGAGGGACTGGCGCGGGCGGCTTGGTCTGGGCGAGGAATGGGGAAACCATCGCAGGGAAAGACAAAACCAACTACTTCTGGTACGACGACTGTAGCGCCACGGGCGGGATTTCGACCACCCTCTATGGCGGCGTGTCCGGAAATGTCTCGTTTGCCGGTAGCCTGGCCACACCCGTAATCGACACCAGCGGCAGCACACCCCTGATGTACGTCACAAGCCTGTGCGAGACCGCCGCCGCGAATAAACAGCAGCATTGGTTCATCCACCAGATCGAGCTGAACGACGGACACGACGTTGCTACTCCCCAGGAGATCACAGGCTCCGTGGCGGGGTCGGCGAACGCCGACAGCCAGACCAGCACCAACTGCCCGGTGGGTGTGTCGACCTGTATCCCCTTCGAGGCCTGGAACGCGATGCAACGGCCCGGCCTGCTCGAGGTAAGTCTCCAGGCCGTCTCCTATCCACTGATCTACGTGACTTTCGGGTTCGGCGCGCCGACCGAGAGCGGAACGCCTTATCATGGGTGGGTTTTTGCATACGATAATAACCTGAATCAGAAAGTCGTTTTCGCGACGACCACAAAAGGTGGAAGCACTGCTAACACTGACACGCCCGCCTGCTCCGGGATTCCTTCTGGGGGCGGCAATTCCACATGCTCGTGCAGCGACAGCCAGGGCGGCTGTTCGCCAAACAACGGCGGATCCAGCGACTGCTCCACCTGCTGCATCCCCTCGAACGGCTATCTCTTCTCCCCGAACTGGTGTGGGCACGCCTCGGGAATCTGGGGCGGCAGCGGGCGCGCGCCGGCCGGGAATACTTTGACCGTTGGCGGCACCGCCGTTTCCAACGCCTACTTTGGGACCACCAACGGTTCCTTCCAGCAGTGGCAGTCGGACGGCGCGACCCTGCTAAGCCCCAATCCATACAATTGGGGCGACAGTGTCATCGACTTTACGTTCTCACCGGCTTCAGCCAGTTCCCCTCGCAGTATTTTACTCCGTATGGAGGCCGGGCCGTTCAACCACCCACCGGCACGGAAGGCGGGGTCACGGCGAACCCCGTGCCCTACACATACCAAGGCCTCAATCAAAACGACTACGACATGGCGGTCAGCGGTATCATGCTTCTCGACGATCCCTCGGGAAGCCCCAAGTTGGTCACGTGCGACAAGGCCGGCTACTGCTATCTCCTAAGGCAAGGTAATCTCTGCGGAGACACAACTAACAATCCGCCGAAGTGCTATCCTGGCACCGGCGGCGGCAGCGGCGGCATTCCCGGCCTCGCGAGCGGCGACCCAGGAGATGTTTTTCCTTTCGCGGGAAACCTCACCCAATGCCCCGACCAAAGCAACCTTCTCCCGAACCAGGACGATTCCTGTGATCGGATTACCAGCTTGGCGTTCATCAATGACGGTTCGCCCAAGTACCTATACCTTTGGCCGTCGTACGAAAGGCTCACGGGACTCCAGCTATCCAACGGCGCCAACCAGCTAGGCGGGGCGTTGCCGATCACCTGGACGACCGGCTCGACCACTATACAACTCAACTCCGCATGCACGTCGGGGACGAACTGCTTCACGGACGAGGTCATTCCGGGGGACACTCTGATCGCTTGCGGTTGCACGGGGACTAGCTGCCCCATAGTAACAACCGTCGACCCGACCGGCGCATCCATTACCGTGAGCCAGGCCTTGCCTTCTACCTGCGCTCCACCGCAGAGCACCTGGTATTACAGCGGCTACTTCCTCAACCCCATCCGTGATAACCGCCCCGCGGCCGCCGCCGTGCAGGATCCGGGCGGCTCGGTCGAGGTTACCTCGAACAGCGGCGCCGACGCGGTGGTCTGGGGCCTAGCGACGGTCTGTCTTAATTCCTCCAGCCCCTGCACGAGCAAGGCCGCCACTCTTTACGCCTACGATACTTCCCTCGATCGTTTGTGGTGCACCAACTCCTTAAGCTATTGCGATAACAGCAGCTCCTTCGAGCGAGCCAGGTTTGCTTTGCCAACGGTCGCCAATGGGTACATCTACTTACCCACGTCGGGGGTCAATCTGTCGGCCGCGCCCAGCAGTTGCCTCAACTACCCTAACAGCAGCTACTGCTGCAGCTCGACCAACCAATGTGGCGGCGCCATAGTCTACACCGCGCATTAACGTTTGCGGATTAAAGCCATGATTCCTCATTCGATCCACGTCACTGTTGCGCTCGCTCTCGGCATTGTAGCCGCCACGACCGCGGGCCATGCGGCGACGTTTCACCTAGTTTCTTCTATGAACGGCTACCAATCCCCTTCGGGACCCGAGGAGGGATACCCGGGCCTTTTCTACCTCGCCGCGACCGTGGCGGGCACCTCGCAGGTTGCACCCCTTACCGTGACGAGCAGCGGTGCGACTACCCTCCTCGGGAGGTTTAAGAGCATGTATATCCTCGAGTCCAACTTTGTCGGCGGGCCCAACGGCCGATTCTATTCAGCCATTGAGTACAGTTCCGACCCGGCGCACGTCTTCTCGGTGACGTCCGCGCCGGGCAGCAAGCAGGAGTATCTTGAAAGCCCCCTGGTGCCGGTATTTGCGGAGGCCCTCCCCAACGGGATGCTGCTCGGGAGCGCTATCTCGGGGAGCACCTGGCACCTTGTGACCGCCAGTGCTGCCGGCGCCGTTTCCTCGTTCTACGAGTTCCCCCCGAAGGCCCGACCCTTATCGACCGTCTACGCCACCGACGGCAACTACTACGGCATCGTCGCCACGGCTAACTCCCCGGTAAGCTATGTGTTTCAGGTGGCGCCGTCGGGCTCCGGTAAGGCCCTGCATAACTTCGCTCCCAATAGCTTCTCCACCTGGGACCCCGCGCCCCTGGTGCAGGGGCCGAACGACATATTCTACGGAGCGCTTCCCACGGGCGGAGCCAACCACAGCGGGCTGATCTTCAGCCTTACTCCGGACGGCAATTACGGGATCCTGTACAAATTCCTCGCGAGTGATCGGGGCGGACCCACCACGCTGATCCATGCCAGCGACGGCAATCTATACGGCGCGGCGATTAATTATGGCGGTGACAGTTACTTATTCCGCGTCACGCCCTCCGGCGAGTATGCGACGCTGCATAGCATGAATCCGGGCACCGACGGAATTTGTAACTGCTCTCTGGTCCAGGGCAGCGACGGAATCATCTACGGCACCAGCGCGGCTGGCGGAGTCCACGGCGGGGGCACCATGTTCGCGCTCGACGCTGGGCTGCCCAAGCCCAAGCCGCAAGCCCTGCAATTCAGTCCGCACTCCGGACCCGCCGGCACGCAGGTCCGAATCTGGGGATATAATCTGCTCGCGCCCACGGTGCAATTTAACGGTGCCGGCGCCGCCGGAGTGACCAGCAGCGGCCCGCAGTACGTGTTGGCCACTGTACCGGCGGGAGCAACGACGGGACCGATCACCGTCACCACGCCGGGCGGAAGTTCAACCACGCAGGTCAGCTTCGCCGTTCAATAAGGGAGGAAGATCATGAACTGGACCACACCCGATTTCGAGGAAATGGCCCTCAACGGCGAGATCAATAGCTGTGCCGGCGCGCAGGTTTGATCCCGGTGTTCCGAAAATACGCCCGCCACCAAGCCAATCGCCGGTTGCATTGCCCGCCCGGACACGATTCAGGCCGATCACAACTTGACAACATTAGCCTGTTACAAGGAATAACTGTCCAACCGCATTCAACAGGCCGGCCTGGCCCTATCATCGCGTGGCCAAGCTGACGGACGAGACGCGCGTGCTGAATGTCAAGGTTGGCGACTATATCACCGTCGGACGGCGTCACGGCCGCGAATGGTATGTGGGCAGCATTGCCGGTTCCCACAGCGCCGATCTCGACATACCGCTCGAGTTTCTGCCGCTCGGGGATTTTATCGCTGAGATCTATTCCGATGCGCCGGATGCGGATTATAACCCGACCCACACGGTAGTAGGACAAAGGAAGGTCAATCGCACAATGACTCTTAAGGCAAAAATGGCATCGGGTGGTGGGCAGGCTATTCGTATTCGTCCAGCAGACTGAGTCTGTCTTATCTGCGTTCATCTGCGTTCATCGGCGGCCATTTACGGTTTTTCTTTCGACCGAGGCCTTTTAAACCAAAACCCCTATTGGTCGCAAATAAACGCAGATGAACGCAGATACTGTGGTTTGCGGTTGCATCGCGCGGCCGGCCCGCCTATAATACCCAGATACGATCCAGGCCGATCGTAACTTAACAAATTCGCTTGTTACAAAGGAGTAACTATGCAACCGCATCCGACAAGCCGGCCTGGCCTGCTTCGCATTCCCGGTCCCACGCTGGCTAGCTTGAGCATCCGTTTCTCCCCGCTATCGGACAGGGACGACTTCGCGCCTGCCACTTGGCCGCAGCATCCTTTCACCGGAAGCGCCGCGTTTGCCGGCTGGTGGGAGTTCGATCTGGACGCCCTCTCGCTGGCCGATGGCGTCTATGAATACGAGTTTGTAGCGAACGGAACCACTGTCGTGCCGGACCCTTACACCGAACGGCTTACGCGCTTCGGCGGATATCGCGGCGTGTTCACGATCGTGAAGGGCGTACGTGTCGAGCCGCCGTTCGATTGGACCGGCGAGTTTCCCGCCGGAGTTACGCTTGCCCAAAATAATCAAATCGTAATCTATGAGATGCCCGTCAAGTGGATGGCCTCCGACCCGGGTGAAGAAGAGCCATTGGTGGAACTGGGAACTTTCGATAAAGTCATCTTCGAGCACCTCGACGACTTAGCCGGGATGGGTATCAATTGTATCGAGCTCCTGCCCATCGAGGATTCGCCGCAAACGTTGAACTGGGGCTATGGAACGCGCTTCTTTTTCGCGCCGGATTACGACATAGGGACTCCCGTGGACGCCAAGTTTTTCGTGAAGCAGTGCCACCTGCGCGGCATTCGCGTGTTTCTCGATATCGTCATGAATATGTACGCGCCGCCATGTCCGCTGGGCGTGCTGGCTGCTAACTGGTTCAATCAGGCTTCCACGCCGAGCCGGCAGGACTGGGGCCAGAAACTGTTTCTATTTAATACCCCGGCTTACGGAACTTATTATGCGGCGCGCGAGTTTCTCTCGGAGATGGGCGAATTCTGGGTCTCGGAATATCACATCGACGGTTACCGCATCGACGACTTCGCGGATATCGGAAATTGGGATTTCGTGCAGGAATTTCACGACCGCGCCACCGCCATGAGTCGGTCGCTGTTTCCCACAAAACCGTTTATCGTGATTGCCGAAGACTCCAATGACCAGTTTGCAAGCACTGCGAACGATCCGGATAACCCCAACGGCCGCAAGGTAGCTGACGCGCTATGGAACTTTGGCTATTGGTATGAGATCCGCCGGTTATTGACTAACTCGATTAACACCGCTTTCGGCCAGCCGTCGCGTTCCACGCGTGTGGCGCATCTGTTATCCAATCAGGGCATCTGGGACGATTATACTCACCAGTTTCATGTGGGCTTCTCGGATATGGCGTGCTCGGTATGTTACATCACGTCGCACGACGTGCAGAATATGCCGCGCCTGGTGAACCTCGTTCTGGGGCCCATGCTGCAGGCTGCCGGATTGGGCGATGGGCAGTATATGAGTGTCGAACGCGCCATGGATAACGCGGACGGATCTTCCAGTGCCGTTTCAAAACAACTCGTCGCGCAGGCTCTGCGGCAGGCCTTTGGCGGCTTCGCGGTGCTGATGACTACGGTCGGAATTCCTATGTTTCTGGCGGGCGAGGAATTTGGCGACGTACACGATACCGATTACACAGCGGGCGATCCCAATCCCAAGCAGCAGGACCCCGTGCAGTGGCAGCGTGCAAACTTCTCGAGTAACGCCGCACTCATGACGGCGGTTACCGCACTTATAAAGTTGCGCACCTCTCATCCGGCGCTGCAGCGTGACGAAGTGGAGTGTTTCTATTTCCATCCGAACTTCGACGACGATAATAGCGCACGGGTGTTCGCTTATTGCCGCACGGCTAACTTAGCGCTAGGTAGCCCGGGGCAGGTGATTGTGATCGCTAATATGGGGCCGCAACCTTATCCGGTGTATAACATCCCGGGCTGGCCTTGGGGTGGGTCGGGGCTGGTGGAAATCGGATATGCGGACAGTGCGCCGGTCTGGGACGGGGGGGCCGAAACGCTCACGCTGTCATTAGGCGCTTTCGCTGCGCGTGTTTTCGTGACTTGAGCCAAACACCACCAGGCGGATGACACAAGACCGCTCCCTGACGGTCGCGGCTCAGTAGCGGACGTAGTCATCCCGCGGGGTTTACTGGGCCGCGACCGTCAGGGAGCGGTTTCCCCAAAACGGTAAGCACCCGAAAAACGATCGGCCGCCCCACAAGCACGGTACGCGTGATAGACTCAGCGAAAGTCCATGCCCCAAAATGCACTCACGGCACTGACACTGGCGGCGGCCGCATTGGGTTGCGCGCATGCCCAGGATTCCTGGCTCGATCAAGAAGCTCATCTTCCCTACATCCGGCAGCCCGTGCCCGACGGTCAGCGGCCCACCGGGTATACGCCGAAACAGATGCGCCATGCCTACGGTGTCGATCTGCTCTCGAACCAGGGCGACGGACAGATCATCGGGATTGTGGATGCCTTCGACTATCCGTCTGTCGAATCCGACCTGGCGGTTTTCACCAGCGCCTTTCAGCTACCTTTGTGCACCAAGGCCAACGGATGTCTGACAGTGGTCTACGCCACAGGGACTAAGCCGCCGCCGAATGCCGGTTGGTCCGGTGAAACGTCACTCGATGTGCAGTGGGCGCATGCCATCGCGCCGAAGGCCCAGATCCTGTTAGTGGAGGCTCCCAACGGCACCACGCGCGCGCTGCTGGAAGCCGTGCCGGTGGCCGTCGCGCACGGGGCCACCACCATCAACATGAGTTGGGGAACCTTGCATGAAGAACCCAATGAACAGAACCTCGACCATCTATACTTCAACAACCCTGCGGTGACTTACTTTAATGCATCGGGCGACTGGGGCACTAACTTATTCGGTTACCCCGCCGCGTCGCCGCTGGTAGTCGACGCTGGTGGGACCGCGCTCAATCTGGATGGCGACGGCAATATCCTAAGTGAAAAAGCGTGGCGCGGAAGCGGGGGGGGCGCCAGTATCTATTACGCCGAGCCTTCGTATCAGATCGGATTCCAAAGTTCCGGGCAGCGCGGTGTTCCGGATGTGGCCTATAACGCCAGCGCCGACACAGGTGTTCCGGTGTACGACAGCGAAGAAGGCAACTGGGGGAAAGTGGGCGGCACCAGCGCCGCGTCTCCGCAGTGGTGCGCGATTACGGCGATCGCCAACAGTGTGCGCGCGGAGATGGGCAAAGGTCCCATCGGCGCAAAGTTTCTGAACGTAATCTATGCCAATTCGCTGGCATTTCACGATATCACGACTGGATTCAACGGCACATGCGGCGCCATGTGCGAAGCCGGTCCTGGATGGGATTTTGTAACTGGATTGGGCAGCCCGATGGCTCCCCATATCGTCGATGCATTGGCGGCGGCTCCTTAGGATGCGCTACCGCCGGCTTATCTTAGCGCTTGCATCCGTCTTTCCGCTGGCCGCCCAGCAAGTGCCCGCGCGCCTGTTTGACGGGCTTTCCTGGCGAATGATCGGTCCATTTCGGGGCGGCCGTGCGGAAGCCGCCACGGGCGTACCTGGCGATCCGAATACATTCTACTTCGGTGCGGTCGGCGGCGGCATCTGGAAAACCACCGACGCCGGCACGGTGTGGACGCCTATTTTCGACGCCCAACATATCGCCTCGATCGGCGCCATCGAAGTCGCGCCATCCGACCCGCGTATCATCTACGCCGGGACGGGTGAGACCGACTTACGCTCCGATATTTCATTCGGCGACGGCATTTATAAGTCCACCGACGCAGGTAAGACATGGACTAACATGGGCCTGCGAGATACACGCCAGATCGGGCGCATCCTGGTGGACCCTGCGAATCCGAATGTGGTGTTTGTGGCTGCGCTGGGGCATGCCTACGGCTCGAACGATGAGCGCGGCGTCTTCCGCTCCAGCGATGGCGGGAATAGTTGGCGTAAGGTGCTGTACAAGGGGCCGGAAACCGGCGCCGTGGATCTCGCCTGGGCGCCTGAGGATACCCGAACCATCTACGCCACGCTATGGAATGTGCGGCGCCCGCCGCGCGTGCAATACGGCCCCGTCGAAGGACCCGGCAGCGGACTCTATAAGTCCACCGATGGCGGCGATACCTGGTCGCAGATCCAGGGCCACGGCCTTCCCGAAGGCCAGTGGCGCCGGTCGGGAATTGCCGTGGCGCGCGGTACACGCGGACGCCGCGTTTATGTTTTGGTCGACGCGGAAGCCGGCGCCGGGCTCTATCGTTCCGACGATGGAGGTGTAACATGGGCTCGGCCCGGCAACGATCGCCGCATCACCAGCCGCGGTTGGTATTTCGGCCGAGTCACTGTGGATCCTTCGAATCCCGACGTCGTGTATCTGCCAAACGTGGCGCTGTATCGCACCGCGGACGCGGGCAAGACATTCACCGTGGTGCGCGGCGCGCCTGGCGGCGACGATTATCATTTCCTTTGGATCGATCCAACGGCGCCATCGCGGATGATTTTGGCCACCGATCAAGGCACGACCATCAGCGTTGACGGAGCTAAGACGTGGAGCACCTGGTATAACCAGCCCACGGCACAGATGTATCACGTGATCGCCGACAACCAGTTCCCTTATACGGTCTATGGCACCCAGCAGGATTCCGGCTCCGTGGCCGTTCCCAGCCGTACCGATCACGGACACATCACGGAAGCCGATCGTTATTCCATAGGTGGCAGCGAGAGCGGCTATGTGGCGCCCGATCCAGCCGATCCTAACATCATCTATGTGGCGGGCACCTATGGCGGCCTTGCGCGTTTCGATAAGCGTACGGCGCAGAGCCAGAACATTACGCCCTGGCCGAGGTTCCAATTCAACGCGGATATCTCCCAACAGAAGTATCGCTATCCCTGGACCCCGCCGCTTATCTTCTCGCCCATCGAGCGCGGCACGCTGTACTATGCCTCGCAGTTCTTATTCAAGACTACCGATGGCGGGCTCAGTTGGCAGACGATCAGCCCCGATCTTACAGGTTCCTCGAAGCTGGGTGTCATCTTCACCATTGCGCCCTCGCCTCTCGAAGCCGGCGAGATTTGGGCGGGCAGCGACACCGGGCTGATCCATCTCACTCGCGACGGTGGCAAGACCTGGTCCGATGTGACTCCCCCGGGAGTAAGTGAGTGGAGCAAGATCACTCGCATCGAAGCGTCGCATTTCGACGCGGGCGTGGCCTATGCGGCCATCGACCGTCATCGCCTGGAAGATTACCGTCCGCATCTCTGGCGCACGCACGATTATGGCAAGACCTGGACCCAAGTGACTGACGGCATTCCCGAGCCCGCCTTCTTAAATGCCATTCGCGAAGATCCCGTACGCCGCGGTCTGTTATACGCGGCCACCGAGTTAGGCGTGTATGTCTCGTTTGACGATGGCGATCACTGGCAGCCGTTGCAGTTCAATTTGCCTGCGTGTTCAGTGCGCGACATCGACATACACGGGGACGACTTAATCATTGCCACGCATGGGCGTTCGTTTTGGATTATGGACGGCATCGCGCCCTTGCGCCAGGCGAATGCGGAAGTGGCCTCCGCGGCCGCGTGGCTCTATAAACCGGCGCCTGCCATCCGTACCGCCAGCGAGGGTTTTCAAGGAACGCCGCTGCCTCCCGAGATTCCGCAAGCTCCGAATCCGCCCGATGGCGCCATCATCGATTATTATCTCGCCTCCGCGCAGGATGAAGTTATGCTCGATATATTGGACGACAAGAACCAGGTCGTCCGCAGATACACCAGCTCCGATAAGCCGCCCGCTTCGGAACGCGTGCAGGCAGTCGCAGACATATGGATCGTTCCGCCGCCCCGTCTTACCGGCAGCGCTGGCATGCATCGCTTCGTTTGGGACCTGCGTTATGGCGCCCGTGGTCCGCAGGTTTTACCGGGCACTTATCAGGTGCGGCTAACTGTAGCCGGCCGGGCTTACTCGCAGACTGTGGATGTGTCTCTCGATCCACGGTCTTCGGCCACGCGCGCGGATCTGGAGACCCAACTCGATTTGGGCCTGAAGGCTACGCACGGGATAGAGCAAGCCCAGGAGGCTCTAGGGGAAATTCAAAAGCTCACCATTGACGCGCCGGAACTCGCGCAAATCCGCGCGGCGATAGGCAGGGCTAATGCCGGATTCCGCTCGGTGTTGGAGGTGGCAGAGAGCGCAGACCGCCGGCCTCCCGCGCAGGCACTCGCGTTATATGAAGAGGCCAGGCGGGAGTTGGACGCGCAGGTAGAGAAAATCCGCGCGCATTAGTGAGGACAAGTGGGGCAGGCAAAGTGCCTGGCAAGGTGCCTGGCCCACGGTTTTATAGGACAATAGAGATTATGAGGTTTTTCCGCATCGCTGCGATCAATGTGATGTGCATCGCCCTATGGGCGGCTTCCGGCTATACCGTCGCGCAGATCAAACAGTTCATCCAGTCTGCAATTGAACTCAAGAATCCGGATAAGGAAGTCGCCGAAACGTTGCGCAAGATGAAGCTGTCCGAACACATGGACCTGGATACCGTGGAGGCGCTGCAAGCCAAGGGCGCCGGTCCCAAAACCGTGGCCGTGCTGAAGGAACTCGCCACCGAGTCCCAGAGTCTTCCGCAAGCCGCGCCGCCGCCTCCCAAGCCGGTGTACGTGCCGCCGCCTCCGCCGACTTCCGAAGAGCAGGCCAAGCTGCTGGACGACGTGCGCGACTACGCCATCGATTATACGAAGCATCTGCCGGATTTCATTTGTCTGGAACAGACTCGCCGCTATGTCGATACCACCGGCCGCGATTCGTGGCGGCAGGCGGATGTCATCACGGCGCGCCTCACTTACTACAACCAAAAGGAAGATTACAAGCTGGTTTCGCAGAACGATAAGGTATCCACCGACGGCTCGTATATGTCGGTGGGCGGCGCGTTGTCGATGGGCGATTTCGGCACCACCATGCGCGATATCTTCAATCCATCGAGCCACGCCAGCTTTCAATGGGAGCGATGGACCACGCTGCGCACCCGCCGCACGCACGTGATTTCATTTCGTGTGCCGCTCGAATTCTCGCGCTACACCATCGAGGCCGGCGGCGATAGCCGGGACAGCAAATCCGAAGCCCAGCGGATCACCGTGGGCTATCATGGCGAGGTCTTCGTGGACCGGGACTTAGGCACCATCGTGCGCATCACGCAGGAGGCCGACAACATTCCGCCATTATTTCCCGTCCGCGAGGCCAAGGAAACGCTGGACTACGACATGACCAAAATCGGCGATTACGAATTCTTCCTGCCGCTGGTGGCCACCGTGCAGATGCACGACGACCGCGTGTGGTTCAAGAACGTAAAGGAGTTCCGCCTCTATCGTAAGTTCTCGGCCGACGCGGTCATCAAATTCGATGGTCAGGAAGTGCCGCCGCTGCCCGACGATAAGACCAAGGAACAACCGGTGCAACCGCCGCCTCCGCCACAACCGCCTAAGTGAGTTTCTGGCGGCGGGTCTTTCAACTCCAAAAGGAAAAGATCGCGCCGTGGATTGCCCTGCGCAACACGCTGGGCTTTGCCTTGCCGCTGGTTGCCGGCGTCGCCCTGGGTCATATTCCTGAGGCGCTCATCGCCGCCATCGGTGCGCTGAACGTCTCGTATTCCGATAGCCACGATCCCTACGTTACGCGCGCGCGGCGCATGCTGGCGTCGAGCGCCATCGTGGGCCTGGCTGTATTTGCCGGAGCGATCTGTGGCAACCATCACCTGCTCGCCGTGCCGATCGCGGGCGCCTGGGCGTTCGCCGCGGGCATGTTAGTGGCGCTGAGCACGGCCGCCGCGGATCTGGGAAGCATCAGCCTGGTCACCCTGTTGGTGTTCGCGGCCAAGCCGTTGCCGCCGGAATCGGCCGCGCTCTCGGGACTGCTGGCGTTGGGCGGTGGCTTGCTCCAACCGCGCTGTCGCTTGCCTTCTGGCCCATTCGCCGCTACATGCCCGAGCGCCGCGCATTGGCCGCACTGTACGCCGAACTGGCGCGCGCCGTGGTTGCCCCACCCGATGTGCACTCGGCTCCTCCAGCTAGCGCGCAAAGCACGCAGGCGCAGACCGCGCTCGAGCCGCTGGCGGGCGATTACTCGATCGAAGGCGAGCGCTACCGGATGTTGTTGAGCCAGGCCGAGCGTACCCGCTTGGGCCTCTTCGCATTGAATCGCCTGCGCGCACGCATCGCACGGGAGCCGGGAGGAGTCGCGGAGGGCGCACTGCTGGGCGATTATCTCGACCATGCATCGCGCGTCCTCCGGTCGATTGGCGATGCGTTGTTGGCCGCGAAGACCGCGCCCGCCGCGCCCCCGGAGTTAGATCGACTGCGAATGTTCGCCGAACGCTTGCGGGCGGCGGACGCCACTCTGCCGGACGCCATCAGGCAAACGGCTCGCGATGCTCGCCAGCAGATCGACGCGCTCAACGGCCAACTGCGCACTGCTTGGGAATTGGCAACCGCGGTGACCGTTGCGGGAATGATGAACTTCGCGCGGCAGGAAGTTCGCCGGCCATGGCATCTACGGCTCAGCGGCACCGTGGCCACGCTGCGCGCAAACCTCAGCTTGCGGTCCGCTGCCTGCCGTCACGCCATCCGGCTGGCAGTGTGCGTGGCGCTCGGCGATGCCGTGGGGCGCGGCTTTGGTCTGCAGCGCTCTTACTGGCTGCCGATGACAGTGGCCATCGTGCTGAAGCCGGACTTCGCCTCCACCTTCAGCCGCGGCGTGCTGCGATTGGGCGGAACGTTTGCCGGTTTGATCTTTTCCACGGCTCTGTTTCACTTGCTTCCCGGCGAGCCGGCGGCGCATGTGGCAGCCATTGTGGCGCTGATGTTCGTCCTGCGATGCTGGGGCCCGGCGAATTACGGCATCCTGGTAACGGCAGTCACCGGATTGGTGGTGCTGTTGATTGCCATGGCGGGCGTGTCGCCGAGGGAAGTGGTCGTCGCGCGCGGCTTGAATACGGCTATCGGCGGCGTCATCGCGCTGGCGGCGTATGGCCTGTGGCCCACCCGGGAACGGGCGCGCATCGGGGACTTAATGGCGGAAATGCTGGACGCCTATCGCCAGTACTTCCACCTGATTCGTGAAAGCTATTTCCATCCCGAGGGGCAATTCGCGAATGCGCTGGATCGGGCGCGGGTGGCGGCGCGGCGGGCGCGATCCAATCTGGAAGCGTCGTTTGAGCGTTTGCGCGCGGAACCGGAAACCCAGACGGCGCCGCTCGCGGCGCTGACGGGCATGTTGGCCAGTTCGCACCGGCTGATCCACGCGATCATGGCGCTGGAAGCCGGTCTCGGCGCCAGCCCCGCGGCGCCGGCGCGTGCGGCTTTTAGAACCTTCGCCGACCATGCGGAACTCACGCTGAATCTGCTCGCCGGAGCCTTGCGCGGATCGCCCTTGAAGCCGGACGAACTGCCCAATCTGCGCGAAGATCATCACGCCTTGAGGCATTCCGGAGACCCGGCCACAGAACGTTATGCGCTGGTTAATGTTGAAACCGACCGTATGACGAACAGCCTGAACACACTAAGCGAGCAGATACTCCGGTGGACAGAAACGGACCGCCCCAATCACTTGGGATGAGCCGCCATTTTCTTTTCGAGGGCCGCGATCAGCCGCGCTTCGATCTCGGGTGAAATCGGATGCGTCTCCATTCCCTTGTAGATGCGGACGGTTTTCTTGGTGGTGTCGCAGACCACCCAGCAGTTGGGGCACTCCGTGATGTGCTGCTCCAACTTGGCCCGGATTTCCGCGTCGACATTCTCGTCCAGGTAATCGCTGAGTTCTTGCAAAAATTCCTTACAGGTAAGCAAAGGCGTCGTCCTCCTTATGCTTGAAGAAACGGGTTAACTTATCGCGAAGCTGCAGGCGCGCGCGCAACAGACGGCTCTTCACCGCCGGGATGGATAGGTTGAGGATGTCGGCGGTTTCTTCCGTCGAAAGCTCTTCCATGTCCCGCAGCACGAACACCGCGCGATAGGGCGGCGCCAGGCTATCCACCGCGGAGCTGAGAATCTGGTTCATCTCCTCGCGCGAGTAGCGCTCCTCTGGATTCTCGTCCCAAGCCGCGATTTCGCGCGCCACGGTGTCCTCGCCGGTATCGATGGTTTCGTCCATCGACACGGTTTTGTCGGTTTTGCGTTTGCGCAGTTTCATCAGCGCCTGGTTCACCGCGATGCGCACGATCCAGGTATAAAACTTGGAATTTCCCTGGAACTGATCGAGGTGCTCGTAGGCTTTTAGGAAGGTCTCCTGCAAGACATCTTCGGCGTCTTCGCGGTTTTGGGTGATATGCATCGCCAGGCGGAAAATCTTGCCTTCGTAGCGGCGCACCAATTCCGAGAAGGCTTTGACGTCGCCGCCGCGCGCCTGCTGGAGCACCGCGGATTCATCGGGAATCTGGCTGGTAGCTGGCATGCCCTTGGTTTTAGTATCGCATAGGGACGGCGCGGGTCCGGGGCTGTGGGCGTTTGGTTGTAGCGACGCCCGGTCCTTGGCCGCCTCCAGGCGCGCGCGCCAGGCGCACCGCCTCGTGAAGTTTGAGCTCCAGTTCCTTCCTTGGTAGCGCGTCGATCCAGTAGCTGGCCACGTGGATACCGCTCTTTTGGAGTTCGAGCAGCGCGATATGTTCCCCGCTTTTGCCCGCGCAAAGGATCATACCCAGAGGGTCGGCCTCGTCCAGCTCGCAGACGTGCCGTTTGAGCCAGCCTAGATATAGTTCCATCTGGCCTTTGTCGGCGGCGTCGAACTTGCCGAGCTTCAGGTCGATGGCAATCAGGCGGCGGCGCTTTCGGTGATAGAACAAGGGTCCAAGTAGTAATCGCGGTCGTCGATTTGCCTGCGCTGCTGGCGAGCTACGAAACAGAACCCCACGCCCAGTTCCAGGATGAAAGCTTCCATCTCCCGCAAGATTGCGGCTTCCACGTCCTTTTCCGCATAGGTGTCTTTGAGTCCAAGAAAATCGAGGATGTAAGGATCGCGGAAGACCAGATCCGGAGTGAGCCTATCTTCTTCGCGCAACTGTTTGAGCTCCATTTCCGCGAGCTTGGCCGGCTTGCGAGACAGCGCGGTGCGCTCGAAGAGCATGGAGCCGATCTTCTTTTCCAGCGTGCGCTTGTTCCAGCGTTCGCCGCCTCGCCCATGGAAGGCGGCAGTTTGTGACGTGGTGGAGAACTTTCCCGAGGAACGCCGCTACGTGCTGGAAACCTTGCGCCGCGTTTTATCACAACGACGCGCTAGCGCGACAGCGGGAACTGCTGGCAGAAGACCGGTTGCGATTCCATCAAGGAGCATAGCGGCCCGTTGAATGACCGAACTGCACCCGTGGCTGCAGGCACAACTGGCGGAGCACAAGACTGAGCCGGATTCCGGACTGGGCAAAGCCATCTCTTGAATCACTGGCCGAAACTGACGCTCTTTTTGCAGCAACCGGGCGCGCCGATCGACAATAACATCGTGGAGCGTGCCTTGAAGAAAGCCATCCTGAACCGCAAGGACGCACTCTTCTATAAGACGCTGAACGGCGCCAATCCGTTCGATTATCTGACCGAGTTGCAGCGGCACGCCCAGGAGTTGAAGGGTAATCCAGCGGAGTGGATGCCCTCGAATTACCGCGAGACGGTGGCGCGGCACGCCACGCGCGCCGCCGCATAATATGATGAATCCTGCCTGGCCGGAAGGGATCGACTCCGGCCGGGCAGGACGGCCCTCTCGATATGCACATAAAACGGGCCTCTCAAAAGGCAAGATCGGATCACGTTTTTGGCCAGGCACGGAAATCGGTAAAATATTGGGGCGGGCCTGTACGCTCGTGTCTCCACCAATGATCAGCAAACGTTGCCGATGCAGAAACGGGCGATGCGGGAGTATGCCGCCAGGCGAGGGTGGACGATTCGCTTTGGACGTTCGTGAGGTTGACTCCGGCCGGGTAATCGACACGTGGCCGCCAACGGTTCGATCGGCTTAGTCGTCAACTTTTAGTGAAATACTAGGAGAAGGAGAAATCACATGTTGAAAGCGATGATACTCGCCGGGGTTTTCAGCCTTTGCCTTTTGGCTGGGAACGATCCCATTCGTGAGGTAACGTCTCAGGCAAGGCTAGAGGGACTCCAACCGGTCCCCGCGTTCTACCAGGGCTACTTCTACAGGATCGATAACGAAGCGGTTACGATCTTCGCGCCCGACGGCCATCTGGCCGCAGCCTTTGCCGAGGAGGCCGGGCACCCTCGCGCCATCGCGATCGACACCGATGGCACGATCGCCGTTGCCTGGGGATCTTGGGACCCGAAGAAGGGTGGCGGCATCGATTTCCGAGACACCTCTGGTTCCGTGACTAGAACCATCTATACCGGCTTGTATCTTCCTCACCACCTGGCATTTGCCGAAGATCATTCTCTTTGGAGTTTTGGCTGCGAAGTGGATGCCACCAGCGCGCGCGGAATGCCCAAACAGGAATACAACACGGTGCGGAAGTACCAGCCGGACGGCAAGGAGGCAGGAGCTTATCTCCCCCGCTCCCTGTTTCCACCCGGCCTCGAACCGGCCTCTCAGGGCTTCCAGTGGAACAGCATTACCGTGGCGCACGATCGCGTCGGACTCTGGGCTGTTTCCGGCACACGGGGCACCCAAACCGAGTGGGTAGAGCTGGACTTGAAAGGCAGTCTTTCCGGCCGTTGGAGGCTGGATCAGTTCGGACAAAATGCGAAACTAGCTCTCACGAGAGACGGTCACTTCTTCGTTCAAGTCTGGGACGACAAAACCAGCACTCAGCAGTTCTACGCGCTGGATCGCGCCTCCTCGGAATGGCGCGCAATGGATACGGCTCCGAGCGGGTGGCTTGAGGGCGCGGACGGAGACGCACTGGTGTTCAGAGGCGAAAGTCTCGGGCCGATGCACCTTCGCTGGTATCGACATCCTTAGTGCTGTACCACCCGCCAGCGTTCGACGCCGCACAACTCGGCGTAGAACTCGTGCTGGAGCGGGTCGTCGATAGCGATGAGCTGCCTGAAGTGTGTCCAGCCCAATTGTGTCCGCAATGCGGTCACAATTTCCAGATCCGGGAATACCTCGGCGAATCGGATCATGCGAAAAAGGCTCCGCTTCCCGAAACCTCTGCCGAACTCCCCCTCCAATTGTGCACTCAATGCGGACACAATTTGCTTCCCACAGCCCCCAGGCTTTTCCTTCAGGATGTCCTGCCGGATGCGACGGCCAATGTGCCAGTAGAGGGTGGTGAGGCCCGAGTCCACGGCCCTCGCGACTCCTTCGCGGGTGCGCAGGACAATTTGGACAGGCCAGGAGGCCTATCCTACTGCGACACGGCGGTCTCGGCTGGATGCAGCGCTTGCGCGACGCGCAGGATGGCGGCCTCGGCGAAGGGCGGGCCGACGATCTGCAAGCCGATGGGCAGGCCGCGATGGTCCGTTCCGCACGGAATGGATACAGCGGGCAATCCCAGCAAGTTGATGCCGCGCAGAAGGCGCGTCGAGGCCAGGCGCACATCTTCGTTTTCGCCGGCGATTGAGACCGAGGTTTCGCCGATGCGCGGCGCGGTAATCGGGGCCGCCGGAGTGAAGATGCAATCGACGCTCGTCCAGAGCCTTGCAAATTCGCGCTGCATGGCGCGGCGCAGGCGTTGCGCATTGATGTAATCGGTGGCCGGAAGCAGGCGGCCCTGATCGAGCAGCGCAAGCACATCAGGGCCGAATAGGTCGCGCTTTTCCAGATGCGGTTCCAGCACCGCCGAAGCTTCGGCCATCAGGATGAGGCGGGCCACTGTGTTGATCGCGGCGATATCGGGCACACGCAGCGGCACAATCTCCGCGCCGCGCGATCCGGCGGCCTGCAGAGCGGCGCGCACGGCGGCCTCCACCTCGGGATCGAGCCGATCGAAATAGAAATTCTCCGGGAAGCCGATGCGCACGCCGCGAATGGCTGGCTCGATATCCGGCACGTAATTTTCGACCGGACGGCGGGACGAAGTTTCATCGCGCGGATCGTGCCCGGCGATGACGTTGAGCACGGCGCCGGCATCCCGCACGGAGCGGGTGAGCGGCCCCATGTGATCGAGCGAAAAGGCCAGCGGCATGGCGCCGAAGCGGCTGACGCGGCCATAGGTGGGCTTCAATCCCACGACGCCACAAAAGGCGGCGGGCAGGCGGATGGAGCCGCCGGTGTCGCTACCCATGGCCATCGAGACCATGCCGCCCGACACTGCCGCAGCCGATCCACCGCTCGATCCGCCGGGGATGCGGTCGCGATCCCAGGGGTTCCGCACGGCGCCGAAGTGCGGGTTGCTGGAGGTGATCCCGTAGGCCAATTCGTGCATACCGGTCTTGCCTACGAGGACCGCCCCGCCCGCGCGCAGCCACTCGACGACGGTCGAGTCGTGATCGGGAATGTAATCCTCAAACAGGCGCGATCCGCCGGTGGTGCGGACGCCCTTCGTATAAAAGAGATCTTTGACCGCGATCGGTATACCGTGCAGCGGACCGCGCCCTTCGCCGCGCGCCAGCTCCGCGTCGGCCTGTTTGGCGCGCTCGCGGGCGGCATCGGCCATCACGAATTGGATGGCATTGGTGGAGGGATTGAGGCGCTCGATGCGCTCGAGCGCAGCGGCGGTCAACTCGGCGGACGACACTTCGCGGCGGCGTAAGGCGGCGGCAGCTTCGAGCAGGGTCATGCGGCATCCTCCACATCGGCGTGGAAAGCGACGGCCGGCTCGGTCTCGGGTGGGAGGGCGCGGGCCAGCGGACGAAAGTCCGCTTCAAGCGAATCGAGCGGCGCAGCGATGCGGTCGAGGGACGCCTCGGGAATCGTCAGCCCATTAGCGCGCGCTATCTTTTTCCAATCCTTCTTCACTAATTCGGTGCTCATTTTGATTTTCCATGCGGGCGGCCCATTCCGCGGCTGCCAGAACGATGATAGCGGAAGCGAAGGCCCACAAGAGTATGGTGACGGAGTTACGGAAGACGCCGTACTCGCGCTCGACCCTGGCGTGCAGGAAGGGCCAAAGCAGCAGAAAGACGTACTTCATGGCTTCCAGAACCAGGCCAGCCAGAATGGCCACCGGGACCACGCGCGCGGCCCGAATGCGGCGGTTGGGCAAGATCCAATAGATCAGGAAGAGTATCACGATGCCGATGGGGATGGCGGCGAGCTTGAAGATGAGCAGCCGCATCCAGAGCGCCAACTGGACGTGCTGGCCGTTGAGGTTGCGCACCCACTCGGCATTCAGGACGGTGAAGACCAGCGAGAGCAGCGCCAGGCCGCCGCAGAGGAAAATCATGCCCAGGCTGACGAGCTGGTTGCGGAGATAGGAACGGTTTTGGGCGACTCCCCAGGCGCGATTGAGGGCTACTTCCAGCGGCTCGAATACGCCGTTGGCGGTGATGAGCAGTAACAGCATGGCGACGGGTTGAAAGGTGCCGCGCAAGGGCAGATTGCGCTTGAGGAAAGCGCCCAGATCGCCGGGAAGGTAGTCATTCATGGCGAGGTAGACGGCGTCCACGGCGGCGGGCCAATGGAAGACGTCGCGGCAGAAGGAGAGCATCACGATGAGGAAAGGATAGAACGAGAGCAGGACGCTGGCGGCCACGGCCAGGGCGTAGACATGCACCTCGGTTTGCATGCAGTAGCGGAGGGTGCCGCGACACGCTCGGGCGGCACGCGGGAAGAAGTTCGCCAAGAGACTAGCTTAAAACCGTTTCACGCCAAGAGGATTTCTGAGCCGCGCGCGAGCAAGCGGTCATTTAGCCCGCGGACCTCGATAGGTCGGTTTGGGTGACGTTCATCAGGCGGAGGGCTTGGCTGGGGTCTTTGTAGTAATAGCGGACCACGTCGCCCGATTGCCAGGTACCGGCGGGGAGAGCCAGCAGGTCGCTCGCGGCGCGAAAGGTGATGGCGAGACGATCCTTGCGGGAGTAAACCGTGATGGTTTGGTGGACCCGGTCGACGATCGGGGCGGCGGGGATGTTCGAAATGCGGCGTTCTTCGAGCGGGGCGTATTGGATGGTGCGGAAGGATTGCGTGTCACGGTCGTAAACGACCAGGCGGTGCTTTTTGGCATCCACGAGCATCAGGCCGCCGGCCACAGGCGCGGGACCCATTTCGGCCGGATCGACGGGCGCGACGATAGTAACGGCGGGGAGGATTCCGGGAGTGGCGGTGCTTGGAACGGGCGACTCCTGGATCACGGTCATCCGGCGGGTTTGCCGGTCATAGGCGATCACGCGGCCTTGTGCGGTGTAGCCCAGCCGGCCGCAACTTGTTAGAGCAACCGCCGCGGCGACGATCAACACAAAGCGCTTCATGATGCCACCATTACCGCCGCCTTCTTGGCGGACAGTTCCTTTCTCACACCTACTATGAATTTCATGACGATCACCAGCGAGAGCAGCGAAACCAGGCCGAGGATCAAAACCGTTGCGGCGACGTTCAGCACCGATTTGAGATTGGGGTGCGCGGCCGCCACAACTTTCATCAGAACGGACACGTCGCAACCGACGACGGCCCATCCGAAAAAGATGCGGATGCCGTAGCCTTTCACGTACTTAGTGGCTACCGTTCCGATCTGCGCGCCGATGGCCGCGCCGACCAGCATGATGAGCGCGGCCCATAACTCGACGCGGCCTTTGTAGCTGTAAGTGGCCGCGCCGTAGAGTCCGGAGACGGCGATTTCGAAGAGATCCGTGCCCACGGCGATGTGCGTGGGGACGCCGACCAGATAGATCAAAGAGGGCATGCGGATCAGGCCGCCGCCAATGCCCAGGACACCGGCGAGCCATCCGGTGAAGAAGGCTACGGCCACCGGCAACCAAACCGAGCAGCGAATGCCGGCCCTGGGGAAGTTGACCATGGGAGGAATGGGGATGCGCTGCAGCGTTTTGTACCATTCGATGCCGGTTTCAAGATGATCCACGGTGCGTCCGGCGGCCAGCGCGGCACGCTCCTTCATGCGCCGCTTGTACACATCCGTAAAGATCATGATGGCGATGCCGGTGAGCAATATAAGGTAGCCACAGCGCACATAGAAATCGATTTTGCCAATACGTTCAAGCCACATCACGTTGCGCGCGCCGAGTTCCAGGCCGCCAATGGTGCCGAAGACCATGATGAGCGCGAGCTTGTAATCGACGTTGCCGAACTTGGCATGGCGCATGGTGGAGATCAACGATTTTCCCGCCATGTGGGTGATGTCGGTGCCGATGGCGAAGGCCATGGGGAAGCCGAGGATATTGAGGGCGGGCGTAACCATCCAGGCGCCGCCCATGCCGAAGAAGCCGCCGATGATGCCTACACCCAGCCCCAGGATGACCAAGCCGGGCCACCAGACGTGCACCCCGGCGATGGGCAGTAGCACGTAGAACCAATGCATGCGGACCTAATTCTCCTGCAACGTTCTGGATTTCAGATCGATGCCGAGGTGTGCCATGAGAAGGTCGGCGGCGGTGCCCAGAATGGCTCCGGCGAGCGGGATAGCCACGATGCTGAGGAGCGCGAAATAGAGATGGCTTTCGTTGTAGAGGTTGACCCACCAGGCGGCCAGGCCGGTGAGGTGGCGGCTATCCGCTACGATGACGATGGCGCCGGCTTTCTCGGCGGCCGGGAGGATCGCGGGGACCACAAAAAGACCAAACAAAGCCAATTTCCATAGCGCTTTTCGCATGTGACGAAGCTCCTTTGCCCTCTCGGGGCTGGCGGCGGATTTGCCGATCAATCTAGATAGAATTACTCAACTGATTGCCGATGTCAAGGGGTAGGGGTTGCTGGATGAGCTGATGATTCGGCTATATACGCTGTAAACTTATGGAAATAAAAATGATGGGCAGGCTGGATCACGCGGCGTACTGGTACAAACTACCCCAAATCTATAGAAACATGAGAGTAGCAGTGCTTGGGATTGGATTGCGCCGTGATTTGATAGTCGGCAAGCGGCTGAGAATCGGCAAGACGGGTGTAGCTGTTTAGGCCGTGCTGGGGCGTCTCATTGTCTTCCTGGTACTCGATATCGTTCTCTTTGCACCAGTCGATAGCGATCCGGCGCAATGCGGCGGTCCTGTAGAGGTGCCAATCATCCTCGCGCCGGTACCGCCGTAAGGTGTCCTTGAAGTACCGAAAAGCGCCGCTGCCGTGCAACGCGTTTAGCAGGTCGTCCCGCAATCTGTCAGGGGCGACCGACTCGGCGAAGTCGCACATGATCTGCCATTCGTGGATATCCCACTTGGTGGGGAGCCGCACGAAGCGATCGGGGTCTTCGATCACCGCCCTGGCGATTACGGATTCGTGCGATTCCTCGGCTGCCGGTAGATCCTCCTCCGGCTGATCAGGCTCCTCGGCCAGCCGGAGTTCCGCAAGATCGAGTAGCTCCACGGCTCCAGTCTGGCGATCCAGGAACTGGCGGTACTCATCGAACTGCATCTCGAGCGAGTCGACAATTTCCTGCAGCGAGGCCTTCGCCATAACTCGAAGTTATCAAAATTCGCCATCAACAAAAAAGCCTCCAATTGCTTGGAGGCTTTTTGCTTAGACCGGGCAACTTCCTACTCTCCCACACACTCGCGCGTGCAGTACAATCGGGGCTGAGAGGCTTAACTTCCGTGTTCGGGATGGGAACGGGTGGGTCCCTCTCGCTAGAATCACCCAGAAGATCGCTCGCCGCGGATGACGCGGCGAATCCTGTAAAGATCGAATATTGACGGGGGGCGCTTCATGACAGGCCACGAAAAACGATGGCCTGTCCCACTAAGAAACTTTGCATGAACAGCAAATTTTATGGTCAAGCCGAACGAGCAATTAGTAACGGTCAGCTCAATCTGTTACCAGACTTACACACCCGTCCTATCAAACTGGTAGTCTACCAGTGCTCTTGTTACCTTTCGGTTGGGAGATCTCATCTTAGGGAAGGTTTCACGCTTATATGCATTCAGCGTTTATCCTGACCGAACTTCGCTACCCAGCTATGCCCCTGGCGGGACAACTGGAACACAAGAGGTTCGTTCACCCCGGTCCTCTCGTACTAAGGGCAAGCCCCTTCAAATCTCCTACGCCCACCACAGATAGGGACCGAACTGTCTCGCGACGTTCTGAACCCAGCTCACGTACCGCTTTAATAGGCGAACAGCCTAACCCTTGGGAGCTTCTACACCCCCAGGATGCGATGAGCCGACATCGAGGTGCCAAACCGGAGCGTCGATGTGAACTCTTGACTCCGATCAGCCTGTTATCCCCGGCGTACCTTTTATCCGTTGAGCGATGGCCCTTCCATACAGAACCACCGGATCACTAAGGCCTGCTTTCGCATCTGCTCGACTTGTAGGTCTCGCAGTTAACCTGGCTTATGCCTTTGCACTCGACGGCGGATTTCCAAACCGCCTGAGCCAAGCTTCGCGCGCCTCCGTTACTGTTTAGGAGGCGACCGCCCCAGTCAAACTACCCGCCTTCCACTGTCCTTCACCCGGATTACGGGTGGAAGTTAGAACCACAGAACGATCAGGGTGGTATCTCACCGTTGGCTCCTCCGAGTCCGAGAACCCGGAATCAAAGCCTCCCACCTATGCTGCGCAGACCGCCCCATAGTTCCATGAAAGGGTATAGTAAAGGTGCACGGGGTCTTTCCGTCTAGTGGCGGGCACCCGGCGTCTTCACCGGGACCACAAGTTCGCCGGGCGGCAGGTTAAGACAGTTCTCAGATCGTTACGCCATTCGTGCAGGTCGGAACTTACCCGACAAGGAATTTCGCTACCTTAGGACCGTTATAGTTACGGCCGCCGTTCACCGGGGCTTCAGTTCGCAGCTTCGCTTGCGCTAACCGCTCCCTTTAACCTTCCGGCACCGGGCAGGCGTCAGCCCCTATACGTCGTTTTCGACTTTGCAGAGACCTGTGTTTTTGTTAAACAGTCGCCTGAGACTATTCACTGCGGCCCACGTCTTAGGTGGGCACTCCTTCTCCCGAAGTTACGGAGCTAATGTGCCTAGTTCCTGAACCTACCATCACCCGAGCGCCTTAGAATATTCTTCTCGTCCACCTGTGTCGGTTTGTGGTACGGATACCTAACTCTCCTTAGAGGCTTTTCCTGGCGGACGATCCGGCGGATTTACCAATCCGGACCTCCTCTCCCCCATGGAAGGAAACCATTACCTTCCACGAGCTTGAGTCCGCGTCCCCCCTTCGGTCTTTATCGAGTTTCGGTAGTGCAGGAATATTAACCTGCTGTCCATCCGCTACGCCTATCGGCCTCACGTTAGGATCCGACTAACCCTGAGCGGATTAACCTTTCTCAGGAATCCTCAGACTTACGGCGACCAGGGTTCTCACCTGGTTTCTCGCTACTTATGCTGGCAGAGTCGCTTCTCAACGCTCCAGCCGTGCTTCCGCTCGACCTTCACTGCGTTGAGAACGCTCTCCTACCATTCAAGGAGCGGACCATTCGTCCGCTCCGGGGCCAGGGACTAGGGGTTAGGGGCTGGGGTTTTGTTTCTCCCAGTCCCTCGCCCTTAGCCCTTTCCGGAGCGGGCCAATGGTCAACTCCTCGAATCCATAACTTCGGTACTATGCTTGAGCCCCGTTATATTGTCGGCGCCGAGCGGCTCGACCAGTGAGCTGTTACGCTTTCTTTAAAGGATGGCTGCTTCTAAGCCAACCTCCTGGCTGTCTGAGCCTCTCGACTTCCTTTCCCACTGAGCATAGATTTGGGGACCTTAGTTGATGGTCTGGGCTGTTTCCCTTTCGACAATGAAGCTTAGCCCCCACTGTCTGACTCCCGCGCTACACATTCACGGCATTCGAAGTTTGGTTGGATTCGGTAACCTGGGAAGGCCCCTAGTCCAGTCAGTTCTCTACCACCGCGACGGACCACGCAAGGCTAGCCCTAAAGCTATTTCGGAGAGAACGAGCTATCACGGAATTTGATTAGCCTTTCACCCCTACCCTCAGCTCATCCAAGCTGTTTTCAACCAACACTGGTTCGGACCTCCATCGGCTGTTACACCGACTTCATCCTGGCCAAGGGTAGATCATCCCGCTTCGCGTCCATTCCCAGCGACTGCATCGCCCTGTTCAGACTCGCTTTCGCTGCGGCTCGCTTTCGCTTAACCTCGCCACTGAGAATGACTAGCCAGCTCATTATGCAATAGGCACGATGTCAGGCATTCCGCTTGCGCGGCATAGCCCTCCAACTGCTTGTAAGCGTGTGGTTTCAGGTACTATTTCACTCCCCTCGCAGGGGTTCTTTTCACCTTTCCCTCACGGTACTGGTTCACTATCGGTCGCAAACTGGTATTTAGCCTTACCGGATGGTCCCGGTAGATTCCCGCAGGGTTCCACGTGTCCCGCGGTACTTAGGAGCCACTTGAAAGAGGATTGCATTTTCACCTACGGGGCTGTCACCCTCTATGGCCGGCCTTTCCAGACCGTTCGATTAACGCATTTCCTATCCTTCTTTAACTTTCGGGACTGGGGTCTGGGGACTAGGGACTGGAGGAGAGCTACCGATGTCCGGCAACTCTTCCCTAGCCCCTAACCCCCAGTCCCTAGACCCGGAAGTTTTGTGGTCCTGCAACCCCGGACTCTCCTTTCGGATCGTCCGGTTTAGGCTATTCCGATTTCGCTCGCCACTACTTTCGGAATCACGGTTGTTTTCTTTTCCTCCAGGTACTGAGATGGTTCACTTCCCTGGGTTCGCTTC
>CAWAUR010000015.1:0-651862 GCA_963785255.1 Bryobacterales bacterium
CCTCGCTGTTGCACGGGTTATAGGGATTGGTCACCGTGTACGGGCGGCCCATGTTGTCGTAAGTTTGATTCACGGTGATGTCATTAGTGCCGGTGCCGCAGGGCACCTGCTGCTCGGTTTCCGACTTGCGCGCCAGACCATCGTACGAAACGATGCTCTCGATGGCGTTGTCGTTGAGCGATACCTGGTCGCTGGTGGTGGTGACCGAGACGGCGTTGGGGGGGTCGTTGTAGGTGTACGTCGTCTGCGCCGTAGCCGTACCGTTGACGATGCCCCGCTGAACCTGCGACAGGCGGTCGAGCTTATCGTTGTTGCCATCGCCATAAGCGAATTCGGTCTGGATGGAGTTGGGGTCGGTGGCATACGTAGGCCGGCCCAGATAATAGTCGTACTCGTAGGTCGTGACTTGCGAAAGCGCGTTGGTGACGGTGGTGGGGAAGGCGTCGGCGGAGTAACCGGGCGGCAGTTCCGTGCCGGTGGGAGAGAAGCTGTCCGTGTATGAGTAGCTGGTTTTGTTGCCGTTCGGATCGGTGACCGATAGGACGTTTCCAAGCGTGTCGTAGGTCTTCGTGGTGGAAAGGAACGAGCCGAAAGTGTTGGACCACTGTTTAGTGGTGGTAAGGTTGCCCAGGCAGGTTCCGGTTGGGACGGGGCTGCAGGATTGCGACCAGGATGGCGCCACATACCCGCTCGGCGTGCCGCCCGCCGCCGTAGGAAGCGAGTCGTCGTAGCTGTATTGCGTTTCAGCCACGTAGTTGTTGTTCCCATCATACACGATCCGGTCGATGGGCGCGCGGCGGATGTGGACGGTGGACGAGACGGTGCTGTTGAGCGTGTCGTAGCCGTTGGTGAGGTACGTCGTCTTGGTGGTCCGCAACGCCGCGCCCACCGCTCCGGACCCGTAATCGTATTCGGTGACGGAGGCCGGGTTATTGTACTGGTCGTAATTGCCGTACTTGACCTGGCTTACCGGATTCGGGCTGGCGTCGGCGAGCGTGGTCGTGGCGGTGAACAACGAGGTGTAGTGCACCGGGGCCTGCGGGCTGTTTATGCTGGTCAGCTCGGCGCCGTTTGGCTTGTACGACGAGGCGTTGATGTAACCGTTTCCGCCGCTAGGCCCGCCGTAGCAACTCGCGTCGGCGGGAAACTGGCCGCACTGGCGCTGCTGCCAAGCGTTCACGACCGTGCGCAACAACGCGCCGCTGCCATTATAAAAATCGGTTTCGTACTCCTTGCCCTCTTGCCAAAAGGGGTAAATGGTAGGGTCGGACGGCGCGTCGGCGTTCACGTCGCCGAAGAACTCGTGGTATTCCTGGCTGATGGTGGCGAGCGTAGACGGGTTGCGGTGCGTAACGATCACTTGGGTTTCGCCCGCGCCGCCGTTCGCCGTGCTCGACACGATCCCGTAGGCGTAGGTGGTGTCCTGCTCCACATTGACTCCGTCCTTGAGCACCTTGCGCTCCTGCAGGGGGCGCTGGATCGTATTGTTCGCAGCGTTGAAGCCGCTCGGGATACTGCCGCCTGCATCGCAGCTCCCCTGGCTCAGGGTGTTGTAAGTGTACTGAACGGACCCGCCGGTCGGAAGGGTTATTTGGACCACGTCGCCGTAGCTGTTGTAAAGGAAAGAATACTGCTCGGAGTTGGGCAGCACAATCGAGGAGATTACCCACGGGTTGAACGGGTTCCCTGCCTGCGTGGTGCGGGCGAAGAAAAAGAGGCAACTATAGTCGTCTATCGACTGGCCGGCGGCCAGGACGCTGGACATCTGGCTGTAGTTCACCCAAACGTCCCGGAGCGCGCCGCCCGCCCCCAGGTAAATGATAACGTCCTGTACCGGGCTGGCCGCCACATTGGCGAGGAAGACCGCGGTGTAGCGGTCCGTCGGCTCCTGCACCTGGAACATCGGCTGGTCGCTAGGCGTGCAGGGCGGGGCGATGGTGCACGGCGGTGGTCCCCGAGGATCTGCGTGTAATTGCCCTTTGGATCGTAAATGCCGGTCACATGGCCGAAGGGAAGGTTGGGATTGCCGGCGCTGTTCACGTCATACCGGGTGCCGTCCGGGAAGAGCAGCATGCCATTGATCACGCCCATCTTTGGCGCCACCCAAGTCTCATCCACCACGGGAGCCGATGCGATGAATGTCTTTGCCGATCCGTCAACCGCCATGAAGACCGTTCCGCGCGATACGCCAGTGCCCTCATTCTGACAGGAAGTGCCGGGAAGCGGCTGTGGCGCGCCACCGTAGGCCTGATCGACGAATTCCGTCTCGGTGCCGTCGGGCTCCAGGAACACCACCTTTGTGAGGGTGTGGCCGTTACTACTGGCGACCACCTTCCCGCCGTCCGGGCACGTTACGGGCGTCGCGGCGGAGTAGGCGACAGACCGGAACACCATGTAGCCTGGCACGTACGGTTCCAGCGCCACGTCCGGCTCGGAGGCTAGGGCGCCGAAGCTCGTGTCAGGCGTTTCTGTAGACAGGGCCAGCAGCTCGTTTGTTGCGCCGACCATGACCTGCCCAACTGTCCATCCCCGCTGCACCGGGACGGTCATCCGGTAGCCCGCCGAGCCGCGGCTCGCGATGTCGCGGATGGGCACAATAAAGTTTACTTTGCCGCTGTAGAGGTCGATGGTCTCCAGGTCGGAGAGCGCATACGATCCCGCGGGTGTTCCGGGTGCCACCGAGGCGGGCGTCGACCCGGGGACTGCGGGCGACATGCCCGGCACGGATTGGCACAGAGCGGGCCCGGCGGCGGCGCAGAGCAGTGCGCAGCCCATGGCGCGATGCATGAGGAACGTTACACGCGGATTACGGTCCATGGCTTTCCTCCGTCTCGGCTTATTCGATGGTGATTTTGCAGCGGTGTGGGGAGTTGGCGCCGTCCAGCGTGTACTTGCCCGCCGGCAAGTTAAGCAATTGGACCCAATTCCGTTGCGTGGTTGAAAACTGCTGCTCCGCCTGCGCCGTGCCGTCCGCCGAGTGCAGCGCCACCTGCACGTTCGACTGGAAGCTCAGGTTTATTACCAGAAGCACGAACTGGCCGGCTTTCCGCGTGATCTGAGCGGGCTGGCAGCCGCCCCGAGCGAGATACAATACCTGAATTGGAACGACGGCGTTCGCGGGCTGTCCGCTCTGCGCGCGGCCGATTCCGGGCGGGAAGGCGAGCGCCAGCAACAGACAGCATATTACCGGCGACACACGAAGGACCGCGCGGCAGCGGAATACCAGCTTCACTAATAGCGGCATAGTAACTCTAATCGCACAAAACGATTTCAAGGTCTGATAGTATGCCTGTTTTTTTGCGCTGTCAAGAAAAAAATAGCACCGGACGCCATTTTTCCCACCGGCGGCCTATAACTAGCAGAGTAAGTGGTCTAACTCGGCGCACGGCGCGATGCTGGCGATGGAGTTAAGGATGTTACAAGGATGTTAGCTTAGTGAGTTGCGCTTCGCGGAGGCGGGCGCCAAATGTGTATGCCGGCTTAGAAGATGAAGCTTAATCCCCCCGCGGAACATGCGCGGATTTTCCATCAGCGTCAGGTGCGAGCCATCCGCGGTAGTTAATGGCAGATAACCCTGCTGCAGAAGATTGCGCAGATCGGCGGTGAGTTCCATGCGCCACGGCAGGCCCGTGAGAACCGGAATGGCCTGGCGGAAATAGATGTTCAATCCCGGCTGCGGACGAAGGCTGCCGGTCGAATAGATGGGCTCGGGCACGGCCATGCGGCTATCCGCCACCTGGTAGCTGGCCACGATGTGCGTCCCGGTGTGGGGGCTGCTGGCCGTAACCCGCACCGTCACGGACTGCTGCTGCGCGGCGTGCAACTCAGAACGCAGCGCAACCGGATTTCCGTTCAGCGGATCGTTTTGTTCAGCAGTGAGCGCGCCGCCTTCGCCATACATCACCGTGGCGCTCAAGTGATCACCCACGTTCTGCGTCCCCGAAACAATGTAGCCCATGCTGGAAAAATTGCCGGCATCGAACATGGCGGTTCCGGAGAAGAAATCGGGCAGCACATCGCCTACCGGCAGAAACCCATCCGGCTCGGCGATGGTCAGCGCCAGATTGCTGATGGACTCATGATAAACCGTGACGCCGAACTGCCGGGATCCGAAGGCGCGCGAATAGCTGCCTTCGATATCCTGCCCGCGCTGCACGCTGGCGCTGCCGCCGCGCAGGGAGATGAGCGGAAACAGGGCCAAGGTACCGATTTCGCGCTGCAACGGGTCGTCCGTGCCGTCCGGAGCACTCAGATCCGGGCGGGCGTTGCCATGGGTATAGGCGAATACAAACTGGCCGGCCTTGGGATCGGAATAGGTCACCCGGGCATAGGGGCTCATGTAATTCAAATGATCGTTGAACGACACGCAGCTCCAGGGCAATACACACTTCACGTATTGGCACATGCCGGTTAACCCATTTGAAATCAGGAATGGCACCAGCCTGCGGGGTAGTGGGATTAACATCATCAGTCTGTCGCTCTGTCACGGCAACACTCCCGTGTAGCGACGCTTCACGACCAGCTTGAAGGGTAAGTTGTGCCGGATTTGGATATCGACAATGTCATCGGTCAGCCGATCCAGCTGACCGAACAGAGTTTGAAATTGCTTCTTTAACGTTACGTCCGTATTGCCACGATCAGGCTGCCGTAGAGGCTCCGAATCAATTTTGATTTCTTGTATGAGACGCGGTGCAGGCTCGAACCGTGGTTCACCGCTCTGAACAGAAAGCTGCTCGACGTGACCGAATTCAATGGAATCGATGATTTCCAGCAGGCGGAGTCGGCCTGGAGTCAGCGTGCGTTCAGTCATACTGTCCTCCTCAGCTGCTCTGCCAAGCACCGCTGGCTGCGGACTGGCATTTGAGTAGCTTCCGCTCGGGCCGTCTGCGCAGGAGCACAGACGCACGTGCCAACCACGCGATCCTGGTATTGCCAAATTTCCCCGCCGCACTTGCAGCGATAGGACGCTACCAGGGAATCCGGCGCGTCCGGAAGCTCTAGTGCTTCTATCCCGCGCATGCCTTCTGCATTGGCCTGGTGCGCCGGACGCGGGACAGCCGGAGCTTCCGGTAGGCGCGCGGCATAGCCGGGAATAAGAGCGTTCCGCAGCGTCTCGTAAAACCAATTCCAATCGCGCGGTGCGTTCTTCCCGCCGGGCCGTGCGTTCCGTTTCCATGCCGCATCTAGCGCCCGGTGAATATCGCTGGCCTTCAGGTCGTACCTAGCGGAAAGATCGAATACTATCCAGTTCACCAGTTCTGCCGGTGGCTCCTCGCCTTCCATGAACGCGGAAAGCCACCTTTGCAGGTCCGATATATCGAGCGCTGTCCAGGTGCTTTTTGGCTTTTCAATCATTGAAGGGTTTTGGGGGGCCGCTACTCCTACCTCGGGAGCGTTGCGTGAATCCAGGTGTGGTCTTGTTTTTTGGTTTTGATTTTCACCGGGCGACATGCTTACGCCCGGCGAGCCGTCGCCGGTTTTTGGCGACGCGAAGCAGTAATCAGCTTCGTCGTCGTTCTCTCCACACACAGAAGCGCCTAAGACAGACAATGGCAGGTTCTGTTCCTTTTGAACCTGTTTATTACTTAAGCCTGTTTGGGTACCAGAATTGTGGGGGGTAAGGGGTGCCAAACCTGCCTCGGGTCCCCGTGACAATTCCGCTACTCCTAACGATTCTGACACCCCTGACACATTTGCCACACCTACCGCATCATCCGGCAACGGCGCGAGGGCTTCGTGCCAAAGGAACCAATAGGTGGGCGTTCCCCCGGTCCCCTTGTCGCTGTAGTGCAGATCATCGCGATCTACGAAGATGAATCGCTTCTTCTCCAGTTCATCGAGATACCGCTGTGCCGTGTGCCGACGTATGCCGAGTTGCGATGCCAACGTCTTGGTGGCCGGATAAATCGCCGGCAAGTCGGAATAGGTGTTCAGCGCCGCCCACATGAGTTTTGCGCCGTTTGAGAGTCCCGTATATTTGGCGAGTGAAGCCGGAATGATCACAACATCGCGGAAGAACCGACGCGGGTTAAATCGCTGCCCGAGATCCGGTATTTGCCCCAACACTTCTGGCCGCGGCTTCTTCATGCAGCTAACCGCCATTCCCCCGCCGATTCGGCGCTCGCCGCGCAACACCGCTTTTGCCAACAGCGATGGCAAGCCCGCATAATGCGTACGGTTTCTGAAGCATATGCGTAAGCCGATGATATCGCCGCCCTTTCATCTTGCGATCCTATGGAATGCGAGGCTCAATTCGCCTTGCTTCCGTCGAGATGCCCTCGGCCGCGAGTCGAAAGAGTTCGTCTTTGGGGATCAGGACTCTTTTGCCGTAACGCGTGGTTTTTACCAATCCGCGCCGAATATCGCGGATCAGAGTGTGTTTGCTTATTCCTAATAGCGCCGCGCACTCCTCGATCGGGTACTGAAGGCGAAGGGGAATCTGCCCTGCAATAGTGCTCATGCTGGTATCGTAACAGACGATAGTTGACAGTGCATCGTAATCACGCTACTATTGTCGTAACCCTACTATGACGAAACGAAACGACACAACGAATCGTGCATTACGCGTGCCGGGATATGCCGCCGCTAAGGCGGAAAGTCTGGTTCGGTTCCTGAATACGCCGCAGCCCGAGAGTGATCTTGAGCGTTGGCGGGCGATGGAGATTTTTAGATTGTGCCACGACCTCGACAAGCAGCCGGCCGAGAACATAGTACAGCGACGCAACCTGATACACCACATAAACGCGAATGTGGAGGAATTTGTGTTTACCGTCAGGCTGGAGTTTAGCAAGGGCGATGCGGCGAGCGAAAACTACGTTTTGCATTGGCGTCAGTCACCATACCCAAGGGCCACACATTCGAGAGTCGCCCCGCCTGTAACAGGAAGAAACCTGGGCACAATATCGCCATCTATCGCGGTCATTGAGATATTGGAGATGCAGACCGCCGGAACGCTGGACAGAATCCGCAAGTGTCGATGCGGGCGGTGGTTTTTTGCCCAAAGCAACAAAAAGGCCGTTTGTGGCAACACTTGCCGCGCCGAGAAATTCAAGCAGAGCTCCCCGACGTATAAAGATGACCGCGCCAAATACATGCGCAAGTACCGCAAACGCAAAGCCGACGCCAAAGCCAAAGCCAAAGCGAAAAGGAGAGATGCCCTTATCAATAAAGCGAAGTTGACGAAGCGGACCGTCAGCCGCAATGTGCCAAAGGCTCCCAGGTTTGGAAGCGGTGGCCCCCCCTAGCAATGTGGCCAGTGGGTGCAGAGGGCAGCTTATAGAGCGGAGCGTGGGGTTGGCCAGATGGGCTGCGGCCCGACCTACACGCAAAGCTCGCGGCCAAGTACGCCACGTTTGCGTCGGTTGCGCCGAGCCGTCTGGCCGCGCCGGGACGCAACATGGGCGAACGGCTGCGTTTCCTGCGTTACGCCGGCGGTGCGCCAGTTTCCCGCATAGGTGAAAACGGAAGGGAACGAAGGCCGCTTCAGCCGCTAATCCGGGCGTAGGACGGTAACGGTAAAAGCGCTTGCTTTTCAGTCCGTTGTGTGTTGCCGCATTGCCGCAAGACCAGAACAGAGCGCCATGAAAATGTTCTTGAAGGCGCTTGTACAATTCATGCAGAAGGATTATCATGGCGAATAGAGGCTCTGTTCGACAGGCCAGCGCCAAGCGCACCCTCCGAAAGGCACCTCCAACCCAATTAGGGAAGGTGAGATATGCTTTCGCAGGCAACGGCGCAGCGCGTCGAACATTGGAAGCTCTCGGAACTTCCTCCGTATCCAAGAAATTCCAGACGTCACTCTGACGCGCAGATGGCCCAAATTGCCGGCAGCATCACTGTACGCGCAATCTTGTCCCCCATTCTCACAGATCCTGTTCTGACGGAGTGCGTGCGCCTGCAAGGAGCCCGCAACTCCAACACGGCCACCGTACCCGTCGCCGAAGTCTATACGGGAGGACACCGTGCAAATTGAAATGTGGGATATTGACCGCCCGAAGGATTATAAAAACAATGCTCGCAAATGGTCCGCTCAGGCGGTTGCGAAAGTGGGATCGTCCATCAAGACTTACGGATGGCGCCAACCGGTTGTGGTGGACCGCGAAGAAGTAATCGTCATCGGTCACTTGCGCCGCGCGGCCGGCAAGAGTGTCGGAGAGAAGCAGTGCCCGGTTCATGTGGCAGACAACCTGACGCCGCAGCAGATCCGCGGCTTGCGCCTGGCTGACAATAGGACGAGCCAGGAGTCGGTCTGGGATGACGAATTACTCGCTCGTGAATTGCAGCAACTGTCTGAGGCGGACTTCGATCTTTCGCTCACTGGGTTCGATCCGAGAGAACTGGAGGATCTCCTGACGCTCCCGGACAACGATGAGCAGGCCGATGTCGCGCCGCCGCTGCCGGAGAATCCCGTGTCCCGGCCGAACGACCTCTGGCTCTGCGGCAATCGCAGTAACCAGCACCGGATCCTCTGCGCGGACGCCACCAGCCCGGAAGCAGTGGCGCGGCTGCTGGGCGACCGCAAGCCATTTCTCCTTGTGACGGACCCGCCTTATGGAATATCACTCGACTCAGAGTGGCGTGACCGGGCCGGACTAAACGGCTGTGGGCCGGCCGAAGCCAGTTACATGAAGCACCGGACCGAGGGCCACACCAATACCACGATCTCCGGCGACACGCGTGCGGACTGGTCTGGCGCCTTCGAGTTAGTGCCCAGCCTGCAGATCGCGTACGTGTGGCACGCGAGCATCTTTACGCGCGAGGTACTCAACGGGCTGGAGCGCATCGGATTCCTGTACCCGCAACAGATCATTTGGGATAAGGAGCGCACGGTCCTGACGCGCACCTTGTACTGGTTCCAGCACGAACCCTGCTGGTTTGTGCGTAAGAAGAACGCTCCCTGGTACGGCAAGGCCGGCGAGAACTCAACCATTTGGGCTTGCCCGTCGCCAAAGTTTATCATGGGCGGCTCCGACGAGGAGAAATACGATAATCCCTGTCAAAAACCAATCGAACTCATGCGCCGGCCGCTGTTAAATCACACTAAGCGCGGGGAGTCGGTCTATGAGCCTTTCCTCGGATCGGGTACGACCCTGGCCGCCGCGGAAATCACAGAGCGCGTCTGTTACGGATTAGAAATCGATCCAAAGTACGTTGACGTGGTAGTTGCCAGGTGGCAATCCGTCACGGGCGGCAAGGCGACGCTAGACGGCGACGGGCGCACGTTCGACCAGATCGCCGAGGAACGCCTGAAGGAGGTGCCCGCATGAATCCAACGCTGCTGGGCCGAGATAGCGGCCATCGAAGCCCAGCTACGTGCCGGGCATCCCGATTTGCAAGGGCTGTGCCTCGCCCTGTCCGACTGGTCGGCGGAACTGCGGCTACTGAAAGCTGGCGAAGGTTTGGCCGCCGGTGGCGCACGTTTGGCCCACGTTGGTTTGGGCGGCGGCAGGTTGGGTTTTGGGGCAGGAACGGATAAGAGGGCCTCCCCGAAGGCCCCTAGTTAGCAAGAATTACAAATTTCAGATGGATGCCATAGTATCAATCGGAGTAGCGCGGATGGAATCGGGGAAAGCCCGAAAACGGGGAGCGCAAAAGTCCGTCCAGGAGATACCGGGCCAGAAGCAGAAAACCCGCCGCCGGGAGAACCGGGGGCGGGCTTGGAAAGGAGGGTAATGCTGATGTTACTTGGGAAGTCGATAGCTCCGCTCGCCCCCTTCGGGCTTGAAACTCTCGACCGTATAGCCAGCCTTCTTCATCGCACCAGCTACAAAACCGCGGCAGGTATGTTTTTGCCATCCCATGGTTTTCATCAGTTCGGAAATTGTGACGCCGCCCTTGCGCTGCATAAGGGTAATGGCCTGCGCCATTTTGCTGCCCTCGCGCGGCGCGGCGGCTTCCGGCGTCTTCGCGGCCGTTTTGGCTTTGGGTGCCTTCTTGGCGGCGGGGGCCTTCTTAGCCGCCTTGCCCTTCACCGACGCGCCCTTGGCCGCCCGTGCGCCACCCTTGGCCTTTTGGCCCGGCTTCGGCTTCGCGGTTTCCGTCGCGGGCTTCGCGGCGTCACCGAGTCTCTGAATGCGCTGCCAAATGCGGGCGACAGCAGCCTTGCTGCTTTTGAAGCTCGATACGGGCGTCACGCCAGTCAGACTGTTCCAAATGGCTACCAGTCGCTCCGCCGGCCACGCTTTGGCCAGATCCGCCAGTTCCTTCTGGGTGGCGAAGGGATCGAAAGGATTCTGGGTTGCGGCGGCGGCCTCCTCGGCGGTGGCAAACGCACTGATGTTGTTTTCGGCATCCATCGTGAACGTCATTGTGAATCTCCTTGGTCCGCGGGCTGCGCGGGTCATCACATGAATCACTCCGAAGTGCCTGAAAGGCAAGGCAAAGTGCAAATAAATTTGCCATGGCAAAGAGAAGGCGATGGCCTGTGCAGCTGGCAGAGTGCGTCTGGTTGGATCGGGCAATGAAGGGACACGGAAGCAAACTCGGGCGGAAGAAGGAATCGGCGATCAAAGCCTTACTCGCGGAGCGGAATCATGCCGAGGCGGCCCGTGTCGCCGGCATTGACCCGAGCACCCTGACGCGCTGGCTGCGTTTGCCCGAGTTCCTAGAGGAGTACCGGCGCGCCCGGTGGGAGGTTGTAGAACAGGCCTACGCCCGTGCCCAGCAGAACACTGGCGCCGCCACTGCCGTGCTCCTGAAATTGATGGCAGATCCCACGACGCCTGCCGCGAGCCGGATACGGGCGGCCTTGGGACTGTTTGCCGTGGCCCGCGAAGCCTTGGATTTGGATATCGAGACACGCGTGTCCGCTTTGGAGCGCGCCGCGGAGACCGTGAAGCATTAAATGGACCGCTGGAACTGAGACCGCGTATCTGTCGAAACGATCGCGGTGGAGCATGAAAAGGGAGGCTTGACCGTGCACCTACGTCGACGACTCGCCGCACTTGAGCGGCGTCTAATCATCGAACCGACGCTGCTCATCATGGCAGACGACAAGATTGTCAGAATCACCGCCAACAGCGATGCCCTGCTCCAGCTTCTGGTGGCGGCAGCCGGCGCCGCAAACATCAGTTCCGAGCAAGCGGTGCAGTTGGACCTGATTCGGCGATCCACCAGTGCGATTCAGCCGGACGGGGGCCGACTAGTTGAATTGATTCGCTGCTGCTTGCTTGGTCCCCACGCCGGCGCGGGAATCCCGGAGATCCCCGTCGCCGGCAGCGATCAGGCGGTGGACATGTAGACTCGATTCTCCGAAAATGCCCTATTTCGCGAACCGGGCTGTCAGCCCGTTTCCGCCAACTCTAAGCCGACCTTGCTAGCAGATGGCTCGCGCGCAAATGCAGCACTTTCCTGGCAGCGCCAGCCAAGATCCGCCGCACCAGCAGCACCTGGCGTGCTGTATCTCTGCTCGCCAATAGCCCTCGTTCCCACAGCCTGCGCCGCAGGGCCGCCTCGCTCACCGCTAGGCTCTCCGTACCAGCTATCTCCTGCACGACTTGATAGCTGGCGCTGGGCTCCAGGTATAAGTCACCGTTCACCACCCAACCGATGCAGCGGCCCCGTGGCTTCCACCCACGGCCAGAACCGGTTCGCTGCCAGCCCCAGCCGGCGGCCTCGGTTGGCGCCTTGCCTTGCCGGTCCGCCACATACGCCTGGCCGGTTGCCAGGGCGGTCTTCAACAGGCCCGTAAACCGCACTGTCGGATCGCCAGCCGTCTGATATTTTGCTTGCCGCTCGGCAAGTTCGACCAGCGCCTGTCTGGCGCGCTCCTCCAACTCCGCTCTTTCAAGCCCCCCGATGGCCCCCTTTTCCTCGGCGAAGTCCAGGAAGATCTCCCAGCCAGCCCGCAGTTCCGCTATCGCTGCCGGTGTCCGTGCATGTCCCGCCATCCCGTGCCCCTGACTGCGCAGATCCTGCACGCGCTGCTGCAGTTGGTTCTGCATGGCCTCATAGGAACCCGCGAGCCACACCACGAAGGCCCCCATCGCTGCTGCCAGGAGACCTTCACGCCCGGCACTCTGGCCGGCGTTCAATGCCGTCCGTCGAACCGCGCCGGCGTCGATCTCAACAATCAGCAGCCGGGCGCGGATACTTTGTCCCGGCGGCACCGCTTCTCCGGTTCCCAGCACCAGCCCGCGCGGGGCTTGCTGCGTCTGCAGTCGTCCGTCTCCTCCCAGACGGCTGCGTGCCTGTGCATTTCCCACGCCGCGGAACAAGCGTTCCGTAACGCTCTCTAACAGTCCGTCACCCACGCCGCCGGCGGGAGCGAAGTCGTCCACCACCAGCAACGCATCTTTGGCGGCGTAAGCCAGCCGTTCCAAGGCATTCGCCGTGGAGGCGAAGTTGGCTGGCAGACCGCTGGCATCCATGGCTGCGCCGAAGTGTTGCTGTGCCAGCGCCGCGAGGGCGGTCTTAAAGACCCCGCTGGGACCGCTTAAGAACAGACTGAAACGTGACGCGCCCAGGGCTGCCCGATACACGCTCGCCAGCAGGGGAAAGCTGATCCGGTCGGGCGCGGCCAAGAGTATCTGCAAGCTGGCTCGCACGGCTGTCGTCAACTGCCCATGATTGGCGGGCACACGCAACTGGTAATGCTGCAGAGCGGCCGGCGGTTGTACTTGCAATCCACCCACCGGTCCGCCGCAGTGTGCTTGGCCTTCGTCTGGTCGTCTTCGAAACCCTTGATCTCCAGCACCACCGTCACCCCGTTACTCAGCCGTACCAGGAAATCTGGTTCATAGGCATGGTCGATCCCCATGTATTCGTATGGGATTGTCAGGCCCATGTGGTCGTTGCGGGCATAGAACTGCACCGCATGGCTCGATTCCAACCGGAAGCCCGCGCTCGATTCCCACATCAGAGTGTCGAGCACGACTTGGTCAATGTGGCTCTTCATCGTCGCATGGCAGGCGCGCGTGGTTTTGAAATCGACCTCAGCCGTAGTGGCGATCGGCTTATAGCGATTCGTGATCGGCATCAGCGGTGCCTCGCCTGCGGACTCGTCCGGTACGATGGCGTCCCGCAGCCGCTCCACCATCCGCTGGACGTACTTCGCCAGGCCCAACTCGCATGGATCGCAGTTCTGGAAGTTCACCTTGCGGCGCACGTAGTCGTCCACATACCGGAATATCTGCGGGAAAAGCTGATGGCGCGATTGTAGCGCCAGTACGCGCCGACGCCGATCCTTGGCATCCGGATCCGGCACCGTCAACTGGTCCACGACGAGACGCGCGATCTCAAACTCGATGGTTTGCAGGTGCGTTTCGTGGTAGTACTGCTCGCGATCCTGCTCCACGAACTGGAATGGGCTGCTGTGGGTCGATGGACTGCCTTCCGCGTACCCGACGGTGGGCCGGACAAACGTGGCGGTCGGTTCCCGGTTCGGCTCGATGTCCAGCACCGGCATCGCATCCACGTCGCAGCGGATCAGGTTCTTCCGGAGCGCGAAGGCGTAGCCCTCCACCACCGGGAATCGCATCTCCATAGCCATACGTTCGTGCAGGGCCCGAACATGATTCTTGGGCCGGTCATCCGGCGCGGGCGCCTTCACCGGCCGCCCCTTGAATGGGATTACCGAGAATGGGATGCCGTAGACGTCCACGTACTCCTCGGTAAGCAGGCCAGTTTTCGGATCGGGCACGTAGTCCATCCGCCGCAGCCCGCGCCCCACTACCTGCTCGCAAAGCAACTGGCTGCCAAAGGCCCGCACTCCCAGGATGTGAGTGACGTTGTTCGCGTCCCACCCTTCCGTCAGCATGGAGACCGACACCACGCAGCGCACATGTTCGCCCGGCTGCCCCGGCTTTCCCACGGTTGCCACCACCTGGCGCAGTTCCTCGGCGGCATCCTGCCTCTTCTTTCTTGGATCGTCGCTCTCGGCCTCGGCCAGCAGCTTGGTATCGATCCGAATCGTCCGGTTCACGTCGGGCGTGTTCGAGAAATGCTCGGGGAAGATCGCTCCCTTGCCGTACACCGTGGTCGTCTTGCGCTTGCCGGCATTCGCCGGTTTCTGTTTCGATGCTTCGGGCGCGCCGTCGCCGTTTCCGTTTTCCGCTTCGTCCTCGCCAAGCACCTCGGCCACGTCCGCCTCGGTGACCGTCTCCGTCTCCGTTTCCCCGCTGATCTTCCGGTAGAAGACCTCGGCGATGTCGGTGTTATCGCAAACTAGGATGAGCACCGGCGGTACGTGCTCCTGCCCCGGCGTCGCCGCCTCCATCTGTAGAAAGCGCTCCTTCCACTGGGATGCGATCTGCAGGAGGGCGCCTTCGGCCTCGCGGTATACCACTTCCGGCTTGGGCCGTTTTGACTTGCCGGGCAGTCGCTCTCCGGGCTCCAGGTTCTCGTTGATCGCCTTCCACAGTTTGAAGTACTTCGGATCGGGCCTCCCCGTCGTGTCCAGCACCGGCAGGCGAGGAATCTTCACGATGCCGCTCTCGATGGCGTCCACCAGGCCGAAGTCGCTTACGATCCACGGGAACGGCCGGCCCTCGGGATAGCCGCTTCCCTTCAGATAAAACGGCGTCGCGGAGAGGTCCAGGCAGATCGAGACACCCGGCTTGGCGGCGGGATTGATGGTGCAGTTGTTGATGCGGTCCAAACCATCAAGCCAGACGCGGGCCTCGAGGGCTTCGTCTTCCAGCGCCTTTCTCTCCTCGCTAGTCAACTCCTCATCGGCGGGCGCTGGACGCCAGCAGTGGTGGCCCTCATCGTTCATCACGATGATGGGCATGCGGTCGTAGAGGTCCTCCAGTACTCGGCGCGCGAACGTGTCCGGCGTCTCCGGTCCTTTGTTCACCACCGCATAGCTCTTGCCGTTATCGGAATGTTCGGATTCCGGCGCGAACCGATGCCAGTTGGTCACCAGCACTTTTCCGGACTGCAGGAGCGCGCGGTACTTGAGCGGAACGATATCGAACGCCTCGTAGTAGTTGTCCGCGCGCTCCGGGCGAAGCACCTGCAACCGCTCTTTCACCGTCAGGTTTGGGCAGCAGACGAGAACCCCGTTCGGGAATAACGTGGTCGCGGGGTTCAAACCGCGATTGCAGAACGCCCAGGCGACCACCATGGACATGACCACGGTCTTGCCGCTGCCAGTCGCCATTTTGCAGGCGATCCGGCGTAGCGCCGCCAGCGAGGCATCTTGCGCCGGGTCGATCAGTCGCGGGAAGAAGTCCTGGCCCGGTTTGCTGAATGACGGGCGCCCCCCCGCCAGCAGCCGGTTCAGGTCCTCCTTACCCAGCTTCGGATTCCCGCGAATGCCAACCTTCCCAGGGAACCGGATCTCCTGCAAATAGATGATCGTCTCAACGGCTTCGATCTGGCAGAAGAACAACCGCCGTGCGCGGTCTGTACGTGCCCAGTGGCGCAGCAGGTCGCGGGTCACGTTGGTGGCACCAGGGTACCCGGCCTCGCGCCACTTCCGGACGTCCTCCCGCAGAGCGTTGACGAGCGGCAGATCGTCCCGCTCCTCCTCCGCGAGTCCAGTGAGCGTCAATTGCGCGCTACCGGTGCGCTCCGTCTTATACCAGTAGCTCGCAGGGCGCCGGGTTCCGGCGCGGCTCGCGGCTCCTGTCTCCTTATCGTAGATCCAGTGGTCGCGCGGCTCTTCATAGGGATTGCAGAGGATAGGCCGATCCACCGGCTGCACCGGCAACTGCTCCTGCCCTGGCGTAGCACTTCCGCTCTTGCGGGCCATAGTCTACCTCCCGTCCCCGCCGAGAGCATGCACCCGCATCACCTCGTTGCCACGCGGGTCGATCACTTTCACTGCAACGCTCTTGTGCTTGCCCGCGGCGAACGGCAAAGAAATGGTGCCAGAGAACAACTCGAACCGCTCCGGGTCCATGACGCTGGCAAGCGCCTTGCTGAGCTTTTCCCACGCGCTGCGATCCGGAAAGAACGCCTGCGTGATGCAGAACGTGCGCCCGTCGTAATCGCCATCCACGAACCACGCCGCCACCTTCGCCGCGCCGGTGTCCACGATGGTGTTGTTCACGGGATCGTAGACGTCCACGCCTTCCATCTCGACGGTGTACATGCCGTCGCCGTCCGGACCCTTCACTGCGGTGCGCGGGCGGCCGAAGACGGTGAACAACTGGCTGCCGGGTTGCTCTTTGAGCAGGCCGTTCATGCCGGGATTCACATCGGGGCGAATGTGCGCGATGTGGATGTGCATCTTCGGGTGGCCTTCGTCGATGGCGGCTTGGGCAGCGCCGTCGAAACTGAACCCGGCGAAGACTAGATCGTCGTAGCGCCGGGCTGCCGGCCGGATGACCTCTTCGATCATCTTCGCGGTGACAGGGCCATACTGCGGGCCGAACACCACACCGACAGTGGCCGCGCCCTCCTGATCGTCATCGGTTTCGCCAAGGTTGGTCCATCGCCCTTCGGCATGGATGCCGGCCGAACTACCGGTGGCGTAAATCGGGTCCAGACGCGTGAACTTCTTCTGCTTGTTATCCGGGAAACGGACGCCGTCAATGCGGAGCAGATCCACCATCTTGCTCAGGTACGCTTCGAGGTTTTGGGCGGACTCGCCCATCTGTACTTCGCGAATAACGAAGGTATCCGACAATTCCTCCGGCTCGCCGGCGAAGCTGGCTTCGACAATCGTGGCATCGCCAAGCGACATCTCCGGAGGCTGGACTGCTTCAACGGTGAAGGGACCGCTGACGCGCGTGATCTTGCGGTCAACATCGGGCCGATCCACCAGTTCTTCCCGCTCGGCGTTCGCGGCGATGCAGGCGTTGATCTCGTCCATCTTGGCCCGCCACCCGGCGCGGTATTCCTCGATGGCCTCCTTCAAGTCGGTCGGGTAGTCCGGATCGGTGTCAAACGGAACCTCCCAGTGCTGCCAGTCTTTCCCCTTTGCCGGGAGTTCCCACCGGCGACGGTCGGCGTCGGTGATGGACTTCTTGCCTTCCTGCTTTTGCTTCAGCGCAAGTTTAGAGCGGAAGTTGGTGCGGAGTCTGTCGGAGACCTGCTTCAGCGCTGCGTTTGCAGTGGCGAGTTTGGCTTCGAAGATCGTTTCGTGCTTCGCGAAAATCGGGTCGAGATTCGAGTTCTGGGCGATGCTCTTCAGCGTGATGTGCGGGACCATCTTGCATCGGAGACCGCCCGCGACGCCGTTGCTTTCGTCCTTGAGCTTGAAGTATTCGAACTTCGCGGTGAGCAACCGCTGGCGAGCTACGGCGATAGCGACTCGACTGGTGTCGATGGTGATCCAGCGGCGACCCCACTGCTCCGAGCCATAGGCAGTTGTACCCGACCCGCAGGTAGGATCAAGGACGAGATCGCCGGGGTCCGTGGTCATCAGCAGGCAGCGTTCAGCGACTGATGTGGGGGTCTGAACGACGTAAATCTTTGAGGTTCCGACCGCGACGTCCGTCCACACGTTGTTCGGCTCAAAAGCAGCAAAGTCGTCCAAGAACCGAACATAGCGGAGCGACGTCCCCGTGCCGTGCAGGCGGTTCGCCGCGGAGAGCCTCGTCATACCAGCAAGATTCGTCTTCCAGCTTCGTTGTCCACCGGCTCGATACGTGACACCCTGGTAGGCATGATCATAGACGCAGCTCGGCGTCGTGCCAGACGAGGCCAAGTTATCTAGCTGAAACGTCCGAGTTCCCGGTGGGATGAGCGCGGGGGCAGCGCGCTCTTCTGTCGTCAGGGATCGCCTGGATCCATCCGGAAGCGCAACTTGATCATAGCGGGCGCCTGTTGTCTCGCCCTCACCTTGCAACTTCTCCGCATACAACTGACGGTACTTGACCCTCAGTTTGTCCTTCGCGAACCACAACAAATAGTCAGCGACGTTCTTCAGTAAGTCTGTGCCGAGGCCCCCGGTCTTTTTTACGGTGATGAAGGAGCAAAAATTCTCAGCGCCAAACACCTCGTCCATCAGTGACCGCACGCGGTGAGCATTCTCGTCCCCGATCTGCACGAAGATGCTGCCGCTGTCGGCCAGCAGTTCTTTCGCAACAGCCAGGCGGTCCCTCAGATACGCGAGGTATGAATGGACGCCGAGACTCCAGGTGTCGCGGTACGCCTTCACCATCTCAGGTTCGCGCGTGAGGTCGGCGTCCTTGTCCTTCACATCACGCTTACCGATCTCCGACTGAAAATTGCTGGCAAACTTAATCCCGTACGGCGGGTCGAAGTAAATCATCTGCACCTTGCCCGCGAGATCCTCGCGCCGGGCCAGCGATGACATGACCTGGAGACTGTCGCCCAGGATCAGGCGGTTCGACCAGTCCACGTCGTGCTTGTAGAACTGGACCGCCTCGTTGTACTCCTGCTCCGGGTCCGCAAACAGCGACCGGTTCACGTCCTCGCGCGCCGCCACTTTCAGGATGGCCTGCGCGCTTACCCGTTCATGGATATGCAGAGCTACCGGGTCGACGGCGAACGACTTGGTCTCCCGCTTTCCGGCCCACTCCAGCCACAGCTCATGCGCGCGTAGCGACTCGGCCAGCACCCACGCTTCCGCCTGGGTCAGCTTCTGATTCGTCGCCTTGGCCAGTAGCTCGGGCAACTGGTCGGCGCCGCCCGTCGGATCGAACCTGAGTTCCGGCGGGCGCCGCGGACTGTACAAATACTCGGCCTTCGGGATCAGCGGAACGTGCCCTTCGGCGGCGATCTTCGCGGGCGGATTATTCTTCCTGGTAGCTTCAGGGAACCTGTAATCGGTCACCTTATCTAGGCTGCTATCGCCGGCAGCGGCCTTCGCGTTTTTCTTGTTATTGGCCATAATGATCGCGAGTATTGATTGTATGTCTTAATATGGGTTGTGTGCGCGGTGTTTTAGGATTCCCCTGAATCGCTGGCACCACTCACCAGACGGAGCAGGCGATGGATCAGGAATACGCCCAATTGCTGGAATACGTTAAAGCGAATCACCGTGCCTGTCCGCAGCCAGCGCCCTGGAATGCCCTATGGGAGATGCTTCCAGACCGCCGCCTTGCCGGGATCGGATGGGAACCGGCTCTCCCGCTGATCCTGGCGGCTTGGTGGGATACTCCTGCTCTTCAAAAATACCTGCGATTCCTTGAGCACCTGGAATGGGCACACACGCACGGTTCCGTTGATGAAGTAGCGAAGTACCTTCGGGGACTCCCGGAGTCCGATTGGTATCACTTTGGGGATTAATCGGCGCTCTGCGCGCCGGGCCTGGCCTATTCGCCTCATGAGAAGCTCGCGCAGTTCAGTGGATTCACTCGGCATTAGCGCCTGTCCGGCATTGGCCGACATTTACACCGCGACCCTCAGCTTGATCCCGTCATTGGGCGCGTGTACCAAATCCTGTTTCGTGCCTAGGTACCGCTCGGTGGTCTGCACGCTCGCATGGCCCAGCAAAAGCTGTATTTGTTCAAGCTCGCCACCGGCAGCGCGACATAATTTTGCTGCCGTCCGCCTGCAATCGTGAGGCGCGATCCCGGCAACCCCGGCAGCCTTGGCATACGGCTTGAGCATCTGCCAGACGACCTTCTCGGAGAGCACATCGCCGTCCATCCGGCCGCTGCGATTGACGGGGCGGAATATGAATCCGTCCACGACGCCGGCGGGGCCGGTCCACGCATCAATGGCCACTTTGACCCAGGCGGGCATCGGCACCGTCCGAATGCGCCCGTGCTTCCCGATGAGATCGACAATGCACCAGCGGCCATCGCGTTGTTGTACGTGCGTCATCGTGAGCGCCGCCGCTTCAAACCGGCGCAACGCGCAGCCGAGGAGCACGGCGATGATGGCGCGATCCCGCAGGCCGATCAATTTGGAAATGTCGGGCGCGTTGAGAAGCGCCTGGGCCTGCTTGGTATTCAGCCAATTGCCGGTGCGGACGCCGAGGGTCTTGGCGCTCTTCACGCGCTGGATTCCGGCGGCGAGCTCGGGCGCCAACAGGCCGTTGTCCATCGCCTCCACCGCCAGCTTTCTGATCGCGGACATGCGGACAATGATCGAGGACGACCCCAGCCCGCGTTCGTCCAGCGTTACGCGCCACGCGTTCACGCTGGCTTTGGTGAAGCCGGGCCGCGGCTCCAGCCGGTACCAGTCGAAGAACTCGTCTAAAGCCATGTTGTACACGCGCTTTGTAATCGGCGACGACACAGAATCGAGCACGAGGCTCTTCATCCGCCGCCATTCGTTTGCCTTGTCAACTACGGTTAAATCGTTCATTTCCAGCCTTTTATTGGTCAATATCAGAAGCATGACAACGTTACCTCGGGGCGACGAGTTGAGCAAGCAATGTGCCGGACAGTAGCCTATGGTTGTACGATGGATTGATTCGCATGGAGGAAAAATCAAATGGGCAGACGCAACCAAACAAATTAACTACCGAGTTTGCTCAGACAGCTTCCGCCACGAATAGCCTCAATAGATTGGCCATTAGGTCACATACGGGCTGTTTGCGCAAAGCCGAGGTTCAACCGAATCACCAGAACAGCGGAGCCTTCAAAGCTGATACTGACTTCTGAGTTCTGGAGAGTTTAAGCGCGTGGTTTCCCGGCCCAAATCAGCCCCTCCTTGTTCTTGGGCGGGGATTATCAGGTTTCACGAACCATGGCGTTGCCTAACGATTGCGGGGGGACGGTGATTGCTGAGTTGCCATTGACGGCGCCAGGCGAGGCGGCAGCCGAAGTTGCAGCCCTCGTCCGTTCGCAGCTTGAGCACGCCGTTGATGGGGCACGGCGTGGCCTCAGGGTCTACCAAAGCCTATACAACCTTAATGAGGTCATCGGGACGCAGTACGGTGACCGGGTCCTCTATGAGCTGATTCAAAATGCGCATGACGCGCACGATCCCGGCGAGCGCGGCACCATAGCGATTCGGTTGGTGGTGCTCTCGGAAACGGAAGGCGTGCTGTATGTCGCCAATGGCGGGACCGGGTTCCGACGCAAGGATGTTGACGCGGTCCGCAACATTGCGGTTAGCGGCAAGGAGATCGGCGAGGGGATTGGGAACAAAGGCCTGGGGTTTCGCAGCACCGAGGCGCTGACGGACGACGTGCAGATCTTCTCGCAAGCAACCGCACAACGCGCGGAGGTCTTCAATGGGTACTGCTTCCGGTTCGCGTCAGCTCAAGAGATCCGTGATTTAATAACGTCCTACGGCACGGAAGCAACGCTTGCAGCACGGGTCGCGAGCACCATCCCGCGCTACTTAGTCCCGCTTCCCATAAGTGAGCAAAGCGATGACGTGCGCGCCTTTGCCCGCGGGGGTTACGCCACGGTCGTCGTGGTGCCGTTGCAGTCAGCGCACGCGGTGGCGCTCGCAACGACGCAGGTGCAGGCCCTGGCCGCACTCGATGTGCCGCTGCTCTTGTTCCTGGACCGGATCGGCGAGGTCATCATCACGACACAGATTTTTGACCAGCCAGCGGACCGAAAAGTGCTCCGGCGCGAGCCAGACCACCGCAGCGTTGTTTCACGACTGCCCGGGTGCAGCCTTATTGAGGTCGAGGTTGGCGAAGGGCGGCGGTTTCTCGTGGTTCGCTGCGCGCTGGATCGCACGCGTGTGGTTCAGGCGGTCACAGAAAGCATTCCGGTCGCACCGCAATTAAAGCGTTGGCTCAACTGGAAGGGCGACCCCGTGGTGTCCATCGCTGTTGGCCTAAGCGACAAGGCGGTCGTCGATGGTCGGTTGTATAACTTCTTGCCCATGGGGGAGACGGCGATTGCGCCGCTGCTGGGGTATTTGGATGCGCCGTTCTTCGCTGATATTGATCGTCGGCGCGCGGATCTTGAGCTGCCGCTCAATGCGATGCTCATAAGCGCGGCAGCAGAAGCCTGCGTAGCGGCGGCGTTTTCGATCATCGAGCAAGGCCTCGCCGTGCCCGCGCACGCGGTGCTTGACTTCATCGCGTGGACCGGTGATCAAGCACCAAAGCTCGACGCTGCGCTTCAAGCCGTCGGCAGTTACTGGCGCGACGCAAGACTGATTCCGGCCATTCCATCGCGCGGGGACCGCGCGTGGAGCAGCCTCGCCGAGATTCGCATATGGCCCAAAGGACGCTATGGCGTGCTCACAGCGGCCGAAGCGGCACGCTGCATCGGGACGGCGCTGTTGTCTCCTGACTTAGAGGAGGATCGCGTCGACCGGTTGCGAAAAATCGCTACGCGCATCTATATATCGCTGCAACCAACCGGTGAGCAACTCGCTGCGTGGAGTGGGGCCGTTGCGCAATCACTCCTTGCGCGCAAGGCCAACCCACGGACATGGTCACGGTTTTACGACGACCTCATCACGCTTTTCACCGGCGCTGATCTATCGCTGCTTAAAAACCGGCGCGTTTTTTTGGACCAAACCGGGAAGCTGCGATCACCCGGGGAAGCACACGTGTTTCTGCGGCCGGAGGCAACCAAGGGCAAGCGGTCCGCGGGTGGGATGCCGATGCCGCCGAGCACATTGACGCGGCGGTATCGCTTCCTCGATGAGCGGATCAGACTACACGCGCCCACGAGGGACGCGTTGGTTCGCGCCGGCCTATTGCAGGTCTTTGATCCCGTCGTTGCCCTCGCTGGCCTGCGACAAATGCTGGGAGCGAACGCGAACAATAACCGCCGGCAAGAGGCGCTTCTTTGGGCCTTTGGCGTCTGGCGCGCTGCGGGCGTGCGGGTCGAAGAGATCCTCCAATCCGCGGACTTGCCCGTGCTGACGTTCTCAGGTTGGCATCCCGCCTCTCAGGCAGCGTTCTCAGCCTCATGGACCAGTATTGGTCGAAGTCTGGAGCAGTATCTTTTTGAAGCGGCCGAGGTGTCTGCGGACTGTAAGCAGGCGCGAGAGCGCCTGCTCGTCTCCCAGAAGGACTGGCCCGTCCCTTGTGATAACCACTGGGTGCGGTTCCTTGATCTCCTCGGCGTGACTGATGGCCTGCTGCCAGTGCCCGCGACGCTTCCGCGGGACGGGCACCCGCCGTGGTACTGGGCGAGCACCTTGCGGGAAAAAGCGCACGGATTTGACGATCATTGGTGGGCGGCGGTAAGTGACCTCGCGCGCCGACACCCGTATACGCCATATCAGTTGGACGGGGCGGCATGGCGCCTACCGGGCCAACTTGAGTACGAGCAACTCTCCGAGGCAGCGCGCGAAGTGCTCTGCACGCTTATCATCGAGCACCTCAGGGCGCAGCGCACCAGATTTTTCGCCTTTCGGCTCGGCCGTTTCGACCGTGAGCGCGACCAAGACGTCAGAAAACTGCCCTCGCCGCTGGCAACATTCATCCGATCAACGCCATGGATTGCGGCAAGCACGCGCGAGGGCACTGGTTTTCGCCGCCCCGGCGCTTGCTGGTCCGCTAAGAGCCGTCGCGGCGCTCCCCCACGGTTTGTGGATCGCGTACCGGAAAGCCTCGCCGTCTTTGCGGAGAATCCCGAGTTGGCGGCAGTTATGTTCGGCAACGATGTCGGCCTCCGGGATTGGCAAGATAAGACAACCGCCGTCGCGCGGCTCTCGTACCTTCCCACCATTGCCGCTGATATCGCTTCCCATGACCGGCCGACCTTTCGCCGTGAGTATCAGCGCGCTTGGGAAGACGTTGCGGACACACATGCGATACTCCCCGCCGACCTCACGCTCGTGGTGAACCGCCTCGGGCAGATCACCACGCTGGCTGGTGACGCGCAAGCCCCGCCAGCCGTGATCGTGTGCCCGGACGTGTCGGGGTTTCAGGCTCGCATCCTATCCGCAGCAGGCCGTGCCGTGCTGGACGTCGGCGAGGCGGGCCTTGAGCGCGTCACGCAAGCCGTGCAAACAACCGGTTGCTTCTCGCCCCTGCGCCTGGACGGCATCGGCGTGACGCTGGTTGTGGACGGCGAGCCATTTGTGCCAAGCGCCCAAGCCCCGTTATTGACCTCCTTGGGACTGGAATGGCTTCCCGAAGTCCTCGTGATCGGGCATGAGCTTCGCGGTGAGCAACTCGAACGCGGCGTACTCGCAAGCACGGTGGACCGGCGGGCACGAGCGATTCGCGTGCGCCGGTGCGGGAAGCTCGCACTGCTCGTTGAGGGGCACGATGTATCTCCGGCCGATGCGCTCGCTTATTACGCCATCCCTGACGACAAGTTCCCAACGCTCATCCTCGCGGATGACGTCGCATTGAATTGGAACAGTTTGGCACATCCACTTGGTCCCGCCATCGCACGCTTGATTGACCCGCGCTTGCGCGCGCCCGAGAACCTGCTGCTCAAGCTCGCGCTCGACGATCCAGCCCCAGAACTTGGGGCGCCAAGCGATGCGGCGCTCGCACGTGCACTGGATTGTGACGTGCAGACCATTGCGGATCACCGCGCTGCCCTGCGCACGGACCTTGGGAGGATGTTGCACCTGCTCGCCCCCGTGGTCGCGTGCATCAGCACGCCGGACGCCGCGCGCCAGATGTTGCAGGACGCCGAGAAGCACGGGGCGAAGTTTGACCCGCGCAGTTGGCTACATCTACACATCGGCGGCAGCATCATTGAGGAGTTGCTGCGCTCCTGCGAGCAGGCGGGGGACCGGGCCGAGGTGCGCCGCCTCTTGCACTTGGACTTCGCTGCATTTAACAACGCGCTGCTCGCGCTTGGTGAACCACCAGTCTCCAACGAAGCCGCACTGCGGCAATTCTACAGCGCGTACCTGGTCAACCTGGAATCAGCGCTCATCGATCGCCTGCGACGCTACCACCTCGACGATTTCCAGTCCGGGCGGGTGCTCGACACGTACCTGGAGAGAAAGAGCCTCACGTTCCTGCCGTTCAACGCGGGATGGGTGCTGGAGCGCGAGGCGCTGGACCAGGACACGGTTGCGCAGTACGTGCGCGAGCGCCTCAATGCCGCGCTCGGTGAGGACAAGCCCGTGCGCTTGCAAGCGTTCACGGCCATCTTGTGTGGATTCCGGACGATGGCGATCAGGATTCCGAAACGATGTCGATCAAGATTACGAAGTGATGCCGATCACGATTCCGACGCGATGCCGATCACAAATCGCGACCGCTTCGGAATGGTGATCGACATGTCGTAACGGTTTTATTAAGAAACCTAAACGCGCTGGGCAAGTGGCGCGGCAAAAGCCCTTCACTGGAAGTGGAGGTAGTCTATTGCCGCAAGAAAGGCTCAGTATGCGGAAGTTCAAGGAAGTTCTCCGGCTCCATTCCATGGGGCTCAAACAACGGCAGATCGCGGGTAGCTGCGCGATTGCGCAAAGCACTGTCCATGAGTACCTGAAGGCTGCGGCGCAGGCCGGCGTGAGTTGGCCGCTGCCCGCTGAATGGAATGAGCAGCAGTTAGAAGAGGCTCTTTCCAGAAAGCCTCGGCCTGGCGCGCAGGCCCGCCAGGCCGCCCTGCCGGACTTCCCCGCCATCCGCAAACAACTGCAAACCCACCGCAACCTCACCCTGCAACTGTTGTGGGAGGAGTATCGCGAAGAGAATGCGGCGGACGGGTACAGCTACAGCCGGTTCTGCGAGCTGTATCACGGCTGGGCGCGTAGGCTCGATGTGGTCTTGCGGCACGACCACCGCGCCGGCGAAAAGATGTTTGTGGACTATGCCGGCACCAAAATCCCGATGCACGACCGGCAGACCGGCGAGGTGGTTTACCAGGCTTCGCTCTTCGTCGCCGTTCTCGGCGCGAGCAGCTACACGTTTGCCGAAGCCACCCAAAGCCAGGAACTGGCCTGCTGGATTGGCTCCCACGTGCGCGCCTTGGAGTTCCTGGGTGGCGTACCCGAAGCCGTCATCCCGGACAACGTCAAGACCGGGGTGAAGCATCCCTGCCGCTACGAGCCGGATTTAAATCCAACCTATCGCGAGATGGCTGAACACTATGGGTTGGCCGTTCTTCCGGCGCGTCCCTACAAGCCCAGAGATAAGGCGAAGGTCGAGGCCGGCGTGCAAGTAGCCCAGCGCTGGATTGTAGCGGCGCTGCGTCACACCAGGTTCTTCGCGCTGGCAGACCTCAACGAAGCCATCGCGCCCTTGCTGGATCGAATAAACCGACGGCCCTTCCGCAAACGCCGGGATGCCTGCCGAGCCAGCCTGTTCGAACAACTGGACCAGCCCGCGCTGCGGCCCTTGCCTGTGGAACGCTATGTCCTGGCGCAGTGGAAGAAGGTCCGCCCGAACATCGACTATCACGTCGAGATCGAGCGACATTATTACAGCGTTCCGTATCAACTGGTGGGCGAGGAACTGGAGGCGCGCTACACGGCGGCCACCGTGGAGATCTTCTACCATGGCGTGCGCGTCGCCTCCCATCGCCGCGGGCTGGTTGCACATGCGGCGACCACGCTGCACGACCACCGTCCCAAAAGCCATCAAGCCCACTTGGAGTGGACGCCGTCGCGGCTGATCCACTGGGCCGCGAACGTAGGCCCGGCGACCGCGGAACTGGTGCGGATCATCCTGGAGAGCAAGCCGCATCCGGAGATGGGCTACCGCGCTTGCCTGGGCATCATGGGCTTGGCCAAGACTTATACTGCGGTACGCCTGGAGGCGGCCAGCCAACGCGCCCTGCTGCTGCACGCGCATTCCTACCAAAGCCTGAAATCTATTCTAAAGCGCTCGCTCGACCGGCAAACCGAACTCGAACTGGAAGTCGAAAAGCCGGGTCCCCAGCATGACAACATTCGCGGCGCCACGTATTACGATCCGCCGCCTAGTTCGTTGTTGCAGTAAAGCAATCACCCCAACCAGGAGATAAACATGTTGAATCAACCGACGATGGAGAGACTACAGGCCATGAAGTTGCACGGCATGGCCCAAGCCTTCCGTGACCAATATGAGAGCGCCGATTCCAGCCAGTTGAGCTTCGAAGAGCGGTTCGGCTTGCTGGTGGACTGCCAGTGGACTTGGAAGGAGAACCGCGCGCTGACGCGACGGTGGCAGTTGGCCAAGTTCAAAGAGCGTGGCTCGATCGAGGACATCGACTACCAGCATCCCCGCGGCTTGGACCGCCGGCTCATGCGCACGCTGGCCTCCAGCGATTGGGTCCGCCAGCATCAGAACCTGCTGCTGATCGGCCCGACCGGAATCGGCAAAAGCTGGCTGGCCTGCGCACTGGCCCATAAGGCTTGCCGGGATGGATTCTTTGCCATCCACAAAAGAATGGCTGAACTGTTCCGCGACTTGGCCGTGGCCCGCGCCGATGGCAGCATCGGATCGGTGCTAACGAAACTGGCGCGCACCGATGTGCTGGTACTCGACGACTTCGCCATGGCGCCTATGAAGGACAGTGAGCGGCGCGACTTTCTGGAAATCTGCGATGACCGCTATCAGCGCCGTTCGACGGTTCTCACCAGCCAGGTGCCTGTGGCGCATTGGCATGAACAGATCGGCGATCCCAGCATTGCCGACAGCATCATGGACCGCCTGGTGCACAACGCGCACCGCATGGACCTGGACGGAGAATCCATCCGCAAGAAGCGCGGCCGTAAACCGGCCGATGAGGACGGCAAGTGACCGCCACGGCTCAACTCCCACTCCCACGCCAACCACGCTCGCCGCCGAGACAACGTCTGCGTGCGACCGAGACCGGCCTCCGTTGGTCGGCCCTGAGGCAGCATAGAGAGCGCCAACATCAAAACAAAAACCTCCTATGAAAGGAAAAACAAAAACACAACCGCCCCCGCCCGAGGCACGCTCCAGCCTCCCGTTGGTCGGCCCTGCGACGGCCCGGTCGCCGCCGCCGGCCAAGCTTTACTTGACTCAAGCCGATCAATCAGTCAACATATAACTGTCCAGCGAAACGATGCTTCAATCTTGATCGACATCAGATCGGAATGAGCGATTTCCTTCGCCGGAATCCGCATCGTCAGCGCGCCCCGCTTCCATGGAACAATCCTCAACGCATCGACAGCACCCAGCCCAAGACCAGCTCAGAGGCGGCGCTCTATCCCATTGACTGAGGATCGGTTTTTACAGGTTTGATCCCTTCGAAGTCGGCCAAGCCGGAGTATCGAACTCACGACCCGGCGAAAGCGATACTTTAGGTGATTTTGTAGCTGCTCAAAGCCTTCTGCTTCAACAGGGTTCAACAAGCCTTCAACACGCCGCGCGTATCTCATCGAGAGCTAAACAGCAGAAAATAAGGCACTTGTGAAACGTTACATGCACCGCTTTCTAAGCAGGGGGTGGTCGCCGGTTCGAGCCCGACGCGCTTACCATATAAACCTCTCTAAACCAATAACGTAACTTTGGGCCTCAAATCTCTCCTGCCCAAAAAACGCCAGAACGTATCAAAAACGTATCAAAACTCGAGGAGCTTAATTCGCTGGCCTTCCGGTTAAGCTTGGTCAGAGCCTCGCGCTTCATCTGGGGTTTCCCTACGCTGGCGGGCTCCCGCAGTCGACAGGGCGGCAGGCACAGGATGCGACTCCATGGATCAATCTGGATGAGACGGACCTGAGCAGGCCAGTCGACTCAAGGAACCAGGGACCATACCAAATCGCCCATCGTATCTGTTCCGTAAAACATGCTGACACTTTTCAGGCCGATCACCGGATTGAGGCTTGCGTCCGTCACGCCGTGGTACAGGAGGTGCAGTGTCCAAGCTGTTGCTCCCAGCGACGGGGGAGCAAGTTCGAAGAGTGTCCCTCTACCGTGTCCGTCGCCTGTAGCGCCAAACAAGGCTCCGGTCTTCTTGTCGATGAAAAGCTCCCCATTGGGCTGGTCGCTGACATCTGCTTCGAAATCTCGGGCAGGGAATCGAAATAGCGTCGCCATTGTCCATGAGCGGCCCTGGCCGACGGGTGGCGCAAGGGAGAACACGGTGCCGCCCTGTTCGCCTTTTTTCTGCAGGATAGTCGTGCCATAGAGCGTTCCGCCCGCTCCGAGCGCTATTGCGGCAGGGCGCTCCTCGGCACTGTGCGGAAAGTCGTGGATCACCGATTCAATCCAAGGAGAACCAGGTGTGCTGGGCGGAGTAAGCGAGAAAACAATGCCGTTATTGCCGCGCCCGCCCATCTGAGTAACGCCATATATCACGCCACCTGCACCAAGCGCCAGATACGGTAGGGGGTGGGTGCCATCCCCGCCGCTGCCAAAACTCCAAAGCACTGACTCCGTCCAGTTTCCCCCTTGGGTCGCCGGTGGTGCGAGGGCGAATACTGTACCGCAGCCACCCGAAAAGCAAGCGCTTGAGCTACCACCAAAGTAGGTGGTGCCGTACAACGTTCCGCTCGAGTCAATGACGAGGCTTGAGGCAGGAAACGGCTCCAGTTCGCCATCAGGAGGGCCAGCGAACCGCCAAAGTACGCTCTCGGTCCAATCGCCACCTGGGCTGGCCGGCGGTATCAGTGAGAAAACGCTGCCGTATCCGAATTCTCCACCACCTGCCACGCCGTAAAGGATGCCGTCAACTCCCATGGTCAAACCGGCGGGGTTGTACGCATCGGTCGATGTGGCACCAAAGCTCCACAGAACCTTCTCGGTCCAGGCTCCGCCCGGCGAGATTGGGGGAGTGAGGGAGTAGACAGTCCCGCAGCCACTGCCCTGACCTCCCGTACACGAACTGTGCGCACCCCCGGCTTGTGTCGCCCCGTAAAGGACCCCATTTGCGTCGATCGCGAGATTACCAGCCGGGCCAGCCCCATTCGCGTAATTCGTGAAGCTGAAAGAATATAGCGTCGCAAAGGTCTGCGCCGGAGCTCGCTTGGGAGCGCAAGCCCACAGGACCAATACGGATAGGGCAAGGGACAAAACCGAAGCGTTCGCCGACATCTTCCGCACCTCCACTGTCATTGCACTATTGGCGAGTCGTCGTCTCGCTACCCCCACCAAAATCCTTCCGATTCGGTACCTGGCGTACTAGGGGAACAAGCCAGGCGCAATACGCACCAACAAACCATCAACGCGCACGAGGGTTATTGGAGCGCGAACTTGCCTGTCAACTGGGCGTTCCCTTGCAATGAAGCGTCGACCCATGCAGCGGTCTGCGACCAATATAACCCAGAGATACTGATCTGGTTCAAGTAGGGCTTTTGGTCCGGGAAGGCCGACGTGCAGTTGTTGCTCCCGGGCGACCCCGAACAGGGCGGGATAGCATTGACGTCCACGGAGTTGTACCAAGCCCACATTTGAGTAGCGAACGGACTGATGCTCGTAAACCCGTTGGCGCTCGCCCAGACCGCAATTGTGCCTAACCAAGCCATGTCCATCCCATCAGCGCCCCACTCAGCGAAGTCGTTGTCAAAAATACCCCGGGCACCCGAGGGCCCACAGTTGGTCTTGACGTAAGTGGGGCGGTTAGCCTCGTTGATCCTAACCGGCTCACCCGCCGTCCGGGCACTGCTCGCCAGGGAAGATGCCAAGCTTAGTGGCCCGCCGTTTGCGTACGCGGCTAAAGTGGTTGTAGGCCAAGAAGCAAGATTGATCATGGAGCCGCACGGTCCCGCTCCGGTCCATGACTGAAGGCTTGCCTGGGTCGGGATGGCAGTAAACCCGCTGCCAACGTTGAGGACCGTCCACGTGAGGCTGCTGCCGGAATAGCTGAGCAGAAGTACACCTCCCGCTGCCCGGGGACCGCCGTCGGTTATGCCGTAGGTACAGGTTCCGACGCCTGCAGGCGGACTCGCCCCGGTGATCGTGCCGATGGTACCAGAAAGGACTTCGCCGGACTGTAAACTTAGTGCTGACGGCACGAACCATTCACAATCGTCGTTCGTGTCAAGAGTGGATGGGGAACAGGAGGACAAGACCCATGTAGACAAGCAGGGGCTCCCTGGGGCAGATGAGTTTGCACTGCACAGCCATAGGCCGCCCGCTGTTCCATAGACCTGTGCGTCCCAGGTGATCGGGTAGACATCCAGGGCGAAGTAATCCATGCACCTCGTGCCGCCAGGGCACATGCCCAGAGGCGCTAAATTCGTGATCCAATCAGCCCAGTATGCCGCATCCTGCGGACCATTCATTGAGGTCACCGCCGCCGCACCAACGGCGATCGTTGACGACACCGTAAGGGCTGCAGCCTGGAGGTTTGGATAGCACCACTTGATGAAGTTCCGGACCGTCAACTGGTTCAAAAAAACGGTCGAGTTTGACCAGACACCGGACGGCTCGTGGAGTACGGTGATGCTATCAATCATCGATCGCCAGCGAAGTATTGCCGCATAATACAAGGGACCGTAGCATTTATCGAGTTGGCCGGAATTGTCGCTGGTTGGCAAGGTGCCTCCAGTGGTCAGAAGGCATGGCGATTGCTCGGTCGACGGGGTCGGCGCTAATCGGATTATCATTCCCTTGCTATGGGCTTGATTAATGATATCGTCCCAGACCGCTAACGTCTTACACCAAGGGCCAGCGTTTGCTGGCATCGGAACGACGGTATTAGAGCCGAGGGTAAAGGTCAATGTGCCGTTTTGATAGCAGTCAGAAGTGAGTAGCGGGGTTGCACTCCAGCCGTTGGCTGCAAATAAAGCCCCCCAAGCCATTTGATACTCCGAAGAGGCTTCTAGCGGGAGAACGCCGATACTTATGTCGACAACGCGAACACCCGAGTTGTAAAGATAATTAATGGCCGCTTCTTGTACATTGTAATCGTCGTACGGGCAGTTGCCAGTCCCGAGACTTGGGTAAATCGGTTGGCACGGCATGCCCGCGTACATCTGACCAGCAACGGCATATACGTCCTGACCGTCGAGCTGGATTTTCGGTTGGGACAATCCAGCGATTTGGCTCTGAATGGCAGACAAAGAGTACTGGAGCGATCCAACATAAGTCGTTAAAGTTGGCGAGACTGGGGGGCTAAATGGCGGATAACATGCCCCGGTGCTCTGTCCAAACACCGACAAGGAACAGGTCATCCAGACAAGCAGATTCCGGGAGATCTCTTTCACATGGCGCCAAACAACCCCCCGTCGTTGCGAAAACAGTCGCGCCATTTGACACACGATAGCACGATGTGCTTCACTTGTAAAGTTGCCTCGTCAGGAGAATTTGTGGGTGATTTTGACGGGTTTAGCGGGGTGGCTGACCGAGGAATCGGAGAAACTTACGGCAGGTGGTATCAAAGGACCGCTGTTGTTGCTCTGAGCTGACGCCGTAGATCAGTGGGCCGCCATCCTCATCGATCACATCGAAGAGAATCTGTTTGATGTTTTTCCTTCTCAGAGGAGGGTTTTCGTTCAGATCCCGGATGATCTCTCCCCCCAGCGCCCAGAGATTATCGACGTGCTTCTGGATGGTCTTCGGCGACAGATCCGCGCACGTCACCAGGTATTCGAGGAATGGCCGGAAGCAGGCCACGAGTTTCTCGCCCGGCGGCAGGTCCTTTTCCCATCCCATCCACGAGCGCGGCCAATCGTTCAGGCCACGGCAGTAACGCTCCAGGTCCGCGGCCGGCGCAAGCGTGGCGCGGTTTATCCTGGGAGTTCTCGCCGCTGCCTTTTTCACCATGCTACAACTCATCACGATTTTAAACCGCTGCCATCATTTCCGGGGTTTCGTTTACCAGCATGCCGAATTCAGTTCCGATCACAAGAGCATCGAAATTGCCGTGCGTCCGCGCAAGGGTTCGGCAGCGGTTTGTTCCCGTTGCCATCAGCCGGCGCCCGGTTATGATCAACTCGCGGAAAGGCGTTACGACTTCATCCCATTCTGGGGATTCCTGGTCTTCCTGCTGTACGCCATGCGGCGCGTCGATTGCCGCCGCTGCAAAGCGGTGGTTGTCGAGGAAGTTCCCTGGGGCAACGGCAAGCACCAGTTGACGAATGTCTACATGCTGTTTCTGGCCCGCTGGGCGCGGCGGCTTTCGTGGAAAGAAACAGCCGAGGCGTTCCGCACCTCCTGGGACAAGGTCTGCGACTCCGTCGAACATGTGGTCGCCTTCGGACTGGAGCACCGCACGCTCGGCCAGATCGATGCCATCGGGGTGGATGAAATCCAGTACGCCAAAGGGCACAAGTACCTGACCCTGGTTTATCAGATCGATAGTGTCACCCGTTTGCTTTGGGTCGGCAAGGAGAGAACCATCGAGTCTTTTCAGGGATTCTTCACCACCATGGGTGCAGAAATCACCTCCAAGATCGTGTTCGTCTGCTCGGACATGTGGGAACCCTATCTGAAAGTCATCCGCGAGAAATGCTCCCAGGCCCTGCATATCCTCGACCGTTTCCATATCGTAGCCAAAATGAACAAGGCCCTCGACGAAGTGCGCGCCGGAGAATCGCGCCGCATGGCGAGTGAAGGCCAAACACCGCTACTGAAGAAGTCGCGCTGGCTCCTGCTCAAACGTGAAGAGAATCTGAAGACCGAACAGCGCTTCCGCCTGCGCGACCTGCTCCGGTATAACTTGAGGACCGTGCGCGCTTACCTGCTCAAGGAAGCTTTTCAACAACTCTGGGATTACAACTCGCCAGCTTGGGCTGGAAAATTTCTCGATGAGTGGTGCCGGCAAACGATGCGTTCCCGCATCGAACCCATGAAGAAGATCGCCCGGTCACTGCGTCAGCACCGCGAGCTGATCCTCAACTATTTCCACGCCCAAAAGCTTCTTTCCAGTGGCGTCGTCGAGGGCCTGAACAACAAAGCCAAAGTCACCATGAGAAAATCCTACGGCTTCCGCACCTTCCGGGTCCTCGAACTCGCGCTCTATCACTCACTTGGCAAGCTACCCGAGCCCGAATCCACCCACGATTTCTTCTGACGAGTCAAACACCAAATCGGTCTTCTGTCTCAAACCGCTGCACTTGCGGTCGCACGTTTCGAATCACATGTCGGCACTGATTCCGATTTTGCAGAAAGCTAGGGGGCCGCGGCAGTCATTTTGGAATCCTGATCGCTTTGTATTTCTCTAAGACAGCGGTCCCAAATGTCGCCCTAGAGACTTTCGCTCAAGTCAGGACTTCACTCTAATAACAGAACGACGTCCACCCGGCGGGGCAGTGGGTCGATCGCCCAGTCGTATGATGCGAACTGACCTGGTGTCTATCAAAGTTTCAGGCATTGTGGGATTCCTGAGCCTTTCATGTACACGGGAAGCGACACTCTCCGGGATGGAGAGAGTGGCGTACTTTCGTTTGTTTGTGCCATCATTTGCAACCCGAATCACGCCGGCCTCTTCCGCAAATATTCGACTGACGGTTTTTGGCGACAAGCCCCAAAGGCCCGCTAATTCTTTCACTCGATAATGTCTCTCGAACGCGGAGCTTTCCATCCGCAGCCGGCCCCCGACTGTATCAATGTTGTTGCTAGGCCACTCTCCCGCGGACATTATGCGGAGGGCTCCCAGACAACCTGCACCGTCGAGACGTTTGTCGACACGGCCATGTGAATCACCTCTGGCTTCGGTTTCCGCGAAGACCTCTTCGACGCCCTCAAGCGGCTCACGCAAATGGAGTTTGCTCCAGTTGCTCAAACAGGTCGCGGCGTACACGGTCCAGCCGAGACTTTTCGACGAGCGCAAAGCCCGGCGCCATCCCAACGGCTTCCTCGAACGTCAGCTTTCTCTCGCGCATGCGGCGGATGTTTTCCCCGAATGTGTCGAGTGGCCGTTGCGGGATGCCGACGGACGTGAGGACTTTCTCGCGGTTGTCGATATAAACCTGCATCTGATCGAACGCTTTGCCGTCACGCGCGACCGGGCCGAAATACTCGTTGATCCAGAGAATGAGGCTCTTCTCGGCGGCGGTCTCCGCAAGGGTCTTGAATCCAAGAAGCGTGTCATTCAACATTTCTCCACCGCTGATCGGAATATGCACGTAGACGCGCCGGCCCGCCTCGCGAAGCATGGCAATGATATCCGATTCGACGATGTACGTCCAGAACGGCAGGAAGGCGGTCGCGCCGCTGTCGACAACGAATACGGCCTGTTCGTTCAGGAACCGATCAACCACCACGTCATAGCGGGAACGTATGACCACGCCGTCTTGGTTGACGAGATCCAGCTTCTCAACCGGGAGGGCTTTGTATTGGGCGAGTGATCGATTGACCGGATCACCATCGATGCAGTGCACGGGTTGTCCCCGGCTTATCAGGAACTCCGCGAGCCAACCGGCTACGACGGTCTTGCCGACGCCGCCTTTGCCCTGGAGAACGAGGTGAATGGTCGGAGTGACCGCGGAACCGCTCGTGACCGCCGCTCCGTTTTCGTTGGTATTGCCTTTGGCCATATAATGACTCCCTTTCCTCAAATCAGATTTCCGCCCTCTGGATCGCCGTCGTTGTGGAGCTTGCGGATGTCCATCTTCGGGCGCGATAGAACACGCATTGCTTGAGCCAGCGGATCGTCAGGTGGTTGCGTGACACGAGCCTCGGGAAGCCGCTGGCCAAGCTGCAATCTCGGAACTGATTCGAAATCCGGCCGAACCGACTGCACCACAGAAGTTCCAGAGTGCCGATTTGCTTTTTCGTGCCGACGTATACGGCTGATGTAGGAGGTCAGACTGGTAACGCTCAGGGTGATTCCGGCATCTTCCGCCAGCCAGGTGCAAATGGTCTTCACGGTTTGGCCAATCGTGAGGGCTGCTTCAATGTCCGGCCATACCGCTCGGATCTGCGCCGCCTTCGTGGCTGGCTTCTCCGAACGGCGCAACGCAAGGCGGGATCGGGTCTCACTAATCCAGTTGGGCGGGTCGTTTGCTTGGTTTGCGCTGGGCATGAAATCCCTCTAATTGCTAAAGTGGCTGCCAGACGCATCTTGGGACGCGCAACCGAAAGAAATTTCCTGGAGCATTTTCGGGCCGCTCGAAAATCTGCGCGTCCATCGATGGGGGAAATGGTCCACATACTGTAAGCCACGGGCGAGGGGGTCCGACTCTGAGCGTGTGAGATTTTGGAGCGGTCCTGTGCGAAAACGCATATTTGCGACAGATTACGGCATGTTGCGACAGAGCGCGACCATCTGCGATGCCACGACTATCTGCGGCAGGATGCGACAACCTGCGACAACTTAGACAGTCTCAATCCGCAAAAGGCAGCAGCAAAGACCGGTAGTGGAACATAAAGGAAACGTTGCGCAGTTGTGTGCTCCCTGGGTTGTAGGAGTTTTATTATCAATGCGTTTCCACGTCGCGCACTCTAACCGGTTTTGTTGCGCATTGCGCAACGGCGTCTTTTGGTGTCATGCGCCGGTCATTCCGATACCTACAGGTTAGAGGAGACCTATGGTACAGAAACAAAAATCGACAGTTATCCACGGCCTGCGAATCAATGCAGAGCTCAGGAATCGTATCGCAGTAGCTATGCAGAAGGGCGGATTCTCAAGTCGCAGTGCCTTCATCCGCGGTGCAGTCGAACGTGAACTGGCGGGCCGGGAAAGCGGCGTCGATGCGGCGGAACAGCGGATCGCTGCGAGTCTGGATCGCATGGCCCGAGAAATTCGCAATCTGCGGATAGGACAGCAGGCATTGTTCGCGTTCGTGGACGTTCTAGCGAAGACGTTCTTGACCTGTGTGCCAGAACCGCCGAGGGATGTGCACGACCAAGCTGTGGCTCGCGGCAAAGCCCGCTATGACCGATTTCTCAAGAGCGTAGGCATGGCAATGGTGGGTGATTCCCAAGCCGCCATGGCAGAGTTGTTAGGCCGTGGCCACGAAAACTGAAGGCAAGTGGGATCTCCGGATCCGGCCGCGGCGCCCCGGAACGCCCCGCGAAAACGAAGCGTTTCCCTGGTCTCCCGGTATGCGAACAGTTGTTCGCTACGCCAGAAGCTCTCGGCGCCGCCAAAAGCGCCGTTCCCATAGTGCACCTGTCGGGTGCGACCCTACCGGTAACTCCACCCGCAGCGACAGCGGTAAAGCTGAGCGACCAGTCGGAGACCTCGGAGATATAACCATGCAACTCGCATTGGGGCGTTTTCATCACCGTTGCCATAGGATTCGATCGGCTTCCAAGGGAACCGCAACCCCGGCATGGTGTGGCGCCACCCGAACGGTATAGTCGCCGGCAGGGCGTGCGGCGGGGACCCGTGCGGTATAAACGTAACCGCCGGAAGCGCCTGCCAACTGCCGAACGCCCTCCATCTCCTGCCGCACGGGACCGGCGCCGTTGACGCCGTCCGCATAGAGCTCAACTTGCGCCGCATTCGCTTCGAGCTGATTGAGATAGACCTCAACCTCAAAGGCGTGCTGCTCCCCGGCGGTCTCGACTCTCACTTCACCGAAACGCGGCACGGGCCACTCCTTTTCCAGGGCGTGCCGCCAATCGACCACTTGCTTGCCCATTACGCCATTACCGGCAGCACGCTCACGGTAGGTTGCCGCACCCGGGAGGTAGTGTCGCTCGGTGTATTCGCGCACCGCGCGGTCCGCTGAAAAGCGCGGCGTCAAGCTCGCTGTCAGCAATCATCTGAAAGCGTAGTTTCCTAGACTTTGGCCGTAGGTAGAGCAACATCATCGGCGCCGAAGGCGCAGTCATCTGTCCGATCATCAACACGCCGGCGAAACGAAGTATCTTGTCAAAGGCGGGAAGCGGATGGAACCCTGCCGTTAGAGCGGCAGGGTTCCGAGTTCGGCGACCTTTCGACAGGTAAAACCAAACTGAGCTGGTTCCAACCTGCCACGAAACCAGTGCCGTTGTCCAGTCCCGCCTGCGATGGCGCATGGCGGCGGTTCAGGGCGAAACGGTACTCCGGCAACGAGTTTGCCTCGGTGGCGAGTGTCACGCAGTGTTCTTCGTCTGCGTGCACTGCGATCGCGGACAGCGCTACTGCAGCACCCCATGCCGTGAGCGTGCCCGCCTCCACCAACGACGATGCGCCAACACCCGCCACCAACAGAGCCCCGAAGGACGGCTCGATCATCGCGACCGGCAGCGCGATTACCGGTGCCGCCGCCGGCAAGCGCCATCGGGCGTGACGGATCAAGCTTCCCTTTCGATCACATCCCCGGCATCATTCGAGTGTGGACCTGCCGACCGGCCAGAAAATCCTGCGGCGCCGCATTGCTGGACCGAAGCGCAGACTGCTTTACCGCTGCGCTGCCGGATTTGCGGCCGCGTGGGACGATTCGTCGATCCCTTTCCACGCACTCCACCAAGAAAGTGAGTCGTCTCATGATCAGTCCGGAAACCCGCGCGCAGATCCGCCGCTACTTTTACGTCGAACACTGGAAGATTGGCACCATTGCCAGTGAACTGAACGTTCATCCCGATGCAGTTCGTCATGCCATCGAGAGCGAGCGCTTCCACAGCACACCGCCGCTGCGTGCGTCCGTCGTCGATCCTTACATTGGGTTTATTCGCCAGATTCTCGATCAACATCCGCGGCTGCGCGCTACGCGCATCTTCCAGATGATTCGGGACCGCGGCTACAGCGGCAGCATCGTGCAGTTGCGCCGCACGGTGTCCCGCTTGCGTCCGCAAAGGCGCGAACCCTTCCTGCAACTGCAGATGTTTCCCGGCGAGCAGGCCCAAGTCGATTGGGCACACTTCGGTCATGTGATAGTCGGACGCGCCAAGCGCACCTTGTCCTGCTTCGTGATGACGTTATCGTATTCGCGCGCCTTGTATCTGGAGTTCTTCTTCGATCAAACCATGGAGAACTTCTTGCGCGGCCATGTCCACGCATTCGAATTCTGGTGCGGGCAGCCGCGAGTAATTCTTTACGACAACCTGAAAAGTGCCGTCCTCGAACGCCGCGACAATCAGATCCTGTTTCACCCGCAACTCATCGAGTTGAGCGCGCACTATCACTTCGCTCCGCGGCCCTGCCAGGTGCGCGCGGGCAATCAGAAAGGCCGCGTCGAGCGCGCCATCCGCTATGTGCGCGATTCCTTCTGGGCGGGCCGTGCCTTCGCCACGCTGGCCGAATGTAATCGGCAAGCTCTACTCTGGCGAGATCAAGTCGCGCATCAACGGCGCTGGCCGGGCGGCGACCACCTCACTGTGGCCGAGGCTTTCGAGCAAGAGCGGCCTCGCTTGCTTCCGCATGCGCTGCATCCGTTCCCCACCGACCGAATCGAAACCGTGCGCTCCCACAAAACTATCTATGTGCGCTTCGATCTCAACGATTACTCCATCCCGCCGCAAGCCATTGGACGCCAGTTAACACTGGCCGCATCCGAGATCAGTGTGCGCATTCTGGATGGTTCCATCGAGGTCGCTCGACATATACGCACCTATGATCGCCACCAACTCGTGCTCGATCCCGCTCATCGGGAGGCCGTGCTGCAGGTCAAGCGCAAGGCATTCCATTCCACGCCTGGCGGCCGTTTGGAGCAGGCCGTTCCCGAGAGCAAAACGCTCCTCGATCTCGCCTTCGCTCAAGGCGAATCGGCCGGCTATCAGACCGCGCATTTACTGAAGCTGCTGGAGCAGTACGGCGCCACGGCTGTGCGCCGCGCCGTCGTGGAAGCTCTCCAACGCAACACGCCGCGTGCCGCTTCTGTCGCATTTCTGCTCCGCCGTCAACCTCGTTCCACGCCGTTGGCCATCGATCTCAGCCGCCATCCGCAAGCTCAATCACTCGACGTCCGCCCGCATGATCTGGAGACTTACGATGAACTCGCCCGTACCCGAGACACAGACGATGACCAACAATAACCTCGCCACTCAACTCAAGCAGATCGGCTTGCGCGCCGTGCCCACGCAGATGGATGACTTCATCGCGCGTGCCACTAAAGCCCGCTGGTCCCCCCTACAGATTCTCGAAGAACTCGCCCGCGCAGAAACCGCCGAACGTTCGCGCCGCAGTCTGGAGCGCCGGCTGCGCATCAGCGGCATCAAGAGATTCAAGCCCATGGCCGACTTCGATTGGTCCTGGCCCACGAAGATCGAACGCGACATTATCGAACGTGCGCTGACCCTGGATTTTCTGGGCGAAACCCGCAACCTCGTCCTGGTGGGCCGCAATGGCTTGGGCAAGACCATGATCGCTCAGAACATCGCGCACGCTGCGGTGCTCGCTGGTCATTCCGTGGTGTTTCGTTCCGCTGCGGCACTGCTCGAAGAACTGCACCGCCAATCTCCGGAAGGCCGTCGATGCAAGTTACGCGGGTACGCCAATGTTGGCTTGTTGTGCATCGACGAGGTCGGATATCTATCCTTCGACGACAAGGCCGCCGATCTGCTCTACGAAGTCGTCAACCGGCGTTACGAACGTAAGCCCGTCATCCTGACTACGAATCGACCGTTCAAAGAATGGAACGAAGTCTTTCCCAATGCGACGTGTATCGCCACGCTGCTGGATCGTCTGCTCCATCACGCCGACGTCACCGCCATTGAAGGCGACAGCTATCGGATGCGCGAAAGCGAGCAGGAGACAGCCGCGCGCCGGAGGAAGAAATGACTTCAGCCGCTTCGATCCTGGACCCGAATTCCAATTCTGCGCTGTATGTCACCACGGTGCTCACCCTCTACGTCGACCTGCCGGACACGCCGTTGCGCGCCAGCGTTCCGGATCAGCGTCAAGCTCGAACATGGTATGAACGCGGCGTCCCCCTGCCTGTGGTTGAGACCGCTCTCTTGCTGGCCTGCCTCCGCCGTTTGGCCCGGCCCTCTGACGTGCCGCAGTTGCCGCGAATCCGCTCCTTGGCCTACTTCGAACCCGTCATTGACGAACTTCTGGAACATCCAACCCCCGGCGGTTACCTTGAGTACCTACGCCTCAAGCTGCGCAGTGTCGTCGACAACCCCGGTCCGGCCAAAGTCCAAAAACCTACGCTTTCGGATGATCGCTAACAAGCTCGCCATACTATTCCGCATGCGCGCTACCCAAGCCGTAGGAATGCCCCGCTCGTCGCGGGCATAAAACTCGGGAATCACTTCCCGTTCGAGCAGGCCGTAGAGCGCATCGGCCTCGGCCGCGTCCCAGCCCGGGTCCTGGTCGTGCTCCTGGCCGTCCCCCAAGGCCCAACCGACTTCAGGGGTGTAGGCCTCCGCCCACCAGCCATCCAACTCCGATAGATCGAGTCCCCCATTCACGAGCACCTTCATGCCGCTTGTCCCGCAAGCCTCCCAGGGGCGCCGTGGCGTGTTGATCCAAACGTCCACTCCTGGCGCCAGGTGCTCGGTCAAGAGCATGTCGTAATCACTCAGGAAGATTGCATGGGGACGGACCTCGGGCTGCCAGATGAAATGTATCCATTCCCGAATCAGGGCCTGCCCCGCCTGGTCCGCCGGGTGCGCCTTGCCGGCGATGATGAGTTGAACCGGGCGATGTGGATCGGTCAACAGACGAAGCAGTCGCTGTGGGTCATGTAGTAGCAGGTTGGGTCTCTTATAGGTCGCAAAACGGCGTGCAAAGCCTAGTGTCAGGGCGTTGGGATCGAAGATGTGGTTCGCGGCTTCGACTTCCTCGGGCGGCGCGCCTGCGACGGCCATGTCCAGAGACAATCGTTCGCGAGCATGCTCTACCAGAGACTTGCTGGCGGCGGTCCGGAATTGCCATAGCGTGGCGTCGGAGACCCGGCGAATGTCCTGTTCCAGGGTCTCGGTCGTCCCCAGCCAGCGGGCCTTTCCGCAGCTTTCGGTCCAAAGATCATCGGCAGGCGCCGAGTCCCAGGTGGGCATGTGAACTCCGTTGGTGATGTGTCCGATCGGGATCTCGTCCTCGGGCCAGCGCGGAAACAGCGGCAGGAAGAGCCGCCGGCTCACCTTCCCGTGTAAGCGGCTCACTCCATTCGCCGCCCCGCTCCCGCGGATTGCCAGATAGGCCATGTTGAAAGGCTCCGACGGGTCGGTCGGGTTCTGGCGGCCAAGGTGATTTCGCTACTCTGAATTGGACCCTTTTGATACTCTGATTTGGCCCCACCTGTATAAATCAGAAACCATGTATCTTGTTTTGGGCGATCGCGCCCGGAAGGAGCCATGGTTTTGGAGAACAGGAGAGCCAAAGTGGAACTATACGAGCAGATCCGGCGGGAGTATGAACATGGGGCCGGAACCATACGGGCGGTGGCGCGGAAGTTGGGCGTGCACCGGAGGGAGGTGCGCAAAGCATTGGCCAGCGCGGTACCGGCCGAGCGGAAGATTCCGGAGCGGGAGCGTCCGAGGTTGGCGGCGGCGATTCCATTTATCGATGGGATTCTGGAGAGCGACCGCCAGGCACCGCGCAAGCAGCGACACACCGCACACCGGATCTTTACGCGATTGCGGCGGGAGAGGCCGGAAGTGGAGGTGGCCGAATCCACGGTGCGCCGGTATGTGCGCGAAAGAAAAGCCGCCATGGGTTTGCTGGGCCGGGAGACCTTTGTGCCGCAATCGTATACGTGGGGCAGCGAGGGGCAGGTGGATTGGTACGAAGGCTGGGCGGAGTTCGACGGGGAGCGGCGCAAGACCTACCAGTTCTGCATGCGCAGCATGGCCAGCGGAGGCGCCTTTCATCGGGCCTATCCGCATGCCAACCAGCAAGCGTTTCTGGAAGCGCACGAGCTGGCTTTCGCCTATTTCGGCGGGGTCTTCCGGGTGTTGCGGTACGACAATCTGAGGAGTGCGGTAAAGAAAATCCTGCGCGGCCACCAACGCGAGGAGACAGTGCGGTTCATTGCTTTCCGCTCGCATTGGGGATTCGAAGCGGAGTTCTGCACGCCGGGGGAAGGGCACGAGAAGGGTGGGGTGGAGGGCGAGGGAGGGCAGTTCCGGCGCAACCATCTGGTGCCGGTGCCACAGGTCCGGGACCTGGAAGAGTTGAACCTATTGATGACGGCGAGCGCGAAGGAAGAAGAGGGCCGGGTCATTGCGGGCCGTGCGCAATCCATCGGCGCGGGGATGCTCGTCGAGCGAGAGCATCTCTTGCCGCTAGTGGCGGAAGGGTTCGATCTGGCCGCGCTGCACTTTCCGGCGGTCAATGGCAGCGGATGCGTGCGGGTATTGACGAACTTCTACTCGGCGCCCTTGCCAGTGGGCACCACGGTCGAGGTGAAGGTGTACTCGGCCTATGTGGAGGTCTGGCATCAGGGCAAGCGGGTGGCCCGGCATGAGCGGTGTTATGAGCGGCATAAAAAGGTGCTGGAGTTAGAGCATTACCTGGATGCGCTGGTGAAGAAGCCGGGAGCGTTGGCGGGATCGACGGCGCTAGAGCAGTGCCGCGCACAAGGCCGCTGGCCGGCCAGTTACGACCGGTTCTGGGAGGTGCTGCGGCAACGGCAGGGCAAGCCGGAAGGCACGCGCGCCATGATCGACGTGCTGCTGTTGGCCCGCCAGTACGGGCCGGAGCGGGTGCGACAAGCGGTGGAAGAAGCGCTGCAGTTAGGGTGTTCGGATGTAGCCGCGGTGCGCTATCAGCTCAGCGTCGGGGGGCGGGAGCCGCAGCGCATAGTGGCGCCGGCGCAGATCGGAGCGCTGAATCGCTATGACCGGCCGCAACCGCGCCTGGAGGAATATGATCGGTTACGGCCGGGGTGGCCCGTGGACCAAGTGACGACGGAGGTGATCCAATGAGCGCTGCCGTCCAACCGATGCATGAGGCCGCCATCCGGCAGTATGCCAAACAACTGCGACTACCGACTTTGGGTAGCCAGTTTGCCAGTCTGGCCGAACAAGCGGTGAAAGAGAAGCAGACCCATCTGAGCTATCTGGAAGCCCTGCTGGAAGGGGAGATCGAGGAACGCGGCCGCAAGGCGATGGCGCGGCGGATACAGGAGGCGCGCTTTCCGGCGGTGAAGACTCTGGAGGAGTTCGACTTCCAATGCGCCGCGCACATACCGGCGGGACTGGTGCGGAGTCTGAGTGAGGGAGGATATTTGGCGCGGAAGGAGCCGATCATTCTTCTGGGTGATACCGGCACGGGGAAAACGCACTTGGCGACTGGGCTGGGGGTCGCGGCTTGCCGCCAGGGGAAGCGGGCGCGCTTCACTACGGCGGCGGAAATGGTCACCGAACTGATGGAAGCCCAGGGTCACTCCGAGCTGACGCGGGTGAGGAATCGGTGGACGCGTTACGACCTGATTGTGATTGACGAACTGGGTTACGTGGTGATGCCGGACACGGCGGCGGAACTGCTGTTTCAAGTCATCGCCGGACGGGCCGAAAGAGCGGCGGTGATTGTGACAACGAATCTGCCGTTCTCGGAGTGGACCACTAAAATCCCGAATGCGCGGTTGTGCAAGGCGATGCTGGACCGCTTGACGGATCAGGCGCACATCATCGATACCGGAGACAAGTCGTACCGGTTCCTGCGCACCTTGGAGCGGAAGCAAGGCAAAGGAGCGAAAGCATGAGGAGGCGACAGTGGTATCGGGCGCGGATTGCGTGGGCGGAGATGGTGGCAGGGCGCGGGATTCGCCACTGGGAAGAGGGCGTGTACCTGTTTCGCAGCGAAAACCGGGAGGCGGCCTTCCAGCGGGCTCTGGAGATCGGCGAAGGCGGGCAAAGCGGCGGGGAGGAAGAAACCCGGCGGTGCACGCGTTGGGTAGAGACCCGGTTGGCGGAGGTGATGACACTGGAGTGCCTGGGTGACGAGTTGGACGATGAACCCCTGGAAGTGCAGTGGGTCCGCCTGCCGGCGACGGAAAGGATCGCCTTCGACCATAAGTTCGAGCCGGCCAAGAAGGTCCCGGCGGCGGTAGAGTGATGCCCCGGCGGTCCGAATTTCTTGGAGGGTCCCGGCCTGCGCTACGCCCTAAACGCTCGGCCTACGGCCTCGCAGGGCTTTGCTACGGCCGGGACCCTCCAAGAAATGGACGGGGCATAATTCCGCGAGATGCGGTCCGTTAGCAATTAAGGAAGCGGATCAAACAGAGGCGTCTGCACCGGCAGGCGCCACAAAGGCCAGGTGGGGCCAAATGAGAGTATCAAAAGGGGCCAAATCAAGTTGACAAACGCACAAGGGCCAGCAAATCGTTGAGTGCGATGCCCAGCTTCTTTTCGGCATACCCTAGAAGGTACTTCTCAATGAGGGCGGGAGCAAAACGGTCAAAGCCGGCGGCTACCGCCGTGTGGGTGGTGAAGAGGTTACCCGCTCGTGTGACAGCCAGTGCGACTTCGAAGGGCTGCCCGGTCTCTTCCATGAAGTTGCGGGCGCGTTCCAGGATGGCGAACGCCGCGTGCCCTTCATTCAGGTGACAGATCTCCGGTTGGAGCCCGAGGGCGCGGAGTAGCCGCCAACCGCCGATCCCGAGGAGTATTTCCTGCTTGAGGCGCAACTCCGGCCCGCCCCCATAGAGCTCGCTGGTAATCCCGCGGTGAACGGGGAAGTTCGCCGCGTCATTGCTGTCCAGCAGGTAAAGCCTCACCCTGCCGACCTGTACCTGCCAGGCGCGCACCCAGACCGAGTACCCAGGCAATGCGATTTCGAAGCGCAACCACTCCCGGTTTGGCTGGCGCAACGGCGTGATCGGCAATTGTCCGGGATCGTTATAAGGGAAGAGAGCCTGCTGCTCTCCGTTTGTTGTCGATCACCTGGCGAAAATAGCCCTGCTGATAGAGCAGTCCCACGCCCACCACCGGCACACCTAGATCGCTGGCGGCTTTGAGTTGATCGCCGGCCACATTCCCCAGCCCGCCCGAGTAGATGGGCAAAGCTTCGCTCAACATAAATTCCATGCTGAAATACGCGGCGCAGGTCAGGGGAGCTTCCGGATGATTCCTCTCCTTTTTGGCGGCGCGGGAACCGCGCCCCTTTGCGCTCCTTGGCAGCGGGCAGCTAGCGCCGGTTGGAAGCCGGCGAATTCCGATAGGGTGGGGACAGCGGCAGTTCCTCAAACCAGGGTTGCCGCGGAGATCCGCCGAGGGCTCGCTGGCATCTGAATTGGGTTGGGATTTCGAGTGGAGTTGACACTCATCCGCGGGCTGGCTCCCGTCCACGAAATACTCCGGGTAGGTCGCAGAGCATCCCGGAGTTGCAGTTGCCGGGACTCCGAACAGAGATTCACCCTCGCGATGCCCGAGGGGACGGGGAACTTCTTGGCATCACGGTAGCCGCGGTATTCGAGCGCACGCTTCATGAACTCCGTCCAGATGGGAACGCCGATTTAGCCCCTTCCAGGTTCAACTGACGGGTCGTCGTCGAATCCTACCCAAACCACGCACAGCAATTGGGACGCAAATCCGGCGAACCATCCGTCGTGCGAGGTGCCCGTCTTGCCCGCGGCTGGAACTCTGCATCCGCCCGCACTCCGGCACTCCGGCGCCCGTTCCGCTGCGCAGGACACGAGTGGTACCATCTTGGGCTGCCCGGCAGGGGTGAAAGCCCCAGCCTCGACGGACCACGTCGCCCCCCAGCGCCCTGGCAGTCGCGGCGACGGACGACAGGGGGCTGGCGCCTCGGGCTTAATGCCCTGTTGACCTTTGGCAAATAGACCGCTCACAAGCAAACCGGCGAGTATACAGCGAAAGTCTGGCAAACAGTCACATTCACACTCTGCGAACGAGCCACACAATTAAAACAATCACAAGAACCGTTCCGAGCAATCCTAATCCGAGCATTTCATTTCTCCTTTAAAGAAAATCAATTTACAGCGCGTACGTCAATCGCTATTGCACGAGTCGCACCAAAGTCGTTGTCTATTGTGCCGATTCGCTTGCTGGCGAATTTGCGGACTCGGTTTGGAAGGAGCGAGGGCTCCGACGGTGACGCCATGCGGTCAAATGACCCTGAGCGATCAGAAACCCCAGGGTGCACATAGATGGGCGCCACACCCAGCGCAGCATATGGCACCCTCGTTGATGGCGTGAGGGCGCCGGCGGGGTTGCCGCGGAGATCCGCCGAGGGCTCGCTGGCATCCGAATTGGGTTGGGATGTCGAGTGGAGTTGGCACTCATCCGCGGGCTGGCTCCCGTCCACAAAATACTCCGGGTAGGTCGCCGAGCATCCCGGAGTTGCCAGTTGCCGGGACTCCGAACAGAGATTCACCCTCGCGATGCCCGAGGGGACGGGAAACTTCTTGGCATCGCGGTAGCTGCGGTATTCGAGCGCACGCTTCATGAACTCCGTCCAGATGGGTAACGCCGATTTAGCCCCTTCCAGGTTCAACTGACGGTCGTCGTCGAATCCTACCCAAACCACGCACAGCAATTGGGACGTAAATCCGGCGAACCATCCGTCGTGCGAGGTGCCCGTCTTGCCCGCGGCTGGAACTCTGAATCCGCGCGACCGTGCCGCGGCGCCCGTTCCGCTACGCAGTACTTCTTCGAGCAGGTTGACCATCAGGTAGGCCACCCGCGGATCCAAGGCCGGGCGCGTCTCCGGCGAGTGCCGATAGAGCACTTGGCCCTCCGGCGAGCGCACCAGGGCCAGCATGGCGGGCTTCACATAATTGCCACCATCGGCGAACATAGTGTAAGCGTCGGCCATTTCCAGCGGCGTAGCTTCGTAGGCTCCCAGTGCTACCGCCGGCGTGGGCTTGATGTTATCGTTCAGGCCGGCGCGCCGGGCCATATCCACCACCGCCCTATACCCCACCATCTGCGCCAGTTTCACGGTGGCCACGTTCAACGAGTGCGCCAGCGCTCGCCGCAGCGTAACGGTTCCCATGAAATCCTGCTTGAAGTTGCCCGGCTGGTATAGTTGATTGTCGAATTGGAAAGTCGTAGGCTCGTCCTCTATGGTGGTCGCGGGAGTGAAAATCTGCTCGCCGCCTTCGATCGCCGTATTCAGCGCCGCGGCGTACACGAACGGCTTGAATGCGGAACCAGGTTGACGTTCCGCGGCAGTGTGGTTCAACTGGCTCGACCCGTAGTCCCTCCCGCCCACCAGCGCCTTGATCTCGCCTGAATGCGGATCGAGCGCGATCAGCGCCACCTGCGGCTGGCCGGCAGGGATGGGGTCGGGATTCTTGCGCCTGCGGAGTTGCTCGTCCACATTCTGCATCCCGATCCGGACCGCCTCCACGGCGGCGCGTTGGAGATCCATATCGAGCGTCGTATAAACGTAGTCGCGCTGTGGATCGTGTTCCCCCAGCCGGTTTTGCAGTTCATCGTTGACCAAGTCCAGAAAGTACTGAGAATTGAGCGCTTCCGTGTCGCCCGTCTGCACCTGGACTGGCGTATCAACCGCGCCGCGGTACTCTCGATCGGTTAGAAATCTGTTCTCGACCATCAGGTGCAGCACACGGTTGCGGCGCTCCTGGACGCGGTCCGGATAGCGGAACGGATTATAGTAACTGGGCCGCTGCACCATACCGGCCAGCATGGCTGCTTCAGACAGGTTCAACTGCGAGATGTCTTTACCGAAGTAGGCGCGGGCGGCCTCGCCGAAGCCGTTGATGCTGAATGTGCCGAGACGGCCCAGATACACCTGGTTTGCATAGTATTCGAAGATCTGTTGCTTAGTCAGCTTGTGCTCCAGGTGCATGGTGATGAGCAGTTCTTCGGCTTTGCGCTTCCAGTTTTTGTCCGGCGCCAGCCACAGGATGCGCGCAAGCTGCATGCTCAGGGTGGACGCTCCCTGCTCCTTGCGCCCGGCCTTCAGATCTACGAACGCGGCTCTTAGGATGCGGAACAGATCGAAGCCGCCGTGGGAGAAGAAATGCTTATCTTCGACGGACACGACCGCGTGCACCAACGCGGGCGGGATTTCGGAGAACCTTACGAGCCGGCGCTTCTCACGGTTACGATCCGACTGGTTGGTGAGGAGTTGCCGCGGGAATTGGTATTCCTGGCGGTCGGTGTTGTCGGCCAGCGAAACGATGCGCGCAACCTTGTTATCGGACGCGGCGGCGGAAAAGTGGATCACCGCGGGTTCCTGATCCGAATAGGATTCACGCCCGGGGAAGATCGCGACCGCGTTCGGCTGGACGCCAAACGAACCAACCGGATTGCTGCGCGACTCGCTATAGCCGTTCTCCCGGAGATACGCGAGGGCATCATTGAGGGACAGGCGATCGCCGACTGAAATGACGCGTGGACCTGCGAAGATGTTCAGGGTTCCCGCGAACACTCCGGCCCTGAGTCTTTGTTCTGTCAGGCGAGCGAATTTGACGTAGTAGCAAACGAAGACCGTCAGGCCCGCGGCTGCGACGATGGTGGCCGCGAGGAACATGATCTTTACGATCCGGTTCGTATACCAGGCTTTGGGCTTTAGTGGGGGCCGTTCAGGCTGCCCTGCCGGGATTTCCGGCTCCCGGGTTTCCGGGTTCAGAATGCTGATGGCGTCCGACACTAACGAGGGCCTCCGGCGCTGTTTACGGCACGCCGGGGTCCACGGCAGCGCCAAAGAAATCCGGAGGGTTGCTCGATCGCGTGTTTCTTCCTCTGGCAGGGTACATGCTTCGGGAACCGCTAACCAAGCTTCGGTGCGCTGAAAGGAAGAAACTATGTTTCTGACGTTGTTTGCCGTTCTCGTGGTTCTATGGCTTCTCGGTTTCGTTGCTTTTCATGCCGCGGGCGCGCTGATCCACATTTTGCTGATTCTCGCGGTGATTTCCTTGATTTTCCATTTCGTGCGGAGGTAGCCGCACGGCTTGCGGTCCGAAGGCAATTGCTGTTTCGTGCCGAGGAAAGTGGGGTTCGGCTGTCGCTGCCTGTGCCCCACGGAGCAAGCCGGAAATCCAGGGTCGTCTTCTCCGGATTTCCCAAACTTAGGACAAACCTACACTTCTAGTGTCACATTCTGCACTTGGTGTGACGGCCATGCCCCTAAGAAACCCTGTCGAGCTTAAGCGCGCACTGCGCGGGCGGACAGGGCGATGGACGAATGCGCGGCGCCTCCGTCTTCTTACTTGCTTTCGAAGGCATTTACCTTTGGTGTCTAACCTGCTTAAGAAAAGCGGAACACAGAATAGGAGTTTGGAATATGGCAGCATTAAGCACAACAGAATTAATCTTGATCATCGCTCTCGTGGTGATTGTGGTTGCCGGTATTGCGGTCTTACTGTTCCTGCGAAAACGCCGGACTGAAAAACTGCGCGCCCGGTTCGGTGGCGACGAATATACTCGCGCCGTGCAAGAAGGGGGTAACCGGCGGCACGCGGAAGCCGGGCTCGAAAAGCGCACCGAACGAGTCGAGGCTTTCCACGTCCGCCCGCTAACGTTAGGCGATCGTGGGCGCTTCGTGGAGTCCTGGGGCAGAATCCAGGCGCGGTTCGTCGATGGCCCCGCCGGTGCGGTAACGGAAGCCGACCAACTGCTTGGCGATGTGATGTCCACGCGGGGCTATCCGGTAAGCGACTTTGAACAGCGCGCCGCAGATATCTCCGTGGACCATCCAATGGTTCTGAAAAACTACCGAACAGCCCACGAAATCGCGCTTCGGCAAACGCTGGGGCAGGCCAACACTGAAGACTTGCGCCAGGCAATGGTTCATTATCGGACCCTTTTTGAGGAGCTAGTCAACGAGCCAGAGATGCCCCTTGCAAAGGCTGCGTCATAGACTCAGATTGCGTGCGGTCGCAGAAGACGGAATGGAGGCAACGATATGAACGCTGTATATAAGAACGAAGAAGAGCGGAGATATGCGGGACTCACGACGGCGGCTTTGGCTGGCGCCGGCGAGCAAACAGCTTTGAATAAAGATCTTGAGCTGCCGCCGCCGGCGACGGCACTGCGGCAAAAGGCTGCGTCGGCCCCGGGTGTTAGCAGCGCTTCGGTTGCCGGAGGCGCACCCGCCGTGGCCCCCGATGAACAGGCGACGCCGCTCTTTTCACCCATCGAAGCGAAGGATTTTCGCGCTCGCTGGGACACTATCCAAGCGGGCTTTGTCGATGAGCCGCGGGGCGCCGTGGAGCAGGCGGATAGTCTGGTTGCGGGGACGATGAAGCGCCTGGCGGAAATATTTGCGGATGAACGCGCGAAACTTGAGGGGCAGTGGGATCGCGGCGACGGCGTATCGACCGAGGATCTCCGGCTTGCGCTACGCCGTTATCGGTCGTTTTTCGGCCGCCTTCTTTCGTTATAGGCGGCACCGGCTGCGGCAGATCCGGCGCTTATGAGAGTCGGCGGCTAGCTCCGCGAATTCAGAAGGCAGGCGGAACCGCCGGCCCAGCACTACGAATCGATCGGTTGGAACATCTGATGATACATCGCACTGTGGTTCTCATATCCGTGCTCGCGGCGGCCGCTTCGGCTGGCCGCGCCGAGGTCACTCTGGAAAACGGCTACAGCCATATGTATAACCTCCAGTTCGAGGAGGCCCACGTCACATTCCAGGAGTGGGAGCGGTTGCACGCTGGCGATCCCATGGGCCCAGTCTCCGATGCCGCAGCTTTCCTGTTCGAGGAACTCGACCGCCTGCATGTGCTGCAGTCGGAGTTCTTCGTTCACGACCAGCATTGGATCACCGATCACAAGCTCGAGCCCGATCCCGGGCTGAAGAGGAGATTCGAAAACGCGCTGGAGGCGAGCCGCGAACTCTCCAGCCGCGAGCCCGGCGACGAGAACTCGCGGTTTGCCTCGATTCTGCGCATCGGGCTGCGCTCCAATTACCTGGCCCTGATCGAGAAACGCTACGTTGCCTCCCTGCGGGAGATGAAAGCCGGCCGCACGATGGCTGAGAAGTTGTTGGCCAAGGATCCGAACCTCTATGATGCCTGGATCGCGGTCGGCGTGGAGAATTACATGCTCAGCCTCAAGCCGGCGCCAGTGAGGTGGATCCTGCGCCTGACGGGCGCCCAAACGGATCGAGGGATCGGAATCGAAAAACTGAAGCTCGCTGCCGAGAAGGGCCACTACCTGGCGCCTTTCGCGCAGTTGATGCTGGCGGTGGTGGCGTTGCGCGACAGCGATCCAAACCGCGCCCGCGAGCTCTTGTCGGAGTTGGCCCGGGAGTATCCGCACAACCCGCTTTACCGGCAGGAGTTGGCCCGGCTCAGTCCTGCGACTGCCGTGAACAACATCGCGCAGTGAGCCCGGGATTCCGCGCCAAAACGCGCTCTCCACCCTGCAATTGTTGCCTTCTGGACGGCAGGAGCTGCGCCATCATGCCGAAGGGCAGTTCACGGTGTGCGAACCGTGGGGCTCGCGGTTGCAAATTCCGCATGATTCGGAGTGCCCTGTGACCGCTGTATTGCGGAGCTGAAAACCTTCCAATTGATCCAAGCCAACCGGCACGAGTGGGACCGCCTGGGAGGCTCCACCCGATTTGCTGCAAAGCACAGCGGTTGTACTCACCGGAACATCCAACTTCTTAGTCTGGTTTCTCCCCGTTGACATCGTCAAGGTTCTGCGGCCGTGAACCACGCCCAGATGATTCAAAAGGCGTGCGGTTGGATGCGGAAAGGCCCTAAGCTTGCCGTGCCGGCGGGGTTTCGCAGGAAGGAAGTGAAAATGCTAAGGCAACGACTGGAAATGGGCTCGGACGCGACGGCCGTCCAAAAACCGTCAGCCATCTATGTCAAGCGAGGCAACCAAGACGATGCCTAAAATGTGCACTGTAGGTGAATCCGGGAAAACGAGCGCAACCGTTGGCCCGACTGAAAGCAAAATCGCCACAATTGCGTATCAATTATGGCTCGACAGGGGCTGTCCCATTGGATCGGATCAAGAAGACTGGTTCCGGGCGGAAGAGATGCTCAAGAACGCACTCGTCGCGCAGTGCGAAGATCCTTTCAGACGTCCATCGACCCCCTGCCTCGATACTCGCACTGAGTCTGAAATGCTGGCCGAGTTCCCTTGGGAGGGACATTGGGAGGTATGGGAACGCGAATGGGTCGGCGCCCGCTGGGTCTGGGATGTACATGAGTTAGGCGTTAGAGTTTCGAATCGAGCGTGTCCTTCCGGCAAGGCTGCGTAGGCGGTCCGGCCGGCCCGTTCGGGCGTGGTCGCTGGAATGCTGGACCACGACCAACGTCGGAACCGGAAAGTATCCGACAGTTGCCCCTGGAATTAGTAGATCCACCCTCAGCCTACTCTTCGCTCTAGCCGCAGCAGCGCCAGCCTTGGCATGACGAAAATTCGATTACCGCCGCCCGCCGCCACGAGTTCCTCCGCCGCCAGCTGACTGTCTCTGCTGCATCTGCTGCATCTGCTGCGTGTGTCCTTGGTGCATTTGCTGCGTCTGTTGCTGGTGTTTCTGCTCCACTTGCTGCGTTCTTGCTGGATCAGCCTTTTGTTTCGCCAGTTGCTGATGTTCCTTGTCCTGCTGCTGCTGGAGTTTCTGCCGATCCTGATTCTGCTGTGCTACCAGCTTGTCCTGCTGCTTCTGGTATTTCTGGTCCTGCTTTGCGTTCCCTGTCTTAGGAACAGCGGGGCGCTCGATAGGCGGCAGGTCCTTAGGATGCGACGCGAGGTTGGCGCGCGGAGTCGCAGTGACTGGCGGCACGCCGTGGAGTAGCGCGTGAGAACGAGACCGAAATCCTCGCCGGTGCTGGTGGCGAGATTCAAGAGCCTCTGGCGGACGGATGCAGCGGTGTTCCGGGATTTGACCGGCTTCAAGTGAGAGCCTCCATGTACGGCCTTATCACGTTTGTGACCCGGCAGACTTTGGCGGCTTGCCAGAGATCGGCCGTGGTTGCTTTTCGGGCCCTGATCGATTCGCGGAGAGCCTCGAGTGCGACATCGAGCCCGATCTTATTTCGATACTTGAAACAATCCGCAACGGTCTTGGCAACGGAAAAAATGCGAATCGGCACTCCCTCGACGTAGTGTGTCTGCTGGCCGAACTGAAGCGACTGTTTTGAGAAGCGAACGATACGCATCCGCGTGTTGTCCGGATGCGGGCGGCGATCCTTCTCGCCGATTGCCATCCAGGTCTCAAATGGGCTCTCGGTTCCAATGTCGTGAAACCGGAGGGCGGAGAGCAGGCAGATAACGGCTCGCGGCGCTCGTTTCGCGGCCTCAGCGAAAGTGTGGAACTCCGTGATTGCGGCATCGGCTGGCGTGTAGAGCCCGCGCCCGGACCGGACGACGAGACCCTGCTGCTGCGCAAGGCGGAGATATTGGCGGGCGATTCCGTGAGCCGCGAGATCGCGCGGACGAAGAACGCCGGAGGCTTTAGCGAGCTCCGTGATTTTGGCGATGGGTTCTACAATAGGCACGACTCGATTTTACATAACGTCGGGGGTTATGCACAAGTCCCGACATAAGGCTGGCCGGAAGGGGCGCCTTTCGACGGCATCATCGTGACAGCGGCGCCGCCGTAAGTTCCCCCGGCGCTGATCGCGCAGTTGTCCACAGGCGGCCGTCTGGTGGCGCCTGTCGGGTCGATAACAAGGCGCGGAAACGGTTCCTAAGGCCGGACAGACGACCCCTTCTTCACGACACCTTAGCCGGGTGAGCCCTGTGAACCGTTGTTGTTATCGTGGTTCGAGCCCATGCCGGGGAGCCACCTTTATTTTCAATGACTTGGCGGCTTTCGTGTACCAGTCGTGTACGAGTGCGGTTTTAGCATAGCATCGCTTAGTACCGTGTTTTGTTGCTGTTGCGGAACAACCTTGATTCGAGGCGAGCCAGAGCATTGAATCCACTCCGGATTGGAGGCGGCTAGTGGTATGCCAGCGGAACCACTGCCGGACCTATGGGCGCAATAACCAGTTGTGCAGAGCGTCTGGCGCGGTTGGCGGAAAGCAACTGGACCAACCGGTCTCGATTGGGTTGACACGCCGCCTCTAGCCATCTAAAATATAGATGGTATTGATCCATGGAAACTGTCGAGCTGAAATTGAAGCAGGCGAGCGCGGTTCTGGGCGTCGCACCGAAAGATCTCCAAAACCTCGTCCAGTTCAAGGTCTTGCGGCCAAGTCGCCGCGACAGCATCTACTGGTTCGACAATCGTCTTCTTCTGGAAGCGAAGATCGCTCTGTACCTGAAGGACTCCCTTGGTACCTCAACGGATGTGCTAACGCTGTTTGCGCGTGCCTTGTCCAGTCTAAGCGACGAGCATGTGTCCAAGGCTCGATATCTTTCGCTGCGATCTCGCCCGGCGAAAGGCCGAGAGCCAATCGAGGTTCGAATTCCCGTCCGAGATCTGGCGAACGAACTCAACGAACAGCTCCCGGCGGCAGCCGTGTACCAGGACTTGCCACGAGGAAGAAAGCGATCAGGCTGGAAGCGCGAGTTCACGCGTACCTTGGAAGCGGCTGCAAAGGATTTGTCTGGTGTAACGGAATCCCAAATTGCGGACGCAATTCGAGGCTTCCGATCTGGGAAAAAGACGCTGCCGGAGATCACGATTGGGCCGTCGAAAACAGCCTAGAGGTGTAGTCGACACGTCGGTACTTGTCGCCGGAGTAGCCGGATTCAAATCCTGGCGGGTGGTGCAGAACCCAAGCGCTTCGTTTCTTCGTGAGTGGGTAGAGGTGGGGACGTTTACCTGGCTGGTTACCGAAGAAATTCTCTCGGAATACAAGGGAGTCCTCAGCAGGCTCGGCGTTCGACGAAATCTCGTTGGCGAGATCATCAACCTGCTGAGGGAGGAGGCAGAGTTCGTGACCATTCGTAGCGAGAACAACTTTTCCCCAGATCCGGACGACAACGTATTCTGTGCCTGCGCTGAGCAAGGGCGTGCCGCCTTTATTGCCACGTTGAACAAGAAACATTTCCCCCAAAAGAACCTGACTGCCAAGGTGATTTCGCCTGGTGACCCGATCCCCACAACCCGCCGAGGCCGCTCGTCCGGGAGCCAGTGACGGGGCGGCGGGTTGGATTCGATCGTGTACGAGTTGCGTACGAGTGGTGGTTTTTCTAGCCCAATCCGGCATTTTAGACCATTGAAGACTCTGCAAGTTACAGAATCTACGTTGCTTATGCTTATCGTGGTTCGAATCCATGCCGGGGAGCCACTACTTGCGGAATTCTGTTGACGGCTCTTTTCAACCGGAGAGTATCCGGGATCGTTCCGCTTAAATCCGGTGGATCCTCTGGAGTCCCGGCCAGCGGTCAAAATCACCGTCGAAGCTCAGAATCGAGCGAATGCTGTGGCGCTCCATTACTGCAATGTGGACGGCGTCGCGGGCCGACAACAACGCACGATTCTGAGCGATCTCCCCAGCGCGCAAAACCTCCGCTTTTTCGATGGGAAACACTTCGTCGACGAGGTCCAAAGTAACCTGCAGCGCCGGTCCGATGGCTTCACGCCTTTCAATAGCCGTGTACCGATGGAGCATCTCTTGCAAAACTTCGGCGTCAGTGACGAGGCGCTCCCCTGCTGCAATCAGACGCTCCAGGATGACTTGCGCCTCGGTCTTGTGCGGGTGGGCAGCTCCAATCAGGTACATCGGAATATTGGAATCGACGAAGGTCAACCCTGGTACCCTCGCTCGATTTCACTGAGCATCCGTTCAATGTCAGCGGTGGGGAATGAGTACTTTGCGCCACGCCGAACCGCCTTCAACTTGGTTTCGGGGTCAATCACCGGCCGGCTGGCACGCGCGTCCCGAAGGGTTCGCCGGACCCACTCACCCACTGTCAAACGTTCAAATCTGGCCAAACGCTGGATGTCCGACATTTCGGAATCGGGAAGCAATACCTGAAGACGCTTGCTCATAGAGTGAGTATAGCATGGCCATTGGCTGAGTGCCCGACCTGTTGCGGAGAGGTAGTTGGAAACCCTGGTTTTCGAGGAGCCAATCCTTCCCGTTGCGAACTCGAAAGCCAGTTTTGTTGACAGCCGTGCTGCCAGTTGCTTCCGTTGCCGCCCGCACTGCAAATGCCGTACCAAATTGTGGCAACGGGCAAGACCGTTTTGCCATCGACCGCCATAGGTTCGCCGTGGACGGTTTTTGCGCCTGCGTGCTCAAATTACAGACCTGAAAACTTCTGCGAATTGCGTTTTGTCAGGCGTATCGTCAGCCCTGTATCCGTTGTTGTGGGTGCATCGCGTGGACGCTGCGCTAATTCATTGCTGTTTTTATTGAGTGACAACCGTGACTGTCTGATTATGTGTGAATATAGGCAATGGGAGAGGAACACATGCCAACATCAAAACTCAGCCGCACAGTCATCGAAGCAGCCATCGTTGGATTCGAGCACCAAAAGACTCAGATTGACGAACAGATCGCTGAGCTCCGGGTCATGCTTTCCGATGGCTCCTCACCGGCCGCCGCCACAACAGAAGCCACACCACGCAAGCGCCGGAAGATGAGCGCCGCCGCACGCCGGAAAATGGCGTTAGCGCAGAAAGCTAGATGGGCCAAGATTCGGGGCGAAGCTGAATCGGCAGCATCCGCCCCGACGCCAGCGCCAAAGCCGAAGAGAAAACTCAGTGCCGCAGGCCGGAAGGCTATTATCGCCGCAACGAAGAAGATGTGGGCGGCGAAACGGGCTGCCATGGCGAAATCGGCAGCAACGAAGAAGACGGCGCCGGCCCGGAAGAAAGTCGCTGTCGAAAAGGCGGAGGTGAAAGCATCAACAGAGAAAAGCAGCTAAGACAGCGCCGGTTAAAACGGCAGCAGCGAAGAAGAGCGCTCCGGCTGCCTAGGCCGATTCTGCGTTAAGGTTGACCGGTCAGAGCAAGTTCTATCCTGGTAGGGAACCGCACATGGCCAAGGTAACCATCGACATTGATTCCAAGTGGCTGAAAATCGCTCATTCGCCGCTATATTGGATCGTGGCCGCGTTGCAGGGCGTCTCAATCACGTTCGCCCCGGCTCTGAACGGTTTATCGTGCCGTCGTGCTTCGCCGTCGTCCTCGTCGTCGGGTTTTTCTATATTCTCCCTGGCGGAAATCGCTACCCGCCGTGTCGCAAGCGTGAAATGCCTCTACCATCCAAGCCCCATTGATTCAACCCCGCGAGCGAAGTTAGTAAAGCTGGCTCTGCAATCGTGTTACCCTCTTCATTAGAGGGAGCGCCACGATGACCAAGACCATTCGTTCACAGTTCGTTCACGAGGTTGGCGAAATGGTCGAGGGCTTCGTCATTCTGGAGAAGCGCATAGTCATTCCACCGGCCCCGGCTGTACGACGCCGCGGAGTCTACGACTACCTTGTGGAAGTCCCCCCGATTCCGATAAAAGGCGACTCAGTTCGGAAAACGGCTCCAGAACGTGGGTCCTTCACGCGTTCCACGCCGGGTGAGAGGAGTGGCGTGGTGCGTCGTCTTCCTTCACGATGAATCGCCAAACCAGGAGCAGCCATGAAAGCAAATAAGGCCCTGAAGCGTCTCATCCATGCTGCAGAGTTGTTGTCGGATGTGATGGAACGATTTTCAGCAGATACGCCGGAAATCCGCCAACAGCTTCTCGATGCAAAGGCGGCGGTAGGTCGGGCGAAGGACGCCGTGAAATCGAAGGCATCCTCCGAGAAGGCTGGCGCTCCGAAGAAAGCGGCTAGCAAGAAGGCCGCCGTGAAAGTGGCGCCCGTGCGAGTGACAAAGAAGCACCGCACAACGCAACGGGATTACGAAGCGTAAATTCGCCGCTGGGCGCCTGGAGGAAGCCTGCCTTACTTTCTATCGGCAAGGCACCCTGAAGAAAGGTATTGCTCTGGAGGCTGCCTGGATTTCAGAAGAGTTGGCCACCAGCGTGACCATGCCGCCAGCCACCGCCGAAGGTGATGCCGCAACTCCGCGATGAGCCGATTAGCTTCAATCCCTTCGCTTACCAGGATAGGAACTGCACGTTTGCGGGCCGACAGGTGTGCCGGGTGAGAAAAGAGGCGCAAGCCGCATCCGGCAGGTGACGGCGCTCAGTATCCGGCTGAGGAAACTGAGTCGCCGCGTAAGGCTGTTATTACTACGATCCGGCTACCAGCGCTTCCGTCCGAAGCCGCTACGACCGTCGTTCGAACGGTCGCCTTTTGGACGTGCCTCGTTAACGTTCAGGGCACGGCCATCGAGGTTCATGCCATTGACGGCAGCGATCGCTTTATCGCCTTCTCCGTCGTTTGCCATCTCAACGAAGCCGAAGCCACGCGGCTGGCCGGTGTCGCGATCCGTAACGATATTGACACGATCCACAGTACCGTGGGTTGCAAACAACGCACGGACAGACTCTTCAGAAGCCCCAAAACTGAGGTTCCCAACAAAAATATTCTTCATGTTTACTTTTTCCTTTTTCTGATTTGAAGGCGGCTTATTTGGAAGGTGGACGAAGGTAGCGGAAACAAATGCTAAAGAGGTCAGCCTCGAACTCGCAGGAGCATCAAACCAATCTCAGTATAGCACATTCACAAGCGTGTTATACTAATCACAGGATCAACTTCCAGCCACTCTCAGATCCGAGCGCCGTGCGATTCCGGTAGGGCCTCGATCCTGGCGCCACTTCTGAATCGAAGAAAGAAACGCGCGATCTATGTTGTACGACAGCACGAAGAGCCTCTTGCAGAGTATTCTGCGGTCGCTCGAAACAGTTGACGCCAGCGGGTGGGACGATCAAACCGAATCTGGGAATGCCTGCCTTTATGAGATGCACCAGATGTCGGGATCGCTGTACACGGCGTATCGGCCTGACAGTCTGCATGCGAAATCGCGGCTGCAAGGCAATCTCCCCGAGAAGTTGACCAAGGCCATCCCGCACGTCAAGACGATGGTGATTGCGATTCGCCACAAAGACCAAATCCAAGCGCTTGAAAGCGGCAGGGCGGCTCTTGCTGAATTGAACCGCACCGGCCCTCAGTTATCTTCAGTGGGCGCACATAACCGGTAGAACACAAAGGGGCGGCAATGGCATGGCGGCAGGAAAAGCCCACACGAAAAGAATCGCCTTTTGGTTCAAGACCGGCAGATCGTAGTATCAAGCGAGGTTTGAGATTCCGCCAATGAGCCAGTCGTTTACATTCATCGACGTTGCAGGAAATCGGGCAGAGTACAGTGTGTTCGACAAGAACCACCGTGCCCAATTCCCTTGGTCCACCGATCACGGCGATCACGGTACTGCCCCGTCGTTCGAGGAAGCTCAGTGGCGTGCACGGACAGTATTAAAAGACAGCATGGCGGCAAATCGGCGATCTGACAAGGCCACCGAGCTAAGTAAGTATTCCGTGCCCTACCGATCATCCTGAACCGGCCTTCCATGGCTTTGGCAGGTTCGACCGCCGCCCCCCCCAATTTCCTTCTGCCAAGGTTGAGGCGGGCGCGCTGTTAGTCGAGCGCTGGATAGTTTCCCGCATTTAGCCAGAGCCACCCTCTCGGCTGATTACTGGATGCGCTAATCGATGTGGCGGAAGCACGCCGGGTTCGGTCCCGTACAAGCACGTAGAGTGTACTGAACCATTTTGGGGATTCTGAGCCAAGTGACCGCTCTCTAACGGGGCGCCCACTGGGCCCGGCCCGGTAAATCGTGGGAATCCACACGGTTTAAACGAGCCGCGACCGTCAGGGAGCGGTTTCCCCAGAACGGTTGATAAGCACCCGCCCCTAGACAGCCAAAAAATGCGAACAAACGTCAGGAGAAATTGAAGGCGGCAGCGACCAGCAAACAGAACATTACGGAATCAATTCCCGGCAAGAACGTCGTTTGGCTCGCTTTAGATCTCGGTCCAAAGCTGTCTTTATTCGGCCACTGGCGACGGACGGGTCACCTTTGCTTTCCTTCTTAACGCCGTAGATCAAGTTGCGGCAATTATCCGATTGGCTGGACATCTTCAGAGCATAATGTCCCTTCCAGTTCTTTTTTAAAGATGCGGACGCCGTGGCTGGAAAGTGCTGTTCTGCGGCCTCAATTAAAGCAACCAAAAACGTTTTGATCACTTGATCTTGGATCTTGCGAAAGCGTGTGTAAATGGCCAGGCTTATGCCTAGGTTCCTCTCATCGGCCAGTGCATAGTCAACGATGAGTTTATCCTCCGCGTCACTCGGCATCCACAATTCGCTCCTCTCTCATATTCTCAAAAGTCTTATTGTGAAATCTTGGATGAACCAGCGAACCTTATCCGCCCAGCACTCCTTTCGACAGTCCGCCAGCCAATGTCGGAGATCCGCATAGCTGACTACCCTGATCTTGTTATCATTCGCGAGGGACTGGTACCGATCAGGAGCGATGGCTTTGTTCGGCATATTTTCCCCCAAGCGGGCCTCAATGCACAAGAACCTACGAAATGCACCAAACACGTCAGCATGGGCCAGCCGTCTAACCGCCGCTCTGGTGGCGGAAGACACAACCCCGTCCCTGCCTGGCCCCCAACTCCGCGCAGAGTTCTGCTGGGACAGGCCGGGAGGCCAGGCCGGGAGGCCTATCCTACCGCACCACCTCCGCCGGATCGTCCATTCTCACCGACGGCTTGGGATCCAGCGGCTCGCGCGCCATCGCCGGATCGAAAATGCGCGGATCTTCCTTCTCCACCTGGTAGCCCCCGTAATCCGGCGTGTTCGTAAAACAGTCGCTCAAGTCGCTGGCCACCGCGTCGTACAGGGAGAGGCTACCCAGGTGCCTACTCGCTGGCGATTTTGAATAACGTGCCGCCGCCCCCTGGACCCCAGAAACTGCAGGTTCCATAGAGGCTACCGGCCGAATCGAGGGCGACGCCGGCGCCAGGCCCTTCGCCGTCGGTCGCGGGGGAAAAAGCGTGCAGCACGCGGTAGGCGCCCGTCGTGTCGATCTTGAAGACCACGCCCGCGGCGGTTGGATGCAAAGAGCCCAATCCGCCCGACGAGGTAGTTCCATAGAGGTTGCCGGCCGCGTCGAGCATTAAAGTGCCCGACGGTTGGCCGCCGTCTTCGGAAATGTCCTTGAAACTGTATAGCGTCGAGAAGTTGCCCGCCGCGCTGAGTTTGAACACCGTACCCCAATCCTGCGCGCCGCCGCCGGAGCATGTTCCATAGAGATCGCCGACCGCATCGGCAGTCACGCTGTTGCAGTAGCTGCCGTCCGTCGCGGAGACAAAGTTGTGCAACACGCTAAAAGCGCCCGTGGAGTCGATCTTGTATAGTACGCCGGACCCTAACACCCCGCCGTAGTAAGTGGTCCCATAGACGTTGCCCACCGAGTCCAGGGCCAAACTGTCGGGATCGTATCCGTCGGCGCCGTTCGTGAAGGTATGCAGAATGGTCTCCACGCCCGATGGGGTGAGTTTGTAAACTACGCCATCGTTGTCGGCGCCACCCCCGCCGGCGGCGCCATAGAGGTTGCCGGCGGTGTCGCGCGCCAAGCCGAACGGGTAAATCCCGTCGCTGCCCCCCGCGAAACTGTGCAGGATAGTCTGCCCGCCCGTCGGGCTTAGCTTGTAGACCACTCCGTGGTTGTCCGCGCCGGCGTTGGTCGTAACTCCGTAAAGGCTGCCTGCCTGGTCCAGAACAACATTCCCCACCGGGTTCGCCCCATCCGCGCTGCCCCCTTGAAACGTATGCAGCACGGTTTCCTGGCCGACCGGGCTCAGCTTGTATACGACGCCTAAGTTCAGCGGGATTCCGCCGCCGTTAGTGGTTCCAAACAAATTCCCGGCGCCATCCAACGTCACGCCGAAATACGGACCCGTCCCGCCAATCGCCGGCTGGAAGTTATAGAGCATCTTGAAAGTGCCCCCCGCCTCAATCCCGTAAACGATTCCGGCCGATCCGTCATTCGACGACGTCCCATAAAGGTTACCGGCCGCATCCACGACCGGCGTGGCATTTGGGCCGCTTAAGCCCGTCACAGCAATCCCCGTGAAACTGTATAACGATTTGAGGTCGCCGTTGGTTTCGAGCTTGTATACGGAGCCTGGATCCCCGGATGTGAAATACAGGTTGCCGGATGTGTCGCGGACCAGTTCAGAAGGCGACCCGTCAAATTCGGCCAGTGCGGTGAGGTTTCCCGCGGTGTCCAGCTTGTAAACCAGGTCCTGCGCTCCACCATAGAGGGTTTCCCGCTGCGTCCAGAATGACGCCATTGGGACGGCCGTATGGCCCGAAAGTATGTAGGACGGTCAACTGCCCGGACCGGCTCAGCTTGAATACCGCCCCCGTCCCATATTCGCCTCCCTCAAACGTGGTTCCATACAGATTTCCCGCGGCATCCGCGGTCACGCCTGAGGGATAGAGACCGTCCGATCCGCCCGTGAAGCTGTAAAGCACGGTCTCCTGGCCAGACGGGCTGACCTTAAACACCACGCCGTAGTTCTGCGGTCCGCCCCCAGCGGTCCCATACAGGTACCCGGCCGCATCCAGGATCAGGTTCGAGGCAGGCCCGCTGCCGTCCGCCCCGCCGGTGAAGCTGTACAGAACCGAGTAGTGCCCCAACCGATCGATCTTGAACACGACGCCCGCGCCCGACCCTAAGGGGCCTTCACCGATGCCACCTTGGAATGTGGTGCCGTACAGATTGCCGGCCGAGTCCATGACGACGCCCGCGTAAGGGTTACCGCCATCCAGGCCGCCGGTAAAATTGTGCAACACGGTTTCGCGGCCGTTGGCATCCAGTTTGAACACCACGCCGTTACCGTCTAGGTACTCGTTGAATTTGTTTCCGCCGTAGGCAGTTGTGCCATAAAGATTGCCAGCGGAGTCGCGATAAAGCGTCGCATAAGGCGATGCGCCATGCGGGAAGTTCTGAAAGGCATCGAGAACCGAAAAGGTCTGCTTTTGGGCACCACTGGCGCCGAGAGCGCAAGCGAGCATGAAAATCAGGCTGTAAGTCTTCCGCACGACAATACCTCCGTAGGGAACCAATCCTTAAACCCGGAAACCGGCGAAGGGTTGCTCTCGTTTACCGCCACCATCGTTCCGCAATATTGCGGTTCGGCGACCGGAACGGTAACACTCTTAAATGGCGCAACCACGCTGAGCGCCACGGCGGTGTACGGCAACTCCGCCAGTTACAACGGTATACATGGGTCCCCAATACGACGTGATTCGCACGGCGAACTTCCGGCGGTCTGGCGTTGCGACGATCCAGTCCTCGAAGAGCTTGCTCAGGTTCCGACCGGCGGCAACCACAGCAGCCTCAAGTTCGGCCCCGATCCCTTCGGATGGCATCGGAAGCGAAGATCGTGATTGGCACGGTCTACGATTATCGCAAGGCGGGCGTTTTGTTACCGGCTGAGCCGGTTTCCAGAAGACAACGCTTGCCGTCGCCGCCGTCCGGAGGTAAGGTCATGTGGCTACCGATATTACCCAATAACGTTTCCCTTCGCAGCGCGCCCGTGCGAGTGCGATACCTACCGCGTACCGTCGCGGAGCGATTCTGTGCGGCTACCCCAACGCGATCCCGGCCTCGATCACACACGCAGATCCCGCGCAATCGACTGAAAACAAGGTCCCGAGGCACCGCAATGCTCCTCTAGCCGCCAGCGGTCGTGCTATGGTCATGCCGGGTGGACCAAAAGACGCCTAAGTCCGGGCCCGATGCACTCGCCAAAAGTGTTCTGCAATCGGCTGCCTGCCAGTTCTTTGAAAATCTCATACATGCCGGCGCAATCCCCCCGTGCGAAAGCGTTCCAGGGCATTGACCGGTATGAGGTTAACAGCGATTTGGGTTTGTTCGGTCGATTTTGTGAAAGCCCGCTCCAGCGCACAAAGGTGCACAAAAACGCCCAACGGGAATCGCCCGCGACGACCACCAAACCACCAGCGCCAAGTGTCTACCCCTGGGCCCCCGGCATCGCCCGCTCTCCGGCGAGCTGCCTGTCCTACCGCACCACCTCCGCCGGATCGTCCATTCTCACCGATGGCTTGGGATCCAGCGGCTCGCGCGCCGCCGCCGGATCGAAGATGCGCGGATCTTCCTTCTCCACCTGATACCCGCCGTAATCCGGCGTGTTCGTAAAGCAGTCGCTCAAATCGCTGGCCACCGCGTCGAAGAGGTTCAATGGCGGCAAGCCCAGCAGCCGGAAAATCGTCTTCAGCATCCCCGGAAAGCTGGTATTCACATGCGATACATAGTTGCGCTTGAAGTACGGCCCGATCCCCATGAACACCGTGCGATGCGCGTCGATGTGGTCGCGGCCCCCCTGTGCGTCGTCCTCCGTCACGAAGATAGCCATCTCGCGCCACCACGGCGTGTGCGAGAGAAACTCCACAATCCGCCCTAGCGCTAAATCGTTATCGGCCACATAGGACGCTTCATACGGATATCCGTCCTGCGGGCGCGGTTCGGTCATGTGGTCGTCCGGCAGGTGAATATAAATGAAGCGCGGAAACGGCTCGCCGCCCGCCACGTATTTCGTCTGAATCTCGTGGATGAACTGCGTGGCGCGAAACTGGTCCGGAATGTTCATGTTGAACACCGGATAGTCGCGCGAGGTGTTGGCGTAGAGCGGCTCTGGCATAGGTACGTTAGTGACGAAGCGCCCGCCCGTTGGCTTGTATCCTTGACCTTCGTCAACGCCCGCCAGTTCGAAACCCTCGCCATAATTGCGGAACGAAATGCCATGCCGCGCCAGATGATGCCAAATCGTTCCGCCCTCGGGCTGCTCTTCGGGATGCACCGACGAATTGCCCTCGGCGAACAGGAACCGCCCTGGCGCCGTCGTAGGAAATCGAAAATCGCGCGCATCGGCGTAGGAGGCGCGGAACGAAGTCTCGGTCCAGGCATCCGGATAGGCGCCCACCAGCCAGTGGTGACCGTCCACGCTGACTTCCGAATCGGCGTAGAAGTTGTCGCTGAATGTCCAACCCAGCGCCAACGCGTGGTGGTTGGGCGTCACGTTCACGCGCTGCACGCTCAGGCGATTGCCCTTGCCCGAGGCGTGGCCCATGCGTCCGAAGCGCGCGATGGCCGGCGCGCCCATCACCGTCAAACCGCTCGCCAGATGCTGGATATCTCCGAAAACCTCGTCGAAGGTGCGGTTCTCCTTCACGATCATCACCACGTATTTCACCTCGGCGGGCAGCGCACCGGGCGGATCGTCGCGCGGCTTCAGTCCATTGTTCTCCATCACGGTTTCGGTCGCGGCCGTCACTTCCGCCGCACTGGGCAGCGCGAACTCGCCAATGCTGCCGCGCCGGAACGTGCCCATCGCCGGACCCGTCCCCATCTCGAAGGCCGATTGCCACACATTCGGTCCCGTGCCCTGGCCATTCACGCTGGTTACGTACACGTTGTCGCGATCCACCAGCACACAGCTCGGAAACCAGGCGGCCGGCAGATGTCCCAGCACTTTATTCTGCCGGGTGTCGATCACGCCTACCGCGTTGATGCCGGCCTCCGCCACCAGCAGCCAGCCGTCGGATTCGTGATAAGCCATGCCCACCGGCAGCACGCCGCGCAGATTTTCGAGCCCCGGAATGCGAATGTCGATCTCTGCCGCAACGGCGTTCGTCTTGGCATCCACCACCGTAATGGAATCGTCATGCGCGTTCGAAACGTATACGCGGTTCGCCGTAGCCACCACTCCCGAGGGACTGCTACCGCCCTCGATGCCTTCGCCAAACGGAAGGCCGGTGCGAATGAAGCACTCCACCTTGAGCGCCGCTGGATCGGTCAGATCCACTACCGCTAACGAGTTGGCTTCGCGCACGTTAGGATCACCCAACCCTGGCACATCCACCGCGCCTTTGGCCGTTTCGCGGCGCGCGCCAGAGAGCGATTCAGGCGAAGGAAATCCGAAAGCCGGAAACGGCAACGCGGTTTCGCGCAAATCGTGCACATTCACGCCGGGCACGGCACGATACTCGAACACCCCGACATTGGTGACATAGGCTTTGCGCTTGTCCGGCGAAAGCGCCAGGGCGAACGGCAGGCGCCCCAGCCGCACCGACGACAAGACGCGCTGCTTGCGGACATCGATGGCCACTAAGCGGAAATTGGCTTGATCGACCACGTAGACGATGCCCCGATCGGCATCGTACGCCAGGTCTCCGGTAAAGCTATCGCTGAAGCCATCCCTGTTCAAATCATAGGTTTTCCGGACTGCGCCGCTCGCCAGATCGACCAGCCGCACGCGGCCCGTATTGCCCTCCGCGGCGTAAACCGAATGCTCGGTGGCGAATGCCAGGCCCATGAAGACGCTGTGCCAATCGCTGAGCCCATCGCTGTGCGAACGCTCGTCGCCCTTCTCGGCGGCTTCGCCGGGCTTCGGCTTTTTCAGCTTGGGGGCCACCAGTTGGCGTACCTGCCAATAGCCGTCCCGCTGTTGTTCGAGGACCGTGAGCGAGAAGCGGTCCGGTCCGCTGTTGGCGGAGACCAGCGTCTTTCCGCTGGCGCTGATAGCTAAACCGAAAGGCCCCGGTCCGGTCACATACTGGCGGCCCAACGGCGAAATGATGCGCCCCCCGGGAAGGATGCTGGCGGCGCCCGGGTGGCGCAAAGCCGGCCGGATTCCGGCAGGAGCTGAATATTCGACTCCGTAGACCGGAAAAATCAGAAGCAACGGAGCATAGTGCAAAAAATGACGCATGGTGCGGTTCTTACATGATATAGCGGCACACCCGAACGCAGAAATTGCCCAAAAATGCAAGGTTTTCACCGCACACTTTCACGTTCTTTCGTGCGAAACTGAACCATAAGCGCAATTGGACTGTGAGTTGCGGCCCAAAGTAACAATGGTGCTCTATGGCACGCCAAGTGCAATACGGCGCGGAGAGTAAGCGATGCGGTACATTTTAGGAATTTTGATGATTGTAGCCTGGATGGCAGCCGCCACGCCGCAGACCGCTCAACCTCAGCGTACCGCCAAGGCTTCGCTTACCGGCTGCATCGACGAACACGACGGTCAGTATGTGCTGACCAACGATACCAATCTTCAACCGGTCGCCCGCCTGAAACCGGCGGCGGGGTCGGCGGAAGATAACTTCGCTCGGCACATGGGACAAAAGGTAACCGTGGGGGGAGTCCTTTCCAAGGACGAGCCGCTTCCCTGGTTGACCGTCCAAAGCGTCAAAGTCGTTTCAGAAACCTGCACTCCTTCCACGGAGCGGCAGAAATAGATGACACCAAATCAAAAAGCGCTTGGAGGAATCACGATGGCAAGTACGGCTAGAGTTATTGCACCTCAAAGAACGTTAGAAGATCCGTTGGCTCATCTGCCGTGTTCCACCATTCTGGAATACAAGAAGGGTCAGAGCATTTACAGTCAGGACCAACCCTCCGCCAGCCTCTATCTGGTGATTGAGGGCAAAGTCAAAGTTTCCCGCACGTCGGACGATGGGCACCAGGTAATCCTGGATATCTATCAGCCGGACGAGTTTTTCGGCGAATCGGCGATGTTGAACCTGCCGCAGCGCTCGGAACAGGCCTGCGCCATGGAAAACACGCGTTTGATGTCCTGGAGCGCCGCGGAGATCGAAGACATCGTCACCAAACGGCCGCGGCTGGCGGTGGCGCTGTTGCAGATCCTGACGCAGCGCACCATGGAGTTCGGGCACCGCATCGAGAGCTTCTCGGTGGATAATATCGCCCGCCGCCTGGCGCGCTCCCTGATCCGCTTTAGCGAGCGGCTGGGGACGCAGGAAGCGGATGGGTCGGTGAGCCTGGCGCCGTTCACGCACGAGTTGCTTTCGCAGTACGTGGGCACCTCGCGCGAGATCGTCACGCACTACATGAATCAGTTCCGCCGCCAGGGCTACCTGCGCTATTCCCGCAAGGGCATCGTGTTGTATCGCGATGCGTTCAAGGAATGGCTGCGTCAGGAAGCCCGCGCGTAGGACAGGCCTCCCGGCCTGTCCCTCTGGCTGCGCCGGCCCTTGTAGGACAGGCCTCCTGGCCTGTCCCTCTGGCGCTCTCCCGGCTTAAGGCATCTGGAGGAACTGGCCTAGATGTTCCTCCGCCTTCCCCATGGCGCGCGCCAAGGCGACTTTGCTCAGATTGTGCGCAAAGACGCCGGTAATGTAATCGAGGTCGGCGGAGGCCACCGCCTCCTGCGCCTGGGTGACTTCCACGGCGTCGGCGATGCCGGCCTCGAAGCGCTGCCGCGTCAGCGCCAGCGTCTCGCGCGCCACTTTCTGATTGTCGCGGGACACCTCAAGCTGGCTGGCGGCGGTCTCCAGATCCAGAAACGCATCGCGCACGTCCGCCTCAATGCGGCCCCGTACATCTTGCAACTCCGCACGGCGTTGCGTTAGAGCCGCGTCGGCCTGCTGGGTCTCGCCTTCTACACGGCCGCCCTGCCAGATGGGAATGCGTAGCGTGCCGACCACCGTAAACGTCTCGTGCGACTGCCCGGGGTTGATGCCGATCGCGCCATAATCGGCGGAGAGCGCCAGCGACGGCAAATGCTCCCAATGCGCCGCGCCTCTGGCCCGCTCGGCGGCGCGTACCTGAGCCTCGGCGGCTTGCAAATCGGCGCGACCCTCATAAGCCTGCTTCAGCGCCTGATCCACGCTCAGATCGGGCGCCGGCGAATAGGGGATCTCATCGGTGATCTCGTATTTGTCGTTCGGCGGCAGGCCCGCCACGCGCGCCAGGTTGATCTTCTGTTTGGCTAAATCGTTCTCGAGCGACATCAGCCGCTGCTGCTCGGTGCGTAACTGCACCTGGCTGCGATTCACATCGATCTGCGGGTTCAGCCCTACGCTCCGGCGGTCTTGTGTCTGCTTGAAAAGCGCCTGCGCCGTATCGATCTGCGCCTGCGCCGAGCGCACGCGCGCTTGGGCGGCCTGTACCTGCAGATACGCGCCGCCGGCCGCCAGCACTACCAGATCGCGCGCGTCGCGCAGAGACGCTTCGTTCGCCTTCACCAGTTCGCGGGCGGACCGGTAGTTGTTCAACGCCGTCAGATCGGCCACGGTTTGCGTCAGCGTGGCGCGCAGGTCGTAGTAGTTGAACGGCCCCACGATGGTGGGAATCGTAATGCCTGGAAAATTGAAGTTGAAGCGGAATCCCAGCGCGGCCAAGTTCACCTGCTCCACCGTTTCGCGCAGATAACCGTTTACGTTCGGCAGCAAATAGCTGCGCGCCACGTGCGCCTGTCCGCGAGCTTGCCGCATAGCTTCGGTGAGTCCTTCGGTGCCCAGGTTATATTCAAGCGCGCGGCTCACGGCTTCCCGCAGCGATAGCTTGCCGGAGAACGGCTTGGCGGCCCCGGAAACGCTGCCCGCATACGGTCCTTGCACCTGCACGGAGGTGTTGATGGTATTCACGCTGGAGGTCACACCCGGCACAGGAGTTTGCACGGTGTTCACCGAGCCGCCCTGTCCGGGGCGTCCGGAGAGCGGCAACTGTGCGGCTGGCGTACCCTGCGGCGGCGGCGCCTGCGCCAGAAGCATGGTTCCCCACGCGAACGCAAAAATGGCCCAATATGGTTTCGTCATGTCGGTATCATCCAAGTTGTTTGCGGAATCGCCAGATGCTGAGCGACACCAGCACCAGGGTGAATCCGATCAGCGCCAGAAAGTTCGGCCAAAGCACATCGATGCCGCTGCCTTTCATCAACGCGGCGCGCGCGATGATGCCGAAGTGGCGAATGGGGTTCAGCCAGGTGACAGGCTGCAGCCAGGACGGCATGGCTTCCACCGGCGTCAGCGAACCCGAGAGCACCGAGAGCGGCGGATTGATGAAGAACGCCGTCATCATGCTCTGTTGCGCCGATTTGGTGAACGTCGCGACGAAAGTGCCCAGCCCGATGCCGGAGAGAATGCATAATGCGGAGCTCAGCCCCACCAGAATCAGGCTGCCGCGCACCGGCACATTGAAAAACAGCCGCATGACGCAGATCGCGAAAGTGGCCATCACCATCAGCAGCACGAACAGCGGAGCAATCTTGGCGATCACAATATCGGTAGTCGTGGCGGGAGTCATCAGCAACTGTTCCACAGTGCCGCGCTCGCGCTCCTTCACCATGGCGGTGGCCGCTAGCAGCGATCCGTTCAGGATCAGCAATACGCCGAATGTACCGGTGACGATAAACCAGGCGTTCACCAGGCCGGGATTGTAGAGGAACGCGGTCACCATCTGGATGAGGCCGCGGCGGTCGGGCGGCGCGCTGTTGATGGGCAAGATCCTGGGCCGGATACCCTCGGTCTGCAGCGTCTGGTTATAAGACAGGATCACGCCTTCGGCATAGCCCTGCGCGATGGTGGCGGTGTTGGCGTTGGCGGCGTTGAGCAGGAGTTGCACGTCCACCGGCGTGCCGCGGTGCAGATCGCGCGCGAACTCATAGGGGATCACGATGCCGGCGTCCAGTTTGCCGCGGCTGATCGCTTTCTGCATGTCGTCCGCCGACGCGTAATAACCGCCCGGCTGGAAGCTTTTGCTCTCGGTGAGCGTGGAAATCATTTCACGGCTCTCCGGCGTGTTGCTCCAGTCGATGACGCCCATACGCAGATGCGACACCGTGGAATCCAGCGCAAAGCCGAAGAGCAGAAGCTGCAACGTGGGCGGAATAATCAGCGATACGGCCATGCGTTTATCCCGCCGGATCTGATTGAACTCCTTGTGCACCAGGGCGCGTAAGCGGCTCATATTTTCACCTGCATGCGGCGCATGCTCAGCCAGGCCAGCGTGTAGAAAACCGCGCCCAGCGCCGCGATCATGAAGACCGGGAACCACATGGCCGGCCATCCGCCGCCTTGCAGCAGAGCGTCGCGCACGATTTCGATGTAATAACGGCCCCACACGATATTCGAAAGCCAGCGCAATCCTGGGGGAATGTTCTCCACCGGAAAGATCAACCCGGAAAGCAGAAACACCAGCAGGAAGCCGCCCAGCGCCACGGTTTGAATGGCGGCCGCCTGATTCGGAATGCCGGCGCCCACGAACGTTCCGAAGCTGGCGACGCAAAACGCGTAGAGAACGCTGCCCACCATCAAGGGCGTGGGATCGCCCGCGATGTGCAGGCCGAAGACAGTGAGCAGGCTGGTCATCGCCAGGATCCATTCGCAAGCGGCTACCACCATGTACGCCAGAATCTTGCCCAGCAGGAATTCGTGCGCGGAAATGCTCGAAACATAGACCTGCAGAATTGTTTTCTGTTCTCCCTCTTTGGCCATGGCTAAGGCGGCCAGCAGGGCGGGGAACATGGAAATTCCCATCACGAAAATGCCCGGGCTGTAAAACTTCGGGGAATCCCGGCCGGGGTTATACCAAAGCCGCACTTGCGCGCCGACCAGCATGGCGCTGGCGGCTCCGGAGTCTCGATTGAAGGCGTTGGTGACCTGGTTCACGTACCCTTGCACGATGCGGGCGGTGTTGGAGTCGGTGGCGTCCACCAGCAGTTGCACCTGCACCTTTTGCCCGCGCGCCAGGTCGTGTTCGAAATTCTTCGGAATGACGATCACACCGCGCGCGGCGTTGGCGGTGAGCGCGTCTTCCGGTTTGCGATCGGGCGGCCAGGAAACCACGTGGAAGGAGATGGAGGCGTAGAACGCGTCGGCGAAGCGGCGCGACATGGAGGTGGAATCCAGATCTTGAATCACCAGCGGGAGATCGTGGACGGTGAGCGAGATAGCCGTCGAGAGGAGGAACAGCAGGATCAGCGGCAGCACCAGCGCCAGGGCCAGCGCCAGGCGGTCGCGCACGAGCTGCGTTAATTCCTTGCGAGCTTGCGAAAAGATTCGTCTCATAATGTGGGGCAGGCACGTTGCCTGCGGCGGGCTCGTAGCCCGCCTGCTCTCCCGTCCTCAAGCCTGTCAACATGGCCCTGCGGGCAGACCACAAAAAACGATGGTCTGCCCCACGCGAGTTTTACTTTAATCCTCCGCGGCAAATTTACCCTCCCGTCGGGCTTTCTCCACCACCGCGATGAACACGTCTTCGAGCGAGTAGCTTTCTTCGTGCATGTCGCGCACGGCCACGCCGGCATCGCGCAGCCGTTCCACGAGTTGCTTTCCCTCGGACTCCACGTCGTTGTCCACAATCACGTGCAAACGGTCGCCAAACAGCGACACGCGCCAGTGTTCCATCTGCTCTTTCAGCGTGTCGGCCGCGCGCTGCGGCTGATCCACGCGCAGTTCCAGCAGATGGCCGCCCTGGCGGGCTTTGATCTCGCTGGGCGCTCCCTCGGCCACCAGTTCTCCGCCGGCCATGAAGCCCAACCGGTTGCACTGTTCGGCTTCTTCGAGATAGTGCGTGGTCACCAGGATGGCGGTGCCCATATCGGCCAGCCGGTTGATCATGCGCCAGAAGGCGCGGCGCGCCAGCGGATCGACGCCGGAAGTCGGTTCATCCAAAAACAATACGGGCGGCTCGTGCATGGTGGCCGCGCCGAACGCCACGCGCTGTTTCCAGCCGCCCGGCAAGCTGCCGGTGATCTGCTGCTCTTTCCCGGTCAGGCCCGAGAACGACAACACCCAGCGCTTCTTTTCCGCAATCTCGTCGGGCGTCACGCCGTATACGCCGGCGAAGAAATCCAGGTTCTCTTCGAGGCTGAGATCGTCGTAGAGCGAAAACTTTTGCGACATGTAGCCGATCAGGGAACGCACGGCTTCCGAGCGGATGCCCACGCCCTCCGCACCGGCCAGCCGCGGCGTGCCGCTGGTGGGCTCCAGCAGACCGCAGAGCATCTTGATGGTGGTGGTTTTGCCGGCGCCATTGGCGCCCAACAAGCCGTATACTTCGCCGTAGCATACGTTCAGATTCACGTTGTGCACGGCGGTAAATTCGCCGAAGCGCTTGGTCAGATTCTCCGCCCCAATGGCAATCTGCCCGGCCAGGTGGCGATGCGCATGGCGCCCCGGAAAAGGCGGTGTATGCATTTCCTGGCCCATGGCGCGCAGCCGCGCTACGAAAGTGTTCTCCAGCATGGGATCGGCGACGCGAATATTGCGCACAGCGATGCCGGCCTTAGCCAGTGTGGATTCCACCAGCGCGCGGCCCGCCTCGGGATCGGGCACAATCACATCCAGACGATCGCCGAATCGCTGCACGTCGGCGATCACGCCGTCCTCGACCTCGGTCAACCTGTCTTCGGCGTCCGCCAGATTATCGGTGCGAACTTCCAGGCGCCGCATCCCCAAACTCTCGCGCAATTCCGCGGGCGTGCCGGAGCGGTGAATCTGCCCCAGGTGCATCAGCGCGATCTTATGGCAGCGTTCGGCTTCATCCAGATAGGGCGTGGCCACCACGATCGTCAAGCCGTCTGCGGCCAGGTGCGCGAGTGTGTCCCAGAATTCGCGGCGGGAGACGGGATCCACGCCGGTGGTGGGCTCATCGAGCAGCAGCACGCGCGGCTGGGCCACCAGCGCGCAGGCCAGCGACAGCTTCTGTTTCATGCCGCCGCTCAGACGTCCTGCCAGGCGATCGGTGAAGCGGTGCATGTCGAACATGCGCAGATAACGGTCGCCGCGCTCGGCGATCTCCTTGGGCGGCACGTGCCGCAGATCGCCCACGTAACGGATATTCTCGTTGACGCTCAGATCGGGATACAGGCTGAACGTCTGGGTCAGGTAGCCGACGATATCGCGCGATTGGCGGGCGGGCTTGCCGAACACCTCGACCACGCCGGAAGTGGCTTCCATGATGCCGGCCAGGATCTGGAACGTGCTGGTTTTGCCTGCGCCGTCGGGTCCGATGAGGCCGAAGATTTCGCCTTCATGAACCTCCAGATTGATGCCTCTGACGGCTTCCACGGTCCCGTAGTTCTTCTTGAGTTCGCGCGTGCGGATGGCCACGCGGTCGGGCGCGCGCACCACCGCCGGCTCGGCCAAAGCCGCGGCCCCGCCTTGCCGGCCTGCCGTCATTTGCGGCGGTTCTCCGCGGGCCAGGTATCGCCCTCCACCAGGACTTCGCCATCGGCGGGCATGCCCGGCTTGGCGAAACCAAATCCGGCTTTCAAACCGAGTTTCACGCCCACCACCTGCTTCACACGGTCGTCGCGGAAGTATGTATTTTCGGGCGTAAAGGTAGCTTGCGGATCGATGCGCAGCACATAGGCATCCAGCGGTTGATGGGGATTGGAATCCAGATAAACGCGCGCCGGTTGTCCCACTTTCACGCGTCCGATCTGGCCTTCGGGAATGTAACCGCGCAGATAAACCTTGCGCAGATCGAGCAGCGTGACGATCGGCGTGCCGGAAGTAAGCACTTCACCCGGTTCGGCGGTGCGGGTGACCACCGTGCCATCGAAGGGGGCCAGCACGGTGAGGTCTTTATAGTTGGCCTTGGCTTCGAGCAGGGCGGCCCGCGCGTGTTGTTCATCGGCGGCGGCGCTGGCGATATCGGCCTCCTGCTGCGCGATCTGGCGGCGCAGGATGCCGGCCTGCACGGTGCGGATATCCGGATTGCTGAGGGTAGCTTCGGCTGCAGTGAGCCCGCCGCGGGCGGCTTCCACTTTGCGTTTGGCCGCGGATACGGCGGCGGCTTGCGTTTCGGCGGTGGTCTCGGCCTGCTTGCCCTGGCGCTCGGATACCGCGCCGGTTTGCACGAGCTTGGTATAAGCTTCTTTATCGAACAAAGCCAATTTGTAGGAGGCTTCCTGTTGCGCCAGGTCGGCTTCGGCGGCGGCCAACTCCGCCTGCGCCTGGCTGACGCGCCCGCTTGAATCCACCTTGGATTGGCCGGTCTCAACCGTGTTCTGGCGCAACTGATCTTCGAGCACGGAGACCTGTTTGCGGGCGAACTCGAGCTTCGCTTCGGACTGCGCGACGGTGGCTTGCGCCTCCGCTTCCCGATCGCGTAACTGCTGATCGTCCAGCACCGCGATCACATCGCCCGCCTTGACGCTATCGCCCTCGCGCACGTGCGCTTCGAGCAACCGGCCAGTGGCCTTCGACGACACCGCGGAATCGTCGCCTTCCACGCGCCCGCTCAGGACGATCACATTGGCGGGGTTGGCCTGCTTGGCCAGCGCCACGCGCCAGAATATGATGGCGCCGGCGGCCAATAGCAGGACCAGCAGCACGATCACGGTCCGGGCGCGGCCGGATTGCGCGGATGAAAACGGGGAGTGGTTCATATTCGCCTCGCAGTTTGACTTCGTTTGGTCTTGGCCGCCCGGTTGCGCCGGGCCAGGCTCTTCAGTGCGGCAAACGAGAAGGACGTGATGTGGCCGGCGATCTCATCCAACGTCTCGGGAGTGAATCGGAGATCCGGCCACAGCCTTTTGAGCGCCTCGCGGCCATGCGCATAGGTGGTGATCTGGCCGATAATACTTTGTGCGCAGAGACGCGTCTGACGGTCGTCCGCCGGGCGGCCGATGACACCGGCGACCAGCGCGCGGATGGCCTCGTGCTTGGGGCGCATGATCTGCTCCACCACGCCATCGAAAGCCGGCGTGGGCTGCGCCAGTTCATGGCTCATCAGGCGGACGGGCCAGGCCGGACGGTCTTCACCATACATCTGTTGCAGCAGGACGCGCGCGAATGCGTGCAACTTGGCCTCGGGGGTGCGGCCGGGCAGAATCGGATTGAAGGTATCGGCCCCGGCCGCGCAGGCTGCATAGTTGAGGACTTCTTTATAGAGCCCCAGCTTGTCGCCGAAGTGATAGTTGATGGCAGCCAGGTTCACTCCCGCGCGCGCGCAGATATCGCGCACCTTGGCGGCTTGAAAACCCGTTTCGGCGAATACGTGGCCCGCGGTTTCGAGGATGCGGGCTTCGGTGGCGTCGTGCGCCACGCCGTGGGGCGGTCGGCTCCGGCTGGACATCGATTAAACGACATTTTAAAACACGCGTTTGAATCTTGTCAAGGGCATGTGGGGCAGGCACTCTGCCTGCGCGGGCCTCGTAGGCCCGCTCTTTAGGCGAGCGATGCTCGCCGCGGACAGACGCGTGCGCGACAGCACTCTGGCGGGTTGGATGCTTCATTACCACGGGAGGTGCAAACCATGAACTGGAAATGGATTGGCGGCTTGGCCATGGCTACAGTAGTCGCCGGAGTGCTCTTGAATATCAAGGATATTGCGCGCTACGTCAGAATCAGCTCAATGTGAGCTTCAGAACGTGATCTGGGAACTTTGCGTCGCGCCTACTGAGTTGGTGAGCTCGACCACCGCCGCGACCACTTGATTGGAATCCCCCGTAACCGGGAAGAAAGCGGTCAACCCAAAAACACCGCCCAGATTCGATCCGCCAAAGTAACTTTCAAATGCCGAGGCCGCGCTCACCGGAATGTTTTCGGGAAATTTCTGCCGCCCTGATCATAGAACGTGAACGTGAGTTGCGATACGGAGCGCGTATTGTCCCACCCGTTCACCTGCAGTTCGACGTTGACCGCCGTACAGTAGATGATGGCCGGATCGCAGGCTACATTGCGCGAGGCCACCGCGGCGTCCACGCCGATCAGCGACGGCGCGATGGTAATGCTGGCCTGCGCCGTGTTGCTGCCTAATGTGGCGGTGAAAGTAATGGTGCCCGCGGTGGTGCCCGTGGCGAACGGCAGCGATGGTCCGGCGCTAAACTGGCCCGTGGATGCGCCCGGCGCGACGGTGAACGCCGCGGAGCGCGAGCCATCGGAGAAGGTGATCGCCGGATCGTCGTCGACCCCGGTTATGGCGGATTGAAATGCGAGCGTAACGGTTCCCGTGCCCGCCGCGGCCGCCGCCGATTCCAAATTCACTAACAGATTCCCTTGTTGCGCACTGGCCAGCGTGGCCGGGGTCAGTTGGATCGACGGAACGGGAAGAGTTGCTTGCATCGACGCAATTCCTGTTCCCTCGAGCGGGTAGGTGAACAACCCGACCATCAAAATGGACTGTTGGATACCAGTGGCCACGGGCGTAAACGTGATATCCAGTTCCGCGGATGCGCCGGGAGCCACCGAGGGCGCGCCCAGCGCCGTGCCCGATAAGCTGAAAACGCCGCCGGTAAGCGCGGGAATCGCGGGTACCGAGAGTGATACCGCGCCTGGATTGGTGAAGAATATCGACTCCGTCTGGCTCGATCCCACCTGTACCTGTCCGAAGGCGATGGTCTCGCCCGCGCCCAGCGGTTGACCGTTCCAGAGAATCGAGAAGCCCTGTACTCCCGTGCCGGATAAGATCGCCGAAAACGTGTTCCCGGCGTTGACGTTCAATATTGCGCTGGGAGATCCGAGTTGAAACGGCTCGAACTCCACGGTGAAATCCAGCGTGCCTGTGGGATTGATCAGGATCGGCAATTTGCCGCACAGATCGGGCGATTGCGCGCATAAGACCGAAAAATATGGCGCGTAGGGAGCCGTGGAGGACAGCGGACCGTTCAGGGCGAGATCGGTAAGATAGACCGGCGAGGTTCCGGTGTTGGTCAACTGAAAAACGGTGGTCGCCACACTGCCTAGCGGCACATTCCCGAAGGGGTAGACCGCCTGAACGGAAATGGGAGCGCCGTTCTGGATGACCGACAGGGTCACTTGAGCAGAGGCGCAAGCGGCCGCCGCCAGCGCCGCCATCACTATGATCGGCCGGATCATGGCGCTCCTACCGTGATGGTGGGCGCGCCGACACTGACCACGGAACTCGAAACCGTGGTTTGCGACGACGACGACTTGGCGCGGCTCACGCCCAGAAACGCAATGCCTGCACCGGCTACCACAATCGCCGCGATGATCCACTTCTTGTGGCTGCCCGATCCCATCTTGGTCGTAGTGGGCGTGATCTCGCCCGCCTTAGCCGTATTGGCCGGCTCGGCGGGCGGCGTATTTTCCGTGACACGCACTTCGGGTTGGGCCGCTACCGCGGGTTGGGCCGCTGCCGCGGGTTCGGCGGGCTTGGTTGCGGCAGCAGTGTTGGCAGTTACCGCGTTGCGGTTTTCGGAGATGTATTCGATGGCCACGGCCCCCGCGCGAGCCTGCTCTTTAACCGCCGTAATGCGAATGCGCAATTGTCCGCCCGTGCGGTTGAGCTGCATGGAGTGAATCGCGGCGCGGCCGGCGGCGTCGGTAAGCACCAGGTCGGTGCGCAATCCGTTGGAGAAAAGTCCGCTGGGGCCTTCCGGAGGAAGCTGGAAACTTACCGCGGCGCCGGCCACCGGACGGCCCGTTTCATCGGTGATTTCCACCGTGATCGGACGAGCCACGCGCATGCCCGGTGGATGCACGGCGCCCTCGCCCTCAAGGACTTTGATTTGTAAAACGGCGACTTGAGCCATCGCCATCGAAGGAATGGCGGCGACCAGCGCCCACGCTAAGCACGCAAAGAGTGCCTTCATAAGAAACCGATTCGGGCGGGGCGCGGCGCACCGGACCGGCTCAACCGATCCTATGCGGCTCTCAGCAGCACCGCCGTAATATTGTCAGGACCACCCGCGCCGCGCGCGGCGTCGATCAACTCGCGGCACTTCTCCTCGAGCGGCCGGTCCGCACCGCCGGAGCGCAAAATCTCCACGATGCGCTGTTCCTCGACAACGCCATGCAAACCGTCGCTCGACAGCAGCAGCATGTCGCCCGGCTGCAGACGAATGTCGTGATAATAGTTGATCTCAAGCGCCACTCCCGCGCCGATCGCCATCGTTAAAACGTGCCGCATGGGATGCGTGCGCAGAGCCTCCTCATTGAGACCCAGCGGCCGGCCCACTTCATTGACCCAACTCTGGTCTTCCGTAATGGCGCGGAAGCCGGCGTGATCCAACAGGTAAGCGCGGCTATCGCCCACGCTAGCAATTAATAATTCGCCGCCCACTTCGAGCGCGGCCACCAGGGTAGTGCCCATGCCCTCCAGGGCCGGATCGTTGGCCGCCGCTTCCAGCACGCAGCGGTTGGCCTCTTCGACCGCTATCAGCAAGGCCTTCGAATCGCGGGTCTGGGAATTCAGAATGCTTTCCGAAACGGTCTCGACAGCCAGGCGCGAAGCGCGTTCGCCCGCTTTGGCGCCGCCCATACCGTCGGCCAGCACATACAATCCCATTTCCGGATCGATCCGGGAAAAATCCTCATTATTCGCCCTGACGCAGCCTTTATCGCTCAAGGCACAAGCTTCCAGCATGATGACGCGCTCCATTAAAGTTACTCGCGTCTGTAATTTTAACCGAAAGCTATTTGCAAAACGGGTAGTGGGTTTAGGCGAGAGATACTCTCAGGCGATTTTGCGGGTTCCGTGACGCCGTTCCAGGCGCCCCACACTTGCAACCTGCCAACTGGCTGGTGCGTCGAAATCACAGCCGAGCGCACGCTGCGATGCGCGAAGGCAGACCCTCCCGGAATAGGGAGACTGGCATCAGACCCATCGAATCGGAGGTCAAGATGAAGTCCGCTTTTTGGCGGTTGGTTTCGCTCGCGCTTTTCTGTCCCGCTCTGCTAACCGCTCAGTCGGCCCTGAACCTGAACTTTCAAAACACCACCTACAACCTGCCGGACGGTTGGTATTTTGGCGGCGGCCCCTTCCAATATTCGATTGATACCAGTACCACCTATTCCTCGACCCAGAGCCTGAAGATCGCTTCGCTGGGCGCCGACACGACCCAATTCGGCGACGCCAGCCTCATCTTGTCGGCCCCGCCGGCTATCGGCGGCACGTTTAATCTGTCAGGCGCCATCCGCACCCAGAACGTGAGCGGCTATGCAGGGTTGTGGGTCAACGTCTCGAACGGGCAAAACACGCTGGCGCTCCAGAATCTTGGTTCGCAGGCACCGTCGGGTACCACCAACTGGCAGGTCTATAACCTCTCGGTGACCGTACCGGCCGGCGCTGTGTATATCGATTTCGGCGTGCTTCTCAGCGGAACCGGCACGGCCTGGTTCGACGATCTGAGCGTCAACGTAAACGGCAGTCCGTATTTCCCGAATCCGACTAGCGCGCAGGTTCAGTGGATCCAGGACAACGCCTTTCCGTTCACCAGCCTCGATCCGAACAATACCGATTTCTCGGATCTCCAGCCGCTCAAGCAGGTGGTTGGCAACGCCCAGATCGTAGGCCTTGGCGAAGGCACCCACGGCACCTCCGAGTTCTTTCAGTGGAAGTCGCGCATGGTCTCGTTCCTGGCCCAGCAGATGGGGTTCACCATCTTCGCCATCGAGGCCAACATGCCCGAGGCGTACCGCCTGAACGACTACATCCTGACCGGCATCGGCGATCCCAAACAACTGCTGCTGGGGATGTATTTCTGGACCTGGAATACGCAGGAAGTGCTGGACATGATCGAATGGATGCGGCAGTATAATGCGTCCGGCCAAGGCACAATCCAATTTTTGGGCTTCGATATGCAATTCCCCGGCCCGGCATTGGATTTTGTGGCTCGTTTTGTGCGCCAGGCCGATCCCACTCTGATTGAATCGGTGAACAACCTCTACGGCCTGGTCAGCCCGCTCAACCTGCCTACGTATGCCACCCAAAGCACGATGTACGAGTACCAGGACGCCCTGAGCGCCGCCGAAACTCTGGTGAGTCAGCTGCAGGCCAATCGCGATCAGTATCTCGAAACCATGCTGGCGCAGGAGGTGGACTGGGCCATCCAGTGCGCCAACATCGTGGTCGAGGATCTGCAATTGTGCATCGGCGGCGATACCACTGTTCGGGATGCCGCCATGGCCGCGAACGTCGAGTGGATCGCTTCCGAGGCGCCTCCCGGCTCCAGGATCGTCTTATGGGCCCACGACGCGCACATCAATAAGCTGCCGTCTACGATGGGCGGAGGGCTCTCGCAATACTTCGGCACGAACTATCTGGCTTTCGGATCCGGTTTTAACTCTGGGACTTACCGGTCGGTAGGAGCGGACGGCCTGGGGGACTTTACGAATGCGGGCGCTGTACCTTTGACGGCGCTCGATTCCTTTCCGGGCAGCGCCGAGTATGTTTTCCACGAAACCGGGACCCCGCAGCAGATGGTCGATCTAAGGCTGGCCAACGCCAACGATCCGGCTTCCGCGTGGCTGTTGAATGAAACCGAGTTCCGCAGTATCGGCGCTGTCGAGGAGGACGGGATCAGAGAATTCGGCGCCACCACGCTCACTCAAAGCTTCGACGCCTTGGCATTCTTCGACCAGACCACTGCTTCGGTTGAACTGCCCTTTGTCCCCATGAACCTGTGCGTGTTTGCGCCAGTAATCGCTCCGCTGGGGACCCTCGGCGTGCCGTATGTACAGGCGCCTGCTCCCGGGAATGGAACACCCGCGCCCATGCCTCCCGGAACCGCCAACGTGCCCTACTACCAGACTCTGATGGCGGGCGGTGGAGTTTGGCCCTATGGACCCTGGACTGTGACGGGAGGCGCGCTCCCCGCCGGACTTACGCTGGGATTAGATGGAGTCTTGAGCGGCACGCCCACGGCGTCCGGTTCGTTCACATTCACCGTTTTAACTACCGACAGCACCACGCTGCCCGTCCAAGGACAGGTCTCCGTTACCATCAATCCGGCTTCTCCGGCGAACGCCTTCAGTACCCAGTCGGCGACGGCCGGGCAAGTGGAGGCTTACGCTGCGCAATCGATTGTGGCGGCCTACGGGTCCAACTTTGCCGGCGGGACTGCCGGCGCGACGGTGGTGCCGCTGCCCACTACGCTCGATGGAACCGTAGTCACCGTGACCGATTCCGCCGGCGTCACGCGGCTGGCGCCGCTGTTTTACGTCTCGGCTATGCAGATCAACTACGAAATACCTCAAGGCACCGCGCCCGGCGCAGCCACCGTGATTATTACGAATCACAGCGGCGTCAGCCAGACGGAAACCATCCAGGTGGGGAATGTCTCGCCCGGACTCTTCGCACTGGACAGCTCCGGACTGGTGGCTGCCTGGGTGCTGCCGGTCATCTCGGAGGCGCAGCAGAATCTGCAGCCGGTGTACCAGGTGGTGTCCGGCAAAATTGTTCCACTGCCGATCAATCTGAGCACGCCGGACAGCCAGTATTATCTGGAGATATATGGCACCGGCATCCGCAACGCCGCCAATGTAACCGTTACGGTGGGCGGCGTGAACGTACCCGTGCTCTACCATAGTTCCGCGCCCAACTATGCGGGATTGGACCAGGTCAACATCGGTCCGCTGCCCGGTTCGTTGACCGGACAAGGAAACGTGAACATCGTGCTGACGGCGGATGGCGTGGCGGCGAATACGGTCAACGTCAGCATCCAGTAGCGCCGAGTTTTACAGAGCCGCGACCGTAAGGGAGCGGTGCGCGCGGCGGGGTGCCTGGGGATTCTGAGAAAAGAAAACCGCTCCCTGACGGTCACGGCTCAGTAAGAACGCGTCGATTTCGCTCGGCGTACCGAGCCGCGATTTTTACCGGGCCGCGGCCGTGAGGGAGCGGTCCGCGTACCGTGCAATTCTGCGCCGTCGCACCGAACGTGCTAAACTGCCATAAGAAATGCTTCCCGATCTGGAGTTGGCGGTTCGGTTGCAGGAGCTTGACAATCGGGTAACGGAATTAACCCGCGAGATCTCCGCGCTTCCCAAACACATCGCAGAAATCGAAAAGAAATTAGAAGTCCACACGCGCAAGTTGGAAGCCGATCGCGCCGCGCTGAATGCGAACCACACGGATCGCAAAAAGACCGAAGGCGAGATCCAACTTCAGGAACAAAAAATATCCAAGCTGCGCGGCCAGATGCTGGACGCCAAAACCAACGAGCAGTACCGCGCCTTCCAGCACGAAATCGAGTTCTGCGAAAAAGAGATCCGGCGCGCGGAGGACCATATCCTGGAATTGATGGGTGAATCGGAGCCGCTCGATAAGAACGTGAAAGCCGCCGAACTGGCCTTGAAGGAAGAGAAAGCCCAGGTAGAGCAGGAGAAGCAACAGGCCATGGCGCGCACGGCGGAAGACAAGAAGGCGCTCGATCTGATCCGCCAGGAGCGCACGCAGGCCGTGGCCCGCATGAATCCGAATGTGTATCGCCAATATGAGCGCATCCGCAAAGGCCGCCGGGGCGTGGCCATCGCTGAAGCCGTCGACGGTCGCTGTAGCGCCTGCCAGATCGCACTACGGCTGCAGTTCTACCAGGATCTGAAAAAAGGGGACCAGGTGATGTACTGCGAAAGCTGCTCGCGGATAGTTTATTACAATCCATCTGTGGCTTTCGAGGATCTTGCGGGCGAATCCGCGCCCGCCGTTCAGTGATAGTGCTCATTTCCTATGCGATCTGACATCCTCCCGGGGGCGGTCTTCCCCGACTACGAGCTTTCCGACCATACCACGAAACGCCGGAAACTCTCCGAACTGCAAGGACAACATCCCATGGTTCTGGTCCTCAGCCGCGGAGGTTTCTGCCCCAAGGACCGCCGCCAGGCAGAAGGGCTCGTTGAACTCCATCGTGAACTCGAGGTTTCCTATTGCCGGCTGGTCACGATAAGCACCGACAATATCACGGAGACAAACGAATATCGCAGCGGTGTGGGCGCCCACTGGCCTTTCCTCTCCGACGCGGGGCGTATCGTCCAAAAAGATCTGGACATCGCCGAATACACCGATCCGCTCCACAATCCCATGATCCCGCATGTGATTGTTCTCGAGCCCGGGCTTGTGATTTACAAAGTCTATAACGGCTACTGGTTTCTGGGCCGGCCCACGCGGGAAGATCTCCGCCAGGATCTGCGCGCCGTAACCAGGAAATGCCGGCCGGACTGGGACATCACCACGCCCGAACTCAAGGCCGCCTGGCAGCAAGGCCGCAAGGAGCTCTTCTATCCTTACGGCAAGACGTACGCCCAAACGCTTGGCGAACAGGATTAGGGCGCGACCGCTTGCTGACGCGCGCGGCTCAGAAACGGCCGAGCCGCGACCGCGCTACTGAGCCGCGACCGTGAGGGAGCGGTTTCCCCGGGGCGGTTGAGCATGCCCCGGTCTTTACCCACAAACAGAAATAGTGCATAATGTTTTTATGCCCTTACGGGCGGAGGAGTGCGCATGAAGTATCATCCCATCGGCGACATGAAATGCCCGTTTTGCGGACAAATGAATCTGGTCTACAAACGGCCCGGCTTGAGCGGCGATGTGTACCGTTGTGCCGCCGAAATGGGCGGCTGCGAGCGCACGGTGGTTCATCGCCGGCGCAAGGGCGACACGCGTTGCGGCGTGGTGGCCGTGCTCAACTTCGGGCACGTCGGCCAATGGAATCCCTGCATGCAGTCCGGCCAGCCCGCCCAACCAGCCTCCGCAAAGCGCTAACTGAGCCGCGTTTGCTAAAATTGAACTGAAATGACGCTCGACGAGTTAGAACGCCAGTACACACCCCTGCGCGAACAGGCCCTGTCCGTGCGGAGGTATCTTTGACGCGCCCGCGCTGAAATCCCAGCTTCAAAAAGTAGAAGAACAGGCCTCCGCGCCCGATTTCTGGAGCCAGCCCGGAAAGTCCCAGAAGATTATGCAGCAGCGTAAGCGCCTGGAGCAGAGCCTCGGCAACGAGCAGCGCATCGCTTCGCTGACCGACGATCTGGATACCATGTTCGAACTCGCCCGCGAGGGTGAGAACGTGAACGGCGATATCGAACGCGATCTCGCCAACTACGCGCAGTTCGTGGAGCGGGTGGAAACCGCCATGCTCCTCTCCGGCGAAAACGACCAGCGCAGCGCCATCGTCACCATTCACCCCGGCGCCGGCGGCACCGAGAGCCAGGATTGGGCCGAGATGCTGCTGCGCATGTATCTGCGCTGGGCCGAGCGCGATGGCTACTCCACGGTGATTACCGATCGCCTGGAGGGCGAAGGCGCCGGCATCAAATCCGTCACCTTCGAAGTCAACGGCGACAACGCGTATGGCATGCTGCAATCCGAAATCGGTGTGCATCGCCTGGTGCGCATCTCTCCGTTCGACGCCAACGCGCGGCGGCACACGTCGTTCGCCTCCGTGTTTGTCTATCCGCAGGTGGATGACGAAATCAAGATCGATATCAAGCCCGATGATCTGCGCATCGATACGTTCCGCTCGGGCGGCGCCGGCGGGCAGCACGTGAACATGACCGATTCCGCGGTGCGCATCGTGCATCTGCCGACCAACATCGTAGTGCAGTGCCAGAACGAGCGCTCGCAGCACAAGAATCGCGATAGCGCCATGAAACAGCTTCGCGCGCGGTTGTACGAATTCGAACTCGAGAAGAAACGGGTGGAAGCCGCTAAGACGGAGGCTTCGAAGCTCGACATCAACTTCGGCAGCCAGATCCGCAGCTATGTGCTGGCGCCTTACCGCATGATCAAGGATCACCGTACCAAGCTCGCCATCGGCGATGTGGACCGCGTGCTCGAAGGCGATCTGGAGCCGCTGATCCACGCCTACCTGGTGTTCCGCAAAACGGGCAAGACCGCGGGCGACGGCAAAGACGAGTTGCCGGAGTGAGCGATCTCGAACGCGCCGCGGAATTGATTCGTTCCGGCGGGCTGGTCGCGTTTCCCACCGAGACGGTCTACGGCCTGGGCGCAAACGCGCTAAATGCCGCCGCCGTCGCGCGCATCTTCGCCGCAAAAGGACGTCCGCGAGAAAGCCCGCTCATCGTGCATGTGGATTCGATCGAGATGGCGCGCACGCTGGTGACGGAATGGCCGGACGCGGCCAATCGGCTGGCGGACCGTTATTGGCCTGGGCCATTGACGCTGGTACTGCCGAAGCAGCCCTCGATTCCCGATATCGTTACCGCGGGACTCGCAACCGTCGGCCTGCGCGTTCCATCGCATCCGCTCGCGCTGGCGCTGATCCGCGCGGCCGGCGTGCCCATCGCCGCGCCCAGCGCGAATCCGTTCACCGGGCTTTCACCGACCACCGCCGGGCACGTGCGCCAAGCGCTCGGCAGTGCCGTCGATTTGGTGCTGGATGGCGGACCTTCCACCGTCGGTATCGAATCGACGGTGCTGTCGCTGGCCGGGCCGGAACCGCTGCTGCTGCGGCCGGGAGTGATTCCTTTGCCAGAGATCGAAGCTCTGATCGGCCCCGTGCGGATCGCCGCGTTACCCGCCGCCGGCGCGCACGCCTCGCCGGGTATGCATGCGAAACATTACCGTCCGCGGACGCCGCTGCTGCTGCTATCCTGCCACGATCCCACGCCCGCCGGACGCGGCGCACGGCTGCGCCTGGGCCGCGAAATGCCTGCCGATCCGGTGGCCTATGCCGCCGCGCTGTATGCCGCCCTGCACCGGCTGGACGCCCAAAATCTCGATTGGATCGCGGTCGAACGTCCGCCTGGCACACCGGAGTGGGCCGGAATTGTGGATCGCCTCACACGTGCGGCAGGTTAGACTGCACCGCAACCGCGACCGCGGGGCATGAGTCCTGAGGACTACAATGGTGTGTGGCGGAAATCAGCCGCTTTTTCGGGATCGTCATTCGTATGTTTGCTGAGCCGGGCGCGCCTCATCACGTGCCCCACTTTCACGCTTACTATCAGAGGGACGTGGCGGTCTTCGGTTTCGATCCAGTCGAACTGATCGCCGGTTTCTTACCGAGGAGGCAAAGACGGCTGGTGGAAGCGTGGGCGGAGTTGCATCAAGCCGCGCTCGCGGCGGATTGGGCAGAACTACAGGCGGGACGTAAGCCTGTACCTGTGGAACCGTTGCGGTGAGTATCTTATGACGCACGCCATTCATGAAGTCCGGTCATTTGAAGTCGTTGCCCCATATACGCTGCGCGTTTGGTTCGAGGACGGCACGGCGCAAACCATTGACTTTCAGCCTATTCTCGCGGGAGAGATCTACGGCCCACTACGGGACGTAGAGCTGTTCAATCGCGTCGAGATCGACCCCGAGGTACGCACGCTGGTATGGCCCAACGGAGCCGACTTCGATCCAGCGACTCTACACGACTGGCCGAAATATGAGAACGAAATGCGGGAAATGGCACGGCATTGGGCACCCGTGAAGGCTTGACCTTGGCCGCCAATAGCCGACCGGGCCACCTGCGCGCCGCTGGTCCGAGCCGTGGCAATTTGATACTATCCACACAAATGACCACTGCAAGTGGGTGTCACTTTTTGCGTTAAACCTTTCGCTGGCGCTAGCAACTGCGTCCGCGGCAAGCAAAGCGCGCGCTTGGCAAACAGGTACGCTTCTGGACGTGTCCGTGAACACTGTCGATAGCGTTCAAGGCGTGAACGGCATCATCAACACCGCCAGGATCAACTTTTGGCCGTACACTCTGGATGCCGGAGATCGAGTATATGTTGGCGAGCGCCGGTCCCGCAAACCGGTCCAGTTGGAAATAAAAGGACCGATTCAGGTGAAAACGCGGTAGGCCAGACTGCCTGGGATTGGGGCGAACAACAAACAGTGAATCGGAACCGATTGGTGGAAGATCTCTCGCACGAGGAGCCTGAGGCTATCATTCGGACTCTGGCGATGATGGCGTACAATCCGGCAATCGCAAGGGTGCTGGAGCGAAACGGAGTTAGGAAGTTCGAGAGCCTTATGGTGGCGATCGTGCCAGGGCTTTCCAGCGTAGCGACTCAGGCGGAGTTCGATGCCTTTCACTCAGAGACATGCGAACGGATTATCCGAACCTTCAAAACGAACAAGAACGAGGGATTGTCGTGGGGTCAAGCTCAAAAACCACTTAACGTGTTTCTGAAAGTGTACATAGCATGGGCCAAGTTGCCAGAAATCGTAATCGCTGAAAGACTCCAACCCCTCCTGCACGTACCGCTCGACAGCGTTTTGATGGGATTCATCAAGCAAGAGTTTCCTGATGAATACCACCAACACATTGAGGAGGGCTGCGTGAGATTCGTAAGCGAAGTCGCCGCGCTGTATCCGGACCTCGCAAAAGACCGAATCACCCGATTGCTGGTCGACAGCGTCGAACTGAAATCGATGCAAATGCCGCTTTACTTCGCTTGGCAGGGATTACTGCGCTTCATCCACCCCGATCGCCCATCCTTCTAGACACGATTTGGGCCACGCAACGCAGCCGCTTAGCCGGCATCTGAGCTCTGGCGCTTCCGTGCCGCCGCCGACAACTCATCCGTCCCTGTTATGGTCGTCAGCCTTTTCCGATCCCCAATCCCCGCCCGCCCCACGTGCAGGCCGTCACGCTATCATAAAAATTCGGCCCCAAATTCCCGCAAGGAACTCTCATGACCAACGAGCAGCTCGATCAGCTTACCATCAACACCATTCGCACTCTTTCCATAGATGCCGTGCAGCAAGCCAACTCCGGCCATCCCGGCGCGCCCATGGCGCTGGCGCCCGTCGCCTATACGGTGTGGCAGCATTATCTGCGCTTCGATCCGGAAGATCCTATCTGGCCCAACCGCGACCGTTTCGTGCTCTCGAACGGGCACGCCTCCATGCTGCTCTATTCGCTGCTGTATCTTTGCGGCGTGAAGGCCGTCAACCCGCAATACGAAACGCTGGGCGAGCTGGCCGTCAAGCTGGAAGATATCAAGCGCTTCCGGCAGCTCGATAGCCGCTGTCCCGGCCATCCCGAATACCGTTGGACCTCGGGCGTCGAAACCACCACCGGTCCGCTGGGCCAAGGCATCGGCAACAGCGTCGGCATGGCCATGGCGCGCTGGTGGTTGGGAAAGCACTTCAACCGCCCCGGCTTCGAGATGTTCGATTACGACGTCTACGTGATCTGCGGCGATGGCGACATGATGGAAGGCGTTTCGAGCGAGTCCGCATCGCTCGCCGCGCACCATCGCCTTTCGAACCTCTGCTTGATTTACGACAACAACCACATCACCATCGAAGGCCACACCGCGCTGGCATTCAGCGAAGACGTCGGCACGCGATTCCTGGGCTATGGCTGGAATGTCACCCGCGTCAGCGATGCCAACGATCTGGACCTGCTGGAACGCGCGCTGCAAACGTTCAAGAACACCACCGACCGGCCGACGTTGATCATCGTCGATAGCCACATCGCCTACGGCGCGCCGCACAAGCAGGACACCAGCGGCGCACACGGCGAGCCTTTGGGCGAAGAGGAAGTGCGCCTGGCCAAGAAAGCGTACGGCTGGCCCGAAGACGCCAAATTCCTGATCCCGGATGGCGTGCGCGAGAATTTCAAGCACGGCATGGGTGAGCGCGGCCACGAGCTTCGCGACGCCTGGATGGCGCGCTTCGAGGAGTATAAAACCGAATACGCGGACCTGGCCGATCAGCTCGACCGCATGCTGCATCGCCAGCTTCCGGATGGCTGGGACAAGGATCTGCCCGTGTTTCCCGCAGACCCGAAGGGCTTGGCCACGCGCGATTCTTCCGGCCGGGTGCTGAATAAAATCGCCTGGAATATTCCGTGGGTCATGGGCGGCGCGGCGGATCTGTTTCCTTCCACGAAAACGCGGCTCACTTTTGAAGGCGCGGGCGATTTTGAAACCGACGACCGCGGCGGACGCAACATGCACTTCGGCATTCGCGAGCATGCCATGGGCGCGATTGTGAACGGGCTGTCGCTGTCGAAGATCCGCGCTTACGGCTCTACGTTCCTGATTTTTAGCGATTACATGAAGCCGCCCATCCGGCTGGCGGCTATTATGGATCTGCCGGTGATCCTTGTCTTTACGCATGATTCGATTGGCGTCGGTGAAGATGGGCCGACGCATCAGCCCATCGAACAACTGGCCTCGCTGCGCGCCGTGCCGGGACTGGTCACGCTGCGGCCCGCGGATGCCAACGAGGTGACGGAGTGTTGGCGGTACACTATGAGGCAGCGCCATCAGCCGGTGGCGTTGATCCTGACGCGGCAGGCGGTGCCCACGCTGGATCGTACGAAATATGCGGCGGCTTCGGGCGTGGAGCAAGGCGCCTACATCCTGGCCGATGCCGCCGATGGCAAGCCCGATGTGCTGCTGCTGGCGACCGGCAGTGAAGTGTATTTGTGCGTGGAGGCGTACGAGCAGCTCACCTCCGAAGGCGTGAAGGCGCGCGTGGTGAGCATGCCGAGTTGGGAATTGTTCGAGCGGCAGACACGCGAGTATCGCGATACGGTGCTGCCGCCGGCGGTAACCGCGCGCGTCTCGGTGGAGCAGGCCTCTGTTCTGGGATGGGACCGCTATGTAGGTCCCAAAGGCCGCATGATCGGCATGCACACGTTCGGCGCATCGGCGCCCTTGAAGGAAGTGCAGAAAAAGTTCGGCTTCCTTCCGGCCACGGTAGTCGCCGCCGCCAAGGAAGTGCTGTAGGACAGGCCTCCCGGCCTGTCCATGGCGAGCGAACTCGCCCACGGCGAGGAAAGCTCGCCAAGAGCGGGCCCGCGAGGCCTGTGGGGCGGCCACTCTGGCTGCGGCGGCCTCTCAGGCCGCCTAGCCGCACCTCCTCAAATGCCGGCAGGCGGGCTGGGAGCCCGCCGCAGGCAGAGTGCCTGCCCCACAAGCGGCGGCACCATGTAGAAAGTCGAGGGACAGGCCGGGAGGCCTGTCCTACTAGCCCGACTGATACGCTCCCAGCACCTGCTGCAACATATTATTCACCAGCGTCGAAGCCGCCGTGCCGCTGTTGACACTGGAAGCCGGTTGCAATATCGCCGCCGCGAGTGAATCGTTCAAAAACTCATTTAGACTCCCCTGCTGTTCAAGCGCTTGCAACTCCACAGTTGCGCTTACGCCGGTTGGAGCGGAAGCGTTGGCGCCAGAAGCGCTGGCGGAGGAGGACGCCGGCAGGCTCTGGTAAGCACTCAAATAACTCAGGGGGCTGATAGAACTGGCCATCATATGCCTCCTGGTTACCTTATCGGCCAATCGCGCGAAATCCACCTAACCGCGCCGCTCGCGCATCGTCTATGGTACTTGGTAGAATGTCTACCATCGGCGGCTTTATGTGGCGGCGGAAACAGCGCGGGCGCGATTTCGAACGCGAAATCCGCGCGCACCTGGCATCCGAAGAAGAAGACCAGCGCGCCTCCGGATTATCTCCGGACGAAGCGCCCTACGCCGCGCGCCGGGCTTTCGGCAACGTAACGCTATACCAGGAGGTAATACGCGAAATGTGGGGATGGCCTTCGCTCGAACGTATCGACCTGAGCGCACCCTTGAAAGAAGCACGCCGCAGCGGCCTATCGCGCTCCCGAAGCGTGCTGGCGAAGGCGCTGATTGTTTCGCAGGTGGCGCTCTCGGCCGTGCTCCTGATCGGTGCGGGCCTGTTTGTGCGCAGCCTCGGCAACCTGCGCCATGTGAACACCGGATTCGACAAAGAGAACGTCCTGCTGGTGGAAACGGATAAGACCGCGCTTGGCTATAAAGACGGCGATCCGCGGCTCACGACGGTTTATCGCCAGGTCGAGCAGCGCGTCCGCGAGATCCCCGGAGTCGCCGCCGCCGCCTTTTCCATGTTCACGTTCCAGATGGGCGCATCGACCGCCGACGCCTATCCGAATGGCCGCCCCACGCCGCTGGAGAGCCAACGGGACATCCACAACAACGTGGCCGGCCCGGCGTTCTTCGCGGCCATGGGCCTGCCGGTGACGCTGGGCCGTGCATTCAATCTGAACGACAACGCCAAGTCGCCCAAGGTCGCGATCGTCAACGAAACCATGGCGCGCGTCTTCTTCCCCGGCGAATCGCCGGTCGGGCTCCGGTTCGGCCATTCGCCGCAGAACACTGGCGAGTTCGAGATCGTGGGCGTGGTGAAGGACGCCAAATACGAAAGCCTGCGCGAGAAGCCCACGCCCATGGCGTTCTATCCGGATGCGCAGCACGTGCAGTTTCTCGGCAGCCTTGTGGTTCGCTATAGCGGCGACTCGCGCGCCATCGTGCCCGCGATCCGCAGGACAGTTGCCGAGGTCAGCCGCAACCTGCCGATCACCGAAGTCCACTCACTCGCCGGACAAGTGGACGACAGCCTGGTGCGCGACAAGCTGACCGCCAGGCTATCGAGCTTCTTTGGACTTTTGGCGCTGCTGCTGGCCTCCATCGGCATCTACGGGGTCTTGTCCTATGCGGTGGCCCGCCGGACCAGTGAAGTGGGTCTGCGCATGGCATTGGGAGCGCCGCGTTCCAATGTCGTATGGTTGGTGATGCGCGACGTGTTGGCGCTGGTGGTTATGGGCCTCGCGATCGGAGTGCCGGCGGCGCTCGCCGGCGAGCGCTTGATTTTCAGTTTGCTCTACGGAATGCCGGCGCTGGACGGAGTGTCCGTGGCGGCGGCCGTCGCCATTCTCGGTTTCGTGGCGGGGTGCGCGGCTTATTGGCCTGCGCGGCGTGCGTCACGGGTAGACCCGGCGATCGCTTTACGGTACGAGTAGCGCCTAATGCGCGGAGTACTGCTCCTGCGGCGCATTCAGCTTGATCTCGATGGTCTTTTCGAGTTCATCCACATCGTACGTCTGGCCGAACGTCTGATAGCCCTGTGCGATCACCTGGATGAGAATCGTTCCGCGCGGGATCGCGGGTATCTTCGCCAGCCCGTCCTGATTCGTGCGCATCTCCCAACTGGTGTGGAGCTTTCTGCCCAACTCGATGACGGAGCGGCCCTTGACGAACTTCACTACTACGTCGGCGCGATCCAGAGGCTTGCCGCCCGTGGTGGTCACATGCACGTTGATGCGGGTCATCGCCGAGGCCAATTGCACGCGAATCGTTTTCTCAGGTTCCAGCACGTCGAACGTCTGGCTGAAAGGCTCGCACTCGTCTGCCGTTACATCGATCGTCACCTTCCCCTGGGGGATCTCCTCGGGCGCCTTCACGATGCCGTCTTCATGCGTGCGAAGTTTCCACTTCGTTCGGGGCTTCTCGTCTTTCACGGGCCGGATGGACACGTCGGCATGCTCGATGGGGTTGCCCTGCAAGTTGACCACGTTGACGGTGATCCACGTCATGGGCGAGTGGGCGCCGGCTGCCAGACCGCAAAAGATCAGCGGCGTCAGAAGCGCGAAACGGGAACGCATGATTCGATTATGACATGGCGCTTAATGCCCTATGCCGCCGTGGGACAGACCATCGTTTTTTGTGGTCTGCCGCTCTCGCGGCTGGGCCGACGACACAAAACGATCGTCTGCCCCACAAGAAATCATGCGATATCCGGGAGCAGGAATCGCGCCGGCCGGCCGCTCGCGCGCGCGACGCCCTCCGCCGCCAGGTATCCGCTGCGCACCGCGCCTTCCATGGTGGCGGGCCAGCCGGAACGCGTCCAATCCCCCGCCAGAAACAGATCCGGACGCTCCGTTTCGGCGGGCGGCCGCAGCGCTTCCGTTCCCGGCGCCGCGGAAAACGTCGCGCGCAGTTCTTTAATCACGTGCGCCTTCTCCAGCCGCGCCTCCCGCGCGTACGGCAAAAATTCGCCCAACTCCTTCAGCGCCAGCGCTACGATATCGGCGCGGCTGGTGGTCTCGAGCGCGCGCGACGCGCTCACTACAAGCTGTAGATAGCGGCCTTCGGATTTGTTGAACATCCATTGCACAGTGCGGTCGAGCAGCGTGGCGTGGGGCAGATCCGTCACGGCGCGATCGAACCACAAGTGAATCCCTGTAATCGGCGAATGCTCGAAGGCAGGCGCCGGCAGGCCCAGCGCCGGCAAACGTTCGAAAGGCAGCGCGCAAATATAATAATCGGCCTTGTGGCATGCGCCGCCGGCCACGATGCCGTCCGCATCGATGCGCTCCACGGGCGCGCGCAGCCGCAGCCATACATCGCCGGCCGCTTGCCAAAGTTCCGCTCCATACAGTTCGCCGAGCGGGACTGCGGGCACGCCCATTTCATATCCATCGGCGCGCGCCAGAAACCCCAACCAGAAGACCTGGAATCCGTGTCGCGCGGCCATGCGGTCCACATCCTCGTTGATGGCGCTCACCAGCACCTGGCTCCAGAACCGCTCGATGGCGCGCGGCGTCTGGCGCTTTTCGCGCAGCCAGTCGAGCATGGTGATTCGATCCAGATCGTCGCGGCGCAGGCGCTCACGGCGCAGCGCCAGAAGTCCGCGGGCGATGGCCACTTTGTCCGCCGCGTCCAGGAAACGCAGGCGCAGGAACGATCCGGTGAAATGCAGCGGCGCGGGCAGCGCGCCACGGCGCAGCGTGGAAACGCGTCCGCCAGGCTCGATAAAATAGAACTCGCGGTAGAACCTAATGCGGTCGCGCACGCCCAGCCGTTGATAGAAATCCAGCAAGTTGACGCAGCAGCGCAGCAGGATGTGCTGGCAATTGTCGATCGATTCGGAAGCTTCATCCGACGGCGTCAACGGAAACGAAGTCGCGCGGCCGCCCAGAAACGGGCGCGCTTCAAACACCTCGACGCGGAATCCGGCGCTCCCCAGAGCCGCCGCCGCGGAGAGCCCCGCCAATCCACCGCCAATGACAATCACCCTCGGCATCCGGACTCTATGATTGTCACATCTTGCCTGTGCCGCGCGGGACACAACCCTGGCCCCTAACCCCTGGCCCCCAACCCCGCCGCGCCGCGCGCGGCTCGCGCCACTGTTCGCGTTTGGGACGCCCTGTCGCGCGGGTGGAACGCACGGCATTTCTCCCAAGGTTACTATGCGATTGAACGCACAAGGCTTACCCCCCTTGCCCAGGTTGGCACGCTAACTGTTCTATCGGGACACCGTCATACCTGATTGAGGACCTAATGCTCCGCCCGGAATCCAGCGCTCCGCGCACCCTTATCGCCGACGACCAGCCGGACGTGCTCGAAGCGCTGCACTTGCTCCTGAAGCGGGAAGGTTACCAGATCGAAGCGGTAAACTCCCCAAAAGCGGTTTTGGATCGCCTGCAGGATCGCGAATACGATGTTTTGTTGATGGATCTGAACTATGCTCTGGACACGACTTCCGGACAGGAAGGCTTGGACCTGCTGGCGCGCGTGCGCAAGCTCGACCGCACCTTGCCCGTAATCGTAATGACGGCCTGGGGCAGCATCCGCCTGGCGGTAGAAGCCATGCAGCGGGGCGCCGCCGATTTCGTGGAGAAACCCTGGGACAACTTGAAGCTGCTTTCCACATTGCGTGCGCAAGTGCAGGCCGGCACCGAGAGGCGTAACGGCGCGGCCCGCGAATCGGTCGAAATCGAAGCGGCCAGCGCCACGCAGCGCGGTCTTCTGCCGCAATCCATTCCCCAGCTTACCGGCTATGACATCTCAGCGGCATGGCGTCCAGCGGGCGCGGTCAGCGGCGATTATCTGGATGTGCTGCGCCTCGACGAGAATCACCTGGCGCTGTGCGTGGCCGATGTGATCGGCAAGGGTGTGCCGGCGGCGTTGCTGATGTCGAACGTACAAGCGGCGGTGCACGCGCTGGCCGGCGAAATGCTTCCTACCGGCGAGTTGTGCGGGCGCATTAACCGGATTGTGGCGTCGAATGTGGGCAGCGGCAAATTCATTACGTTTTTCTACGGCGTGCTGGATGGCGCAGGGCGGCGCTTCAGTTATACCAACGCGGGGCATTGCGAGCCCATCCTGGTGCGGCCGGACGGCGAATGCGTGCGTGTAAATCATGGCGGCGTGGTGCTGGGCGTGTTTCCCGAGTGGCCGTATCGCGAAGAACACGTGGATCTGGAGCCCGGCGACCGCCTGGTGCTGTATACCGACGGCATCACCGAGATCGCCAATGCGGATGACGAGGAGTTCGGCGAAGGGCGGCTTATGGAGGTGTTGCGCGCCAATCGCGCACTCGGCGCCGAGGCCATGCAGAAGCGCGTGATGGCGGCCATCGTGGAATTCAGCGGCGGCAATTTTCACGACGACGCCACGCTGATCGTGGCCGCGGTGGAGTAGCGCGCCTATGCGGCGGGATCAATCCTGCGCCGCCGGCGGTCCGCTCTCCTCGCCGCCTTCCACAATGACGTAGCGAGGCATGCCGCGCGATTGCTCATAGATGCGCGCAATATACTCGCCCGCGATGCCGATCGACACCAATTGCACCGCGCCGATGAACGTCACCAATACAATGACGGACGTCCACCCTGGTACGGTGTGGCCCGTGGCCAGCGCCATCACGGCGAAGGCCGCATAAACGACGCAGAACGCGGCGGTCAGCAAGCCGAAATAGAACGAGAATCGCAGCGGCTTCGAGGAGAGCCCGGTAACCGCTTGTACGGAGAGCCTCAGCATCTTGCGCACGGTATAGCCGCTCTGCCCGGCGGCCCGTTGCGGCGCGTCATACTCTATGCGGACTACTGGAAAGCCCAGCCACCCGACCAACCCGCGCAAGAATGGACTGCGGTCGCGAAAGCGCAGCACGGCGTCGACCACGGCGCGGTCCAGAAGCTCGAAATCCGCGGCGCCGTCCTCGACGGGCGTTTCGCTGAGCAGGTTCAGGAAGCGATAGAAAAGGTGCGAGGTGAGCCGCTTCATCCATCCCGCGCCGGCCGTGCGTTGGCGAACCATTTGCACTACCTTGGCTCCCTGGCGCCAGGCTTCCAGCATGCGCGGCAGCAGTTCGGGCGGATGCTGCAGATCGCCGTCGAGCGTAATAACTGCTTCGCCGCGGGCTGCCTCCAGGCCTGCCAGCAGCGCGGGTTGCTGGCCGAAATTGCGGCCGAAGCGGATCAGACGGACGGCTGCATCCCGCGCGCGCAGGGCGCGGATCGACTGCGCGGTTTGATCGGTCGAGCCGTCATCCACGAAAATGATCTCAGCGGCCAGCGCCTCGCCTAGCACGGATTTGACCGACTGATACACGGCGTTTATATTCGCTTCCTCGTTGTACACGGGGATCACGATGCTTATCAACGGTGTGTTGGCCGGTTCGGCTTGCCGATCCATTGTTACATTCTAATGCCACATGCTGAAGCTGAAGCGTGTGTGCCGCCCACTGCATCCGATGCAGGAAGAAAGGAACGCTTATGAGAATTGGCATTATCGGCTCCGGCAATGTGGGAGGCGCCTTGGGAACCGGCTGGGCGAAAGCCGGCCACGAGGTGATCTTCGCATCGCGCCATCCCGCGTCGGAGGAGATGCGGCGGCTTGCCGCCGCGGCTGGACCATCGGCGCGCGCGGCATCGCCAAAGGAAACCGCCGAGCAGGCGGAAGTACTGCTGCTGGCCACGCCATGGGCGGCGGCCAAGGCCACGCTCGAAGGACTCGGAGATCTGGGAGGGAAAGTGCTGATCGACGCTCTCAACCCGCTTTTGCCCGATCTGAGCGGCCTGGCGCTTGGCACGACCACTTCGGCGGCCGAGCAGGTGGCAGGCTGGGCGCGCAATGCGCGCGTGGTGAAGGCATTCAACACGGTTGGCTACAACATCATGGCGAATGCCTCGTTCGGCGCGGACCGGCCCGTGATGTTCTATTGCGGCGACGATGTGGCGGCCAAGCAATCCGTGCATCCGCTGGTGGAGCAACTGGGCTTTGAGGCGATCGACGCCGGGCCGCTCTCGCGGGCGCGCCTGCTGGAGCCGTTTGCGTTGCTGTGGATATCGCTGGCTTACGCGCAGGGACAGGGGCGGGAAATCGCGTTTAAGCTCCTGCGGCGGTAATTGAGGCGCCGCCGCCATGGCTTACCGAACCTGTCCATCGGCGACGCCGACGTGTTGCCCGGCGAGCCCCGGCGTGGCGGCGGCTAGAGTTTCGGAGGCGAGCCGCCGAAGTTGATTCTCGTTTGAATTTGCCGACCGAAGAACCGCGCTGCAATCCTCTTACCCGCTTGCCGATCCCTTATCGGGCCGCGTCAGGGAGACTTCCCTGAGCCGTACCATTATTGGTACAGTAGTTTATGGGTCCGGGACTCAAACGGCTGCCCGCATATTTCTTCCGCCTCGATAGCGGCAGGGAGCCGGTGCGCGAATGGCTGAAGGCTCTCAATCGTGAGGACCGCCGGACGATTGGCGAAGACATCAAGGATGTGGAGTTCTCGTGGCCGATCGGCATGCCGCTTGTCCGTCACCTTGGCCGGGAATTGTGGGAAGTGCGTAGCCGCTTGACAGATGACCGGATTGCGCGGGTTCTCTTCTGTGTGGAAGGCGGACGCATGATGTTACTGCACGGCTTCGTCAAGAAATCGCAGAAAACCCCGAAGCGAGATATCGATTTAGCGCTGAAGCGAAGGAGACTAGCGAGCACATGAAAAAGAAAAATATCGGATCGTCATTCGACGGCTGGCTCCGTGAGGAGGGCATCTATGAGGAGGTCGCAGGGACCGCCATCAAGCGCGTTCTCGCCCGGCAAGTCGAGGCTGCTATGAGAGAGAAGAAGTTTTCCAAGGCGGAAATGGCGCGGAGGATGAAGACCAGCCGCGCTGCGCTGAATCGCTTGCTGGACCCGGAGTACGATGTGGTCACATTGAGCACGTTGCGCAAGGCGGCCGCGGCGGTGGGGCGGGAGCTTACGCTGGAGCTTCGGTAGAGGTCTGTGCGGTCAAGGCCCTTAGGCGTATTGCTTGTCGGCGGACACGCCCGCAGCCGCCGGTCACTGGACGGGCGGCAGGCCCGCGCCATGAAGCCGACTGCCTAGGCCGAGGAAGGCCGCCAGCCCCTCATCGATCGCAATCATCTCTTCCCGCGCGAGTTCGCCGAACATGCGCCGGATCCGCCGCTTGTCTATCGACTGCAACTGGTCGATCAGCGCGAACGATTTCTTGGCGAGACCGCTCTGGCCGGGCGCAACCGGAGGGTAAAGAAGTCCCTCGCCCGGAGTACCCGTTAACGGCACCATGCAGACGAGCCGAAAGCCCTGGTCGGCGACCACATCCGGGTCGCTCACGATGATGCAGGGCCAAACGCCACGCTGTTCGTGGCCGATGGTGGGATCAAGCTCTGCCACCACAACCGTACCGCGCCGGACCGTCATTTGCGGCTCTCCACCCAGCCCTTGCCGGGGACCCACCGAACGGGCCGGCCGGCGGCGACATCGATGAGCGCCTCGGTGTCCTCGTCCGGCAGACCTCGTGCCCATTCCTGGAGGCCCTGTTTGGCGAGTTCGGCACTTTCAGGGTGAGTATTTCTCAGGGATAGACGAAGCTCCGCACGGCGGCGACGATCCAGTTCGTGGCGGACGGCTACTGCAATGAACTTGCTGCGATTCTTTTCCCTGCGGTCGATGTTCTTGACTAGTTCTTCGGGCAAGGTGACAGTCACACGTTCGATGGTAGCCATTTCATACTCTCAGTATGATCATACATTGGATAGGCAACGCGGAGAGGGCGGCCTAGAACGCCGCCGCAGTCAGATCAGAGCGCCAGACCTTGAGGTTTCCAACCCTCGTGGGCTGGGCTGGAGGCTTGCCGTCAGGGTTCCAGCGTTGCGACCCCGCAGGATTCAGCCGCCGCCCGCAGCTTCTTATCGTTCGTGGCCAGCGGCAGCCCGGAAACCAGCGCTGCTTGCCAATAGCAGGTGTCGTAGAGCGACAAATCCAGCCTCACCGCGAGTTGAAGAAGCTGCGGAATGCTGCCGATAGCCACCTGGCGGATGGGGAGGAGCAGCAGTTCGTCCCAGATTTCAAGGGCACGGGCTAACGGCGCCTTGCCCTTGACCACAGCCTTCCCGAGGGCATTGCCGACCTCCACCTGCCACACCCAAGGCACGACCGCGCTATCGCTGCGCGATTCCATGCGCCGCAGTGCCGCGTCCGTGTTTGCGGTCGCGCGGTCGGGAAAGCACCACATCAAAGCGTAGGAAGCGTCGCCAGAATGAAGGCGCTCACGCGCGCCCCTCTTCAATCAGTTTCTTGATGGAGAGATCGCCGAGCGTCAGACCCTCGCGCAGCTCCCACAGACGCGACTTTCGTGGGGCTGTGTTGACGGGCCCCGCCGCGACCGTATGATTTGGGAGCGTGGCTATGGCCGCATCGACGAATTCATCCACCGACCGGAACGCACCGGCGCGGATGGCCGCCTCGATGGCTCGTTCTTGATCGGGCTGCAGCGTAATCGTCATAGGCCTCCTCCATACGGGATTCCCAATTGTTGGCTTACGGGTTAGAGGGTGAATCTCACAACTATGATAGCGCCCCGTGGCCGATAGTTTTGTCGCGCCAAGCTTCGCCGGTCGGTCAGCGGCGCCTACGCCGCTGCGACTGCGGCAATAAGAGATCCAAAGAAGGCGGAGCACTTCTCCAAGGCAGAAATGGCGCGGAGGACGCAGACCAGGCGCGGCGCTGGATCTCTTGCTGGATCGCGAGTACGACGTTGGTCACGCTAAAAGCACGCTGCGAAAGGCGGCTGCGGCGGTGGGGCGAGGCTGCGGCCGGAGCTTATGCAACCACTTTCGATGCAACCCATTAGTTCGTATCCCCGGCGCGACATATGCGGACAGTTCATTTGGCCTTGACAATTACACATCAGACATATGCAAACATCAAGAACGTGCGCGAGATCGTGAAACTGCGGACGGTGGCCGGATCGGCGGTCGTAAGTCTGCCACAGTCCGTGCTGGAACCAGTCGGTCTCAAAGCCGGGGACCGGATTGTCGTCGAGGCCGCACCCCCACGACGCTTAATCGTTACGAAAGAAGGCAGCACTATGACATCAACTGCGCGTTTGGAACTTGAAATTGATCTGCTCGAAAAGAAGAAGGCAGCGATTGACTCGGACCTCGTCTACACACAAGCGACGTACGACGCGGGGATGCTGGACGGGGTGGGCATGGGCCTGAACTCTTACGGGCTCACACGGGACCGTGCCCGGATTGAAGTCGAACTCGCTGAGAAGCGGATAAACCTTTACGATCTTCAAGCTGGTGCCGTCCAGCCCGCATAAGATTCACGTGGAAGCGATGAGCACGCCGCCCCGAAATCGGGAACCTTGTTGCGGTCTATGATCTGCCATGCGGCTTCTCTCACGCCGCCCGGCCCCTGTCCCTGCCAGCCTCAATACCCAACACTCGCTCCATCTCCCCCACCTGTAGCGCGGCCTGCGGAGATTTCTGCACCAGCGCGCCCTACGTAATCACCGTCGGATCGCGCCGATTCGTGGAACGCCGGGTGATGATAGATCTGTTGTGAGACCGGCGGCTCGGCTGTTCACTTCCATTCCTGAAACAGGAGTTCTCGCCTCGCGACCGAACGAATCAGGCTGTCCTCCGATCCAAACAACGTGAACGAGTTGATATTCATCCTATCCAGGTCCTTCAGCGCAGTGAGTCTTTCCCCTACGGGCAAGGTAATCTTGTACGCCATTCCTTCCGCTCCCAATGCCAGGTGCGGTTTTACGGCGCACTCATGGGGGCGAAAGCGCCAGTCGTCGTTATTGAACCACGTGCACATAGTGTAGCGGCTTTGCTGTGAGTAATGCCTTGGATCCGTGTGCATGTACAGCGGCGGAACGACAAAAAGGTGAGCAGCAGAGATCCCACCGTGGGCCGGGTCCTGCAGAAACGCGTAAATGGACACACGCTCGGCCTTGGCGGGTTGCGAGTCGAACGCGAAGAATGCGGCAACGTAGGGGGAGGCTGTCCAGTCCAACAGCGGAGATGGAAAGCCGTGGTGCCGTAGGTAGACGAGGTACTCCGACACTCCTGGATGCTTTTCAAGGTTCTTGTCGAGCCGCGTTGAGTCCGGGCCGGGGTTAAACTCGTCGGGTTCGGGTAGTTGGTCCCAACGCTTGCCGCTCAAAGTCTCGATGGCCGGCTTTGACGCCAGCACCTTGCGGTAATGCTTGAGAAAGGTCGGCTTCGGTTCGCGATACTCCAATTGATAGGCGCGCTCCAGAGTCGTCGCCAGCGTCCACGTGCTGTCGCCCAGTCCTCTAAAGAGGGGCTCGTGCAGGGTCTGGCCACTCTCCGTCGAGCGCTTATCTTCGATCTCTCGGAGTTTCCCCTCAAAATCAGACCAGCTCTTGAGTTCCATTGGCGTGATTTCCGAGTCCGGAGGCATACCGACACTAATATGCCAGCACCCGTTCCATCTCCGCCACCAGATCCTCCACCTGCGGCAGAATGGCGTTCTCCACCTGCGGCTGATACGCCACCCAGGTATCCAGCGCCGCCACGCGGCGGACCGGCGCATCCAGATGACCGAACAGTTCGTCCGCGATGCGCGCGGCGATCTCCGCCGCATATCCGAACGACAGGCAGTCCTCGTGCGCCACGATCACCCGGTTGGTCTTCTCCACCGACGCGCGGATCGCGTGCCAGTCGAACGGCGCGAGCGAGCGCAGGTCGATCACTTCCACGCTGATATTCGGATTCTTGCGCTCCACCAGCATCGCGGCTTGCTGCGATTTCTGCACCAGCGCGCCGTAGGTAATCACGGTCAGGTCGCGCCCCGGTTTCGCAATACGCGCGCTGCCGAACGGAATCAGGTAGTCCGGGCCGGGATCGGGCGAGCGATTATACGGCTCGCGGTAGAGGCGCTTATGTTCCAGGAACATCACCGGATCGTCGCAACGAATCGCCGTGCGCAGCAAGCCGCAGGCGTCCAGCGCGTTCGACGGCATAATCACGCGCAGTCCGGGCAGGTGCGTGAACTCCACCTCGCCGCACTGGCTATGATAAATTGCGCCGCCGTTCAGATACCCGCCGATCGGCACGCGCAGCACGAACGGGCAGGAAAACGCCCCGTTGGATCGCCAGCGCATAATGGCCATTTCATCGCGGATTTGCATCATGGCGGGCCAGATGTAATCGAAAAACTGAATCTCGGCCACCGGTTTCAGCCCGCGCACGGCCATGCCGATGGCGCGTCCCACAATGGCCGCCTCGGCCAGCGGCGTGTTGAAGGCGCGCTCCGGGCCGAATTCCGATTGCAACCCGTGCGTCACCTTGAACACACCGCCTTTGCCTTTCACCACCGCCAGATTTTGCGCCCGGCTGCAATCCGCAACGTCCTCGCCGAAGGCCACTACGCGCGGATCCCGGCGCATCTCGTCGTGCAAGGTCGAGTTCAGCAGATCCACCATGGTCTTGGGCTCGCCGCGGAATTCCGGCGCCGTCGAGAACTCGTTCGAGGTGGGGTCGATCTTATCCGAATACAAGTGCCGCAACGCGGATTCACGCGGGGCCGGCTCGGCGTGCAAGGCCTGCTGGGTGGCGTCGTTCACTTCGCTATCGACTTCCAGCACGATGCGGCGCAGCGCGTTTTCATCCAGCACACCCTCGTCGAGCAGCAGTTTGGGGAAGCGCGCTAACGGATCGCGCACGTGTTCGGCCTGGCGCTCAGCGGGAGTCTTGTAGAGCCGCTCGTCGTCGGAAAGCGAATGCGAATACGGACGGATCACGTGCGCATGCACCAGCGCCGGACCGCGCCCTTCGCGGCAATAATCCACCGCCGTTTTCAGGCTCGCGTAGGACGCCAGAAAATCGCAGCCGTCCACTTCCTGCTGGAACAGTCCTGGAAAACCTGAAACCAGCTTTGAGATGTTGGCGCCCGCCGTCTGGCACTCGATGGGAACCGAGATGGCGTAACCGTTATCTTCGATCAGGAACAAAACCGGCAACCGACTGAGGCAGACCGCGTTCAGCGCTTCCCAGAATTCGCCTTCGCTGGTGGCGCCGTCGCCGCTGGCCACCAGCGTGATAGCGTCCGACTCCGGTTCCAGATAACGGTTCGCCTCGGCGCATCCCACGGCGTGCAGGAATTGCGTGCCCGTGCACGAAGATGATGACACGATGTTGAACCGCCGGTCGCCCCAATGCGAAGGCATCTGGCGACCGCCGGAAGCTGGATCGTCCGCCGCGCCCACGGCCTGAAGCAGCATATCGAGGGGCGACACACCCAGTGTCAGGCACAGGGCACGATCGCGGTAGTAAGGAAAGATCCAATCGTGGCCGGAGCGCAGGCACATACCCGCCGCCACTTCCACGGCTTCATGCCCGGCGCCGCTGATCTGAAAGAATATACGGTTCTGGCGCTTGAGAGCGATTTCGCGATCGTCCAGCCGCCGGGACGTCTGCATGATGCGAAATGCATGGATCAATTGCTCCGGTTCCAGGCCGTGCCACTTGGTGGCGGCGGCAGCAGGTTGCGCGGTGGTAATGGTGGCCAAACAGCATCCCCTCCGGCGGCGGGATCGCAGTCCCACCCCACCATTAGTTTAGCCGAGCTTGCGCGAGCGAAACAGCATTTATGCGGGTTTGTTCGGGAACTTTTTGGGTGCGGACCACCACCGCCAGGGCCGCCAGGTACAGAAGCCCACCCGCCAGCAAAGTCTGGACCAGCCCCATGTAAATGGCGCACACCAGCGATCCCACCGAGCCCAGCACGCTGGCGGCGGCGTTCAGCGACCAGGCCCATCGCACCGAGGGTTTGTGCCACTGTTCCAGGCGCCGCAGCGCGGTGGGAAACGGCATGCCCATCACGAAACCGGCCGGCGAGATCAGCGCGATAGTGATGGCGAATTTCAGCCCTAACGGCAGCCCTACGCCCGCAGATAGCAGCGGCGTAAGCACGGCCGCCAACAGCGCCACCAACACGGCGATCAGTGCCAGCGCGCGGTACAGGCGCTGGTCGTTATCGCCCAGAATCCGGCGGCTGAAGTAGCTGCCGATGCCGCTCGAAACCAGCATGGAGAAGATCACCACCGTGAGGGCGTAAGTGGGGTGCCCCAGGAACAAAACGAACTTCTGGATGAGGGCCATTTCGATCAGAATGTAGCCCGCGCCGATGGCCACGAAGTAGAGCAGAAATCTGACCACGCCCTTCTGCCGCGGCAGGCGGGTTCCCAGCACCACGGGAGGCAGCGCCAGCATGATCAGCGTCGCCAGCACGCTGATGGCGGCCAGCGCGAACAACAGCGGCACCGCTTTGTTGATCTTATAATCGGCCGTGCGGTCGGAAGCGTGCTCCAGGAACGACAGAATATCGCGCGGCTGCACGGTATAGAAAAAGAACGGCTGGTTGTCGCCGACCGGCGTAATATTGTACTGGTAGTTTCGCTCGTAGGCTGCCGGATCGGGACTGCGCAGCAGATCGGTGAACTGGCCGGGAATGCGTTCATCCGGCAGATAGATGGCCTGCATGTGCGCGGCGGCCAGGGCGGCGCGCGCGCGGTCCAGATCGGCGGCGCTGAATGGCTGGCGTGCGATCAGCACGGTATCCTGCGCGCCCCAGCCTTCGGTGGTCCCTTCGCGGCCCACGATGATGTGCTTCCAGGGTTCCGGTTCGCCCAACTCATTCAAAGCCGCCATGGCCAGCGAAACCAGCCGCAAAGACTCGCGCGGCGGGTCGAGCCCCCAGCGGGTGAACGCGGCCATGCCGTCATCGGTAAGATGCAGCAGATAGTCGCGCATGGCGTCGGTCGTATAGAGGTTGTTCTCGGATAGTGCGAAGGCGCCCGCGGCGGTAGACGCCCAAGTGTCCACCAGAGTCGCTTGCACCACCTGATACCGCTCGTGGCTGCGGCGCACGAAGCTGCGCCCATCTTCCACGACGATCCGCACATCCGGACGCAGGTAAATACCCTGGCTCTTGGCCACGTATCGATCGCGCATCACGGTGGTGGCGATGATCGGGTTGATTTCCACGGCCGTAATATCGTGGCTGCCCGAAGCCAGCGCGCGCGCTACATCCCATCCGCCGCCCGGCCCGATGACCAGCGCCTTAGCGCCCGGCCGCACCGCATAGGGCAGCGCGGGACCTTGCTCCAGCAGTTCGTGGCGCTGGAACGCGGTGAGATGCGCGAAATCGAAGCTGGCGATGCCGGTGGAAGCGTCCGCGTCGATAAAGATGGAATCGTCGCGCACGGCGATGCGCGAGAAGCTGTTCCACTCGACGAACTCTTCCTTCTTCAACTTCTGGCCCTTGGCGTAGCGGATGGCCAATACGTCATGCGTGTTGTTATAGAAAACGAAAGCGAAGGCGGCCAGCGCCAGCGCCACGGCAGCGGCGCGAGATTTCACCGATCCCGCCATGCTGTGCCAGATAGCGCCGGCGGCGGCGAACAGCACGGCCACCAGCATCACGGTGCTGAGTCCGCCAAAGTGATTCAGCAAGGGAACCAGCAGCAGGCACCCGGCGGAGGCGCCCAGCAGGTCGAAGAAGTACACGCGGTCCACCCGCTCGACGCTTTCCGAAATCGCCAGCGAGACCACCGTGCCCGAAACAAAAAATGGCAACGATGTTGTGAAGTACACCAGGGCCAGGCCCCACGCGCCGGGCTCCTCCTTCTGCGCGATTACTACGGCCAGCGCGGCGATCACCAGCAGGCTGTTGAGCATGCTCAAATAGCCGAGCTTGCGGAACAGAGGCGTTTTCCAGCCGGCCACCACGTACGAAAAAACTCCGCCCACGCCCAAGCCGAACAGGGCAATGGAGATGGCCAGGAAAGCGAAGTGGTAGTAGAAGACCACGGAAAAGATGCGCGTGAGCGACAGCTCCAGCAGCAGCGTGGCGAGCGTGGTCAGCGCGACGCCCAGATACAGGTGCGGCCAGGGGAGGGAGGAGTGTGAGGATGAGGCCAAATCTTATCTTAGAATGTATCATGTTGCGGGAATGGAACATGTGAGCGCGCGATTGGCGCGGGTGGCTGCCGGGCGGCTGGTTGCGGAAGCAACTGCTGGGACACCTGATTGAATCCGCGTCGAACAATCATCAGCGATTCGTGCGGGCGGCGCTGGCCGATGCTGGTGGATCTATGGGCGAGATCGAACGCGCCGCTGACGCTGGGGTTCCTGATGGAGGATTACGTCGAGCATCTGGTTCATCACCTCGCGCAGATCGGCGTGGCTTGTGGGGCAGGCAATTTGTAGCCGGCTTTCCAGCCGGCCTGGCGGCCTACGAGGCCGCCGCAGGCTACGAGCCTGCCCCACAGCATTAATTCACCTTGAAGGTCTGTCCGGAGCTAGTCGCGCCGCATGGAAGGACCACCGTGACGGTGATAGAACCGGAGCTGGCGATGGCGGTTGCCGGCACGACGGCGGTCAGTTTCGTCGCGCTCACATACGTAGTAGTCAGCCCGGTCGTCCCGAACATGACCTGTGCCCCGTTGACGAAGCCGGTCCCGTTGGCGGTAAGAGTGAACTGCGCGCCGCCGTTATTCGCCGAAGTGGGGCTCAAACTAGTCAGCGTGGGAGCCGCGGTCACCGTGAAGTTCGCGGTGGTGGATGGCGCCCCGCCCGGATTCTGTACCGAGATGGCGTTGCTTCCCCCGGCCGCCACGAGGCCGGCGGTGACCGATGCTTTCAGTTGAGTTGAGCTGGAAAAGGCGGTTGTCAACGATGTCGCTCCCCACATCACGGTGGCCCCGCTCAGAAAATTCGAGCCATTCACGGTAATCGTGAAAGCGGACGCGCCGGCGGCGATGTTGTTGGGGCTGAGTGAGCTCACCGTGGGAGCGGCCACCGTAAAGATGGATGCCGTGGACGTCGCGCCGCCGCTGGGGTTCTTAACCGTAACGCTCAGATTCCCGGCGCTGGCGATCATGCTGCCCGGGAGCGTGGCGGTGATGGAAGTTGCCGTGCCCGCCGTGATCGTTAGCGCCGTGCTGCCCACGTAGGCTACCGAGCCGGCCGTAAACGTGCCATCGCTGGTGGTGCCCGCGATGAAGTTGGTCCCGGTTACGGTAAGCGTGGTGCCGGACGATCCCGCCGGAAGCGTCTTGGGGCTGAGCGAACTGATGACAGGCGCAGCGACGGTTAGCGTGGAGGCCGCCGATGTCGCGCCGCCACTGGGGTTCTTAACCGTAACGCTCAGATTCCCGGCGCTGGCCATCATGCTGCCCGGGAGCGTGGCGGTGATCGAAGTTGCGGTGCCCGCCGTGATCGTTAGCGCCGTGCTGCCCACGTACGCTACCGAGCCGGCCGTAAATGTGCCATCGCTGGTGGTGCCCGCGATGAAGTTGGTCCCGGTTACGGTAAGGGTGGTGCTGGACGATCCGGCCGGAAGCGTCTTGGGGCTGAGCGAACTGATGACAGGCGCAGCGACGGTTAGCGTGGAGGCCGCCGATGTCGCGCCGCCATTGGGATTCTTTACCGTCACACCCAGGCTCGCGGCGCTACCCAGCATGCTGCCGGGAACCGTAGCGGTGATGGAAGTGGCCGTGCCGGCGGTAACCGTCAGTGCGGTACTGCCCACGTAGGCTACCGAGCCGGCCGTAAACGTGCCATCGCTGGTGGTGCCCGCGATGAAGTTGGTCCCGGTTACGGTAAGCGTGGTGCTGGACGATCCCGCCGGAAGCGTCTTGGGGCTGAGCGAACTGATGGCAGGCGCCACCACGGTCACTGTGGATGCTGTCGAGGTCGCACCGCCATTCGGATTTTGTACCGTCACGCCCAGGCTCGCCACGCTGCCCAACATGCTGCCGGGAACCGTGGCGGTAATCGAAGTGGCCGTGCCGGCCGTGATGGTCAGCGCCGTCGATCCGATGTTAGCCACCGAGCCGGCCGTAAATGTGCCATCACTGGTGGTGCCCGCGATGAAGTTGGTCCCGGTTACGGTAAGGGTGGTGCTGGACGATCCCGCGGCAATTGACTTGGGGCTGAGCGAACTAATAGCAGGCGCCACCACAGACAATGCGGAGGCCGTCGAGGTCGCGCCGCCATTGGGATTTTGCACCGTTACGCTCAAACTCGCAACGCTGCCCAACATGCTGCCGGGAACCGTAGCGGTAATCGAAGTGGCCGTCCCAGCCGTGACCGTCAGCGCCGTCGATCCGATGTAAGCCACCGAGCCCGCCGTAAACGTGCCATTGCTGGTGGCGCCCGCGATAAAGTTATTTCCGGTCACGGTAAGGGTTGTGCTGGAGGACCCCGCGGCAATCGACTTGGGGCTAAGCGAACTGATGATGGGCGCGAGCACGGTCAATGTGGACACGGCCGATGTCGCGCCGCCATTGGGGTTTTGTACCGTCACGCTGAGGTTCCCGGCGCTGCCCAGCATGCTGCCGGGAACCGTGGCAGTGATCGAAGTCGCGGTGCCCGCCGTAACCGTCAACGCGGTGCCGCCCACGTACGCTACCGAGCCGGCCGTAAACGTGCCATCGCTGGTGGTGCCCGCAATGAAGTTGCTTCCTGCCACGGTAAGCGTGGTGCTGGACGAACCCGCGGCGATGGACTTCGGGGTGAGCGAACTAATGATCGGCGCAACCACGGACAATATGGATGCGGACGAGACCGCGCCGCCATTGGGATTTTTAACCGTCACGCTCAAGCTCGCCACGCTGCCCAACATAGTGCCGGGAACCGTAGCGGTGATCGAAGTGGCTGTGCCCGCTGTAACCGTCAGCGCGGTGGATCCTATGTAGGCCACCGAGCCGGCCGTAAACGTGCCGTCGCTGGTGGTGCCAGCGATGAAGTTGGTTCCTGCCACGGTCAGCGTGGTGCTGGACGAACCTGCGGCAATCGATTTCGGGCTGAGCGAACTGATAGTGGGCGCCACCACGGCCAGGGTGTACGCGCTGGACGTGGCGTCGTCGTTCGGATTCTGTACTGTCACGCTCAGGCTCGCCACACTTCCCAGCATGCTGCCGGGGACCGTGGCCGTGATCGATGTGGCCGTCCCCGCCGTAATCGTCAACGCGGTGCTGCCAATATAGACCACTGAGCCAGCCGTAAACGTGCCGTTGCTGGTAGTGCCCGCGACAAAGTTAGTGCCTGCCACGATGAGCGTCGTGCTGGAAGATCCGGCCGCGATGGTCTTGGGATTGAGCGACGAGATGGTGGGGCTGCTCACCGTGAAGGTGCTCGACGAAGAAACCGGACCCTCGCTTTCGACAGTCACTTTTACTGGTCCGGCCGCGGTAAGTTGCGCGCCTGTCACCGTGGCGGTGAGCTTGGCGGAGCTGCTAAAGACGGTCGTAAGCGGCGTGAATCCCCACATGACAGTCGACGCGGAGATATAGTTCGATCCATTAACGGTGAGTGTGAAGCCGCTTCCTCCGGCGGGGGAGGAACTGGGACTCAGGCTGCTAATGGTGGGCGTCCCGATCGTGACTTCGAAAGAAGTAGAGGCCGAAGTGCCCTGGTTCCCGTCCACCACCGTGATCGAAAACATTCCTGGATTGGCGATCATGGCCTGCGTAACCGCGCCGGTGAGCTTGGTAGAACTGGAAAACGTAGTGGTAAGAGCCGTGGAATTCCACATGATCTTGGCGCCGGAAACGAAATCCGAACCATTCACGGTCAGGGTAAAGTTTTTGCCGCCGGCGGTGGCCGACGTGGGGCTGAGGCTGGTCACGCTGGCGCCGGTGATGTCGAATGGCAGGGCGCCGGAATAGAGGCCGGCCGCATTCAGCACCTGAACCTGCGCGACGCCCGCCGCGGCCAGCAGTGAACTTGGCACGGTCGCCGTAATGGAGCCGGAGTTGTTATAGGTAGACGAAAGCGTGGTAGTTGTCGAGCCGGCGGTCCACTCGACGGTATCGCCGCTTTGGAACCGGGCGCCCGAAATCGCCATCGAGAGCGAACTGCCGGCGCCTGGTTTGGAGGTCGAGGGCGAAAGACTGCGAATGAAGGGGGCGGTGGTGTAAGTGGTCCACGCCGCGTTTAGCTGGGCGACGTCTACCGAGCCCAGACCGGTCGTCTGATCGTAGCCAACCGTTGCCGTGTAGCCATAAAAACTGCCGTCGACATTCTCCACCCGGTTGTCCCCGGAGGTGATGTCATGGAACGCCTCGGAACCGTGGCTGCCCGCGGCAATAGTGTACAGCATGGGATTAATGTTGCCGCTCGAATCGTCGTAAGTGCCCGAGTTCAGTACGGCGACAATCCCGGCGAACAAGGGCGCGGACGCGGAGGTGCCGCCGATGGTATAGGGCTGGCTTCCCGCCGTGCTGAGCGCCCCGTCCATAGCGATGACGTATCCGTCGTGCGCTCCGGAAGCGGTGAAGGCCACGTCCGGCACGTCGCGATGTCCGTCCGCCGGTACGCCCGTGCCCGTCTGCCAGGTCGGTTTCGTAAATAAGGTGCTAACGCCTCCGCCACCGGCCCAGAGAATGTTGTCCAGGGCCCCGATGTCGTTCCAGACGACCTCCGGGATGTAGCTCTTGGCGGTCCCGCCCGAGGCCGAGTTTGTAGTTCCCCAGTACGATCCGATGCCCTCATTGAACTCGGTGCCGCCCACGCCCGTGACTTCAGGTATTGACGCGGGCATTTCTACAGCCGCTGCGGGACTGAGCGGCACCGGAGTGGAACTACCGTCGGCATCGCAACCGGCGCCTCCCGAATCTCCCGCCGAGGCGACCAGGGTCATGCCTTGCGCATTGGCTTGCTGGGCGACTGCCTCGTTCGCGACGGCCGCGCCCGATCCCACGTAGAGTTCGCACTCGCCGAAACTCATGGAAACGATCTGTCCCCGGAAATTGTCGATCGCATCCTCCACGGCGTTCCAAACGTTCAAGTCGGCGTCCAAGAGAAGTTGCGCGTAGGGCGCCGCGGCACCCGCGATTTCCAGGTCCAGCGTGGCTTCTGTCTGCCAACCTTCAACCAGTCCGGGGTCGCCGTCCGGTTGGACGGTCTGCACGGTCGTCGCAGGCAGGCCGAAAGACGTGCGGTAGAGCGCGATATCGGACGCCGTCACATCGCTGGCGTCGACGAGCACAATCGTCTGTCCCGAGCCCTGCCATCCCCATCCATAGCTGGCGGTCATGTCGTAGATGGTATACAGGTCGCCCGGCGCCAGCGCATTCGAGCCGCCGTAGGTATAGTCGGGACCAGCCTTCGTCCGGGGGCGCGCATACTTCACGTAATGCGGATGCGGCCCGAAATCGTCCAGGCCGCGGATGGCCAGCACCAGGGGCGCCACATTGGCGGGCACTGACGGCTCGCCGGCGTTGGCATAGTGCTTCACGCCGCCTGCCAGGTAATAATGGATCTCCGTTGCGAAGGCGGTGCGCACCTGCTGGGCGGTCCCATCGAAGCGAATGAAGCTTCGGCCGCGGGCTACCGCTTTGATCCGGAAACCTTCGCTTTCGAGCCACTGCCGCAGCGCCGCCAGATCGTCCGCGCCGGCCCCGAAGCGCTCGCCGAACTGCTCGGGCGTCAACCATTGATGAAACTGTGCGGACGCCGGATTCTGCTGCGCGGCGAGTAACTGATCCAGATCCTGCTGTTGGGCCGCGGTGCGCCGCACTGTCAGCGTCATGCCGCGCAGGAGAAAATCGGGCGCCACCGTGCCGCGATCGAACTCGGCGCGCGCCAGGGGATTCAGATGGCCCGGCAGTGAAACCGTGTTGTAGTAATCGATGGGACCGGTAATCCGGTCGTTTTGCGCGTGGGCGATTCCCAACAGGCACAGCGGAAGAACCAGCCAAGTTGCGGTTCGGGTGAGGCGGGAGCGGCGTAGAGATTCCATGAGTTCCTCGCGCCGGACCTGGGCCCGGCTTAAAGCAACTCATCGGCTGGAATGTCGGGGAACTGCGGCGCTTTGCGAAAGCCACGCGGCCGGTGCATCGCGCACCGCTCCTTGACAGTCGCGGCTCAGTAAAGTATTCGCGACCTCGCGCCACGGCTACTGAGCCGCGACCCACTGAGCCGCGACCGTAAGGGAGCGGTCACCGCGTTGCACATAACCTAAACCAACGTCTTTTCCACCTCAAGCGGATGCGTCATCTCCTCCGGCCGCACCCACTCGTCGAACTGCTCCGCTGTAACGAAACCCAGTTTCAGCGCGGCTTCCCGCAAGGTGAGGTCCTCGCGATAGGCCTTCAGCGATATCTGCGCCGCTTTCTCGTAGCCGATGTGCGTATTGAGCGCCGTCACCAGCATCAGCGAGTTGTGCAGGTGTTCGCGGATGCGCTTCTCGTTCGGTTCGATGCCTCTGGCGCAGCGCTCGTCAAACGAATGGATACTCTCGGCCAACAATTGAATCGACTCCAGAACGTTGTGCAGGATCACCGGCTTATAGACGTTGAGCTGGAAGTTTCCCTGCGAGCCGGCGAAAGCCACCGCGTGATCGTTGCCGAACACCTCCACGGCGACCATGGTCAACGCCTCGCACTGCGTCGGATTGATTTTCCCAGGCATGATCGACGACCCCGGTTCGTTCTCCGGAATCCGGATTTCGGCGATTCCCGCGCGCGGCCCGCAAGCGTACCACCGCACGTCGTTGGCGATCTTCATCAGGGCGCCGGCCAGCGTGCGCAGTGCCGCGCTTACGTTCACCATGGCGTCATGCGCGGAAAGCGCGGCGAATTTGTTGGGCGCGGACACGAAGGGCTGGCCGGTTTCCTGCGCGATTTTGCGGGCCGCCACCTCTCCAAAACGGGGATCGGCGTTCAGCCCCGTGCCCACCGCGGTTCCGCCGATGGCCAGCGCGCAAACACCCGGCAAGCTGGCACGCATAGTGTCCCGCGCCTGGTCGAGTTGCGCCATCCAGCCTGAAATTACCTGGCCAAGGGTTATGGGCGTGGCGTCCTGCAGGTGTGTCCGGCCCACCATCGCCACGCCTGAGAATGCGCGGGACTTCGCATCCAAAGTGTCGCGAAGCGCCCGGAGCGCAGGCATCAGCACATTTTCAAGCTGCTCCACTGTGGCGATATGCATGGTCGCCGGAAATGCGTCGTTGGACGACTGGCTGTGATTCACGTCGTCGTTGGCATGGATGGGTTTCTTCGATCCCACCACGCCACCCGCCAGTTGAATCGCGCGGTTGGCGATCACCTCGTTGGCGTTCATGTTGGTCTGCGTGCCTGAACCCGTCTGGAACACCACCAGCGGAAACTCGCCATCGAGCTTTCCGTCGATAACCTCCTCGGCGGCGCGGACGATCAGATCGACCTTGTTTTCCGGCAACTGACCCAGATCCCCGTTAGCCAACGCCGCGCACTTCTTGAGAATGCCGAGAGCGCGAATCACGGGCCGTCCCCAACGGTAACGATCCACACCGATTGGAAAGTTGCGCCGGCACCGTTCCGTTTGCGCGCCCCACAAATGGTCCCCCGGGACTTCGACATTGCCCAGCGCGTCTTCTTCAATTCGAACCTTGTGTGTGTCAATTAGACCAGGCATGTTAGTTGCGCTGTGGATCGCGCAGAAGCTCGATCCCTCGATACGTTACTGGTTTACTGGCAATCATGGCTATCGATCCTTCCTTTTCTGCGCGTCATGCTTGCACATTACCGTCCATTCAAGGGCCGCCTTCCCCGGGGGGGGGCGATTATGTTGTGGCATGTGGCCATCACCTATTGGCGTAAACCAGCAGCGTCCCATCCCAAGTCGGCACGTATACCCGCCCATTAACTACCGTAGGCACGGCAAAGACAGCCGCGTGCCAGACATCATCCGTGTGGCCGCACGCCGTCCCCGTCGAACTATTCCAAAGGCAGTTATAAGGCGCGGACGCATTGTATGCCCACAGCGTGCCCGGAAACGGCGGGGTCGTGCTGGACCCGGGGTGAGTGGTGACGGCCCAGAGTATGCCGTTTAGAGAGCCGTTGGAAGAGACCGCCAAGCTGCCGCCGGGGTAACCGGAGACATAACTCACACTGGCCGAGTGACTGAAGGTTCCATTATTGAATTTGAAAACCCGCAGCTTCTCGTGCCATGGCCAAACGAACCATGTGTCGTTCCAATAGGCGGCGCCATGTATCTCGTGACACTGTTGTTTGGGCGATGTGCACGCGGTAGCTGCAGCCGTGAAGTAGGAACCCGGCGACGACGGCGTACTGTAACCCCCCAGGTTAGTCTGATCCAGCACATAGCCATTCCCAGCCTTATCGACAGTTACCAGCAAGTGCTGTGTGTTGCCGTTCACCGGCGCATCAAACAAGATTACCCCGTCTGTGCCGAAGTCCCAATCGTTGGCGTTCAGCGTGGTGACGTCAATGGGAGTCGTCTGCGGCGCAAAGTAATCGATCGGCAGCCCCGACGTGCTCCCTAACGGGAATTTGATCGCGCTTTCGCTGACGTTTCCCGGAACGCCCGCGATTGGCCCGCTGGATTGAAACCCGCCATTACCGGTGGCGAAGAATGCATAACTGCTTCCGTCGAAACTATTCCCCGCCGGACCCCTGCCGGACATCCAGACACCGCCGCCGTGACCGCACCAATTGGGCGCCATCCCGGAAGGCGGCGTCACCGTGGCGTTGCAGGCGGGCTGATAGGTGTTATTCGACGATCCCGTGTAAGTATCGGAAAAAGCAAACTGCTGTTTCAGGGTGCCTCCGTCATAAGCCAGGATCCAGCCGTGATACTGCGGATTGTGCTCGCTAACCGACCGGCTGAATGCCAGATAGATGGTGTTCGCGCTCCCCGACTTCAGTTGCAACAGTGCGGGGCGCTGCAGGTGTTTCGCCGGGTAAAAGACCAGCGTGCCGGCGCCCGCATATCCGGTAACACTGGCGCTGATTTTGGCGGCCGGCACATTATCGGTCCCATCGGCGAGTTTGAGCGCATGTAAGTAGTAGTGCCGCTGGGAGTGACTGTCAAGACAGGCGTCCACCACATACATCAATCCGGCAGCCGGATCGATCGCCGGCGTCGACAGAATACCGACCGACGGCAGATTTGGCGCGCTGGGTACGATCTTCCCCTCCGGTCCGCAGTCATAGATAAGTGAAGTACTCCCGGTGCGCGCCCAGTAAGTGGTAAAGTTACTTTGCTGTGACCCGTAAGTGTCCGCGTCGATCGCATAGACTGAGTCATTCAAGGTGGCGAGGAAGAGCACGTTGTGCGTGCCGCCGCCGATATTCAGTCCGGACACATAAAGCGGCTGAGCGTAGATCGCCGCATCGGCGGTGAATGTGCCGCGTAATTGGAAATTGCCGAAGGAACCCGTCGGACTCAGGATCGTCTCGCCGGAGTTAACACCGTCGCGTGCGATATCGTACTGTCCGGTAAGTACGCACGGCGGATTGGCGGGACCGCACTGCGCCCAGGCCACACCGCTCAGAAGCAATCCCGCTAACCCTGGCTTAACTTTCCTCGCGAGGATTTTCATTTCAGCCCTCCGATCCTCTCTCCAGTGTACGTGCAAACCAGGGCCGATTTACTCAGGCGTGAGGTAGCCGAGAACAAACTCCACTCTGAGACCGGTCGGAGACTCGTTGTTGTTGTACACGACCACGTAAAGATAGACGGTAGTGGCGGGCTCGACCGGCACTGTAAAACTGAAAGAGTTCCATCGATTGTGCTCTGGGGATGGATCGGGGATGGCCATCCGGCAACTGTGCCGGCCTGATGACGGGTGCAAGACCGCCATAGCTTCATCGTCGGACAATAGCTTGGCGTCGACCGCGAAGCCATACTTAGACCGTTATGCGGCGCGCAACGAGAATTTTGTTCTTGTTGTGTTGGCAAGCCCATCCGATTCAATCGCCCACCGCGAATTCTGTCTGCTGAGTCCTGACTTCCTCGACTCCCATATCCCGCAGGGATATCAAGGGCGAAGCCCTTGGCTAGTCTTGCGGCGGCTGGATGGGCGGGATCGGAACAGCGGTCCGGTATATATACCAGCCGCCCGCCGTTTCCGGCCCTATCGTTTGCGGGGTGATCCATTGGGATATAGAATCGTAGGGGTTCAGCCAGGTTGGCCACGGCGCGTCAACCCATGCGGGTCCGAACGAGGTTAGTGCACACGGATCCGGAGCTTGCCGGCTGTTGGGAGCCGACGGGTAAGGTGTGGCCAACTGCCAGTTGCCATCCGTGCTGGGTCCGCCGGTATCCGGATTCACGGGAGTGACCAGAGTACTGGTGGTGCAGCCGTCGGGCAGCGGGCTGGCTGGCGTTAAGCCGGTGTTGCAAAGTCCGTTCGCCGGTATGGTGATTTGTGCGGCCGCGGCAGACGAAAGCAGCAGCGCCGCAACCAGCATTTGAATGCCAGTCCGAAACATATTTCGTTCTCCCCATTGATTCGCCCCAAAATCTAACGGATGGTTACAGTATAGGCAGGGTTTTTCGGTTCGAATCAGGTTGCCGGCAAATGCGGGTACCATCGCGCGTGCTGTTTCACACGCTCTCCTTTGCCCACTGGAATCTCCATGCGATATAGTCGCTATCGTCATAATCGAGCAAGTCAAGCGGCAAGCCCGGCATCCCTTTTGGTACGCACACAAACGCTCGCGGCGCACCCAGTTTGTGCGGAATCGCGAAATGGCTATATTTGCGGAAGTCCAGCCCGGGCTGCCATCGGAAAAAAATGGCATCGGCCCGGGCGGCGGCCAAGCGGAGTATCTCCTGGAAGATATGTTTGAAGCTCATCCTTTCCCGCGGCCAGATCGCGTCCAACAAAACCGATTCCCGGAGCGGCCCTCCTTCCCCGTGGGTTAAGTCTCCCAGGGAGAACCATCCTTCGTTGCCTGAGTCGTCGCGGACCAAATAGACGCCGCAGGGGTGCGCGGGCGAGCCCGGGCCATATCGCCACTCGAGGAGCGCCGCCGAGCGATCACTCGTAATATGCTCAGGCGGGCGGTGACGGCGGAAAAGCTCCGATAATTTTTCCCAGTCCTGGCAAGGCTCCACAGCAAGTTTCGGCGACGGCCGCGTGAGGAATCGCAGAATCGGATTGGCGCTGCGGCCGCAGATGCGCGCCATTCCGGCAGCCACCTGGCTCGAAGTCCTGCGCGCCACAAACGCAGGAATCACCACATCGAGCCGGAGCGGGAAGACGTACTCCGTTTCGGAATGCGGCACCGGCTGGCCGCCGATGCCCTTCCAAAGCACACTGGAGGCAGCATTACAGGTGGTGGAAAAGTAGAAGGCATAGCCTGGGGTTCGCAAGTATCTCTTGAACAGATAGAATCCCATCGAACGAGCCCGGGGCTCCACAAAAAAGCTTCCGGAACATAAGCCGGGAAGCCGTTTGTCCGCGCACACAAAGGGGGTGGGAAAGAAGAGATTGATCCCTCTGATGACTCCCAGGCTATCGCGGAGGCAATAGCCGAGCGTAGCATCCGTGGTTGCGCAGGGATTACCAATCAGCAGCCACTTCAGACGCCGCTCTATGCTGAGGGCGGTTTCAAGAGGGGGGCTATGGGCCGGCGGGCCAGCGGCTTCACTGGGCCACCTGTGCATAAAGGCGGCCACCTCGGGCAGTGTGGAGCGCACCACCGGCTGTAGCTCAAAACGTGTCATTGCGTCGCAGCCAACAACTACTATCACGAGCCGGAATAGGTTTCAGTTCCGCAACGTCAGACCATCTAACACATAGTTTTCAATAGCAGCATCCATCGTCACAAACACCAGTTCTTCCTCGATAGCCTGAGCCATAAGCAGGTGGTCGAATGGGTCTTTGTGCAGCACCGGAATGGCGCCGACGTGACTGATGTGATCCCTCCGCAATGGCAGTTCCGTCGCCTGGAGATCGACCATTGCACCCGTTAGAAATTCGCAGGTGAACGGGAAACTGTCCGGGTCTTTGCGATGCTTCAAAGCGACCTCGAAAAAGGAAACGACACTGATGAAACGTTGATCCGCCTCAAGCACCAGTTTTTGTATGTGGTCCGGCACCCGGCTTGGCTCCGTCGATAACCAGATGATGACGTGTGTGTCGAGCAGGACCCGCAACTTTACCACCTGCCCTCGATGAATGCGTCAGCTTCGTCGTCAGGCATAGCGAAAAGTTGCGATTCCTTCACCGCTTTGACCTTGCCTCGCAGCGTTCCAAATTTGGGTTTCGATTTGATCGCCGCCACCACCTGGAGTTGGAACCGCTGGCCGCTCCGGGTGATGATGACCTCTTCACCTGATTCGGCTTGCTTGAGGAGTTTCGAGAGGTTGGTCTTTGCGTAATGAACGTCGCATTCCACAGATATCCAGTTTAGCTAATCGACTAGCTAAAAGTCAAAAATCCTGCGCCGAAAAAAGCCTGGCCCAGCCCCGCCGATTTGAGTTGTCAAGCGAAATCTGAACGCGTTCAATTTGTGGGCCAGGCGCTCTGCCTGGATAGCGTCGGGATAAACCGGCGTGAAGTAGTGAATGAAAGAGTCATACAGGAAAGGAGTAGCGAACCATCCTGACCCCGAGCCATGTGAGGGCGGCGGCAACGACGCACTTGAAGCGTTGGCCTGGGGCATATGTGGGCTGGGTATCCCTGAAGTTGATGAGCTCCGAAATTGCCAAAATCATGGGCGCCGACGGTGTCAGGCTAACCGGAAGGCAACACGGCAGCGTGCGTAAACAGCGCGAGCACGTTGCGGCCCTGCGGAGTCGTAGACCCCACGCACGCATAGAAACTTCACGCGCGAGAACCGAGAGACCCCGTGGCTTTCCGCCGCCGGTAGAGGGCGGAACGCTGGGAGAAAGCGATGAGCGATAAGACCCAGATGCACGGCGGCGGGGAGTCGCACAGCGGCGTAGTACCGACGAAGCGGTCGAACGCAGGCCAGGGAGGGCCGAAGGAGATCGCGGAGGGAAGGCCGCTGACCGAGGAGAATGCGGAAGAGCCTAACCCGTACCGGATGCAAGGCCGGGAAAGCGGGCCAAGCGGGCTGGACCGTGTACGTCAAGCAGCGCAGAAGGACAAGCAGTTGCGGTTCACCGCCCTGCTGCATCACGTCACTATCGACCTGCTCCGCAGCAGCTACTACGACCTGCAAAGGCAAGCGGCGGCGGGAGTGGACGGGGTGACGTGGCAAGCCTACGGGGACGAACTGGAGGAGCGGCTCGCCGACCTCCATGGACGCATCCATCGCGGGGCCTATCGCGCGCAACCGTCGCGGAGAGTCTGGATCGACAAAGCCGATGGGCGGAAACGGCCATTGGGCATCGCCGCCCTGGAAGACAAAATCGCCCAGGCAGCGGTGGTCGCGGTTCTCAATCCGATCTGGGAAGAGGACTTTCTGGGCATTTCGTACGGGTTCCGGCCGGGGCGCAAGCAGCACGACGCACTAGACGCGCTCTACGTCGGGATCACCAGCAAGAAGGTGAACTACGTTCTGGACTTAGACATCCGGTCGTTTTTCGACAAAGTCGAACACGCTCAGATGGAAAAGTTCGTACGGCATCGGATAGGAGATGAACGGCTCGTTCGCTTGATCCTGAAATGGTTGAAGGCGGGCGTGATGGAGGACGGACAGTGGTACGAGACGAAGGAAGGGACCCCACAAGGGGCGGTGATTTCGCCGTTGCTAGCCAATCTCTACCTGCATTACGTGCTCGATCTGTGGGTGCAGGCATGGCGGAAGAAGGTGGCGCACGGCGACATGATCGCGGTGCGGTACGCGGACGACGTGGTGTTCGGATTCCAAGGACCGGGAAGAGGCCGAAAAGTTTCTGGCGCAATTGCTGGGAACGCGTGCGGAAGTTCGGGCTGGAATTGCATCCGGAGAAGACGCGCCTGATCGAATTTGGGCGCTATGCCGCTGAACGGCGGGCGAAGCGTGGGGAAGGGAAGCCGGAAACCTTCAACTTTTTGGGTTTCACTCACATCTGTGGGAAGAATCACGCGACGGGGTACTTCATGGTGCTGCGGAAGACGATCGGCAAACGGATGGCCGCCAAGCTGAAGAAGATTCGGCAACAGCTCCGCCAACGCTTGCATGCGCGGGTTCCGGACACGACGGGGTGGCTGCAATCGGTGGTTCGCGGATATTTCCGATATCACGCCGTGCCGCGCAACGAGGAACGACTGAAAGCGTTCCGGCACGAAGTGCTACGCATGTGGTGGTGGCAGCTTCGGCGGCGGAGTCAAAGAACCCGCTGGACCTGGAACAAATTTTGGGAGAAACTCGGGTGCCTCATCCCGGACGTCGAAATTCTGCATCCGTATCCTGACGTTCGCTTTGCGTGGCAGCACATCCAAGGTAAGAACCGTGTGCGTTAGGAGCGCTCGCACGGATCTGTGCGGGGGGTGCCGGGCAACCGGCATCCCTACCGCGACCGCCGGCCTCCCAGGCCGCCTGCTTTTGGCATCCACTGGGGCCGCGGGCAGGGTCGAAAAACCTCTCCCGTGGCTGGAGGGCGGTGGTGGTGGCTGGTGGGCAGGTTCGGGTAGTGGGTCAGTTCGGCCTTGTGGGGCGGGCAATTCTGCCCGCAGCCGGCTTTCAGCCGGCTTGGCCGCCTGCCTGAAAGCGAAGTGCCCGCGTGGTGCGGGTCCATCCTGGAGAGGAACTTGGCCTGCGCTTTTCAGCCAAGTTGGCATTTTTTTCGCTTCTCGCCAATCGATTGTTATCAAAAACTTCCGGGGGGAGTTCCTCAGAAGGCGGCCGCGGCCACGATTGGCCGCCCCACAAAAGCAAATTGACCCACCACTCAAGTTCGAAACTGCGCTTGCCAAGTTTTTCATGAGATTTCGCGGGCTGCAGGTCCTCCCAAACAGACCACGAACAACGATGGTCTGCCCCACGAGGCGTCTGCCGGGCTTTGCTACCATAAAACCATGCCATTCCCCCGCCTGTTCCTCGTGCGTCAGCGTTTCCCCGACCGCCGCATCCCGGATGTGGCTGCCGAAGTCCAGCGGCAGCTTCACGATTCCGGCTTCGCCGCGCGTCTCAAGCCCGGAGCGAGCGTGGCCATCGGCGTAGGCAGCCGTGGCATCACGAACATCGCCACCATCACGCGCGCGGCCGTCCAGTATTTTCAGTCGCAGGGCATGCGCCCCTTCGTCTTTCCGGCCATGGGCAGCCATGGCGCGGCCACCGCGGAAGGCCAGGCCGACGTGCTGGCGCACTACGGCATCATCGAGCAAACCATCGGTTGCCCGGTGCGCAGCTCGCTCGACGTCGTGCCGCTGGGCAAGACGCCGCAAGGTATTCAAACGTACATGGACCGCAACGCCTTTGAAAGCGACGGCGTGCTGCCGGTGGGGCGCGTAAAGTGGCATACCGACTTCATGGGCAAGATCGAAAGCGGCCTGTTCAAGATGATCGCCATCGGTCTGGGCAAGTTCGCCGGCGCGCGGCATTACCATACCTATGCTTACAAGCTGGGCCTGGAAAACACCATCCGGGCCATCGGCCGCACGGTGCTCGAATCGGGCAAGGTCATGGGCGGGCTGGCCATCCTGGAAGACGCCAATCATAATACGGCGAAGATCGAAGCGGTGCCGGCGGAAGGCATGGAGCAGCGCGAAGAGGAACTGCTGGCCCTTGCCAAATCGTGGATGGGCAAGATCCCCATGGATCTCGATATTTTGATCCTGGATGAGATCGGCAAGAACGTGAGTGGTGCGGGCATGGACAGCAAAGTGGTGAATCGCAGCGTGCTGGGCGATTACAATCCTTGGCCGGATACACCGCGCATCGAACGCATTTTCGTGCGGGATCTCAGCGATCTGACCTACAACAACGCGGTGGGCGTGGGCATGGCGGACGTGGTGACCGACCGGCTGGTGAACCGCATCGACTGGACGCCCACGCGGGTGAATTCGCTGACCGCCTCCACGCCTTCGGCCATCCGCACGCCGATCCATTACCCGACCGACCGCGAGTGCCTGGAGGCCATCCTGCCCACGGTGGGCAAGTTCGATCCGCGCGAAGTGACCATCGGGTGGATCCGCAATACGCTGGAGCTCTCGCAGCTTGCCATGAGCGAAAATCTGCGTCCCGCCATCGCACGAAATGCGATGCTGGAAATCGTTTCCGGCGCGCGCGAGATCGAGTTCGATGCGGACGGCAACCTGGCGGCCTTCGCCGCCGCGGAGGAAGCCCATAGTATGCCGGCACTGGTATCGCCGGAACTCTAAAAATACCCGCCCGCCTGTATTTCCATTGGATGGCTTCCAGCTTATCCTTGAATCAAATAGCATGCCTGGAAGCCGCTGGACTAACGTTGAGATCGACTCACTTGTCGATCAGATCGTGCATTTGGCGAAACCGCTGCCGGAGATCGATATCCCCGGCAAGACGCGCGCGGCCATCAACAATCAGCGCAAACGGCTGCAACGCGCCGGCGTTTTGAACGGCTCGTTCGCGGGCCGCGCCGTTAAACCCTGGACCTTTCCCGAACTTAAGAAACTGACCGCGTTCACCGAGGAGTATGGTTTCAGTGCGTCGTTCATCGCGCAAATGGGCCTGCTGCCGGGACGCACGAAGGATTCCATCAGCAAGATGATGGGGCGGCACGGCTTGGGCGATCCGGCGATCAAGGAGCGCGCCCGGCTGGCGCAGCGCTTCGATCCGGCGCATCGTGCGGAATTCGAGCTGTTCCTGCGCGGCGACGGCCGCTTGCTGCCCAGCGCGGAAATCGCGCGGCGATGGGGGCTGGCGCAGAAGACCGTTACCGCCTACCGGCGGCGGCTGCGGATACCGCTCTCGTGGCGCGAGGCGCGGTCATCGGAAGAGTTCCGCCGCCAGCAACGCCGGCGGGCCGCCGCTTTTGTGGCGCACACGCGCGAGCGATGGAAGCAGTGGCGCGAGCGCAAAAGGCTGGCTTGGGAAAAGCTCCGGCAGCAACTCGCGCAGCGGCCCGATTGTCCGCAGGCGCGCAAATGCCAGGTCTGCGGGGAGCAGTGGTACGCGGCGCGCGAATTCTTTCACGTGCGTACTCGCCACTCGCCCACGGGCACCAAGGTAAGTTACTGCCGCACTTGCCGCTTGTGCCGCGCCGAACGGCGGCGCAACGGTTTACCGGCTGAGGCGGTTTTCGATAGCCGGAGCGACGAAGCCCGTTTGGCCGTCGGCGCACGCGCCTAGACGCACTCGCGGGGCAGGCGCTCTGCCCGCGGCGGCCTCTCAGGCCGCCTAGCAGCACATCCTCGAATGCCGGCAGGCGGGCTGAGAGCTCGCCGCTATCCAGGTGGAGCGCCTGCCCCACTTACCCGGGATACGGATAGCCCTTCGCCAGCGCTTGCTGCAGTTCTTCGTCGTAACCGTAGATATCCTCAAAGAACTGCACGTCCTCTCCCGGATCGACTACGGCGGTGCCATACAGAATCAGCACGGGGATGGGGCGCGTGAGGTTCACCTGCTGGTTGTCCGGTCCGCTGGTCATGGCGGTTTGCGCCTTCTCCGCGCTCCAGCCTTTGTCGCGCAGCACCCAGGCAGCCAGTTCCGCGGGCTTCTCCACGCGAATGCACCCGTGGCTGAAGTCGCGGCGGGTCTGCGAGAATAATTGCTGCACCGGCGTGCTGTGCAGGTATACGTTGTACTCGTTGGGGAACATCAATTTCACCAGCCCCAGTGAGTTAGTGGGCCCGGGCTTCTGCCGCACCGCCAACTTACCCGACACCAACTGTGCAAGTACATCATCCGCGATCGCTCCGGAAGTAACTGCCTGCCCGCTGGGAGTAACTACTTCAAATCCTTTCTTCGCGATGTAACTGCGGTCTTTGCGGACGGCGGGCACAATCTCCGCGCGCTGGATACTGGGCGGCACATTCCAATAGGGACGGAAAATAACGTAGCGCATGTCTTCCTCGAAAATCGGCGTCTTATGGTGGAACGCCTTGCCGACAATCACGTTCATGGTCAGAGCGGGATTTCCGCCGCCATCGTAAGCATGCAGGCGGAATTCCGGAATGTTGACCACGATGGGAGGCTCATTGAAACGGTCGGGTAGCCAGTGCCAGCGCTCCAGCGCCAAACGCAATTGGTCGACGCGGTGACTCAGCGGCGTGTTCAAAGTAGCAATCGTTTTCGCGTCCAGTCGCCCATCGGGATGCAGACCGTGGCGGGTTTGAAAGCGCTTGACGGCGTCGGCCAGTGTGCTGGTGTACACCATGCCGTCCGCGGGAACGGCGGCGTTTTCCGGCAGATCGCCGAGCAGCCGCAACAAGCGCGTCAAGCGTGGCGCGCCATCGTAAGGGCTGCCGGGTAATACGGCCTTCTTCACATCGGGAAGCTGCTCGCCGTCGTCCTGCCGCGCCAGTTGCAGATAGTGTTGCAGCGCTTCGAGCGTCCGCTTATAACCGGCGAAGGACGGCCCGATCTGCGATAGCGCCGCCTGCATATCGCTACCATTGACGAGGCGTTCGCGCAGAAAGGCAGGCAAGTCGTACTTCTTGGCTTCCACGCTAAGTCCGAAGTTGAAATGCTGGGGATTGATCTTTCCGATGCGGCAATCGGAGATGTAGCGCATCAGGCAGACGGTAAGCGCGGCATCGAATGTGGCGGTATCGGCGGGCGTGTGCGGCTTTTGCAGCGCCGCCAGGCGCGCGGCCCAACGGGAGGCGTCGTAGTCCTCCGGATCGAGGCCCTGGCTGTCCGCCTGCTTCAGGATTTCCACGATGGCCAGGGCTTGCGGCGTGGGCTGATCGTCGCGAATCCAGGCGGGCGCGTAGCCGGTAGGCTGGTAGAAATTAGTGACGTGCACGCGATAGTCGGAGAAGTCCGGCCAGCGGAGCTCAGCGAGGTGACCGGACGATGCGATGGCGCGCAACGAGTCGGACACATCGCCTGGCTGCGCGGCGGCGGCGGCCAGCAGACAAAGACAAATCGCGGCGCGATGGAACGGGCGGGACATTCGATGGATCATAACATGCCTCCGGCGGGGGACCGCTCCCTCACGGTCGCGGCTCGGTTAAAGCCGTGTCGATTTCCCGCGATTTACAGAGCCGCGACCGTCAGGGAGCGCACCAGTTTCTCCACTTGTTCCACGCTGATTCGGTCCAGTGCGGACGCGGCGGCGATGGTTACGAATTTTCCGCGCGGGGCCCAAACTGCGGGATCGGATGGCCCGAACAGCGCCACCACGGGTGTACCGACGGCGGCGGCCAGATGCGAAGGACCGGAATCGTTACCGATGTAGATGCGTGCGGAAGCCAGCCAGCAGGCCAGATCGTAGAGATCGCTGAAGCGGCGCGCGCCGGGCAACTCCTCTTCGGGACCGGCGCACCATTCCACAGGCATGCGGGATTCGATGCGCCGAGCCAGTTCCGCAAAGCGCTCCATGGGCCAGCGCTTCCGCGGACTTCCGGCGAATGGATGAATGGCGGCGAATCCGCCATGCACCACGCGGCACCGGATGCGGGGAATGCCATCGCATGAACATGGCATGATGCTGCGTGCCTGCTCCAGATAGAAATCCACCGCGTGCGCGCCGCAGCCTTCAGGCGGCAGGGCGGGGAAGAAATCGAACGGCAGGTTGTGCGCGGCCACCGCTTCGCGGAACTCCGGGCGATTGGCGCCATACCAGGAAATTATGGAATCGAACGAGTGCAGGGTTTCGAGCAGGCCGGCGCTTGGCAAGCCCAGTTCAAGCAGATCGAGTCCGGTGGAGGAGATGGAGCGCGCGTGTGGCGCCGTGCGGGCCGCCAGCGGCACATTCGGCGCCGCCGTCCAGATTTCCCAGTCATCGGTGCGCAGACACTCGATGGCCGGGAGGGAAACAATGAAATCGCCGAGCGCGCCAGGACGGATGATCAGCCGCTTCAAGAACTCAGGATAGCTTCCATCGTGAGGCCCGGGGCCGCGTATGCCGCGCCGATATTTTCCTCCAATGTGACGCAGTGCTCCACCCAGTTGGAGAGCGGCAGGTTGCGGAACAGGATGCGCTCGCGCACCACCAGCGTCTGCCGGTTCATGAAGAACAGCCTGCTCTTGCGCACATATTGGCGCCGTTCCACGCGGAAGTCATCCAGGAATTCGTCGAACGCCGCGCGCTTGGCTTCGGCTTTGGCGTCGCTGATGGCATTCTCGAGAGTTTCCCGCTGCACCACCAGCGCGCTTTGCAACTCCGCAAGCGCCCCCCGTTCACGCGCGATGGCCTCATCCATGCGGCAACGCATCATGAAGCAGATCAGCAGCGCCGCGCCGGCGGCGGTGAAACCCGGCACGAAGATCCAAAGCAGAATTGGCATATTGTTCGGGCTCTATCTGGACCGATTCTAGTTGCCATTCGACCGACACGCAATGCTGTCCATCGTACCTTAACCTGTGGTGAATTACCTGGTTAACTCACTGTGCGTTGCGGGGCCGGTCCGCTTCCTTACGGTCGCGGCTCGGAAACAGCAGGTCGCCAGCTTTGCACACAGCGCGAAACCGACGCGACGGTTACCGACCCGCGACCGTCAGGGAGCGCCCCATGGCCCTGCGGGCCGCCGAAAGCGACGAAGACCAGCCTGCGTTTTCAACGGCGCGGTATACTTTGATGCGATGCGTTCGCGGCTCTTGCTATCGATCTCGGCGTCGGCCAGCGTCGTGTATCTGGCTACGGTAAGGTGGCAGCCGTATCCCGGCAGCGTGTTGGTGAAGGGTTGCGCGGTGGGCGCATTGGCGGTGCTGGCATGGCTTTCGCGCGGGGAGCGGCACGATGCCAGACTGTTGGCGGCGGCGTTAGCGCTTTGCACGGCGGGCGATGTCCTGCTGGATCTCGATCCACGGCTCTTTGCCTTCGGATTGGCGGCATTCCTGATTGCCCACATCGTATACGTCTGCCTGTTCGTGCGAACCCGAACAGCCGGCTTGAAGCCCGATGGGAGGAGCCTCGCGGCAGTTCTCGTTATTGTCTTTTACAGCGCCGCGCTATCGGTATGGATCGTTCCGTCGACCGGCGCTCTGGCCGCGCCAGTGGTGCTGTATATTTGCGCTTTGACCGCGATGGTTTCGACGGCGTTTCTGGCGCGCTTCCGCGAACGATGGGTAGCGGTAGGAGCGGTTCTATTCTTGATCTCGGATTCGCTGCTCGCGATTCATAAGTTCAAAGAGCCCGTGCCGCTGCGGGATTATCTGGTGTGGACTACTTACTATCTCGGCCAGTGCGGCATCGCGCTCGGGTATCTGGCAAGCTCCGCAAGGGGCGTCGGCGCCGGCCTAGGCAAGTGAATTCACGCCGTCAGATGCAGCGTGCGCACGACCGGGCCCGGCTCATCGTGGAATATCGGCACGGTCGCCTCCGCGGGCCGTTTGCGGTGGGTGGCCATTGCCCACAGCATGCCGCCCAGCAAGGCGATGCAGATTACGGAGCCCACCCGGCTGCGTGAGAAGTAAGTCTCGATCCACGTCATGAAATCCGTGTCAGCCACGAATGTGAGCGAGTAACCGCATAGAAGCGCGACCACAGGCATTTTGCCGGGCGCGAGGCGGAGGGCAGACAACGAAGCTCGCCCACCAGCCGCAAATACTCCCAGCCGGTCAGACTGGGGTGATCTCCTGGGCCGTTCTCGCGGGACTGCGGGAAAGCCGGGGACAGGCCAGGAGGCCTGTCCTACTCGAGCGGCCGGTAGGCGATGCAATCGATCTCCACCTTCAGCCCCGGCATGGCAAACTGGCATGCTACGGTCGTGCGGGCCGGCTTGGCCTCGCCGAAAAACTCAGCATATACTTCGTTCATGGCGGCGAAATCCTTGCCGTCGGCCAGGAAAACCGAGCACTTCACCACATCGGACATGGACGCACCGCAACCTTCCAAAATGCGACTGATATTCGTCAGCACCAGGCGGGTCTCGTCGCGTATATCGCCCAGCCGGACCTGATTGGTGGCCGGGTCCACCGGCACCTGCCCCGAAACAAAAATGAAATCGCCCGCACGCACGGCCGGCGAATAGGGTCCGCGGGGCGCCGGCACGCCCGGCGGACTTAGCCGTTCGATCATCAGTGTCCCTCCGCTTCCAGATACCGCTCCACTTCCATGGCGGCCATGCAACCCGCGCCTGACGCCGTGATGGCCTGCCGATACACGCGATCCTGCACGTCGCCCGCGTGAAACACGCCTGGAATATTGGTCTTCGCGCCGCCTTTTGAAATAATATAGCCGTCGCTATCGGTGTCGATCTGCCCCTTGAACACCGCCGTGTTGGGGATGTGCCCGATAGCCACGAAGAATCCATCCACATCCTGCTCCCACACGGCGCCGGTGGCCAGGTTCTTCAATCGCACGCCGGTCACCACCTGCTTCCCGACGTCCAAAACATCTTCCACCACGGTGCTGGTGAGCATCTTGATCTTCGGATTATGCTGCACGCGATCCAGCATAATTTTGGACGCCCGGAACTGATCGCGCCGGTGCACCAGAGCGACCTCTGAGCCGAAACGCGTGAGGAAGTTGGCTTCCTCCATGGCCGAATCGCCGCCGCCCACCACCATGATCTTCTTGCCGCGATAGAAAAACCCGTCGCAGGTAGCGCACGAACTGACTCCGCGGCCAATCAGCTTCTGTTCGGAATCCAGGCCCAGCCAGCGCGCGGACGCGCCCGAGGCGATGATCACCGTGCGGGCTTCCATCCACTTACCCTCCACGTTGATGCGGAACGGCCGCACGCTAAAGTCCGTGTCGAGCACGTCGCCATGCATATATTCCGCGCCGAAATTCTCGGCCTGTTTCTTAATGTTTTCGACCAGGTCGGGGCCGTTGATGCCTTCCGGAAATCCGGGGAAGTTTTCGACCAGAGTAGTTAGTGACAACTGTCCGCCGGCATGCATTCCCGACACCACCAGCGGCTTCAGGTTAGCCCGCGCCGTGTAGACCGCCGCGGTATTTCCGGCGCAGCCGGACCCTATGATCAATACGTTTTGCATCTGGAAATTAGACTCTACAATGTAGCATGGCGATGCAAGGGCGCTTGCGGCCGCGTGGGGCGAGCAAGCTTTCTGGGGGACCGCTCCCTTACGGTCGCGGCTCGGTAACGGACATAATGGTTTCGCGGGATTTACTGAGCCGCGACCGTGAGGGAGCGGTTTCTTCAGTCGAAATCCCCAAAACGGTTAAGCACCCGGCCGCTATTTCAGAATACGGAACAGATTGCTGTAGTCGTCGGTCCACATGCGAATCTGGCGCGATGCCGGCGCCGCCACCGCCGTCCGCAGCAAGGGCTTCTCGAAGATGCTTTTGCAGGAGGCGACCAATACCCAGGTCGAGCCGAATACATCGTTGTCTTCGTCTCCGGTATCCACCACGCGCGCGGTTTTGCCTAGCGCTGCAGCCGCCAAAGCCACCACCGGCCGCAGATCCAGGTGAGAATTCGAGACGTGCACGGCCAGCACGCCATCCGCACGCAGATGGCGGAAGTAGAGCAGAAAGGCTTCGCGCGTGAGTAGATGCACGGGAATGGCGTCGCTTGAAAACGCGTCGACCGCCAGCACGTCGAAGTCTTGCGGGGCTTCGCGTTCGAGAGACAGCCGTGCGTCACCCATGGTTACGTTGAGCCGGGCTTTGCAGATGGATAGATAGGTGAATTCGGAATGGGCCAGCCGCAGCACCAGCGGATTGATCTCATAAAACCGGAAGTAATCGCCCGCGCGGCCATAGGCGGCGAGAGTGCCCGCGCCTAATCCGATGACGCCCACCCGCACGGGACCGCCTTCCTGAAACTGCCGGATGGCGCGTCCCACGCCGGAGTTCCGGCCATAGTAAGTGGTGGGCAGCGACTGGAGCCTCGGATTCAAAAACTGTTCGCCATGCGTGATGGTGCCGTGCAGCAGGCGGCGGACCGGTTCTTCGCTATGTTCCGCTTCCTGGTCCACGATTCTCAGGCCGCCGTAGAAGTTTCGCACCATCAGCCGGGATTCGCTGGTGTTCAGGTGAATCACGAACCCGACGTAGGCAGCCACGGCCAGGATCATCAGCGCGGCCGCCAGAGGGGCGGGCTGCAGCCAGGAGCCCGCCAGTCCGCTTTCAGGATCGGCGCGCCAGACTGCCACGACTACCACCGCGCACGCCACCAAGCCGATCGGCAACTCGAAGACGCCCGGAAAGACGCGCGGCGCAATCAACGCTACGAACACGCCGCCCAGCGCGCCGCCCAATGCCACCATCGCGTAAAAGTAAGTCAGGCGGCTGGGATGCGGTTTCAAGCGCGCCAATTCGCCGTGGCAGACCATGCAGCAAATAAACAGGCCCACGGCGAAGAACGGAATCATGATCTTGATGGCGTTGTTTTGAAATTCCGGCGAGAGCGCGTAAGTCATGCCGCCCACGGCCACCGCGAATAAGCCGCGAAAGGCCCTGCGGCGGTACCATCCTTCGCTTTCAAAACAGAGAATAAAGCTGAGTAAGTACAGACTTAGCGGCAGTATCCAGAGAAAGGGAATGGCGGCGACATTTTGGGTCAGATGATTGGTGATGGCGAGTAACAAGGTGGAGGCGCAGGCGGGCAGCGCGATCCAGAAGAAGATTTTGCGCGGCGCATCGGGAGTGTCTGGCGGCGGCTCGGTCAGCGGCGCGACGGCGTATTTCTGGCCCAGCCACGCCGTGGCGGCGCAAAGCAGGATGAAGCCGCCATACGCGATGGACCAGGTGAGGGCCTGAAGGTGCGTGCCCAGCCACGGCTCGAACAGCACCGGATAACTGATGAGGGCGAACATGGAGCCCGCGTTCGACAGCGCGTACAGCCGGTACGGCATGCCGTCGCGATAACGGTCCGCATACCAGGCCTGCAAGAGCGGGCCGGTGGTGGAAAGCAGGAAATACGGCAGCCCGACGGTGATGGTCAATAGTCCGAGGATGCGCCAAGTGGGATCGTCGCCGCCGGTGGGCTTCCAGGATGCGGCAGGCCAGATCGGCAATATGGCCAGGCTGGCCGCCAACAACACTATGTGGGTGAACATTTGCGCGCGCGGCCGGAGCTTGCGATGCAGCCAATGCGCATACAGATATCCCAGCAGCAGCACGGATTGAAAGAAGAGCAGGCAGGTGGTCCAAACGGCCGCCGATCCGCCAAACCAAGGTAGAATGATGCGGGCGATGACAGGTTGCACCTGGAAGAGGAGGAAGGCGCTCACCAGGATAGTCAGGGCGTAGAGAAGCATTAGCAGGTCGCGAGAATCTCTCAATATAATCGGATTTGGTTTGATTTGTGGGGTGGTCCTGACTGGTCAAACTTACGCCCGACCAGTGCGGACGACGTGCCGGCGAGAGTGGGCGGTTGCACGGTGAGGAAGACGCGGTGCGAGAGACGCTTCGATTGTGGGAGGAACGGGAGCGGCATCGGATCGCATTTCTCGCTACGTTGGACGATTCGCGCGCGGCTCTGGCACGTGGGGAGGGCCGCGGTGATTACGACCGAATCCATGCGGCAATTGGCCGCCGAGGTGCGAGAACGCGGGCGCGCCCGCCTGTTCGCCGAGTTGGCCGAATAAATGGCAACAACATGTGGCTTTTGACCTGCCAAGGCAAGCGCCGGCATGTTCGAGCTTGCTAGGATTGGTGCAGTGCCGACGGTTTTCGGGTTTGATGGACTGCGGGTTATGGTTTATCCAAACGATCATCGACCGGCCCACGTTCATGTTATGGGCAGAGGCTGCGAAGCGGTATTCAATCTGAACTGTCCGGCGGGACCGTAAAAATTCGGGAGAACTACAGATTTTCCGGGCGGGAAGCCTGGCACATGGAAGCCGCGCTGATGGACCGCATTCGAGAGTTGTGCCAGGCTTGGGAGCAAATTCATGGCATCGCGTGACAATTTTGAATTGGCAAACGAGCGCGCCAACGAAATGGAAAGACGTATCCCACGAGCAATTGCCGCGCATTATGACCGCAGGGCGGGACGGATCGTAATTGAACTCAGTTCGAGGGTGTTTGTGAGCTTCTCACCCGGGGACGCCGAGGGTCTGGAGGAGGCCACGCCCTCGCAGCTTGACACAATAGAAATTAGCCCCTCCGGCTTCGGCCTCCACTTTCCGGCCGTGGATGCAGACCTCTACGTACCGGGGATCTTAGAAGGCTCGCTCGGCTCAAGGAAGTGGATGGCGTCCAGGCTGGGCCAACCCAGGAGCCGGGCTAAAAAGGCGGCCTCTCGGCCAAATGGAAGGCTGGGGGGAAGGCCGCGAAAGGTATTGGGACGTTAGGTTCGGCAAGGCCAGGTTCGCGTGGCGAAGGGACCCCGCCTCCCGGCGTGCTCCACTCCAAACTGCGCTTTGCGACAATGGTCATCGGACTTAACCTGGGGGAAAAATGCTCGAAAATCGGGCCACAAAGGTGCCAATGGACGAGGGCGATGTTATCGCGATTCGACCGTTTAACACTTACCGTCTCAGCCCTTGCCGCCGGGCGGTTCGGTATTCCAGGCGGCGTCAGGCAGGTTCTCGAGCAGGTATTGATTGATGCGCTCATTCACCGCGTAAGACTCCAGGATAGATCGCTTGCTATCGAAGTCAGCCGACGGTTTGGGCATGATTGGTCAACTCTCCGATCTCGGGGATGCGGATCGTCACAACGTCGCCAGGCGCCAGGGCCGCGGCTTCAGGCACGATGATACCGGTACCGGTGAGCAGCACGGTCCCGGCCGGCGTCTGATTCGCGCGCCGCAGATATTCGATCAGAGTTTCGAACTTACGATGTAACTTAGCCGTAGATACCGAGCCTGAGAATAACTCCTGGCCTTGGCGTGTCACGGTGCACGTCATCTCGAGGCGATAAGGATCGGGCACGTCCTCCGATGTTACAATCACCGGACCCAGCGCGCAACACGCCGTGTACACCTTCGATTGCGGAAGGTACAAGGCGTTTTCACGCTCGATATCCCAGGCGGAGACATCGTTGGCCAATGTATAACCCACGATATTCCCCTTGCTGCCCAGCACCAGCGCCAATTCGGGCTCGGGCGCGGTGAACTTAGCATCCGCGCGAATGCCGATCGCCTGGCCGGGCCCCACGCACACCCGCGCCGTGCCTTTGAAAAAGACCTCCGGGCGCGGCTGGTTATACACGTAAGCGTACATGCCCTCGCGCGTGCCATGCTCCGCATCGCGAAACGCCGCGCTCATTTCATAAGTGCATCCGCAGGCCCATACCTCGGGCGGCACAATGGGGAGCACGGCCGTGCGCGGCTCCGCGTGATGGCTAGCGAGACGCGCGGTGGTTTTCGAGAGCGAAACATTCTCGGTTTCGGAGCGGCGAATCAGGTCGGCGACGGTATAGCCTGGAACCGTACGGGCTAAGTCGCCTTCAAATACCGCGGCTAGATAGCCGCCTTCGGCTTTAATTTGTCCGAGACGCATTAGTATTTCAGATAGACGGTTTTATAGTCACTGTAAAAATCGAGCGCGGCGGGTCCTTGTTCCTTCGGCCCAAAGCTGGATTCCTTGGTCCCGCCGAAAGGCAGTTGATACTCAACGCCCGCGCTGGGTAAGTTGACGGTTAGCAGGCCGGCTTCCATCCGGTAGACGAATTCGAAGACACGCGAGAGATTAGTGGTTTGGATGGAGGCTGAAAGCCCGAAAGGAATGTCGTTGGCGATGCGCAGCGCGTCCGCAAAATCGCGGGCGCGCATTACCGCCAGGACCGGCCCGAAAATCTCTTCCCGGGCGATGGTCATCTCGGGAGTTACATCGGCAAAAACGGTAGGCTCCACGAAATAACCCTTGGCCAGAGCGCCTTCGGTGAGCCGGTGGCCGCCGATTTTCGGCTCACCCGCTTCACCCCGGCCAATCTCGATATAGCGCAGCACGGTATCCAACTGCGCCTGATCCACCGCCGGGCCGATATCGATGCCGGGCTCCATACCGTCGCCGACCTTGAGTTTGCGCGTGCGCGCGACCACGGCTTCGACGAAGCGATCGTAAATGGAATTCTCGACGATGGCGCGGCTGGTCGCGGTGCACTTCTGTCCTGTGGAGAAGAACGCGGCGTTCACCGTGTTCTCGACCGCGGCGTTGAAATCCGCGTCGGCCAGCACGATGGTCGGATTCTTGCCGCCCATCTCAAGCTGGATGCGCAACCGGCGCTTGGAGGCTTCCGCATGCAGCCAGCTACCGATCTGGCAGGAGCCTGTGAACGAAATGGCCTTCAGCGGCGCGGCATCCACCAGCGCCTGGCCGAGTTCGCCTCCGGAGCCTGCCACAAAGTTCACCACGCCCTTCGGAATGCCGGCTTCATGCAGAGCCTCCACGATGCGCCAGGCGCTGAGCGGCGCGGCACTAGCGGGCTTCAGCACCACGGTGTTGCCGCAGATGAGCGCGGGCGCCAGCTTCCACGCGGGAATGGCGCTGGGAAAATTCCACGGCGTCACGAGGCCCACCACGCCAATGGGCTTACGGATGGCGAACATGTGCACGCGATCGCGTTCCGAAGGCACCAGCATGCCATTGAGGCGCGAACCCTCGCCGCCGAAATAGCGAAAGATGTTAATAGCGCGGCGGACTTCGCCCTTCGCCTCGGGCAGCGTCTTGCCTTCCTCGCGCGTCATGTCGGCGGCGACAGCGTCGAAGCGCCGGTCCAGGATGTCGGCGGCTTTGAAGAGAATCGCGCCGCGCGCAGGTGCGTTGAGATTGGCCCACGCCGGAAAGGCACGGACGGCGGCCGCCGCGGCATCGGCGACATCGGCGGCGGTTGCCTTCGCGAACAGGCCGACCACCTCATCGGTCCGGGCCGGGTTGCGATTCTCGAAATGCGAACCGCTGTCGATCCATTGTCCGTCGATGTAATTGCGATAAAGCGGAGTTTGCATGGCTTAGATTGCCGGCGTTTGAAAGTAAGCGTCGACCTTGCCCAGGCGCGTGACCGAAGCTACGATGTTATCCGGAAACAGATCCAGACGCGCGTTGTAATGCTCCACCGCCTCGTTGTACTTACGGCGGGCGACCGCGATTTGATAATCCGCGCTCTTCAGCGCTTCCAGCAAATCGGCGTACTTCTTGCTGTTTTCGAGCTTGGGATAATTCTCGACCTGCAACATCAGTCGCGCCAGCGCTTGATCGAGCCTGGCGTTCGCCAGGATCCTCTCAGGCGGAGCATGCGTGGAATCGAGTGCCGTCCGGGCATCGTTGGCGGCTTGCGCGGCCGTATCCAGGGCGGCGCCGGCTTTAGCGGGTTCTTCGCTCTGGATAGTGGCGGTCAAGTCCGGCACGACCGCCGCACGGTGCGTGAGCGCGCCGTCCACCTGCGCCCAATCGGAATCGATGGCCCGGCGTTCGGAAAGCAAATCCTTGTTAACGGCTACGCATTTTACGCCGAGAACCGCCACCACGGCCGCCACCACCATAACAAGGAGGCGCATCGCTCAGCACACCAGGTCTTCGCGGCCAATCTTGAAGCCGTCCAGATTGCCGAGGATGGTGAGAGCGATCTGCTTGGGATCGAAGAAGGCTTGGGAGATACGCTGCACGTCGGCGGCGCTCACCTGCTCGATGCTTTCCACCAGTTCATCGAGCGTGAAGAAGCGGCCAAAATACATCTCCTGGCGGGCCAGGTTCGACATGCGGCTGGAGGTGGATTCCAAACTGAGCATGAGCGAGCCTTTCAGGTGATCCTTGGCGCGCCGCAACTCTTCGTCGCTGACGCCATCCTGCTTGAGCTGGCGGAACTCCTTCACGATGGATTCCACCACTTTCCCGGCGGATTCGATGGACGTGCCGGCATAGATCGACAGGCAGCCGGTATCGCGGTAGGGGCTCAGTTCGGAGAAGACCGCATAGGCCAGGCCCTGCCGTTCGCGAATGTTTTGGAACAGACGCGAACTCATGCCGCCGCCGAGCAGGGTATTCAGCACGTAGCAGGCGAAGCGCTCTTCGTGCGGCAGCGGATACGAGGGCACACCCAGGCACAGATGCACCTGTTCGAGCGATTTCTTGTTACGCAGCGCAATGCGCGCGTGGGTGGCGGGCGCCTGATCGCCGGGCGTCGGGCCATTGGGCGGCAGAGGCGCGAAATGCTGGCTCACCAGCTTCACCAAGGCTTCGTGCGTGAGATTGCCGGCCGCCGTGATCAGCAAGTTGGCGGGCGAGTAGACGGCGCGGTAATAATCGCCGATCATCTGGCGATCGAAGCGCTTCACCGTTTCGCGCGTGCCCAGGATGGGCTTGCCCAGCGGATGGTCCTTCCAGAAATTCGACGAGAAGATCTCGTGGACCAGGTAATCGGGGCTATCCGCCTCCATTTTGATTTCTTCAAGGATGACGCCTTTTTCCTTGTCGAGGTCTTCCTCGCGGAACAGCGGATTCAGCACCAGATCGGCGAGAACGTCGAATGCCAGCGGCAGGTGCTGGTCGAGGACTTTGGTGTTGAAGCACACCAGTTCCTTGGCGGTAAAGGCGTCCAGGTTGCCGCCGATGGAATCGACCGAGCGCGCGATGTCTTCGGCGGAACGGTGGGTGGTGCCCTTGAAGAGCATGTGCTCGATGAAATGCGAGAGTCCGTTCTGCTCGGGATTTTCGCGGCGCGAGCCGGTGCCGATCCAGATGCCCACGGAGATGGAACGTACGTGGGGCATGGCTTCGGTGATTACCCGCACGCCATTCGGCAGGCTGGTCATTTCGATGTCGCGCATGGGCGTGCCGGTAGTGGCCATAGTGGATGGAAAGCGGAGCGGGCGTTGCCCCTCCTCCCTAGGATACAACTTAGGGAATCGGCTTGCGCGGGTGTGGCGCATTTCGCTGTTTTATGCACTACAATAAAAGCGGAAGTATTATGGATACCGAAGTCGGCATGCCCGTGCCGAACCTGTTCCGGCCGCACCCCAATCTCGGCGATACGGTGAACCACAACTTCATTGCGTCCGAAGTGGAAGGGGGCGTTTTTCTGGACCGGCTACCGGAAGGCGCGGTATTGCGCGTGGAGACGCAGAACCGCGAGTACACGCTGGTGAATCGCGGCAACGGGCAGGCGCTGATTTCCGGGCATCCCACGTTTTGTCCCGAGCCGGTGCTGGTGCACATCGAAGGGTCCAACTGGGGCGGGTCGATGCTGAAGGCGTCTTTTATTGGACGCGGCATGCATCTGGAGTTTCGCCATCCGGAACACCGCACGATTATGACGTCGTGCATTGTGGACGTGCGGGCGGCTTAGAGCCAAGGCGACCGCTCCCTGACGGTCGCGGCTCAGTAAACGCCGCGAAATCGACACGGCTGTTACCGAGCCGCGACCGTCAGGGAGCGGTCGCCCCAAAACGGTTAAGCACCCGCAGGCAGGGTGCCTCAAGGTGCCTGCCCCACTTTATCTGATACAATCACACGACGATGCCGCTTATCGATGCCGTGGTGGACGTGTGCCAGCGGTTGGCAGCCGCGGGATGGCGCGATTACCTGCTACGCGTCTCGAATCTGGATATTGGGCAGCCCAACGCGAAGGCGCTGGCCGCGGAGCTATCACGGCCGCTCACGCACATCGATCGTAATGCGCCGGGTTTCCGCGATTTTGCGTTAGAGGGAAAGCAGGGGATTGAAGCTGGGCAGCCCGCGCACAGCCTGCTGTTCCACGCACTGGCCGCACCGCAACTGGGTGTGGGCCAGGTGCAGGGCTTTCCGTCCCATGCGGATATCGACGCGGTCGAGAATTACGTTTACGGCGTGCAGCCGCCGACCATCGCGGATCTGCGGCGGCGCGCTCAGGAAGGGCCGCTGGCGATTGTGGTGTATGCGGTGGAGTATCGGCGGGCGCCACAAACGGTGCATCGCAATCACGCGGACCTATGCTATGCGCGCACCGCCCTGGCGCGGGTGGGAAATGCCGCTCCGCAGTACGATCCGGCGGCGCGCGGGTTCAACAGCCTGAGCGTCGAACACGGCCAAATACGAGCGATTCCAGCGCGTTTTGCGGCTTACATCGCGGCGCGGATGTTGGGGGATGAACAAAACTTCGGCCCGCTGCATTTCCGTAAGGGCGGCTTCGACGCGGAGGGCGATAAGGTAACGGCGGATACCGACCGGCGCTTCTGGGTTCCGCTGCACAAGCTATTCAGCGGTGAAGAGTGCGTCAACGGGAGCACTATCAAGCTCAGTTTTCGCTCGTATCATCACAATGAGAAACTGCGGCGCATTCATCTTTGGTTCGCGGAACATGCGCTCAAGTCCAGTTATGCGGGCGCGCAATTGGAGCAGTTTCCCTTCGTCATTCCGGAAAACGAATTAGTTACCACGGAGGAATCGGGCGCATCGATTCTGGTGATTCCGGCGGCTCATCCGCTGGTGGAAGAGGCGGTGTTCAACGGACAGCGCCTGGTGTTGGATGTGCCTCCGGGCGGAGTGAGACAAGGCGGGACGTTCCGGATTCCGTCGCGCCCCAGCGGCGCCTGCAAAGCGCCGGAATACATCTATGTGCGCCAGAAGGTCGATAAAGACGGCGGCTCGACGAGCCTGGATCGCTCCCCCAATGTGACGCGCGCGATCAATTTGGGAAATTACCAGGCGCAGCATTACATCGATTTCTCGGGCGATGGGTGGGTGCAGGCGCAGTGCGAAGGTCTGCCGCTCGAAATGCCGCAATGCCTGGCGGCGTACTCGATGATATCGGCGCCGGATCCTTATGCGGCCATCCGGGAGACGGACTTTTTCGCCTGGTGGGTGCAATCCGCGCCCGTGGATGTGAAGGCGACCCTGTTTCCCGATTACGAAGGGTCGCTGCCGGCCGAGCCGCTTTCCGATGCGCGGATTACGGCGAACATCACGTTTCGGGATGTTACTAACATCGCCATTAGCCTGCCTATGTTTGTGAGTAACGACGATAGTTACACGGCGATTATTTCGGGGTTGGACGCAGGCAAGGATGCGCCCACGCAACTGGAAAATGTGGAACATCACCGGGTATCGCCGCTGCCGGATTGCGCGTCCGGCCTGTTTGCCCCGGGCTGGGACGTCAGCATGGATTTGAACGACGACGAAAACTCGCCCAACGGAGTGCTGCACCTGGCGAATTATGGCGGCGGCAGTCCATTTGTGGAAGATATGCGGCTGTGCGCGGCGGAGAACGCGTTCTGGCCGGCCATCGCTCCGGATCAAACGCGGGTTTACGAGCCGGGCAATTTTCCGACAGTGACGCCGATTCCGCAATCGCGGCTGGGGTGGGATGGATTGCCCGCGCCCGAGGTGGTGGACGCCAACACGGCGCGGTTTGTATCTTACGCGTACTCCGATTATGTGCAGCAGGCGCTGGGACCGGGATTCGATTTCGCCAGGATCGATCGCACTACGGTTGCCGAGTATGAAATGTGGACGCTGTTGATGGCGCGCGTTTATGAAACGCTGAATGCCACCGATACGATGACGAAGACGAAATGGGCCGTGCGCTACTTCGAGAAGGCGGCCGCGGACGATCCGGATTTGCTGGAGGCCGAACGGGTGACAGGCGTGCCGGTGAAGGATTCGTACCGGTTCGATTTGATTTGGGCGGTTTCGGTGGAGCAGCAGAAGGATCCGTTGTATGTGCATGCGAAGTTCGATCGGTCGGTGATTGCGTTTGCGACGCCGTTGCATGTGCTTTATTTGGATACGTTGAATGCGGGGTGGGAAGCACGGCAGTTTTGATCCCTTCGGGGAGCGGGGCTAGGGACTAGGGGTTAGGGGCTGGGGTTTGTCTTTTTGCGACGTGGCGATTGTGGGCGGGGGGCCGGCGGGGAGCGCGGCGGCGATCTGGTGCGCGAAAAACGGTTTGGATGTCGTGGTGGTAGAGGCGCTGGCGTTTCCGCGGGACAGGCCCGGCGAGAGCTTGCATCCGGGCATCGAGCCTTTGTTCGATCAACTGGGCGTGGGCGACGCGGTGCGGGCAGCGGGTTTCCTGAGATATCCCCGACATCGCGTGGAGTGGGGGGGGGCGGCGCGTTTCGAGTCCTTCGGTGAAGATGCGCGCGGACCGTGGTTGGGATTTCAGGCTTGGCGCGCGGATCTGGATGCTATTCTGTTGCGGCGAGCGGTTGCCGCCGGGGCGCGCGTGCTGCAACCTTGCCGGGCGGTGGCGCCCATCATCGAAGCCGGACGCGTGGTGGGTATCGAAAGCGACGCCGGCGAGATACGTGCGCGGTTTGTGATTGACGGCAGCGGATCGCGGCACTGGCTGGGCCGAATGGCGGGCATTCCGATGCGGCGCGCTTCGCGGCGTTTGATCGCCACTTACGGATATGTAAGTGACCCCGCGGGTGAGACCGGTATCGAGCCGGTGCTCAGTGGAGATCGGTGGGGGTGGTGTTGGGTGGCGCGGATGCGGCCAGACACGGTGGCTTGGGCGCAACTGGATTTTACGAAGCTGCGGCGGTCTGCGCCGGAAGCATTGCGCGGGATGCGGCAGGAAGGCGCGGTGCGCGGCGCGGATGTGACGTGGAGGATTCTAGAGGCGTGCGCGGGCGACGGGTACTTTGCCATTGGGGATGCGGCGGCAACGCTCGATCCGGCGGCTTCACACGGCGTGTTGAAAGCCATCATGTCCGGGATTCTGGCCGCCGATCTGATTGCGGAGGTGGTGCGCGGCGCGACGACGGAATCCGCGGCGGCTGCGTCATTTCAAAGCTGGACGAGCGGATGGTTCGAGCGCGATAGCCGGAAGCTGCGAGAGCTTTACGCGGCCGCGCACGCGGCGGAATCGTTGGCCGGAAAGGCGCGAATCAACTTGTTGCGATAGGCCAGGCGCAGAGCTTCGGTGGCCACGTCCCAAGGGCTGAGACTGCCGATTGCCGGACACTGCGGGGCAAAACGCTCGAGGATTTCATCGACCGTGGCGGCGCCGTCGCACAGCGCGAGGAATTCGGCACTCAGCGGCGAGATGCGCAGCGCCTGGATCTCATCTTCCGAAGCGCGGCGGGTGGCCACGATTACGGGACGGCGAATCGATTCATCGGGCGGCTGATGCGCGCGGAGTAACTCGACTACGCGGGTGACATCGCCATCGAGGTGCAGGACGTAGACGTGGGGATTGAGCGCCACGCGCATGTCGCTTTCGAGCACGTTCCCGGCGGTCGGCAGATTTTCGGGAGCCTCCTCGCGCAGGACACACAAGAGGGCTTCTTCAAACTGCAACAGCACCTCTTCGAATTCGCCGCGTGCCTCGGCGGGACGGCTGCGCAGGAAGCGCACGAAATCGCGGTCAAAGGTCCAGAGGCCGTAGTAACGGCGCATGTCGCAGCCGCGCTGGTGCGGGACTAAGCCGCGGCTGAAGGCGCGCCATTCATCGAACAGGGAGATTAAATCGCCACAGCGATCGTGCCAGGCGGCGAGCATCCAGCGGAAGCGGCAGGTAGTGCGCAGGATGAATTCACGGAGTTCCTGCAGATAGCGCCGGTCGAGGTGGGGGGTGGGGATGGCGTAGAAATTCTGGAAGACATCCGGATAAGCGGCGATCAACTGGCGCTCGCGGTCGGCTTGCACCCAGCCGGAGTGGGACATATCGGTGTAGAGATCTTCCAGGACGAGTTGATCGCGGTATTGGACTTCGAGAGGCGTGCCGGCGAGCGGCGCGAGCAGATGGAACTGCGTGACGAGCTCCGGTTCGCGGAGGGACTCGGCCAGGAAACCGACGGTGGCTTTCACATCGTCGATGGTTTCTTCGGGAAAGCCCACGATGGTGGAGACGGTGGTACGCATTCCGTGGCGGGTGGTCAGCGTTACATGGGCGCGGGCTTCGGCAAGATCCAGGCGCTTATCGATAATCTTCTGAATGCGCGGGGAGCCCGACTCGACGCCGAAGAAGATGGAGACGCAACCGGCGCGGGCCATTAATTCGATCAGTTCGGGATCGACGCAATCGGTGCGCGCGCTGCAACCCCAGCGATAACCGCGGCCGCTCGCGAGCATGGCTTCGCAAAACGCCACCACGCGGCGGCGATCGACCGTGAACATATCGTGCATCAGGTCGAAGTATTCGGCGGCATAGCGCTCGGTGAGGAGATCCATTTCGCGGAGGAGAATGGCGGTGGATTTCAGGCGGAAGCGGCGGCGGAAGAAATCGTTGGTGGAGCAGAAGGTGCAGCCGAAGGGACATCCGCGGCCCAATTCGAGTGGGATGCTGCGCGCGGGGATCTGGCCGGGATACAGGTGGAACGCGGGCAAGGGCAGCGCATCCAGCTCGACAGGCAGCGGCGCGTTGGCATTGCGGCGAGGCTCGCCGGCGCTGCGATAGGCGATGGCCGGGACGGATTCGAGCGATTGGCCGGCGGAGAGACGCGCGACAAATTCCGGGAAGGTGGCATCGGCCTCGCCGCGCAGAATGAAATCGACGAAGGGAAAATGGCGCAGGGTGGGCAGATCGACAACGGAAGCTTGTGGACCGCCGAACAACGTGACAGCGCTGGGGCGAAGGCGCTTCAGGTGCTGGGCGGTCTGAATGGTGACGGGATAGCTGTTGCAGATGGTGCTGAAGCCGTATAGGTCGGCATCCAGCGAGGCCAGGCGGTCGGCCGCGAACTCACTGTAAGTGGAGCGAGTGGTGCGCGCGGCGTGCACATACTCGACATACCAGGCGTTGGAATCGACAATTTGCGGTACGGTTCCGGCCTGTTCCAAAACGGCGGCGAGGGCCAACACGCCCAACGGGATCTCGGCAGCAGTTTCGCGGACGCCCTCGCTTTCGAACTGGATAGGATCTTCGAAATCGGTGGCGGTGGGGATGCTGACGAGGCAAACCTTCAGCGGCGCGCCGCGGTTATCGCGGGGGCTTGGGCTTATTGGGCTTTTCGACGGCGGCATCGTCCTTAAGGTGCAGGCGCAGAGCGCTGACGGTCATATCCAGGGTCTTGGCGATTAAGTCGGCCTCTTCCTTGGTGAGTTCGCGCTTCAGTTCGAGGTTGACTCCGTACTTTTCGCCTTTTTTTCCGACGGCTTTTTCTTTGGGCATGTGGCGCTACTCCTTTCGACCTAGCAACTGTAACACGTGTGGCGGGGCTAGGGGCTGGGTTTAATCGGCGTTCATCTGCGTTCATCTGCGGCCATATTTGTTTTGGTTTTTCACGCCGCGCCGCAAGAAACTCTGCCTGGCCGCCGATGAACGCCGATAAACGCCGATAAAACGGGTGCGCTTAACGGTTTTGGGGATTCTAAGCCGAGGAGCCCGCTCCCTCGCAGCGGCCCGTGATATCTTCATACGTGATGCCGTCCCAACGCATTCTGCAGCTTGGCGATCCGTTACTCCGCGCCGTCTCCGCGCCCGTAGCCGAGCCGCACAGCGCCGCGCCGGTATTCGACGATCTCTGCGACACGCTCCACGAATTCCAGCGCACCCACGGATTCGGCCGCGGCATCAGCGCCGTCCAGATCGGCGAGCCGCTGCGTCTCATCTACATCGAATTCCAAGGCGCCGCCTACTACTTACGCAATCCCGAGTTCGAATTTCAGAGCGAAGCCAAGTTTCGCCTGTGGGACGATTGCTTTTCGTTTCCCGATTTACTGGTCTATCTCGAACGCAGCCAGAGCGTGCGCATACGCTATGAAGATCCCGCCGGACAGCCCCAACGCCTCACCGCCGATGGTCCGCTTTCCGAGCTGTTGCTGCATGAAATCGACCATCTGGATGGCATTCTGGCCGTGGACCGCGCCATCGACCGCCACAGCCTCGCCACGCGCGGAGAGTATACGCGGAGGTTTGCGACCACGCGATGAGCCGCGAAAAAGCTGCGGGGTCGCATTGGATCGTGCGGGCGGCGGTGGCGCTCCTCGCCCTACTGCTCGGAGTTTACGCGCAGACGCGGGCGTTCGCGTGGGATGAAGGCTGGCACCTGGTCGCCGCGCAATCCATACTTCGCGGCAAACGTCCCTATATCGACTTCTGCTACCCGCAAACCCCGCTGAATGTCTATTGGAATGTCTTCTGGATGCGCCTGTTCGGCAATAACTGGCACACGCCGCACGCCGTCGCCGGCGTCATGGCCACCTTGGCCGCGCTCCTGATCGCCGGCTACCTCTTGCATCGCTTTCCCGATGCGGACTGGCGCCTGCCGATGGCCGTGGCAGGTGTGTCGATGTTCGGCCTGAACATCATGGTGGTCGAATTCGGCACCATCGCGCAGGCCTATGCGCTGTGCCTGTGCCTGATTACCGGCGCGTTTCTATGCGCGGTCACGGCCGTCGAACGGGAACGTCCATGGTTCGCGGCCGCGACTGGTCTGCTGGCGTCCGCGGGGGCCAACTGCTCATTGCTGACCGCGCCGGTGGCGCCGGTGCTTCTGCTTTGGATGTTAGTCTGCAACCGCACCGGCAACCGATGGGCCAAGCTCGGAGGGTTTATGGCGGGCGCCGCCTTGCCGTGCGTGCCCCTTGCCTGGTTCTTCCTGCGCGCGCCGCAACAGACGGTTTTCAATGTATTGCACTATAACCTGCTCTATCGCCAGCGCGACTGGGCGGGCGCATGGTCGCATAATTTCGCGGAGTGGTTTGCCTGGATCGGTTCTCCGCAGGCGCTCACGCTGGTGTTCCTTTCGATTGCAGGCTTGCTGTTCTTCCAAAGGCGCAGCAGTTGGGATCCCGCGCGCCGGCGCGAATTCTACCTGTGCGCCTGGTTGGCCGTAGCCCTCATCGCCCACATCTCCACGGCCCTCCCCACATTCCGGCGTTACTATCTGCTGGCCGTGCCTTTTCTCGCGATCCTGGCGTGCGCGGGCCTCTATGACATTGGTACGCGCCTGGGATCGCGGGCGCGCCCGTGGTGGCCCGTGGCTATTGTCGGCCTGTTGATGTGCGCCTGCCTGACACAGAGACTGCTCGAAGGCTGGGGCGATTATTCCTGGTACACCGCCGAACGCATCGCCGCCAAAGTTAAGGAAGTTACTCCTCCCCAAGCCGTTCTGTTCGCCGACGAGCCGACTTACTTCGTCACACACCACCCGCCCCCCCCAGGAATGGAACTGGTGGATTCGCATAAGCTCGATTTTCCGCCGGCCGTCGCCCGCCAGTTGCACGTGATTCCGCAAAAGGAGCTGGACCGCGAGCTCAAAGCCGGTGTCTTCGACGTGGTCGAGATATCGGACGACGACACGCGCGTGGATTCCCTGGGTCTGCACAAGTTATATCGCAATAGCCTAGATGTGGAGGACGTAGATATCTTCTGGGGCAAGCGCAGCGCTCCGGCGGCTGGCAAATAAAAATCGGGACGCCGGCACGCCGTGCAATGGAGGCCGTGGGGCAGACGATCGTTGTATGTCGTCTGCCCAGCCGCGAAGGCGGCAGACCACAGAAGACGATGGTCTGCCCCACATCCCAGTCCTGGTACTATAACCCTTGCCCGCCAAGCGCCGCCATCTCTATACTGAGGAGACGCTCGCTGCGGGTTAACTCATCATGAACACTATCGTTCGGTGCACTTGGGTCCTTCTTCCCGGCGTGGCTCTGCTGTTTGCCGCAAGCGCCTCGGCCACCGGTTCCGCGACTCTGGCTCCTTCTACTCTTTCCTTCGGCAATCAGGTTGAGGGAACCACCAGTGCGCCGCAAACGGCTACGCTCACCAACGGCTTAACGACAGCCCTGGCAATTACGAGCATCACGGTATCCGCCAATTTCACCGAAACCGCCACTACCTGCCCGATCACTCCGTCGAAGCTGGCTAAGGGCGCAAGCTGCACTATTTCGGTGGCGTTCGCGCCGGCCAGGACCGGCACATTCAATGGGACGCTCACCGTCAGGGACAACGCCGGCAACAGTCCGCAGACTACCAGCCTCACCGGTTCGGGCATCCTGCCCGTCACATTCACTCCCACCAGCCTGAGCTTCGGCCGGATACCGCTCGGCGAGACTAGCGGCGTCATGACGGTTACCGTGAGCAACAACCAGACCACGGCGCTCACCTTCACCAACCTGGTGACCACCGGCGACTTCGCCGTGAACCAGGGCAGCACCACATGCACCGGCAGCATTAAATCGCAATGCACCATTGGCCTCACGTTTTCCCCCACAGCTACCGGCAGCCGAACCGGCAATCTCAAGATTTACGACAACGCCTCCACCTCGCCGCAAACCGTCACCCTCAGCGGGACCGGCGCGGCGGCGGTGCTCGAATCGATCGCGGTCACGCCCAGTGATCCAACCATCTTTGCCAGCTATACACAGCAGTTCACGGCCACTGGAACATACAGCAACAACACCATGAGGACCCTGACCGGCGTGACCTGGACCGCCGCGCCGTTGGGCATTGCCTCCATCAGCGCATCTGGCTTGGCCACCGGAGAGACCGCCGGTCAGGCTACTATCACAGCCTCGCTGGGTAGCGTTACGGGCTTCACTACCCTCACTGTTCAAGCCGTATTCGTCTCTACCGGCAGCCTGAACAACGCGCGCTATTATCACTCCGCCACGCTTCTGACCACCGGCAACGTGCTGGTGGCCGGCGGCATTGGCCCAATACCCGGCGCCAGCGGCGCGCTGGGAGAACTGAACAGCGCGGAAGTGTATAATCCCGCTTCGGGAACTTTCGCCTTCACCGGCAGCCTGAACACCGCGCGCGACGAGCACTCCGCCACGCTGCTCTCGAACGGCAAGGTGCTGATCGCGGGCGGTTCGGGCGGCGATAACGAACTGGCCAGCGCGGAAATCTTCAACCCAGCTACCGGAAACTTTACGCTCACCACGGGCAGCCTCAACACCGCCCGCTATCAGCACACAGCTTCGTTGCTGCCCGATGGCACCGTGTTGATCGCCGGCGGATCGAGTGGCGACGCGGTGCTGGCCAGCGCGGAGATCTACAACCCCGCGCAGCAAACATTCACTTACACGGCGGGCAGCCTGAACGACGCGCGCTTCGACGCCACGGCTACGCCGCTGCCCGATGGCACCGTGCTGATCGCCGGCGGCGCCAATGCCGATGGTCCGCTGTCGAGCGCCGAGATCTACGATCCCACCCTGCAGACGTTTACGCTCACCACCGGCAGCCTCAACACCGCCCGTTCCGGCGCGACCGCCAACCTGCTCAATACCGGTAGCGTGCTGATCGCCGACGGCTACAACTACAACACCACCGGTCCGCTGACCAGCGCGGAGATCTACAATCCGTCGACGCAAACTTTCACCGTCACCGGAAGCGAGGCGAGCACGGGCTGGCTGGGCACTGCCACTCTGCTGGGCAACGGAAATGTGCTGATCGCCGGTAGCGTACTGAATTCGGCTTCCGCGGAGCTCTACAATCCCGGCGCGGGCACCTTCTCCACCACCAGCGCTTTGATCACGCCTGGCGACTTGCAAACCGCTACGCTGCTTCCCAGTGGAGCGGTACTCATTGCGGGCGGGCACAGCAACGCGAACAATTCCGTATTGGCGGCTGCCGAACTATACGATCCGCCGACGCTCGCGCCTGCCAATCTCACGTCCATCGCGGTCACTCCCGGCGCTCCCACGCTGACCCCAGGCGCCAGCCAACAACTGGTGGCGACCGGCACATTCAGCAATAACAGCACGCAGGTGTTGGCATCGGTAACCTGGACGTCCAGCAATCCCTCGGTAGTCACGGTGACAAACGATGTGACCAATTCAGGTGTGATCTACGGGGTTGCCCCAGGAACGACGTATGTCAACGCCTGCACCGGAACGATCTGCGGCAACGCGGCCGTAACGGTGAACGCGCCGTAAGGAAGTGTCTTCGAAATACCTGGATAGTTCCAGCGCCTGAGGCTGGCCTGGTCCTGGACAGCACCATGGGTTTGGGTTCGACGGGGGTGGCGGCGGCGAGGTGCGCGCGGCCGTGCAGCCGGTACCGGCGGGATCAGGACGGCGGCCGGCTAAAAAGAGTTTTGCCGGGGCGGGTGTAAAGGGCCGGCAACCCTTCAATCGTCCGGAAATTCCTCCCGCACATACGTTCTAGTACCGTAGCGAAACTTTTTTCTGGCGATTCAGGCAGATGAGGCTTATCATATTGGGGCATCTGGAAATAGCCACCGAAAGTTCATTGCGCACTCAGTAGGCATCCGCTCAGGAGGGAAAAATGGATTCAAAGTTTACGCTTTCCGTTCTCATTGGCGCGGCCATCGCCATCGCGCCGTGTCTAGCCACCACCGCTACCTTCAATGCGCCCGTGGCCTTCGCTGCTGGAAGTTCCCCCACGGCCATCGCGGTTGGCGATTTTAACAGCGATGGCATTCCGGACCTGGCCGTCACCAACGGCAACAATACCAATCAGGTCACCATCATGTTGGGGAACGGCAACGGTACCTTCACGACGTTATCGAATTACACCGTTGGTTCCAATCCCGTGGCCGCCGCGGTAGGCGACTTTAACAATGACGGCAAGCTCGATTTGGCCGTGGTCAACAATGGCTCCAATAGCGTTTCGATCCTATTGGGTACCGGAACCGGCGACTTCCAGGCCGCCCTCAACTTTACCGTCGGCCGCCAACCCTGCGGCATTGCTCTCGGTGATTTCAATAAGGACGGCAACCTCGATGTGGTGGTTCCCGACTTTGAAGACAACAACGTCGCCGTCCTCCTGGGCAATGGCAATGGCACATTCACGGGCGGCCTGCGCTTCGGCACGGGCGTTAATCCGCGTGCCGTCGCGGTAGCCGATTTCAATAGCGACGGCACTCCCGATCTTGTGGTAGCCAACTATTTCTCGAATACCGTCTCGGTGCTCATCGGAAAGGGCGATGGCGATTTCAACCCGCCCGCAACGTACGGCGTCGGCACACAGCCTTACGCCATCCAGATCGCCGACTTCAACGGCGACGGCAAGCCCGACGTGGCCGTCGCCAACTATGGTTCGGCCAACATCTCCATCCTCCTGGGCGCCCCCACCATTGGCCTTGAGCAGTCCCACAGCTATCCCGCGGGGAACGAGCCGATTTCCATCGCAGTTGGCGATTTTAACGGCGACGGCAGACCCGATCTGGTGGTAGTCAACAACGGCTCCAATAGCGCGGGCATTCTGATCGGCAAGGGAACCGGCGCCTTTGGCAGCCCCACCACCTACTTCTCCGGCGTCGGATCTGTCTTTGCCGCCACTGGATACTTCAATGGCGGCACGTTGGCAAGCGACGTGGTGGTCGCCGATGAAAGCGCCAACGCCATCACAGTTCTCCTTGTCGGCACCGCCGCCAAGTTCCCCCACGAAACCGCCTTCCTCACCGGAAGCAGCCCTCAGTCCGCTGCCCAGGGCGACTTCAACAGTGATGGCAAAGTCGATCTCGCGGTCGTCGACTCCAGCCAAAGCGCCGTCTCCATTTTACTCGGCAACGGGAACGGAAGCTTCCGTTCGCCCGTGAACTATCCGGTCGCCCAAGGCCCCAGATTCGTCGCGGTAGGCGATTTCAATAACGATGGCCACCTGGATCTGGCCGTCGTCTGCTCCAACGCCGGGGAGGTCGCCATTCTCCTGGGCAACGGCAACGGCAGTTTCAAGCCGGCCAAACTTTTTAAAGCCGACAGCAATCCCGTCGCGCTGGCGGTTGCCGACTTGACTGGCAACGGCACGCTCGATCTGCTGGTGACCAACTACAACAGCAACAACGTCTCCGTCTTGTACGGGACCGGGGACGGCACGTTCGGTAAGCCGGTCGATTACCCCGTGGCAGCCAACCCGCAGTTCATCGCCGTGGCGGACCTCAATGGCGACGGCATTCTCGACTTCGTCACCGCCAACCACTCCAATACGATTTCTATCGTCCTGGGAGCCAGCAGCGGCGGATTCAATCGTCCGACGAACGTCTCCATCGGCAACGACCCAGCCTGCCTCGCCTTGGTCGATCTGAATGGCGACGGCAAGGTCGACTTGGCCGTCATCAACTACCAACCGAATAACAGCATTGTGTCGGTCCTCCTCGGCAACGGGAACGGCAGTTTCGGTCCGCCTTCCGATTTCCCGGTGGGAACCGCCGATTACCTGGTCGTCGCCGACTTCAACGGAGACAACATTCCCGATATCGCGGTCAACAACAACTACCTCGATACGGTGCTGGTCCTTCAGGGCGTCGGCAATGGCAGTTTCACTCCCGGCTTGAACTATTCGGTGGGAAACAATCCGGTGGCCATGGTCTCGGGTGACTTCCAGGGCAGTGGCAAACAAAGCCTCGCCGTGGTGGCCGCCAATGCGGATGAGATCTACGCCCTGATTAACAATACTCCCGCGGCGGCCGATCAGCACTGAGGGAACCCAGAAGAGCAAAGGGCGCGGTCCCCGCGCCCATATAGGAAAGAAACTCAGATTCACCGAACCGCAATCAGAATCCTTTCAGGAACTGACGATAACTGCCGCTGTTAGCAGTCCAGCAGGTCTCGCAGGTTCACCCCGCGCGTTTCAAGTGCGCCGTGTTGATCTGGAAGGAGCCCCAATCGAGGGTGCTGCCGGAGTTGTAATGATAGATCCCGCAAGCGCCGCGCGGGTTCTCTGATCCGCCAGCGTGGTCAAAATGCCGGGATATAAGTCATACGCGGCGTGGCTTCCGAGAATCGCGATGTCGCGATATTCCTCTGGAACCGCATCGCGTGTGGCGGCATTCAGTTCCACAACTTCCGGTGCGTGTTCCGCGCTCCACATGTGTACGTGCGCGGCGCGCGATGCGGTCTTCACCGCCATAAGCGCGGCCTCACGCCCGTCCCCATCGGCGGCATCCAGCAACCAGACATCGTACCTGTGCGCGAACAGAAACTCCACCAGATTTGTTTCGACGGTATCGATCGTAAAGACCGCGGGCGATATGCCCGCGCCGGCGACCAGCAAAACAGGTCCGCGTGAGCCGCCTTCGTAACGGAGCAGCCGGCCGCCCGCAGGCAATCGATGGATGCTTGGCGCGTTGACCCGCAACGGCCGCTTCTTGCGCTGTTCCGTCATGCTGCCGTAGACCGCGTACAGATCGCCCGCCAAAGCCTGTCCGAATCGCACGGTAGCCCGCAGCCGGTCACCCTGGCTGGGAGCGCCCGAGACTCGCAGAGTGCTCAACTGCCGTTCGAAATCGCCGGGTGAAAGATGCAGCACGGTCTTCATCGGGACGCTGCCGGCCCCGCTGTTTCCATCGTGCAGAGTGACTTCCAGCGCGGCGCCTTCTTTGGACGCCTGCAGATAGAACGTGCGGCCCGCGTGGCCCGACAACGTCATGCTGTATACCACGTGTCCCGCGGCCATCCCGCCGAATTCGCCTGCCACGACCTTTAACGGTTCGCTGGAGGCCAAGGGTGCCTGAACGTATCCAGCCACTCGCGCGCGCTCCGCCGGATTACCAATCAGCGCGTCCAGATCGTCCGAAACGACCGTCAGATGCAACTCCCATCCATCGCCGCGCGCCACTTCGCCAAACTGAATGCCCAGCGGCTCAGCGACAGCCGCCTCTACCTGGGCCTCGACCGCCGGCGGCGACGAATAATCGATGCGCCAGCCGCGATCCTGCGCCAACAGCGCGCATGCCCGTTCGCTCAGCGCGGAAATCGTCAGCAAAGGACCCACACCCAACGACCGTGGAACAGTAGAACCATCGCACACGTAAAGGCCTTCGTGAACCGCCGTGCCGCGGGCGCCCGCGAACACTTGCCCCTTATGATTGACGACTCCGCCCTCCGCATCGCCAGCCATCACGCAGCCGCCCAGCGGATGCAGGGTGATGAGATCGCGCTTGAACACCGCGCTCCACACCGGATTGATCAGGTATTTGCCGCCCAGCGCGTCGGTGGCGTCGGCGAGTGTGGCGTTCACCTTCTGAAAGACGGACTGCTCGCCGACATGCGGCCATTCGATTTCGAGGCGGCCATCCGCGAGCCGCATAGTGCCTGCGCCGCGCTCGTGGGTGGTCACCAGGTACGCCTGCGTACGGTCCGCGTTGGTTTCATAGGGGCCTTCGGTGAGGCTCTCGATCTCAGCTTCCATCGCCAGCGCCTCACCCAAGCCTTCTCCCGAGGCACGGCCAAGGGCGGCGCCCGTTTGCGCCAACGCGTCCGGCAGCAAACCGGCCAGCGCGCCCGGCGTCGCCAAATCCTGGATGACGATGCCCTGGTTCACATCGGGTTCGTCGCGCATGTCGATCATACCGGTCACGCAGGGACCCACCGCTTCCATGTCGCGCGGATCGCGGCGGCCATAACCCACGCCGCGAATCTCTTCCGCGCATTCGTAGCTGAAGCCCAGCGCATCGCCATTGCCCGAGAAATGCTCCCCGACCTGGTCCGAGAGAGGCAAACCGGCTTTCGAGCGCAAAAGAATCTCGGTCGATCCGAGCGTGCCGGCCGCCAGCACCACCATATCGGCGGAAACCGTGCGCAGCCCTTCGTCGAGATCCTCGAAACCTGTTTCGAGCGTTCGGTAATGCGCCAGCCACCGACCGTCGCGGCGTTCCAGACGGCGCACGGAGACCTGCGTATAGATCTCCGCGCCGAACCGGCGCGCGTCCGGCAGATAATTGAACGCCAGCGTATTCTTTGCGCCGTAGTTGCACCCGGAGATGCAGTCGCCGCACAGGATGCAGGCGTGCTGCAGGATACCCGCGGCGTTGACGCCTTCCTCGAAGTTGACCGCGATGGGCGGGCGGACGCAGGTCCGCCCCAAGTGCGCGGCCGATTGTTCCAGGGCCAGCAACTTCGCCAAGGCCGGATAGCGCGCCGGATACGGGGTGGGGCGCAGCATCTCTTCGGCGCGCCGGTAGCCTTGTTCGATGCCGCCCAAATCGCCGCGCAATTCCTCGGGCCAACGGGCATCCTCGAAAACGCGGGCATCCGGGCGCAGGGCGATGTTCCCATTGATCAAGGAGGTGCCGCCCAGTCCGCAGCCCACAAATACGTTAACGTCGGGGCTGATACGGAAGTCGTATAACCCGGTGTGCGAGCCGGTATGTCCGCTGGGAAGATCGGCTTGCGTTTCCGACAACGCCTCAGCTTCCGAATCGGGAAATTCGCCGGTTTGAAACTCCCGGCCGCGCTCCAGGACACAAACCTGCTGGCCAGCGCGCGCCAGCCGCGATGCAGCGATCGCGCCACCGTAACCGGAACCTATCACCAGAACCGTGTAGTGATCCTTGATTTCATCTGCGGGCGATGCCACACGTGTCAGCGCCGCTTCTCTGGCCTTTTTGGATAGCATAGTCCGAAAACAAATGGTAGCAGAGAGCCGCAATCCGCGCCCGTGTCTGGTGTGGAAATTTGCGGCGCGGTACTACTAATACTCCATCCGGCGGGTAATCCCGCCAGCGGAAATGGCCCGCGAAACCGCTCCCTGACGGTCGCGGCTCTGAAATCGTGCGAAATCGACGCGGCCTTTACCGAAGCGCGTGTTACCGAAGCGCGTGTTACCGAAGCGCGTGTTACCGAGCCGCGTGTTACCGAAGCGCGTGTTACCGGGCCGCGTGTTACCGAGCCGCGACCGTTAGGGAGCGGTTTAGGTTAGGCCCTCCGGCGATGCCAGCCGGGCGTGCGCCCAAGGCCGGTGTATAATGCTGGGAACTAGAGCGGAAATGAAAGGCAAAAAGGGGGAAATGTGCGCACAAAATATTTTACGCCCGCGGCCATCCTGGCGTGCCTCGCGCTCGCCAAATTACCCGTCTACGCCCAGACATGGACCCCCCTCACCAACCAGCCGCCCGCGGGTGTCACTCTCTGCCTCCTACTTACCGACGGCAGTGTCATGTGCCAGGCGAATATCCTGTATAACCTTTCTAACTGGTACAAACTTACTCCGGATTCGAACGGGAGCTATTTGAATGGCTCCTGGTCCACGATAGCCGGCATGCCCGGCCGGTTACGTGCCCGACGCCTTCGCCTCGGATGTGCTGGCCGATGGGCGCGTCGCGGTGATCGGCGGCGAATACAACAACTGGACCTTCGCCCTCACCAATATGGGCGCCATCTACGACCCTCAAGCGGACACTTGGACCATGCTCGCCCCGCCACCCTCCACCGGCTCTCCCAATCATTTTCAGTGCATCGGCGATGCGCCATCTACAGTCCTGGCGGATGGCCGCCTGATCATCGGCAGTAAGTTGTATCAGGACTTGGCCATTCTCGATCCGGCTACGTTGACCTGGACCGAGTTGCCCGGTACTGGTAAGATCGATGCCTTCAATTCGGAGGAGGGTTGGACTCTGCTTCCCGACGGCAGCTTCTTCACGCTGGATGTGAAGAATGCGCCGGCATCCGAACGTTTTTTGCTGACGGGGCCGGATACCGGCATGTGGGTTAGTTCCGGTAACACGCCGCAGCCTCTGAATACCGCTGGGGAGGTCGGGACGGCGTACGCACCGGGTTGCCCGGGGTATAACCCGCCCGGCGAAATCGGACCCACTCCGGTGCGCCCCGATGGCACCGTGTTCGCGATTGGCGCGGATGGCTTCACAGGTATCTACACGCCGCCGCCCGCCGGATCCACGGCGGCCGGTACGTGGGCCGAAGGTCCTGCATTTCCGGGACTCACGGTGGAAGACGGGCCTGCCGCGGTCCTGCCCAGCGGCCATGTATTGTTCGGCGGGAGCCCCGGCGACAATCCCGGCTTGCAGTATTTCGAGTTCGATGGCCAAAACCTGATTAGCGTTCCCGCGCCAATCGACGCGCTGTTTGACGCCACCAGCGACACCACGCTCCTTCTGCTGCCCACCGGGCAAGTGCTGTTCGTCGATGGCGTCTTGGCGGAGCTTTACACTCCCGCTGCCTCGCCCACATACGATCCCGCATGGGCACCCATGATCGCCAGCGCGCCGGCGGCCGTAAATGCCGGCGCGACCTATCAAATCAGCGGCACGCAGTTCAATGGGCTGGACCAGGGGACCGCCTATGGCGACGAAGATCAGAACGCTACCAATTACCCGCTGGTGCGCATCACCAATAACGCCACTGGCCATGTATTCTACGCGCGAACGCACAATCACAGCTCCATGGGCGTGGCGACCGGAAACTTGGCTGTTTCCACTTACTTCGATGTGCCCGCGGATATCGAAGCCGGCGCCAGTAACATGCAGGTGGTGGCTAATGGCATTCCTTCCGCGGCCGTGGCTGTCACCGTGGATGTGGCGCCAGGTGGCCAGGCTCCCGCAGTGAACACCGGCGCGGCATCGGGGGTGACGGTCTACAACGCCACGTTGAACGGATCGGCGAATCCCGACGGCGCGGATACCCAAGTCTGGTTTGAATACAGCACCGACAGTACCATGAGCGGTAGTGTCTCCACGCCGAAGCAGGATATCGGCTCGGGAGCCGGCGCGCAGACATTCAGCGCCAACCTGGCGGGACTGGCCGGTCTGACGACTTATTATTTCCGCGCCTGGGCCGCGAATAGCGCCGGAACCAGCCAAGGATCCGTCGCGAGCTTTACACAACTCATGTGCGCGAACGGTTACAGCAGCCTTGGGCCAAATGGCAGCTTCTCGACGAATGCGTGGTGCATTAATGGCATGAGCAATTCGGATTGCGGACCCGCGATGGCGCATAACGCGGCAGCCCCATTTACGCCTGCCGCGACCTTCACCTTGCAGAGCATCTCGCTCGCCTTGATTTATGACGAGGGAACCAACAGCGCGCAAATTTCTTTGACGCAAGATGCCGGCGGATTACCAGGCAACGTTCTGGAAAGCTGGACGGTAAACAATCTGCCGGCCGAATCGCCGCCCGTGCTCACTACGGTCGGCGATACGCTGGGCCTCACGCTTGAAGCCGGCCAGCAATATTGGGTGGTCGCCGAGTCCACGGCGGCGGGCACGGACACGCTGCTGTATTGGTACCTGAGCAGCCAGGGAACCGGAGCGTTGATCCAGTTTGGGAGCCTCCACTGGGTGCCCCTTTTTGGCCAACTGGCGTTTGAGGTGACCGGCGCGGCTCTGCCGCCCGCTGTTAATCCAGGCGGAGTTGTGGGAGCCAGCGCGTTCGGAGAGTTCGCCGCCATCTCGCCCGGCGACTGGATCGAAATCTACGGAACGAACCTGGCTCCCGATACGCGTGAATGGACGGCCAGCGATTTCCAGGGCGCGAACGCTCCGGTTGAACTGGACGGCACCTCGGTGACCATCGGAGGACAGCCGGCATTCGTTTCCTTTATCAGTCCGGGGCAGGTAAATGTGCAGGCGCCCTTCGGCGTGGGAAGCGGCCCGCAACCTCTGGTTGTAACTACGCAGGGCGGGGCCACGAGTGCCTATACGGTTACTGTGACCGCCGCAGCGCCGGGCATGCTGGCGCCGCCGTCGTTCAATATAGGCGGCAATCAGTATGCGGTCGCTCTGTTTCCCGATTACTCGGCTTACGTGTTGCCCACGGGGGCCATCGCCGGCATTAATTCACGCCCGGCGCAGCCCGGCGACACGATCATCCTGTATGGCGTAGGTTTTGGTCCAGTCACGCCCGCTATTCCGGCTGGGCAACTCGTCGGAGAGTCCAACACCCTGGCCATGCCGTTCCACCTCTTCTTCGGAGGTACCGAGGCGATGGTGTCGTACGACGGCTTGGCGCCCAGTTATGTGGGTTTGTATCAGTTCAACGTGGCCGTGCCGAATGTGCCAAGTGGCAACCCGGTACCGCTCACGTTCACGCTGGGCGGGAGCGCCGGGACGCAGACGCTGTACGTCGCGGTGCAGTAGGTAGCCGGTGCTACGGAGCCGCGACCGTGAGGGAGCGTGCGTTTTAATCGGCCGTGTCGCCGGCCCGCGCCTGGAGCTACAATTACGGCCAGTGGAGGTTGTTATGGCGCTGTTAGTCCGTCTCCAGGATTTTTTGGACCGCAGCGGCGTGGCCTACACCCACACCGTTCATCCCCTCGCTTATACGGCCCGCGAAGTTGCCGCGGCCGAACACCTGCCTGCTCAGGAGGTGGCTAAGGTGGTCGTCTTCCTTGCGGAAAGCGGCTACCGCATGGTGGTGCTGGCCGCCACTAAAATAGTGGATTTTCAGGAACTGCGTGCGATGCTGGGCTTTTCTCATGCCCGCCTCGCCACCGAAAAGGAGCTGACCCAGCTCTTTCCCGATTGCGAAATGGGAGCCATGCCTCCCTTCGGCAATCTTTACGGCATGCCCGTGTATCTGGATGCGAGCCTGCTTTCCGACGAGCAAATCGCCTTCAACGCCGGCACGCATCGCGATGTGGTGCATGTAAAGCTGGACGATTACCGGCGGATGGTGAATCCGGAAGTGGTTGCGTTGGCGCGCGAAGTGATGGCGCACGGCGGCTGGTAGGGCCATAGTCGCGAGAGTGCTCAACCGGTTTAATTGGTTCGGGCGTGTGAAGCGCGGGCCAGGCGTTGGCAACACGTGTGGCCGCTTGCAGATAAGTCAGCCAAGCTGGCTCGAGGTGCAGCTTGGGGAGTCTGCCACCAAGTAGGAACAATCACGTTTGCGTAAGAGGCCTTACTGCGGCACCAGGGCATCTGTATGCCGCGCGGGTCTTGTTGATATGAATTATCTCTCGAAGACTGATCGGACCAGCCGGAGCGCGGGATAATAGATGTCTGCGTAGGAACGAAGCAATGAAGGGAGTTTCGCCTGTGCGATTCTTGGCGATGTCGGTAGCGCTGTTTCTAGCAGGTCTCGCGGCATCGTCGGTCGGTTCGGCTTGTTCGCTGACCCTTTCGCCGATTTCAGTAGGATCGAGCTTTAGGGGTGAAAGTGTCTGGCTACGACGGCCCTGTCAAAGGCCTTCTCCTAAGCTTGACTAGCCCTCAAAGTCGTGCCCAGTCGGCGGTCACGGACAATCACGGAATCGCTGCCTTTTACAACGCCCTACCGGGCACACACTACCTTGGGGCGGATCCCGATAATGGTTATGGCCTATTACTGGACGTGAAGCCGAATCGCCCAGCAAACAAGATCGTCCGGATGAGGTGGCCATCCATCGAGCCGATCCACGTGCGCTCTCTTTCCGGTACGATGCGCGCACCGGATATCGTTCCAGGGCGACTCGAGCAGTCGGTCTTGTCAATCGAACTGCTTGATGGGATCTCCGGGCAGATTCTCTCCAGCATAAACACCACAGGCCGCGGTGCGTTTGACTTCGGCAAACTTGTCCCGGGTCTTTATTTCATCCACCTGAAGCCATACTCAGCCTTTTCCCATAAGGTTGAGGGTCTCATCAGCGTCGCCGTGGATCCCGCCGCTCCCGTGCGCGCGGAAAGACTTGACCTCAGACTGAAATGGACAGACTGCGGCCTGATGTATACGGATCAGCTCCAGTGCCCCCAACTCGACCTGCACGTAAAGAAGCTTGAAGGCCACGCGAGCGACTCCATGGGACGCGCTTTGTGGAGCGCGGACATTGTTCTGCTGGATGCCACACAGAGCGAAGTGGTACATGTGAGCACTGACCCCCACCGCAATTTCTCATTCCCCGGGCCTCTGGTGGGCACGTTCGAGTTACGGATTGACGGGGAAGGATTCACCCCTGTGCATACTCCGCTTACAACATCGAACCCACCGCAGTCAACTCCTTTCTGGAAATAGAAGCCACATACGGAATTTGCAGCACGGTCCGAGCAAAATGACCTCTCGGACCCTCACTCTCCCTCGCTTCCGCGCGGAGTTTCAAGGTGCTTCTGGAATTGCAGCTACCTTCCGCACTGTCGACCATTCTTGCTTAGACCGTCCTCGTGAGCTAAGAGTCCGTCCTACAAAAGGTAACTTTGCAACATCGGCAGAAACCCGTAGACATTGGGCACGGATGTTGCCAAATTCGGTGGCGACTATCGGGCGAAAGCAGGCTGATCGCAGCACTGGAACGGCCCCCCAGGCCCTGGTGCAAACGCTCTCGAAAAGTCCGGTTCTGGTTCGCGACTCCGGCTATTCAACTGGTGCGCCTGGCTGGACCCAGGAAGCGCGCGCCCGCCCCAAAGGCCCCTAAACGGCGATCTTCTTAGACTGTACTGAATGCGTGCGCGCATCACTTCCGCCAAATCGGCTTGTATTCAATGACCCCCCGGGTAGCGGTCCGCATTCCCTGCCGACGCCGCTCCATCCCCCAAGCTAAAATGGCATTCATGGAGACCGAAGCCCCTGCGGCATCCGACACGTCCCGCGCGGAGATCGACCGCCGCAAGCTGGAAGAACTCGCCCGCCTCGGCTGGTATCACAGCCTCGAACTACCCGACGGGCAGGTGATCAAGGGCTTCCAGAGCCTCGAAGTCCTCCGCAATCGCCTGGTGCAGTTCCCCGTCCCCGCCGATTTGCGCGGCAAACGCGTGCTCGATATCGGCGCCTGGGATGGCTGGTTCACCTTCGAACTGGAACGTCGCGGCGCACAAGTGACAGCCGTCGACTCCACCGCCTTCGAAAGTTTCCGCGTCGCGCGCGATCTGCTCGGCTCCCACGCCGAATATCGCATCGCCGACGTGTGCCGCCTCTCGCCCACTGAAATCGGCTATTTCGATATCGTGATGTTCCTGGGCGTGCTCTATCATTTGAAGCATCCCATGCTGGCGCTCGAGAAAGTGTGCGAACTGGCGACCGATATGGTCTGCGTCGAATCGTTTGTCACCGACGATGGCAGCGATCCCGACGGCAAGCCGGTTATGGAGTTCTACGAAACCACCGAATTGTGCGGCCAATTCGATAATTGGGTGGGGCCGAACACCGCTTGCCTGCTGGCCATGTGCCGCACCGCCGGATTCGCCCGCGTGGAACTCGAAAGCGTGCTCGACCATCGTGCGCACGTCACCTGCTATCGCCGCTGGCCGGAAATCGAAGCCGCGCGCGAGCCGGCGCCGTATCTTACTTCAGTTGAAAACGCCACCACGCGCGGCCGCGATTTCTCCGAATCGAACGACGATTACGTGGCCATCTGGTTCAAAAGCCCGCGCACCGATCTCACCAAGGGCGACGTGTTCCCGCGCGTCGGACCCTACGGCTCGCATCCCGTTTTCCTGCAAAACATCGGCGGCGACGGCTGGCAGGTGAACTGCAAACTTCCGCCGGGACTCGCCCCCGGTTGGCATGCCGCGACCCTGCGCACAACGGGCACCGCCTGGGGAAACCCGGTGCGCATCGGCGTCGATCTTTCCGCCGAGCAGCGCCGCCAACGCCCCGCGAGCGCCGCGGCCGCCAGTATCCGCATCGCCATCGCCACGGACGGCAAGACCTGGGAACGCAACCTGGTCCACACCGGCGTCCAAAGCTGTATCTCGCTGTGGGTTTCCGGATTGCCGGAGGGCACTGTTCGGGACGATGTCACCGTTTGGCTGGATGGCGACGATCTGCCCGCCGTATTTCTTTCCGAACCCGATCCGCAGGGATTGCGCCAGATCAACGCCATGCTCCCCTCGGGCGCGCAGCCGGGCGAATGTTCCGTGTCGGTGGCGCTCGGCGGCGCCGTCTCCGCGCCGGTCGCCGTGAGGTTGGTCTGAATGGCTGCCGAGAGCGCCGCGGGCAACGCCACCTTCCACGATCTGGTGCAGCAACAGGTCGCACGGCTTTCGACGAAAGGCTGGTATCACAGCATCGAGCTGCCGGATGGCAGCGTGATCCAGGGCATGATCGGCATCGATGCGCTGAAGGCGCGCCTGGCGGCCTTTCCCATCCCCGCCGATCTTACCGGCAAGCGCGTGCTGGATGTGGGCGCCTGGACCGGCTGGTGCAGCTTCGAAATGGAGCGCCGCGGCGCGGAGGTGGCGGCGGTCGATTGCATCGAGTTCGAAGAATTCCGCGAGGCGCACCGCCTGATCGGTTCGCGCGTCGATTACCGCATTCTGGATGTCGACGAGCTCACGCCGGAGAGCGTCGGCCTGTTCGATTACGTGCTGTTTTTCGGCGTGCTCTACCATTTGCGAAATCCGCTGCTGGGCCTCGAAAAGATCTGCGCCATTACTAAGGACACGGCGTTCGTCGAATCTTTCGTTACCGACGATGGTTCCGCGCCGTGCGCGATGGAATTCTACGAGACCGACGAGTTGGGTGGGCAGATCGACAATTGGTTCGGCCCTAGCGTCAAGTGCGCCGCCGCGCTCTGCCGGTCGGCGGGCTTCGCGCGCGTGAACCTCGAATATGTTTCCGAACGCCGCACCGGATTCACTTGCCGCCGCCGGTGGGAGCCCGCGCCGGCCGATCCCACGGAGCCCGCGCCGCTGCTCTATTCCGCCGTCAACAACCGCACGCACGATATCGAGTTTCATCCCGGCAAGGACGAATATATTTGCGCGTATTTCCGTAGCGAAGTACCGGATATTACGCGCGATCGCGTGCGCATTGAAGTGGATGAGCTGGGCGCGCCGGTCTTGGTGCTGGCGAATCTGCGCGCGCAAGAATGGCAGGCCAATCTGCGCGTGCCGCCGGGACTTGCGCCAGGTCCGCACACCGTGCGCCTGCGTACCGCGGGCAGCGGTTATAGCAATTCATTCGAGGTCCGGTATGGGACAGGCTCGACCCCGCGCGCAACTTCCGCCACGCCGGCGGCATCGCCTGCGCAACCGGCGCCGGTCATCTATGAACTCTCGAACGGCATGACCGACACTAACGTCTTCCAGGGTCACCGCAATGAGTATATCCGCTGCCGATTTCGCACCGCGGAGACCGGGATCGACCGCGCCGGCGTCATACTTCAAATCGATGAAGCCGAGCAACCGGTCCTCTTCCTCACTGACGTCGGAGGCGGCCGCTGGCAAATCAACTCACGCTTGCCCCTCGGTCTGGCGCCCGGTGAGCATCGTGTCCGCGTGCGCACCGCCGCGAGCGGTTTCAGCGATTCGAACAGTTTCGAGTTACGAGGCTTCCAGGATCGTCCCGGCAAGTGATGGGGGTAGAGCGCTGGAAGGCGGCGCCGCCTCAATTGCCTGCGCGCCCCCACCGTGGCCCCTGCGCGCCGGTGCCGGGATCTGAGCCATTTGCGTCACCTGCGCCCGAAAATGCTGCAGACCCTTGACAAGCCGCCTGCATTTTGCCCAGAATTCGCTATGACCTTTTTCCGCGCCGCTTCGCTCCTCGCTCTCGTGCTTCTTGTGGCCGCCGCTGGGCTGGCGCAGAACGACCCCGATCGCCGACAACCGAAACATCACCCTCACTTCACGTTTTATCCACAGGTAGTACACCGCCCGTCCTGGCCATCTTAATGAAAACACATAAAATAGAGTCTGTGGAAAACAATTCTGAAACACGATTTTCACTTGACTGTAACATGCGAAAGAGTCATGATGACAGAGGTTCCAAGAGGTCTGAGGAACAGCAAGCCGCTGAACGCTTAGCGAGCCTGGAGCGGTGATCTGGTATCGGCACTAATAAAATAGATTCGATGCCGGGGAGTGACAGGCAATCGGGGGCGCTCGGAAGGCGAACTTTCCGGCGCGGAACCGGGTTGAACGCTTTGATCCTTAAGGGTTTGAAAGACCCCGAAGGGGAGTGGAGATCCGCGGAAACGTTGGAAATGCCGGACGCAAGTCGGGCAACGGGATTTCGGTAGCGAGCTTGCGCGCAACGGGGCGAACCGGAACGCGCAGGGGAATCGGAATCCGAACGGGCAAGACGAACGTCAGGTAGGGTGTCGAAGAAGTAGGCCGGGAGCTTCGACCTCGAAATGGTGGCCTGGAGACGGGCAGTCGTTTCGGGAGAGTGAAAGGCCGCTTCGAGATGCCGGTTCTGGCCAGAAAAGCTGGCAGGTGAGCCCGGAAGCTTTGATCCGTAGCTTTCGAAAGAAGGCGGCGGGGAGCCGAAGGGAGAGCACCCGGCGATTCTGGCTGCAAGGCTCTGTGCCGTTGCATGCCGGCGGAGAGTTTGGCTGCGAGATCGGGTCACTTGGAACCATTTTCTTTTTTGAACAGCACGCACGATCCGGCGCTCACCAGTTGGGTCCAATCCGCCAATCGGCCCGGCGCCGATTTCCCCATTCAGAATCTCCCGTTCGGTTTGTTCAATAGCAGCACCGACCTGGCCATCGGCGTCGCGATCGGCGATCGCATCCTCGATCTCGACCGCGCCGCGCAGGCGGGGCTGCTGGATGGCCTGTCGCAGAAGACCGTGGACGCCTGTTCCACGCTTTCGTTGAACACGTTGATGGGTCTCGGTCCGCGGCATTGGTCGCCCCTTCGGAAGCGGCTCTCGGATTTGCTGCGCACTGGCAGCGAATATCAAGCCGCCGTCGAGCCGCTCTTAGTTCCCATGGCCGAAGTGGAAATGCGAGTCCCCGCCCGCATCGGCGACTATACCGATTTCTACGCCTCCATCCACCACGCCACCAACGTCGGCCGCCTGTTCCGTCCCGACAATCCGCTGCTGCCGAATTACAAATACGTGCCGATCGGTTATCATGGGCGCGCTTCGTCCATCGTGATGAGCGGGGAGCCCGTGCGGCGGCCCTGCGGTCAGACCAAGGATGTCGCGTCTGCCGAGCCCATGTTCGGACCTACGCGCGCGCTCGATTACGAATTGGAAGTCGGGTTCTTCGTGGGACCCGGCAATGAACTTGGCCGGCCGATTTTCATGGACGATGCCGAATCGAATATCTTCGGGCTCTGCCTGCTCAACGACTGGTCGGCGCGCGATATTCAGTCCTGGGAATATCAGCCGCTCGGTCCGTTTCTTGCCAAGAATTTCGCCACCATCATCTCGCCCTGGATCGTGACCATGGAAGCGCTGGCGCCCTACCGCGTGCCGGCGTACGTGCGGCCAGAAGGCGATCCGGCTCCGCTGCCGTACCTGAGTTGGGACGAAGATCGCGAACACGGCGGCATCGATCTTACGCTCGAAGTTCACCTTGCATCGCGCCAGATGCGTGAAGCCGGCATCCCGCCGATGCGCCTGAGCCTCGGCAACCTGCGCAATCTCTATTGGACGCTCGCCCAATTGCTCACGCACCACGCGAGCAACGGCTGCAATTCGCAACCAGGCGATTTGATGGGCAGCGGCACGGTCTCCGGACCGCAGCCCGAAGAACGCGGCTGCCTGCTTGAGCTGACCCGCCGCGGCGCCGATCCCATCCTGCTGCCGACCGGGGAGCCGCGCAAATTTCTGGAGGATGGCGACGAGGTCATTCTCAGCGGCTACTGCCAGCGCGACGGCTTCGCGCGTATCGGCTTCGGCGAATGCCGGGGCACGATCACAGAATAATAAGTCGTATTGTGGGGCGGCCAAGCAAATCAGAGCCACCCAGGCGCTCGCAAATCCGCAACCGGCTCTTCGAACGAGCACGATCCAAAGCTATGCGCGAAATCGCGGCGGGCAGTTTGAATCTCCGCGGTCGTGATGCGGTTTCTCCGCCACAATAACTCGCCGTTCATAAACCGGAACGCGCCGGCATCGCTTTCGTTCAGCACGTCGAGAACCATGCTCCGCTCCGTTCCGCGCCACTTGAGGGCCGCCGCTACAAACACATTCACAAATCCATGCATGGTGGCGCGGGGGCTATCCGCTGCATAAGTCAGCGGCCGCACGGACCGGATCGGATGATGGAGCCCCGCCGTAGCCTTAAACGCCACCCGTCGCGCCGCCGCCTCGCATAGAAAATCCGCCAGCGATTCCGATGTTGGAATGGCGTCCGGCGTTAAGCCGCCCGTCCGGACCTTCGCAAACGCGCCGTGTCCGATCGCTCCCACCGGCGCCTCACAATATGTCGGCAGCGATAGCAGTTGCGGCAGTTTCGTCTCAAGAGTCTCCACCTGCGCCGGCAACGGGCCCGGCTCGCTATCGACCAACAGCGTCACTCGCCACCCATCGCCCAAACGCGCCTCCTGCAACTTCGCGGCCGGAAGCACCAGCCGGTTGAGCATCCAACTATCCGCCGATGCCCGATACGTCTCGTAATTCTCCAAAACCCGCGGCAGTGGCAGACCCGCCGGCGGATACAATCCCGCATAATCGATCAGATTCGCGAGCAGTGCGCGCAGCGAATCGGGAATTCGTGGCATCATTTCAAGAGCCATTGTAAAAGGAGTCTCTGCATGAACCGCCGCAACCTGTTGCTCGCCCTGTCCGCCGCCGGTCTCGATCTGAAGGCGCAAGAGCTCTCGCCCGGCTCGCTCTATATCCCGAAGCCCCAACTGGTCGACGACCGTAAATTCCTCCAGGATTTCATGGACGAATTCGCCTTCGCCGATCTTATCACCGCCAGCCCAGGCATCCGCATCACCCACATCCCCACTGTTCTCGATCGCACGGCGACGCCTTACGGAACCGTCTTCGGCCACATCTCGCGCCAGAACATCCAGAACAAATGCTTCGACGGCCGGCAGCCCGCCGTGATTGTGTTCCGTGGGCCGCATAGCTATATCTCGCCGACCTGGTATACCAAGCCCGAAGCCGTGCCGACCTGGAATTTTGCCGTTGTGCACGCCACCTGCCGCCCCAAGGCGATCACCGATCCGGAGATCCTTCACAGCTTGCTGGGACGTCTTATCGCCAAATTCGAAGGACCGGATTCCGCCTACGATTTCGCCAAGTTGCCCGCCAGCTACGTGCACGGCCTGATCGGAGGGATCGTCGGATTTGAGATGCAGATCGAACTGCTGGAGGGCAAATTCAAGTTGGGGCAGGACCGCAGCGAAGCGGACCGGCAAGCCATTCTGAAGAATCTACAGTCCGCCAGGCAGCCGCGCTCGATCTACGAATTCACGGCTGCCTTTTACAAGCGCGGGTAGGACAGGCCTCCTGGCCTGTCCAGGCGCGCTTCGCGCGCTGAAGAGCGGGCCTGGACAGCCGGGAGGACTGCCTACTCCTTCACGCCAAATGCATACACATTTGAATCGTAGGTGGTCACAAACACCTTGCCGCCCGAAATCGAGATGCCGCTGAAGTGCGTCCAGCCCGGCATGGTGTCGCCGCTCGAATACAATTCCTTGCCGGTGGCCGCGTCGAACGCGTAGAGCACCGCGTGTCCGGTATGCTTCGCGGCGCGCTCGGCGGAGCTGTACAATCCGCCTTCGGTCCCCTTCGATTGCCGCGCAAACTCGCCGTTCGAAATCGCGAACACCAGGCCGCCCGCCACGATGGGAGGCTCGGGCAGATTCATATCGCGCGAGATCCATGCCGGCACGGCCTCGTACTTGCCGCTCGTTTCCGTGATGCGGAACGCCATAATGCTACCGTTCGGCGCTTCGCCGTTGGCTATCGGAAACTTCGCCGTGCTGGCAGGCGCGCCCAAGGCGGGCACATATAGCCAGCGATTCTTCTGGTCGTCTTCCGCGGTGGCAAACGCTCCCCAGAATCCGCGGCCCGCGAAATCCGCATCTTCATTGGCCAGCAGGGGACTCTTGTAAAGCGGCGTTTTGTGATCGGGGCCGCCGATATGCGCGCCGTCTAGCAGATAGATTACGCCTTCCTTGCCGCCGGCTGCCACGATATCACGCCCGCCAAGCGAGAAGACCGTGTTTGACATCGATCCCATATCCAGATCTTTGCGCGTCAAGTAAGTATGGTTCGCCGGCGTGAAATAATCCACCAGCTTCAGATCCTTCACGGAAAGTTGCAGGATGGTATCGGGAAACTGGCCGCGGCTGGCATCGTAACTGCCATCGCCGGTCTGCGCGTACACCATGCCATTCTTGCCGATGGTGGCGCCGGCGCGTCCCCAAATGCCGGCGGCCCCGTTGGCGGATTGAAAGAACTGCGCGGGACCATCCGGCGTGCCCAGATCCAGCGCCCAGACGCCCGACTTAGCGCCGTTGCAGCCTTGCGACGTGGTGGTATAGAGGACGTTACCCACCAGATTGAGGCTCCAGTTCTTCGAATAAGGCGGCACGAACTTTCGCGGCGGAGTGCGGTCCTCACCATTGATGGCGTTGAGCGTGTGCAGCTTGCCGTCGCTCGATATGACGTAGACGGTAGCCGCCAATCCGTTCTTGCGAATCAGCGGCGTATCGTTCAGCGCGTTAGGGCAAAGCCAGAAGGGCTCCTGGCGCGGCTTTACCTCCGCTTCGAACGTCTTTTTCCAGATCAGTTTGCCGTTGTCGGCGTCGAGCGCGAAGAGATTATCGGAAGCGCCGCCCACGATTACGATTTCAGCCATGCCTTTGTCGGTAGTCACCCACTCGACGTTGACCGGCGCGGTAAGCGAGTTCAACTCGCGCGGCTGATTATCCAGGTGCGCCTTCCAGATCAGCGACATGGATTTGGCGTTGTCCCGGTTGATTTCGGTCTCCTCCGGGCTCCAGCCGGTATGTTGCGGATCGTGGCCGTATGATAGCCAGTTCGCGGCGAAGGCATGCGCCAGGATAATAAGCGGCGCCGAGAGCGCCAGCGGAATCTTCAATTTCATAGGCGAGTAACTCACTGCTGTCCTAACTTCTGCTTCTTATATTCTTCGTACTCTTTTTTTAGAGCCGGGTCGCGCGGGCTGGGATAAATATCGGTGGACTTATACTTCCCGGTCTTGAATTTCATCTGTGTCCACTCGTCGTGTATGTGTGTTTCCTCGGCTTTGTCCACTACTTGCTTCACTAACTGCGGCGGGATGAAATAGACGCCCTCGCTATCGCCGAATACCACATCGCCAGGCATCACGGTGGCGCCGCCGATACGTATCGGGATATTAATGCCGGTCAGCATCACGTTGTGAATCGGTGTGGGGTGCACGCCGCGGCAATAAACGGGTATGCCGATAGGATCGATACCATCCAGATCGCGAATCGCGCCATCCACTACCAGGCCGGTACCGGTGGTGTCATAGATGTACGCGGCCAGGTTATCGCCCACGATGGTGCCGTCCTCGACCTTGCCGAACAGATCCACCACCAGCACATCGCCCGGGCGCAGCAGATCGAGCACGCGCTGGTTGCCATTGTCGCGCAGGCCCTTGGCCTTGGCGTCGGAGTCCATGATATCCGCGATATCCGGACGCGCGGGCATAAACTGGGCGGTCACCGCACGGCCCACCAGTTTCTTATCCGGATGCAGGATGCGCCAGTTGCCTTCGTACTGATTGCGAAATCCGCCGCCGGGCAGCACGGCCCAGACTTCTTCGGCGGAGAGGCCTTTCACCTTTTCGAGTATGGCATCGGGCACTTTCGGACGGCCGTCCTCGAAACGGTCGAAGGGATTGTGCGCGGTGTATTTCAGCATCTCGTCGTGCGAGAAGGTGAAGACTTGCCCGTGCGCCGGCCATAGCAGCAGCGGTACGGCCGCCAACTGGAGGATAAACTTCATGCGGTGAAATGTACCACGGCGCAGGCCTCCCGGCCTGTCCCGAAGAGCGGGCCTACGAGGCCCGCGCAGGCTACGAGCCAGGCTACGAGCCTGCCCCATAAGGGCAGACTGCTTTATGGCGCCAGGCATTCGCGCACGACTTCCGTAAAGTTGCGGGCCAAGACGCCGTCCGTTCCCGCTTTCACCCCCAGATCCACCGTGGTTCTCGAAGGCGCATGCACCGCGCGATAGACGGCTCCCTGCAGGGTTACATGCGCTACGCAAGCGGGAGCCAGCGAAACACCCAGACCCGCCGCCACCAGCCGCACCAAGGTCGGCCATTGCGGGGCTTCCTGCACGATATGGGGGCGAAACCCGCTTCGTTCGCAGCAGACCATCGTGCGATCGAAGGCCAACGGACCCATCCTGCGGGCGAAGAAGATGAAGGGCTCGTCGCGCAGGTCGCTCACACGCAAGGCGTGTTTACGGGCCAGGCGATGCGCGGCGGGCAGCACCGCCACGTAAGGCTCCTTAAGCAGCGCGGCCATCTGAATTCCTTCCGTGGGATCGCCATCCCGCATCAACGCCAGATCGAGTGTTCCATCGAGCAGCGCCGGAATTTGTGCATGCGTAGTCAACTCGCGCAGGCGGAGCTCCACTTTCGGGTAACGCCGCCGGTAGATGCCGATGGCGGCGGGAAGATTGGTAAACATCACCGATCCGCTGAAGCCCACCGTCAGCGTGCCTTCCTCGCCGCGGCCCAGCCGGCGGACCTGTTCCAGATCATCGTGGACCTTATCCATGGTGCTGCGCGCGCGCTCGGCGAGAAGTTGGCCGGCCAGTGTGAGCTTCACGCCGCGGGTAGTGCGGTCGAAAAGGCGATGGCCGACGATCTGTTCCAGGCGTTTGATCTGGTGGCTGAGCGGCGGCTGGGCCATACCCAACCGCTCGGCCGCTTTGCTGAAATGTAAGGTGTCCGCCACGGCCAAGAAGTAGCGGAGATGACGAAGTTCGATTTCCCGATTCATATCTTAAAAATATCAATAGCCATATTTTAGCTATTGGACATCCGGAAGTCACTGCTATAAGTTTTGAGGAGAGGGAGGAGATCCAATGACGGCAGCCGGTCCGGATCTAACGATACGCGACTTCGTTGCGGGCGATGAAATCGCTTTCCGCAACCTCAACGAGGAGTGGATTCGCCGCTACTTTGCGATGGAGCCCAAGGACGAGGAGTCCTTGGCCGATCCGCGCGAAACGATTCTGTCACACGGAGGCCGGATTTTCTTTGCGGTGCGCCGGGGTGTGACGGTGGGCTGCTGCGCGCTACTTGCAATGGGGCCGGGCGAGTATGAGGTGGCCAAGATGGCGGTGACGGAATCCGTGCGCGGGGCCGGCGTGGGACGGCGTCTGCTGGAAACGGTCATCGCGGAAGCGCGCGCCGCTGGCGCCAGGCGCCTTTATCTGGAAACCAACCAGAAGCTGGCGCCTGCCATTCACCTGTATGAATCGCTCGGATTCCGGCATATTCCGCGGGAGTGCGTGGTCCCGTCTCCATACGCGCGTTCCAACGTGGCCATGGAGCTTCAACTGGCGGAGCCGGCCTGATGCGCCGCGCCGAGATATTTCTCGCGCAGGATTCGGCGGTGATGCAACTCGTGACCGGCGATGATATAGGCGATGGCGCGCACGGAAACCGGATTATCGCTGGCGATGCCGCGCCGCATCCAAGCTTCGCCGCTCAATGAACGGAACAGGCACACGGTGGCCCGCCGGACCGCCACAAACTCCTCGATGAGATCGGCCAACCGGCGGCCGCCGAAATCGCCGGAGCGTACGTAGCCATCCTGCTCGAAGGAGGCCAGCGGCGTCTGGTCGTGGCGCGCAAAACGCAAAGCGCGGTAGGAGAAAACGCGCTCGGCATCGATGATGTGTCCGAGCATCTCCTTGATGCTCCACTTATCGGGAGCATAGCGATACTCGCCCTGCCCTTCGCTCAACTCGGAGAGCAACGCCAGCGTTTCGCGCGGCTGGTCTTCGAGCGCGGATACCACATGGTGTCCAGGCACCAACACGATGTACTTGCCGAAATATGGGGCGTACTCCGACGTGTCGGGAGCCGCGATAGCGAGTGCGGTGGCTTGCATATCGCCAGTATCGCAAATCGGCGGCGCGCGGTACGGAGGTCAGCCCAGCAGGCGGGCGGCGGGCTTCGCGAAATACGTCAGAATAATCTGCGCGCCGGCGCGGCGGATGCAGGTGAGGCTTTCGAGCATGGCCCGGTCGCGATCGATCCAGCCGTTACGCGCGGCGGCTTCGATCATGGAAAACTCGCCGCTCACCTGGTAAGCGGCCACCGGCACATCGAACCGTTGGCGCGCCTCCCGGATCAGATCCAGGTAGGGCATGGCCGGCTTCACCATGATCATGTCGGCGCCTTCTTCCAGATCCAGTTGGATTTCGCGCATGGCTTCGCGGCCGTTGGCCGGATCCATCTGGTAACTGCGGCGGTCGCCGAACTGGGGTGTGGATTCGGCTGCCTCCCGGAACGGCCCATAGAAGACCGAAGCGAACTTGGCGGCGTAGGACAGGATCGGAATATGCGAAAACCCGTGGGCGTCGAGCTCATGGCGGATGGCGGCCACGCGGCCATCCATCATGTCGGAAGGCGCCACGATATCCGCGCCGGCGCGGGCGTGCGAAACCGCGGAAGCGGCCAGCCATTCGAGCGTTTGATCGTTATCCACCTCGCCGTTCACGATCTTGCCGCAATGCCCGTGGCTGGTGTATTCGCAATTGCAGACGTCGGTCATGATCAGCAGACCGGAAACTTCGCTACGAATGGCGCGGATGGCCCGCTGCACGATGCCATCGTCGGCGTAGGCGCCGGAAGCCGTTTCATCCTTGCTTTCCGGCAGGCCGAACAGGATCACGCCGCCGATGCCGAGCGCATGCACTTCGGCGCACTCTGTCACGATTTGGTCGATGGAAAGCTGGAAATTGCCGGGCATGGCGCCGATTTCGCGGCGGACGCCCTCGCCGGGACAGGCGAACAGGGGCAGGATGAACTCCGCCGGATCGAGGCGGGTTTCCCGTACCAGGCTGCGAATCGGCTCGCTGGCGCGCAGGCGCCGCATGCGGTGAATGGGGAACGGCATCAACCAAATTGTAGCTCAGGGTACCGAAAAAGCCCTTCCGGAGGGCTAACCGGGGTTAAGATTGCAAAAAATAAGTGAAAAGCCCCTTGACACGGCGCTGGGGATCATTAGAATAAATCGTAAGTCTTGCTTTATGCAGCACGCTTGCGAGCACAATCGTACGGAAGTCATCGCCAGGCGCGATGGAGTGGAATATCTGGAATGCCTGGATTGCCGCCAAATCTTCGAAGCCGAAGACCTGGAACCCGTCACAGTTGAAGACGACGACGAATAGGGCCGGTCAGGCGGCCCCTACGCTTGAAGTGTGCCTGCTCGCCTGCGCTTTACGGTTTGAGATCGAACACCGCCCCATTGCCGAGTCCCTGCGCCCCCACGTCCGATGTGGTCCCGTAAAGATTTCCTAAGGAGTCCCGGAACAGGCCCGCGTACGGATTTGCGCCCTGCTCTCCGCCTTTGAAGCTGTACAACTGCCTCTCGTGGCCATCCGCCTCCACCTCGAACACGATTCCGCACTGGCGGGCGCCTCCGAGCGAAGTCGTGCCGTAAAGGTTGCCGGCCGGGTCGCGTACTACGCCCGCCCAGGGAAATGCTCCGTCGCCGTCTCCCGTAAAGGTGTACAGCACCGTCTGGTTGCCCGCCGGGTCCAGTTTGAACACCACTCCACAGCAGTTGGCGCCCGTACCGCCCTCTTCGGCGGTGCCGTAGAGGTTGCCTTCCGAGTCCTGGACCAGTCCGCCACGGGGAAAGGCGCCATCGGCGCCCCGCGTGAACTCGTGCAGAACCATCTCCGTGCCGGAGGTGTCCAGCTTGAAAATGACTCCCGCCCTGTGGCTGCCGCCGAAGACTGTGGCGCCATAGAGATTGCCCGCCGAGTCGCGGAGCAGCGAGCCCGCCCACGGGTTGGCTCCGTCGGCGGCTCCGGTAAACGTGTAGAACACCGTCTCGGTGCCCGCCGTATCCAGCTTAAATACCACCCCATTGCCATCTGCCGCTCCGGCACTTGGCACACCTCCCTGGTATGTAGTGCCGTACAAGTTGCCCTGAGGGTCGCGGATCACTCCGGCATACGGGTGCGCCCCGTCCGCGCCGCCCGTGAAACTGTAGAGCACCGTCTCGGAACCGGAGGAACTCAGCTCGAACACGGCTCCATAGCCGAACAAGCCGCCTCCGACGGTAGTCCCGTAGAAATTGCCTGCCGGGTCGCGGATCACGCCGCCCTGCGGGGCGAGCCCGTCCGCTCCTCCGGTAAAGGAGTAAAGCAGAGTTAGCGTACCGGCCGAGTCTATCTTGAAAATGGCGCCATAGTTGTACGCACCGCCGATTGTGGTCGTGCCGTAAAGATTGCCCGCCGCATTTTGAATCAGGGATCCGTAGGAAGGCATCGCGCCATCCGCTGGCGGTCCCGCAAATCTGTGCAAGACGCGATGAGCGTAAGTTTGCGCCTGCGCCGGCGGGATCGCGACTAACACCAAGACCGCAAATAGCCGCAGCAGTGGCATGCCTCCTCCTGTCGGCAATTATACCTAACGGAATTGTTAGCATGAATAAATGTACGATCTAGCCTGGTTTCGCGCGAACTTCGACCGCATTGCGGAGCGGCTGCAAACGCGTAGCAATCCTCCGAATCTGGATGGCTACCGGGAATTGGACAAACGGCGGCGTGCGGCCATCGCGGAGTCGGAGCAACTGAAGGCGCAGCGCAACGCGGAGACTGTGGAGATCGGCAAGCTGCGCCGGGAAGGGGCGGATACCACCGAACGGCAGCAGCAGGTACGCGCCATCGGCGAGCGCATCGCGGTGCTGGAAGCGGAGCAGAAAGCGGCGGAAGAATCGTTCCGCGAGATGCTGGCCGGAATTCCCAACGTGCCGCACGAATCCGTGCCGGTAGGGTCGAGCGAGGCCGATAATGTGGAAATCCGGCGCGTGGGTGAACCGCGGCAATTCGATTTCGAGCCGAAAGCTCACTGGGATCTCGGCCCGGAATTGGGCATTCTCGATCTGGAGCGCGCCGCGAAAGTGACTGGCGCGCGTTTCGCCGTCTACTGGGGATTGGGTGCTCGCCTGGAGCGTGCGCTGATCAATTTCATGCTCGATATACACACGCGCGAGCATGGCTACACGGAAGTGCTGCCCCCGTTTATGGTGAATTCGGCGAGCATGTTTGGCACGGGTCAGTTGCCGAAATTCGCGCAGGATTCGTTCAAATGTGAGAACACGGATTTCTGGCTGATTCCCACCGCCGAAGTGCCGGTGACCAATCTGTATCGCAACGAAACGCTGGATGGCGAACGGCTGCCAATTAAGCTATGCGCCTACACGCCGTGTTTCCGCAGCGAGGCGGGATCTTACGGCCGCGATGTGCGCGGCATCATCCGGCAGCACCAGTTTCAGAAGGTGGAGTTAGTCAAGTTCGCGCATCCGGATACGAGTTATGACGAGTTAGAGAAACTCACCGCGGATGCCGAAGACATCCTGCGGCGGCTGGGGCTGCCTTTCCGAACCGTGGTCTTGTCTACCGGCGACACCAGTTTTTCTTCGGCGAAGACTTACGACATCGAAGTGTGGCTGCCCGGACAGAACGCGTACAAAGAGATTTCGTCCTGCTCGAACTACGAGGCGTTTCAGGCGCGGCGGGCGTCGATCCGGTTCAAATCGGCGAAGGGTAAGAGCGAATTCGCACATACGCTGAACGGCAGCGGGCTGGCGGTGGGCCGCACCTGGGTGGCGATCGTGGAGAATTACCAGCAGTCCGATGGCAGCGTGGTGGTGCCGGAGGCGCTGCGTCCGTACGTGGGCGCAGATGTGATTCGGCGTGTAGCTTAGTTGTGGGGCGCAATCGTGGCGGCAGTCGACTTTCCAGGCGGCTCTCGGCGAGCAACGCTCGCCGGGTACAGGCCGGGAGGCCTGTCCTACAGCTTGCCGCATACTTCTTCGTAATACCGCTCGTACAGCGGGATGATGCGATCGGTGCAGAACCGGTCGGTGGCCGTGCGGCGGGCCGCTTGCGAAACGCGCGCGTGCAGCGCCTCGTCGTTCACTAGCGCGGTTACGCGCGCGGCCTGCGCGGCGATATCGCCCACCGATTCGAGGTAGCCATCCACGCCGTGGGTGATCAACTCAGGCACGCCGCCCACGCGCGTCGCCACCGGCGGCACTCCGCAAGCCATGCCCTCGAGCGCGGCTAGTCCAAAGGACTCCAGTTCGCTGGGCATCAGCAGCACGTGCGCCAGCGGGATGATGCGCTCCACGTGATTCTGCTTTCCCAGAAAGGTCACATGTTGTTCGACGCCCAATTCGCGCGCCAGATGTTCGGCCGGAGTACGTTCCGGTCCGTCGCCCACCATCAGCAGGTGCGCCGGCGCGCGGCGCACGACTTCCGCCAGAATCCGGATGCAATCGAGCACGCGTTTTACCGGCCGGAAGTTCGATACGTGGATTAGCAGTTTCCGGTCTGCCGGCGCATAACATGCCGCCATGGCTTTCTCCCGGTCCGGCTTATAGACATCGCAGTTGACGAAGTTCTTGATCACGCGGATCTCATTGCGTACGCCGAAGACATCCACGGTCTGCCCGCGCAAATAATCGCTGATGGAGGTAATGCCGTCCGATTTCTCAATGGAAAACTTGGTGATCGGAAAATACGAGCGGTCGACGCCCACCAGCGTAATATCGGTGCCGTGCAGGGTGGTGATGAAAGGCAATCGCCGGGCGCCAGCCAGCATCTGTTGGGCGAGCAATGCCGAGATGGAATGCGGGATGGCGTAATGCACGTGCAGCAGATCCAGGTTGTGAGACTCCGCAACATCCGCCATATGCGAAGCCAGCGCCAGACAGTAAGGCGGATATTGAAAGAGCGGATAGTCGGAGACTTCCACTTCGTGATAGTGAATCCGCGGGATGCCGGGGTCCAGCCGGATGGGATTCGCATAAGTGATGAAGTGCACGTTGTGGCCGCGGTTGGCCAACTCCAGGCCTAACTCCGTGGCCACAATGCCGCTGCCGCCGTAGGTCGGATAGCAAGTGATGCCGACGTTCACAGTGTCAGGCTACCATGGCAGGGCTTCTGTGGGGCGGACGATCGGTTTGCGTCGTCTGGCCGATTTTCGACAAAGCGGCAGGGGCGGAAAAACCTCTCCCGTGGCTGGTGGGCAAGTTCGGGTAGTGGGTTAATTTGCTTTCGTGGGGCGGGCAATTCTGCCCGCAGCCGGCTTCCAGCCGGCCTGGCCGCCTGAAAAGGCGGCTGCGGCCACGATTGGCCGCCCCACAAAAGCAAATTGACCCACCTGCCCCACGGCGGCAAGATCGTCACGAGGCGCTTGCCGCGGCGCTCATGGCCTTGCCCTGCGCGATTCCGAGCTTCTGCATTCGATAAAGCAGAGTCGTGCGTGCGACACCCAGCCGTGCGGCCGCGCCTTCCCGTCCGCCCACCACACCGTTGACCTCGCGCAACACATGCAGAATATGATTTCTTTCGACATCCGCCCAGCGTACCCGTGGCACTCGGTGTATCCCGTTTTACCAACGGTTTCAGTTCACACGGCGGAAGGCGCAATTCGGGACCCGGACTCATGATCACGGCGCGTTCCACCAGATTCTGCAACTCGCGAATATTTCCCGCCAATCGTGGACCCGCGGGATATCCATAAGTTCGCTGGGGATGTGATTAAATCTTACTGGCAAAGTGCCTCACCAGGAGAGGAATATCTTCGCGACGTTCCCGCAAGGGCGGCAGTTCGATGGGAAAGACGTTCAGCCGGTAGAACAAATCGGCGCGGAACCGCCCTTCATCGACCATTTGCGCCAAGTCCCGGATGGTGGCCGCCACCACGCGGACATCCACGCGAATGGTGCGGGCGCCGCCCACCCTTTCAAATTCCTTTTCCTGCAGAACCCGCAAGAGCTTGGGCTGCGGTTCAAGCGGTATGTCTCCAATCTCGTCGAGGAAAAGCGTGCCGCCATTTGCCAGATGAAAGCGGCCGGTGGTCTGCATGGTTGCGCCCGTGAAAGCTCCACGCTCGCGCCCGAAGAGTGCGCTTTCGAGCAATCCGGCCGGCACTGCGGCGCAGTTCATGATGATGAACGGCCCGCGCGCGCGCCGGCTTTCCTCGTGGATGCTCCTGGCGACGAGTTCTTTTCCGGTGCCCGTCTCGCCTTGGATCAAGACCGTCGAGTCGGCCGGCGCCACCATTTGAATCGAGTGCCAAATGAATCAGCTCAGCGACCGCTGCCGTATATTTACCCTCCATCTAACCCGCCAGTTCCGGCGGTAGGCTTTGCCTTTCCTTGATCTTACTCGCGGGCATCTAAGTGGGCATCCCGCGATTGGATGTTTTTTAACTACCGATATGGACGGGTAGCCAAGTAAACCTATCGTGGTATCTGGAGATTAACTGCCCGCGGCTGGGGGTGTGCGACATAAAAGTGACGATCACGCGCGGCGGGCCTCCCAGTAGTCCTCAAAGCGACCATTGAGTTGGCAGCATCGCAGGGCCAGGATGGCGTTGGCCGCGCGTACAGTCCAGAACATGCCGGACAGCTTACAGCGGGAACCGATGACGGTCTTGCAGCCGGCCTCTATGACACCCGAGCCGACAAACAGGTGCTGGCTGCGGAATTCGGGGTAGCGCATCCGCGCGGCGTTGGCTTCAAAGTAGTGGGCCGTGGTGCGGACGGCTTCGGCCAACTCGGGATGGGATGAGTCGATGGACCGGAGGGCGGCTACCAGGTCTTCGATTTTCCCTTTATCCAGCATGTCCTGATGAACCATCATCCAGCGTCTCTGTTCGGCTTCTTGGTTGAGGTACAGCTTGCGTACCAAGTCCCACAGATGTTGGCGGGCATGATAGAGGTCGACGATCTGAATGGCGCCGGGAAAGTATAGAGCGACGATATTCCAGATCCATTCCGCTCCATCGCCGATCACGACTTTCTTTGCGGCGCGGCTCCATCCGCGCTTCCAAGCTTCCAGATAGATCCGCTTGCCAAATTCTTCGGCAGTTTCAATGGCGGCGACATAGGTGGTCGAATCGGGATCGCGGATGGCATAGCCCTCCGCATTCCAGGTAGTTTGGGTGAACACGCAGCCCACTTTGACGTCACGATGGCGGGCCGGATTTCCGTCCTTACCCTGGCGGCCCACCGTTTCTTTCTTCACCACCGGTATGCCGGTGGCATCTATTTGCACACAGAGAATCGGTATCGGCTTTCCCAACACGATGGGCAGATCCAGTTGCTTGGCCCGCTGAATCTCGGCCTTTTCGCTTACAGCGATATCCTGCCCAATGCCCTCCGCGGTGCGCTCCACATTCTTGGTCGTCACCTCCAGGTCGGCCAGCAGTTGGATCTGCTGGCGCCCGCGATCAAAAGGGGCCTGCTGACCTACCAGAGCCAGCATGCGGCGCACCCCGGGGGAGAACTCCGTGTTGACGATGTCCAGTTCGACATCGGCAGGGAATTGGCCGTTATGGCAGTCCGGGCACAGGTAGTAAGGCCGCGAGGTTTCCGCCGGGCCTACGGCGGTGAGGATCGGCTTGGAGCGCAACTCCCGATAACGCGTCTGGTGGCCGCAAGCGCAAAGAATGTTCCGTTGGTGGGAAGCCGGGGCTGGGAATTGCAACAGTTGGCTTAGGGCGGCTGCCCCGGCTCGATGCAGGGCCGCGCGCATGGCCATTTCCAAGGCTTCCAGCTCCCAACGCCCCGTCTTGCGGTGGGCGCTGAAGACCACGCGTAACAGTTGGTCTACTTCGCGCGTGACTTCCTTTTGGATGGCTTCGGCCGTTTTTTTTCCTGGGCCGACGGCGCGGTCTCCTCTGCCGGCCGCAACTCGCAGATCTGTTCGTTAACGTCCAAGAGTTGTTCGCCCAGTTCCCGGAAGCGCTGGCATTCGGCGACCTCGCGCTGCGCTTTGGCCAAACTGGCCGGAGAGGGAAACGTTTCGGTGACGGTCTTGCCTTTCACTTTGCGGGTCAGTCGATAGTAGGGGCCATGGCCGGGATCGCCGGTCCGATGGCAATGACAGTTCGGATTTCCACAACGGCCACCTGTTCCGGTAATGGAACCAGAGCGCATATCACCCAACTGCGCGATTTGGGATTGCACGGCGTTGCGACGGCCCTCCAGATCAACCAAAGAATCGGACATGTACAGCCTCCTGATGGCCTAGCGTATCACTACGCTAGGTTTACGGCCACAAAAAAAGAAAACTCGCGAATCGTCACTTTCATGTCGCACACCCCGCGGCTGTAACACCATTGACATATTCGCACTTGGTCTTAATGGTTTTGACCGGCCGTAGCGGTGGCCAGCGCCGCGCTCTTGGAGTCGATGACGGCCATCAAATCGTTCCAGGACTGCACAAACGATTTGGCGCCTTCGTCTTGAAGTTGGGCCGCCAGGGCGTCGACATCCATGCCGGCTTTGGCGAATTCGGCCAGCACCTGCTCGCAATCGCCGCCGTCCGCCGGCATGATGGCGTCCAATGAGCCATGGCCGGCCAGAGCTTTCAAGGTACTCTCCGGCATAGTGTTGACCGTAAACGGCGCCGCCAGGGCCTTGATGTAAAGTATGTCGGACGCCTGCGGGTCTTTGGTTCCCGTGCTGGCCCATAAGAGCCGCTGCGGCCGCCCGCCGGAATTGAATATGCGCTGCCATTGTGGGGAGGCCAGCAAGGCGCGATAGGCCTGATACGTTCGCTTGGCAATGGCGATGCCAAGTTGATCGCGCAGTTTCCCGGGCGTCTTGCCCATCACGGCCACGTCCCAACGGCTGATGAACAGCGAGGCTACCGAGCCTACATTGGGATTCAGCCCCGCGTCGATGCGACGTTCGACTCCGCGCAAGTATGCCTCGGCGGCGGCTACGTACTGCTCGCGCGAGAACAGCAGCGTAACGTTGATGGGTACACCGGCAAAGATGGCCTCCTCGATCGCCGGCAAACCTTCCGGGGTGCCTGGAATCTTGATAAACAGATTGGATCGTCCGCCGCGTGCGTGCAAATCCTTGGCAGCGGCCAGAGTGCTCGGTGTATCGTGGGCCAGCAAGGGCGATACTTCCAACGATACCCAGCCGTCCACGCCGTCCGTGCGATCGTGGGCGGGCTGAAACAGGGCAGCCGCGCGGGTGATATCTTCCAGCGCCAGATCAAAGAAGAGCGCCTCGCCGGATGTGCCGTTTCTCACCTTTTCGCGAATGGCTGCGTCGTAAGCCGTGCTGTTCTTGATGGCGTGATCGAAGATAGTCGGGTTCGAGGTAAGCCCGGTTACAGATAGTTCGGCGATATAGCGCTCGAGCGTACCGCTATCCAACAGGTCGCGTGTGATGTTATCGAGCCAAATGCTCTGACCAAGATTGTGGAGCAACTGTGTAGCTTTCATATTCTCATCTCAGCACATTCGTGCGGCGCGGTTTGTGCGCAAGCGTACGAAGCACCTCTCCCCGACAGTCGCGACGCGGTAGGTACGCGGCGCAGTAGCTTCTGAGCCGCGCGCGTGAGCAAGCGGTTCGAGCGGTCGGTAAGCGAACGGCCGTTCCATTCGGCGAAGCCGAAGACGGCCGGTGTGCCGACCTCGTAAGGGAAGATAGATATTGGGACAGAACAGGCACGCGCCTTTTCCCCATAGGCGCACGGGTCTTCAGCGGTTCCCCTCGCGGACACCACGCCGGCAACTGCCTTGGCAATGGTCTCACCATAAGCTGCAAGATCGTCGGCGGGCGGCCGGCACACACCCGGTGGTCTACCCTGCAGCAGCAATGCGATGCCGAACACTGCTCGCGGCAGGAGCAGGGTAATTCCTGGCAACCCGCCAGGGAACGCGGAATATAACCGTGCAGCGGGCTCGCTCAGTTGGCGCTATCGAAAACGCATCTGAGTGTAGTGTCTACTCAAGTTCGATATTGCGCTTGCCTAGTTTTTCATGAAATTTCGCGGGCCGCAGGCCCTCCCAAACAGACCACAAAATACGATGGTCTGCCCACCCGCCCGCATTATCTTGTTTTGCAACCGACAGCCCGTCACGCCCAAACGGACGGCGGAACTTCGATGTCGTCGGCCGGCACCAGCGTGTTCACCGAAACATGCGGCCAGGTGAGTCCGGCGAAATTCAGCAAGACCAGTTGCGTATACTGAATCTGCGTGAACTTCACCGTGATCTCACGCGGCATTTCGAGTTCATACGGCGGCCTGACGGAGAATGTCGGCACGCTCTGGCCAGGTACGCTGGGCTTGCCTTTGATCCCGTAAGGCGGTTGGCCCGGCCTGAAGGGCGGCACCAGAATCACCTCCTCCACGGTCTCGATCCAAAAGACCGCCGTCATCTGCAAAGCCTGCGCGTTTGGCTTGGCTGCGTTCGCCTGGCCCAACAAAAAAGCGATATTGTCGGTGCCCCCGCCGAACAGGTCCGGAGGCGGAGGCGGGGCGGTGGAAATAACGATCGCAATCGTCTCGGTGATCTTCTGTTTGCCGATGTGATTGCGAAGCAGCGTGTTTGGATCGTCCAACATGGCTTGTGTGATTGTGCCGGCGCTGATGAAGCTGGTAAGATCCTGCGGAATCCGGGGCGTGCCTTGGTTGGTAGCGGTCTGGCTGGGGAAGGTGACGAATTTCTGCGGGTTCGATCCCGTGACAAACGGGGTGATGTTGACGGGGGCTATGGTCGGCGGCCCGCTGATGCTCGCCGAAGTTCCCTGAGCTTCAATGGTTGTGCCGTGCGGGATGGACGCCATCCGCACCAGTGTTACTCCTTCCGTGGGAACAGTGGTAGGTGGAACTATCATCCACAATCCCGGCTCCACGTGAATTCCGGTCTTTTGGCCATGGATGGTGATGTCGTTGATCGTTTGGAGATAAGGCACTCCGTTGAGGAAGACGTCGCCCTGCGGCGTGGTCCCCCGGTTGGGAACCGCGCCCAGACTTGGCGAGAAGGATAAGCTTTCGGAGGTAAGATTCAGTTCCAGAACGTTGTCACTACTTGGAACGAGTGTAGGCAGGGCCGTGGGCGTCGCGGTGTTATCGGGCCGGAAGATAGTATTGAAACCGTTGCCCACCCAATCTCCCACAAACGCCGCGAGCGGACCGAGAGTTGGGGGTGGCGTGGTGGGGACGACCACCTTGTGTTGCGCGGGAACCTCTCCGAAGAGGAAGTCGCCGGGCAACGATATGTGCGCTCGAAGTTTGTTTGGATCGCTCATTTGTTAGTCCTCGATTATAGCCTCGTCTCAGCAAGCGAGGCCGTTGGAAACTCAACGGCCGGTGTTCCTGCCTACTGGTAAGAGTGACTCTAGCATGTAAAACATTTCATGGGAAGCCGTTCCCTGACGGTCGGTGCGCCAGGGGAGAAATCTTTACCGAGCCGCGACCGTCAGGGAGTGCCCCATGGCCCTGCGGGCCACCGTTGCGCGCCCGCGTGCAGACGAAAGCGCGCGCGCGGGTATGATGGAAGCTAAGATGAGCGGACTAGCCGCGGTTCCACATTTTCTGGCGTATCACTGGCAGCAATTGATCGTGCCCTTTGGCGTGCTCGCGCTGACCCTGGCTTTGGGCTACCTGGCGAAACGGATCGTGGTGCGGCTGTTGCGTCCCTGGGTGGCGGCCAGCAAGACGCCTACGGCCCAGATCGTGACCGACGCCCTGAAGGGTCCCTTCATGGTCTGGGTGCTGATCCTGGGCACGCATCTGGCAATGCAATCGTCGGACCTGCCGTCCAAGACCACTATGTGGATCGGGCGCGCGCTGCTGGTGCTATGGATCCTGTCGCTTACCAGCATCAGCGCGCGGCTGGTGGGCGATCTCATCCGATGGCATGGCAGCGGCATTCCGGGAGCGCTGCCTGTAACCACGATCTCGCAGACGCTGGCGCAGCTTGCGGTGGTGATGCTGGGGCTGTTAGTGCTCCTGAATTTGTTGGGGATCTCGATTACCCCGATTCTGACGGCCTTGGGAGTGGGCGGCCTGGCTGTGGCGCTGGCCTTGCAGGATACTCTGTCGAATCTGTTCGCCGGTTTCTATATCGCTGTCGCGCGACAGGTGCGGCTGGGCGATTATATTCGGCTGAATACCGGCGAGGAAGGATATGTTACCGACATCGGCTGGAGGAGCACGACCGTAAAGGCGCTGGCGAATAACATGATTATCATCCCGAATAGTAAGTTGGGACAGGCGATCATAACTAACTACTATCTGCCGGAGAAACGCGTGAGCGTGTCGATCCAAGTGGGCGTTTCCTCGGATAGCGATCCCGAGCGGGTAGAGCGCGTGCTACTCGAAGAGGCGCAAGCCGCGGCGCGGGAGATTTCCGGCCTGGTGGCAGATCCAGGGCCAAGCGTGATGTTGGATCCCGGCTTCGGAGACTGGTCGCTGAACTTCACGGTGGGATATACCGTGGAGGAATTCAGCGATCAGTTTCGTGTGCGGCATGAGTTGCGGAAACGAATTTTGAAGCGGCTGCGGAACGAGAAGATCGACATGCCGTATCCCACGCGGACCGTCTATTTGCACGGGCAGGGGGACGCGGGATGAAATGGGCGGCCGCATTGCTGGCGTGCGGTTTGGGCGCTTCGTTCGCGCGGGCCGCGGAGTTGAAGCCGGAGACGGTGCGGGCCTTCGAACAGTACATTCACGAAACCGAAGCGCGCTTGGAAAAACGGCTATTGCCGGGCGGCACGTTTCTGTGGGTGGATGAGGATGCGCGGCGCGCTGGTCAAGTGCGCCAGGGCCAACTGGCGATCGAGAACCGCGGCGGACAAGGGCCGATCGCCGTTACCGGTGGACTGATTCACGATTGGATGGGCGTGGTGTTCATTCCGAGCACAACTTTGGCGAAGACGCTGGCGCTGGTTCAGGACTACGATCGTCACCAGATTTACTACAAGCCCGAAGTGATGGCATCGCGGCTAGTCAGCCGAAGCGGAAACGATTTCAAGTTATATCTGCGGCTGAGGAAGAAGAAAGTAATTACAGTGGTCCTGGACACGAACTACGATGTACGGTATTTTCCGTTGGATGGCGGCCGATGTCACAGCCGGGCCTATAGCACGCGCATCGCGGAGGTGCAGAATGCCGGCAAGCCGGACGAACATATACTTCCGCCGGGCGAAGATGGCGGCTATCTCTGGCGGTTGTACTCTTACTGGCGATTTCAGGAGCGTGACGGCGGGGTATATGTGGAGTGCCAAGCGATTTCGCTGACACGCGGGATCCCGGCAGGGCTGGGATGGCTGATTGAGCCCATCGTGACAAGTTTGCCGCGGGAGTCACTGGCAACTACGCTGGTGGAGACGCGCGCCGCGCTACGGAAGTAGCGGAAAGCATGCTCTCTACATAATCGTCGTGTGGGAGGCGCGGGTTCATCGGGCCTGCCCGCATTGCGCAGCGGCACCTGGATCATCACCAGCACCAGCACCGCCAGCGCGATGAGCGCCATGATAAACGGTGCGGTCCAGTTCATCAACGTGACGTTTGTGCCGGAGCCCACCAGGGCGGCGATCACCAGTCCGCAGAGCGCTTCGCCCGCGATCAGGCCAGAGGCGGTCAGCACGCCGGCGTTATCCACGCGCGCCTTCTGCGCTTCGTTCAATCCGCGTCGGTCGCGTAGTTTGTCGGGCCGCCCACGAAAATGGAAAAGGCCGCGCCATCGGGACGTCCAAGACTTGTCGGGGCGCACTGGAAAATGCGGCCTACATCAAAGCGGCCCGGCATGATCCCAGGTCTGCAAGTAGGCGTCGCGAGCCGCGGTATCAAATACGGTCGGCGGTCGAGTGCCGGCTTGTGGATTGCAGTCTCTCTACCACGTAGCTGTTCAGGCTCTTGCCCCGCTTCGCGGCCTCAGCCATGAGCCGCTTGTGCATCTTTGGAGGCACGCGGAGCAGAAACTTCCCGGAATAAGGCTTCTCCGGATCTTCTCCGCGAGCGGCGCAGAACTCTAGATAGTCGTCCACGGAATCTGCGAACGCCTTCTTCAGTTCCTTCACGGACGACCCCTGGAATGTGATTACGTCCCGCAGGTTGATCACTTCCCCGTGCAAAACACCGGCCTTCTCGTTGAGTGTAATACGCGCTTGATATCCCTTGTACGTCATTGTTTCCGCTCGATTCTGATGCCAGCTTCCACTAGGAACCTCCGCATGGAGGCCACTGCGCCGGGATCGGTCTCTTTCCGGGGGTGCGGCCGGTGGAAGACGGCTCGTACTCCGTTCAGCGCAATTCGCACGCGCGACCCGCGGCCCTCGGAGATCTCGGCGCCGTAGTACAGGAGCATGGCTTCGATGTCTGACCAAGCGATGTTGGCGCGCTTTTCAAGGATCGCTACGATTATGCGCTGGTGCTTGGTCACTGGACCATGATATCACTCTTTGATATCACATCTGGCCGACGCCGACTTCGGGATCTGCGGCCCCGCGTCCAAAAAGAAGAAGGGAAGGAGAGTCTTGGCCGCAGGCGGATAGTCCGTCGATAATAGCGCCGTACCCGTCGCGAGTGGACTGGTCGCCGTCCGGCCTCCACATCGCGAATGGGTCAAGCAGAATGACGTCACGCGTGTTCCAACCGGAGACCTGTTTTGCTACATACGCCTCTCCGTCGAACGGCTGATCGTCGTTTCCTCCAGATATACTGCTTGTCGGGGATCTTCTCAGGATTTGGTTTATCCGAGGCCGTAAAAAACTTCACGTGCACGTCGGCGGTGGCCTCGAGGTTTGCTGGCGCGCCAACAGTCGAAAATCGCACCAGCCGTATTCACGGACACCTGCGTTTCTTCATCGAACCGTGCATGTTCCAGCCGTGGACAAACATCGCGATGCGCATGATGTCCCTACATAATCGCCGTGGGAGGCGCGGGTTCATCGGGCCTGCCGGCATTGCGCAGCGGCACCTGAATCATCACCACCACCAGCACCGCCAGTGCGATGATGGCCATGATGAACGGTGAGGTCCAGCTCATCAAGGTGACGTTTGTGCCGGAGCCCACCAGGGCGGCGATCACCAGTCCGCAGAGCGCTTCGCCCGCGATGAGACCGGAGGCGGTCAGCACGCCGGCATTATCCACGCGCGCCTTCTGCGCTTCGTTCAAGCCGCGGCGGTCGCGCAGTTTGTCGGTGGCCCAGCGGATCAGGCCGCCGACGAAGATGGCGAAGGTGGTGCCGAGCGGCAGATACATGCCCACCGAGAACAGCATGGGGCTGCGCACCTCGATCATGATCAACGCGAAGCCCATCAGGATGCCGACCACCACCAGCGGCCAAGCCATCTCGCCGCTCACGATGCCTTTCGAGAGCATGGCCATCAATCCGGCCTGCGGCGCGGGCAACGCGGCGCTGCCGAAGTGATAGGCTTTGTCGAGAATCGCCAGCGGGAAGAACAGCACCAGCGATGCGACTACGACGCCCAGCATGTCGCCGATCTGCATCTTGGATGGCGTGCCGCCCAGGATGTGGCCGACCTTGAGATCCTGCAGCATCTCGCCCGCGACGGCCGAGGAGACGCACACCACGGCAGCCACGCCTAACACGGCCGCCACGCCGCTCGATCCGGAGACTCCCAGCGCCACCATCAGCAGCGCCGCGATCACCAGCGTACAGAGCGTCAGGCCGGAGACCGGATTGTTGGACGATCCGATCATGCCCACCAGGTTGCCGGATACCGCCGCGAAGAAGAAGCCCAGGACAACCATGACCAGGGCCGCCACGATGGCGCCGGTGATTACGGTCGAAGTGGATAAATTCCCGGCGCCGATGAAGTAGTAATAGAGCGCCACCATGGCGACAAATACGACGGCGACTCCCGCGAACACGGTGCGCGCGCTCAGATCGCGCTCGGTGCGGCTGGTATCGGCATGCGCTGCCGCGGATTTCTTCAAGTCGGAAACGGCGCGCGCCATGCCTATGCCCAATTGCTTGCGCATGCGAAACAGCGTGTAGGACGCGCCCACCAGCATGCCGCCCACCGCAATAGGCCGCACGATGGAGAAGTAGATCGAACCGGCGATCAGATTCCATGAGATCGGCTGGCCGGCGGGTTGCGCGTTCTGCAGATACGGTCCCAGGATGTAGGTTAGCAGCGGCACCAGTAATCCCCAGGCGAGCACGCCGCCGGCGAAATTCAGCGCAGCCAGGCGCGGTCCGATAATATATCCGACGCCGAGATATGCGGGACTGACGTCCGGCGCGGTGAAGATGGATGCGCCGCCTGTGGTGGTGACGGCCACGTTGGGATTAGTGCTGGTGCGGAGAAGCAGCCGCTTGCCGAGATCCCCAATGGTGACGCGGAACGTATTACTCGGGTTGAACACGTTGACCGCGCCGAGCAGATAAATAAATCCGCCGAAGCCCATATTGGCGAACAGAATCTTCGCGGCTTTCGATCCCTGCTGTCCGGCTTTGTGGATCTCGGACGCGGCCACGGACTCCGGAAATGGCAATTCGGTATCTTCCACCATCACGCGCCGCAGCAGCGTGACAAACAGAATGCCGAGCGTGCCGCCAATGACCATCAGCACGACGGAATTCCAATATTTCTCCGCTGTGAGTCCGGGCCAGAGACCTGAGAGCACGAAGGCCGGGATGGTGAAAATCGCGCCGGCGGCCACGGATTCGCCGATGGAGCCGATGGTTCGCGCGATGTTCTCTTCGAGCAGCGATCCCTTCATCAGCTTCAGCAACGCCATGCCGATGACGGCGGCCGGATAGGTGGCCGCGATGGTCATGCCGGCTTTCAGTCCCAGATAGGCATTGGCGGCGCCCAAGACGGCGGTCAGCACCAGGCCGATCAGAACGGCGCGGAAGGTGAACTCGCGCATGTCGGTCTTGTCCGGCACGTATGACCGGAATTTCTTTTCGGTTACGGGGGGCGTCATTGGAGTCGCGACCTCACTTTTTCGCTCAGCGCTTTGCCATCCACGGTTTTGCCGGCCAGCTTGGCTTGCGCGGCCTTCATTACGATGCCCATCTGCTTCTGCGAAGTCGCGCCGGTCTCGGACAGGGCGGCATGGATGGCGGCTTCGATTTCCGCTTCGCCGGCGGCGGCTGGAAGGTAGGATTCTATCAGCTTTCGCTCGGCGTCTTCCTTGGCCGCCAATTCTTCGCGGCCGCCTTTGCGGAACATGTCGGCGGACTCGTGGCGCTGCTTCACCAGCGACTTGAGGATCTGCATCTCGGCCGCTTCATCGAGCGGCTTCATGGCGTCGACCTCGTGTTTCTTGAGGGCGGTCTTCATCATCCGCAGGGTGCTCAGGCGCTCTTCGTCGCGGGCTTTCATGGCTTGCGTCATATCTTTTTGTACGGTGTCGAGCAGGGGCATGATTTTGTATTCTAGCGCCAGGCTTGTGGGGCAGGCTCGTAGCCTGCGCGGGCCTCGTAGGCCCGCTCTTCGGCGAGCATCGCTCGCTGGGACAGGCCGGGAGGCCTGTCCTACCGCTCTTGGATCTCAATCTGATCGCCCGGCTTGGTACCGCTAGCCGCTACCGAACCCGCCGGCAACTCCAATATCGAATGCGCGGAAAAGCATGCGGACACGCGCCAGGGAACCATCGAATGCCGCACCTTGCGCACCTTCTTATTGCGATCCAAGTAGACCAAATCAATGGCGAATTTCATGAAGAAACTATGCACCGACTCGCAGGGGACGATCCACAGGCCCTGGCCGGGATCGAGGCGCGCGTGCTTCAGCAACCCGGTGCGGCGCTTTTCGCTCGAATCGGCGATGTCCGCGGCATCTGCCAGAATGGTGTTGCGGGTCTGGTTGCGTACTACCATTTACAAGGTTTCTTATAGCACGAAGTGGGCGCGCAGGCGGTCAGATGCGCAGCAGATAGCCGGTGGCTTCGCGGCCGGTGAGCGTGGCCAGCGCGTGCAGATACCATTGCAATTGTCGCTCGTAACGTGCAGCGCTTCCCGCGTCGCTCTTGAAATCGATCACCACCCAACGATCGCGCTCGACGAAGGCCAGATCGACGACGCCTTCGAGAAGCCGGCCATCTTCCAGGCGCAAATGGATGGGCATTTCGCGATGGCAGTGCTGGGCGGCGCGGGCGCGCGCGAGGAGCGGATGCGACCAGGCGGCTTCGACTGCGGCGGCGGCCGCATCGGCTTCTTCGCGCGAAGCATCCAGTAGGCGCGCGTGAACTCGGGCCAGCGCGGCGATGGCCTCGCCGGCGCCGCCCGCTAATTCAAGATCGCGCAGGATGGCATGCACCAGGATGCCGAAGCGGCTGCCCGCGGGACGATCGACGGCCTTGGGAATATCCTCAATAAAGACGGGCCGCCGTTGCGGCGCGTCTTCGATGCCTTCCGTCGGCGAGACAATTCGGAACGCGGGCGCAATGCCGCGCTCGAACGTCTCGCGGCGCTGCTGCTGCCATTCACGATACCGCGCGATGCCTTCCGCGGCGCGCCCGGCGGGTTCAGCCGCCAGCAGTTCCTCCTGTTGCAAGCCGTCGCCATAGGGCACTTCCAGGCGCAGGCCCAGCGGATCCCACCATACCACCTGGTGATCGCCCGCCTGCGGCGTATGCAGGCCGGGACGCACGGAGCTTTCCGGCTGCCCGAAGTATTCCGTGGGACGCTCCAGCACGGTTTTGTCCCCCGCAAATTGCGGGCATCCGGTGGCGGCGGCCTTGTCGCGCTTGCGATCGTGCGGCGGAAAGATCGCCTTGTTCAGCGGACCCAGCCAGCCGTCGCGCTCCTCGTCGCCGACCGCGGGGATCACCAGCAGATCTCGCGCGCGAGTGGCCGCTACATAGGCTACGCGCACGCCCTCGGCCAGTTCGCGCGTGTGCTCGTGATCTTCGTGTTCCAATAATTCCCAGGGCGCGGCTCCCAACAGGCGCGTGGCGCATAACGCGCCAGCCACAAAGCGCTCGGCATCGCGCGCCGCCAGGTTGGCGGTCATGTCGGCCAGGATCACCACCGGAAATTCGAGACCCTTGGCGCCATGCACCGTCATCAGCCGCACACCGTCGGAAGCTTCTTCGAGCACGGGCGCTTCGGTGGATTCGGCCTTCTCGGCTTGCGCGGCCAGTTCTTCCACGAAGCCGCGGAAGGAGAGACCGCCCGTCAACTCGAAGGTGCGCGCCAGGTCGCAGATGCGGTAAACGTTCGCCAGAGCTTGCGCGCCGGCGCGGCGAAGCGTGAATCCGGCGTGCGCGCGCGTGGACTCGAGCAGTTCGTTGATGGTGTCCGCTACGGGGCGATGGTTGCGTTGGCGATGGAGATCTTTGAGGATTAAGAGAGCTTGGGTTACTAGGGAAAAGGCGGCCTGAGAGGCCGCCGCAGGCAACGTGCCTGCCCCACGGTACGGATGCAAACGACCGACTTCGAAGCGGTAGCGTAGCAGTAGATTATCGGGGATGGCGAACAACGATCCGCGCAGCGTGCCGAATACGGAAAGCTCATCGTCGGGCCATTCAATGGCCGCCAACGCCACCCGCACGGTTTCTACTTCCTCGCGATGATAAAATGATTTCGACCCCACCAACAGATGCGGAATGCCGCGCGCTTCGAGCGCCCGCGTATATTCGCGCGAAAGATCCACGCCGTTATTGGTCATGCGCCGGAACAGCACACAGATATGCTTGGCGCGCAATGGGACGGGTGTATTGTCGCGCGGATCGCGCACCATCCAACCGCTTTCGTTGCGCAGCCAGTCGATATACGCCGCGATCGCCTTGGGCAGGCATTCGTTGATGCTATCCTTTCTGATCCGCACGGGGCCGTACGGCTTAGGCGCGGGCAGCACCACGATGGCTGGCTGCTTCGCGTTGGGGGGGGTGTGCTCTTCAAGCGGCGCATAACGCGCCTGGCCGCCATGGCGATCGCCGGTCATTTCCGGGGCGAAGGCCGCGTTCACCAATTGCTGGATAGGCCGCACGGCGCGGAAGCTCTTGGTCAAGTGCATGCGCGCCACGCCGCGCGTGCCCAGCGCTTCGCACACTTCGTCGTACAACACCACATCGGCGCGCCGGAATTTATAGATCGATTGCTTGGGATCTCCGACGACGAAGAGCTTGCCCGGCAACGGCGTGACTTTGCGCCAGTCGCTTTCGGCGGGATCGTTGGCGGAAAGCAGGATCAGGATTTCGGCCTGCAACGGGTCGGTATCTTGAAATTCGTCGACGAAGACGCGCGAAAAACGATTCTGCAGATAGTTGCGGACCTCGCGGTTATCGCGTACCATGTCGCGCACCAACAGCAGCAGATCGACAAAATCAAGCTTCCCGGCGCGCTGTTTGCGGTCGCGATAGGCTGCCAGGAAATCCTGCATGTCGTCGCGCAGGGCGGCCGCGAAATCCGCGCCGGCGTCGCGGCGAAAGGCGTCCAGTGCGCGCAGCAGGGCTTCGCGCGCATCGAGCACTTGCTGGCGCGAAATTCCGGGCGCGAAGTTGCCGGAGCCTTTCTTGAAGTCGCGTTTCAGATCGCGCTCGAGCTTTAGCAGGCGGGCTTCGCGCGAATCGTAATCGGACGATCCGCCGTTCAAGTCGCGCAACGGGCGCAGCGATTTCACCAGGTTGTCGCCACTGCGTGTCGATTGGCGCACCAATGCATTCAGTTCGCCTGCTTGCGTCAGCAGCGCATCGATGCGGGCGCGGCGATCGAATGGTTTCCGGCTCCAGGGCGTGGTGTGATCGCGCCAATCGACCAACTGCTTGCCCGCGTATTTCAGCGACTCCACGGGCGAATTATCGGACTGCCATGGTTCGCGCAAAGCCAATCGTGCCAGCGCGCGGCGCAGCGCTTCGGAGCCCGAATCGAGCTTGCGCTGAAACCACGCATCGAAGGCTCGGGCGCGCAGGCGATCGGCTTCGGGTTCGGTCAATTCTTCGAAATCCGGATCGATGCGCGCTTCCACCGGGCGCTCGCGCAGGATTTGCGCGCAGAAGCCGTGAATCGTGCCGATGGCGGCTTCTTCCAGGCGCTCCAGCGCGTCTTCCAAATGTGCTCGCTCCGCGGCATCGGTCGAAGCCCCGCGCGCCTTGTCGAGTTCTTCGCGCAGGCGGATTTTCAATTCGCCGGCGGCCTTGTGAGTGAACGTGACGGCCACGATCTCCTCGACCGGCGTACCTGCGGCCAACACCCGCACAATGCGCCGGATCAGCTCCGAGGTCTTGCCGGTTCCGGCCGAAGCTTCCACCATCAGGCTTTCGCCCAGCGAATTGCGGATGCGTTCGCGGGCCGCGGAGTCGTCCGTTTGCACGCCCGGGATCATGGAATGTTCCTCAGGCTCTGCAGGTTTTCAAGATCGTCGCGGCGTTTGCGTCCGGCGCGCCGCTCTTCGTTGGGCCCGCAGACTGGCAGATAATCGCACATCCCGCAGGCGCCTTTGTGCGGCGCGGCGGGCAGGAAGCCGCGACCGATTTCGCCATCGATCAGCGACATAGCATGTTTGAAAAACGCGCGGTGGTTCGGCGTGATATTGAAAAGCACCGTTTCATAGCCGCCGCGCTCGGTGCAGTAATACAGCCGGCTGACCTCCGTGGATCCTCCCAGCAACGCCTCGGCGGCCATGGCGTACGCCAGCGGCTGCAGCAGCGTTCCCCCCCCCACATACTTGGGCAACTCCTGCGGCGGCTTGCCGGTCTTATGATCGGTGATGCGCAGCGTGCCGCGCACGGGATGCTTCTCGATCAGATCGATGGCGCCGCGCAACCGCACGCCGTCGTCCAGCACAGCTTCGTCCGCGGTGCTGTGCGGGTCGCGTGTCTCATCCGTCTCAATGCCGAAACCGAATTCAAAATGCGAGGGCATCCAGCCGCCGGGGTCGGAGGCGGCATCGTGAATCCAGCCGCGCAAATCGATGCGCAGACCCTCGATTTCATCGCGCCAGACGCGGGGAATCGCGGGCGCGAGCTTTTCCTCGTACTCCCCGGCGACGCTGTCCAGCACGCTGTCGGCGACTTCCGCGACGTGCACGGCATTCGCCGGATTCATTGGCAGCCATCCGGCGGATTGCAATTCGCGGAACAGCCGGAACTGCACTTCGTGAAACAACGCACCGCGCGTGAGCGGGTCCATCTGCTCCAGCGCCACTTTTTCTTCGCGCGGCCGCATCCGCAGGATGGCATGCAACAGGAAGCGATAGGGGCACGCCGCGAAGTGCTGCAGCGCCGAGGGCGAGTAACTGCGCGCGGCCAAGCGCTGGGTGGCCAGCACGGCCAGCGTGGCGGCGTCCGGTTCCACAATGCCATCGGCGGCGTACCAATTGATGCGGTTGCGGCGCCCGTAACGGCGCAAGGAATCGGCCAGGAACGGATTGGCTTCGATCAGATAGCGGCCCGCGCCGGGGGCGTCCACGCGGCCGATCGCCGCCAGATCGAATTCCGCATCGTCGATGGCTTCGCGAGCGTCGGCGGGCGCAGGCCAATCCAGGCGCGAGGGGGCGCCTTGCCGCGCGCGCTCCTCAAACGTGCGTAGATCGGGCAGGCGTCCATGCGCCGCGCGCACGATTTCAAGCGCATAAAACGATGGCACACGCGGCCGCGATTCGACCGCGTCCACGCGCGGATAGCTGAACACCAGGCGATTGCGGGCCGCGGCGCAGGCGATGCGCAGGCGGCGGCGCTCGTCCGCCACGCGATCGTCCTGCACGCGCAGGCCGGCGTTCAGCTTGCGGCGGTAATCGTCGAGCAAGATGGGGTCTTCGTGCGGACGGCTGGGAAACAGGCCTTCGCACAAGCCCGGCAGAAATACGATATCGAAGGCCCGCCCACGGGCTTCGTCGATACCGGCCACGAACACGCTGCCATAGCGGCGCAGGGGCGGCTCGCGGCGCAGGAATCGCAGCCGGTCGGAGAGCACGCCGGAGACTTCATCGAGCGTCACCGGGCCCACCTCGGCCATGGTTTGCAATTCGGCAAGCACCGACAGCACGGACTCGGGGCGCTGTAGCGCGGCTTCGGCCAGCGCGCCAAGCTGATCGATCCAATCGCCCCAGCCGCCGTGCTGCGGCAATGCGGCGAGGCGCCCGATCAGCGGCAATGCGAAATTTTCCAGGTTTTTGAGGCGCGCGATTTCCCGCTCCAGGTGTTGCCGCCGGCCTTCTTCTTTTTGCCCCAAATCGGCGAGGCGCACGCGATACTCGGCTTCGAGACCGCGCAGACGGCGTGCCCAACGATCGGGACCGCCGATGACCGCGGCATCCACCAGCAGCTTTTCCCAGGCGGCGGGCGATTGCAGTGTGCCGCCGATCACCGCTGCATCTTCGGGTTCGTCCGGCTCGGGCGCGGGCTCCGCAACGGCGATGTCGGCGCGTTCGTACAGGCGGGCGAGCACTTCGTCATCCGGCGGAAGTGCGGCAATGCCGGTGCGCGGCGTGCGATCGAGCGGCGGCGCTTGGCCTAACGAAAGATATTCGGCGAAGCGCGTGGCCGAGCAGCCTTCCGCCGCGCACGCCAGCAGCGCCAGAAACGCGCGTCCGGCGGGATCGGGACGCGCCACGCCGCGGCTGAAATACGCGGGAATCGTCGCGCGCCGTAGCGCTTCTTCCACCAGCGGCTGGTACCGTTCGGGCGAACGCAGCAGGATGGCCATGCGGTCGAACGGCGTGCCTTCAGCCGCGAACTTGCGAATCCGGCGCGCGATTTCGACGCATTCGAGCGATTCGCCCGCGGCGGAAAAGTAATCGAGACTGGCGTCCGGTTCGCCATCGGGCGCGACGGCTTGCGCAAATAACGACTGGCGGATGCGGTCGAGCGTGCCGGCGGGCTGAAGCGGTGCTTTACCCAGGCGTCCATCGAACACCGCGGGTGCCTGTGCCATCACCGCGTCGGCCAATTCGCGCCGCAGACGCGCGTCGAGATCCACATCGAGCAACACCACGGGCAGCCCCAGTAACCGGTGCTTGCCCTCCTTGGCCGCCGCGATGGCGTACCTCAACAGCAGCGCGAAATCGGCCGCCGAACGGTTGGCCAGTTCTTCTTCGTAGAGCGCGGCCATGCGCGCCAAATCGCTGCCGGGCGCGCCCGTTGCGGCAACGCTCTCCGGCCGCACGCCTTCCAGACGCAATTCGGCGATAGTGGCGCAGACGGCGCGCGCCAATCCGGGCGTATCGGCCACGGGTTTGAAATACGGGATGGATTCCGCTTTCAATTTATGGATCACGCGCGCGACCAGCGCTTCGGCACTCAGGCCACCGAGCGGCGAAAGTCCGGCGCGCGCCAGGGGGGCTTGCGCCAGATCCACGGCCATTGCGGTAAGCGTCATCCGGTGGACGCCGAGCAGACCTTTATGACACGCCGCGCGCGCAAAATCGTCGGCGGCTCCGCGGGTTTGCGCCAGCACCAGGATTTCGGATTGATCTTTGAACGACGCCAAAAATTCCGCTGCTGCATCGAGAAGCGCAGCGTACGACGAGGATTCCACCAACTGTTGCACTTAAGGAGCAGTTTAGCAAGGCGAGCCGAGAGGGACAGGCCAGGAGGCCTGTCCTACTTCGCCAAAATCTCCTTCACCCGCACCCACGCCTCGTTGCGCGCCTTCGAATTCCCCTCGGTGGCATCGGGTTGCTCGCCCGCGCGCATGAAGCCGTGGCCCGCACCTTCGTAGGTCACCGCATCGTACTTTTTGCCCAGCGCCTTCATGTTCGCAATGGTGTCCGGAACGGTCGCGCCGATGCGCGCATCCAGGCCCGCGTAGAAACCGTAAACCGGCGCCTGGATGCGGGCCATGGCGTCCTTATCCGGCGGCGGTCCGTAGAAGACCAGCGCCGCGGCGATATCCGGCCGGTTGGTGGCGAAACGGAAAGTCTGCCCGCCGCCCCAGCAGAAGCCCGCCACGAAGAGCTTCTTGGTGGCCGCCGGTAACTTCCGTCCATAATCGGCCACCGCGTTCAGGTCGGCCGTGATCTGATCGGGATTCAGGTGACCGATCGCCTGCATCACCTCGTTCGATTTGAATCCCGACGTGCCCTTGCCGTCCGGCGCCATGCCCGAAAGCAGGTCCGGCGCCACGGCGATGTATCCCGCGGCGGCGAATTCGTCCGCCACTTCCTGCACCCAGTCGCTCATTCCGAAGATCTCGTGGATCACCAACACCACGGGCGTTTTCTCCTTCGACTCCGGATACACCACCATGGTTTCCACCGAGCGTCCGTCGTGCTTCACGGTGACCCACTCGCGATGGCGCGGCGATTTATCCAGGCGCGCGACTGCCCAATCCTGAGCGCAAAGAGACGACGCCGCCAGAGCGGCCAGCAAACCGATTCGCATCATTCTTCCGTTATAACGCATAGACGGGGAACCGCAAGTGGAACGTGCGACCGCTGCGTCGAAGACGCAGGCCGCCCTCCTATTTCTCTTCATCGCCTTCGGTGGCCCGCGGGGTCATGGGGCACTCCCTGACGGTCGCGGCTCTGTAACAGGTGAGCCGCCAATGGGGACAGGCCGGGAGGCCTGTCCTACGGGGTCGTATTCATCAGAATGTTGATACTGTTCGAGGCCGAGATGCCGGCGGCCAGATCCGGTTTGCCGTCCCCATTGAAATCGCCGGTGGTCAGATTCAGGATGTTGTCGGTGGCAATCCCCGGCAAAGAAATAGGCGCCCGGCGTGTTGAAAGTGCCGTCGCCGTTGCCTAGAAATATCGCGATGCCGAAGCTAGTGGACTCGGCGATATCCAGCTTGCCGTCCCCATTGAAATCCGCCACCGCTGTGAACAATCCCCCGAGATTCGGACCTACCTCCCGGAATGTCCCGTCGCCGTTGCCCAGCAGAGCTTGACCACCCACCACGATGTCGGGGATGCCGTCGCCGTTAAGATCCGCCACAACCATTTCGCCGTTGTAGAAGCTAACCCCACTTGAGATCGGCGATCCGAATGTCCCGTCGCCGTTGCCCGGCAGAACCGTAATGCCGTTCGAGGCCGTGACGGCCAAGTCCAGGTTTCCATCTCCATTGAAATCCGCGGAGACCAGATACAACGTGCCCTCACCGCTCAGGTATTGCACCAGCGGCTGGAAGGTGCCGTCTCCGTTTCCCAGCAGAACGGCGATGCCGCCCTCCTTCTGCCTGTTTGTATAAGCGTCGGCGACGGCCATATCCAGCTTGCCATCGCCGTTAAAGTCCGCCAATACGACGGTCTTCGGGCTGTTGCCAGCCGCCACGTTCACCGCCTTCCGGAAAGTCCCGTCGCCGTTGCCGAGCAAGATGGAAACAGCGTTCGAAGCTGAATCCGAAACCGCCAGGTCGAGCGTTCCGTCGCCATTCATATCTCCAACAGCCACGGCAAAAGGCCCCTTTAGCACCGGATAATCTATGCGCGGTTGGAACGTGCCATTGCCATCGCCCAGCAGGATCGAGATGCTATTCGACTCGTCATCGACCACCGCGAGATCCTGCTTCCGATCGGCGTTGAAATCGCCCACCGCAACCCACAGCGGAAACTTCGCAGTCGGGTAACCTACCGGCTGCTCGAAGATACCGTTACCCTTGCCCAGCAATATGGTGGTGGCATTTCCGGTCACCGCCGCGTCGGGAATCCCGTCGCCGTTGAAGTCCCCGATGGCTAAGGCTCGGCCTCCGGGCGCGTATTTGGCGGCCTTCTGGAAGGTGCCATCGCCGTTGCCCAGCAGGACGGAGAAGTAAGTGGCTCCGTTGCTCTCCCAATATTCGCTTACCGCGGCGATGTCCGGCTTTCCATCGCCGTTCAGGTCCGCCGCCGCCAGGTAACCAGATCCGAGATCCGCCCAATAGTCCCCTTTCGCGGTGAACACGCCGTGGCCGTTGCCCAGCATGACCGTCACATCGTCGCCCTGCGCCACCGCCAGATCCAGGTTGCCGTCGCCATTGAAATCCGCCACGGCCAACGAGCTGGGCGCAGCCTTGACGGGGAACGGCGCCTGTGGTTCAAACGAGCCGTCTCCCTTCCCCAGCAGGATCGAAACGGTATTGGAATCGGCGTTGGCTACCGCCAGGTCCGGCGTTCCGTCTCCGTTGAAGTCACCCACGGCGATGAACACAGGTTCCCTTTGTACCGCAAAGTAAGAGGCTTTCTTGAATGTGCCGTCGCCCATACCCAGCAGAATCCCAACGGCATACGGCTGGGCCCCGCCGATGGCCACCGCCAGATCGAGCTTGCCATCGCCGTTGAAATCGGCTACCGCAAGAAAACCGGGTGTATTCGAGAGAGCGGTATTTTGCGCGGGCTGGAAGGTCCCATCGCCATTGCCGAGCATGATGGCCACGGCGTTCAGGTTGGGGAGAGACACCGCCAAGTCCGGTTTTCCGTCTCCATTGAAGTCACCCACCGCCAACCAGGAGGATATGCCGGCGTCCAGATCGGCGACCTGGACCACCGGTTGGAAAGTCCCATCGCCGTTCCCCAGCATCGTGTAGACGTAGCCGCTATTGACCCCGGCGAGGTCGAGCTTGCCATCGCCATTCAAATCCGCCGCGGCCGTTTGGCTCGCCACCAGGGAAAATGTTTGGGGAGCGTCGAAGTTCACGCTCTGCGCCAGCGCTGGCCCGGCCAATGACACGAATAATACCCACCTATTCAGACGTTTCATACGATGTCCTCTCCTAGCCCGTGATCTGTGCCTTTATGGCGTCGTGTTCAGCAATATCGCGACGAACCCTGGATAGTTCACGCCATAGTTGGCGTTGACCACCGCCAGATCCGGCTTGCCGTCGCCGTTGAAATCCCCCGTGGCCATGAACGTGGAGTCGTTGCCGGCGAAGAAATTCACCGGCGCGCCGAACGTGCCGTCCCCGTTGCCCGGATAAATCGAAACGACCGCGGCAAAGTCTTGCATCGCGATATCGGGTATGCCGTCGCCGTTGAAGTCGGCGACCGCCGCCTGATATCCCAAGCTCAAGTGCGTGGGCTGTTGGAAAGTGCCGTCGCCATTGCCTAACAGGGTGGCTCCGTCCACCACCAGATCGAGCTTCCCGTCTCCGTTGAGATCCGTCACGGTGATGGGCGACACGCCGACGACTTGGCCGCTGGTCACTGCCGCGCCAAACGTACCGTCGCCATTTCCCGGCAGGAACGCGACCGCTTCGTTTACCATTGCCACCAGGTCCAGGATGCCATCGCCGTTAAAGTCGCCCACCGCCACCGCGCCCGGGTTTGGTCCCGCCGCGTAACCAACCGCCGGCTGAAATGTGCCGTCGCCATTGCCCAACAGGATGGAGATGTTCCCGCGGCCACGGCCACCACTGCCGAAGTCGGCGATCGCCAGATCCAATTTGCCGTCGCGGTTGAAGTCCCCTACCGCCACCGATAACGGCTGGCGCCCGGCCGGGTAGTCGACGTGCGCCTGGAATGTGCCGTCGCCGTTGCCAAGCAGGATCGACACGGAGTTGGAGGTGTCATCGGCCACCGCCAAATCGAGTTTCCCATCGCCGTTGAAATCGCCCACGGCGATCGCCTCGGGGCTCTTCAGCGTGGCGTAATTCACTGCCGGATGAAACGCTCCACCCCCCTGATTGAGGAAAATGGAAACCGTGTCGGCTTCAACGTCGGCCACCGCCAGGTCCGGCTTGCCGTCGCCATTGAAATCGGCCACCACCGCAAACTTCGACTCCTCCGGCGCCTGGTACCCGTTGACCGTGGCGAAGGCTCCGCCGCCCAAGCCCAGCAGAATCGTGATGCACGTATCGCCGATGGCCAGGTCCGGCTTTCCGTCTCCATTGAAATCGGCCACCGCCAGCGCCTCTCCGCCAGCCTGATAGCCGGTGGCCGTTTGGAAGGTTCCGTTGCCATTGCCCAGCAGCACGGCCGTCATGGGGGGATCTTCCGTATAATAGTTTTTGGGGCTGGTTACTACCAGATCCGAGATTCCATCGCCATTCACGTCCGCTACCGCGACCGAATACGGACAGGTGCCGGCCGGGTAGCTCACGCGCGCCTGGAACGTGCCGTCGCCATTGCCCAGCAGGATGGATACGCTCTTGGAACCGGAGTTGGCGACCACCAGATCCATCTTTCCATCCGCATTCAGATCCGCTGCCGTTACGGAAATTGGGCTTTTCTCGACGGCATAGCTGGCTCCCAGATGGAACTTGCCGTTCCCATCGCCCAACATGACCGTCACGGCATTGGAAACCGAAGCGACAATCGCCAGGTCCGGCTTCCCATCGCCATTGAAGTCGGCGATCGCTACGCCTTCCGGCCACTTCTCGGTGTTATAGCCCTTCGCCGTTCCCAAGGTGCCGTCGCCATTGCCCAGCATCACCAGCATCTTATAGGAGGACGAATCGAGGGCTACGACGTCCATCTTGCCGTCGCCGTTCAGGTCCGCGACGGCTACAAAGTTCGCGGCATAACCCTCGAAACAATACTGGGGCGCCCCAAAGGTACCGTCGCCATTACCCAAGACGATCGCGACGGCGCCACCGCCGGTCCCCAGCGCCAGGTCCGGTATGCCGTCGCCGTTGAAGTCCGCCACGGCCAGAGAGAGGACGTTATTCACGTAGATGGGCGGTAGGATTTGAAACGTCCCGTCGCCATTGCCCAGCAGAATCTGGTAATCGCCCTCGGCCGCGACGGCCAGATCCGGTATGCCGTCGCCATTCAAGTCGGCCACGGCGATGCTATTCGCCGGAGCGGTTTCACTTCCGAATGCCATGGGAGCGTTGAAGCTCACGGTCTGCGCCAGCGCCGGCGCAGCCAGTAATGCGAGTAATGCCCACTTATTCAAACATTTCATAGGATGTCCCTTTCCAGTTTTTGGATTTGGAGGGCGGGCAATCTTGCCCGCAGCCGGCTTTCAGCCGGCTCTGGCCGCCTGAAAGGCGGCTGCGGCCAAGATTGGCCGCCCTCCAAATGGCCTTTATGGCGTCGTGTTCAGCAATATCGCGATGAACCCCGGAGAGCCCGTATACGCATAGCTGGCGTCGGCCACCGCCAGATCGGGTTTTCCGTCGCCATTGAAATCTCCCGTGGCCACGAACGTGGAATCGTTGCCGGCGAAGAAATTCAGCCGGCCAGCCAAACGTGCCATCGCCATTCCCCGCATAAATCGCGATCACCCCGGAGAAGGCTTGCGCCGCGATATCGGGTATGCCGTCGCCGTTGAAGTCCGCAACCGCCGCCTGATACCCGATGCCCAGTTGCGCGCTCACCTGGAACGTGCCGTCGCCGTTGCCCAACAGGACGTATCCATCCACCACCAGATCCAACTTCCCGTCTCCATTGAAATCCGCCACGGTAATCGGCGAATTGCTGACGTAAGCGACGCTGGCCACCGGCGTTCCAAAGGTGCCGTCGCCATTGCCTGGCAGAAACTCGATCACCCAATCGTCGTTATTGAGAGAAACCACCAGATCCAGTTTGCCGTCGCCATTGAAGTCGCCCACCGCCACCGCTCCCGGATTTGGTCCCGCCGCGTAGCCCACCGGCGGTTGAAACGTGCCATCGCCATTGCCCAGCAGGATCTCGACGTTCCCGTGCGTACGGCCGGCCCCCTGGTTGGCGACCGCCAGATCCAACTTTCCGTCGCCATTGAAATCCCCCACCGCTACCGATTCCGGTACGCTCCCAGCCGGGTAATCGGTTTGCGCCCGGAATGTGCCATCGCCGTTGCCGAGCAGGATAGATACGGTGTGGGAGCCGCTATCGGCCACCGCCAAATCGGCGTAGCCATCGCCGTTGAAATCGCCCACAGCCACTGCCTGTGGGCCGTGCAGAGTGGCGTAATTCACCGCCGGATGGAATGTGCCGCCGCCTTGGTTGAGAAGGATGGAAACGGTGTTGGCTAAGTAGTCGACGACGGCCAAGTCCGGCTTGCCATCGCCATTGAAATCGGCCACGGCCACATATTTCGACTGCGCCGGCGCCTGGTACCCGTTGACCGTGGCGAAGGCGCCGCCTCCCGTGCCCAGCAGAATCGTGACGCAGGTATCGCCGATGGCCAAGTCCGGCTTCCCGTCTCCATTGAAGTCCGCCACCAACAGGGCTTGTCCGCCAAGCTGATAGACCGTGGCCGGCTTGAAGGTCCCATCGCCATTGCCTAGCAACACGGCCGTGATGGCGGGCGCGCCGTCATAATAATCGCCGGCTCCGGTGACCGCCAAGTCCGGGATCCCATCGCCGTTCAGGTCCGCCACTGCCGCCAGGTACGGGACGCTGCCGGCTGCGTAACTTACGCGGGGCTGGAACGTGCCGTCGCCATTACCCAGCAGGATCGACACGCTCTTGGAATCGTAGTTGGTTACGACGAGATCCAGCTTTCCATCCGCATTTAGATCCGCGGCTGTCACCGAGACCGGGTCTTTCTCGACGGCATAACTCGCTCCCAGATGAAATTTGCCGGTCCCATCGCCGAGCATGATCGATACGCTATTGGAAAGCGAGTTAACAATCGCCAGGTCCGGGTTCCCATCGGCGTTGAAGTCGGCGATCTCGACACCCAGCGGGCCCTTTGCCGTGTTGTAGTTCTTGGCCGTTCCCAGCGTGCCGTCGCCGTTGCCCAGCATCACCCACAATCTAGTCTCCCCCGAGTTGGTGGCCACCACGTCCATCTTTCCGTCGCCATTCAGGTCCGCAACGGCCACGAAGTCAGCCGCGTAGCCTTCGTTGAAGTACTTGGGGAACTGAAAGGTGCCGTCGCCATTGCCCAACGCGATGCCGACGTTATCGTCCGTCCCCAGCGCCAGATCCGGTATGCCGTCGCCGTTGAAGTCCCCCACCGCCAGATAGAAAACGTTGTTGCCGTCCAAGCCGATCAGCGACAGGGCTTTAAAGGTACCGTCGCCATTGCCCAGTAGAATCTGGTAGTAGCCGTTGGCCGCTTCCGCGATATCCGGTATGCCGTCGCCATTGAAGTCCGCCATGGCCATGGCGTATGCCGGGCCATAGTTGACTCCAAAAGCCATGGGAGCGTTGAAGCTCACGGTCTGCGCCAATGCCGGCGCGGCCAGTAACACGAGTAATGCCCAGTGATTCAATCGTCGCATAAGTTTGTTCTCCCCCCTTGTGATTTCCGCCCCTACGGCGTCGTATTCAAAAGCACCGCTACGATACCTGGCAAATTGCCGCCGCTGATATACATTGAGTTGACCACCGCAAGATCCGGTTTGCCGCCTCCGTTGAAGTCACCTGCAGCGATCGAATACGAATTGCTTCCGGGGAAGAACGTGATTGGCGCGCCGAAGGTGCCGTCGCCGTTTCCCGTAAAGATGGAAACGCCACTGTCATACCAAATGGATGCGAGATCCAGTATGCCGTCGCCATTGTAGTCCGCGGCTGCGGCCTGGTACGCCGAAGGCAGTTGTTGACCCACCGTGAACGTGCCATCGCCATTGCCCAACAAAACCAATCCGCCTACCACGAGATCCAGGTTTCCGTCGCCATTGAGATCAGCTACGGTCATGGGCGAGCTGATGATCCCGAAGGAACTGGTCACGGCTGTCCCGAAGGTTCCGTCGCCTTTGCCGGGCAGGAACACAAGGTATGAACTATCGGCATCCGCCACAACCAAGTCCGCAATGCCGTCGTTGTTGAAATCGCCCACCGCGATGCTATCCGGCCTATTTCCCGCTGGATAAAGGACCGGCGCCTGGAACGTGCCATCCCCATTGCCAAGCAGGATCGAGACATCACCATGTTCGTGCGACGTAAGACCGTAGTCGGCTACCGCCAAATCCAACTTACCGTCTCGATTAAAGTCCCCCACCGCGACTGAATGAGGGCCACTTCCCGCGGCATAATTCACGCGCCGCTGGAACGTGCCATCGCCATTGCCCAACAGAATAGACAACGCCGTGGATCCGCTATTGGCCACCGCCAGGTCCGGCTTGCCGTCGCCATTGAAATCGCCCACGGCCAGCGAAACGGGTTCCTTCAGCGCCGCGTAATTCAGCGCCGGCTGGAAGACGCCGCCGCCTTGGTTCAGCAGGATGGAAACCGAATCGGCAGAATAGTTGGCGGTAGCCAGGTCCGGTTTCCCGTCGCCATTGAAATCCGCCATCACCATAAATTGGGGCTCTGCCGCGACCTTATACGTGGCAAGATCCGCAAATGTGCCGCTGCCTTTGCCCAGCAGGATTGTTACATCCACCGCGCCCATGGCTAAATCCGGCGTGCCGTCCGCATTGAAATCGGCTACCACCACCGACTTCCCTCCGGGCTGATAGCTCACCGCCGGCCGGAAGGTCCCATCGCCGTTCCCCAGCAGCACTGAGGTGTTACTGGGCTCTGAAGTGAAATAGGCCGGATCGCTGCTCACCGCCAGGTCCAACTTCCCGTCCCCGTTCAGGTCCGCGACCGCCACAAACGTGGGAGCGCTGCCCGCGGCATAACCCACCTTGGGCTGGAACGTACCGTCTCCCTTGCCTAGCAGAACTGAGACAGTCTTGGAAGCGGAGTTAGCCACTACCAGGTCCAGGTATCCATCCCCATTTAAGTCCGCGGTGGTGACCGATGCCGGCATTTTGTCCACGGGATAACTGCCATCCGGATTAAACGCGCCGGTCCCATCGCCCAGCATGATCATCACGTTATTCGAGTAGAAGTTGACTACGGCTACGTCCTGGTTTCCATCGCCGTTGAAGTCGCCCACAGCCGCTGCCACCGGTTCCTTTTCCGTCTTGAAACTGTTCCCCGTCTGCAGGGTGCCGTCGCCATTGCCCAACAGGACCCACATTTTATTCATTCCGTAGAAAGTGGCAATCACGTCGGTCTTACCGTCGCCATTGAAGTCTCCGGTGGCGACAAACGTCAGATAACTGCCGGCCAGGAAATTCTTGGCCGTTTGAAAGGTACCGTCACCGTTGCCCAACGCAATCGCCAGGCCGTAGCTGGTGGCGAGCGCCAGATCCGGTATGCCATCTCCGTTAAAGTCCGCCACGGCGACATAAAAGACCAAGCCGTCGGGCCCACTTCCTGGCGGCAGGATATTGAAAGTTCCATCGCCGTTGCCCAACAGGATTTCGTAGTCGCCACCCACGGACGCAACTATGTCTGGCTTGCCGTCGCCGTTAAAATCCGCCGTCGCCATGTTGTACGCCGGGCCATTGTGGAACCCGAATGTCCTAGGAGCGTTAAAATTCACGCTCTGCGCCAGTATCGGCGCAGTTAGTAACACAAGTAATGCCCACTTATTCAAACGTCGCATGTGTGTCCCCTCCAACCCCGCGAGCCGCCGCCCTGCGGAAACCGCTTCCTAACGGTCGCGGCTCGGTAACAGCCGTGTCGATTCCGCGCGATCTACAGAGCCGCGACCGTCAGGGAGCGTTCCCCTTACTGCGCCGTATTCAACAGCACCGCTACGATACTTGGCAGATTGCCGCTGCTTCCATAGCCATCGTTGAGCACCGCCAGATCCGGTTTGCCGTCTCCATTGAGGTCCCCTGCGACAACGCAAAACGCGTCGTTTCCGGAGAAGAACTGGATCGGCGCGGCGAACGTGCCGTCGCCATTGCCCGGAAATACGGAGATGCCGCCATCAAACCCCGCGGAAGCCAGATCCAGTATGCCATCGCCATTGAAATCCGCGGCCGCGGCCTGGTACGCGGGGTAAGGCAGTTGTTCGCCCACCATGAATGTGCCATCGCCATTGCCCAGCAGAACCAATCCCCCAACCACCAGGTCCAGGTTTCCATCCCCATTGAGATCCGCCACCGTGAAGGGAGAACTGACGATCTGGAACGAACTGATCTGCGCCACGCCGAAGGTCCCGTCGCCGTTTCCCGGCAGGAGCACCAGGTTTGAAGTTTCGGTATCCGCCACTACCAGGTCCGGGATACCGTCGTTGTTGAAATCGCCCACCGCGATGCTATCCGGCTTGTCTCCCGCCGTGTAATTGACCGGCGCCTGAAACGTGCCATCGCCATTACCCAGCAGGACGGTAACATTACCGTGTTCATGCGATCTAAGACCATAATTAGCTACCGCCAGATCCAGCTTACCGTCCACATTAAAATCGCCCACCGCAACCGAATATGGTGCGTATCCGGACGCATAATCCACTCTCGGCTGGAACGTGCCATCGCCATTGCCTAACAGAATGGACACTGCCTTGGACAAGGTGTTGGCCACTGCCAGGTCGGGCTTGCCGTCGCCATTGAAATCGCCCACAGCGAGCGAAAAAGGCCCCTTCAACACCGCATAGTTCACTGCCGGCTGGAAAACGCCGCCGCCCTGGTTAAGCAGGATAGAAACCGAATTGGAAGCATAGTTGGCGGTCGCCAGATCCGGTTTTCCATCTCCGTTGAAATCCGCCACCACCATGAACTCGGCCTCTGACCCGGCCTTATATGTGGGGAAACTCGCGAATGTGCCGCTGCCTTTACCCAGCAGGATCGTAATGTCTATGGCGCCCATCACTAAATCCGGCGTGCCGTCGGCATTGAAGTCGCCTACGATCACGGAGCGCCCTCCAGGCTGGTAATTCACGGCCGGCTGGAAGGTCCCGTTGCCGTTACCCAGCAAAACCGCCGTGTAAGTGGGCCCCGAACCGAAACCGTCCGGATCGCTGCTTACGGCCAGATCCAGCTTGCCATCCCCGTTCAGGTCCGCGACCGCAACGAACCACGGAGCGACGCCCGCGGCATAGTCCACTTTTGGCTGGAATGTTCCGTCGCCCTTCCCCAGCAGGACGGAGACACTCTTCGAAGCGGAGTTAGCCACCACCAGATCCAGGCTTCCATCCCCATTGAGATCCGCGGCGGTTATAGACTCCGGAGTTTTGTCCACCGGATAGCTGCCGTCGGGATGAAACTTGCCGGCGCCGTCGCCCAGCATGACCATCACGCTGTTGGAGACATAGTTGACGACGGCCGCGTCCTGGTTTCCATCGCCGTTGAAGTCGCCCACGGCCACGGCCGCCGGTCCCTTCTCCGTGGGGAAACTCTTCGGCGTCTGCAGAGTGCCGTCGCCATTACCCAGCAACACCCACATCGTATTCGTTCCGTAGTAAGTGGCGATCGCGTCCGTCTTGCCGTCGTTATTGAAATCTCCGGTGGCGACGAACGACAGATAGTTTCCGGTCATGAATTGCTTTTGCGTTTGAAAGGTGCCGTCCCCGTTCCCCAGCGCAATTGCGAGTGAGTTGTTGGTGGCCAACGCCAAGTCCGGTATGCCGTCTCCATTAAAATCCGCCACGGCCACATACAGAATGTACACACCGGAGTCGATCAGAGGCAGGGTCTGGAACGTTCCGTCGCCATTGCCCAACAGGATCTCGTAATAGCCTTCCACGGCCGCGACTATGTCCGGTTTGCCATCGCCGTTGAAATCCGCCGTCACCAGGTTGTACGACGGACCGTTTTCGAACCCGAATTCCCTGGGTGCGTTGAAGTTCACCGTCTGCGCCAGCGCCGGCGCAGCCAAAAACACGAATAATATCCACGTATTCAAACGTCGCATGTATGTCTCCTCCGTTTTCCGCCCTACGGCGTCGTATTCTTCAACAGCGTCACGAGACTCGGCTGACCTGTCTCAGAGCTTATGTTGGCCACTGCGAGATCCTGCTTACCATCCCCATAGAATTCTCCTGCCGCGAGGTACACCGAATCGCTTCCGGAGAAAAAACTCACGGGCGCGGCAAAGGTGCCGTCGCCATTCCCGGTGAGGATGGAAATACCGCTACCCGTTGTGCCGGCGATGTCCAGGATGCCATCGCCGTTGAAGTCGGCGGCGGCGATGTTGTACACCGGCAACTGATCGCCTAGGGTGAACGTGCCATCGCCGTTGCCCAGCAGAACCGCTCCGGCAACCACCAAATCCAGTTTTCCATCCCCGTTTAGGTCCGCCACGGTGATGGGGGAACTCGAGGACCCCAACGAGCTGGTGACTCCCGTTCCGAAGGTGCCGTCGCCCTTGCCCGGCAGGAAAACGAGTTCGTGGACGTTCCCGATCAACACGGTGACCAGATCGGGAATACCGTCGCCATTGAAATCCCCCACCGCGATGTACCCCGGCTTCCTTCCCGCCGCGTAGCCAACCGGCGCCTGGAAGGTTCCGTCGCCATTGCCCAACAGGATGGCAACATTACCTTCCTCGCGATTGTTGAGACCATAGTTGGCTACCGCCAGATCCAGTTTGCCGTCGCCATTAAAGTCTCCCACCGCGACCGAAAACACGCCGTTTCCAGCCGGATAGTCGCGTGGCTGGAACGTGCCGTCGCCGTTGCCCAGCAGGATCGAGACGGCCGTGGACCCGCTGTTGGCGACCGCCAGATCGGGTTTGCCGTCGCCATTGAAATCGCCTACGGCAATGCCATAGGGTTGCTTCAGCGTGGCGTAGTTCGCCGCGGTTGTGAAAGCGCCGCCGCCCTGGTTCAGCAGGACGGTAATCGAATCGGCTCCGTAGTTGGCGGTGGCGATATCCGGTTTCCCGTCGCCGTTGAAGTCTGCCACCACCAGGACATCGGCCTGTGCCGGAACCTCATGACCGGCAACGCTCAAGAACGCACCGCCGCCCTCACCCAGCAGAATCGTGACATCGACCGCGTCCACGGCCAGATCCTGCGTCCCATCGCCATTGAAATCGCCCACCAGCACAGTCCGCCCTCCAGGCTGGTAGTTCACTGCCCGCTGGAAGGTCCCATCGCCGTTACCCAGCAGCACGGCGGTGAAACTGGGCTCCGAATAGAAATTGTCCGGATCGCTGCTTACCGCCAGATCCGGCTTTCCGTCTCCGTTCAAATCCGCGACTGTCACGAAATAGGGGTTGCTGCCCGCGCCGTAATCCGCCTTTGGCCGGAAAGTGCCGTCGCCCGAGCCCAGCAGGATCGAGACGCTCTTCGAAGCCCAGTTCGCCACTGCCAGATCCAGGTTTCCATCCCCATTTAAATCCGCGATGGCTATGGACTCCGGACTTTTGCCCACGGCGTAGGCGCCATCGGGATGGAACTTGCCCTCGCCATCGCCCAGCATGATCATCACACTGTCGGATCCGAAACTCGCAACGGCCACGTCCTGATTTCCGTCGCCATTGAAGTCCGCGACGGCCACGGCCGCCGGGCTCTCTACGGTCGTTATACTTTTCGCCGTCTGCAGAGTACCGTCGCCATTACCCAAAAACACCCATATCTTATTGGTTCCCGAATAGGTGGCGATCACGTCCGCCTTACCGTCGTTATTGAAATCTCCGATGGTCACGAACGTAAATGGCGTTCCGTCCATGAAATTTTTGGCCGTTTGAAAGGTACCGTCGCCGTTGCCCAACGCAATCGCGAGGGAGTTGTCGGTTGCCAACGCCAGATCGGGTATGCCGTCTCCATTGAAGTCGGCCACGGCGACATAATAGACGAAGAGGCCCGCATCGACCAGGGACAGGGTCTGGAACGTTCCGTCTCCGTTGCTTAACAGGATCTCGTAGTAGCCTTCCACGGCCACGACGATGTCCGGTTTGCCGTCGCCGTTGAAATCGGCCATCGCCATGTTGTATGCCGGACCGTTGTCGAACCCGAATGCCTTAGGGGCGTTGAAGTTCACCGTCTGGCCCCAGACAGGCGCCGTTACCAGCAATAATGCCGCGCACCGTTTGAGTAACATATCCTCTCCCTCTATTCGTGGATTTACTTAGTCGTATTCGTAAGTACACTTACTCTGTGATATTGATCGTAGCTATTGGAGACTGCCATGTCCGGCTTACCGTCCCCGTTCAAGTCCGCCACTGCCACATAGTTAGAATTGTTCCCCGCGACCCAACCCGAGGGTGAGCCGAAGGTACCGTCGCCATTACCCAGATAAACGAAAACGCCGCTGATGCCCGCCTGCGCGATATCCGGAATGCCATCGCCATTGAAGTCCCCGGCGGCAGCTTGTCCGGTGGAACCGTTTGCGAGCAGTTCATAGGACTCCGTAAAGGTGCCATCGCCATTGCCCAGGAGAACCGCGCCGTAAGCCACCAGGTCCGGCTTGCCATCGCCGTTGAAATCCGCCACGGCGATGCCGGAGCCGACGCTAGACGCGGTCAAGGTGGTGAAGATAGGCGGCCCGAATGTGCCGTCGCCGTTTCCGGGCAGGACATCGATCGATCCGTCCCCCGCAACCGCCAGATCGATGATTCCATCACCGTTGAAATCCGCCGCCGCCACATAGAGAGGATGCTGTCCGTACAGGTAAATAACTTGCGGCTGGAAGGTCCCATCGCCGTTACCGAGCAAAACGGAGAGGCCGGAATTCGAGTCGCTGTTGCCGACCGCCAGATCCAGTTTCCCGTCCCCGTTAAAATCGGCCGCCAGGATTGAGATCGGGAAACCGCGCACGTGATAATTCACGGCTTTTTGGAAAGTCCCATCGCCGTTGCCTAAAAGGATGGAAACGGCGCTCGAAGCGCTGTCGGCCACGGCCAAGTCGAGTTTGCCGTCTCCGTTGAAATCGCCGGCGGCAATCGCCGCGGGCCCCTTCAAAGTGGCGTAGTCCACCTCCATGCTCCAGTTCCCGCCCCCCGCGCTCAGAGAAATGCTGACCACATTGGCATTCGTGCCGGCGACAGCGAGATCCGGCTTGCCGTCTCCGTTAAAGTCCGCAATCGCGACATACGACGCTCCCGGAGCAACCGAGTAGCTTTTCGGCTGCGCAAAGACGCCTTTGCCCGTCCCCAATAGGATGGCTACCGAGTTAATGCCCACCGCCAGATCCGGTTTACCATCCCCGTTGAAATCGGCGATCGATACGGCGGCGCCTCCCGGCAAGTAGTACGCCGCTTTCTGAAACGTTCCGTCGCCGTTGCCCAGCAAGACGGCGGTTAAATCGTCCTCGTCCGGCAGATCGCTGGAGACGGCCAAATCCGGTTTGCCATCGCCGTTCAGATCGGCGATCGCCACCGAAAATGCGCTGGGGCCTGCGGCGTAGTTCGCCGCCTTCTGGAACGTTCCGTCGCCATTGCCGAGCAGAATCGACACGGCGCCTCGGAAGGAAGCCGCGACGGCAAGATCGAGTTTGCCATCGCCGTTGAAATCGGCCGTGGCTACCCAACTCGGCCCCTCGCCGGTTTCAACGGCCTTCTGCGGCTGGAATGTGCCGTCGCCATTGCCTAACAGGACTGATACATTGTGGGACTCGAGGTTCGCTACAGCCAGATCCGCCTTGCCATCTCCGTTGAAATCGCCGACGGCCACGGACCTCGGCTCCTTCTGCACGGCATAGGCTTTGGGCGGCTGCAAGGTGCCGTTGCCGTTACCGAGGAAGATGGATACGTTATTGCCATTATGGTTGACCACGGCGATATCCGGTTTGCCATCGCCGTTGAAATCTCCCACGGCTACGAATATCGGGTCTCTACCGGCACTATAGGGCACCGGCCGTTGAAATGTGCCGTCGCCATTGCCTAGCAGTATCGAAACGGTGCTTCCGGCATTGGCCAGAACGAGGTCCGGCTTGCCGTCTCCATTAAAATCCGCCACGGCCAAGGCGATACTTCCCACGCCGCCCTCGTTCAGCGTCGTAGTTTGAAACGTCCCGTCACCATTGCCCAGCATGATCTGAATGAAACTGTCCGTGCCGACGGCCAGATCCGGTATGCCATCGCCATTGAAATCCGCCACGGCGCTCGAATGCACGCCGGCGAGGTAGCCGAATGTGCGCGGCGCGTTGAAACTCACTTGCTGCGCCAACAGTGGCGCGGCCAGAAACAGTGCGACAAAACGTTCGAGATGCATTTCTCCTCCTTACGGTGTGGTGTTCGTCAATATCGTCACGTTATTGGAATGGTAGTTGGCGACCGCCAGATCCGGCTTGCCATCGCCGTTGAAATCGCCGAGACCCGCCCAAACCGGGTCGTTTCCGGCGGTGAAGCCTACCGGACTGCCGAACGTGCCATCGCCGTTGCCCAGAAAAATCGAGACGACTCCCGGCCCGCTCGATCCGCTGGTGATGGCCAGGTCAATGATGCCGTCGCCGTTGAAGTCGGCCGCGACCGGCTGCCCATAAACCTCGTTCGCCGCGCTCAGTGTGGCGGACAACTTGAATGTGCCGTCCCCGTTGCCAAGAAAGACGTTCTGTCCGCACACCAAATCCGGTATCCCGTCTCCATTGAAATCCGCCACCACCAACGGACCGCCCTCGATGGTCCCCGACGTCGGGGTGGTAATCGCGGCGCCGAACGTGCCGTCGCCGTTGCCGGGCAATACGGCGAGGCTATCTCCCAGCCCGACCGCCACGTCCGGAATTCCATCGCCATTGAAATCCGCCACGGCGACATATTGCGTATGCTCGCCGGCCAGGTAGCTGACTTCCGGCTGGAACGTGCCGTCGCCATTCCCGATCAGGATGGAGACGCTGGCCCCGACCCAATTGGTCAGCCGGCGCTCCACTCCGTAATTGGATACCGCCAGATCGAGTTTCCCGTCGCCGTTAAAATCTCCCACCGCGATGGATATCGGGTCCGTGCGTACCAAGTAGCTCACTGCCTTCCGGAAAGTCCCATCGGCATTGCCCAGCAGAATCGAGACCGCCATGGATTGCGAATCGACCACGGCCATGTCCGGATTTCCATCTCCATTAAAGTTCCCGACGGCTACTGCCACCGGCGCATACAGCGTGGCATAGCTGACTTTCGGAGCGAACGTGCCATTGCCATTGCCGAGCAGGACCGAAACGCCTTTGGCATTCTGATCGGCGACTGCCAGGTCGAGCTTGCCGTCGTGATTGAAATCGCCGACGGCCACCGAGCTGGGACCGGCCAATGCCGCAAAGCTTGCCGCCTGCTCGAAGACACCGGTACTCTGGCCGAACAGGATCGTCAGCGCCGAGACTCCGGTGGCCACGTCCGGAATGCCATCGCCATTGAAATCCGCGACGGCCAGCGCATAGCCACCCGGGCGGTACTCGGCGGGCGCTTCAAATGTGCCATCGCCCTTGCCCAGCAGGATGGCGGTGGTGTCGCCCGCCGTGACGGACACCGCCAAATCGGGCACGCCGTCGCCGTTAAAATCGGCCACGGCCACCGTGTTCGGCGTTTCGCCCACGCCATAAGCCTTCTGCGGCTGAAACGTGCCGTCGCCGTTACCGAGCAGGACCGAAACGTTATTCGAACCGGCGTTGACCACTGCCAGATCCGGTTTGCCGTCGCCGTTGAAATCCGCCGCCGCGACGCTGGTTGGCATGCCCTCGGTGGGGAAGCTGCCTCCTTTTTGGAACGTGCCGTCGCCCGAGCCCAGCAGGATGGAGATATTTTTGGAAGATTGGTTGCAAACCGCGATATCGGGCTTGCCGTCCCCGTTGAAGTCGGCCACCGCTAACGAAATGGGAACCTTTTCCGCCGGGTACAGCTTCGCGGCCTGGAAGGTTCCATCGCCCGAGCCCAGCAGAATCGCTACGTTTGAGGAACCCTCTTCGGCGACCGCCAGGTCGAGCTTGCCATCTCCGTTGAAGTCCGCGGCGGTAACGAAGACGGGGAGACGCGCGGTGCCATAGTCCACCGGGGATTGGAACGTCCCGTCGCCATTCCCCAGCATTACGGCGATCACGTTGGCCGACGTGGTCACCGCCAGATCGAGCTTGCCGTCGCCATTGAAGTCCCCAACGGCCACGGAATTACCCTCGTAATCCGTCGCGGTGAACGGCGCTAACGTCGTGAAGGTTCCGTCCCCATTGCCGAGCAGGACCTGCAGTTGGTGGGGCGACGACGCCAGAATATCGGGCTTCCCGTCGCCATTGAAATCGGCGGTGACCAGGTCGTTGACTCCATCCGTGAAGTAGCCAACCGTGTGAGATGAGTTGAAATTCACCGGCTGCGCTTGCGCCGCCGCCGCGAGAACGACCGCGCAAGAAAGCCTCAACACCGTCGTCGAGTATTGCATCTGTATACCCTCCTCCGCCTCTTGATTACGTGGCGGCCTACGAGGCCGCCGCAGGCTACGAGCCTGCCCCACAATTACTGTGTCGTATTCGTCAATATGGTCACGTTGTTCGATTGATAGTTGGCCACCGCCAGATCCGGTTTGCCATCGCCGTTGAAATCGCCGAAAGCGGCCCAAACCGGATAGTTAGCGGCGGCAAATCCCAAAGGATCACCGAACGTGCCATCGCCGTTGCCCAGGAAAACCGAGACAATCCCCGGTGAATTCGATCCGCCAGTGATCGCAAGGTCGATCTTGCCGTCGCCGTTGAAGTCCGCCGCCACCGGCTGCCCGCCCACCTCGTTCGCAGCGGTCAGAATCGCGGACGACTCGAACGTACCATCGCCATTACCCAGGAGCACAACCTGTCCGCAGGCCAAGTCCGGGATCCCGTCTCCATTGAAATCCGCTACGGCCAGCGGAGCGCCATTGAACACCCCCGGGCCCGGCGCGGTGGTGATGGCGGCGCCAAAAGTGCCGTCGCCCTTGCCTGGCAAAACAACCACGACGGTTTCCAGCGCGACCGCCACATCCGGAATTCCATCGCCGTTGAAGTCGGCGACCGCCACGTATCGCGAGCTCTTCCCAACCAGGTAACTGACTTCCGGCTGGAAGGTCCCGTCGCCATTGCCGATCAGGATGGAGACGCTCGCCCCGATCCACTGCTCCCTGCGATTCTGGGCTCCGTTGTTGGCCACCGCCAGATCCAGCTTCCCGTCGCGGTTAAAATCTCCCACCGCGACGGACTGCGGCAGTGTGCGCACCGCATAGCTCACCGCCTTACGGAAGGCGCCGTCGCGATTGCCGAGCAGGATCGACACGGCTTTGGATTGGTAATCGACGACCGCCATATCCGCATTCCCATCGCCGTTGAAATCGCCGAGCGCCACGGACATTGGCCACTTCAAGACGCCATAACTCACTTTCGGTGCGAACGTGCCATCGCCGTTGCCCAGCAGGATGGAAACGCCGGCGGCATTCTGATCGGTGACGGCTAAGTCGAGCTTGCCATCGTGATTGAAATCGCCCACGGCCACGGAACTGGGACCGCCCAACGAAGCGAAGTTCGCAGGCTGTTCGAACACGCCGCCGCCTTGGCCGAACATGATGGTGAGCGCCGCGGCCCCGGTGGCCACATCCGGCTTTCCATCGCCATCGAAATCCGCGATGGCCACGGCGAAGCCTCCCGGCCGGTATTCCACCGCCGCCGCGAATGTGCCATCGCCGTTATTCAACAGGACCGCGGTAGTATCGATGCCCAACACGGCCACGGCCAGGTCCGGCTTGCCGTCGCCATTCAGGTCGCCCACCGCCAGGGCTTCCGGGGTTTGGCCTACGCCATAAAGCAACTGGGGCTGGAACGTGCCGTCGCCGTTACCGATCAGAATGGAGATGACGTTAGAGCCTTGGTCGACCACCGCCAGATCCGGCTTGCCGTCGCCGTTGAAATCGGCGGCGGCGACGCTCGTCGGCAAACCGTGCGTCGCGTAGCTGCCCCCCTTCTGAAACGTGCCGTCGCCGTTGCCCAACAGAATCAGAATATCGTTGGAGGCTTGGTTCGAAACGGCAATGTCGAGCTTGCCATCGCCATTGAAGTCCGCCACCGCCAGCGCAGTTGGTATCTTTTCCGCCGGGTAGAATTTCGCGGTCTGAAAGGTGCCGTCGCCGTTGCCCAACAGAATCGCGACATTAAAAGAATTCTCGTTGGCCACCGCCAGGTCGAGTTTGCCATCGCCGTTGAAGTCCGCGGCGACCACGAAGTCCGGGAGATGTCCGGCGGTGTAGGGCGTCCACGCCCGAAACGTGCCGTCGCCGTTTCCCAGCATTACCTCCACCAGGTCGTCCGATGCGGGCACCGCCAGATCCAGCTTGCCGTCGCCGTTGAAGTCCCCGATCGCGACGGAATTGCCGGCGAAGTCCGGCACGCTGAACGACGGCAGCGTCCCGAACGTTCCGTCTCCGTTGGCGAGCAGGATTTGCAATTGGTTGGAAGACGCCACCAGAATGTCGGGCTTGCCATCGCCGTTGAAATCCGCCGTGGCGACTTGGGTGACTCCGTTCGCGAAGTAGCCCACCGTGTGAGAAGAGTTGAAATTTACCGGCTGCGCCAGGACTGGCGCCGCGAGAACCACGACCGCGCATGAAAGGCGCAGCACGATCTTCGAATATTCCATTTGGATACGCTCCTCCGCCTTCTGATTACGTGGCGGCCTACGAGGCCGCCGCAGGCTACGAGCCTGCCCCACGGCCCTACGGTGTGGTGTTGGTCAATATGGTCACGTTGTTGGTGCGATAGTTTGGCGCCGCCAGATCGGGCTTGCCATCGCCGTTAAAGTCGCCGGCCGCAACCCAAATCGCATCCGGGGTCACGAATCCGATCGGCGGATTGAAGGTACCATCGCCATTTCCGGTAAATATGGAAACCACGCCGCCCGAGATGGCCACATCCAATTTGCCGTCCCCATTGAAGTCGCCGATGGCCGCCGCCACCTCGTAGGCCGCCAGCAGAGTTTCGACGCGAAACGTGCCGTCGCCATTTCCCAGCATGACGTTCGCTCCGGCCACCAGATCCGGAATGCCATCGCCGTTGAAATCCGCGACGGCCATCGGAAATCCGTACGTCACATCCGTCGATACGGGCGATCCAAACGTGCCATCGCCGTTGCCAAAGAGGACTTCGACGGCGAAATAGTCGTTCATCGCCAGGTCCAGCTTTCCGTCTCCATTGAAGTCCGCCACCGTAACCCAGAGCCCTTTTTGATCGTTCAAGTAACTCACCGCGGGCTGGAACGTGCCATCGCCGTTGCCCAGCAGCACCGAGACGCCGCCTCCGTTCTTGGGTCCCTGAGTGTCATCGCCAAGATTCGAGACCGCCAGATCCAGTTTTCCATCGCCGTTGAAATCGCCCACCGCCACCGACACAGGATTGTGTCCAACCGGCCAGCTCGCCGCCGGCTGAAACGTTCCGTCGCCGTTCCCCAGCAGAATGGAAACGGCGTCGGAAGATTCATTCACCACGGCCAGGTCGGGCTTTCCGTCGCCGTTGAAATCGCCAATGGCCACCATGGTCGGCTGCTTCAGCACCGCGTAATTCACCTTTGGCTTGAACGTGCCGTCGCCGTTACCCAGCATTATGGACACGGCATCCGATTCTTGGCTCGAGATCGCCAGATCCGGCTTGCCGTCGCCGTTGAAGTCGCCCACGGTCGCGAAGCTGGGATCCGCGATGGAGGCAAAGCTCACGGGCTTTTCAAATACCGCTCCTCCTTTGCCCAACAGGACGGTCAACTGGGTGCCGCCGGTCGACAGGTCGGGTATGCCGTCGCCGTTGAAATCGGCGACCGAAACCACACTTCCGCTCGGCCAATAGTCGATCGAAGGCTGAAACGTTCCATCGCCGTTGCCTAACAGAATCGATATCGACTCCGCCGCCACCACCAGATCCGGTTTGCCATCTCCATTCATATCCGCGATAACCACGGAGCGCGAGGGCTCATTTGTGCCGTACGGCGTCTGTGGCTTAAACGTGCCGTCGCCGATGCCCAGGAAGACTGAAACCGCGGAGCCATTGGTCACCGCCAAGTCCGGAATGCCGTCTCCGTTCAGGTCCGCGGCCGCTATGCCCCAGGGACCGTGCAGTGCCGCGTAGCTGACTCTCGGTTGGAACGTGCCATCGCCATTGCCCAGGAGGACCGAGATGTTGCCGGATCGCTCGTTCGTCACCGCCACGTCCAGCTTCCCGTCCCGGTTGAAGTCCGCCACTACCAGGGCTGTAGGGGAATCCCCCGCTTGGTAGGTAGCGAGCGGTTGGAAGGTCCCGTCGCCATTGCCGAGCATCACCACGATGTGGTGGGTCTGTACGTTCACGGCTGCCAGATCGAGCTTTCCATCGCCGTTGAAGTCTCCCACCGCCACGTACATTGGTTGTACGCTGGACTCGGACTTTAGGGGCGATTGAAAGGTGCCGTCGCCATTACCCAACAGAATCAGGATATCCTTGGCGCCGGCCACCGCCAGATCCTGCTTGCCGTCGCCGTTGAAATCGCCCACCGCGACATTGCCGATGGCCTTCACCTCCTCGGGCGCGAGGGCGCGAAACGTTCCGTCGCCATTGCCCAGCAGGATCTGAAGCGTACCGCTGGTTCCAATTGCCAGATCCGGTATTCCATCTCCGTTGAAGTCGCCCACCGTGTTGGCGCTGATTGACGCGGAGTAGTACGCGATGGTCGACGGCGAGTTGAAATTCACTTGTACCGCCAGGACCTGCGCCGCGAGAAACGCAACCGCGCATGAAACGCGCAACGCTGTCTTCGAGTGTTCCATCTGCATCGCTCCCCAATTTAGATGGCGGCCTACGAGGCCGCCGCAGGCTACGAGCCTGCCCCACACTTACTGTGTGGTGTTTGTCAAAATCGTGATGTTGTTCGAAGCCGAGTTAGCCACCGCCAGGTCCGGCTTGCCATCGTTGTTGAAGTCCCCGGCCGCCGCCGCTACGGGGCTGTTGCCTGCAATGAAGCCCAGCGGTAATTGGAACGTGCCGTCGCCATTGCCCATAAAGATCGAAACCACGCCCTGCGGGTTAATGCCGCCGTCGATGGCGATATCCAACTTCCCATCGCCATTGAAATCGGCAATGACTGGCTGCCCGCTCGCGAGGTTTCCAACCGTCAACGTGGCGGCCAACTGGAAAGTGCCGTTGCCGTTGCCCAGCAACACGTATTCGCCGACAACCACGTCCAGCATTCCATCCCCATTCAGATCCGCCAACGCCAACGCGCCCGGCGCGAAATCGCCCAAGCTCGTGTAAATCGGCGCGCCAAAGGCGCCATCCGCATTCCCCGGCAGGATCACCAGGTTATAGGCAACCGACACCGCCAAATCCGGTTTTCCGTCGCCGTTAAAATCGCCCACCGCCACGTATTCGGGCTGCTGCTGATCCAGGTAGTTGACCGCCGGTTGGAATGTGCCGTCGCCATTGCCCAGCAGAATGGAAACGCCGTTCCCGGCAAGTTGGTGATGGCCCTGCTCCTCGCCGTAATTGGCAACCGCCAAGTCCAGTTTGCCGTCGCCATTGAAATCACCCACGGCAATCGAGTGCGGCAACTTCCCGACGGCATAATTTACCGGCTTTTGAAATGTTCCGTCACCGTTGCCCAGCAGGATCGAAATGGCGTTCGACGAATAGTTGGCGACCGCCAGATCCGGGTTTCCGTCTTCGTCGAAATCGCCGATTGCCACCGCGACGGGTACCTGCAGCGTGGCGTAACCGACCTTCCGCTGGAAAGTACCGTCGCCGTTGCCGAGCAGGATGGAAACGTCGTTGGACTTTTGATCCACGACCGCCAAATCCAGCTTGCCATCTCTATTGAAGTCGGCCGTCGCCACGCAGACAGGCTCTTTCGGAGCGTCGTAGCTGACGGGCTGATCGAAGGCGCCGGCGCCATTGCCGGATAGCACGGTCAAGGCAGACCCGCCGGTGGCCAAGTCCAGCTTTCCGTCGGAATTGAAATCTGCGATGCCCAGCGAGCGGCCTCCCGGCCTGTAGCTTAGTTGAGGCTCGAAGGTGCCATCGCCTTTGCCCAGCAGGATAGCGGTTGTATCGGCTCCATTCACGGCGACCGCCAGATCCGGTTTGCCGTCGCCATTGAAATCCGCCACGGCCACAAAAAGTGGACCCGCGCCTACGCCGTAAGATACCCGCGGCTTAAAGGTACCGTCGCCGTTGCCCAGCAGGATCGATACGGTATCCGAGCTGAGGTCGGCCACGGCCAGATCCGCCTGGCCATCCCCGTTGAGATCCGCAACGGCCACAGCGATGGGGTATTTCCCGGTAGCATAGCTGCCGCCCTTCTGAAACGTGCCATCGCCATTTCCCAGCAGGATCGAGACATTGTTCGAAAACTGGTTGCCGATCGCCAAATCCGGTTTCCCATCGCCGTTGAAGTCTCCCACGGCCAGGAAGGCGGGCAGATCTTCTGCGGCGTAGAATTTGGCGGCCTGAAAGGTCCCGTCGCCGTTGCCCAGCAGGATCGCGACGTTATTCGAATACTGGTTCGAGACCGCCAGGTCCAGCTTGCCATCACCGTTGAAATCGGCCACGGCCACGCATAGCGGCAGCCCTGCTGCGCCGTAGTCCACCGGCGGCTGAAATGTGCCGTCGCCATTGCCCAGCAGGATCGCCACCGATTTATTGTTGAGAGGGACCGCTAAATCCAGCTTGCCATCGCCGTTGAAATCGCCGATGCCCACGGTATTACCCGTGTAGTAGTCGATGGCGATGGGGGTGAGGGGTTGGAAGGCGCCGTTTCCGCTGTTGAGCACGACCTGTAATGGGCCGTATCCTCCGACCAGCAGGTCGGGCTTTCCATCGCCGTTGAAATCCGCTACAGCGATGGAATCGAGCGGCGGCTGATTGACGAACTCGATGGTCTGCGGCGCGTTGAAGTTGACCGGCTGCGCGAGTGCTGGCACAACCGGGAGAAGCGCTGCCACGAAGCATTCGAAACACTTATTACGCATTGCACCCCCCTACGCGCTAGCGGATGTCAGAATCGAAGATCAGTATGCGGCTTGCGTGCAGGGGAAGGCAAGCAAGACGGCCAGTACCAGGTACTAGTGGAGACGCCGGTCTATTGAAGGTCCGCGCAAGGGTCTGGTTCCGTACCCGAATTGGCCGGGACAATGCAAAAATACAAAAAACTGTTGCATTCCGGAAGCGGATATTCTATTATTGGAATAAGCCGGGGAGGCAACTCCCACCAAAGCGAGACTAACCTCTAAAATAAAAGACCCCTGAAGCAAAACCTCCCCGGCGCCCGAAAGGGTTGGGTCTTTTAGAGAGGAAATCCAGAAAATAGAATCTAGCGGGTTACCGTGTTACTCAGCCGCAGCGGCAGGCGCGATGCGGACGCTGCTGGCGGCCAGTTTGCCGGTGCGGTCCATGCCCAGCTCGTAAAGCAGGCGCGTACCGGGCTTTAGCGTGGTCGGATCGCCCTCGGCCAGCCGGGAAACGTGGAAGAACACATCGCGGCCCCCGTCGTCGGGACGCAAAAACCCAAATCCCTTGGCTTCAAAATACGTGACTACGGAACCAATCTGTTCGCGGGGAGCCCCATCTCCGGCGCCGCCTTCCGCGGCGCCTTGGCCGGAGCGGCTGCTTTTGTCGCCAACTCCTTGCTTAATCAGTGCCAGATCATCGTCGGACAGTTCCGTGGCGGGAGCCGTCTCGGTGGGCATCTTGAGATCGGGGTTCTTCTTGCGGGCTTCTTCAAATAGTCGTCTTGCTCTAGCGTTCAAAATAAAAGTTCCTTCTTAGTGCACTGCCGGCACGGCCTTGGGTTTCCGTGCGCGTGAAGCGCGCTTCTCGGCCGGCGGCTGCCGGTCGCTCTTCTTTAACTGGCCCATTACCATGGTGGTAACGAACTTCTTCTCGCCATGATCGTCAAATTTGATCACGATCCGCTCGTCATTGCTGGCGAGCACAGTTCCCAAGCCAAATTTGTCGTGCTCCACCTGGGCGCCTTGGGAATAGTTGTTGGAAGCCATTAATTTTAGCTTTTACTCCTTTGTTTTCCGAACCGTGAGGACGCTCGGTTCGCGGATTCGGCGGGATTGTCGGACACAAGCTTCTCAGCCCATACTACCACCTCATGGCGGCCATCGGCAACTACTGACGTGTGCTGAGTATGCTGAGCCGTTTTTGGGGATTCGGAGCCGAGTGACCGCTCCGTTGAAGACGCAGGCTGGCTGATTGGTCTTCATCGCTTTCGGTGGCCCGCAGGGCCATGGGGCACTCCCTCACGGTCGCGGCTCGGTAGATCGTTGGAAATCGACACGGCGTTAACCGAGCCGCGACCGTTACCGAGCCGCGACCGTCACTTACCGAGCCGCGACCGTCAGGGAGCGGTTTCCGCAGAACGGTTAAGCACCCAGTCCCGACCCGGCCAATCGCCGCCCGCTACCGCTAAAAGCAGAAGCACTCTCGTCTCATAAACGCGCGACAATGATTTGGAAATACGTCTCGATCGGGGAAAGCGGCGCTGGAGGGAGTGACTGGTGAAGAATAAGATTCCGGAGTGGGGGCCAAGGCATCCGAACTGGAAAAAGACCGGCGACTTCCCGCCGGTGGAGCGAAACATTAAAGCGATCGTCCTGTGGTATCTGTTGACGCCGGGGGCAATCCTATTAGTGATACTGGCGGTGAGTTGGTGGTTGTTAAAGGACTGAGCGCGCGTTACAGGTGGTGTGCCCGCCCTCCCATTAGCCAGCCTGCGTCTTCAACGGAGCGGTCACTTGGCTCAGAATCCCCAAAACGGTTAAGCACCTGCAGCCAGGATTGGCCGCCCTCCAATTGGTCTTCATCGCTTTCGGTGGCCCGCTGGGCCATGGGGCACTCCCTGACGGTCGCGGCTCGGTAAATCAGGGAGCAGTTTTCCCCAGAACGGTTGAGCAGCCTCACAGGTGCAATTCGATCCGCGGCCGTCCAGTCTGTTGTATACTGATGCCTGCGGTTTCAGGGCGGCTTACATGACCGATGAGCAAGTTGAAACCTATCTTCGCGACAACGGATATCCGGAGCAAGTGTGGCGCGCCGGCCGGCCAGGCCTGATCGTGCGTTGGAAAGAATTCGTCGCGGACGTTGAGCAGGGGTACACCCTTAGCTTCTACGACTATTGCAATGAGCTGGACGTGCGGGCCCTCATTGAAAGCTGCGGTCTTAGCGAGGAGGTCCACGGCGAGGACGCGCGGTTTAGAGCCCTGCTGACGGCTACCGATAAGCGCGTGTGGGATAGCGGGGTCCCCAACTCCTTCTGGGACTTCGGATATCCGCGGAACGCCGAGGGCGATCTGCTGGAAGACCTCATAGCCGCCAACTTGATTTAGATACAGCACCGGCCGGCGACTGTGCGCTTCGAGACATGTCCGGCGCCGCCGCGCCACCGTGGGCCGCGCCACAGGGTATAATCCGTAAAAGTCAGGAGGGTTAAAAATGACCTGCGCCACGTTGCGCCGCGTCACGCTCGCACTTTTTGTCTTATCCGCCGGCTGGCTCCCTTTGCATGCCCAATGGGCCACCCCCAATATCGACGGGACCATCGAGCCCGGCGAATACGGCAACACCACCAACGGCACCAATCAGATCGGCACCGGCTCCGGCCAGACGTGGTACATGACCTGGGATGCCACCAATCTCTATGTGGGCATTACGAATGCCAATCTGAGCGAGGCGGCCGTCATCTACATCGACGCGAATCCGCTAAATCCGCCCAATGGCGGCACGAACGCCAACGGCAGCCTGTCGGGCTTCAACTATGACGGAACGGATTTCGCATCGCTGCCATTCCGCGCCCAGTTCGTTACTTATTTCAAAGACGGCTATAACGAATATAGGAACTCCAACGGCAGCGGCGGTTGGGGCAATCAGACTTCCAACTACGGGTCCTACGCATCTAACTCCATGAACGGCAACACCCGCGAATTTGCCATGCCTTGGGCGGCCATAACCGGCGGCGGAATTCCGTCATCCTTTCTCTTCTTCGGCTATCTCACATCCAGCGGCGGCTATGTCTACGGACAGGTTCCCAACGACAATGGCGGAGCCAACATCGGCACGTCGGCCACTTACACGCAATACTTCGAGGTGGATAGCACGGCGAATGGCGCCAGTACGCCGCCGTTCTCTAACGAAAACTCCGATAGCTCGGTCAACTTCACAGCCCTCTACCACAACACGTTCATTCCCATGTATCGCAGCCTGGAAGGCGCGGTTCCCGCCGGCACCACCCTAACGCTCGCCTTGCAAACGGCGCACCTGGGAGCCACCAGCGTGAATCTGCGGGTCTATCTGCTCGACACCGCTTCCGGAAATACCACCGGCCCCTTCGATTCACCCATGTCGTTTTGGCAGACGCAAAATGTGAACGGCACGCTCTACGATTACTACACCATCCAATACACGACCCCTTCCACACCTACAATCGTCTATTACAAATTTGAAATCTTTAATGGCTCCAGCACGGCATGGTACAGCGATAACTACATCGACGATTACGACAACCTGAACAAAGACGGTTACGGCGCGGCGACAGCCACGGAGCCTTTCAACTCATTCCAGATTACGGCTTTCGATCCGAATTTCGCGACTCCCGCCTGGATGGCAACGGCGAACGTTTACCATATCTTCCCGGACCGCTTCCGGCAGGGTAATCCACTCGATCAGTATTGCGTTCCCAACAGCGCGGCGGGCTGCCCGTCGTTCTACGGGGCGCCGCCCAGCAGTAACATCGCCGTAACTCCATGGAACACCCAGCTCTGCGATCCCAATAACCCGGACCTATCTTGTTATAACAACTTTGGCAGTATCTTCTACGGCGGTGATCTGCTTGGCATTCAGAACGAACTGGACTATATCCAGGGATTGGGCTTCGATACCCTGTATCTGAATCCTATCTTCTACGGCAACTCCAACCACCGCTACGATACAGACGACTTCCTGAATATCGATCCGGGCCTGGGCGGCGACTCCGCGCTTACTTCGCTGATCACCGCCATGAACCAGCGCGGCATGCATGCGATTTTCGACGGAACCTTTGAAGACGCCTCGTCCGACAGCACCTATTTCAACGAATACAACAAGTTTTCCACCGTGGGCGCCTGCCAGTCGCTCAGCTCGCAATGGCGGATCTGGTTTCAATTCCTGGATAACAACGTGCCATGCACCACCAGCGATTACAACGGCTGGGATGGATTTACAAGCCTGCCTCTGATCGACCCGTCGCAGTCCGTGGTACAGCAGTATTTTTTCAGCGGAACACCCGATAACGTGCTGCTGCACTGGTACACGGCGGGCGCCGGCGGATGGCGCTTCGATAGCGCGCCCAACCTACCAAGTTACTATTGGCACTCTCTGCGGCCGTATGCGAAGAGCTACAACCCCAACGGTCCGCTGATCGGCGAGATATGGCCCAATGCCAGCCAGTGGCTGGCCGGCGATCAAATGGATTCGACCATGAATTACCGTTTTCGCCGCAATGTTACCGGATTCGTGCGCTGGCCTTATAACTGGGTGGACGACAACGACAATGGCAACGACGCCATTATTCCCCTCACTCCCAGCCAGTTCGACACCGCCAACCGGGCCGTACGCGACGACTATCCTCCGCAAGCCACCGCCGCCATGCTCGATCTGATCGATTCCCACGACACCAATCGCGCCTTGTATGTGATGACCGAACTGGGCGATAACGGGCTGGTGCAGGCCAAGCAACGCCTGGAACTCGCCGCACTTTTCCAGTTCACTTACATCGGCGCACCCAGCGTGTTTTACGGCGATGAGGTAGCTATCAACGCGCCTTCTCTATATAGCAGTTCGAACGGGCCCGTGGGCGATCCGTATTGCCGCGCGCCCTATCCCTGGACCGACCAGGCGGGCGATCCCACCGTCTACGGACCGCCGGATCAGAGCGTGATGGCGTATTACGACGCCTTGGCGCATCTGCGGAAACAGCATCCCTCGCTATCGAGCCTGACTTTCGTTACATTGCTCACCGGCGATACGCAACAGCCTTCTACCGCCGCGACCACTTACGCCTATGCGCGCGTGGCTGCCAATGAGACCGCCGTGATCGCCATGAACAACGGCTCGAGTTCCAACTCGCCAGTCATTCCCGTGGGAGCATACTTCTCCGATGGCACGGTCTTGCAAGACGCTGTCGGCGGCGCGACTTATACCGTATCCGGAGGAAATGTCTCGCTCACCCTGAACGCGCTTAGCGGCGTCCTTTTACTGACATCGCCTGCTTCGCCCGATCTTACGCCTCCTACCGCGAGCCTTAACCTCTCACCGAACGCGAATGGCGCCGGCTGGAATAATTCGCCTGTGTCGGTTGGTATCGTGGGCAGCGACACCGGCAGCGGTGTCAGCCAGATTCTTTACTGGGTGGATGGCGGCACAGTTACCACCGTCGCCGGCTCGTCGGCGTCTGCGTCCGTCAGCGGCCAGGGATCGCACACGGTGGGTGTGCGCGTCCTCGATAATGCGGGCAACATCAGCCAGCAATATTTGCAGACGGTGAATATCGACCTGATGCCGCCCGCCACTACCGCCTCACCTACATCCAATCCCAATGGCGCGGGCTGGTATAACTCCGGCGTCAGTATTAACTTGAATGCCACGGATACCGGCGGCTCGGGCGTCGCGCAGGTTCAATACTCGCTGAGCGGCGCGCAGACCGGATCGGCTACCGTGCCTGGCGCTACGGCTTCAGTTACGATCACGGCGAACGGCAGCACTACGCTCACTTACTTCTCCGTGGATAATGCCGGAAACGTGGAAGCGTCGCACATGCTGACCGTCAATATCGATACCACACTTCCCGTCATCGTCCCTTCTGTTAGCGGCACGCCCGGCGCGAACGGCTGGTATGTCAGTAATGTCGCGGTAACATGGAATGTGAGCGATCCTTATTCCGGTATCGCCTCCGCTACCGGCTGTTCGTCGGTCAATATTACGGCTTACACCGCAAGCACGGTGCTTTCCTGCGCGGCGACCAGCGTGGCGGGATTGAGTAACTCCGCTTCCGTGACGATCAAAGTGGATGAAGCTCGCATTACGGCTTTGTCCCCGTCCGCTGCCGGCGCGCTCTCGGTAGGCCTCGGGGCGTCCGTCACCGCCAATGGCGAAGTTGTAGTGAATTCCAGCTCCGCGAAGGCCCTGGAAGTGACAGGCAAGAGTAAGGTCACGGCGAACGCGGTTTTCGTCACCGGCGGCGTGAGCGCTCCGGCGGGAGCCGTCAGTCCGCCTCCGGTCACTGGCGTTAGTCCGCGGCCCGATCCGCTGGCGACTTTAGCGGCGCCCACTTACTCCGGTTGTAACTTCACCAATTATAAGTTGACGGGCGGTAGCGCTACTCTGAATCCTGGAGTATACTGCGGCGGTATTTTCATCCTCGCCGGCAAGGCGACATTCAACCCGGGCGTGTACATCTTGAACGGCGGCGGATTGAGCGTTCTGGGCGGTTCCGCCACCGGACAGGGAGTGACCTTCTATAACACCGCTAATGGCCACCCCTATGGGGCGGTCACGATCACCCTGGGCGCGGCGGTGAACCTCTCGGCGCCCACCTCGGGTCCGCTGGCCGGCGTACTGTTCTTCCAGGACCGTGGCATCCAGTCGAACTTGCCGAATACATTACTGGAAACGAGTTCGGCGCAGTTCAACGGCACGCTGTACTTCCCGACCACCGAGGTAATCTATTCCGGCGCCAACGCTTCGACCGGTCCCACGATCATAATCGCTAACTTAGTAAGCGTCGCCGCCAGCACGACCTTGCACTAACAGGCTGCGGAAAGGCCCGGAACCGCTTGCTTACGCGCGCGGCTCAGAAGCCGGTCACAGTTCTTACAACAACTTACCGAGCCGCGACCCGTCAGGGAGCGGTCCCCCGAGCACCTTTTCCGCACCTGCTAAGCGTTGCTTAGTGCTCCTTGCGCTGGCTCATACTGAACCAGTTGCCGGAATTATCCTTCAGAAGCACCGTTCCTCGTATTGCTCACCAGGGTACGCAGAAGCATCCGCTCTCCTGGTCCATCGTCTGGCCCGGAGCGATGGGCATGAGGGCTATCTCAAAGTCGGGCTGACCTTGCGGGCTGACCGTCAGCCAGCGGAAGCCGTTGTCCACGCGCTTCGCGCCCACGCGGCTTCGTCGCCGGAGACGATCCAAATGCGCGCTCTACATCTACCGCAATCGTGCGCGCATGCGCTACCCGAAGTTTCACAGGGTTTCTGTACATCCACCGGCGTCCTGGAGGCTGGCTGCAAAGTGGCGGAGTCGCCGCCTGATCACACCCCTCAAATCCGACGTGCGCCCCTTACCAGGATTATCGGGAAAGTCTTCTCATTGCTTATCAGGGCGGTTTAGGCTTTACCAATTCACCAGCCGCCGGATCGCCCGCGCCTGCCGCTTGCTGGCGATGAACTCCTGCTCGTTGCTCAGAGTAATGAGCCAGCGCTGGCTGCTGAGCGCGCTCATCTTGCGGATGTGATCCACGTTCACCAGGGCATTGCGGTGGATGCGCTGGAAACTGGTGTCGCGCAGGCGCTCCTCCAGGATTTTCAGCGTCTGGGTAGCCTGATACCGTTTGCGCGCCGTGGTGATCCAGACGATATCGCGTTCGGCATGGAAGGAGAAGATCTCGTGCGCGTCGAGCAGAAAGTATTCCGCGCCGGCTTTGCCGACAACCTTCTTTAGACGTTGTCCGGGAACTTGCGGCTGGGCGATCTCCTGCAGGCGGGCCAACCGCTCGACCGCTTGCTGCCCGGTAATGCGCCGCACTTTCTCGACGGCCTCGGCCAGGCGGTCCTGCCCGACCGGCTTCAGCAGATAATCGATCGCGCCGGCCTCGAAGGCTTCCAGCGCATATTTGTCGTACGCCGTGACGATCACGATGACCGGCATGTGGGCGCCGTGCCGGATCTTACGGATCACCTCGAAGCCGCCCATTTCGGGCATCTGGAGATCGAGCAGAACCAGATCCGGGTTACGGCTGGCGATCTGTTCGAGGGCCGCCGCGCCGCTATCCGCTTCGCCCACGATTTCGACGCCTGGCAACGATTCCAGGTCTTCGCGCAACACTTTGCGCGCGACCGGTTCATCGTCTACGATAAGCGTCCTCAGAGCCATGGCTGCAGTCTTCCACACTTGTACCATTAATTGTGGGGCAGGCTCGTAGCCTGCGCGGGCCTCGTAGGCCGCCCCTGGACAGGCCAGGAGGCCTGTCCTACATATAAAATGGTTTCCATTATGACACTGAATCTGAATCGCCGCGGCTTCCTCGCGGCCGCCGGTTTGGCGGGCGTGGCCCTGCCGCGGCGCAGCTCCGCCGACGAAATCGATACCTCCGCCGGATTCAAGCTGGGCGTGGCCAGCTACTCGCTGCGCGAGTACAGCCGCGCCCTGGCGATCAAATGCATCAAGGAACTCCGCACACCCTATGTCAGCGTGAAGGAGTTTCACCTACCCTATCGCAGCAGTCCGGAGGAACTGGAAGCCGGGCGAAAGGAATTCGAGCGCGCCGGTCTCACCATCGTGAGCGGCGGAAACATCACGCTGGCGAAAGACGATCCCGACGATGTCCGCCGCTATTTCGAATACGCCAAGATGTGCGGCATGCCCATGATCGTTTGCGCGCCCACGCATTCGAACCTGGGCGTCATCGAGCGCTTCGTCAAGGAGTACAACATCCGCATCGCGATTCATAATCACGGCCCGGAGGACAAGCAGTATCCCACGCCCCAATCCGTTCTCGCGGTGGTGAAAAACATGGACCCGCGCTGCGGATTGTGCATGGACGTGGGACACGCGTCGCGCGCCGGCGCCAACGTGGTGGAGTCCATCGCCGAAGCCGGCGACCGCCTGTTCGACATGCACATTAAAGATCTGCGCACGTTCGAGCCGCACGCCGTACAGGTGGACGTGGGCGCGGGAATCATGCCGGTGGTGGGCATTTTCAAGCAGCTTCAGAAGATCGGTTATGGCGGCTGCGTGAACCTGGAATACGAGATCAATGGAGACAATCCTCTGCCGGGCATGCAGAACTCATTCAGTTATATGCGTGGCGTGTTGGCGGGTTTGAAAGGCTGAGGAGCGCGGATAATGGCGGATATTGCGATCGGAACAAAGCTCGAAAAGAAGCTGCTGGTGGATAACGAAGTGGCTATCAATTTTCTGGGCCTGGAGGGCGCGCGGGTGCTCGCCACGCCGTGGATGATCGGCTGGATGGAGCGCACCTGCCGCGATGCCGTGCTCCCTTTGCTCGATCCCGGTCATGACACGGTGGGGACGCACGTGAACGTCTATCATCTGGCGGCCACACCCATGGGCATGACCGTGACATTCACCGCCGAGGTGATTGGCGTGGAAGGGCGCCGCGTGAATTTCAAGGTGGAAGCCTGGGACGAGAAAGAGAAATGCGGAGAAGGCACGCATGAGCGCGCCATCGTCAATATCGCCAGGTTCGCGGCCAAGATGCAGGGAAAACGGTAGGACAGGCCTCCCGGCCTGTCCCGCTGCGAGAAAATGTATAGATGGACAGGCCGGGAGGCCTGTCCTACGGTGCGGCAACAAGGGCTGGAATAATTTCGTTGGCCATGGGCGATCCCAACCCCGTCACGAAGTCATAGCCCGGTCCCGCGGTGCACAGCGCGCCGCAGCTTCCATTCGTGCCGCTGGTCATATCGTGAAAATCCGAGGCGATGGGATATAGGTCGAACTGCACCTGATTGAGAGCGCTCTTGCTCCGGGCGGTGCGCATGGAATTGGCAATGGCGAACAACGCCGACCACTCCGGCGCGCCCATACTCGTACCGCCTACTTCCACCCATCCCAGCAGCTTATAAATGCCGACTGTGTCGTAGATCGGCACGCCGGTAGAGGGATCGGCATCGTAGGCTACGTCCGGAATGCCGCGGAAGCCGGTGGTTTGGGCGGTGGCCTGATAGGAAGGCTCCGGCTCATACGCGCTGAGGCCGCCGCCGCCGTCGCTCCAGGCGACTTCGCTTTCCCAATCGCCGTTGGAATCGATCGTCAATTCGGTGCCGCCCACCGCCACCACGTAAGGCGACGCCGCGGGATAAATCGATTGATGGCCGCTGTCGCCGGCCGCGGCGACAAACGTCACATGGGGCACGTTGAAGTGCGAATCGTCGCTGGTTTCGCCGCTATATTCATCGGTCCCCCAACTCATCGACACGATGGTCGCGCCGTTCTGCACGGCCACGTCCACGGCTTGATACAACTCCGCATTGGTCTGGCCGGAAGCTTCCACCAGCATGATCTTGGCTTGCGGCGCGATGGCGTGCGACCATTCCACGTCGAGCGAGATCTCGGTGGCCCAATTGGAATTCTTCTTGGGCGCCGTTCCGGTAGCATAGATTTTTTGGAAGCAGCCGTTTGCCGTAGTGCAGGCCGGCAGGCTGAACTGCTTGGTGAAGACTCCCAGGTCGGATTCGATATTGGGATCGTCATAGGCATCCACGATCCCGATGATTTGGCCCTTGCCTTTATTGGAAACCAGGTTGAAACCGTACGCAGTCTTCATTTGGGCCGGAAAGATGCCCGTGGGCTTGGACTTGGCGGGCTGCGCTGGAATTACGATCGTGGGGTGGGCGCTGGGGACGGTTTGCGCCGCTAAAGAAAAGGCCGCCATTAGCGGCAGGAAACACATGCGCTTCATGGAAAGCTCCTCTTTCTTCAAAAAAGGTTGGGCCGCCCGGATTGGCAAACGGATTGGCAAACCGGGCGGCCCGTCTCAAAACTTACTGCTACGGAGCGGCAACCAATGCCGGCACCAGCAGATTGGCTTGGGGCGATCCCACGCCGGTGACGAAATCATACCCCGGACCGGCCGTGCACAGCGCGCCGCACGAGCCGTTCGTGCCGGAGGTGATGTCGTGATAGTCGGCTTCCGCGTCGGGATACAGAAGGGTCTGCGGCAGCGTCAGAGCGCTCTTGCTGGCCGCCGCGCGGCTGGACTCTACGATCGCGAACAAGCCAGCCCACGAGGGCGAACCTACGCTGGTGCCGCCGACTTCAACCCAGCCGCCGTAACCGTACTTGGAGTAGACCGCCACGCCTGTGTTGGGATTACCTTCCCAGGCAACGTCCGGAATTCCGCGTTTGCCCGAACTTTGCGCGCTGGCCTGATAAGAGGGCTCCGTCTCATACGTGCTTTCGCCGCCGCTGCTGCCGTTCCAGGCCGTTTCGCTCGTCCAGGTGGTGCCCGTAATGTGCAAAGTCGTGCCACCCACCGTAACCACATACGGAGATGCAGCCGGATACATCGTGCCATGGCCGCTGTCGCCCGAAGAGGCGCAGAAAATGACTCCCGGCACGTTGAAGTGCGTATCGTCGCTGGTCTCACCGCTGAACTCACCGCCGCCCCAACTCATGGAAATAACGGTCGCGCCGTTCTGGATCGCGACATCCACGGCTTGTAATAGAGCGTTGGTGCTGGAAGAAGAAGCCTCCACCAGGATGATCTTGGCGTTGGGTGCAATGGCATGCGACCACTCAATATCGAGCGAACTCTCAAGCGACCAACTGCTGTTGGCGGCAGGTTTGGAGCCGGTGGCGTAGATCTTGGTGAAGCAGCCGTTGGTGGTGTTGCAAGCCGCCACGCTGAACTGCTTGTCGAACGTATTCAGGTCAGTCGCGGCGTCGGGGTTGTCGTACGCGTCTATGATGCCGATGATTTGTCCCGCGCCCTTATTCGTAATGCCTGTAATGCGGTAGGCTCCTTTGATCGCCGTGGGCGCGTACCCGGACACGTCCGGGTTATCGAAGGGACCGGCCAGCACGATGTAAGGCGGATGCGCCCAGCCGGCAGCGTCCGGATCGAACGGGCGCGCATCGGATTGCGCCATCATTGGAATTGCGGCGAGCGGCAGCGCCAGCTTGCCCAGCATAAGTAAACGTTTCAGATTCATCTGTGTTTTTTTTGAACCTCCCGGGTCGGATTACTGCTTTAGTGTCTACGGACAGAATGAGGGTAACGTAGCATTGATTGCGGAATACTGCCAAGGCATAGAAGTACTAGAGGGACGTACCGGGTGGCGGAAGTTAACTGTGCCCGCCACCCGCTTATCGATTCCTACGAACCGCCGAGCTTGGCAATCAAAACGTCCCCGATGGGCGAGCCCAGGCCCGTCACGAAGTCATAACCGGGGCCGGCGTTGCACCGCGTGCCACAGCCGCCGTTCGAGCCGGAGACGATGTCGTGAAAGTCGCTTGACGGGGCCGCATACAGAACCGTTTGCGGCACCGTGAGAGTGGGCTTGCCGGCATCCACGCGCAGAGAATTGGCGCGCGCGAATATGGCTGCCCATTGCGGCGTGCCGATGGACGTGCCGCCCCACTGCGTCCAGCCGGTGTAGCAGGCCCCGCAAGCGTGGCTGCTGTACGCCGGAATGCCGGTGTTGGGGTTGCCGTCGTAGGCCACGTCGGGTACACCGCGTTTGCCGGTGGTCTGCACGCCTTCCTGGTAAGTAGGCTCCGCCTCAAACCGGCTCTCTCCGCCGCTCGATCCGGACCAGGCTGTCTCGCTCGCCCAAGTGGAGTTGCTGTTCAGAACCAGGGTGGTGCCGCCCACGCTCACTACGTAGGGCGATGCCGCCGGGTATTCCACGCCGTGTCCGCCGTCACCCGAGGATGCTACAAAAACCACGCCCGGAACGTTGAAGTGCGTATCCGATGAAGTTTCGCTGGCCGTCTCCCCACCGCCCCAGCTCATCGAAACAATGGTGGCCCCGTTCGAAACCGCGGTATCGATAGCCGAAAACAGATCGTTGAAACTGTTGCTCTGCGCTTCGACCAGCATAATGGTTGCAGCGGGCGCCATGGCGTGAGCCCACTGCGTGTCGATAGCGACTTCATTCGACCAGCCGGAAGTGTCGGCCGGCGGCTTCTTACCGCCCGCGTACACCAACTTGAAACAACCGTTGGCGGTAGTGCAGGCCGGCAAACTGAACTGCGTGCTGAAGGTTCCCAAATCGGCTTCTACCGTGGGATCGTCATAAGCGTCCACCAGGGCGATGGTCTGACCCTTGCCTTTGTCCTTGACGTCCTTGAAACTGTATGCGACCAGCAGATGGTTCGGCCCAAAACCCGTCGGCCCCGACGCGGGCGAAGCGACATGCAGCAGCGGCGGGTGCGCGAGTTCCGTAAGCAAATCGTCTGACTGAGCGGCTAGCGGAAGGCCCGCGATCAGCAGACCTGACAGGCTAGCGGAGACAGCGAAACAGACATTCTTCATTAAGCATCCTTTTGTGACGGAGATTTACAAATTCACGAATTGGCTGAGGATAACACCGGTTGCCACGGGGCGCAATACGGATTTCCCCGTTTTTCTCAAGCCGCTTCCCGGCTCTCGAGCGGTGTCTCCAGGTTTTACATCTGTGACCCGCCGGGCTGGAACCGGGTATGGTTCGTCACGGTACGCCTTGAATAATTTTCCTGGTCCGGTTGGCTGTTCTACGGCGATGCCTTGCGTTCAACCACTTGGAATTGGCAGAAAAGCTGCTAGTGACTCCGGAGGAGGAAAAATCCAATGTTACGATCCAGCCGCTTGGCGATGATACTGGGACTGGCTGCCGCTATGGCGGGGCCTTCCATCACGCTGGCGCAGAAAGATCAGGACCGGGATCAGGATGCCAAAGGCATCGCGGAGGCCATCCGCTTCCAAAAGGCCGAAGACGCTGCCGCCGCCCGGCAAGCCCGCATCGAAGCAGCGCGCGCACGCGGCGAAAACTCAGCGGACCGCATGGCTCCCGCTGCCAACGCCAAACCGCATCACGTAAAGACATCCACCGCGCGGAAGACGCCGCCTCCGCCGCAACACTGAAGCCGGGGCCGCTTAACCGCTTTGGAGATTTCCGACGGAAGACACCGCTCCCTCACGGTCGCGGCTCAGTAAACCCCGCGAAATCATTACCACCGTTACCGAGCAAGTCCCTTACCGAGCAAGTCCCTTACCGAGCCGCGACCATCAGGGAGCGGTTTCGCCAAAACGGTTAAGCACCCTAAAGCCGGCTGGACTTCTCGGTCTCCGCTAATGACTTAGACTGGGGGATATGAGCGATCCTCTAGCCTATCTGGGCGAGCAGTTGGAAGCTTGGAAGCAGGCCGGAACCTATCAGCGCCTGCGCGTTTTGGAATCCGAGAGCGCCGCCGAATCGCGTTTTGACGGCAAAGACGTCATCAATCTGGCATCCAACAATTACTTGGGGCTGACCACGCATCCCAAGCTCCGTGAAGCGGCCCTGAACGCCATCCGCACTTACGGCGTCGGATCGGGCGCGGTGCGCACCATCTCGGGCACCATGTCGCTGCATATGGAGCTTGAGGAGCGTATCGCCCGCTTCAAAAACGTGGAAGCCTGCGTCGTCTTTCAATCCGGATTTGCCGCTAATGCAGGCACCGTGGCCGCCATCCTGACGCCGGAAGACCACATCGTCTCCGACGCGTTGAATCACGCCAGCATTATCGATGGTTGCCGCTTGTCGCGGGCCAAGATCCACGTGTTTCCCCATAAAGACGTGGCCGCCGCGGAAGCCACGCTGGCCAAGCTGGATGCGGAGCCGGGACGCAAGCTGCTGATCAGCGATGGCGTGTTCTCCATGGATGGCGATATCGGCCCGCTGCCGGGTCTGGTGGAGGCGGCCGAGAAACATGGCGCCATCATGATGGTGGACGACGCGCACGCCTCCGGAGTCCTGGGGCGCGACGGACGCGGCACCATCGATCACTTCCGTCTGCACGGCCGCGTGCATATTCAAGTGGGCACGTTGTCGAAAGCCATCGGCGTGCTCGGCGGATATGTGTGCGGCAGCCGCGCCTTGATCGAGTTTCTGTATCACCGCGCGCGACCGTTCCTGTTTTCCACTTCGCATCCGCCGGCGGTGGCGGCCGCTTGCATTGCCGCGTTCGATGTACTTGAGGAAGAGCCGGAACGCATTCGCGATCTGTGGCTGAATACGCGCTATTTCAAGCAAGGGCTCAGCGCGGCGGGCTTCGATACAGGAGTCAGCGAAACGCCCATCACACCGGTGATCGTGGGCGAGGCGCGCGTAGCGCATGCATTGTCTGCGGCGCTCTTTGAAGAAGGCGTGCTGGCCACCGGCATCGGATTCCCGACCGTGCCCGAAGGCAAGGCGCGCGTGCGGACGATCGTGACCGCCACGCATACGCGCGCGGAACTCGACCGCGCACTGGAAGTCTTCGAACACGTGGGAAAGCGGCTGGGCATTCTGCCAGCGTGAGCTATACTGGCTGCATGCGCTTAGGTCAATCGCTACTGGGCATCGCCCTTTTGACCGGCTTCGCGGCGCAGGCCCAACAATCTCCCGCGCCGAGCTTCAAATATACGTCGGCTGGTCTGTACGGCGGCTTCGGCGGATATGTAACGCCTGGCTTCACTAACTACTTTCAGGGCCGCAATAAACGTTCGGAATTTCACGGAAGTGCGTACGCAGACATTACGAATTACGATTTGCACTACAGATTTGATCTCGACATGGCGGCCAAAGTCTACACCGCGACGCGGATTGACGACAGTGGATTGCCGGTGTACCCTCCGCCTGCGCGCGTCGAAGGGAAGCCATGGAAGCCGTCCGGCAGGACGGTGCATATTCATGTGCAGACCGTGGACACCGGGGAGCGGCGCAAGATGTTCGGTTACACGGCGCGCCGCGTCATCACGCGATGGACGACGACGATCAGTCCGCCTGGCGATGCTAAGCGGACGACTACGGAAACGGATGGCTGGTACATCGATCCGCCCGCCTGGATACAGTCACCGCAGCCTAGAGCCCAGACCGTCGTGTATGGAAGCATTGAAGGCCCGCGCGACGACTTACAGGTGACCCGCGAAGGCCCGGTCGAGACGGGGCTGCCGATTGCCCGCAGAACGGGCCCGGATTACCAGAGAGCCATTGAGATATCCGAACGCCCTCTTGACCCGGCGCTGTTTCGGCCGCCCGCGGACTTTAAGCGCGTGACTGAGTTGCCGCACGAGCCCACAGACGTCCAGTATCCATTTTCCCTGAGGTTGCAGATGCACTGGCTGTTGCTGACGGACGGGCTGTAAGCGGAAGCACGCGGTTACCAGCGCCGCACGCGGCCTACATCCACGTGCACGAAACCGGATGCCGGATAATATCCTACGCCGCCGCGTCCGAGCGCCAGCGCCGCATCCCTCAGATCCGACGTGCGCACACCCGGCACGCGAATATCGATCGCCTGGGCCTGCATGTGCAGGCTTTTCTCGGCGACTCCGTGCCCATGCTTGCGCAGGAATTCGTTGCTCCACGGCGTTCGGTATCCGCAGACCACATTGATTTCGGCGTTTGGCTTGCCAAGCTCGGTGGTAAGATCGTGCAGCAGGTCGAAGACCCGCGGATCGTAGTGCCGGATATCGCCGGTGCGGTGATCGCGTAGATAGCGATCCAGCCGGTTGAGCGCTCCAGGAAGATATCGGTCGCCTTCGCGATAAACGATGTCCAGGCGTTCGCCGGTGTGCAGATGGTAGAACTTCAGCCGGTATTCAGGACCAACGGGAACGGCCGTGTGCGCCGGCGCGGGAGCGGCGAGATGGCTCGCCAGCAGCCCGATCGCGGCGGCGTTCAGTAATAACGCTCCGACCCCCATTCGGCCAAGGTAACATGACGCGCACGCGCGTCGCTTATAGCGTCTTGCGCCACTCATTCAGGCCTTCGACGATTACGCGCTCCAGCCAGGCGGAAAAGCGCTTCTGGGCCGAATCGAAATCCTCAGCGTAGTTGATTTGAAACGTGCCACCGTCGATGACGGAGGGCACCGCGTCTCGATCCACGTATGCGACGACGCCTACAATGCCTCGAAAGTTGCTGCCGAGAGCTTGGAAAGAGATCCCGAGCAGGGTACTCCCGACCGAGTGGAGACCCAATTGGACCTGATCGCTGTATTCGGCGAAATTGGCGGCCTGCCCGGCGTCGCGAACGGCGTCGGCCCGAGCCGCGCTCACCGCGACGTTGTGGTGTGCGGCGAACCGGAATGGGGGCCCGAGGCTGCCGATCTCAGTCCGCAACTCGATCGCCACCTGTTCGAAACGCTGCAGTGCGTGCTGCGCCAGCCTCGATGCCGTACGCTTCGCCATGTCTCCTTCCCTTGCTGGAAGACTTCCGCGGTGAATCAATCGGTCGCGCGCCGCAGTGATCGCTTGCTCAACTGACGCGATTGGCTCGACCTCGTACGCGGCCTCCGTTGCCTGGATGAGCGCCGTTCGCTGCGCCTCAACAAACATCGCAACCAGCGGCCGAAGGTCGCCGGAATCCGCCTTCTCTAAATTCTCGATGTACCGGTCCCAGTCGTCTCTCTTTACGATCAACGGAAACCAATACGCTTTAATGAAAATCAGACTCGCAATGGCACGCGCTACGCGCCCATTACCGTCCGCAAAAGGATGGATCTGCGCAAAACGGTGGTGCAACCAAGCGGCTTCCACTTCCACTGGCACACCGGCAGCCTCGTGCTCAACGTGCATCTGCAAGAGCCGGTCCATCTCGGACGCGACATGCTCCGGCGGACAGTATTCGTGAACGGATCCATCCGGCCGCGTCGGGCTGTTGGAAGTGTCCTTATAACGTCCCTTTTCGAGCGGCTTCTCGAATGAATTACCGAACTGATCTACTACTGTGTAGGTATCCTGATTACGCAACAGGGCGGCATGTAGTTCCTTAATATAGCCGGCTGTAAGCTCCCGCTGTCTGCCAACGAAATCGAACATGCCCTCCAGTGCATCATAGTGATCCTGAATGATACGCGCCACACGCTCGGGATCTTTATTGCTCGCGCCGTGCGGGATAAGGGCCGCTTCAATGCCTTTTTCAATAAGCGTCTTCGTAACACCCCGATCCAGCGTGTAAACATTCTCGATGATCCCGGTTTCAATCGACCACTCACGCCGCAATCGCTTTTCGAATTCTTCCAACGTTCCGAACTCGATCAGCTCCGCCTTCTGGTCCGCCCAGACCCGCTTCAGCGCAACCAACTCACCATCGGTGAGCGACTTCGAATCGTCTTCCAGATCCGCGATCGGGCGCCACTTGTACGCGATCGGCATTCCCCACTATGGTATGCCACCGCAAGCTCGCCGCAGCGCCTCCCCCAGCGCCTCCAACTGCTCCACCTCTGGCTTCCGCCCCCCCGCCGTCACATAGAAAACGTCGATCGCCTTATGCGCCTCGGTATCGATCAACACCACCTCGATGTTACAGCCCTCCGCCGAAATTGCCGACGCCAGATCGTAGAGCAATCCCGGCCGGTCCTGCGCCACGATCTCGATCAGCGTCGCGCTATCCGACGCATCCGGATTGAACGACACCGTCGGCTCCACCCGCGAATTGCGGCTGGGCGCCACGGCTTTCGGCCGGTTCATCAGAAGCTGGCGCACGTCCGCGCGCCCCAGCACCACCCGCTCCACCGTCACCCGCAGCCGGTCGATCTCGCTCGGATTCAGTTCCAGCGCGTGCAGCGGATCGGCAAACGTAAACGTGTCGAGCACCGTGCCCTGGCTGTTCGAAAATGCCTCCGCCTTCAGAATGTTCATGCCGAAACTGGAGAGCGTGCCGGCCACCGACGCGAACAGAAAAGGGCGGTCGCCGGTAACCAGCGTCACCCGCCAGGCGGCTTCCACTTTTTCGAGCGCCACGGCCACGCCGCGCTGCCGGAATACCTCGCCCAACTTCACATGCGCGTCGATCTCCTCGGCGGTATGCGTCCGCGCGTACCGTGTCGGCAGTCCAACCAGAAACGCGCGCTTCTCGGGCGGGCCCGATGGTGGGCTGGCGATGCGGTCGGTTTCGAGCTGCCGCGTCAGTTCGCTGTAAGTCAACAGGTAGAGCTCCCACAGCACCTCGGCGCGCCACGGAGTCATGGCGGTCGGGTTCACCGCGCTGATATCCGCATAAGTCATCAAGGTGAGCGCCCTAAGTCTCTCGACGGTATCTACCTGGCTGGTCATGTGACGCGCGGTGGCCGGATCCTGCAGATCGCGCGAGTTCATCACCGCCGACATCTCCAGGTGCCGACGGATCAGGAATATCACGAATTCGCGCTCGGGTTTCGGCATGCCGATGCGCTCCAGGGCCGGCGCCGCCGCCCGCACGGACGCCTCTGCATGTCCGCCTTCCGCGCCTCCCTTTCCCACATCGTGAAACAGCAGCGCGCAGTAGAGCAACGCGGGATCTTCCATCTCCGCCAGCAGATCGCTGAACCGCTTCACGGCGGGTTCGCGGTTGCCGCGCAAGCCCGCCAACACCTGCAATGTCACCAGGGTGTGCTCGTCCACCGTGTAGCGATGGTAGAAATCGCGCACCACCAGGCACTCGATCTGCGCCATCTCCGGGAACACCGCGCGCAAGACGCCGCTTTCATGCATGCTGCGCACCGCGTCGGCGGCGAAGGGCAGCGAAAGAATCTCCTTCATCGCCGGCCATATGGGCCGCGCCGTAGCGAGCCACTCCTCCAGTTGCGGCATGGCCGCCGCGATGCGCTGCTCGGTCTCCGTCGACGGACGAATCCCATGCCGCGCCACGAATTGGAACAGCCGCAACGCCAATTCCGGATCGGCCGTCAATGCATGCGGCGCGCGCAAATGCACCCGTTCGCGCGCCACGCTGAAATCCGCGTTCGACAGCCGTGTGCGCCAGTCTTTGAATTGCGCGAACAGCGTACTCGACTGCGCTTCGCTCCATTCCAACTCGCGTATTGCCGTGCGGTAGAGTTCGCGCGCGCGCCGGAAATATTCCCGCATCCATGGCGCCGCGCCCGGCACCCCAAAGTATTCGGCGGCCTGTTCCTGCGCGTCGAAACTGAGCGCGTTGTTATCGCGGCCGGCCAGCGTATGCAAGAAACAACGCAGGCGCGCCAAAAACAGAAACGACGGTTCCACCGCTGGCGCTTCCACCTCGCGCAGCCGCGACAGCCAGCGCACCAGTTGATAATCGCGCAATCCGCCCGGCGTATCCTTGATGTTCGGCTCCAGGTGATAGTAAGTGTTCTGATACTTCTGATGACGTTCGCGAGTAAGTCGCGTAAGATTACGCGCCAATGGATCGCGCTGCGCGTGCAGGAAGCGCGGCAGACGCTCGGCGAACTTGCCGTACAGCGTGCGGTCGCCCGCCACATAGCGCTGATCGAGCAGGCTTACGTTCAGCTCGATGTTTTGATCGTGAATCTCCGCGCATTCTTCCGGCGTGCGCACCGAGTGGCTCAGGCGCAAGCCGGAATCCCAGAGATCCTGGATGAAAGCCGAAATCGCTTCGGGCGCGCTTTGCGCCAGCCGGCTGGTTTCCATCAGCAGCATCAGGTCGATATCGGAATAAGGGAACAGGTGGCGCCGGCCATAGCCGCCCACCGCGAGCAGAGTCAGTCCGGAGGGAAAGCTCGTCCACAACCGGGCGCGCGCGCAGCGTTCCACCATGCCATCCACCAGCGCGGTGCGTTCGGCAAGAGCCCGGATCGGATCGTTACAAGCTAGCGTCATGTAGAAGGTGTGGGGCGGCCTACGAGGCCGCCGCAGGCTACGAGCCTGCCCCACAATTCGTCGGCACGCGAAGAGACTGGGGCACGGTAATGCAAATTATAGAGCGGCTTCTCCGCGATCGTCGTTACGAATCCGGATGGCCTCCGCCACATCGTAGACAAAGATCTTGCCGTCGCCGATCTTGCCGGTGCGCGCCGCGGCCGTCAACGTCTTCAGCAGTTCCTCGCAGCGCGCGTCGCTTACCACCACTTCGATTTTTAGCTTGGGCAGGAGATCCACGGTGTATTCACGCCCGCGGTAAACCTCCTTATGGCCCTTCTGCCGGCCATGCCCGCGCACTTCGCTGATCGTCATGCCATCCACGCCGATGCCGGATAGCGCTTCCTTGACTTCGTCCAGCTTGAATGGCTGGATGATGGCCTCGATTTTTTTCATAATTCACGCTTCCAGAATGTAGCCTTCCTCGCCATGCATGCTCACATCCAACCCCGCCACTTCTTGCGATTCGCTCACGCGCAATCCGATCAGCGTATCGCAGATCTTCAACACGATCAAAGTACCCACGATCGCCAGCACCCATGCGATCGCGCACCCGACCGCCTGATTCCATATCTGGCCGGGATGTCCATCTACCCAGCCTAACGGGCCTCGAAAGCCGCCATTCACGGCGGCAGTGGCGAACACGCCCGTCAGCAAAGCGCCCAACGTGCCCCCGCAGCCATGCACGCCGAAAGCGTCCAGCGAGTCGTCGTATCCCAGTTTCTGTTTTACTTTTGCCACCATGAAGTAGCACAACAGACCGGCCAGAAAACCGATCAGCAGTGCCGGGAATGGTTTCACGAATCCCGAAGCCGGGGTGATGGCCACCAATCCGGCCACACATCCCGAGATGCCGCCCAGCACGCTGGGCTTGCCCGTGCCTCTCCACTCGGCGATTACCCAGCCGAGCGCCGCGGCGGCCGCTGCAAAATGCGTCGCCACAAATGCGCTGGTCGCCAGGCTGGACGCCGCCAGCGCGCTGCCCGCATTGAATCCGAACCAGCCCACCCACAGCAGACAAGCGCCGATAAAGCTGAGCACCAGGCTGTGCGGCTTCATGTCTTCGTGCGGATAACCGAGCCGCTTCCCCAGATACAACGCGGTAACCAGCGCCGAAACGCCGGAGGTGATATGCACCACCGTGCCTCCGGCGAAATCGAAACAGGGGATCTTGCCGCCCGCCGCCGCGTTCAGGAAACCGCCTTTGCCCCACACCATGTGCGCCATCGGGAAGTACACCAACAGCATCCACAGGGTCATGAAGAGCAGCATGGCGCTGAATTTCATGCGCTCGGCGAAGGCGCCCGATATCAGCGCCGGCGTGATCACCGCGAACATCAACTGGTAGATCATGAACGTCTGGTGCGGAATGGTGCCGGCGTAATCCGCATTCGGCGCGCTGCCCACGCCGTTCAGAAACGCGTATCGCAGATCCCCGATGAACGGCAGTCCTTCGCCGAAGGCCAGACTGTAGCCCACCACGGCCCACAGCACCGTGACCAGCGCCATCAGGATAAAACTCTGCATCATGGTCGAAAGCACATTCTTGCGGCGTACCAGGCCGCCATAAAAAAGCGCCAGGCCCGGTCCGGTCATCATCAGCACCAAGGCTGCGCTCATCAGCATCCAGGCATTGTCGCCCGCACTTTGGGCCGACCGTGTTTGCGCCTCGAGGGACGCAATTTTTGCCTGAAGATCTGGAGTATTTTGCGCCCATGCCACTACGGGCAGGACTGTCAACAGGGACAGGCTTTTCACAGGTAAGACTCTATTGTTACATTGTGCACTGTGGCCCGGAACGTCCCAAGCGGAACATTTCTATGGACGTGATTGAAATTTTCTATGCGTTGTGGGGCAGGCACGTTGCCTGCGGCGGCCTCTCAGGCCGCCTGTTGGCGTTAAGGGGATGCTCGGTGGCCCACAGGGCCAAGAGCTAGCCTGCGAGCGCGGCTTGCCCGCGCACTTTTTACATAAACGCCCGCCCGTACTGCTTCGGAACCGCCCCCGCCGCCCCCAGCGTCTTCGCCGCATGCAACGGCCAGTACGGATCGCGCAGTATCTCCCGCGCCAGCAGCACCATGTCCGCCCGTCCGTCACGCACGATCCCATCGGCCTGATGCGGCTCCGTAATCATCCCCACAGCACCTGTAAGCACGCCCGTTTCGCGCCGGATACGCTCCGCAAAAGGCGTCTGATAAGCCGGCCCCACCTGCACCCGCGCATAGGGCACCACCCCGCCTGACGAGCAGTCGATCAAGTCCACGCCGAGGGGCCGCAGGCGCCGCGCCAGTTCCACCGAATCCTCGATCTGCCAGCCGTCTTCCACCCAGTCAATCGCCGAAATGCGCATGAACAGCGGCAATCGCTCGGGCCACGCGCCGCGCACCGCCGCCGCTACTTCCAGCGCAAACCGCATGCGGCCGTCGCGCGAGCCGCCATATTCGTCCATGCGCCGGTTCGATAGCGGCGAGAGAAACTCATCGATCAGATAACCGTGCGCCCCGTGAATCTCAAGGACCTGGAATCCCGCGGCGAGCGCCCGTCGCGCGGCCGCCGCGAAAGCCTCTACGATCGCGCCAATCTCGGACTTACTCAATTCCGCCGGCGCCGGATCTCCGTCGCGGAACGGAATCGGACTAGGCGCCACCGTCCGCCAGCCGCCCTCCGTTTCGGGAATCACGGCGCCACCCTCCCAAGGCACGCGTGTGCTGGCCTTCCGGCCGGCGTGGGCGATCTGGATGCCCGGCACCGCGCCCTGCTCCCCAATGAAGCGCGTAATGCGCGCCAGCATCTGGATGTGTTCGTCGCGATAGATGCCCAAATCGGCAGGGGAAATCCGGCCGCGTTCCTCCACCGCCGCAGCCTCGGTCAGCACCAGACCTGCGCCGCCCACCGCCCGGCTGCCCAGATGCACCACATGCCAATCGTTGGCGAAGCCATCCACGCTCGAATACTCGCACATCGGCGAGACGGCAATACGGTTGCGGAAAGTCACCCCGCGAATGGTCAGAGGGGAGAATAGGTCGGGCATAAGATATATGGTAACTACGGCGCCGGGATCGTCAAAGTCCCCACGCTGTCGCCATTCAAATCGCGCACCACTACGCGAACCGATGTAGCCTTGGGGTCGAGTTTGAAAGCACAGTGGTAAGGCAGGCCGTTTTTCATCGCCTGATCGTAGCTTTCCTGACGCAGCGCCAGTCCGAGCGTTTGCGACGCGGGCTCGTATTCATTGCCGGAGTTATCGCGCTCCACCACCGCCACCTCAATCTGCCCATCCCAGCGCCCGTTCGCAGATTGCATGTCCACCCCGGCCAGGCCGATCTTGAGCTTGAGTTCGTAGGCGCCGGCCGCCGCTGCGTGCGCCACGCTTCCGTTCAACTCGATCGCGCTGGCGTCCATGGGGCTCCAGATCGCCTGCTCCAATTCGGTTTGGCGCAGACGCGCATCGCGCGACGGTCGCTCTGGCTCGAAATAGCCTGTGCGGTAATGCAGAGTCAAGTGCTCGTCTCCCGCGACCTTCACCTTCAAAGGATGGAATGAGCCAGGATCATTCGAGTCCTTGGGATAGAAGCCCAATGTATAATGTAAGGTCATCTTTTTTGACTCCCTTCGCCTGCTGCAAAAGGTCGCGCTCTTAGCAACGCCGTTTAATTCTACTCCATGCTATCGACATGGATGTACGCAATCGCCAGCCGGTTCCCTGATTCCAACGGAACAACTTGCGCGACCATGGAAGCATGACCTATCGACAGTTAGGCAAAAGCGGCCTGCGCGTTTCGGATCTCTGCCTGGGCACCATGACCTTCGGCTCAGGCTTCTTCAACATCGCCGTGGTGGATCAGGCGGGCGCCAACCAGATGGTGACCCGCGCGCTCGAAGCCGGCATCAATTTCTTCGATACCGCCGACGTGTATTCCTCCGGCGAATCGGAGGAAACGCTGGGCCGCGCCGTGAAGCATTGCGCCGTGCCGCGCGAATCCATCGTGGTAGCCACCAAAGTCTTCGCGCCCACCACCCGGGCCGCCGCCCAGCGCAAGGGCGATGTGAACGCCTACGGTCTCTCGCGGCAGCATATCATGTCGGGTTGCGAAGCCAGCCTGCGCCGCCTCGATACCGATTACATCGATCTATACCAGGTACATGGATTCGATCTGCTGACCCCCATTGAAGAAACCCTCCGCGCGCTCGACGACCTGGTGCGGCAGGGAAAGGTGCGCTATCTGGGCTGTTCGAATTGGCCGGCGCGTCACTTGATGAAGGCCTTGTGCCTGGCCGATGCGCGAAACTGGGAGGCGTTCGTCTCGCTCCAGGCGTACTACTCCCTGGTAGGCCGCGATCTCGAACACGAGTTACTGCCGCTCTGCCGCGAGGAAGGTCTGGGCGTCCTGCCGTGGTCGCCTCTCTCAGGCGGCTTCCTGACCGGCAAGTACCGCCGCGGCCAGGATTCGCCGGCCGGCGCGCGCCGCAGCGGCTTCGATTTTCCGCCCATCGACGAAGCCCGCGGGTTCGACGCCGTCGAAGCCCTCGACGCCATGGCCCGCGAGAAAGGCGCCGGCATCCCGCAACTGGCGCTCGCCTGGCTCCTCGCGCAGCCCGGAGTAAGTAGCGTAATTATTGGTGCGAATAAGATGAGTCAGCTAGACGATAACTTGCAAGCCTCCGACATACAACTAACTCCGCAGGAAGTAGAGAAGTTGTCACTCACCACCCAGCCGCCGGTTCTGTATCCGCAATGGATGGTGGCCCGTCAGAACAGCCGCTGGCGTTAGTGGGGCAGGCACTCTGCCTGCGCGGGCCTCGTAGGCCCGCTCTTCGGCGAGCGAAGCTCGCCCCTAGCGAGCTTTGCTCGCCGCTGGAGTTTCGAGATTTTCCATTGACAAAGATGATATCGAAGCTGGCACGTGCGCAACTGCGAGTGCCGCGCAGTCCTACGTGGGGCAGGCACTTTGCCTGGACACAGATTGGGTTCGTTTTGTAATTTTTGGCGGCGTGGCAGGCAGTTTTGGCGGGGGCCCGGAGTACACCGGCTTCGACGGGCATGTCACGATCCAGACGCCATTGATTGGCGGCGGTGCAGGAGCCGGTAGATTTCCTGGCGTTTCGCGGCTGGCCCAGACGTGGGCTTGGCTGGTGGTGCTGTTGGAGTTTGTGTTGTGCATGGTTGGTTCGATGGCGGGCTGGATGGGCCCCTTCCGTTTGTCAGGATAGCGGGACGAGTGCAGGGAAGCGGGTGCGATTGGGCGCAAGATATCCAAATACGCTGACCAAGCCGTTCGACCGGGGGCACAGTTGCCGTGTTGACTTCTCCCCTGGGCTGCGCTTCGCTCGCCGAAGAGCGGGCCTACGAGGCCCGCCGATCGGGTAGGAGGGGCCTCGCGACCCCGTCCTCCCACACCACCGTACATACTTGTCGTATACGGCGGTTTCATCTAATGGTGTAACGAGTCATAGTGAGTGACGAGGGATAGCAAACCCAGCGTATGGAACCAGTGGGCCGACAAAGCGCGGTGGACGGGAGGACACCGGGCCAGACGCCACGGCCCTTTGCCCGAACTACCCACTTTGCTCGCCGAGGCCCGCGAGACGCCCAACGACCGCAGTAGCGCGGCGATGGAAGCGCCTCGTTTGCGTTGTTTGAGGCGGTAGCAGCGCAGTTTGTGCCGAATCCACTCGTCCAGGCATTGTAGGTCAAACCGACAGGCCGCGTAGCGGTAGTAGTTGATCCACTCCTTGCATTAAAGATTTGGCCCTTCGCCTGGTAAGGCTACTATGGCCGCTGCTGACTTCTCCCCCGCTATCCCGTCCGGTTGCCCGTGCGGTAGTCCGGTGTTATGGACCACAAGGGAGACCTCTCCAGGTAAGGCTTGTCTTCTTCTCGCAGACCCGTCGGATCTACCCCACAGCTGCCGCATGACTATCGGGCTTCCCCGTCCCTGGCCGGGTGACCCAAGCTGCAAAGGCCTCTAATCCGCTTCCTGTACGTCGCGTCCGCGATTTCGTCATCGGCTTTCTTCAGATTCCGCCTCGCGGCGGACACCCTTGCCTAGACGGATGGTTCCGGTCATTACGGTCCATGGGGGACTTCCACCCCTTGAATACAAGTCATATTGGACACACCAGGCAGAGTGCCCAATGCCACTTAGTTTTCGAGTCATGGAATTCTGCACAAAATTGTGGGGCGGCCAATCATGGCCGCAGCCGCCTTTTAGGCGGCCAAAACGCTCGCAAACGGTCGAAGAGCCGGCTGAAAAGCCGGCTGCGGCCATGATTGGCCGCCCCACGATTTATGCCGCCGGCCGCTCGACGGAAAACTAAGTGACATTGGGCAGAGTGCCTGCCCCACAGTCCTTCACATCGCCAGCAGTGCGGCTATAAGGTCGATACCGTCCCAGAGATTCTCCAGCCGGATATTTTCATCGAAGCTGTGCTGATTGTTGTCGTGATTGGCGATGGGCACGGTGATGGTGGGCGCGTGCACTGTCTCTTCGATCATATAGAGGGGCACGCTACCGCCCATGGTGGGCAGTTTCACCACCGGGCCGCGCGCGGATTCCACCGTGCGCAACACCAGTTGCGAAATCGGCAGATCCATCGAGGTACGCGCCGCGTTATATCCGCCGGGATCGACGATCACTTTGGCGACTTTCGCGTGCGCCATCCGCGTTTCGGCGTCCGGCTCGCGATCGACCACGTAATAGCCTTGTTTGCGTATGTGCTCGATCACGCGTGCGGCCGCATCGTGGTGGTCGATGCCTTTAACCAGGCGGATATCGATGGACGCCGTGGCGGACGCCGGAATCACATTGCTGGCCTGCGCGCCCGTACGCGCCGCGCTCATCCCCCGAATATTCAGCGACGGCAGATTCAGCAATTCCACCAGCTTTTGGCCGCCGCCTTCCGTGCCGCCGAGCCATAGCTCCCGCATCAGGTCGCGATCCACATCGGGCGCCTCGGCGATGGCGTGGCGTTCGGTGTCGCTCAGCGGTTGGATGCCATCGTAAAAATGCTCGATGGTCACGTGGCCATTATCGTCTTTCATGGAAGCCAGCAGCCGCGCCAGCATCATAGCGGGATTGGGCGCCCAGTTGCCGTAATGGCCGCTGTGCAGTTCGCGCTTCGGCCCGTATACGGTGATATCGAGCTCGGTGATGCCGCGTGCGCCAAAAACGATCTGCTGGCGCCGGCTTTGGTGCACCGGACCATCGCAAATCAGCCAGACATCGCTTGCCAACAGATCTTTGTATTTCGCAAGAATGCTCGCAAGATGCGGCGATCCGGCTTCTTCTTCGCCTTCGAAAACGAATTTAATGTTGGCGCGCAGCGGAATCGCGGCGGATTTCAGGGCGTCCAGCGCCACGGCCATGGCGATGATCGGCGCTTTGTCGTCGGAAGCCGAGCGGGCATAGATGCGCCCATCGCGCAGCACGGGTTGCCACGGAGGCGTGGCCCATTGCTGGGGGTCGAGCGGCTGGCCATCGTAATGCGCGTAGAACACCACCGTGCGAACGGCGTTGGGCGTATCGATTTCGCCGAAAACTACGGGCGGCGCGTCCGGCACTTCCAGCAGCCGCGTCTTTACGCCGCGCCGTTCGAACATCGCGGAAACCGCCGCGGCATTGCGGCGGATATTGGGCGAATCGCTTGCCAAGTTGGGGATGGCTAGCAGTCGCATGAACTCGTCGAGTATGGCTTGCTCGTGCGCCTGGCGGTATTGATGGGCGGCTGGGTGGGGCTGCGCCGCCAAAGGCAGACGACACAAAACGATCGTCTGCCCCACGGCGAGCCACAGACGCGCCGCTCTCAACTCAACTGGCCTTTGACGGGCAATTCGCGGATGCGTTTTCCAGTGGCCGCGAAGATGGCGTTGCAAATTGCGGGCGCAATGGGCGGCACACCCGGCTCACCCACGCCGGCCGGCGGCGCATCGCTCTCGACCATATGCACGTGCGTCTCGAGCGGCGCCTGATGCATGCGCGCCACCGGGTATCCATCGAAATTCGATTGCTGAATGCGGCCGCCCGCGGCCGTGATTTCGCCCATCAGCGCGATGCTCGTGCCGAACACCGCCGCGCCTTCGAATTGCGACTTCACACGGTCGGGATTGATCACGCGGCCGGTATCGAGCGCGATATCCACGCGCGGAATCCGAACCTCGCCGTTGTGCACTTCCACCACCGCGACCGCCGCTACGTAGGTCAGAAAACTGCGATGCGCGGCGATACCCAGGGCGCGTCCGGGCGCGGCTTTCTGCTTCGCCCAGCCGGATTTCTCCGCCACCACTTCCACCACATGGCGCAGCCGCGCGGTATCGAACGGATAGTTCTTTAACTCGGCGTCCTCCTTGTAGCCGGGCATGCCCTCTTTTTTGAAATCGATTACGCGCGGCTCGCCCATCAATTCCAGCAGATACTCCACGCGATCGCGCCCGGCCGCTGCGGCCAGCTCATCGGTGAACGACTGCACGCCGAACGCATGATAGATATTCGAAACCGAGCGCAGCCATCCGATGCGCACGTGCGCCGCGGCGGGACCGTTTTCAACACGCAGGTTGGGAATCGGATATGGGATGTCGGTCCATCCCATGCCCAGTTGGCCGCCGCCGTACTCCTGATTCAGCGCAAACAGCATGGAAATCGGCGGGAATACGCTGCGCTGCAGCCAGGCCGTCGGATGGCCTTTGTCATCCACCGCGGCCTTCATGTAAAGAGCGGCGGGCGAATGGAAGTAATCGAAATGGATATCGTCTTCGCGGTTCCAGACGATCTTCACCGGCTTGCCGACTTTCTTCGAGAGCAGCGCCGCCTCCGCGACATAATCGGGCTTCGATTTGCGACCGAATCCGCCGCCCAGCAGCGTCACGTGGCATTCCACATCTTCCGGCTTAATGCCCACCGCCGCAGCCACTGTAGTCTGCACATCCTGCGGACTCTGCGTGCACGTCCAGGTCACCACTTTGCCGTTCTTGAATTCGGCCACCGCCGAGACCGGCTCCATGGCGGCGTGCGCCAGCATGGGGGTGTAATAGGATGCTTCGAGCGTCTTACCGCCCTTGGCGAACTCCGCATCCACATCGCCCAGTTGACGGGCGACCTTGCCGGGCTGGCGCGTGGTATCGAGCATTTGCTGCTTGTAAGCCGCCGAATCGTAAGAGGCGTGTTCGCCCAAATCCCATTCGACCTTCAATTTCTTGCGAGCTTCGAGCGCGGTCCAACTGTTGTTCGCGATCACGGCCGCACCGCCCAACGGCTTGAACATATAGGGTGGCTTGGCAAGATCGAGCGTCACCACCTGCTCCACGCCCTTCACTTGTTTGGCCGCGGTATCGTCGCACGATTTCAGCGTCGCGCCCATCACGGGAGGCCGCTCGATCGCCGCATACACCATTCCCGGCATGCGCGCATCGATGCCAAAGACCGCTTTGCCCGTGATAATCGGCTTCAGATCGACAATCGGAATGTCTTTGCCGATGTAGCGGAACTGATCGGGAGTTTTGTAGCGGATGGCATCCTTCGCGGGAGCTTTGGCGTCCGCCACCAGCGGCACGAGTTCGCCGTACGACAGCTTGCGGCCGGTCTTCGCATTCACCACGAAGTGATTCCGGCCGTGACAATCGCCGACGGGCACGCCCCATTTGGAAGCCGCCGCGTTTTCGAGCAGGGTGCGCGCCGAGGCGCCCACGGTCCGCATGGTATCGTAGAAACCGCGCACCGACCAGGAGCCATCCGTGTCCTGGTTGCCATATTGTTTGCCGCCGGGCGCCTGGATCACCTCGACGCGCGCCCAGTCGGCTTCCAGTTCATCGGCCACAATCATGGGCAATCCCGTTTTGCAGCCTGTGCCCATTTCGGAACGATGCGCCACGATCTTCACCGTGCCATCCGGCTCGATGCCCAGATAGATGCTGGGCTGCCACGTGCCGGCGGCCTTCAGCTTGGGGAGCAGCGGCGCGGCAATGACCAGCGCGCCCGCCGAAAATACCTGGCCGAGAAATCCGCGGCGCGAAACATGCGCAATTGTGGGTGTCATGCCTGCACCCCCGCCGCCATTTTGATCGCCTGGCGGATGCGTTGGTACGTTCCGCAGCGGCAGATATTGCCCTGCATTTCGGAATCGATGTCCGCGTCGGTGGGATGCGGTTTCGATTTCAGCATGGCGGCCGCCTGCATAATCTGGCCGGTCTGGCAGTAGCCGCATTGCGGCACGTTGCAGGCCTCCCAGGCCTTTTGCAGCGGATGATCGCCGGCCGCGCTGAGTCCTTCGATGGTGGTGATGCGCTTGCCCGCCGCGGTCCGCATGGGCGTGATGCAACTGCGCACCGCCGAACCGTTGATGTGCACAGTGCATGCGCCGCACAGGCCTTCGCCGCATCCGAGTTTGGTGCCGGTGAGCGCGAGTTCGTCGCGCAGGTACCAGAGCAGCGGCATGTCGGGATCGCCGTCGAAGCGGGCGGGTTTGCCGTTTATGGTGAGTTGGATCATGGTTCCCTCGGGTTATCTGTCCTTTGGATCAGTATAGCGTTTGAATGGGGGAACCGCTCCGTTGAAGACGCAGCCGGGCTAATTGGAGGGGGGGCAAACCTGCCCTTAAACCTGCCCTGGGTCCCCTCGGGGACGGCTTTTAGCCGGCTAGCCGCCAAAAAGGCGGCTGCGGCCAGGATTGGCCGCCCTCCAATTGGTCTTCATCGCTTTCGGTGGCCCAGAGCGGCCTGCTGGTGCATGCGGGCAACCAGCAAAGGCGCTGCCTCCGGGTAGAAATCTTGCGGAACCCCGTCGGTCACCGGGTCCACGGCGCGCGTGGGAACTGCGGCGTGGATGGCATTGGCTATTTCGATCCATCGATGGTCGCCTGCAGGCAGCGCGGCGGTGAGGGCTATCATGATTTCATCGTTCATCTCGGCCGCGTGCCGGAACCGCATGTAATCGCCGAACCGGTAGAGATCGCCATCGGCTCCGTGCAGCAGCGTGTTGACGATTTCGCGGAAAATGAATTGGCGTTTGGAGGATGGCGGCTCGCCTTCGGGGGCTGCGGCGGCCGCCGGCACAACCAGTCCAAAGCCTTCGTCCACGATCAGGTTCCAACCTGTGCCGCGCGGCTTCAGCGGGAACAGGTAGATCTTGCCGGATTCGATTCCCGGGTAGGTGGGATGGCCGTTGCGCATTTGATATTTCGGCCCGGGCGAATAATAAGGCAGGTAGATGTGCGCCGCGGCGAATTTGCCGCTGGCTCGCAAGACGCGCAGCGTGGCGGTCGCGTGGCGAACGGCGCCGGCCGGTTCGCCTTTGATCGCGATGCTCTCGACGCGGCAAACCAGTAGGACGGGCGCCTGGGACAGTTGGTCTACAGTGAGTGGCCGGATGACGCCGGCCTGCGCACTGGCGGCTATTAAGACCGCCGCGGCGCACATGAATCGGTGCATGCTGCTCAGTTAGACACCGGTCATAGGAACTTAGCCACACGCTCGCGGAAACGGGTATAAATCCACGAAACGGCCAACAGAATGATTCCCAGCACGATGAACGAGACGATGCGCGGCAGCGTTTTCCAGATGACGCCGATCCAGTGCAAATAAATTATCGGTACGCCGTCTGCCAAGACCGCGCGCTATGCTCGGATGGAGAGCGTTTTTGCTCTGAGGAGAACCATGAGCGATTCGAGAGTGGGAAACGATGCCGCATTCTTCCTGTTGGGAGCCGCCATCGGCGCGGCGGCAGCACTGTTGTTAGCACCAGCGTCCGGCGAAAAGACCCGCCGGAGACTAGTCCGCAGAGGAGAAAAGGTTGCGGATTACATGATCGACGCGGGCAAGGAGCTGGTGGAGAAATGTGAGGATCTCTACGAGCGCAGCGGGGAACTGGCGGGGGAGGCGACGCGCGAATTGTCCGGGAAGTACCGGGCGCTGCACCAGCAGAGCAAGCAATTGCTGGAAGAGACCGAAACGATCCTCCGCCGTGCAAGAAGCGCCGCCAAGGGCCGGTAGTTGGCATGGCGCGGGCCATGAAACGACCCACCAATCCGTGAACGGTACTTCTACCCAGGATGCGCTCGATTTCATTTCTATTGCTGGCCGCAGCTTGCGCGATGGCGCAGAACGGCGTGACGATCCACGTCAACGCGGCAGATACTATTGGGCCATTCAAGCCGATCTACGCCTACTTCGGTTACGACGAGCCGAATTACACCTACAGGGAAAACGGTCGCAAGCTCTTGGGCGAGTTATCGGCGATGAGCCGTGCGCCGGTGTACATTCGCACGCACTTCATGCTGGCTACCGGAGACGGAACGCCGGGATTGAAGTGGGGGTCCACGAATGCCTATACCGAAGACGCGTCGGGACGGCCCGTCTACGACTGGACGATCACGGACCGCATTTTCGACGCGTATTTGCAGGCGGGCGCGAAGCCGTTCGTCGAGATCGGCTTCATGCCACAGGCGCTCTCGTCGAAGCCGGAGCCGTATCGCCCGACCTGGATTCCCGGCGCCGAAAACCGGGATTACTCCATCGGATGGTCCTTCCCTCCCGTGGATTACGGCAAATGGGGCGAGTTGGTTTACCAGTGGGTGAAGCACAGCGTGGAGAAGTACGGCAAGGGCCAAGTAGAGTCATGGTATTGGGAGGTCTGGAACGAGCCCGATATCTCGTATTGGCACGGAACTCCGGAAGAATACGACAAGCTGTACGACTATGCTGCGGCGGCGGTGAAGCGCGCCCTTCCATCTGAAAGGGTCGGCGGACCGGCCACCACTGGTCCGGCGAGCGCGAAGGGTGCGGCGTTCCTGCGCCAGTTCCTGGAGCACTGCGACCACGGCAGCAACTCCGCGACCGGCGGAACGGGTGCTCCGCTCGACTTCATCACCTATCACGCCAAAGGCCGGCCAACGGTGGTGGATGGTCATGTTCGCATGGGTATCGCCAAGAATGCCGAAGACGTGGACAAGGGATATGCCATCGTCCGGGCATTTCCAAAGTTCGCGGCTCTGCCGATCGTCCTGAGCGAGTCCGACCCGGAGGGCTGCGCGGCGTGTCCGGCGCGTGTCTATCCCCAAAATGCCTATCGTAACGGCACGCTGTACGCGGCGTACACCGCAGCGATGATGAAGAACATTTTCGAGCTTGCGGACCGGCGGCACACGAATATCGCGGGCATGCTGACCTGGGCCTTCGAGTTCGAGGATCAGCCATACTTCGATGGCTTCCGGACGCTCGCGACGAATGGTATCGACAAGCCGGTGCTGAATGTGTTCCGCATGGCCGCCTTGATGCGAGGCGACCGCGTGAAAACGGACAGTAGTGGTCGCACGCCCCTCGACGCGATACTCGCGGAGGGCGTCCGCGGCAGGCCGAACGTTGACGCGCTAGCCGTTCGTTCGGACCGGGGGATCTCCGTCCTTACGTGGAATTACCATGACGACAATGTTCCAGCGGAGGAGGCTAACGTCCGGTTGGAGATAACTGGCATTCCCAGCACGGCCACGCGAGTGCTGGTCCGCCATTATCGAATCGACGAAAGCCACAGCAATGCCTGGACCGCGTGGAAGGATATGGGATCTCCGCAGCACCCGACGCCCGAGCAGTATGTCAGGCTGGAAGCGGCCGGGCAGTTGCAACTCGCGGACTCTCCGCGATGGGTGGATGTGCGAGCCAGCGCGACGAAGCTGGAGTTTTCGCTCCCGCGCCAGGGTGTCTCTTTGATGGAACTTAGCTGGTAAATTGAGAATCGTACATCTGTCGGCCTTCGCTGTGACAATATGGTTAAGGGAGAAAAGAACCATTGCCATGCCAATAGGCAAACTCACGAAGCCAGTTATAGAAGCCGCCATCGCGGGATTCGAAGCACAGAAGAAAAGCATCGACGCCGAAATTGCTGAACTGCGAGCGATGCTGACCGGTGCACCAGAAGGCTCAGCAGAGGAGGCTCCAGTAAAGCCTATGAGGCGCAAGTTCAGCGCCGCAACGATAAAGCGAATGAGGGAAGCTCAAAAGCTGAGGTGGGCCCCGGCACCGAAGCCCAAACGGAAACTGTCAGCGGCGGCAAAAGCAACACTCGCTGCAAATCTGAAAAAGGCCAGAGCCGCCAAAGCAGCGAAGGCGAAGTCGGCAGCAACGAAGGAGACGGCATCGGCCCCGGCGCAAGCACCAAAGCTGAAGCGGAAGCTCAGTGCTGCTGGCCGGGCCGCAATCGTCGCTGCCACGAAAAGGATGTGGGCAGCGAAACGGGCTGCTGCGAAACAGGCGTAATCGAACCGGCGAAAAGCCGGGACCTGTACAACGGAAGGTGATAGCCACGGCCGGAAAGGTCACCGTCAAGGCGAGTGGCATCCCCCGCACGATCCAGTGATGATCCTTGGGCGCGCCGCTCAATGGCTGAATGGCTTGCGGCGTAAATGTCAGGCGCATGACGGCTCAAAAGGCGCAACGGAACGCTAAGAACCCGTTCGTGTCTTCTGCTTCACTTTCGTCGCGCCGTTTCGGTCTTCTCGGCCGCCTTGTGGACGCCCTTCCTGGTCTGCGCCTTCACCTTACGGCTGGCCTTCCGAGCCGTTTTTGCGGTCGCATGTCCGGCATTCTTGGCTGCCTGCTTCGTATCTTGCCTCCCGCGGCTTTGGTTTTCTCATAACATACAGATGCGCAAAACACGAGCTACCGTACCGGTTCGCACGACGATCGCTTTTGCCAGGCGAAGCCTCTCATCAGCGGCCGGGCACGCCTATCTTCACCCGCCGTGGAGCACTTTGTGTTGACTCACGCTCTCACCGTCGCTGCTCTTCAGCCGGCTGAAAATCAGCGACGAGAGAGCCGTGAACGTCCCCAGCGCGATAAACGCATTGTGAATGCCCTGCATGAATACGGGCTGGTTCGGTCTGAGGCTCGCGGGCAAAAAGACAGCCGTAGCCAAGCCCGCTATAGCGACGCCGAAGCTCATCGACATTTGCTGTACCGTGCTCGCAATCGAACTCGCATTGCTCGCCAAATCATCGGCGATATCGGCATAAACAAGCGTGTTCATGCTCGTGTACTGCACGGACGTGAATCCGCCGTAGAAGAAGGCCAGCAGCAGAATCACCCACACCGGCGTGTGCGGCCCAATAGCCGCAAACAGCATCAAAAGGCCGCCGATAATGACCGTGTTTGAAATCAAGACACCCCGATAGCCGATCCGGTTTAGGATCTTGGTCATAATGAACTTCACCCCCATCGACCCAGCGGCCTGGGGCATGATCAACAACCCCGATTCGACCGGCGTGTATCCGAGCCCGACCTGGTATAGGAGCGGCAGCAGAAAAGGGACGCCGCCAATTCCCAGCCGTGTGAAGAAACTTCCCGCCGCCGCCATCCGGAATGTGCGAATGCGAAAGAGATTCAAATTCAACAGCGGAAACTGCTCGTGCGTGCCATGCATGCCGTACGCGGCAATTAGCGCAAACGAAATGGTAAGCAGCCCACCGATCTCGACCGGGCTTAAGGTGTGCTCGCCGAATACTTCAAGCACGTAGGAAAGCAGCGCGACCCCCGACCCGAACAAGATCAGGCCAATCACATCGAGCGGGTGTGTCTTCTCTTCCCGGTAATCCGGCAAATGCAGATAGACCAGAATTAAGCCGGTAAAGCCAATTGGAATGTTGAGAAAAAAGATATCGCGCCAATGCAAATAACGTATGATCAATCCGCCGGCGATAGGCCCCAGCATGGGACCCACCAGGGCGGGAATGGTGACGAAGCTCATGCTGCGAATCAGTTCCGATTTGTCGAATGCCCGCACGAGCGTCAGGCGCCCGACCGGAACCATCATGGCGCCGCCAAATCCCTGAACGATGCGGCATAGTACCAGAAGATGAATGTTGCTGCAAAGCCCGCAAAGAAGCGAACCCAGGGTGAACATCCCAATGGCCGATGCAAATACCCGCCGCGTGCCGAAGCGGTCGGCCATCCACCCACTGATCGGGATAAACACGGCAAGCGCTAATGTGTAGCTTGCCAGTACTGCTTTCATGCTCAGAACCGATACACTCAGAGCGTGCGCTACCGCCGGAACCGCCGTGTTCAGAATTGTGGTGTCCAGTTGTTCCATAAAAAACGCGACCGCCACCAGCCATGGCAGTAGCTTCTTGCTGACCGTTGATGGCGAAGGAGAGCCGGATGGCTGCGCGGCTTTGTCAACTGGTTCTGCTGAACTCATGAAGTCCTAGTGTATTTGAGATGTGCAGACGCGAGTTTGCCGATGGCCCGAGCATCCAAGCGTCCGAAGCTTGCTCTGACCAACGAGGAGAAGGCCCATCTCGATCAGCCTCGCCAATCGCGAACCGCCGCTTTGATAAAGGTCTCCAGATAAGGGTGAAATTTCAGAAGTGTTTGAAAAGAAATGCAGGCTGACGCCCCGCAGCCCAACTTTCCGCATGAGTTCGGACACCTGCCGCCGCCCATCGCGCGCGCCGCGGCGGCCGCCTGGGGGCGTGCAGCAGCAGAGATGAACGGATTTATCGCCGGGAATCGGAAGACTCGGTCATCTGCGGCTGCCGGGGACTCTTCAGAAAGATTTCACGCCACTTTGTTGCCGCTTGACTCCGCGGTGTGCAATACAAGAACGATGCCATGTTCATTTTGCCGGTCTGCCGTTTTCCAGGCATAACGCGACCAGTTCGGAGACATTGGCTTCGCCCACACACATGACCGTGTCTGCGCCGCCCCAATAGATCTTTACGGTTCCATCGGGCTCCGCCACCGCGCCGCAGGTAAACACGACGTTGTGGACATACCCGGTGATTTCCCAAGGATCTTCCGGCTGCAAGATCCACGAGTCGCCCACGCCGATGATCTTCGCCGGGTTCTGCAAGTCATGAAGAGCCACCCCCAGGCGGTAGACCGATCCGTCCATGGTCCGGAAAACACCGTGATAGATGGAGATCCATCCTTGCTCGGTTTTGATCGGCGGCGCTCCCGGACCGATCTTCATTTCGTCCCAGTGATACGGTTCGGGGCGCATGATGAGCTGGGACTCGCCCCAAAAACGCAGATCCGGAGAATAGGAAATCCAGATGGACCACGGGGCAATCTCTGAGTGAGGGCGGTCCAACCGGGCATAAAGGCCGTCGAACTTTTCGGGAAAGATCACTACATTCCGATAGTCGGCCTCGGTGATGAGCGAAACCCTTTCCAGCTGACTGAAGTCCTTCGTCTTGGCGAGGGCGATCCGTACACCGTTTCGCGAGTAGGCGCTGTAGGTGATGAGGTACTCGCCGTCGATGTATGTTACGCGCGGATCCTCGACTCCGAACTCCTCGTAGGCCGCAAATGGGCTATCCTTGGCCGGAGTCAGAAATGGCTCAGGGGAGGCGGTGAAATTAAATCCGTCGGGGCTGCGCGCGAGACCGATGATGGACCGTCCTGTGCGCAAGTGAGAGCGAAACAGCATGATGTACTCGTGATTATGCTTGACCACCGCTGCATTGTGGACGGTTTCCACCGGGTAGGGAATCGCGGCCTTGGTTAGGATGGGGTTGCCACGGTATCGTCTGACAATTTCCGTTCTCATGGTTACCTTTGCGCTTCCAGTTTAAAAATCGCCCGGTAAACGCGTTCGTAAGCCTCTACCATCGTTTCGATAGAGAAACACTCCTGGACCCGTTGGCGGCACGCATTGCGATCAATGTCACAAATACGTTCCAACGCCCGCACCGCTTCGTGGACGTCATTCACCAGGAAACCCGTGCGTCCGTCTTCGATCACTTCGCGGCAGGATCCCAGGTCCATCGCGATCACCGGCACGCCGGCGGCGTTGGCCTCCGCCAGAACCAGTCCGAATCGTTCCGGGATGGTATTCAGGTGCAGCAGCGCTCGGGCATGCGCGAACAACTCGTTCTTGCCCGGCACGTCCACCGGTCCGAGGTAGCGGATCGTCTGATCGAGGTAGGGTTCAACCTGCTCGCGGAAGTAGGTCCGATCCTGAATAATACCCGCGATCAGCAGCGGCAACCCGCTCAAGCGGGCTACTTCGATGGCCAGATGGACACCCTTGTCCGGGTGAATCCGGCCGAGGAAGACCAGGTGATCGCCGGCACGTTTCTGGAGCGGGTATAACGAAAGGTCGATTCCGTTGTAGACCGTCGCCAGATAATTCAGCCCCGGCGCCCGATCGGAGTTGCTGATGGAGACAAAATATCCGTCGCGATACTTCTCATACATGGGCATGATTTTGGGAGACGAGAACCCGTGGATGGTCGTGAGGACCGGCGTCTTCACCAGGCGGGTGTAGGACAGCGCCATGAAGTCGTAGTGGCTATGGATAAGATCAAACTCAGCAGCGTGCTCGAACGCTTCGGAGATGTGAAGGTACTCGGCCACTTTGGGATCGATGGTGGAATCCTCTTCGTACCCGCGGTCCACCACGGCATGCAGGTGAGCGTGAGTCACGGAATCCTTGGTGGCGAACAAGGTCACATCCCAGCCACGGGAGACCAGTCCTTCGGTGATGTTGCCGGCAACCGTCTCCCAGGCGCCGTATTGCCGGGGAGGTGTCCGCCAGGCTACGGGCGACAGGATCGCGACTCTTTTGAGGGACTCGCGCAAAACGGGGCGCCCCGCGCCGCTTCGGTCTGCGGAGTGCCTCTCCCGTGTGGCGGCGCGGGAGGCGCGCCCCTTTGCGCTTTTGAGGGACTCGCGCAAAACGGGGCACTCCGCGCCGCTTCGGTCTGCGGAGTGCCTCTCCCGTATGGCGGCGCGGGAGGCGCGCCCCTTTGCGTTTTTGAGGGACTCGCGCAAAACGGGGCGCCCCGCGCCGCTTCGGTCTGCGGAGTTCCTCTCCCGTGTGGCGGCGCGGGAGGCGCGCCCCTTTGCGCTTTTGAGGGACTCGCGCAAAACGGGGCGCTCCGCGCCGCTTCGGTCTGCGGAGTTCCTCTCCCGTATGGCGGCGCGGGAGGCGCGCCCCTTTGCGCTTTTGAGGGACTCGCGCAAAACGGGGCGCTCCGCGCCGCTTCGGTCTGCGGAGTGCCTCTCCCGTATGGCGGCGCGGGAGGCGCGCCCCTTTGCGCTTTTAGGCGGCATCTTCGACCTTGAGGCACAGCGACGCCTCCATCCGTGAAGGCGATCCACCTGAATACCACCCCGCTACCGGGGCTGCGAGATCGTAATCGAAGCCGGCGGCTACCGCGACGTGTGCGTTGGAAACTGCGAGACCGCGAGAAGGATCGTACCCCCGCCAGCCGATACCCGGTAAATAGACCTCGGCCCAGGCATGCATGTATGAATCCTGGCTGCTCGCCGACGTGCACTCATATCCACTAACGAACCTGGCCGCGATTCCCATCACGCGACAGGCATCGCAGAATAGAACCGCCAGATCGCGGCAAGATCCCTCCTGCCGGCTGAATGTTTGTTCCGACGGCCAGGGAGGACCATAAGGACGCGTCACCTGGCGACAGGTTTGAAAGATTTGCCGGCTCAACGTCGTCAGAAACGACAGGGTGTTCCATTGCGCACTCGAGGCTACCGATTTCGCATACTCCTTCACGGATTCCGCAACGTGCGAGTCATGCCGGTAAGAAGTGAGCGCGGCACACAGCGGCTCCATATACCACAGGGGAAGATTCAACGATTGGCCGGCGAGAACATAATCAAACGGGTTCTGCCGAAGCATCTCCACGGTGAACCGGCTCGTCACGCTCAAATCTTGAGTAGATGCCTCAAACCAGGCATTTATGGCGAGATTGCCGTCCTGATCCAAACATTCCGTGGTTCCGGCTGGCATTGGCGCGATTTGCATGTCGAACGCAAGCAGCAGTTGCGCGCTGGTCATGCGTGGCCTAAGCCGGAAGATGTGAGGCTGCAAGTTCACCGGGAAATCGTACTGGTACCGCGTGGAGTGAGTAACCATAATTTTCATTCGAATAAGTCCATGGCGGCCAGCACCTCGGCGAGCGGAACAGTGGCGAAACCGGTGGCGTGATCGGCCAGGCCATAAGGAATAATCAGTTCGCCGTTGTGTACCAAGGCGCCGCACGTATAGACGACATTGGGCACGTAACCCTCGCGCTCGTTCTGGTTGGGCTTGAGCAAGGGTTCACGAAGCCGCCCGATCACTCTGCCGGGATCGTCCCGATCGAGCAGGAATGCGCCGATCGAATATTTTCGCATAGCGCCGACACCATGGCTGAGAACCAGCCATCCGGCGGCGGTCTCGATGGGAGATCCGCAGTTCCCGATCTGTACCATTTCCCAAGGAAATTCAGGTTTCAGGAGCAACCTGCGATCGTTCCAGAAGTGAACGTTGTCGGAAAACATCAGGAAGATGTTCTCGTTGTCCTGGCGGGAGAGCATGGCATAAAGGCCCCCGATCTTACGCGGGAAGAGGGCCATGCCCTTGTTTTGGGCGGCCGGACCATTCAACGAAATGAATCGGAAGTGGAGGAAGTCGGAGGTTTCCACCAGTTCGGGCACCACGATCCTGCCATCGAAGGCGGTGAAGGTCGCGTAGTAAATATAGGCGCCGTCATCGTTCCGGAAACAAACGAAGCGGGCGTCCTCGATGCCGTTGCTCTGGGAGGGCGTGGCCGGAAAAATGATGCGTTCGGATATTCGCTGTTCCGGCTGGAACTGAACTTCATAGTTGGACCGGGCCAGCATCCAAATCCCTTGGGAGATGTTCTGATCTTTCTGCGTCATGCCGTTCAGGTGGCGGAACTGCTCGGCTTGCAGGGCGGCGCGAAGATCTTCCAGGGCGAACGAGTGCCCCAGTTTGTGCATGACCCGTTCAGTGAATTCGCCTGCTAGTCCCAGTTCAGAGAGTTTCCGTTCGAAAAGCGGCTTCTCGTAGAGCGGGTTGGGGATTTGGCGCGGTTCGGTGAGGAACCCGCCCGGCGGGAATACCTCGATTCGCCGATCGCCATGGATGATGCCGGTTCGAAAAGTGACCGAGGAAATATGTCCTTCCCCGGTGGCGCGCAAGCTAAGGATAAATCGCAAAGAGCCGGGTGCAAGACCTGTCTGGTCGGGGTCCGGAACGATGGACGGGTTGAACAGCGCGGCCGATTCCAGCGAGTATTCGGCCAGGAAATGGGACCCGATCAATAAGCGTCTTTCTTCGGAGATCTCTTCACCGGCCGACAGTAACTCCCGGACCTGCTCGAAGCGCTCCAAAAAGACTTTGCGGATATCGTGGTGCCGCAGCGAGAATTCCGCGGAGACGCCGTCCAGGAGTGCGCCGACCCGGCATTCCGACAGCGCCATGATCCTGGCGACGATCCCGCCCATGCGCTGGGTATCCCCCGGTTGGAATGGACGCAGGAGAACGCGGGTCTGGTCGGGGTTGAGGATGGTGGCGGAACGTTTGAGATGGATCGACATTTGAATCTGCGCCCGCTAGTCTCGAACTGCGATCAATTCTTTGAAACTCGTCTGAATGTTTTGCGCCAATCGCATCTCCGCCAGCGAAAGCAAAAAGGCGAGAGTCGATTCCGCTCCCTGATTTCCGTTGACCCGATCCACGTGCAACCCGTCGTGGCAGCCGCCTGTCTCGGGCGAATAGAGTTCCAGCCCGAGATCGTTCCAGCCGATGAACCAGTCAAAGGCGCATTGCGCGTGTTCGTACCACCAGAACTCCGATGTGGCGCGATAGGCTTCCAAACAGGCCGACACGGTTGCCTGCGCTTCAACGGGCTGCTGGTCGAAGTTGGCGCGGGCGCCGCCGCGCCGGTAGAACCCGCTGCTGCCAATGGGCCGGAAATGACCGTCGCCGGACATTTGCAACTCCGTCAGCCAGCGCAGGGCGGCGAGTCCCCGCTCCAGCACCGCGGATTGTCCAGTTGCCTGCCCGCTCAATATCAAAGCGTGCGCCAGCTTGGCGTTGTCATAAGACAGTTCCTCTTCAAACCATTGCCAGTCGGGATGCGCACTGGCGTCGAAGCGTTCCATCAGGCGGCAAGTCAGGGTCTCCCGGGTTTGGTTAACCAGGCTGTCGCCACTCAGGCGGCGGAGATATTCATGGATGCCGATCAGGCCGAATGCCCAGGCGCGCGGCGAAGTGAACCCTGTCAACGCGGGCAAGGCCAGGGCGAAAAGTTGTCCAGCCATCATTTGGAAACTCCGAAAGGGAGAACGCCCCACGCCAATACCCAGCGCCCAGATCGCGCGTCCCTGGCAGTCTTCCGATCCTTGTGCATCCAGCCAGCGCCGGTCGAAACTCATGTGGTTGTGGAAGCGTTGCGTTTCCAGATCGAACGCATGATGCATGAATGCCGCGGAAGTGGTGGCCAGTGTTCGCGCGCACTCCGGATCCTCCCCTAGTTCGTCGAGCAGCACCGCGAGGACGAAGGCGCGTGCGTTATCGTCCGTGCAATAACCTTCCGAGAAATTCGGCACGCTGAATACAGCGTGTTGGAAAACTCCGGTCGTATCGGTCATCCGCGAAAGGTGGCTGAGCCTGACCTCCGGCAGTTCGCGCGGCTTCCGATCCAGCGTTTTGCTGGCCAGGGATTTTCGCGAGGTGGCCGCCACTTCCAGCCGGGAACATTCGAAAGAACGCATGTACATCTGCGCCACGTTGCTCCACACCATCTCGCGGCCCATTCTATAGGCGTTCTTGCGCATGGCGTGACGGCGGGTGTCATCGCGCAGCAACCCGACCACCTCGCGGGCTATGGCAGGCGCGTCGCCGAACGGCACCAGTACGCCGCGGTCGTCCGCCAGCAATTCCGCGGCGTGCCAGTAAGGCGTGGACACGACGGCCTTACCGGCGCCAAATGTGTAAGCCAGCGTGCCGGATGTACTCTGGGCTTCGTTCAGGTAGGGCGTAATGTAAAGGTCCGCCGCGCCAATAAACTCCTTCAGATTTTCCAGGTCCACGAACTGGTTGTAGAAGATGACGTTCTTATCGACTTTGTTCTTCTTGGCGAGAATTTCGAGACTGAGCCGGTAAGCCTCACCGCACTCCCGCAGTTCGTTCGGGTGCGTGGCGCCCAACACAATGTAAACAACCTCGGGGAACTCCGCTAGAATCTTCGGCAGAGCGTTCAGCACAAACTCGATTCCCTTATTCGGCGATAGCAAGCCGAAGGTGAGCAGCACCACGCGGCCCTCCACGCCAAACTGATCCTTGAAATAAGCCGGATCCACAAAACCTATGTCGGGAATGCCGTGCGGGATGAGATCGATCTTGGCCGGCGGAGCCTGGTAAACGCTTCGTAGCGTTTGGCGTCCGTGCTCGGCCATCACTACGAGCCTGGTAGAGAGCGAGATCAAGCCGTCCATCACCCGCCGCTGGTCTACTCTCGGATCGCGCAAAACCGTATGCAGCGTGGTGACCACGGGCATCCTCAATTCGCGCAGGAGCGCCAGGATGTGACCGCCGGCGGGTCCGCCGAAAATGCCGAACTCGTGCTGCAGGCAGACGATATCCACGTTGCTGATGTTGAGGAAGTCCGCGGCTCGCAAGTAAGACAACAGGTCCTGCTCTTCGATCTCGAAGCGCACCACTTCCGGGTACTCGTAGCCCCCGGGGATGTCGTTGACCGATACCGCCAGGCACTCGCTCTGGGGATGCGCGCTGGCAACGGCGGCCAACAGGTCGGAGGTGAAAGTGGCAATGCCGCACTTGCGCGGCAGGTGGTCGCCAACAAAGGCGATCTTGCGGACTTTAGAAGACTCTTTCATGAAATTTTTCCGGCCCTCCCGGCGCGAAGGTGAGCACCTCATTTGGGTTGGAAGCCAATACCCCGCCATAACGGTATTCGCGGGCCGATGTTACAAGCGTAATGCTGTGGTTCTGCCGGATATTGCGTAACGGCTGGAAAAACATATCGCGGCGCCCGGAAATGGCCACGTTGCCCGGTTGTCCCGGTAGCGCGGTACCGGTAATATGGCCGGTCGCGCGCCTGAGAGTGATTCTACCGGTTCCCTCCATGACCTTATGGCTCCGCGAAGGCCGCTCCAGTCACCGCAGGCCTCGCCTGGCTTCCCGTCGCGCCGGCAGGAGCACGGGAGGCGCGACCCATGCCCGCGGCCGCTTGGTGATCCGCATGGTAGTCCAATCATAGGCGAAGTGGCGTCCGCAATCCAGACACGCGATGTAAGTTTCCGGTTGCGGACTTCGGCCGCCGCTCAAATGCCCGTTAGTCCGGAGAGTCATAGGAAAGGTTGTTCTATGATGTGCACACCCATACAACATGTCCGCCAGATTCGCGAAGCGCACACGCGCCCTATCCACTACCGCATTGAATCGATGCACCTAACCTCCTTCAGGTTGCCTGCACCCGGCGGTATTCCGGCTGCCACATCGCGTCTCGGACCTGTTGCACGATATCGTCGAACTCGACGCGAGCCAAGCCTTCCGCCTGTGCGGCCTCCGCGACCGCCACCGCCACCGTGGCCGACACGCTCCGTAAATCGTCCACGTGCGGCAAGAGTGAAGCGCCGGGCTGGCGGACCGTCACCAGGCTGGAGACGGCGCTGGCCGCCGCCGCGAACATACCCTCACTGATACGGCTGGCTCGCGACACAATGGTACCGAGGCACAGACCGGGGTACAGCATGGCGTTATTCACCTGGCCAATGACGTAAGTTACTCCCTTATAAGTCACCGGGGCGAACGCGCTGCCGGTAGCGATCAGGGCCCGCCCTTCGGTCCACGCCAGCAGATCGGCCGGGTTCGCCGCGGCCCGCGTCGAAGGATGACATAGCGCAAATATGATGGGCCTCTCCGTATGTGCCGCCATTTCGCGGACGATCGCTTCCGTGAAACTGCCGCCGACCGTAGACGCGCCGATCAGCATAGTCGGTTTCACGCGGCGGACCACCTCGGCCAAGCCCACGCCATTTCCATTCCCCTCGTGTTTCCAGGCGTGGCTTTCGGTAGACGGGCGGGCGTAGGGAGCCTGATAGTCGTGCAGTTGGCCGTCCATGTCGTTGGTAAGCAATCCCTGCCGGTCCACACACCAGAAGCGCTTGGCGGCATCCTCGTTCGAGAGCCCCTCGCGTACCATAGCTCCGCGGAGCTGGTCGGCAACTCCAATGCCCGCCGTGCCGGCGCCGAAGATGACCACGCGCTGGTTGCGCAGTGGGGCGCCGCAGACGCGCGCGGCAGAGACGACCGCCGCCAGCGTGATCGCACCGGTGCCTTGCATATCGTCGTTGAAAACGCAGATTCGGTCCCGGTATCTCTCGAGGATCCGGCGTCCATTGCCCGGCGCAAAATCCTCCCACTGCAACAACGCATGGGGAAACAGCTTTGTGGCGGCTTTGACGTAAGCGTCGATGAAGTCGTCGTAACGTTGCCCGCGTATGCGTGGGTGCCGGTTTCCGATGTACATCGGATCGCTCAGCAGACTCTCCCGGTTAGTGCCTACGTCCAGCATCACCGGGATGCCGCGCGTGGGGTCAATGCCGCCCGCCGCGGTGTAAATAGCCAATTTGCCGATGGACACTTCAATGCCGCCCACACCCCAATCGCCGATTCCCAGAACCTGCTCGGCGTCGGTGGCCAGGATCAGGTCGATATCGCCGGGGCCGGCGCCCAAGTTGGCGAACGCTTCTTCGATGCCCCCGGCATGATCGATTGAGAGATACACGCCCCGCGGGCGCCGGCATTCATGGTGGTACTGCTCCATGGCCATGCCGACCGTCAGATCGTTGACGATGGGGATCATCTCGCGCAGGTGCTCCGAGAACAGCCGGTAGAAGAGCACCTCGTTGCGATCGTGCAGGGCAGTCAGGTAGATGTTCTTGCTGAGCGCGTCCGCCAGCCGCTCGTACTGAATGTAGGCGCGCTGGACTTGATCTTCCAGGGTGCTGATGTCCGGAGGCAGCAGACCCGTCAGGCCCAGCGCTTTACGTTCCCCGGCGGTGAAGGCCGTCCCCTTATTCAACAACGGTGAATTGAGGACGGCCAATCCGCGAGCCTTGGTCTCGTAGCAACCGTTCCCATTCTGCCGGTGCCCGGTGACCGGCGCCAATAGCGGGATGACTCTTTGTCGCATTTGCTTATCTCGTCTGTCCCGCATCGCCTGAGGCCGCGCGAATGGGGGCTGTCGCGCCGCGCGATCGATCCACAATTACGGCAGCCGTTTGGCGACTCCACGGACGGCCACGGCCGCGCCCAGGGCCAGCAATCCGAACACGAACAATAGCGGCAGCGTACTGGCCGTGGCAGGCAGCGCGGGCACCGTTGTTACGGCTACTTCAGTCTCGGCCGGGGGCGGTGTAACCACTTCGGCAAGCTGCACTTCTTCTCCGGTGGGCGTGGCGGCCATGATGGGCGCCTGCTTGAGTGCAACTACCACCGGCTCGTCTGCCGTCTTAATCGGCTCCGCGACTTCGAGCGGAATCTCGACCGCCGTGAAAAGGACAGGCGTATTGGCGGTCTTGGCCAGTTCTAGTGCCTTGGCTTTCGGATAGACGAATTCTTCACCCCAGTTCCGGCCTGGATAGAACCAGGCGCGCAACGCTTCCGGCTCGCCGTTCGGTCTCTCCCTGAAAGTCATTACGGTCTTGTCGGTGACTTTGAGTCGATAGTTCGGGATCGCCAGGATAGTGGCATAGATGGTTGTCTCATCCTTGTTGAAGATCTGCACGATGTGGCGGTCGGACTCGGAATCCAGGATCTTGAAGATATAGGTTCCGGCGGGCAATACGCCCCATCCGGTGAGGTGCACACCGGGAATCTCCACGGGACCACTAAAGGTGATCTCGGTTTTCCGGCTCCAATCGTCCGCGATCGCGCTAGGAATCAGCATCGCGCTCAACGCCATAAAACCGATCGTCGTCATTGCTTTGAAAAGCGTCATCTCTGCCTCTTCCTTTTTTTCGGATCGGCGTGATCCGGCGGATATTTTCCCACGCACTTGCCCTAAGGCATTTCAGAGGCCGTGTGTTCAATACAGCAGGCCGGAAAAGGCCTGAAACCGCTTGCTCACGCGCGCGGCTCAGAAGTCGGCTCTAGCGCTTACAACAACTTACCGAGCCGGGCCCCGTGGGCGCCCCGATCAGGGAGCAGACTCCGGGCTCCTTTTTCCACAACCTGCTAGCTTAGCTAGAGCCGACTTCTGAGCCGCGCGCGTGAGCAAGCGGTTTCCGGCTACTGACCACCGGCGGTCACATGACCCAGCACGGTCAGTCGCCAGCACCCCCCTGGCAAGGCGCCACGGCGCCGCATGCGCATTACGCCTTGGCGGGGTAGCTGCGGGTTGGACCCCGGTGTGCAAGTTCACCGGAAGGATGAGTGCGTTGGTTCCTCTCACGATTCCCGGAGAGTCAGAAAGGCGCAGCCAGCGCGTCCCAGGGCACGATCCTGTTTGCGGATGACGATGGGGTGCTGCAAGAAATTGGTGGCGGCCCTGCTCCAGCGATGCGGCTACCAGGTCATGGTTGCCAGAAATGGGAGCGAGGCGCTGCAAAAGGCGCGTGACTTCGAAGGCATAATCCACTTGCTCTTGTCCGGCGTGGACATGCCTGGAATGACCGGAATCGAATTGGCGACCCAGCTAAACCAGGAACGGCCCGGCACCAAAACCTGCCGATCTCCGGTCTCTCTGCGGGGTTGCTGGTGCTGAACAACGGCTGGCAATTCCTTCCAAAACCCTTTATGTCCAATATGCTCAGAGACCGGATTCGGGACTTTCTGAGTGAACGGCCGCGGGTAAAAGAGCCGTCGGAGTGAGCCTGACGGGAACAAGTAAGGTCGCGGCCGAGGTAGAACCGTTACCGATGCAGCCGGAAACTGGTTACATTTCCCCACAGTCCGGTGGCCTGCAGTAGCCAGACGCAGACGGCAATAACTACGACGACATTCAGGATCGATTTGATGCTGGAAGCCATGGGAATATATCGATTGACCAGGTACAGGCCGAGGCCGACGATAATCAGCACCACGACAAGGTTTAGTAAAGGCATTTTCTGGTACTCCTCGAATCAGGAAGAGCAATCGCACGCCCAAATTCCCAGCGCGCCTCGGGGTGGGGCAGACCAATCGCCTTTTGTGGTCTGCCGCCTTCGGCGGCGTGGCAGACGACAAAAACCGATCGTCTGCCCCACAAGGATATCCTTAGGTTGAAGACGCAGGCGGGCTAATTGGAGGGCGGGCAATCCTGCCGAGGCCGCGGAGCGCGGGCATTTTCAGCCCGGGCCCAGTCCAGTGACCAAATATGGTCATTTTAAACTGGCGGCGGCGCTAGCTCTGCGTGTTAACGCCAGATCTGCGTGTTAAACTGGAGTCTGGCTGCTGTTCCCGGCTTCCAACTGTTTGCGGGATACCATCGGAATTTGCCGATTTGGTCTCTCATGCGGTCTGAGGTTGCCCCGACCGACGGCGGGAAGGCGTCAACCGGATGAGCTCGGCTGTCTCACAATCGCCGGCCACGGGCTGGCTGGTGGAGAACGGGCCAAAGGAGCTTGAGCTCCTCTTCCGCGCAATTGTTTATCATCCCTCCGCACCCATCCTGGTCGCCGATGACGATGGCAATACCAGGGAGGCCAGCGTCGGTGCAGGGAAGCTCTTAGGGCTGCCGCGCGAGAAAATCATTGGCCGGCCCGTCGGCGACTTTGCACCGCCCGCTTCCAAGGCCGAGATTTCGCGGCTTTGGAAAGCCTTGCAGGAGCGCGGCGAACATGAAGGCACGCTGCGCCTGGTGGGCTCGGATGCCCGCCCGCGCGACGTTGAATACACCGGCAAAGCCAACGTGTTGCCCGTGCGCCACATCCTGGTCCTGCACGATAAGACAGCGCCCGGCACAGAGCGCGCCTCCGCGGACCGCATTCCGGCATGGGTGCAGGACTACGCGCTCTACCTGTTGGATATCGAGGGGCACGTTGCCGCCTGGTATGCGGGAGCAGAGCGTATTTACAGCTATCGAGCCGATGAGGCCCTCGAACAACACGTATCGTTGCTCTATCCCGGCGAAGAAAACCTTATGTTCCGGGTGCGGGAAGAACTCCGCCGCGCAGCAGGCGAAGGCCATGTTGGAACCGAAGGCTGGCAGTCCAAGAAGGATGGAACGCGATTTTGGGCCAATACGATTACCATGGCTCTGAAGGATGCCGATGGCGAATTGCAGGGCTTTGCGAGAGTTGTGCGCGATTTTAGCGATCGTCACGAGCGGGACGAAAAGTTGCGGCGCGACCGGGCGCGTATTCGGCCCGTCCCCTTGCAATCCAGCATCGCCGCCATCGCCTCGGGGGAGTTCGACCGTATCCCCGAAGCGAACGATGCGTTTCTCGATCTGGTCGGTTACAGCCGCGAAGACCTGCTGGCAGGCCGGCTGAATTGGCCCGATCTAACTCCACCGGAATATGCCGCGCTTGACGAACTGGCGCACGAAGAAGGCCTGCGATTCGGAGCCTGCACGCCTTTTGAGAAAGAGTTGATTCGCAAGGATGGAACGCGGGTCCCCGCCCTGATTGCCACCGCGGTGTTGAAGCTTTGTCCGTTTCGCTGGATCACGTTTGTGCAGGACCTCCGGGGGCGCGACCGCCTGGAAAGCATCGAGGGCGAAGACGTCGAACCTGGCCAGGACTTCGAAGAGATTGTGGGTAGCAGCGCGGCTCTGCGGCGCGTGCAGCGGTTGATTGAAGTGGTTGCCCCCACGGATGCGAACGTATTGATCGTCGGGGAAACCGGTACCGGTAAGGAGTTGGTGGCACGCGCCATCCATAGGATCAGTTCCCGCAGGAATCTTCCTTTTGTCACGCTGAATTGTGCCGCCATTCCGACGGGGCTTCTCGAGAGCGAGTTGTTTGGCTACGAGAGAGGGGCATTCACCGGCGCCTTGCAGCAGAAGATCGGCCGATTTGAGATGGCTCACCGGGGGACCCTGTTTTTAGACGAGGTGGGCGATATCCCGTTGGACCTCCAGCCGAAGCTGCTCCGCGCTTTGCAAGAAAAGGCGTTCGAGAGGTTGGGTGGCACCAAGACGATCCCGATTGATGTCCGGCTGGTGGCGGCCACCAACCGGAACCTTACCCAGATGATGGGCGATAAGCTGTTTCGCAGCGATCTCTATTACCGGCTGAAAGTTTTCCCCATCACCACGCCTCCCTTGCGCGATCATCCGGACGACATACCCATCCTCGTCCGGCACTTCACCCGGAAATACGCCGCGAAAATGGGCAGGCAGATTGACAAGATTCCGGCGGATACCATGCGCGCGCTAGAAAGCTGGCATTGGCCGGGCAACGTGCGGGAACTGGAGAATTTCATCGAGCGGTCGGTCATTCTTTCGAGCGGCGCCAACCTGCGTGCGCCCCTGGCCGAGATACGGGCGGATGCGGCCGAATCCTCCGGCGGCGCCACTCTCGAACAAGTCGAGCGGGATCATATCATGCGCGTACTGCGGGAAAGCGACGGAGTGGTCACCACCGCCGCTACCCGTCTGGGATTGCATCGCACTACCCTGAACGCCATGATGCGCAAGCTGGGCATCTCCCGCAAGGATCTCTGAACACGCGCGGCTTTTTGGATAGCGGGTTTACCCGGCGCGGGGCTTCAGCGCCGCTGGATTGCCAAACCTGGTGCAGTGTCTTCGAAATAACTAGACAGTTCCAGCGCAGGCGTGGCGCAGACGATCGTTTTTTTGTCGTCGGCGCAAAGTGCTGCGAGCTCGGCAGGCCACCAAAAACGATGGCCTGCCCCACAGCTAAATTCGCTGCCCAGCTTTGAGAATGCGTGCGGCAGGCCCTGCCGTTTCGTAAATTTCCGATGAGCAGCAGGCAACCCTGCCCGATGGGGCCCCGACCGCGCCACGTCAATTGACCTCAGGCGGTCATTCTTTCGCTGCATCTGTCCCGTCCGGCCCGGCTCCCAACTCATCCCAGTCGAATCGGCTCAACAAAAGATGATGGTGGCGTCCCCCGTGCACTGCATGGACGTGTCGCCCAATGCCCCGATGGGTTCACCAGGTCGACCGAAAAGGTTCAAGAATGCGCATGATAATAGCGGCTACTCTGGCGGTTGCGCCCCTGCTGGCACAAGATAACGGATCTGTAAAGCGGCTGGATGAAGCCGCCGTGGTGTTCTCCGAGATTATGGCGACGCCGGATAAGGGCATTCCGCAAGATCTGCTGGCGGAAGCTCATTGCATCGTGATCGTTCCTGGAATGAAGACCGCGGCTTTCCTGGTCGGCGGTAAGTATGGAAAGGGTTACGTGTCGTGCCGGCATAAAAACGGCTGGTCCGCGCCGGGCGCAGTCCGCATCGAGGGCGGCAGCTTTGGCCTTCAGATCGGTGGCTCGGAGACGGACTTAGTCATGCTCGTGATGAACCAGGGAGGCGAGTCCAGACTGCTCTCGGATAAGTTCACCCTGGGCGGCGAAGCATCCGTAGCTGCCGGACCCGTGGGACGCACGGCTACAGCTCAAACCGATCTTCAAATGCATGCCGAGATTCTCTCGTGGTCGCGTTCTCAGGGTTTGTTTGCGGGCCTGGCTCTGGAAGGCGCCACCCTGCGGCAGGATCTGGACGATAATGCCGGCCTCTACGGCACGAGGTTGCCTAACCGGGAGATTCTGACTACAGCAGTGCCTACGCCCAAGGCGGCTGAGAAGCTGATTGCGGAACTGAACGAGCACCCCGCGCACGAGCGCGCCAGCACGTCCATCCCCAACAGCCAATAGTAGGGCACGAGAGGAACATCCCATGACAAAAACGAAACTTATTGGCGGTTTACTCACCACATCCGGAATGCTATGTGGACTTCTATCGGCCCAGGAGACGCCCATTTACCGGCTCTCCCTCACACCGGGGACCGTGAAGGCCATTAACTACCAGCACCGTGGCGGAGCCACCCGGATCGACTTCCGGGGTACCGAACTTCTCCCCAACGCTCGCGGCGAGGCCAAGGTCGAGAGTAAGAGCGGCTACATCGGGATCGAAGCGGACTTCGAGAATCTGCAGCCCGCCACCAGCAACGGGCCGGAGTACCTCACTTACGTATTGTGGGCTGTCACTCCGGAAGGACGCACCGCCAACTTGGGTGAGATCCTGCTGGATGGGACGAAGGGCAAGCTGAAAGTAACCACCGAACTTCAGGTGTTCGGGTTAGTGGTCACCGCCGAGCCTTACTACGCGGTTACCCAGCCCAGTGACCTGATTGTGATGGAAAACGTGGTGCGCCCGGACACCAGGGGGAAGATCGAAGAGATCGACGCTAAATACGAACTCTTGCAGCGCGGCCAGTATCAGCGCCTGACGAACCCGTTGGCGTTGAAGCTGGACCGGAAAGAGCCGTTGGAGCTTTACGAAGCGCGCAATGCCGTGCAGATCGCGCGCGCCGTGGGCGCCGACCGCTTTGCAACCGAGACCTTCCAAAAGGCTGAGAACAGCCTGGCGCAGGCCGACGCCTACCAGGAACGCAATGCCGGTAAAAAGGCGGTAATTATGACCGCGCGCGAGACGGTACAGACCGCGGAAGACGCGCGGGCCATCGCCGTCAAACGTCAGGAGGCAGACGCCCTGACTGCGGAGCGGCAGGAGTCGGCGGATCGCGAAGCACGTGCCGAGAGCGGACGGGTTGCGGCGGAATCCGAGACCGATCGCGTCACGCGTGAAGCTGAAGCGGCGCGCATCGCGGCGCAGGCGGAGACGGAGCGGTTGACCCGCGAAAAGAATGCACAGGCGTTGTCCGCGCAGGCGGATGCGGACCGCGTGGAAGGCGAAAATCAGGCGCGCTTAGCTGCCGCGGCGGCCGATGCGGACCAGTTAAAGCTGGAAAACCAGGCCAGCGCGGCTGCGTCCGCGTCCGAGATAGACCGTCTGAAGACCGAAAATCAGACGCAAGCAGCCGCCAGCCAGGCATCGCTCGACGACGCGGCCCGGCAGACAGCGCAACTGCAGGCGGAAAAGGTCGAATTGCGAGCCCAACTTCTGAGCCAGTTCAACGCCATACTGCAGACCCGCGACACGGCGCGCGGTCTGATCGTCAATATGTCGGATGTTCTTTTCGACACCGGCAAGTATTCGCTGCGGCCTCTGGCACGCGAGAAGTTAGCCAAGGTGGCCGGCATCGTCTCCGGGCATCCCGGTCTAAGGCTGGATGTGGAAGGCTATACGGACAACGTCGGCGGAGACGACTACAATCAGCAGCTTTCCGAACAACGCGGCGAGTCGGTGCGCGACTATCTGACCGAACAGGGAATGGCCGCCGCATCGGTCACCTCGAAAGGCTTCGGAAAGACTCAGCCGGTGGCTTCGAATGACACCGCGGATGGCCGGCAGCAGAATCGGCGAGTGGAACTGGTGATCTCCGGCGATGTGATTGGCACGGCGATCGGCACGCCGATCGCGGCCAGGTAATAGGGAAAGGAGCCGGCCATGTCAACTTCAGTCGAATTGTTGGGATCGGGGAAGGCATGGGCGGCAACACCGCCAGGTCAGCCGTTTAATGAGCCGGCGTGGCAAGCATGGACCGCTAAGGGCCGGGCGGATGACAGGCGCAGCGACCTTGCGCACGGCAAACTTGTCAGGTGGATTCCGATTGCGGCGCTACTCGTTGCGGCAGCCCTATGGTCACAAATTGCGCCGTACGAAACCGCGGTCCGATTCATCGTGGCGGCCGGGGCCACGGTGGTGATGTTCCAAGCCCTCCACGAGAAGCATTACGCCGTCGCGGCCGTCTTCGGAGCACTAGCGCTGCTCTACAACCCGGTGTTACCGGTGTTTAGTTTTTCAGACGGCGGGCGGCGCGCTTTAGTGATCGCCAGCGTCATCCCATTCGCCGCGTCACTGACGTCACTCAGCGGGCGCAACTCAAGGAGGAAGCACGATGACTGATTTCAGAGGACCGATTTCGAGATTGGCCCTCACATCGTTCCTGGCGTTCGCAGCGATGCCGGTGGCCGGCACATTTGCCCAGGATCTCTCCAGGTACCGGCACTTCCAGCTCGGAACAGACCTGCCCGCCGTGGCCAAACAGGCGGGGGTTGACCCGACGGAAGCGACGCTCATCCATTCCCGCCCGGCGCTCATCCAGGAGTTGGCGTGGCACCCCCGGCAGTTCAGTTCACCTCCCCAAACCGAAGCGGTAAAACAGGTAATCTTCACTTTCTACAACGGCGAACTGTTCCGCGTCGCAATCGACTATGACTCTCACCAGATCGCGGGCCTGACGGCGGCCGACATGATCGACGCGATCTCGGCGAATTACGGAATTGCGTCGAAGCCTACTCGTCCGGCCACCCTGGCGCCGGCGCTTTACGGCGATCAACAAGAAGTTCTGGCAGAGTGGCAGGATGCGGATTACCGCTTCGAACTGGTGCGCGGCTCGTATGGGCCCAGCTTCCGGTTGGTGGGGGTCCTGAAGAGACTGGAGACGCCCTTTCGAGTGGCCACCGCTGAAGCGGTCCGGCTCGACGAAAAAGAAGCGCCGCAAAAAGAGGCGGAACGGCTAGCCAAGGCCGGCGAAGCGGAGAGAGCCGCGCTGGAGCAGGACAGGCTGGCGAACAAGCCGAAGTTTCGACCTTAGCGCGCCCGAAAGATAAAACGAACGAAGGAGCGTAAATATCTAATGATGAGCACGAGCACTACTGGTCAGGCGTTCCACGAAGGCGACGAGGTCGTGCTGGCCGAAGGCACATACCAGGGTACCCCTGGCGTCTTTCTACGGCTGCGCGAAGATACTGCGTGGGCGGACGTCACCCAGCGCGATGGCAGCATCCGCAGTCACCCGGTGGCTTGGCTGGCGCATGCCAAGGCAGGGTTCCCTTTGGGCACAATATGACGGATACGATTACAGCGGGGAGCATCTTACTTGAGAAGCACACCCATCTGCCGAACTCCATGCGGCTCCAGAGCGAGCCGGATGCGAGTGGATGGGCAACGCTCAACGGCACGCGGCCCGCGTTCGAAAAGGAAGTTCACGAAGCCGGATGGACCTTCTTCTTTATGGCCGGAGCGATGCATGCCACGGTATTTGGCTTCGATCGGAAAAAAACATTACGCGCAGCATTGCGCCGGCTGATTACGAACGTGAAGTCCCACGACTGCAACGCCATCGAGATCACCGAGGTGCGCGTCAAATCATTCCTCAAGGTGCCCTATGTGAGTGTCTCCGCGCACGCCCGGCACCTGCAGAAGGGCCTGACGTTTTCCGCACAGATCTTCGCAGACGCAATTTGATTTGGAGGCTAACTATGCAGATTCGACCCCTATACGACCGCATCGTGGTGAAGCGGATCGAGGAACAGGAAACCACGCACAGAGGCATCATCATCCCGGATTCGGCCAAGGAAAAGCCGCAGGAGGGTGAAGTGATGGCCATCGGGAAAGGCAAGCGGCTCGACGACGGCAAAATGGTTGCTCTCGACCTCAAAGCCGGCGACCGCATCCTGTTCGGCAAGTATTCCGGCAACGAGATCACGCTGGATGGCACGGAGTACATCATCATGCGTGAAGACGATGTCCTCGGCGTTCTGGACGCGGCCCCCCAAGCGCTCCGGAAAGCCAGTTAAGTCAAACCCAGCGATAAAGGAAACCACATTATGGCAAAACAGATTATTTATAGCGATCATTCCCGTCAAGCGATCCTCAGAGGCGTCAACCAACTCGCCGACGCCGTGAAAGTGACCCTCGGCCCCAAGGGCCGCAACGTGGTGCTCGAAAAGAAATTCGGCGGACCTAACATCACTAAAGACGGTGTGACGGTGGCGAAAGAGATCGACCTGCAGGACCCGCTCGAAAACATGGGCGCCCGGATGGTGAGGGAAGTGGCGTCGAAAACCTCCGACGTGGCCGGCGACGGCACCACCACGGCTACCATTCTGGCCCAGGCAATTTACCGCGAGGGCGTGAAAGCAGTCACGGCCGGCGCGAATCCCATGGCTATCAAGCGCGGCATCGATAAGGCCGTAGAAGTAGCCGTCGAGGAAGTCAAGAAACTTTCCAAGCCCGTCTCCGGCGACATGATCGCGCAGGTCGGTGCTATTTCCGCCAACAGCGACTCGACCATCGGGAACATCATTGCCGAGGCCATGAAGAAGGTCGGCAAGGACGGTGTGATCACGGTCGAGGAATCCAAGACCATGACTACCGAGTTACAGACCGTGGATGGAATGCAATTCGATCGCGGCTACCTATCGCCCTACTTTGTGACTGACGCCGAACGCATGGAGTGCGTCTTCGAAGATCCCTACATTCTCATTCACGAAAAGAAGATCGGCAACATGAAAGATTTGCTGCCCATCCTGGAGCAGGTTGTGCGCGTGGGTAAGCCTCTGATGTTGATCGCCGAAGACGTCGACGGCGAAGCCTTAGCCACCCTCGTGGTGAATAAGCTGCGCGGTACGCTCAGCGCCTGCGCCATCAAGGCGCCCGGCTTCGGCGACCGGCGCAAGGCCATGCTGGAAGACATTTCAATCCTGACTGGCGGCAAGGCCATCATGGAAGAGACCGGCATCAAGCTGGAAGGCGTCAAGCTGGAGGATCTGGGCCGCGCCAAGCGGGTCACGGTGGATAAGGACACCACCACCATTATCGACGGCGCCGGCGCGCCAAAGAACATCGAGGGCCGCATCAAGCAACTGCGCACGCAGATCGATGAGACTACTTCGGATTACGATCGCGAGAAGCTGCAGGAGCGCCTGGCGAAGCTGGCCGGCGGCGTGGCGATCATTAAAGTGGGCGCCGCGACCGAGACGGAGATGAAAGAAAAAAAGGCGAGGGTCGAGGACGCTCTGCATGCCACGCGCGCGGCGGTTGAGGAAGGCATCGTGCCCGGCGGAGGCGTCGCTTTGCTGCGCGCCGCGGGGGCGCTTGAGAAGCTGAAACTCGAAGGCGACGAGCAGTTCGGTGTTACGATCGTGCGCCGCGCTTGCGAGGAGCCGGTACGCCAAATCGTACTGAATTGCGGAACCGAGGGCGCCATCGTGGTCGAGAAGATCAGAAACCACAAAAATCCAAACTTCGGCTTCAACGCTTCTACCGAACAGTACGAAGACCTGGTGGTCTCCGGTGTGATCGATCCTACCAAAGTAACTCGCACGACTCTCCAGAATGCGGCGTCGATAGCCTCTCTCATGCTCACAACCGAAGCCATGGTCTGTGACGTCGTGGAGGAGCCGGATAATTAGGCGACAAATGAACAAGAGATTGCTCAAACGGCACAAGCGCCAGGTTTCGCGGGCGAAAGAACGGGTGAGGCTTTCGCAGCCCGATGTCAGAACGCCGGAACAATCGAGGGCGGATCGAGAGGCGAGCGGCGCCGTGACCAGCCGGCGAACCGTCCCCCGCGCGCTCTACTCTGCGCCGTCCCCAAATCGCGCCGGTCCTGACGCCACCGGTGCAGTGAAGGCGGACGCACACTCATGACCCGCGCCACTGCAAGGCTCTTCTCCGCACGCTGCCCGCATTGCCGATCCATCGATTTCAGGAGCGTAGGCGCCCGCAATACCATGGAGGTGGCTTTCCGATGGCTTCTGCAGCCTTACTACTGCTCTCTTTGCGGGCACCGCTTTTTCCTGTTCCGATGGCAAGCTCTCATCGGGGGCACGGCGTAAGACCGGCCATGCGGTGGCCCCAGTTGCTCGCGTCCTGACACTGGCCACCTTACCGAAGCCGGGCAGCAAGTCGCGCGTTCTTTGCGTGTGGTAAGGGCGCTGCCCTGCCTCGCGCTAACCTCGCGCGAACTCGATGAACGGTAGTGCGCGTAGCCTGGGCACACACTTGCGATACAATGTATCTCAAGAGAGGCGCAAATCGTGGCGACTACCATGGTTCACGTACGTGTGGATGAAAAGACCAAGCAGAGGGCTGCGAGAACTCTAGCCGGGATGGGCATCTCGGTGTCCGACGCGGTTCGCATGCTGCTGGTCCGCGTGGCCGCCGAGAAGGCGCTCCCATTCGAGGTGAGGGTCCCCAATCCCACCACGGTTAAGGCGATGCGGGCCGCCGATAGGGGTAAGGGGAAGCGGTCCAGTTCGGCGGATGCGGTCTTCAAAGACCTGGGAATCTAACCGTTGCGGACGTCCATCAGCGGGACCCAGTTCCGGCGCGATGTGAAGGTTGCGCAAAAACGCGGCAAGGACATGGCGAAGTTGCGGGACCTCATCCTCCTGCTAATCGAGGGCGATCCGCTGCCATCGCGCTACAAAGATCATCCGCTTGGCGGCGAGTGGAAGCACTACCGCGACTGCCATATTGAGCCTGACTGGCTGTTGATCTACAAGGTGGAAGGCGACAACCTACATCTCGTTCGCACCGGGACGCATTCCGACCTATTCTGAGCGCCTATGCGCGCGACGTATTAAAGCCATACGACCAAAAAACTGGTTGTCATGGTTTGTTCTTAAAAGAATAGATCCGCGATTGCGATCGAATTCGAGCACTGAATTGCTTTGCTGTCCGATACCAGTCATCAAGCGGCGTCTCAGCGTCCGGGTACAAGTCGGCGAACTCGCGAAGCGCCTTGTCAAGCTAGGCGGCAGCAGCATGGTCCCATCTGCGCAAGAATCGCGTAGGACACACAAAAACGCCAGTCCAAGTCGTTAAGCCAAAGGATCGGGATCGCCAGGCGCGCTTTCAGCCACCGAAGGCTCCGGCGGAGGAGCGGGCTGCGGCATGGCGGCGGTCTCGGGCAGCGATGCCGGCTCCAGCGCGGCGGACTCAAGCTCCGCCGCGGCGGCTGGATTTTCTACCGGCGCCGGCGCATGCTCGTGAATGGGCGCCGGCTCATGCACGGGCTCGTCGAGCGGCACCTCGCACTCACAGCAATCGCTGCATCGTCCGCACTTGGTGCACAAGTGGTTGGAACAGGTGTCCTTGGTGCACCACACGCAGATGCGCGTGGATTCCTCTCCGCAGATGCTGCAATGGAACGGCATGCTTACTTTTTCTCCGTCTTGGCGGCGTTGGGCTGTTTCGCCAGCATTCCGCGGCAGCGCTGCGCCTCGTGATCCATCACCGCGCACTCCTGTTCGTGTTCGGCCGCCAGATCCAGGATATAGCGCTGAAAGCGGTCGCGATTCGCGGTGTTCTGGGCCATCTCGCTGTTCAGCAGATCGGCCACCGCGGGATTCCAATACTTGCGAATTCCTTCTTCTACCGAGGTCACCGTCTTTTCGAGCGACTGCATGCGGAAGAAAGTGGCCAGATCCGCGGAAAGCTTCTCGGGCGAGTTCGCCAGCGCCGTCGCCTCCGTAGCCAAGGCTTTGATTTGCACTTTGCTCTCATTGAGCTGCGCGATGTACGTATCGGGCGCGCCATTTTTCGCCATCACCCCGGCGTCGATCTGTTCGAGCACCGGAACCATGCGTTGTGCGTGCGCCGCGACTTCCTTCAGCACCGGCCGGATATCCCAATCCGGCTCGACGCCTTTGTCTTGTGCGCAAACGCCCATTGCCAGGCCGGCCATCAACAAACACGCGCGCCAGCAGAAAGCTTCCATGCATTCAATCTAACATTGCGGAGTGAATACGATTCGAGGGCACCGCGGCGCGTCGCCGCGGAGTGGTGGGTGAATGCGGCCTGCCAGCGGCGTCGGTGAAACTTACACGCTGCTCAGCGGAGACGCGTAACGGACGCGGATTTCGTGATGGTAATAGTCGGAATTGGCGAACTTCTCCTGGAAGATGCGCTCCCAGCGGGCGTTCTCCTGACAGTTGCGGCATTGGCCGCAATTGCACCGGCCGGAAGCGCGCCGCGGCTTCACCAGGCGAGCCTGCGCCATCGGCTCCTCTCGGAGCGGCGCGGGAATCGCCATCTTGCGCGGCTCCGGAAGCGACTGGCATTCGGGAGCAGTGCCGGGCATATTCTCCCACGGCAACAGCTCGCCGGAGGTGCGCGCGCCGCGCCGCCTTCCGGAAGTGGAGCGCAAAGAGCTGAAGGCGTAAAGCACTTCACCGAAGGTCGCCAGCTCGAAACCCGTTGACTGAAGTGTTATCGATTCGTTAACCATTGGAACTATGATCCTTTCGGTGCCTACCGGATAATTAACCGTGAACTCGATAATGATATCCCGAAAGAAATTCGAGTTCAATCCATATAATTAACCAAGGGCAACTTTATTTAATGAAAAACCCATCAAGATGGCCTATCTAGGCCTTTAGGGAGCATTTAAGGCTTAACTTTCGGCAATAGAAACGGGACCATATTGGGATAAGAAAAGCGCCGGTTAATTGGCGGCCTAAACGTAGAAGGCACCGTCGCGTGCTTCGACTCCCGCGGCAGCGGCGATTAGTGCTCCGACGAGCCCGGATTGGAGAACGTGATACCCAGCGTCAGGAAGCTTCCCACGGCCTGGAACAACGGAGGTAAAGATCCTCTTTGCAGCGCAGCTCTGATCTGCAAGTATGCCGAAAACGGCATAATCAGCGTCACGCGGCTGTAATTCCGCAAGCCCGCGGAAAGCACTTCGGATTCGGTTCGCGCGTCGATATAGGGTTCTTCGCGGCGCAGCCATCGCGCGCGGTAGGAATATTCCAGCGTGACGGGTTTGTCGCCGAGAAAGTTGTGCGTAAGTTGGAAAGGCCACCGCAGGCTTGCATCCACGCCGGTTACGATGCGGCTGATGTCATGTGGCTCCATCGTGGCAATGTCGTCGCGGAATCTGAGGCGTTTTCCCTGTTCGGCGCCAAACACCGGGATGACGCTGATCATGGAGGGCTGCGGTTGAAGATTGAAAACGCGCCAGGCCGGCGCATTCAGAATGAACGGGACACGGATGGTGGCCGCCCCGACCAAGTTAAGCCCGTAGTCATCCGTGTGACTCTTGACCGCGAGAGTATCGTTGGGACCCGGCTTGAAGAGGGCGGCGGCGGCCGGGCCGGGTGCCCACTCCGGGCCGAACCTCAGGCTAACCTCCGGGGGCCGCACGCCGACAAGAGGATCCGCCGGACAGGTGTAGTCGGGGCACTTCGGCTTCGCGGGACCCCGGCGCCATTGGCCATCTCCCAACCGCCAATCATAGGTGATCCCGCCGGTTAACGAATCCAGATTGTCCTGCGCGGTGTGGTCGTGCTCGATGGTAGTGGTGAGGCCGATCCATCCATCGCCCAGGCGGGTGGAGACGTAAGCCTGGCTGTCCCAGGCGCCCTTGATTTTGAGGGCTCTGGGCGCCAGCGAAATACTGCCTTGGCTGGCGCCGGGCTGAGTCAGGCGGTTATAGAGCGAAGAAACGGGCCAACGGTAAAACACACCTCCACGCTCGGACGGCAAATCGTCGCAGGGCCGGATGCCCTGGGTGGGGATGCCATCCGCCCACACCGCGCCGCTGCCGCTGCATTCATGTGCGGCGGGAGCCGCGCCCAGGGGCTTCCAGGTCGGGTCGTAGGTATTGGCTTCGAAACCGGTCACAGTTGCCCAGATGGCATGCACTGGAAGCACAATCAGGAGAGTCTCTTTATTGCAATAGGCGGGCACTTCGCTGGGACCGTAAACCAAGATATTCGAGGAGTCAACAGTCTCCGTCACCACCTTCCACTGATATGCCGCGCATCCTTTGACTGCCCCCTTTACCAGAACGGAGCCGGAAATCGGAGTTTTGCTGGCATTCACGGCGTTTACCAAGTCATGCGGGACTCCGCCTGCGTCCGTAGCCAGGATATCGGCGTTCGTTTGCGGGTCGAAACGACCGAAGGATCCGTGCAGGCCTTCGGTGCGGCCGAACTGAACGATCCAGGGCTTGTCCGGCCACTTGTCGAGCGGCTCGCCCAGCGGCGGCGATTGTTCCCTGAACCTGAACCACACATCCGGCGTCGTGACCGCATCCGGATTCCGCTCGCACCAGGCGAGTTCGCCGGCTGGGAATTCCGGGCAGCCGATGCTCTCGACAGGTATCGAGAAGAGCCTGCGGATGGCTCTTCCGTTGGCGGACGCCTCCACCACGATGGTGCTTTGGGCCGGATCGCTGGGGCCTGGAGTACCTGTTAGGACGCCGTCGCAAGAGACCTGCATCCAGGTAGCGCTGCCGCCGGGGAGCTGCCGGAAAGTGGCGTTGGGATCGGTTACCCTGATGCGGTAAGAATACGGGCGGCCCAGCGTGGCTCCGGGAAGCGGGACGGGTGGGGCCGGAACGTAGATATCCACTGGCGCGTGCGGCTGACCGGTGGCCAGGAAGATATGTTGGTTTCCGCTTGCGGCGCGGCTCCTATCGAACGCGATCACGGTATACTGACCAGGAGGCAGGCTCTGAAACTCGAACCGGCCCTGTGCATCCGCCGTGGAGGTCCACCCTCCAACTTCGACGAGCGCGCCCTCGACGGGCATGCCGGTGGAGGCATCTCTGACGACGCCGCTCAGTGAGCAGACAGCGGCGGGAGGAACCGTTACTGGAACTGGCGAATTGGCCGCCTGCAGACCACATACAACGAAAAAGAGCAATAGATTTCGGTTTAGTTTGCAATTAGCCTGGCGCATTTGAGAAAGTATCTCATAATAGAGCGTGAAGTCATGCACGACCGGCGTGCCCGCGGACGTCAGTGGAGGGCGCTGGGAAAGGGGGCCGAGTGGAGCCGATCGCGGAAATCGATATTCTCTGGATCACGGCGGGACTGGGTTGCGATGGCGAGTCCATCGCCATGACCGCCGCCACGCAGCCTAGCATCGAAGACATCGTACGCGGTGGCCTGCCCTGGATTCCAAAAGTAAATCTCTACAATCCGGTTCTGGCATTCGAAAACGGAGACGATTTTCTGCGTCCGTTCCATGAGGCCGCGGCAGGCAAGCGGCAGCCATTCATCCTGGTGATGGAAGGTTCCATTCCGGACGAAACGAATAAAAGCGAAGGCTACTGGGCGACGCTGGGCACCGATCGGCGCACCGGTCAGCCGATTCTGACGTGCGATTGGATCGATCGTCTGGCGCCGCACGCCTGGGCGGTGATCGCGGCGGGAACCTGCGCCACCTACGGCGGCATTCACGCCATGGAAGGAAATCCCACGGGCTGCATGGGACTGCCGGATTATTTGGGATGGGAATGGAAATCGCAGGCCGGCATACCGATCGTCTGCGTTCCCGGATGCCCGGCGCAGCCCGACAATTTCATGGAGACCCTGCTTTACCTGCTCAACCAGGCGGCCGGCCGCGCGCCCATGATTCCCTTAGATGAAGCCTTGCGCCCTACGTGGCTTTTCGGACAGACGCTGCATGAAGTTTGCGACCGGGGAGGTTATTATGAGCAGGGTGAGTTCGCCGAAGAGTATGGGTCGCGCCACTGCATCGTGAAGCTGGGTTGCTGGGGACCGGTGGTGCAATGCAATGTGGGGAAGCGCGGCTGGATGGGCGGAATCGGCGGATGCCCGAACGTGGGCGGGATCTGTATTGGATGCACCATGCCTGGATTTCCGGATAAATTTATACCGTTTATGAATCAGCCGCCGGGCTCGCTGCTTTCCTCGAGCGCCGTGATGACCTACGGCCGCGCCATCCATGCGTTGCGCCGCTTCGTGCAGGATTCCCTCAACAAGGAACCGGTGTGGCGCAACCGGCGCACTTAGAAGCGCAAAGGGGCGCGTGTCCGCGCCGCCAAGAAAGGAAGGAACTCGCGGGATGCTGGCGGCGCGGCCGTGAACCGTTTTGCGCGAGCTCGTCAAACGATGCTTGATACAGCCCATACCAACGGCGCCAATCATGCCCTGGAACCGTCGCTTTCAGAGGCGCAGACCATGCTGGAGGAACTTGCCAGCGTCTTCTTGCGCGACACTCCGGAGTCCTCGCATGTGGCCGCCGGCCCGGATGCCGCGCGGCAGTTGCCCAACATGCAAGCCAGGTATCGCAGCCTGGTGGAGCAACTTCCGGCGGTGGTGTTCCTGGTCTATCTGGACCGCGGGATCGGCGAAGCCTATGTGAGTCCCTACATTGAAGCCGCGCTGGGCTTCTCGCAGGCGGAATGGCTGGAGGATCCCGTGCGCTGGTACCGGCACATTCATCCCGAAGACAACCTGCGCTGGAGCGAAGAAGCCGCCGACATGTTTCTCACCGGCAAGCCGTTGCGGTCGGTGTACCGCGTGATTGCGCGCGATGGACACGTAGTCTGGTTTCACTGCGAAGCCAAGATGGTGCGCAGCGAAGACGGCCATCCCTGGTTTATCCAAGGCGTGGCCTTCGATATCACGGATTTGAAGAAAGCCGAAGAAGATCTGCAGCAGGAGCGCAACTTCGTCTCCGCGATTCTGGAAACGGTCGGCACCTTGATCATGGTTCTGGATCTGGAAGGACGCATTGTGCAGTTCAATCGCGCGTGCGAACAGGCCACCGGACGGCGTTACGGCCAAGTGAAGGGCAGGCACGCCTGGGAACTGTTCGCGGCGCCCGAGGATGGCGAGCGCTTCCGGAACGCTTTCGAGCAATTGCTGGTAGGGCGTGCATTCCAGGACTTCGAGTGGCATTGGCTCACTGGTGAAGCCGGCCCGCGGCTGATCTCCTGGTCGGGAACCTTGTTGCCGGATGGCGGCGGCCATATTATCGCTACGGGTATCGACATTACCGAGTCGCGGCGCATGGAGCGAGCCATTCTGGAGATCAGCGCGCGGGAGGAGCAACGCATCGGACAGGATCTCCACGACGGGCTGGGGCAGCATCTCACCGGCATCGCTTTCATGAGCAAGGTGCTGGAGCGCAAGCTGGCGGAGAAGTCGGATCCGGAAGCCGGCGCCGCCAGCAAGATCGTGCGGCTGGTGAATGAAGCCATCCACAAGACCCGTGAACTATCCCGCGGGCTGCTGCCGGTGGCCTCCGATGCGGGCGGACTGGTATTCGCGCTGGAGCGATATGCGGCGGAAGTAGAGGATCTTTTCGGCCTGTCCTGCCGGTTTGAATGCCGTTGTCAGGCGCCCCTCGACGACGAGGCGGTTGCCAGCCACTTATACCGCATCGCGCAGGAAGCCGTCAACAACGCCGTGCGGCATGCCCGCTGCAATAACATATCGATTGAGTTATGTTCCGGCGCAGACGGCCTGGCGCTGAATGTGCGCGACGATGGCGCCGGTATCTCCGAAGATGTGCGCAACAGCACAGGCATGGGCTTGCATATAATGAATTACCGCGCGAACATGATTGGCGCGACCCTGCGGATCGAGCGTTCCGAGGGTGGCCGGGCAGGCACGCTGGTAACATGCAAACTGCCCTCATTCGTGGGGTCAGGCAGCGCGCGATGACAAATCGTGTTCCAGACACGGTTTCCGGAAAGACCAGGGTGTTCGTGGTGGACGACCACCCCATCGTGCGGCAGGGCCTTTCGCAACTGATCAACCGGGAATCGGACCTGATGGTCTGCGGCGAGGCTGAGGATGCCCGTACGGCTCTGGACACGATCGGCCCGGCCCAGCCGGATATCCTGATCGTGGATGTCTCTCTCGATGGGCCGGATGGCATCGAATTACTGAAGACCCTGCGCGCCAGGGACTCGAAGCTGCCGGTGTTAGTGTTGTCGATGCATGACGAGTCTCTCTATGCGGAACGGGCGCTGCGCGCGGGCGCCAACGGCTACATCATGAAGCAGGAGGCTACCGACCGGGTGTTGACCGCCATCCGCCAGATTCTGAACGGCGAGGTATACGTGAGCGACCGGATGGCGCGCAAAATGGTGCACCAGTTCATTGGCCGTCCGTCCGAGGCACGGCGTTCCACGATTGAGGAACTTACCGACCGTGAGTTGGAAGTCTTCCGGCTTATCGGACAGGGTCATGGCACGCGTCAGATCGCCGAAGAGCTGCATCTTAGTGTTAAGACCGTTGAGTCTTATTACGCACATATCAAAGAGAAGCTGTCACTCAAGAATGCCCGGGAGTTAGTACAACACGCGGTGCAGTGGGTGACCAGTCAAAGTACGGTGTAAGTGGGGCAGACGATCGCTTTGTGTCGTCTGCCTGCTTCCGAACTGCGGCAGACCACACAAAACGATGGTCTGCCCTGGTCTGTCCCACAGCTTATCGGGGAAACCCCGATGCCACTTATGCCGGGAACCACGAAAAAGAATACAGGCCCCCACGGATTGAGCCTATCCCAGCCGTTTTCCTACAATGCCCCTAGACGCTTGTAAATAAGCACTTAGAAGGGCCCGCGCGCGTAAGTTACATAACAATTCCGCTGGCCCGCACGTGACATATAAGACAGACCCAAGAGAGGAGGGCCAAGTATGCCAGCCGAAACTGTTCCTTACGGCCACAAGACGCAACGGCCGTCACCTGTCCCCGAAGTTCATATTCTATGGATTACCGCCGGCCTGGGATGCGACGGCGATTCCGTATCGATTACCGCCGCGACTCAACCCAGCATTGAGGACGTTCTTCTGGGAGCTATCCCGGGACTTCCCAAAGTCCACCTGCACAATCCCGTCCTAGCGTACGAAGTAGGCGACGACTTCATGCGGTACTTCTACAAGGCCGAAGAGGGCAAGCTCGAACCCTTCGTGCTGGTGGTGGAAGGTTCGATTCCGAACGAAAAGATTAAGAAAGAGGGTTACTGGGCCGCGCTCGGAACCGACTTCCACACGGGCCAGCCGATTACTACGAACGAATGGATCGACCGCCTCGCCCCGAAGGCCACTGCCGTCGTGGCCATCGGCACCTGCGCTACTTATGGCGGCATTCACGCCATGCAAGGCAATCCCACCGGTTGCATGGGCCTCGCCGACTATCTCGGCTGGGAATGGCGATCCAAGGCCGGCCTTCCCATCGTGAATGTTCCGGGTTGTCCGGTACAGCCGGATAACTTCATGGAGACCGTTCTGTATCTTCTGTATCAGTTGGCCGGACTCGCGCCCATGATCCCGTTGGACGAGCAACTCCGGCCCACCTGGCTATTCGGCAAGACTGTACACGAAGGCTGCGACCGCGCCGGCTACTACGAGCAAGGCGATTTTGCGACGCAGTACGGCACACCGCAATGCATTGTGAAGATCGGCTGCTGGGGCCCGGTGGTCAATTGCAACGTTCCCAAGCGCGGTTGGATGGCGGGGATCGGTGGCTGTCCCAATGTGGGCGGCATCTGTATCGGCTGCACCATGCCCGGCTTCCCCGATAAGTTCATGCCGTTCATGGACGAGCCGCCAGGCGCCAAAATGTCCACCAATACAGTCGCCGTCTACGGCACCGCCATCCGGTCGTTGCGCGCGTTCACTAATGCGACGGTAAACAAGGAACCTAAGTGGCGGCATCCGGGCACCGAACTTACTACCGGCTACCATGCGCGAGCTTACTAAGCGGGAAGGAGATTATTCGAATGAGTACCATAACTGGAACATTGACGGAAACTCCCACCAAGCAACGGAAGCTGGTGGAGATGAATTGGGATCCCATTACCCGCATTGTGGGTAGCCTGGGTATCTTCACCAAGATCGACTTTGAAAATCGTCAGGTGGCCGAATGCCACAGCACCTCCTCCATCTTCCGAGGGTATAGCATCTTCATGAAGGGCAAAGATCCGCGGGATGCGCACTTCATCACCAGCCGGATCTGCGGCATCTGCGGCGACAACCACGCCACCTGCGCCTGCTATGCGCAGAATATGGCGTTCGGCGTGCGTCCGCCGGCGCTGGGCGAGTGGATCGTGAATCTCGGCGAAGCCGCCGAGTATATGTTCGATCACAATATTTTCCAGGACAATCTGGTGGGCGTGGACTTCTGCGAGCAGATGGTTAAGGAGACGAACCCCGGCGTATGGGCTAAGGCTCAAAAGACCGCATCTCCGCACGCCAACTTACACGGTTATCGCAATATCTCGGATATCATGACCGCGCTGAATCCGTTCACGGGCGAGTTCTATCGCGAAGCGCTGGTGATGAGCCGCATGACGCGCGAGATGTTCTGCCTGATGGAAGGGCGCCACGTACATCCCTCCACACTGTATCCAGGCGGCGTGGGGACAGTGCCCACCGTCCAACTCTTCACCGACTATATCGTCCGCCTGATGAAGTATGTGGAGTTCATGAAGAAGGTCGTCCCGCTGCACGACGATCTTTTCGACTTCTTCTATGACGCTCTGCCTGGATATGAAGAGGTCGGCCGGCGCCGCGTTCTGCTGGGGTGCTGGGGATCTTTCAACGATCCAGCCGTCTGCGACTATACCTATAAGAACATGAACGACTGGGGCCGCGCCATGTATGTCACTCCCGGCGTGGTGGTGGATGGCAAGGCAGTTACTCACGATCTGGTAGATATCAACCTCAACATCCGCATCCTGCTGGGGAGTTCCTATTACGACGACTGGGAGCACGGCGAGACTTTTGTCAAGAACGATCCGTTAGGCAATCCGGTCGACCAGCGGCATCCGTGGAATCAGACCACCATTCCGCGGCCGCAGAAACGCGACTTTACCGATAAGTACACTTGGGTAATGTCGCCGCGCTGGTATGACAAGCGCACCGGCGAGTATCTGGCCCTGGATACCGGCGGCGGCCCCATCGCGCGCTTCTGGTCCACCGCGTTGGCCGGCCTCGTGGACATCGGTTATGTGAAAGCCACAGGCCACAGCGTGAAGATTTATCTGCCGAAGACGGTTTCGCTGCCCGAGGTGGAGTTCGAATGGAAGATACCTAAGTGGAGTAATGCCATCGAGCGCGACCGCGCGCGCACTTACTTCCAGGCTTATGCGGCGGCCTGCGGATTATATTTTGCCGAGCAAGCGCTCAAGGAAGTGCACGCCGGCCGCACCAAAACCTGGTCCGATTTCAAAGTGCCCGACGAGGCCATCGGCTGCGGCTTCCACGAGGCGGTGCGCGGCGTTCTCTCCCATCACGTAGTTATCCGCAATGGGAAGATCGCCAACTATCATCCTTATCCGCCGACGCCCTGGAACGCCAATCCACGCGATGTCTACGGCACGCCTGGGCCGTACGAGGACGCCGTGCAGAATACCCCGATCTTTGAAGAGAATGGACCCGATAAGTTCAAGGGCATCGACATCATGCGCGCCGTGCGCAGTTTCGATCCTTGTTTGCCGTGCGGCGTGCACATGTATCTAGGCAAGGGAAAGGTGCTTGAAACCGTGCATTCGCCAACTTTCGGTGTCCACTCCTAAGGTCTCGGATGCTTTGAGCGGCCGGCATCCGCTTTCGCCGGCCGCTCGTTTTTTTGTAAGCTGCCATTTATGCATGAAATTACGGAAGTGCGCCGGCAAGCCGGACGTATCGAAGAATTGATTGGCAAACTGGAAGCATCCGCCGATCCGGGATCGCTGGCGGTTGCGCGGGAACTGGTCGAAGCGCTGATGGAGCTTTACGGCGCGGGTTTCGAGCGCATCGCTCAAACGCTGGTGCGCAGCGAGGCCGGCCGGCAGATCCTCGATGAACTGGGCCGCGACGAGCTGGTGGGAAATCTGCTGGCGTCTAATGGCCTGCACCCGCTCGATCTCGAAGCTCGCGTGCGCGGGGCGTTGGAGAAGCTCCCGAGCCGGTTACGCGGGCAAGCCAGCGTCGATCTGTTGGGCATCGATGAAGGTATCGTCCGTCTGCGTTTGCATGCGAACGGATCCGGCTGCGGCTCGTCCGCGGCAAATCTTAAAACAGTGGTGGAGGAAGCCATCTATGAAGCGGCGCCCGATCTGAATCAACTCGCCATCGAAGTAGTTGAGCCGGGCGCCGCCTCCGGCTTTGTGCCATTGGCGGCCCTGTCGGCGGCTCCCGCTGCCGTGAACGGCGCGGCGCATAACCGGGGTGCGCGAGTATGAGTGAGGCCGGACTAGCCGGAGCTTTAGGCGCGCTGAACCAGTTCGCGGCCAAACGCCGCCGCGTAGAGACCTGCGAAATATGCGCCGCGGAGTTGTCGGCGGACCACGCGCATTTGGTCGATCCCAAGGCCCGCAAGCTGCTGTGCGCCTGTCTGGCATGTGCGCTGCTATTCGGATCGCAGGCAGGTTCGAAATACAAACGCGTGCCGCGCCGCATTCGATTCCTCAATGGATTCCGGCTCAGCGACGCCGAGTGGGAAGGCCTGGCGATTCCCATCAATATGGCGTTCTTTTTTGTGAGCAGCCCCGAAGCGCGCGTGGTGGCCCAATATCCCAGCCCCGCGGGCGCCACCGAATCGCAATTGCCGCTGGATAGCTGGAACATGCTGTCCGCGGAAAATCCGGTGCTGGCGGAGATGGAGCCGGATGTGGAGGCGCTGCTGGTGAACCGGTTGGGCTCCATGCGCGGATACTCTTCCCCCGAGTATTATCTGCTGCCCATCGACGAATGCTACAAGCTGGTGTGGCTGATTCGTACGGAATGGCGGGGCCTGTCCGGCGGCGACGCCGTATGGCGCAAGTTGGAAACTTTTCTTGCGGAGTTGAAGGCCCGATCGGAAGCGCCCTATGCCTGATTTGAGCTTCCGCGTCGAAGGCGTGCAAGCCGTGCCCTACGCGGTCTCGCCGATGCTGGCGTTCGATCTGTCGGTGTTGAGCAGCGGACCCGAGCGGGTGCACACCATCGCACTGAGGTGCCAGATCCAAATTGAAGCGGCGCGCCGCCGTTATTCGGGAGCTGAACAGGAGAGCATGCGCGATCTGTTCGGCGAGCCGCAACGCTGGGGCCAGACACTGCGCACCATGCTGTGGACCCAGGTAAGCGTGATCGTGCCCGGCTTTCAGGGCGCCACGCGGGTGGAACTGCCGGTGCCCTGCACCTTCGATTTCAACGTGGCCGCCGTAAAATATTTCGCCGGTTTGCAAGCGGGCGAGATTCCACTTTGCTTCCAATTCAGCGGCACGGTTTTTTATGAGCCGGCATCGGGCGGGCTGCAAGTCGCGCCCATCTCATGGGACAAGGAAACCCGTTTCAAGCTGACCATGAAAACCTGGCAAGCGATGATGGACCGTTATTATCCCAACAGCGCATGGCTCTGCCTGGGGCGCGAAGTCTTCGACCGGTTGCATCTGTATAAGGCGCGCATCGGCGCAACTACATGGGAACAGATGCTGGAGGGTCTTCTATCCAGCGCTGAAGAAGGGGTGCCCTCATGAGCGCGGAATTGGTCGATCGCATCGCCAACGCGGTTCTGTACGAGGGTTACATTCTGTATCCATACCGCGCGTCTTCGGTGAAGAATCAAAGGCGCTTCAATTTCGGTGTGTTGGTTCCGCCGGCTTATGCCGCCCTTCAGTCCGGCGCGGAATCGTCGACCATGCGAACCGAGTGTCTGGTCTGTGGAGGTCCGCGCACCAGCGTCAACGTAAGAGTCAGATTCCTGCAGGTGCTTCCCGGATCGTGGCAAAACGCCGTGGAACGCCAGGTGACTCTCGGCGAATGCTTCTTGTCCGACGCGGTGGCATCCGCGCGCCAGGCGGCTATCCATTTTCCGATTGAGCAGTCGGGCGGCTGGATCGAAGGCGCAGTGACGGTGACGGCTCGTCTTTTGAAGGACGGGCTGTATCAGGTAGCGGTGCACGTGGTGAATCAAACGATGTTGGCCGCCCCGGAAACATTGACCCGCGACGAGGTTTTGCCCTACTCGCTGGCCGCCGCACATACGATTCTGGAAGCCAGAGACGGCGAGTTCGTCTCGCTGCTCGATCCGCCTGAGTGGTTGCGCGCGGCGGCTTCGGAATGCCAGAACATGGGCGTCTGGCCGGTGCTGGCGGGCGAACCCGGGCAGCGCCGTTGGGTGCTGGCTTCGCCGATCATTCTCTACGACTATCCGCAGATCGCGGAGGAAAGCCCGGGCGATCTGTTCGATGGAACTGAAATCGACGAGATACTCACACTGCGAATTATGACGCTCACCGAGGAAGAGAAGCTCGAAATGCGCAACGGCGACGAGCGTGCCCGCCGCATCCTGGAACGCACCGAAGCGTTGCCGGCGGAGCACTTCATGAAGCTGCACGGTGCACTGCGCGGATTGCGGCCAGTGGAGGAACATAAATGAACGAGTGGGAGTGGCAACTGCTCGAAGACAAGACCCCCGTGGAATCGCTGGCGGTGGATGGCGTAGATCTGCGCTCCGGTTCGCGAGTGACGCTGCGCCCACGCCAGGGCGGCGATGTGTTCGATATGGCGCTCGCCGGCAAAACCGCCATCGTGGAAGCCATCGAGCAGGATTACGAAGGCAAGTTTCATCTGGCGGTAGTGCTGGAAGAAGATCCCGGCAGGGATATGGGGATGCTGCGCCAGCCAGGCCACCGGTTTTTTTTCGATCCCGCGGAGGTGGAACCCGCTATATGACGGAGCCACGTATTCTGGTTGCCGGAATCGGCAATATTTTTCTGGGCGACGATGCATTCGGAGTCGAGGTGGTGCGGCGCTTGTCGCGCCGCAATTTGCCCAGCTTCGTGCGGGTGGCCGATTACGGCATCCGCGGTCTGGATCTCGCTTATGCGCTGCTGGACGATTACGATATGGCCATCCTGGTGGATGCCGCGGGGCAGGGCGGGGAACCCGGCTCGCTGTATGTTTTGGAACCTGAACTCGATGGCGAGAACGGCGATGGTCCCGCACCCGTATTGTTGGACGCGCATGGCATGAATCCCATGCGGGTACTGGAGATGGTAAGGAGCATGGGCGGAGCGCCCCGGCGCGTGCTGGTGGTGGGGTGCGAACCGGCCACCCTCGGCGACGAATTTTCGGGCGCCATGGGGCTGAGCCCTCCCGTGGACGCGGCAGTGGGCAGCGCGGTCGCCATGATCGAGTCGCTGGTGGATAAAATCGCGCGGGAACATGAAATAAGCTGCGGCACAAGTATCTTAGTCTGAGGAGTTATCAAAGGAGAAGACTTGATATGGAACATACACAACACTTACAAGACACCGAGTCCCGTGACACCTTAATGATGCTCTCTGGGGTGGCCCTGGTCGTCTTTGGAGCGGGATTGATTCTGTCTAACCCGATCGTACGCCGCTTAATGTCGCAGACCGGCATCAGCGGCCTCAACTTCTTGCACACCGCCGTGCCTGATGTTGAGCGATACTTAAAGTTACGGAATATGTGACGGCATGCCTGGGACAAGTATGGAACCGGCCATCGCCGGCTATGCGATCGAAGCGGGGATGAGCCGGTTCACTGTGCGCGGCTTCGCCGGCGGATTGTTATCCGGGCTGGGCCACAATCCGGTAGTGGCCATCCCGGACTTTACGGGAGAAGCTCGCTGGGACCCCGACCGGCCTGAGAAAGCGTCTCTGCGCTTGCGAATTCGCGCGGCGTCGCTCGCCGTCCAGAATGAAATCAGCGACAAGGATCGCCGTGAAATGGAGCGCGTGATGCGCGAGGAAGTTCTGGAGTCGGAAAAGTATCCCGAGATTAACTTCGAGAGCACCGCGGTCTCGAAAAATGCGGGCAACCGCCTTGAGATCGAGGGCAATCTGACGCTTCACGGGGTGACGCGGCGCGAGCGGCTGGCCGCGCAAGTGGCCATCACCGGCGATATGCTGCGCGCCTTCGGCGATTTTTCCATCCGCCAGACCGACTACCGCATCAAGCTGGCTTCAGTGGCGGGCGGCGCGCTTAAACTGAAAGACGAGCTGAAGTTCAACTTCGATTTTGTGGCCCGTAGAATGGAGTAAAGCGAATGTGTCTGGCAATTCCTGGAAAAATCGTGGAGATCCTGCCGGAGCGCGAGAATCTAGCGCTGGTGGAGGTCTCCGGCGTGCGGCGCAAAATCGATATAGGGTTGCTCACTGACGATCCCGCCCAGGCGGGCGATTGGGTGCTCATTCACGTGGGCTTCGCCATGAGTAAGATCAGTGAGGCCGATGCCACCGACCAGATGCGCGTGCTGGCCATGCTGGGCGAGGACGAGGCGGCCATGCAGGAGATTGAAGGATACGGACTAAGTGGGGCAGACCATCGTACTTAGTGGTCTGCCTGCGCGCAACCCAAGGCAGACGACACAAAACGATCGTCTGCCCCACGGACAGGGATTATGAAATATGTCGATGAATTCCGTCAACCCGAACTGATCTCGAAAACCGCGCAAGAGATCCGCCGCCTCGCCGATCCGGCACGCCAATACCGGATGATGGAGGTCTGCGGCGGCCACACGCATGCCATCTACCGCTTCGGCCTGCAGGATCTGCTGCCGCCCAACATCGAACTGATTCACGGACCGGGCTGTCCGGTCTGCGTGCTACCCATGGGCCGCATCGACGACGGCCTGTCCATGACGGAAGATCCCAACGTGATCTTCACCGCGTTCGGCGATATGATGCGCGTCCCGGGCACGCACGGCAGCCCGCTCGAATATAAGGCGCGCGGCGCCGATGTGCGCATCGTTTATTCTCCGGCGGATGCGCTGAAACTGGCGCAGAACAATCCCGACCGGCATGTAATGTTTTTCGCCATCGGTTTCGAAACCACCGCTCCCTCCACCGCGCTTACGCTGATGCGCGCGCGGGCGCTGGGCTTGCGGAACTTTTCCGTCTTTTGTAATCACGTGACGATCATTCCGGCCATCCGCGCGATCCTGGATTCGCCGGACATGCGCCTGGACGCGTTTATCGGGCCGGGCCACGTTTCCACGGTGATCGGCTGCCGGCCCTATGAATGGATCGCCAGAAACGAAGGCAAGCCCATCGTGGTCTCGGGCTTCGAGCCGCTCGATCTGCTGGAATCCATCCTCATGCTGCTGCGCCAAATGAACGAAGGCCGCGTGGAGGTGGAGAACCAATATAAGCGCGTGGTGCCTTGGGAGGGCAATCGCGCGGCGCTCAAAGCCATGGCCGAAGTCTTCGATCTGCGCCCTTATTTCGAATGGCGCGGCATGGGATTTATCTCGCAATCGGCGTTGCGGCTGCGCGACAGCTATGCGGCGTTCGACGCCGAGTTGCGCTTCAAGATCCCCGGCATCCGCGTCACCGATCCCAAGGCCGCGCAATGCGGCGAGGTTCTGAAGGGCGTATTGAAACCGGCGCAATGCAAGCTGTTCGCCAACGAGTGTACGCCGGAGCACCCCATCGGCGCGCTGATGGTTTCCTCGGAAGGATCGTGTGCCGCATACTACAATTACGAGCACCGCAAGGCCGCACTGACTGAGTTGACCATGCCGGCGGCGTAGAATAGCAGGTTGCGGGAGCGGCGCCGGGAGGCCCGCTCCCTGACAGTCGCGGCTCGGTAGGTTGCGGCTCGGTACGTTGTTGTAAGTGCGGCAGCGGAACTGAGCCGCGCGCGTAAGCAAGCGGTTTCGGGCTTTTCCGCAACTTGCGAGAAGCGCAAAGTCGAAAGGATGCGCATGCACCCGGTTCCCAAGATTCGCTTCCGCGATACGCAAATCGAGATGGCGCATGGCGCGGGCGGCAAGGCCAGCCGCCGGCTGGTGGAAGGCCTGTTCGTGCCCCTGCTGGGCGATCCGGCGGCGGGTCCTTTGGGCGACGCCGCGCTGGTGTGCATGAACGGTACGCGCCTGGCCATCACCACCGATAGCTTCGTGGTGAAGCCCTTGCGATTTCCGGGCGGCTCCATCGGCGAACTGGCCGTCAACGGGACGGTGAACGACTTGGCGGTATCCGGCGCGCGCGCCGAAACACTGGTGGTGACTTATATTCTCGAAGCCGGACTGCCGGCCGACGTGCTCGAACAGGAAGTACGCGCCATGGCGGCCGCGGCGCGCCGCGCGGGCGTGGTCATCGCCGGCGGCGATACGAAGGTGGTCGAGCATGGCAAGGCCGATAGCATGTACATCACCAGTTGCGGCATCGGCCGCTTGATCGAGGGCGTGGAAGTGTCCGCGGCATCCGTGCGGCCCGGCGATCGCATCCTTCTCTCGGGACCCATCGGCGATCACGGCATCACCATTCTGCTGGCGCGCGGCGAGTTGGATCTGGAGGCCGAGATCTGTTCGGATACCCGCCCGGTGCTGCCGTTGATCGAAGCCATGGCGGCGGTGGCCGCGCCGGGCATTCGCTGGATGCGCGATCCTACCCGTGGCGGCGTGGCTACCTCGCTGAACGAGCTGGCGCTCGATTGCGGACTCGGAATCTGCCTGGAGGAAGAACGCATCCCGATTCACGATAGCGTGCGCGGCGCCTGCGAGTTGCTGGGTCTGGAGCCCATGCACATCGCCAATGAGGGACAATTTCTGGCAGTGGTCGCGCCGGAGTATGCGGATGCCGCGCTGGCCGCTTTGCAGGCTGCGCCGGGTGGCCAGGCCGCCGCTATGATCGGCGAAGTGCGCGCGCAACCCGCCGCCACGGTTTTGGTTTCAACTTTGTACGGCGGTACGCGCGTGATCGATATGCTGGTGGGCGATCCGCTGCCGCGGATTTGTTAGGAGGTGGGCAGACCATCGTTTTTTGTGGTCTGCCGGACGGCTGCAGCAAGGCAGACGACACACAACGATCGTCTGCCCCACATCATGACTACCGAATGTGAGTTGACGAAGAGCGTTGAAACTCAACTGCTGGAGCGCAACCGGCTTTGCGAGGCGTTCTTCGCCGCCCAAGCCCCGTGCCTGGCGCACGCCTGCCGCGAAATGGCGGAACGTTTTCTGCGCGGCGGACGCCTGCTGGCATTCGGGCGCGGCCCTTACGCGACCGATGCCCAACACGTCTCCGTCGAGTTTGTGCATCCCGTGATCGTAGGTAAGCGCGCCCTGCCCGCGCTGGATCTATCGATGGCCTTCCGGCCCTGGCTCGAAGCGCTGGTGAACGAAAACGATATCGCCATGGGCTTCGGCCCTCCCGAAGGCGATCCCGAAGTCTGCGCCGCACTCGACGTTGCGCATTCCCGCAAAGCCATGACGTTCGCGCTGCCGGGAGCCGCGGGCGATTACGCCGTGGCCGCCGCCACCGAACATCCCTTCATGCACCAGGAAATCGTGGAGATGCTTTATCACGTGCTCTGGGAGACCGTGCACGTGTTCTTCGAGCATCGTGAATTGGGTCTCGATACGGGCGACGCCGGATTCCTGTATCCGTTCCTGGGCCAGCAGAAACAACAGACCGACGAGGTGGTGGGCGAGGTTGCCAATTCCATCCGGCTCAAGGTGCAGGATGACGCGCGCCTGCGCGAACAGACCGCCGCGGAGCAAGCCGAAGCGATCGGCGCCACCGCGCAGGCCATCTGGCAATGCATCCGGAGCGGCGGCAAGCTGATCCTGTTTGGCAATGGCGGCTCGGCTACCGACGCCAATGATTGGGCGCTCGACTGCGTGTGTCCGCCGAGCGGTTACCGGCCCATCCCGGCTGTCTCACTGTCGCTCGAACCCGCCAACATCACCGCGGTGGCCAACGACGTGGGCACGGAAGTGATCTTCCTACGGCAGCTCATCGCGCAAGCGCATTCGGGAGATATGGCGGTGGGCATCTCCACCAGCGGCGGCTCGCGCAACATTATCATGGCGCTTGAAGAGGCGCGCAAGCGGAAGCTCACCACGGCCGCGCTGCTGGGCTACGACGGCGGCGAGATACTGCGCCGCGGCCTGGCGGATTTTCCCATCGTGGTTCGTTCGGACTATATTCCGCGCATCCAGGAAGTGCAGGCGTCCATCTACCATATCCTGCGCGAGGCAGTGGATTCGCTCGCCAGCAACCGCTTCCTGACGGTCGCGGCTCTGTAGATCGTGCGAAATCGACACGGCTGCTTACCGTTTCCTCAAAAACCACCAACCACCGCCCACCGCTTTTTCACGATGGCGCAGGCAGAAGCTCACGCCCGCCCAGCGACCGCCAGAACGCGAACAGGGCGATGCCGATCATTAATGCCGCCGAAGCCAACCCATAAGGCGCGTACCAGGCGTTCCAATGGAGGCCTTTCACCACAAACGATACGTCGTTGGAGAAGAAGACAGCCGCGATGGCCGCCAACAGTCCCAGGCGCGTGAGGATAAATAACACCAGTCCATAAACGACGATGCCGAACGGCAGAACCAGCGCCAAGGACGCGGGTTGAAAGTTGCGCGCCGAAACCAGCGCCCAGATAAGCGTAGCCAATGCCCAAGCCAGCGTATGGCTTCGGACCAGTTGCCGCAGCCCTAGAACCGTGAAGATCAAACTGATTCCACCGAGAATGGCGGTGGCCATCTGACCGGCATGGGCGGCGAGCCACTGCGGGCCGCTGACAGTAAGCAGCCAGGAGTCCATCCACGTTCTCCGCCCTGCGTTGAACGAAAGGCCCAGCGAAGCCACACCGATGGCTATGCCGACGGCGGCGCCGACCAGGATATGCGAACCCACTTGGGCATCTTTCCAATGGCCCGCCAGCACTCGGTTCCACGTCACAATCGAATGCGGCCACCGCGCGCGCAGGGCCGGTTCCAGGGCAACGTAAGCGAGCAAGAGGGTGCCGGTCCAGAGCAACTCGTCGCCTATCGTCCTATATAGCAGGAGGACGACCGCCGAGTCCGGAACGAGATGCATACGGCCCAAATCGCACAAATAGTTCAGGAGGAAGTGGGCAGCGGCTAACCGGAAAGCCCCTTTGCGATCGACTCTCCCCAGTCTCCAGTTGCGCGCCGCCCAGAACGCCGCCAGTAACACTCCCGCCGCAAAAAGATAAGTGAGTCCTTGCGATAACACCTGAAAGAACGGCGAAGGCCGCGGCGGAGAACTGGCCGGCTCATCCCAAGGAAACCTCACGCGTGACCAAGTGATACCGCCGTTTGCGGAGCCGATGTCGACACTCAACTCGACATCCGGGAAACTCGGATGAGGTCCTTTCCAGGTCTTCAATTGGGACACCGGAGCATTGGGCAGGCCGGTGGCCGCAACCTCGTGGAAGCGGGAGAAGTCGAATCCCATAGCTCGAAACGCAGCCTCAAACATGCTCTGCGAGACCTCGCCGGCTGCCGCATAAGGCACGGCGGCAAACTCACGCAGACGGCCGCTGCCATCCACGACCACGCGGACCATTCCCGGTTCGTCGAACGGCGGATCGTAGGACGTGACAAGGCCGGAGGGCCTGGCGATTAGAAATGACGGGCTGGCGCGATACTCGGCTTCCAGCGGATTCTCCACCGCCAGCCATGCGGCGGACCGGGCCGGCGGTAACGTCGCCAGGTATGCGAACAAGCCGTGGTTGGACATTAAGCTCTGGTGTGAATCTTCCGGAGGTTTTGAGTAACCCAGCAGAATGGCGGTTTCGCGCGCTTTTTGCGCTAGCACTTCCGGCGGATACGAAGGCACTCGCAGAAGCACATCCCGTTGGAGGCGGAGTTCCAACGAGGCGACGATGCCAACTACCACCATGGCCAGGCAAGGCAGTGAATATTTGAGCGCCAACCCTTCCGTTTTTCCGCCCGCCGCCACGGCTTCCGGGGAAGGCGTTTGACCGGCCGCCAGGGCTTCCGCGATGGGATCTCCGCCCGGCAGCATGGCCGCCACTTCAAGCGCGGTCGCGGGACGCCTGGCAGGATCGGGATCCAGACACCGGCTGACCGCGCGCTCCACCGCCGGTTCGATATCCGAAGCGATGCTGCGCATGCGCGTGAATTGTGCGGCCTCCTGCTGTTCGAGCAGCTTCGTGATGGTGCTGCCATCGTAGGGGCGCTTGCCGGTGAACAACTCGTAGAGCACCAGCCCCAGCGCGTAGATATCGCTGCGCGCGCTGACGTGGGCGCCCTTAAGTTGTTCGGGAGCCATGTAGGCGGGCGTGCCGTTGCGCGCTTCCGGCCCGTGAAACTGGCTGTCGATGGCCGCCAGCCCGAAATCCATGATCACTACATCGCCGCGCTTGTTGATCATGATGTTGGCCGGCTTCAGATCGCGGTGCATGATGCCGCGTTCGTGCGCGGCGGCCAACCCCGCGCACAGCTTGCGCGCCGTCAACATAGCGCGGTCGGCGGGCAGCCTGCCAATGCGCAGCAACAGCGACGCCAGATCTTCGCCGTCCACATATTCCATCGAAAGGAACGGCATGCCGGCGGCTTCCCCGATATCGTAGACGCGGCAGATATTGGGGTGCGCCACCTGGCGGGCCACGCGCACCTCGCCATGAAAACGTTCCAGAAGACGCTGGTTTTGAGCGGCCCCGGGCGGCAGCAGCTTGAGCGCCACGGGCTGCCCCAGCGTCAGATCGGTGGCGCGATAGACTTCCCCCATGCCGCCGCGGCCCAGCAGGGCAATAATGCGGTAGCGGCCCGCCAGCAGCGTGCCGGGGACGAAGCGTCCCTCGCCGGGGATCTCGGGCTCGGTCGGCATGGGCGTGGCGCTCTGCATCTCCGGAGAGACGGCTTTGTCATCCACCAGGGAAGCGGCCATGGCGGCCACGATCGAGTGGATCGCGGGACTCTCTGCGCGGTCGTGCGCCAGCAGTCCGTCCACTTCGGCGCGCAAGGCCTGGTCGCCCGCGCAAGCCTGGCGCAGATACTCGTCGCGCTTCCCGGGCGGAACATCGACGGCCGCCATGAAGATCTCCTCCAGCCGCCGCCAATGGTCGGGAGCGGGCGCCGCGCCGCTATCGGGCATGCATGTCCGGCGCGCGCCGCTCCAATTCCCGCTCCAGCCACGCTTGCGCCATGCGTAACTCGCGCCGCACCACGGGGGGCGTCAGGCCCAGCGCTTCGGCGGATTCCTCCGCCGTCAGACCGCCGAAGAAACGCATCTCGATCAAGCGGGCTTTGCGTTCATCGCGCTTCTCGAGATCGGTGAGTGCGTCGTCCAGATCGATCATGGCGGCGGGCCGCATCTGCGCGGCGCCGTCGGCGTGCTCCAGGGGCACACGCAGAGCCGCGGAACGCTTCTGCGAATTGCGGCGCCGCGCGTAATCCACCAGGATCTGCCGCATAATGTGTGCGGCAATGCCCAGGAAATGGGCGCGATCCCGAAAGTCCGGTTGCGATCCGGCGCATAGCCGCAAGTAGGCCTCATGCACCAGTGCGGTGCTCTGCAGGGTATGGCCCGGACGCTCGCGCCGCACGTAACTATCCGCCAGCCGGCGCAGTTCCGCGTAGACCAGGGGAAACAGGCGATCGATGGCGGACTTGTCGCCCGCGCGCAGGTCTTCGAGGATCTGACTCACGGACGAAGCGGCGTCCATGACTGGGCAGTATAGCATTTTCGGCCGTTCCGCCCCCGCGAAAAAAATCCGCTTCCCACGAAATATCCGCCCGTGTTTTGCGCACTAATCAGTAGAGGAGAGGAGAGCATTCATGAGTTACTTAAAGAGAACCCTTCCGGTGGTGGCTTTGGCCGTGGTGAGTTTGCTGTTGATGGCGGCGTCCGCACCTCACGCCATCTGGTAAAGCGGCAGGAGTTACCGAGCCGCGACCGTAAGGGAGCGGTCCCCCTTGCCCAAACCGCCCAGTCGCCTTGCAGTAACATGGTGACTGAAATGCCAACCGTCGAGACCGAGCGCCGGGATTCCATCTGGATCGTAACCATCAACCGGCCGGAGGTGCGCAACGCCGTGGATGCTTCAACCGCGGCCGCGCTGGCGGATGCGTTCCGAGCCTTCGATGCTGACGAAGCATCGCGCGTGGCCGTGTTGACCGGCGCGGGCGAAACATTCTGCGCCGGCGCGGATTTGAAAGCCATCGCCGCCGGGAAGGGGAACGCCTTGAGCGAATCGGGGGACGGTCCCATGGGTCCCACGCGCATGCTGCTTTCGAAACCCGTTATCGCGGCCATCGAAGGCCATGCGGTGGCGGGCGGCTTGGAACTGGCCTTGTGGTGCGACCTGCGCGTGGCGGCCCGCAACGCCACGCTGGGAGTTTACTGCCGCCGCTTCGGCGTGCCGCTCATCGATTTGGGAACCGTTCGCTTACCGCGCCTGATCGGGCAGAGCCACGCGTTGGATCTGATCCTGACCGGACGCGGCGTGTCAGGCGAAGAGGCTATCCGGATGGGCTTGGCCAACCGGCTGACAGAACCGGGGCATGCTTTGGAGGGCGCCCTGCAATTGGCCCAGCTAATCGCGGGCTTTCCGCAGCGATGCCTGCGCTCGGACCGGCTTTCGTGCTACGAACAGTGGGGCCTGTCTGCTGACGAGGCGATGCGCAACGAGTTCCGGCGCGGCATCGAGGTGCTGGTGAGCGGCGAGAGCCGCGAGGGCGCGCAAAGATTCGCGGCGGGCCGCCCTGCCCCACAGGCGCCGGCTACTTCGCCAACGGCTTCACGGCGACTTCCTTGAAGAAAACGATATCGTTGTCGCTGTGATTCTGCAGGCCGATGTAGCCTTCGAGCGGCCGTGGTCCGCGTTGCGGTTCGAAGCTGAACTTCCGCGGACCCACCGGTTGGCCTTCGGTATAATCGGTCACCTTCACGCCGTTCAGAATCACAACAGTGTGTGGGCCGTCCAGCGTGATTTCCATCGTGTTCCACTCGGGACCTGGTTTGCCGGGCCGCGCCAGAGCCTTTGTTTGCGAATAAAGCGTACCGGTAGCGTGGTAAGCCGTTTCGCCGGATTTCTCAGGTTCATTATCGATCTGCACTTCGTATCCGTAATGCACCGGCATCCACTCTTCGCGCGGCGGAATAGGGATGCGGATGAAAACTCCGGAATTGTCATTGTGGTCGCGCATTTTGTAGACCACCCGGATGACGGAATTGGAGATCTTGCCGCCGGTCCACCACAGCATGCCCATGCCGCCGTGCGTCCGGATGAGCCCGTCTTCCACGGTCATCGATCCGGGTCCTACGTGTTGCCAGCCCGTGAGGTCGCGGCCGTTGAACAGTTGCCGCCATTCCGATTGGCCGGCCAGAGGAAGACAACAAAGAGACGAAAGAATCAGAGGGAGCACTCGTTGCGTCATGGCTACAGCACATTCTAACGCTCGCCGGTTGGTGCGAGGGCGCTAGGTGCGGTTCGGCGCGCGCAGTAATCGAACAAAAGCTGCCACTCGATGCGCTGGATCTCCCGGGCGCGAGTCTCCGCATTGCTGTCCCCATTCAGACGCGCCTGTTCACATACTTCAATGAACGCAAAAGGATCCCAGGCGTCAGCCTGACCCGCCGCCCGCGCCAGCGCTGCGAAGATGGGATGCGTGCCGACCTGCCGGAACCAATACGCCGCGTTCCCTGCGTCCGGTTCCTGCCGGTGGACGATGGCATGCCAGTAGCTGCCTTCGGGCGTGGCGATGTCTTGCGCGATTCCGTGCGCTTCGTCGAAGCCGGAGAAGTAGACATAGAGTCCGGCGAGGGCTGCTTCCGGCGCTCGCGCCGCGGGGAATAACTGGCGCGCGGACGCGGCGTTGAGCCGTTCACGCGCGGCTTCGGACGAACAGCGTTCCATGGCCAGCGGCATCAGACGTTCGCCGTTGCCATCGAGCGCCAGAATGGATGCTACTTCGGAGCCGTAGTCGTCGGCATGGAACTGGAATGATGGTTGCATGTTCGCCAATATAACGCGGCAATCCTGACACCTTGTGTCATGTTGTGGGGCACTCTGCCTGCGCGGGCTTCGTAGGCCCGCTGGACAGGCCGGGAGGCCTGTCCTACGCAAGCTAAAATAGAAAGGTGAAATCCGCTTTGGTGCTTTCCGCCGGAGGCATGTTCGGCGCTTATCAAGCTGGTGTGTGGAAAGCTCTCGAACCCGTGTTCCGCCCCGATATGGTAATCGGCTGCTCCATCGGCTCCGTCAACGGCTGGGCCATCGCGGCGGGCATTCCCGGCGACGAACTGATCCGCACCTGGCTTGACCCCCGCTGCGCCAATCTCATGAAGCCGCGCGCCCCGTGGCGGCCGTGGCGCGCCATATTCGATCCCGGTCCGCTCTCGGAAATGGTGCAAGAACTGGCGGCCACCTACACGCCGCGCATGCCGTTCGCCCTGGCCGTCACCCGATTACCGCAGTTGCGCATCGAAATCGTCGAAACTCCCAACCTTACCTGGCGGCATGTTCTGGCTTCCTGCGCCGTGCCGTTTGGATATCCACCGGTACGCATCGATGGGCAATCCTATTGCGATGGCGGCTTGTTGAGCGTGATGCCCACCTGGGCGGCCCAGCAATTCGGCGTAGATCGTGCTATCGCGGTCAATGTCCTGCCCAGCATGCCGTTGAACGCCATGCGCGCGGCGGTTCGCATGGTGCGTCTGCTGGCCCCGCGCGAGCCGCAAGTCAGCGGCGTGGACGTGCTGCGTCTCGGGCCGGAACGCGTGCTGGGCACGTTTCACGACGCCATCACGTGGGAACCGGAAAGAATCTCGCGCTGGATCGAGCGCGGCCGCACGGACACCGAGGCGCTCATGGGCTCCCCCGAATTTACAATATTTCGAGCCAGCGCCGGCCGTTTCGTTTAAAATGGGCTATGCTATGGCGATGTTTCGGGTCTACCGGATGAAGGATGCGCCGCGCCAGCAGTTCCGCTGGGCACCGCATGTGGCCGGCGCGGCCAGCGTGAAGGCCAAAGACTACGAGCCGGCGGGTGAGGTGGAAGCCGACAGCGATTACCATGCCTGGATGCGATTGCGGGAGGCCGGAAATCCGTTGGGCGTGGGCGATCTGCTGGAGACGGAAGCCGGCGCCTTACGCATCTGCAAGTACGTAGGCTTTGAAGCGGCGAACTGGTTTGTTCCGGAAGTGAAATCCGCGCCGCCCGGCGCCGATCCGCCGGCCGAGACGGTGCAGGTTAGTCAGTAAGGAGGCGCATGAGGGAACCGCGTTTAGGCGATATCATCGACGACTATTGCGTGAAATGCAAACGCATCATGAATCACGCGGTAGTTTCGTTGCTGAATGGCGAGCCCGCCAAAGTTCGTTGCCGCACGTGCCACAACGATCATGATTACCGGCATGAGCAGGCGCCCCCGCCCAAGGTGGATGCACGCAAGCAGGCGTTGTTCAACCAAGTGTTGGCCAAGGTGGCGCCCGGCAGTCCGGCTACGCCCGTGACGGTCGATCCGCTGGTGGAGGAGGTGGTGGACGAAGGCTTTTCCGACGAAGAACCGGTCGAGGAGATCGCCGTCGAGGAAGAACCGGTCGAGGAGCCACCGGCTGCGGTGAAGCCGGCCGCCAAAACCGCTAAAGCCAAACCTGCCGCGAAGACTGCGGTTTCCAGCAAGACCAAGCCTAAAGCCAAGGCCGCGATCAAGGGCCGCAAATAGGGCGTGTTCTGGTTTTGGTTCTTCGCAGGACCCGCACTGGCGCTGGCGTTCCTGTCTCTGCGCGGCGAACGAAAGCGCGCCATATACGTTACCGCACACCTGGCGGAAGACCCCTCCGCGCCGCTGCCGCCAGCTACAGTCATCGTTCCCGTCAAGGGCGCCGACGCCGGCTTGCGCGAGAATCTGGCGGCGCTGGCCGCGCAGGATTATCCCGATTATGAATTGATCGTGGTGGCGCACTGCGCGGCCGATGTCCCCGCCGGAGTGCTTCCATCGGGCGTGCGTGTGGTCCTGTCGCATGCAGTGGAGCCCGGCACCGGCGAGAAGGTGCTGAACCTGCGAACCGCGGTGCGCTTCGCCCGCAAGGATTCGGTGGTGTTGGCTTTCGCGGATTCCGATGGCCGCGTTTCGCGCACTTGGCTGCGCGCGCTGGCGGGGCCGCTGGCCGGTTGCGGAACCGAAAACCGCGTGGGCGCAGTCACCGGATACCGCTGGTATGCCCCTGCGCCGCCGGATTTCTGGTCGCTCATGCGCGGCGTGTGGGACGCCGTGATCGCCGGGACTATGCCGACCGCATCGGCGGCCTTCGCCTGGGGCGGATCGATGGCAATTTGCCGCGAAACATTCTTTGCCATTCGCGTTCCAGAATACTGGCGCGATACGGTGAGCGACGATTACGCTCTTAGCGACGCGGTCCACCGCGCCGGACTGGATATCGTCTTCGCGCCGGGCGCCATGGCGGTTTCGACGGACAGCACCAGCGCCCGCGAATTTCTGCGCTGGGCGCGCCGCCAGCTTACCATCACGCGCGTCTATCGTCCGCGCCTCTGGTGGATGGCGCTGGCGGCGCATGTTTTCTATTGCGGCGGGATGTTGGCTGCCATCGTTGCGTCCATAAACGGCCACCGTGGCGCGGAGTGGGTGCTCATCGCGCAGCTTTCGCCCGGCATGTTGAAAGGCGCGAATCGAGCCACGCTGGCCAAGGCCGAACTTCCCGAATACAAAGCCTGGTTCGACCGGCACGCCTGGGTGCATGCGTTGTGGGTGCCGCTGGGGACGTGGATCTGGCTGATCGTACTGCTGATGTCGGCATGCGGAAATTCCATCGTTTGGCGGGGCAACCGGTACCACTTACGAACCGTTCATCCTCCCGCTTGACCGGTTGCACCAATCTCCACGGCCGCGCTGCGGAGCCAGCATACAGTCGTCATAGGAGGGTACACCATGACGAAACATTCCTTGATCGTTCCGATGGCGCTGGGCGCGCTGATGGCCGTGCAGGCGATGGGTGCGACGGAGGCCAAGCCGCCATCGTTTCACGTAGCGGTTACCGGCAAGGGCAAGCCCATGATTCTCATCCCGGGCTTTGCCTCTTCCGGGAAGACGTGGGATAGCACGGTGGCGCATTACAAAGACCGGTACGAGTGCCACGTGCTGACGCTGGCCGGTTTCGCCGGGGAGCCGCGCATCGAAGCGCCATTTTTGGAAACCGTGCGCAAGGATCTGGCGGCGTACATTCGCGAGAAGAAGATGGACCATCCCGTGATCGTCGGCCATAGCCTGGGCGGCGTGATGGCGCTGTGGCTGGCCGAGAAGGAGCCTGACTTGGTTGGCCCGCTGGTGATCGTGGATTCGTTGCCGTTCCTGGCGGGCATCATGAATCCGAATGCCACCGCCGCGAGCGTGAAGGCGCAGGCCGAGCAGATGCGCAAGATGTACGGCGGGCCGGCCACCGAACAGAGCGAGAAGATGGGCGAGATGGCCGTGAAGTCCATGGTCACCAGTCCCGCGGATTTCGAGATGGTCATGGGATGGTCGCATAAGTCGGACCGCGTGGCCATGGGCGACGCCATATATGAGATGATGACCACCGATTTGCGTCCCGATCTGGATAAGATCAAATCGCCCACGCTGGTGATCGGGACCTGGATCGCGTATAAGCAATACGCTACGCGCGAGCAGGTAGAGCATAACTTCCGCACGCAATATACGGGGCTGAACAAGTACGATTTCGTGCTCGAAGACAAGGCGCGCCACTTTGTTATGCTGGACGATCCCGAGGGGTTCTTTCAGGCGGTGGATAAGTTCCTAAAGTATTAAGTGGGGCAGGCTCGTAGCCTGGATAGCGTCGGGATAAACCGGCGTGAAGTAGTGAATGAAAGAGTCATACAGGAAAGGAGTAGCGAACCATCCTGACCCCGAGCCATGTGAGGGCGGCGGCAACGACGCACTTGAAGCGTTGGCCTGGGGCATATGTGGGCTGGGTATCCCTGAAGTTGATGAGCTCCGAAATTGCCAAAATCATGGGCGCCGACGGTGTCAGGCTAACCGGAAGGCAACACGGCAGCGTGCGTAAACAGCGCGAGCACGTTGCGGCCCTGCGGAGTCGTAGACCCCACGCACGCATAGAAACTTCACGCGCGAGAACCGAGAGACCCCGTGGCTTTCCGCCGCCGGTAGAGGGCGGAACGCTGGGAGAAAGCGATGAGCGATAAGACCCAGATGCACGGCGGCGGGGAGTCGCACAGCGGCGTAGTACCGACGAAGCGGTCGAACGCAGGCCAGGGAGGGCCGAAGGAGATCGCGGAGGGAAGGCCGCTGACCGAGGAGAATGCGGAAGAGCCTAACCCGTACCGGATGCAAGGCCGGGAAAGCGGGCCAAGCGGGCTGGACCGTGTACGTCAAGCAGCGCAGAAGGACAAGCAGTTGCGGTTCACCGCCCTGCTGCATCACGTCACTATCGACCTGCTCCGCAGCAGCTACTACGACCTGCAAAGGCAAGCGGCGGCGGGAGTGGACGGGGTGACGTGGCAAGCCTACGGGGACGAACTGGAGGAGCGGCTCGCCGACCTCCATGGACGCATCCATCGCGGGGCCTATCGCGCGCAACCGTCGCGGAGAGTCTGGATCGACAAAGCCGATGGGCGGAAACGGCCATTGGGCATCGCCGCCCTGGAAGACAAAATCGCCCAGGCAGCGGTGGTCGCGGTTCTCAATCCGATCTGGGAAGAGGACTTTCTGGGCATTTCGTACGGGTTCCGGCCGGGGCGCAAGCAGCACGACGCACTAGACGCGCTCTACGTCGGGATCACCAGCAAGAAGGTGAACTACGTTCTGGACTTAGACATCCGGTCGTTTTTCGACAAAGTCGAACACGCTCAGATGGAAAAGTTCGTACGGCATCGGATAGGAGATGAACGGCTCGTCCGCTTGATCCTGAAATGGTTGAAGGCGGGCGTGATGGAGGACGGACAGTGGTACGAGACGAAGGAAGGGACCCCACAAGGGGCGGTGATTTCGCCGTTGCTAGCCAATCTCTACCTGCATTACGTGCTCGATCTGTGGGTGCAGGCATGGCGGAAGAAGGTGGCGCACGGCGACATGATCGCGGTGCGGTACGCGGACGACGTGGTGTTCGGATTCCAGGACCGGGAAGAGGCCGAAAAGTTTCTGGCGCAATTGCGGGAACGCGTGCGGAAGTTCGGGCTGGAATTGCATCCGGAGAAGACGCGCCTGATCGAATTTGGGCGCTATGCCGCTGAACGGCGGGCGAAGCGTGGGGAAGGGAAGCCGGAAACCTTCAACTTTTTGGGTTTCACTCACATCTGTGGGAAGAATCACGCGACGGGGTACTTCATGGTGCTGCGGAAGACGATCGGCAAACGGATGGCCGCCAAGCTGAAGAAGATTCGGCAACAGCTCCGCCAACGCTTGCATGCGCGGGTTCCGGACACGACGGGGTGGCTGCAATCGGTGGTTCGCGGATATTTCCGATATCACGCCGTGCCGCGCAACGAGGAACGACTGAAAGCGTTCCGGCACGAAGTGCTACGCATGTGGTGGTGGCAGCTTCGGCGGCGGAGTCAAAGAACCCGCTGGACCTGGAACAAATTTTGGGAGAAACTCGGGTGCCTCATCCCGGACGTCGAAATTCTGCATCCGTATCCTGACGTTCGCTTTGCGTGGCAGCACATCCAAGGTAAGAACCGTGTGCGTTAGGAGCGCTCGCACGGATCTGTGCGGGGGGTGCCGGGCAACCGGCATCCCTACCGCGAGCGGCGGCCTCGTAGGCCGCCTTCTGATGAACCCGGCGACGCGGTGACAGTTCCGAAAGGCGGCCTACGAGGCCGCCGCAGGCTACGAGCCTGCCCCACTCTATGAAACGGTATCGTATCTACGTCCTCTGCCAGGTGATCGGCTGGTATCTGCATGCCGCGTTGAACATCACGCTCACGGCGTTGGAACAGCCGCTCACCTGGCAGTCCGTGACCGTTTATTGCTGGGGCGGCCTGGCCGGCATCCTGACAACCCACGCGCTGCGATCTCAGATCCGGCGGCGAGGCTGGCTGCATCTCTCGCCCTTGCGCGCTCTGCCGCGCGTGCTGGCGGCTAGCCTGGTCACCGGGGCGGCGATTACCTCCCTCGTCACTTTGGTTTGGCCACTCGCTTTTGGCACAGCGTTCCTGCATAAGTCTCCCTGGATTTGGCTCATTCCGGTAGTCTTCATCTGGAGCATCACGGTTTTCCTGTGGGAGGTGATCTACTTCGGCGTTCATTACTTCGAAAATTTCCAGGCTTCCGAACTGGAAAAGCTGCGGTTGGCGGTGGTGGCCAAAGACTCGCAACTGCGCGCCCTGATCTCGCAAGTGAATCCGCATTTCATCTTCAACTGCCTGAACGGACTGCGCGGGATGATCGTGGAAGACCCCGCACGCGCGCAGGACATGGTGACGGAGTTGTCGAATATTCTGCGCTACTCGCTGCAATCCGGCCGCACCGAGACGGTGCCGCTCGAAGCTGAGCTGGAGGCCGTCACCGCGTATCTGAAGCTGGAAGCCATCCGTCTGGAGGAGCGCCTGCAGGTGCGCATGGATGTAGACCCGCGGTCGCTCGAGACGCGCATTCCGCCCATGCTGCTGCAGACGCTGGTGGAAAATGGCATCAAGCACGGCGTGGCGCGTCTGCCGGGCGGCGGCGAGATCCGGGTGGGGTCGCACGTGGAAAGCCGCGCGGTGAAGATCCAGGTGCGCAACAGCGGTCAACTGCGCGACGACGCCGGCTCGACGCGCATGGGTCTGGATAACGCCCGCGAGCGCTTGCGCCTGTTGTACGGCAATGCCGCTTCGCTGGTATTGCGGAACCAGGGCCCCGATGCGGTGGTGGCCGAAATTTCCATCCCGCTGGCCGCGGCGGGCATGAAGGCGCGCCCCGCATGAGAGCCGTGATCGTGGACGATGAACGCTTGGGACGCGCGGAATTGCGGCGGCTTCTGGCAGCGCACCCCGAGGTCGAAATTGTGGGCGATGCGCGCGACGCCGGCGAAGCGTTGTCACTCATCGAGCAACTGCAGCCCGACCTGCTGTTCCTCGATATTCAGATGCCCGGACAGAGCGGGTTCGAATTGCTGGAACAGCTCGACCGCCCGCCGCTGGTGATCTTCACCACCGCCTACGACGAATATGCGCTGAAGGCGTTTGAGGTGAATGCGCTCGATTACCTGTTGAAGCCGGTGTTGCCGGAGCGGCTGGATGCGGCCCTGGCGCGCGCGCGGTTGCGCCAATCCAAGTCGGCCTTGAATGCGGCGAATGCGGCAATGGATGCCGGACAGCGCATCTTCGTGAAGGATGGCGAGCGCTGCTGGTTCGTCACTGTGGGCGATATCGTACTTCTCGAAAGCGAGGGCAATTATGCGCGCATCTATTTCGGCGGACATCGCCCGCTGATCCTGCGATCGATTAATTATCTGGAGGAACGGCTGGACCCGGCGATCTTCTTTCGCGCCAGCCGGAAGCATCTGCTGAATCTGCGATTTATTGAAGGCATCGATCCGTGGGCCAATGGCGGATTTCTAGTGCGGCTGAAGGGCGGGCTGGAAGTGGAGATGTCGCGGCGGCAGGCGCAGAAGTTCAAAGAGCTGATGAGTTTGTGAGGCAGGAGGCTTGTGGGGCAGGCACTTTGCCTGCGCGGGCCTCTCAGGCCCGCTCTTAGGCGAGCGAAGCGCGCCCTGGCCGACTGGCCGCCCGGCTCTTGTGTTTTCATCGTCTTTGGTGGCCTGCAGAGCCATGCCTGCCCCACAACGTAACCCGCATGGGCTGGCTTCCGTCTAATTTATTAGCATCCTTCAATTGCATTTCAAATCGGGGGAACCTCAGAGATGTCTTTATTTACCCGCCTTCCAATCGCCCTATTAGCCCTTGGCCTGCCGGTGTTTGCCGGGCCGGTCCCAGGAATCAAGAATTTCGACGAGGTGGATACGCATGTCTACCGCGGCGCCCAGCCAACCGGTGAAGGTCTCCAGTATCTCGCCCAGCTTGGCGTGAAAACGATTGTGGATCTGCGCGAACCCGGCCACCGTTCCAAGGCCGAGGAACTCGCCGTGACCGCCGCCGGGATGCAATATGTCAACGTGCCCATGAGCGGGCTAACGCCGCCGACGGACGCCGAGATTAGCAAGATACTGGGCATGTTGGAAGACAAGACGTCCGGGCCCGTATTTGTGCATTGCATGCGCGGCGCCGACCGTACCGGGGCCGTGATTGCGGCGTATCATATCGATCACGATAGCTGGGACAACGCGCACGCCCTGCAGGATGCCAAGGCGCACGGCATGAGCCCGTTCCAGCTTCCACGCCAGAGTTATATCCGGAACTTCCACGCCCGCACAATCAGCCCGACAGATACTTCTGCCAGCGCCGCTACAAACACGATTCCGGTGGCGGCAACTCCCGCCACAGCCGGCGCGAAGTAGTTTTGAGGGGCAGGCACTCTGCCTGCGCGGGCCTCGTAGGCCCGCTCTTGGCGATCTCGCCGCGCGAAGCGCGGCTGGCGGCCTACCAGGCCGCCGCAGGCAGAGTGCCTGGCAGAGTGCCTGCCCCACAGGCGCCGCACAATGCAGGAAGTCGAGCAGCCGGTTTAGGCCGCTGCGGCCAAGATTGGCCGTCCCACTAGCTTAGTTAAGCTAAGCGTTCAACACGGGAATCTCGCGGCGGTCGATCAACCCCGTCACCGCCGCGATATCGCTATCCAGCGCGCGGTCGGCATCCACAAAAGCGCTCGCCGTGCGGATCTTCCGGTAAATCGGCCGCGTGCCCGCTCCCAGCCGCTCCGCGCCTTGCCGCAGATCGATCGCCTGTGCGGCCGAAAGCAGCGTGATAGCCACGGCGCTGCGCAGCAGCCGAACTACATCCATGGCGGTCAGCGCGGCATGCGTGCCCAGACTTACTATGTCCTGGTTATATTGCTCGGTGGGCAGCGTGTGAATCAAGCTGGGCGCGCACCAGTGGCGTATCGCCGTCACTAAGCTGGTATGCACGATCTGCATCCCCTTGAACCCTTGATACACACCCACGTGCGGGCTGAGCGAAGGCGGCAGGCCGTTCGAAAAACGGTCGTCCATGAGCAGCGCCATCAAGGAATGCAGCCAGTTGGCCAGATTCGCCAGGTCCAGCTTCAAGCCATCCATGGCGCGCGCCACGTGCGCTCCGTAAAAATTTCCGGTGTGATAAACCTGGTCGGTGGCAGGATCGATCAGCGGATTGTCGTTCACCGAATTGGCTTCACGCTCGACCACCGTGCGGCACTGTTCCAGCGACTCCAGCATGGGACCCAATCCCTGCGGCGCGCAACGCAACGAATAGGGGCTTTGAATAGACTCCTGGGCCGCCTCCACGTGGTGGCCGTTGCTGCCGTTGGCGCGCCGGTTGACTTCCTGCACACGGCCGCGAATCTCGTCGAGCGGTACGACCAGTTTGGAATCGAATAGTAGTGAGTTGAGCATCTCGGCCACGGCCAACTGGCCCGGATGGTGCTTCGCCATGTGGATCGCCGGATGATAATAGTCGGGCGACGATCCGAGCGCTTCGGCAACCATGGCCAGCCCGCCCAGCGACAGCCGGAACAGATAAGCCGCCTCGTCGACCACCATAGCGCCCACGCCCGTCATCACGGTGGTGCCGTTAAGCAGCGCCAGGCCTTCTTTGGCTTCCAGATCCAGTCTGGGGATGCCTGCGCGCTCCAATGCTTCGGCGGCGGGCGTGCGGCGCCCTTTGTAAAACGCTTCGCCGCGACCCGCCATCACGCGCGTAATATAGGCCGATGGGCACAGATCGCCGCTCGCGCCGACGGAACCGTAACGTGGCACGATGGGCGTGATGTGATGATTCAGCAGATCCAGCAGGCGCTCGATCACCACCAATCGCACCGCGGAAAATCCACGCGCCAGCGCATTCGCGCGCAGCAGGATGGCGGCGCGTACCGCCTCTTCCGGCAGTGACTCACCGACCCCGCAAGACAAAAATTCGAGCAGATTTTGCTGATGGTGCGCCAGTTCTTCGGAAGGGATTACGTAGCGCGCATTGCCTCCAAAGCCGGTATTGACGCCGTAGACCACCTCGCCGGCCGCAAGTTTGCGCTCCAGCGCTTCGCGGCCGCGGGCGATGCGCTGCCGGAATTCCACGTCGGTGCTCAGCGTCACCTTCTGCGCGTGCCGCGCCACGGCAATAATGTCGTCTAATGCAAGATATTTCTGGGAAATCGAGACCGCCGCGGTGGGCGTTGTCAGCGTCGCCATAATTGTTGCATCCCATACACCACGGTGCGGTGGTGTTTCTGCCTAGAGTATGGCACTCGGGCTCGCGGGTGTCAATATTTTCCTTCGATTGGTGTTGGCCAACACTTTACAAATCTTCATCCGGCGAGCGGCGTGCAGCGAGTCAGGCAGCAGAGGTAAAAATGTTACGACGACTCCTGGTAATTGCGGCGGCCGCCGCCGGCGTGCTGGCCGCGCAAGATCCGCCCTCGCGGGCCGGACGCATCAGTTATATAAGCGGCACGGTTTCTTTCGAGCCCGCGGGCGTCTCCGATTGGGCTACCGCGGCCATCAACCGGCCGCTTAGCATGGGTGATCAGCTTTATGTAGACCATGGGCGCGCGGAAGTGCAAATTCCCGGCACGGCGTTCAGTCTGGGTGACGGCACATCTTTCGAGTTTCTGAACCTGGATGACCCTACGGCGCAGGTCAGTCTATCGGCGGGCACACTCGACGTGCGGGTGCGGCGCATGGATGGGAACCTGGAAGTGGACACGCCCAACCTCGCATTTACGGTGACCGGTCCAGGCGAATACCGGCTGGACGCCAATGCGCAGAGCGGACAGACATTGGTGACGGTGCGTGACGGCGAAGGCCAGATGTTGGCGGGCGGCGGAACGGTCGCTTTGCACGCCGGACAACAGGCGGTGGTACAGGGCGTTGGGCAAGCGGCGCAATATAAGATCAACCCCGTTCCCGGATACGACTCGTTCGATCGTTGGGTAATGTCGCGGAACCAGCAGGAGGACCGCTACGCCGCGTCCCCCTATGTATCGCCCGGAGTGGTCGGCTATGAAGATTTAGGCGCTTATGGGACGTGGCGCGACGTGGCGGATTATGGCGAGATGTGGGTGCCCAACAGCGTGCCCGGCGGATGGGCGCCATATAGCGTCGGCGAATGGGTGTGGATGGATCCATGGGGGTGGACTTGGGTGGACAGCGAGCCTTGGGGATTCGCGCCGTTTCACTACGGCCGCTGGGCATACCTAAACGGATTTTGGGGCTGGTGTCCCGGCCCATATGCCGTAGAGCCGATCTATGCTCCGGCGCTGGTGGCTTGGGTGGGTTTCGGCGGGGGACTCGGCGTCTCGATCGGATTCGGCGGCGGTCCGGGGGTGGGCTGGTTCGCGCTCGGCCCGCGGGATGTGTATGTGCCGCCGTTCACGGCCAGCGCAGCCTTTGTGTCGCGGGTCAATTTGGGCGATTCGCGCTTCATGAACGCGGGTTATGTGAACAACGCGTATAGCGGTTATATGCGCACGAGAACGATTCCGGTAGCCAGCTACATGAATCGCACGGCGCCCGGCGCCATCGTGGCGATGCCGCAGAAAGACTTCGCGAGTGGACAGCCGGTGGAACACGCCGCCAGGCGGATTCCCGCAAACCAGGTGGCCAACATCCGTACCGCGATGGCCGCGCCGCGAGTCGCGCCACAGACGGCCAGCGTGCTGGGACGGCCGTCGGGGAACGCTCCGCATCCGTCGGCAGCCGTGCTGAGCCGGCCGGTGGTGAGCAGGACGAGACCACCTGCGCCGCCACCGTCTTTCGCGGCAAGGCAATCGGTGCTGGCGCGCAACCCGGGGCAACCGATAGGGGTGGGCGAAATGCATGAGATGGCGAGATCCGCGCCCGCCGGTACGCGGCAGGCGGCTGCGCCGCCGGTAGCGAAAATGCATGAGGCCGTTCCGCCGCAGCAAGCCGGACGTCCGTCGCCTATGGCTCCGCCGCAGCATGCCAGGGCACAACAGCCGCCGCACCAGCAAACCGTGCGTCCGGCGCCTCCCACGCAGCATGCCCGGGCGCCACAGCCGCCGCGTTTCTCAGCGCCGCCTAAGGAAGAGCCGCGAACGGTCCACACGCAGCCGCGCATAGCGCCGCCGCCACAGCAGCATGCCCACGCGCAGCCGCCGCCGCATTTCCCGGCGCAGCCGCAACGTATGGCGCCGCGTCCGCAGCCGCACGTACAGGCTCCGCGTGCGGAAGCGCCCCACGCTCCGCCGCCGGAACGGCGCGAGCCAGAGCATCGATAACCCACGGGCAGGCAGCCTCAAGAGGCCGCCCCCTCGACGTCTTACATTTGTGTCCGCCGCTGTGGGGCAGGCTCGTAGCCTGCGCGGGCCTCGTAGGCCCGCTCCTCGGCGAGCGAAGCTCGCCCGGACAGGCCGGGAGGCCTGTCCTACCTGCCGGAGGCCCGGACTATGGTCGCTTCGTTGGCCTTCAACTCAACCTTCTGCTCGACTCCGGTCCCGCCAACGGGAACGATCTTCACGATGTATGTGCCCGGCGGCAGCAGCAAGCCCTGCGCGAAGTTATCGAATTCGTCCACGTGACCCATGTACGCGCCGTTCACGTAGACGGCTGCGAATTTCTCCGGCCCTTCCGTGCGCAGCTTGCCAAACGGACCTTTCGGTTCGGGAAGCGCTTTCAAGTCCTGCCGGACGGTTACGGTCTTGCCGGCCACGATGGTCACGTGCGCGGTAGCGGTTTCATAACGCGGCTCGCGAAGTGTGACCGCATGGTCTCCAGCGGCCACCGCGTAGCTCCGGGTCATTCCGAAGTTAGCGGCGGGGCCCAGGTATTTGTCATCAACGAACACACCCGCACGGCCGGTGGTGGTCTTCACTTTCAGGGTTCCCGTTTGTTGGGCGAACCCCGACGCACTCATCGCTAACACAATGGCGAGGGCGCCCAAGCTGGATCGAACGCAGTTAGTCTTCATATTTTCCTCTTCCCGCTTCCTATCGGAGAGCGTAGGTCAAGCCGGCGGTAATCTGGAAGGAATTCTTGTTGAAGCCGGGCGGTGGATCGTTCAGAAAAGCGTCCGCCAGGTTTAGGGACACGCTGAGACGCTTGTGCACCGGCAGCGCCAAGCCAATGCTGCCAGTTCCGGAGTAGGCGCTGGTGACGTTCCACGCCGGAATGAAGGTGATCTGCTCATTCAACAACACGCCGTGTGCAAACTTGCGCGTGTAGATTTCGCCGATGGTAGATCCGACCAGGCTTTCGTTGGAGGACGAAACAGAGAAGCTCTGGCGGATATAGGAAACGCCGGCCTTCAGATCCAATTCCGCCGCCCCGGTCTTATAGGCAGTCCAGCCGATGCCGCCGCCATACAACTGCTGCAGGTCGAGACCCAGCGAATAGTTGTGGTCGAAGATCGCCTGGCCAAAACCGAACAGGCGCGGCGAGAAGTATTTATCCTCCTCCGCATCCGCATGTATGATATTGGTCTTGATATCCGTCAAGCCCGGCTCGCTGATTTTGCCGTAAGCCGCGCTTAAATCGAGCAGCGTGCGCGTGCTGGGATTCAGCCACGATTCGGTGGGCGAGGTGCGCACCAGGGCAATTCCGCCTGTAAAGGTCTCGGCCTTCTCGGTAGCCTCGACCAGACTGACGCCGCCGGTGACCGTGCCGCCCCAGTTCTCAAGAAAGCCTTCATCGTGATTGATGGCCTTTTCAAAATCCGGCTGCGGAATCAGGAAGCCGGCTTCGGCCACGGGAACCACGGGCGGCGTGCCAGTAGAGGCGACAGTAATCTTCTGATCCGTCATGGTCAGGTCGCCCCGCGGTATTTGACTGACATCCGCGTGTTTGCCGAACGTGACTTTCTTGCCGACCACGGCAAACGGCTGCGCCGTGCGCAACTCCTGAATCTTGCTCCAGGCGACGGTCACTTCGCCGGCCATATCGCTTTTAAAGACCACGGAGTCGCCCTTGGCGCTCTTGAGCTGGCCGATCAGTTTCTCACCATCGGTAAAGATCAAAACATCGGGCTGAGGCTTGGCTGGGGCAGCGGGCGCCTGCGCGTACAACAAACTGCTGCTGAATGCCGCCAGAAGGGCAGCGCTTAGAATAAGTTGCTCTGACTTCACGATCACTTCTCCGATCTCCTGGTTTCGCTTGAAATGCCTGAGTCGCGCTTGCGGCGATCTATACCGGCGATGGTTCCATACGGAACCAGCCAGTTGGTATTGTCCCGGCGCGTGGGCGTAGCGGGTGGCAGGAATCGCGCGATAAACTGCCAATGCGGCCGCGCATGGATGATTCCTTCCAGATACTTTAGCATCGTGCTCAGGCCGTTCGCAAAGATACAGGGTCTCCCACGTCTCCCGCCGGACCTCAAACCACCCAATCAGATCTGATTATCGCTACTAGTAACCCCGGTATGAAAGTATAGCGCGCCGGCTGGCCGTTGCACACGCTGGGAACTCTCCGGAATATATTCCCCGATCACATGTGTTTTCCGCCATTTGCCGGGGGACATTTTCTTCCGCCGGAAAAGACCTGTGAGGTGTTGCCATTTCGTCGAAAATGACCGCACTTAGGCGGTGGAGGTAACTAGCATGAAAATTCGCAGCTTCGTTTTACATCACTTCGGAGGCCCAGCTTCCGAAAAACAAAGGAAAAGCATTATGACAAAATTGAGTCCATCCAAAGTCCTCGGCCTAGCTCTCGCTCTCGGATGCGCGACCCTCCTCCTCGGCGGCATTTACGCGAGCACGGACCCGAACCCTTCGCAACCGAAGCATATTCACGCCCACGCGGGGACGACCTTCGTCCTGCTCCCGGCCAGCACTCCCGGGGGGCCGCGTTCGCACAACATTGACGGCGTCGTCCGGGTTTCGTCCCTGGGCGACTGCACGTTCCATGCCACGGCCAATTTGGTGGCAACGGCCAACCCCAATTTTTTCCTGATAACGGACGGTCTCTTCCTCTTCACTACGGCCGATGGGAGTAGCACTTTGACGGCCTCGGCCGCGGGCACTCTCACGGTGAATCCGGTGAATCCGTACATGGGCGACATCCAGTACGATGTGACGTTCACGGGCGGCACAGGCTCGCTGGCGGGCGCGCACGGCTATGGCAAGCTTCACGACGGGGTAGTTCTCTTCACGACCATTGATCTTGTCCAGCCTGACGACAGCACAGTGCCGCCTGAAGCTCCGCCACCTCCAGCAGGGTCCCAAACCGGCAAAGCATGTTGGTTACTGGATGCTGATCTGGATTATTGATACTCGCACCCGATTGGTCCATGGCATTTCCGTCCCTACCCATCAGATGGGAAGAGGCGGAAATGTCATTGGTCTGCGACATGAAAATGATGCTATGGGAGCGCCGCAGCCGGGTTTTGCGTACACTGCAAGCAAAGCCCTGGAAAAGGAGCAGAAACTGAAAGCCAAACTGCTCTAACAGACGCGCACCAAAACCGGTGCCGGGGCCAGCCAATCCATTCCGGGATGCCGCCAAGGAGGTGCTGGAGAAGACTGGCTGGCCATGATGCGGAGAGCCCTCTGTTGCAAGGTCCTGAGGCTCAGGGCGCTTTCCACTCAAGGGCGTAGATCTCTTCGGTTCCGGCGTCGCGCGCAGTGATGAATGAATTGTTGGGCGCGGCCGCGAACCAACCCCAGCCGGCTACTCGGATGTTGTTCAGGTCCGCGACCCGTTCCACTTTCCGGTCACGCATCCGGACTCGCCAAACCCACTGGCCGGGTCCGGATTCGAAGAATAGAAATTCGCCGTCCCAAGACCAACTCGGACAAGCGCTCGCCTGATTGAAAAGCAGGGTCTGCTTCTGCGTCCGGAGATCATACAGCATCACCTTATTAAATTCGGACCCCGAAAGGCCGGCGATGAAGCGTCCGTCGGGCGACCAGCGCGGAGACCACATCCCCTCGGAGTCCGGCAGCGCCGCGACATGGTTCGTTTTCAGGTCCACGACATGGATGGATTCCCCGGCGGCCGGGTCACGATCGTTGGCGCCGAAAGCAAGCGCTGCCCCGTCCGGCGGCCAGGACGGGTCCAAGTCACCGTACTTTCCGCTCTCCCCGTTGCTCACCTGCCGGAGCGGACCCCCGTCAAAGGCCACCACGTAGATCCGCGTAGGCTTCCCCGGAGGTCCTCCCATGAAGGCAATCTGTTTCCCGTCGGGAGACCAGTGAGGCATACCGGCCGCCAGGGGAGGCGAGGTGAGTTGAAGGCGCCGGCTCCCATCCGCGGCGCTTCTAAAGAGCGATCCCTCCGGGACGGACACGTAAGTCACCCATTTTCCATCCTTCGAGAATTCGAGGTCGTCCCCTGACACCCCGGCAAGTTCGGGGGCGAACCGGCGCGACTGCAGATCGTAACGGAGGAATTCGTTGCGGGGCTGGTAACCCGCGATGAACACGCGCTTGCCATCCAGGCTCGGAAGCGGCCAATACGCGGTCATCGGGCCGGCGGTCAATTGAACCGGCTCACGGTTGGCGCGCCGGAGGAAGCCCGCTTTCTCACGCATTGCCCAGATATTCGATCCGGACCGGCCGGCCGTTGTAAAGCCGGGGACCTCCCGGCACATAGTCCCCGATCTCGTCTGTTTTCCATCACTTGGCACGGGACCTTTTCTTCCCTTGCAAAGGACCTCGGAGGTATTGCCAAGGGACCCGGCCCGGTGTAACGAATAGGGATGTTTATTTTCAGATGCCGGTGAAACACTCACCGGATAAGGAGGCAATATGAAGAGATGTCAACGGTACCTGAACTCCACGCAGGCTCGCACTAGTGTGCTGGCTGCCTTAACAATCTTGTTTCTTGGATCTTCTGTCCAATCGCAAGCGCAGGGACCGGCCCCTGCGGCCCAGGCGGTCTGGCAACACGTGGGGAGGGTTTACCTGAACCCAGACACTGGCGCGGGTGTGTTCGCCGGTTACCTGGTCAACATCACCGGAATCAGCAACTCGCTGTTCAACACAGCGAGGCGGCAGTGTCCCCGTTGCTGAGAACTGAGTTGGAAACGGAGAGACGCAGGATGTGGCCGTCGGGCGACCAGCGCACGAAAAAGGGCTCACCCGCAAATGTAGCCAGCGTGCGCACCTCCGTCCCGTCGCTGCGCGCCAGGTGCAACTCCATATCCCTGGCATAAACCAGTTGTTGGCCGTCCGGGGACCAGGCGGCTGTGCTTTGGTGCACGTCCACCCTGCCCCCGCGCCGCGGGGTGGGAAATCCGTTGCCAGTGTCCAAGCCAAACCTGGTGGTCACGAGAAGATTGCCCAGGCGCCGCGGGGAGCCGCCGAGCAGCGGCGCTGCCCAAAGCTCGAGTCTTTCAAGGTACCCCTCAGAATCGTGATACCGGTACGTCAGGAATTCCGTCTGGTTCGGAGAAATGTCCGCCAGCCAGGCGTTCTGCATCAGCAAGGAAAGCGGGACAGTTTCTCCACCTTTCACCGATACCTGACGCGGCTCGCCGGACGCAAGGTTAAAAAGCAGCCGCGTGCCGTCGGTGAGCATGGGCGCGCCGTTTCCGCGGCCGTCGTTGGTGATCTGGACCGTGCCGGTGACTCGCGGCGGCGGCAGCGGACGGCTGAGCCAGAGAAAAGCTGCACCCATGGCCGCGGCGGACGCGGCCGCCACTGCTGCCCACTTCGGCCAAGCCCGGCGTTTCAGAGCCGCGCCCCGCGGCAAAGATGGCGGCGTGTCCGGTCCCGGGCCGGGCACAAGGTCTGCGACGACCTCGACCGGCGCGATGAATCGATACCCCCGGCCAGACAGCGTTTCGATGAAGCGCAGGTTCGTGGGCGAATCGCCGAGGACCGTGCGGATCTTGTTGACTGCTTTGGTGAGGCTTCTGTCGAAATCGACGAAGGTTCCCTCCGGCCAGAGCCTGGCCTGGAGTTCGCTACGGGTGACGATTTCACCGGGCTTTTCGAGCAACGCCATCAGGAGCTCGAACGGTTGCTCTTCCAGCTTGATGCGGACACCGTGTTTGCGCAACTCGCGCGCGTCCCACCGGACCTCAAAAACACCGAATCGGATCTGAATATGGTTACTCGTAACGCCCGTGCGAAAGTATAACGCGCCGGCCGGCGGTTGTAAAGCTGGGAACTTTGCGGGCGATTCTTTTCAAAAAAACTTGTCACCCCCGCCACGATTGTATGCGATGATAAGTCTCCGCGGGGAGGCATGAAATGTCGTTAATGAAGCGTATCAGCGCCGAGTTTCTCGGCACATTCTGGCTGGTTTTTGGCGGCTGTGGCGCGGCGGTTATGGCGGCTAAATTCCCGGAGACAGGCATCGGATTCGTGGGCGTGGCGCTGGCTTTTGGCCTGACGGTGATGACCATGTGCTTCGCCGTCGGCCACATTTCCGGGGGCCATTTTAATCCGGCGGTCACCGTTGGACTGGCGGTGGCCAAGCGGTTCCCCTGGAGCGAGGTGTTGGCGTATATCGCGGTGCAGGTGCTGGGTGGCATAGTGGCCGGCGGCATCCTGTTCGCGATCGCCAGCGGCCAGTCCGGGTTAGCGCCGGGCGCTCTGGTTGGCGGCGGTTTCGCGGCCAACGGTTATGCCGCGCATTCGCCGGGCGGCTACTCGATGGAATCGGGCATTCTGGCCGAAACGCTGCTCACGTTTATGTTCCTGATGATCATCCTGGGAGCTACCGATAAGCGGGCTCCGGCGGGTTTCGCGCCGATCGCCATCGGGCTGGGGCTCACGCTGATCCATCTGGTTGGAATCCCCGTGACGAATCTGTCGGTGAACCCGGCGCGCAGCACCGGACCGGCGGTGGTGGTAGGAGGATGGGCGCTGCAGCAGCTCTGGCTGTTTTGGGTGATGCCGATTCTAGGAGCGTGTATCGCGGGCTTGGCGTATCCGTGGCTGGCCAAGGAAGAAGCGCCGCAGGGCAAAGCGGCAGGGATTAGGGGCTAGGGGCTGGGGGTTAGACCCGGCGCGCAAAGCGCGTGCTAAACCCTAGTCCCTAACCCCCAGTCCCTAGTCCCGGCGCGCAAAGCGCGCTTCGCGCGCTCACCAGTCGGCGTAGGGCGTGCCGTCCAGGCCTGTCTTATCGGACCCGCTTTTCACGTCGAAGATGCCCGGTTCGGTCTGATCCACGCTTTGCAGCACATCTTCCATAATGGTGTGCCAGGTCTGATTCGAGCCGGTCATGGGATCGATGGGGATGTCGCGCAGGTAACCGGCGGCCACCAGATCCTGCAGCGATTGCGGCGCCTTCTTCTTGTCGTAGGTATACTCGTCGATCACCTGCCGCAGCGTGAACAGGTTGTTCTTGAGCACGCTCTCCTTCGACCTGGTAATGGCCTTCTGATATTGCGGAATGGCGATCGAGATCAGGATCACGATGATCGCCATCACGATCATCAGTTCCACCATGGTGAAGCCGAATTCGCGGCGGTGCATCCGGCGATTGGCGCGCGCTCTACCAGTCGGAGTAGCTAGTTCCATCGGGAGCCTTTTCGGTGGTCTTGGTGTATATATCGAAGACGTTCTGGCCGCCCCAACTGTTGGATGTGGGATCGTCCCGCGTGCTGCGCATGCCCCAATCGGTGGAGTTGGTGAAGGGGTCCTTGGGGATGCGCCGCAAGAACCGGATCTTCTTATCCACCTGGCCTTGCAGCTTCACACCTTCCACCAGGGTTTCGAGTTTATCCGGGTAATTATCGGAATCCAGCTTCTGCTGGGGCAGATAACCGGCGTCCGCATAGTCTTTATATTTGTCGATGGCCGCGCGAATCTCGCGTTCCGCCCAGCGCAGCTCTTTCTCGCGCTCGATGCGCACCCGCGAGCGGGCCAGGGGAACCGCCATGGTGGTCAGGATCATCATGATCGAGAACGCCACCACCAGTTCCACCAAAGTCAAGCCCCTCTGATTCTTGCGCCGCATACTTCCATTACCTCACATTTACCGTCACCAGCGGCGAGGAGTTGGAGATCGGCTGGCCTTGCGAATTAATGGGGCTGAAAGCCGGCGCCGAGATGCTGGTGGCCCCGCGCGCCAGGGTGGTGAACGACAGCGTAGCCAGCATACCCGAGCCGGTGATCCCGGTGGTTCCCGTCATCCGGTTCAAGGTGACATCGGCTTCGCCGGTATCGTTCTGAATGTTCTTCGCGAAGACGGCCTGCTGGCCGTCGCTGGACATCAGGTTGCCCTGCGTCACATCGTTCAGCTTCAGCACCTTGGGATCGTACTTGATCTGCAGAGGCGCGGAAAAGAGGTCCGTGGCGTTCGACACCACCAGGTTTACGGTGAACGATTGACCCAACACGGTGTCCACTTGATCCGGGTTGAATGCCACCGAGGCGGGCGTCGTGGGAGCGGCGGGCGGAGGCATGCCCGGCGCCACCGGCGGAGCGCTGGCACGCGGCGGCATAGCCGGCGGAGTGGCAGGAGCCGGCGTGGTCACCAGTGCAGGACCGGGAGATGGCGGAACCAGCGGCATAGCGGCCTTGGGCGGCGCCACGCTTCCCTCCGGTTGCGCTTCGGGAGCATAATTCAGTTTCACCGTGGTGGCATTGCCCACGGCGATGGCGCGCATCTCCTCTTCCGTGTATTCCGGCCGCCGCACGATGTGCGGAATCAAGGCGATCAACAGCTCCTGCGAACTCTTTTCCACCTGCTTGCTGCTAAAGAGCCACTTGATGACCGGAATGCTGGAAAGGCCTGGGATGCCCGTAACCGTGGTGTTATCCTGGATCTGCTTCAACCCGCCCAGCAGGTTCACCTCGCCGTCTTTCATGCGGACGTCGTGAATCACCTTTTGCTGGGCAATGATGGGCTGCTGGATGCCGCCCAGGTTCACGTAGCTCTGCACACTCGAAATTTCCACTTCCACGTGCATGGAGATTTCACCGTTTTCATGCACTTTGGGCGTGAGATCCACATTCACGCCCACATCGATGAAGGTGAACTGGGTATTCACCAGCGGGTTGATGCCCACGCCGCCGATGCCCGGTTGGAAGCTGCCCGAAGCGATGGGCTCTTTTTCGCCGACCTTCAGCGTGGCTTTTTGGTTATCCACCGAGCGGATTTCGGGCGATTGCAAGACGCGCGTGCCGCTGTCGCTCAGCACGGCCTGCAGCATGCCCGACGGCAAAACAGTCGAAAAATCCTCGGTGTTCACCTTGCCGATATAGGCCAGCGGGATGGAAGCCGCGGTCGAGGTGGTGCCCGTGGTTCCAGTGAGGCCGGTATTGCCGGTCGTGTTCTGGTTCGCGGTGGAAGTGGAAGCCGTGGTGTTGGTGGTGGTGCTGGGGGTGCTGATGCTGGTCCGCGGCGCAAAACTAACGGGAATGCTCAAACTGCTCAAGGCCGCGCCCAGCGTGCGCGTCATGTCGCTCGAGACCTGCAATACCAAAACATCCACCACTACTTCCGATTTGGGCTTATCCAGATCGTGGATGATCTTCTCCGCCAGCGCGATGCGATCCGCCTCGCCGCGCGCGATGATGGCGTTCTGCGCGTTGTAGACGAACAGCCGCTGAATATCCGCCACCGAGCGTACGGCGGTCACGATCTCCTGCAATTCCTGGGGGGTGGTGACGTTGCTCAGGTAGAACACCTTCATCACCTGTTCTTCGTAATCGCGGCGCTTGGTGGTGCTGTCCTGGGCCACGAAGATGGTATTGGCGGAAAGCGGCTTCCAGAACGTCTTGGTGATGATGGCCATGTAATCCAGCGCTTCGTTCAAGGTGGCCCCGGTAAGTTCGATGGATTGCTTGTTGGCGGCCTCTTTGAATTCGGAGTCGAACAGGACATTGATGCCCGCCAGTTTGCCCACCGTTTCGTAGAGCACCTTGACGGGCTGATTGTTCATCTTCAGATTGATGGCCTGCGGGTTGAGCGGCTGCAGGTGCGGCACCGGCAGCATGGCATCGATCTTCTCGTCCAAGTCGTGTTTCGCCAGTTGTGCGGGCGTCAGGCTGCGGGTATCCGAATCAGGGCCTTTTTTTTTCTCCCGCTCGATCATCTGGGTGGTGGTATGGATCTCCTGCTCGGCGATGCTCGACGAAGGGTCGATCCCGTAGGCCTTCTCGAACTGCATCAAGGCTTCCGCGAGTTTTCCGTCCTTACGCAGCTTCAGACCTTCCTGGATATGCGCGGAGCCGGCGTGGAAACGGGCCTGGTGCACTTCCAGCTGGTAACCTGGATCGCTGGGGTCTTCGCCTAAGGCCTTCTCGTAGAAATCCAGCGCGCCATCCCAATCTTTCAGAGCTTCCCGGGCCTTTCCCTGCGAGAGGAATTTATCGCCTTTGCGGGTCCGGCCAGCCGCCGGAATCGTCAGGCTCGCCAGCAGCGCGGCGAGCGCGCAAAAAACTGCTAAACTTTTGAAAATAAGACGGCTTGGACAGGTTTCGGGTATGCGAAACGGCATATGGTAAGATTAGGAGGCAACCGGGTGCTCCAGGCTACTTCAAACTGGATGACGCTGCGGGGCTCCCCAGCGTTGAGAGCAAATGTGGCCGCTAAAGACTCCGATTTCAAGATTTTGAGCGACAATCGCGCGGCCGGCCACAACTATTTTCTCATGGATCGTTTCGAGGCCGGCGTGGTCCTCACGGGCACGGAAGTGAAGGCCGCGCGCGAGGGCAAGATTCAGCTTAAAGAGGCGTACGCCTCGATCGAAAAGAACGAAGCCTGGCTGGTGAACGCGCACATCAGCCAATATGCTTACGGCAATCGTGAGAATCATCCGCCGGTGCGCAATCGCAAGCTGCTTTTGCACCGGGAGGAGATCGACAAGCTGATCGGCAAGACGCGCGAAAAGGGCTTGTCGTTGATTCCGACCAAGGTTTATCTGAAGAAGGGCCGCATTAAATGCGAGGTGGCGCTGGCGCGCGGCAAGAAACTGCACGACAAACGCGAGACGGAACGCGCCAAAACGGCGGAGGCCGAGGCGCGCGCGGCAGTTCGCGCCAGCAAAGCCAGACAATGAGGAGATCGATAGAACGCCATGCAAGTGAGTCTCGAACGGCAGCCCATTGAACAAGTAGCGTCGGACGCTTTGATCACGATCGTATTTCAGGACACGCGCGAGGACCGCCTGGGGCTGGGCGAGTTGTGCGACGCGGGCGAGATCACCGGGAAAGCCTTCGAGATGACGCTGCTGCACAACGTGCCAGGCATGCGTTCCAAGCGCCTGCTGGCAGTGGGCGCAGGGAAGCCCGATAAGTTCACCGCGGCCGAGTTGCGGCGCGCGGTGGGTGCGGCCGTGCGGCATCTGAAGTCCAAGTCCATCAGGGACGCGGCGGTTTGGTTGGATGCGCGGCACGCCGCTTCCGAGTTCGTGTCCGCCGCGGTGGAAGGCGCCATCCTGGCGGATTTCGAAACGGATCGTTATAAGACGGACAAAAAAGACGCGAAAGCCATGGCGCGATTCAGCGTGGCGGTGGCCGGCGGCGGCCCGCATCTGGATGCCGCTCTGGAGCGCGGCCGCATCATCGCCGAGGCGCAGAATTTCGCGCGCGAGATGGCTAACGAACCGGCCAATCGCCTGACGCCGTTGGATCTGGCGGAATATGCCCGCCGCATGGCGGAAGAATTCGGCCTGGAATACGAAGCGCTGGATCGCGAGCGCATGGCACAGCTCGGGATGGGTAGCCTGCTGGGAGTGGCAATCGGCAGCGCCGCGCCGCCGGCGCTGATCGTGTTGCGTTACCGTCCCGCGGAGGCGCCTGCCGCATCTGTGCATTTGGGTTTGGTGGGCAAAGGCGTCACCTTCGATACCGGCGGCATTTCCATCAAGCCTGCCGACGGCATGGAGAAGATGAAGTACGATATGTCGGGCGGCGCGGCCATGATCGGCGCCATGCGCGCACTGGCGCAATTGAAGCCGGCCATTCCGGTGACGGCGCTGATCCCGGCGGTGGAGAACATGCCGGGCAGCCGCGCGCAGCGTCCCGGCGATATCGTGACGTCGTATTCCGGCAAAACCATCGAAGTGATCAATACCGATGCGGAAGGCCGGCTGATCCTGGCGGACGCGCTCACTTACGCGCAGAAGCTGGGCTGCACGCACCTGGTGGATGCGGCCACCCTGACGGGCGCCATCGTAGTGGCTTTAGGGCACATCAATGTGGGGCTGTTCGCCAATGACGATGCGCTGCGCGAGCGCGTGATGCTGGCGGCGCGCGCGGAAGGCGAAAAGATGTGGCACATGCCGCTCGAAGACGATTACAAGGACTATCTGAAGAGCGTGTTCGCCGACATTCCCAATGTGGGCGGACGCTATGGCGGCGCAGTGACGGCGGCCATGTTCCTGAAGGAATTCGCCGATCCCACGCCCTGGGTGCACCTGGATATCGCCGGTACGGCCTGGCTGGACGACGCCAAGCCGTTCCTGGCCAAAGGTCCCACGGGAGTGCCGCTGCGCACGATGGTCCGGCTGGCCATGGATTGGCAAGAGTAGGACAGGCCTCCCGGCCTGTCCAAGCCGCGCGCGGCGAGGCTAGGGGCTAGGGGCTAGGGGATAGGCCGGGGCTCTGCTCCGCGCGAAATATTTCTGCAAATGTTCGCTCCGCCCGCCGATATGCTAATTAGAGATGCCTGCCATATCGGACGACCCATGGCGCGGAAAACGATGGGATCTGCCGCCCCTGATCCTGCACCCGTTCGGCGGCGGATCGGAGCAACTCGCATCGTTCGATAGCGTCAAGCTTTCGCTGCACCTGGCTGGCATAGGTGATCCGGGCTGGGAAAAAGAGCGGCTGCTGCGCGCCCGCTACGGCGAATTTCGCATGGTGTGCCTGGCAGGCAAGGACGTCATGCGCTGGATCGCGCAGTGTACCGACTTTGCCGCGCGCGAAGAAGCCCTGGCGAACGCGGGAATTCAGCCGCAGAGCTTCGCGGATCTGGCCGTGAACCGCACGCCGGCGGGGGTCGCCGCCCGTTTCGAGACCTGGGGCGTGATGGATCATCGCCGCATTCTGGCGCGCGCCATCGGCATCAACGCGGTGTTCCCGAATCCCCCCGCATGGGGCACGATTTCATCGCATTTCCTCGATGAATACTACGCCTATGCCGACCACCTGTTCGCCTGCTACCAGGGGCTGACGCCGTTTACCCCGCTTTCACCTCAGACATTCGATTTCGCGATCTATACGTCGGACGAATACATGGCCGAACTGGGCTGCGTCGATCCGCAAGCCCCTTGAAAAATTTTTCTTAAGAATCTTTCCATAATTCGAAACGTTTGGATGTCCCCAATCACTACTTAACAGAACGTCAGTTCCAGGACGTTCATGGGGGGGATTGGGATGAAGCGTGCACGGGGGAGCACTCTGTTTGAGAGGCGGTTGCGCGCCGAAGTGCGCCGGATTCTGCTTTTGCTGGAGCGCACCAGGCGGACACGCCGTCGGATTCGTTCACTGATTGCACTCGAGACCCGCGGAAGGTGCCCACGATCGCGCCTAAAATCAGGTAAGGTGAGGCTGCGGCGCTAACGCGAGACGCTACAATCAAACCGTGTCTCCAATTGCTCCCGGCGACGTGCGCGCCGCCGCTGCCCGCATAAAACCGCTCGCCAGGCGCACGCCGGTGCTCTCCTCGGCCGAGTTCGATACCGCCGCCGGCACACACGCCTTTTTCAAATGCGAAAACCTGCAGACGGGTGGCGCGTTCAAGATCCGCGGGGCTTCCAACCTGATCCTATCCATCTCGCCCGCCGATTTGCAGCGCGGCGTGGTGGCGTTTTCCTCGGGGAACCACGCGATCGCCGTAGCTATCGCCGCCCGCCATGCAGGCACTACCGCAACCATCGTGATGCCTGCCGATGCGCCGCGTTCCAAGCTCGAAACGGCGCGCGCCTATGGCGCACATATCGTGCTCTACGACCGCCTGCGCGAGAGCCGCGAAGCCATCGCCGCCCGCATTCTGGAAGAGTCCGGCGCCACGCTGGTGCCGCCCTTCGATCATCCCATGATCATGGCCGGGCAAGCCACCGCCGCGCTCGAGTTGCTGGAAGAGGCGCCCGATCTGGATGCCCTGATCACACCGGTGGGGGGCGGCGGGCTGCTGGCGGGCAGCGCCACCATCGCCAAGGATCTGCGGCCGCCGATCCGGCTGTTCGGCGTTGAGCCGGCCGATGGCAACGACACGTTCTTGTCGTTCCAGGCCGGCGAGCGCCGCGCCGTTCCGTTGCCGCAAACCATTGCCGATGGGCTGCGCGCGCCGTCGCCCGGTGAACTGACGTTCCCCATCATCCGGCAGTTGGTGGAGCAAATCATAGTAGTGACCGACGATGAAATCCGCGCGGCGGTGAAGTTCCTGCTGACGCGGTTGAAGATCCTTGTGGAACCGAGCGGGGCGGTGGGCGCGGCGGCGTTGCTGTCTGGCAAGCTGCCGGCCGGGATCGGCAAAGTCGGCGTGATTTTGTCGGGCGGCAATATCGATTTCGAGCAACTGGCGGAGTATTTCAAGACCGCTCCCTGACGGTCGCGGCTCCGTAACGGGTGCATTTTCTGAGCCGCGACCGTAAGGGAGCGGTTGACCGCAACTGATAGCTTGCGCTATCCTGTGTGTTACGAATCTCTTGTAAGGACAAGTTTGTTTTCCGATGGCCAATCATTTTTCCGCGATCAAGCGCGTGCGCCAAGACGAAAAGCGCACCGAGTACAACCGGCAGAATAAGTCCCGCCTCCGCCACCAGATCCGCGCCATGCGGCGCGCCATCACTTCGAAGGACGCCAAGGCTGCGGAAGAGTTGCTGCCGGCCACCTTCTCCCTCATTGACCGGTCCGCCAAGAGCGGCATCATCAAGCAGAACACGGCCGCGCGGTACAAATCGAATCTGCACCGGCGCGTGAAGGCCATCGCCGCCGCGTAAGCTCGTCAAGCCGTCAGCCGCAGGATAAACTGCTCCATCACGATGCGGTCGTCCGGCCGGGCGCTCCGCAAATCCCGATCCGTTTCGAAGGTCAACTGCATGGCGCGCTCCAGTTGCGCCTTCGAAAATTTGGCTACCGTCTGAAAGACCTGCTCCGCGCGCGAACCCCACATCTGCACGCCTATCTTCGCGAAGTGCCCCTGGATCTGCTGCGGGCTGCGCAGGCCCGCTTCCTTCGCGACCAGCGCGGCGCGGAACTGCGCCGAGAGGAACGACAGCGCCACCGGCAGATACTCACCCTCGCGCAACAGCGTGTCCAGAATTTCAAGCGAGCGCGAGCGGTCGCGCCGCCCCAACGCCGCTACCAGCGCGAAGATGGTGGTGGCACGCGCGTCCGGCGCCAGCAACGCTACGTCGTCCTCGGTCACCGGACGGCCTTGGGTGTATAGCGCCATCTTTTCCACTTCGACGGCGATGCGCGTGAGATCGGCGGCCAGCGCTTCGACGAGCAGGTCAACAGTGGACGCATCGATGTTGAGGCCGGCGCGTTTGGCCATGGCAGCGGCTTCGCGGCGCGCTTCATCGGATGAGACGCGCTGGAATTCAATCGGATCTCCCACGGCGGCGTAGAACTTGCGAACGCGATCCTGCTTTCGCTTGTCCTCGCCTTCGAAATCGAAGCGCGGGGCATCGAAGACCAGCACCACACCGGGCGTCGGATTTTTCATATAGGCCGCCAGCGTGCCCGCGGAGGCCGCGCCGCCTTCGCCTTCTTCGGCATCATCGGAGGTGCTGGTACGCGGTAGCGGCGCTTCGGCGTTGCCTGCGAAGATCACGCGCTCGGAGGCAAACAGCGACAGCGCGCGCGCATCGTCGATCACTTCGGCCAACGGAGTTTCGGCCAGATCGTAATGCGCGATGGCGTTCTCGCGGTCATTCGCCGCACCCAGCGCCGCTTTCAACACGGCCGCCCGCGCGCGCCGCCGCCGGAAACCTTCCGGTCCCAGAAACAGGTAGGCCGGCTTTAGCTCGCCGCGCTCGATCCGGGTAATAAATTGCGCGGGAGTCATGCCGTCAGAATTTCTCCAGGATCGAAGTGACCACGTCGCGAGCCACATCGTGGCCCAGACGTTCCACACCGGCGCCACTCTCATCGAAATAAGCCTGCGGATCGGTGCTGATCTCGTACCGTTCCCGCACCTCGAACGATGGCCGCGTAAACAATACTTTTCCCGAGGCGCGTTCGGTGAGGGTCACATTGAGATAGGCGCTGCACTGGACTACGGTGGCGCGGCCCGAGCTCTGATCGGCAATGATTGGATAGGAAAGAAAGATCAAGAGGCCGCCATCCAGGATGGCATCGGCGTTTTGCGGATCGCTCACGATTTTGTAGCGCGTGCGTGAGATGAATTCGCGCTCGATATCGGCCGGCAGCAGCCGCGCCAGCTTGTATTGAATGGTTCTATTGGCGAACGGCTTGATGGCGATGGTGTGAATGGTCTGCGGCATCAGTTCCGATTTCCCGGTCACGTGATAGCCGCAGCCGCTCGCGCCTAACAATGCGGCCAAAGCCGCAACTTCGATTCTTCTCATAAAAACTGAGTTCCTACAGCCACCGCATTTCCGGCGGCCAGCCGCAAATTATCCGCCACCAGCCAGCACCAGCAAGCCTGCGGCGCGTTGCGATCCATGGCGATGGCGCCCACGGCGATGCCGTCCTGGCCGGCGATGCCCACCGGGTCGGGCGCCTCGACATCGGAACCGCGCACATCGATGCGTTCATCGGCCAGCTCGCGCTCGAGCGCGTCCACGCCCGGGTTTTCCACGAATTCGATCCATAGCGAGAGACTGTATCCGTGAAAAACGGGCGCTTGAATCAGCCGCAGGGAGGGCATGGGCGCGGACGCGGCGCTCTCTCCGGCGATCCGGGATAGCAGCGTGGCCAGATGTCGCTCGATACGCAATTCCGCGGATTCCAGGGCGGCCGGCGCTTCCTCGCCATATTGCGCCAGCATGTTGAAGGCAAGCTGCGCATCGAAAAGTTTCTTGGGCATGTTCTTGAACGAGAGCAGGCCCACGGTTTGCTGCTGCAGTTCTTCCACGCCCGGCGTGCCGCGCTCGCTGGCCGGCTCGAAGATATGAATGAGGGATCGTTTGATGGGAAAGCGCGCATGCAGGCGCGGCAGAACCATCGCGATGGCGATGGCCGCCGGATGCGCGATGGAGTGTACGGCGTCTTCGGGCGCGCGGAATCCCGCGGGTTCCACGAATGGCGCGCGAATGAACGAACGGGGGTGGTCTTCGGCGGCGTGCGTGAGATCGATGGCGCCTGGCAGCTCGCCGCGCAGGTCGAGCGCGCGCCCGGCAGACTCAGCCGAGCCGGCCAACAGCAACACGGGCGTCTCGCGCATGGTGGCTTCGTCGAGGCCCAAGACCAGCGCGGGTTCCCCGCCCTGCTCGGTGAGCACGCCGGCCTTTTCGGGATCTTCGGAGATCAATTTCAGATCCACGGGCAGATGGCCGACGGCGATCAGGTCGCGCAGTTCGCGTCCCATGAGGGATTCGCTGCCGATGAGTGCCCAGGTGTTAGAGGATCGCGGCATTAGGATTTCTTGTCAGGCGGCCTACGAGGCCGCCGCAGGCTACGAGCCTGCCCCACAATACTAACCAATTTGATGCTCCGGCACATTGGGAGGCGCTCCCGGATGGCGGCGCAGCACGTGCCGCCGCACGATGCCGCCCAGGCGAATGGCGATCCCGCTGCCCACATAAACGATGGCCATGAGCGGCAAGACCAGGTGCCCATAATTCCAGATCGCGTAAACCAGCCCACCTAACAAAATAACAATCAGCGGCGTGCGCGGCTGGCGCAAGCTCAGGCCCTTAAAACTGTAATAGCGCCAGGTGCTGACCATCAGAAATCCCAGCAGCGCCAGTATACCGAGCCAAACCACGGCGATGGGCCAATAGGTGATCGGCTCTCCGGAAAATGCATAGACCGCGGCAGCGACCGACCCCGCGGCGCCGGGGATCGGCAATCCGACGAAATACCTCCGGTTGGGACGGCCGGGATTCTTGGGAATCGGATTCTTCTGCACGTTGAAGCGCGCCAGCCGCGCCGCGCCGCACAGCAAAAACAGGAATGCGATGAAGTATCCGGCTTGAAACAATTGATGCTGCAATTGTCGCGACAATCCGCTATCCACGAACTGCACGCCCCAGGCAAACGCCAACACCGTGGGGGCCATGCCGAAGCTGATGACATCGGCGAGCGAATCCATTTCACGTCCGAAATCGCTGGTGGTGTGGGTAAGGCGCGCGATCATGCCGTCGAGCCCGTCGAGCAGCACGGCGAAACCGATAGCCTTGGCCGCGATCTCGAAATTCTCGGCCGCTCCGGCCGCTCCGGCAGGCAGCATAACGGCGTGAAACGAGCGCAGAATCGAGAGATAGCCGAGGAAGATGTTGCCGGCGGTGAACAGAGTCGGCAAGGCATACGCCGCGCGGCGGGGCCGCCGATCGGGCGAGCGCCGGTCGATCAGCGGATTTCTAAGCCTGGGCATGCACCAATTCCGGAGTCTCCGCCAACAGGCTGCGGGCTTCCGCCAAATCCATTCCCGCGAATTCACTGCGCCGCGCGATCACGCTGGAGCCCCCTTCCACACGCGCGCCCACCTGCACGACGATTTCCCACTCGGGTCCGAAAAGCACATCCACGCGCGATCCAAATTTGATCAAGCCGACGCGTTCGCCCTTCAGCACCAGGTCGCCGCGCTTCTTGGTGAATACGATGCGCCGCGCGATCAACCCGGCGATCTGCCTGAAGACCACGCAGGTGCCGTCGCCGCGCACGCTCACCACATTCTGTTCGTTCTCCGTGGAGCACTCCTCGCGGCTGGCCACATGAAATTTGCCTTTGTTGTAGCGCACGTCGGCGATGGCGCCGGCGATGGGCGAGCGGTTCACGTGCACGTCGAAGATACTCAGAAAGATGCTGATGCGCGTGTGTGTGGCAGTCTCCTTTTTCACCGCCACCACCTTGCCGTCGGCCGGCGAGACCGCCACGGGACCGGCCGGAATGGCACGCTCGGGATCGCGGAAGAAGTAGAGACAAAAGACGGCGAGGATATAGAGCGGCAGTCCAAACCAGGGATGCGTCAGGTAGGAAACCAGTAATCCGCCCACAGTGAGTCCCAAGGCGTAGTAGATGCCGTCGGCGACGATCATTCTTCCATATTCTCCCACAACCGTTTGGGAAAAGCGGATTAGGCCGCATGCGCAGACCGCTCCCTTACGGTCGCGGCTCGGTAATTAAGCGGACGCGGTTTTTACCGAGCCGTGACCGTCAGGGAGCGGTGGTACCCAATCACGATTCGCCAGTACTCAGTTAGAAGAACGCTCAGACCGCCACGGAAACCGTGCTGCATACTTCGCGAACTTCGTAAAAGGTGAGACGCCGTACGCGGAAGTCGTCTGGATGCGCTGATCTCTTGCTCACCTACGAGGAAGGCTTGTCCGGTGCGGCCGCCAATACTTCCGCCGGATCGGGCTTGCCGCGCTTAGCGTAGCGTATGACGCCATCCGGCCCAATCAGATAAACCGTGCGCTTCACGAATAGTCCATTCGCATGATACAGCGTCGCGACTTTCTGCCCGGAATCCACAAGCAAAGGAAACGGTAAATGGTATTTCTCTTTAAAGCGCGAGTGACTCTCGGCGCCCGCGGGATTGACTCCGAAGACCTGCGTGTTGCGTTTGCGCGCTTCGGCCCATTGATCGCGAAACTCGCAAAGTTGCTTGCGGCAAACCGGCGTATCGTCGCCGGGATAGAAAACCAGCACCACGTTCTTGCCGCGCATTTTCGAGAGCGTGATGGTTCCGCCATCCTGCTTCGGCAGGGTGAAATCCGGCGCCGCGGATGCGGTTGGCAGTGGGTCTGAAAAAAGCCAGTCGAGCATTTACTCTACTCCTTGGCGCGCGTCAAAATCCCTCCCACACATAGGCGGAGAATTTGCGCGTGGTGGTGAAGCCGACATCCTCATACAGCTTGATGGCCTCGTGATTCGAGGCGGTAACCGTCAGGCTGATTTTGCGGCAGCTCGCCGCGGCCAGCAGAGCCAGCGAATGCCGCAGCAACTCGTATCCGACACCCGCGCCGCGCGCCGAGGGCGCCACGCAGATCTGCGTGATGTGGCCGCAGTAAGGCATCACCAAACTGGCCAGGCAGATGCCGGACATTCGCCCGGTCAGCCGGTCGAAGGCGGCCATCGAGGCGGGCTTGAAAAATGTTCCGCAGCCGGGGTACTGCACGATATTAAACAGAAATCGGCGCGCGCCGGCGACCGACCGGTACTGATCGTTGATGAGGCTATCCACATGGCCGCGGTATGCCGCTTCGATCAGTTGAGCAGCGGGCTCCTGATATTGATCCGACCAGCGTTCGAGGTAAACCCGGGTAGCCGCCGGGGCGCCGCGCCTTGGCCGTCTCGCTGGGCCGAGCGTAGCGCGATCTATTTCGAGCATCATGAAATTGCGCTCGAAAGAGCTCAGGTAGCGGCTCAGGGGCAAGTTGGCGGCGGAATGCCACATCATCAATTGCGACTCGATGCGGCCGATTTGCGGCGCGGACATCAGCGAATCCAGGGCGGATTCGAGCAGCAGGCTCTCATTTTCGGGGCTTGAAAACGCGCTCCGCACGAACAGATCGCCGACCAGTCCCTTGTGCTCTTCAAGTACGTAATAGGCATAGCCGGCGGCCTCGCCATCGTGGACCAAAGCATATCCACTCAGGGCGCGGATGTCCACGAAGCGGCGCACGAGATCGGCGGACTTGCCGAAATCCCAATCGAGGAGATCCTGCCAGGCGCGGACTTCCTCGTCCAGCAGGGCGTCGAGATCTTCGGAGCGCAGGTGGCGCAGATCCACGAGGCGGGAGCTGGGCGCTCTGGGTGCGGGTTCAAGGCGCGCCGCCATTCTGTGGGTATTGTAACATTGGGGAGTTGTGTAAGCCGCATTCTACTGCGGCAGTCCGGCGCCCGCCAGTGCCAGGCGTGCCAGGTGATGCGACATCATGCGGTCGGGAGACATCAGCACCTGCTGAAAATGAGTCCATGCCTGGCGCTGTTTTCCGAGCACCGCCTCCAGCACGCCGATGGTGTAAGGCGACGCCGCAGCGGACTGCGCCAGAGCCGTCTCGAAGCGCTTCTTCCAGGCTGCATTATCGTAACCATCGAGCTTCTTGGCCGCTCCCCACGCCCAGACTAAGTCGTCTGTGGCGGTCACCGCCGCGACGCGCCAACGTTCAGTGGCTTGCTGAGCGTGGCCGCAACCCGCTTCCACCTGCGCAATCAGATATTGGGTACGAGGCGCGTCGACGAACGGCGTTAAGCCATCTTTGGTGAACGGCAGACCGGCTGTTTCGGCTGAGAGTCCATTGATGGTGGCCAAGGCGGCGTCGCACCGGTTGCCGGCGGCCTGGCTGAGAGCGTGCATGACGTTCACCTCCACCCAGACCTGGCGCACGTTGGTGCCGCCTTCCTCGCGCGCGAAAAAATGATCGTGAAACAGGGCCAGCGCGCCGTCGTATTCCTGGGCCTCGGTGCGTTCCAGCGCCAGCGCGTAGACCAGTTCGGCGGGCATGTGCGGCAGGTCCGGATAGTGTTCGAGCGACGCGGCCAACTCGCGCGCGGGGCGGCCCATCAGGCTGAGCGCGTCATCCTGGCCTTCGTACAGCTTGCGATTTCCGGGGTCCACGGCGAGGCCCTCGCGGAAGGCTTGTAGGGCGCCGATCCAGTCGTGCTTCTCGTGAATCAGGACGCGTCCAATATCGGCATCGAGGACGGGGATGGGGGCCTTGGCCTGGCGGGCGCGGTTCCATTCGGCCAGCGCGTCGTCGGTAAGTCCACGGGAGAATAACTGCGTGCCGAGCAGATAGCGCGCGGTCATATCTTCGGGATTGGCAGCGATGGCCGCGTGCAGCACTTCCAGATCTTCGGGGCGGCTGGGGAAGACATACAACGTGGATAACTTACTCGAGGCGGCGTAATCGGCGGCCGGAGGCTCACCCAACTTAGCGTGACAGTAACCGCGATAGTAAGCGACCAATGGATGCTGTTGCGGCAGAACCGCGGCGGGCTCTTTCTCGGCGGCGGCGACTGGCGGAAAATCGCGCGCCAGTAGGTCGATCGCAGGCCGGTACAGGCCCAGGCGCATGTATTCGGCGGCGATTTCGAGGACACGATCGGGGTCGGCGGCCAGGGCGCGAAGTAGGGTGGGATCGTTGTGGCGGCCGGCATCCCATTGCATAAAGAGGCTGGGCGGGGAAACCACTCCCTCACGGTCGTGGCTCAGTACAGCTCCCTGGGCGTGTTCGAGCGCCATGGCTTCCTCCGCGGCGCGCCGGTCGCTCTGTGCGGCATTGAGGAACCGCAGCGCGGCTTCGCGATCGCCTTCGCGCGCCAGTAGCTCACCCAGTTTCAGGCTGGCGGCGGCGCGCCATGAGGGCATACGCGCGGCCGCTTCATAACTGAGACGGGCCTTGCGGCGATCGCCGGCGCCATCGTAAGCCAGGCCGAGATAGTAAGCGACTTCGGGATCGGAAGCGTCGCGCGCGGCGGCGGTTTCGAGATAGCGGATGGCCTCGGCATCGCGTTGCAAGCCGGCGCACAGGCGGCCGGCGGCGACAGTCAGCGCGAAGTCCGAGGGGGTATGTTCTATCGCATCCTGGTAAGTGTGTAAAGCTCCGAGTAAGTCGCCTTGTAACTCCTGGTCAGTGCCGCGCTGGAGCGGGTCGTCATCCGCGAGGCGCGGCTGTGGTCCGGTGTGAACTTCCGCCGCGGGCGTCCAATCGTATTCGCCTTCGGTATGGCGAAGCAGAACTTTGCCGGAGGCGTCACGCAGTTCGAAGGTACATGGATCGGGCGGCGCATTCTTGATTTCGCGCGTCCAGGTGCGTTCCGGCGTCAGAGTGACTCTCTCTTCAGCCAGCACCCGCGTGCCTTGCAGGATACGAACCGAGGCTAGCGGGATTTTGAGGTTCGTATTGAACGCAGCAACGAGCCCGCCATTGTGACGCGTCAGATTCACGACGCCCGCTAAGTTGGCGCGCGTAATGCCGCCGATGCCGCGCGCAGGCATCCAGTATTCGGAGAACTGAATGGTCTGGCGAGGTTCGAGAAATGCGTAGGTCTCCTGATTGCGGAAAAGTCCGGCCTGCACTTCAACATAGGCGCTGTTATTATCCGAAAGCGTGCGCCGCCAGTCGAGCCCGTCGGCATCCACACCCCACGACCAGATTTTCTTGGCAGGCAGCTCAGCATAATCCGCGAAGTGTACCGTGCCCGAGTTAGTATCCGGCCGCCACACGCCCATGAACGGCTCGCGGCTGCCATAGACGAAGCGCGAAACGGGACCGGCGGTCTGGTTGCGGATGACGCTAAGATCCTTGCCGGAAGAATCCACCGGCCACCTGTCGATGTCAGTGAAGCCGTGGCTGGCGGTGTAGCGCATCGGGTAATAGATGCGCGAATCGTCCTTCACTTCGATGCCCGCGTTGTTCCACCAATAGAAACGATGGCGCACGTCGCTGCGATTGTTGAGCGTGACATGCTCTTCGAGGACGGTGCTGGCGGGGCGCAGGAACAGTTCGACGGTCCATTCCATGCCGTAGACGCGATCGATGTTGCCCACCCACACCGAGGCGCTGCCATCCGCATGTTTGGCGAAGCTGAACGGCACGGGTGACATGGAGACCCAGTTGTGAGACACCGGGAAATTGAACTCGATGCCGAAGGCCGCCCACGCGCCGCGATAACCGATGTTGGCTTTCTTGATGGACGGATTGGCGTAGAACATGGGTTGGCCGCTGATCTTATCGACGCAGGTGTATAGGTGGCCGCCTATGTCGGGAAGGATGGAACACTTAAGATACTCGTTTTCGAGATAGACGGCGCGCCAGTTATGCGCCACGCGGTTATCGGTGATGTTCTCGCGCAGCGTGTAGGGATAGTTGAAGCGGCCGGTGGAAAAGGCGTCGAAGGGCGGGTTGGGATCGGGCGCGCCTTCTTCGTAAGTGGGCAAGGTAAGAGTGGCTTGCCAGACGCGGACTTCGGCGCGGGCGAGCGGCAGAGTAAGTAAGAACAGAACGACGCAGTCCTTCTTCGTCATAACTGTGCGGTCAGGTGGATATCGTGCGCGATGGGAGCAATCCACTTCTGCCTTCCGTGGCCGGGCAGCGACTTCTCAGTCACCCGCAGAACGCCCACACGCTCCAATGCCTGGACATCGCGCGTCACCGCACTACGATCCCGCTTAAGCTTGCGCGCAAGATCCGTGATGGAGCCGGGCGTCGCTCTCACTTGCTTGAGCAAAAGCACCCGCTTCGCGGTGAGGACTTGCAGCATCGATTCGATGTCGTCGAACGCCACCACCCGGCTGGGCGGGATCCGTCCTCCATGGTCCGCCAGGCGCGCCAGTTTGCGGCCGCGCGCGAAGAATGCTTCCGTCGGTTCCACTCGGATCTCAGTCTTTCGCATGTTTTGCCTCTCTTACCAGAAACGTCACGGCAGTTATTCTGCCACGAAAGTAACGGTGAAGCCGGCCATGGGCGGAATCGTAGCCCAGCACCCGGCCATTGTCGCCCGCGTAGATCAGGGGATTGACATATGCGAGGTTACACCGGACGACGCGGCCTTTGCTGTCCACCCAGATCTCACGCCGGAGAACGCCGCCGCCTTTCGCATCGGAGAGATAATGGCGTTCGTCCGCGGCCTTCCGGATTCCGGCAGCCATGATCCAAGATATCACGTCTGCTACCCACGGTGGCCTCAGCGGCAAAATATTCACTCATCCAGATCCGCAGGCTCCATGGCCCCGTGGCGTATCGTGAGCACCGTAACGATTTTCCTGCGTTCATCGACTTCGTAAATAACTCGATAGATGTGGGGCTTCTTGCCATATAGGAGATGGCGTAGCCGGCGTCCAGATTTTTTGCCTTCGGGGGCTACGGGACACCTGTGCGGAAAGCTCCCCAAGCTGGAGACGGCTTCCTCTAGCCCGTTGTACCAACGCGCGGCTGCCGGAGAATCGCGCGCATTCTTCTCGACGTAGAGGATATCCAGATCGCGGGCGGCGCGTCCACTTAACTCAACGCGGTATGTCATGGCGCCCGCGAATTTCGTCGAAGACTTCGCGTGCCGGCCGCGTGCGGCCGCTCGCGACATCGTCGAGGCCTTGGCGGATGGCTTCGTGCACGTCCGCGCGGGCAGCGATGTCGAGCAGTCGCTGATAGGCCGCGGCATCCTGCACGATCGCGGCGGCTTTGCCTTTCACGGTCAACACGACGGGGCGCTTGCTCTTCCGGAGCTGCCTTATAAAGTCCCCGGAACGACGGCGGAAGGTAGTCAGCGACTGGATGTCCTTGGTGATGTCGAGCATGGACAAGGCCCTCGACATCAAGATAGCACCTTTCTAGGTGCTATGTGGATTCCAGCACGTCCCCCGGTCCGCATCACGCTATACTCCGTATTCCCGGAGATTCCAATCCGATATGCGACTTCGCACGCTTCCGGTTTTTCTGGCCTTCCTGGCGATGGGCTTCGCCGACGCCGTGGGGCCATTCGTCAGCTTGGCCAAGAACGAGTTTCAACTCAGCAACACGGTGGCTTCGTTCATCCCGTTCGTGGGGTTCGTGATGTTCGGACTGCTCTCGATCCCCATGGGCGTATTCCAGGACAAGCGCGGCAAGAAATTCGTTTTGATGTTAGGGCTGGTGGTGGCGTTGATCGGGCTGTTGAATGCCGCCTTCGGGCTTACATCATTCGCACGCTTCCTGCTGACAGTGATGCTAGTGGGTGCGGGCGCGGCCATTCTGCAGGTCTCCGGCAATCCCATCATGCGGGATGTGTCGGATGAAGGAAAATATGCGCGCAACTTGTCGCTGGCGCAGTTCGTGAAGGCCATCGGATCGCTATCCGGTCCCATGATCCCAGTGGTCGCTGCCAAATATTTTGGCGCAAGTTGGACGGTGATCTTCCCCATCTACGCGGTGGCGCTGGTGGTGGCGGTGGTGGCCGTGGCGGGCTTGCGCGTGGAGGAGAAGAAGAGCGAACATCACGCCGCCACGCTGCGATCCTGTCTGGCGCTGCTCTCAAACGGGTATGTGCTGATGATGGTGGCCGCGATCTTCTTTTATGTGGGCGCGGAAGTGAGCGTCAGCGCGGGCATTCCGCTGTACCTTAAAGAGCGCTTCGATATCGATATCAATAAGGTGGGGCTCTTGGGCACCGGACTGTTTTTCACCGCACTTACAATCGGGCGATTCTCCGGCGGAGTCATCTTGAATTGGATCGCGCCGCGGAAGTTCTTTCTGGTTACCTGCGGTGTCTCGGTGCTGGGGCTGTTGGGTATGTTTGTGCCGGACCGTACCCTGGCCGTGGCCAGCTTCTTCGTAGCGGGATTGGGCTTCGCGAATATCTTTCCGTTGGTTTTCGCAATCGCGGTAGAAGCCATGCCCGAGCATACTAACGAACTATCCGGACTGATGGTGACAGCTATCCTGGGTGGGGCGTGCCTGCCGCCGCTCATGGGACTGGTGGCCGATCACAGTTCGGTACAGTTGAGCTTTCTGGTGCCCCTCGCGGCCATTATTTACATTACATGGACGGCGCTGGCGAATCGCACGGCGGCGGTGGCGCGGGCGTAACTACTTATGCCAAATACCAACGACCAACGCATCGTGATGACGCTGGATGCCGGGGGCACTAACTTCGTCTTCTCGGCGATGCAGGCTAACCGGCCGGTGGTGGAAAGCTTCGCGCTGCCCGCGAACGCGGATAACCTGGAGCGCTCGCTCGCTAACATCGTGGAAGGATTCCGGCGAGTGCGGGGGCAGTTGCCCGCACCTCCCGTAGCTATCAGCTTCGCGTTTCCGGCTCCGGCCGATTACTTCAACGGCATCATCGTGGCGCCTGGGAATCTGCCGGCCTATCGCGATGTAGCGCTGGCGCCGATGCTCGAAGACCAATTCGGCTTGCCTACCTTCATCAATAACGATGGCGACCTATTCGCGTTTGGCGAGGCGTCTGCCGGATTTCTACCTTATGTAAACGGTCTGCTCGAAAAAGCCGGCAGTCCGAAACGTTATCGCAACTTACTAGGTGTGACTCTGGGAACGGGGTTCGGCGGCGGCATCGTGCGAAACGGCGCGCTGTTTGTGGGCGATAACTCGGTGGCCGGAGAGATCTGGCTGGCAAGACACAAGTTGATTCACGATACGAATGCGGAAGAAGGCGCATCCATTCGTGCGGTGCGGCGGGTGTACGCGGCCCAAGCCGGCCTGCCGCTGGAAGATGCGCCCGAACCGAAAGCGATTTATGAAATTGCCGAAGGGCGCGCCGATGGGGATCGCGCCGCGGCGCACGAAGCCTTTCGACGCATGGGGGAAGTGGCGGGCGATGCGATTGCACAAGCCGTTACGCTGCTCGATGGCTTGGTGGTGATCGGCGGTGGGATCGCGGGCGCGCATCGCCAGTTTCTGCCGGCTATCGTCGACGAAATGAACAGCAACTATCGGGCTCCCGATGGGAAATGGTTTCCGCGGCTGGCGCAACGGGCTTTCAATCTGGAAGATCCGGTTCAACGAGAAACTTTCCTCAAAGGGAAAACCAAGGAACTGACTGTTCCCGGCGGCACGCGCACAGTGAGATTCGATGGATTACAGCGCACGGGCATAGGAATCTCGCGCCTGGGGACCAGCGAGGCGACGGCCATTGGCGCGTATGCATTCGCATTGAGGAGCTTGGACGAAAGAGCATCATGATACATCGCATCTTATTACTTGTCTTTATGGCATGGTCCGCGATAGAGGCACAACCGTACACCCTGGGCGTGGGAGTGTACCCCGGCGATCCTAGTGAGAACTTTGGGCCCACGTTCCGCGTGGATCGGACTTACCGGAATCTCACATTAGATCGACCGGTGTACCAATCGAGCAGTTACGATTACAATTTGACGGGTCAGTTGATCACCGACGGCATCAAGGACACCAAGATGCCGCGCTGGGTGGTAGTCTCGACTAGCCAGCAGGGCGAACTGAAGAAGAACGAGCGCGAATGGCTGCTCGACCATAACTGGTTCACGAGTGTAAGCCTACGAGGCACGGGCGGATGGGTACAGCTTGAGTTAGCGGGCGGAGATACGCCGCGCGAGGTAGATCGCGTGGAGATCGATGCCAGCGTGCGGGTAGGACAGGCCTCCAGCCTGTCCGCGGGCTGGACGGCGGTCGTATCCGGCTCGGATGACGGGCAAACCTGGACGGAGTTGGGCCGCGCTTCGGGCGCCGACGCTTCGAAGGTGCCGCCCGGCCGCATGCGCCGATACCAGCCATCAGTCCCGCTGAAGGCGCCCTCGCACAGCCGCTTCTATCGTGTGTCGCTCGACGCTCCCGGCGCACAAGGTTGGATGGTCAGCGAGATTGGGTTGTTCGATCATAATGCACGCGTGGAAGCAGGCGGGCCGTATGACTTCACCAGCGCATGGAAGAGCGCCGGGACCGGCGAAGAATGGGTCTATGTGGATCTAGGCGCGGAGTGCACGTTCGACCGCGTGGCGCTCCACTGGATCAGGCGCGCGGCGGAGGGTGTGCTGCAGGTTTCGAGCGACGCCGCGAATTGGAAAACCGTCGCGCCCATCGCCGACGATATGAGGCTGGCGAGCGCCGCGCAGGGCCGTTACGTGCGCGTGTTACTGACTAAGTCGGGTTCGCCCGATGGCTATATCTTGAGCGAAATGGAAGTCTACGGCCGCGGCGGACCGGTCGCCGTGGCGAAACCCGCGGTTCACATCGGCGCCGATGGTCGCCTGGACCTAGCCGGCGGCGCGTGGCGTATCCAGCGCGATTCGTTGGTTACCGCGGATGGCGCGGCGCTATCCAAGCCGGGATTTCACGACGCGGACTGGCTGGTAGCTACCGTGCCCGGCACCGCACTTACGGGTTACTACAATGCCGGCGCGCTGCCCGATCCTAACTTCGGCGATTATGCGTTCGCTATTTCAGACTCGTTCTTCTACGCGGACTTCTGGTATCGCAACGAATTCAGGATGCCGCCGTTGGCCGCGGACAGGCGTGTGTGGCTCAATTTCGACGGCATCAATTGGAAAGCCGATGTGTTTTTGAATGGCCAGAGCCTTGGCCGCATTGAAGGCGGATTTATGCGCGGTCGTTTCGATGTGACTAGGCAGTTGCATGCGGGCAACAATGCACTGGCCGTGCGGGTGGTGAAGAACGCCACGCCCGGCAGCGTCAAGGAGAAGACATTCGACAATCCCGATAAGAACGGCGGCGCACTGGGTGCGGATAACCCGACTTATCATGCGTCCATCGGTTGGGATTGGATTCCTACGATTCGCGGGCGGGATACAGGCATCTGGAATAATGTCTATCTCACGACTACGGGGCCGGTTACTGTGGAAGATCCGTTTGTCACTAGCGCGGTCACTCAGAATCCCGGCACTAGCGCGGACGTCACGGTGGAAGCGACTCTGCGGAATCACGATTCACAGGCAGTGAAAGGCACGCTGCACGGGCGATTCGGCGATATGACTTTCGATGAGCCAGTCACTTTGGATGCTTCCGGCAGCCAGACGGTGAAACATACGCTGCATCTGGCGACTCCCCGGCTGTGGTGGCCGAACGGTTATGGCGATCCTTATCTATATACAGTGACTCTGCGGTTCGAAACAGCCGGCCGTGGCGTCTCCGACGTGAAGACGTTTCACGCCGGAGTGCGCCAGTTCACTTACAACGACGAAGGCGGCGCGCTCAAGATATGGATCAACGGGCGGCGTTTCGTAGGGCTGGGCGGTAACTGGGGCTTCAGCGAATCGATGTTGCGTTATCGCGCGCGGGAATACGAGGCGGCCGTGCGCTATCACCGCGATATGCATTTCACGATGATCCGCAATTGGGTGGGGCAAATCGGCGAGGATGCGTTTTACGATGCCTGCGACCGTAACGGGATCGTGGTGTGGCAGGATTTCTGGCTGGCCAATCCGGCCGACGGTCCGGACCCGGACGATAACGACCTGTTCCTGCGCAACGTGAAAGACACGGTGCTGCGTATTCGCAGCCATCCGTCGATCGGGCTGTACTGCGGGCGCAACGAAGGCCAGCCGCCCAAGCCCTTGGACACAGGCATGCGTGAGATACTGGCGGAATTGCATCCGGGGCTGCATTACATTCCCAGCTCGGCGGACGACACCGTGAGCGGCCACGGCCCCTACCGCGCCATGCCCACTAAGTTCTACTTCTCGCAGCGCGCCACGGAGAAGCTGCATAGTGAGCTGGGCATGCCGAATATCGGGAGCATGGACAGCCTGCGCGCGTTCATGCCGGAAGCGGAGATGTGGCCGCAGGGCCGCATGTGGGGGCTGCACGATTTCTCGCTGCACGGTGCGCAGGGCGGCGAATCGTTCCGCAACACCATTGATAAAAGCTATGGCGGCGCGGACAATGTGACGGAGTGGGTACGGCTTGCGCAGTATGTCAATTACGACGGTTATCGGGCTATGTTCGAAGCGCAGAGTAAGAATCGGATGGGATTGCTGATCTGGATGAGTCATCCTACATGGCCTACCTTCGTATGGCAGACTTACGACTATTACTTAGAGCCCACGGCGGCATACTTTGGCGCGAAGAAGGCCTGCGAGCCGCTGCATATCCAGTGGAATCCGGTGACCGATAACATCGAAGTGGTGAACTATTCGGCCGGCGATACGCATGGGCTGACAGCCAGTGTGAAGCTGCTGAACATGGATGGCGCGGTGAAATGGGAGCGCGCCGTGGCCGTGGATAGCAAGGAAGACAGCGTGGTGACACCGATTCACATGGAATATCCTGATGGCCTGACCGCGGTGCATTTCATCCGGTTGACGCTGACGCGCGGCGGAGAGACACTTTCGGACAACTTCTACTGGCGCGGCACGCAGGAATACGATTTCCGCGCGCTGCGCGATTTGCCCAAGGTGAAGGTGGAGGCGAAGACGCAGGCGGAGCGGCACGGTGGACATTGGGAATTGACCACTACTGTTCACAATGCCGCGAAAACGCCCGTGTTGATGGTGAAGCTGAAGGCAGTGCGCGAGAAGAGCGGCGACCGGATCTTACCAGCCATTTACAGTGACAATTATATTGACCTGATGCCGGGGGAGACTCGGGTGATTCGTACAGAATTGGAAGACGCGGACACTCGCGGCGAGAAGCCCGCGATTGTGATTGAGTGACTTGTGGGGCAGGCAGCAGACCCCCTTGCCACGCGCGGTGAAACGCGGCATACTCCGGTTATGCGGAAGATAGCAGGTGCGAGCGCCGCCTTGTTCTTGGCCGTGCTCGCGGCGTGGGCTACCAACGCCGCACTTCTGACGCCCATCGGGCGCTGGAAGACGATCGACGACAAGACTGGTAAACCCAAAGCCATCGTCCAGGTTTATATTCAAGGCGGCAAACTCTACGGCAAGATTGAAGCCACCCTGCAGCCGGACGCCAAGAAGTTCTGCGACAAATGCAAAGACGAGCGCAAAGATAAACCCGTGATCGGCATGGTGATCATGCGCGGTCTCACGCTGCACGGCGACGAATACTCGGGCGGCGACATTCTGGACCCTGACAACGGATCGGTTTACCGTTGCAAACTGCGCCTGCAGGAGCACGGGAATCAGCTATCGGTGCGCGGATTCATCGGATTTTCGCTGTTAGGCCGTTCCCAGATTTGGACGCGGGAACCTAACGAGTAATCCGGCAGTCGCGGCTTAGTTGGCCGACCGCGAGCGAGATGTCGCCGGCTGCGGCGCGCGTTACCGCGAATTGAACCGTCTTCTTCTCGCCGGCGCGCAGCGGCACGCGCTCGAATGCCGCGAGCTCGCGCACCACTCCGGGATGCTTCACGTATAACTGCACCACGTCTTCACCATCGCGCTGGCCTGTGTTTTCTACCTCTACAGAGACCGTCACCGGCTTGCCCATCCGCGCCTTTGGCGGCGCCGCGAGATTCCGATAAGTGAACGTGGTGTAGCTGAGTCCATACCCGAACGGATAAAGTGGTTCACCATCGAAGTACTTATATGTCCGGCCCTTCATGCTGTAATCGTCGAATGGCGGCAGTTGATCTTCCGACTTATAAAATGTTACGGGCAGCCGGCCACCGGGGTTATAGTCGCCGAATAAGACGTCGGCCAGCGCCGTGCCACCGGCTTGTCCGGGATACCACAGCTCCACAATCGCCGGCACGTGTTCGCGCGCCCAGTTTACGGCCACCGCGCTGCCGTTCAACAGCACCAGCACTACCGGCTTCCCCAACTCCGAGACGCGCTGCAACAGTTCCTCCTGCACGCGCGGGATGCCCAGCTTCACGCGATCGCCGCCGCTGAACCCGTCCACTTTTACGGGCATCTCCTCACCTTCGAGACGCGGCGATAGGCCCAGAAACATCAGCACCACGTCCGCTTGACGCGCGACGCTCAGGGCTTCCTCCTCGTAGCCCGCATGCGGCGGAGCCCACACCAGCCGGATATCCGCATCGCCGTGCACCTCGTGGAAATCCAGGCGGATGGGATAGAGTTTGCCGGCTTCCAGATCCACGGTCTTGTATTCATAGCCGCGCTCGTGGACGTTATCGCGCGCGGCGATCAGCTTGCTATCGAGATACACTTCGAAGGCATTCAGCCCCGTGGCGCCCAATTGATACTTACCGGTCACAGGCGGCGCCAGATAGCCGGTCCAGCGCACGCCGAAATTATCGTCGTCCATGTCCGCGCGCGGCGCGCCATCCACCCAGTCGAAGTCGATTTTCGCATCGGAGCGCGTAAACAACGGCTGCGGATTCGCCGGAATCACCGCGGCTTTGCGCATGGCTTGGGAAACGAACGCCTGGTTGAAATAAGCGCGCCCGTTGAAGGCCGCCGTGTTGAAATACTCGCCGAGAAGTCCTTGGCGGCGATCCGCGCTATTGGACATCACCAGCGCGCTGGAGGGCACGGTTTCAAAGAGCGGCATGCCCTCCGCCAGATCGGACCCGCGGGCATACAACACGCGCGTGGCGGGCCCCACCTTCTCGCGGATTCCCGCGAGCGGCGTCACGGGGTGCGAGGGCTGGCCGTTGTAATTGCCCAGCAGCACATCGACCGAATCGGCGTTCGGCCCGATCACGGCGATCGTCTTCAGATTGCGCGCGAGCGGCAGCACGCCGCCTTCGTTTTTCAGCAGCACGACGGATTTGCGGGCCACTTCGAGAGCGAGTTGTTGATGCTCAGGGCTATCGTTGACGCTATAAGGAATCTGCGCCCAATCGACCATCGCCGGCGGATCGAACATGCCCAGCTTGAATCGCGCGGTCAGCAGACGGCGCAGCGCCGTATCCACATCTTTCTCGGTAAGCAAACCCGCGCGCACGGCGGGCACCACGTTTTCGTATTCCAGGCCGCAATCGAGATCGGTGCCCGCTTTCACAGCCATGGCAACGCCTTCGACGGCGGTCTTAGCGGCTTTGTGACCTAGATAGATATCGCCGATCGCGCCGCAATCGGAAACCACGTAACCGGGAAATCTCCACTCGCCACGCAGGATGTCGCCGAGCAGTGGTGTATTGGCGCAGGCGGGCGCGCCATCCACGCTGTTATACGCGCACATCACGGAAAATGCGCCGCCTTCCTTCACGGCCGCCGCGAACTGCGGAAGGTAGGTATCGCGCAGATCGGTGTCGGACACGCGCGCGTCGAAGACATGCCGCGACGATTCCGGCCCGCTGTGCACTGCATAGTGTTTGGCAGTAGCGACCGTCTTCAGATATTTGGGATCGTCGCCTTCCATGCCGCGAATAAATGCGACGGCCATGCGTCCGGTGAGGTACGGGTCCTCGCCGTACGTCTCCATGCCGCGGCCCCAGCGCGGATCGCGAAAGATATTGATGTTGGGCGTCCAGAAGGTCAACCCTTGGTAGATGCCGCGTTTGCCGCGCCGCACGAACTCTTCGTGCTTGGCGCGGGCTTCGTCGGAGATGGCGGTGGCCATGCGAAATACCAGGTTGGTGTCCCACGTGGCGGCCACTCCGATGGTCTCGGGGAACACGGTGGCGCGGCCGGCCCGCGCTACGCCGTGCAGGCACTCATTCCACCAATCGTAGGCCGGAACTCCGAGGCGGTCGATGGCGGGCGAGGCGCTCAGCAACTGCGACGCTTTTTCTTCGAGCGTCATGCGCGAGAGCAGATCGTTTACCCGCTTCTCCAGCGGCTGGTTGGGATCTTTATAAATCTGCCCCGCCAAGGGCAGGCTCGCGGCAGTGGCTGCCAGCAGCGCCACGCGGAAAAAAGACAATCGGACATGGGTCATCGTTTCTATCATGCCTCATATCGGATACACTGGGCTGGAAATGACCCGAATCTTTTTTGTATCCGCCGTGGCGGCCGCGCTGCTCACCCCCGCATTGCCAGTCCGCGCCGCGCAACCCTTTTCCGGCCGTTGGGACCTGACCGTGACCACGCCCAAAGCCACGTACCCCTCATGGATGGAAGTGACTGAAAGCGGCGGCCAACCACAAGTGCGCGTGGTGGGGCGCGTGGCCAGCGTGCATCCGGCTACGGACGTGGTCTTGAATGGTTCGCATCCGACCTTTACCACGCAGGAGTGGTTCGATGGGGAGATCAAGGTGACTTGGGAATTTCACGCCGCGGGCGGTAAGATCACGGGCGTGGAGAAGCGCGCCGATGGCGTGGAGGGAAAAATCGTGGGAGTGCCGGCGCCGGCTTTGAAACACAAAGTTCCGGCGGCTTGGTCGAAGCCGGAGCCACTGTTCAACGGAAAAGATCTGACCGGTTGGAAACCGGACGATCCCGCCAAGAACCATTGGGTGGCGCAAGATGGCGAACTGGTGAACCAGGCAGCGGGCGCCAATATCCTCACTACGCGTAAGTTCGGCGATTTCAAACTACACATTGAGTACAACTGTCCGGACGGCGGCAACAGCGGCGTCTACTTGCGCGGCCGCGATGAGGTGCAGGTGGAATATGAGAAGGCCGGTGAGAACGATCAGTTCCACGCCATGGGATCGATCTACGGATTTCTGGCGCCGGCGGTGGAGATTTCGAAGCGTCCGGGGCAGTGGGAGAGCTACGACGTTACGCTGGTGGGGCGCATGGTGACCGTGGTGCGGGACGGCGAAACCACCATCGATGACGAAGAGATTCCGGGGATTACCGGCGGCGCTATCGATAGTCACGAAGGCGAGCCTGGACCGCTATATATCCAGGGCGATCATACGGGCGGAATGAGATACCGGAACATCACCATTCAGATACCGGAGCGCTAACATGCCTTTGCAATTTACTACTTCTCACTTAGAAGACTCACTCACTTTGTTTCGCTACCAAAAGAAGTTGGCGGAAGATGCCATGGCGCAAGTGACCGATGAACAGCTTTTTGCGGCGATCGATGCGGAAGCGAATTCGATTGCGATCACGGTGAAGCACATGGCGGGCAACATGCGCTCGCGCTGGCAGGATTTTCTGATCAGCGATGGCGAGAAGCCGGATCGAAATCGCGACACCGAGTTCGAGGACCCGCCTGCCACGCGCGAGGCGTTGATGGCGGTTTGGCAGAAGGGCTGGGATTACGTATTCGGCGCGCTGGAGCCGCTGACCGATGCAGATGCGGGACGGAAAGTGTACATCCGCGGCGAAGCGCATTCGGTTACGCAGGCGATTAACCGGCAACTCTCGCACTATGCGTATCACATCGGGCAGATTGTGCTGCTGGCGAAGCATTTTAAGGGAGGCGATTGGAAATCGTTGAGTGTGCCGCGCGGTAAGTCGGTGGAATTCAACCGGCGGGTCACGGCGGGTGAGGCGAGCCAGCGGTAGATTACGCGATCGCGAAGGCGCGCACGGGAAACGTTCCGAAGCGCTTCACCTTCACCGGCACGGCGAAGAAGCGGAAACCAGTCTCCGGCAACGCTTGCAGATTGCACAGATGCTCGGCGATAGGGATGCCCGCGCGCAGCAGGATGGAATGCGCGGGACGCGCTAGGTCGGCGGTATCGTCGATATTCAGCGAATCGATTCCCACCAGCGCGGCGCCGGATTCGGCGATGTGCCGGGCGGCATCTTCGGTCAAGAAGGGATGGCCCTCGAAATATTGTTCGGTCGACCAATGGCGATCCCAGCCAGTTTGGACAAGGACGGCCTTGCCGCGCAGATCCAGATTGCCGAATGCGGAGCGGCCGATGGCGCGCCCTGGGTGCCGCACCACGATGCCATCGAGATTGGCGAGCGATTCGAGCGGCAGTTCCGAAAGATCCTGGCCATCGGCGTAGCGGTGAAACGGCGAATCCACATAGGTGCCGGTGTTGGCCACCATTTCGATTTTCCCGATGTGGAATTCGGTTCCCGGCGCGTAGATGCGGCGCGATTGTTCGCGGCTCAGGAAATCGCAGATGAGCGGCGCGGGCAGGCCTTTGTAAGTGATCAGGCCATGCTCTACGGTGTGGCTTAGGTCGATGAGCGCCATGGGTGCTTGAACCTGTGAAAGCGCTCCCTAACGGTCGCGGCTCTGTAGAGCCGGTGCGGCTCTGTAGATTGTGCGGAATCGAGGCAGTTGTAACCGAGCCGGCAGAGTCATCCGTCCAGCGTACCAAACCGCCGCAACGCGTTACATTGAAGCAAATGTCGCAAACATTGGCCGGCGCACACGGCGAGCTAGTTGCTCCGGGCGAGTGCCGGCGGTTCAGCCGCGCCGCATGGGGCGTGCTGGCTTATAACTTCGTGGTGGTACTGTGGGGCGCGTTCGTGCGCGCCACCGGCTCGGGAGCGGGCTGCGGCGACCGTTGGCCGCTGTGCAACGGGGTGGTGGTGCCGCGCGCGCCGCGCATGGAAACCATCATCGAGTTTACGCATCGGCTCACCAGCGGATTGGCTCTGATCAGCGTGGCGGCGCTTTGTATCTGGGCGTTCCGGCTGTTTCCGCGGGGGCATCGGGCGCGCCTGTTCGCGGCGTTATCGGTGGTGTTTCTATTTGCGGAAGCACTGCTGGGCGCGGGCCTGGTGTTGTTTCAATATGTCGAGCACAATGCCTCGGCGGGACGGGCGGCGTATCTTTCGGCGCATCTGGTGAACACGCAGGTTCTGCTCGCCATGCTGACCCTCACCGCGTGGTTTGGGCGCGATCCCGTGTCGCGGCAGTGGCGCGGCGCGCCGGGATTGATCCTGTACGCGCTGCCTGTGGCGATTGTGGTGGCGGTGAGCGGCGCAATTGCCGCGCTGGGCGATACGTTGTATCCGGCGAGTTCGGTGGCGGCCGGTATGCGGCAGGAGTTCTCGCAAACGGCCGGCGCGCTGCTGCGCTTGCGAGCCCTGCATCCGCTAGTGGCCATTGCCGGCGGAGCGGTACTGGTGGCGGCGGCCGTCGCAGCGATGCGATCGGGCTGGGCACCGGCGGTACGGATGGGACGGATCCTGGCGGTGCTGGTGGTGGTGCAACTGGCGGCCGGCGCGCTGAATATCTTGCTGCTTGCGCCGGTCTGGATGCAGATCGTACATCTGCTGCTGGCGGACTTCGTGTGGGTGGCGTTGGTGGTGGTGACGCTCGAAACAGGGGTCGAAAAAATAGGGGCAGCGGAGTGAGTCGCGGGCTGCCCCTTTTAGAGTGCGTATGGTGCCTGGCGGTGGACCACTAGTTGGTCACCGTCCAGGATTCACCGGTGCAAACGTTGAAGCCGTGAATTTCGGCCGTGCGCCCGTCGTACAAAACCGCCTTCATGTCGAACAGGCAATGGCCGCTGCCATCGTCGATATTCGCATTGATCCAGTAGCCGGGCAGCAGGACGCGGTCGCCCAACAGATCCTCTTCCCAGGTGCCGCGGTCCACGTTGGACGCGTAGAGGTGATAAATCGGTGAGGACGCCCGGTTGACGATCTGGACGTGCCGGTTTTCCTGTGCCTGAGCGGCGGTGCCCATGAGGCCGAACAAGCCAAGAGCGATTACGCAAACTGCCATATTTCGAATTCGTTTCATTGTCTTTCCCTCCTTGGGTTCCGGTTTGTTTTTCAGAACCCATACATTTGAAGACAGCGTGGGGTTGGGGAAGGTGGGTCAAAAAACATTGCAGGCCTACGAGGCCCGCGCAGGCTACGAGCCTGCCCCACATTGGCGGACACAGTGCAGAAAGGTAGCGGCTGGCAGACCACACACAACGATGGTCTGCCCAGGTCTGCCCTACGGTTCAAGGTTGCCAGGGCCAGGGGATGTCGCGCCAGGCGGGACCGGGGGCGATGGATTCCACCAGATCGATCAACTCCGCGTGACCGTACTCGTGCTTCACACGGGCCAGATAATCGGCGTTGGTGCGGAATTCGCGGGGCGTACGGTCGAGGCGTTTTTCGCCGAACCATTTTGCATCGCGATGCAAGGGGTCTACGATCTGGCCGTCGCGGACGATCATGGCATCGTACTGCACGCTGGCCACGGCGAACTCTTCAAAGCCCGATGGATCGCCGCTGCCGAAGAAGCGGAAGCGGCCATCCTCCAGGCGCAGTCCACAGGCGATCAGGTAGAAGCGCAACGCCTTGAATTTCCAACTTACGGCTCCCACGCGCGACGGCCACTCGCCGAACTGTTTGTGGAAACGGAGCATGGAGAAGAACAGATTCTCGAAGCTATCGCGGCCGTACTGTTCCAGCGGAACGGCGCCCGCGGGAAGCGCCAAACCCACCGCCTGCGCCCATTCCAGCATGCCTTCGGCTTCCGAGTTGGAAACGCGATCGGCAAGCTGCGGGCGCGACCGTCCGCCGCTCAGCGCCAGGGCCTCGTATCCTTCGTCACTGAGGATGCGGAAGGCATCGCGGACGTGTTGTTCGTAGAGCCGATCTTCGTTCTGATGTCCGCCATGCCAAGAGCCGTCCTGATAAATGGCGTGCCCGGCGAGCATCAGCAAGCCGCGGTTCATTCCACGGTCACGCTCTTGGCGAGATTGCGCGGCTGATCCACGTCGCAGCCGCGGCGCACGGCGATGTGATAGGCCAGAAGCTGCAGGGGCACGATCTCCAGGATGGGCGTAAGGAGTTCGGCGGCGGCCGGAATTTCGATCACATGGTCGGCGGTCTTGCGCGCGTCTTCGTCGCCTTCGGTGGAGATGGCGACGACGGTGCCTTCGCGGGCCTTCACTTCCTGAATGTTAGAGAGAGTCTTCTCGTAGAGCACGCGGCTCTCTTCGCTGGATGGATCGCGGGTGGCCAGCACCACCACCGGTAGATTCTCGTCGATCAGGGCATTGGGTCCGTGCTTCATCTCGCCGGCCGGATAGCCTTCCGCGTGGATGTAAGAAATCTCTTTCAACTTCAGCGCGCCTTCGAGCGCGATGGGAAAATGCACGCCGCGGCCGAGGAACAGAAAATCGCCGGCGCGGAAAAGCTTGCGCGCCAACTCTTCGTAGGCCGGATCCTGCGCGAGCACCGTCTCCAGTTTGCCGGGGATACGAAACAAGTCTTCAGCCAGCGCGCGCGACTGAGTAGCATCCAGCGTGCCGCGCTGCTGGCCGAGATACATCGCCAAGATGAAGAGCGCGGTCAACTGGCAAGTGAACGCCTTGGTGGACGCCACGCCGATCTCGGGGCCCGCATGAGTGAGAATGGCGCCAGCGGCTTCGCGCGTGATCATGGAGCCGATCACGTTGCAGATGGCCAGGGTTTTCGATCCTTTTTGTTTGGCCTCGCGCTGCGCAGCCAGTGTATCGGCGGTTTCGCCGGATTGCGAAATGACAACAGTGAGCGTGCCGGCATCCACTAGGGGATCGCGATAGCGGAACTCGCTGCCGTAATCCACCTCCACGGGCATGCGCGCCAGCTTTTCGATCATGAATTTGCCGCAGAGCGCCGCATGCCAGCTCGTGCCGCAGGCGATGATCTTCACCTGGCGGAATTCACGGAATTCGGCGGGCGTGATGTCCATCTCATCCAGGTAGACCTGGCCGGTCTCCTGGCTGACGCGTCCCAGCGTGGTGTCGCGCACGGCGCGCGGCTGCTCATAAATTTCCTTGAGCATGAAATGCTTGTAGCCGCCCTTTTCGGCCATGATGGGATCCCACAAAATGTGAGACACCTGGCGGTTCACGGGGCAGCCCTGGAAATCGCTGAGCCGCACGCCATCGGGCGTGAGCACGGCCATGTCGCCGTCGGCCAAAAAGAACATGTCGCGCGTGTGATGCAGGATGGCGGGGACGTCGGAAGCCACGAAGTATTCGTTATCGCCGAGGCCGATGACCACCGGCGGGCCGGAACGCGCGGCCACGATTTTGTTTGGATCGGTGCGCGCGATGGCGGCCAGGGCGAACACTCCAGTAAGCTCGTGAATGGCGGCGCGCAGGGCTTCTTCGAGGTTGCCGTGGAAATGTTTTTCCACCAGGTGCGCGATGACTTCGGTGTCCGTCTGGGTTTTGAATTGGTGGCCTTCGGCCTGCAATTGGCGCTTCAGCGCGAGGTAGTTCTCGACGATGCCGTTATGCACCACTACAATGTCGCCGGTGCAATCGCGGTGCGGATGGGCGTTTTCTTCCGTGGGGCGGCCATGCGTGGCCCAGCGTGTGTGTCCGACGCCGAACGTGCCATCGACGGGGTTCAGGCGGATGGCTTCTTCCAGATTGCGCAGCTTGCCGGATGCGCGGCGCACTTCAAGCCGACTGTTTTCGCCGTTGCAGTAAACCGCCAGGCCGGCGGAATCGTAGCCGCGGTATTCGAGACGCTTGAGGCCTTCCAGAATGATGGGCACCGCTTTGCGGTTGCCGATGTATCCCACGATGCCGCACATGCCCTTATTATACGGGGCTGGGGGACGAACGAAGCCCATGTTGTTGGAATTTAAGCACGGGTTGTGGGTGGTGGGTTGTGGGTGGTGGGTCCTGGGGCTGGGGACTAGGGGCTGGGGGGCTGGGGACAGGCTTTTTTCGGGCTCGCGGGGGCTGGGTACAGAGACACGTTGGGCTTAGCGGTTGGGTTTGGCGGTGAGGTTGTCAAAGACCGGGGGGGGAGGGTTAACGGGTATCGGCGTGGGCGGAGACCATGGGACTTGGCTCGACTGGTTGGGGGACCGGGTAGGCCGCGCGAGCCGGTGGTTTCCTGGATTGCGATTTGCCTTCGCCGGCCTTGCGCTCCTTTTGCAGGCGCTGCAGTTCGTGCACGGCTTGGGTGAAGGAATGCTCGAGGCGTGCGCGCTGTTTGGAGATGCGATCGAGCAGGTCCAACTGGGTTATGAAGTTCAGTTTCTCCTCGGTGAAGAGTTTATGTTCGCCGCAGGATAGGCGGGCCAGGAGCCAGTGCGCGCTTACCATTTGCTCTACAAAGTTCTTTTCGGTACGGTTGGCGGGACGCCAGTCGGACATCAGATCTTCCCAGAGCTCGTCGAATTCGACGGGGTCTTCGCAGGGGAGGAAGAGGCTGCGGGCGCGGAGGCCGTATTTGAGGGCGTTGAACTTGACAGCTTCCTGGCCCTCCGGGGTGGTTGGTCCGGTGGATTTTTCGGCGTTACGTTGGTTGGCTTCGTGTTGTTTATCGGAGATTAGCATTTAGTTTGGTACACCTTTCGCTTCCAGGATAGGGCTGGGGTTTACGCTGGAGGGTGGGGGGGGAGGAACGGCAAGTTAGTAAGTGATTTAGTTCTCTGGGGATGAAGGGGGGCGGATTTATTTTTGAGATTGGTGAACGCACCAGCCTTCGTGTCGCGGCGTCCTTGGGCCGCGTTCGGTTCGCCGGGTCTGGTCGACCGTGACAGGCGATTTCGCGACAATCCACAACACCAGATCCGTGGCGCCGGAACGATCAATCTCGATGAGGAACGCTACTCGGCCCGTAAGGCCTCGACCGGATCGACCTTAGTAGCCCTGCGAGCGGGGAGGTAACTGGCGAGCGTCGCGGCGAGAACCAGCCCGGTCGACACCGCGACGTACGTCAGCGGATCGGACGGGCTCACCTCATAGAGCACCGATTTTATCAGGCGTGTCAGAGCCAACGCTCCGGTCAACCCAAACGCTACGCCGACGCCCGACAGAACCAGTCCGTGACGCACAAACATCTCCGTGACGTTCTGGAGAGGCGCGCCCCGCGCGAGCCGTATTCCGATCTCGCGAGTCCGTTGCGAAACCGAGTAGGATATGACACCGTAGATTCCGATCAAGCCCAGAAGCAGCGCCATGCCGCCCGCGATAGCTAGCAGCGCTAGCGTAAAAGACGTTCGCGCCAGGGAGCGGTCGTATACGGATTCGAGAGTCTTAACGCCGGCCAAGGGTAAACTGGAATTCACGCCGGCGACGGCTTTTTGGAGATCCTGAAGCAACGCGGACGATCCCGCCCGCGGCGTGCGTACCACGAAAGCTACGCTTCGGAATACGTATGTTGCGGAAGACTCGAAATTCTTCTGCAGCAGGGGCCAGTAGACGATGCCAGGCGCCTTCCGATCCACGCCTTCGTCGCGCAAATCGGCCACCACGCCGATCACTTCCCGCCAGTCGTCCTTGAGTGTTGGACGGACGCGTTTGCCGATTGCCGCGCGCGGATCGTGCCAAAACTCGCGCGCCATGTTCTCCGAGACCAGGGCGACAGGCTTCTGGTTGTAGGTATCGGCCCAGGTCAAATCGCGCCCTGCGATTAGACGGGCGCCGACTGTGGAGAAGTAGCCTGGCGAGACGAATTTGAAGGTCCGTATGGGGGGCACGGTGCTCCCCTGGGCGGTCTGATCCTCGGCATAAACCGGATCGCCCGAGCCGCCTTCCATAGGGAGGTTGCTCGTTATCGCAACAGCGGAAACACCCGCAAGCGACTCTATCTTACGTAGGATTTCCTCTTCCATCCGAATCGCGCGCTCCGGTTCGGCGACCTGCGACTCGGGAATCGAAAGATGGAGCGTCTCCAGCTCTGGCGCGCGGGAGAAGCCGGGATCGATGTGCCGCAGCGCCCGGAAGGTGCGGATCATCAGTCCGGAAGCGACCAGCAGCACGGCAGCCAGCGCCACCTGCACGATCACCAGAAGGCTACGCGCGCGATGCCTCTCCTTGCTCTGGCTGATTGAGCGGCCACCGCTAACGAGCGCGTTCGATAACCGCGGCCGCGCATACATGAAGACCGGGATCAAACCGAAGAGCAAACCCGCAACTAGCGAAACGCCTAGTGTGAACGCGAGCACCACCGGATCGATTGAAATCTCGTGGATGCGCGGCAGGTGTTCCACTCCCGAGGCCGCGAGTACCCGCAACGCGCCATACGCGAGCGCCAACCCAAGCCCGCCACCAGCGACGCTAAGCAGCAGGCTTTCGAGCAGTAGATCGAGCGCGATGCGTCCCCACCCGGCGCCGAGCGCGGCACGAACGGCCAGCTCCTGCCGGCGCCCATCGGCGCGGACCAGAAGCAGATTCGCCACGTTGGCGCAGGCGATCAGTAGCACAATACCCACGGCGCCCATTAGCGTCCAAAGTGTCTTTCCGATGTCGCCAATCAGGACGTCCTTTAGCAAACGCAAACGGGGGGCGATGCGGGCGGTGGCCCAAACATTCGAGCTGAAGCCGGGGTTCACTGCGAATTTTGCCGGCGCCATGGCCAGCATGCGCGTGACATCCGCGTTGGCCTGGGTGAGCGTCACGCCAGGTTTGAGCCTGGCGATGCCCTGGCAGCAGAAGCTGATCAGACGAATATCCGCGCGATTGATTCGCAGCGGCAACAGCAGGGAGACCTGCCGATCCATGAATTGGAACGATGGCGGCATTACACCAACCACCGAGTACGCATCGCCATCCAGAAGGATACGGCGGCCAAGAACGGCGCGATCGCCTCCGAAATGCGACTTCCAATACCCGTCCGAAAGAATCGCTGCGTGTTCGCTTTTCGGGTCGTCATCAGACGCGGTGAACGAGCGTCCTAGCACAGGCTGGACACCGAGGACCGGGAGAAAACGATTTGTCACCAGTAGAGCCGGCGCCTCCTCGGGCTGAGCAATCCCCGTTACGCTCGCGGTGTCCGCCTGCCACATGCCGACATCTTGAAACACGCGGTTTTCGTCGCTGTAAGTGAAGTACAGCGAGGCGGCCATATTGAGGTCCTCGATATGGATGCCCGGCGCGGTGTGCCGCAAGGCGACAATTCGCCCGGATTGCGGATAGGGCAGTGGTTTCAACAGCACGCCATCGACTACGCTGAAGATCGCGGTGCCGGCGCCAATACCCAGTGCCAGGGTGAGCACGCCGATGGTGGTAAAACCGGGGTTGCCGCGCAGCCGGCGGGCGGCGCAATCGATGAACCGTTTATTCTGAGTGGGGTGAATCTGCGGAGGCGCGGCCGCGCATTGAAGCGTTAGGGTCAGGAGCGTCGCTACATTGAGCGCGATGCATATACCGGTGCGCTTGAAGCTACGCGGCGACCACACCTTTGATCGTAGCATTGGGATGAGCCCGAATCCGCGACTTCCGGGACACGGGGTGTGCGACACAAAAATGAAGTAAGGTATAACTTCGTGTGGCGCGTTATCCGCGTTCCTCTGCGTTCATCTGCGGCCAATATAGGGTTTTTGTTTTTCACGCCAGGCCGGAAGTAAAAACGTAAATGGCCGCAGATGAACGCAGATGAACGCAGATAAACACGGTGAAAAACCCCCGGGAATACGCTCCGTCGGCTCAAGGCGCTTTACGTGAATCCCGACTTTCATGTCGCACAGCCCGGGACACGGGTGGTAGCCGTTTGGGGGAAACCGCTCCCTGACGGTCGCGGCTCGGTTAAGACGGGGCGTGACGGCGGGGCTCGGTTACGGCGTTTACGGCTCGCCCGGGCGCTCCCTTTGCGGGACGGCGGCGATCAGAAGAGATCCGCGGAATTCCACCGCGATGCGCGCTTTCGGCCCGCGCACCACACCCAGGTCCCGGCCGCGCACATAGTCGGTGAGCCTGTATGACCCTTGGCCCAGGCCGCGCAGTTCCACCGCACCTTTCCACGTGGGCGCGAAGAACGCATAATACATCCCTTCTGGCTTGCGAATGACATGTGTCTCGGGCCGGTCGAAACCGATATCGTAGAGTGTGCCCAGGTACTCACCCTTAGGCAGCATTTTTTCACGGTAGATGCGGACCCAGGATGCCCACAATTTTTCCTTCTCCGGAGTGAGCGCAAGTTTGGCGGTTTCGGTGTCGCTGGGAGGGCTGTCTTTGTCATCGGGCGGCCAGCGAAACTCCGTTCCGATCACACCTCCCACACCTACCGTGGATGCGAAATCGGCGCCGCCCTCGCTGAGTTCCACATGGTCGCCAAAATAAGGTAGAGCATCGCCCATGAGAGCCTTAATCACTTTGCCCTTGGAACGTATTTGCCAGGAACTCTCCGGATCGGAAGCCACGGCCATGTTGTAGTAAGGCATCGAGTAGAACGAGTAGGAAGTGCCGCATGGGCATAGCTCGATCAGCGCGCCGGGCTTGATCTTGCGGGCCGTGTCCGCGATGGCTTTGAAGAATAGCGGGACAGCTTCCACCGCGTCTTCGGGCCGGCTATGATGATGCGCCGGATTGGTGCAGGGCGGGACCGCGTTGAGAAACTGGCCGTCGATCTTCAGTCCGTCGAAGCCCCATTCGCCGATTATTTTTTCGACCAGCCGCTGATGATAGGCCACCACCGCGGGCACGGCCGGGCACAGGTAGTAAGTGTCCCACCAACTTATTTTGCGGCGGGCGCCGTTGAGGTCGAGTAACAGCCAGTCCGGATGGTCGGCCATTAAGCGTGCTTTCGGGCTGACTGACATCGGCGACCACCAAAGTTGTGCCTTCAGTCCGGCGGCGTGAATGCGGGAGACCAACGCCTGCATGCCGGCATCGCCATCGGGAAATTTGGCGGGATTCAAGTTCCAGTCGCCTTCGGCGGTCTGCCAGCCATCGTCGAGAGTTACCCATTTGAATCCCAGCGATTTCACGGTGGGGATGGCGCGATCGATCTGGCGCACCTGGAATCCTCTGCCGAAGCCCCACGCGCACCAGATTGGTTCAAACCCGCTATCCGGGCTGGCCGGAAAGCGGACGCCCTGTAAGAGCATGATCTGGCGGTAGTCCCGCAGGGCGGCGAAGCAGTCTCCTTGATGCACGGCGACGAAGGTGCGGAAGGTGCGCAGGCTTTGGCCGGGAGCGAGTATCTCCTGGTGGCGGTACTCGACGGCCAGGGTTGCGGCATTGGCCGAGGGCATGGCGATGGGCAGCGACACGAGCTTCGGCTGTAACTCGACGTGGCCTACCGCGAGGCCCACGTCCCGGCGCCAGACGTCGCTGACGGGTGTGCCGCCGCCGTAGTCGTCGGCGTTCATGCCGAGGTAGTTCTGTTGACGGAAGCCGGGCTTGAGCGGAACGATCCAATCGGGCCGTTTCTCATAGGAGCCGCTCTCAAGCGACCAGAAGGACGGGCCGGCCGCCGCGGGCTGAGCCTCCAGTTGATAGGCGTGGCTGGTCCAGCCGTCCACGGACAGACTGGCGGCGCCCTTGTTGGTGTATTGCACTGTGACAAGCAGCGTAGAGGGCAGCGCGGGATAGGAATCCACCGTGACGGTCTTCTCGATCCCGCTGGAGATGCCGCGGAGCACCAGCCGGCGGCCCACACCCAAGCGGTCCTGGAAGGAAGATGGCGTGGAGGAAGTAAGGGCGAAGTCATGCAGGTCGCGGCCATGGATGCGGATTGTTTCCGAATCCGTGAACGGGCCGAGGGGAGTCTCTTTGCCATTGAATCGGGCAATGACGCGGCTGTGGAGGGCGGCGTTGAACTCGAGCCGGATATGCTCCGCGCCCGCGGAGGCGGCGGGTTCCGCGGCGTGGGCCGGGGCGAGCAGCACAAGCAGGATTGGCCAGACAGATCGAGGCATACTCAGCCATACTGTAGCGCTGTGCGTAAGGCTTGGACCGCTCCCTGACGGTCGCGGCTCAGTAACGCTGCGGCTCAGTAGCGCTGCGGCTCAGTAACGCTGCCGCTCAGTAACGCTGCGGCTCGGCAACGACCACGGCTGCTTACAGAGCCGCGACCGTAAGGGAGCGCTAAAGCCTGGGGCCATTGACGCGGGATTCCGATTGGCCTACAATTCTGCAATGTCCCACCTACGATTTGCAATACTCATGCTCTGCTGCGCGGTAGCGGTTTTCGGCCAAAAGGACACGGGCGCCATCGTCGGGACCGTGATTGACGTGAGCGGCGCGTCGGTGCCCGGCGCGCAGGTCACAGCCGTGAGTACGGCCACTAACTTCGCCTATCATGCGGTCACCGACGCCACCGGCCAGTACGTCATGAGCCCGGTGCGCGTGGGCACTTACCGGCTTTCCGTGTCGGCCAACGGGTTCAAGACTGAGGTGATCGAGTCTCTGACGCTCGAAGTACAACAGCGCGCCCGCGTGGATTTCACGCTGCAACCCGGTGCGGTGAAGGAGACCGTGGAAGTGACCGGCCATGCGCCGGTACTCGAAACCGACACCTCCGAGCGCGGCCAGGTGATCAACAGCCAGTACATGCAAAGCCTTCCGCTGAACGGCCGCAACCCGGTGCAACTTGCGCAGCTCACTGCCGGCGTGGTATTCAGCGAACCCGGCGCGCGCGACGAACAAGGCTACGGATTCTCGGCGAACGGTGCGCGCTCGCTGCAAAACAACTTCCTTCTCGACGGCATCGACGATAACTCGAACCTGCCGGATCTGCTCAATGAGGCTAACTACGTGGTGATGCCCTCGGTGGATGCGCTGCAGGAATTCAAAGTGGAGACGAACACCTACTCGGCGGAGTTGGGGCGGGCCAACGGAGCCGTGGTCAACGCCACGCTCAAATCGGGGAGCAATGAGTTTCACGGCGTGTTGTACGAGTTCCTGCGCAACGATTTGCTGGATGCGCGCAACTTCTTCGATCCGTCGCGTCCGCCATACAAGCAGAACCAGTTCGGCGCGACGCTGGGAGGCCGCATCATCCGCGACAAACTGTTCTTCTTTGGAGACTACGAGGGACTGCGCGTGCGGCAGGGCCAAACGTACACGTCTCTGGTGCCCACACCCGCGCAGGCTTCCGGCGACTTCAGCTCCCAACTCGACCTGAGCTCGCCGACCGGTGTGCCGGACTGCAACGGCAACCAGACTTACGCCGGAGAGTTATTCGACACGCGGCTGACACAAGCCAGCGCTTCGTCGCCCACGGGCTACTGCGGCGTGCCCTTCGGTTACAACTCCAATGGCACACCATCCAATGTGATTCCGTCGTCGCGGCAGGATCCCCTGGGACAACGATTGATCTCCTTGTTCCCGGCGCCCAACGCCAATGGAAGCGGCTATAACTACGTGTCGAATCCGATCCTCGACCAGAGCCGCAATCAGGGAGATGTCCGCGTGGATCAGGTTTTTTCCAACAAGGACAATGCGTTTTACCGCTTCAGTCTCTCTAAATCGCCCACGCTGATTCCATCTCCCCTGCCGGGGCTGGCGGATGGAGGCGGATTCTTCGCCGGCATCCAGGACTTCGACGGCTACAACGCGGCTATCAGCGAAACGCACATCTTCAGCCCCACGCGCGTGAACGAGCTGCGCATCGGATACAACCGCCTGCTCGCCAGCCGCTTCCAGGACAACTACAACGAGAACGTCTCCGCGCAAATCGGCTTTCCGGGCGTGCCCTATTCCGCCGGAACGGAGAATGGCGGGCTGCCGCAACTTACTTTCAGCGATGCTTCTAACTTGGGCAGTCCGACCTATCTGCCGTCGCTCGAAATACAGAACACTTACTCGGTGTCCGACACCTTTACGGTTGTGCGCGGCGGACAGACATGGAAGTTCGGCGGCGATTTCCGGCCCGAGGAGTTTACCATCTTCCAACCGGCCGCGCCTCGCGGCGCTCTGGACTTCGGACCGGTCTACACCGACAACCCCGCCCAGCCCGGTACGGGTGGCAGCGGCCTGGCCTCCCTGCTGGCCGGCCAGAGCGACGGCGGCACCATCAACAACCTGCACAACGTGGACTACACGCGCAAGAACTACGCCGCATTCGTGCAGAACGACTGGCGGGTGAGCCGCAAGCTAACCCTCAACCTGGGGCTGCGCTACGAATTCTTCGGCGTGGTGAAGGAACGCTTCGACTCGCAGTCCAATTTCAACCCGCTCACCGGATTGCTGGATATTCCGTCGGGCAGTAACGTGGCATTGACTCCCACCTTCGCGCAGTTACTGCAGGTCAATCACAACGCCAGCGCCGGACTGGTGCACTCCGATTTCAATAACTTCGCGCCGCGCGTGGGCTTCGCTTACCAGGCCATGTCGAAGCTGGTGATACGGAGCGCGTTCGGCGTGTTCTACAACGCTTCGGAAAACGGTCCTTACTCGAATCCCAGCCCGGGCTTCAACCCGCCCTACTTCGTGGGAGAAACATTTGCGGCGCCGTGCGGGCTGCCTTCGGCCAACGCGGTATTGGATTGTTCGGTGCCCGGCCTGGGCGTGCTCTCGAACGGCTTCCCCGCAAACTCGCTGGTAGATCCCAACACGCCCACGTTATTCTCCATGGACCCCTACATGCGTACGCCCTACGTGATGCAGTGGCATTTCACGGCGCAATATCAGGTGGGCCAAAACAGTCTCATCGAGGTAGCCTACGTGGGATCCAAGGGGACCAAGCTGTATACGTTCGGAAATGTGAACCAGGCCGCGCCCACGGCCGACCCCAGCGCGCCTTACGCGCCGCGGCGTCCGTTCCCGGAAATCGACGCCAGCATTGCCTATCTCAACACCGCGGGCAACTCGGAATACGACGCGCTGCAGACGCGCTTTCAGCACCGTTTCTCGGGCGGCCTCAGCCTGCTGGCTAATTACACGTGGAGTCACGCGCTGGGGAATGCATCGAACGCCAATCTGGGGGCGCAGAATAACGATAGCTTCCGGTGGTCCGAGCATCCCGAATGGGAGCACGGCAACCTGGATTTCGACATCCGGCAACGGCTGGTCTTCAATTACATCTGGGAGCTGCCTTATGGGCACGGCAGGCATTTCGGCGGGGACGCGCCGCAGTGGCTTAACACCGCACTGGGCGGTTGGGAATTCTCCGGCGTGACTACGTTTTCCGACGGCACCTGGTACACCGTGACGGACGCCAACGCTAACTTCGCGAATTCGGACGGCCAGCAGCGCCCGGATAGCGTGCCCGGGCAAAAGGCCAACGGCACGCCCTGCGTACCCGGCACGTTCTTCAATACTTGCGCGTTCACGGACCCGGCCTACGGCTCGTTCGGCAATGTAGGCCAGAATACGGTGCGCGGGCCGGGCTTGCAGGATTGGGACATGTCGTTCCAGAAGGAGTTTCCGGTGGGCGAAAAACGGCGATTCGAATTCCGGGCGGAGATGTTCAACATCTTCAATCACGCGAATTTTCTGTTTGCGCAGCCCGGTCCGCAGAACGCCAACAACGCGACGGTCTATGGGACGCCATCGTTCGGCTACGTAACCGCGGCGCGCGCCCCGCGGCAGGTGCAGTTCGCGTTGAAGTTTTACTATTAAGTGTGAGGCAGCCGAAGACCGCTCCCTTACGGTCGCGGCTCTGTAAGCGTCGCGGCTCTGTAAGGGTCGCGGCGTCGCTCCGATTTCGCACGACTGACCGAGCCGCGACCGTACTCGTTACTGAGCCGCGGCCGTCAGGGAGCGGTTCTCGCGCCACGCAATTAGCAGATATTTAGAATATAATATCTGCATACCTTATAGCGACTAAAGATGTGCCGAAGAGGCACCGGGAGTCAAAAAACTATGAATGTTCCTTTCTATGGCCACGTCAGGCAATACCATAATATTCAAACCGAAATCGACGCCAACATCCATGAAGTTCTGGAGTCCGGCCAGTACGTCATGGGGCCCATGCTGCAGCGCTTCGAAAAGGAGTTTGCGGACTACCATGGCATGAAATATGCCGTGGGTGTGGGCAACGGGACGGATGCCCTATGGCTGGCATTCCAGGCCCTTGGAATCGGCCCGGGCGACGAGTGCATCACTACGGCGAATACCTTCTTCGCGACCGCCGAGGCCATCTGGATCGCGGGCGCCAAGGCGGTCTTCGTGGATTCGGACCCGCGCACCAACTGTATCGACCCCGCGAAGATCGAAGCGGCCATCACGCCCAAGACGAAGGCCCTGGTGCCGGTGCATCTCTACGGCCAGTGCGCGGATATGAAAGCGATTCGCCAGATCGCCGGCCGGCATGGCCTTTTCGTGATTGAAGACAACGCGCAAGCGATCGGCGCGCGCGGCGATGGCTTCCGCATCGGCGAGCTCAGCGACGCCGCATGCACCAGCTTCATCATTCAAAAGAACCTCGGTTGCTTCGGCGATGGCGGCGCGGTGGTCACCAATCGCGAAGATGTGGATCGCGTGATTCGCAAGCTGCGTAACCATGGTTCCGACAAGCGGTCATGCCACAGTCCGGGCTACAACAGCCGGCTCGACGACCTGCAGGCCGCAGTTCTCAGCGCCAAACTGAAACATATCGACGAGTGGAACGCGTTGCGGCGGAAATGGGCAGCGCGCTATTCGGCTTGCCTGAAGGACGCCGCCAATCTCACTCTTCCTTATGAGAAGCCGGGCTATTACCACATCTATCATTTGTATGTCGTCGAAACCAGGCAAGCGGCGCAGCGCGACCCCTTGCTCAAGTTCCTCAACCAAAATGGCATCGACGCCAAGTGTCATTACCCCATCGCGATCCACCAGCAGGAGGGATATCCTTGGGGCAAACCGGCAGACATCCCCTACGCCATTCCCAACTCCGAACGTAACGCCGCGTGCTGCGTATCGCTGCCTATGTTCCCCGAACTGACCGCGGAAGAAGTGGACTTCGTAATTGGAAAAGTTCTGGAATGGAACCGCCAGACAGGTGCCGCATGAGCGAAAGATACCGTGTAGTGGTAGCCGGCCTGGGCAAACGCGGCATGCACCACGCCAGCGCGTTTCAGGCGAATGGCCGTTTCGAAGTGGTGGGCATCTGCGACATCGACGAAGCCCGCATGGATGCGGCAGCCGCCCGCTGGGGATCGCCTGCGAAATCCAAAGATGCCCGCCTGCTTGCGGGTGAACTGCGGCCCGATGTTTTCTGCTTCTGCACCCTGCCCAGCCTGCGGGTTGAGATGGTACGCATCGGCATCGAATGCGGCGCGCGGCTCATCGCCATGGAGAAGCCGGTGGCACTGACCAGCGCGGAAGGCATCCAGATCCGGGATATGCTCGCAGCCAGCGGTGTCCAGGCCGTCGTCAGCCATCAGCATCGCTACGGCGCGCACTATCGGAAGGTCAAGGAGGCCATTGCGAGCGGAGTGTTGGGGCGCATCCATACAGTCTACGGAACCTCCACCGGCTGGATGACGCACATGTTGTCGCACCTGATCGACTACATCCGCTGGTTCAATGACGGAGCTCCCGCGGAATGGGTGATGGCGCAGGCGGCCGGACGTGGAAAACTCGCCGACTCGCACCCATCGCCCGACTACATTGCAGGCTTTATCCAGTTTTCGAACGGCGTGCGCGGTGTGGTGGAGTGCGGTGCGGGCGCGCCGGATGTGCCCGAGGTGGATTACTGGTGGCGCAAATGCCGGATCGGCGCGCAGGGCAGCCTGGGCTTCGCCGAGGTGATGACCGGGGGCGGCTGGCGCGTGGTCTCGAAAGAGGTCTCCTGTTCCGGCCCCGGATCCATGAACTACGATCTCGACATGCCGCCGTATGTGCAGGACATGGCGGATTGGCTGGATGACCCGCAAAAGGTCCACCCCTGCAACTTCGCGAGCGCCTGGGCGGGCTTCGAAATCATGATGGCCTGCTGCCGGTCGGCCGCGCAGGGCGGCCAGATCGGCTTGCCGCTTACCTGTGGCGGGAACGAACTCGAGATGTTGCGGTCCGCCTTGCCGCCGCGCCCCGTGCTTCTTTCCATGCAGGCGAACGCCAAAGAGTACGCATAGGAGGGAATCTTATGTGCGAGCAGAATGCCGGCGAAGGATCCCTGCTGGCGGCGTGGCATTGGCGGCTGGTGTGCTTGAAATCGCGGACCGTACGTGGGCTTCCTCTGCCCGCACCTCCAAAGGATGTGCGGACACCCGTAAGGGGGAAGCCGAAACGGGCCAAGAAGCCACCCCGGAAGGCAGGCGGACGACTAAGTTAAGAGGGCCGTACGGGAACAGTCACCGGCGCGCGCAATGTGAACACGATCTCGGTTCCCGGCGCCACCCGCTTCAAAGCGGTGCGCATGGCGGATCCCTACCAGCGCCTGGCAGAACAGCGGCACGGCCTCCGCGGCGGGGATGGGCCCACGGCGCGCGATCATGGCATGAACCGTCTCGCCATCCACGAACTCCGTCACCATGTAGGCGGCGGCGTTCTGCACCAGAAAAGCATAAAGGGTGGCCCACGCCGTTTACGGTTGCGATTTCGGCAGCCGGCGTAATGGCCGCCATCGGGCAGCGTTCACCGGGCAGCAGGAGGATTAATGCCTCCCACGTCAGATGCCTGAAACATGCGGCCAGCGCATACCGGCGCGCGTAAGTGATTGTGGAGCCGATAGCCAGGTTGGGGTGATTCAGTTGCGCCTGGGCGCGCGCCTCTGCGCGAAAATCGTTCCAGCAACACGGCATTATAAACCACGCCCATGCCACCGGCTCCGATCTTTTCGACGATCCGGTAACTCCCAGATCTCGGTTCCAATCATTTTTCCATAGGATAGCGTACAGTCGCGGCTCAGTAAGTGCCGCTGCGAAATCCCGGGGCAATTACTACCGTGCCGGCGGCGCCATAGCTCTGGAAATTACTTTGATAACTCCGAGTAATGGCACATAGTAAGACACTGGACAGTAACCGGTAAGTCAGCCGCCGAGAGCTTTTAAGGCTTCCGCGGTATTGGGGTAGCGGACCAGCAGATCCGTGACGCCGGCGACCTTAAACAGAGTCTCCAAGCGCGCATTGGCGCCGACGACGGCGTATTTCCGCTGGACCCGTTGGCGTGACACATGCACTCCCATGATTGAGCCGAGCGCCGCGGAATCCATATAAGGCACCCCGCTCAGGTCAATAATGGTGATCGGCTCGGTGGCCTCCCGCGCCGCGGTTTGAAAATCCCAGATGCTCTTGAGGGTAAATGGGCCGGAAATTTTGAGGACCCGAAACGCCGGCGGCCCTACTCCGCTCTCAATTGTAATCTCATCCATAAGGCGCAAGTGTATCTGAGTACTGAAGCGGTTGCAATGAAAGGCAGCCGGATTCATCGATCTGTAACATTCTTTGTGCCGGGCAAGAACGGGAATGGCAGCCATACCTCTTATAGGCCGGCCGTCCGCGTGTGGCTTAATCCGTTTTTGGGACCGCTCCCTTACGGTCGCGGCTCTGTAATTATTTAATCGTGAGAAGTAGTGTTAATCGTGGGAAATCGCACGGCTGTGACCGTCACTCCCCCCCGCAGCCGATGGGCTAAAAAAAAGTTTGAAGGATGAGCTTGCGGCGGAGCCGGTTGGATGTACAATAAATAAAAATTTGCCGGATGTAGCTGGGAAATTGCTCCCCCTGCCGGGAGCCAGGACGAGGAGAGTGAGCCATGAGTGGAAGCACGCAGGCAAGCCGTAGGGACTTTTTAAAGGTTGCGGCATTGGGCGGCGCCGCCGCCTCCTGGCTGGGATTCGATCTGCAGCCCGCCTACGCGCAGCTCAGCCAGCTCAAGATCGCGCGCGCCACGGAAACGCGCTCCACCTGCCCGTATTGCTCGGTGAGCTGCGGCGTCATTATCTATACGATTGGCGACAAGGCCAAGAACGTCACACCGCAAGTCATCCACGTGGAGGGCGATCCGGACCACCCCATCAATCGCGGCACGCTGTGTCCCAAGGGCGCGTCGCTGCACCAGGACATTCTGAACCCGCGGCGCCTCTTGAAGCCACAGGTGCGGCGGCCCGGCGCGGATCATTGGGAAGACATCGCCTGGGACCAGGCCATCGACGAGATCGGCCATTGGGTGAAGAAGACCCGCGACGCCACGTTCGTGGAGCAGGATGCGCAGGGCCGCACCGTGAACCGCTGCGAAAGCATCGGCTGGATCGGCGGCTGTACGGATACCAACGAATTCAACTATCTCGCCGGGAAAGCCATGCGCAGCCTGGGGGTCTGCTACCTGGAAACCCAGGCCCGTGTTTGACACGGACCCACGGTCTCCAGTTTGGGGCCCACATTCGGACGCGGCGCGATGACCAATGGTTATGTCGATATCAAGAATACCGACATGATGTTGATCATGGGAGGCAACCCCGCCGAGAATCATCCTTGCGGTTTCAAGTGGGCGATTGAAGCCAAGCGCAACCGCAATGCCAAAATGATTGTGGTGGATCCGCGCTTCACGCGCACCGCCGCCACCGCCGATCTGTTCCTGCAGATTCGCTCCGGCGCGGACATCGCGTTTCTGGGCGGCGTGATCCGTTACGCCATCGAGAACAATCGCATCGCGAAAGATTACCTGGTCAATTACACCAACGCGGCGTTCATCGTGAAGGATGGCTTCAAGCTGCCGGACGACGGATTGTATTCGGGTTTCGATGCGGCCACCCAGACTTACGATAAATCGACTTGGAATTACGAAGCGGCGGGCGGTTTCGGGGGCGAAGCCAAGCCCGGGCTGCCGCCGGCCGTGAATTCCGACCTGACGCTGCAGAATCCGCGCTGCGTATTTCAGTTATTGAAGACGCAATATTCGCGCTACACGCCGGAGATGGTGGAGCGCATCACCGGAATTCCGAAGGACCAGTTTCTGAAAGCCGCGGATCTGTTCACCTCCGTACGCATAGATGGCGACATGAAAAAGGTCGCCACCATTATGTATGCCGTCGGCTGGACGCAGCACACCTTCGGCACGCAGATCATCCGCACCGCGGCTATGATGCAGTTGCTGCTGGGCAACGTGGGACGCGCCGGCGGCGGTGTGAACGCGCTGCGCGGCCACTCCAACATCCAGGGCGCCACCGATATGGGCGGCGTCTTCGACATCTGGCCGGGCTACCTGAAACAGCCTGCGCCGGCCGATACCAACCTGAAAGCCTACCTCGATCGCACCACGCCCACCGTGTCGAAACCGGCCGGGTGGGAGTCGTTCAACTACTGGTCGAATACGCCGCGCTTTGCGGTTTCCTACCTCAAAGCCATGTACGGCGACGCGGCCACCAAGGAAAACGATTTCGCGTTCCACTTCATGCCGAAGATAGACCGCAACTATTCGTGGACCCAACTCTGGGACCAGATGTACCGCGGCTTCGTGAAGGGACTGTTCGCCTTCGGCATGAATGGCGTGGCCATCGGTCCGGATTCGCAGAAGAATATCGAGGCTCTCAAAAAAGCCGACTGGCTGGTGGTGGGCGAAATTTACCCGGATGAAACCAGCGAGTTCTGGAACTCCCCAGGCATTACCAAGGAGGAGATGAAGAACATCCAAACCACGGTCTATCGCCTGCCCTGCGCCGGATTCGCCGAAAAAGACGGCTCCATGACCAATTCGGCGCGCTGGCTGCAATGGAAGAACATCGCCGTGCCGCCGCCCGGGCAGGCGCGGCTCGACCAGGATATCGTCGCCCAGATTTTCCTGAAGGTGCGGGATCTTTATGCGAAAGAGGGCGGCAAGTTTCCCGATGCCATCGCACATCTGACGTGGGCGTACAGCGATCCGCAGCATCCGTCTCTGGGCGAAGTCGCCAAGGAGATTAATGGCAAGGCGCTGGGCGATGTCACGGATCCGAAGACCGAGCAGGCGATCAAGGCTGGCCAGCAATTGCCGGGTTTTGCGTGGCTGCGTGACGACGGAACCACGACGTGCGGCAATTGGCTGTATTGCGGATCGTGGACCGAGGCCGGCAACCTGCTGGCCCGCCGCGGCACGGAAGATCCTTCCGGCCTGGGTGTGTATCCCAACTGGGCGTGGTCGTGGCCGGCGAACCGGCGCGTGCTCTACAACCGCGCGTCCTGCGATCCGGCGGGAAAGCCTTGGGACGCCGCCCGCAAACAGATCTGGTGGAACGAGAAGACGCAGCTTTGGACGGGCGTGGATGTGCCCGACTTCAAACCCGACTCGCCGCCCAAAGACCACATGGGACCGTTCATCATGATACCGGAAGGCGTGGGCCGCATCTTCGCGCCTCTGGCGGCCTTCGCCGACGGACCTTTCCCTGAACACTACGAACCGTTCGAGAGTCCCGTGCAGAATGCTTTGCACCCCGCGCAGGCGAATAATCCAGTGGTCAAAAAGCTTTCCACGCCGGCGGATAAGTATGGCACACCGGGAGAAGGCTTCACCGTGGTCTGCACCACTTACCGCCTCGTGGAACATTATCATTACTGGACTAAGAATAATCCGGTCAATGTAGAACTTAGTCCGGAGCCGTTTGTAGAAATGCCCGTCGAATTGGCGGATGACTTAGGCATCCGGGGCGGCGAGAAGGTAAAGATTACGAGCGCCCGCAGTTACTACATCGCCAAGGCTTTTGTCACCAAGCGTATCAAGCCCATGATGATTGACGGTAAGAAGGTTTACCAGATCGGCCTGCCGATTCACCAGGGCTTCCGCGGCATCCAGGAGGATAAAGGCAAGGACGCGCGAACCCTCGCCAACAGGCTTTCGCCTACGGTTTCCGACCCCAACGCATACACACCGGAGTTCAAGGGCTTTCTGGTGAAGGTGGAGAAGGTATGAGCCAGGCTACCTTAACCATCCGCCGGATTTCCGCGCATGCCGGACCGGTTCCCGGCGCGGGCGTGGAACGCGAGGAGCAGGTATGCAAGCTGGTCGATACCACCACCTGCATCGGCTGCAAAGCCTGCGAAGTGGCCTGTCTCGAATGGAACGGTTATAGCTTCCGCGACACGGTTTTTCAGAACAGTTATCAAACCATGCCGGAGACGGCTTGGAATTACTGGAACCTGATCAAGTTCAACGAGCACGAGCGCGACGACGGCAGCATGATGCTGCTGATGCGCAAGGATCAGTGCATGCATTGCGCCGATCCGGGCTGTCTGGCGGCCTGCCCGGCCGACAGCGCCATCGTGCAATATACCAACGGCATTGTCGATTTTCAGCAGGACCATTGCATCGGCTGCGGTTATTGCGTGAGCGGCTGTCCGTTCAACATTCCCAAGTTCAACCAGCACACCAAGAAGATGTTCAAGTGTACGCTGTGCAGCGACCGCGTAGCCGAAGGGCTGGAGCCGGCGTGCATCAAATCGTGCCCCACCGGATGTCTGCACTTCGGCACCAAGGAGGACATGAAGCAGTTGGCCGAAACACGCGCCCAGCAGCTTCGCGAGCACAGCAACTTTGCCAACGCCGGCGTTTACGATCCGGCGGGCGTGGGCGGCACCGGCGTCATCTACGTGCTGCACGACGTGACCAATCCGGAAGCCTACGGCGGACTGCCTGCGAATCCACGGATTCCGTGGGTCGTCAAGTTCTGGAAGGGTCCGCTGAAATGGATCGGCAATCTCGCCATGATCGGCGGGGTCATCGGCGTGACGCTGCACTATCTGCGGTTCGGCCCCAAACAAGTGGAGCCGGAAAATAACGGAGCGGAGCGGCCATGAGCACTTCGGTAATTCCGCCGGCGCCTGTGGCGCACCGCCGCCGGGCGATTCTGCGTTACACATTAAACGAGCGCCTCAATCATTGGATCGCCGCTCTCACCTACATTTACTGCTTGATGACGGGCCTGGCCTTCTGGTCGCCGTACATGTTCTGGATGGCCGTAATACTGGGCGGCGGAGCCACCTCGCGCTTCTGGCATCCCTGGTTCGGACTGGTCTTCACTGTGTCCGTTTTCTGGATGTACAAGATCTGGCGGCGCGACATGCGGACCACCGAGGCCGACCGCGCGTGGGCGAATTCCATCCGCTACTATATTCGCAACGAAGACCAACATCTGCCGCCCGAGGGCCGCTTCAATTATGGGCAAAAGCTGTTCTTCTGGGTGATGTTTTTTGGCGTGATCCTGCTGCTCGTTTCCGGTATCGGGCTGTGGTTCGTGGAATCCATTCCGTGGAGCTTGCGCTGGCTGCGATATCTGGCAGTGGCGGTCCACGTAGGCGCGGCGCTGATCACCATCGGCGCATTTATCATTCACGTATACATGGGTACCGCCATGGTGCGCGGCGGATTTACTTCCATCATCCGCGGGGAAGTCTCACCGGAATGGGCGAGGACGCATCACCGGCTCTGGTATGAACAGGTGACCCGCGATAACTCCCCCCGGCAATGATCCGGTCCAAGTGGGACCAACGCATCCAGCGCGCAGAAGCTTTAGCGGTTGAGCATCCCTTCGCGGCCGAGGTCATGCGATTTTACAGTCATGTGACGCGCTTGCAGAAGGATCTGTACGTTGGGATGGCAGGCGTGGGCGCCGATCTGAGTTTGCTGCTACCGCGATTCCCCGGTTTCCTGGAACATATCGCCGTGGTTGCGCCCGAGCCTGTCGCCGAATGCGCCCGCGATTTGAGGAAGCGCGAGCCGGCACACTGGCTCGAGGCTCTACAGTTGTTCTGGCGCGATGCGCCGGAATTTCAGCCGGAGCCCGGCCGAGCGGCGGAATTGCTGGCGTACCTTTTCCTGCAGCCATACGCGGAGTATCTTGCCGATCAGCACGAGCCGGTGGCCGACCGCGAAACTTCCGGCGCTTGTCCTTTTTGTTCCGCACGGCCGATCGCCGGAGTCCTGCGGCCGGAAGGCGATGGCGGCAAGCGCTCGCTGATCTGTTCGCTGTGCGCCACGGAATGGAATATAGGCCGCATGTGGTGTCCGGCATGCGGCGAACAGAACGTGGAAAAGCTGGCGGTATACACGGCCGATCAGTTCCCGCATGTCCGCGTGGAAGCTTGTGACACTTGCCGCTATTACATCAAGACCGTCGATCTTACGAAAAACGGGCATGCGGTACCCGCCGTGGATGAGCTCGCCACGATCCCGCTCAACCTCTGGGCGCAGGAGCATGGGTATGTGAAGCTGCGGGCGAATCTGCTGGGGATGTAAGCCGCTTTCCACAGACCACCTGTCAAGTTTCCGCAAGTTTTGCGGGCGGCTGCGCCTGCGTTGTGGAAATCAATTCTCCTCCAAAACTCGGCGGTATACTTTCGCAAGGCGTAGAGCGCCATGCTGGGGAACGAGAGCATACTTGCCGTCGATTACAGAATCGATGGCGACACCCTTTATCGCTATCACCGAAAGGCCGTGGAGAAAATCGTTCCCTGGGGACCGCAAGCCGGTGCCTGGCGGGTCGTTGCCGGAGTTTGGGAGCCGTTTGTTCCCGACATCGATGTCACGGCTCTCGAACAGAACGCCTGGCATCCCGGTACAACCCGATGGCCCGGCTGGCGGCGGCGGATGGCAGCCTGCCTGTTTCTGGTGGAGCGCTGGCCGGAAGAGGCGCGCGACGGCGTACGCGGATTTCCCTCCGCGCACTGGCAGATGCTGCAGCTTGTGAACATTGGCGGCGCGGCGGCGATTGAGCTGCTGCGCTCGAATCCGGCGCTCGGCTATCTGGCGGCGATGGCGGGTGCGGCCAGCCAGATTGGTCTGCGCCGCCGCGCGCTGGCGGCGCTCTTCGGCTTTCCCGAGACCGAACACGCCGTGCGGCTGCTGCGCAAAGTACCCACCGCTTGGATCTCCTGCGAGTTCCTGGCGGAACTGCGCGCGGCGATGACCCACGATCGGGATGCCGAAGATGTTCTGACGCACCTCGCGCGCATCAATCCAATCGCACTGGAAGTGGCGCGGGATCCTCGATTGCGCACCTCCGTAGCGCCGGATTGCATCGCGCGTTTAAGCCGCATCCGGGCTGACGCTATGCAATCCGATCTCATAGCCGGTATGCGGAACGTGCTGGAGGATGCGCACTCGCGGGGAGTGCGGCATCCACGCATTCGCACGTTGGCCGACCTCGACCGGCCGCTCGGTCCGGCACGCTTCGCAGCGCCTGCGGCCCCATGCCGGCCCGCGCGGCCCGCGGAGGCTTTGGCGTTTCCTGCGCCATCGCTGCCGGACGCCGCACTTCCCGGGGCGCTTCCACCGGAACCCATCCCCAGATTCCCGGACCTGAATCAGCCAGTACGCGTTGCAGTAACCCGGCCTCGCCGCCGCACGGATGCGTTGGAGTTTCCCGCGCCGCCGATGCCTGACCTCGTCGTCCCAGGGGCCCAGATATGCGCCATACGCAGCTATGCAGAGCTCATCGCGGAGGGAAACGTGATGCGCCATTGCGCGGGCCGCGATAAATCGTACGCGCGTCGGGTCGCAGCCGGCAGCCTGTACTTCTATCGCATGCGGGAGCCCGAGCGGCTCACGATCGCAATTCGCCCGGCAGCGTGCGCCTGGATTGTGGAAGAGATCCGCGGCTACCGCAATGGCTACCCAGGCGAGTATTCCCGCATGCTGGTTGCGAATTGGCTCTGGCAGACCCGCGATCCCGCGCCTGTGGCGCCCGCGAATCAGCTTTCTTTCGACTTCGGTACGGCCCGTGGCTAGTGGTTTCAGGTACTTCAACCCTTACCTGTGGAACCGCCGGCAGCGCCGCCATCGCGTAGAATTGCAGTGAAGGAACAGTGCATTCATGAATTTGAACGACGCCTTAGAGGGGCGTTCTTTTAGGATTACGCTTAAGACCACGGAGCTCATGGAGAAGGGCTCGCTGCTTCTATTTGCAGTAGCGGTCTGCCTGGTTTTCGCGCTTCGCAGGCATAACGGGATCTCCTTGGGCGTAGCCCTGGCGATGGTCGCGTTGGTTTTTCCGGCGGCATATCTCTTTTCGCGCCGGGTGCTGGAAAAGGCGCGCCAGCGCGAGACGGAAGTGCGCCTAGCGATGCACACCAAAACATATTTGGAGAGCGAGCAACCGCTGCCCGGGGAACCCGATATCCAGATTCTGGCCCGCGCCCTCGATTGGCGGAACAGGGCGCCGCAAGGCTTTTGCAAGTCCCTTCAAATCGCCCCTGTACTGCGGGTTGCGGAGCCTGTGGTCTTCGACGCGTTGCCTTGGGCCGCCGCTGTGCCGGCGCCATCGGTTGCGCTCGGCGAGATCCTGCCGGAGCCACCTTCGGCGGAATGGGGCGTCTCGAAGGCCGGACCGGCGGGTCCCGTCATCGAATACTCGAATGCCATGATGGATGAGATCGACATGCGGGCCGCGGAGGGTTACCAGCGCATGCGGCACGGCGGCGTTGAGGTAGGCGGCGTGTTGTTCGGCTTTCAAAAGAAGGGGGCGTTGCGCATCGTGGCAGCGCGGGCGCTCGAATGCGAATACTCGAACGGTCCGCGATTTGTGCTCTCGCCAAGGGATGAAGCAGCGCTCGCGGCGATGCTGCGGACGTACGCCGGCGACCCTCAATTGGCGGATCTGGAGCCGGTGGGCTTCTATCATTCGAATACGCGCGAGGAAATCAAGCTCTCGGAAGTGGACTTGCGGCTCTTCGAACGCTTCTTTCCCAAGGCGTGGCAAGTTGCGTTAGTGGTGCGTCCGGCGAATTTAGCGCCAACGCGCATGGGTTTCTTCGTTCGTCAGTAGGACAGGCCTCCTGGCCTGTCCAGGGCGAGCCTCGCTCGCCGAAGAGCGGGCCTACGAGGCCCGCGCTGGCTACGAGCCTGCCCCACTTACCACTGGCCGCCAGGACGCGGCGAAGCGCGCACGGCCCGTTCGAACGCCCAACTTCGGATGTGATTGATCTGTTCCTTCATGGTGCGCGATAACGGCACGATGCTCACCGCCACGCCGAGCAGATCGTCCTCGGTAAGGTCGCGGTCGGCCAATTTGGCCTTGGTGAGCGCGGAGACCACGCACTGCTCGATTTCGGCGCCGGTCCAGCCGATGGTGAATTCGGTAAGCTGCGCGAGGTTAAACAGCGCGGGATCGATGCCGCGGCGGCTCAAATGGATTTTGAAGATCTCGATGCGCTCGTCGTCGAGCGGCAGGTCCACAAAAAAGACTTCGTCGAAGCGGCCTTTGCGGATCATTTCGGCGGGCAGCAGGTCGATGCGGTTCGCGGTGGCGGCGACAAACAGGCCGCGCGATTTCTCCTGCATCCAGGTAAGGAAAAACGCAAAGATACGGCCCTGTTCGCCGCTCGATTCGGTGGAGGTGATGCCCATCTCGATCTCGTCGAACCACAGCACGGCGGGCGACATATCTTCGAGCATCTTGCAAGCGGCCACGAAGGCGCCTTCGGGCTTGCCATGGCGCCCCGAGAAAATCTCGATCATGTCGATGCGGTAGAGCGGCAGGTCAAAGTAGGACGCAATGGCCTTGACGGAAAGGCTTTTGCCGCAACCGGGGATGCCCATCATGAGCAGCCCCTTGGGCGCGATGTCGGCGCTGAGGCTGTCGCGCATTTGAAAGAGCTTGCGGCGCTCGGTGAGCCACTTCTTAAGCCCTTCGAGTCCGCCGATGTGACTCATGCTGCCGCCCTCCGCGATGAACTCGACGGTGCCGCTGCGGTTCACCAGGAAGCGCTTCTCTTCGAGCAGTGCGGGGATGGATTCGGGTCCGAGTTTGGGGCTGGCGGCGAGGGCGCGGCGCAGGGCGTAGCGGGCTTCGTCGAGGGTGAGCCCTTGCAGAGCGCGGGCCATCTGCTGCAGAGTCGCATCGCTGGTGTCCGGTTGCGGATTCTCGTCGCGCAGGAAGTCCACCAGTTCCACCAGATCCGGCGGGCGTAGTTCGAGATATAAGAGGTTGCGCTCGACCTCTTCCGGGATGGAGCGAACCGGCGAGCTGATGACGATGAATTTGCGGCGGTCGCGGCAGCTTTCGTGAAGGTCGCGCAGCCGGCGGCGGATATCGGGCGATTCGCGCAGCGGCTCGTGGAAATCTTTCAGGTGAAAGATGCCTGCGCCGGCGCCTTCGATGAAATCGAGCGCGGCGCGGGGGGCGTGGCTGGCGGGTTGGACTTCGCCGGTTTCGCGGCGGAGGCCTTCGGTAAGGCTCCATGTCCAGACAGGTAGAGGCGGTTGCGAGTGCGTGCTTACCTCGCGCAGGATGCGGGCCACGCGTTGCTCTTCGGCCGAGTGGACGTAGGTAAGGGGACGCCCGGAATCAAAGATCTCGCGCAGCGTTTTTGCGGCGCGGCTTTCGGCATGGCGCGGTTCGATGGACACTTCCCTTATTTCAATGGACACTTCCCTTATTATGACGGCGGAGCGGGGTGGAGAGTCGGAAGGCGCCTTCGAAAACCTTCCGTGGGCAGACCATCGTCTCAGCTCAAGGCGAGCGCGCCGGAGGCGAGCGTTGCTCGCCGAAGAGCGGGCCTACGAGGCCCGCGCAGGCTGCGAGCCGGCCCCACGAAAGTCGAGGGACAGGCCGGGAGGCCTGTCCTACTCGCATCAAGCCCGCAGCCCGCTCCAGCCCTCCGCCACTACGATGGAATTAGCCGGATTTCGCGGATCGTACTTAACTAAGATATGCCCCAATAAAGCGACGTCATCGGGCACAAACGCCTGCAGACTGGAAATGTCCTGCGATGCGGTATACTCGACGCCGCGCACCGCATAAGAATAGACCAGCAGATCGCCGCGGATCTCCAGCAGATTGGCGTCGCCCACCTGGCCCGCGGAAAGCATTATGCGCCGCCGGCGTGCCTCTTTTTCATCCGGAGAAATGCGCGAACGCCGCCAGGCGCGCACGCCGATGATTGTCAGCAGCACCACCAGCACACCCAACAGCACGCCGGTGAGCGCATCCGCCGTATTCACTCTGTGTACATTCAGCCGGCGACCGGGGCTTCCTGGAACACCTTGGCCCAGTCCGCCAGGAATTGGGCGAGACCCTTGTCGGTCAGCGGATGATAGAACAACATATCCAGCACCTTGAAAGGCATGGTGGCAATATGCGCGCCCGCCGCGGCCGCATCCACCACATGGGTTGGCGACCGCACCGAAGCGGCCAGCACCTGCGTCGGATACCCGTGAATCTTGTAGATGCCCACGATGCTCTTGATCAGATCCATGCCGGTCCAGCCGATATCGTCCAGACGGCCGACGAAAGGACTCACGATGTAAGCACCGGCCTTGGCGGCCAACAGGGCCTGCGCGGGCGAGAAGCACAACGTGACATTGACGCGGATGCCCTCTTTGCTCAGAATGGAGGTTGCCTTGATGCCGTCGCGGGTCAGCGGGCACTTCACAACCACGTTCTTATGCAGGCGCGCCAAATCGCGGCCCTCCCGGATCATCTGGCTGGACTCGGTGGATACCACCTCGGCGCTGATATCGCCATCCACGATGTCGCAAATCATCCGGATCTGGTCTTCCAGCGGCCGTCCCTCCTTGGCGATCAACGTCGGGTTGGTGGTGACACCATCGACAATGCCCCAATTGGCGCCTTTTTTCAACTCGTCCAGATTGGCGGTATCCAGAAAAAACTTCACGGTTATGGCCTCCTCGTGGCTTCCTAGGATTATAGCATTGTGGGATGGAGAGACACCGCTCCCTCACGGTCGCGGCTCTGTAGATGGCGGCAAATCGACGGGACCGTTACCGAGCCGAGACCGTTACCGAGCCGCGACCGTGAGGAAGCGGTTCCGCAGAAGACCACCTATTCAATCGGCTCATCCGGAGGTAGGTCGGCGTACTCAGGCGGCAAATCGTCTTCCCGCCTTCTATGCGGCCGCAGTGGACCGGCATCCGGGGGAGGCGCGTTCTCCACGCCATCTACTATCGCGGCTTCATAAAACTGACCTTCTTCGACCAACTCTTGGACACTTTCACTATCCGACTCCTCCAGTGCCGTCAGGCCTTGCAGGTCGCCCGATTGTCCGGCTGCGGCAGCCTCGGTTTCCAGCGCCGCTGGCCTGCGCGCGCCGGCAACTCGGTCACTCGGTGTCGATTTCTTGCGTGCCATTTGGATCCCCTAAGTTACCTTGCTGCATCTTCGGGGCCGTTCCGGCACGTGCGTTTCATCACGTCACCCCAACAAATCCAGATACCGCGCCACCGCTTCGATCCCCCGATAAAAATTCGGCAGATGCAGTTTCTCGTTGGGCGCATGCAGATTGTCGTCCGGTAACCCGAAGCCCATCATCACGCTGGGAATGCCCAGACTCGCTTCAAACGCCGCCACAATCGGAATCGAACCGCCCGACCGGATATAAACCGTCGGCTTGCCGAAGATTTCCGACATGGCCGCGGCGGCGGCATGTATAAACGGATTGTCCGGATTCACCAGCGACGGCGGCGCCGCATGTATAAGCTTCAACTCCGCGGTCACACCGCGCGGACACGCTTTGGCGATGGCCTGCTTCAACTGTTCGGTGGCTTCCTTAGGGTCCTGATCGGCCACCAGGCGCGTGCTGATCTTGGCCACCGCGCGCGCCGGGATCACGGTCTTGGCGCCCTCGCCGGTAAATCCGCCGCGGATGCCGTGCACTTCAAACGTAGGTCGCGCCCACAGCCGTTCAAACAGCGGAATTCCCGGCTCGCCGACTAACTCGCGTGCACCCATCTCCTTCTCGGTGTACTCGCGCTCGTCGAAAGGCAGACGTGCCCAGGCCTCGCGCTCCAAGGGGCTGGGCGGGACCACGCGATCGTAAAAGCCCGGAATTTGAATGTGGCCGTTGCTATCCTTCAGCGCGGTGATGATCTCGGCCATCGCCTGCATAGGATTGGGCGCGGCGCCGCCATACACGCCCGAGTGCAGGTCGTGATTGGCGCCTTCCACGATCAGTTCCGCGTAAACAATACCGCGCAGCCCCACGCAGATGGTGGGCAGTTCCGGCGCGAACATCTCGGTATCGCAGATCACGGCGGCATCGGATTTCAATCGCGCGGGCTTTGTGGCGACGTAGCTTTCAATGTGCTCGCCGCCAGTCTCTTCCTCGCCCTCGATGAGGAATTTCACGTTCACCGGCAGTTTGCCGCGGGTCTTCAGCAGGCTTTCCACGGCTTTGATCAGGATGTATGTCTGGCCTTTGTCGTCGGAGGAACCGCGCGCGAAAATGTCGTCGCCGCGAACTTCCGGCTCAAACGGCGGCGATTTCCATTCGTCCAGCGGATCGGGCGGCTGCACATCATAGTGGCCGTACAGCAGCAGCGTGGGTTTGCCGGGCGCGCCCAGCCACTCCGCGTAGACCAGCGGATTGCCCTCGCCTTCGATCAGCTCGCCCGAGAGCCCTGCGGCGCGCAGCTCGTTCAAGGCGAACTCGGCGGCTCGCTGGATATCGGGCTGGTGCTCGGAAAGCGTGCTGATGCTGGGAATGCGCAGCCACGCCTGCATGCCTTCGAGAAAGGCGGCGTGGTTCTCCTGGTAATAATTCATGGTGATGGCACCTCAGTGCCATTGTATCGGTAGGACGTGCCTCCCGGCCTGCTGCGCCCAACATCTATCTATTTGCCACTACCTGTGAGCGTGATGGACTGCGGACTCCCCGGTACCGTATCCGTAATCTCGATCCCGGCGCTGCGCTTTCCCGTGGCCGCGGGCGTAAACGTGACCCTGATCGAGCAGGTGGCCCCGGGCGCCAGCGTGTCCGGCGAGACCGGGCAAGTGGTTTGCTCTTCTTGCCCACCGCCTCGTCCCATACGCCAGCAAGGCCAAAAGCCGGAACCACCAGCGTCCCCAGACCGGCGGGAGAATTGCAAAATCGATCTCCGCGGGCGTCGCGCTTTCCTGGCCTTCCGAATTTACCGCCTTCACCAGAAACCGGTAGGGCCCTGGCGCCAGTTCAGGATAGTTGGCCTCATGGTCCCGGCCCGGCCCCTGCCAGCCCGACTCGCGGCCCTCCAGTTTGTAGCTGTATCGCAAGTGGGCTTCGGGCTCGTCGCTGAAGCCCACAAACGCGACCCGAAACTGATTCCGGGAAGGCTGCAAATTCCCGCGGACGATGCGCGTCGCGCCAACTTGCGAAACCGGGTAGCGCTCGCGCCCGATGCGCAGATCCGTGATCCGGACGGACGGGATGGCGGGTGGCCGGTCGGCGGTTGGCGACAGTTTCGAGAGGCCCTGCGTGGTGGCAAACCAAAGATAGCCGGAGCGATCCCTGAGCGCCATTCTTATGGCTCCGTGCGCCAATCCGTCAGCCGTCGAAAAATGTTTGATGTGACCCGTTCGGGGGTCCAAACGGTCCACGCCATTCGTAGCGGCGTATATGCGGCCCGCGGCGTCCTCTGTGACGCAACAGGTCCCCTCGCTGGCCAACCCTTCGGAGGTCTTATAGACCCGCACCCCGAAATGCGGACTGCCGGGGTTCTCGATCAATCCGAGTCCGTTTCCGGAAGCGATCCACAATCGCCCGCGGCTATCGGCAAACAGATCGCGAATTGCGGCCGGGACGCCGTCGGCCTGCTCGAACCGGGTGAATTGACGGCCGTCATAGCGAAACAAAACGCCGGTCTCCGAGCCCATCCAGACGTTGCCCGCACGGTCTTCTGCAAACGCGCTAACCAACTCATTCCGGCTGGGACCGTCTTCAATATAAGTGATGGCCTTCGTGGCGGGGTCCCAGCGCAGGAGTCGCGGTTTGCCTGACGGCGCCTCTTGCGCCGAGGCCCAGATGCGGCCCTTCGAATCCTCGAAAATCTGGAACGCTCCAACGTCCCGCGCATAACAGGCCTCTGGCTGTCTCCCCGCCAAGACCGCCGCCGGACCCGGCGCGTACCGGCAAAGCCCCGCCCCAGTGGCCGCCCACCAGGCGCCGCTCCGGGCCTGCAGCAGGATGTGCTTTCCCCAGGATGGGTGTTCGCTAAAACCCCCGACTGACATCGCATGGAACCTGGTTCCATCGAATATATTCACCGCATCGTGCGGGCGTTCCGAAGCCGTCACCGCCAGGACCGTCCCGGCGCGGTCTGCTAGCTAGGACCGACCACACCCGATCCGTGGCGAGCCCGTCCTGTTCCCGAAACGTGGTAAACCCGGCTGCCTGGATTTTCATCACCCCGGCTGCCTCGGTTGCCGCCCACATGTTGCCGGCGCGGTCCGTAGCCAGCGCATGAACCTGGCGGTCGATGAGCCCCTGTGCGCGCGTCAGCATCCGAAAAACCGGCGGGCCGCTGCCGGGAAGCCAGCATGCCCGCGCTGGCGCCGGCCCAGACCTCCCCGTCCGGCCCTTCCGCCAGCGAAGTCACATCGAGGGCTTTTACTTCCCCTGCTTCCCGGTAGACTTGCTGGACGCCATACCTGCCAGCATGGTCCGCATGCCCCATTAACACCAAGCCATCTTGCGTTCCGGCCCAGATCCTGCCATTGCGGTCCTGCAGCAAGGTGCGCACATTCTGGGTCGGACCTCCCATCGCGATGTGCTGGACCGCGCCGTCTTGGCGGATTACATAGATCCCGGTGCGGGTGGCCAGCCAAAGCTTATGGCCGGCGTCCTCCATCAGATCGGCGATCGAGATGCGCGCATGTCCGGGCGCCGGCGCAGGCAGCGGTTGGCGGCGGAACCGATGTCCGCTCAGCATTTCGAACAACCCGTCGGCGGTGCCGCACCAGATTCTGCCGGCGGAATCCTGCAATAGCGCGCTGACTGCGTTCTCTTCCCGTTTGTTCCCGGGCAGGTAGGTTGTGAATTTCCCGCCGCCCTCCGCTTGGAATTGGCAAAGACCGCGCGGCGTCGCCACCAGGTATTCGCCGGTGCGAGTCTCCAAGAGAGCGTTCACCGAGCGGTGCGGAAGTCCCTCCTGCACGCCGAAGTTGACGAAGCGGTAACCGTCGAACCGGGATAGCCCTTCTGGCGTGCAAAACCAAACGAAGCCGCGAGAATCGGCTACGATTTGGTTGATGCTGTCGGCGGCCAGCCCGTCGGCGGTGGAATACGACTTGATGGGAAACAGTTCCGCGAGAAGGCACAGTGGTAGGGCAAGGGCCACCGGAATTGCCCATCGTACCGTCATGTCGCCTCCGGCTTATTAGTGTACCCCGCCTCTACCTGATCCGAAATAGAATCACAGACCCTGCCGCGGCAACCTTCTCGACCCCCCAGTCACTCGCCCGCGCAGCCAGGTCCGCGCCCAATGAGGCATTTCCCTCGTTGCCATCGTCCGCCAGAATATACGCGAAGCCCGCCCGATGCACAGCGCTGGTGGCCGCCAGACGTAAATCCCGCAGCGGATTCAGCGCCTTCACCGGATGGCTGGTCAACAAATGCCATCCATCCGCCTCGAGTCCATAGAAATCGAACGGCACCGCATACACCGCCGTCTGCGAAGTCATCACCGCGCTACTCAGCGTCTGCGCCCGGTCGAAATCCACCTCCACGTACATGCCGCGGCGGATCGGCTCCCAACTCCGCCAGCGGGTGGCCGGATTTCCATCGAAGGCCAGCGGCAAGTCCCACTCGTTGGGCCAGCCGGTCAGTTGCCATTGCGAACCGCCAACCACCTGGTCGTCGCCCAGGAAGAGCTTGATTTCAGGAATCATCCACTCCAGGCGCGAGGAGTGCGGGGTGCGAATCCGCAAGGCCCCTAATGCGCGCGGTGTCCACTCCGCCGACACGTCGTATCGCGGCTCGTTGGGCGCCGCGGCCGACCGCAACGCATCGGTCAAACTATCCGCCTGCGCGGAGTGCCAGAATTCCAGAACCTCGCGATCCGTATATGCGATGGCTACGGAAACCAGCGAAAAAATCCGCTCGCCGGGCGCGGTGTGTTCCTCGACCATCCGGGCCACTGGATAGGCCGGCAGAACACTTTCCAGATAACTCCGCTCCGGTTGGATGCGCAACGCCGCCCGCCAGGGGATGCGCTCCAGCCGCCACGCGTACCCCGGATGATACAACTTGTAGATTTGCGGCCAGCAACCGATCGCCTGTACCGCCACGCACGCCCACAGCGCGCGGCGCGGCAGGGCCATGGCCAGCGCGATCGCCAGGAAGGGCAGCGCCGGCATTAGAAATCGCGCGCCCGTATTCCAAAACCAGGGCAGAGCCAGGAGCGCCGCCGCCAGCCAGCACAATCGCCCGGCCCGTTTGCGCAGCGCCAGCAGTCCGATGGGAAGCGCGAAAAACGCGAGACCCAACGCGCCGCCCAGAGTCCCGCCCACGACCAGCTCATAAGGGACCTTCCACGGCGGGATGCCCCAAAGCGAACCCAATGCCGCGCCCAATTCCTTTTCCATCATGGGATGGAAATACGGATTGGGGAAAATGCGGTTGAACAGCGGCGCCGCCGGATTGCCGGTCATGATGGCATTGCGCAGCAGCCATGGCGCGGCGACCAGCAGAGCGCCCCCCCCCAGCAGCGCCATCTGGCGCAGCCGGATGCGCCGCTCGATGGCTACCACGAACGCCAGCGCCAGTATGGTCACCAGCGCGCCGGGAAACTTGATCGCGTAGCAGAATCCCGCCGCAATTCCCGCGGACGCCAGATAGCGCAGATCGCGCGTGTCCCGCCAGACCAGCAGCAGATAAAAGACCGCCAGCGTGAAGAAGACCGCGCCTGCGTCGGTATAGGCGGACGTGCCGGTGATGCCCGCAATCGGCGAACAGAAATACAAGACGGCCGCGCCCAACGCCACATATTGGGGCAACGCCAACCGCCGCGCGATGCGCAACATGAGCGGCACGGTGGCCAGCAGAAACGCCAGATGCACCAGCCGGGCGGCCGAGTGTTTCCCAAATGCGAATGCCGGCACGAACAACATCTCGAAGCCTTGCGGCACCATTTCAAAGAAGCCTATTCGACTGGGGAAGCCGCCCAGGCGCACATATTCGGCGGTGAATCCCAAGTGATAGGCGCGCGCATCCGGCTCCAGTTCGGGCGCCAGCGCGTTGATGAAATACAGCCCTGCGTAAAACGCCAGCGCCGTCCCTGCCAGCCACCAGGTCACGCGATCGGCCTTTGCCGACGGCGGTTCAGCAATGCGCGGCGCGCCGCGCCCCAGCCACAAATAAAGCGCCAGCGAAATCGCGCCCAATAGGAGAAAGGCGACGCGCCCGCCAACGCCGCAGACCAGCATCAGGAATACGATGGTGCTCTCGACCGCAGCGCCGATCCCGAGCGCGATGGTTCCCGGAACGGGCAGCCGCCGCAGGCAGATGTTCCCCAGCATCCACGCGACCGCTAATGTGAAGAACGCGCCGAAGAGGATGGAAGGCAGAATGAGCAAACGATCATTCTAATTGACCCCGCCGTTTAGGACGCTACCAGGCGCCGCACGGCCAGGGCTTTTTAGGCAAACAGAGCCAATAAGTACCTGACTGCCTCGATACGTTCCCCCAACTGCCGGTCGGCAGCGCGGGATTCTTCGCCTAGGCGGGTGATTGCGTCGTTCGTGTCGGCCACTTTCACGGTGAGATCGTTCATGCGAACCGCCAGTTCATGGATTTGCCGTTGCGTATCCCGCCACAACTGGCGGTCCTCCTCTGCCAACAGATACTCCACGGTCGTCCTGTCCGGAGCGGCCTGCGAGGCCGCTGCAGGCTACGAGCCTGCCCCACCGATTTGCACGATGGTCTCCGCTTCCCCCGCCGTGAACTCCTCCACCTTGGCCGAGATATTCATCGAACAGAATATCGGCCCGCTCATCGAACAGAAGAGCGCGTCTTTAAAGCCTTCCTCGGGCAGCCTCGAACTCGTACACGACTGCTTTTCGGCGGCGGGCAATTACGTGGTTCCCATCGACTCGCTCATTCCGCCCGCGAACGACGATATTCTGCTGCCCGGCGAGGGCTTTCCGTACCGTTCGTTTTTGCAACCACGGGCGGTACCAGCGTGAGGCCGACGCACTACAAGGCGAAGCTGATCAGCGGAACGTTGAATAAGTAGCCAACGGTGGGCAAAACGCGCCCAAGCCGGGGCCTTTACCTCGCCAGGAACTTGCCCATCGCGGAGACCAACGCGTCGATCCGTTCACCCAGCCGTTGGTCCGCGGCACGAGATTCATCGGCCAGCCGGTCGATTCGCTCGCCCAACCGCCGGTCGGCGTCTCGTGACTCCTCGGCCAAGCGAGTGATCGCATCGTTGGTATCGGCGATCTTGCGAGTCAACCCGTCGATCTGCCGCTGCGTATCCCGCCACAACTGACGGTTCTCCTCGCGATCCTTGCGCCGTTCCTCGTCGATGCCGGCAGTCACATGTTCGATTCGTTCAAATCGCTCCTCTATCGTCACGCAAACTCCTTCGCCAGCGCCTTGGCGGTTTCTTTACCTCGCCAGGAACTTAGCCATCGCCGACACCAGCGCTTCGATGCGTTCCCGCAACTGCCGGTCGGCGGCGCGGGATTCTTCGGCCAAGCGGGTGATTGCGTCGTTTGTGTCGGCCACCTTCAGGGTCAGATCGTTCATACGAACGGCCAGTTCATTGATCTGCGGCTGCGTATCCCGCCACAACTGGCGGTTTTCCTCGCGGTCCTTGCGGCGTTCCTCGGCGAGACGGGCGGTGACGTGCTCGATCCTCTCGAATCGCTCTTCTATAGTCACGCAAACCCTTTCGCTAACGCCCATCCTCAATGGACAGGCCGGGAGGCCTGTCCTACACACCCGCGATCTGCACGATGGTCTCCGCTTCCTCCGCGGTAAACTCCTCCACTTTCGCCGAGATGTTCATCGAGCAGAACTTCGGCCCGCACATCGAACAGAAGTGCGCATCTTTGAAGCCTTCCTCCGGCAGCGTCTCATCGTGCATCGACTGCGCGGTCTCAGGATCAAGTGAAAGTTCGAACTGGCGCTTCCAATCGAAGCGGTAGCGCGCGCGCGACAGCTCGTCGTCGCGGTCGCGTGCGCCGGGACGGTGGCGGGCGATATCGGCGGCGTGCGCGGCAATCTTATAAGCGATAATACCGGCCTTCACGTCGTCGCGATTGGGCAGTCCCAAGTGCTCCTTTGGCGTCACGTAGCACAGCATCGACGCGCCGTACCAGCCGATCATGGCCGCACCGATCGCCGACGTGATGTGATCGTAGCCCGGCGCGAAGTCCGTCACCAGCGGCCCCAGCGTGTAAAAGGGCGCCTCGTAGCACATCTCCTTTTCCTTCTCCACCTGCATCTGGATCTGGTCCATGGGGATGTGGCCGGGACCTTCGATCATCACTTGCACGTCGTATTCCCAGGCGCGTTTGGTCAGCTCGCCCAGCGTCTTCAGCTCGGCGAATTGCGCGGCATCGCTGGCGTCGGCCACCGATCCGGGGCGCAGGCCGTCGCCCAGCGAGAAGCTCACGTCGTACTTCTGAAAGATCTTGCAGATGTCGTCGAAGCACTCGTACAGCATGTTCTGGCGATGGTTCTTCACCATCCATTCGGCCAGGATCGATCCGCCGCGGCTGACGATCCCGGTGACGCGGCGCGCGGCCAGCGGAATGTGCTGCACCAGCACGCCCGCGTGGATGGTCATGTAGTCCACGCCCTGCTGGGCCTGCTCCTCAATCACTTCCAGCATCAGCGAAGCGCTCAGGTCTTCCAACCGGCGCACGCGCGACAGCGCTTCATAAATCGGCACGGTGCCGATGGGCACGGGCGACGCGTCGATGATGGCCTGCCGGATGCGCGGAATATCGCCGCCGGTGGAAAGATCCATCACCGTATCGGCGCCGTACTTCACCGAGTAGCTCAGCTTCTCCAGTTCTTCATCGATATTGGATGTGACCGCCGAGTTGCCGATGTTGGCGTTGATCTTGCATTTGGAAGCCACGCCGATGGCCATCGGTTCCAGGTTCGTGTGGCGAATGTTGGCGGGAATGATCATGCGGCCGCGCGCCACTTCCGCGCGGACGAGTTCCGGCGCAAGATTCTCGCGCTGCGCCACGTATTCGATCTCGCCGGTGACAGTGCCCCGCCGCGCATAGTGTATCTGCGTGCGGATCGCATCGTCGAGGCGTTCGGCTATCCATTCTGTTCGCATGAGACTCCTCTGGGTTGTGGGTTGCAGGTGTTGGGTCGTGGGGTCTTGGGCGCCAGGCAGTGCGCGGTATGCCGCCCACCACCCACCACCCAAGACCCATCACCTTACTTCTTCTTCTTGGGCTTCTTGACTTCTTTGTTGCCTTTATCCCTGCTTTTTGCCATATCCGCAATTATACTCGCTAATGGACGCGATGGAAGGTCGTGCCTGAATCCCAGGCGTCCGCATCGGCGGCGTGCTGCACCACGAAGCGCCGCAGATCGGCCGAGGATGCCGTGAGAATGATCCGGCCATTCTCTTCGCCCACGATGGATTGCGGCGCAATGCCCGATTGCGCGGCCTTCTTCAGCCAGTCGTCATCGAGCACATTCACGAGCATCCGGTCGCCCCGAAGTGAAACCTTGGCAATGAAATGGCCGGAGACGGCCAGGCTGGGATTCGATTGCGAAACCGCATCCACGAATTCGATATCCTTCAAGCGCAGCAGGTGGATGTTGAACGCTTCGGAGTCGGGGGTGCCGCCGGTATGGAAAACCGTGGCGTTATATCCATCATCCGCTTTCTGAATCCGCCAGACATCGTCATCCTGGTCGGCCCAGGTGCCTTCCAGAGATGGATCGGAAACCAGATCCTGAGAGGTGTAAAACGGGTGAATGGAGACCGCCGGCGCGCAGCCCGTCAGCAGCGCGGCGCCCGCCGCCGCCATCATGGTCAATAGTGTGAAACGCATTGTGAAAACTCCTTTCACAACGGGATAGCGACATCGGCGGCCGGAAATTGCAGGGCGCGCTTCGCGCGCCAAGGAGCGGGCCTACGAGGCCCGCGCAGGCAGAGTGCCTGCCCCACTATCGCGCGGTCCGCAACAACCGCCGCAGAGCCATCTTCAGCGGCGCATAACGGGCCGAGGCCACCATCAGCAGCAGACCGGCCACCAGCAAACCGATAGGCCACAGTGCGCGATCCTTAAAGAAATCCTGCTGCAGCCGCACCAGCCCGATAGCCAGAAACAGCATGCCGCTGGCGAAGAAATTCTTCATCTGTTTCGGAATGCTGCCGAGCACGAAGACGCAGGCCACCACCGGCAGCAAAAATTCGAATAAACGCGCTTCCACACGCATGCCGGCGCTGGCCGGCGACTTTTCCCAAAGGTCCGACGCCGCCAAACCCAGCAGCAACAGCGAAGTCATCACGTGGCCCGGAATCACGAAGCGGAAGGTCTTGGCCACCGCACGCAACTGGGCCGACGAGAACCGTTCACAAACCACCTGCAGTACGAAATAAATTCCGGCGTTGATGATAAACAGATACTCGATCTGCCCGCGGGTCCAGGGCGCCGTCCGCTTCAGCCAGTCCGCGTAGGGATCGTGAAAGGTCACCACGCCCGTGAGGGCAGCCCACGTGAAGACCACCGCGACCGGATAAAAATAGCGCGAATCGTTGGCCAGCCGCAGGCGTTCCAGCACGGCTGCCGTAGCGAAGAACAACGCCGCGCAGGGCAGCATATAGAAGTAGGGCCGGCCGGGGTCGGTGTCGATCCAGCCGACCATGCCCATGCGCAGCAGGCAGGCCATCGACCACAACGCGGCCATCACTGAGAGAACCAGCGAGAATACCGACGCCCGCGTAAAGCGCCGCAGCCAGACATAAGCCGGCAATGAGAGCAGCAGCGACCACCATAATTGGGCATTGGTGGTCATTTTGAAGCTATCGAATTTGGAGAACAGTTCCAGATTTTTTCGGCCTTCGGTGAATCCCGCGAACACGCCATATTCACCCATGGCGACCAGCAGGGCGATCGGCAGCAGCAGGCAAAACGCCAGCAGAAAGGCGATGGCGATGCGGCGCTGATCGAGCTTCCAGCAGCGGATGCCAAGCCACGCCGTGGGAGCCGTCGCCGCCGCGGCCACCAGCACGGCAGGCGTACCGCCGAATCCGGCATAACGGAACAACACGATCAGCGCCGCGCCCACCACCAGAATCCAGGCGCCCAGATACAAGCTCACTTGTGGCAGCGACAGCCGGCGGAACTCCATGATCCAGGCGTCTTCGCGCTCCACTAAACGGTCGTAGCCCTTGCGCAGAAAATCGTATTCGGCATCCGACAGGATGCGGTCCTGCCGCCAGCCGTCCAGCTCGCGCAAATGTTGGGCGATCTTGCCGGTGATCAGGCGGGCGTAAGAAGCCGGCGCGGCCAGCACGGCTTCCCCGGCCAGAAAGCGCTCCAGATCCGCGGCCATTTCCGCAGCCGAGCCATATCGATCGGCAGGCGCCTTCTCCAGCGCCTTCATGCAGATGTTCTGCAGATCGCCGGGGATGTCCCTGCCCAGCCGGCGCGGCAACACCGGATCGTCCTGACAAATCGATCGCACCTGTTCCGTCAGGCTCTGCGCACGAAAAGGCAACACGCCGGTGAGCAGTTCATAGAAGATCACGCCGAGGGAAAAAACATCGCTGCGAGCATCCAGTGGCGCATCCGCGCGGGCTTGTTCCGGCGAGAAATATTCGGGCGTGCCCATGATCTCACCCGTCAAGGTCAGCCGCGCTTCGTGCCCGGAGAGGTGCAGCGCCAGGCCGAAATCGAGCAGCTTCGGCTGCAGGTCGGGACCCACCAGGACATTGCCCGGCTTCAGATCGCGGTGAATGACCTGGCGCTCGTTCAGGAAGGCGACCGCCGCGGCCACCTTGCGCATCAGCTCCGCCTTCTGTGGCAGCGTGAGCGGCTGCGCGGCGGTGGTCAGCGGGACGCCTTCCACGTACTCCATGACAAAATGCGGCGGTTCGTTGTCCGGGCCCAGCGAGTAAATCCGCGCCACATTCGGATGGGCGATCTGCGCCATGGCGCGAGCTTCATGCATGAAACGCGCGCGCAGAGCGGGATTGCCGGCGAATCGTGCGTTGAGCGTCTTGATGGCGACTTTGCGGCCCAGGCGTTCGTCCATGGCAAGAAAAACCCGGCCCATGCCTCCCGATCCGATCTCGCCAAGTATCTTGTATCCGGAGAGCGTGCCGGGCAAGGGCGCGGCGGCGCCGGACGGGCCCAGAACCTGGTCGATGGCGGCGAGCGCTTCAAGCTGCGGACGTAATTCGTGGGCAATCTGCGGATAAGCCTGGCAGAAGCCGTCGATGGCGGGAGCTTCGTCGCGCGCCTGCCGGTCGAGAAAATCGGCCAGCGCTTGCGCCAGCAATTCTTCGCGGCCGGGAGCGGGTGTCACGGCTGCTCCGCCAGTGCGCGGAAGCGTTTCAGCGCGCGATGCAGCAGCAGCGCCGCGCTCTCCCGGGACTTGCCCAACTTAGCGGCAATTTCGGCTGTGGCGAGACCTTCTACCTTCGCCAACAGAATCGCCTGCCGGTAATCCTCGGGCAGCGCATCCAGCCGTTTGAAGAGCGTCTCTACGGCCTCCTTCTCCGACAAAAGGAGCGATGGCGTTTTGAAATCGGCCGGATCGGGACCCGCCGGATTCGTCTCGGTGCGAAACCGTACAACCTCCCCAGGCTGGCGTTTCTGGCGGCCCTGGAAACGTGCGGTATCCTGCACCACGTGGCCGGCGATGGACGACAGCCAATTCCAAAAGCTGCCGGGCGATTCGTAGGTGAATTGTTGCAGGTCGCGGAAGGCGCGCAGGAAGGTCTCTTGCAGCAGGTCGTCGATTTCGACCGACGCCAATAATTCGGCGCCGGCTTTATATCGAAGCAGAACAGCCAGCCTGCGGCGGTATTTGGCGAAGAGCACGGAGAAGGCTTCGTAGTCTCCACCTTTGACCCTTTCGATAGCGCCAAAGCTGGTGGTGGGCGGGGACATGCAACTGACGCCAGTTTAGCGCGCGGGAGCTATGCCTGTCCCGCAGTGGGCGCGCTTCGCGCGGCCGTTGAGCGGGCCTACGAGGCCCGCGCAGGCTACGAGCCTGCCCCACAAAAGCTCTTACCGGTTTACCGTCCCGCGCAACCCCTCATCGACCGTAATATTATTTTTCTCCAGGCTCTCCCCCAGCACCTGATCGAGAGACACGCGCGCATGCATATATGTCGCCAGCGCGCTCAGCTCCGATAACTGCGCGGTAACCAGCGTGCGCTCGTCGATAATAATATCGTTGAACGTAGATATACCGTAAGAAAACTTCTTGCGCTCGCTGGAGAGTAACTCCTCCTGCAGAGTGCGGGTCTCCTTAGCCGCCAGATACTTCGCGCGCGACTGCCGCAGCGCGCTGAGCTGGTTCGAGATATCCACCACGATCTGATTGGTATCCCGCTGCGTGGTCGCCTGCGACTGGCGGAACTGTAACTGGTCGATTCCATAGTCGCCTTGCGCCTGCCGGTTATGCAGCGGAATAGAAAGGCCCAGCGATGCGGCTTCATTGGGAAAGTCGCGTTGAAAGATCTGTTTAAGCGCCGTGCCATAGCCTCCCACGAAGTATGGATCGGGCATATACTGCGCCGTGCCGGATGCGCCGCGGTTGTAAGTTTGCGCTTGCAGCGTCAGATTCGGCATTAGAGGATTCTCCGTGCCCGCCAGGGAGATCTGTTGAGTTTGCTCCCGGAAGTTCGCCACAGCCACGTCCGGCCGCTTGGCCATGGCAGTCGAAACCAACTGGCGCAGCGGCGGCAGATCGTCGTTTTCCGGGACTTCCAGGCGGTCGAGCGTAACGATATCGGCGGCTTCGATCTCCGGATCCATGGTGCGGGTGATGGCGTCTTTCAGCGCGGCTTCCCGTTGCCGCACGCCGTACTGGGCCACCACTACATCGTGCAAGCGGCCGGCGACCTCGGCTTCGGAGCGCGGCAGTTCCACGCGCGGCAGGGCGCCTGCATCAATCTCTTTCCGCGTATCGTCCAGAAACTTCTGCGTCATATCGAGAGCGCTGTGCCTGATCTTCAATTCGTCGTTGGCGCTTACTAAGTCCCAATAAAGGTTCAGTACACTCGCGGTAAGATCGAGTAACTGAGAGCGGAACTGTTCACGGGATGCCACTGTGTTAATCTGCGCGATGCGGATGAAACGGTCGTTGAGTCTGACGCCAAACCCTTGCAACAGGTTATGCCGGATGGCGAGGCTTACATAAGGACCTCTTTGCGGCTCCAGCGCGTCGGTAGGAGCATTCTCATTCAGATACTGTTCGTAATCCGTGATCCGGACATACCCGCCTGTCAGGAATCCTTCCTGAAGGAAGGTATTGTAAGTGTGAACGGTCTGAATCAAGGCGGGCGTCTGACTTACCACGGCGTTAAATTGCGGCTGGCTCAGGTGCGCAAACGTCGTACTGTTTTGCAGGACGGGATCCAGATTGGGAGTCACCACGCCAATCTGTTGGATGGTGGCTCCGCCCGTGCTGCCGCCGCTCGATCCGCTACTGCCGCTGCCCAGACCGGCGGCCGCGATACTGCCGTTTACGCCCAGGCCGCTATCCACGCTGGCCACCTGCGCGGCCGCGCTAGGCACACCGCGCAACGTTCCGCCGGCCTTTTGCCGCTCCAGCGCCGATTGCGCCAGCAGCGGTCCGTAGCGGTCGATTTCCAGGTCCAGATTGTTCTCGATCGCCAGCGCCAACGCATCTTGCACGGTCAGGTATAACTTGCCGGCCCGCAGCAGATCGTGCAGCCGCTTTGAATTATGGAGCGCGATCGCCGGAACTTCCGGAGGCGCATAAGGGCGGATGGGAGCCATGAGATTCGGCTTCTGAATCTGATACTGGGAGTCTTGCGCCGTCGCCAGCGCCGCGGCGCAGATACAAGCCACAAAGCTCTGCCACAACCTTGGGGATCTCATCGCAACCCTCCTGGCTTGTTCGGGTCCGGCAGCGATTCGGGCAGAATCGCCTCTCTCGCGACATGCCCATTCACGGCTTCCTGCATGGAGATATGATTCACGTCCAGCGTTCGCCCCATGGCCAGATCGAAGGCAATCTTGGCGTGCGTATAATTCGCCATGGCCTGCACCTCCGCGTCTTCATCGTTGGCTAAGTCTCTTTGCGCTTGGATTACCAGGGTGACGGTCGAAACGCCGTGTTGAAACCGGTTCTCTTCGTCCTTAAGACTTTGTTGCGCCAGTTTCCGGGTGTCCACGGCCGTCTCATAACGCGCGCGCGCCTGCTGCACGCCGATCAACGCGGTCTTTACATCGACAGTTACCTGATTGGCGGCGCGTTGTAGTCTAAGTTCGGCCTGGCGGAGATCGAGTTGATCGGTCACATAGTCGGCCTGCGCCTGGCGGTTACGAAAGGGAATATTCAGAGTAAGTCCAGCGGAGTAGTTCGGAAAATTGCGCCGGAAAACCTGCGCCAGCGCTGTGCCTGTGCCGCCGACGAAGTATGGGTCCGGCGTGCCGCAGCAACCGTTATACATAGGATTGACCGGACCGCTCAGGCCGTTGTTGGTGAACTCCAGAAAGCCCTGCAAGACAGGCAGCAACGCGTTGCGGGATCCGCGGATGGATATTTTCTCGCTATCGATGTTGATCTTGTCCTGTTCGATCTCCACGCGGTTGGTCATGGCTTCGGGTATCAGTTCCGCCACCGGCTTCAGATTGTCGCTGTTAGGCACTTCGATGGCGTTCAGCGGCACGATGTGCACCTCATCCAGCCAGGCGTTCGACATGGCATTCCGGCTCAACGTGTTCTTCAAGACGATCTCCTGCTGTTGCACGTTGGTTTGGGCGATCAACAGGTCCTGCTTACTCACCGAAACCTGCGCCGCGGCGCGGGTCACTTCCACCGCCGGCAGCGATCCGATCTTCACCATCTTCTGATCGTCTTCGTACAGCTTCTGCGAGGTAGCCAGCGCTTCTTCCTTGATGCGCACCGCATCCACAAAGCTCACCAGGTCCCAATAAAGATTCAAAGCGGCGGAGACCGTCGTGGCTACCTGTAACTTCAGTTGCAGGTTACTGATCTTCATGTTGTTCTTGGCGATGCGGATGTCGCGGTTATTGACGCCGATCTGGGACCCTTGCAGAATCGGCTGGTAGATCGTCAGATCGAGATATCCTGTAATCGACGGGTTGAACAGATTCACCGGAGTGTTCTGCACACTGTGATAATCGAAGAATGTAAGTTGCGCCGACGTGCCGGTGACGAACTGCTGATAATACTGGAAAACAAACTGGTGGTAATCCGTTGTAAGAGCGGAAGTCTGGTCCAGCAACAGGTTCGTTTCGGGCGTGGTCTGATGTCCGCCAAACTCTCCAATGTATAGTTGCGGATCCAAGCTGGGGGGCACCGGGCCGATCTGAGTTACAATGCCGCCGCCGGAACTTAGAGCGGCGCCACCGCCCAGTCCGTTGGCATTCACGCTGATTCCCGCCGTACTGACGCTGGTGGGCCCGGCGGCGATGGGCGTATCCACCGAGCGCAGCAGGCCGCCGCCTTCGGTCCGGCGCAACACTTCGCGTGCCAGAAAGGGACTGTAGCGCTGCACCGCGATATCGAGGTTATTCTCCAATACCAGGGCAATCACATCGTCTACGGACAAGTACAGATTGCCGGACCGCACCAGCGATTCCAGGCGCGGCGAATTGGTGAGCCGGACTGGCGCCACCATGCGCCTCTCCATATGGAATGGCTTCAGTACGTGGCCAAATACCGGCGGAGGTTTGGGTGACTGGATGGCAACTTCGGAAGATTGAGCGAAGACGATCGAACTCGCAGCCACGCACACCAGGGATGGGACACTTCGAAATGAGTTCATTGTGCAGGTGACTCATTGGCAATTCCCCTTCCACTATGTTCTCCAGCGACCGCGTAGTTTTGCGGCGTTTGCGGTGTCCGGTTTTGGGACCGAATGTTCGATTTCATGCAGGCCCCACGCTGTGTGCGATGCGAGATATGCTGGGAGCATCTATGAATACATCCGTTTCCCGCCGCTCGTTCCTGCGGGCCGGCGCCGCCGGCGCCGGGAGCCTGGCCGCCGCAAAAACGATCCTGTTATCTCCGCAGGCTCTGGCAGCGCCGCCTGCGGGCGAGCATGTCCGCTTCGGCATGATCGGCATCGGCATGCAGGGCTCCGGCCTGCTGGGGACTGCGATTACACTGCCCGGTGTGGAGTGCGTCGCGGCCGCCGACCTTTACGATGGCCGCCATACGCTGGCCAGGGAGATCACCGGTAATCCCGATCTGCCCACCACCCGCCGCTATCACGAATTGCTCGAGCGCAAAGACATCGATTGCATTGTGGCCGCGGTGCCCGATCACTGGCACATGCGCGTGGTGGTGGACGCCTGCAATGCGGGCAAAGATATCTACTGCGAAAAGCCCATGTCGCACGCCGCCGAACAGGGGCTTGCCATGGTGGAGGCGGCCCGCAAGAACAGCCGCATCGTGCAGATCGGATCGCAGCGCGTCAGTTCCGTGCTGTGCGCCAAGGCGCGCGAGCTGTATCACAACGGTGCTATCGGCGACGTGGAAATGGTGGAGCTCACGCTGGGACGCAACGATCCCACCGGCGCCTGGGAATATCCGCCGCCGTTCGATCTTTCGCCCGCGAATCTCGATTGGGATACCTGGCTGAACGACGCGCCTAAGATTCCCTTCGACGCAAAACGCTTCGCGCGCTGGCGCTGCTGGAAAGAATACGGCACGGGAGTCGGCGGCGATCTGATGGTCCACCTGATCAGCGGCATGCTGTTCACGCTGGGTTGGAACGAAGCGCCGCGTTCGGCGCAGGCGCTGGGCGGCATCTTCCGCTGGCCCGACGGCCGCAATATGCCGGACCTGCACGTGGTGCTGTTCGATTATCACGGCACCCCGGTTTATGTCCGTCTGGGCCTGGGCACCGAAACGCCGGAGTTGGCGCGCTTCATGGGACCGAAGGGCATTCTGGACGCCACCGGCGGCGAACTCCGGCACTCGCCGCAACTGGGCATCGATACCGCGCCGAGCTACTACACCAGCAGCTTTCCGAGGAAGATGCGCGCCGAATACGTCCGGCAGTGGGAAGCCGAGCACGCCGTCACACCCGGCCACGAGCCGTTGATGGACGACACGGTCTACAAGGGTAACGATTGGGACGATATCCGTCCGCACCTTTGGAACTTCTTCCAGGCCGTGAAGAGCCGCAAGCCGGTGACGGAAGATGCGGTCTTCGGCAATCACGCCGCCATCGCCTGCCACATGGCGAATGAGTCTTACTTCCGCAAGAAGCAGGTGTTCTGGGACGAAGCGGGCAATCGCATCACGTAGTAGGACAGGCCTCCCGGCCTGTCCGGGCGGCCTACGAGGCCGCCGCAGGCAGAGTGCCGGCAGAGTGCCTGCCCCACATTTCCGCAATCGGACATCGCGATCTGATTTACAAAGCTCTAAGCACCGCCATCTTTGCGTGGTGGTAGGCGATTCAATTGCACCCATATAGAACCGCACATGGCCACGGAGGACGTTGCGAACGAACAAAGGCACTGCGGCGAATCGGCACGTAGAAAATAGGGCTGCGGACTCGCGGTGAAGGTGAGATACTTGGCGTCTCTCACTACGCCCTCTATGGTGAACCATTTGCCGAAGGCATTTACTTTATGGCTTAAGGCAAACTCCTGGTTGACGCGCTTTGCGCCGCGGTATGACGCTGGCGGCGGTGGCCTTGACGATCGGGTTACTCGGCGCGGTGGCGTGGTGGCGACATTCCTGGCGCTGATCGCGGCGCTGGCGAGCTGGATACCGGCGCGGCGGGCGGCCCAGGCGGATCGAATGGAGTGCCTGCGCGTGGAGTAAGACGGGACCGCTACATCTTCATCAGCCGGATGCTGCCGTTCGACGTATTCAAATCGATCTCCGGGCCGCCCGCGCCAATCTTGCCCGCTAAATGATGCTTATCGAGCGTGCCCTGCGTGGCCACCTCGAATTCGGTCTCGATGGATGAATTGCTGGCGTGCGCCGTCAGGTTCGCCCCCAGGCCGCTGGGCAGGTGCAGCGTAATCCCGCCGTTCGAGGTGGTGGCCCGAATGTCATTCTGATCCACCGCCTGCATGGTCAGCTCGATGGCACCGTTGGAGGTTTCCAGCTTCACCGGTCGCCCGGCTGCGGGTTTCACCAACTGCACGTTAATGCCGCCATTCGAAGTATCGGCCTCCAGCGAGCCGCGCACCTCTTCAGCGCGCACGCGCCCGTTGGTGGTGTGCAGCGACGCGCCGCCATCCAGATTCTGCACCTCGATGTTGCCGTTGGAAGTCTCCACATCCAGGCTGCCGCGAAGGTTTTCCGCACGCACCCCGCCATTGGAGGTCTTCAGCCGCGCCGCACCTTCTACATCCAGCGCATGGATCGCACCGTTCGAGCTGGCGATACGTTCCAGTTGCGTGCGCCGCGGAACCTTGATGATATATTTCGCGCCCATGTTGCCACGGCGTTCGGAAGGCCGCACCGTCCGGATGTGCACGGAGTCCGCCGTGTGATCGATCTCGATCTTCAGCAGGTCGCGAAGCTCGGCCGTGCGCGCGTACTTGGTGCCGCTGATATCAATAGTGTTCTGGTCCCAACCGGAAATCTCAATGGAGCCGTTGGCATTCTCCACCGTGAGCCGCCCGCCCGCCTGGAGCGGATAACTGTAGTGAAAATCCTGGGTGTAGCGCTCCGAGCCGCCGATGTCGAGGTCGTCAATGTCGCATCCAACGGTTGAAAGCAGGCCGGCAGCCAGGGCCGTAACAAGAACGTGCGTCCGCATAGTGAACCTCATGGAAACTAATACGATAATAAACGAGAGATCGTTCCGGGAAATAGGGCCAAAAGCACCAGCCACAATTCTGGCATCCCAGCACATACCTTCGTGGCCGTAGGGGTAGAATGAGAGTTGGTCGATCGGAATCGGTTCACGCCGCAGGAGTTTGAATACGATTTTGAACGCGACAAGCTTCACGAGCATCGGGTCACATTTGAGGAAGCTGTGGAGTGCTTCTTTGAAGACCACGAGATCCGGCGCAACAAAAGATATCGCGACCGCTTCCAATTGATCGGCAGGACAATCGGCGGCAGAAGACTGAAAATCGTCTTCCAGCTTAAACCGGGGCGCAATCCGCATCATTACAGGTTGGCCATTATAGATATGCCGAAAACAAAACCAGACGCAGCACTCGACCAAGAATCCATCGATACTTTCGTCGCGTCTCAAGCGAGTGACGACTCGGCTTGGGGGCCCCCCGTTAGGGTCAGCCGTTCCCAGCCCGCAGCGGTATCGTTGCCAGGCGAACTGGCCGCGCGGGCGGCGTTCCTTGCTAAACTCCATCGCGCGACAGGCATTGACCAGTGGATAGAGCGTGTTGTGCGCGAGAGAGTGGAGCTTGAGGAGTCCGCCTTCGCGGAGGCGAAAAGGCGGCTTGCGTCATGAAGGCGTCCGGACAAAGCCACTAACCGCCAGCCACCGCCCACCAGCCATGGCGCAGGTTGGCGATTTCAGAGTGTCGGGGAACCGCTTCGCAGTGACCGGTTTGTGGGTTCTCCCAAAGGCTGTGTTCTTTGCCTTCGCGCCGCTGAACGCAACCATAACGGCGAAGGTGCCTGAGAAGCCCTTCGCGTTTCATCCAACAATCACTGGCTCCTGCCTGGCGTCCGGCGGTAAGGCGCGTAGAGATTCTTCGCGCCTGTGTTCTAGAATGAGCGCAATAGCCGCGCGCAAGTTCGCCAGGCATTCTTCTTCCGTTTTTCCTTGCCCGTTCGCGCCTGGCACCTCGGCGCAGTATGCCACGAACCAAGGTCCATCCTGCTCGACGATTGCGGTGAACTCGTTGCGCATGACTGTATTCTACCTGAACGCAGGGCGCGATTTGCAGGAGCGTTTGGCCTTCTCAACCATCGCGACGGAATGGCGACGACATTCCCTCAACACGACCCGGCAAACGACTACCAGCACCGCACGAGCCAATTCGAATGGCTGCATTGCGAGCACGGGACGATAAACGCCTCTGGTGCCGTTCCTCACCTGATACCGCGCCAGGCATCATCGGCGCGCTGACCTGAATCCATGGAAGCCTGACCGGCATCCACCAACAAGCAGTAAAAGTTTTGCTGTAGTGACAAGGAGCAAGCCATGTACGTAATTACAGGCGCCACCGGTAACACCGGGGGCGCGATCGCAGAGAGATTGCTCGCCCAGCGAGCGAAAGTGCGCGTGGTCGGCCGCGACCGGGAGCGGCTGGAGCGATTTACGCAGAAGGGTGCGGAACCGTTCATCGCCGATGTGGCCGATGTGGGCGCGCTCACAAAAGCGTTTGCCGGCGCAAAAGCCGTGTACGCGATGATCCCCCCGAATATTGCGTCCCCGGACGTTCGCGGCTACCAGGAGAGTGTAAGCGATGCCTTGCGCGCCGCGATCGAGAAAAACGGGCTAAAGTACGCCGTGGTTCTAAGCAGCATCGGCGCGGACAAGCCGCAGGGAACGGGTCCCGTGGTCGGGCTGCACAATCTTGAAAAGAAACTCGAAGGAATTTCCGGGTTAAATGCCCTCTTCCTGCGTCCCGGTTATTTCATGGAAAACCTTCTGCCCCAGGCTGGCGTGATCAGGTCGATGGGGAGTATGGCCGGCCCAGTCAAAGAGGACTTGCCCTTGCCCATGATCGCCTCACGCGATATCGGCGCTTTCGCGGCCGAAGCCCTATTGAAATTGAACTTCGCCGGCAAAAGCACGCATGAACTGCAAGGCCCTCGAGACGTCACTTACACTGAAGCGGCGAAGATCGTGGGCTCCGCGATTGGCAAGCCCGACCTTACCTATAAGTTCGCGCCCGCGGCGCAGCTAAAGCCCGTGCTGGTGCAGATGGGGATGTCGTCCAACATGGCAGACGGGTTGCTGGAGATGGCCGATGCGCTCAATTCCGGTTATATGAAAATGCAGCAACCGCGCTCTCCAGCGACTACCACGCCGACTACTCTGGAGACTTTCGTAGCCGAAGTCTTCTTGCCGGCGTATCGCGGAAAAGCTTCGGGCGCGTAGGCATCGGTGTTACCGGTGAGTCCGCCCGTCTGCGGCGATTCTTAGCGCTTCGTCGTATGGTGCTTGCCGGGTGTTGTGTAAGAACCGTTCCCAATGAACCTTGCCATAGACGGTCTTCATGGGGCTATCCGCAAGGTTGACCTCACCCGACCAGATACGCCGATTAAAGCCCGTGAATTCGGGCACGCTCTCACTCCAATCTATGGGCGTGCCCGACGAACTTAGCAAGAGGAAAGCCATGGCGTAGAACATGTGGGCGATCTGCTGCATGAGAAAGAATCGGGCCAGTTGGTACGGATGGGGCGGTTGTCCAAAATACTTCTGAAGAAACTCCCGCTCCTCCGCGTCATTGGCGACGACTAAGTTCGCAACCACCGCCAGGTCGGCATACCGATCGTTCAAGAAAGCAGCTTCCCAATCCACTAGCCACACGCGGTTTCCATCGAAAAGGATGTTATCCGGCTTGAATAAGTCGTTGTGACTCGATACCATGTCCGAATCCTCGTGCGGGTAAGCCGCGGCCACCTGTGCGTACCGGGTGAACAGTTCTTCGCTTTCGCCTTTGGGGAGAATGTCGGCGGCCTGAATCCTCTGGATGAATCCGTCCACGGCAGCCCCTTTGGTCATCAGGAACATGCATGAGGTGTTGATATGGTTTGGCACTCCGGGAAACGGCGGCAGTGCGTGGAGCCTACGCAGCGCAGCCGGTATCCGGGCCAGCGCGTCCGTTACTGGAAAGGGTACAGTCTCCACAAAGTCAGTGATGGAAACCCGATCTTCTATGTTGGTGTACCAGACACGCGGCGCCAGACCTGCTTCAGCCGCCGCGTGCATGCATGTGTAGTGGCGCGCCGGATCCTTCGTGCGCGTGCTGATCTTCAATAGGAATGGAGATCCACGCACCACGATGCGATAGACGAGGGACGCGGCGAGATCCTTAATCATGCGGATGTCTTCGAACTCTGTTACCCCGAATGCTTCGCGCAGGCCGCGAGTCACTGCCGCGCTCTTTTCTGGCGGAATCATAAAGTGCTTCGTCTATCGATTCTACGTGAGTTTTCCGCAAGCTTGCACGACTCCCGTCGGCAGTAGCGGCTGCTAAAGCTCCGTCTTGCACCTCGCGATGCTACGCTGCGTGACCGGATGTCCCTGGGAATCGTCTAGCAGGTTGCGGAAAAAGGTGTTCGGGGGACCGCTCCCTGACGGTCGCGGCTCGGTAAGTTGCTGTAAGTACTAGGACCGGCTTCTGAGCCGCGCGCGTAAGCAAGCGGTTCCGGCTGCTACGCAATCCTAGATCATGGCGGAAACCGTGGAAGTGGTGCACAACGACGACACTTCCATGCGGGTGCTGTCGCTGGACCTGGATGTGGGCATTGTCCCGGAACCGGTCGCGGAATCCATCTGCGCTACTGCGATAGCGGCCAGTTGCTTCTCCATATGCGGGCCAAAGCAGGCACACGGATCGAGGCGACCGCGAGACCGGCAGCCAAGTTCCGCACGTAGTTAACGATAGATAGCGCCACAAGTGACCGCCAGTGGGTGATATGCGCCACCGGATTGCGTCAAAAGGCATCGCGCACGCACCCAGCGAGCCGGCTGCTGGAAGCGGTCGCTTAACCGTTGAATTTGCAGAATATCTCTTAAAGAAATTCGGCAATGCCCAAAATGGCGCGGCAATTGCATAAGAAGGGTACCCAAAAAAAAGGGAGAATATTTGAAGTGTATAGGGTCTAAATAGCTTCAGAGTAACAGATAATGAAACCTGAAGATATGCTTACTTCCAGCGCGAGAACGGCTTTTTGTGCGATAGCCATTGTGGGAGCAACCTTCTGCGCCAGCCTTCTGGCCGGCCAGGCTGTTCCTCCTTCGGCTCCCACCGGTTTAGCCGCGACGCCGACATCCACCACCAACGTAAGTCTGTCTTGGAGCGCCGCCGTTCCCGGCACCTACGCTGTTTCGAACTACCACGTCTATCGGGGCCCATCGGCCTCTTCCTTGACCCAACTTATCGTTGTCAAGAACACCTCCTATACAGACCAGTCTGCCAGCGCGGGCGCCACTTTTTATTACGCCGTGGCCGCCGCCGATACGCAGGGAAATCTCTCGCCCGAATCCTCGGCCGCGGCGGTCACCATGCCGCAGCCGCCGTCGGCGCCTAGCGGAGTGACGGCAACGCCGGCTTCGACCTCGGCGGCGGCAGTCTCATGGAATGCGGCTTCGAGCGGCGGTTTGCCGATTACTTACTATCAGGTATTTCGCGGAAATTCGCCTTTAACCCTCTCCAAAATTGCCACCGTTACGCAAACCGGATATACCGACAGAACGTTAGCAGCCGGAACCACCTATTACTATGGGGTAGAGGCGCAGGATTCCGGACAGGACCTCTCGGCCATGTCCGCTACCGCGGCGGTCACGTCATATTTGCCGCCGTCCACGCCCACCGGATTCGCGGCATCCGCAACCTCCGTAAACAACGCCAGCCTGAGTTGGAACGCATCCACCAGCGGCGGCTTGCCCGTGAATTGGTATTTGATTTTCCGCGGCAATTCCCCATCGAACCTCAGCCAGTTGGCCACCGTGACAAAAACGTCGTACACGGACACGTCGATGAACCCCGGAAGCACCTATTACTATGGCGTACAGGCCAAGGACCCGGCGGGGGATGTATCGTCGCTGTCTCCAACGGTTGCCATTACGGCTCCGCAGTTGCCCGCAGCGCCCACCGGCCTCAGCGCCTCGGCCAACTCCGCCACCAATGCCGGCCTGAACTGGAACGCGTCGGCCAGCGGCGGCCTGCCGGTAAACTGGTATCTGGTTTTCCGCGGCAGTTCGCGGTCGAATCTTACCCAGATCGCCATCACGACCCAAACCTCTTACACAGACACGTCGATGAACGCCGGAAGCACCTATTACTATGGCGTACAGGCCAAGGACTCAGGTGGCGACACTTCAGCGATGTCTTCGTTGGTGACGGTTACGGCGCCCCAGCCGCCGTCCGCCCCGACAGGCTTATCCGCGACCGCCACTTCCGCCACCATGGCCAGCGTGACCTGGAACGTAGCGGCCAGCGGCGGCTTGCCGGTGAACTGGTATACGATCTTTCGCGGGAGTTCCTCTTCCAACCTCACGCAGATCGGGATCGTCGCGCAGACATCCTACACGGATACATCCGCGAACCCCGGCACTACTTACTACTACGGCGTGGAGGCAAAAGACTCCGGTGGCGATAACTCTGTCATGTCGACCGTCGTGAGTATGACGACCTACAATCTGCCGTCGGCTCCCACCGGCTTGGCCGGCGCGGCCGCGTCCAGCATAGCGCCTGGAGCCCCGCAAGTCTCCTATACCATCAACTTGTCCTGGAATCCTGCAACGAGCGGCGGCCTGCCGATTTCGTTTTACCGTGTGTTCCGTGGCAACTCACCATCGAATCTCTCCCAGGTTGCCGCGGACGGGCAGAACGCGTATACGGATAGCTCGGTAAGCGCCGGCGCCACCTACTATTACGCTATCGAGGCCGGCGATACCGCGAACGATATCTCTCCGATGTCCGGCGCCGTTTCCGTAACTGCTCTGGGAGGCCAGGCTCCCGGCGAGCTGTTCAACATTCTTCCCGCCAACATCAATAGTTTCACCCCGACGCAGTCCAACCTGCCTGGATTGCCTTCCGTCCAGACGCCATCCGGCCCCTTGCCGGCGGTAGGCTACCAGGGCGGCATGGTTATCAATGGACAGGCCCTTTATTTCCCCTGGCAGGTTCCCGACGGCGGCGGCAGCAGTTGGACACAGCATGTGGCCGACGGAATTCCGCATACCGTCATGTTGGCTTACAACGCTACGCAGGGCATCAACGGCTATGCCAATGCCGCCAATTGGACGTATTTCGATCTGAGCACGCTCAACTGGTATTCCAAAGGCGGGATCCAGGGAGACAACCCTCTGCCAAACCTGCCGGCCGGGTTTCTGGGAGCCGCGGTCGTCAATAACATGGTGTACTTGACGCCCAAAGGCGGCAACGCGGGGCCCGATGGCGGCGGCGGACCCTATCCGGTGTTCGTGCAATACAACTCACTCAAAGCTCTGACCAATCCCAACGCGTATCAGACCTTCGTGCCTCCGCCGATGGGCACCACTATGGGATACACATACGGCTGGTGCACCGCCGTATTTGACGGGCGGTTCGTTTACTATGCACCGCTTGCCAACCAGGTGACCGGTAATAGCGGCAACATTTTCCGCTACGACACCACGCAGCCGTTCAGCAACCTGAACACCGGTGGCGTCACTTCAGCTTGGGAGAACTTCGACATGTTCATCGGACCGGGCAGCCCGAATGGAATTTCCGCCAGTGCGGAAGGATTTCAGGCTGTAGTGTACGATGGCTACCGCTACATCTATTACATCCCGTTCCAACAGAACGTGATCGTTCGTTATGACACCTGGAATGGTGGAACCCAGCCGGATCCGACGGGGTTCACTATTGCCAGTAACTATGTGACCTTCGATCCGACCCAGTTAGGCACCAGCGGTTATCCCGCGGTCAACGGCCAGGGCGTCACGGCCAACCTTTCGGGATTCACAGGCGCCACGGTGGTTTGGGACGCGGCCAACCAGAATGAGTATCTCTACCTGGTGCCGTGGGCCACCTATCCGGATAACGCGACGAATCCGGTTTTGCAGACGACCGCGGCGCGAGTCCGCATCGGCAGAATGCGCGGCTCGTCCTGGAACGCGGTAGACATCACCTCCACGGCGACGTCGCCCGAGAATTCCACGCCCAATTGGGAAATGTTCGACCTGAGCCTGCTGACCCAGAATGCGGCATGGCCGACTTCCTGGCCAACCTTGCAGAACACGCCCAGTTTCACCGGGTTGAGCGACCTTGCCGGATACCAGGCGGCCATCGCCGTTACGAATAATTCGACCGAAAGCTTCGCGCCGCGCGTGCTGTTTGTGCCGGATACTTCCGGGTACCTGGTGGAGCACGACGTCGCGCATGACTTGTTCGACCCGACCGGCTGGTATGTCATGGAAATCCCAAACACTTACAGCAGCGGGACGATGGGCGGCGGATACGACGCGCCAAACGCCATCCTTTATCCGTCGTCGCCGAACGCGCCGTTATTTGCGTTCCAGTTCTGAATTTCTCCCGCTGGTTGGTGCGGCGGCCATAACGGAATAACCGACGGTCGCGTACGTAGGGTCACGGCCTGCCAAGGCCCGCCCGGCGTGCGCGACCGTTGATTTCGTTTCACTCCACCTCGCGACGCATGCGGAGAATCTCTTTAAAATCCTGCCGTATTAACCGTTAATTTACGGTCAAGTCCCCGGGTATTAACCGTTGCACTAACTTCGCCATATTGACTAACCAATGGAATCAGTATTCAGACAATTACCAAGAGACCACCCATCGTTAGCACGGTGCAGCCAAAGCCATTTGCGCCATGGTGGGCCGATTGCGTAGCCGCTAAAAGAATGAGTTATTACTGATCGCAGCGCGTCTATTAGTAACTTCAGTAAGTGGATAAACAAGCTCTAATATATGCGACACTAGCCACTAATGCGACTGAGAATGGTCCTTATCACTGCCGTTCTCGCAACAGCGGTTTCGAACGGCCTTCTGTCCGCGACAACGGTTCCACCTTCGTCTCCCGGCGGCTTGACGGCGACGCCGGCCTCCACGACCAAGGTAAACCTGTCCTGGAACCCGGCGGTCCCCGGCACGCTTAAGGTTACGAGCTACTACATCTACCGTGGCCCTTCCACCTCATCATTGACGCAACTCGCCGTTGTGAAGGGCACTTCCTATATCGACCAATCTGCCAGCGCGGGCGCGCTGTTGGTTTATGCCGTGGCTGCCGCCGATTCTCAAGGAAATCTTTCGAGCCTTTCTTACGCGACCGTGAACATGCCGGAACCGCCGTCGGCACCTACCGGAGTGGCGGCCACGGTTACCTCAACCACGGTGGCCGCGATTTCCTGGACTGCGGCTTCGAGCGGCGGTCTGCCGGTGACTCACTATCAGGTGTTTCGGGGGAGTTCGCCCGCAACCCTGGTTGAATTAGCGACGGTGGCGCTAACCAGCTACACAGACAGAACATTGACTGCGGGGACGACATATTACTATGCCGTGGAGGCGCAGGACTCCGGCCAGGATCTGTCCGCCATGTCCGCCACCGCGGAAGTCACGACAGACGGGCCGCCATCCGCTCCCACCGGCTTGACGGTCTCGGCAATCTCGGTAACCAAAGCTAACCTGAGCTGGAACGCCGCTAAAAGCGGGGGACTCCCGGTCGATTGGTATATCGTATACCGCGGAAACACTGCCTCAAATCTCAGCCAGTTAACCACGGTAACGAAAACCTCGTATACGGACACGACATTGACTGCGGGCGCCACATACTATTACGCCCTGGTCGCCAAGGATTCGGCGGGCGACCTGTCACCGGTAACACCCCCGGTTGCGTTCACCGCCCTGCAGCCGCCGTCGGCTCCCACGGGCCTGGCGGCGACACCTACTTCGGCGACCAATGACGGCCTGACTTGGAATGCCGCGGCCAGCGGCGGGCTGCCAGTGAGCTGGTATCTGGTTTTTCGCGGCAGTTCGCCGTCGAATCTGAGCCAGATGGCCACCGTCACCGGGACCACGTACACCGATAAAACCATGACGGCCGGCAGCACCTATTACTATGGCATCGAGGCCAAGGATTCCGGGAGCGACATCTCGGCGATGTCTTCGCTGGCGCTGGTGACGGCGCCGCAACCGCCAGCGGCGCCCACGGGATTCAATGCGACTGGCACTTCGACCACCAATGCCAACTTGAGTTGGAATGCCTCGGTCAGCGGCGGTCTGCCGGTGAGCTGGTATCTGGTTTTTCGCGGCAGTTCGCCGTCGAGTCTGAGCCAGATCGGCACCGTCTCCGGGACCACGTACACCGATCGAACCATGACCGCCGGCAGCACCTATTACTATGGCATCGAGGCCAAGGATTCGGGTGGCGATATTTCGGCGATGACTCCGCCGGTGGCCGTGACGGCTTTGCAACCGCCCTCGGCGCCCACAGGAATTGCGGCGACTGCTAACTCGACCACCAATGCCGGCCTGAGTTGGAATGCCTCCGTCAGCGGCGGCCCGCCGGTAAACTGGTATCTGATTTTCCGCGGCAGTTCGCCGTCGAGTCTCAGCCAGATCGCCACCGTGACGGGGACGAGCTACATCGATACAACGATGACCGCCGGCAACACTTATTACTACGCCGTCGAGGCCAAAGATTCCGGCAACGATACTTCGGCGATGTCCTCGCTGGCAACGGTGACGGCGCCGCAACCGCCGGCGGCGCCCACGGCATTTACGGCGACGGCCAACTCGTCCACGAATGCCGGCCTGAGTTGGAACGCGGCGACCAGCGGCGGCCTGCCGGTGAACTGGTATCTGATTTTCCGCGGCACTTCGCAGTCCAATCTCAGCCAGCTCGCCATGATCACGCAGACCAGCTACACCGATACAAGCATGACCGCCGGCAGCACCTACTACTACGCCGTACAAGCGAAAGACTGCGCCGGCGACACTTCGGCGATGTCTTCCCTGGCGACGGTGACGGCGCCTCAACCGCCGTCCGCCCCTACCGGCCTATCCGCGGCCGCCACGTCGGCTACCATTGCCAGTTTGAGTTGGAACCCAGCGGCCAGCGGCGGCCTGCCGGTGAACTGGTACACGATCTTTCGCGGGAGTTCCTCTTCCAACCTCACTCAGGTCGGGATCGTGGCGCAGACGTCCTATACGGATACATCGGCCAGCCCAGGCGCCACGTATTACTATGCCGTGGAGGCGAAGGACTCCGGCGGCGATAACTCTGTCATGTCGAGCATCGTGAATATGACGACCTACTGTCTGCCGTCGGCGCCCACCGGTTTGGCCGGCGCGGCCGCGTCCACCATCGCGCCTGGAGCCCCTCAAGCCTCTTATAGCGTCAACTTGTCCTGGAATCCGGCGACAAGCGGCGGCCTGCCGATTTCGTATTACCAGGTATTCCGCGGCAGTTCGCCATCGAATCTCTCGCAGGTTGCCGCGGTCGGGCAGAACGCGTATACGGATAGCTCGGTAAGCGCCGGCGCCACTTACTATTACGCTATCGAGGCCGGCGATACCGCGAACGATATTTCTGCGATGTCCGGCGCCGTTTCCGTTACCGCTCTGGGAGGCCAGGCTCCCGGCGGGCTGTTCAACATTCTTCCCGCCAACATCAATAGCTTTACCCCGACGCAGTCTAACTTGCCGGGATTACCCTCTGTCCAGTCGCCATCCGGCCCCTTGCCGGCGGTAGGCTACCAGGGCGGTGTGGTCATCAACGGACAGGTGCTTTATTTCCCCTGGCAGGTTCCCGATGGCGGCGGCAGCAGTTGGACGCAGCATGTGGCCGACGGAATTCCGCATACCGTCATGTTGGCTTACAACGCTACGCAGGGCATCAACGGCTATGCCAATGCCGCCAATTGGACGTATTTCGATCTGAGCACGCTCAACTGGTATTCCGAAGGCGGGATCCAGGGAGACAATGCTCTGCCCAACCTGCCGGCCGGATACCTGGGAGCGGCGGTCGCCAATGACATGGTCTACCTGACGCCCAAAGGCGGCAACGCCGGGCCTAATGGCGGCGGCGGACCCTATCCGGTGTTCGTGCAATACAACTCACTCAAAGCGCTGAACGATCCCACCGCGTATCAGACCTTCGTGCCTCCGCCGATGGGCACCACCATGGGATATACATACGGCTGGTGCACCGCCGTATTTGACGGGCAGTTCATCTACTACGCGCCGCTTGCCAACCAGGTGACCGGTAACAGCGGCAACATTTTCCGCTACGACACCACGCAGCCGTTCAGCAACCTGAATACCGGCGGCGTCACATCGGCTTGGGAGAACTTCGACATGTTCATCGGACCGGGCAGCCCGAATGGAATTTCCGCCAACGCGGAGGGATTTCAAGCGGTGGTGTTCGATGGCTATCGCTACATCTATTACATCCCGTTCCAACAGAACGTGATCGTTCGTTATGACACCTGGAATGGTGGAACCCAGCCGGATCCGACGGGCTTCACCATTGCTAGTAACTATGTGACCTTCGATCCGACCCAGTTAGGCATCAGCGGTTATCCCGCGGTCAACGGTCCGGGCGTCACGGCAAACCTTTCGGGATTCACCGGCGCCACGGTGGTTTGGGACGCGGCTAACCAGAACGAGTACCTCTACCTGGTGCCGTGGGCCACTTATCCGGATAACGCGACGAATCCGGTTTTGCAGACGACCGTGGCGCGAGTGCGCATCGGCACCATGAGCGGTTCGTCGTGGAATGCCGTAGACATCACCTCCACGGCGACGTCGCCCGAGGATTCCACGCCCAATTGGGAAATGTTCGACCTGAGCCTGCTGACCCAGAATGCGGCCTGGCCAACTTCCTGGCCAACCTTGCAGAACACGCCCAACTTCACCGGGTTGAGCGACCTTGCCGGATACCAGGCGGCCATCGCCGTTACGAATAATTCGACCGGGAGTTTCGCGCCGCGGGTGATGTTTGTGCCGGATACTTCCGGGTACCTGGTGGAGCACGACGTCGCCCATGACTTGTTCGACCCGACCGGCTGGTATGTCATGGAAATCCCAAACACTTACAGCAGCGGGACGATGGGCGGCGGATACGACGCGCCAAACGCCATCCTTTATCCGTCGTCGCCGAACGCGCCGCTGTTCGCGTTCCAGTTCTGAATTTTCCCCGCCGGTTGGTGCGGCGGCCATAACAGAATAACCGGCGGTCGCGTATGTAAAGCTGGGGCCTGCGAAGGTCGGCCCGCGTGCGCGACCGTCTTATTTTGGTTAATTAGCTTCATCCGATCCGGCACCTGAGGCCGGAATCAGTCATTTGACCACCTGAAGCGTTTTCTCCCGCCGCTTGACGCAACACGTACAAAACCGAAAATGTTGGACGGGCGGCAGTTCGTACCGCGGTCCGTCCGGTCCGTCAAATAGCGCTTTCGCGCGCGCACTGCGGCGGCTTTCGTAGGCGGCCAAGCCGATCGTGCCGATCGTCGAGAGACTTCTTCTCGCCCTCGCTCAAGTGGTAGACTAGACGACAGTTTGCGTATACTCCGGCAAGGACCCGCATGGCTGGAACAGTGAAAAACGAAAAAACAAGAACGCTGAATGAGACGTTCACCGCTACTCTACAAAAGAGTGACAAGAAGGGCGGTTGGACTTACGTGGTCTGGCCCAAATCAGTAGTGTTCTTCGGAACTCGTGGTCTGGTTAAGGTTCGAGGCAAAATAGATGGTCATCCGTTCCAAAGCTCGTTTATGGCCATGGGGGACGGCACGCACAAACTGCCCGTAAAAGCAGACCTTCGCCAAGCAATCGGGAAAAACGTTGGCGACCCGGTCAGCGTGCTCCTGGAAGAGCGGATCTAACAGTAATACGCAGGTGCCAGGTCCGGTTGGGGCGAATCGAATGGCCTCGACGCCAGCCGATTCGGGCGGACGCCGATTGGCAGCCCACCCCAATCGAACCCGGCAACCTCGCAGCCCACCCCCGCTCCCGCCGGTTACATTAAAGATTGGCCCAACTCCTCATCGTCGACGACGACGCCAACACGCTCGCGTCGCTCTCCCGCGCCTTCCGTCTCGCCGGCCACCAGGCCACCGTCTGCGATAACGCCGCGCGCGCCCTCGATCTCATCAAAACCGAACGCTTCGACATGGTGCTTTCCGATGTCGTCATGCCCGGCAAGGACGGCCTCGCGCTGCTCGCCGATCTGAAGGCGCTGGGCCTGCCCGTGCCCGTGGTGATGATCTCCGGCCAGGCCAACATCGAGATGGCCGTGCGCGCCACCCGCCTGGGCGCGGTCGATTTCCTCGAAAAGCCGCTCTCCATGAAGACCACACATTTCCAGGTACTGCGAGCTAGCCGTGCCCGAGGCAGGGACGAAAGGCAGGCTGCCCCCCGGGCAGGTATCCAAACCCCGTGCCCACGATCGTTATCGGCAGCGGCGGCTGTCCCTCGACCTGCTCCGACGTCGGCACGGATTGCGCCGACACGCTCGTGCAGTTGCCAAAGGAGCCGGTGCAGTCCAGAGTGGATGAGCTCGCGAGCGCGGAGAACGGCCACTGCGTCGCGGCAAAATCGAAGCTGACGCTGTTGGCTGCAGTCTCCGTCCCGCAGTTCAGCGACAAGGGGGGAGCGTCCGCACTGGTCTCCCAGTAGGTTGGCCATTGGGTCACGCTGCTGGGGTATTTCGTCGGCCATTCTTGAGTGGAAAGGCGTGCCCCAACGCGCACAGATGGCGCGCGGTTTCGATCACGGCCCAATGAAGGATGCGTCAAAGAGAACTGTCAATAGACAGTTCGGGCCCGCGGACACCGCTGTCGCCGCTCAATTGAGGGTTGTCGCTCAAGCGTTTATCGATCTTCGGCAGAAAAGGCATGCCGCCGACCACAGCTATCTCAAGAAATGGTCGCGTACGGAGGTCCAGTCCCACATGGACACTGCGGCGGCTGCTTTTGTTAGCTGGAAAGCTATCCGGCACGAGAAGCTTGCGAAGGACTGCTTAGTCTCCTTACTCGTTCGGGAGCGAAAGGATTAGCGGCGTATAGCTGACGTTTGAGACTACTTTCATTTTGGGCTCACTTGGACGCGCCCTTTGTCCAGCTTCAGGGTGACGCGACCTGTCCGCCTCGGGCCGGAGGGGTCCGCCCAGCGAATCACGGCCCCCGCCGGTTACATTAGAGATTGGCCCAACTCCTCATCGTCGATGACGACGCCAACACGCTCGCCTCGCTCTCCCGCGCCTTCCGACTCGCCGGCCACCAGGCCACTGTCTGCGATAACGCCGCGCGCGCCCTCGATCTCATCAAAACCGAACGCTTCGACATGGTGCTATCCGACGTGGTCATGCCGGGCAAAGACGGCCTCGCCCTGCTCGCGGATCTGAAAGCGCTGGGCCTGCCCGTGCCCGTGGTCATGATCTCCGGCCAGGCCAACATCGAGATGGCCGTGCGCGCCACCCGCCTGGGCGCGGTCGATTTCCTCGAAAAGCCGCTTTCCACCGAGAAACTGCTGCTCACCATCGACAACGTGCTGCGCCTGCGCCGCCTTGAGAACGAGAACCGCGAGTTGCGCCAGCGCGTGGGCAAACACGAAATCGTGCACTCGGGCGAAGCCATGCGCCGCGTGATGGCGCAGGTCGATCGCGTGGCCGCCAGCGAAACGCGCGTTTGTATTCTGGGCGAGACCGGCACCGGCAAGGAACTCATCGCCCGTGCGCTGCACGACCGCAGCCCCCGCCGCGACGGCCCGTTCGTCACGCTCAACTGCGCCGCCATCCCCGCCGAGCTGATCGAATCCGAGCTTTTCGGCCACGAAAAAGGATCGTTCACCGGCGCCGTCTCGCGGCACCTCGGCCGATTCGAACAGGCGCATCACGGCACGCTGTTCCTCGATGAAATTGGCGACATGCCCGCCGTCATGCAAGCCAAGCTGCTGCGCGTGCTCGAAGAGAAGCAGGTGGAACGTATCGGCGGCGACCGGCCCATCACAGTGGATGTGCGGGTAGTGGTGGCCACGCATCGCAATCTCGAGGAGATGGTCCAGCGCGGCGCGTTTCGCCAGGATCTTTACCATCGCATCTACGTCTATCCGCTGGCGCTGCCGCCTTTGCGCGAGCGGCAGGAAGACATTCCCGCGCTGGTCGATCACTTCGCGCGCCAGGTTTCGGAGATCAACGGCTGGAAGCCGAAGCCGTTCTCGGACGAGGCCATCGCGGCGCTCACCCGCTACGCCTGGCCCGGAAACGTACGCGAGCTGCGCAACGTGGTGGAGCGCCTGCTTCTGCTGGCCGATGCGGAAGTGGATGCGGCCGCCGTGCGTCTGGCGCTGCCGCACGCTGCCGTTCCTTCCGGAGCGCCCGGAGGCGGAGGTACGCTGGCCGCCCGCACGGAGAATTACGAGCGCGAAGTAATCCTGGCCGAGCTCAAACGCCACCAGCGTATGACCGATACCGCCAAAGCGCTAGGCCTCGAACGCAGCCATCTCTATAAGAAATGCCAGCAGCTAGGCATCGACCTGCGAGCCCTCCGCCAATAAGATCGACTGATTTTAAACCAGATATTGGCTTTGTTCGTCACGAAAGCGCCAGCCCCCAGCCCCTAATCCCTAGCCCCTAAACCCGGGCGCGGAACGTGCCCACAAAACGCCTGAGAACCTCTGCCCCTTCCGCCCACTCTTTTTAACGAATTCCATGCCGCTAACCGAAACTCACAAACAAATCCTGATCGTTGAAGATGAAGGCATTATCGCCGCCGATATCCAAAGCCGGCTCGAACGGCTGGGCTATAAGGTCCCGGCCATCGCGCGTTCCGGCGAGGAAGCGCTCCATTTTGCCCGGTCCACGCCGTTCGATCTGGTCCTGATGGATATCCGCATCAAGGGCGATCTGGACGGCATCGCCACCGCGCAAGCCATGAAGACCGAGCTCGAAACCCCGGTCGTTTACATCACCGCGCATGCCGATGAGGAAACCATCAACCGGGCGACCGACACAGAGCCGTTCGGTTACATCCTCAAACCCATCCGCGATTCCGAACTGCGCAGCGCGGTGCAGATTTCCATCCACAAACATGAGATGGAACGCCGCCTGCGCGCCAGCGAAGCCTGGCTTTCCACCACGTTGCGCAGCATCGGCGAAGGCGTGATCGCCACCGATACCGAGGGCCAGATCGTGTTCATGAATCCGGTTGCCGGGCACCTCACGGGTTGGTCCGCCAGCGACGCGCTGGGCAGTCTGCTGATGGACGTGGTTGCATTGCACGACGAATCCACGGGCGCGCCGGCGGAGAATCCGGTGGTCGAACTGCTGGCGGGTCCGCGGTTGGGCGCTCCGCAAGCCGCCAATCGCGCCTTTACGCTGGTTTCCCGTACCGGCGCCATGGCCACGGTGGAGCTGGCCTGTTTTGAAAACCGGTCCGACGAACTGTTGGGCGCGATTCTGGTGCTGCGCGATATCGGCGGCCGCCGCGATCTGGAGAGACGCGTGATGCAATCGCAGCGCATGGAAGCCGTGGCGAATCTGGCGGCCGGGCTGGCGCACGACTTCAATAATCAGCTCACCGTCATCCTGGGATGCGCCGACGAGCTTTCCGAAACCCTGACGGATGCCGATCGCGAGCGGGCCATCGAGATCAAACATGCCGGTTCGTTGGCGACTTCGCTCACCAGCCAATTGCTGACCCTCAGCCGCCATCAGGCGATGCGCCCCGAGACGTTGAGTCTCAACGATCTGGTGGTCGAGATGCAGCCTGCCATTTCCTGCGCGCTGGGCAAGACCCGCACCCTCACTACCCACCTCGGGCCGGACCTGGGGCGCGTGCGCGCCGACCGCAATCAGGTGAAGCAAGTGCTGCTCAACCTTTCGCTCAACGCGCGCGATGCCATGCCGTTGGGCGGCGAGCTGCGCATCGAGACTTCTAATCTCGATGTCTTGGCCGGAAGCCTGAAGGCCGATGTGTTCCCGCCGGGACCCTACGTCCGGCTCCTGGTATCGGATTGCGGCGAGGGCATGGACGAGGTCACGCTGGCGCGTATCTTCGAGCCTTTCTTCACCACGAAAAAGCCCGGTTTCGGCACTGGCCTGGGTCTATCGATGGTTCACAGCATTGTGCTGCAAAGCGGCGGACATATTTCGGCCCGCAGCGAAGTGGGGCTGGGCACAGCCTTCGAGATCCTGTTGCCGCGCCTGGCGGCCTTTCAAAAGGTGCGCGGTCCGGAAAGCCGTCAGGCCACCGGCGCCGGTTCCGAGTCCACGCCTACCGTGCTGCTGGTCGAGGACGAAGACAATGTCCGCCGCGCCATGCACAACTACTTCGAAAGAGAGGGTTATCAATTATTGGAAGCTCGCGACGGCGAGGAAGCCGAGGTCATCGCGGGTCAGTACGGCGAACCGATTCACCTGCTGGTCACCGATGTCATGATGCCCGGCATCTCGGGGCCGCAACTGGCGGACCGTCTGACCCCCTTGCGTCCGGATATGAAGGTGCTCTTCGTCTCGGGCTATCCGCACGATTCGCTGGAACGCGGAGGCACACTCGGCCGCCACCGCAACTTCCTTCCCAAGCCGTTTTCGGGAGCGGAACTGCTGGACCGTGTCCGCACCCTGCTCGCCGCGGCCCCCGTACAGGTCTAGCATGCCCAAATTGTGGGGCAGGCACCCTGCCTGCGGCGGGCTCCCAGGCCGCCTTCAGGCCTTCGATGAAATGCTGCCAGGCGGCCTGAGAGGCCGCCGCAGCCAGAGTGGCTGCCCCATAACGCGCGCCCATTTTTAAATGGTCACCCCCTCCCCAACTAACGAGGAACGCTACCGCGCCTTGGCTCTGGCCGCCGCCCAAATCGTTTGGACCCAAAACGCGCAGGGCGAAATGGTTGGCGATTGGCCCCTCTGGCGTGCCTTCACCGGTCAAAGCCTGGAAGAAATGAGCGGGCGCGGATGGGCCAATGCCGTTTACGCCGACGATCGGGAGCCCGCTGCTCGCGCCTTCGCCCAAGCGGCTGAAAACGCCGCCATCTATGAGGTCGAATACCGACTCCGCCGCCACGATGGCGAGTACCGTCACATGGCCGCGCGCGGGGTCCCGGTTCTCGATGCGGAAGGCCGCGTGTGCGAATGGGTGGGCGTCTGCGCCGATATCACCGAACAGAGACAGGCCCAAGAGCAAGCCCGCCAGTCGCAGCACGAGCTGGCCCTCAAAACCAGATTCGCCACCATTTTTCTCACCTTACCCCAACGTGAACTCTTCGCCGCCGTGCTGGACGCCGTTGTAGACCATACGCAGAGCGAGCAAGGCATTTTCGGTTACCTGGATGAAGAGGGCTCTCTGGCTTTTCCGATCTGGGCTTGGGACGATGAAGCCGAGCAGAGCCCGGTCCCAGGCGAGACCGTGCGCTTCGCCCGGGCGGAGTGGACCGGCTTGTGGGCGCGCGCACTCAACGAACGCCGGGGATTGTATTCCAATGAACCGCTGCGTCGCGTTCTGGCGGCGCCCATCTTGTTCCAGGGCGAGCCGATCGGGCTGTTTGCCGTCGCCAACAAGCCTGCCGGTTACAACCAAAACGACTGCCAGACCCTCGAACGCATCGCGCGCGACATCGCGCCGGTCATGAACGCGCGACTGCAGCGCGATGCCGCCGAACAAGAAGTGCGCTCCATGAACGCCGAACTCGAAAAGCGAGTCGCGGAACGCACCGCCCAACTGGAAGCCGCCAATCGCGAACTGGAAGCCTTCGCCTATTCCGTCTCGCACGATCTCCGCGCGCCCCTGCGAGCTATCCACGGCTTCTCCCGGATTCTATTCGAGGAGAATGCTTCCGAGCTCTCCACCAACGCCAAACATTATCTTGAAGTAGTGCGGGATAACGCATTGCAAATGGGGCGTTTAATTGACGATCTCCTGGCCTTTTCGCGTCTTAGCCGCCAGGCTTTGGCGAAACGGCGGTTGGCTCCCGCGGATTTGGTCCGGCAAGCCCTACAACAGCTCAATCCTGAAATGCAGCCGCGCATCGAGATTATCGTAGGCGACCTGCCGGCCTGCCAGGGCGATCCCGCGCTTCTCAAACAAGTCTTCATCAATCTGCTCTCGAATGCCATCAAGTACTCCAGCCGCCGCGAGCATGCCCGTATCGAGATCGGCGCGCAGCCCGCCGCCGACGGCCGCACCACCGTCTATTATGTTCGCGACAACGGCGCCGGTTTCGACATGCGTTACATCCATAAATTGTTCGGCGTCTTCCAGCGCCTGCACCACGCCGGCGATTATCCCGGAACGGGCATCGGTCTGGCCACCGTGCAAAGAATCGTTCACCGGCATGGCGGCCGCGTGTGGGCCGAATCGGAAGTGGACCGCGGCGCGACATTTTATTTCACCCTGGAGCCGGAATCGTGAACGATCCCGTGGAAATCCTGCTGGTGGACGATAATCCCAGCGACGCGGAGCTGACCCAGCATGTCCTGAGCCGCCATGGGTTCGGCGACCGTCTTCATCTGGTGCAGGACGGCGCTGAGGCGCTGGATTTCATCTTCTGCGAAGGCGCTTACGCCGGCCGCGACCCGGCGCATCCGCCCAAGATGCTGCTGCTCGACCTGCATCTGCCGAAGATCGATGGCCTGGAGGTGCTACGGCGAGCGAAGGCCGATCCGCGCACCCGCGCCATCCTCATCGTGGTGTTCAGTTCTTCCTGGGAGGATCGCGACCAGCAGCGCGCGCTTGAATTGGGCGCCCACAGCTATGTGGTGAAGCCGGTGGATTTCACGCAGTTTGTCGCGGCGGTGCGCGCCGCATTAGCCACCGTTCGGGAGGCTCGTTAACGTGATCGAGCAGACTCCCTTGCAGGTCTTGATCCTGGAAGACCGGCCTGAGGATGCCGAGTTGATGGCGCATGAACTGCGCCGCGCGGGTTTCGATCCCCAATGGCAGCGTGCTGAAACCGAGCCGGACTTCCTGGCACACCTGGATCCCCCACCCGACGTGATTCTGGCCGACTACAGCATGCCGGAACTGGACGCCTGCCGCGCGCTCTGCCTGCTCCAGGAGCGCGGGTTGAACATCCCGTTCATCGTAGTATCCGGAACCATTGGCGAAGAGGCTGCCGTGGACATGATGCGCCGCGGCGGCGCCGATTACCTACTCAAGGACCGCCTGGGACGCCTGGGGCCCGCGGTGAAGGGGGCGCTGACGGAAAGCGCCCTGCGCCGGGAAAAGAGCTACGCCGAAGATGAATTGCAAGCCAGCGAGGCTCGTTTCCACACCTTCATGCACCATAGCCCGGCGCTGGCGTTTATCAAAGACGAGTCCGGCCGTATCTTGTACGTCAACAACGCCTCCGAGGGTGCCGAGGATATCGCTGCCCAGCTTCAAGCCGATTCGTCGGTATTTGAAAGCGGCGAGCCGTCCCGAATCATCGAGCAGGTGACCACACCCGCCGGGCAGACCCGCCAGATGCTCTGCTTCCGCTTTCTTTTTCAGGATGCCGCCGGCCGCCGGCTCCTGGGCGGCGTGTCAGTCGATATTACGGAGCAGAAAGCCGCCGAAAAAGCTCTATCCGAGGCGCTGGCGGCCAAGGACGTGCTTCTTCGGGAAGTCCATCATCGCGTCAAGAACAACCTGCAAACCATCTCCAGCCTGCTCAATATGCAAGCCGAGCTGCTGCCCGATCTGGCCGCCCGGCAGGCATTGCGCGACGCCCAGCGCCGCGTGCATTCCCTGGCTCTCATTCACGAGCAGATGTACGGAGACAAAGACATGGACGAGGTGGATTTCGGCGAGTATGCCAGCCGTTTGACCCGCGATCTGCTGGAATCGTTCGGCGCGGCCGCCTCGCGCGTGTCCCTGCGCTTCGCGCTCGAACCGGTTTCGCTCGCCATGGACCAGATGATCCCTTGCGGCCTGATCTTAAATGAGCTCGTTACGAACTCGCTGAAGTACGCTTTTCCCGGAGAGCGATCGGGCGAGATCCTGGTATCGCTGGCTTGCGAGAACGGCCGCAGGGTAACTCTCACCGTGGCCGATAACGGTGTCGGATTGCCGCCGGGTGTCGAGCAGCAACGTCCCAATTCGCTGGGTACGCGCATCGTCGCCATCCTGACAGCGCAGTTGGGCGGAACCGTCACCCGCGAATCGGGCCAGGGACTTAGATCCACCGTGACCTTCATACGGTCTGATAGACTAAACCCAAGCCGTACATGACCACGCCCGAACCCAGTCTCACCAGCGAAGAACGCGCCGGCTTAATCCGCCTCCTGCACGATTCCGAAAACGAATTCCTGCAGCTCATCTCCGGTCTGACCGACGATCGGTGGACCCGAAAGACCGCGCCCGAAGGCTGGAGCGTGCAACAGATCGCCGAGCACATTGTTTTGGGCGAGAAGGGTATCCTCGCCAAGGCCGAGGAGGCCCTCTCCAGTCCACCCCAGGCTGAATGGGAAGCGGTGGAGACCCGCAAGACCGGTTTCGTCGGACGAGTAGTGCCCGATCGTTCCCGCAAGGCCATCGCGCCCAATGGACTGGCGCCGCACCACGCTTGGACGCGGGACGAAACCATCGCCCGTTTCAAATCCGGCCGTGCCCGCACACTGAAGTTCGTGGAAGAAATAGATGGGCCGTTGAAGGCCCACTTAGCCAGACATCCGTTTCCGGTCTTCGATATGCTGAACGCCTATCAATGGTTACTTTATATTCCGCTGCATAACGTACGGCACAACCGGCAGATCGCCGAGGTTTTGTGAGGACCATCGTGGTCACCGGTGGAGGCGCCGGCATCGGCCGCGCGGTGGTGATGCAATGTGCCGCCCGCGGCGATCGGGTGGCCGTGCTGGATATCGACGGGGCCGCCGCATGCGATTCCGCTCGCGCGGCTTTGGCAGCCGGAGCCAATCGAGCCCTGGGCTTGGCGTGCGACGTTTCGAGCGAGGAGAACGTCGCGCACGCGTTTGAAGAAACCGCCGCCGCGCTCGGGCCGCTCTATGGCGCGTTCGCCAACGCCGGCATGGACGCCGGCGGCTTCCTGCACGAATTGCCGTACGAGACCTGGAAGCGGGTGCTCGATACCAACCTGACCGGCATCTATCTCACCTGCAAATACGCGCTCCAGCACATCATGAAAGCGGGCAACGCGGGATCCATTGTGTGCACCTCGTCGCCGGCCGCTTCGGTGGCCTTTGCCGCGGGCGGCGCGAGCGCGTATAGCGCATCGAAGGGTGGCGTCTCGGCGCTGGTGCGAACCTTGGCAGTGGATTATGCGAAATATGGCATTCGGGTCAACGCCGTGGTTCCGGGCGCGACCGAAACGCGCTTGATGTGGGCCAATGTGCAGCCGTCCGATATGCCTGAAATGCGCCGGCGTATCTGCGCGGAAGTGCCGCTGGGCCGCCTGGCCACGCCCGATGAACCGGCCCGCGCCGTCGTCTGGCTGCTATCGGATGAGTCGTCTTATGTGACGGGATCGCATCTGGTCTGCGATGGGGGAATTCTGGCGAAGGCATCCATCAGCGTTTGAGGAAACCGTCGCCGCCCAGCCTCCCCGGATAATGAGGGAGACCGGGCGCGGCGTATCCGCGTTCCGTTTGGAGACCGCCCCGTCTCCTCACCGAACTCCGTCCGGACAACCGTCGCAAATTGTCCGGCAAGCCTTTCTCAAGGGCTCCGGTTTGGAACGCCGCCGCCGGCCGCTGATTTTCCGGCCGTCGACGGGAGGAGCGCCACCCACACGCTCCTCGTAAGGCGCGCCGCCCAAGTCAGCACAGCCCGCCTTTCTTGATTCCACTTTTGCATACGGAGCGCCGCGAGCCTGCCCGGCCGTTTGTCTAACTAGCTGAAATCGAAGATTAAAAAAAATCAGCCATGCTGCGACCGTATTCCGGCACTCACATTAAATCCCCTCAACAGTACGTTTCCGGACGCAACCAAATTCGCGGGGCGGCGTTTGTTTAAGTAGGAGGGTAGAACGATGAAGAAAAAACTGGCGTTACTTTTGATGACAGCGGCCACGTTTTTCTCACTGGCCGCTTGTGGAGGGCGCGCTTATTATGCAAGCCCTCCGCCGTATCCAGGAGCTTACTGGGTTGGGGGCCACTATGTCGAGGGTCCCTATGGCGGCCAACGATGGGTTCCCGGCCACTGGCGGTAAGTAGCATCTGCGCCCGTTCTCCTATCACATTCGACGCGCCACTTCCGGTGGATGGCGATTGCCTTGCTCGGGTCTTCGCGAAGGAGACGACGCTTGCGGAGATCGCCTGCAACTGCGGACATGCGGAGTGCGAGCTTGATGTGGCGAGCCAGCCGGCGGCTTGCCCGCTGGCTTACGCGCGCGGCTCAGAAACTGCCGTTCAGATTGCGCCTCTTTCTACTTAGCGCCACGATCTTACTGGCCGGGGTGACTCATCTCACCATCGCGCCCCGGCCAGTGACAACATCCCAGTACGGTCCCGCGCGCACGGGAGCCAATCTTACCGAATCCACGCTTACGCCACGCAATGTCAACGCCAGTCAATTTGGGAAGGTGGGCGCATATCCCGTGGATGGCCCCGTCTACGCCCAACCATTGTTTCTACCGGCAGTGACTGTGCCGGGTAAGGGAGTGCACGATCTAGTCTTCGTAGCCACCGAACATGACAGCGTCTACGCATTCGATGCGCAAGCGACCGGCGCGGCAGAGCCGCTGTGGCATGTCAGTTTCCTGTCGTCGAATGTCTCTCCCGTGCCCGCGCACGATGTGGAATGCCCGCTGATCTCACCGGAAGTCGGTATCACCTCGACGCCCGCCATCGATATCGAGACCGGCACGTTGTATGTGCTGGCGCGCACAAAAGAACACAAAGGTCCGTTGGGCGACCAGTATGTCCAAAAGCTGCACGCTCTGGCTGTAACTACAGGCGTGGAGAAATTCGGCGGCCCGGTCGCCATCCACGCCTATACCATGGGCCACGGCGCCGGCAACTCGCATGGCGCGATCCGGTTCGATCCGCGGCGGCAAAATCCGCGCGCCGCAGTGCTGCTTTTGCAAGGCAAAGTCTATCTCACCTGGGCGTCTTCCTGCGATGCGGGTCCTTATCATGGCTGGATCATGGCATACGACGCGCACACCTTGAAGCAGCAGGCCGTGCTTAACACCTCGCCCGATGCCAACGACGCCGGCATCTGGCTGAGCGACACGGGACCGGCGGCCGACGGCGATGGGAACATTTACGTGCCGACCGGCAACGGCCGCTTCGATGCAGCCGACGGCGGACACGACTATGGCGACAGCGTCTTGAAGCTGCGCATGGATGGCGGCAAGCTGGCCGTCGCCGACTATTTCACGCCGTTCAACCAAAAGGAACTGGACGCCAACGACGAAGACCTTGGATCGGGCGGGGCAGTGTTGCTGCCGGACCAGCCTGGGACATACGCGCATCAACTGCTGGCGGGCGGCAAGGGCGGAACACTCTACGTGATCAATCGCGACCATATGGGCGGATATCACACGCTCACCGACGGGCACGCCTTGGGCACCTGGCGATTCCCGAAGTTATCTCTGTTCGGCGCGCCGGCCTATTGGAACGGCCACGTGTATGTCGTGGCGGGGGGCGATGTCTTGCGGGATCTCGCGCTGCGCAATGGAAAACTGTCGTTGGCGCACGCGGCGGGTTTGCCAAAATTTCCCGACGCGGGCGCTACGCCGGTAGTCTCGGCGCTGGGATCGCGGGACGGCATCGTCTGGGCGATTGCCACCTATGACTGGCAGCGCTCCGGACCGCCGGCCATCCTGCATGCCTACGATGCGGCCGATGTGCGGCACGAGTTGTATTCGAGCGAGCAGAATAGCGCTCGCGACCGCGCCGGCGAGGCCCTGCGCTTTACGATTCCGCTGGTGGCGAACGGACGGGTCTATGTGGGCACCCGCCGCGAATTGGACGTTTACGGCTTGCTCAGTGAGCCAGGTACGTTACCTGCGGGGGCCTCCCCGGCGGCCCCACAGGCTGCCTTGGGGCATCGTTAACCTGCGTCGAATTCGTCCAACCCGTCGCCCGCATCCTCTTCCGGCTGGCCGTGAATCTCGACGATATCGCCGTCCTCGGCGGCGGCTTCCGGCGGCAAGCGCCGCGGCGGACGATGCGGCGGATACTGACGCTCGCCCGAATCCGTATCTCGCCACTCAACACCTGTGACGTTCATACATCCACTAGATCGGCGGAAAGGCGCGCATAGTTTAGCCAGTGGGGCAGACGATCGTCCGCACGGCGGACCACGAAAAACGATGGTCCGCCCCACCACGCTCGAATGGCCGGTGGGGCAGACGATCGCATTTTGTCGTCTGCCCTGGCGCCGTCCTGCGCGGCGAACCACGAAAGACGATAGAGTCAGGGACTATTTAGGCGTATACGCCCAAACAGCCACTTGCAGATCTCCGCTATCTTTGCGGCTGGCCGTGACGAAAGTCTGATTACTATCCTTCGCCACCGCCACCTGCTTAACGGCGATGGTGGAGTCGTTATCGCCCGCCACTTCGAGCGTGCCGGCGGCAGACCCGTCTTTCCATACCGCCAGATCCAGGTCTCCGGAACCCCCGACTACGGCGGTGGCCGCCCGTCCGTCATCTAGCACGCAGATGGCAGCTTGTGATGCGGCTCCCGCCGTACCAGAGGCTTCCTCCGCAACTGTACCCGTGCCGCTCACATCCCAACTCAGCAGTTCCAGGTTGCCGCTCGTGTCCCGCACCGCCGTGGCCAACGTAGTGGACGCATCCGGTATCCAGTAAGCGGCCGCCACCTCGCGTACGCCGCTCGCCGTCGCGGATCCCTGCTCGATGATGGAGCCATCCTGAACTATCCAGGAAGTGACCTGCAGTTCATGGTTCGTGTTTACCACGGCAGTGGCAAACTGCGTGGGACTCAAGGCCACGACTCTGGCGCTCGAGGTGGCCGCGGGGCCCGTGGCGGTTCCCATGTTTGTGATTTCCCCGCTGAGCGAAATCTGGAAGACATTCACCTGCAGACTTCCCCCGATGATCGCCGCCGTGGCCACTTCGTCAGGGGCCTTGTAGACCTTCGGGTTCGGCAGGGTCGTAATGGAGACGCTGGACGCTGTGCCCGGAACCGTTGTAGATCCCTCGATAACGTTGGTTCCACCGTCTGTGGAGATTCCCCAGGCGTCCACCTCCATCTGGCCGGTCGCGCCGTCGATCACCGCGGTGATTGCCTGGAAAGTGGTGAAGCCGGTCACATCCACGGCGGTGATCTGACTGCCCGTACCGGTGCTCTCTTCCACGATGGCGGACCCGGTATCCTTCCAAACCGTAATCACCTGATCGCCGGAGGAGTCTTCGGCCGCGATCACCAGGTTATGTTCGCCATTCTGGGCGATGGACACTTTCTTGATCTTTCCCCCCGTGGCGCTGTACCGCGAGGATATGCTTTGGCCGGGAGCGGCCTCCGCCAGCAAGACAACCATCAGTGCCGGCGCCAGATACCGCCAGGCTTGGGACGCCGTCTTTCTTCGATCGGTTTTCATGAACTTCCCCTCCTTTTTCGCGGGCTGCCTCACCCAGGTTTAACCGAGCCGCCCGAAATAGTCAAGCCGCATATTTGGGTGGGGATGAAACAGCGAAGATGGAAACCAGCTACGGCCCCGGTTTGCATGCGCCAAGTGGGGCAGACGATCGCCTTTTGTCGTCTGCCTTGGCGCCGGCGGACCACAAAAAACGATGGTCCGCCCGGGTCCGCCCCACGGATTCAATGAATCAACCCGTCGCGCAGCGCCCGCGCCACCGCTTCCGATCGTGAATGCACGTGCAGTTTCTCGTAAATCGATCGCAGGTGAAAGTTGACGGTATGAACGCTGATTCCCAACTCAGCCGCGGCCGTCTTATTCTGGTGACCGTCAGTGAGCAGCTTAAGCAGACGCATCTCCTGCGGCGAGAGACCCGCGGCGCCCAGATCGCGCGGCGGCGCCTTGCGGAACAACTCGACCACCCGAATAGCCACTTCCGGCGACATCACCGCGCCGCCTTCGGCAATCTGCGCCACCGCTTCCATCAGCCGCGCGGGCGGCGTCTGCTTCAGCAGGTATCCGCAAGCACCCGCGCAGATGGCTTGAAAGATGCGGTCGTCGTCTTTATAGACCGTCAGCATGACCGGCGCGATTTCCGGATAACGTTCCTGCAAGGCGCGCACGCCCTCAATACCGCTCATGCCGGGTAAGCCGATATCTAGCAACGCGACCCGCGGCGGGTTCTCGCCGATGCCCTCCATTGCGGCCTCCATGGAAGCGTACGCGTGACGGCACTCGAACCCCGCGGTGTGGTTGATCAGAAACGCGATGCCGTCGCGCGTTTCCTTCTGATCTTCGATGACCGCGACCCCGACAACTCCGGCCTCAGGTTTGTTTTTCTCCACACGCGCCCTTGCTCCACACTTCAATGTATCCGCTGGCGTGAGGGGGATTCGCCCCTCCCGTTTGTGCCGAGTGCTTAACAGTTTTGGGGAAACCGCTCCCTTATGGGGTGCCCTCTGGGCCCGGCTCGGTAACGGTTCGGAACCTTTGCTGAGCCGCGACCGTGAGGGAGCGGTTTCTTCAGTCGGAAATCCCCAAAACTGTTAAGCACCCGTTTGTGCCACGCCTCTCAGTATGCCGCAGTGTGGTAATAGAGTGATACGACCCCGCTGCTGCTCTGGTGTACTTCGAGGATCGTGGGGCCGGCAACGGCCACCCCAGGCAATTCTCCGTTGTCGTATGGGAACGACGAACCGGCAAATTGCACCGTGCCATCAATCTGCAGCCCACCAGTATGGTAGTACAGTTGTCCCACGCCCGAACCGGCTTGATGCACCTCGACGATGGTCGGGCCGGAAGCGGCCACAGCCGGAGCGAGGCCGTTGTCGTACTGGAAGGAACTGCCATCCCAGACCACCGTGCCATTGGCCTGAATTTCAGCGGCGTGATAATAGAGCGGTCCGACTTCGGCAGTCGATTGATGCACCTCCAGGATTGTCGATCCCGCCACGGTTACCGACGGCGCAATTCCCGTATCGTAGTTGAACGAAGAGCCTGCCCACTTCAGGGTGCCGTCGGTCTGGATTTCGGCCGTGTGGTAATAGAGAGATCCGACTGCCGCAGTGGCCTGATGCACTTCGACAATAGTTTGTCCAGCCACGGCCACCGATGGCGCCACGCCGCGATCGTATTTGAACGCCGATGCAGCCCACGTGACTGTCCCGTTCGCGTTGATCTTGCCCGTGTGATAATACAGCGGCCCCACGCCGGTGGTGGACTGATGCACCTCGATGATCGTATTACCGGTTATGGCAACCGACGGCTGTAAGCCGGTATCGTACTGAAATGCGGAGGCGGCCCATGTGACCGTCCCATTTTCCTCGATCTTGCCTGTGTGATAGTACAGCGGCCCCACGCCGCTGGTGGATGGATGCACCTCGACGATTACGACCCCGGAGACGGCCACCGAGGGTGTAGCGCCGGTGTCGTACGGAAATGCGCTGCCGGCCCACACAAACGCGGGCGTCCCTTGCGCCTGCGCCATGGGAACCGTTACGGCGAAGGCGGCCATCGCCAGTCCCAGAAGAGTGTGCGGATAGTGAGTGCGGCGTCCGCCGCTGAACCTTTCCTGCGCTTTGTTGCAGTTTCTCATAAAGCATCTCCTTTGTTAGTTACTTAGTTAGTCAGACAGCAGTAACTGCCTCACTCATGTATAACCGCACCGTTCGAAACAGACAAGCCGCGTATTTGAGTAGGGGGATGAAACAGCGAAGAAGAGAAGCGAGCTACAGGCCCGGTTTGCCGAAGGCGGCGTGGCGCAGTGGGAAGCGGACCGCCACGGTACATCCGCCGCCGGGATTGGCGATCAAGTCCAAACTCCCGCCCAGGCTTTCGGCCCGCCGGCGCATGCTGGGGATGCCGTTCCCGCCCTGGCTGCGTGGCGTTGCGCCGTGGCCATTCAAGCCGCGGCCGTTGTCGCCGACGCGCAGCAGAACTTCGTGGGCGGTCACCGAAAACTCGGCTGCCACCGTGGTGCAGCGGGCGTGACGCGCGGCATTATGGATGCACTCCTTGAAGATCAGCAGAAGCTGGCGGCGGGCCTGCAGGCTCAATCGCAAGTGCTGTGCGCCAGCCTCCGGCTCGTGCAATTCGAAGGCGATGGCCTGCGGCTGCAGCAGGTCGATGGCAAACTCGCGCATGCGCCGCATCAGGGTGTCCAGGCCCTCCGGCTCCGCGCGGATCGACCAGACGATGTCACTCATGGAGTCGGCCAGTTCTCGCGCCAGCGTGGCTACCCGCGCCAGGCGCTCACCCGACTGCAATTGTCCGCCGTTCCGATCCATGCGGGCGACTTCGCTCAAGATCGCGATCTGCGAAAGACTGGCGCCGATATCATCGTGCAGGTCGGTGGCAATGGCCGTGCGCATGCGCTCGATCTTGACGGCCTGCGCCACCCGATAGCGGTGCGCGGCCACCACCAGGCCCGCCAACAAAGTCGCCGCCAGCAGTTCGAACCACCAACTCCGCCAGAACGGTGGCAGCACGGTGAAATCGACTTCGGCCGCCTTCTGGCTTTCCTGGCCCTCCGAATTCACGGCCTGCACCAGGAAGCGGTAGGCGCCTGGAGGCAGGCCCGGGTAGTTGGCCTCGTGATCCCTGTGCGCGTCCTGCCACCGGGAGTTTTCAGGCTGCAAAATGTATTTGTAACGGAGATTGTCTTCCGGCTCGCTGCTGAAGCCCACAAACTCGACATGCAGCTGATTGAGCGAAGGCGAGAGGCGCACCCCGGAAACCACTTCGGCGCCGGCTTGTGAGATCGCATAACGATCACGTCCGGCGCGCAGATCGGTGATCAGGATGGACGGGCGCGTGGGCGGCCGATCGGCCGCAGGCGTGAGCCGGGAGAGACCCTGGGCCGTAGCGAACCAGAGGTTGCCCGAAGAGTCGCGCATGGCCCAATCCATCTGTCCGTGCGCCAATCCGTCATCCGCGGAGAAGTGCCGGACGTGCCCGCTGGCCGGATCCAGGCGGTCCACACCGTTCCATGTGCCCACATAAATTCGTCCAGCGCGGTCGTCGGTGAGCGAATAGATGCCGTTGGCCGCCAATCCATCTTTGACGCCGTAAGTCCGCGCGCGAGGCGCCGCGCCGCCAGGGTTATCGATCACTCCAAGCCCGCCCAATGCGGCGATCCATAAGCGCCCCGCCGAGTCGATTAGCAGCTCGGAAACCACACCAGGCGGCACACCGTCGGCCTCGGTGACATGCGTGAACCGTTGCCCGTCATAGCGGTAAAGGCTGCCGTGATACACCCCCATCCACACGTTGCCGTTCCGATCCTCCGCAAAAGCATTAACCATCAGGGGAGTATGGCTGGGACCATCTTCGAAAGTAGTGAGACGGTTTGTGCCTGGATCCCACCGCAGCAGCCGGTCGCCGCGCGCGGATTGCGCCGACGCCCAGATGCCGCCTTTGGAATCCTCAAAGACCTTGAAGACCTGGAGCTCCGGCGCGTAACACGCTTGGGGCGGTTTCCGCGCCAGATCCGCCGCCGGCATGGCCGCATATCGGCAAAGCCCCATTTTGGTTGCGGCCCACCACTCGCCAGTCCGGCTCTGCAAGATAATTTGCCCCATTCCCCAGGAGGCCTGATCGCCAAGGACCCTGGGAAGCCAGGCATGGAAGCGCGTCCCTTCGAAAATGTTGAGGTGAAATCCGCCGGAGTGCTTTCCTGTGGTCACCGCCAGCATGGAACCGTCGCGATCCACAAGGACTGAGGTCACGCGATCGCTTGCCAAACCATCCTGTTCGTGAAACGCGGTAAAGACGCCGGCCTGGAAGCGCATGACGCCGGCGCCCTCCGTTCCGGCCCACATATTTCCGGCTGCATCCCCGGCCAATGGACTGATCTGGTGGTCCGTCAGCCCCTCGGCACGCTTCAGGTTTTGGAATTCCGCGTGGCCGTCGCGTATACGCAGATAGCTGATTCCGTCCGACGTTCCGACCCAGATGACGCCATCCGGAGCTTGCGCCAGCGACTTTACGTCGACATTCGCCAATCCGTCTTTCTCGGTGTAAACCCGTTCGACGGCGCACCTGGCGCGGGGGCAATCCGCGCGCATCAGAATCAAACCGCCGCGCGTGCCCGCCCAGACTCTGCCCGCCCGATCTACTAATAACGCTTCGGCCCACAACGCATCCGGCTTGCCGATGTGCTGAACGCCGCCATCATTGTGAATGACATCGATGCCGTCGGTGGTGGCCGCCCAAAGCCTTCCGTCTATGTCCTCGCGGATGTCCGTGACAGTAATGTGGTCCCAAACCGGCCTCTTGGGCAAACGCTGGGGTCCGAAACCGCGGCTGGCGCGCCATTCGAATAACCCGTTGTACGTGCCACACCAGATCTTGCCCGACCTGGTTTCGAGCAGTGCGGTGACGTTGTTTTCACGAGCGCCTCCGGGGAGCGTGTAAGCGGAGAATTTATTTCCGCCCGCGGCGGGATCGAGCCGCGCCAAGCCGCGCGCCGTACCGACTAAGTAGGCTCCAGCGTGGGTTTCCAGGAATGCGCCGACCGCCTGATGCGGCAGGCCGTCGGCGACGCCGAACTTCACGAAGCCGCCCACCCGCCGGCCATCGAATCTGGAGAGTCCTTCGGGTGTACAGAACCAAACGAACCCACGGGAGTCCGGGACGATGCAGTCGACATGATCCGCCGCCAGGCCGTCAGCCGCGGTATAGGACTGGACGGCGGGCGTTTCGGCGTGAAGATACAGCGGTAAGATTATGGCCGCGCTGAGGAATCCCAGCCCTCTCATGGCCTCTCCGAGTCGCACCAGTTTACCGCAACGGGGAACCAGTTGAACAGTGGGTGGGCGGTGTGGGCGGTGCTTGGTGGCTGGTGGTTTTGTCTAACCCACTAACCACTAACCACCGGCCACCAGCCACTGCCTATTTCGGCAGCGCTACCACAGGCACTAAGTCGCGGCTGGCGATGACCCGGTCGATCATGCCGTATTCCACGCCCTGATCGGGACTCATGATATAGTCGCGATCCACATCGCGCGCGATGCGATCCACCGGTTGCCCGGTGGCATCCGCCAGCAGCGTGTTCAGCGTCTCCCGCATGCGCAGGATTTCCTTGGCGTAAATATCGATATCCGCCGCCTGCCCGGCCAAACCCTGCATGGAAGGCTGGTGGATCATAATGCGCGAATTCGGCAGGCTGAAGCGCTTGCCTTTGGTTCCTTTGGCCAGCAGCACTGCCGCCATGGACGCCGCCTGTCCCACGCAGATGGTCACGATGTCCGGCCGGATGAAATCCATGGTGTCCAGAATCGCGAGGCCTGCGGTGATCGAGCCGCCCGGCGAATTGATGTAGATGGAGACGTCCTTCTCCGGGTCTTCGGCCTCCAGGAACAGCAACTGGGCGATGACCAGGTTGGCGACGTTGTCGTCAATCGGCGTGCCCAAAAAGATGATGTTTTCCTTCAATAAACGGGAATAGATGTCGTATGCGCGTTCCCCACGTGACGTCTGCTCGACGACCATGGGGACCAGGACAGATTGGCCCATTTGGGCACCCCCTAAAGATTTGATGCGGAAGATTACCGGCGGGCCGCAACCAGACGCCTCGGCTTGCGCTGTTGTTTGGCCAAAGACTTGCGCTTCTGGTCCAGCGCCTTCACCAGGTCCGCGATCGTATTCCGCTCCAAATAATCTATGATACGCGTACGGAGGGCTACCCAGCTATCGTGCATGGAGCAGGGCATCTCATCGGAGCACTCCGCGAGGCCGCTGGCGCACGCGGTGTACTGCGACATGCCGTCGAGCGCTTCCACAATATCCCACAGCTTCACATCCTCGGGCGGGACCCGCAATGCGAAGCCGCCGGTGGGACCTTTGCTCGAGCGCAGCAGCCCTTTCCTGGCAAGCTGTTGCAGGATCTTGGCCAGGAAGTGGGCCGGTATGTCTTCCTGCTCCGCGATGTTCTTCACCATCGCGTATTTGCCCTCCGGCACCTGCGCCAAGTGCACGAAAGCCCTAATCGCGTATTCGGCGGACCGAGAATAGATCATCCTTCAACTCCCTCCAATTCGGAGTTATCCACATCGTTATCTTAAACTTATATTCTCCCGATTGCAAGCGGAAGCGCACGCTATCGGACGGCGACCCCGCGGAAATTGCATAACAGGCTGCGTTATCCCGCATTTCGCGCCGCCCGCACCATGGCGACCAGAGCCGCGCGCGCCTCGGCGGTATCGCGAACCTCGCTGGGAAATGCCATGCGGGCGCCATGTACGCGCTCGCCGCTGCGCATGCGCACGTGGAAGCCCAACCGGTCGACGGCGGTCATGCGCGCCTCTTCCACATCGGTTTCTCCGGCCGCGCGCGCCAGCAGGATCAAGGCATCGGCATGATCGGCATTCATGTGGGCGATGATGGCGGCAGCGCTCTCAGCCAACGGGTCGGGCTGGCTTTGCGCATATTCGTCTGCCGCGACCCAGCCCATCACGCCGAAGCCGCCGATGAAGTAGACGCCGGCCGGTTGCATCCGGTAAAAACCGAAATCGTCGAAATCCACCCAATAGCGGGCGTTGTCGTGCCGGCTGAGGTAAAGCTCCCGTACCGCGCCTGTCTCGGTCTCGGCAACCGGCAGGGCTTCGCCAACCAACGTGATGCGCGCCGCTCCCAGCGGGTCGTCGTCACCGCTCGGCTGCATCACCAGCAGGCTGGCGCGCGCGTCCGCCTTCAGATTCTGCGTGTGCATGGCCATGTTGCTGATGAGGAACACGGGCCGCCCTTGCTCGTCGGCGCTGTAGGGCATCACGGAGCCGAACGGGGATCCGGGATATTTGCGCGATTGCGTGGAAAGCGTACCGATTCGTCCCATGCGAACCAGCGTGCGGCCACGCTCTGCCAGCGTAGGCTCAGCTACCGGCGGACGCTCCGGGGCGGGTGGGCCGGCGTGCTGCCGGGAAGACGCCATAGACCAGATTTTTCCCTCTCCTTATATTATTTAACACATCGGCGCCCGGGCGTTCGTAAACGATGAACATGCGCGCACGACTGCCGGCGGGTTATTGCAATGTCGACTTGGCTGGGTCCGCGGTTGGAGGATTAAGCGCACGGAGAACGGCCGTCTTAAGTGGCGGCAGATCGGCCTGCACGGACTTCCAGATGACGGGCAACTCTAACCGGTCGTACTGGTGGCGCAGCCAGTTCCCCATTCCTCGTATGTTCCTCCAACGGAGCCCCGGAAAGCGGCTCTCGGCGTCCGGGCCGAGGCGGATGGCTGCTTCGCTAACGATTTGCAGCTTACGCTCGACTGCCGCAATCGTTTTCGGATCCCCGCGGAATTCCTCGAAGTCCATACCGGAGGTGAATGCCTCAATCATCTCGATGGCGGCCAAGATGTCGCGCAGGGAGCCGTCTTCGTCCTTAAAAGGCAAGCACAGCCTCGCTTGCGACGCGCTCACGCACCCGGTCCTTCAATGCCCTTGCCGGCGTCAGGTCCACGCGAGTTCCGAGAATGTCGGCCAGCCTATTCTCCAGCCCGACCATATCGAGTAGCGAGAACTGCTTAGCCGGGTCGAACTCTGCGACCAGATCGACGTCCGATTGAGGAGACTCATCGCCTCGCGCGACGGAACCGAAGAGGGATAACCGCACAATTCCGGCGGCCTTCAGCTCCGGTTCGTACTCGCGCAGCTTTTCGATGACCGTGGACTTATCCATGGCGTGCCTCTTTACATTTTCCCGCAAAGTGGACGGCGTCGGGATAGCACGGGGTTTTATGGACCTGACCAACTGCGGGCGGCGACGGCGGATTACACCCTTCTTAGCAGCAGCGCCGAATTCTTGCTGCCAAACGCAATGCAATTCGACACCGCGTGCTCGATATCGATGCGCCGCCCGACCTCCGGAATATAATCCAGGTCGCATTGCGGATCGGGCTCCTGCACGTTGATAGTGGGATGCACCACGCCGTCGCGCATGGCCAGCAGCGTGGCGGCGATGCCGGCTGCGCCGCAAGCGCCCTGCGGATGCCCGATCAGGCTCTTCAGGGACGATCCCGGCAGTTTGTAGGCGTGCCCATTGAACGCCAGCTTCATGGCGCGCGTCTCAATGCGGTCGTTCAGCTCTGTGCCGGTGCCGTGATAATTAACATACTGCACGTCGCCCGGTCCGATGCCGCCTTCATCCATGGCCATGGTCATGGTGCGGGCGGGCTCTTCGCCGCACTCCTCCAGACGCACGCGGTGAAAGGCTTCGCAGGTGGACCCGTATCCTGCGATCTCGCCGTAGATGTGCGCGCCCCGGGAACGGGCGCGCTCGTAATCCTCCAACACGAAAAACCAGGCGCCCTCGGCGATCACGAATCCGTCGCGGTCGCGGGAGAACGGCCGCGAGGCGCGCTCGGGCTCAGAGTTCCAGTGCGTGCTCATAATGCGCATCAGGACGAATCCGCGCAGGATAAGAGGCGCGATGGGGGCATCCACGCCGCCCGCCACCATCATGTCCAGCACGCCCGCCTGAATGTTGCGGTAGGCATAGCCGATGGCGTCGGTGGAGGAAGTGCATCCCGTGGAAATGATGTGGCTCATCCCGCGGAATCCGAAGCGCATGGAGATTTCGCTGGCCAGGGTGCCGATGGTGGACGTGGGAATGACGTACACGCTGCACTGCTTCTGCTTGCCGGAATAGTACAGGCGGTACTGTTCCTCGGTGAACTCCAGGCTGCCGCCGCCCGATCCGACGATCACGCCGATCTGGCGCAACTCGTCGCGGGTCAGCGAGTGGGCGTCAACGCCGGCGTCCTCCATGGCTTCCCCCACGGCGGCGGCGCCCAACGGAACCACACGCGAGACGTGCTGGCGGTCCTTGGGATCGACGTATCGAGTCTCGTCGAAGCCCACCACCTCGCCGGCCACCTGCACCGGCGAGCCGCAGGGGTCGAAGCGGCTGATGCGGCGCACTCCGCTGACTCCGTTGCGGCTGGCCTTCCAAAAGGCCTCTCTGCCAATTCCATTGGGGCTCACCGCCCCTATTCCGGTGACGACTACACGACGTTTCATTTGCGCTGACGTTTTGCCTTTGCCAATAGGACAGTATAGGCTGATTTCATGGGCGGTGGTGAAGCTTCAGGCAACAATTCAAAAGGCGCCAGCCTGTTGGCCGGTCTGGAGGCCGGCATTCTCGCCGCTCTGACGCTGCTTGGCTGGCTGGCTTTGGCCTCGTCTTGGTACCGCCATTCCATCTGGACTGCGGCCAATATCATGGCTACGAATTTCTATGGCGAAGCTGCTTTGAGCCCGGACTTCACTTTCCGGACCGTGGCGGGGATCGCACTCTACGTGGTTCTCTACGGCGCCATCGGCGCTCTATTCGGTCTCACCCTCGCCAGCCGCAACGTCAGCCTCCGCATCGTCCTGATCGGAGCGCTGGTGGGTCTCGGTTGGTATTATCTGTCGTTTAATATCCTGTGGCGGAACATCGATCCGCTTATAACAATGTACACCCATCGCGGGCCGATGGTGGCGGGGCATGCCCTCTACGGCGGTCTGCTCGGCCGTTTTCCGCGCTATCTGCCAGCCCGGCCGCCGGCTGCCGCGGTTCCGCATGCCTGAAGCATCGCCCAAAGCATCGCCCCAGCCAGGGCCGCGCAAGTCGCGCAAACAGGCACTGCGCGAGTTTCTGGCTGCCGGGCCGATAACGGCCATCGGCGAAGCGGAATGGCGAGGGGCGCTGCGGGCGCTCGCGCCAGTATCGGAAAGTTACCTGCGCGATCTGCTGCGCGACACAGGACTGCCGTTCGCGCAACCTTATACGGGAATCCGGCAGCACTCTTTCGACGATCTGGAACGCGATTTGCGTGACATGCTGGCGGTTTACCAGGAAGCCATGCACACGGGCGACCGGCAGCGGGCGCGCTATTGCCGCCGTCAGGTGATCGCGGCGAAGGATCGCGCACGATTCCTGGCCGGGCGCGCCAAAACGTCGCCCGAGAAGAAGGCGCAGAAGGAGGAGATGGCGCAGTGGATGCTCGTCTGGCTGGAAAATCCCGAGGTATTTCCGGCCTGGGTCGAGATCCGCAAGCGCTATTCGAGCTCCACCGTTTCCACCTGAACGGTGTCGCCGTCGAGCGTGCCGGTGACTTTAGCCTTCAGGTCTTTTTCCTTCTTGGTGGCCTTCAGGGCGGCCAGGGCCTTGGCATTACCGGATTCGTCGAATTTCACGAACTTGCCGTCGGCCAGCACCAGTCCATATCCACTTTTGGAGCAACTGAGCGCGCACTTGGTGGTGTGGCTGGCAAGATCTTTGTTCTTGCACATTACATCCACCAGCGTGCCGTTCCAACTTTCGGCAAATGCCAGGGACGAGAACAACGCGAACAATGCGAGTCGCTTCATGAGGAGATTATATCCCGTGGGGCAGACGATCGTTTTGTGTCGTCTGCCCAATGGCGCGCGGAAACGGCAGACCACAAAAAACGATGGTCTGCCCAGGTCTGCCCCACAAGGTCAAGCCGCGGGGCTGGCCGCGCCGTACTGCTCGAAGAAATGGGCGATCGTCATGATCCCCTTGTAATAATTATCGAGATGATATTTCTCGTTGGGCGAGTGCAGGCCGTCGTCCGGCAGGCCGAAGCCCATCAGTACCGTGGGAATGCCCAGATAATTGGCGAAATCGCCCACGATGGGAATCGATCCGCCCGAGCGGATGAACACGGTCTTCTTGCCGAGAATATCGCTGAACGCGTTGGCCGCCACTTGAATGGCGGGATGATCGGGATTTACCGATAATCCCGGCCCGGAGCTCAACACGCGGATCTCGAAATGAATACCCTTGGGCGTATGCTTCTCGACGAATTCGCGGAAGGCCGCCAGAATCTTTTCGGGATCCTGCTTGGGCACCAGGCGGAAGCTCACTTTGGCGGTGGCCTTGGCTGGTATCACAGTCTTGGCGCCGGCGGCGGTGAATCCGCCCGCAATGCCGTGCACTTCGAAAGTCGGACGCGCCCAAACGCGCTCCAGCACGGAGGGCTTCTTCTCGCCCGTAAGCTCGGTCGATCCCACTTCCTTCACGCGGAACTCTTCTTCGCTGAACGGCAGCCGTTTCCAGCTTTTCTTTTCGGCGGGAGCGGGCGGCTCGACATCGTCATAAATGCCCGGCACCTGGATGACGCCGTTAGCGTTTTTCACCTTCGAGAGCAACTCGATCAGCCCGAAAATAGGATTCGGCGCGGCGCCGCCATACAAGCCGGAATGCAGATCGCGCGCGGGCCCTGTCGATTCCACCTCCATATAGATCAATCCGCGGAGGCCGATGCATAGCGTGGGAATGCCGTCGGCAAATAGCTCCGTGTCGGAAACCAGCGCCACGTCTGCCTTCAACTTCTCCGGATTCTCGGCGACGTACTTGGCGATGGATTCGCCGCCGACTTCCTCTTCGCCTTCGACGAGAAACTTCACGTTGACCGGAAGCGTGCCGGGCGATGTTCCATTCGTGGCCCGCAAGGCTTCGATGGCCTTCACGTGCATGTACATCTGGCCTTTATCGTCGGCCGTGCCGCGCCCGTAAATATTGCCGTCGCGCACTTCCGGCTCGAAGGGCGGGCTCTTCCATTCCTCCAGCGGATCGGCGGGCTGCACGTCGTAGTGGCCATAGCACAACACGGTGGGCTTGCCGGGAGCGTGCATCCAATCCGCATAAACCAGCGGATGCTTCTCGGTGGGGATGATTTCGATATTCTCCATGCCCACGTGGCGCAGGCTGTCGGCGACGAACTGCGCGGCGCGATCGATATCGCCGCGATGCTCGGGCAGCGTGCTGATGCTCGGGATACGCAGGAACTCTTTCAGCTCGTCGAGAAGACGGTCGCGATTCTGTTCAACAAATGCGTCTGTAGTTTGTGACATAAGTTCTTCCGATGTGAAACGACTATTATAAGACCGCGCGTGGCGCGCTCTCACACGTTCTTGTCCAGGCCAAGGAAACCGCTTCCTGACGGTCGCGGCTCTGTAGATCGTACGAAATCGACACGGCTGTAACCGAGCCGCGACCGTCAGGGAGCGGTTTTCCCAAAACTGTTAAGCACCCTTGTCCGGCTTCATCACGGCCACATAGGTCAAATTGCGGTAGAGCTGATTGTGGTCGAGGCCGAAGCCGATGACGAAGCGGTCGGGGATCTCGAAACAGCGGAACTCCACGGGGATCTGCACCAGCCTGCGGGAATTGCGGTCGAGAAACGTGCACACGGCCAGCGAATTGGGGCCGCGGCTGGAGAGCGCCTGCAACAGATAGCGCAGCGTCAATCCGGTATCCACGATGTCTTCCACCAGCAGCACGTCTTCGTTCTCGATGCCGTCGTCAAGATCCTTGGCAATGCGCACGATTCCTGGCGCGCTGGATTTATTGGAAAAGGTGGAGATGCCCAGAAAATCGATTTTCACCGGAATCTGAATGTGGCGCGCCAGGGCGGTGAGAAAAAAAACAGAACCTTTCAACACGCCGATCAGCTTTAGCGGCTTGCCGCGATACCGCTCGCTGATTTCCGCGGCGACTTCCACGATACGCTGCTCGATCTGCTCCTCGGTGAAGAGAATGCGTTCGATGCCCGCCGGATCTTTGCCGGCCGATTCGCCCTTCATACCGTGCCGGGTTTCTCCGCCAAGCCGTATTTGAACACCAGGTTTTCAAAATCTTTCTGATAGAAGATCTGCACGTTGAGGTGCGGATACAATTCGCGCAGCAGGCGAATTTTACGGTTCTTGCGCGTTACCAGCGACTGTTTCATAGTGGTCAGTTCGACATACAAATCGAATTCCGGCAAATAAAAATCGGGCGTAAAGGATTCGGCGATGTGTCCCTCCGCATCCCACTGTACCGGAAAATTGCGCGGCTCGTATTCCCAGGCGATGCGATAGAAATCCAGCAGGTTGGCGAAAATTTCTTCGCTATGATGCGCGAAATTCTTCGTGGGCAAGCGCACGGTGCCCGGCGGCACGATGCCATGCCGCGCCAGGCGCAGCCGGATTTGAAACTGGATCTGGGCCTCGGCTGCCGCCGAAAGATAGCCGCGCTCTTTCAAGCCCAGCGCGTCCACCGAACCGCGAATCATCTCCACCATCTGCTCGGAATCCATGGATTCGGCGTTGAGGATCAGATCGAACCAATGCGGCAGGGCGATGGCCCGGTCGAATATGCCTTTGTATTGGGCACGCTGGCCGGCATCCAGCTCACGCAGCAGCTGGCGGGCGGACGGGCGGTCGAGCCGGCGGTCGAGCATCAGGTTGCCGATGCGCACCGAATCGGGGGCCACGATATGCACGCGCAGGGTGCCGGGAAACTGGCGCGCAATCATCTCCGCACCCGCCGCGCAGTACACCATGTGGTGCTCGGTAGCCAGCTTCGCCAGGATGGATGCCACCAGATCGGGGCGCGCCTTTTTCGGCACCGAGTCGTCCGCGCCGAATTCGCGCTCGATGAGCGCGTGAATGCGTGCTTCATTGACCAGTTCGAATCCGAGGCGGTGCGTCGAGATGCGGGCCACTTCTTCGAACCGGCAGCCGGGCTGTCCGGAAACGGCGATTAACGCCATGTCATCAGCTAATAGTATCAGCCCTGGCCGTCAATGGCGGGTTTGGACGGGTGGGTCCGCTCCCTCACGGTCGCGGCTCTGTCGGTCGCGGCTCGGTAACAACCGCACACGATTTACAGAGCCGTGACCGTCAGGGAGCGGTTTACTTTGGGCGCGGCGGGCGCGAAAGTTGCGCCGACCGGCTCTCATCCTCCGCGGCGGCCGTCTGGTTTCCCTGGCGCCGATGTAGCTCGGCGCGGTCGCGATAGAACGCCGCATCGTTCGGATCTAATTCGATCGCCTGGTTGTAATCGGCCAAGGCGTCGTCATACTCTCGAATCGCGAAGTTCGCTCTGCCCCGCAGGTGATAAAGTACCGGGTCCGAAGACTCCTGGCCGATAGCCCACGTGAAATCCTCAATCGCCAGCCGGTTATGTGCGTTGTCTCCTACACTAAGATAGGCCAGCCCGCGATTGTAATAGGCCGCGGCATAGTCGGGCTTCAGACTTATGGCCATGTTAAAGCTCATCACCGCCGGGTTCATCAACGTAAGCCGGCTATAGGCGGCGCCTAGCGCGTTGTGGGCGTAGGGATTCTCGGGGTCCGCCCGCGTGGCTCGCTCAAATTCGGCTTGCGCGCCCGTATAATCGCCTTTGTTAAACAGTAACTGACCCTTGGCGAGGGGATCCTCCTTGGCGACCTGCGGCGCGCGCGAAGTTTGCAGCGATGCCGGCGGCGCGCCGGACGGTTGTTGCGGAGTCAGGTACAGTGTGTCTATCAGATCTTCATGCACCCACGGACGCTGCCGGCGGCCAGACGCCTGATATACTAACTCGCGCGTTTTACGAAACAGAGCGATTACATCGACCGGTTCGCGCATCTGTTCCAGCAGGTACTTGGTGAACAGGCCGTTGCGCCCGGTCTGGTTGTCGTCGGCTACCTGCCCGGGGCCGGTGGAATAGGCGATGAGCGTACCTAGCCCGGGGTCCATGGGCGCCAAACCGTAGGCCGCCCCGCCGCGATGGCCCGCGGCTGCGAATGGGTTGTTCCGGCAAGCGTCTAAGATCAGAATGGTGACGCGCGCGCCGGATTTTTCGATGAGCTCGCGGGCGCGATCGGCCCGATAGCAATCATGCTCCGCGTCGGCTTGGTTGCTGGGCGCGAAATCCACCGGGACGAGGTAGTTTGCTCCATCCACCTCCATGCCGTGGCCGGCGAAGAAAAAGACGGCAATGTCTCCGGCGTGCAGCCCGCCCGCGAAGTCGTTGACGCTTTTGCGCAAGGTGGAGGAGTCGGCGTCATGCACGCGCGTCACCTGGAAATGCAGGCTGTTCAGGACATCTCCCAGGTCGTTTGCGTCATTACCCGGATTCTTAAGGGCATTTACGCTGCGGTAAGCGGCATTTCCGATGACCAGCGCCTTGCGGTCCCCGGCGCCGGCGGCCTGATACTCCTGGGGGGCGGTGGTGGCTCTTGCGGCGCGGCCACTCCCGCGCTGCAGACGATCCCCAGCGCTAGCCAGCATAGAACCTTCATGCGCACCTTTTTCTTAGAAAAATAGGTAACACTTTGCGGCTGAATTTCAGTATACTTTGGAGATGTCGTTTTCGGAAGATGGAAAATAGACATGCATACCTTTTTCCCGCTCCGCATTCTTACTCTTATCATCGTCGCCGTACTGTATTTCAGCGTCCGGCCGGCGCCGGCGCAAAACAGCGGCCGGTTTGACGAGGCTAAGCGGCTCGGCTTCATTTACTTGAAGGATGGCAAGTTCGATAAGGCCGCGGGCAAGCTGGAAGAGGTCTGGGAAATGCAGAACCCCCCTGACGCGGCGGTGGCGGAAGCCTTGGCGATCGCCTACTTGAACGGTTCGGATCGTGAGTCCCAACCGGACTTGCCACAGAAAGCGTTCGACCTGATGGAGAAAGCCATTGCCGGCGGCGGCCAGGCCACTTTGCTGGTGCAGCACTCGCACGAAAGGCTGGGCGCGATCCAAGGCAGTACTTTAACCAAGTATTGTTCCGGCCGCCTGTCCGTCAAGCCGGGTACGCTCATCTTCGTGGCGGAAGCCGGAGAGCACCCCGGAGAACATTCTTTTGAACTTACCCCGGCGGACCTGAAAGATATGGGGTTGAACCTGGATAGCAGCCGGGGCATGTTCCACATCAAGACGCCCAAAAAAGGTACCTACAATTTCGTGCCCAAGAGTGGGGCAAAACAAGATAGCGAATTCTTTTTGTCGCTGATTCGCAAGAACCTTCAAAACTGAGTATAGGAGTACTCCATGAAATCGAAGATTATTGTACCGATTGCCCTATTGGCGGGCCTGATCGGCGCTGTTCCGGTCTCGGCGCAACATATCCCCTTCACCAAACCAAAAGACAAAGACGAGCAGATGAAGAAGAACGAGGCCAAGAACGCCTCGCGCTACGACAGGCTCAAAACATACTCCACGGACAAGTATGCCAGCGATCCCGATTTCCGGGACGAAGTGGATCAGGCGTACGAGGACCTGCTCAGGACCCATAGCGAGCGCGCCTACGAAAAAAATGTGACGCGCGATTCCTATATCAAGACCGTCCACGAAGATAACTGGCGCGTGCACGTCAATCTATACGATAACTTACGGGTGCAGGATCACATCAACCACATCGGCCAGCGTCTGGTGCCGGAAGGGTCCGACCGGCTTTTTGCGTTTCGTGTGACGCCCGACCCGATTCCGTCGGCTGAAACGCTGGCTACCGGCACCATTTACATTTCCACCGGGCTTATCTCGCTGCTGGATAGTGAAGCGCAGCTTTCCTTTGTGCTGGCGCATGAAATGGCGCATGTGCAGTTGGACCATTGGAAAGAGCGGGTGATGATGGATAAGGGCGCGGAAGCATATTCCGTGGACCAGGGCAAGAAGATCGCGATGATCGGCCTGCTGGGTAGCGGGATCGGCGGCATTGTCGGCGGCGCGGCAGGCAGAAGCGCGGGCACCGCGTTGGCAGGCGCCGCAGTGGGAGGCGCGGCAGGTCTGATTGCCGGAGCGCTATTGAATCAGCCGTTGATCGTCAATTGGGACAGAGTGGAGGAAGATCAAGCCGACGAAATGGCTTTTAAGCAGGTGCTGGCGGCTAATTACGACGTGCGCGAAGTTCCGAAGTTGTACACCGCGATGGAAAACGCCGTGGTGCGCGACACGCGCGTGGGCCTGGGCTTCCTGGGGAACCGCAAACGCATCGTGCAGCGCCGCGAAAAAGCGCAGGATCTGCTGGCCAACGCTTACAAGGCCGAGATCGAGGCCAAGCTGAAGACCGGCTTCCTGGGAGATTCCGCCGAGCACCGCAATCTGATGGCGGAACTAAAGCGCGACAACGGCATCATGGCTTACTATCACGACATGTTCGATATGGCGCGAAACAACCTGGCGGAAGCGGTAGCCATTCGCGATAACGATCCCGCCGCGCATTATTTCTACGGCAAGGTGTTGGAACTGGTAGGCCGTACCGACGATGAGCATAAGTTAGCCATCCAGTCTTTCGCCACGGCCGCTAAGTTCGACTTTCGCGATGAAAACTACGGCTCCTATCTGCATGAAGCGCTGATGATGCTGCAGGATCAGGAGGAAAAGAAAACTAACCTGGACGCCGACCAATTCAAGAAGGCCTTGGACGCGTATGTTACGAACTATGCGCAATGGAACATCGAGTACCAGCAAATGCGTATGTTCCCGCCTAACCTGGATTCCATTTATGAGTATATGCGGATCTATGGCGACAAAAACTGGCGGCCGAAGGCGCCCGATCTAAAGGAGCTGGCGAACTACAGCCAATACTACAATCTGCCGGTGGAAACCGTGCGCGAACCACTCCCCAAGGGTCCCACCGGAACCGGCGGCAATCAACCGACGATTGCCGATAAGGCCGTCAGCCTATGCACGGTGGCCGGCAAGACCGTGCCTTGCAAGGTCGGACAGACCGGGAACAACGTGCGGCGTGCGATCCCGCTGCCTCAACAGCAATGATCAGACGCACCGCCGCCGCGCTGGCCGGCTTGAGTTTGATCGCCGTGGGGCTCTCACAAGAGCCCCGCAAGTATTTCGAGCTGATCCTGCCGGACTTCTCCGATCAGCCGTACCCCTCCGGAGACACGGTCATCGATCTGCCGGACCGCCCTATCCGCAACCTGCAGGTGCTGGCATTGAACGCTTCCGAACGCAACATCTCTTATGGGAATATCTTTGTCACGGTCAACGGGAAAGGTATAAGTAATGCATTCGACCGCAAAGGGACTGATCGCGGCACCCTGCTGGTGATGAGCTCGTTTAGTCAGGGAATGCGTCCCGATGAGTTATTCGATCCGCGCGAAAACGTCATCGAAGTAGTGGCGCAGGATAAACGCGGCAGACGCTACTACCAGAATTGGGTGCTCCGGGTTAGTGGCGCCGGCCAGAACCCATACTTCACTTACACCAGCACCACGTCTCCCGACGATCCCAAAGCAGTACCGCCCGATCTTATAGTCACCGAGCCGGCCAGCCCTCCGGTTCTGAAGCCCGCCGACGCCTCCGTGAAGGTGCGCTTAAAAGGAACAGTGACCGGTGCGGGAACGGCCGTCAAGCTGGACGGCCAGCCCTTCATGAAGCCGATCTCGGGCGAAGTGGCTAACTTCGACGAGCAAGTCACCGCCAGCCGCGATCGCAAACAGATCGTGTTAGAGGCGGTGGATAAGAAGGGCAACAGCCGGCGCGTGATGATTCCGGTGGTCGCGCAGGAACGCGCGCCGCAGCGGGTGCGTTTCGCCGGCAAGCGATATGCGCTGGTGATCGGCATTTCGCGCTACGGCAACCAAAAAGGCGCGTTGCCGGAGCTCACTGCCGCGGCTGCGGACGCCGGTCGTTTCGCCGAGCAATTACAGGCCGAGGCGGGCTTTGCCAAACAAAATATCCGCGTGCTGCTCGACGATAAAGCTACAGTCGAACAGATTCGCGTGGCATTCAGCGATTTCGTCGCCAAAGCCGGCGCGGACGACTTACTCGTGATCTATGTGGCCGCGCACGGCATCCACGATCCCGCCCGTCCCGACAAGCTGTATCTGGCGGCTTACGGGACTCAGGTGCAGGCCATTGACTCTACGGCTCTCGAGTTTTCTGACTTGAAGGATCTGCTCGATAAGAGCGTTCACTCGAATCAGACTTTTCTGATATTCGATGCCGGGCACAAGCTCAATCCGGACTTACAGTTTCCTGGGAAAAACCTGATCAATGACTATCTCCTGAGTCTCTTTTCCGATCAGGAGGGCCGCGGGGTGCTGGTATCGGGCGGTGCCGACCAGGTGTCGCTGGATCACGCCGTTTCCGGCGAGACTTCCGGGCTTTTTACTTATTGGCTGACAAAGGGCATGGCGGGCGAAGCCGATCTCAATGGCGACCATGTCGTTACCGGCGAGGAATTGTTCCGCTTCGTCGCGGAGAAGGTGCGCGTAGAGAGCAACGGACAACAGACACCCCGCTTCAAACTGGCTAGCCGTTCGGCGGGTGCGCCGCTGGCCGCCAAATTGCAGTAAAGCTGCAATAAGTGGACTGTTCGCAGCTAAGTGGTCGGCGGGCTATACAGATTCGGCATGAGCCATGACCGGTAGCCCGGGGGCCCGGAAATGTTCATGACTTCGGTTCCCGTATCGGTCCCGGGGGTCGGCTGAATCTGGATATCGTAACCAGTAAGTCCACTGCCCGTGGCGACTATCGCCGCTAAGAAGAAATAGTCACCGTCAGCGAGTAACTGGGCGCTGCCCATGGCGCTGGAGTACGCTCCCAGATCCACGCTCAGAACCGGCATCACCTGCATGGAAGTCTCATCGAGCGTCAAGGCCATGCCGCGGCTGTGACAGTCATGCGGGCCGCAGTTGGCTCCCAAACCCGGAACGCCGCCCGTCGAGCTACCCGGTCCGCTGGGAGGAGAAAGACGCGTGTTGCCATTGTCCATAAGATCGAACACACCCAATCCGCCGTTCTCGATAGCTATCTCGTGCTGGTGCGAGAACCAGGGCCACGCATCACCGTAAGTGTTCACAAAAGAGAAATCGCCGCTGGGACCCATGCGCCACAAAACGTCGCCCGTGCCGGCCCCATCCTGGTAGTCGATCTTCAGCACCCAGTCCTGATGCCGCGACGACCAGATTAAATCGCCAGGCGCGGTGCTGGGCGGCGCCGCGCCGTCGTGCGGCCAGTAGTAAAGCGCGTTCCCATGCAGCCAGTCGTGCGCGTGCGGCGACACACCGGGGCCAAGCAAAAATACGCTCAAGCATCCTGAACCAGTGGCGCCGCACTGTTCATTCAGCACCGCCGTACGGCTTACGGGCATCTGCGGGTAACCGTTGCCGCCGCCCGATGGATTAAAGGCATCCCAATACCAGACGGCATTCCAATTCTGGTCGAGCACCACGATCAGGTCTCCGCAAATATCCACCGGAAGCCCGCTAGTGTCGCCCTGTGTGCCGGCCGGGAAGATCTTTTCTATATCCACCAGGAGGGCTGTGTAACCTTTGGGCAGGGTTTCAATTGCTTCATGATTGAAGATACCGATGCAGGCCGCGCCCACCGGCGGCGGCGATGGAATGGAGTCACACGGCGCCGCGTCCGGGTCACCCAATGCGAGCAATTGCTGCTCCAGGATACCTATATTAGTCTCGCGCACGATGTTACCCGCCCAATCGACCTGCCGCAACACCTGGTAGGCCTGCACACTCCGGTTCCAACTCGGCCCGCTTTGGTCTGCAAGGAATCCGTTCGGGGAGGGGCGGGTCATCATGGTAGTGTGCCCCTGGTCGTTGGGATAGTTATACCAAATGATGTTACCCGATAAGTCAGTGGCTACATCCGGGTAAGTCGTTCCGATGCCTACGCCGTAAAGGCCGTGGAGGATCACCCGGTTTGGATCGGTTTTGCTGGCCGGAATTCCGATGGTAAAGTGTGGAATGGGGACATTCGACGGCACCACGCCCGTCGTGAAACTCACCTCCGGTCCATTCACAATGTTGCCCCCTGTCTCGGTTTGCGCATACATATTGTACGCCGTGCTCGGGTACATACCGGCGACTTCGAACGTCATGGTGGAAGGAGGCTGGCAGTTCACCCAATTCGTGGTAGTGGCAGGCGCGCTGCCGGATTGAGGCTGGAACGAAACCCGCATGGTGCTGCCCGCGGCGCAGGAAGGAGCTATAAAGAGAGCCACCAGAGGATTGTGCGTACTCTGGACCACCGGGTTACTGCCGGTGAGAGGTGAAGTCACTCTAAATGAAACGGTCTTTGAAGCGCTCTCGCCGGACGTAAAATCCTTGGCGACCACTTGCACCTGATAGGTTCCGTCGGCGCCGGTCACTGCCCAGGCGAAAGTGACGGATTTCCACGTGCCGCCACTCAGGGTGCCTACGTTGAACTGCTTGACGGTGGCGAATGCGCCGCCCGGTGGCGCAACGTTGAACTGAAAGGTGAGGGGCCCTTTATTGGTGTCCGTGGCGGTCGCCGTCCACTCGGGAATCGCGCCGATGGGCTGCGGAGACTTAAGCGTCGGCTTAAGAGAAGAGATCTGCACGGTGGCGCTGGCCGGTGCGCCAAGAGCACCGAGCGCCGCGATCAGCAGCCAATAGACGCGGTGATTGAACGTTAGCCTGCCTCCGGTCATGAAACCCTCCTCGAAATGTTCCGCTAGCCCAGTGAATCGATTATACAGTTCTGCGCAAATTTGTGGGGCGCCCCGCTGCGCCTTACGGATTACTGGATCGCGAAGCTTGCGGCGGTGGTGGCAACACCGCCGGGGGTGGTCACGGTAATCGGACCGGTGGTAGCGCCGGCAGGGACCGTCGCCCAGACGTAATCGGATCCGCCGTTCGACACGTCGGTGGTTGCGATTCCGTTGAACTCCACCTGCGCGGAGAGCAGATGATGACCCCAGATCCGTACCCTGGCGCCTGCCCGGCCCGATTGCGGCGAGAAGTGCTGAGCCCAGGGTCGCGGCCTTTGCAATCCCGCGTCCAGCGCGAAAATCATACCGCCGCCGAATGTTCCGCCCACTTGCGCCGTGCCATAAATGACGCCATCGCTCGCCTGCACCAGCTCGCACTGGCATCCGCCATCCGCCGTCATGTTCTTCATTGCATACATCAGGGTGTATTGCCCCGACTTAGTAATCCGGAAGATCTGGCTGTAACCGCCAAAACCTGGATTGGCATATGTGGCGCCGTATAGGTTTCCGTCGCTGGCTTCGATCAGCGCCGTAGGGTAGGAGTTATGATCTCTGGGGAAGGTATACAGAAGTGTATACTGGCCATCTAAGGTAAGCTTGTAAACAGTTCCCGTTCCATTTATGCCGCCATTGGGAGTGACTCCATATAGGTTGCCGTCGCTGGCCTGTATGAGCGGGATCTTGTAGGATCCCACCAGCGAGCGGTCCGGTGAGTTCCATATCGTGGCGGCATTTCCCGCGGCACTTACGCGGTATACGGAGATGGTCCCCGCGGGGTTGGCAATTGGGGCCATCACGCCATAATAATTGCCGTCGCTTGCATAGATCACCTGTCCGACTAACTTCACATTCGAGGGGAACTGGTGGATAGGCGTCACATTGCCGTCGAGGTCGCATTTGATCAACGAATACCGGCTGTCTGCCAGCGCCACGCCGGTGCCCAGCAGCGTGCCATCCGGCAGGCCTTGCGCAAACGAGGCGACGATCGACTGTGCCGCATAAACCTTCTTACTGCCGGGCGCGGCGGCGACGGAGAACACATTCGTTCCGGTGTTGTTGGGCTGCTGGCTGGAATAAAAGCGGCCATCGGCGCCGGCGATCAGGATCGACTGCACGAAGCCGTAGAAAGTTGCCAGTTTCACCTTCGACCCTTGCAGCGTGACCGACAGAGCGGCCTCTTGCGGCTTCGATCCCGAGACGAAATATAAAACTCCCGGCGATCCTTCGATTAAGCCGCGCGGCTGGCTGTACTGGTCAAGGTAAGTCACGCCGCGAAAGGTAGGCGGACCGGCTAATAGCGCTGCGCCGGCCGCGCAACAGACTATCAAGAGATTGGCCGCCTGAAAGATCGATGTGTTCGCCGCCATCTATATGGTTCCTTGCTTAGGCGTGACTGGCGGGAAGTCAGTTCTGCCAGTTTCCGTTGCAGGCGATGGTCCCGGTGCCACAATACACCAAAATACCGGACTGAGGCGCGCCGCTCGAGTTGGTGAAGCTAAAGGTTGGAATATAAACGTTGCCGTTGGCGACCGTGGGCAATGCAAACGTTGCGGCGATCGGCCCACATCCCGTGCTAGGGCCGGGATTGGGGGGAAACCGCGCAATGGTAAAGCAGCCGCCCTTACAGACCTCGTTCGCCGCGTTATAACTGGACCAGAGAAGGTCCAAGTTATCGTCGTAAGCATTCAGGATTGCCTGATAGGTCGGACATGTGGTCGCCGAGCCCGGCGCGGTAAGTACCGTGGCCAGTCCCCAGATGACGCCATTGTTGCCATTTTCCGAAGTAATCGAAACGGCGCCACCTGGATAGGCCACATCCGTACCCGGTGGATACATATCATAGACTCGTTGCACGAAATAGCCGTCATATCCGTAGGAAGTGTCCGCCGGTAGATCGAAACTGAAGGCTTGATCCAGCGTCAGTGCCGTGTCGCTGGCGATCGCCACCACTGTGTGGGTTTCAACCGTACCGCCGGAGGACGCTGTAATGGTATCTCCTGGCACCAGTTGCGATAGAAAAGTGGCGCCGCTGCCGGCTACGCTTGTACCTTCCGATAGGATGGTCCCGGAGCCAGGTAAGTTCTCCGGGCTATCGTAATAAGTCAGCCGTGTCAGCCTTTCATTGGCCGGCCAATAGTAAAGATAGTGCGTCGGATGAGGAATCGCCTCTTTATCCTGGTATACCGCGAGACTGGTGATCCGGTCGCAATTCCCGGCGTTTCCAGCCACAGACCAGCACGGCGTAAAAGACATCAGGAAGGGCCAATTATTGGGGTCGTTCGGCGCGTACCCGCCGAGACTCCCTTGCGGCAACAGATAGCCCAAGCCTTCCTTGCCGGCAGTTACCAGCCAGTTATTCCCGCTGTCGTCGGAAAATAGCGCGATTCCTCCGGTTGACATATCCCAATCGTTCTGGTTGAGACTCTGGAAAGTGGCCGCGCATCCGGCCGGAGCATCGGCCGTACCACAGTTGGTGGTCAGGACGTTAGTTCCGTTCCCCAGCAGAAGATTAGTAAACACCGCCGGGCTTCCCGCGGTAGTCCCTCCTTGCGGCGTGAAATAATCCCTGGGAGTGCCCAGATGCTCAGACGGTAACTCGAAGTCCAGGATGCTTTGGCCCCAATTGACCACTCCGGTCTGTGACGAATTCTGCTGGAAAGCGCCGTTTCCGACGCCGAAGAAAGCATGAGAGACCCCTTTAGAATCGGGCGCCGCTGCACCTCCGCGGCTGGACATCCAGATACCTCCGCCTTGGCCGCACCAGTTGGGAGCGCCTTGATATCCGTCCAGCACGCACTCCGGAGTACAGGTTGGAATGCAAGTACAACCCGACGTGCACGCCGGCACTCCGCCATCCAACGGACCGGCAGGCGTAGTGTCAAACGTGAATTCCTGGGTAAGGTCGGCGCTATAACCGAGCAGCCAGCCGTGATAGGGGTTGGCTGTCTCGTTCACGGCGGACGCGAAGGGGACATAAATCAGGTGCGTGGGCTTCGCGTTCGGCTCAATCACCTCGAGCAGCGCCGAACGTTGGATCACCTCGGCGGCCTCGAACGTAACGGTGCGGTCCGGATGGCTATCGCCGTGTTCGGCATGTGGGGTGGTGTCACTAATGGGTGTGCTCAACACATCCGCCCCGGTTTTCAAGTCGATCTGGTGAATGTTCCATTGCTTCACGCCGCCGGCCGTCTGGCATAGATCGGTCAGAAACATGAGCGGCGTCGCGGCGGATGTGTCAATCACCGGTGTGGAGACAATGCCGGCAAAAGGAAGGACGGTGAAAGGCGCGACGGGGCCGCCATGCGCTCCACAGTCGTCGTACCACAGCGCGTTTCCGCCGTTTCCAGGCGAGTTACCCGGATATCCCTGTCTGCTCCAGAGAAGGTTACCCGTGTCCGCGTTCCAGGCAAAGACCGTATCGTTCAGGGTCGCGGCAATTAGCATGTTACACGGGTTAAGGTTGCAATTCGGTTTCGTCGAAAGGCCGGTCTTAACACCGGTTACATAAAGTGGCTGGGCGTAGATGGGATTCGTCGACCAGCCGGCGGGCAGTTCGTCGGAATCAACCAAAAGCGGCGGGAGCGGCGTCAGACTTGCGCACCCGCTGGTGCACGTAGGGCTTAGAGACGCAGAGGTAAGTACTCTCTCCAGCGGATTATGGCCGTCCCGCGCGTTATTGTACTGAGCTGTCTTCACGCATGGCAGATCCGGCGCCGAGCAGGCCTGGGCGCGCAACGATGGGATCGAGAGCGGGAAGAGCAGTGCGGCGAACAGTGTGACCAAGGCCCGTTGTGGCCACGTGCAACGGGAATAGCGCGAGTGCATCCTGCCTCCAATGTGCAGAGTGTACGTCATGGCTGGGGTAGGGTCAATGAAATAGTTTGTGGAGTAGTTCTAGTATCCTTATCGCGGCAATGCGCACCACAGCAAAGTGTTGCCATTTTGGCGCATAATTGAAGACATGAATGCCGCCGAGCTATACGATCAGGATTTCGCCGCGTGGGCCGAGCGTAACGCGGAACTGCTGCGCGCCGGACGCGTGGCCGAGGCCGATCTGGATCACATTGCAGAGGAGATCGAGGACATGGCCAGACGTGAGCGCCGGGCGCTCGAAAGCCGCCTGGCGCGGCTGATCCAGCATTTGCTGAAATGGCGGGTCCAGCCCATGAAGCGCAGCACGAGTTGGCAAAGCACGATCGCCGAGCAGCGCTTCCGCATTGGCAAGTTGCTGGAGGAAAATCCCAGTTTCCGGCCGGAATTAGCAGACTGGATCGGCCAGGAGTATGAGCATGCGGTATACCTGGCGATGCTCGATACAGGACTCGAGCGAGACCGATTCCCAAGCGTTTGGCCTTACACAGTGGAGCAGACACTGGATCGGGAGTTTCTGCCGGAATAGGCCATGAGACACGTTCTCACGCCGGTCATTCTGGCTGCTGCATCGGCCCTGGCGCAGACGTCCACCCCCCAGCCTGCGAATCCGCCACGCTCCGCGATGGCTCCCACGCCGAATACCGATCTCTACTATAGGATGGCGGTGGACGCTTTCCCCCAGGTTGGCGTTCCACAGGGCGAAATCAAAGGGCCGTTCACCCTGCCGAGCCAGGCTTATCCCGGCACGCAGCATACTTACTGGGTCTACGTGCCCGCGCAATACGATCCGGCCGTGCCCGCCAGCCTGATGATCTACAATGACGGCCAGGCGTTCATGAATCCCGAGGGCGATATCCGCGCGCAGGTGGTGATGGACAACCTGATCTACCGCCGCGAGATCCCTGTGATGATCGGCATCTTCATCAATCCCGGCCGTCGGCCCGATCAGCCGGAGCCCAATGCCAAGGAATGGGGCGACCGCACAACCAACCGCCCGACGGAATACAACACGCTCGACGATAAGTATGCGCGCGTCATCGTGGATGAGTTACTCCCGGTGCTCTACAAGGAATACAGCATATCGAAAGACCCGGAGCGTCACGGTATCGGCGGTTCCAGCTCGGGCGCCATTGCGGCGTTCACCGTGGCATGGGAGCGGCCGGATGTCTTTCGCAAGGTGCTGAGCAACGTCGGCAGCTTCACGAATATTCGCGGCGGAAATGCGTATCCGGATATCATCCGCGGCAGCGACAAGAAGCCCTTGCGCATTTTCCTGGTGGATGGGCGAAACGATAACCGCAGCCTGCACGCCGATGGCACTTACGATCAGGCGCGCGACTGGTTTTATCAAAACGTGCGCATCGAGCAGGCCCTCGCCGAAAAGGGTTACGACGTGAATTACACGTGGGGCATCCAGAGGCACGGGCAGAAGATGCTGTCCACGGTGTTTCCCGAAATGATGCGCTGGCTGTGGCGCGATCACGGCGTTTCGACCGATGTGCATGATATGGTGGAGCGGTCGTTCAACGAGCCGAAGAAGCCGCAATAGAATCGCCGGATTCGAGTGCCGCCGCGAAATCAAACCAAAATCCTGATCCGCGCCACCAATTGGGTGGGTGACGCGGTGATGTCTTTGCCCGCGGTGCGCGCCGTGCGCGAGGCTTTTCCGGGCGCGCAGCTTACGGTGCTGGCGCGCGGTTCGGTGGCCGGACTTTACGCGCGCGAAAGAGCCGTCGATCGCGTCATGCTGCTGGCGGACGATCGGCGCCGCGCCGCCGCCGAATTGTGCCGCGAAGCGTTCGATTGCGCGATCCTTTTGCCCAATTCGTTCGATGCGGCGCTGATCGCATGGATGGCCCGCGTCCCGCGGCGGATCGGCTACCGGCGCGATGCGCGCGGCTGGCTGCTTACTGAAGCCGTAGCTCCGCCGGAACCGGGCGAGATCCCGCGGCACGAGCGCTTTTATTATTTGGAACTGTTGCGGCGCGCGGGGATCGTGCACGAATATCCGCCGTGCACCGAGATCCGCATGGACGGGCGCGAGTCGGCGCAAGCGGCCGGATGCGAAGCGCTGCACGCAGCCGGACTGCCGGAGCCGGTTGTGGGTGTCAGTCCCGGCGCGGCCTATGGCGATGCCAAGCGCTGGCTTCCGGAACGGTTCGCGGAGACGGCGTTGCAGATTGCGCGCGCGCGGGGCGCTGCGATCGCGCTGTTCGGCGCCGCGGCGGAGCGTCCCCTATGCGAATCGCTGGCGTCCGCGATTAGCGCGGGCGGCGTCGCCGTACGGAGTTTTGCAGGCGAAACCACGCTTGCCCAATTCATCGATCTGGCGGCCGCCTGCCGCTTGTTCCTGACCAACGATTCCGGCGCCATGCATATCGCGTCGGCACTGGCGGTGCCCACCGTGACAATCTTTGGCGCGACCGACGATACCACCACCGGACCCACCGGCGCCGCCGCCCGCGTGGTCCGCGCACAAGTGGAGTGCAGCCCGTGTCTGCTGCGGGCCTGCCCGATCGATCACCGCTGCATGACGCGGGTGGAGACTGAGCAGGTCACCGCGGTGGCGCTCGAGTTGTGGCGGCCAAACCGCTAGCTTACCTAGACTATCCTCGCAAGGCCTGGCCCCACCTGGGACCGAAAAGATCGTCGAAGAATTCCGGCCCAACATCCGAGTGGCGCGTGATCGATTTCCTAATCACGCCATCGTTCTTTGCGGCCTTATTCTGCCGCAGTCGCAATCACAATTGGTTGATAGAATCCACTCTCGCCTGGAAATCGCCAGCGGATATTTGTGAATCCGCGCGAATTCAGAATGCCCGTTATCTCATCACGCAAGACCGCCCGGTAGACCGCCGCTCCATGGAAGTTCGCCCAGCCGGTGGAGGTTTCCCGTGTGATGTACATATGAAACGTGTACCGGCGCTCGTCCTGCCAGTCCCAAAGTTGAAACACGATCCGGCGCTTTCCTGCGTCTGAGTAGAAAGCCGGACCTTGCACAACAGAGCGCTGCGGGAGGATCTCGTCATAATCTCGGATGCTCGCGATGAAGATCCCTCCCCTACGCAATTTTCCCCGGATCTGGCCTGCCGCTTGTGCAAGGTCCGCTTCGGAGAGCAAATGCGGCAGCGCGTTGTCCATACAGATCACGGCGTGGAAGCCGCCCGCCGGCAACTCATCCAGGTTTCGCATGTCGGCGGCGTAGAATGGGATGTCGAGCCCCCGTAGCGCGGCCTCTGAGCGAGCGCGCTGTAACGCCCCGCTGCTGACGTCCGATCCCGTGACACAGAAACCAAGCTTCGCTAGCCCGAGTGCCTGAGTACCGATCCCGCAGGCGCAGTCGAGAACAGTCGCACCAGCCGCAGGACACTCGCGCTGGAGAATCGAAGCGATTGCGGCCGCTTGCCGGGCCATCGACGCCTCCCAGTTTTCGAAGATGAGGTGGTAATCGACGGCGAACTCGTCGTAAAAATCGCTAAACGGCGCGGTCATCGTATCGTCCAATATGGACAACCCTTCGCACAATTGTAGCCGGCTTCCGCAGCGCGCCGACGGCTTCGGCCAGGCGCGGCGGCGCGCCGTCCCAGGAAGATGCGGAAATGAAGACTTGCGGCACGAATTGCGGATGGACTAAGTCGGGCGGGGGGGTGTAATGCACGACGTTAAGATCGTTGCCCCACCACAGCGACCCATCTGCATCGGCGAAGTAGCTTCCGCTATTCACGCCCTCGCCGGGCAAGCCGTCGGATTGGTCGAAATGAATCTATTTTTCGGCATCGGCTTCGATTGGGTCAGCCACGGACATGCCATGGTTACCACCTCGCCACAACCAACCGCGTGGTCCTGAATCGAAGGTAATGGATTCGGGATCCGGAATATCGCCTCCAGACCGAAACTGCCGCACTGTATAGCGCCCATCGGCATTCGGACGGAGTAATGCAAACGCGGGTGTGTTGTAGTAGCCGTACCAGACATCCCCGTTGGGGATGGCGGCCAGCGACCAACAAGCGTTCACTAGCAGGCCTTCTTTTGCGCTGAATTCCCTCCAGCTTCCATCTTGGCTTCTAACTGCCAAGCCTCCGTTGTAACAAGCCCATAACTTGTTGTTACGCTCTTCATACTGGAAATCGAGCACATTACCGGCGGGTTGCGTATTTAGCCGGTAATTATGAATGGTAAGGCGGGAGCCTTCGCGCGTTACCGTCCCCAGGGAAATACCGCCCAACCAGACCTCCTGGTCGCGCGTCCTGGCCAGCCGCAGACCGTAATAATCCTCGGCGCCGATTGCGCGCGCTACCACCGTACCGTTCCGGCGAAGTAGGTCCGCCGTACCCGGGTTCAATGCAAGCAGCAGGGTTCCGTCGCGCTCCGGAAGCAGATTCACTATCTTAGGGGTGGAGAAGGATGGTAAGCGGTTTTCGAAGGAAGTGGAGATACAGAACGGGGTGACTAGTTACGAGAAGATCATGATGGATAGGTAAGGGCCGCCGGGCCGTGTGACCCGGCGGCTTCATCGTCCTACATCATTCAGAAGGGCCGCGGAGGATAGACCGCAATGGACTGCAGACTGTAAGCGCCCGAGACTGAAGCCGGGTAGCCGGAGAGTTCTGTCAAACACGTGCTCGATGTCGCGTTGACTGCCAGCGCGCCGATTCCGTTCACTCCGCCGTTGTCCCCATCCTGTTGGGCAACAAACACCACATCACCGGTGGCGGAAGTGGTTTCCAGGGCGAGGTTTCCGGTCTGGACATATGGTCCCGCTAAGACCGGTGAGATGCAGTCGAAGGAAACAGCGCCGTTGGACGGCTCGAACCTGGCGGCGGTCACCTGCGCCGAGTTTTGATCGGTGATGTATAGAAGCTTGTCGCTTGGGCTGAGCATGACATTCGTGGAGTCGGTGCCCGTACCTAAGCTATTGTATAAGCGGGGAGGTGTAAGTTTTCCAGATAAAATAGGCGAGACCTCGACCGCCGTAGAGCCGCCCCTGTCGGCGAATACTGCGTAGTCACCGCTCTCCGAGATGTCAACGCCATCTGGGTACAGAAATTGGGGTTGTCCGGCCCGGGGGCTGTAGATCGCCGTTGGAAACCGGCACCCCGGCTGAAGTGTTGAAAGACTCGATATAACCGTCCCCATATGTCACTACCAACAGGTTACCGTGCAAGGCCATGTCGGACACAGATCCCCCGCTCTTGGTGGATAAATCTCCAATGAAGGACAATCCACAGCCAGCCGTCTGGAACGTAGCAATGGAATCCGCCGAGGAGAAATTCGCATACAGATACATTCCGTTTGTCGCGAGGCCTCCAAGTCCTACATCCGAGGTGGATCCGCTAAATATACCGGCGTATTGCTGCTTTGAGATGAGGAATCCCGTTACGTTGTTCGAGTTAATGTTCGAGACGTACGCGCACGCGTCGTCACCGACCTTCGTGACGACGACGGGCTTCGCCGCGGTGTTTGAGCCGCCTGCGCCGGATCCGCCCGTGCCGGCCGTAGTCAGGAGATGAAGTGTCGGCGCCGTCGGCGTTCCCTCGATCCGGTAGAAAGTGGCCGTATTCGCCGTGCTGTTGTCGTTCGTGATCAGGTAACGCTTCACGCTCTTCACCTCCTGCGCCCGACCGGGCTGACACAATGGAAAGAGCGTAGCCAGCGTCAGAGTTGCGGCCAGCACGAATTTCATCGGCTTGTTCATCGGATTGTATTCCTTTCGGTGTAGATGGATTTTATCGAGAGGCTCAGCCTAGTCGCTGCGAGCGCCTCTCGGAGTTATCTGCGCGGAGATCGCGGAAACGTGCCGCGATATTTCAAAAAACTTTAGCCGCGGGCGGCCCCGAATCCACGCAGGAGTTGCATATCTATATGGAGATGATCAGATGCCCGCACCTCCGCGCATGCTTCTGGCCGGAGGCGATGTCGATTCGCTTGGCCACCGAGGCCAACATTTGGCGGCGGGTTATACAGCGGAGATTAGCGCCCCCAGGTAGAAAGGTTTTCCAGACGAGAGATCATGTCCGCGGACGGCACGCGGTTGACGGGGTGCAACAGACGCCGTAATTGTTCCCCCACCAAGTACCGTTGCTGGAAGCCCAGAACAATCCCGGCATGCGGATAGCCCGCGGCGAGCCAGTGTGCGTGGAGTAAGCTAAAGTCTCTAATGTTGAAACGGTACAACACCCGCCCGTCGCCGGAGGCGTGACGAAGTTGGTCTTCATCGCTTCGTGCAATCAAGTTGCAGTCCAAGGCGGTTAAGACGTCGACGCGGCGGGCCCGCAACGCGACGACGAGTGCTTTCTGCGTGGCATCCTCGTCGGAGTAAAACCGAATTCGGTTCATCGCGCAGGCTGGCCGGCGGCTTCGCGCTCGACCTTTTCGGCGAAGGCTTCCTCGTCCGCCAAGTCGGCTTCGATTTCCTCGGGATTGGCGTGATAATAGGCGAGGGCCGCGTGAACCTGGGCCAGGCTCAGATGCCCGTACTGCGTGGCAATCTCTTCGGGAGACATCCCCATTTTGTACCAGGCTGCCACGCGCATTACGGTCACTCCTGTGCCCGCGATCTTGGGCCGTCCGGCGCGGATCGTCGCAACACGTGCGAATGGGTTGCCGGGCCTTGGTGACGCCATCGCGGGCAGGGACGGCACCATCTGGCTCAGCACTTCGCAGGGGTTATGCCGCTGGATGTCTCCGCTGCGCATTGAGTACTGGACCATTCGCGAGGGACTTGCGGGTGCTCCCTGGTCCATCGCACGCAGTGGAGGTAAGGTCTAAGCTGGCCTGGATCTGCGGATTGTGGTTTTGAGCAAGGATCGGCTGCGCTGGGATACCATCGCCCGTTTCGACCACTCTGGTTCCATCTCGGGCTTGTTAGGTGGTGAAGGTGGAACCCTTCTGGCAAGCCTGTCAGAGGGCGAATCCGGCGGCGGCGTGGTCCAATTATCGGGCCAGGGCCGCGTGCTTACGCGTACGGAGAAAGGACGCCCCGTCGGTGCCATGCGGATGTCGAGAACCCCGGACGGCGAGATTTGGGTGGGCAACGGCGGGATTGGGCGGTTGACGCGCGTAGGTAGCGTGCTGAAACTGGAGGATCATCAATTGCAGATCCGCCCGTCGAAAAACGTCCTGGCTATCCAGTATGAGCGGCGCCAGCGCAAGCTGTGGGCCTGCTACAGCGGCGGCCTGGTGGTCAGAGACGAACACGGAGCCTGGACCGAGTTCGCCCGCGACGGCCTGCTCGTGGATGGCTGCTGGTCGCTTGCGCCTCTTTCCAACGGGGATGTGTGGTACGCGTACTTCAACCAGCGCGCACTCGCGCGAATCCGGCCAGGCGCGGACGGTCGCATTATCGTTCGCCAGTTTGGCTCTGACGAAATACCCGAGCCCGGAACCGTTACCCTTGCGGCGGACCGGCGCGGCTGGCTATGGCGGGCCGGTGAACAGGGGCTTTATGTGGCGGACGGAGCCCAAGCCGAGGCAGGCAAGTGGCTGCGGCTCGATCTGTCGGACGGATTCCCGGCTAACGGCATGAACACCGGCAGTGTTTTAGTGGACAACGACGGGTCGCTCTGGTGGGGGGCCGACAACGACCTTGTTCACTACACGCCGCCCCCCGACTTAGTCCGTCCCCAATTCAGCCCCCAAGTCTTCGTCTCCGCCTTCTCTTGGGACAACAACTCGCCGCGCCTAGCCGAAGCCGTCGGTCCACTGCCGCATGGGTCCAAGATCACCGCGCACATCGGATCGCTGCAGTTCGATCGGCGCAACGCGTTGCGCATCCGCCATCGTCTGCTGCCCGATCAGCCGGCGTGGCGCGAAACGAAGAATCTCGATCTGCCGCTCGGCGCGCTTGCGACCGGCGCGCACACCCTCGAGGTTCAAAGGCGCGTGTTCACCGGACCGTGGTCGGGCACGGTGCGCCGATCGTTCACCGTGCTGCGTCCCGCCGCGCTGGCGTGGCCGCTCCTCGCCGCGTATTTCATGACGGTGACTGGCCTCGGTGTGGGCGGCTACCTGTTACGTCGCCGCCGCCAGGCCGAAGCCGCGGCGCTGCTGCCCGATCTGGCCGCGTGGCGCATGGGCGCGCTGCTGCCCGAGGTGGACGAACTCGCGGGAACGCTGCTCGATGCGCGCTTCGAAGTCGGCGAACTTCTGGCGCGCGGCGGATTCGCCAACGTGCTCTCCGGCTTCGATCGCGAGCAGAAGCAGCGCTGCGCCATCAAGGTGTTTCGCGGCGAGGTGAAAGACAAAGCCTGGATTCAGCGCAGCTTCGAACGTGAAGTAGCCGCATTGCAGAAGGTGGCGCATCCCAACGTGGTGTCGATTTACGCGCCCGGCAACGCGCCTTCGGGAGCGCCGTACCTGGTGATGGAGTTTGTGGAAGGCCGCAATCTGCGCGAGGTGCTCGAATCCGGGCCGTTGCCACCGCGCCGCACCGCGCGCCTGCTGCGCCAGCTTGCTAGCGCGCTCGACGCCATTCACGCCGCCGGCATCTGCCATCGCGACGTGAAGCCGGAGAACATCATCATCCGCCGCGAAGACTCGCCCCAGGAGGAAGCGGTGCTGATCGATTTTTCCATCGCCATCGTGAAAGATGCAAACGAAACACTGTACGGGCCCTCGCGCGCGGCCGGCAGCTTCGATTATATGGCGCCCGAGCGCCGTTGGCTTATCACATCCTGCTGTGCCCTCGCGGGCAGCAGCGAAATCATCAAGAACGTACAGAACGTTGGAATGGCGCGCATAAACATCCTTCTATGATGGTGCATTCGTTTCCAACTGGCAAGGCCGATTTGTAAATTCCGGCGAGTCGCCCCCATTCTGTATCTGCGCAGGAACCGAACTTTTCCGCTCAAATATTCGTGGCTGACGATCCTCGAGTGTTACGGGCAGGTTACGAAAGCCGAAGTCAATGTTCTCATGTTAAGGGGCATCCCGGAGGCGCCAGTATGTCCTGTTCGGCTTGGTGGTATATCTCTGCTGGAATCCGAGAGCGATCCGGGAGTGCTACAGGCCCGCGGAGATCCAGCGCTCGTGGAGGAAACTGAAATCCCTGATGTTGAAGCTATACATTACGTGCCCGTTGTTGGCAGCGAGACGCAGATGGTCTTCGCCGCTCCTGCCGGCCATTCCGCAATCGGACGCGGTCAAAACGTCGATGGGCCGAGCGCTCAGAGCGACGAGGAGCGCGTTCTGCACAGCATCCTCGTCGACATACAGCCGAATACGGCTCATCGCGGGGATCTGGATTTGGCTTCTCGATACACCTTTTCGGCGAACGCTTCTTCTTCCGCCACGTCCGCTTCGATTTCCCCGGCATTGGCGTGATGGTAGGCGAGGGCTGCGTGAACCTGAGCGAGGTTGAGATACCCGTATTCCGTGGCGATCTCTTCGGGAGACAGCCCCATTTTGTACCAGGCGGCGACGCGCATCACGGTCACTCCCGTGCCGGCGATCTTAGGCCGCCCGCCACGGATCGCCGGATCGCGGTCGATCAGACTTCCGATCTCCACGGCGCGGGTCATAGTCCGATTATAGCTGGCGGGCCTTTTGGACGTGCTGGCCCTCAGAGGGGCAAATAGACAATCCGGTCTCTGAACTCCTCGGCTTCGCCGCAGGCCCAGGCCATGTGAAGTTCTTCTATCGCGGAACCAATCGGCAGAATTTGTGGTACCAGAATCAGTCCCGGCGATTCCCGCCTTTCCAGGAATCGGTAGAAGTGGCCCGGCATGGTCTTGCGGTCATGAGAGACGAGGACGCGCCCGAGCATGGCGGCCAACGCCAATACCCCCGGGTCTTGCATAGATTCCGGTATTATCCCCTGGGCTGGCAAGAAGTCAATGTCGGGCTCCCACATTTGAATACCGTGGACGATCCCGAACCGGAGGTCCGCGTCGGCCAGCAGACGGGCCTTCAAGCGGGTTTGAGATCCCTTTCCTTACGATATCTTCGCGCCTTTTCGGCGAGATCGGGAGGATTTGCCTCGCGCGCGTGGTCCCAATTGCTGGATTGTTCCGCCAGGTACACGCCGATTTCCTTTGGATGCGACCGGACGAAGTCGACGGCTCCTTCCAGTGTCTGGCGGGACTGGAGCGCTGGAAAGTCGGCGAGTATCTCCTCGATTGTCTCGCCGCGGCTGACTGCATAAGCGATGCTGTCCAGCGATATGCGCGTGCCGGCTAGATGATAGCCGTCACCGCTGGCTTCGATATATTGGCTGACCGGCAGATCGCTCATAGCTGTTCTTAGTTTACTTCGCTGGGTGCGTTTGCTGCAAGAAAGGACGCCGCCGGGCGTGTGACCCGGCGGCGGGCAGCAACGTTTCGTTGCGCAGGCGCCGTTCCTTGAGCCATAGCGGGCTGCCGGGCGGCATCCCGAGCCCATTCGCCACCCTCATGCCGCCGCGCGGCTAGAGCGGCACTCTCGCGCGCACGTGGCGGCAAGTCCGGACTCGGTGCGGGCGTTAAAACGGCCGGGGCGGATACGCTGCGATTGATTGGAGTTGGTAACTGTTTGGTGATGGGAACGGCGAATTCGTGTTGTTGGCATTCTCGGTGATGCTGCACTTTCCCTTGCTGTCGGTGATGGTCAGCATACCTACCGCCGATGCACCTGTGCTGGAATCGTACTCAGCCACGTACAAGCACACTGCCCGTTCCCGTTGTCAAATATAGCGCAAGCCCCTCCGCGACAACGTCCGTGCCATTGAGTGTGCTGGAGATGCATGAGAGCGAAACGGTCCCTGTCGTCTGGTTGAAGCGGAGCCCGGTTATTGTGGCCGGTCCGGTGTTGGCGACGTATAGCAGATCGTCATTGGGACTCAGCATGATGTCGTTTGCGTTGAGGCCTGCTCCCAACTTGTCGTGCAGGACCGTCGGGGTCAATTTGCCGGAAGAGATGTCGGAAATCTCGATCGCCGTGGTCGAGCCGTCATCGCCGAAGATGGCGAATTGGCCGTTCTGGCTGATATCGACGCTTTCGGGTGTAAGCACGGGTGTGTGGTCCTTCCCTGCCGTATACTCCAAGTCGCCATTCGAAGACAACACGCCGGCCGTATTCGTGAAGGATTCGATATAGCCATTCCCGTATGTAACAACCAGGAGATTGCCGTGCGCCGCCATGCCGTTGGGCAAGCCGCTCGCATCGACATTACCGGTGAGGGTCAGGCCGCATCCGGCGCTTATTTGAAATGTGGCGATACCCTGGTTTTCGTTGAAGTCGCCGCCGGTAGCCGCGTACAAAGAGGAGCCGTTGGAAGCCATACCGTTGAGGTTTTCGGCCGTGCCATATTTCCCGACGCATTGGTTGCCGGTAACTGCGAACGCGGTAATGTTGTTCGATCCCGGGTTTGCAACGTAAAAGCAACCCTCGGTCCCAACGTTGGTAGCGATTACCATTTTCGCCGCCGGCGATACACCTGCGCTGCCGTTACCGCCGGTTTCGAGTGTGAGAGGCTGCGGTGAAGTTGCCGTACCGTGGATCTCGAAGACCGACGAAGTGTTCACGCTTTGCCTGTCATTCGTGTATAGATAATGCTTGGTTTTGCTTGCGCCCTCTTGTGCCCAGCTTGGCTGAGACAAAGAGGACATCGCCGTCAGCGTCAACGGTGGCAGAAGTCTGTATTTCATCGTTTTGTTCATTTGTCTTCGTTCCTTTCATTGGTCGTTTCGTCTCTGTCGTTTCCCCACTGGCGACCACCCGCGGAACCCCAAATCCTCGGCAGCCTTCTGGGCCTCTGGCGAATCGCCCTCCAAACCTATCTGCGCAGGATTGCGGCTTTGCTGCTTAAAATATTTTGGTTAAACGGGATTTCTTGTCATGGCGGAGTGGAATCTACGCAGAAGGAGGTTGTATACCTATATTGATAATGGTCAGGTTCTCGCGCGGCGCTATATGCATCGTCGTTTGGTTTTTGTTGGCGTGCGCCGGCTCGCGGGCGTTCGCCCAACAATATCCTTTTCTCCCCGTAGCTGGCTCGCCGCAAAATGTGAAGAACCTGTTTCAGGATTCCCGCGGCCGTTTGTGGCTGGCAGGAGACGAACTCGCGTGCTTTGATGGCACGCACCTGTTCTTCCTCCACGACTACGGATTTCCGCGCGCCGAGAGCTTCGACATCGCTGAAGATTCGAGCGGAGCTATCTGGATCGCGGCGGAGACGGGTGTGTACCGGTTTGCGAATGGGCGCGTGGAGGAGATCACGAAAGGAGTAGCCGTCAGCGTAATCGCGGCGACGCCGGACATCGCGATCGCGGCTATAGGCCCCCTTGGTAAAGGCGTTCCCAACGATGCCTCCTTGGTTAAAATGCGGCGAACCGGGAACACGTGGAGGACCGAAAACGTGATAGGTCTCGAGTCTCCGGGTCCCCTAACGCTGGACCGCGCCGGCCCTGCTTTATCCGCGGCCACGCCAGGGATGGAACGAGATCCGTTTTGGCGGATGTGGTTCGCTGGCGCCCCGGAGCCCCACTCCCCGTGACACGTCACCCGGTGCCGGGGGCAGCCGGGGCTGGACAGATGAAGGTGCTGCGCGACCGCTTCGGATGCGTTTGGATGGGCTCCGAGCATGTCAACATGTACGATTGCGGCGACCACCGGTGGCAGTCCGCGCCGTTCGAGGGAGCCGGCGTGGGAGCCAATATTCACGAAGCACCAGATGGTTCGATGGCGCTGGTGGGTTACGACGTGCTGGCGGTTGGACGTCCGGGCGCGTTCCGCGTCGCGAGGTCGGCAAATGGCCTGCCGGCGGCGCTATTCGCCGCGATTGAGGCGAGGGACGGCACGCTTTGGGCTGGCGGCTCGCAAGGACTTTACCGCTTTGCAGCACCCTTCCGCACGGAGTTCTGGACGGCGCGCGATGGTGTGGAGGACCCGTGGTGTATCCAGCGAAGCGGAGCGGACGTCTATGCCGGGCTGAACCACGGCGTCGGCGTGCTGAGCAAGAATCGGCTGCAATGGCAGAGCGTGGCGTCGTTCGGGAAGAGCGTGGTGACGAATCTGCTGGCATCCGCCGATGGTCTCTTGGTGGCTCTCAGCCCCGGGGGCGCCGCTATGCTACGGCGCGATGGTACCGTGCTTGCGCGCGCTGGCCCGCCGCTTTCGAAAGGCTACGGGCTCCGGTTCGCGAAGACACCGGGCCAGGAAGTCTGGTTGGGTGGCCTTTGGCTAGGGCGACTGGAGCAGCGGGGCCCGCGTTTAAGTTTTGAAAATCACCTGTTTGATACCCTGCCAGCGGGCAACGTGCTTGACGTTCAATATGAGGAACATACCCGCAAATTGTGGGCCTGTTACACTGGCGGCCTCACGGCCAGGAGCGAAGATGGCAGTTGGCGGGAGATAACCACGAAGGACGGCCTGCTGGTGAACGCTTGCTGGTCGCTGGCCGCCGTTACCAGTGGCGACGTCTGGTATGGCTACTACAAGACTCCCGCGTTTGCGCCGATCCGCCCGACCCCTGACGGTCGATTTGCCGTGCGGCAATTCGTCGCCGGCGATGAGATCGAGGATCCGGAAAGCGTAACTTTCGACGTAGACCGGCGCGGTTGGCTGTGGCGCGGAGGGAATCGTGGAATGTCCGTGGCGCGGACGGCGGATGCCGAAGCCGGGAAGTGGCTGCACTTCGACCAGTCGGATGGGTTGCCCGGCGTGGGAGTAAATAGCGGGAGCTACTTCGAGGATACGGACGGTTCAATTTGGTTCGGAATCGATGTAAATATCGTTCACTACACGCCGCCACCCGATTTGACAACGCCCATGTTCGCGCCCGAGGCCGTCGTATCCGCGCTTTCCTACGACAACAACCCGCCCCGCCTAGCCGAAGCCGTCGGTCCACTGCCGCATGGCGCCAAGATCACCGCGCACATCGGATCGCTGCAGTTCGATCGGCGCAACGCGTTGCGCATCCGCTATCGTCTGCTGCCCGATCAGCCGGCGTGGCGCGAAACGAAGAATCTCGATCTGCCGCTCGGTGCGCTTGCGACCGGCGCGCACACCCTCGAGGTTCAAGGGCGCGTGTTCACCGGACCGTGGTCGGGCACGGTGCGCCGATCGTTCACCGTGCTGCGTCCCGCCGCGCTGGCGTGGCCGCTCCTCGCCGCGTATTTCATGACGGTGACTGGCCTCGGTGTGGGCGGCTACCTGTTACGTCGCCGCCGCCAGGCCGAAGCCGCGGCGCTGCTGCCCGATCTGGCCGCGTGGCGCATGGGCGCGCTGCTGCCCGAGGTGGACGAACTCGCGGGAACGCTGCTCGATGCGCGCTTCGAAGTCGGCGAACTTCTGGCGCGCGGCGGATTCGCCAACGTGCTCTCCGGCTTCGATCGCGAGCAGAAGCAGCGCTGCGCCATCAAGGTGTTTCGCGGCGAGATGAAAGACAAGGCCTGGATTCAGCGCAGCTTCGAACGTGAAGTAGCCGCATTGCAGAAGGTACGTCACCCCAACGTGGTGTCGATTTACGCGCCCGGCAACGCGCCTTCGGGAGCGCCGTACCTGGTGATGGAGTTTGTGGAAGGCCGCAATCTGCGCGAGGTGCTCGAATCCGGACCGCTGCCACCCCGCCGCATCGCGCGCCTGCTGCGGCAGCTAGCGAGCGCGCTCGATGCCATTCACGCCGCCGGCATCTGCCACCGCGACGTGAAGCCGGAGAACATCATCATTCGCCGCGAAGACTCGCCCGAGGAGGAAGCGGTGCTGATCGATTTTTCCATCGCCATCGTGAAAGATGCCGACGAAACACTGTACGGCCTCTCGCGCGCGGCCGGCAGCTTCGATTATATGGCGCCGGAGCAGTTCACGGACGGCGATTTCATGCAACTTAGGCAACACTTCGCGCAGCAGTGCGTCGGCCGCGGCGGTGTCGCCGTGCATGAACGAATTCAGACGCTCTGTTAAGGAAGCATTAAATGGCCATCGGCCGGCCTTCTCGCTACTTTGGCAGAACGGATGCCTGGCTGTCAATCGCCGGCGTCGCGCGAGTTATAGGCCGGCGGCACGCGGAAACAGGATGTTGTTTTCGAGATGAATGTGCCGATGTAAGTCCGCCTCTAATTCCTGTAGGCCGGAGTAGAGCGCGCGATAGGAATTGCAAGCCCCCGTGGGCAGCGCATAATTCCCGGTGATCGACCGCATACGCTCCAACGCGACACCCGCGGAATCGTGTTCGTGCACCATCACGCGAATGGGGTTGCCGACCGATGTTCTGCCCGCCTTGATCATGGGGAATAGAACCATCTCCTCCTTCATCAGGTGCGCTTCCAATTCCGCGCGCAACGCCTCGAATGTTTCGCTGAGCGGGATGAGCGTATCGCCGTGCGCGTCGATGTGGGCGGCGGTGACTTTGCGCGCCAGGCTGGACAGGCGGGGCAGTTCCGTCTTCAAAAAGGCGTGGTGTGCCGTCAGGATGTGATCGATCAGATCCGGCAGGCTAGCGGTTCGCCAGTCTTGGCTTGCGGCTGGCGCGGGCGCCGTTGCGGCATCCAACTCCGCGACCAACAGCTCCGCCGCTATGCCGCGCGTCTCACACGCGACGGCCAGCGGAACGCGTCCCCCACAGCAATAATCGATGCCGTATTTCTCAAAGATGCGCACGGAGGCCGGAAGTTCGGCCGCAATCTCGCCAACGGTTCTTTCTTCGGTTAAGGTTGCCATACTTCGATTGTCGGTGGCGCGCGGGCGCCTGTATGTGACCACAGTCACGGACCCGCTCACTCGATTACAATCGTGACTGATGCGTTTACATATATTGCCAGCCGCGGCGATGCTGATATGCGCGGCCTCCGCTCTCGCGCAACCGCCGCAGGAGGGTTCCCATCCACCTGCCGCCGCCGCGCCGGCCAAAGATGAAAAAGGGGAAAAAGGGAAGGAAGACAAGAAGCCGCCCGAAGAAAAGACTTCGCAAACCAAGCACACCATCCGCATCGGCGGGCAGGAGGTGAAATACACGGCCACCGCTGGAACCATGCTGCTGAAAAAGGAAGACGGCACCCCCACGGCGAGTATCTTCTACATCGCGTATATCAAAGACGATGTGCCGGATGTTACCCAGCGGCCTCTCACGTTCGCTTTCAACGGCGGTCCCGGATCGTCGTCGGTATGGCTGCAATTGGGCGCCCTCGGACCCAAGCGGGTGGCCATGGACCCGGAGGGCAACGCGCTGCCGCCGCCTTACAAGCTGGTGGATAACGAGTATTCCATCCTGGATCTTACGGACTTAGTCTTTATCGATCCGGTAAGCACCGGATTCAGCCGCGCGATTCCCGAACAGGATGCCAAGAATTTCCATGGGATCAAGGGCGATCTGGAATCGGTGGCCGAGTTCATCCGGCTGTATACCACGCGTTCCAGCCGCTGGACGTCGCCTAAATTCCTGGCGGGCGAGAGCTACGGCACCACGCGCGCGGCAAATCTTTCCGGATATCTGCAGACGCATATGGGCTATGCGCTGAACGGCATTGCGTTGATCTCTACGGTTCTGAATTTTGAAACCATCAGCTTCGACCGTGGCAACGATCTGCCTTACATCTTATTCCTGCCGACTTACACCGCTACGGCGTGGTATCACAAGAAGCTGCCGCGGGACCTGATGGCCAGCGAGGCCAAAGCCATCGAGGAGAGCCAGCAATTCGCTTCGCACGAGTATACGCTGGCGCTGCTGAAAGGCGATACCATCACGAGCGAAGAGCGCTCCCAGACCGCGCAGAAGCTGGCGCGGCTTACGGGTCTTTCCGCGAAGTTCATCGACGACAGCAACCTGCGCGTGCCCATCTTCCGTTTCACCAAGGAACTGCTGCGCGACGAACGGCGCACTGTGGGGCGTTACGATAGCCGGCTGGAGGGCATCGATTTCGATCCGACCAGCTCCACTCCGGACTACGATCCGAGCTATGCCAGTGTATACGCGCCATTCACCGCGGCGTGGAATCAATATGTGCGCAGCGAGTTGAAATGGGAGACCGATATGCCCTACGAAATTCTCACGGGCCGCGTGCAGCCGTGGAGCTGGGGCGACTACGATAACCGGTACGTGAATGTATCGGAGAGCCTGCGCACGGCCATGACGCAGAACCGCAGCTTGAAAGTGTTTGTCGCCAATGGCCACTACGATCTGGCTACGCCGTTTTTCGCCACCGAATATACGTTCGACCACCTGGGGCTGGACCCGGCGCTGCGCAGTCATGTAAGCATGGATTTCTTCGAGGCGGGACATATGATGTATACTTACAAGCCGTCGCTGGAGAGATTGAAGGCGGATTTGGCGAAGTTTTTTAATTCGGCGTTGCCGTAGGAAACCGCTCCCTGACGGTCGCGGCTCAGTAACACATCGCCGCGAAAAGCAAACACCATATCGGCCGCAGATGAACGCAGATGAACGCAGATAAGCAAGCGACACGCGCATTGGCCGCACCGGCAGTGCCGCGCTCGGAAGCCATGAACAAATGGATCGGACTGGCCTTGTTTTTGGCGCTGGCCGCGCTGTTCTTCATCGCCAATCGCGGCGCTTACCGAGGCTACTTTCAGGGCGACGAACTGGATAGCATCGGTTGGACGCCCCAGGTTCCGCTCTCGGTCTACGCGCTCGACCTTGTCAATCCCATCTACAATGCGCGAAATTTCCGGCCCGTGGGACATCTCTATTTCCGCATCTTGAGCCGGACCGCGGGCCTCGATTTTCCGTATTATCTTCTGCCCATCCATCTTCTGCATCTACTGAACGTCTGGCTGCTTTGGCTGGTCCTTCGCCGTCTGGGCGCCGGATACTTCGCGGCTTCTGCCGGCGCTCTGTTCTTCGCGTTTCAGTTAGCGGTTTTCGATGTGTACTGGAAACCGATGTACGCCTTCGATGTCTTCTGCTGCGCCTTCTGCCTGCTCAGCCTGCTCTGCTGGATGGAGCGCCGCTGGGTGCTGTCGTTCGTGGCGTTCTGGCTGGCGTATAAATCGAAAGAACTGGCGGTGATGCTGCCGGCCGTGCTGGCATGCTACGAAATCTGGTATGGCAAGCGGCAATGGCGTCCGCTGATCCCGTTTTTTCTCGCGTCACTCGCGTTCGGATTGCAAGGCATCTTCCGGAATCCAAATCGGGATAACCTCTATACGTTTCGATTCACGCCCGACGCATTGGCCGGCAGCGCGCAGTTCTATGCTACCGCGCTATTCGGTGTGCCTTTCGCGGGCTTCGTCTTGCTGGCGCTTCCGGCTCTCCGCCGCGATCGCCGCATGTGGCTCGGCGTGGCCGCGGCCGCCCTGTTTCTGGTTCCGTTGGTCTTTCTACCGGGGCGTCTGTACAGCGCGTATTGGTATGTGCCGTTGATCGGCGTGGCAATCGCTTTTTCTTCACTCGCCGAAATGCGTTACGGCTGGCTGGCAGCCGTGTTCCTGGCCGCATGGCTGCCGTGGAATTATGTGGAACTGCGCGAATATCGCCGCCAGAAACTGGATGAAGATGCCAGCGTGCGCGCGTATGTCGACCAGTTGCAAGCCTCCGCCGCTTCGCTCGCAGGCATTCCGGCATACCTCTATCACGGATTGCCGCCGTCCTTCCCGCCTTGGGGAGTGTCGGGCGCACTGCGCTATTTGCTGAAACTTGATATCAAGCTGTATCCGATGGAAGACCGGGCGGCGAAATCGGTGTTGCAGCAACCCGCCGTGGCGACGCTAGTCTGGGTGGACCGCAGCCAGAAACTGACAATTACCGCGCATCATCCGGACACTAACGAGGCTCCCTACATCGTGATGAATGGAACCACGCCGATCTGGCAGTTGCGCGATGGATGGTTCGGGCCGGAGGAGGGTCTTCGCTGGATGTCGCCGCACGCCACGGCGCGCGTCTATCGGCCGCCGCAGGCCACGGTGTTCGAGGTGGTGACCACCATCAGCGCCGAACATCTGGCGGCGCAAGGTTCCACCGATCTGACGGTACGCTTGAACGGCGTGCCGCTGCCTTCCGTCACACTGCGCGAACTGGATGTCCGCACGGTGCGCTGGACGGTGCCGCCCGCGCCCGCCGGACCGGTGGAAGTGGAATTACAAGCGGAGCCCCCGTTTCATGCCCCGGGCGATCCGCGTACGCTGGGCGCGGCGATTCTATCGTTCGGATTTTTGCCGGCAAAAGAAAATTAGCCACAGATGCACACAGATACACGCAGATGAAATTCTTTCGCTTTTGGCGGCAGACTACCGCTCCCTCACGGTCGCGGCTCAGCTGGGCCTCCGGCGGGGCCTGATGGAACGGATTGAGACCGCCCACAAAGGTGGCGGTCTCAGGGTAGTGTGCCTGGCCGTAAATCGACGCGGCCGTTGCCGGGCCGCGACTGTCAGGGAGGGGTGCGTGCGGCTTAGAAGATGAAGCTTAAGCCCCCGCGGAACATGCGCGGATTTTCCATCAGGGTCAGGTGCGAGCCATCCATGGTGGAAAGCGGCAGATAGCCTTGCTGCAGAAGATTGCGCAGATCGGCGGTCAGCTCCATGCGCCACGGAAGGCCCGTCAAAACGGGGATGGCCTGGCGGAAATAGATGTTCAGCCCCGGCTGCGGACGAAGGCTGCCGGTGGAGTAGATGGGCTCCGGCACGGCCACGCGGCCGTCGGCCACCTGATAGCTGGCCACGATGTGCGTACCGGTGTGAGGGCTGGTGGCCGTAACCCGCACCGTCACCGACTGCTGCTGCGCGGCGTGCAACTCAGAACGCAGCGCGCTGGGGTTTCCATTCAGCGGCTCGTTTTGGTCGGCCGTGAGCGCGCCGGCCTCGCCATACATCACGGTGGCCGACAGATGATCGCCCACGTTCTGGGTACCCGACACAATGTAGCCCATGCTGGAAAAATTGCCGGCGTCGAACATGGCGGTGCCGGAGAAGAAATCGGGCAGCACGTCGCCTACCGGCAGGAATCCATCCGGCTCGGCGACGGTCAGCGCCAAGTTACTGATGGACTCATGATAAACCGTCACGCCGAACTGGCGCGATCCGAAGGCGCGCGCATAGCTGCCTTCCATATCCTGCCCCCGCTGCACGTTGGCACTTCCGCCGCGCAAGGAGATGAGCGGAAACAGGGCCAGCGTGCCGATCTCGCGCTGCAAAGGGTCGTCTGTGCCGTCGGCCGCGCTCAGATCCGGGCGGGCGTTGCCATTGGTATAGGCAAACACGAACTGGCCCGCCTTGGGATCGGAATAGGTCACGCGGGCATAGGGACTGAAGTAATTCAAATGATCGTTGAACGACACCGAATCGACCGCCATGCCGTATTGCACGGAAAGCGCATCGCTGATGCGCGCGTGATCGTCCAGATTCGCCGTAATGCTGCGCAACATCGGTAGGTCGCCTATCGGGCCGAAGATAGCGGCGCCCATCTGGTTGGGGAGGAATAATTCGCGCATGGTTACCGAAACTTGCGGGCTGTCGGAGCCCACCGCCCGGCTGTAGGTAGTCCGGAAAGCCGCCGACGGAATACCGGACTGCGCTCCCGATCCCACATTGCCCGCAAATTCGAACCGGTTGCTGGCATAGAGCGAGGTGGCCAGGGCGAAGGCCGTGCCCATATCCGCGCTGCTGCCGAATCCGGCCACGGGGGTTCCGTCCCCCGCTGAAAACATGACCAGGCCGCGCGTATCGGAGAAGATGGCGCGGTGCGGCTTGTCCTGGTCGCTGGCGATCTTGGGCAGCATGCGCATCACCGGACGCGTGGAACCGGCCGTGCGCAATACCCACTTCCAATCGTCGCTCATGAACGCGGGATGCTCGCCGGGAGGCACCAGATGAATGGAACTGAACAGCGTTGCCATGCTGACGTTCAGCACGCTGCGCATGCCCGGTTGAACCAGAATATTCTTTCTGATCGCCGGCATGAAGGTGGCCAGCGTTACGCGCATGGAATAGATATCGGGATGCAGGCCGGCAAAGGCGAAATTACCCTTATCGTCCGTGAACATCTTCTGGGCGACCCCGTCCTGCCGGTTGAACAGCATCACCAGCGCGCCCATCTGGGGCACGCCTTCGCCGTTGATGACCGAACCGACGATGGCGCCCGAGAGCTTCACGGACATACCACCGGCCAGCGGATTGGCAGCCGCCAGGCATGCCAACCCGGCTATCACGCTGGATACCGGGATGTGAATCCGAGTTTTCATTCGTCCGGTGACGCTTAGCATATCACGGGACAATTCCCCAAATGCGAGGCGCCCGTCCCCTAGGTGACCGTGAATTGGGCCGAGGGCGTCAGGGTTTGGTTCCGGTTCTTGTCCGTGATCTTCATCTTCAGTGTATATTGCCCCGGCTGCAGCTTCTGCAAGGGCAACAGTTTCTCCACCGTAACTTGCGATGCGGAAGCGCCCGGCAGCGTTGCAATATCCTCGGTGAAATCGAAGATCTTCTCGTTGCTGCCGTTCTTCACCACTTCGTATTCGATCTGGCCGTTGGGTTTTTGGGTCTTCTCATCCGGACCGAAATTGTAAAGTTTGAAGAAGATGCCCATCTTCTCGTCGCGCTTAAAGCTTTCCGAAACGCGCGGCCGCACTTTGCTGCTGCCGATCACAAACTGGCCCACGCCGATGCTCTTGGTGGGGACTTTATCGATGATGTCCGCCAATACGATGCTGCTCGACATCAACTTCTCGCTGTCCACATGCGGCACGTTCAAGGCCATCTCGTAATTGTTCATGTTGCCGCCGACAATGTCCTTCACCACCACATTCAGGCGGTAGGTGCCGGGCGGCAGCGGGATCGACTTTTGATAAATCGACTGCTTGGCGGCGTAGGCCTGCAGCATTTCGTTGGGGCAATCGACGGTCACGGTGTCCTCGAAGGTCTGCACGATGCGCCGCGTCATGGTGGTGATGCGTCCAAAAATGTTCACCGACGCTTTCTGGACTCCATCCTTGGCCTGGAACTGCATGTCCTTGTTATCAAACTGCAGTGTGACGTTGGTCAGCACGGAAGCTTCGGTCAGCGGGAAGAAATCGGCGCGTACCCGCATAGGCAGCACGTTGAACGTAATCTTGCTGGTCACCGCGTCTTCCAGATCCTTGAACTTCACGGCCGGCGGCTTCTGCAGCTTGGCGAATTGCTCCAGGCGGCTGAATTCCATCATGCTTTCCGACGATCCGCCGAAAGCCTGGCCCAAGTGGGTACCGTCCGTATTCTGAAAACGCTGTGTCTTGCTGGCCAACCCCATCTGTTCCATGATGGTGAGTCCGGCGCCGGGAACATAGGTCAGAGCGTCTTTTTCGGACGGGTCCATGGTCATGTGATACTCACCCGACATGGTGGGGTCCACAAACTCGATAATGATGTTGGTGCCGATCCCCTCGAGCCAGCGGTAGCGCCACTGCTCGAATGGATACGTTGACGTTTCGCCGCCGCCTTCTTCCATGGGGCGCTCGTAGGTGCCGCCGGAGGGATGCGATTCAATTTCATCGGGCGGCCCGTACATAATGTAAATCTTGCCGCGGTCGGTCTTCCAGCCGGGGATGCCCGAGGCGTAGTGGTCGTTGGCGTACGCGATGCGCCGGTAGTGCTCTTCCTTAAACTCGTTTTCCTCGGTATCGGGCGTGGGATCGCGGCGCAGCCAGAACTGCTCGATGAACTGCTCCCGCTCCTCGTCCGTGGCCAGGCGTTTGAACGCTGTCTTTTCCTCGTCCGTGATGATGTATACCACGTCTTCGTTCAGCCACTTCTTATAAGGTGTTTCCAGCTCTTTGCGCAGCTTTTCGGCTTGCTTCTTCTTTTGCCGTTCGGTCAGAGGCTTGGCGATGGTTTCGCGCGCGGGGGCGGAGTCCGCCTTCTTCTGATCGTCGGTAGTGGGAGCCGTTGTCGGAGCTGTCGTAGTGGGGGTTTGCTGGCAAACCGTATAGCCGGCCAGCATCACACCCAGGGAAATACATGTCCGGAAGCTTTTTGAGACCATTCGCACCTCTCGCCGGAACAGGGCCTATCTCGTGAACCAATTTTACGGCTTTATTTTAGCACTCGTCAAGCTGGGCGGGGTGGTCACAGTGGGCGGACGCGGCGACAGGTCGAGGTGGGATTAGGCTTCCTGGCCTGTACGGACGAACTAACTTCGCCGAAAGAGCGGGCCCGCGAGGTCCGCGCAGACTACGAGCCAGCCTACGAGCCGTCTACGAGCCGGCTACGAGCCTGCCCCACAAGCGCCGCACAATGTAGAAAGTCGAGGGACAGGCCAGGAGGCCTGTCCTACGGCTCGGTGATGGGGAGTATGCGATCGGCGGAGACATCGCGCAGCACTTGTTCGATTCCGCTTGGCCAGGCGATGCGGATCTCCTTGGCCAGGGCGTTGGCGCCGAGACCGAAATGCACGCGCGAGTCGCTCGATGAGGCATAGCCCACGCTGGTGGTGACGTGGTTGTATTGGACGGAACCATCCGCGGCCGTCAACCGGATTTTTGCGCCGATGCCCATGCGGTTGCTCTTGGTGCCGGAGAGCTTGAGCAGAATCCAGTGATTGCCGTTGCGGGTAGTGTTGTGAAAGATCTCGGCTGGGTTATTTAAGACGGTCACTACGGCGTCCATGCGGCCATCGTTATCCAAGTCGCCGAAGGCCACGCCGCGGTGTCCGGCGGCTATCTGAAAATCCGGACCGGCGGTGGCGCTTACGTTCTGAAATTTGCCGTTGCCCAGATTGCGAAATATGGCGTTGGGCTCCTCGAAGGTGCGCGGTGAGAATAAGTGAATGTTCTCGTCGACGTTGGCGCGCGCCACAAACAGGTCTTTCCAACCATCGTTATCGAAGTCGGCGATGCCGTCGCCCCAACCGGACATTTCAAAGGTATCCATGCCGAGCCCGGCCACGGCGGTCTTGACGGCAAAATGTCCATTGCCCAGGTTCAGGAAAAGCGGGAAGGTCTGTTTTTCGATGGCGGTCATCCAGATATCGGGCAGGCCCTTGTTGCGCACGTCACGGAAATCGGCGCCCATGCCGGAGAGAACATTGCCGTCCTCTCCGAGGGCCACGCCGGCCTCCATAGCAACCTCCTCAAAGCGCTGGCCGCGGATGTTGTGAAAGAGTTGATTGGCGGCATTGTCATTAGCCACGAAGATATCTGGATAGCCATCGCCATCGTAATCGGCGACGGCCACGCCCATGCCGCGGCCGAGCTTTGCCACACCCGTCTGGGCGGAAACGTCGGTAAAGGTACCATCGCCATTGTTGCGGTAGAGCGTGTGCGGAAGCGGCTCGCAATAGCGCGGATCGCAGATGATGCGCGTGCCATTCTGGCCGTTGGCGAAGCAGGCTTTTTCGGTCTGGGGGTCCCACACACAGTAATTCGAGACGAACAGATCGAGCAGCCCGTCGTTGTTATAGTCGAGCCAGGCGGCGGCGATGGACCACATCTTCTTACCCTTGTAGATGCCGCCGCTGACGCCGGCCTTCCGGGTTACATCGGTGAAGGTGCCGTCGCCATTATTGTGGAACAACTGATTCCCATTGACGTTGGAGACAAACAGATCGGGGCGTCCGTCGTTATCGTAGTCGCCAACGGCCACGCCGATGCCGTATCCCGCGCCTGCCAGTCCGGATTTTTCGGTCACGTCGGTGAAGGTGAGATTGCCGTTGTTGCGATAGAGGCGGTTGCGATATTGGGGGCCGCGCTTCGCGAGCGAAGGCATGTCGGCGCCGTTCACAAAATAGATATCCAGGTAGCCATCGCCATTGTAGTCGAAGAGGGCCACACCGCCGGGCATGGTTTCCGGCTGGTGGCGCTGCGGGGTGGGGGAGCTATCGATTTTGAAATGGACGCCGGCGCGGGCGGCGATCTCCTCGAAGGTGATGGGGCCCAGGATCACGGCGCCGGACAACTGGAAGGCAACGAGGAGGATAAATTTTCCCAAGGTTCAGATGCCAGATTCTTTCTCAGTTTACACTGGTGCGGCCGCCGCGGGCAGAGTGCCTGCCCCACTCATGCCACAATAAAATCTAGTGGTTCTCGTTCAGAACGTATCCAAGCTTTATAAGCTTTATCCCCGTCCGGCGGACCGCCTGCGCGAAGCTCTGCCCTTCAACAAGCGGAGGTTTCACACCGATTTCTGGGCGCTGCGCGATATCGGTTTTCAAGTGGAAAAAGGGGAGACGCTGGCGCTGGTGGGGCCGAACGGCTCGGGCAAGAGCACGCTGCTGCAGATCGTGGCGGGCATTTTGCAGCCTACCAAGGGCCGCGTAGTTACGCGCGGGCGCATTGCTGCGTTGCTGGAGCTCGGCGCCGGTTTCAACCCGGAATTCACGGGGCGCGAGAATGTTTTCCTGAACGGCGAAATCATGGGACTGACGCGCGCGGAGATCGAGCGGGCCATGCCGTCCATTGAAGCGTTCGCGGAGATCGGCGAGTTTATTGCGCGGCCGGTGAAGGAATATTCGAGCGGCATGTATGTGCGGCTGGCGTTTGCCACGGCGATCCATGTGGACCCCGAAATCCTGATCGTGGACGAGGCCCTGGCGGTGGGCGATGCGGTGTTCGCCAATCGCTGTGTGCGCAAGTTCGAAGAGCTGCGCGAGAGGCGCATCACGGTGCTATTCGTTTCGCACGATCTGGGCCTGGTGAAGCAGCTTTCCGATCGCGCCATCCTGCTGCTGAACGGCCGGATGGAGGCGCAGGGCGCGCCCAGCGACGTGATCAACCGCTACATCGGGCTGGTGCTCGAAAAGCAGCAGGCTACGCAGGAGAAGCGGCAGCGCTTCGAGGCCACCTTCCGGCACGGCGACGGCGTAAGCGAGATCCTGGGCGTGGATCTGCTCAATGCGGGGGGCGAACCTGTGTCATGCGTGTCCGGCGGCGAGCCCATCACGGTACGGGTGCGCAGCCGTTTTCATCACGCAGCTTGCGATCCCATGGTCGGAATTCTGATTCGCAACCGCATCGGCATGGATGTGTATGGCACGAACACGCGCATCGAGAAGAAACACCTGGGGAGTTATCAGCCTGGCGATGAGCTGCAGGTCGATTTTCACTTTGAATGCTGGCTCACGCCGCAGCCTTATACCCTGACGGTGGCCACGCAGAGTCCCGATGGATCGAGCCACGATTGGCTGGACGATGTGATTCCGTTCGAGGTTGTGGATACGCGCGTGGCGGCGGGGGTGGCCAATTTGAGGGCCGAGGTGGAATGGCGCGCGTCACGGTGAAGGTGCACCCGCGGGCGAGGCGGACGCGCATTGCGGGCCGTCTGGGCGATGCGTGGAAGCTGGATCTGGCCGCGCCGCCGGTGGACGGCAAGGCCAACGACGCTTGCATCCGATTCTTCGCCGAGCTGGCGGGCGTTTCCCAATCGCGCGTGCGGATCGTGTTAGGCTTGTCAAGCCGGACCAAAGTCATTGAGATAGAGGGAGCTTCGCGAGAGGTGTTGGAGTCGCTGCTTTCGGGCAGTGAGTAAGTGGGGCAGACCATCGTTTTTGGTGGTCTGCCGCAGCGGCGCAACGCACGGCAGACGGCACAAAACGATCGTCTGCCCCACGGTACACGTACTTATCAATGATCTACGCCATCGTCCTAACGATCATCGTCGCCGTCCTGCTAGGTACCGCGGTGTTCCGCTCACTCACCGTTAAGAGCCAGGCGGATTTTCTGGTAGCGGGCCGCAAACTAACTTGGCCGGTTCTGGTTTTCACCCTGCTCTCTTCGTGGATCGGGGCGGGCAGCCTGTTCGCGGGGGGGGAGAACGCTTATCTCAACGGCTTTTCCGCGTTGTGGCAACCGGCGGGCGGCTGGGTGGGGCTGGTGGTCATCGCGGCCATCGCCGGGCGCGCGCGCCGCTTCGCGCAGTTCACTGTCCCCGACTTACTCGAAACCCGCTACAACACCGCCGCGCGTGTGCTGGCTACCATCGCCATCGTCATCTCTTATACCGTGATCACCAGTTATCAATTCAAAGGCGGCGGCGACATTCTGCACCTGATCTTTCCCTCGCTCGATCAGAAGACCGGCATGAATATCATCGCGGCGTTTGTGATCACGTTCACGGCGCTGGCGGGCATGGCGTCGGTCGCTTATCTCGACCTGATCATCGGCTTGCTGGTGACCGTCATTGCTTTGATCGCCCTGCCGATGGTGCTGACGCGCACCGGCGGATGGGACGCAGTGCACGCCGCGCTGCCCGCCGATCACTTCACTCTCTTCGGACCGCTCGGCTGGCAACATTGCGTAGGCTATATGTTGCCGACGCTGCTGCTGCTGATCGGCAATCAGGGCATGTATCAGAAGTTTTTTTCGGCGCGCTCGGAGCGCGATGCGCGCTTTGCGGTTTTTGGCTGGATCGCCGGCACGCTGGTGCTGGAAACGGTGATCATCACCATCGCGGTGCTGGGCAGCGCGACCTTGAAGACGGACCACCCGCGCGAGATCATCCCGCTGACGGCGCGTATGCGGTTGCCGGAGCTGGTGGGCGCGATCCTGCTGGGCGGCGTTTTCGCCAAGGTGATTTCGACCGCCAACAATTATCTTTTCTCGCCGGCCAGCAATTTGATTCACGATGTGTACAAGCGCTTCATCGATCCGCAGGCGGGGGAGCGGCGCACGTTGATCGTGTCGCGTTTGCTGGTGATCGCGCTGGGCGCATTCGCGCTGCTGCAGGCGGCGTATTTCGAATCGGTGCTGAAAGCGGCGCTGTATGCTTACACGGTTTACGGCGCGGCTGTCACGCCCTCGGTAATGGCGGTATTCTTTTGGAAGCGGGCGAATAAGGCGGGCGCCATCAGCTCGATCGTGTTGGGAACCGTGATTACCATCGTCTGGCAGATTCTGGATATCCAATGGCTGGACGCCGTGTATCCCGCGCTGGGCATTTCGGTGCTGGCGCTGGTGGTGGTCAGCCTGGCGACGGCGCCGCCTTCGCGCGCCAATCTGGAGCCATTTGAAAAATGAACCTCGCAGCCATTCAGGAAGAATTGCAGAAACAGAAGCTGGACGGGTGGTTGTTCTTCGACCATCACAAGCGCGATCCGCTGGCGTATCGCGTGCTCGGCTTCGAGCCCACGACGCATGTAACGCGCCGCTGGTATTACTGGATTCCCGCCACGGGTGAGCCGCGCGGGCTGGTGCATCGCATCGAGTCCGGCAAGCTTGATTCGCTCCCCGGCGATAAAGCGCGCTATTCGAGTTGGAGCGAGCAGACCAGCGGCCTGCGCGCCATGCTGGGGGGGGCGCGGCGCGTGGCCATGCAATATTCGCCGATGTGCGCCATCCCTTACGTGGCCATGGTGGATGCGGGCACGGTCGAACTGGTGCGCAGCCTGGGCGTGGAGGTGGCCAGCTCGGCCGAACTGATCCAGCACTTCGAAGCGCGTTGGACGGCGGCGCAACTCGAATCGCATCTGGAAGCCGGCCGCCGCGTGGACCGCGTGCGCGCCGCGGCATTCGATATGATCCGGCAAGTCACTCGCGGGGGCGGCAGCGTGCAGGAGTTCGCGGTGGCGGAGTTCGTGCGCGATGGCTTCGCCAAGGCCGGCCTGTACGCCGAAGACGGTCCGATTGTGGGGGTCAACGCGAATGCCGCCAATCCGCATTACGAGCCGACCGCCGAAGTGACTTCCGAGATCCGCTCTGGTGACTTAGTGCTACTCGATATGTGGGCCAAGCTAAAACAGCCCGGCGCGACTTACTACGACATCACCTGGACGGGCTTCTGCGGTGACCGGCCTTCCGATGAGATGCTGAAAGTCTACGGGGTGGTGAGTGGCGCGCGGGATGCGGCCATTGCGCGCGTGCGCGATAGTGTGGCTGCCGGACGCGAGTTGCGCGGCTTCGAGGTGGATGACGCCGCCCGCGGATATATTGCAAGCCGCGGCTATGGCGATTATTTCGTGCATCGCACGGGCCACTCGATCGGCGAGGACGTGCATGGCAACGGCGCCAATATGGATAACCTGGAGACGCACGACGAGCGCCGGGTTGTGCCTTGGACTTGTTTCTCGATCGAGCCGGGAGTTTATTTGAAGGAGTTTGGGATTCGGTCGGAAGTGAATATGTTTGTGGGGGAGACGGAGGCGCGGGTTACGGGGGAGATGCAGAGGGAGTTACTGATCTTGTGACAGCGCGTGCAAAACTCGAGCAACAGACGTGCATGGCTCGGCGGGCTCCGTTCGAGCTTGTAAAATAGTCCAGAAGAGAGCTAGGATAGACAAGGTGGCCGGAACATAACTACCAAAGAGCGTTTGAGCCTTCTTAATGAAACGAGGATTTCTGGAGCGAGAGGCATGCGTCGACCGGCGCCCGAAGAGCTTAGCGGGTTCCCCGTAGGACTGCGGCTGCGGCGCTAAGCACGTAACCCAAAGCACGGCAAACTGAGCGTTGAGAATATGACCACTCAGAAAATGGATGTCGTGGCTGAAAGATAGGCATTACGACAAGGCTCCGATCAAGGAAGCCATCATTGATATCCAAATAGAGAATTCCCAGTCGCTTACGTTTGCGAACCTGGAGGCAGCCGAAATCTCATTGCCCCCTGGCTACGCGGAGCGCCATAACGTGATCATAGGCCACCTCCGAGGACAGCTTGAGCAGGGAACACTCACCGCGTCAGCGAAGCAGGACCAGATGGGCTACGCATTTGTCGGCGGCGAGGGGAAACATGTCGTGCAGTTCAGGGTGAATGGGTTTACCTTTAGTAGGCTCGCCCCATATCAAACCTGGGAACAGCTTCGAAACGAGGCGAAGTCGCTCTGGGGATCATACCGGCGGATTGTAGGCGCACTCCCGGTTTTTCGTATTGGGCTCCGTTACGTCAACCAACTGGACCTGCCCATGCCGATGCGCGATTTTCGGGACTTCATCCGTCTTTACCCAGAGGTTTCGGCGGACTTGCCTCAACAACTGGCAGGGTTCTTCCTACAAGTTCATATTCCGCAAGAGGATCTGGGCGCTATGTTGATCCTTAACGAGGCCATGGTTCCCCCGTCCACTCCAGACGTCACGTCCGTGGTGCTCGACATTGATGTGTTCAAGCAGGGACTCAAACTCGATTCGGACGAGCAAGTGTGGGACGTGCTGGAGGCGCTCCGCTTGCGAAAGAACCTGGTTTTCGAAGGTTGTATTACAAACAACACGAGGGAGTTAATCAGCTAATGCCAGCAGCCCAGGTGCCACCTGCCCGAGATCCGTTCTGGATTGATCGATTTAGACCGGCGATTCATCGTGTCGAGACGTCAAACTACAATCAGCGGACCGGCGAACTTCGAGATGACTGGTTGCGCAGGCTGGAATAGAGCACTTTCTTGACAATCAAATACGGTCTCATAGATGCCGAAGAAGCGCTGGATCGGATTTCCAACATGGAGAGGGACTGGGACTCGTATGGAGCAGAGCCCCCGAGTGCTAATGCGATCCGGGCATCCAGGGAAACCTTAGAGGAGCTCGCCAGTGCCCTAATCCTGCCGTCGACAATTGTCCCATCTGCTGAGGGCGGTGTTTCGTTCTACTTCATGACCGGCCACCGAACCGTTTACGTCGAAACTTACAATCGCGGATCTTAGGCGCTCGTGATGTACGATCAGAATTGTAATGTGGAGGTTCTTGAGATTGGACGCGACATTTCCCGAGCCGATGTGAGCGGCAAAATTCTGGGGTACCTCGGCTGAGAAGCTATGTGTTGCTCGGGTGAACCCGGACATCCTCGGTACCGAAACGGGGATCCTGAGGATCAAATATTCGCTACCGGGGAGCTCTTGTACAGGCGCTACAGATTCGAGCACTTTCAGAACCAGCAATTGCTTCCATCTTTCTTCAAGTTCCCGCGCCAGTCATTCAATCGCGAGAAGTACAGCACGCCCGAAGACGTTTTGCACTCCGATTGTTGCGACGGCAAGAAACTGCCAGAAGGATGGGGAGTTCTGGAATGTTCATCGACCAATCTCCCGACGCCCATAAGCGCCCAAGACGGCAGAACGTTCCAATTCGAGCCCATCCATAAATGCTAGAGTGCTGTTATGCGCACACGGAGGTCTGGTGCAGGGCTGATGGCGAGTTTATTGACGAACCCAGCCCCAAGGTGAAGGAAATGTTCCGCGTGAGGCTGGCCCAGTTGATGACCGTGCGAATTCAGGCCGGCAGGTAAACGGTCGCGCTTGACCTTGCTTTGGAGCCAACAACTCCGACGACATTCCATTCGCGAACGGTCGGGCGGCACGAACCGCATTCGTGTAGGCACCCGCACCGGATTGAATTTGCCGCACTGGCGGCGATACACGTGGAACGAAGGCACAGCGCAGGCGTCCCGGGCGCGGTTCGGTATCGGCGAAGCGTTTCATGCAGGACTTACGGAGAGATCTGCAAGCCACGTAGATGGCCAACGCCGCGGCCCTTTCGCTAGCCTGCTTTTCTCCGTTTCCGGACCATATCGACAGTCGATATAATAAATCTATATGAAGGCTCTGCTCATCCAGCTCGATGAGCCCACCCTAAAGGCCCTGAACCGAATTGCCGCACCCGGAAAACGTAAGCGCTCGGAGTTCGTGCGGCAAGCCATTCGAAGGGCCGTCCGCCAAGCCGAGTACCGCGCCATGCGGGAAGCTTACCGCAAACAGCCAGACTCGGTCCTGGAAGCCGACGACTGGTCCACCGCCGAGGACTTTAAACCGTGAGGCAATTCGAGATCTGGTGGGCGAAGTTGCCTGCTCCCGCGGGCCGCCGACCCGTTCTGCTGCTGAGCAGAAACGATGCCTACCAATATCTGAACAAATTCATCGCCGCCGAAATCACCACCACCGTACGCTCAATTCCTGTGGAGGTCGCGTTAGGCAAGCGCGACGGGCTGCCTTCGCCTTGCGTCGCCAATCTCGATAACATCCGTACGGTCGCGTGCGAGAGGCTCGATTCCCGCGCAGGCGCTTTGCCGCGGTCTCGTCACGGTGAGGTGAAACGAGCGCTGGGATACGCACTTGGATGGGATGAGCTGATCGATACGGCCACCGGCCGCCAAGAATAAGCTCGTTCCACTGCCTTTCCGCCGCCCTCAGTTGTTCCGCCAGCCGGATAAGCATTATAGTTGGGATGGGTGAATATACCGAACCTGCTTACGATCTTGCGGATCTTCTTCGTCCCGCTGCTGGTGGCCGCGCTGGTCCAGGAGGATGTGACGCTGCATTTCCGCTCGAACTCCATCGGCAACGTGTGGCTGGCGCTGGCGATTTTCCTGTGCGCGGCCTCGACCGATTTACTGGACGGCTATCTGGCGCGGCGCTGGCGGCAGATCACCACCATCGGCACGCTGCTCGATCCCATTGCCGATAAGTTGTTGGTCTCCTCGGCGCTCATTGCCCTGGTGCAAGTGCGGGCGGTGCCGGCCTGGATGGTAATTCTGGTTGTGGGCCGTGAATTTGCCGTGTCCGGCCTGCGCGCCATTGCCGCCGCGGAAGGCTACACCATCAAGGCCAGCGATCTCGGAAAAACCAAGATGGTTTCGCAGGTGGCGGCTATTTCATGCCTGCTGTTGAGCATCCGGTATCCGGTGCTGGTGATGCCCGCCATGGTGCTGATGTGGGGCGTGGTGATATTTGCCATGCTTTCCGCGTTCAGTTACTTCCGGAAATTCTGGCACAAGATCGATTCGCGGGTCAAACGCCGGCGGCGGCGCGAGTTGCTGCTCACCGAAAAGCGAAAAAAGAGGATGCAGGTGCGCCAGGGTCAGAGTGGTTCCGGTGCGGGCGCGGGCTTGGGCGGCGGCGCCAGGATGTGAACTCCGGCGCTGGTAATTTCCACGGTACGCACCTGGCCGCGCGGCCCTAACTCGCCGGCGGGTTTTCCATTGACCGTCAGTTGCAGGCCGCCGGCGTTTCCAATCAGGATTTTGACGCCATTTTCGGCGCTGAAGGCCTTCGCGCCGTTGGGCTGAAGGGTGCCCACCATGGCGCTCTGGCCATCGGCCCACACGTGCACCCAGACATCCTCGGTGGAAGCCAGAGAGATCTGAATGGGGGCCGCGGGGTTGGTGGGCTCGGCCTGCGCGGCGGGGGCGCCGGACGGCGGCTGGGGCGTCGAGACTTCCGTCTTGGAAGCGGTTTCCGGGTTGCTGGCTACGGCTGGCGTCACCGGCGCGGGTGGCGCGGGCTTGGAAGGAGCCGCGCTTGTCTTTTGAGCGGCGGCCGCCGGCGCGGTAGCCACGGCCGGATGGCGGCTGCGCTGCCACCAGGCATACATTGCCGAACAAACCAGCATCACCGCCACAACCAGGGCTAGAGCGGGCAAAACGGAAGAATTGGAGCGGCCGGGGCCTTCCCAATCCACCATGCGCGGGACTTTGAAGGCGGGCTCCGGCGCTGCGGACGCTAAACTCGACAGTTCCGACGCGGGGTGGACGACTTTCTCCACTTCGCCGGCCAGTTCGGCCTCATCCAAGCCCAGAAAACGGGCGTACTGGCGGACGAAGCTCTTGGCGAACACGCCTCCCGGCAACGCATCGAACTGATCCTTTTCAATGGCGTCAAGAAGGCGGGCGGAGATCTTGGTTTCGCGGGAGATCTGCTCCAGGCTCAAGTCCTTCCGCAGACGTTCCCGGCGCAACGTTTCGCCGACGGAACTCATAACCTCGATGCAGCCCCTAAAAGCTATAATACAACAGTACCCGTGAAGCCGCTGTTCCAAATATGCCATCGAGCGCTCCCGCGCCAGATATGACCGCCTGTTTGGTGTGCGGCCATGCGGCGTTCCGGACGCGCTGCCAGGCTACCGATCGCTTGTACGGGACCAGCGCACGCGAGTTTCAAATCGTGGCGTGTGAAGCGTGCGGATTAATGCGCCTGGAGCCAATGCCTGCTCCGCAGGATCTGGCCACTTATTATCCGGCGCGCTATTGGTACTCACCGGACGGTTCAGTGGCCGCCGGCCTTGAGGAACGCTACCGCCGGTTGGTGCTGCGCGACCATGTGGCTTTCGCCGCCCGCGCGCTGGCCGAGTCCGGCGAGTCTGGGCCGGTGGTCGACGTGGGTTGCGGCGGCGGCTTGTTTCCGAGGATGTTGCGCGAGCGGGGATGCGCGGCGATGGGCCTGGATTCGTCGCCCGAAGCCGCGGCGGTGGCCTGGCACACCAATGGCGTGCCCGTATTCTGCGGCGATCTGGCGCAGGCGCCGCTGGGCCGATCGTCCTGCGCCGGCATCACCATGTTTCATGTGCTGGAACATGTCTACGATCCGCGCGCTTATCTGGCGGCCGCGCATGCGGTACTGAAACCCAACGGCCGCCTGATCGTGCAGGTGCCCAATGCGGCGTGCTGGCAATTCAAGCTGCTGGGCGCGCGCTGGAACGGCCTGGATGTGCCGCGGCACCTGACCGATTTTCGGTCGCAGGATTTGGAAGCGCTGCTCTCGGCCGCCGGTTTCACGGTGCTGCGGCGCAAATACTTTTCGCTGCGCGATAACCCCGCGGGGTTGGCTACTACTATCGCGCCGCAGCTCGATCCCATGGCGCGCCGCGTGCGGGGCGTGCGCGAATCGGCCGCCGTTCGGCTGCTGAAAGATCTGGCGCACTTCAGCCTGTTGGCTGCGGCGCTTCCGTTTACAGTCTTGGAAGCGGCCTTCGGGGCCGGCTCGACGGTGATGATCGAGGCGCGCAAGACTCCATGACCTACACCGCCATGGTCGACCGCTTGCCGCGCTGGCTCAGCCGCCATGTTCTGTATTTCGAAGCGTCGATCGAGGATTCCGTGGCCGGTTTCGCGGCGCAACTGCCGGATGGCGCGCGCGTGCTGGATGCCGGCGCGGGCGAGGTGCGTCATGCTAAATACTTCGCGCGGCAGCGGTATTGCGGCGTGGATCTGGCAGTGGGGGACCGCGCATGGGATTACAGCCGGCTGGCGGCGGTAGCGGATCTGGCGCGCCTGCCCTTCCGGGACAGCTCGTTCGCCGCGGCCATTAACATTGTGACGCTGGAACACGTGCGTGAGCCGGAAACCGTTTTGTGCGAGATCGCGCGCACGCTGGCGCCCGGCGCGCCGCTGCTTTCGATCGTGCCGCACGAATGGGAGGTGCATCAATCGCCGCACGATTACTTCCGCTTCACGCGCCATGGCATGGCGTATCTGCTGGAGCGCGCCGGGATGGGCGAGATCGAGATTCGTCCGGTGGGCGGATACTTCCGGCTACTGGCTCGCCGGCTGCTGAACGGGCTACAATTTTTTATAGGGGGGGTACGCTGGCTGGGCTTCATTCCCGCGGCATTAATTCTGGTTCCGCCCGCGCTGCTGATCCCGTTTCTGGATTTCCTGGACAAAGACCGTAACTTCACTCTCGGATACATATGCACCGCAAGAAAATTGCCTTTATCGCGCTGATCGCGTTCCCGATGGCCGCCGGATGGCTATCGCCGGCCGCGCAAGCGCATGAATTCAGCGGGACGCGCGCGCTGGAATACACGCGGCAGGTGGTGGCGTTCGGCCCGCGTCCGCCGGGATCGGCCGCGCTGCGCAATCTGCGCGCTTACATCGTGGCGCAGTTGAAGCCGCGCGGCTGCCAGGTGACCGAAGATAGCTTCACGGCCCGCACGCCGGGGGGCCAGGTGCCGATGGTGAACATCATCGCCCGCTTTCCGGGGAAGTCGGGACGGGTGGTGGTCCTTTCGGGGCACTACGACACCAAGAAGATGGCGGGCGGGCGTTTCGTGGGCGCGGACGATGGCGGATCGTCCACCGCGTTCCTGTTGGAAATGGCCGCCACGCTGCAAGGCATGCCGCACGACGATGATATTGACTTAGTGTGGTTCGATGGCGAAGAGGCTTTCGGCGAATGGTCCGACTCGGACAGTCTTTACGGCAGCCGCCATTTGGCGGAAAAATGGGCAGCCGACGGCACGTTGGGCCGCATCAAGGCGCTGATCAACGTGGATATGATCGGCGGCAAGGATTTGCGGGTGATGAACGAAGGGAATTCGTCGCGGACGCTACGGCAGCAGATCTGGACGACGGCCGAGCACACGGGCTACGGCAAATATTTCGACGAGCAGGAGGCGGCTACCGACGACGATCACATGCCGTTCGTCAAGATGGGCGTGAATGCGGTGGACCTGATCGACTTCGATACTTCGAAGAAGACTTACTGGCATACGCCGGCGGATACGATGGATAAATTGTCGGCGCATAGCTTTGAGGTGATGGGGGCGGTGTTGACGGAGGTGTTGAAGCAGTTGTAGTTTTTCTCTGCCTGCGCGGGGACAGGCCGGGAGGCCTGTCCTACTGCGGCGATAGCGGAATCGCCTGGAAGGCCGGATAGTTGCCGGTCGCCGAATTGGACGCGCCGCCCACGATTACTCTGGCGTCGTTGATGTCATTCGCGTACACCAGGCTAATAGGTCCGGGGGCGACCAGCGTGTTCAGGTCGGTCATGACGCCGTTTCGCCACAGGAAGGCGCGGCTGACGCCAGTGGAGGAGATCGACTGGCCGACTATCCAGCCTTCCTCATTGATGCCCCAGGCTACGCTCATGGCGTCTCCGGGCAGGGTACCCAGATCCGTGATACCGTCCTCTGCGGTCCACAGAAATGCGTGATAGTTCGGGCTGGCCGCTGAATCGCCCGGTAAGTCGGAGAATCCCACCACTTGGCCGTGATTGTTAATCGAGGTAGGCGTATTCCAAGCCACGCCGCCCAGGTTTCCAATATCGACAGGCGCGCCGTTTTCCCAGAGTACGGCGTGAGCCGCGGAGGCGCCCCCCACGGCGTTGGCGCAGATTCCGGAAATGCCCACAGCCACGCCTTGATCGTTGATGGCGGTGGCGGCTCCATCTACATCGCCCGGAAGCGGCGGCAATTCCTGGATCTGCTCCGGTTTGGGCCCATAGATCACGGCTTCAAACTGGAGAACCTGCGGAGGAATGCAGGTAGGGTCGTGGGTCGTATTTTCGGCCCATCCGGCAATTTGTCCGGCCCGATTATCGCCGGCGGCCACGCCGTTGTTGCCGCCCAAGGTGGGTAGCGCGCGCATGATACCGTCCTGGAACGCGAAGCCCTGGCAGGTATGGCCGCTGGAAGACGGGAAGAAGGCTTCGGCGCAACTCCAGATCTCTCCCAACGGATCTACGATGGACGTATCGGAGACGCCGGAAACGATGCTGTCGCTCTTCACCGACGACCACCCCACGGAGCTGCTGGGACCGCCCAATGTGCCGAGATCGATCCTATGGCCACCGATCCATACGGCGGCATGTTCGGTGGTGTTATCGGGCAGGTAGGCTGCCCCCATAGCCCACCCCCGGTCATTCACGCTATTCGCGGCGCTGGTATTTCCGCCGAGCGTGCCCAAAGTCACGATGCGGTACTGCGGCTTGGGCGTTGTCCGGTCTTGCGCGGCGCTGCGCGGTGCCGTCGCGATGGCGCTTGCTGCCGCGATCGCAATAACAAAAATGGATTTCATCGTTTCTCCTCCTTAGAAGCTTTCGGTCAACTGCTGTCCACCACGATAGACCTGTTAGGCGGCGGGGGTTGGACGCTAGCGGACGCCGCTGGCCGCGGCGCTGGACGTTCCCGGACGCGGCTCTCAACCGCTGGCCGGAGCCACGGCGAGCCTGGTCCGAAAGCGTCCAATTTGGGCCGCGTGACGGGCTATGATGAGGGCTGGGACGCATGGATCTGGACTGGCAGGTATGTTCGCGGGCGCGGCTCTCGCGGGACGCGCGCTTTGACGGCAAGTTCTTCATCGCCGTTCTGACCAGCAAGGTGTATTGCCGGTCGATCTGTCCCGCGCCCACCGCCAAAGAGAAGAATGTTCGTTATTACCCTAGCGCGGCGGCGGCTGCGGCGGCCGGTTTTCGTCCGTGCCTGCGGTGCCGCCCGGAGTGCTCGCCGGGAACTCCGGCCTGGTTGGGCACGCCCGGCACCGTGGCGCGCGCCCTGCGACTGATCGCGCAAAGCGGCTTGAGCGATGGCGTGGAGGGGCTGGCGCAACATTTGGGTATCGGCTCGCGGCACCTGAGCCGGTTGTTTCTGCGGCATCTGGGCGCCACGCCCAGCGCGGTGGCGCACACGCGCCGCCTGGATTTCGCCAAGAAACTGATCGACGAAACTTGTTTGCCAATGAGCGCAGTGGCGGTCGCGGCGGGCTTTGGCTGCGTGCGCCGATTCAACGCGGCGATCCGCCAGGTCTATCACCGCACACCCACGCAAATCCGGCGCCTGTCGCGGCCGGCGGGCGCTGCGCCGCGGAATGAGTATTTCTTCCGTCTGCGTTTCCGTCCGCCCTACAATTGGAAGGGAATGTTGGCGTTTTTGGCGCCGCGCGCCACACCCGGCGTGGAGATCGTGGATGCCGACAGCTATCGGCGCGCGATGAGCATGGACGGCCATATCGGCTGGCTGGAAGTAACCATGGACGGAGGCCACGAAAGTCTGGCCGTGCGCGTGCAGTTCCCCGATCCGTGCGCGCTCTACGCCATCATCGAGCGCGTGCGCGCCATGTTCGATCTGAACGCGGATTGGGGGGCGATCGCACAAGGTCTGACGGCGGATGGGGCGTTGTCGGCGCGACTGGCGGCCAATCCGGGAATGCGCGTTCCGGGGTGCTGGGATCCGTTTGAACTAGCCATACGCGCCATCCTCGGCCAGCAGATCACGGTGAAGGGGGCCACCATGCTGGCGGGACGTCTGGCTCGATCGCTGGGGCAGCCGGTACGCGCACCCGGTGGGATCACGCATCTGTTTCCAACGCCCGAGGCGCTCAGCCGCGGCGATCTGGCCGGGGTGGGGCTGACGGGGGCGCGCGCCGAGACGATTCGCGCGCTGGCCCGCGCAGTTTGCGCCGGCCGGATCGTTTTTGGGGGAAGTTCGGACTCCGCGGATGTGCTGGCGCGGCTGCGCGAGATTCCCGGCATTGGCGAATGGACGGCGCAATACGTGGCTATGCGGGCCTTGGGTGAGCCCGACGCTTTTCCTTCGGGCGATGTGGGTCTTCTGCGAGCACTGGGCTTGTCGAGCGCGCGGGAACTGGAACAGCGCGCGGAGGCCTGGCGTCCCTGGCGAGCCTACGCTTCGATATACCTGTGGACCACGAAGGTGGAGGAGGAGCGGCTGTCCGTGGCGGGGAGGGTGTGACCTGAACGTGGGCGCAATTACGGCCGGAATTCGCGGACCATTTCTACGCAGGCTTTCGCGTTCTCTACTGGCGTTTCCGGCAGGATTCCGTGGCCAGCGCGAGGCCGCTTAAGGGCCTCCTAAACCCGGGCCCAGATCCTGTGGGAGCGGGCAGATCAGCCCACCAAATGTCGCCCTGAGATATCACCACTCGGTTCTCTCCAGAATGCGGCGGGTGGCCGCGGAGGTGAACTCATCCGCGGGCGGTCCCAACGCGGCGCATACGCGATCCATGGCGGCCGTGACGTCTTCCGCCGCATGCCGCGCCACGTATTCCCTGACAGCATCGCTGAACAACCGGCTGCGCGACTTCTTTGTGCGCTTGGCCAGCCGTTCGGCTTCGGCAAATACATCGTCTGGAATGGAAACCGCCGTCTTCATACCTTGAGTATCACCGGCGCAGCTCCTTTGGCGGCCCGGCGGATTGAGGGTACGACGCTTGGTATCGGGTCTGACTCGAGTTTCGGCGCACCCGTTAAAGCCTGCAGCAGATGGCGTTTGTGGGGCGGGCAATCCTGGCCGCAGCCGGCTTTCGGCTGGCTCAAGGCGAGCGTTGCTCGCCAAAGAGCGGGCCTACGAGGCCCGCGCAGGCTACGAGCCTGCCCCACAACGGCGGCAACAATGTAGAAAGTCGATTGCAGCCGCCATCCGCGAGCATGCGGGCGGACGGATCTAGGGCCGAAACTCGCGGACCATTTCTACGCAGGCCTTCACATTCTCCACTGGCGTCTCCGGCAAGATCCCGTGGCCCACGTTGAAGATATGGCCGGGGCGCGTGCCGGTGCGTTTCAGCAGCTCGGCGATCTTCATCTTCAGTTCCGGCAGCGGCGCGAAGAGCGCCACCGGGTCCAGATTGCCTTGCACTGCCGAGCGATAGCTGATGTCGGTCCAGGCCTGGTCGATGTTGACGCGCCAGTCTACGCCCATCACGTCGCCGCCCGCCGCGTGCAGTTCCTTGAAGAAGCCCGAAGCGCCGGTGCCGAAGTGGATCACCGGGACGCCGGTGGCGCGGATGCGCTCGATCAGCGCGCGCGAGTAGGGCTGCACGAAGCGCACGTAATCGTCCGGCCCCAGCGCGCCCACCCAACTATCGAACACCTGGATGCAGCGCGCGCCGGCGGTCACTTGCAGGCTCGCAAAGGGCGCCTGCACGTCCACGATTTTGCCCATCAGCCTGCGCCATAGGATTTCGTCGGAATACATCATGCGCTTGGTGCGGATGTAATTGCGCGATGCGCCGCCCTCGATCATGTAGCTAGCGAGGGTAAATGGCGCGCCCACGAAGCCGATCACGGGCGCTTTGCCGGCCAGCGCGCGCACCACATTCTGAATGGCCTCGCCTACATAGCCCAGATCGTCCGTATTGGCCGTTGAAAGACTGTCGACATCCGCATTGGTATGCACGGGGTTGTCGATACGCGGCCCCTCTCCAGTTGCAAAGCGCAGCTTCAAACCCATCGGCTCGACGGGCAACAGCAGGTCGGCGAAAATGATGGCGGCATCCACATCCAGGATTTCCACTGGCTGCAAGGTAACGGTGGCGGCCAGATCGGGACGCTTGCAAATCTCCAGGATGCCGTGTCGCGCGCGGATCTCGCGGTACTGACGCAAATAGCGGCCCGCCTGGCGCATGAACCATACCGGCCGAACGTCGGTGGGTCTACGCTTGCAGGCGTCCAAAAAGCGGCTGGTCATGGGAGCCACGCGCATGGCTTATCCGTCCTGTCTTCGCAAAAGAAAGCGCGAAATCCTTGGGGATTGTGATGGGCCGCCCATTGGCGGCCATTGATGAAAAACGGTTTCCCCCACGCTTCACTGTCGAGGGTGCGCGGGGTGACGATGGAAACCGAAAGCATGCCGGGCGCCGGATAGCCGGTGCGCGGGTCCATAATGTGGCTGTACACGTGGCCCTCGGCGACGAAGAATTTCTCGTAGCTCCCGGAGGTGGACATGGATTCATTCTTCAGAAAGACCTCGGCCACGCTCTGATGCTCGTCCTTGGGATTGCGAATGGTGATGCGCCAGCCGCGCGGCTCGCTGGGAGGCGCGCCCAATCCATAGATGCTGCTGCCGGACGCGGCCACCAGCGCGATGGTAATGCCTTTGGCCTTCAACACGTTCACCATGCGGTCCACGGCATAGCCTTTGCCGATGCCGCCGGGATCGAGTTCCACGCCCTGCCGGTCGAAGCTGACGGTCTGGTTGGCGGCATCCAGATGCACGTGGCGATAGCCGACGTTGGTCATGGCAGCCATGATTTCGGCACGATGCGGCAGGTGTCCGGTGCCCTTGTAAAAGCCCCAGACCTTCATCAGGGGACCTACGGATATGTCGAACGCGCCTTCGCTTTCGCGGCTATACCGCTGGCAGGCGGAGAGCAACTGGAACAGTTCGGACGAGACATGCGCGGGGTGGCTGGCGGCCTCGCGGTTCACCTCGCTCCATTCGCTATCGGGCTTATAGTTCGAAAGCATACTGTCCAGGCGCCGGACTTCATCAAAGGCGGCTTCGACGGCCGTTTCCATCTTGTCCCGGTCGTAACCGTAGGCGGCAATGGAATAAGCCGAACCCATCGCCTCGGCGCTCTGTTCCAGGCGTAATAGTTCCGGCGAGGCCTGCGGGAGCGGCGAGGCGCGACTCACCGCCAACAAAAACAAAACTACCACAGTTTGTTTGACTTTAGGGTTGTTTTTCGCTCGGGCCACGCTTTTTTTTCGCCCTCTTCAGCAGGATTTCTACCCGTCCGGGGGCGTCGGGGTAATGGTCCGGCTCGAAATGCAATTCAGGAATTCTCCGGAGACTTAGACGGCTGGCAAGCTCATGACGCAGGTAGTTACCGGCATGCTCCAAGGCGTCCATGGCCTGGTTCTGTTCGCGGTCTCCGCCGCTGATGCTGACTTTCACCACAGCGTGCCGCGAGTCCGGGCTTACCGTGACATCCGTCACATCCACGCCGGCCAAGCGGGGATCGGACAACTCGAATCCGATGATCTCGGAAAGCTCCTCGCGGACGGCCGCGGAAACGCGCTTGGAACGATGCTCATCCATGCGAGAACCAGGGGCTGGGGGTTAGGGGCTGGGGGCTAGGGTTTTGTTCCTCCCCAGTCCCTAGTCCCCAGGCCCTAGCCCCGCTTTTCAAATCCATTCCACCGTTGCCCGCACCAACTCCGGCCCCAGCAGCGCGGCGGCCTCTTCCTCGACCGATTGCAATACTTTTTGGGCGAAGACCTGGTCGGAGGACACGGTCACGGCGGCTATCACAGCGCGCTGCCAAAGGTCTTGATCCTCGATTTCCGCCACAGCCACGTTGAACTTGGCGCGCAGGCGGTCTTTCAAGCTCTTCACCACCTGGCGCTTATCCTTCAGCGAATGCGAATTCTGGAGGACGATTTCGAACGTCACCACACCAATCGCGGCCACGGCGCTCTCCACATACCGCGCAAAACGAGCGCCCGCGCCGCTCCGATTTCATTGGTTCCTCCTCTAGAGGGCGGCGCGGGGACGCGCCCTTTGCGCTCAGGCGAAAACTTCATTGGCCACGCGCTCGGTAACGAACGCCTCGATGATATCGTTCTGCTTGATATCGCCGTAATTCTCGAGCGTGATGCCGCACTCCATACCGGTTTTCACCTCGCTCACGTCGTCCTTGAAACGCCGCAGCGAGCTGATTTTGCCCGTATACACCACCACATTGTCGCGCAGCAGCCGTACTTCGCTATCGCGTGTGATGGAACCATCCTGCACCTGGCACCCGGCCACGTTGCCCACCTTGGTGATGCGGAAAGTTTCGCGCACTTCGGCCTTGCCTTTGTAGACTTCCTTGAACACCGGCTCCAGCAGGCCGGTCATGGCGCGCTTGATCTCGTCGATGAGGTTGTAAATGATGGTGTGCAGGCGGATATCCACCTTTTCCTGCTCCGCCAGCGCCGACGTATTGCGTTCCGGACGCACATTGAAACCGATGATGATGGCGTCCGATGCCGAGGCCAGCAGCACGTCGGATTCGTTGATGGCGCCTACGCCCGAACGCAGCACGCGGATCTTCACCTTGTCGTTCGAGAGCTTCTGCAGCGTATCGGAGAGCACTTCGGCCGATCCGCCCACGTCCGCCTTCAAGATAATGGGCAGTTCGGTGACTTCGCCGGCTGCCAATTTCTTATGCAACTGTTCGAGCGTAATGCGGCTCGACTTGGCCATGGTGGCTTCGCGCACCTTGGCTTCGCGGAACAACACGATCTGCTTGGCCTTGGCGGTATCGGTGACCACCTGGAAATCGTCGCCCGCTTCGGGGAGCGATTCGAGACCGAGTACCTCGACCGGCGTGGAGGGTTCGGCTTCGCGGATCTGCTCGCCGCGATCGTTCAACATGGCGCGGACTTTGCCGAACACCGCGCCGCAGATGAAGTAATCGCCCACGTGCAGCGTGCCGTTGCGCACCAGCACGGTGGCTACGGGTCCACGGCCGCGATCGAGCTTGGCTTCGAGCACGTTGCCCATGGCCGGACGCGATGGATTGGCCTTCAAATCCTGCAAATCGGCCACCAGCAGAATCATCTCGAGCAGCAGATCGAGGTTGATCTTCATCTTTGCGGAAACCGGCACCGTCACGGTATCGCCGCCCCAATCCTCGGCCAAAAGGCCGCGATCGGCCAATTGCTGCTTGATGCGCTCGGGCTGCGCGTCGGGCTTGTCGATCTTGTTGATGGCGACGATGATGGGCACCTTGGCGGCGCGGGCGTGGTCGATGGCTTCGAGCGTTTGCGGCATTACGCCATCGTCGGCGGCGACCACCAGAACCACGATATCCGTTACCTTGGCGCCGCGGGCGCGCATGCGGGTGAAGGCTTCGTGACCGGGCGTATCGATGAACACCACTTTGCGGCCGTCTTTTTCGACGTAATACGCGCCGATGTGCTGCGTGATTCCGCCGGCTTCCTTGCCGGCCACATTGGCTTCCCGGATAGCATCGAGCAGCGATGTCTTGCCATGATCCACGTGACCCATGATGGTTACCACGGGCGCGCGCTTTAGCAGGTCCTTTTGCACTTCGGCGACTTCCACGGCCTGTTGGGACTCTTCTTCGTAGGTGATGGTGCTGGTGGATGCGCCGAACTCGCGCGCGATATCGGTGGCGAGTTTGGAATCGAGCGTCTGGTTGATGGTGGCGAAGGTGCCGCGCTCAAACAGCTTCTTGATCACCAAGCTGGCTTTGACGTCCAGTTTCTCGGAAAGCTCTTTGACGGTAATGCCTTCGGAAACCGTGATTTCGCGGCTGACCGGCGGCGGGCCCTGCTGGGCATGGCGGCGCGTGGAAGGCCGCAGATCTTTCTCTTCGTGCTCGACAATGCGATCGCGTTGCGGACGGCCGCCGCGTTTGTCACCCGGACGGCGTTGCTGATCGGGCGGCGGAGGCGGCACGGGAGGCTCCATGCCGGGGCGCCGCGAGGTGGGATGCATGGGACGCGGTCCACCGGGACGCGCGCCGGGTAACGCGGGACGTACTCCCGGCCCTTGCCGCGCTACGGCGGGCTGGCCGGGACGCAGCGGTCCACGATAGATGGGTTGTCCGGGGGCGGGGGCGGCGCTCTGCGGCCGCGGCAGGCCGGGACCGGCGGGACGGCTGGGAGCAGGCGCGGGCATGCCGGGTGCGGCAGCGCGTGGTTGCGTCAACCGGGCTGCCAGATCCGCGCGGGGGGGGACCACGGGACGCGCTACCGGCTGACCGGCGAGCGGGCGTCCGGGTTGCCGCGGGGCGGCCGGCATGGGCGCGCCGGGACCGCTAGGAGTCGCCGTACCGGCGGCCGGTGGCGGCGTGGCTGGACCGCGCGCCATGCCGCTCCGATTGTAAATGGGAGCCGACGGAGATAGAGGTTCGTTGACGCCCGCGGGCATCGGCTGGCGAGGTCCGGAAAGCACCTGCCCGGGACGCGCCGGCGGAATGGGCCTGGCAGCGGGCGGTGACGGACGGCCGGGCGCGATGACCGCCGCGGGCGGCGCGGGCGCCATCCGCGGAGGCGCGGAGGCCGCAGGCACGGCTCCCAGCGCTGGCGAGCTGCCCGCCAACGGCGGGCGAATGGGATGAGCCGGACGGACCGGCGGATGTTCGATCAAAGGTTTTCCAGCAACCGGCTCGGGGACTTTTTCTTCGACGGCAGGCGCGGCCGGAGACTCCGCCGCCGGACCACCCGGCGCGGCTTCCGGCGCGTGCGGAGTCTCCATGGCCACCGGCTGCGATTCTTGCGGTGCGGCGGCGGGAGTTTCCGGTTCCGGCGGCAGGTCCGGAACGTCCTGGCCGAAGAGCCGCCGTAACTTGATGGCGACGTCTTCGTCGATCGAGCTGGAGTGGGTTTTCTTCTCAGTGACGCCCAACCCGGGCAGGTGGTCTAAGATCTCATGGGCCTTGACCTCAAGCTCCCGAGCCAGCTCATTAATTCGGACTTTTTTCATAAGTACAAAACTGTCGCGCACAGGCGCACTTCGCTACTCTTGCTTGCCAGAATCTTCAGACTCGTCGTGAGGAACGCGCCCCGAGTCTATTATGGTATCAGACTCGCCAGCCATCTCAACGTCTTGCGGCTGGGCGGCGGGTTCCAGGTCCGGGGTGGTGCTGGGTTCTGGGTCCTGGGTGCTGGGTTCCGGCTCCTCTATGCTGAGTTCCGTTTCCAACTCCGCCTCCGCGGCTTCCAGCGGTTCGGCCTCGTCCGCGGGCACAGTCTCCTCGGCGGGCGGCGGGGCCTCTTCATATTGGCCGTAATACGCCGTCACCGAATCCCGGATCGTCTCCACCATCTCCGGATCCACGCCGGGGATCTCCTGCAACTGTTCCGGGGTCATGCTGCCGAGCTTGTCGATGGTATCCACGCCGCCTTCCGCCAGCCGGCCGGCCAGCTCTTCACCCATACCGAACGCGACCAACGCGGAAACGGGTTCGGGCGGGCTGACCAGCGCAGCCATGGCGGACTCCACTTCCTGACGCTTCTCTTCTTCGCTCTTGATATCCACTTTCCAGCCGAGCAGCTTGGCCGCCAGGCGGACATTCTGCCCCTTCTTGCCGATGGCCAGGGAAAGCTGCGAATCGTCGACGATCACTTCCATGTGCTTCTCGAGCGGATCGACAATGGTCACGCGGCTGATTTTGGCCGGGCTTAAGGCGTGCGTGGCGAAGATCACGGGATCTTCGGAGTATTCGATGATATCGATCTTTTCGCCGCGTAACTCGCGGATGATGGACTGCACGCGCATGCCTTTCATGCCGACGCAAGCGCCTACGCTATCCACATCGCGGTCGCGGCTCTGCACCGCGATCTTGGTGCGCTCGCCGGCTTCCCGCGCGCAGCCTTTGATGGTCACGGTGCTGTCGTAAATCTCGGGGACTTCCTGTTCGAACAGGCGCATGACCAGTTCGGGCGCCGCGCGCGATACGACCACGCCAGGGCCCTTGCTCGATTTATCGACCACGCGAATGACGCAACGCACACGATCGCCCACGCTGTAGCTTTCCAGGCGCGATTGTTCTTTCTTCGGCAGGCGGGCTTCCGTCTTACCCAGATCCAGAATATAATCCGGGCCCTCCACGCGCTTTACGGTGCAATTGACCAATTCGCCGGTGCGGCCGGAATACTCGTTGAATACGGTTTCCCGCTCGGCCTCGCGCACCTTTTGGAAAATGACCTGCTTGGCGGTTTGCGCGGAGATGCGGCCCAGCAGGTCGGTCTTTTTAGGGATGCGGACTTCGGCCCCGATTTCGGCTTCCGGATTGATGCGGCGCGCCTCGGCCAGAGTCATCTCCTTGGCGGGATCTTCCACGGCCTCGACCACTTTTTTCACGGCGAAAAGCTGCAAGGCGCCGGTCTTCTCATGCAGTTCGGCGACGTAATCCTCCGTGGTGCGGAAGTGCTTGCGCGCGGCGATGAGCATGGCGTCTTTTACCGCATCGAGCACGATCTGCGGATCGATGCCCTTTTCCTTGCTCAGTATCTCGATGGACTGAAAAATCGTTTCCAAAGTGTGCCTCTTATCTATTGCTGGATTAATAAACCTGATGGCGCGGAAGGATTTACCACTCGAACTTCAGATTTGCTTTTTCCACCTGTTCCAATGGGAAGCGGATCTGGCGGCCGGCGCTTTCCAGGCTGACGATGCCGTCGGCGAAACCCGCCAGGGTGCCTTCCCAATGCCGCTGGTTTTCGACCGGCTGGCGCAACGTGACCTTGGCCTTCTTTCCCCGAAACCGCTGGTAATCGCCGGGCTTGAGCAGCTTGCGCTCCAGACCCGGCGAACTGACTTCCAATGTGTAATGGCCGGGCACCACATCCTCGACGTCCAGGATAGTGCCGACCTGGTGCGAGACAGTTTCGCAATCGGCGTGGGAAACGCCCTCGGGTTTGTCGATGGAGATACGCACAAACTGGTTCTTCCCGCCGCCTTTGACTTCCACTTCCACCACTTCAATGCCCTCGGAGCCAGCCACCCGTTCGGCGATTTCCTGGATACGCGATGATATGGCCGGCTTCATAGCAACAAAAAAGTGGGCTTTCGCCCACTCGACGGGTTCGACACTCCAAGAACTATTGTACCGCGGATGGGCGGAAATGCAACTTAGGGGATGAGCCGCGCTTCGCTCGGCGGGGCTAGGGGCTAGGGGCTGGGGGTCAGGGGCCTGGGGTGGGTACGCGGCCATGACCCGGGGGCGGAACAAACTGGAGGGCGGCCAATCGTGGCCGCAGCCGCCTTTCCAGGCGGCCAAGCCTCTAGTTTACCGAACGCACGTCCTCCGGGCTGAACAGGGTGAATGTGCAGCCAGTGTGCGGGGAGCAGAAGAGGATGCCGCGGCGCAGCAGGCGCGGCTGTCCGTCGGCGGGCAGTTCGACTTTGAAATCGGCGGCCCGCAGCGCGGCATCGGCGGTCTTAAGCGCTTCCTCTCCGCTGATGAATTTAACATCCTCGACCACCACCTGCGAGGCCTTCGGGTCGTGCGCAAAGACGAGAAAGAACTCGGCGCTGCCCCGATCGGTTTTGAGCGCCGGGATCTTGGTGGTGCGCATGGCGCTGAGCTCGGCGGTCGGATCGTCCTTGCCGTGCAAATCGCCCACTGCGCCGCCGGGCGAGAGGCGCTTCAACCGTGCGCGCGTTTCGTCTCCTGGCGGGGGCCCGGCGGCTAACTTGGCGCGCGTGGGATTCAGGGCGAACTTATACATGCGGATGGCCGCTTGTTTCTTATTCTGCCGCTCATAGACCTGGCCGAGATGGTCGGCCACTACGGGGAGTTGCGAGAGTACCCATGCCGCATTTAGGTAACTCTCCGCCTGATCGAAGTTGCCTATCTTAAAGTACACCCAGCCGAGCGTGTCCCAATAAGACGCCAGCGAGTTAGTATGGCGTAGATCCTCGACGCGTAGTTCGGATAACTTCACCTCGCGCGAAGCCGCGCCCTCATCCGTTACGGCCTTCTTGGCCCAGTCGAGCGCCACGGGCAAGCCCACATTCGCCTCCGCCAACTCATAGGCGGCGTTGTTGTATAGCAACGGCCGCCCCGGCTGCGGAGACAGTTCGAACGCCTTGCGGTACGCCTCGATGGCTTTATCGGAGTGACCCGCATGCAGGCTCGCCCGCGCTAAATCGATACGGATATAGGTCGCCTCAGGATCCATCCGGAGCGCGGTTTCCATCGTGGATTCCGCTTCCGCATACCGCTTTAACGCAAACAGTTCGCCGCCTACTCCCGCGGGGCCGGCGCTATCGTCGGGCGCCATTTTGATAAATGCCTGCCACGCGGCTATGGCCTCGTCATGCTTTTGCAGCATGGTGAGAGTAAACGCCAACGCCTTGTAGCCGACCGGTTCCTGCGGGTCCGCGGCGATTCCCTTGCGGTAGGCCGCCAGCGCATCGTCCATCCGCGCCATCGCCCGGTAGATCTCCCCGAGCCACAGCCAGGCGCGCGCATATTCCGGATCGATCTCTACTGCGCGCTTCAGAGAAGCGATAGCGCCCGGCGCATCCTGCTTGTTGAATTTATCGCGCGCGTCGTCGTACGCGCGGGCGGCGTCCGTATTCTCGCTGTAGGGAAGTTCCCATATTTCCTCCTGATAAGCTACCGCCGTGGACGCCCCGGACACGAGCGGCACGGTTTTGGCGTATTCGTCGTCGAGAGTCTTACTAAGTTTCCTGTAACTATCGTATTCAGCGGCGGGCACTTCGCTTAACTTCACGACTAACTGGCGCTTGGTCGTGATGACGCCGTCTTTGAGAGAATACGAACGGTGATATTCAGCAAAGCTGGTCACTACATCCAGGTTCTTCGGCAATTGCGGCCGGTAGCCTTTGGGGAGCTCGACATGCGACTCGTAACTGGATTCGCCGGGCGGTCCGAGAAAGATTGGAACTGCCGGCGGCTTATCTTTATCGGGCGCCGCAGGCAGCGCCAGCGGCGGCAGGGGTGAACTTACGCGCCGGCCGGACCAATTCGGGTAATCCTTTCGTACATAGTTATAAGAGATACGGAACGGCTCGTCGGTCTTCTCGGGCGCCCCTATGTTCACGTCGCTGATGTCTCCCGCAAAGCCGATGGCATAAGAGAGCTGCTGCATCAGGTCTTTCCATTGCGGCAGGGCCACGCTGCGGAACGCGGCACGCAGCAGAACCTCATTATCCGAGCCTTGAAAAGTCTGTTCGATCTTGCCCTGCAGGGTGCCTTTATCGTCGAGTTTCGCGTCGATCTGGAATTTGTGCAGAGGCTTCACAGGCGGATCGAGTGGCGTCTCGACCAGCGCCGGCTGCCCGCCTGGAGGCATCACCAGCGCCTGTTTGCCGCGCAGGTTGCCGATGAGATAGCCGAAAGAACCGACTTCGACGGTGCTATCGAGCCACACCGAATGCCCGTCGAGCAAGACTACGCTGATCACGTGATCGAATTGGCCCGGCGAGGGCAAGTCCGCATCGAAATCGTGTAATGTGCTAATGAGCGCCGGAGAAGCCTGCATGCCGGCCGCGTCGAGAAGCGCGGCGAGCAGCGTGTGTTTGTCCTTGCAGTCGCCGAACTGGTTAGCGAGAACCTCGCCGGCGGCATGCGGCTGGTAACGGCCGATTCCGAAAGAGATGCCGATATAGTGTATCTGGGTGCTCACATAGTGATAGATCGCGCGTGCTTTGGCGGAGTTGTCAGTGAGGTTCTTAGTAAGTTCCGCGGCTTTGTCGCGTATCTCCTGAGTAGGTTCCACGCGCTCCAATTGTAATGTGTTGTACCAGCGGCCCACCTCTTCCCAACTCTGAAAGCTGGAAATCTGGATATCGGCTTGCGGCGTCGTTCCGCGCGCAGTCTGATAAGTGGCGATCTGCTGTTCTTTGTCTTGTTGGTCCTTGGATTTGCGCTCGAGCTGGGAACTGGTCCAGGCAAGTGTCCGGCGCTTGTCTGTTTCCGCGATAGTTGGCTGGAACTTAGGGCTGCGCCATTTCACGGGACGATCGCGAGGCACACTGACCCGCACGGTTTGGTCGAGGGTGATACTATCGCTTGAGAAGTTACAAGCGTACCAGAACTGGCCGGGCGCCAGCGGCTTAGTGGTATGCCAATGCGCCTGAAACTCAAGTGTGTCGCCTACGGCCAGCCCCTTTACCGCGACCTGCTTCTCCCGCAGATCGCTATACATGGGTGCCTGGCGGGTGATTTCCGAAGCTAAGTCCTGTGTATTATCGGGAGGCGTGACGACCACGGCGCCGTCCGGCTTGGTCACCTTGACGTAATCGATGTCCAGGGTTTCGCTGGAATTCTGGTAAGGAAACGTGAGCACCGCAAAGCGCTGAATGCCAGGACCGGACTGAATACGGACGCGCGCACTGGAGATGCGTGTGGCTGTGCCGTCGTTTTCGAAGGCGATTTCGGTGGTGTCCCGCTCAGTGACGAAGGGTTCCTGCGAGTAATCCGGCTTTGGGCTGGCCGGCGCCGCGGGTGTTTGTGCGTAACCGGCGGCTAGCAAGCAGACGAAGAACAGAAATAACTGCTTGAACATGACCGCAGATTGTAACTCGATTTACGCGTTGGCCTATATTTGGCGAATCGGCACGACCGCTCCCTTACGGTCGCGGCTCAGTAACACGGTCGCGGCCCGGTGATTATAGAAACGACTTCACGGCGTTCACCATGTTGCCGTCGGTCCAATTGGTGGCGCCGATGATCTTCTGCACTACTTTGCCCTTGGCATCGATGATATACGACTCGGGGTACTTATACGTGCCGTAATTGGCGCTGATTTTGGCTTCGGGATCGCGCGCGGTGAGGAAGGAGATGTGGCTGCGCGTGAGGAAATCGCGATAGAGCTGGGGGTTGGTGTCCATGCTGACGCCCAGAACCACCACGCCGGACCCGGCCATCTCTTTCGCGAACTGATCGAGCGAGGGCACTTCCTCCACGCAGGGCTGGCACCAGGTGGCCCAGAAATTCAGCACCAGCAAACGGCCGCCGAAGTCCGACGCGGTAATGGTGCGGCCGCTATCGGTGGTGATGGAGAACTCCGGCGCGGAATCGCCCACGTTGATGATGCGCTCGTGAATGGATTTGTAGAGCACGAAGACGAGAAGCGCCGACAGGACGGCGATCCCGGTTTTCAGAATTTGATCGACTTTGACGCTATGCATATCTGGAAACTATAATTTTAGTGTACTTTCAGCGCTTTTGCTGCATCCAATAGTTGGACGCATGCTTGTCACCCGCAGGATGGAATTTTCGGCGTCGCACGTCTGCCGCGATGCGCGCCTTTCCGAAGCCGAGAATCGCGCGCTGTTTGGCGCGGCGGCCAACCCGCACGGGCATGGGCATAACTACGTCGTGGAGGTCACGGTGAAGGGCACGCCCGACCCGGTGACGGGCATGGTGTTCGACCTGAAGGCGCTGAAGGAGACCATAAATCGGGAAGTACTGGAGATCTACGATCACCGCTTCCTGAATCGCGAAGTGGCGCCGTTCGACCAGGTGATTCCGACGGCGGAGAATATCGCCATCGACGTGTGGCATCGCCTGCAGCGGCATCTGAGCGGGCCGCGGGTCCGGCTGCACGGTGTGCGGATTTACGAGACGCCGGATTTGTACGTGGATTATTTTGGAGAGGCGGCGGGATGCCCCTGATTGCCGTCACGCGCAAATACCGATTTTCGGCGTCGCACCGGCTGCACGCGCCGCAATTGGGCGACGAGGAGAATCGCGCGTTATACGGCAAGTGCAATAATCCGTTTGGGCACGGCCACAACTACGAAATCGCCGTGACGGTGAAGGGGCCGGTGGAAGCGCGCACGGGGCGCGCGGTGGATCTGGCGCTGCTGGACGCGCTGGTCAACGCGCAAGTGATCGAGCCATTCGAGCATCGCAACCTGAACGAGGAAGTGGAGGCGTTTCGCGCGGCGGTTCCGACGTCCGAGAACCTGGGGCGGGAGGCGGTCCGGCGATTGAAACAGAATTGGCACGCGGTGTTTCCGGCGGATGGGCCGCGCCTGGAACGTGTGGCCATCGCCGAGACCAGCCGCAACGCATTTGAAGTGACAGCCGATGAAATCGAATAAAGCAAACGTAAAAGTAATGACTCCGAAGGCCGACGCGGCGCTGGCGGACCAGTCGATCGCGCCGCTGGTGAAGCAGATGCTGGAACGCCTGGGCGAAGATGTCGAGCGCGACGGGCTGGCGCGCACGCCGGAACGCGTGGAGCGGGCGCTGCAGTTCCTGACCAGCGGCTACGCCATGGATCCGGCCAAGGTGGTGAACGGCGCCCTGTTCGAGGTGAAGTACGACGAGATGGTGATCGTGAAGGACATCGAGTTCTTCAGCATGTGCGAGCATCACATGCTGCCGTTTTTCGGTAAGGTGCACATCGCGTATATTCCGCGCGACCGCGTGATCGGGCTGAGCAAGCTGCCGCGCCTGGTGGACGTATTCGCGCGCCGGTTGCAAATTCAGGAGCGCCTGACGCAGCAGATTGCGCAGACCATCCAGGAGCTGATCGATCCGGTGGGTGTAGGGGTAATTTGCGAAGCGCGGCATTTCTGCATGATGATGCGCGGCGTGGAGAAGCAGCATTCCGGCGCGGTGACCAGCGCTATGCTGGGCGCGTTCCGGAATCGGAAAGAGACGCGGGATGAGTTCCTGGCGCTGGTGAATAAGTAAGTAGGGCGGGCCTCCCGGCCTGTCCAGCGCGTTTGGCGCGCCGAAGAGCGGGCCTACGAGGCCCGCGCAGGCAGAGTGCCTGCCCCACAACGATGAAACTCTACACCTACCTGAATTTTGGCGGCAATTGCGAAGAGGCCTTCCGTTTCTACGAACAGCACCTGGGCGGCCAAATCACCATCATGACGAGGCACGGCGAAATGCCGGAGGCCGCCAACGTCCCGCCCGATTGGAAGAACGCGATTCTACACGCGCGCATCACTCTCGGCGAGACGGAACTTCTGGGCGCCGACATCCCGCCGGAGCGTTTTCAGCCGATGCGCAGCGCGTATCTGTCGCTGCTGGCCGATTCCATCGAGGACGGGGAACGCATCTACCTGCTGCTTTCCGATGGCGGCCAGATCTTCATGCCGATGCAGGAGACGTTTTTCGCGTTCCGTTTTGCGATGCTGCGCGATAAGTTCGGCACGTCCTGGATGATCCTTCACGAGCGCGCACAACGGGTTTCCTGATTCGCGGGAACCAGCGCGGGTATACCGGTGTCTCAATGGTATGCTCGAAGTCCGTCACCTGACGAAGCTATATACGCGCAGGCCGGCGGTCGACGACGTCAGCTTTACCATTCAGCCCGGGGAAATTCTCGGCTATCTCGGTCCCAACGGTTCCGGAAAAAGCACCACGGTAAAGATGCTGACCGGGTTGCTGGAGCCGTCGCGCGGGATGATTCTCTACCAGGGCCGTAACATCCGGCAGGATTTGATTGCTTACAAAAAGTCACTTGGCTATGTACCGGAAGAGCCCAATCTGTATCCGTATCTCACCGGCCGCGAGTATCTGCAATTGGTCGGGAGGCTGCGCTGCCTGCCCGCCGCGCCGCTTGAAGCGCGCATCGATCAACTGCTGAATCTGCTGGCCCTCCAAGAGCACCGCTATTCGCCCATCTCTTCGTATTCGAAGGGCATGAAGCAGAAGATTCTGATCTCGGCGGCGCTGCTGCATAACCCCGACGTGCTGATTTTTGACGAGCCGCTTTCGGGACTGGATGTGACTACCAGCCTGGTTTTCAAGAATCTGCTGAAAGCGCTGGCGCGCGAGCGAAAGGCGATTCTCTATAGCTCGCACGTGCTGGAAGTGGTGGAGAAGGTCTCGACCAGCGTCATCATACTGCACAAAGGTTGCGTGGTGGCGAACGATTCGGTGGCCAGTCTGCGCCGCCTGATGGCGCTGCCTTCGCTCGAAGATATCTTCTCGCAGTTAGTGCTACAGGAAGATACCGAGAAGATAGCCGCCGACATCGTGGATGTTATGCAAGCTTGATCGCCCGCCATGCCGCCCGCCGTCGAAAACGAGATTGCTCAGTTCCGCGAACTGACGCGGCATTTCTTCAGCCGCTTCTTCGATAACGACCTGGTGGCGGTAAGCACCGACGGGCCGGATATGCGTGCCGTGGCCATCAATATCCTGGCCGTATTGGCCGCGCCGGGAATGTTACTGCCGTTCCTGTTCATGTCGAAGTACACCAAGCTGCAGTTCGATCCGATGTATGTACGGGATCTGGCGTCGTTGGGCGAGAAAGAATTCTTTCTGTGCTTCTCCATGACCGTGATGGGGCTGGTGACGGTGCTTGAATGGGATATGCTTTTCCCCGACCGGCGCGACTATGCGAATCTCACTCCACTGCCCATCCGGCTGCGCACTATGTTTGGGGCGAAAGTCGCGGCTTTGTTCGCGTTCCTTACCATTTTTACGGTGGTCATCAACGCCTTCTCGCCCGTGATGTTTCCGGCGGTGGTCACGCAGAAGGGCACGCTGTTGATGCTGGCCACGTTTGCGCGATGTCACATCATAAGTATCCTGGCGGCGAATACATTTGTGTTCTTTCTGTGCGTGGCGGTGCAGGGAATTTTGATGAACGTGCTGGGATATCGCGCGTTCCGGCGGATCTCGCCTTATGTGCAGTTTGGGCTGGTGGCGCTGCTTATTCTGATGTTCTTACTCTCGGCGCGCATCGTTTCCGAGTTGCATCCGTTTGCCGCTAACTCCGCGGCGGTCCGGTTCTTTCCGCCGCTGTGGTTCCTGGGACTGTATCAAACGCAATTGGGCTGGACCAATCCGGTGTTCCGGAATCTGGCGGCATCCGCACGCACGGCCGTCTTATGGACCATGTGCGGCGCACTTATCACCTACTTACTCAGTTACAAGAGACACTTCAAGCGGTCACTGGAGAGCGAAGATGAGTTCTCTACCGTACCGTCGGCGCTGGAGAAGTTCGCCACGCGCGCGCTTGACCGGTTGGTAGTGCGCGACCGGCTGGAACAGGCGGCGTTCTATTTCATCTGGAAGACGCTGAGCCGCAGCCGCCGCCATAAGCTGATCTTCGCCGCGTATGTGGCGGCCGGGTGTGCGCTGATATTCGAAGGTCTGGCGGTAGTGGTGGCGCGGGCAGGCAACTCCTGGATGTACCGGCCCAGCCCGGAACTGCTGCCGGCGCCGCTGATACTGGCATTTTTCATTCTGTGCGGCATGCGGCACGTGTTTGCCGTTCCGGCGGAGTTGCGCGCCAACTGGGTATTCCAGGTTTCCGACCGGGGCGGGGTGCGGCGCTGTCTGGCGGGCGTCAAGAAGGCCATGCTGATTCTGGGAGTGGCTCCGTTGTTCGCTCTGCTGTTGCCGCTGCATGTGTTGTTCTGGGGATGGAAGAATGCGTCGCTGCATATGTTATTCGGCGCAGTGGTTTCGTGGCTGTTAGTGGAAGTGTTGCTGGTGAATTTTGAGAAGTTTCCGTTTACCTGTTCTTACCTGCCGGGCAAAGCTAACTTGAAAGTATCTTGGCCGTTGTATCTTTTCAGCTTCACGACTTATGTTTCGGCGCTGCTGACATTGGAATACTGGATGCTGCAGCGTCCGGTGCGATTTGCGTGGCTGGCGGCGTTGGCCGTTGCCGTGTACGGTGCGCTGGCTCTTTACCGATGGCGTGTCGGGCGCGCGGTGGCGCTGGTGTTTGAGGATCAGCCGGAACCTTTGGTGCGTACGCTTGATTTGTGGGCGTAGCCGCCGGTAGGAACTCTCCGCACAGCGGGCCTACGAGGCCCGCGCAGGCTACGAGCCTGCCCCACAATATCCCTCTGATGTATAGTGGCGTAATGCGAGTTGTCGAGTAATGGGGGTGCTGCGCTTCGCCGGCCTGGCCACGCTCGCCTATGGCGCCATCTACTTCATCGTAAGCCGTCTGATTTATCAGCCTACCCGCTATCCCGGTGGCTGGTGGCATACGCAAACGGATCTGGGCGCACAGGACGTTTGGCTGCGCTCGCGCGACCAGGTCCGTTTGCACGCGTGGTGGATCGAAACACCGGGAAGCCGTCTGGCCACGCTCTATCTGCATGGAAACGGCGGCAACCTGGCGAACCGGCCCGGCCACTTACGCGAGATGATCGCCGCGGGATCGTCGGTGCTGATTCCCGACTATCGGGGCTACGGTAAGAGCGACGGCCGCCCCACGGAGCGCGGCTTGTATCTGGATGCCGACGCAGCCTATGACCATCTTATCGGGATGGGTTACTCACCAGACAAGATCGTGGTGCAAGGCGAGTCACTGGGCGCGGCTGTGGCTGTGGATCTGGCCAGCCGGCGGCCTTGCGCGGGAGTAATTTTGGAGTGTCCGTTCACTTCCTTTTCCGCCGAGGCCGGCCGGTTCGTTCCCTGGATTGGCCGCCTTTTCGCCAGCGGCTTCCAGACACGCCGTAAGATCGGCCGGGTGCATGTGCCGGTGCTGGTGATCCATGGCGACGAAGACCGGACGGTCCCCTATGATATGGGACGCGCGGTTTATGAAGCGGCCAATGAGCCTAAGTGGTTCTGGACGGTGGAAGGCGCGGCGCACCAGGATATTGTCGCGGTAGCCGGCGACCGCTACCACGCGCGATTGCTTGAATTTCATGAGTACATTCTGCACACGGAGGACGCGGGCCGCGCGGATATACTGACCTGATATGGGCATGTCGTATAACCGCATCGCGGGGCAGAGCGTGGAGCGCTTAGCGGCATTGAGCGACGGGGTATTCGCGGTAACCATGACCTTTTGCCATGTGCGCACTGACTTTCATGACGCTGGTACATCGTACAGTTGGTTCTATATATATCGATGTTCCGGCCGAAGCGCCATATCCGCGCTGGCTGACAAGTGAGTTATGGCGTTTGTGGGGCGGGCAATCCTGCCCTGGGGTCCCCTCGGGGGACGGCCTTCAGCCGGCCTTTTGCGACCACGACGCGGCGCCGTGCAGGCAGGAGCCGCCTGAAAGGCGGCTGCGGCCATGATTGGCCGCCCCACGGTGAAACCGAACTGGCTTCGGCCATCACTGTATCCCTTTGGTGCCTTGCTGTGTCTGGTGAGCACTTACGTGAGTATCGGATTTATCATCCTGGTGCAACTGAACTACGCCGTCGCGCCCCGGCTGCCAGGCCGCGCGCGGAAGTAGCCTCCGCAGTCAGAACTTACCTTCGAACAGGTACACCAGCTCGACGATCAGAATAACCACCACCAACAGTTCCAGCACGAACGCACGGCTCTGTTGAAACTGATCGACCATGAACTGATACAGATCGCCGGCTGTATGCAGCTTTTCGTCCACCAACTCGCGGTAATCGGTTACGCCCACCTTGCCGGCGGCCAGGCGATAAACGCGCGCGGAGTACATATCGCTCAAAAACTTGATGGAATTATCCATGCGCTCGGTAAGTTCGCGCACATCCAGGCGGATGGTGTTAAGCCGGCCGGCTTCGCGCGCCAGGCGCCAGCGCGCAAGCACGCCGGTACCCTTATCGAGCGAGCGGTACACGCCGGCCAGAAGCCGCGTGAGCATGTCGTCGTAATAGCGGAACTCGATCAGTTGCGAGTTGGCGTATTCGAGCAGTTGCAGCACGGGCAGCGCGCCCTCGGGCGTGTCATAGATCAGCGCGGCGGTCCAGCCGATCACCACCAGGTCTTCCGGGTAATAGGAGCGGCGCGATTGCAGGATCTCGGCGCGTTCGTCTTCGGCCAGGCGCAACTCTTCGCCGCGCACCACTTGGGCAATCTCGTCGCCGTGTTGCGCGATCAATTGATCGGCGGTGACAATGCTGCCGTCGTCCTTCGTGAGGGGGTGGAGTTGGATGATGTAGTAATCTTCGGTCAGCCAATCCTGGTACGGCTTCACCAACGCGGGTTGCGCGCGCGTCAGGTAGCGGCGCACACTGTCGGACGCGCGCTTCTCGATCTCGGGCGCGGCGATCGACCGGGCGGCCAGGCGCAGCAACTCGCGCCAATCGAATGCGAAGGGCAATTGCAGCTCGATGCTGACCACGCCGTATTCGTAGTAATGCATCTGGGCCTGCAGGCGCTCGCCGGTTTCGAGTTGCAGCGGCTCCAGGAATTCGATCACCGGGGGTTTTTCGAAACGCACATATTCGGGCGTGGGACGGCGGAAACTGGGTTCGCGTCCGGCGGGCTGGGCTCCCAGAATGGCGCGCAGTTCATCGAGCCGGATCTCTTCGCAAACGTCGTAAAGGAATAGCAGCCAAAACGTGCCGGCGAGGCGATCGATAGGGGCGGCCATCACGCGATTGTACGCCATTCGGTGGGCGGTGCGCAGGCGTCTAAGTAACCAACATAACCAAACAGTTTTCATCCCGCAAAAAGTCTGTCATAATGGACCACATCCAAAAAGCGAAATCGGCGCGGGGGGGGGATCAGACGTGCCGGTCTATCGTAACGAGTAGAACCATGGCTACCAGACTACGACTTGTTGTGTTTTCCATCATGCTGGCATCCACCACGGCGGCGCAGCAGTTCAGCTTCAGCAACAGCGGCGGCACGGTCACGCTGGGGACTGACTTGGTGTTGGCGGGATCGAGTCTCGCTAATCCCTCGGGCACCTTCTCATTTAGTGTCCGGCTACCGCGATCCCTCCAGGCACTTACTCCACGGAGTGGATCTGCACGGGCGGCACGTTCACGATTCAGTCGAACGATGGGCTGATGGCGGTGAATGCGGAGATCACGTCGGGCACATTCATAGAGACGGCCTCGGGCGGCGGGCGCGGGGGACACACTACCTACTGGTATAGTTTTTCCGGCGCGTTTACCGGAACGTTGTCTCAGAGCGGCCAAGCGACGGCCATTACGGGACAGACGATTCAATACCTGGCGGGATTATCCAGCCCGCTGGGCGCGGGCAGCATATCGGGCGGCACCACCTTCGTGAACGCGCAATACGAGCCGGTGTACATCACGGACACGTACAATTACCGGATCGTGCGCATGGACGACATGACCGGCGACAACTTCACGGCCTTCGGCAAATATGGCGCGGGGAAGAATCAATTCAAACTGCCGTGGGGACTGGCGGTGGACGCCGCGGGCAAGATCTACGTCAGCGACAACGCAACCTGCCGGGTGATCCGGATGGACGACATATCCGGAACCAATTGGACGTCGTTGGGACATTGCGGCTCCGGCATCCGCCAGTTCAATAGCCCCGCGGGCCTGTTCGTCGACCTGGCGGGCAATATCTATGTGGCCGATAGCGGCAACAACCGCATCGTGCGCATGAGCGGCATGGCGGGCGGCCACTGGACGGTGTTGGGATCCGCGGGCAGCGGAAGCGGCCAATTCAGCCAACCGTCGGGCATCGCGGTGGATGCGAAAGGCAGAATCTACGTGGCCGATAGCGGCAATGCGCGCATCGTCCGCATGGACGACATGAGCGGCGCCAATTGGACCACTTACGGCGGTTCGGGGAGCGGCACAGGCCAGTTCCTGACAGCCACGGCCGTTACTCTCGACAGCACTGGCCGTATCTACGTGGTGGACACGGACGACAATCGCATCGTGCGGATGGACGATATGCTGGGCACCAACTGGACGGTCCTGGGCGGCGATCCGGGGAACAGCGTGGTCGAGTTCATTAACCCGTACGGAGCGTCCGTGGATCCTTACGGGACCATTTACGTGGCGGATTCGCGAGACTACCGCATCGTCATGACGGATGACATGCTGGGCGATGCCTGGACGACTTACGGTTCCGGATCGTACCCGCTGTTCGACTCGCCGACCAGCATCGTGGCCGTGCCGGCCGCCGGGCCCATCGCGGTCGCGACACTCACGGCCGCCAGTCTCACATACAGCGATACGGTTGTGGGCACGGCCAGCGCCGCACAGAACGTCACGTTGACCAACATCGGATCCGCTCCGCTGGAGATCGACAGCATCGCCGCCGTCGGCGATTTCTCGCAGACGAACAATTGCGGCAGCGCGCTATCCGCAGGCCAGAACTGCACGATTACCGTATTGTTTCAGCCCACGGCGGGTGGCGTGCGAACGGGATCGGTGGCCCTCAACTTCGCCTCGGGCAGCACGAAAACGATCGGCCTGACGGGTGTGGGAACGCTGGTTTCCGTTTCGCCCACGAGGCTGAATTTCGGCAATGTGAACACCGATGGCAAGCCGGTGTCGTTGACCGTAACGGTGGCGAATCCCGGCGTGGCGTCTGCTGGGATCTCCAGCGTCACGCTCAAAGCGCCGGCAGTGTACCGTTTGACCAATGCATGCCCCGCAACGCTGAACGCTGGCGGCAGTTGTCCGGTAACCGTGCAGTTCCATCCGCAAGCGGTGAAGATTTACAACGGCAGCCTGACTGTTACGGACGCCTCGGGCACCGCGCAAGCGATCTCCATTACGGGCGCCGGACAAAGCAATTAGCGTCCGCTATAATTAGCGGAATGTGGAGACTTTTGATTCTCACTGCCGCGGCCGGCCTGGCACTGGGGCAATCCATGCCGCCAGGCATGCGCTGCCCGCAACGCATACTGGTGATCTCGGAATTTGGGAACAACGAGGCTGGTCTTAAGCAATTTCACGATGAGCACTTGGATTACATGCGGGGATTGATGAAATCGGGCAAGGTGATTCTGGCGGGCCCGACGGCCGACCAACACACGGCGGCAATTCTTTTTGCTACGCAGGATTGGGCGGAAGCCGAAGAATTGCTGAAGAAGGAACCGTTTCACCGCGAGCACGTGCTTAAGGTAGTCAACCACTACGTTTGGACGGCTTGCGAGAGCGCGCCGTAGGACAAGCCTCCGGGCCTGTCCAAACCGAAGTGCGGGCCTCCGAGGCCCGCGCAGGCTACGAGCCTGCCCCACATGGCCTACGGCGTGATCTCGAATGCCATGCCGCAGCCGCCGGCGCCGCAACCGTTAGGAGAGCCGCCCAGATAAGTCGCACCGTAAAGCAGCCCTTTCGAGTCGACGGCCACGCTGCCCTGCGGATAATTTCCGTCACCGGACTGGCCCGTGAAACTGTGAAGCACCGTTTCGGTCCATGCCCCGCCGGAGCCGCTGGGTGGTTTCAACTCGAACACGGTACCGCACCCGCTCGCGCAAATCGTCGAAGGGCCGGTGTATGCCGTCGTGCCGTAAATGAAAGTGCCTGGGCCGAGGCTCAAACCGACCGGTTGGCTTCCATCGCCCGCCGCGCCGAAGCTGTGAACGGTGGTTTCGGTCCAGGCGCCGCCGGAACCGGAGGGAGGCGTCAGTTCGAAAGCTGTACCCAGCCCCGCGGCGCCACCCGCGCGCGTGGTACCGAAAAGATTGCCCTGGGAGGAAAGCACCGGTGTCGACGTGGGGATCGCGCCATCGCTGGTGCCGCCGGCGAAACTCCATAGCACGCTTTCGGTCCACGTGCCTCCCGACTTTGGCGACAACTGGAAAACCGTGCCATTGCCGGATGCGCCTCCCGTCCCGGTGACGCCGTAGAGCACCTGATTTTTTCCGAAAACCAGGCCGGGCGATGGTGTGCATCCGTCGCCGCTAGCGCCGGTGAAGCTATAGAGAACCGATTGCGTCCACAGGGCGCCCTGCGATTGCGGCGGCTTGAGAGAGAAGACGTCACCGCACGTGCCTGCGCCGTTTGAGCTTGCCGTGCCATACAAAACTCCGCCGTTGCCGATTACCACGCCGCCTCTGGGCTGGCCTCCATCGGCGCCGCAGGTGAAGCTGTAGAGGACAGTCTCGGTCCACGCGCCGGACCCGGTGGGCGGCTGCAGTTCGAAGACCGTGCCACAACTCGCTGTTCCGCCGGCGATAGTGGTTCCGTAAAGCACGCCTCCAGTCCCCAGCGTAAGGCTCCCGACAGGCACGGCGCCATCGCCATTTTTGCCTGTGAAGGTGTACAACACGAACTCGGTCCACACTCCTCCTGGCGCGGATGGCGGAGACAACTTAAACACGGTACCAGCAGCCGGATTACCGCCGTACTTGGTCGCGCCATAGAGCGCTCCCGTCGAGTCGATCGCCAACGTTGACGCCGGCGCCGTAGCAGGCGGTGCGGTGAACGTGAATATCGTCTTGATTGAGTTTGCCGGCGGCGCCGCCTGGATATGCGGAAGCGCGGCGAGCGCGCAAAGAAGCGATCCGGCCAAAGGGCGGTTTAGGTACATAGGGTCATTGTGAGCTATCGGGCAACCGATTATCAAGCGTAGGCGTACTAATGCCACCGGACGGTATACTCATCGTTTGAAGCGCTGGGACACATGGGAGGCGGACGATCTCCCGCCGGGACTGGCCCGCGAGACGGCCGGCCTAGCCATTCTGGTAACGGGCGCGGGCGGGTATATCGGATCGGCGTTGGCCGGGGCGATCGCCGCGGCCGGGCCGGCATGCCTGGTGTTGCTGGATTCTTCCGAGCAGAACCTGTTCGGGGTCGACCGCCGGCTGTCGGCGCGGGCCAACCAGTTCCCCCGGAAAGCCATCCTCGGGAGCGTGACCGATGCCGCGCTGCTCGACCGCGTTTTCAGCCGCTTTCACCCGCAGGTGGTGTGTCATGCGGCGGCGCTGAAGCACGTGCCGTTGCTGGAATGGAATCCGTTGGCCGCCGTGCGCGAGAATGCGATCGGAACTTACACGTTGGCGCGGGCGGCGGCGGAACATGGCGTCGAGGCGCTGGTGCTGGTATCGACGGATAAGGCGGTGAATCCGCGCAGCATTATGGGTGCTTCAAAACGGCTGGCGGAGTTGATCGTGGTTACCTTGAGCGGGGCGGTTTGGCGGCCTGCGAGGCCGCCGCAGGCTACGAGCCTGCCCCACATGAACGCCGTTCGGCTGGGCAATGTGATTGGGTCGACCGGCAGCGTCATTCCGATTTTTCGGGAGCAAATCCGCCGCGGCGGTCCGGTGACTGTCACGCATCCGGACGCGAGCCGCTATTTTATGACTTCCAGCGAGGCGGTCGGGGCGATTCTGGCGGCGGGCAGCGCGGACTGCTCAGGACGCATTCTACTGCCGGAATTGGGTGAGCCGGAACGCATCGCGGACTTGGCGCAACGGCTCATCGGCGAGACCCAGATCCCCATCCAGTTCATCGGCCTGCGCCCGGGCGAGAAGTTGCACGAAGACTTGCTGTATTCCGATGAAGTGCGCGAAGGACGCATGGCCGGCGGCTTGCACGTGATCCGCACTCCCAGTCCCACGCCCTCCGAATTACACGCCGCGATGGCGGAGATCGCCTGCCTGCTGTCGCGCGGCGACCTGGCGCGAACGCTGGAAGCGATGCGCGCGCTGGTGCCGGAATATGCGCCGAGCTCGGCGATCCTGGCGGCGGCCGCCCGGAGCGCCGGATGAATCGCCGCATCGCGGTGGTCACCTCATCGCGCGCCGACTACAGCCATCTGTACTGGCCGCTGCGCGAGCTCGCCGCACATCCCGCGGTGGATCTGAAACTGATCGTGCTGGGCCCGCATCTTTCGCCCGAATTCGGTTTCACGGCCGCGGAAATCGAGCAGGACGGATTCCACATCGATGCGCGCATCGAATGCCTGCTCAGCTCGGACACCGACGTTGGCATGGCGAAGACCATCGGCGTGGCGGCGCTCGGGCTGGCCGATTGCCTGGGGCAGATGCGTCCCGATCTTCTGTTGATTACGGCGGATCGCTACGAAATGCTGGCGCCCGCGGCCGTGGCTACCGCGTTGCGCATTCCGCTGGCGCACATCGAAGGCGGAGAGATCAGCGAAGGGGCTATCGACGACGCCATGCGCAACGCGCTTACCAAGCTGAGCCACGTGCATTTTACTTCCACGGAGTTGGCGCGCGCGCGCGTGATCGCCATGGGCGAAGAGGAATGGCGCGTGCATCGCGCGGGCGCCCCGTCGCTCGACCATTTGCGGCGCAGTCCGCTGCTCACTCGCGACGCGGTGGAGGCGCGGCTCGGTATTCGCCTGGAGCCGCCCGTGGCGGTGGTGGCGTATCATCCTACCACCATCGCGCGCGATCCCACGCGCGAGGCCGACGCGCTGTTCGCGGCTCTCGAATCGGTTCCCGCGCAGCTGCTGTTCTGCTATCCCAACGCCGATGCCGGCAGCCGCGCCCTGATCGAACGCACCCAAAAATTCCTGCGAAAATTCGGCAACGGTCGGCTGTTTGTGAATCTGGAACCGGTGCTTTACTGGAGCCTGCTGCGCTGGGTGGATCTGTTGGTGGGCAACTCCAGCAGCGGGATTATGGAGGCCGCTTCGTTCGCGCTACCGGCGGTGGATGTGGGGATGCGGCAGCGGGGCAGGGAACGCGGTCGCAACGTGCTGGATGCCGAGGCCCACGCCGCTTCGATCTGCGATTCGATCGGCATGGCCATGTCCGAAGCCTTTCGCCGCTCGCTCATCGGCATCGAGAATCCTTACGGCGATGGACGCGCCGCCGAAAAAATCGCGGCCGTGTTGGCGTCGGTTCCGTTGGGCGAAGATCTGTTGGTGAAGCGTGCGCCGTTATGAGAATTCCGCTATCGGCTCCCGATGTGGATGAAGCTGACATTAGCGCCGTGGTGGAGGTGTTGCGCACGCCGCGGCTCAGCATCGGGCCGAAGATCGAGGAATTCGAAACTGCCGTGGCCGGGTACGTCGGCGTGCCGCACGGTGTGGCGTTGTCGTCGGGCACCGCGGGATTGCACCTCGGCTTGATGGCGCTGGGCATCGGCGAGGGCCATGAAGTGATTCTTCCGTCGTTCACGTTCATCGCCGCGGCGCACGCGGTTTTGTATGTGCGCGCCACGCCGGTATTCGTGGATATCGATCCAGGCACGCTGAATCTGACGGCCGAAACCGTGGAGCGTGCCATCACGCCGCGCACGCGCGCGATCGTTGCGGTGCATACGTTCGGATGCCCCGTGGATCTCAATCCAATTCTGCGTCTCGCCGCCAGGCACGATCTGCGCGTGATTGAAGACGCCTGCGAGGCCTTGGGCGCCGAATATCGCGGGCGTAAAGTCGGCGGAATCGGCGACTTCGGCGTGTTTGGATTTTATCCGAACAAACCCATTACCACGGGCGAGGGCGGCATGCTGGTGACGCGCGACAGCGCGTTGGCGGATACCGTGCGCGCGCTGCGCAATCAGGGCCGCAGACAGGCAGACGGCTGGCTGGATCACGCGCTGCTGGGCTACAACTACCGCCTCTCGGAAATCAATTGCGCGTTGGGCGTGTCGCAGATGCGCCGGATTGAGGCGATGCTGGCGCGGCGCAAGGATCGGGCGCTATGCTACGCCAAACGCCTGCGCGCGATTCCGCAGGTGATCCTGCCGGTGTTCGATCCGCCGGAGGGCCGCGTGTGCTGGTTCGTTTTCGTGATCCGGCTGGCGGATCGGGATCGCATCGCGGACTTCATGGCGGCGCGCGGGATTGCGTGCGGGCGTTATTTCGCGCCCGTGCATCGGCAGCCGCTTTACGCGTCGGCGTGCGGTCCCGAACTGCCGGTGACCGATCGGATTGCCGCGCGCACGTTGGCGCTGCCATTCTTCAATCGCATCGCCGATGACGAAGTCGATGAAGTGTGCGAGACATTGCACGAAGCCATCAACGCGACAGGACATACATGAGATTGCCTTCGAAACTCCAGCGGCGAAGTCCGCCCGACCGATAATTGACGACGAATCGTTTTAGGATGCGGAGACCCGCGGCACGCGCGAGAGCGGCGAACTCGGCGTCCGTGAACACGTGACCGGCGGTCGCGCAGCGGTATCCCGCGAGATCCCATTCGACGCGCACGTCGCCGTGTGCTCCGAGGGGCGCGCCGAGGTCGCGGGCGAAGCGCAGGGCGGTCTTGATGGCGCCGTAATGCCGGGCATTGTAACGGTGATTTACGTCGACGAAGATCCGGCCGGACGGCGACGCCAGGCGGCCAAACTCACGCAGCACATCGGCGCGCGCGGCGGCGGGGAAGATGTGTCCCAGCACGTTCCACAGGCAGGTGATCGCGTCAAAGCTGCCTTGGCGATCATGCAGATCTTCGGCGCGCATCGCCCAGATGGTTGCCTCCCGCGGTTGTTGAGCACGCATCTGGGCGCTGGGTTCGAGCAGTACGAGATCGGTGATGCCGGCGGCCTGCGCGATGCGCGCGGCGCGAGAGCCATCGCCCGCGCCCACATCGAGTAGCGAGCGCGCGCCCGGCGGAATTTCCGCGATCACCAGCCTATCGATGGCATTCAAATACGCGCGGCGCTGTTCCGATATCCGTCCGTAAACCGGAGCGATAACATCGTAAGCCATGTGGGGCAGGCACTCTGCCTGCGGCGGCCTCGTAGGCCGCCTTTTGGCCTTAATCATATTCTCCGTGCTGGGCCACAACCGGACGGACCACAAAAAACGATGGTCCGTCCCACGGCGCGCCAGACGCCTACGCCCGGTTAATCAGGCTGGCCACATACCCCGCGCCAAAGCCATTATCGATGTTGACGACCGCCACATTGCTGGCGCAGCTCGTAAGCATCCCCAGCAGCGCCGCCAACCCCTGAAAGCTGGCGCCATAGCCGATGCTGGTGGGCACCGCGATCACCGGGCAGGAAACCATGCCGCCGACGGCGCTAGGCAATGCGCCTTCCATGCCCGCGCATACCACCACCACACGCGCCTCGGTAAGCCGCGCGGCATGGCTCATCAGCCGATGGATGCCGGCCACGCCCACATCGTGAATGGTATCCACCTGGTTGCCCATGACCTCCGCGGTGACCTGCGCTTCCTCGGCCACTGGGATATCGCTGGTGCCCGCGCACACCACCGCGATGGTGCCTTTACCGCGCACGGTCTTATCGCGCCAGAAGCGGATGGCTCCGGAGAGCGGGAAATATTCGGCATCTTCGAAGCGTTCGCGCACGCGCGCGGCGGCCTCCGCATCGGCGCGGGTGATGAGCACGTTGCGGCAGTTATCGAGCAGCCGCTCGGCGATGGCGATAATCTGATCGGGCGATTTGCCCTTGCCGAAGATCACTTCCGGGATGCCATGGCGCAGCGCGCGGTGGTGGTCGATCTTGGCGAAGCCCAGGTCCTCGAAAGGCATGTGGCGCAGGCGTTGCAGCGCGCCATCGATATCCACCGCGCCCGCGCGCACCTGTTCGAATAACTGCCGGAGCTGCTCCTCGTCCATAGGGCCAGCATAGCAGCGTGGGGCAGACGATCGCTTTATGTCGTCTGCCCGCATGCCGCGCCAGGATGGCAGACCACAAGAAAACGATGGTCTGCCCGGGTCTGCCCCACGGATTAAAAGAGAAACTTCAAGCCGAGCTGCAGGATGCGCGGGTTGTGTGCGCCGGCCGCCCGCAGGAAGTTATTGTTGGCGTAACAACCCGGATCGCCCGCAGAGAAACCATTCGTGGTGTCGCCGAAGCAACTGGTGCCGCCGTTGACGCCGTTCCACTGCGTGTTATTGAAGACGTTATAACCCTCCGCGCGGAATTCGAAGGACTTCGCTTCCGTAAGCGCGAAATGCTTGAACAAACCCATATCGAAGTTCGTGCGATTCGGGTTGTTCAGCGAATTCCGGCCCACCGTGCCGAAGCTCAGCCCTTGCGGAGCGGCGTAAGCGCCGGGGTTGAACAGCAGTGGACCATACACGCCCGCGGGGCTGGTAGTCAGGGTGGGAATGGCACTGGGATTGCCGATCTGATCGAGGTACGATCCAGTGCCGGTGCCGTTTCCAACGCCGGCGTTGAACAAGCCGTCCACCAGGCTGAACGGCGTGCCGGTCTGAAATGTGGTGATACCCGAAATCTCCCAGCCGCCCAGAATTTTGTGGGTCAACCCTGGGTTGGTGAAGAACGGCAGGTCGTAGACATAGCCGATGTTGAGAAGTTGGCGCTGGTCGAAGTTCGAACTGGCGCGCGTCAAGTTCAGATTATAAGCATTTACAAAGTTTCCGTCGTAGCGATCCGACGAGTCATCGAAGGAGTGACTCCACGTATAGGCCAGATCGACGCTCAGCCGGCCCACGTGACGGTGAGCAGAAACCTGCAGAGCGTTGTAAATCGAATTAGCCTCCGGCTCCAGCGCGGTGATGGAACCGTATCCCTGATAGGGGCGGTAGAAATCCGCGTCGCCGCCGCAGGCTACGTTAAACTGGTTCAACGCTGCGCCCACGGGGGCCACTCCATTTACAGTGCCGTTGTTGCAGTCGTTCGTGGTCATGGCCTGGCCGGCGGGATACGGGTTTTGCGACGGGCTGATGGGGTACAGTTGATTGATATCGCGCTGCAGCGACAGGTGCGTGCCCTTGCTGCCCACATACGCTACGCTCATCACCGTTTCCTTCGCCAGCTCGCGTTGGATATTGAGATTCCATTGCTGTACGTAAGGCCAGATCGCCTGCGTGGGGACTGACGTGGGGCCCAGCGGGAAGATCACGCCGGCGCCGCCAATATTGGTATAGCCCGAGATGTTGTACTGCGTCGAACTCAACACCAGCGGCGCGCTTCCTTCGAGCGACTCGCTGTTGCCTTCGTTGCCGTTGGTGTGCTCATAAAAGATGCCGTAACCGCCGCGAATGGACGTTTTGCCGTTTCCGAACGGATCGAACGCGAAGCCGATGCGCGGCGCGGGATTCCATAGATGGCCTGTCATGCAGCCCGCCGGGACGCCGTTCACGCCGCACTGCACGATGCCGTTGTAGGGATTGCCGGTGTTCGGAATAATGGCGCCGGACTGTCCGGTAATCGAACCATCCACGTCGAGCTGCGGGGCCGCGGAAGCCTGGTATGCAGCCGGATCGAAGTTATACGCTTGATGATACTTCTCGCGGTAAGTTCCAAACATGCTCATGCGCAGTCCTAAGTTCAAGGTAAGCCGCTTACTTATGTGCCAATCGTCCTGGAAATACGGCTCCACGATCTTATACCTGTTGTAATACTTGGTCTTGAGATTGACTTGGTAGAAACTGGCAATCTGGCCGGTCAACATGTCCGCGAAAGCGTTGCCGGTGCTGATGGCCGAATCGGTATTATCGAAGCCCAGGATTCCCTGAATGTATGGACTGTTTTCCTCGTTCTTCTCGGCAGCCACTACATACGCGCCGAAATACAGGTTATGTCCGCCTACGATCTTAGTCACTTGGTCCTTGTAGGTGTAGGTGGGATTGGCGTTATTCCAGGGGAAATAGCCGGTGTCGAGCGCGAAGCCGCCGGTATCGTAATTGACGCCGCCCGCCACGCCCACGGCCGGCAATAGCCCTCCAAATCCGTTGTTGTAAAGGCCGGTCATGTTAAAGTCCGACGGGCGCGCGGTGGGACCGATGGCATTCAGGAAAATGTGGTCGGTGGTATAGCTGAACGTGAATTCGTTCAGCAGCGTGGGCGATATGTTGGCCGTAAGATTGGCCACCAGACTTACGCCGGGTCCCACGAAGTTGGTCTGGACGGTGGGAAACGATGCGCCGTTGCCCCATTCGGGCGTCGGCTCGGTCTGTGACCATGAATCGTGGATAAAGCGCACGAACATGCGCAGCTTGTCGGTGAAATTCTGATCGATACGGAACAACTCTTCGTGCCAGTGCGTGGGCAGAGCGGGCGAGGCGCTGTAGTAATTGTTCGGCAGGTTGGCGGTGGGCAACAGCGTCAGCAGGTCCGCGGCGTTGTGATCGACCGGAACCGTATTATTCGGATAGTAAGATCCCGTCATCGGGTTCACCGGACAATCGGGAAAATTCGTGGTGTCTACAGCCGATTGCAGGCTGGCCGCCGGGCACACGTCTGAAAAATTCCCTTGCCGCTCCTGCGCGGAGGGGACCTGTCCGGTGAATATTCCGGCAGGCACAATCTCCCGCCGGACTTCCTCGGAAAAGAAAAAGAATGTCTTTTCCTTCTTCGTGTTGTAAACGCCCGGAATATACACGGGACCGCCTATGGTGCCGCCGAAGTCGTTCTTCTTGTACTCGGGCACCAACGGCGGCGTGTACGAGAAGTAGTTGCGCGCGTTGAAATCGTCGTTCCGCAGGAATTCGAACAGATCTCCATGGAAATCCTTGCCGCCGGATTTCGTCACCGTCTCGATGGTGGCCGATCCGTTGCGGCCATATTGCGCGCCGTAATTGGAAGTCAGTACCTTCACTTCGGCGATGGCGTCCACGTTCGGGTAGACGTTCAGCGTGTCGTTGCTGCCGTTATCCATGTTGTCGCCGCCATCGATCTCCCAGTTGTTGTACTCCACGCGGCCGCCGTTGACGCTATACGAAACGTTGCCTGCGACGCCCACCACGCCTTCATCCTGCCCGGTCTGATTGCTGACGCCGGGGACCAGCGTGACTAGCTGCGTAAAGTTGCGGCCATTGAGCACAAGCTGGCTGATCTCCTTTTCGGTGACCACGCCGGAGAGCTCCGACGACTGGGTTTCCACCTGCGCCACGCCAGTACCCTCCACGCTGATTTCGCTGGTGACCTGGCCGACTTCGAGTGTGGCGTCCACGCGCGCCTTCTCGCCCACGGGTATTATGATGCCGGTGGCCTCGAAGGTCTTGAAGCCCGTGGCGGTGACCTTCAGGTTGTATTTGGATGCGGGCAGAGCGGCTACCAGGTAATCGCCGCCGGAATTGGTAGTCGCTTTCAGAGAGACGCCGGTGGCCGTATCGGTCACGGTCACCTCGGCATTGGGGAGCACCGCGCCGGTTGCGTCGCGCACCGTGCCGGTAATAGAAGCCCGATTCTGGGCAAAAAGCGGGGCTGTAACGGCGACAAAACCCGCTACGAAAACTGCCAATACGATCGTCCTGAAACGCATAAGTACTCCTCCGTTAAACCGCGAGTTTTGGATCATTCTACTCGGAATCATGCGCGCGTGCAAGCGGTGTTTAACAGTTTGTTTAACAGTTTGGGATTCTCAGGCCGGGAAACCGCTCCCTGACGGTCGCGGCTCTGCACAACGCTACCGAACCGCGACCGGAACGCTACCGAGCCGCGACCGGAACGCTACCGAGCCGCGACCGTCAGGAAGCGGTTAATAGGGTCAGTTCCAGCGGCGCACCAGCCGCGCAACCGAGATACTTCGCGGCGGAAGCCTGGCTCATGGAGATCTCGTAATATCCGGAGCTGCCCAGGATGAGAAACGCTTCGCCCGGGCCGTGTTCCTGGTAGTTGCGGGCGAAGGTTTGGATGCGTTGGGCGCCGACGGCGAGATCGAAGCCGCGCTGATCCAGGTCCGGAAAGTCTTCCACGGCGAAGTTGGTCACCATATTTCCGAAGCGGTCTACTTTCAGGACGGCGCCCATCCAGGTGCGCCGCGCGGTGCGCACGGGCTTGTCGAAATCCAGGCGCAGATAATCCGTGACGAGCTTACCGAAACGCGCCGCCGGTACGCCGCCCGCCAGATGAGAGGCCACGGGCGCGAAAATGTCGCGGCCATGAAAAGTGTTGCTTACCGGCTGCCGGAAATAACGGGCGTTCGAGATGGCGCGCACACGATGTTTCTCGCGGGCATAGATCATCGACAGAACGCCGTTATCGGGCGCGATGAAATACTGTCCGGCGGCTTGCGCCAGAATCGGACGGCGGGACGTGCCCACGCCCGGATCGACCACCACCACGTGCACCGTTCCGCGCGGAAAACAGCGGTACGCCTGGGTTATGGTGTAGGCGGCCTCGGGGATCTCATAGGCGCTTACGCCGTGACTGATATCCACGATGCGCGCGCGCGGGCAGATCGACAGGATGACGCCTTTCATGGCGCCCACGTAGTGGTCTGCCAGGCCGAAATCCGTGGTCAGGGTAATGAGCGGAGCGGGCATTGTTAGAATAAAAACAGTGCAACGTTTCTATTTCGATCACAACGCGACGACGCCGGTGTCTCCGGAAGTGCTGGAGACCGCGGTGGAGTGTCTCGGTCAAGTGTATGGTAACGCGTCGAGCATCCACTATTTCGGACAGGCCGCCAAGCAGAAGCTGGAAAACGCGCGGCGGCAGGCAGCGGCGGCCATGGGATGCCAACCTGTCGAGATCGTGTTCGTGAGCGGCGGCACCGAGGCGGATAACCTGGCGCTGTTCGGCGTAGTGCGGAATTCCAAGCGCGCCTCGCGGCACGTGATTACGACCGCTATCGAACATCCCGCCGTGTTGAACGCTTGCGCGCAGTTGGAGCGCGAGGGCGTGGTAGTGACCTACGCGCCGGTGGGTGCGGATGGCCTGGTGGACCCGGACGAAATCCGCCGCGCACTGCGTCCGGACACGGTGCTGGTTTCCGTGATGCATGCGAACAACGAACTGGGAACCGTGCAGCCAGTGGCGGCTATCGCGGCCATGGCGCACGAAGCCGGCGCATACATGCACGCGGATGGCGTGCAGGCGTTCGGCAAGATTCCGGTGGATGTGGACGCGCTAGGTGTGGATCTTTACAGTACGAGCGGCCACAAGATTTATGCCCCGAAGGGTGTTGGGGCGTTGTACGTGCGGCGCGGCACGCGGTTGGGGGCGGTCCAGTTTGGCGGGCATCACGAGCGCGAGAAGCGTCCGGGGACGGAGAATGTGCCGGGCGCGGCAGCGTTTGGCATGGCGGCGGAACTGGCGTCCTCCGGCCTGGAGACGGAGATGCGACGCGTCGGCGAGTTGCGCGACAGGCTGGAATCGGCCATTCTGGAGCGCATTCCGCACACCGGCGTAAACGGCCATCGCACGGCGCGCACGCCCAACACGACGAACATTCATTTCGACGGATTGGAAGGTGAGGCGCTGGTGATCGGGCTGGACCTGCGCGGCTTTGCGGTATCCAGCGGCGCGGCCTGCTCGAGCGGCGCCGTCGAGCCATCGCACGTGCTTACGGCCATCGGACTGACGGCGGATCGGGCGCGCGCCAGCATCCGTTTTTCGCTGGGACGCGCGAACACCGCCGAACAAGTAGACGCATTGGTGGAGGCTGTGGAGGCATGCGTGGCGCATTTGCGCAGGCTGTCGCCGATGGCGGCCAGCTGCCTTCCGGTGATTTCATGAGCGCCGCGCCTATTGCCGCGCCCATTGCAGTAGCCATGTCCGGCGGCGTGGATAGCTCCACCGTAGCGGCGCTGCTGGCGCGTGGCGGCCATCCCGTGGTCGGTCTGACCATGCAGCTTTGGAACCAGCGGCGGTTGCCCGAGCTTTCCGTGGAGGGCGCTACCGGACGCTGCTGCTCGCTCGACGACGTGTATGACGCGCGGCGTGTGGCGGAGCAGATCGGCATTCCGTATTACGTGGTGAATTTCGAGCGCCAGTTCGAGCAGCGCGTGATCGAACCGTTTGTCGAGGAGTATCTGGCCGGGCGGACGCCGATTCCGTGCACGCTTTGCAATAACTTCATCAAGTTCGATCAGTTTCTGGAAATGGCGGACGCGGTAGGCGCGCAACAGATCGCCACGGGACATTACGCGCGCATTACTTACGACCAGCCGAGCGGCCGGTATCAATTGCGCAAGGCGGTGGACGAGAGCAAGGATCAGACTTACTTTCTGTTTGGGCTTACGCAGGCCCAACTGGCGCGCAGCTTGTTTCCGCTGGGTGAGATGCGCAAGCCGGAAGTGCGAAACCTGGCGCGCGACATGCAACTGGCAGTGGCGGAGAAGGGCGAGAGCTTCGAAATCTGCTTCGTGCCGAACGGCGATTATGCCGCGTTCATGGATGCGTATCTGCAGCAGAAGGGCGCCGCCGCGCCGCGCACGCGGGGCCAGATCGTGACCGCCGATGGGCGCACGCTGGGCGAGCACGAGGGCGTGCATCACTTCACCGTGGGGCAGCGTAAAGGATTGGGCATCGCCACGGGAGAGCCGCTTTATGTGATCGCGACCGACCCGAAATCGCAGCGCGTGACGGTGGGCGGCAACCACGAACTGCTGCGCGGCAGTCTGATCGCGCGCGATGTGAATTGGGTTTCGATCGCGGGCATTCGGGAGCCCGTGCGCGCGCAGGTGAAGATCCGCAACAAGCATGTGGCGGCGGAAGCCACGCTTCATCCGGCGGCAGACCCGGCGCGCGTGGAAGTGCGATTCGACCAGCCGCAGCGCGCGGTCACGCCCGGCCAAGCCGCGGTATTTTACGAAGGCGATCTGGTGTTGGGTGGCGGTTGGATCGAGTGACTGGACGCGGCTGAATCCGTGGCCAGAACGGCGCCGAAGGCAGCGCGGGTACAGAAGACGGTCGATGCGGCTGTCTATCTAAGCCGGCATAGGCGGGGTGAAAGCCGAGGCGACAACCGGCGTAACGCTGACGACTTGCAAAGTGGACGAGCGGATACCGGCCGGGATCAGGGCGGTTTTTGGCATCGCATCCGGCCGCTGCACGCCGCCCGCACAGGCCCCATTCCCGTTTCGCAACTGGCCGGCGACTTAAAGCGGGAGCGGTGATGCGCGACGTGCGGCTTTTGGAGTCATTCGGTGCTGAAGACAATGGTGGCGCCGAATCCTGGACACGGTAGGCCGGTAAGGCGAAGCTAGTCCGAATCGGACCAGTCGTCCGATTCGTCCCACTCCGTTTGGATCTGCGTGAATACGGGTGTGTACTGGTAGCGGGGGAACGTGCGAATGATCCAAATCGATAATCCGGTGCAGTTCGCGGAAGACCTATGCAAGTTGGGTTTGGACGCCTGCCATGAGATCGTATTTGGTCCGCGCGGGTACCAGGAGGGGCTCGATGTGGGCAGCGACTTCTTCCCGCTGTGGGAGCTGACGCTGCCCGAAAACCGCGATTCGCTAGCGCGGCTGGATTTTGCGGCGATCAAGGCGCGGCGCGGATCGGATTGGTCGGTGGCTCCGCCGCGGCTCTCTTCCGCCATGCGCGCCATCTAGACCTCAGCGCATCAAACGGCGTAGCGGCTCGTTATCGGCGTACACCCGCCATTCCGCAATCAGCGATCCCCGTATCCCGGCACGCCAGGCCGCCGGCGTCCGCCATCGGTTTTCCGGTTCTAAAGCGCCGCCGCCGCAGTAAGTGCCGTGCGCGGCGCCCAGCATCACTACCACCGGCCCATCCACAAAAGTCTCCTCGATTTCGATTGCATAATCGGGCACCATGCGGAAGTAAGCTTCCCAGCCGTTCCGCATCGCCTCGCGGCCCGTGATCCTGGTTCCCAGCGAATCCACAAAAACGTGGTCTTCGGTCATAAGCCTGGCGATCTCTTCGGAGTCTCGCCGGTTAATGGCGCTCACAAAGGCGTGCGCGATGGCCATGCTCATTTGGTGCGATTCTAACAGGATGGTGTTGGATTTGCATATGACAGATGACGATGATGCAACCGGCTCTGGAGGAGTGAGGTGATTTTCGCATACGGAGTACTCGGGTTGCTGGCGTCGCTCGCGATTCTATTCACCATCCTGGTGTTGAAGGTCGGGCAAGCGCGCCGCGCCTCGAAGAAATCCACATGCTATTACTGCGGCAGCGCGGCATTGCACGTCTCCTCTCCCAAGGGCTTGGCGGACCGTTTGCTGAGCAACTGGCACTGCGTTCCCTACCGTTGCGAGGTGTGCTTTCGCCGCCACTACAGGTTTGCCGGTGTGCGCGGGGACGAGTGAGGTGGGCGCCCCACGGGAAGTGGCGCATCACGAGGTGAAGGCCTCTTTGGCCACCAGCAGCAATTGCCGGCGCGTATCCCGCACCCGGATACGAACCCCCATATGACACGCTGGTGCAATCGGCGAAGGACTTATCGGTGGGGCGGCGCGGAAGGTTCAGCCCGCGTGCGAGTGGTGCGCCGAAAAAGCGCCGCAGGTGGACGGACGGGTTACCAGGCCGCGCGATAAAGCGCCAGCAAGTCCTCGCGCGTGCAAGGCCGCGGGTTAAGCTGATGGCAACCGTCCTGGATGGCCTTATCGGACAGCGCGGGAAGGGCCGCCTCGGTGACGCCATAATCCCGCAAGCGGGGCGCGATGCCCACCCGCCGGTTCAGATCGCGGACGAGGTCGGCAATATCTCCGCCGCCGAACTGCGCCTCCAGATCGTGCAGTCGCTGCGCCACGGCCGGCCGGTTGTACTCCAGCACGGCGGGCAGCAAAACGGCGTTCGAGGTGCCGTGATGCATGCCGCAATCCGACGAAAGCGGATGCGCCAGCGAGTGCACCGCTCCCAGGCCTTTTTGAAATGCGATGGCGCCCATCACGGAGGCCATCATCATTTGGGTGCGCGCTTCAAGATCACGAGGTTCGGCCATCACGCGCGGCAGGTTCTCCCAAACCAGGCGCGCGCCCGCCAGCGCGATAGCGTCGCAGATGGGGTGATAGCCCTTGGAAATGTAAGCTTCCACGTTGTGCGTGAACGCATCCATGCCGGTGCCGGCGGTGAGGTGCGGCGGCAGATCCAAAGTCAGTTCCGGATCGGCGATGGCCAGCGTGGGGATCAGGTGCGGGCTGAACACCACGGTCTTGCGGTTGGTGGCGGCGATGGTGACCACGGTGGAGCGCGAGACTTCGCTGCCGGTGCCGGCGGTGGTGGCGATAGCGATGTAGGGCGGCATGTTCGCCGAGATGCGATCGGCGCCGTCGAGCAGATCGTCGTATTCCGCCAACGGCAGCTCGTGCGTGACTTTCAGCCGGATGGCTTTGGCGGCGTCCAGCGGCGATCCGCCACCCAGGCCGACGATGCCGTTGCAGCGGTTCTGCTGATAGACTTCCACGCCGTCGAGCACGTTGCGTTCGGTGGGATTGGGATCGACGCTTGAGAACACCACCGCGCCGGGCGCCAGGCTGGCCACGCGCGCGAAGACCGGCGTGCGCGCCAATCCTGCGTCGGTCACCAGCAGCGGCCGGGACATGCCGCGCTTGCGCAGTTCCTCGGGAAGGCGCTCGACCGCGCCCGGGCCGAACAGGATGGTGGTGGGGAAGCTGAAGGTGGAGACGGTCACAACACTATGAGAACACACCGTGGGCAGACGATCGTTTTTTGTCGTCTGCCTTTGGCGGGGCTGAGTGACAGGGAGAGGACTGAGCGTTGAAGTCTGAGCATCTCTTGTTCAGCGGCCATGCCATCGAGCGGATGTTCCGCCGCGGCATCAGGGAGGATGAGGTAAGATTGGTTATATCCACCGGCGATATAATCATGGAATAACCGGAGGACACGCCCTTCCCAAGCCGGCTGATGGTCGCGTTTGTGGCAGGGCGGCCCATCCACATCGTCGTAGCTGACGATGAAGCGAACACAAGGTCCATTGTTCTCAACGCCTACGTTCCCGAGGAAGATCGATGCAGTCCGGATTACCGTATCAGGAGAGTAAAGTGACCTGTCTAATTTGCCGCACTGGAGAGACCGCCCCCGGAGTCGTGACCGTTCCGCTCCAGCGCGGCGAAACCACCGTGATTCTGAACGGCGTTCCGGCCGAAGTCTGCGGCAATTGCGGGGAGTATTACCTGTCGGAAGATATCACCCGGCGCGCGCTTGAACGGGCCGAGGCGGCAGTAGCCGGCGGCGCCGAAGTCGAGATCCTGCGCTTCGCCGCCTGACTACTGTAACGCCGGCGCGCGCACACCCGCCACCACCCGGTCGCACAACCCGCAAAATTCCGCGCCTTTTACGTCCAGCCGCTCCACGCCGTGGCTGGACGTCATCACGCAGCGCCAGTCGTCGCAGTGCCGCAGACCGAACGTGTGGCCCAACTCATGGATGGCTTCCTTCGCCAGCCGCTCGCGCATCAAATCCTCGCGCGGCGGCAACCCGTAGAACTGCTCGCGCAGGCGATAGAGCGACACCACCGCGCAACTGCCCGTCAACTGCGCTTCGCCGAAGACGAAGGTCAGCACCGGGACGTAGAGATCCACCGAAGTCACCGCCAGCAGGCGCGCGCCCTTTTCGGCGAGCGGCTGCATGGCTTCCAGAATGGCGGTTGAATAATACTGATTGCGGCGAAAGTCGCGCGCGAAAGCGACATCCAAACGCTCCGGGCGCACCTGGCACGCCGTACGAAAAGCAGGCGCTAACCGGCCGGCCAAGTCGCCCAGCACCTCCGCCGCAACGTCGATGCCCAGCAGTTGGATCACTTTATTTCAAGCCGTAGCGCTTCAGTTTGTTGTACAGCGTGGTGCGGTCGATATCCAGAATACGCGCCGCGCGCGAAAGGTTATGCTCGGTCTCGCGCAGCACGCGTTCGATATGCACGCGTTCGACGTCGTCCAGCGTGCGGCCGCTGGGCGCGCCATTCGTCTGGAACTGGAAGGAAAAGTCCGCCGGTTTAATCTCCGCGCCGCGGCACACCACCAGGGGGCGCTCAGTGTGCTGAGGAGATGGCTTCTACCTCGCCGGCGGCGTATATTAGAAGCAGCGGTTATGCCACTGACAATTTCTGACGAAATTCTCGCCGCGGCTCACATTACCGAGCTGGAGTTAAAACAGGAGCTCGCCTTGACGCTGTTCCAGCAGGAGCGCCTGACTCTTGGCCGCGCAAGCAGCTTGGCTGGGATGAGCCAGCTAGAGTTTCAGCAGTTGTTGGCGGACCGCCGCATACCCATACATTACGGAGTTGAGGAATTCAAGCAGGATTTGGAAACCCTTCGCCAAATGGGCCGTCTTTGATCGTCATTTCCGACACCTCACCGATCCTCAACTTGTCGCGTATCGGTCGGCTTGAGTTGCTGGCTCGCCTCTACGAACAAGTGCTCATCCCTCCAGCCGTCTACCGGGAACTCGCGCGCTCCGACATGGGAGACCCGCTCATCGAGAGTGCATCGCCCTCCTGGCTTGTCGTGGAAGCCGCACAGGATAGGGTGCGCATAGCGGAGCTTAGCGAAGAACTCGATCCAGGCGAAGCGGAGGCTATCGCGCTAGCCCTGGAAAAGCAGGCCGATTTAATTCTGGTTGACGAGCGGCTGGGCCGGCGAGTGGCCCTGGCTCTCGGACTCCGGGTAACTGGCCTCCTCGGCGTATTGGCCGAGGCCAAACGGGCTGGCCTGATCGAGCGGGTCAAACCGGTCATCGAAGATCTGCGGGAGCGTGCAGGCTTTTGGATCAGCGCCGAGCTGGTTGCGCAGGTTCTCACCGATCTCGACGAGGCGTGATCCTCGCGGCAGGACCAGCAGGTGAACCGCAGCTGCCGTCGGCCGGGGCTACAATGTCAAGTGGGAGGAGCATATCCTCGGACAGCACAGACAACTTCGAAACGACGGCAGAGCCGGGCGCGCTCGGCGCGCAGGACTGGGAGCTTGCTTTCCGGGTGCTCGGCGAGCAACTCGCGAGGCACGACGGTTGCGTCAGCGCGGTGGCGCTCCGGCGGGAGATGGAGAAAAACGGTGGGTCCAGCGCGCGTCCTTTAGTGGTCGATCTCCAGCTCTTTGACGCCGAGTCCAGCCGCGAACGTGGAATCCTTGTGCCCAGCTTCGAGTTCGGTTATTTGGGGAGAAGCTTCTACTCAGCGCAAAAACTTGCCGAAGCCCAGGAAGGCTGAAGATGCCAGTAGTGAGGCGTCCACCGCCCAGCCTGAAGAGATCGTGGTTACCCGGGCCAACCACCAAGAGGAAGCTCGCTTGGTCCAATACGTCAAAGAGGCGCTGAAAGAACTCTACGCGAGCGATTTCGGTCCGGAGGACACAGATTTTGTTTTTGATGTCCATTCCGCCCGCAAGGGCAGCAGCTTTGAAAACGTCGATCTGATCGGAGTGCACTGGCGGTCTCGCGACTTTTGCGACCTTATAACGGTGGAGGTAAAGCTGGACTTCACCGCTCACGCAATTCAGCAAGCGCTCAACTACATGCGATTTTCGCACCGCGCCTGGGTCGCCGCGCTCGTTGAGAGCGATTCAAAGGCCGAGCTTCCGCGGCGCTATCCCACGCTATTCGACCACGCCATCTCGCGTGGCCTGGGTGTACTTGCTTGCCGCCGCCGCCAGGGGCGCCGTTATGAGGTAACCCCAGTTCATTAGCCGATTCGCAGTCAGCCCGATCCCTTGCTGGAGAAGGCGTTTGTTGACCGATATCGGGAGCATTTTGAGGCGGCGGGTGTAGTAGAGCCTGAGCCGAGAAGGCGCTTCCCGAGATTTCGGTGATGTGGTCCTACACCAACGCCGGTGCTCGCACCCCCGCCACCACCCGGTCACACAGCAAGCAAAACTCCGCGCCTTTCACATCCAGCCGTTCCACCCCGTGGCTGGAAGTCATCACGCAGCGCCAGTCGTCGCAGTGCCGCAAACCGAATGTGTGGCCCAACTCATGGATGGCTTCCTTCGCCAGCCGCTCGCGCATCAAATCCTCGCGCGGCGGCAACCCGTAGAACTGCTCGCGCAGGCGATAGAGCGACACCACCGCGCAACTGCCCGTCAACTGCGCTTCGCCGAAGACGAAGGTCAGCACCGGGACGTAGAGATCCACCGAAGTCACCGCCAGCAGGCGCGCGCCCTTTTCGGCGAGCGGCTGCATGGCTTCCAGAATGGCGGTTGAATAATACTGATTGCGGCGAAAGTCGCGCGCGAAAGCGACATCCAAACGCTCCGGGCGCACCTGGCACGCCGTACGAAAAGCAGGCGCTAACCGGCCGGCCAAGTCGCCCAGCACCTCCGCCGCAACGTCGATGCCCAGCAGTTGGATCACTTTATTTCAAGCCGTAGCGCTTCAGTTTGTTGTACAGCGTGGTGCGGTCGATATCCAGAATACGCGCCGCGCGCGAAAGGTTATGCTCGGTCTCGCGCAGCACGCGTTCGATATGCACGCGTTCGACGTCGTCCAGCGTGCGGCCGCTGGGCGCGCCGTTGGTCTGGAACTGGAAGGAAAAATCCGCCGGTTTGATCTCCGCGCCGCGGCACACCACCAGGGCGCGCTCCACGGCGTTTTCCAGTTCACGCACATTGCCGGGCCATTCGTGGCTCATCAACACCTGCAGCGATTCGGCGGAGATGCGCGGCACCGCCCGGCTGGTTAGCATGCAGAACTTATTCAGGAAATGATCCACCAGCAGCGGGATATCTTCCCGCCGCTCGCGCAGGGGCGGCAGTTCGATACAGAAAATATGCAGCCGGTAATAGAGATCGGGGCGGAAAGTGCCGGCCTTCACCAGATCTTCGAGGTTTTTATTGGTGGCAGCCACGCACCGGAAATCGACCTTGATGGGCTGGTTGCCGCCCACTCGCACAATCTCTTTTTCCTGCAGCACGCGCAGCAGATCGGTCTGAGTCTTCAGGCTGATGTCGCTGATTTCGTCCAGGAAAACCGTGCCGCCGTCGGCCACCTCGAATTTGCCCTTCTTGCGATATTGCGCGCCGGTGAAGGCGCCCTTTTCGTGGCCGAACAACTCGCTTTCGAGCAATGTTTCGGTCAGCGCGCCGCAGTGGATCGTCACCATCGGCATGTAACGCCGCGGGCCTGCCGCATGAATGGCGCGCGCCACTACTTCTTTGCCCGTGCCGCTTTCGCCGGTGATCAGGACGGTGGCATCGGTAGGCGCCACCATTTCGATCAGCTCGCATACCTTCTTCATGGCCGGCGCCTTGCCAATGAGCTCTGTGGAGGGCGATACCTCCTTCAGATCTTCGCGCAGGCGGGCCACTTCGCGACGGGCGTGCCGATGCTCCAAGGCATTGGCCACCAGATGCGACAATTCATCGGGATCGATCGGCTTGGTGATGTAGTCGTAAGCGCCGTGCTTGAGCGCTTGCACGGCGGTTTCCACCGAGGCGTAGCCGGTCATGATAATGACCGTCAGATCCGGCTCGGCTTCCTTCAGCCGCGACTGCAACTCCATGCCGTCCATGCCCGGCATTTTGATGTCGAGAAGCGCCACGTCATACTCCGTACTAGCGACGGATTCCAGCGCTTCGCGCGCGCTCGAGACGGGTTTCACCCGATAACCCTCGCTCGAGAACCATTTGCCAAGAGAGTCGCGGACGACAGTTTCGTCGTCCACAATGAGTATCCTGCCTTTGACTTTTGTTTCTACCGGTGTTTCCACTTCGGTCACCATATTTCCCCCGTTTATTTCACTGCGGCAGTTCCGGCGATTGGAACGTGCGCCTGGTCAGGCCCGCCCCCGCCAGAACCGGTTCCATCGCCGCCGGCCGCGATACCGGCAGGGTCACCGTGAACTCGGTGCCTGTGCCGGGCGTGGACTCGACCGCGATCTCGCCGCCATGTTGTTCGACAATACTGCGCGCCACGGCCAACCCCAGGCCGGTGCGCTGCTGATCCTCCTTGGTCGTAAAAAAAGGATCGAAGATCTGCGCCAACACCTCGGGCGGAATCCCCGAACCGGTGTCGCGCACCTTGATCCGTACATGTCCGGCCGCGGAATCCAACTCCGTGGCCACTTCGAGTAATCCGCCGTGCGGCATGGCTTCGGTGGCATTTACCAGCAGCACCAGCACTACCTGCTGAACCTGCCCTGCATCGCACGATACCGGCGGTAGGTCCTTCGCCAAGTCGCTGTGCAACTCGATCGACAGTAATTCCGCCTTGTGGCGCACCAGCACCAGCGCGCGGCCGATGAGCGTGTTCAGATCCTGGGGCTCGCGGTGGCTGGGCGCCTGTCGCGCAAACGTCAGCAGATTGCGCATGATTTCGCCGCAGCGCTTGCTTTCGCGCTCGATGATGCGGAGGTCTTCCGTCATCTCTTCGCGCGATGCGGCGGGCCCTTTTTCCACTTCCTTGAGCGTCAAGCGGGCGTAGGTGAGGATGCCGAACAGCGGATTGTTCACCTCATGCGCCACTGTGGCGGCCAGCTTCCCGATAGAAGCCATCTTCTCGCTGGCCAGCAGCGAGCGGTGGGCCTGATCCAGTTCGGCCGTCTTGCGCCGCACCCGCTCTTCGATTTCGGCGTGCGCGCCGGCCACCTCCGCCGTCATCTTATTAAAGGATGCCGCCAGGTCGCCGATTTCGTCCTTCGAGCGTACTGGCAAGCGGTAGTCCAGTTCGCCGTCGGCAACCCGGTGGGTGCCTGCGATCAACTCGTTAATCGGTTGGTAGACCACGCCCCAGATGAAGACCATGCTGACCACCCATATCATCGCCAGCGTGATGGCCATGAACAGAACCAGGTGGGCTCTATGTTGCGCGGTCTGCGCATCCACGGCCGCGAGCGTTAGATTGGCGTCGATCACTCCCAGGACCCTCTGCCCGGCGGGATGGCAGCTCACGCAAGCCGGCGCGTTCTCGATCGGCCGGATTACGCCCAGCAACCGGCCGCCGTGGCCATCGGCGAAGATGCGCGCGCGGTCGGGGCGGTTCAGTTTTACGAGCGGCGCGCTTTGGGCATGGCATCCGTAACAGGCTTCGGCGGTCTTATCCACCACCCGGCCGACTTCCGCCGCGTCGGTCGAGAAGGTAATACGGCCTTCCTTATTAAAGATACGGATGCGCCGGATACCTGGCTGGCTCCCCAGCTCCTGAATGACGTTATAAAGCGCCTGCCGGTCGTTACGTAGCATCTCGAAATGCGTGCTGCGCTGGATCACGTCGGTGATGCGCTCGGCGGATAGCATCACCAGTTCTTCAGAGTGGCGGCGCTGTTCCCGCAGGTTGAAGTAGCCGAATAAACAGAATAAGGCCGCCGTGCTCGCTATTAAGGCCACAGCGAGCTTGGCGGCCAATCCGACGCGTAGTGATTCGGGAAAACGCATCGGCCTCCTATCCGAAACCGGCCGGCACTTGGTCTTCCGCTATCTCGCGGATCTCGCGCGCGGCGTGCGCTTCTTCCCGGTCCTGGTCCTCGAAAATCGGGAAGTGTTGCGCGATTACGTGGAATACGGCGAAGCCCAGCGCGATAATCGCCAGCGTGACAGCCACCTCGGTCCAACGCGGAACGTAATGCGTGCCCGACCCGGCTTCCATACCGGTCACGCTGACATTCAGGCGGTTGGCGATGAAGCCGAAGATCACCATCACCGCGCAGCCATACAATTTCGCGGGATTCCAGCGCACGCTGCGTTGAAACAGGAGCACCGTGGGCACGGCCAGCAATAAGATTTCAAGGCCGAAAAGCCAGGTTTCCGTGCGGTTCTGGCGCAGCAGACCCAGCACGCCGCGCTGTTCCAGATCGAGGAAACGGCAGAACAGCAGCGTCATTAGAAGAACGGCCAATACCCGCGCCAACCCCGCGGCCAAAGGCAGTTCCAATTTTCTGCCGAACGCTTTGCTCGAATGCCACGATTCGAAAATCGTCATGGCCAATCCGGCGCAGATCGCCGACAAATAAAAGAATACCGGCAGCACGGGCGTGTACCAGAGCGCGTACAATTTATGCGGCACGATCAAGTAGAGGCTGCCGAGAGAAGACTGATGCAGGGTTGAGAGCAGCACGCCCACGATCATGAGCGGCACCGAGATGAATTTCAGCCAATCGAGCGGCTTCTTCCATCCCAGCTTTTCAAACACGGCGGGCGCGAATTCCAGCGCCAGAACGGTCGTATACAGCGTGACGCACCACGCCACTTCGAACATTACCGAATGCGGATTCCACATCACCAGCGGATGCCATACGCGGTCCGGCCGCCCCAGGTCGAACAGCAGCGCAAACACCACCAGCACGTATCCCAGAAACGCGGTCAGGATGGACGGCCGCAGAATGGGGTGATACTTCTCGATGTTGAAGATGTGCACTACCGCCACCAGCGTAAATCCGCCGGCTGCCAGCCCCACGCCGCAAAGAATATCGAATCCGATCCAGATGCCCCAGGGAAATTGATCGCTTAAGTTAGTGACCGCGCCCAATCCATAGCGCACCCGCAGATACGTGGCGTAAGCGCCAGCGATCATCAAAACGGCGAACACCACGCGCCAGACGGTGATCTTCGGAAGCGCAAAGGGGCGCGTGTCCGCGCCGCCAGGAAGGGAAGGATCTCGCGAGATGGTGGCGGCGCGGCCGTGCCCCGTTTTGCGCGGGTTCCTCAAAAGCGAGCGGCCGTTCATCGCTTGCCTCCTTCCACCTTGCGCACTTCGTCGCGCCGGTTGGTGATCCACCAGATGCCTCCCAGCAGCACGGAGCCCACCGAAACCACGTCCGGCACCGCTTCAAGCACGCGCCAAGTCAACTGCGGCAGGGGCTCGAGCGGCAGAGTCGTCCGCAGCCCGATCTGCTCGAACGGCACCGCCGAGAGGTACAGCACCGAAGTGCCGCCCACCTCCTGCAATCCATAAATGCGTTGATAATAGTCGGTCGGTTTCGCTGCTAAGCGCCGGCGCGCCTCAGCCACCAGCGCATCGCGATCTCCGCAGATGGTAGCGCCGGTGGGGCACGCCTCCGCGCAGGCCGTAAGCCGGCCCGCGCGCTGCCGGTCGTAACACATATCGCACTTGCGCACCTTGGGCAGCCGCTTGTCCCACTCATACGCGGGCACCTGGAACGGACACGCCGTCATGCAATACCGGCACCCCATGCATTTCTCTGCGTCGTAAACCACCGGCCCCAGGCTGGTCTTATGCAGCGCGCCCACCGGGCAGACCGACGCACAGGTTGGTTGCGCGCAGTGCATGCACAACCGGCGGCTGAAATGCTCGCCGAACGTCTGAATGGCCGTCAGCTTATGCGCCGAAAGCCGTGGCTCCGCCGCCACCTTATCGTTATAAGGAAGCCGCCAGCGTTCGGCGCAGGCGGCCTCGCAGGATTTGCAACCGATGCACAGTGTACTGTCGTAAAGGATGGCCTTTGACATATTCGGATGTCTAACTCTGTTATATCGCACTTCCCCGCTAAAAGCGTAGAGAATCTACGCAGTCAGGAAGAATTCCCCTGTTACCTGCCGCCAGTTAGCATCCGGCAGAGCGGCCAGCAAATCCTCCGCCGGCAACCCGCCATCCGCCGCCATGGGACCCAAGGCAAGCTGCGGCTGCTGGGCATATAACCGGCCTACCGCCTCCCGCATCCAACTGCGTACTAAGCCTTTAGGGACCAGATTGCGCGTGGTGCTCTCCTCGTCCGGCACATGGATCAGCGCCAGCCAGCCCTTCCCGTACGGATCTTTCCGCAGCAACTCCGGATTGGCCACCGCTTCGGCGTTAATCTCAATCACTTCGCCTTCGGTGGGCGATACCATGTCAGTCTTTTCGCCATCCCGGAACAACGACCAGATCTTTTGCCCCTGCCGGATCCACTGGCCGGGCTTGGGCACCTCGATGCGCTCGACGTGGCCGGCGATGGCGGAAGCAAAATCGTCCATGCCGACGCGCACCAGGTTGCGGCGTTCCTGCAGCGACCAACTGTGGCCGGGATGATAAGACAAATGTTCGGGTACCAGAAATCCTTCGACAAACGACTGATCGGCGATCCGCGCGGCGGCGGCGTGGGCGGGCGCCACAGCGACCTGCGGCGATTTCCGCCGGTTGAGAACCCAATCCAGCAGGATGAAGATCGAGAAAGTTACGAGAACCAGAATGACTGTCATGGTGCGTCTCCTTTTTCCAGTTCTGGTTAGGGCACGCCGGGGGCCACCTTGTGGAGTTTTATAACTGATTATCTGCTGTATTTGCTTACAGTTATGCGTGTGGGAAAATGCAACGGAGGCGGGTATGCTGTGTTTCTCGACGGGCAAATCGCAGCACAGGAGCTAAGTCCATTTTTGGCAGTAGGATGGGCTTTGTTGGGTTTATCGACGGGCGTGTAGGGAATCGCGCCATGCAAACCGGCACCGTCTGGGGTGTTCCTTCCCCAGATCAGGATTGTTACGCACGCGAGTTACTAACATGTTACGAAAAGGCCGTAACTACCCGTGCCGCAACCGGACCGCGGAATCCCTTGACGCGCTCTTCGACAAGCTCCATACTGACTAAAACCCTCGGAGGACGCATGGACGAGACCGGAAAGCATCAGCAGCACGACGACAAGGGCCAAAGCGGCATCAACAGAAGGCGATTCCTCGGGGCGTTGGGGGCGGCCGCCGCCCCAGGCGCGATCCTTGAGACTGGGGGGGCGCGCGCACAAAACCCATCGATCTACTACTTCCAAAATTCGTTCGGTGAGATCGTGCCGGTATCGCAAGCGGCCATAAACGCAGGGATTCCCCTTCCTCCGCAGGCGTCCGTCGGCCAGGCCCCTCCCGGCCCCGATGCAGTCCGCAGCGGCAAGCCCCACCGCGCCAATCCCGACCTCGGCGGCCTTGGCGGCGGGGGCTGCGCGAGCCTGCACGGCCCGCAGGTGACCGCCGATCCCCAACCCAATATCCTCCTCATCATGGTCGACCAGATGCGCTACCCGAGGTGGCTCACTGCCGACCAGCTAAACTCGGTTCAGATGACGGCCACCCCCAACATCTACGCGTTCTCGCAGCAGTCGTACATCTTCCCCAACTATCACGTGGTGGCCAGCCCTTGCACACCCTCCCGCGCCGCCATCCTAACCGGACTTTACCCGCAGCAGACATGCATGTTCCTTAATCAGGACGGCGATGTGGGCCAGGCCCCGGCGCTGCTACCGTACAACGATTCGTACGACCCCCTGACTTATAATTCCCATCACCCAAGCACCTACCCCGGGTTTCCCACTATCGGGAACGTACTGTCCCAGAGCCTGCCCAATAGCTCGGGGGTGTACAGCCAATACAATTGCGCCTGGTTGGGGAAGTGGCACCTCTCCGACCCCGGCGTCGGGACGAACGACTATGCTGGCGCCAACGGCCCCGTCGACTACGGGTTCTCTAACGGATACAACATTCCCGCCTCGCCCACTCCAGCTACTAGCAACCCGTACTATCCGGCCGTCTACCCCTCGCCGAGCGGCTCGCTCAACGAGGGCGGCGGCGGGAACTCCCTGGCCCCATTCGGCTCTGCTTCGGGACCGACCTCTATGAGCCTATCGAACTACGGCTCGCCCGGCTTCCCCACGGGCACGCCGTACAACACAGGGGACACGTTCCCGCCACCCCCTACCCCCCTCACCAATAACCAGCTCAACGACACAGCCATTGCACAGGCGTTCACAACCGCCTGGCTTGCGAACCCACCTGCGGAACCCTGGTTCTGCGCCCTTAGCTTCATAAATCCGCACGACATGTCACGGTTCCCCTGGGCCTTTGGGCTAGCGGGTAACTCCATTGACTTTCAGAACCCGCCCACAAACCCTGACGAGTTTGGGTACTTCCCCCCTTCCACTGGCGGCGTGCTCGACAACACATGCACGGCCCCCTGCAACGCGCTGGACGTTAAAACGCTGCCAACGATCTATACACCGACGTCGCCTCCACCGGCGGGAAACTGGAATACAGACGACCCCCTCCTTAACCCATACCTGGGCTGCGGTGGGGAAGCTATGGGGAAACCCGGCCTGCAGGCCTATTTTGAGTACAGCTTCAACCAGGACTGCGGCACAATCGACACGGCGAACGGCTGGGTGACATTCCTGAACTATTACTTCTGGATGCAGCAGTGCGTCGACACGCTGTTCCACCAGGTCTTAGGCTATCTGAAGGAGCACAATCCCTTCAGCAATCCGATCCTTGTCGTCTTTACGTCCGACCACGGCGACTTCGGCGGATCCCACAACCTTCATTCCAAAGGTGGAGCCCTGTATGACGAGTGCACGAACGTGCCCTTGTACATTTCATTCTTAAGGAACGATATAAGCAGCCCGATTGTCAGCCCGTTCGTCTGCTCGAGCGTCGACCTGCTCCCCTTCTTTTACAGCATGGCCCTCGGCAACGAAGGTTGGCGCTGCTCGATGCCCGATAACATGGTCGCGTACCTCTCGGGGCGCGAGTCGATCATGGACGCGATGTACGCCGAGACGCCCCAACAAAGACGGCTTAGCAACATTCCCAACGCCGACGGACCCGTAAACGGCCAGACCACGCAGCCGTATGTGCTTCACACCATCGACCAATACAGCTCAGCACCCTTTGAGTCGAACAAAACCTGCGGCGAGGGCAGCCTTACTCGCGCTAATCAGCCCAGCCATGGCATTGGCTTTCGTACTGTTGACCTATCTATAAATCCGAGCCCGGAAACCCCCCAGAGCAACCCCATACCCTTCAGCCCGGCGAGTTCCTATGGCCCGTTCGGCGGGGGCAAGCTAGGGATGTACAGCTTTTGGGACACAAGCGTCTGTTCAATGGAATCGGGTCCCACATGGCCAATGCTGGATAGCTCCATGCAGTTTGAGTTTTACAACTATACGGACGGCAACTTCGGGGAGGTGGGCAACGACGCATTCGACTCACCCGGAGTTTGGGACTCTACGGCCGTAGACTTTATCTGCGCCTACAATGCCATAATGGGCGGTGAGCTCTATAACACGAACTTCACGACGGACTACACGAGCTCTTCCGGCACGTCGTTGCAAACCCAGATGCAAGCCGCCTACGAGCTGGCGCTGTCCCTTTACTTGAGCGCGGTAAGCGCCACCGGCTGCGCAGAGCCTGCCGGTGAAACCCCCGGGGGCGTGCCGCTTCCCACAGGCTACAGTTGTCCAAGCTAGGCCGCACGCACTCGGCGTACCCTGGAGAACCGACGTGAAAGCCAGCCTCTGCGTACTATCGTTTGCCTTCGTTTTCGCACCAAAGGCGATGTCAGGCCAGCCTGATTTCCTCGCCAGGCGCGATTATCCAGAAGACGGCTTTTGGATGCAGGTCGCGAAGCTCGCCGCCGGCGGCCCGCTCAGCCTGATCGGGCTAACGCCCTTTGAAATCCACGTCCTCATCGGCAATGCGGACGGCACCTTCCGTGAAGGCCCCACGTCGTCCATCAGTACGCAGGGTGGGGAGGCCGGTATCCTTGTTGCGGCCGATCTCAATGGCGATGGTAACATCGACCTCGTAATCGGCGGCCAAATCAACAATCAAGGGACCGCCGGAATCGGTGTGTGCTTCGGAAACGGGGACGGCAGCTTTCAACCGGAGGGTCTCTTTCAAGCGGCAACGCAGGCCCTGGTGGGAGGACTGGTTCTAGCCGACTTCAACGGCGATGGCATCCTCGACGCCGCAATAACGACCGATAACCTGCCAGGCGGCGAGAGCGGGATATGGCTCTTCACTGGCATGGGCGGCGGTGTGTTCGCCCCGCCTACGCTGATTTCATTGAAAGATATGGGGATCCCGGGATTGATCGTGTCCGCTGACGTCAACAACGATGGCAATCCCGACATTCTCATAACCTACGTTCTGCCGGCAACCAATGGATCCGGTTTCGCAGTCTTGCTTGGCAAAGGCGATGGCACGTTTCAAGCGCCGGAGTATTTCCCTATACCCGGCATGGCGGTGGACCTGAGCGTGGGCGATCTGAACAACGATGGCGACCTGGACATAGCGGTGCTCCAAAACCACGATAACCAGTCCAACGGCCTCCTGCTCTATTTCGGCGACGGCGTCGGAGGCTTCTCCGAGCCTACCTTCGCCGACCTTCCAGGCTTAGCCATCTTCACCATCGGCGACGTAAATGGCGACGGTATACCGGACCTGGTAAACAGTCTCGGCTACGTCGCCCTCGGCAAAGGCAACGGCAAATTCGGTCCACCAGCCTATTACCCCGTAGACTCGTCCCTGTTCGGCCCACATAATCCCGTAATCGCCACCCTCCGCCCCGGTGGGCCGGCTGACATTCTAGTGCAGGGATCCCAAACGGTTTCCGTCCTGCTCGGCGATGGCACAGGTAAGTTCAAAGACGGCGTTTGGACAGCCGTCCCAGACGGCTACGGCTGCGCTGTGTCGGCCGACTTCAACCTCGATGGCAGCCCCGATCTGGCCCAAGTCACCAGCCAAGGTTTCCAGGTTCTCTTCGGTACCGGCAAAGCGGAGACGCCTTTCACCCAGGGACCCGTGACATTGCTCGCCAATGCCGTCTGTGCGCTGTCCTCCGGCGATGTTAATGGGGATGGCATCCCCGATCTGCTGGTCGCCGCCGAAAATCCATCCGGGTCCGCGCAAGGAGCAATCTACGTCTATCTCGGCAACCGCGATGGCTCATTCACGTTGAAAAGCACCGTCCCCCTGGCGAACATCAACACGAATTTCGCCATCGCCGATTTTAACGGCGACGGCAATCCGGATATCGCCACCGGCGGCTATCTCATCGCCTACGGCAATGGCGATGGCACGTTCCAAACTCCCGTTTCCATATTCGCTCACGCCCCCTCATGCAACGGCTTCGCCAGCGTGGTGGCCGGAGACCTGAACAACAACGGATACCAAAGCCTCGTCCTGAGCTGCTCGGCGGTTCCCGCGCTCCACGTGCTGCTCAATAACGGGCGCGGCAAGTTCAGCCAGACCGTGATGCAAATCAGGGACACTCCGGGAGGCGTGGTACTGGCAGACATGAATCTGGATGGCAATCTCGACTTGCTGGTTTCTACGTTCGCCGAGCAGTCCGTGTATGTCTTTCTCGGCGACGGCGCCGGTCAATTCACGTTGAAGTCGGGCGTGCCGTTCCTCGACGGTCCCAGCCCTTTTACCGCCGTCGACGTCAACGGCGATGGCATCCCGGACCTGGAGCTGAAGAACATCGACAACGTCAGCGTGTTCGTGGGAAAAGGCGACGGCACATTCGCTCGGAATCCGATCATCCTGGGCGCAGGGCCGTCGCCGGGCGATATTCTCACGGGGTACTTCCATGGCCAATCCCCGGCCAGCGGCACGCCGGATCTTATTCTTCCGGATCTTACAGGCGGTGTGATGCTACTGCCTAACCTGACCAAGTGACCATGCCATTCCTCGTCAACGGGCAGCCGGTGCCCGAAGAGCTGATCCGGCAAGAGTCCGACCGCATAGCGCGCGACCTTCATTGGCAAGCCATCGCGGACGAAGCGGAGCGCGCCCGCCGCTTGCGCCGAGCCGCCGAACAGTCGGCAATCGACGCCATGCTAATCGCGCAGGCGGCGGCCAATGATCCGCGCCTGATCGAGAAGGCCTCGCTTGATCGGGAGGTGCGCGCGCAGACCGGGCAGCGGGGCTGCCGAAATGCCGACGACGAGGCAAGCTTCCGGGACTTCGTCGAAGGGCAACTTCGCGTGCAGCGCCTCACGCGCGAGATGGTTGCCGGCGCACCCGATCCCTCGCCGGAGGAGGTGGAGGCATTCTACAACCAGCACAGGGAGCGCTTCCAAAGCCCCGATGTTTTCCACGCCGCCCACATCGTGAAGCACGCCGCCGCCGCCGGCGGTGAAGAACTGGCTCGCGCGGGCATCGAGGCGGCGCTTGCCGAGCTAGAGCGTGGCGAGCCGTTCGCGGAAGTTGCCCAACGCTACTCGGATTGCAAGGACAACGGCGGCGATCTCGGCCGCTTCCCATCAGGCCACATGGTGCAGGAGTTCGAGGATGCTATCCGCGCCCTTGAACCCGGTCAGCGCACGGGAGTATTCCGCACGGCCTTCGGCTTCCACATTGCGGAACTGCGCGCCAGGATTCCCGCCGGTCCGGCCGCTTTCGAAGACGTGTCCGCGGACATCAAGCGCGTCTTCATGATGCGGAATGAGCATGCGCTATATCTCCGTGCCGTCGCCGAACTCCGCTCGCGCGCCGATATTCGCTTCGTTGAACCGAGCCGCGACCGTCAGGAAGCGGGGCCAGCCTCCTGACATGTCCCCTCACCCGCCTTCCTGCTGCGTCCCGTCCCGGCAGCGCCTCACGCATCTAGCGCTCTCGCTGCAAGCCTCCGCCGCCCGTCCGCGCGCCACCACAGGATCGCTCGATAACATGGTCCGCCTCGATGGCGGTACGTTCCGCATGGGCAGCGACGATCCCGAAGCGTTCCCCTTCGATGGCGAAGGTCCCGTCAGAGAGGTCACACTCAGTCCTTTCTATATTTCGGAGTTCGCCGTCACCAACGAACAGTTCGCCCAATTCGTCCGCCACGCCGGCTATCGCACGGAAGCCGAGCGCCTCGGCTGGTCTTTCGTCTTCCGCAATCACGCTCCGGAGCCGTTGCGCGGACCCGCCATGCCTGGCGCGCCGTGGTGGGTGCGCGTGGATGGCGCCGATTGGTCCCACCCCGAAGGGCCGGATACCTCCGCCGCCGCGCGTCCGCATCATCCGGCCGTGCACGTCTCCTGGAACGATGCGCAAGCCTTCTGCGCCTGGGCCGGATATCGTCTGCCCACCGAAGCCGAATGGGAATTCGCTGCGCGCGGCGGTCTCGACCAGCGGACTTATCCTTGGGGCAACGAACTGACGCCCGCCGGACACCACATGTGCAATATCTGGCAAGGCGTGTTTCCCGACGCCGATCTGAGCGAAGACGGCTTCACCACCACCGCGCCGGTGGATAGCTTTCCGCCCAACGGCTTCGGCTTGTTCAACGCGGTGGGCAACGCGTGGGAATGGTGCGCCGATTTTTTCGATCCCGGCTGGCACATCCAAGCCACGCGTACAGATCCAACCGGCCCGCCGTCAGGAGTTACCAAGGTGATGAAGGGTGGATCGTATCTGTGCCACGAATCCTACTGCCGCCGCTATCGCAATGCCGCGCGCACGTTCGCCGCGCTGGATACGTCAACAGGCCACATCGGCTTCCGCGTGGCGCGGGATCTCACTCACTACCCGGAACTCAGCAGCTAGCAGGCGGCGGAAGGGAGACGCGGATCCGCCGCCCGCGGACTCGCAGGATTTGCAACCGATGCACAGCGTACTGTCGTAAAGGAGAGCCTTTGACATATTCGGATCTACGCAGTCAGGAAGAATTCCCCAGTTACCATGTAGGGAATCGCGTCATTCGGAACTTGCCGGCATCGTAACATTAGGGACAGGTCGGGAGAACTGTCCTACAGGTCTTTCAAACTCTCGTCGAGGAGCTTGCGGGTGCCTTCGTACGGCTCGCCCTGGCCTTCGAATTCCATCGAGAAATAGCCGCGGTAACCGGCGGCTTTGGCGATGCCGAAGGTCTTGGCCATGCTTACGCGAAAGACCTTGCCGTTATCGACCTCGGAATCCTTCACGTGCGAGATGTTGTAGGCGTGGCGGAACATAGCTTCCATGGCTCTGTAATTGAAATCTTCATCGCCCTTAAGCATGGAATTGCCAAAATCGGGAAGAGCGTGCAGCCAGGGACTTGCCACCGTCTCAATCACCTTCACGATGAAGAAGGCGTCTTCGGTGACCGTGTCGTCGTTCTCCAGGTTGATGACCACGTTGTGAGCGGCGCCGTAGTCGGCCAGTTGCTTCAGGCTGTCCGACGCGCGGCCCACATCGGGCGGCGTGCCGCGGGCACCCTGAATGTGCAAGCGGACGCTGGGCGAGCCCACGGCTACCGCGACATCCACCCACTTCCGGCCACCCACGATGGCTTTGTCACGGCGTGCCGGATCGGCATCGTACAAGCTGCCGCCGACGTTGGCGGGGATGTTCACGATGTACGAATGTGCCTGTTCGACTGAGCGCCGGAGTTCGTCGAGATAAGCAGGCTCGGTGGACGGAAAATGCGAGCTGAGCGGCTCGATGTTGTGGATGTTAAATTTTTCGACCACCATGGCGGCGAAATCGGTGAGCTTGGTACCGGGGTGCCCGGGGCGGTCCATGAAATTGCGGAAGGGATAAGACGCCACGGCTAACCGGTCGCGCGGCGCGGTGGGGAAGTGGATATCGGGCGCGGTGGCGGAGCGCGATTCGGGCGCGGCGGCCAAGGCGGCGCAGGATGCCAGGAAGGTGCGGCGAGTGAGGGGGGGCATGGCTTCAGCTTAACGCGACAGCAGGCGGCCTACGAGGCCGCCGCAGGCTACGAGCCTGCCCCACAATGATAGACTAATTACCGCTGCGCTCAGTCTATATGAAACATCCTTGTTGGTTGCTTCCTTTCGCCGTGGCTTGCGCCCTGTCCGCCGCCACTGTCAGTCACCCCGCTGAAACCGCCCGCTCGGTGACTATCTATCGCGACACTTATGGCGTGCCGCATATCTTCGGACCGACGGATGCCAGTTGCGTCTTCGGTTATGCCTATGCGCAGGCCGAGGATAATTTCCGGCAGATCGAAGACAGCTATCTGCGCGCGCTGGGCCGTGCGTCGGAGGTCTATGGACCGAAGACTCTGGACGACGATCTGGTGATTCGCACGCTGGAGATCCCGCGCCTGGCGAAGGCGGAATACGACCATACACCGATGCCGGTGCGTGCACTGCTGGATGCCTTCGGGGACGGCATCAACTACTATCTGGAACGGCATCCGCAAGTGCATCCGCGGCTGTTGGCGCGTTTCGAGCCCTGGTACATGCTGGCGTTCAATCGTTACGCGCTCTACTACTTATTCTTGTATGGCGAGACGGGTATCCCGAAGGAAGACACCGCGAAGATGGAGGATCAGCAAGGCTCGAATATGTGGGCCATCCGGCCATCGAAGAGCGCCACCGGCCATGCCATGCTGTTTATCAATCCGCACCAGCCGTTCTTCGGGCCGGGCCAGTGGTATGAGGGGCATGTGCACAGTGACTCGGGCTGGGATATGACGGGCGCATCGTTTTTCGGCTCGGCTTTTCCGACGATTGGACACAACCAGCACTTAGGCTGGAGTCACACGGTGAATAAGCCGGATGTATTCGACGTCTGGGAAGAGACTTTCGACAAGCCCGGCGATCCGCTGGCCTACCGCTACGACGGCGGATATCGCGAGGCCGCGGCGTGGACCGACTCCATCGCGGTGAAGACCGAACACGGGATCGAGACGCGCAGCTACAAGATGATGAAGACACATCACGGGCCAGTGGTGGCGCGGCGCAACAGCAAATGGCTGGCGGTGCGATTCGCGCGCTTCGAGGAGGGCGGGCAGATCGCGGAGTGGTATCAAATGTCGAAGTCGCGCAATCTGGCGGAATTCCGAGCCGCTATGTCGGCGCTGGCCGTTCCCATGTTCAATGCCATGTACGCGGACGATGCGGGGAACATCTTTTATCTCTACAATGGCGCCGTGCCGCGGCGGTCGCTTCAGTTCGATTGGTCGAAGCCGGTGGATGGGAGCACGCCGGAAACCGAGTGGCACGGGTTCCACACCATAGACGAATTGCCACAGGTATTAAATCCGAAATCCGGATTCTTGCAGAATTGCAATTCCACCCCGTTCATGACCACCTTCGCGGACAACCCCGATCCGGCCGAATATCCGAAGTACATGGTGGGTGAAAGCGACACGGCGCGTGCCCGAATTTCCCGGCGTATTTTATGGAACAAGGAAAAATTTACCTTCGAGGACTGGGCGCGGGCGGCATTCGATACCTACGTGATCGAGGCGGAGACGGAGATTCCGCGGCTGGTGGCGGGTTGGGAGGCGCTGCGGCAGTCGGACGCGGGGCGGGCGGCGAAACTGGCGCGCGCCCATCGCGGAATTGCGGGTGTGGGACCACGTGGGCCGGAACTCCTCGGTACCCATGACGCTATTCAGCCTGTGGTACTGGAAGCAGGATCGGGACGCGAAGGCGAAGCAGGACCCCCTGGGAACGCTCGCGGGGATCGTGTCGGATCTGGCGAAGGATTTCGGCGCCTGGGAGGTACCTTGGGGCGAGATTAACCGGCTGGAACGCGCGCCATCGGGCGGGGATGAGCCGTTTAGCGATGCGCGAGAAAGCTTGCCGGTGGCCGGCGGGCCGGGGCCTGTGGGTATTGTTTTCAACTTCTATGCACGGCCGGAGAAGGGACAGAAGGAGCGCTTCGGCGTGGCCGGGCATTCGTTCGTCAGCGTGGTGGATTTCGGGCCGAAGGTGGAAGCCAGGTCGATTCTGGTTTTCGGCGAGAGCGCCGATCCTAAGTCGCCGCATTATTTCGATCAGGCGAAGCTTTACGCGAATCAGCAATTCAAGCCGGCCTGGTTCTACCTGGCGGATATACAGGCGCACACGGAGCGGACTTATCATCCAGGAGAATAACGGACGAAAGTCGCGCGCCGCGGAAACCGCTCCCTGACAGTCGCGGCTCGGTAACAGCCGCGTCGACGGCACAGGATCTACCGAGCCGCGACCGTCAGGAAGCGGTCCCTCGGACGTTGGCAAGAAACGTGCTCTTGTGACGCCCGGTATGGCAGCGGTGGCGAGTGTAGCAGGCAGTTCAGGGGGCTATGTTTGGGAGGATCCCGGCGATTCCATCATGATCCAGGTGAGCCTGGAGGTGGTGGAGCGGCTGGGGATCGCCGTGCAACAGGGCCTGGGCGCAGGGCCGCGTGGCATCGAAATCGGCGGGATTCTGCTGGGACGGATGCTGCCGGGATATGGGCGGACCGTGCTCGTCGAAGATTTCGAACTATCGCCGTGCGAGCACTTGCGAGGCGCGTCTTACACACTTTCCCCAAGGGACCGGCGGCTGCTCGGTGCGCGCATGGCACGGCGCGCGGGAGTGCAGGTGGTGGGATACTTCCGCAGCCATACGCGGCCGGGGATGTATCTGGATCAAGACGATTTCGCAGTATTCAGCCAGTACTTTCCGGAAGCCTGGCAGGTGTTTCTGCTGGTTCGGCCATCGAATGACGGTCCCGCGACGGGCGGCTTCTTTTTTTGGGAGGACGGCGATATCAACCGGCGGTCGACGTATCGTCAATTTCCATTCGACAGCGCAGCGTTGATGGCGGACGGATTTCCGATCACGGGCGGGCAGCCCGCTGTTAAGCCAGTGGCCCCGCGTCCGGTGCCCGTTTCGGTGAGGCCAAAGCCTGTACCTGCACCCGTGCGCGCGGCGCGCAGGCTGCCATCGCTACCTTGGATCGTAGTGCCTATCATCGCGGTTCTGTTTCTCATAGCAGGGCTTTTTGTTTCGGAAAATCAGACACCCGCGCGGGAGGTGGCGGCGGTAAAAACCAGTCCTCCGCCGGTGGAGCAGTTGCTGCCGGAACCGGCTCCGCGGCAGACGGTGGCGCCCGGCGCGGCAGTAAGCGCGCCGGCAGTGGAGGGCGTGGCGCCTCCGGCGGATGCCTTGCCGGCGGCCACATCCCAACCGGCCATGACAAAGCCCACAGCGCATCGAGCCAAAAAGCCGGTTGTAAAGGTTATCCCGGCGCCGCAAGTTCCGGCGGTGCACGCCACCACGCATGAGTTCGCGCCTCCGCCCGCACTGGCCGCGCCCTTGCAGCTTGAAGGGAGACTCGCTGCGGTGCTGCCCTCGCGGGTGAATACGGCGCCCGTGCCGGAAGTGGCCGTCAGCTATGACGCGCCGCGGGGCGGGGTGTTCCGGCGCGCGCTGCATAAGATCGAAGGCAACGACGGAGCGGAAGCCGGTGGGTTTAAGGATGCCGTTCCCGTGCGGAAGGTTTCGCCCGTGCGGCCCGCGAGTGTGAGCGCCGAAGCCAAGGCGGTGGATGTGAAGGTATCGATTGACGATGCCGGGCACGTGAATCGCGCGCAGTTAGTTAGTAAGAATAGCGAGTTGGGTGCGGTGGCGTTGGCGGCTGCTCGGCAGTGGCAGTTTACGCCGGCGCGGAAGCATGATAGGCCGGTGGCCAGCGAGATGGTGCTGCATTTCCGGTTCTAGGCTGGCCACAGCGGCAGACCACAAAAAACGATGGTCTGCCCCACACCTGTCCGGTTTAATTTTCCTGGGCGGGGATAAAGGGTCATTTTTCAGTCCGTTACAGTGCTACGTGCCGAAAACGATTTGAACTGTGATCCCCTATAGTGGGGTGTGAATCGAGGCCGAATGGTTTTCTCGCAACTGATGGACTTCGTTCCCCACGACGAATTTCAAGCCTGTGTTGCACGGCATAAAGCAAGCCGGCATTTGCGCCGTTTCTCCTGCTGGGACCAGTGGCTGTGCATGGCATTCGCGCAACTGACGCATCGGGAAAGCTTGCGGGATTTGGAATCGTGCCTGCGGGCGGTCTCCGATAAGCTTTATCATTTGGGAATTCGTGGGGAGGTTTCGCGTTCCACGCTGGCAGATGCCAATGAACGGCGGGACTGGCGTGTCTATGCCGATCTGGCGCAAGTGCTCATCGCGATCGCGCGCCCGCTGTATGCGGGTGATCCGTTCGGCGTCGAGCTCGACAACACGGTCTATGCGCTGGACTCGACCACCATAGATGTCTGTCTCTCTTTGTGTCCCTGGGCCCCCTTCGAACGTTCCCGCGGCGCGGTCAAGATGCATACCTTGCTGGACCTGCGCGGCAGCATTCCCACGGTTATCGATATTACCCACGGCCGTTCCCACGACGTGTTGATGCTGGACCGGATGGCTTTCGAGCCTGGGGCTTTCTATGTAATGGACCGAGGATATCTGAGTTTCGGACCTCTGTTTCGCATTCATCAAACGGGGGCATTCTTCGTCACCCGCGCGCTGACCACCACGAAGATGGGACGTCAATATTCACGACCCGTGTCGCGGGCCACTGGTCTCCGCTCGGATCAAACCGTGTTGCTGACTGGCGTGAAAACTCGGGACAAGTATGCGGTCGCGCTCCGTCGTGTGTCGTATTGCGACCTGCCCAGCGGCAAGCGATTCGTCTTTCTGAGCAATAATTTTCTGCTGCCTGCCCTCACCATCGCCCAGTTGTATCAGAGTCGGTGGGCTATCGAGGTGTTCTTCAAATGGATCAAGCAACACCTCCGGATCCAGAGCTTTTTGGGCAATTCTGAAAATGCCGTCAAGACGCAGATCTGGATCGCGGTGAGCGTCTACCTACTGGTGGCCATCGCTAGGAAGACGCTGGGCATTGAGGTGAGTCTCTACACTTTTTTGCAGGTTGTAGGACTCACCGCCTTCGAAAAACTGCCTATTTTACAGGTGTTTGAGACACCTAACTCGCGGCCGGAGCTACCGACCGACCCTAACTGCGTTTGTCAACTTGATTTGGCCCCTTTTGATACTCTCATTTGGCCCCACCTGGCCTTTGTGGCGCCTGCCGGTGCAGACGCCTCTGTTTGATCCGCTTCCTTAATTGCTAACGGACCGCATCTCGCGGAATTATGCCCCGTCCATTTCTTGGAGGGTCCCGGCCGTAGCAAAGCCCTGCGAGGCCGTAGGCCGAGCGTTTAGGGCGTAGCGCAGGCCGGGACCCTCCAAGAAATTCGGACCGCCGGGGCATCACTCTACCGCTGCCGGGACCTTCTTGGCCGGCTCGAACTTATGGTCGAAGGCGATCCTTTCCGTCGCCGGCAGGCGGACCCACTGCACTTCCAGGGGTTCATCGTCCAACTCGTCACCCAGGCACTCCAGTGTCATCACCTCCGCCAACCGGGTCTCTACCCAACGCGTGCACCGCCGGGTTTCTTCCTCCCCGCCGCTTTGCCCGCCTTCGCCGATCTCCAGAGCCCGCTGGAAGGCCGCCTCCCGGTTTTCGCTGCGAAACAGGTACACGCCCTCTTCCCAGTGGCGAATCCCGCGCCCTGCCACCATCTCCGCCCACGCAATCCGCGCCCGATACCACTGTCGCCTCCTCATGCTTTCGCTCCTTTGCCTTGCTTCCGCTCCAAGGTGCGCAGGAACCGGTACGACTTGTCTCCGGTATCGATGATGTGCGCCTGATCCGTCAAGCGGTCCAGCATCGCCTTGCACAACCGCGCATTCGGGATTTTAGTGGTCCACTCCGAGAACGGCAGATTCGTTGTCACAATCACCGCCGCTCTTTCGGCCCGTCCGGCGATGACTTGAAACAGCAGTTCCGCCGCCGTGTCCGGCATCACCACGTAACCCAGTTCGTCAATCACAATCAGGTCGTAACGCGTCCACCGATTCCTCACCCGCGTCAGCTCGGAGTGACCCTGGGCTTCCATCAGTTCGGTGACCATTTCCGCCGCCGTAGTGAAGCGCGCCCGCTTCCCCTGGCGGCAAGCCGCGACCCCCAGCCCAGTCGCCAAGTGCGTTTTCCCCGTGCCGGTATCACCCAGAAGAATGATCGGCTCCTTCCGCGCCAAATATCCTCCCTCACTCAGACTCCGCACCAGTCCCGCCGGTATGTGCGCGGCGCATTGGAAGTCGAACTCCTCCAGAGTCTTCACCGCCGGAAAGCGCGCCTCCTGTATCCGCCGCGCCATCGCCTTGCGGCCGCGTTCCTCGATCTCCCCTTCCAGCAGGGCTTCCAGATAGCTCAGATAGGTCTGCTTCTCTTTCACCGCTTGTTCGGCCAGACTGGCAAACTGGCTACCCAAAGTCGGTAGTCGCAGTTGTTTGGCATACTGCCGGATGGCGGCCTCATGCATCGGTTGGACGGCGGCGCTCATTGGATCACCTCCGTCGTCACTTGGTCCACGGGCCACCCCGGCCGCAACCGATCATATTCCTCCAGGCGCGGTTGCGGCCGGTCATAGCGATTCAGCGCTCCGATCTGCGCCGGCGCCACTATGCGCTGCGGCTCCCGCCCCCCGACGCTGAGCTGATAGCGCACCGCGGCTACATCCGAACACCCTAACTGCAGCGCTTCTTCCACCGCTTGTCGCACCCGCTCCGGCCCGTACTGGCGGGCCAACAGCAGCACGTCGATCATGGCGCGCGTGCCTTCCGGCTTGCCCTGCCGTTGCCGCAGCACCTCCCAGAACCGGTCGTAACTGGCCGGCCAGCGGCCTTGTGCGCGGCACTGCTCTAGCGCCGTCGATCCCGCCAACGCTCCCGGCTTCTTCACCAGCGCATCCAGGTAATGCTCTAACTCCAGCACCTTTTTATGCCGCTCATAACACCGCTCATGCCGGGCCACCCGCTTGCCCTGATGCCAGACCTCCACATAGGCCGAGTACACCTTCACCTCGACCGTGGTGCCCACTGGCAAGGGCGCCGAGTAGAAGTTCGTCAATACCCGCACGCATCCGCTGCCATTGACCGCCGGAAAGTGCAGCGCGGCCAGATCGAACCCTTCCGCCACTAGCGGCAAGAGATGCTCTCGCTCGACGAGCATCCCCGCGCCGATGGATTGCGCACGGCCCGCAATGACCCGGCCCTCTTCTTCCTTCGCGCTCGCCGTCATCAATAGGTTCAACTCTTCCAGGTCCCGGACCTGTGGCACCGGCACCAGATGGTTGCGCCGGAACTGCCCTCCCTCGCCCTCCACCCCACCCTTCTCGTGCCCTTCCCCCGGCGTGCAGAACTCCGCTTCGAATCCCCAATGCGAGCGGAAAGCAATGAACCGCACTGTCTCCTCGCGTTGGTGGCCGCGCAGGATTTTCTTTACCGCACTCCTCAGATTGTCGTACCGCAACACCCGGAAGACCCCGCCGAAATAGGCGAAAGCCAGCTCGTGCGCTTCCAGAAACGCTTGCTGGTTGGCATGCGGATAGGCCCGATGAAAGGCGCCTCCGCTGGCCATGCTGCGCATGCAGAACTGGTAGGTCTTGCGCCGCTCCCCGTCGAACTCCGCCCAGCCTTCGTACCAATCCACCTGCCCCTCGCTGCCCCACGTATACGATTGCGGCACAAAGGTCTCCCGGCCCAGCAAACCCATGGCGGCTTTTCTTTCGCGCACATACCGGCGCACCGTGGATTCGGCCACCTCCACTTCCGGCCTCTCCCGCCGCAATCGCGTAAAGATCCGGTGTGCGGTGTGTCGCTGCTTGCGCGGTGCCTGGCGGTCGCTCTCCAGAATCCCATCGATAAATGGAATCGCCGCCGCCAACCTCGGACGCTCCCGCTCCGGAATCTTCCGCTCGGCCGGTACCGCGCTGGCCAATGCTTTGCGCACCTCCCTCCGGTGCACGCCCAACTTCCGCGCCACCGCCCGTATGGTTCCGGCCCCATGTTCATACTCCCGCCGGATCTGCTCGTATAGTTCCACTTTGGCTCTCCTGTTCTCCAAAACCATGGCTCCTTCCGGGCGCGATCGCCCAAAACAAGATACATGGTTTCTGATTTATACAGGTGGGGCCAAATCAGAGTATCAAAAGGGTCCAATTCAGAGTAGCGAAATCACTAACCAATTGAATCTATTCAACTTTTAACCGGACACATGTGGGTCTGCCCCACTTAGCCACTTACTTACTGACCCAGCGGCGGGACTTCATTTCGAAACGCGGCAAGCTTCCTGGCGGAACCAACGATACCGGAATACGCAGGGCGAAGGCATTGGTCAGCGCGGCTTCCAGGCGGTGAGGCAGTGTGGCGTCGCCGCCTTCGATCCGGATACTGAGTTCGGGCAGCGTGCGATGATTTTCGACTTCCACGCAATATTCCGTGATAGCGGCGAAGCTGCGTACGATGTTCTCGACGGCGCCCGGATAGATATTCACGCCTCGTACGACTAACATATCGTCGGTGCGGCTAAGTATCCCTCCGATAAGCGCCAGATCGTGCGACCCACATTCGCAACGTCCCTCGGCGGCTTGCACCATATCGTTTGTCCGGTAGCGAATCAGCGGCGATCCCAGGCGGCCTAAGTTGGTGAGCACTAACTCGCCGGTAACTCCGGTCGGCGCGGGCTTGCCAGTTAGCGGGTCGATAATTTCCGCGATATAAGAATCTTCGATGACATGCAGCACGCCGGGGCGTTTCGGACAGCCGTAACTGACAGGTCCGATCTCGGTCATGCCATGATGATCGACCACGCGGGCGCCTTGCCAAAGTTCCGAAATGCGGGCGCGCGTGGCAGGCACGCTGCCGCCGGGTTCGCCGGCGACAATCACGGTGCGCACTTTGGCCGCGCTCAGTTCAATGCCCTCTTCCGCCGCCACTTCCCCCATCCGGATGGCATAGGTGGGAGTGCAGCAGAGCACCGTGGCGGAGGTTTCGACAATGGTCCGCAAGCGCGCCGCGGTGCGCATACCGCCGCCTGGAATGGCCATGGCGCCCACCCGCGCGGCGGCCTCGAAACCCACCCAGAATCCCAGGAACGGTCCGAAGGAGAAGGCAAAGAAGATTCGATCGCCGCGGCCCACGCCGGCCGCCTGGTAGACGCGCGCCCAATTACCAGCCATCCAGGCGCAACTCTCGGGCGTATCCAACCAGCGCAGGGGCGTGCCGCTGGTGGTGCCGCTGGTCTGGCTAATACGCGTATAGCGATCGAGCGGGTAAGTCAGATTCGAGCCGTACGGCGGGTGCGCCAGTTGATCGTCGATTAGTTCCTGTTTCGTGGTGAATGGCAGATCGGTAAGTGAGGCATCCGTACCGATACCAGACAGCTTGGCGGAGTAGAAGGGGTTATCGCGAATCGCGCGCAGAAGCTGGTCGAGCCTGCTTACCTGCATGGTTCGGTGACTTCTCCAGCAGGGAGCGGCTTGCCGTGCGGAAGCGGATCGGGCACGGCGGCGAACCCGGCAACGGCGTCGTACAGCGGATGGAAATCGCGGGAAAAATTTCCGATGAGGCAGTCGGTCATATCGCCCTTAAGCTGCGGAAATTCTCTGATGAACACACGGAAGCTGAAGTCCCGATTATAGAAAGCATAGACCAGCTTGCGCATGGCCTCGATGGACTCGCAAACCTGCGCGCCGTAGGCGGCGAAGCGGGAGGCAGAGACATCGCCGGCGGTAAGCGCGGCATCCACGGCGTCGGCAGCCAGTTCCCCGCTGTGCAGAGCCAACAGTACGCCGGAAGAGAATACGGGATCGAGAAAGCCGAAGGCGTCGCCCGCCAGGACGAGCCCGTCGGCGGAGCAATGGCGCGAACGATAGGAGTATTCGCCGGTCACACGATAGGGTCCGTACTGTTGGCCGGCCGCCAGGTGCTTTTCGATCCAGGCATTTTTATTTACTTCGCGATGGAAGATGGCTTCTAAGTCGCGGGTACCGTCATATAGATAGTCCTTTTCGGCGACCACTCCCACACTTACTATGTCATTGGCCAGCGGGATATACCAGAACCAGCCCTTCTCGGGCACATAGGCGACGGTAGTGGCTCCTTCGTCGATGCCGGGGTCGCGGAGCGCGCCTTTGTAGTAAGTCCAGACCGCGATCTTATTCAATTGGGGATCGCGCACCTTCCATCCATTACGGGTTACGGCAAAGGCGTCGCGCCCGGTGGCGTCGATGGTGACGGGAGCACGGAATTCACGGGCCGCGCCGTCTTTGTCGACCGCCTTGACGCCTTCCACCGCGCCGTTCGGCTGGATCAACTCGCGCACAGTAATCTCTTCGATGACTTCCGCGCCCTTTTCGCGCGCATTATCGAGCAGCAGTTGGTCGAACTCGCTGCGCAACACCTGCCAGGTGGCGGAGGCTTCATGCGCGAGTTGCTGCGAGAAATAGAAAGGCACGGACGCGCGTCCGCTGGCGCCGACGAATTGGACGCTGTGTTTGCGCGTGAAGTGCGACCGTTTCATGCGATCCAGGACGCCGATGCGTTGCAGCGTAAAGTAGCCATAGGGGAGCAGAGACTCGCCGATGTGGTAGCGGGGGAACTTTTCCTTTTCGAGCACTACCACGCGGCGTCCCTTGAGGGCCAGCACAGCGGCGGCCGTAGAACCGGCGGGGCCACCGCCGATCACGATGGCATCGTAACTATTGCCGTTGGTCATAGGAAGTCATCAGACTGTCAGCGCCGGCAGGTGCTCGGGCAGGAAGAACTCGTGAAGCAGGCGGTCGACTTGTAACAGGCCGTCGCGTGTGAGACGCAGGCTGTCTCCTTCCGTTGTCAAGTAACCGTGATCGCGTAATCTGCCGAGTGGAGCGGCAAAACGATCCTGGATTCGTACGCCGAACTTATCGGCGAAGTAGCGGCCTTGAACGCGGCCCAACTTCATTTGCAGGATTAACTCGCGAATCAGCCGCTCTTCTTGAGTTAGCGTGAATGCACGGTAAATGGGAAGCGAGCCGCTGTGAAGCGCGTCGGAATAGGTTTCGAACTCATGCTCATTCTGGAAGTCAACGCCTTGCACGTGTGAGAATGAAGCCACGCCCAGGCCGATCATATCCGCGCCGGTCCACAGCAGATCGGTATATACGAAGCGTGTCTTCGCGGGATCCTTTACCGCGGTGTAGGCGCTGCGCACGGTGTAGCCGGCGTTCTCCAGTTCCGCGAATGCATACCGCACCCAATCGCGCTTGGTCTTCCAAGTAGCCACGGGCGCGATGGACTGCCCCATAATCTTCATCTCTTTGAAGATGGTCGTATTATAGGGGACTTCCATCTGATAGATGGTGATGCTATCGGGATCTAGCTCGATGGTTTTACGCACGCATTCGCGCCAGTTTTCGTCCGTCTCGCCCACCATGCCGGCGATGAGATCGATATTGATCTGCGGGAAGCCGATGGAACGGGCGAACGAGTAAGCGGGCCCGATTTCCTTGGAGGTGTGGGCGCGGCCGTTGATCTTCAGGATCTCATCGTCGAAGTTCTCGATGCCCAGGCTGAGGCGCGTGACTCCCAGATCCTTGATGACCCGCAGCTTGCCTTCGGTGAGGGTTCCGGGCTCGCATTCAAAGGCCACCTCTTCGGCTTCATCCCAAGGCAGGAGGCGCTTCATGCGATCGACCAGGGCAGTAAGTTGACGGGACGAGATATAAGACGGAGTGCCGCCGCCGAAGTAGATGAATTTGGGTTTGCGGCCGCCGATGAAGGGCTTGGCGGAGTAAAGGCTCAGTTCCTGGACCGCGGTATCCAGATAACCTTCCACTTCGGAAGCATTCTTATCGGTATAGACTTTGAAGTAACAAAAGTGACAACGCTTGCGGCAGAAGGGGATGTGTAAGTAGATGCCCAGCGGTGTATCCGGCGCGGGAGGGCGGTCGAGGGCGGTGAAGACATCGGCCACGTGCGCGTCACTCCAGAAGGAATACGGAGGATAGTTGGAGACAAAGTAACTTCCCCCTGTGGTCTGTTCAGCTTCGGTTTCGGTTAGCATCCGATTTCTTTCAGTATATCGCGGGCGCGGTGAGGGTCGTGAAGAGCGGGCCTACGAGGCCCGCGCAGGCAGAGTGCCCAATGCCACTTAGTTTTCTCCCGATAGAGGCCGGTCATCGCCGGCAATCCGCTGAAAACGGAACCGGTTACGGATGTTTCGGTTGAAGTAACTGCCTTTAGAGTCGGCCGCCAATAGTTGCTGGAGGCAATCCAAGGGGACGTCGAAGTAACGGTAGCGGGTACCGTCACGGAATTCCACCTCTAGCCAGGATTGATCTCGGCGGTATACCACTCCCGCCAGGGAGTCGGACTGAAGGGCGCAACGCAGCATGGAACCGGAATCTACTCCTACCGTAGCGTAAAACATTTCATTTGGTATATGTTTTAGCTATGACCTCCCCTGATCTCGGCTCCGTCCTGGAGTTGTATCAACGCGCGCTGACAGCAGGCGTGCTGGAGTATATGCAAATTCAGGCGGGCTTGCGCATCCGGCGCGGCATATATGCGGTGCCCGTGGTGCTGTGGCTCATGATATTGCAGCGGCTGCACCGGGTGGGCACGCTGGCGGCCGCGGTGCAACTGTTAGTCCAGGGAGCCGCCGAGCCGCTGTTGCAGACCTGCCAACGCGTGCGCGAGCAACGCATCTCTTGCCACACGGGTGGCTATTGCCAGGCACGCCAGAAGTTGCCCACGCTATTATGCAGACAAGTGATGCAGGAAATCATTGTGCGCCTCCGCCAGCTATTGGGACTGGACGAACCCGGGGTGCGGCGGGTGTATCTGCTGGACGGCACCGCGCTGGATCTGGAACATAGCCGAGAGCTGGTGGGCAGCTATCCGCCGGCGCAGAATCAGCATGGTGTCAGCCACTGGCCGGTGGTGCGGATGGTGGTGTTGCACGAGATGCACACGGCTCTGGCGGAGGCCCCCCAATGGGGTCCCATGTATGGCGCCCAAGCGGTTAGCGAACAAGAGTTGGCAAGCCGTGCGCTGGATGGGTTGCCGGCCGGCGCGGTGATCCTGGGAGACCGCAATTTCGGGGTTCTCTGGGTAGCTTGGGAAGCGCAGCAGCGGGGCTTAGGAGTGGTGCTGCGGCTCACCCAGGCGCGCGCCCAGAAGCTGATGGGGGAGCCGATCGCGCGCGAAGGAGCGTATGCGGTGAACTGGCAGGCCAGCCGTTTCGATGGGGGGAAACACCATCGTGTGCCGCCACAGGCCAAGGTCGAGGGTCGCTTGATCGCAGTGCGCGTGGGGCGCGGCAAGTCCAAACAATGGCTATACCTGTTCACTACGCTGACGGATCCGCAGAAGGAAATCGCTACCCTCTACGGCGGGCGCTGGAAGATTGAGACGGACCTGCGCGCCCTGAAACGAACCGTGCGCCTGCATCATGTGGCCGTGAAGAGTCCGGATATGCTGGACAAGGAGTTATACATGGCGGTCTGCGCTTACAACCTGGTGCGCGCCATCATGTGTCTGGCCGCCCGCCAAAACCGGCTGGACCCGCGGCAACTCAGCTTTTCACAGGTCCTCAACGTAGTGGATTGCGCTTGGCACAAACTGGCGGCGGCCACCACCCCAGCACAATTCCAGCGGGAGTTTCAACGTGTTCTCGAATTGGCGGCGCAATGCACCTTGCCCAAACGAAAACGGCCTCGTTCCTACCCGCGCGAACTCTGGCGCCGGCAGCCTGGGTTCCCCTTCAGGAAGGAGAAAACTAAGTGACATTGGGCAGAGTGCCTGCCCCACAAATCAGAACAATAGCTTCAGAGCCAGTTGCAGACGGCGCGGCTCGCCCGCCGAAAGGATTTGGCCGAACGTGGGCGATCCGATAAAGTTGTCGGGCAGACTGAAATTCGTATGATTCACCACATTGAACGCCTCCACGCGGAATTGCACGTTGGCGCGCTCGCCGATGAACGTATTCTTGACGATCGAAAGATCCACGGTCGCCAGGCCCGGACCTGTCACGGTATTGCGGCCGGAGTTGCCGAAGCTGCCGTAGGGCGGGATCGCGAATGCCGCGGTGTTGAACCACTCGTTGGCGCTGGGGTTGGCCAGGTGAGGACTGCCGGCCACATTGGGCCGGTCGTTGGCGCCGAAGCCCAGGCTATCGATGCCCGTATTGCTGTTGTCGTCGTCCGCCAGCAGCGACACCGTGAATGGCTGGCCCGTTTGGAATTGCAGAATGCCGAACGTCTGCCAGCCTTTCAGCCAGCGCGACGACGAGTGGAACGGCAGATCGTAAGCGTAACTGGCAACAAACCGCTGGCGGACATCGAAATTCGAAAGACCGCGCTCCGCGTGCAAATCGTAACTGTCTTGCGGGAAATTCGGATCGCCATCGCTCGAAAAGAAATCGGAAGCGTTGTCGATCGACTTGGAATACGTGTAGGAAGCCAGCAGGGTCAGTCCGAAATCCAGGCGCTGTTCATAGCGCGCCTGCAAGCTGTGGTAGATGGAATTGCGGTTGGATTCGAGCAGATCGATATCGGCGAACTCCGGATTGGGGCGCAAGAAATCAGGGTTCGTGGAGGGCGGCGGCTGGTTGATATCGCGGGCGCCGATCAGATCGGTGCCTTTCGACCCGACATAGCCGATCTCGATCATACGATTGCCGCCCAGAGAGCGCTCGATATTGAAGTTCCACTGCTGCATGTAAGGCGTGCGCAGGTTGCGCTGGAAGGCCAGCGCGGAAGACGGCGTGGGATAAGGAAAATTGCTGGGGAACGGATTGGACAGCAACAGCGGCTCGGTTGCGCTGAGCGGATAATAGACGTTGAGATTGAAATAAGGCGGACTGAAATACAAGCCCTCGCTGGGCGCCAGCGGCGATTGATCGTAATAGATGCCGTAGCCCCCGCGTAGCACGGTGCGCCGCGATGCGCCCGGCGACCAGGCAATACCGACGCGCGGCGCGAAGTTATTATAGTCGGGTAGATAGCCTCCGCGCGGCATGCCATCGGTGCCCACCGGCACGAGCGATCCGCTCGATTCGTCGTAAAGGCTCGCGTGGTTTTGCGCGTCCACGCCGGGCGAATTGTATTCGTAACGGAGGCCACAATTGAAAGTGAAATTGGGGAGAACACGCCAGGTATCGTTGACAAAAAAGTTGTAACTCTGGGTGCGCAGATGTTCGGGATTGTCAAGAGTGGCGACGCCCGAATCCGTCGGCAAGCCCAGCAGCAGTTCTTCCAGGGCATTGCCGAGGAGCAACCCGGTGAAATCGATAAACCCGCGCGATTCCACATCGCGATAGGCATTCTGTTGCGTCAGACGGAAATCGACGCCGAACTTCGCCTGGTGGCGGCCATGCACCCACGTCAGGTTGTCGTTCAACTCGTAGAGATTGGTTGTGCCGTGCTGCGGGTTGTTGGATTCGTCGCCCAGTGGCGAATATCCGGTGACCGAGATCGAAGAAAGCCCGTAATCGCGCGGGTTGGTGGAGATGGTGGGCAGACCCACTTCGGCATTGATGTTGTCGCCGATATCCTGCTGATAGACACCGAGCGAAACGCGGTCGAATCCGGCGCGGAATTCGTTAAGCAGCGTGGGAGCGAACGCGTGAGTCAAGGAGGCCAGCACGTTCTGGTCGCGGCTGGGAACGTTATCGCCATAACCGGGGACAACCGGAAATGTAGGACCGGTGAATGGCTCGAATAAGCTGCTATCGGCGAAGCTATAGCGGAAGGTCAACTGCGACGCGGACGACAGATAATGATCCAGGCGCACATCGAACTGATCGTTGCGCAGCACTTCGTTGGGCGACGATACGTAATTCTGATTCGCCACGTTGCGGTTGGGCGCGGGATACAGAGCGGCGATGGAGGCGCCGGTGGGGTCCAGGTACGCGCTGGGGATCATGTTATTCGGAAACGGCGCGCCGGTATAAGGATCGATGGCCGGCAGGCTGCTTTGTGAGAAATCGCCGGAGCGCTCGGCCAGCGTGGGCACGTTGGTGACTTGCGTAATGCCGGTGCTGTTGCGCGTGCCTTGATAATCGACGAAGAAGAAGGTGTGGTCCTTGCGGATGGGCCCGCCGAGGGTACCGCCGAACTGGTTGCGCTGATCCTGCGGCGCGGGCGCATCGGAAGGCGCAAAATAATTGCGCGCATCCAAGGCGGCGTTGCGGAAGAACTCGTACGCGGTGCCGTGAAACTGATTGCCGCCCGAGCGGAGCACGGCGCTGACCTGTCCGCCGGCGTTGCGTCCGAAGGAGGCATCGTAGGTGCTGGACAGGACTTCGAATGCGGAAATCGCATCCACCGAGGGCGTGACCGCCACGCCGTTCAACTTAGGATCGCCGTCGTAAATGCCATCGAGCAGGAAGTCGTTGGAACCTTCGCGCGCGCCGTTGATGTTAATGGCGAAGGAGCCGCGCACCGATGCGGCGGAGCCTTCCGCGGGCGAGACCACGCCGGGCAGCAGCAGGCTGAGCGCGTAGAAATCGCGGCCGTCGAGCGGGAGATTCTGAATCTGGAGGGTATCGATGACGCCGCCTACGGCGGCCGAATCGGGACGCAGCAGGCTGCGGGTGGCGTTTACCTCGATGGTGTCGGCCGGGGGCATCGCCATCTGCACATCCAATCGGATTTCCTGGTTCAGGTCGAGTGTTAAATCCTGGTAGTAGGTAACGAATCCGGGCGCTTTTACCTCGAGCCGATAGGTTCCGGTATCCAGCAGGGTGATCAGGAAATCCCCTTGCGGATCGGCCACGGCCGCGCGTTTCCTGTTCGTTTGGCGCTCGATCAGGGTGATGGTAGCGCCGCGCAGCGATTTGGCGTGGTCGGTGACCTGTCCGCCGATGGAGCCGCGGGTGGATTGTGCGTAGAGAGATGCGGCCAGCAGAATGGCGAGCAGGGATAATTTCACTTTGGAGCCTCGGGGCATCGACCAGCTTTATCTACTATAGCGATGTTCGGTTAGACGCGCGAGGGCGGCTGGGGTTTGGGCCGACGCCGGACCATGGCGGTTTGGGAAGAATGTTTTATCGGCGTTCATCGGCGTTCATCGGCGGCCATATTTGGTTTTGATTTTCGCGCGTTGGGCCAGAGAAAAAAGCTTTAACTGGCCGCCGATGAACGCCGATGAACGCCGATAAAACAGGTCGTGCGGAAGTTGGCCTGGCCTTTCGGCGTCTCCCCCGCGCTCAGGCGCAACCGGCGGCAATGCTATCCTAAACCGTAGGCTCTCGATGCGGCGCGGCACCCGGTACGGATCATCCACCAGTTTCTTCTCCTCCAGCTACTTTCCGAGCGGAGTCAAATGGCTGCTCATCTCCAACTGCGCCGTGTTTGTGGCTGCCTTCCTGCTGGGCATGGTGGCGCCGGACGAGGTTCCCTACATAATCGGCAATTGGTTCGCCCTGTCCCCTTACCATGTTCTGCACGGTTTGCGCATCTGGCAACTGGCGACCTATCTGTTCCTGCACGGCGGCATCTGGCACCTGCTCATCAACATGTTCACGCTCTGGATGTTCGGCATCACTCTGGAGAAGGACTGGGGAACCCGCCGTTTTTTGAAATATTACTTCCTGTGCGGCATCGGCGCAGGTATTTGCGACGTAACGGTGAACGCGGTGCTTGGCCGCGCCTCCCTGCCGCCCCCGTATGGCATCAGCACCATCGGGGCCTCCGGAGCCATTTACGGACTGCTGCTGGCCTTCGGAGTGCTTTATCCGGAAGTCACCATCCTGTTCGCTTTCCTGTTTCCGATCAAGGCCAAGTACTTCGTGATGATCTATGGAGCCGTGGAGTTGCTTTCGGCGCTGGGCACGCAGAACAGCGGCGTCAGCAACGTTGCCCACCTGGGCGGAATGCTCTTCGGATTGCTCTACTTGAAGACGCGCCTGCCCTCCCTGAACACCTACGCACTGCGCGACTGGTACCGCAACTACAAGCTCCAGCGCGCCAAGAAAAAGTTCCAAGTGTACATGCGCAAGCACAATTCCGGCCGCGGTCCGTGGGTCAACTGACCGTATTGGCGTCCTTAACGCAACTGTAACGTTGCTGTAATCCAACTGGGTACAGGTATGTTGTATGCTGCGTAATTCGCGAGGAGGCAATATGGCAAGTGCGGCAACTGCGGCCACCACGGCAGTTCATACAAAGCTGGAAAAATCGCCCAGCAAAGCAGGCATGCTGGTTTTTGGCGTCATCCTGGTTTCAGGAATTGCATACGCCGGCATTAATCTTTTATCGGATCTTTCGGGTGTGCGCACGGCCACCTCGTTTGCATATTTCCTTTTGGCCATGGCCCTGCTGACCGCGCTGGGATTCGAGTTCGTGAACGGCTTCCATGATACGGCCAACGCGGTGGCCACCGTGATTTATACGCATTCGCTCGAGCCGCACATCGCAGTGGTCTGGTCGGGATTCTTTAACTTTCTGGGAGTGGTGTTCTCGACCGGCCTGGTGGCTTTCGGAATCATCTCGCTGCTGCCGGTAGAGTTGATTCTGCAAGTGGGCAGCGGGGCCGGATTCGCCATGGTTTTCGCACTGTTGGTGGCGGCCATCATCTGGAATCTGGGCACGTGGTATTTCGGGCTACCCAACTCCAGTTCGCACACTCTGATTGGCTCCATCATCGGCGTGGGTCTCGCCAACCAACTCATGGCCGTCAAGACCGGCACCAGCGGCGTGGATTGGGCCCAGGCGGCGAATATCGGAAAAACGCTTCTGATTTCCCCCATTGTCGGCTTCATAGGCGCGGGGCTTCTGCTGTTGCTGGCTAAGGTGCTGGTTCCCAACAAGCGTCTGTATACGGCTCCGGAAGGCGATGCGCCGCCGCCGCTGTGGATCCGTTCGCTGCTGGTGCTCACCTGCACGGGCGTGAGCTTCGCGCATGGGTCCAACGACGGCCAGAAAGGCATGGGGCTAATCATGCTGATCCTGATCGGCACCGTGCCGACGGCCTACGCCTTGAACCACGCGGTCACCGCGCGGCAATCGCAGGAGTTTGTGGTGGCTTCCACGCAGGCGACCGATGTGCTTTCCCGCTACGTTTCGCCAAATGCCGTGACCGGCGATGCGCGCAGCGATGTGACCGATTACATCCGCACGCGCGATTTCACTCCCAATACCATGCTGGCCCTCCGCACCTTGGTCAACAACATCGGGACGGAGATGGCCAATTACAAGGAACTGAAGCACGTGCCGGCCGACCGCACGCCCAACTTCCGCAACGATATGTATGTGGCCAGCGAGGCGCTGCGGCTGATGCAGAAGTCCGGCAAGCCCGAATTCACGGCCGCGGAAACGGCTATCCTCAAGAACTACAAGAAGCAGATCGATAGCGCCACCAAGTTCATTCCGCTGTGGGTGAAAGTTGCCGTAGCCATGGCGCTGGGTTTGGGCACCATGGTGGGATGGAAGCGCATCGTGGTGACGGTGGGTTCGAAGATCGGTAAGGATCACCTGACTTACGCGCAAGGCGCGGCTGCGGAAATCACAGCCATGGTTACCATTGGCGCGGCGGACTGGTTTGGCATGCCGGTGAGCACCACCCACGTGCTTTCTTCGGGTGTGGCGGGAACTATGGCGGCCAACCATTCCGGGTTGCAATGGGGCACGGTTCGCAATCTGTGCATGGCCTGGGTGCTGACGCTGCCGGCTTCGATCGTTCTCGCTGGTTTCCTGTTCTGGCTGTTCCGGCAGATCAGCGGGTAAGCACTGTGGGGCAGGCTCGTAGCCCGCTCTTCAAGGCCGGCGCAACGGCGGCGGGCGGCCTACGAGGCCGCCGCAGGCAGGGTGCCTGCCCCACATCTCTAACCGCTCATGTTGCGGGCCTTGGCGTACTTCAAAAACGTATACAGCGCCGCCATATAGGCGATAGTCAGCCCTTCTACTCCATCCAGGAAGCCGGCTTGGAAGAAATAAGTCTTCAGAAATGTCCACACGGGATCGAGAATCAGATGGCTCCAACCCAGTGGCGTCTTCCGCGAGACCAACTCTTCGGCCGCCAGGGTGGTGTAGCGATCCATGGTTTTCAAATGCTCGGAAAGCGAATCGCACGTGAAGTGCAGCAGATTCGACTCCAGGTGCCCTAACCGGCCGCGCACCTGCACGCTCTCATGCACAAAGTCGCCCACCCACTTGGCTTTTTCGCGATGATAGAGGCGCACCTTGCGATCCGGATACCAGCCGCTATGCAGAATCCAGCGGCCCAGATACTGGGCCATGCGCGGCATGGTGTAGGCGTCGAACTTCGGGCCGTTTTTTTTCAGATTCCAGATCTCGCCTTCCAGCGCTTCGCTCAAAGCTTCGTCGGCATCCAGCGATAAGATCCAGTCGTGCATGGCTTGCTGGGCGGCCCAGTTCTTCTGGCCTGCGTAGCCGCGCCATGGGCTTTCGACCACGCGCGCGCCCAGCTTTTCGGCAAGTTCCGTGGTGCGGTCGGCGGAACCGCTATCGAGCACCAGGATTTCGTCGCAGCAGCGCAGGCTCTCGATGGCGCGGGCGATGTGTCGTTCTTCGTTTAGCGTGATAATCGTGGCCGTGATATGCATGGCGGGCGGTCAGGACGCACCTTCCAGCACGGGAGCCACGGTAAAGCAGAGCAGAAAAACGATGAGGGCGGCCAGGGCGAGCCACTTGCGGCCGGGCGAGAGGCCCGAAGGGTCCACAATCACCGGATGCCGGCGCGCCAAAAAGAATAGCGCCACGGCCCACAGGCACCACGGCCACCAGCCGCTGAAGATGCCTAGCGGAATCAGCGCGGCGATGAAGATCATGGATAACAGCTTGTGCCGGTCGCCCACCAGCGCGTAGAGGATATGACCGCCATCCAGTTGTCCGATGGGTAGTAAATTGAGCGCGGTCGCCAGAATCCCGATCCACGCGGCGCGCGCCACCGGATGCAGGTAGATATCCGCCGCGGGCACGCCCGGGAAGATGGTTTTCTGCAGGATCCATAGCAGGCCGGGAGTGCCGAACTGGATGTTGCTCTGATGGACGATGCCGGGAATCACCTTTGAAAACGCCACTCCCACGGCCAGCGCGGGCAGCAGGAAGACGAAGCCGGCCAAAGGTCCGGCGACGCCGATATCGAAGAGAACGCGCTTGGAATAGATGGCCGAGCGGATGCGGATGAATGCGCCGAAGGTGCCCATCAGGGTCGGCGCGGGCAGGAAATAGGGCAGGCTGGCGTCCACGCCGTAATACAGGCAGGCCAGATAGTGGCCGGTTTCGTGGGCCAGCAGGATGGTGAGCAGGGTCAGCGAGAAAGGCAGGCCTTGCCAGACGATCCCGGGATGGCTCCAGACATTCACAAAAGCATAGAGGTAATGCTCGACGTCGAAGGGCAGGTTGCGGTCAAAATCGGCTTGCAGGCTGGAGCCCACCACCGTGGTGGAAAACAACGTGATCAGAAACAGCAGGGCGTGCAGCCAATAGCGCTCGCCGATGCGCGGCAGAGCGCGCGGAAACCCGCGGCCATTTCCGTTCTCCGCGTACCCGGGATAGGTGGCCGAATAATCCTGAGGAGACACAATTCAATTATCGGTCAGCAGGCTATTGCAAGGTTTGGAGTTCCTTGCCGGGCTTGAAGCGCACCGCCTTACCGGGCGGAATGGAGACTTCCGCGCCCGTGCGCGGATTGCGCCCAATGCCCGTTTTGCGGGGTTTGACATTGAAGACTCCGAAGCCCCGCAGTTCGATGCGATCTCCCTGTTCCAAGGCTTTCTTCATGGACTCGAAGACGGTTTCTACGGCCATTTCGGCCTTGGTCTTGGTGATGCCGGTTTTGTTTACAACTTCGTTGATAATATCCAGCTTGATCAAATGGGCCTCCCGGAGATGGCAGGAGCATTCCCCGCTTAGTGTTCAACCACATGATAGGATTAGATTTATCCTAAAGTCAAGCCGATTGGCGGTTTCTGGCGGATTCTCTGGGATTCTGTGGCGTTTGGCAGCCGGTAAGCGTACAACTGCTGCATTTTGGTGCAACTTACGCGCAGATTCGGGCGTCTCATGTGGCGGAATATACCATGCGCTCACTTCTAAAGCCCGGCCTGTTGATCCAACTTCAGCAGAACAAGGCGGGGCTGATCGCCGATCTGGCCCTGCTGGCGCTATTCCTGGTTTTGCTAGCGGTGCGGTAGGACAGGCTTCCTGGCCTGTCCCTGTGCCCTGCCGCCAAGCGGACGCTCAATCCCTGCCGCAGTCTACTCACATCGCAACGCGACCACCGGATCCACGCGTGCAGCACGTCGCGCAGGGAGGTGGCTCGCCAGCAGGCTGACACCGCCGAGTATCACGAGCGTGGCTCCCAGCACCCACGGGTTGTACGGCGTCACGCCCGGCAAGGCTCTCTGGATAGCCAAGGTGGCCAGCCAAGCGGCAGGCAGACTCGGGAAGTTCGCCGATCCTGACGCGATTGCCACCCTCTAGAGCCTCCAACGGATGGCCTCGGCGGACTAGGATCGGAAGCGCGGCGTCGCTCGTTCTCGGACCTGAAGCATCGCGCTGCTAATTCGAAAGCTCGCGGATTGGGGCGCCGGTCGCGGCAAGCCACCCTTGCCGAGCACGAAGTCGCGCAAGTTACCTGCAGCCGACACGCGAATCAGCTCCAAAGCCCGCAGCAGGTTCGACTTGCCGGAACCGTTTGGTCCGATCAGCACGTTCAAGCGCTCTGGCTTCCATGTCACATTTTGAATGACATGACCCCGGAATATTCAACGCCTGAACGGACATACCAAGCTATTGTACGCCGTTCGCTACTGCTCCCGCCGCACATACTCGAACTCAAACGGCATGCCATGAATCCCGGTAGTCGGCTTGGAAATCCAATGCGAGATCTTGCCGGGCTCGGGAATCGCTTTAGGATGCGGCGCCATCAAGTTCCGCACATACGCAAAATCCTTCGCGCTGGGCAGGAATTCGTCGCGCCGCTGGTCCCATTGCTCCTGTGTCAGGCGATGGCCGGCGGGATCGAAGCGATGCGCGGCATACGCGCCGATGTGCCGATGGAAGCGGCGGTCCGGCAGCCGCAGGTGATAGGAAATTTCGTGCTCCGTAATCACGCGGTTCCAGCGATCCAAACACTTTTCGCAATCCTCGATGTATGAGTCGCGCAGCACTTCGTTCATGGCATTGCGCAGCGGAATCTCCTCGCCGGCGACGGCGTAAGAACCTTCCAGCGCCATGTGATCCGTGTACTTGGGTTCCTGCACGCGGCCCTTCATGCCCGCGCTGAAAAAGCTGGCGGCATTGCTGGACACTTCGCCGCCGAACAAATCGAGGCTCAAGCTGAACCACAGGTTGATGTACTTCTGAATGGTCGGCAGATCGATGGCGCCCTGCCGCCGCATATCGTCGTCGCCGGTTTCGCGCATCAGCTCGCAGGCGCGCCGCACCACGCGGCGGACGCCCGATTCGCCCACGAACATATGATGCGCCTCTTCGGTCAGCATGAAGCGCGTGGTGCGCGAGAGCGGATCGAAGCCGCTTTCCGCGAGCGCCAGCAACTGATACTTGCCATCCCTATCGGTAAATGTGGTGAACATGTAGAACGACAGCCAGTCTTCGATCGGTTCGTTGAACGCTTCCAGGATGCGCGGCTTGTCGCTCGATCCGCTGCGGCGCTCGAGTAACTCTTCGCTCTCTTCGCGGCCATCGCGTCCGAAGTAAGAATGCAGCAGGTAGACCATCGCCCAGAGATGGCGGCCTTCCTCCACATTCACCTGAAACAAATTGCGCAGATCGTACATGCTGGGCGCGGACTGGCCGAGCAGGCGCTGCTGCTCCACGCTGGCCGGCTCGGTATCGCCTTGCGTGACGATCAGCCGCCGCAGCATGTTGCGGTATTCGCCGGGCACCTCCTGCCACACGGGCAGGCCGAAGTGATCGCCGAAGCCTACGCGCCGGTCATGCTCGGGCGGCGCCAGGAAGATGCCCCAGCGGTAATCGGGCATCTTCACATAATCGAAATGCGCCCATCCCCCCGGTTCCACGGAAACGGCCGTGCGCAAATACACGTCGTCCGCCTGGTAGCCTTCGGGACCCATATCGCTCCACCACTGCATGTAATTGGGGAGCCAGTGTTCGAGCGCCCGCAGGAGGCGCTTATCGTTCGAGAGATTGACGTTGTTCGGAATTCGTTCGTAGAGGGACATCAGGTCCTCCGCCAATTGAATTGGGGCCGTTCCGGCTTGCCGTAGAGCGTGAGCGCGCCGCGTTCGCCGGTGGCGTTGGGGCGCGAAAAGATCCAGTTCTGCCAGGCCGAAAGGCGGCCAAAAACTTTGCTGTCGGCGTTCTCCGCGCCGGCGAAACGCAGGTTGGCTTCCATGCCGGTGAGAGCGTCGGGCGACAAGCTGACGCGCTCCTCTATGGCCACGCGCAACTCGTCTTCCCAGTCGATTTCGTCCACCGCGGCCGTCACTAAGCCGGCTTCCTCGGCGGCATCGGTATCGAAAGGCTCGGATTCGTTGACGATTTCTTCGGCGTGCGCGGGATCGGCTTGGAAGCGCACTTGCAAGCGCGAAAGTCCGTGGGTCATGGGCAGCAGTCCGCCGTTCAGAGGCGACGACGCCACGCGCACCGCCGCATCGCGGAGCCGCGAATCGCGCAGCATGTAGATGCGGTCGGCGGCCAGGGCGATTTCAAGCAAGCTGCCGGCGAAACAGGAGCCTTCATCCACCACTGCGAACAGGCTGCGCGCAGTCAAGTCGAGACGGCGCAGAGTGCGGGCCATCAGCAGCACCGTTTCGTTCTCGAGCCAGCCGCCGCGATTGTGGTAGAGCGCAATATCGGATTGGCGGACCGCTTCCAAATCGCCGCGCGTTTTCAGGATCACCAGGCCGATCTCGTCGTAGTGGAAGCGGAGCCGCAGCAACGCGTCGTCGAGTTCGCGGAAGGCGCGCAGGGGCGTGTAATCTGCGCCCACGTTGATGGTTAGTTCGGCCGTGCGTTCGTCGTGATTCAGTTTCAGATTGACGTGGCGATAGCGCACCGTATCGGCGGTCACTTCGGGCGCGAGTGATTCGAGCACAATGCCCGGACCCTTTGGCTCCGTTTCCTGGGCGGCCAGCGCCAGGGCGCGCTCGCGCACCGCTTCTTGAAAACGGCTGCGCGGAAAAAGGCCATCCACCAGCCGCCATTCGACGGCGCGCTTGCCCTTGATGCCTTCGGCCAGCGTGGAAAAAACATCGGCCAGATCGCGTCGCACTCTGCGTTTGTCCACCACGCGTGTCAGTCCGCCGGTGCCCGGCAGCACGCCCAGCAGCGGCACCTCGGGAAGACTGACGGCAGAGTTACCGTCGTCCACCAGGTAAATTTCTTCGCAGGCCAACGCTAATTCGTAACCGCCGCCCGCAGTGGTACCGTTGCACGCCGCGATGTAATGCTGGCTGCTGTGCGCGGAGGCATCCTCGATGGCCAGCCGCGTTTCATTTGTGAATTTGCAGAAGTTGACCTTGAAGGCGTGCGCCGAGGTGGCCAGCATGTGGATATTGGCGCCTGCGCAAAAAACGCGGTCGAGTCCGCCGGTAATAATGACGGCGCGCACTTCGGGATGCTCGAAGCGCAGCCGCATGACGGCGTCGGCCAGTTCGATATCCACGCCCAGATCGTAGGAATTGAGCTTGAGCTTGTAACCCGGGACAACGGGCGATTCTTCGTTGACGGCGAGCGTCAGCGTGGCCAGCGGCGGCTCAATGGCGACGCGCCAGTGGCGGTAGTCGGATGGATGTGTCTCGAGTGCGAACCCAGCGGAGCGGCTTGGCCCCATATATTTTCATTGTACGGCGGTTGGGGCGGTGCGATGCTGGCCCGGCCAGGACCTTGACGGGACGGATAGAAATTTCTCGCGGCTGCCGCGCGCCGCACGCTGTTGGAGACGTTGCGCCTCGGCGATCTCGACCGCCTTCCGGTACAGTTCCTCAGGTACGCTAACCCTCATTTTGATTGGCGTTCTCAGGGCGCTTGGCTGTGAGGCGGGTTCAAGACCCTCGGTGGGGCAGACCATCGTTTTTTGTGGTCTGCCTGGTTTTCATCTTTGATGGCCCGCAGGGCGATGAAGACAGGCTCATCGCCCGAGCGGACCTCTCGGGCCACTCTTCGGCCGAGTTTCGCTCGGCTTCGACAGGCCGGGAGGCCTGTCCTACTCCGGCATGGGCGATTCGACGGGCTTCTTACGCCGCGGCGTACGCTTCTTCGGGGGTCCGGAAACCCTGGGCTGCGCAGACTTGCGCGCCCCGCCGCGCGATCGCGTGGGCGGCTCCAGAATCTCGACCGCGGTCGGTTGACCCTCCACGATGGGCTGCGGCTCTTCCACTTCCTCTTCAACGGCCGGCTCGGGCGGAGGCTCCGGCGGCGCCGGCGGATGGAATTCCGGACCGAGGTACACCATCAGTCCCTTCTCCTCATCCGGATTGACGCGCACCACCAGCTTATCCTGCGCGTAGTTCAGCAACTCGCTGAATTCCTGGAAACCGAACTGTTTCCAGTCGTAATCGGGATGCTCCTGTTTCACCCACTCGGCCAGCACTTCCAACGGCACGCCCTCGTCGACTTCCATACGATGCGTTTCGAGCACATCGCGCAAAACGGGCAGCGCCGCTTCCGGCCGCACGCTGGATTTCTCGGGGCCCACCGCGCCGATACGCTTGATCATGTACCGGCCTTCGCCGCCCGTAACATGTACGTAATTGGCCTTTTGCAGCTTCTCGACGAAGTCCGTAAACGAGCCGCATCCGTACGCCTTCTCGCTGAATGCGGAATCGAGTTGTAGCATGGTGGATTTCAGCAAACCGAGTTGCGGGCGCACGCTGCGGCGTTCGAGAGCTTGCAAAGCGCGCTCGACAAGCGGCATAGCCTGCGCCAGATCGAGCGGCGCCGGACGCTTGTGCTGCGGTCCGCGCGGCTGCTGCTGTTGCTGGGGCGGTTGGCCGCTGGATTGAAAAGCGGGACGCTGCTGTTGTGGCGGCTTGGGTTCATCCAGCAACGATTCGTAGCTGATGAACTCGTGACAGTTCTTTTGCAGAATCGTGCTGGTAAACGCCTTCCCGCCGAGCACGAATACGCGCTTGTCGTATTGTTTCAATTTGTTAAGTAGGGCGATGAAATCGCTATCGCCGCTGACGATGGCGAACGCATTGATATGGTCGTGGGTGAAGGCCATCTCGAGCGCATCCAGCGCCAGGTTGATGTCCGCGCCGTTTTTGTCGCCGCGCGGCGACGGATCGCGCTGCACCATCTGTACGGCGTGTTCGGTCATGGCGCGGGTGGCGGCTTCCTGCCGTCCCCAGTTGGCGTAGGCCACGCAGGTGACGATTTCACCGCGTTCCTTCAGCGCATCCAGCACGGCGGCCACGTCAAATTCGCGGTGCAGGGTGGATTTGACGCCGATCTCGATGTTATCGAAGTCGATGAACACGGCCAGCTTTAATTTGTCTTCCATTTACTTTCCTTCTGAGGCGCTCGACTCCTGGGTTGCCGGGTGGCAATCGCGTCAGCCGCCGCGCAAACTGGCACGGCGGAAAGAATGTCGTTTTAGCGGCTCGCGGCCGCGCCGCCGGAAACCAAGGTTTCGAGGGCGGGGCAGCCTTCACTCAGTTTATCCTAAAACCGCACGCTGCGGGCGGTGCGAAAACATCCCGCCAAACTCACCCTATCCGGCAGGCCGCGCCGTTGCAGCGTCCATGATTCACTCAGTACGCGGTCTGGCTGGAATCCAACTGAAAGCAGTAGCGTCCCTGGGGATGGTTCCAGAAGGCCGATCGCGGCTGGTACGTACCTTCATCCACCCTGCCGACGGTAGCGAAGGTAGCGCATAGCTCGTAAGCCGTGCCGGTCGCGTGATATTCGTAAGGGACGTGCGTTACCGGGTCCGTCAAGTGCGCGGGAGAATTCGGGGTTTCGGCCAGGGTTGCTGGCAGTGGCAGCGGCCGGTTGTGCATCCATTGGGCGATGGCGCGCAGGTCTTCGATGCGGCGCTCGTCGGAATTGATGGCGCGCTGGTTGGCGGGCGATCCCAGGAAGCGGAACCCGAGGGTCAACACAACCAAAACGGCCGCTACCGCCGCTGCCGCCGCGCCCCAATCTCTAGGTGTCCGCATGCCGTGCGCCTCGCCTTAACGATCCCAGGTAATACCAGAATACGCCGCCGGCCATCGCGAGCACGGTCACTACCTTCAAGACGAACCTGGAAGTCAGTTCGCCTTCGAGTAAGAAGGTTAGGAACGTGATCAGATCGCCGATCACGGAGCCCGCCGCGACCAGCAGCGCGATATAAGTGAGCCATTTGCGGACCCCTGATTCGAGCTTTTCGGGGTTGCTCTCCACTTCGCGCAGGATGAAGCGCATCACGAACAGGAAGATGGGAAACGCCACGATCACGCAGGCCATTTCACTGGAGATTTCATAACGCGGTGCATACGACTCGCGCGCCACCGGGTCGGGGAACCAGCGGTCGATGAAGCTGAACATCAGCGAGCCGAGCGCGATGGTCCAAGTGCCGAGCGTGGAGAACGCCAGCAGGTAGAGGAACGCGTCGCGGGCCGCCTCCCCGGCGCCTCCGGCGCGCACCGGCACGGGCAGGCCGGTGAGGCTCTGATAGTAACGCCCGAAAGCGGCATAGATGTCATCGGCGGCCCAGCCTTGTTCGCGGAGGAGGTCGGCCAGGAAGCCGTCGGCGGCGCCTTTGGCTTTAGATGCCTCGATGAACGCAACCAGCTTTTCGGACTTGCTTGTCTGATCCATGCGATTCATTTTAGCGCCGGCTGGCGCGGGCGATTTGACTTCTGCGAGCTTGCCTGGAAAAATGGAAGAAGCCCACCAAAACTGTGCGGATGTGGCGGAATTGGCAGACGCGCTAGATTCAGGTTCTAGTTCTCGCAAGGGAGTGGAGGTTCAAGTCCTCTCATCCGCACCAGACAGATTCAAAAACAGTTAACTGAAATAGCACCCAAAAGCGATTGGCGAACTTTTGGGCTGAGTTCGCTCCTCTAATTTGGCCCACTTCGATCGTCTAATTTGGCCTCCCTGAACAGCCCCGGATGAGAAGATTCCGGGATGGACAGGAGGAGCAAAGTGGAACTAAACGCGAAGAATAGAACGATCAGGGCTACGGGCTTTTCCCCACGCCGAAGAGAGGCACCGCGTTTGACAGGACTACCGACAGGCGTTGAAGGGCATCCGGGCTGTAAAGTGGGACTAGCAGCCACGGACCCCGGACGCCTTCTTGCTCCGCGACGCGCAAACCTGCTGGTTGACCGCGGCCTGCGCCCGGAAGAGTGTTTCCGGCTGCGCTGGGCTGAGAACATCCGCGACGGCGCTATCGAGATTCATGAGCCGCAAAGCGAACCCATACGATAATGCGACCTGCGAATCTTTTATGAAGACGCTGAAGTACGAAGAGGTGCATCGCCAGGAGTATCGGGATCTGGCCGAAGCGCGGGCTTCCGTTGGCGTCTTTCTGGAGAAGGTCTATAACCAAAAGCGGCTACACTCGGCAGTGGGCTATCGTCCACCCGTGGAGTTCGAGCAGTCCCTGGCGGGCGCCGCGGGAGCGAGGGCCTCGCCATCAGTGGGGCACACAGCGCGCCCTGGGGCGGGAAAGGCCGGCCGAGCGCGTGCAAGGGTACGGCGCAGAATCGTCGGAGTCACCATGGCCGCGGGAAAATTGCGGGCTTCCCGACCGGAGAATGGCTTGGACCTGAGCCGGGGGCGTGCCCTGCGCCAGCCGCGCGCGAGCGACCCAAAGATCCACGATACTCCAGTCCGGCTGCGGAAATCGTCGGGCGATGTGCCATCGCCTCATGCAGGCTTGGTAGAACCGGGTCGCTCCCGTGCATAGCCGCAGTTCCGTCGGAGCGGACACCGGGAAGCGAGCCGTGCGCCGGTGACGCGGTCTGCTCCGCCGCGGCTCGCAACAAGCTGTTCGCACGGCGCGCCAACCCCGCACGACTATAAGCGACTTTTACCCAAGGAGCGGTGCCGCCAGGCGTACGGCGTGGGGGTTTTTGATTGGTGAAACCTGCGAGCCTGCCCAAGTGGCGCCGAACAAGCGTTTAACAGGCGGGTTGTTACGAAGCCAGCCGCCGCAGCGATTCCACGTACGGCGCGCGCGCCACGCCCCGCTCCGTGATAATCGCCGTTACATACCGGTTGGGCGTCACATCGAACGCCGGATTTTCGACCGGCGTGCCCGCGGGCGCCACGGCAGTGCCGAACATGTGAGTCACTTCCGCATCCGGCCGGCGCTCGATGGGGATTTGGTCGCCGGAGGCCAGCGTCAGGTCGAGCGTCGAAATGGGTGCGGCCACAAAGAAGGGCACGCCGTTCTCCTTCGCCAGCACGGCCACCGAATACGTGCCGATCTTGTTGGCCACATCACCATTGGCGGCGATGCGGTCGGCCCCCACCACCACGCAGCCGATTCGCCCGGATTTCAGGAAGTGCCCGGCCATGTTGTCGGTGATCAGGGTGGCGGGGATGTGGTCCTGCTGCAGTTCCCAAACTGTCAGGCGCGCGCCTTGCAGGAAGGGGCGGGTTTCATCCGCGAAGACATCCACTTTTTTGCCCGCTTCCACGGCCGCACGGATCACGCCCAGCGCGGTGCCGTAACCGGCGGTCGCCAGTGCACCGGCGTTGCAATGTGTCAGCACCGTTTTGCCATCCGGCACCAGATCCGCGCCGTGCCGCCCGATGGCCTGGTTGATAGCGATATCTTCCAGGCGGATCTGCTGCGCTTCGGCTTTGAGGCGGATGCGGATCTCATCGAACGGACGCCCGCGCAGCGATTGATACAGCTTGCGCATGCGATCAATCGCCCAGAACAAGTTGACGGCCGTGGGGCGGGTGCCCGCCAGCGTATCGCAGATGCGCTCGAACTGCGCGTCGAGATCCGCGCCATCGGCCTGCTCCACTCCCAGCGCCACGCCCATGGCCGCCGCTACACCAATGGCCGGCGCGCCGCGAATCACCATGCGGCGGATGGCATCGGCCACGTCTTCATAAGTGCGGCAGGTGACGAACTCTTCGTGCAAGGGCAGCCGTGTCTGGTCGATCATCACTACGCCCGCGGGGGTCCACTCGATTGTTTCCACCATGAGTTCTAAGGAGCCATGTTAGCGTGGCGCGGGCGGCGTTTGCGTGCTTAGACCGCTCCCTTACGGTCGCGGCTCTGTAAAGTCATGGCGTTCGCGCGCCCTAAGCCGTGCGAAATCAAAGCCGCCGTTACAGAGCCGCGACCGTAAGGGAGCGGTCAGGGAGCGGTCTCCTAATCGCGCCGCGCACACGATTACAATAATCGACATGCGGGTCTGGCTTTCTCCTTTACTAATGCTCATCGCGGCCGTGCTGCCGGCATTGGCTCAAAGCGTACAGGTTTACGAAACCGATGGCGATCAATCCAAGCTGCTAACCGCGCGGCCGGGGCTTACGTTCATGCAGGGCGCTCCCGCCGGTTCGCCGTTCACCATCGCCGTCAACAGCACCACGACTTACCAGCAATGGGACGGCGTGGGCGCATCGCTCACGGATTCCGCGGGATGGGTCATCTGGAACAAACTAACCGCTTCCCAGCAGATTGCGCTGATGCAAAGCCTGTTCGATCCGAATGCGGGCATCGGTATTAACATACTGCGCCAGCCGATGGGCGCCTCGGATCTCTCCGCCAGCGGCGACTATAGTTACGACGACGTGCCCGCCGGACAAACCGATTTCAACTTACTGCAATTCTCCATCGCACACGATCAGACTTACCTGATCCCCTTGCTGCAGCAGGCGCTGGCGATCGATCCGGCGCTCAAGATCCACGCGCTTCCCTGGAGTCCGCCCGCCTGGATGAAAACCAGCGATGCGATGAATGGCGGCAACATCCTGGATTCGGATTTCCCGGCGCTCGCCCAGTATTTCGTCCGCTTCATCGACGCCTACGAACAGGCGGGCTTGCCGATCTACGCCATCTCCATGCAGAACGAGCCGCTCTACTCCACTGCCGGCTATCCCTCGTCGTACGTGGCCGCCACCGACGAAGCGAATTTCATCGGCAATAATCTGGGCCCGGCGCTCGAGGGCGCGGGACTTGGCGGCGTCAAGATCTTCGCTTACGAGCATAACTGGGACCAACCCAGTTACCCCGAGGAAGTGCTTTCCAATACTGCGGCCTACGGATTCGCGGCGGGCAGTTCGTTTCATTGCTATGCGGGACAAGTAACTGCGCAATCCGAGGTGGAGCAACAATATCCGGCCAAGGATATCTGGTTCACGGAGTGTACCGGAACCGTCGGGTCCAGCTTCGCGGGCGATCTACAATGGAATGCGGAGAACCTGCTGATCGGCGCGACGCGCAACTGGGCGCGCGGGATCACCCTGTGGAATCTGGCGCTCGACCAGAACTCCGGCCCGCAGAACGGCGGCTGCACCAATTGCCGCGGCGTGGTGACGATCGACGACAGCGTCTCGCCATCCACGATCACGCGCAACGTGGAGTATTATGTGCTCGGCCACCTGGGCAAGTTCGTGCAGCCCGGAGCTTACCGCGTCGATTCGAACACTTATGGCACGGGCTCGGTGGAAGACGTGGCGTTTGTGAACCCGGATGGGTCCGTCGTGTTGCTGGTGCTGAATGCAACGGCTGCCAGCGCCACTTTCGCGGTGACTTGGAATGGCGTCAACTTTAGCGATACGCTGCCGGCGGGCGCGGTAGCGACTTACGAGTGGGCCGTGCCGGCGCCCGAATTTCCAGCAGATGGCGCGATCAACACGGCGGCGCCCAATGCGGGACTGAGTCCGGGCGCGCTGTTTTCGATTTACGGCACGAATCTGGCGGCGGGAATCGCGCAGCCGGCGCGATTGCCGCTGCCTGCCACCATGTCTGCCGGGAGCGTGCAGATCAACGGCGTCACCGCACCGCTGCTGTATGTCTCGCCGCTGCAGATCAACGCGCAGGTTCCGTGGGAAGCGGCTCCCGGCAACGCCACGCTGACGGTATCGCACGCGGGCGTCACAGCGTCACAGACAGTGACTATCGCCCCGATCGGTCCGGCCATATTCACTCTGTACGGCAGCCCGCAAGCGGCGGCGCTGAATCCGGACTATACCGTCAACGCCCAGAATAATCCGGCGTCGTCTTACATCCAACTGTTTGGAACGGGCTTCGGTGCGGTATCCCCTGCTGTCCCCGATGGCACGGCGGCGGGCACCAATCCGCTGTCGCAGGTGGTGGCGCAGGTCACGGCGACGGTGGGCAGCGCGCCGCCTACGCCTGTATTATTCGCGGGCCTCGCGCCGGGATTTGCGGGATTGTGGCAGATCAACGTGGCGCTTCCGGCGGGACAATCGGGAGCCATGCAGGTGACCGTGAACGTAGGACAAACCGCGAGTAACACGGTGACTGTGTGGGTGCAGTAGGGCTACGCCAAGAGTGCTTATCGGTTTTTGGATTCCGCCGGAAACCCGCTCCCTTACGGTCGCGGCTCAGTAAAAAGGCTCGCGGCTCAGTAAGTCGTGCGAAAGCGACGCGCCGTTACAGAGCCGCGCCGTTACAGAGCCGCGCCGTTACAGAGCCGCGACCGTAAGGAAGCGGTGCACCGGCTACGCCAACTGCAACGCCTGCCGCAGGGCCGGATCGCTGCGCACCCGCCAGATCTTGCTATCGAGATAGTAGTGCGTCAATCCAAACCCGCAGAAGAATCCGAAGGCCAGATCGGAAGCTTGCCCAAGCTGGAAGCCCGGCACGCGATACACGGCGCTGAAGACCAGCGCCACCAGCACGTAGTTCAACAGGCTGCGCGAGACCGCCCGCGGAATGCGCCCGTGGCTTTCGCCCGCCTGCGCGGCGCCATAGCGATTCCGGTTGTGGAACCAGATCAGCGCGTGATACTGCAGGTTGTGCACGATGGTGACGGTAGGCACAGCGCCCAGCCAACTCATGTACGCGAAGGTCAGCCAGTGCAGCGGGATCACGCCGGCAAATAGCAGAAACTTGGGCAAATTGACGGAATCGCCGCGCCGGATGCGCACCCATTGGCGCCCCGCGTAGACCAACGCGGTGGCCGCCACCAGCGCCCATAAAAACGGCTCCAGGCGCGGAAACGAAAAATGCAGCCCCAGTTCCTCGGGATGATGGATGAAGAAGCGATGGAACGGCGGAAATACGGTCATTACGCCCAAAAACCAGCGGTCGAGGAAATTATCCGTCTTGGCCAGATCGCGGTTCTTCACCTTGTATAGAACCATGAACCCGTAATGCTGGCGGATCACGTGATAGTAGGCCCACACGGCCACGATCATGGCGAGCAGGGCCTTGCCTCCGGCCAGCACCAGCGCCGGTCCCAAGGCGAAGAAGAAGGCTGCGCTGCCGAAGAGCAGGGTGCGGCGGGCATGGCGCGCTTGGCTATCGAAGAACGTGCGGGAAGCCGTGCCGAAGATGTGCGTGCCGTCGAAGCCCACCGACCAGAACCACCACAACAGCGAGATGGGCACGTGCAGCGCGACATTCGCCACCAGGTAGGCATATCCGGCCAGCGAGCTGCCGATGACGAACGACAGGTCGACGCCCCGCCCGATGATCCAGCGGTGCGCCAGGCGCGGTAAGGCTGCGGGAAATGCGGATTGCGGAGCGGCTTGTGTCGCGGCGGCCAATCCATATAGTGTACAACTATGGCCTGCTGCCCCGAATTCGACCAATTGTTAGATCTGGAACTGGCGCGCCACGCGCAACCGCACCAGCTCACCAACGGCCGGATCCTCACCGAAATCGACACGGAATACTATTTTGTTTTCGGAGAAGAGCGCCACAGCTTCGTGGGCATCAACTATTGCCCTTTTTGTGGTCGGGTTCTTTCGCGGGGACTTTGGAATCTGGAGAAGAAGAAGCAGTAGTTCCGCGGTCCCTTTCCGGGAGTAAGGCGGCCAATTGCGCGGCATCGTCCAGGATCAGCAGGGCCAGCGGCTCGGCCTCATCGGGAATCGGTGCGACGGTGATCAGAAAGTCCATATCGGCCGCCGTCTCGCCCCGCGTGAGGCGCAATCGGCCGGTACTGCGGCGCGCTTCGCTTTGACTAAAAACCTCGCGCACGAAGTTCTTCACAATGCAGTCCCGACAGGGTTCGCTGGAGCCTTCACCGGCCGATTCCGCCGTATGCACGCATTCGAGCCGATCGCCGCCGCGCAGGCGCAGTACGGCGAAAGGCACCCGGTCCAGAAGCTTGGCCCCCGCAAGATTAAAATCGACAATATTGAAATCCCGATCCACGACAAACGCGGGAAGCGGCATCGCGTCGAACACGTTGGCTAGCAGGTCCGTATTCGGCGCGGGAAGCGATAAAGGGCTGGCACTCATATACCCTTTTGGTGGCTGGGAGGCGCGAGATTTCTCACGAAACCATCAACCAGGTCTCCGATCCCGCGTACTACTGCACGGGTCGGAGGGAAGGATAATCCCTTGGTAATACGCCGATTCCCGTTAAAACGCCAGCAGCCCCAAATTCCAACATGCTACCCTGATGTGGCCGCCCAAGCCTGTGTCCGCTCCCCAACTGCGCCGCCAGCTCGGCTTCTTCGACGCCACCATGATCGTGATGGGCGGCATCGTGGGGTCCGGCATCTTTATTAACCCCTACGTGGTTGCCCGCCAAGTCCATACGCCCGCGCTGATCCTGGGCGTCTGGATGCTCGGCGGCGCGCTGGCCATGGCTGGCGCTTTTATATGGGCGGAACTGGCCACGCGTATGCCCGATTCCGGCGGACAGTATCTTTACCTGCGGGAAGCCTACCATCCGGCGGTCGCCTTCATCTACGGATGGGTGCTGCTGCTGGTCACGCAGACTGGCGGTATGGCTGCGGTGGCCGTCACTTTCGCCGGATATTTTCGGGAGATCTCCGGTCTGCCAGGGGGCGATGGGCCCATCGCGGGCGCCGCGTTGCTCGGCCTGACCGCCATCAACTGCCTGGGCGTGCGCGCCGGCAGCAACGTGCAAAGCGCCATGATGCTGCTGAAATCCGCCGCCATCGCGGCCCTGGTAGTGGTGGGTATCGTGCTGGGCGGCGGCAAGCTGCATGCTCTGCCGCTGCTCGACCGGCCGGTCTCCTTTGGGTTGCTGCGGGCCATCGGCGCGGCCATGATCCCGGTGGCCTTCGCGTATGGCGGCTGGCAAACCTCCACCTTCGTCGCGGGCGAGATGCGCGATCCGCGCCGCGATCTTTCGCGCGGCCTGATCGCCGGCGTGATCGGCGTGATCGCGTTGTATCTCTCGGTGAACTACGTCTGCGTGCGCGTGCTGGGGCCGGAGCGCCTGGCCGCCACCCATACGCCGGCATCGTCGGTGATGCGCGTGGCTCTGGGCGAGCGCGGCGCGGAATTTCTGGCGGTGGGCATCGCCATTTCGACGCTGGGCTTCCTGAGCCAGGGCATTCTTACCGCGCCGCGCGTGTATTACGCCATGGCCCGCGACGGGCTCTTCTTCGAGAGCGTGGGATGGCTATCGCCGCGCACCGGAGCGCCCGTGGTGGCCATCGTGTTGCAAGGCATCCTGGCGACCGTCATCGCCGTTTCGGGACGTTATGAACAGATCCTCAACTACGTGATCTCGGTGGATTTCATTTCCTTCGCGCTTACTGCCGCCGGACTGTTCGCGTTCCGCCACCGCGACCCAGGGCCGCGCGCGGGTATCTATCGCACGCCCGGGCACCCTTATACCACGGCCGCATTCGTCGCGGTTTGCGCCGGTGTGGTGGCCAGCACCATCGCTCTCGATCCCGCCGATAGCGCCATTGGCCTGATGATTCTGCTCACCGGCATTCCCGTATATTGGTATTGGAGCCGGCGCAAGCTTACTCACACCAACTCATGAGACAACGACACTCCGATTACATGCCTTGGGCCAAGACGCAGAGCCGGGCCCGGTTCAACTTAGCCACCAGCGGGGTCGGATCGTTTCCGCTGGCTGAGTTACCCTCACTGCCGCCGCTCGATATTAACGGCGACAGCACCTATGGCTACCCGCCTTTGCAACAGGCCATTGCAGGCAAGTGCGGCGTCGATCCGGATTGCGTGGTGGCGGCGGCCGGTACATCCATGGCAAATCACCTGGCGATGGCCGCGCTGATCGAGCCGGGCGACGAAGTGCTGATCGAGCAACCGGCTTATGAACTGCTGGTTTCGGCGGCTTTGTATCTCGGCGCGGAAGTGAAGCGATTCACGCGCGCGGAAGAGAACGGCTATGCGCTCGATCCGCAGGCCGTTCGCCGCGCACTTACTCCCAAAACCAAACTGATCGTACTTACCAACTTACACAATCCGTCAAGCGTGCTCACACCGGATTCTATCCTGCGCGAAATCGGCGATCTTGCGCGGACCGTCGGCGCGCACGTGTTAGTCGATGAAGTGTATCTCGATGCGGTCTACGAAAACACGCCGCGCACATCGTATCTGTTAGGCCCCGAATTCATCGTCACGAATAGCCTGACCAAGGTCTACGGACTTAGCGGACTGCGTTGCGGATGGATTCTGGCGCATCCGGATCTGGCGCGCGCCATGTGGCGGCTGAACGATCTGTTCGGGGTAATCCCCGCGCATCCGGCGGAATTACTAAGTGTGACCGCTTTGGCACACCTGGATTTGATCCGCGCCCGCGCGCGCCGCATCGTGGACCGAGATCGCACCGCGCTCCATCAGTTCCTGGACAGCCACACGGCCGTCTCCGCGCCGCGCACCGCGTGGGGCACCACCGCGTTTGTGCGCCTGCACGACGGCCACGTAGACGCTTTTCTCGACCGCCTGCGCACGGAATACGACACCACCGCCGTGCCCGGCCGCTTCTTCGAAATGCCGGATCACTTCCGCATCGGCATGGGAGTCAACCACGAGATGTTCGTCGAAGGCCTGCAGCGAATCGCCCATTGTGGGGCAGGCTCGTAGCCTGCGCGGGCCTCGTAGGCCCGCTCAACGGCCGAGCAACGCTCGCCTTGGACAGGCCGGGAGGCCTGTCCTACAAGCGCGCGGGATTCCGCGGCGTCTGTTGGATCGCGTAGAGTCCGCCGGCGAATGGCCGGATCTCCCGCGAGCAGCCGCTGGATTTGTGTGTCCATGCTACCTATTATTCTCGACTGCCGAGCAAAGCACGGCCTGGCGGTCCAGCGGTAGCATGGAAAGAGAGGGATCGAATGTTCACTTGGATCTGCCCGCAGTGCGGGCGTGAGGTACCCCCATCCTACGAAGCCTGTCCGGATTGCGCCGCCCGGGAGAAGGCTGCCGGACAACCAGCCGCAGCCGCGGTCCAGCCCGCCGCGCCAACGCCGCCAAGTCCCACGGCGCCGCCCCCCGTAGCGTACGCACCGCCAGCCGCGCCTGTTTTTGTGCCTCCCGCCGCCGCGCCGTTTTCGTCCGCCGCGTATGCCGCCGAGCCGCCGCGTGCCGGCCTGCCGACGTGGCTACTGGCCATCCTCTTCGCTTTCGCTTTTGTGGGACTCGGCGCGGGCGTCTACTGGGCCATTAATTATTTCAAAGGAGGCACGCAGGCGGCATCCACGCCCGCCGCCGCACCGGCCACCACGGCCCAGTCGCAGGCCGCGCCCAATCCGCTGCAGAAGTACGTGGAGGTTTCCGGCATTCGCTTCGTCGACTCGCCCACGCACCAGACCGAAGCGCGCTTTGTGGTCATCAACCATTCCGACGCCGACATTACGGACCTCGCGGGCACGGTGAAGATCTGGGGACGCACGGCCAAAGCCGAAGAAGAACCGGCCGGCAATTTCAGCTTCAAGCTACCCTCGCTGCACCCCAACGAGTCGAAAGAGGCCACCGCGCCGCTCGATACCAAGCTGAAAGCCTACGAGTTGCCGGACTGGCAAAACATAGTCACACAGGTCCAGATCACTTCGCCGCAATAGCTCCGGTCAGGATATCGGCCAACTGTTTGTGCCGGTAGTCGAAAATCTGCTGCAACTGTTTCCGGACAACCAGGCGGTGCGCCAACCTGCCCAGCGGGCCCAGCGGAAGCGAATAAACCACGCGGTCGGAAACCAACGCGCCATATTCCGTCGGCTTGAAATCGTGCCGGTGATGCCAGTAGGCGTATGGGCCGGCGGTTTGCACGTCCACGAAGAAGAATGGCGGTTCGTACTCGGCGATGGCGGTCTTCCACCTCAGCGGCATGCCTAACCAACGGATCTGGTAATCGATTTCGGCGCCTTTGCGCATGACAATAGGCTGCGGCGATACGATGCGGAGGTTCAGCCACGGCGGAGTAATACGCGCCAGATTGCGCGGATCCTCAAAAAAGGCGAAGGCCTCCCGCAGCGACACGGGAACCGACATCGAGCATTCGAGACGGTAGGTTTTCATTGCGGAACGGCGTGCTATGCTTCTAGCTTAACCCAGCCTTGGCCCTCAAAGTGAAACGTCCCAAGACCGCCGCCGAGCGCCGCGCGCGCATCGACCAGATCCTGCGCGGGTTGGACGAAATGTATCCCGATGCGATCTGCGCCCTGCATCACCGCGATCCCTGGGAACTGCTGGTGGCGACCATACTTTCCGCGCAATGCACCGACAAGCGCGTCAATGAAGTGACTCCCGGCTTGTTCGCGAAGTATCCCACGCCGCGCGATTTCGCCGCCGTGCGTCCCGAGGTTTTGGCGCAGGATATTCGCAGCACGGGTTTCTTCAATAACAAGGCGAAGTCGATTGTGGGCGCCGCCCAGAAAATCGTCGGCGAATTCGGAGGCCAGATTCCCAAGACCATGGATGAGATGCTCACCATCCCCGGTGCGGCGCGCAAGACGGCTAATGTGGTTTTGGGAACCGCTTACGGAATCGCCGTGGGCGTGGTCGTCGATACGCACGTGCAGCGCGTATCCCGCCGCCTGGATCTGACCAAACAAACCGATCCGGTGAAGATCGAGCAAGACCTGATGAAAGCCATCCCGCAGGACCGCTGGATTCTGTTTTCACACCAAATCATCCATCACGGCCGGGCGCTGTGCCAGGCGCGCAAGCCGCGTTGCGCCGAGTGTCTGCTGAACCCGCTGTGCTACGCCAAAGATAAGACGGAATGAAGCGGCGGCGGCGCCCTCGCGCGGGTGCTTAACCGTTTTGGGGATTCCGAGCAAAGTGACCGCTCCCTTACGGTCGCGGCTCAGTAAACCCCGCGCCATCATTACGTCCGTTACCGAGCCGCGACCGTCAGGGAGCGGTTTCCCCAGAACGGTTAAGCGGCGCCCTGGCGTCGGACGAACTATTGGTATCTCAGAGCGACCATCGGATCCACTCGCATGGCGCGGCGCGCGGGGATATAACAGGCAGTCACCGCGACGCCGAGCATAACGATAGCCACGGCGCCAAATGTCAGCGGATCCGTCGGGGAGACGCTATAAAGCAGGCTGGCGATCAACCGTGTGAGCAGAAGCGCCAAGACGGCGCCAATGCCCAAGCCCAGCAGGGCAAGCTTCGCTCCTTGTCCCAAAATCAGATGCAAAACGTCGCGCCGCTGCGCCCCGAGGGCCATGCGAATTCCGATTTCATGCGTGCGCTGCGAGGCCGAGTACGAAATCACGCCAAAGATTCCGACGGCGGCGAGCACCAGCGCAATGGCGCTGAACGAACCCAGAAGGAACGTGCGAAAGCGTTCCCGCGAGACGGACTGGCCGAGCATGTCCGGGAAGGATGCCACATCCGTCACGGGGAGGTCCTTGTCGATGGTGTGAACCGCCTGGCGAATGGAGGCGGCCACGCTCGCTGCGCTCAACGAAGTTCTTACAACCACCTCCCCTCCATAAAGAGGCGCTTGCGCGAAGGGCACATACATCTGTGGGCCGGGTTTTTGGCTGAGCGCCACGTCTCGCACGTCGCCGGCCACGCCGACGATCTCGCGCGGCACATTGACGTTTGGCGGAAATCCAAATCTCATTTGCCTTCCGATGGGGTCCTGGTTCGGGAAGTACCGCCGTGCCAGCGTTTCGCTAACGATCGCTACGTTCGGATTGGACGGCGAATCGTGCTCGTCGAAAAAACGGCCCCGCAGCAGCGGAATTCGCATCACGTGAAAATAACCGGGACTCACCGTGGCGTAATTGGCAGTAGTGGATTTGCCGGGAGGCAGCGGGGGATTTCCTACAATGCGGAACGCGAAGGTGGCTTGGCCTTGGCGGTCCACCGGCAGCGGAGCGGCCAGCGCGGAATCCTCGAAACCAGGCTGCGCATGCAGGCGCGTCAGCAACTCCTGGGAGAAAGCCGTCCATTGCTGCGGCGTCGAGTATTGAAATTGCGGAAGCGAAACCTCGGCTTCCGTGACGTTGTTCGGATCGAAGCCAGGATTGACCGACGTGACCAGCGCAAAACTGCGGATCAGAAGGCCGCCCGCAACCAGCAGCACCATGGCCAGCGATATTTCCGCGATCGCCAGGAAACTGCGCACATGCTGGCCGCCACGTTGGCCGGTGCGCTCGCCGCCCTCTTTGAGGTTCGTCTGCAAGTTGGACGGGGTGGCCATGAGCGCAGGCGCCAGTCCAAACACCAGCGCGGCCGCCAGAGACAACCACAGCGCGAACATCAGGACCGGGCCTCCGACATGAATCGAACTGATCTGGACCACTTCGGACGGCAAGAAAGGCTGAAGACTCCAGACAGCCCACGCCGCCAGAAGCAGGCCGGCAACTCCGCCGAGCAACCCTAGCAGTGCGCTCTCGGTCAGTAATTGCCGGACCATGCGGGCGCGCGACGCCCCCAGCGCGATGCGCACAGCCATTTCTCTGCCGCGAGACGTGGCCTTGGACAGAAGCAGGTTCGCGATATTGGCACAAGCGATCAGTAGGAGCAGGCCAACCGCGCTCAGCAAAATAAGCAGCGCGGGTTTCAGGTTCCCGACCACTGCTTGCCGATAGGGCCGAATCCGGATCGTCAAGCCGGAATCTTCCGCGGGAAATTCCTTCGCCAGCCGGGCGCCTAGAGTGTTCATCTCGGCCTGAGCTTTCGCCAGGCAAACGCCGGGCTTGAGCCGGCCCATTACACCCACCAAGCGCACGCCGGGCTGCGACGTCAAAGGCCCGAACAGCGGGTCCTGCATGATGGAAATCCACACGTCCTGACGGGGAGCGCCCTCCGGATAGCGAAAGCTTGCCGGCAGGACTCCGGCTACGGTAAATGACCGCATGTCCAGAGCGATAGATTGGCCAATAAGACCCGGGTTGGAGCCGAAGCGGCTGCGCCAGAGATCTTCGCTCAGAACAGCCACGGCCGCCGCGCCTGGCTTGCCATCCTCGGGCAACAGCGTGCGGCCCAGCAGAGGCTTGGCGTTCAGCAGAGGAAATATTTCCGGCGTCACGTCCGCGGTGTTCACAATGGCCGGCTCGCCTGCGCTGGTCAATGTGAGATCGTGAAATGCATTTCCCGCCATCTGGCTGAACACATGGCTCTGGGCGCGGCACTCGGTGAAGTCCCTGTAGGATATGGCTGACAGCGCGTCTGGCCGGTCCAGCGGGACATCGGACATCAAGACGAGTTGATGGGGATCCCGATACGGAAGCGATCGCAAAAGTACCGCATCCACGATGCTGAAAATCGCGGTGTTAGCGCCAATGCCCAAGGCCAGAGTGACTACGGCGACGGCGGTGAAGGCGGGCGACTGCCGCAACATACGAACGCCGTAGCGTAGGTCCTGGACGAAATCTTGAATCCATCTCACGCGGCGCGTGTCGCGGCACTCTTCTTTGATTTGCTCCACCGCTCCAAATTCCCGCAAAGCCGTGGCCCGAGCTTGGACCTCAGTCATACCCGCGGCCATAGCCTCATTTGTGAGTTGCTGGATATGCATCTCAATCTCGCTTTGAAGTTCCGCGTCGGCATGGGAACGATGCAGAAATGCGTGAACACGTCGTTTGATGATCCGGATAATTCGCATAAGTATCCCGCGTCAGGCGTTTTGAATGAGAAGGTGGACGGCGGAAGAGAGGCGGTTCCAACTTTTGAGTTCGCGCTCCAGTTGTTTCCGGCCCTCCGGAGTAAGCGTATAGGTCTTGGCAGGCCGTCCGAGATCGGACTCCTCCCAGTCCGCGCAAATCCAGCCTTGATTTTCGAGGCGGTGCAATGCCGGGTATAGGGAACCTTGGCCCACTGCCAGAGTGTCGCCCGAGAGTGTTTGTATGCGCTTCGCGATACCCCAACCGTGAAGGGGCTTGCGGGCGATGGTCTTCAGAATCAAAAGATCGACTGTTCCTTGCAACAAATCTGATGGTTTGGGCATATTGTCGATGCCTCGACTATCGACAATGATACATCGACTATCGACAATTGGCAAGGGGCAGCCCGCGCCCTTTGGGGATTTCCGGCTGAAGAAACCGCTCCCTTACGGTCGCGGCTCTGTAAACCCCGCGAAATCGGCGCGGCTCTGTAAACCCGCGAAATCATAACGTCCGTTACTGAGCCGCGACCGTCAGGGAGCGGTTTCCCCACATCGCGGGTTGTTATAGTCTTGAGTCAGGACGATGAGTCTTTTCCTGGGAGTGGACGGCGGGCAATCGGGCACCACGGCGATGATCGGCGATGAAACCGGGCGGGTGGTCGGCACTGGTCATGGCGGCCCATGCAATCATGCAGCCGCCGCGGAGGGCCGTCAGAAACTGGTGCGCGCCGTGAGCGATTCCGTAGCCGCGGCGTGTGCGCAGGCCGGCCTGGACGCGCGCGCCGCACGCTTTGCCGCGGCGTGCTTCGGTATGAGCGGCGGTCCCCAGGACAAGCAGGCCATTCTGCGCGAGATCCTGGCGGCGGATCTGCTGCTTGTGACCGACGATGCAGCCATTGCGCTGGCGGGCGCCACGGCGGGCGAGCCGGGCATCGCCGTCATCGCGGGCACCGGTTCCATCGCGTTTGGGCGCAATGCCGCCGGCCGTACGGCCCGGTGCGGCGGATGGGGTTACATTTTTGGCGACGAAGGCAGCGCCCTCGATATCGTGCGCCAGGCATTGCGCGCCGCCTTGCGCGCCGAGGAAGGTTGGGGACCCGCGACAGCCCTAGGCGGCGTGCTGTGCGACGCCACCGATTGCCCCGACGTAAACGCCGTGATGCATCTCTTTTATACCGCTGACTGGCCGCGATCGCGCGTGGCGGCGCTGGCGCCGCGGGTGGATAAGGCGGCCATGGCAGGCGACGCCCTGGCGCGCGACATCCTGGGTAACGCGGCGCAACAACTCGCGGTGTTGGCATCGGCGGTCCGGCAGCAGCTTTGGAAACCGGATGAAATCGCGCGCGTGGCGTGGATTGGCGGCGTCTTCCGCAGTGGCATCCTGCGGGAACGGTTTCGCTGCCTGGTGGAACTGGAGGATGGCAACCAGGCCGGTCCGCCGGAGTTCGCTCCCGCCGCGGGCGCGTTGATCGAAGCGTATCGGGCGGCGGGCGCGCGCCGCGCCCCCTGGCTTATTGAGCCGCGACTTGCCGAGCCGCGACCTGCCGAGCCGCGACCGTGAGGGAGCGGAGTGTTACAATCGCGCCGAATGCGCCGTAGCTGGAATTCGCTCATTTGGACGGGCTTCGCCGTCACACTCGCGGCTGTCCTCAGCTACATCCCTATCTTCGCGCGCTTCGCGGGCACGCGCGACATTCCGTGGGTCAACTTACTCCTGTTCGTGGTGGGCGGCTTGATGCTGGCGGCGGGATTGCGCCGCGCGTATGGCGAGCCCGAACATTACCGCGGCAAAGTAAGCGGCGCGGTGCTCGGTGTATTGGCGCTCGCCCTGTTCGGTGTATTCTGTTGGGGTAACTTTGTCTTTGCACGGCGTGTGCCTTCCTCCACCGGCGCCCCCCAAGCGGGCGCTCCGGCGCCCGATTTTACGCTGCCGGATGCCAATGGCAAACCGGTAAGTCTGGCCGAACTGCGTAAGTCAAACCGTGCTGTTCTACTTATCTTTTACCGCGGCTATTGGTGACCGTTTTGTAACTCCGAGTTACGGAGCTTCGAGCAGCACTTAGACGAGTTCCGCGCGCGCGGAGTTCAGATCGCAGCCATCAGCGTGGATTCGAGCGCCGAATCGCGCAAACTCTGCAACGAGCGAGGCTACACATTCCCGTTCCTGTCGGATCCGCACGCAGACGCGATTCGCCGTTATGACGTACGGCACCCCGGCGCCGGAGAAAACGGACGGGATATCGCCCGCCCCGCCGAATTCCTGATCGACGCCGCGGGCAAGGTCCGATGGGTCAACCTGACGGACGATATCCGCGTGCGGGCGCGTCCAGAAATTGTGTTGCGTGAGATCGATTATCTGCAATTGCCAGCGTCGTAAGTTACTTTAGCGCCGCGTTATTTCGCCGGCGCGATGCGGCGCATCACATCCTTGACTTTGCGGGCATAGCCGGCGCTTCCGTTGTAGGTCTTCAGAATTCCGTCCACATCCTTCCGGCGATACAGCGTGGACTGGGCCAGATAAGCCGCCACCGCGTGAATGCCGGCAGCCGCGGAGGAAAACGCGGCGCGGCCCGAATCCCATCCGAAGAGATTGTTGTTTTTGGCGGCTTTGCCGCCGGAGGTTTCCACAAACGAGAGACTCGGCAGCAGGCGCCAGTCCAGAGCGTACATATCGGCGGCTTCCAGGAATATCGGAGAAAGTTCTGCGGCGGGGCAATTGCCCTGTTTGAAGAAAGCGCGCAGAAAGGCCAGCCGGGAATCTTTGACGGGTTCGGTGCGATGCTGCGCGGCGGTCGGCCTCGCGGAATCCGCATGGGTTCCGGCTACCGGTAAGGAAACCACACCGGCAAAAACAGCCAAACCGTTCGAAAGCACTTTTCGCATATCGAAATTACCTCGTTCTCGAAAATTTGTTGTTGCTTAAATGACCGGCCCCAAAAGGCGGGCCGAAGAAAATACAGGGTTGAGGGCGCGGGGCCCGAATCAGTGGCGTACGTCTGGGTCAAACATAAGCTGCGATTATAACACTTTTAACGCAGCGAGCGCCGAACAGGCTCCTCTGTGCGAAATAACCCATTTGTTATCTGTGGACTAAAGTCGGGGGGCGGCAGCTTTGCGCCGTCCATGGCGAGCGCAACATCTCTATCCGGGGGGCAATTTATGGCAAAGATGCGCGCCGTGCAAGTATCCCGCGCCGGCGGACCGTTCGAGATGGTGGAGCGCGAAATACCCGATCCGGGACCGGGCTCCGTACGAATCAAGGTGCAGGCTTGCGGAGTCTGCCACAGCGACTCGCTGGTAAAAGAAGGACAATGGCCGGGGCTTACGTATCCGCGCGTTCCGGGCCATGAAGTCATCGGAGTGGTGGACGCCGTGGGAGCCGGTGTGGCCGGATGGAAGCCAGGCGAACGCGCCGGTCTCGGTTGGAATGGCGGATATTGTGGATACTGCCATAACTGCAGGCGCGGGAATTTCTTCGCCTGCCAGACGGCAACTTATATCACCGGCATCACCAGCGATGGCGGCTACGCGGATTACACCGTCGCGCGCGCCGAAGCGCTGGCGCGGGTGCCCGATGAGTTGTCCGCGGTGGAAGCGGGCCCGCTGATGTGCGCCGGCGTTACCACGTTCAACTGTCTGCGCCACACCGGCGCGGGGCCTGGCGACCTGGTGGCCATCCTGGGACTCGGCGGGCTGGGACATCTGGGCGTGCAGTTTGCCGCCAAGATGGGCTTCCGGACCGTGGCCATCGCGCGCGGGCAGGATAAGGAGCCGCTGGCGAAATCTCTGGGAGCCTGGCGCTATATCGATAGCCGCGCCCAGGATCCTGGCGCGGAACTGGCGAAGTTGGGTGGCGCCAAAGCGATCCTGGCCACCGTCACGGCCGGCGACGCCATGGCCGCGGTGCTGGGCGGATTGGGCGCGAACGGAACCCTGATGGTCATTGGCGCGGCCATGAAGATGGAAATCGCGCCCGCCTCGCTGATAGGCGGAAGCCACGGGATCAAGGGTTGGTATTCAGGCATCTCCAGCGATTCGGAAGATACGCTCGATTTCAGCGTGCTCACGGGCGTGCGGTCGATGAATGAGGCTTTTCCGTTGGAACAAGCCACGCAGGCTTACGAGCGCATGCTGAGCGGCAAGGCGCGTTTCCGGGCGGTGCTGACCACTCGATAGGTGGGGCAGACGATCGTTTTGTGTCGTCTGCCTTAGCTGAATCGCGCCGGCAGACCACCAAAGGAATTTAGATGTCACCGCTCCGCGCGAAATGCATCTAAGAGATTAGGAACCGATATATGGAAATCAACATTCGGCATTTAGGCGGGGTTAAGTTTGAAGCCGTCACGCGCGGACATCGCATTGTGTGCGACCAGCCGGTGGAAAACCGCGGCTCGGATAGCGGCATGACGCCGCCCGAATTGCTGCTGGCCTCGCTAGGCACGTGCGCCGGTTTCTATGCCGCTGAATATCTGCGCACGCGCGGCTTGCCGGCCGAGGGGCTGGAGGTTCGCGTACACGCCGATAAGGCCGCCGCGCCCGCGCGCCTGGCTGCATTTCGCGTCGAGGTGACCGTGCCCGGCCTCGACCCGCAGCATGAAGCCGGCGTCCTGCGCGCGGTGCATGCGTGCCTGATTCACAACACATTGATGCACACTCCGTCGATTGAGATCGCGCTCGAAACTCGCGTTCCCGCTACAATTGGGTAGCGGGAGCCGCATTTGGAAAAAGAAACCGAAACGCAACTGGCGCGCGATTTGATGGCCGGCAAGCCGGAGGCATTCGACCGTTTTGTAGAACACTTCCGCACCAAGGTTTTTCAATATAGTTGGCTGATGTGCGGCCATCGCGAGGACGCCGAAGAAGTGGCGCAGGATACGCTGTTTAAGGTTTTCGAAAACTTCGAACAGCTTCGCGAGCCCGAACGGGTGCGCTCGTGGGTGCTGCGCATCGCCCGCAATTATTGCCTGATGAAGCGGCGCCGCAGCCAGTTCGCGCCGGCGCGCGAGCTTTCGCTCGACGACTATATGCCGGTGGCCGGGCACGACGGCGAGTCCCTAAAGCTCGAAATTGCCGATTGGTCGAGCTTGCCGGAGGATCGCATGCTGCGCGCGGAATTGCGGCGCGTTCTGGACCAGGCCATCGCGGCGCTGCCCGATACGTACCGCTCCGTGATTTTGCTGCGTGACATGGAAGAGTTGAGCACCGGCGAGACCGCCCAGATTCTGGACCTGGGCATAGACGTGGTGAAGACGCGGCTGCATCGTGCGCGCCTGGCCATCCGCCAACAATTGGATACTTATCTACGAACGATGGAGGCGTCCCCCCATGCCACACGACACTGAGGACTGCAAGCGGATCTTCGCCGCGCTCTCCGAATACCTGGATCTGGAATTGCCGCCGGAAGCCTGCCGCGAGTTCGAAACCCATCTGGCTGGATGTGCGCCGTGCGTGGAGTTCGCCGAGAGTCTGCGCCAGACCGTCGCGCTGTGCCACGAATACCAATCGAACGAAATGCCCGGTCCCGTCAGCCAGGCGGCGCGCGCGCGGCTGGAAGAAGCCTGGCAACGGGCTCTAGCGGCGCGCCCGCGCAACGTCACATAAGGTGCGGCAGCCCACGGAAATCCCCGGCCGCTACTAAGTTGTCTCGCGGCACGCTGGTCAGTTCTTTGCTGCCAAAGTAAGGACGAATCGCGTTCCACGCCATAAGCTGAGGTTTCTTGAACGGCCGCCGCACTTCGGCGATCCGTTCGCCGCGAATCTCGATTTCATCCAGAGTGCCCGGCCGCATCCCCGCCTTGTTCGCCCATTGGAACGTGGGGACCTCCGCAGGCTCGAATCCCATAACGCTTGCCGCCACCATATCCGCCGCCACCGGATTCGTACCCGCAATGATGACGTCCATGGGGAACGTCTTTCCCATTGACGGACCGTTGCCCTCCATGGCCATCGACCCGTCGATCACCACCAGCCCGAGCTTGTTTGCGCGCACCATATCGACCACTACGGCCGATGCCGCGGTGGGTTCCACTTTGGAAGCTAAATCGTGCATCTGGCCACGCATGGACTGGTACACCGTCCCCGGAAACGCGCCGATCAGGTTCTTCATGCCCAGCGTCACGGTGGCAAGCTGGTGAGTCTTCATCATGGGCACGGAGCACAGCAGATCGGTTTCGGCCAGGCTCCGATGCAGCGTGATTTTGCCGAACACGAAGCCGCCCGGAACGGGCACGTCCACCAGATCGCCTGAGTGCAGATTCACCAGCGGCACGCGCAGCGTCTTGGCGAGATCCGTGTAACCCAGTTGGTCGAAGACATACTGCTGCATGGGGTCCAGAATGTCGCGCTTACGGGTGCGGTAAATTCCGGTGGCCAACACATTGAATTTCGGCGCCGCGGCCGATCCTTCGCCGATGGATACTTCCTTGCCCGCGCGCAGCATGGTTTCCGCCAGTGTCCGCACGACGGCGATCTTGGTGGTGGCCGCCGCCTGCGTGGACACCAGGTTGGGTTTCAACATCACAGTGTGGACATGTTTGGTGACATGCTTGATTCCGCCGAGCAGATCGATGGCTTTCTCGACGGCTACGGCGACTTTGCCATCCCGGATACGAACGATGCTGACGACTGGTTTGGGCGCGGACCGGGCCAGCGCGGCGGCGCCCAGGAGGAACTCTCTACGGTTGAGCTGCGCCATTGAAGACCATCGCCTCCGAAACTATATAGTACGTCTTTCCGCTGTTGAAAGCCCCGCTCCCTGACGGTCGCGGCTCAGTAACAGCCGCATCGCGCCGTGCCGTGTTACAGAGCCGCGACCGTCAGGGAACGGTTTTCCACCCCGCAGAGCACGGCGCACGCGCGCTATTCTGGTCGATATGGGTCGCCGTCGAATGATTGTGCCGGGGTTGGTGTGTCTCCTGGCACTATTGTTGCTGGCCGGCGCGCACCGTCTCCTGCGCGCAACGGACGGCGCGTCGGCCGCCATCCATTTCGAACTGAGACCCATCAATTTCCAGCTCGAGCATGGCGAAGTCGCAGCGCGTCACGTGCCCGCCACTATGGCCGGCGGCGTGGCCATCTTCGATTACAACCGCGACGGGCGCCCCGATATCTTCTTCACCAACGGCGCCAACCTGGCCACATTACAGAAAGACGATCCCAAATATCGCAACCGGCTGTTCCGCAACGATGGCAACGGCGTGTTCACCGATGTCACCGAAGCGGCGGGCCTGGCCGGAACCGGTTTCGATAGCGGCGTGGCGGTGGGCGACTACGATAACGACGGCTATCCCGATCTCTTCGTGGCCGGCGTGCACCACAACACGCTGTATCATAACAACGGCAACGGAACGTTCACGGACGTCACGGAGAAGGCGGGTATCTCCAATCAGCCCGACCCGAAATACGGCCCCATGTGGGGCATCGCGGCGGTTTGGGTGGATGTGAACAACGATGGCCTGCTCGACCTGTTCGTGGTGAATTATCTTGCATGGGATTACGCCACGGAACCGCTGTGCGATTACAAAGGCGTCGCCGACTACTGCTCGCCGCGGTCTTACAAGGGTCTGCCCAATGTGTTGTATCTGAACAAAGGCAATGGTAAGTTCGAGGACGTGTCCGAACAATGGGGAATTCGCGCGCACATAGGAAAAGGCATGGGCGTAGGCATGGCCGACTACGATCTGGATGGCCGGCCCGATCTTTTTGTCACCAATGATGCCTCTTATAATTTTCTATTCCACAACTTGGGCGGCAAGTTCGAGGAAGTAGCATTCCAAAAAGGCGTCGCTCTACCCGAAGATGGTAACTTTGTCTCCGGCATGGGTCTGGACTTTCGCGACTATAATAACGACGAGTATCCCGACTTAGTAACTGTAGCGCTCGAAAACCAGACGTTTCCGTTGTGGAGAAACATGGCGGGGAAAGGTTTTCAGGAAGTGACTACGCCCAGCGGCTTGCGCGCCCAAAGCATGCGCATGGCGGGCTTCGGCCCGGGCCTCTTCGATTTCGATAACGATGGATGGAAGGATCTGTTCATCAGCCGGGGCGACGTGCTGTCGCGGCCCATGCCCAATACCATCGTGGAGCAGCATAACACCGTTTTCCGCAATCTGGGCGCCGGCACTAACGGCAACGGGCGCTGGGAAGCGCTTACCGCCGAAGCGGGATTGGACGCCGCGCCGCCCGCGCGCCATCGCGGCCTGGCGTTCGGCGATCTGGATGGCGATGGCCGCATTGACGTGGTGACCAGCGCGCTCGCGCATCCCGCGGAAATCTGGATGAATCGCAGCCCGCGCGCCGGGCACTGGCTGGATATCGCGCTCGAAGGAACCAAGAGCAATCGCGACGGCATCGGTGCGCGGATTCAGGTAGTCACTAAGAGCGGCGCGCAATACAATCACATGACCAGCAGCGTGGGATATGCATCGTCGAGTTATGGACCGGTGCATTTCGGATTGGGCGCCGATGCTACCGCGTCGTCGGTAGTGATTCATTGGCCGTCGGGAATCGTGCAGACATTGAAGGATGTGCCCGGCGATCGCGTCCTCCACGTAAAGGAGACTCCTTAATGTGGGGCAGGCTCGTAGCCTGCGGCGGCCTCGTAGGCCGCCCTGCTGCGTTGGTGTTGAAAGTGGCACCAGGCGGCCTGAGAGGCCGCCGCAGGCTACGAGCCTGCCCCACAATTCTCGTCGCATGTCTTACCTCTCTGGCCGCAACCACCCCCCCCACGTTCGACCGCGTGTCCAAGGCAGCCACCGAAGCGCGCACCCAAAACCGCATTCCGGAAGCTATCGCCCTGTATCGCCAGGCCGTCAAACTGCGACCGTCGTGGCCGGAGGGCTGGTGGTTCCTGGGCGAACTACTTTACGACCAGAACCAATACCCGGAAGCGCGCGATGCTTTGCGGCGTCTGACAGAACTCGATCGTAAGTCCGGTCCCGGCTTTGCGCTGCTGGGCCTCTGCGAATTCGAGACCAAGGAGTATGCCAAGTCGCTCGATCATATTTTCCTGGCGCGCCGCTTGGGCTTGGGCGATAACCCAGACGTCAATCGGGTCGTGTTGTTTCACGAGGTATTACTACTTACTCACTTCGCGCAGTACGAATCCGCCATGCAAGTGCTGGAGAAGGTGCTGAAGGATGGCGGCGCGGGCCCCTCCGTGACGGAAGCCGCGGGATTGGCCGGGCTGCACCGGCCTATCTTCCCCGAAGATCTGCCGCCGGCCGACAAAGATCTGGTAGAGCTTGCCGGGCGAGCCGTTTGTGCGTCCGTCCTGAAGGAGCCGGCGGAGGCGCAAAAGGACTTCGCCGATCTGCTGGCCGGCTATCCGAAGACCGCCAACGTGCATTATCTCTACGGATCGTTCCTGTCGGCGACCGATCGGGATGCGGGCCTGCGCGAGTATCAGAAAGAACTGGAGCTGAATCCGAAACACACCCAGGCATTGGCGAGCATTGCCCTGGAATACGAAGCGCGCGGCGACCCCGATACAGCCATTTCCTACGCGCGGCGGGCTGTGGATGCGGATCCACAGTTCTTCGCGGCGCATGCGGTGCTCGGCAAGTTGCTGGCTGAGGCAGGCGAGGTGGAGAAGGGAGTTAAGGAACTCGAGATCGCGCGCCAGCAGGCTTCCGACAGTCCGCAAGTGCATTTCTCTTTAGCGGCAGCTTATGCCTTGGCGGGCAGGAAGGCCGATGCGGCGCGCGAGCGCGCGGAGTTCGTGCGGCTGAAACAATTGGCCGATGAGTCATCCCAATGAGTTTGTTAAGTGGGGCAGGCACTCTGCCTGCGGCGGCCTCTCAGGCCGCCTCTAGCATTTCAGGCTCTGCAGCAGGCGGGCTACGAGCCCGCCGCAGGCTGAGAGCCTGCCCCACATTGCTTATCGCTCTGCTAATACCGGCAATTTACGGCCAACAACCCGCCGCTAACTCCGAAGCTATCCTCCAACACGCCATCTCATTGCACCAATCGGGCGATCTGGATGGCGCTATCCGCGCCTATCGCGAGTATCTTGCCCAGCAGCCCGATTCCATCCAGGCACGCTCCAATTTAGGCGCAGCGCTGGCGCGCGCCGGCCGCTATGAAGAAGCCATCGGCGAATACGACCGCGCCCTTGTACAAAGCCCCGATAATCCGGCTCTCCTGCTCAATCTGGGACTGGCTTATTACAAGACCGGCCGCCCCGCCGAAGCCGCCACACGCTTTGAGCGCGCCGCCTCGCTCGCGCCCCAATTCAAAGACCAAGTCACTCTGTTGCTCGCCAGTTGTTATAACGGTCTCGGCAGATACAAGGACGCCATAACTCTGTTAGCCCCTATCGAGAAAGACAAGTCCGGTGACTCGGCGTTCGACTATCTCTATGGAACGGCGCTTATCGGCGACGGACAAAACGCCGCCGGAGCCGCGGTCATCGACCGTATCCTCAGCCGCGGGGAATCTGCCGAAGCCCGCCTCCTGCGCGGCACCCTCAAGCTGAGTGCCCACGATTACGATGGCGCGCTCGCCGATATTCAGAAAGCCATCGACCTGAACGCCAAGCTTCCCGGCGCCCACGCCCGCTTCGGCGAATTGCTTCTATCGAAGGGCGATAACGATCGCGCCCGCGCCGCCTTCACCGCCGAACTGGCCCTAGACCCCGATGAGTTTACTTCCAACTTGAACTTGGGTGTTCTCTCGAAGCAGGATCAGGATTATCCAGCCGCGCGCAGTTATTTCGAGCGCGCCCTCAAGTCGCGTCCCAACGATCCCGGGGTGCGATATCAGATGGCCAACCTCGATCTGGCTACCGGTAATCCGGACCAGGCCCGCAAATCGCTCGAAGCACTGATTGCCGAATCGCCGGAATTCGCGGAAGCCCACGCCAGTCTTGCGACGGTCTACTATCGCCTGGGCCGCGCCGCCGATGGCGACCGCGAACGCGCCCTCGCCGACAAACTCATCGCCGCACGCGACGCCGCATCCACGGGAGCCAAGCCACGATGAGAATAAGGCAGACCGCTTGCTTACGCGCGCGGCTCAGAAACACCGGTGCGCATTCGCCGCGCCGCGCCGAGCTTCGACCGCCTGCTACAGAGCCGCGACCGCTTGCTACAGAGCCGCGACCGCCTGCTACAGAGCCGCGACCGTCAGGGAGCGGTTTCCGTTTCCTGCTCGCGGCCGCCCCCTTGTGGCTGGTGTGTGGTTTCTGGATGACGGCCGGCGGCGAGGAGCCTGCGCCGCGGCGCCCGCATTTCACTGACATCGCGCCCAAATCCAACTTCACTTACAAAACAGACAATAACTTCACCGGCCGTAAGTATTTTCCGCAGACTATGTGCGGCGGTATCGCCGCATTCGACTTCGATAACGACGGTAAGATGGATCTGTTCTTCTCCAACGGCGCCAAGCTGCCCGAACTCGAAAAAACCGATCCACGCTTCTACAACTGCCTGCTGCGCAATCGCGGCGACGGCACCTTCGAGGATGTCACCGCGCGCGCCGGACTGCTTGGCAAGGACCTCGGTTTCAGCTTCGGCGTAGCCGCCGGCGATTACGATAACGACGGCTACGAGGACCTGTTCATCTGCAACGCCGGCCGCAACACGCTGTACCATAACAACGGCGACGGCACCTTCACCGATGTTACGGAGCGCTCCGGCCTGGCGAATAAACCTAAAGATCTTCTAAGCGTCGCGGCCGCCTGGTTCGACTACGATAACGACGGTAAGCTGGACCTGATCGTATCCAATTACACTGTCTGGACGCCGCAAACCGATAGGGTCTGCGCCGTGAACGGACAAGAATATTACTGCCATCCTAAGATCTATACCAGCGTCGCGCACCGGCTGTATCACAACTTAGGAGACGGACGCTTCGAGGATGTTACCGATTCTTCCGGCTTCGGTAAAGAGTTAGGCAAAGGGATGGGCATCGCCATCGCGGATTTTAACCGCGACGGATATATGGACGTATTCGTCGCCAATGACACGGTGCGGAATTTTCTGTTCATCAACCAGAAGAACGGCACGTTCAAGGAATCCGCCTACGAATGGGGGGTGGCCTACGACGATAGCGGTAACGCGGGTTCCTCCATGGGCGCCGATGCCAAAGATTTTGACAACGACGGTTGGCCCGATATTTTCTATAACAACTTGAAAGGCCAAATCTGGGGTCTGTTCCACAATGTGAATGGCAAATACATGAACTATGTTTCCGGCATGTCCCACTTATCGCGGCTGAGTGCGCACATGTCGGGATGGAGCAACGGCTTTGTCGATTATAACAACGACGGCTGGAAGGATCTCTACTCCTCCAACGGAGAGATCGATGACATGGGCCAAATCTCCCGTCAGCCGGATACCATGTTCGAGAACGTGGATGGCAAGGAGTTTCGCGATGTCTCCAGCTTCATGGGTCCGGATTTCAACCGCCACGGTTTTCAGCGCGGCTCCGCGTTTGTGGACTTGAATAACGACGGTTTCCAGGATCTGGTAGTAACATCGCTCGATGAAAAGCCGCGTATCCTGATCAACTCAGCCGACAACGGCAATCACTGGCTGTTAGTCAATACCATCGGACGCCGCAGCAATCGCGACGGCGTAGGGGCGGAGCTTAAACTGACTACCGCCTCGGGCCGCACGCTCTATAATCATGTGACTACCTCGGTCGGTTTCATGTCGTCCAGCGATAAGCGCGTACACTTTGGCCTGGGCGCGGAAAAGGACATTGCGTCGCTCGAAATCCGCTGGCCGAGCGGGATCGTGCAAACCCTGAAAAAGCCGAAAGCCGATCGCATCCTGAGCGTCACCGAGTCCGCCCACTGACCGCTTGCTTACGCGCGCGGCTCAGTAACCCAGTGGCGCTATCTGATAACCTGATCCAAATGCGCCAATTCGGAATTGTATTACTCCTAGGCGTAGCCGCCGCCGCAAACGCCCAGGAACTAACCTGTACCACCGCCCCTCCGCTTCCCCTGATCATGCGCGCGGAAGGATTAGCCGAGCCAGTCAGCGACATCGTCGTGACCTGCACCGGCGGAACTCCCGGTCCCTCCACCCCGATCGAAATCACAGTCGATCTAAGCGCTAACCTGACCAGCCGAATCCTCAATACCGCTTCCTCTGCGTCGGAAGCGTTGCTGCTCATCGATGAACCGCAGCCCGACGCAGTCAACACCAGCAACGGATTTCCGTACAATGGCCAGGTTCTCGGCACACCCGGCATCGCCGCGGGCGCCGGCGGCTCCGGGAACGTCTACCTGGGCGAGCAGGCGTCCGGCACGTCGGTCACATGGTCCGGCATCCCCTTTGTCGCGCCCGGGCCTTCCGCAACCCGCACGCTCCGCATCACGAATCTGCGCGCCAACGCGACTACCGAGCCCATAAAGGGTCCGTGGAATGCCGGCGAAGTGAACGCCACGATTTCCAGCTCGATCCCGATTGGCGATCCAACTCTTAGGGTGGGATTTACCGCCGTTGGCTTTGCTTTCTCGACATCCTACTCGTCGCCGTCTGTCGCGACGTTGAATTTCGGGGAATACTTCCCGGCCTTACGCCCGCGCACCGCATACAATCAGGCTGGCCCCTTCGTGCTGACAAGACAGGACGTCCCCGGTTATTACTACGGGACGGAAAGCCAGTTCACGCCGTGTTTTTCTTACGGAAATTGCTCCACACCCCCACAATCGATGATTGGCCTGGCGAACTCGGGAACCCAGCTATTGACTAAGATCACCGGGCTCGGCAGCGATGCCGCTTCTTTAAGTGTCCCCAATCAAATCTGTGGTTTTTCATGTCAGTTTCAACCCGAGTTGCTGTACCTGGTTCTCAATGGTCAGCACATCACCGCCGCCGGCAGCACCTCTCTTCCGATCGCAAATGGAACCGTAGACGTATTGTATGAAGTGACAACCCCACCAGTCTTCGGTCCGTATGCGATACCTGTGACGCTTTTGGATGCCTCCGGATCCCCGTTGGACTTTCCAGCCGCCACGGTGTTCGCCGGCAACCTCGCGCCGATCAGCACGATTGGAACCGCCAGCGCAACCGAGCCGGAACCACGCTTCTCGCGCGCTACAGTCGGGGCGTCGTCGTCCCTGGTGTGCGTGGGCGCCGCTTCCGTGATTCCGACCGTTCGTGCGGAAGGTCTGGCGGAGCCGGCAGGCGACATTCTCCTGACTTGTTCCGGTGGAACCGAAGGACAGTCCGCGCAGGTGGAGATTACGATTGCTCTCAACACCAATCTGACCAGCCGAACTTACGGAACTGGACCCATGACATCCGAAGCCCTGTTGTTAATCGACGAGCCTGTGCCTGGCCAAATCAATATGACCAACGGGTTCCAATACAACGGCCAGGTTCTCGGCAAGCCCGGGGTTGCGGCCGGCGAGCCGGGTTCCGGTAATGTCTACGTAGGCCGCCCGTCCTCGCCGAATTCCGTCACGTGGACCGGGATACCGTTTGTCGTTCCGGGCACGTCCGCTGTGCGCATCCTCCGCATCACGAATCTGCGCGCGAACGCGACGACCGTGCCGGCTGGAGGTCCGCCGGGCATTAGCGAGATCACCGCCAGTATCTCCACCAACGTGCCTGTCAGCGCACCGAGCTCCCTGGTGGCATTTGCCACCCAGGGTTTGAGTTTTTCCAGCGCGCTTTCCTCGCCCTCCACCGTGAGTTTGAATTTTCAGGAGAACTTCGCGGACGCGTTCCGCCCTCGCATCACCGCTCCCAACGGTCCGTTCAGTATGTCGCGGCAGGACCTACCCGGCGAAGTCTACTATACCGAGAGCCAGTTCACGCCCTGCTTTTCCGGGAGCAACTGCTCCTCGCCGCCAGGATCGACAATTGGGTTCGCAAACACGGGAACGCGCCTCCAAGCGCGGCTGAGCGGGCTCGGCGCAAAGGCGGCATTCCTCAGCGTTCCCAATCAGATCAGCGATGGAATCGGCGCCGAAGCGTACCTGATTGTGAACGGCCGCCCCGTTACGAGCACCGGCAACACTTCTCTGCCAGTTACAAAAGGAACCCTGGAAGTCTTGTACGAAGTCACTGCCGGCAACGCGGTCGCCATCGATCTTCTGACGATCACGGGCACACTCCTGGACGCCTCCGGAGCCACACTGTCATTTCCCCCGCAAGCCGTTTTTTCCGGCCAACTGGCTCCCATCGACAACACCGGAACCGCCAGTCCCACGGCGCCGGAGCCACGCTTCATCAGCCAAGGGTCCTGAATTTGTAGGACAGGCCTCCTGGCCTGTCCGCGAGCCAAACTCGGCCGCAGAGCGGGCCTATGAGGCCCGCGCAGGCAAAGTGCCTGCCCCACAGGTGATAAACCAAACTAAAAGGCCTGATAATCATATATAATCTAAATACAGCAAACGATGGATGGAGGAGACTCAATGAAGCCGCCACGCGCCATGCTCATAACCTGTCTGGTCTCCCTGTGCGCCCTACTGGCTCCCGCACTGGGCCGCGCCGCCCACACCACGCCGGCGCCGGCCGCCCCCATCCTGATCGATTTCCCGGAGCCCGACTCCATCTTTCCGCCCGACATCACCCCGCCCACGTTCCTTTGGCGCGATCCCGGGGGCACGGCCACCGTATGGCGCATTGAAATTCACTTCGGCCAGCGCGGATCCCGCGTGCACGACAAGTCGCCGGGCGAGAAGCCGCAAATCGGTGAGGTCGATACCACTCTCATAGGCTACGTTCCGCCCACTCTCACGCCGGAACAAGAAGCCCAGCACACCTGGAAGCCCGACGCCGCGCTGTGGGAAAAGATCAAGAAGCAATCCCAAAAACAACCGGCCACGCTGGTGGTCACCGGCTATCGCGACGAACACATGAAGCAGCCCATCTCGAGCGGCCAAACGAACTTCGTCACCTCCGCCGATCCGGTCGGCGCGCCCATCTTTTACCGCGACGTGCCGCTGATTCCGCCCGATCCCTCCGAGCGCGAGCGCGGCATCATCCATCCGCTTTCCGATTCCGTGCTGCCCAAAATCAAGTGGCGCATCCGCTATCTCAACCAGACCAGCAGCAAAACCGTAATGGAAAACCTGCCCACCTGCGCCAACTGCCATTCCATCTCGCGCGACGGCAAAACGCTGGGTATCGACGTGGATGGTCCGCAAAACGACAAGGCGCTCTACGGTCTGATCCCCATCAAGAAGGTCAGCGCCATCAGCAACGATTATGTGATCCACTGGAGCGCCTATACCGAAACGGGATCGCCCAAACGCTTCGGATTCATGTCGCAGGTTTCTCCGGACGGTAAGTTCGTGGTCACGTCCATCGAAGTGCCCGGCACCCGCGGGCAGCGCGTCACCGACCGCATTTATCAAGGTCTTTACGACTACTTCGGTTTCGGCCAGGTCTTCTATCCCACGCGCGGCATCCTGGCCTGGTACAGCAAAGAGACCCAAAAGCTGCAGCCGCTACCCGGCGCCGACGATCCCGAATACGTGCAGACCTGCGCCTTCTGGGCTCCCGACCAAAGCTTCATCGTCTTCGCCAAAGCCAAGGCGCGCGATCCGTATCCGGCTGGCCAGCCCGCCTCGAAATACGCCAACGATCCCAACGAAACCCAGATCCAGTACGACCTGTATCGCATCCCGTTCAACAACGGCAAAGGCGGTCGGGCCGAGAGAGTTGTGGGCGCGTCGGAAAACGGGATGAGCAACAATTTCCCGAAAGTCTCACCCGATGGCAAGTGGATCGTGTGGGTACAAAACAAGAGCGGCCTGCTGATGCGTCCCGATAGCAAGCTGTACATCGTTCCTTCCACCGGCGGCGAACCGCGGCCTCTGCGCAGCAATTTGAAGACGATGAACTCCTGGCACAGTTTCTCGCCCAACGGACGATGGCTGGTGTTTTCCTCGAAGACTCCGTCGCCGTACACGCGCCTGTATCTGACCCATATCGATGTGGATGGCAACAGCAGTCCGGCGATTCCCATAGAAAACGCCACGGCCTCGAATCGCGCCGTAAATATTCCCGAGTTCATGAATATCGGACCGGACGGCCTCGATCGCATCGACGCGCCGGCCACGGAATTCTATCGCGTGTTCAACATCGCGGCCGATCTTTCCGAGAAGCGCCAATTTGAAGCCGCCGTGCCGGCCTGGAAACAAGCGGTAGCCTTGAATCCCGAAGATCCGCGGGCGCATGGCAACCTGGGCGTGGCGTTGGCGGCCACCGGAAAATCGCAAGAAGCCATGGCGGAATACCTGAAGTCGCTGCAGCTTAACGATCAGAGTTCCCAGGCGCATAATAATCTCGGCAGCGCGCTGGCCGAAGAGGGCAAACTGGACGAAGCACTGGCGCAGTTTGAACGCGCGGTGGAACTAAATCCCGATAATGCCCGCGCGCAAATCAATCTGGGCGGCGCGCTGGCGGAGAAAGGCCGCACCGAAGAGGGGCTCGATCATCTGCGCAAGGGCGTGGATCTGGAACCCAAATTCGCCGATGGGCAAAACAATTTGGGCGCCGCGCTAGCCCGCGCCGGCGCGCTGGACGAAGCCATTCCGCATCTGGAAAAAGCCGTCGAGCTGGACCCCAAATCCGTCGGAAATCGCTATAATTTCGGACGTGTACTGGCCGCCAAGGGTAGATATGCGGATGCGGCCGTGCAGTTCGAGCAGGCCGCCACGCTTTCCGAAATGCATGTGCCCGAGATCCTGGATATGTTGGCAGCCATGTACGCCGAGACCGGTCGTTATCAGGATGCCGTGACCGCCGCGCGCCGCGCCTTGGATCTCGCCAACCAGCAGCACAACGACGCACTGGCGGCGTCGTTAAAATCCAGCCTGGAGCGCTACGAATCCTTAGCACGCGGTGGCAGCGCTCCGGCGAAATCTGGACCGTGACTATTCTCGACGCCATTTTGATCTGAATGAGAACCATGGCGCTTCGCAGGATGGCCAGATGCCCATTCCTCACGCAGACCTCGTCAATGTTCTAGAACGTTTCGCGGCTGCCGGCAGGCGCTGTCCTCCCCGGTACCGGCGCGATCGCGGGGCCGCGCCGCAGCGTACCGCCGTTGAGGCGCCGAAGCATGGATAAATGAAGGGGTGCGCTGGCTGCGTGATTCTACGGCCGGTAACGCATCCTGACTTGCCGGTCCGCAGCAGTGTGTGCGACAGCCGCAATGAGCAGTACATACGGTTAGTTCTTTAAAGAATACTGGCGGTTCGGTTTCACCGTGGGGCGGCCAATCATGGCCGCAGCCGCCTTCTGAGGAACTCCCCCGGAAGTTATTGATAACAATCGATTGGCGAGAAGCGAAAAAAATGCCAATTTGGCTCAAAAGCGCAGGCCAAGTTCCTCTCCAGTATGGACCCGCACCACGCGGGCACTTCGCTTTCAGGCGGCTTGGCCGGCTGAAAAGCCGGCTGCGGGCCGGATTGCCCGCCCCACAAACGCCATACTCACTCGTCAGCCAGCGCGGATTATGGAGCTTTGGCCGCAACATCGATATATAAAGAACTAACTGTACGATGCGCTAGTCGCTCTCCGGCCTGAAAGGCCGTCGCAGGGTCTGGATCATCCGGTCAAGACTGCGGCGCTTTTCCTGGCGCCGTTTAAATTCCCACAAACCGATCATCCAGAGAGAAGCAATAGAAGTCAGTACAATCCATGCCATTTTTATATGCTCCGGCATTTAAGCTCTAAATAAAAGTCCTTATTTGTTATGATTATCGCCGCCTATAACCAAGGGAAACATTGCCGCCGCACTCCGGGGGGGCAGATAATAGACAAAAGCGTCGGAAAAACTTTTATCTCGATGGATAACGGCAACCTGGCAATTTTGCCGATGAGGGAACTGTGGACATGCAAGCCTGTGCGCCGGCCATAGCCGGTATAAATGACCCTGCGCCCCTGCTGCCCCCCGTTGCGCCGCAATTGCGGACACTGGCCGGCACTCTTCTGGCGACGCTGGCCGCTGGGGCGCTTTATGAAATCACCAAGCAGATCGTCTCCCCCGGCATTTCATTGTGGGCCTCGCACGCCATGACCATTGCGGCGTTTGGACTCGCGGCGACGTGCGCCGTGCACCGGGCGCTGCGCAGGCAGGCTCGTCTGGGGGCCGCCTGTCACGCTGCCGAAGCGGACAGAATCGGATTGGCGGATGCCGTTGCCCAGGCTTCCGATTCAATCGTGATGACGGACGCCCAGGGGCGGATTGAGTATGTCAATCCGGCATTCACCCTTCTTACGGGCTACGGCGCGCCGGAGGTGATTGGTCAAAATGTCCGGGTGCTGGAGTCCGGCTTGCAGAGTCCGCCATTTTATCGGGATCTCTGGAGCACGATCCGCGCAGGGAAAGTCTGGCACGGCGAACTCTTCAACCGCCGGAAGGACGGCGCGCTTTATTGCGAGGCCATGACCATCACGCCGGTCAGGGATTCAACGGGGAGTATCCGCAGGTACATCGCGGTTAGGCAGGACGTCTCGGCGCGCAGGGCGGCGCTCGAAACCCAAACCCTAATGGCGTCCATCGTGGAAGCGTCGGAGGACGCCATTATCACGGCTACCCCGGAAGGCGTCATCCAGAGTTGGAACCGGGGCGCTCAATTGCTCTACGGGTACACGGCCGCCGAAGCCGTTGGCAAATCCATGGACATGCTGGTGCCGCCCTTCCGCGCGAATGGATTCCGCGAGATTGCGTTCGGCAAGCTGCTCCAAGGAAAGAGCCTGCCTCCTTACACGGCGGTGGGGTTGCGCAAGGACGGGACCCGCTTTCCGATCTCGGTCACAGCGGCTCCCATCAGAGGCGCAGCGGGCCGTGTGGTAGCAGGCGCGGCCATCATCCGCGATATCTCCGCGCTGAAAGAGGCGGAGAGCGCCAAAGCGTTGCTGGCATCTATCGTGGAGTCCGCCGAGGATGCTATTTTTGGCGCCAAATTGGACGGGACCATTCTAAGCTGGAATCGTGGCGCGGAAGAACTCTACGGCTACCAGGCGGATGAGATCATAGGCCGGAGCGTCTCGGTTCTGGCGCCGCCCGAACGCCTCCAGGAGCAGAGAGCGGTGCTCCATAAGATTCAACGTGGAGAGAGGGTAGTCCACCTGGAGACGCAGACCTTGAAGGCGGACGGCAGCCTCCTGGACGTCTCCATCACGGTCTCTCCGGTCACCAATCGAGCGGGTGAAGTCGTGTGCTGCTCGACGATTGCGCACGATATCGCCAGCCGCAAGCAGGCGCAGGACGCCCTCCGCCAAAGCGAGGAGAGATACCGCCTTCTGTTCGCGCACCATCCCCATCCTCTGTGGGTATGGGATCGCGAAACATACCGGATACTGGCCGTCAATGAAGCCGCGGTGGACCGCTATGGTTATTCAGCCGAGGAATTCATGGGCATGAGCATCATGCAGGTCCGGCCCCCTGAGGAGATCCCCGGCCTGATCGAGGACTTGGCGAAGGCTTCCGATGGGCTCAGTAATAAAGGCGTCTGGATGCACCAAAAGAAGGATGGCAGCCTCATCCATGTCGAGATTGCATCCCATGACCTGCTCTTCGAAGGCCGGCCAGCCCGCCTCTGCGTTTTAGTGGACGTTACCGATCGCGAAAAGGCTAAACGCCTTGGCCACGACCGGCGCGCCGCGGTGGAACTGATCGCCCAGAGCCGCCCTCTCGATCAGACCATGCGCAACCTGATTGAAATGGTGAACCATCAGGCGCCGGACCTGGTGGTATCCGTGGTGAAGCTGGATGGCATGCAGGTTTGTTATCTGGCTTCCAGCCTTCCCGCCCACATCGTCGAAGCGACCGGCGGCCTGCCGACGCACCTTATCCAGGAATGCGCCTTCAGCGACGAGGACGATCCGTACTGGAGCGCGCTCCGCAAAGCCGCGCTGGATGCCGGCTTCCGGACTTGCTGGGCCGCTCCCATCCGCAACCCGGCCGGGCGTATTCTGGGGGCGTTTATCGCATGCCACCGCGAAACGCGGGTCCTCAGCCAGGAAGAGCAAGCCCTGATATCCATGGCCGGCCAGATCGCTTCCGTCGCCATGGAACAGCGCCAACTCTACGATCGGCTGATGTTCCAGGCGCAGTACGATCCGCTAACGGGTCTGCCGAATCGCTTGCTCCTCGACGACCGGATGGAGCAGTGCATGGCGCGGGCCCGCCGCAGCGGGTCGGGCTTCGCCGTCCTCCAAATCGATCTGGACCGCTTCAAGCTCATCAACGATCTGTTGGGACATGCTATTGGCGACACACTCCTGCGGGAAGTGGCGGATCGGCTGAAAAGCTCGGTTCGCCAAACCGATACGCTGGCGCGCGTGGGCGGCGACGAATTCACATTGCTTTTGGCCGATGTGCGAAATCCCGGCGACGCCGAGAAGGTCGCGCAGGACTTACTGCGCGTTTTGCGAGAACCATTCGCGGCGCTCGGCAACGAAATCTACGTAAGCGCCAGCATTGGGAGCGCCTTGTTCCCACAAGATGCCGGCGATCCGGCCACCCTGCTGAGGAGAGCCGACGCCGCCATGTATCGCGCCAAGCAGACCGGCAAAAATCGATGGCACGGTTTCGCTCCGGAGATCGAGACGGTGATCGATCGTCCGGCTCTCGAGAACCATCTGCACCGGGCGTTGGAGCGCGGCGAATTGGAGGTCTTCTACCAGCCGTTGTTCCGCGTATCCGACGGATCGCGGGCAGCCATGGAGGCCCTCTTGCGATGGAGGCGCCCCGGCTTCGGCCTGATACCCCCCGCACAGTTCATCCCCATCGCGGAGGAGAATGGGCTGATTGTCCCCATAGGCAACTGGGTGCTGAAGCAGGCCTGCCGCCAGGCGCGCCAGTGGCAGCCGATCTCCGGAGAGCCCTGCAAAGTGGCGGTGAATGTGTCCGCCATCCAATTTGCAAGCGACGATTTTGTCGAAGTGGTCCGCGCGGTTCTCGCCGAGACCGGTTTGGCGCCCGCCTGCCTGGAACTCGAGATCACCGAAAGCATCCTGATGCAGAATCTGGAAACACCCGCGCACCGGATCTGCGAATTGCGCGCGCTGGGCGTGAGTATCGCCGTCGACGATTTCGGCACCGGCTACTCCGCGCTCAGCTATCTGCACCGCCTGCCGGTGGACTATCTCAAGATCGACCAGTCGTTCGTCAAGGAGATCTCCGGAGGAACGAATTCGGTCCGGCTGGTGCAGGCCATCGTGACCATGGCGCACGGCCTGGGGGTAAAGGTGACGGCGGAGGGCGTCGAAACCGAAGAGCAGATGGTTGTGCTACGGCAGCTTGGCTGCGACCAGGTGCAGGGCTTTCTGCTGGGCCGTCCCATGCCGCTGTCCGAGGCCGGGGGCCAGGTGAGCGTCGAAAAACTCGCGTTGGCAAGTTAACCGCAACGTTCCTTCACGTGCGGCACCCGCGCAGCGGGCTTCAACTTCCGGGAGCTCCCAGTCTCCGGCCTTAGGCGTTATCCTGGAGCAATCCTTCGATCCAAAGCTCATAACGGAGCGCCTGCAGCATTGGGTCGTTCATGCCAAGTGCTCGCACGGTCGCCCGGCCAATCGCCGTCAGGCCGTGGATCTCAACTCGCAAAGTTCCGATTTTTAGTGCGCGCGCCGAGAAATGATGGGGCCACGAATCGGTTCTGGGATGAAACAGCGCGGTCACCTGACCTGTTTCAGGATCAATGCCGGCCAGGTTTGGACCCTTCTTCCAGTTACAATGCCAACACGCGAAAGCCAAATTATCAAGCTGGGTGGCCCCGCCATGCTGTTTGGCAATGATGTGTTCTATATGGAAGCTCCGCCGGAATGCGGCCTGGGGAAAACGGCAGTACTCGCAACGATTGCCAGCTCTGCGCCGCACCTCCGCCACCAACTCATTCATGCCAGCCGCTGTAAAGCCTGCCTTGCCTTCGAGTGCCAATAAGCCAGCAGGTCGGCCACATTCACGTACACCTCGAGTTCAGCCTCTTCCTCACCGGTGAGGGCGCCCTCATTCGCTCGAGTGTTAAGCTCCTCGATGCGTGCCGCGTCGCGTTCGGGAAAGTCGAGGGCCATAATGCTCTCGGCAAGCGCGCGGGTCATTCCGTGCCCGGGCAAGTCAAAGACCCGCTGTAGCACGTCCGCGTGAGGCTTAGGATGAAACATCGGGTAACCCTCTTCTTAAGTATACGGCTCACCGCCGCCGTCCCATAATCACAGCCTCGCCGCACCAATCCCCCAACCCCGGCGCGACAGCCAACAGCGCCGCGTCGATCGACTCCAGCATCCGCATCGCGCCGCGCGCCCAGCGCCTCTCGAAGCGTCCGCGAAACACGCGCTTGGCCATCGCCAGCAAATTCATATGTGCCACGCGCAGATCCTCGAAGTACGGATCCAGCGCCCGAAGTTCCCGCCGCGAAAAGACGATCCCCTCGCCTTGCTCTTCCGCCTCGCCGGCCGCCCGCGCCCGCACCTTGCGCGCGAGATTCAACAGCGGATTGCCGCCCCAGGTTTCCGCCAGCACCAACCGCGCGCCCGGCTGCATGATGCGCGCCAGTTCCTCCAGCGCCCCCGGATATTTCAGGGTGTGATGCAGCGCCGCGCAAGCGAACACCACATCGAATTCCGCATCGCGCAGCATATCCAACCGGCTGGCGTCGGCCGCGACTCCGCGCACTGCCACGCCCGAGGCGCGCGCCCGCCGCATACCCAGTTCAATCGCCGCCGGCGATAGGTCCAGCAGCGTGACCTCGGCGCCTTCCGTGGCCATCCACAATCCGAAATCGCCCGGACCGCAGCCGTAATCCAGAATCCGCCGGCCACGCAACGGCTCGGCGTCGAGCGCGCGCATGGCCGCGCTGTATAGCCGCCGCCGCTCATACCATGGCTGCGCCGGATCGCGAAGGCTACGTTCCAGCACCGCCCGATCCACGCGCAGCGCATCGTCCGGCAACTCCAGAAACTGCGCGTACTGGCCGTCGTAAAATGCGCGCTCCGCGCTCGACGCGATCTTGGATGCCATCACGGCTTCTGCTGCTCGGCCGTCAGTTGGTCGTAGATGGCGCGCTCCCGCTCACCATCCGCCTGCCGGTTCAGCCGGAAATAAAGGGCCGCCAACTCCACATGCGGCTGCGCCCACTTAGGATCGGCGTGCACCACCTTCTCCATGTCCTTCACGGCCGCCTCCACATGGCCTTCGGTGCGCTCCAACCGCGCCCATTCGTAGCGTGCCAGGTTCGAATCGGGCCGCAGCGCCAGCGCGCGCTGCAAGTGCTCCCGCGCGCCATCCAGATCCCGCTGGGTGTGCAGCACCGCGCCCAAACCAACCTGCGCCTCGAAATCCTTGGGGTTCGCCTCCACCGCCTTGCGCAACGCGGCCGCCGCGCCCTCCGTATCTCCCAGATAAGTCAGCACCGTGCCGCGCAGCGTATCCACGCCCGCCAGATTCGGATTCAACTTGGCGGCCGCATCGGCATAGTCGCGCGCGCGCTCGAATTCGTTCATCTTCAGCGCGGTCTGCCCGGCCAGCAGATACGCCTCGGGCCGATTCCCGACCCGCGCCACCCGATCCACCAGGTCGAGCCCTTCGCGCCGATGCCCGGCATGGATCAGCGCCGAACCCAGCAGCCAAGCCACCGCCAGATCTTCCGGATGCGCCGCCGCCACCGGCTTCAACACCGCGACGGCCTGTTCATCCTGGCCGATGTGCGTATCGCATTCGCCCAGCAATGTCGCCACGCGCGCATCGCCCGGCTGCGCTTCCCACAGCGTCTTGAACTCGCGGGCCGCCTCCCGCCACGCACCCTTCTTGTAATATGCCAGACCCAGATTCAAGCGCAGGCCCGCATTGTCTTTCTTCGCCAGCACCGCGCGGTATTGCTCGATGGCCTCGTCGTAGCGCCCCAGCGTGGCTAGCGCCGCGCCCAAGTTGGCGCGTACTTCCACCGCGTCAGGATAGCGTTTCAGCAGTTCCCGATACTTGCGGACGGCCCCTGCGTTGTCGCCATCTTTCTGCGCCGCCAACGCCTCCCGGAAGAGTTGTTCGGGATTCGAAGATTGCGCGTAAGCGCAGCCGGCGGCGATGAGCAGTGCCACAATGCGCAGCGTGCTTAACCGTTCTGGGGAAACCGCTCCCTGACGGGGTGCCCCCTGGGCCCGGCTCAGTAACAGCCGCGGCGATTTCACGCGATTTGTACTGCCGCGACCGTAAGGGAGCGGTTTTCTCCGGCCGGAGTTGCGCATCGCTTCCAGCATAACGAACTGCGTTATCGTAGGGTAGAAGCATGCGGAATGGATTACAGTCGCGGCCCGCACGCGTTACCGAGCCGCGACCGTTAGGGAGCGGTTTCCTTGGTCCCCTCGCCGCCCGTTGTTTGACGGTCTTTTTAGCCGCGATCCCCATAGGCGCCCAAACCCCCACCCCCGCCAAAAACTCTTTCGAAGATCTGTCGCAGCGCGCGCAGGCGGTTCTGGATACGCATCCCGATGAAGCCGCCCGCCTGTACAAGCAGGCGCTGGCGCTGCGTCCCAAGTGGGCGGAAGGCTGGCTTTATATGGGCGGCGCGCTCTATCAAACCGGCCACTTCGCAGAGGCTACCGACGCACTGCGCAAAGGCGTGGAGCTGTCTCCCGATATCGGCAGCGGCTGGGCGTTGCTCGGTCTCAGCGAGTCGCAACTTGAAGATCCGGATCAGGCGCTCACCGATATCCGCAAAGGCGAAGGTCTGGGGCTCGGCAGAAACATCCCGTTTGAGACTGCCGTGCGCGTGCGCGCCGCCCAGCTTCTAATTCGTGCCTCGGCGTTCGATGAAGCGCTCGCGCAATTGCAGCCGCTGACCAAACATCCCGATGCGCCGCTGCCCGTCGTCGAAACCATGGGTCTCTGCGCCTTGGCCCAGCCTGACGACATCGCCACGCTTCCTCCTCAAAAAAAGGCCATCGTCGATCTGGCGGGAAAGGCGGCCTGGGCCTTCGCCACCGAGCAACCGGGCGTGGCCGCGGCGGCTTACCGCGAATTGCTGGCGCAGTATCCCAATGAACCCGGCGTGCACTACGCCTACGGTCTCTACCTGATGGAGACCGATCAAAAGGCCGCGCTCGCCGAGTTTCAAAAAGAAGCACAAAACAACCCGAAGCACTGGCCCGCGCTGTTGGTCATGGCGTCGATTCAGATTCGCCAGGGCGCGCCCGATGCGGCCATCGAATCCGTGCGCGCCGCGCTGAAAGCCGCCCCCCCCAAATATCATTGGCTCTGCCATACCGATCTGGGACGCGCCAATCTGGACGCCGACCATGTCGACGCCGCCATCGCCGAACTCGAGAATGCCGTCCGGCAAATGCCCACCAGTGTGAATGCGCATTATTTCCTGGCGCAGGCGTACCGGCAGGCGGGCCGCACGGCCGACGCGGACCGCGAACGCGCCGAATTCGAGAAGCTGAAAGCCCAGCAGGACCCGTTGGGCGTGCCGGCACTGCGTCCATTCGGCGATCCGGGAAAGAATTGAAACTACGGCCGCTGCCACCACGTACAATATGGTGGTTAGAGTCTGAAACTGATTCGTCCGCCGGCCCCCGTCCGTGCGCCGCAACGAATCCCCCTTCGGAGGCCGTCATGAACAGATGCTTGGCTTGTTTACTGGCCGTTTCCTTCCTTCCCGCCGTGGCCGCTTTTGCGCAGCCGGTTATCGCCCGATCACCCGTCAGTTCCGCCAGTTATCGCGCGCAGGGTATGCCGGGCTCGGGCATCGCACAAGGATCGATCTTCACTATTTTCGGAACGGGTCTGGGCCCCAGCACGTTGACTTATGCCTATACCTTCCCACTTCCAATTAACTTGGGCGGTGCAACAGTTGCGGTTACGGTGGGATCGACTCAGGTTTCCGCCATACTGCTGTTCGCGTACGACTCCCAGATCAATGCCATCCTGCCGTCTACTACCCCAACCGGCATGGGCACAATTACCGTCACTTACGGTGGCCAGACCAGCGCGCCCGTACCTATCCAGGTCGTCTCCAGCGCCTTCGGTATCTTCACTTATAGCTCGTCGGGTTTCGGACAAGCCATTGCAACAGATGTTAACTACAACCTGAATACCATCATCCACACGTTTCATCCTGGCGACTATGCCATCATTTGGGGCACCGGATTAGGGGCGATCACGGCCAGCGATGCCAATCCGCCTCCGACGGGCAATCTGCCCACCCAGATCCAGGTCTATGTCGGCAACACCGCCGCCGCCATCAACTATCAGGGGCGCTCGGGATGCTGCGCGGGCCTCGATCAAATCGTCGTCCAGATCCCGCAGGGTGTCACCGGATGCTACGTCCCCGTAGGAGTCCAGGCCGGCGGCGTACTGGGCAACACCGGCAATATCGCCACCATCGCCATATCCGATAGCGGCAACACCTGCTCGGATTCGATGATGGGACAGGATTTGATCACCGACCTGGCCAACGGCCAGAATGTGACCTTTGGCCTCGTCCGCCTGGAAAGCTGGCTCGCGAAATATGAATCCGACTCCTCCGCGGTGGCAAATGAGGATGTTGCCGAGGCCACCTTCAGCGGATACACCCCGGGCACCGCCGGACTAGCGGAATACGGAGTATCGAGCGGCTATTGCATGGCAGTCGACTGCACTTACGGATGTGGCATAGACGCCGCCTACGATGGAAGCCTTACCGACGCCAGCCCTGCGCAACTGGATGCCGGAAGCCTGTCCGTACAATATGCGCCGATCCAAGACTTGCAGCAGGCCGGAGGGTTCTACTATGGCTATCTGTCGAGCAACGGTCGATACCTTTGGAGCGATATCAAATATCCGATAGTCGGCGCTGGCGGAGCAAATATCGGGCAGTTCTCGGTAACCGATGTTACGGGCATTCCAACCGCGACGTTCACCGGAATTGCGAACACCCAGAACATTCCCCGTTCGGGCGATCTTACCGTCCAATGGACCGGTGGAAACGCGGCGTTGCAAAATGGCCAGGTAACCATCTTCGCCGAATCGTACAATCAGGTGAACGCCAACTTGTTTCTGGACGGATGGCTGCAGTGCACCGCGCCGCAGGCGGCCCAGCAGTTCACCATTCCAGGATGGGTGCTGGCCACGCTGCCGGTGTCCACCACCGTTACTTATTCGAGTGGAGGCAGTTATCCGGGCGGGTGGATTCAGATTGGACAATACAACACCCCAACCACCTTCACCGCCACCGGTCTGAACAAAGGAATGGTCACCGATATCTTCTACAACGGTATCGGCGTTTTCTTCCAATAAGTGGGGCAGGCTCTCAGCCTGCGGCGGCCTCGCAGGCCGCCACCTTGCTTTGCGGCGCCGCAAGGCAACCGCTCCTTGACGGTCGCGGCTCAGTAAATCTTCTGTGATATCGACGCCGCTGTAACAGAGCCGCGACCGTCAGGGAGCGCTTGCCTACCCGACGCCTCCGCGCTGTGTCATAATATTCCGATCAGATTACAACTCCATGTCAGGCTCCGCCAATTGGGGCCGGAACCAGGGCCCATGTGGCGCCCCTGATCAGAGGGAGAAACTGCATGAAGATCGGTAAGTCTAACTGGAAAGCAGTGCTGTTGCTGATATGGGGCGTATCCGGAATCTGTCCGTTACTCGCCCAAACCACGGGCGATCTGAGAGGCACGGTCAAGGACCCGTCGGGCCTGGTGATTGCGGGCGCCAGCGTGAAGGTTATGCAGGAAGGCACGGGCTCGAGCCGCGCCGTTACCACGGATGCCAAAGGCGATTTCTTCGTCGCCACGCTACCCGTGGGCGCTTACAGCGTGGAAATCGAAACGGCGGGCTTCAAGAAATTCGTCCAGCGCGTGGAGATCACGCTGGGCCACGTGGTCGTAGTGGACGCCGTCCTGGAGATCGGCGAGGTCACCCAGAGCGTAACCGCGGAGGCCGAGGCGCCGCTGGTGGAAACTACCAGCACCCAGTTGGGCGCCGTGATGAATTCGCGCACCGTGGTGGATCTGCCTCTGAACACGCGCGACACTTACCAGTTGCTCCAGCTTCAGCCCGGCGTGCAATCGCAGCAAGGATATTCCTTGTTCGCCGGCAGCGATAACGCGGGCGTAGTTTCGGTGAACGGAGGCCGCGGCCGCGCCAATAACTTCAACGTGAACGGCGGCGATGCCAACGATCAGTTTGTGGCCGTCCCCGCCGTGGAGCCGTCGCCCGACACCATCGAAGAGTTTCGCGTGCTCACCAATACCTTCGACGCGGAGTACGGGCGCAATTCCGGTTCGGTGGTCAACGTGGTCACCAAGAGCGGCACCAACGAATTTCACGGCGACCTCTATGAATTCTTCCGCAACACCGATCTCGACGCGCGCGGCTTTTTCGATACCAGCAGGCCCGATTTCCACCAGAATCAGTTTGGCGGCACCTTCGGCGGCCCGATCAAGAAAAACAAGACCTTCTTTTTTGTCTCCGTGGAGGATCGCCAGATCGTGCAGGGAATTTCGTCGGATCTGGTGACCGTGCCCACCGCCGCCGAGCGAACCGGCGATTTTTCGCAGTTGCCCGGCGGACCGCAGAATACTTTCAGCGGTACCCTCAACGACAACTATCTGGCCAGCGCGCTCAACAGCCGGCCGGGTTGCGCCAATGCGGTGGCGGGGCAGGGTGGCGCAGCCATCGCGCCGGGAACCGCGTGGTCCGCGATCTTCCCGAACAACCAGATACCCACGCAATGCTTCGATCCCACGGCTGCGGCGTTAATGAATCGTTACGTGCCCTTGCCGAATAGCGGCGGCAACATTTACCAGACGGTGGCAAACCAGACCGAAGCGGGCCTGCAAACCACTTTCCGCCTGGATCAGCACATCAGCGACCGCCATCAGTTGAGCTTCTATTACTACTTCGACAACGACACGCAGACGCAGCCTTTTGCGACCTTTGAGGCCGCGGGCGCCGACTTACCCGGCTTCGGCGCCATCTACGGCACCCGCGACCAGCAGTTCAATCTCAGCGAGACATGGACGGCTACCCCGACTCTGGTCAACGAAGCCCGCTTCACTTACTTTCGCGAGGGCCAGCTCAATTACAACCATCCGCAGAACACTCAATTAGTGCAGAGCGTCTGTGGAACCGCGGTGCCTGCCGGCAACTGTTTCTCCGACCCCACGAATCCGCAGTATGGGATCACGCCTGGTTTGGGGGCGAATCACGAGGGCGTGCCCAACATCGCGGTGGACGGCGGCTTCTCGATGGGCAACAATTTCGAGGGCGAGCTGCCGCAAATCGGCAACAGCTTTCAATGGTCCGATAGCCTGAGTAAGGTAATGGGCACGCACACGCTGAAGTTCGGCGTGGATGTCCGCCGCATGCGTTTCGATCAAACGCTTTATTACAACGTGAATGGCTCTTACTCGTTCACCAGCGGCGGCTCGAACGACGTAGGGTCGGACGATCAATACCCGGATTATCTGCTGGGCCTGCCCAACGGCTACACGCAAGGGTCCGCGCAGCACGAAAATGTGCGCAGCACCGCGGTTTACCTGTTCGCGCAGGATAGCTGGAAGATCCGCTCCAATCTGACGCTGAATTACGGCTTGCGGTGGGAGCTCGATACGCCGCTCACCGATATCGGCGAGCATGTGCAAACCTTCCGCCCCGGCCAAGTCACTGACATCTATCCGTGCCAGCTTGCCGCGGATAATCCCCTGGTGCAAATCTATGGCTCGACCGATTGCAGCCCAACCGGACCCGCCAACGCGGTCAACCCGCTAGGTCTGGTCTTCCCCGGCGATACCGGTGTGCCGGCGGGCATGACTCAGACTTACTACAAAGCCTTTGCGCCACGCATTGGCTTGGCGTGGAGCCCCTCGGCCGATTCGGGCATTTGGCAGAAGTTGGTGGGAGCGCCGGGAAAGACCAGCATCCGCGGGGGCTACGGCATCTTTTATAATCCCATCGAGCAACTGGTGCTCGAGCAATTCAGCGCGGAGCCGCCGTTTGGAGGCAGCACCACGCTCGCCAATCCCATGTTCAACACGCCCTTCGTGGGCCAGGACGGCACGGCCTCGCCGAACCCCTTCAATGGAATTCTGAATCCGGTGCGCGGCCAGTCCGTGGATTGGTCGTCCTTCCGGCCTATTTTGCTTTACGGTCAGTTCCAGCCCAACATGCGCACGCAGTATTCCGAACAATATAACTTCACCATCCAGCGCGAGTTACCCGGTGAGACACTGTTCCAGATCGGTTATGTGGGCACGCAGGCGCACCGCTTGCTGGCCTCCTATGATTTGAACTACGGAAACGCGCAGACTTGCCTCGGTCTGAATGCGCTATCCACGCTGGCCAACGATCCGTCGCTGGCCTGCGGTCCCTTCTCCGCCGATTCCGCGTACACCATCCAGGCCGGCGAGATTCCAGCCGGATTCACGCTGCAGTTGCCCTATGGGCCGCAGGCGAGCGTCACCGGACCGAATGCCAATCCCATTACCCTGGTCGGGCTGCGTAAGTATTCCTCGCCGCTTTGCAATCCGCTTACGGGCGCCGGTTGTCCGGCAGACGGCGTGCCTGTGTTCTCCAGTATCTTCACCGAAAATACGGTGGCTAACTCGAATTACAACTCACTGCAGATGAGCGCGGAGAAACGCTTCTCGCATGGGCTACAGTTTCAGGCGGCTTACACATTTAGTAAGTCGATCGACAACGCTTCCAGTTTCGAAAATATGTTGAATCCGCTGGATTTTCGAGATAGCCGGGCGCTCTCTTTGTTCGACGCGCGCAACCGATTTGTGGTCAGTTACGTTTACCAGTTCCCGCACATGGACCTGCATGGCTTCGCCGATAAGCTCCTGAACGGCTGGCAAAGCTCCGGCATCGTCACGTTCCAGAGCGGATTTCCGGTGCCCATCATGTCGTCTTCGGATCTGGAGCTGATGGATAGCGCCTTCTTCCAGTATCCCGGAGAACCCAACCAGGTGGCGCCGTTGCAGCGTTTGAATCCGCGCGGGCCCGGAAACCTGGCGTTTAATACCGCCGATTTCCAACAGCTTACCCCGGCGGAATATGGCGCCATCGGCGACTCACCGCGCTCGGTATGCTGCGGACCGGGGATCAATAACATCGACTTCAGCCTGATGAAAGATACCACCGTGAAAGAGCGCTATAAGTTGGAATTCCGCGCGGAGTTCTTTAATATCGCCAATCACGCGCAATTTACTAAGGTGGATGGCAATATCTCGGATAGTGCGGTTGACGATAACGGAAATGTCCTGCCCGGTACCGGGACGTTTGGCAAAGTGTTGCAGGCGCGCGATCCCAGGCTGGTGCAGTTCGCGTTAAAGTTGATCTTCTAAGGGGCTGCCATGCGAATCTTCACTCATATTTCGGGAATTATAATGGCTGGCGCGTTGGCTGCGGCGGGTATCGTGCCACTTACCGCCCAGTCCGCCAAACCGAAGCTCGAAGTTACCCCCGCGCACGACGCCGGACTTACTAAGGGCGTCGATCTATATATGAGATACTGTGCGACCTGCCATGGCAAGGACGGCAAAGGAGGCGGTCCGGTCGCGGCGGCGTTAAAAACCAGTCCAACCGACCTGACACGTCTTACGGCATCGAACGGCGGCAAGTTCCCTGTCGGCGCCATCCGGGAAACGCTAGGCGGTGGTTCCTCGGCGCCCGCGCACGGCTCACCCGAAATGCCCATCTGGGGGCCGGTTTTCCGCGCCATGAGTTCGGACCAGAACATCGCCAAGCTGCGCGTGGATAACTTGTTGCGCTATCTGGAAACCATCCAGAAACAGTAGGACAGGCCTCCTGGCCTGTCCATGGCGAGCGGAGCTCGCCGAGGGCGCGCTTTGCGCGCCGAAGGGCGGGCCTACGAGGCCCCCGCAGGCAGAGCCTGTCCCACAAAACGGGCCTTCACGCGGTTTCCAGAGTCAACGGCGCGGGCTGCCGCCCATCGATATCCGTGATCCCGAACTCCATGGCGGCTTCCGCGGCAATCAGCGCCTCGCCGGTGTGCTCCCGCAGATCGGGATCGCGGGCCAGCGCCGCGATCACTCGTCCGATGAATTCCGGGCTCTCGCTATTTGATAAATCCAGCCAGCCATTTTTCGCCGCGGACATAACGGCTTCCGTCCGCACCAGGCCGGGATAGAGCGAAATCGCCGCCACGCCGTAGGGATGCAGTTCATGCGCCATGTCGGCGGTCATCTTGTCGATGGCGGCTTTGGCGACGCCGTAAATGACATTCGCCATATATTTGCGCGCCGACCAATATCCAATGTTCACGATCAACCCGCGCTTGTGCTTGACCATCAGCGCAGCGGCATGCACCGAAGCTACAAAGGCGGCGCGCACTCCCGCATCCATCATGCCCGTCCAGCGATGCGCCGGTTGCTCCCAGAACGGAAGCCGCCAGGTGAAGACGCCTTGCTCGATCATTCTCTCGTAGCCACCCCAAGCCGCGTTCACCAGCACATCGAGCGAACCGCAATCCGCCGCCACGCGTTCGAATGCGACGGCCGTTTCCTCGTCATGCAAGTGATTGCAAGGGACACGGACGATGCCCGCGGGCAGATCGGCCGCCAGGATGCCGCGCCCAGTTCCGTAGACTTTGTATCCGGCCTGCGCTAGCGCGATGGCCACACCCCGTCCAACTCCGCGGCTGGCGCCGGTTACCAAGGCTGTCTGCATGGACCTGAGTATCGCAGCTAGATACCGTCTTGGCAAGCGTGGGGCAGGCACTCTGCCTGCGGCGGCCTCTCAGGCCGCCCTTTTCACGCAACCCCACAGATGACAGTACCTTCGGGATATGTCGATTGCAGAATAGATAGAAGAAAAGAGTGGACGCCGCACCAAAGTAAATCGCGCTTAGATATTGCGCGACGTGGCCCCGCCAGCCCGGTCGGCTTACGCCCGCGCTCCCGCGGTAATCAACCGGTTCAGCCGTACCACGTTCTTCATCATCTGCAAGCCGCAGTCGCCCTCGCACGTCAAGATCGACTCCGGATGGAACTGCACCGCCTCCACCGGCAACTCGCGATGGCGCACGCCCATGATCACGCCGTCGTCCGATTCGGCGGTCACTTCCAGGCACGCGGGAAGAACTTCGCGGCGCGCGAACAGCGAATGATAGCGGCCCACCCGGAAGCGCTCCGGCAGTCCCTCGAACACGCCCGCGCCCGAGTGTGTGACCCATGACGGCTTGCCGTGCATAGGATAGTCCAGCACGCCCAGCGCGCCGCCGAACGCTTCCACCACGCCTTGCAATCCCAGGCAGACGCCGAACACCGGCACGCCCCGGCGCACCGCTTCCTTTACTAAGTCCGGCACGCCGAAATCCGCGGGACGCCCCGGTCCCGGCGAAATCAGGATCAGATGCGGCGCAATCTTCGCGATCAGTTCCGGCGGAAATCCAGCGCGGTAAGTCACTACCTCGGCGCCGGTCTGCCGCGCGTAATTCGCCAGCGTCTGAATGAAGCAATCGTCGTTATCCACCAGCAGCAGCCGCGTTCCGGTCCCCACGGGTTCCTCCACCGATACCGGCTCACTGCCGTTACGCGCGCCCAACGTGCGGAAAAATCCGGTCGCCTTCAAGTGACATTCGCGATCTTCCATCTCGGGCGACGAGTCGTAAAGCAGCGTGGCGCCCGCCGGATACCGCGCCATGCCATCCCGCAGATAAGTCGTCCGGATCAGGATGCCGGTATTCATATCGCCGTTCAGCATAATCGTGCCGACCGCCCCGCCATACCAACCTCGCGCATTCTTCTCCAGCGCCTCGATGGCCTGCGCCGCCGCCTTCTTAGGCGCTCCGATCAGCGTCACCGCCCACATGTGGCTCAGAAACGCATCCAGTGAATCGAAACCCTCCTTCAGGAAGCCTTCCACATGATCCACGGTGTGAAACAGGCCCGCGTACGATTCGATCAAACGCCGTCCGATCACCTTCACCGATCCCGGCTCGCACACCCGCGACTTATCGTTGCGGTCCACATCCGTGCACATAGTGAGCTCGGACTCTTCCTTGGTGGATTTCAGCAGCTCACGGATGTTCTCCGCGTCGCGCAGCGGATCGCCCGTGCGCCGCGCGGTGCCCGCGATGGGACACGTCTCCACGCGCTGGCCTTCCACGCGCACGAACATCTCCGGCGACGCGCCGATCAGTTGCTCTTCACCTAACTGCAGCAGGAACTCGTAAGGGCTGGGGCTGGCGCTCTGCACGCGCTCGAATAACTCCGACGCTCTGCCGGAGTACGGCGTGCTGAACGTCTGCCGCAACACCACTTCGTAGTAGTCTCCGCGGCGCATGCCTTCGCGCACCGTCTCCACGCCGGCCATGTATTCTTCAGGCGAATGATCGGAAACAATGGGGCCCGGCTCGCGCGCGGGCGGCGGCGCGATCGGTTCAGCCGTGCGCTCCAGACCCAGCGTCGAAAAACCCTCGCGCTCGAAATCATACTGGTAGCGCTCGATCTGTTCTTTCTTGCGATCCATCATGTATAAGTCGTCGCATAGGAACAGGTGCAGATCCTTATGGCCGTCGCGCGGCAGCTTCTTATCAATCGGCTCGAATTGAAATAACAGGTCGTAGCCGAAGGCGCCCGCCAGCGCCAGCCGGCACTCTTCTTCGCCGCGAAACTCTTCGATCAGCGCCCGCAAAATAGAAAACGTGGAGGGCTGCTTACTGCGCTCTTCTTCGGGAAACAACGCAGGCAGCGGCTTCAACCGCCCGCACAGCGCGCCCTCCTCCACCGCGAACGATTCCCAGTGCGGGTGACCCTCCAGCACCGGCAGCAGAATCTGATTCAGAATCTCGCCGCGGATACTGAGCGGACGGAATTCCACTCGGCGGTCCCAGGAAACGATTTCGATGGGCGGCCGCGTGGACGCGATATCCCACCGCGAGTATCTTCCCGGATATTCGTATCCGGAAGACAGATAGATGCCGCGATGCCGGTCCAGGTCATGGAGAAGATGCTTTAGTCCTTTGCGGTATCCGATTTTGGCAACGCTGCGAGTAACTGCGATTCCGTGCGGAGTTGTAAATCTATATTCACGCATTTCGTCACACCGATGCGAGACTCTTGGCCCAGAATAGCATGTGCGGAGAATGGCTGGTTTGTGGCCCGTCGCGACGGGTGCTTGCGGCTCAGTAACACCTGTATCGATTTCGCACGATCTACAGAGCCGCGACCGTCAGGAAGCGGTTTCCCCAGAACGGTTAAGCACCGGCGCGATGCGCCCACGGTGACTGAAGTCACCGCGATAGCCTCCGCCAACCAGATACATCTTAGGTATGGCTGCGACGTTCGAAGCACTCCCTCGCACGAAGAAGAAGCTCGAAAAGCGGCGCGCGCCGGACCATTCGCAACGTCTGCGCCGCGCATTCCAATTGGCGTTCCTGGCGCTCAACGTATGGATTGGCGCGCAATTCGTCATGTTCGTCCACTACTACGAGTCCGGCGGCCACGGCTTGCGAATCGGAAGGCCCGCCGGCGTCGAAGGATGGCTGCCGATCGCATCGCTGATGAATCTGAAGGTACTGCTCTCGACGGGCCGCGTGCCGCGCGTGCATCCGGCCGGCATGTTCCTGCTCGTTGCGTTCCTCGGCATCTCGTGGCTGCTGCGCAAAGGCTTCTGCAGTTGGCTATGCCCGGTGGGCACGCTTTCCGAATGGCTCTGGAAGCTCGGCAAACAGACGTTCCGCCGCAATTGGCGCCTGCCCCGCTGGCTGGATATCCCGCTGCGTGGACTTAAGTACATTCTGCTCGGGCTGTTCCTGTACGCGGTGGCCAGCATGCCGGTGCCGGCCATTCAGGCGTTTCTGGAAGGCCCTTACGGGCTGGTTTCCGATGTGAAGATGCTCAACTTCTTCCGCTTCCTGGGGCTTTCTGGAGCCATCGTATTAGCGTTCTTAGTGGTGCTGAGCGTCTTCGTGCAAAACTTCTGGTGCCGCTATCTCTGCCCTTACGGCGCGCTCATGGGCCTGGCGGCGCTGGCCAGTCCGCTTCGCATCCGCCGCGAAGCGTCCTTATGCATCGATTGCGCGAAGTGCGCGAAAGCCTGCCCCGCGCTGTTGCCCGTGGATAAGCTGGTGACCATCCGCTCGGCCGAATGCACGGGGTGCCTGGAGTGCGTCGCCGTTTGCCCGGCGGAAGGCGCGCTGCGGATGACGGCTCCGCGCGGGCGTACAGTGCCGGCTTGGATGATCGGCGCCGCGGTGGCCGCGCTGTTTCTGGGTATCTGCGGATATGCACGTTGGGCGGGCCATTGGCACACGAATCTGCCCGAACGAATGTATCTCGATCTGATCCCCCACGCCAGTGAGTTCACGCATCCGTAAAGTGGGGCAGGCTCGTAGCCTGCGCGGGCCTCGTAGGCCCGCTCTTGGACAGGCCGGGAGGCCTGTCCTACAGCGGCTGATACGTGCAGCGCGGATCTTCCGCCAGATAATTCCCCGTCAGCGCATAAGCCCGCGACCGCGATCCGCCGCACACCTTCTGATACTCGCACACGCCGCACTTGCCTTCGCGCTGATCCACATCGCGCAGCGAGCGGAACAGGCTCGAGTTCTGGTAAACGTCGGTGAGGGAATCCTGCAGCACGTTGCCTCCCGAAACCGGCAGGAAGCCGCTCGGAAAGATCTCGCCGCGGTGCGAGACGAACACGAAACCCTTCCCGTCGCTGACGCCCGCCGTGCGCCACATCACGGCGCCGGTCTTTTCGTTCTCCGGCATGGAGCGATGCTCCGCCTTCATGCGCTGCGCCACGTAGCGGCGATAATGCATCGCCTCGGTGGTCTTGATAGCGAACGGCGCGGTCTTCGACAGTTCGTACATGAACTCGAAAACCTGCTCGTATTGCTCCGCCGCCAGATCGTCGTTTTCGAGCGCCCGCCCCGTCACGATCAGAAAGAACAGGCTCCACATCTTGGTGGCCACGTCCTCGGCGATCTTGGCTACCTCCGGCAGCCGCGCCATATTGCGGCGCGTCACGGTGGTCTGGAACTGCGTTTCAAGACCGATCTTCTTGGCGTGATAAAGCGCCAGCATGGCCCGGTCGAAGGTGCCCGGAATGCCTCGGAACTCGTCGTGCGACTGGGCGTCCGGCCCGTCCACGCTGATGGCCATGCGCGAAACGCCGCACTCCTGAAAGCGGTCGATGGCTGCTTCGGTAAGCAGCGGCGTGGCGCTGGGCGTGACGTTGGTACGCAGGCCGATCTTCACGCTGTGGCGGATCAGATCGTAAATATCCGGGCGCTTCAAAGGATCGCCGCCCGTGAACACCATCAGTGGATTGCCAAACGATTTGATCTCGTCGAGCAGTTCGAATCCCTGGGCGGTGCTTAATTCGCGCGGGTCGCGATTCGATTGGGCGGATGCGCGGCAATGCACGCATGCCAGGTCGCAAGCCTGGGTCACTTCCCAAATCACGAGCATCGGCGCTTGGTCGAAATTCATCGGATCTCCTCTTATTGCAAGTGGGATGCAAGTGGATGGCAATTCAGGAGCCACGCCCGATTGTTGAAATTAAAGGAGTTGATTTTAGACCGGGCACCTGGGCTGGGTGAAATCACGCAGCAGATGGACGTTTCACCTGCCGACCGCTCTTTTGAGCGCGCGCGCCGGTGCAGTGAGCGCCCGCGCCAGCCGGAACGCGCGCCAGCGATTGATGCCATCCAGCAGCGCGGTGAATTCGGTATCGCGATCATACAGGAACCGGATCTGGTCGTCGCGGCGCGCCAGCAGTTTGCGAACCTCCGTGACGTCCTCCTCGCGCAACGTATAGCCCGCCTGGATATGCGCCGGCAGCGGACGCTGATAATAATAGGTCCCATGCGATGGCGCGATTTCGGCGGCTGGCCGCTCGCGCGTATAAAAATAGACCGCCAGCGATCGGCGCGTGATTCCCAGGCCCGGTGGCGTGCGCACGATGCGGAATCCATGCCACGACGATTCGGTGGTTTCAAAAATCACCGCGCGATTGGCCAGCGGCGTCACGGTGGTCGACGCGTCCGCCGATGGCTCGCGCAGCAACTCCAGGCATCCGCCCCAAGCTTCCTCCCATTCCGGATTCAGGAACACGATCAGGTTCAAACGGCGATGCCAGCCGTGGCGCGGATGGTAGTTGAAGTCCACGTGCGAATCGAGTTCCTGGCCATCGCGATTTTCGTGCGTGCCGCCGCCCACGTAATCTTCGTCGTAGAGCAAACCGGAGATGCCGGTGACACGGCCCATGCGCGATAGAAATTCGGCGTCGCGCATCAGGCGATCGAACTGCCGGTAAGCGGTTCCCAGCCGCGCGATACCGGGGATCACGGATTTGCCGGCCGGCTCGCCGCGCTCGTTGCGCGCATCGCCCGCTTCGAAGGGGGGATATTGGGCGATCAGATCCTGGCAGAATTGCGGATCGAGAAATTGGTCGATGACCACGTGGCGGAACGGCTGCGCGGTGCTGAAGCTCTCCGCGAGACCTTCGACATGGCCGCGGACATCCGGATGGAGAAGAGAAATCACCCACTCAGTTTACCCCTGCGTTATACTGCGGTCGAATGCGCGCTTATTTGCTGCCCCTCGCCGCGGTTTTCGTAACGTCGTTGGCGTCCTGCGGAAGCGAACCGAAGCCCGCCGCACCGGCGCCGGAGAAGCCCGCTGCTGCCAAGCCTGCCGATGAATCGCGGCGCTTCCCCATCGCCAACCGGCTTGACACGCAGGTGGTCGACAACCAGCTTTTGGGCAAGCCCTTCATGCCCGGCGGCACGTTGGCGCATTTCAAGCGCGGCAAAACGGAATACAGTATGTTCATTGCGAAGGCGCCCACCGCGCAGGATGCCGCTTTCCTGCTGCTCGATTGGGACAAGGCCATGACGGGCGCCAAGATCGAGCCGGCATTCGGCGGATACTTCGGCCAGGATGCCGGGCAGCCGGTATTCGTGTTCGCGAAGGGCGCGTGGATCGCGGGCGTGGCGGGGTTGCCGGAGAAAGATGCGGATTTGGCCGCGCGCAGTCTGGCCGCGCATTTAGATTAGCCTCCGAGATACTGAGCCGCGACGTTCTACTGAGCCGCGACCGTAAGGGAGTGGAAATCATGCCAACGAATCACCCCATTGATTTAACCGGACGCGTGGCCGTCGTCATCGGCGGCACTTCAGGCCTTGGCCGGAAGCTGGCCACCGGATTGGCTGCCGCGGGCGCCGATGTCGTCCCCACCGGCCGCCGCGAAGCACTGATCGAAGAAGCCTGTCAGGAGATCGAGCGAGCCGGACGGCGCACCCTGCGCCACGTTTGCGACGCGGGATCGCGCGCATCGATCGACCGTTTTCGCGACGCGGTGCTGGCCCAGTTCGGCCACGTGGATGTCCTGCTGAACGCCGCCGGCCAGACTCAGCGCCGGCCCACCGTGGACGTCGCCGAGGCCGATTGGAATCGCATCATGGATGTGAATCTGACGGGTATGCTGCGCGCCTGCCAGTCGTTTCATGGGCCGCTGGCCGCCAACCGCCGCGGGCGCATCATCAACATCGCCTCTCTGACTTCGTTCGTCGGATTCATGGAAGTGACGGCGTACGCCGCGTCGAAGGCCGCGGTGCTGGCGCTCACCCGCAACCTGGCGGTGGAGTGGGCACGCGAAGGCATCAACGTAAACGCCATCGCGCCGGGTGTTTTCCGCACCGACCTGAACGCGCAACTGCTCGACGGTACCGAACGCGGCCGCGAGCTGAAAATGCGGACGCCCATGGCGCGCTTCGGACAGCCCGGGGAACTGATCGGCGCCGCGGTGCTGTTGGCTTCGGACGCGGCCAGCTTTATCACCGGGCAATGCATCGCGGTGGACGGCGGTTTTCTGGCGTCGGGCGTGAATCAATAAGTGGGGCGGCCAATCATGGCCGGGCGCTTGTGGGGCAGGCACCCTGCCCCCGCGGGCCTCGTAGGCCCGCTCTTCGGACTGACATCCTGCCATGGCGGGCGGAGATCCCGTCCAGCGGAGAAGTCACTAGCACCACGGCAATTGTGCGGTCAGCGCATCGGTATATTTTGCGCCCTGGCTGGCAGGCTGTCATCCCAGTCACTTCCAGACTAAGCAAACTCGCCCTGACCTCTCAATGACTTGCGCCCAATCGTGCCCGCTTCCCCGCTCTCGCCCCGCTATCCTGACAAACGGAGGGGCGCATCCAGCCCGCCATCGAACCAACATGCACAACACAAACTCCCACCCCGCCCGCGTCTGGGCCAACCGCGAAAACGCCAGGCGAAGATCCCGAACAGATCAACCTCCTTCTCCTGGACCTATGGCGTCTGGCTCGTTCCATGCGCTCCATCCATCGCAGCCTTCGCCAGCTATCCGCCCTCCAAACTGCTGGCCACGCCATAAAAAATTACGAAACGAACCCAATCTGTGGGGCAGGGCACTCGCCCGCCACCCCACCCCATGGGCGTGCAGGCGGCGCGCTCCGCGCCGAAGCGCGGGCCTGCGAGGCCCGCGCAGGCTACGAGCCTGCCCCGCAAGCGGATTACAAGACGGCGTACTAGTATCAAAAGCCCCGCCAATCCGGCGTTTTACGCTCGCCAACGCAGCCGATCCCGGCGAGTTGAATGGTATACTGATCGAGTTCGGAGGGACTCGATTGCAATCGCCGGTGGCCTGGGCAGCCGTACTGTCGTTGCTCGTGCTTTCGCCTGTCTGCTTGTGGGCCGGCGCGGGCGGCAGCATTTCCGGAACCGTCTGGGATCCCCGCGGGCTGCCGGTGTCAGGCGCCCAGGTTACCGCCACCAATACCGCCACGAACCTGCGCCAGACTGTGGCGAGCGATGCTAGCGGCGTGTATGCCTTTCCGGATCTGGCGGTCGGCACATACGATCTGGAAGTCGCGGCGAGCGGGTTCCGCACGTATCGCGCTTCGCAACTTGCGGTGGACACGAATAGCGCTTTTCGCGTGGACGTCCACCTGGTGCTCGGCGCACGCAACGAACAGATCACGGTGACGGCTAACGCTACCCACGTGGAAACCGTGGACACCCAGTTGGGTGAGGTCGAGTCGGGGACCAAGATCACCGCCGTTCCGCTGAATGGCCGCAGCTTTACCGACTTGCTGGCGCTGCAGCCGGGTGTGGCGCCGGCCACCACCATCACGGGGAATTCCATTCAGGCGGCCGGCGCGGCCATCCTGTCTCCCTCCGGCGATCTGAATCCGGGCACCATTTCGATCAACGGCCAACGCGAGTATGCCAATGGCTTCATGGTGAACGACGCCGACGTGGTGGAGCGCTTCACCATGGGGGCTGCGATCGTTCCCGATCTGGATTCGATCGCCGAGTTTCGCATCCTCACCGGAAACGTGGATGCCGAATACGGAAATTACAGCGGCGGACGCATCAGCGTAGTGACTAAGTCCGGAAGCAACCAGTTTCACGGGGAGGCGTTCGAGTTTCTGCGCAATACGGATCTGGATGCGCGCAATTTCTTTTCTCCCGAACGCGCGGTCTATCAGCAGAACCAGTACGGCGGCTTGTTCGGCGGCCCGATGGTGAAGAACCGGGTCTTCTTCTTCGCCGACTTCCAGGGCACCGGGCAGAAACAGGGCGTGGATACGGGATTGATCCAGGTGCCTTCGCTTGCGGAACGTGCCGGGAATTTTTCGGGTCTGGCGGACCAACTGACCGGCACGGTGACCGGGCAATATTGGGCGAACTTACTAAGTAATAAGCTCGGTTACAGCGTCTCGCCGGGTGAGAGCTATTATACGCCCGGTTGCAGCAATCCGGCACAGTGCGTGTTTCCGAACGCGATCGTTCCGCAACAGGCATGGTCGGCGCCCGCGCAGAATCTGCTCCAGTATATTCCGGTTCCCAACTTACAGAACGGTTATTTCTCGACCTCGGCGGTGGATCAGACATTGCGTGACGATAAAGGCGCGCTGCGCATGGACGCGAGCACGCGCTTAGGCGCGCTGTTCGCCTATTATGTCGCCGACGATTATGCGCAGAACAATCCGTATCCGGCGCTGCAAGGCGGCGCGAACGTGCCGGGCTTCAATGCGCTGAACCTGGGACGTTCGCAGTTGGCCACTCTCGGCGACACCCGGACCTTCGGATCGCGCACAGTGAACGAGTTTCATTTCTCGTATGTGCGGGACGCCAACAATGTAGGAACTCCCCAAGGAACCGTGGGAACCAGCCTGGTTTCGCAAGGATTCACCACCCCATCGGGCGCGCCCAGCATCCTGCCGCAACGGCCTAACATCGTGGGAGTAGAGAATGTGACCTTCAACAGCTTTGTAATCGGCTCGACAGTCACAGGGCTCCATCAGTTAGATAACACTTACGAGTTACGCGACAACTTAGCGCGCGTGATGGGTACACATACTTTTAAAGTAGGAGCAGAGACGCTGTTGAGCCAGGTAAACGCAGCCGCCGACGTGCAATCGAACGGCACATTCGCCTTCGTCGGCTCGGAAACGGGCGTGGATTTCGCGGACTTTCTGCTGGGCATTCCCAGCTTTTATAAGCAAGGCGATGCGCAGCCGTTCTATATGCGGAATCATTACGGCGCCCTCTTCGCGGAAGATAGCTGGCGCGTGAAGCCGCGGTTGACGCTCAATTACGGCGTACGCTGGGACGCTATCATGCCGTGGTACGAGAAGTACAATCAGATTCAAACGCTGATACCGGGCGAGCAGTCGGTGGTCTACCCGGGAGCCCCTACGGGCCTGGTCTTTCCCGGCGATCCGGGAGTGGCGCGGTCACTGGCTCCCATGCGCTGGAACGATTTTTCGCCGCGCCTCGGTCTGGCATGGTCGCCGCACGGTTCCAGCGGCCTGGCGCATACGCTGCTTGGCGATCAGGACCGCACCAGTATCCGGATGGGGGCGGGACGGTTCTTCACCGCGGTGGAAGGCGTGTCGGCGGGCGTGATGGCGGGCGATCCGCCTTATGGCAGCACCTATATCAGCCCGGCGCCGCCCCTGTTCTCCGATCCATTTATCACGGCTTCCACGGGTTATGACGAAGGGCAACGTTTTCCTATCCATTTTCCGCCGCTGAACGCTTCACCAGGTAATCCGGATTCGAGCGTGAATTGGGCGCCGTTTCTGCCGGTCTCCGGACTGCCGGGATATAAGCCCGGCGGAGTAACTCCATATTCGATCCAATACACCATTTCCATGCAGCGTCAGTTCGGCGGCCATACGGTGGTGACGGCGGCTTATATGGGCAGCGAGTCGCATCATCTGCTCACGCTTTTGGAAGCCAATCCCGGCAATCCGGCGCTGTGTTTGGGTCTCAGCCAGATTAGCGAAGTGGCTCCCGGTACGCCCACTTGCGGGCCTTTCGGCGAGTCCAATACGTTTACTACGGCGGCGGGGAAGGTCGTGCCGGGCACGCGCCAGGTGTTCGGTCCGAACTTCGGGAGCGTCGACTGGTTGACCACCATCGGCAACGCCAGCTACAATGCGCTGCAACTGAGCGTGCGGCACTCGAGTGGAAGACTCGAATTGCAAGCCGGTTATACTTACAGTAAGTCGCTCGATAACTCGTCCAGCATCTCGGAACAGTTGAATCCGTATGACTATGCGGCTACTTACGCTCCATCGGCATACGACTTGAAACACAATTTCGTGGCGAGTTACCGGTACGCACTGATCCGCGGATGGGTGCTCTCCGGAATCACGCGCTTCGCAACCGGCTTTCCCGTGACATTCACGAACGCCAGCGATAACTCACTGCTGGGCACGCAGCCGGATGGCGTAAACGCTTACGGGGTGGACCTGCCGAACGTAATATCCGGGCCGCTGAATCTCAGCGGCAATCCCCGCAACGGCCTGCCGTATTTCAATACGTCGCTCTACAGCTTACAGCCGCTGGGCGAACCTGGGAACGCGGCGCGGCGAATGTTCTATGGGCCTGGGATGGCGAACTTCGACATCGCGCTTTCGAAAGTGGTGAGTTTGGGAGAGACCCGCTCGCTGCAATTCCGTCTCGAAACGTTCAACACGTTCAACCACGCGCAGTTCTTCGGACCGTCGTCGGTGGATGGCGAAATTACCAGCTCTGCCTTCGGGCAGGTAGTGAGCGCGGCGGCGCCGCGGCTGGTGCAGGCGGGAGTCAAGCTGGCGTTCTAATTGTGGGGCAGGCTCGTAGCCTGCGGCGGCCTCGTAGGCCGCCTCCGGCACGGCTACGAGCCTGCCCCACTTAGAAGCGCCGGCTTGATCGTCCATACGGCGCCCGCGTCCCGAATGGAGCGCGTTCTCAGGAAGATGAAGTCCGGGGTCGCGAACATGTCCGTCGGTTCCACACGCAGCTTGGCATCCGGCGTTGGACTTACTACCGCCTGGGCCATCAACCTCAAGAACTGCGCTGCATTCATCTCCACGCCATCGACCTTGACTTCGAACGGAATGGAGTTCTTGGGCACTGGAGTCCAGGCGGAATCGTGCAGGCGGACGGAAAGGGCCGCGCAGGCGCGTGTTACCGACGCTACGGTAACTTCGCCGGCGGCGGAGCCTTTGTCTCTAGTGGTTTCCGTAGGTCCGAAGACGGGCGCCACGCGCACCGACACTGGTAACTTGCCGTCGCGGCCGAAAGCGGCCAAGGTATCCGTCATCACCTGGAACAGGTCGGCCAGCGAAAGATAGTGTCCGCCGACCAATACATATTCCGGCGGCGTGGGTTTGCCGGCCCAATCGCGCAGCGCCGCTTCCAACGCGGATTGTAACTTGGTCACATCGATGTCATACCCTGTGCTCGGTCCGGCCATCGCCCGCAGATCGGAAGTGGAGACAAAGCGGCTGCCGGCATTGGCGGGAAAGAAATCTCCAGTCAGTCCTTTGAGCATGGCTTCCTCTTTGGCATAGGCGGCATCCACCTCGGCCGCGGGACGGCGCTCGTCCGCGGGTAACATCGGCTTGTCCGGGTGATTGTAGGCATAAGTCAGAGAGGACCCGTAGAAGGCCGCCTTTAGATAACTCTTGGGATTCGCTAACTCCACATGGAAGATGCGAATCCGCGACCTATCGAGACTGGCTGCAACTTTCTGGAACGCTTCCGGGCCATCGGAGGCGCGGAAGAGGCGAAGATCCGGCTTACTCGAATCAGAGGAACGTAACACGTTATCCTGCCAATATAGTTCGGGGGAAGTTTCCGGCACTGGACTTAGATCCCGGCTGAACTTAAGCGCCCATGTCCGGAAAAGCGGACCAGGGCCGTGCACCGGGCTGCCGTCGGGCACTCCGAACATGATCGCCTGCGTGTTGAGGCGACGCAACTCGTGCACCGTTTCCGAATCGGGACCAACTTCCGGCATCAGGCCCACCATGGGATCGGCCGACGCCAAAGTGACGCCGGTAATGCAAGTGGCCTGGCCAAAGACTTCCTGCATCTTCTTTAGGCCGCCTGACTTGCCGGCCTCCAGCGCGCCAGTAAGTGGATCGCGGGCTTCGGTAAGCGTCTTCTCCGCGGTATTCATGCGTACCAGCCAGCGGTCTTCAGCGGTCTTAGCCTGCAAGAAGTCATTCATGGGCCGAACCTTATAAGTAGGCTCGTCCGCGCCGTCGTAACCCGGCTCGACGATTCCGCGATGAATGTAATCCTTGATGTAGTCCACGATGTGCGTCTGTGCGTTGCGGTCGGCCAAAGCTTGGCTGGCTGCGCCGGAGAACAGGAGGGTTGCGGTCACGTGTGCGGCCGGCTGTTCTTTACGAAGACGTTCCAGCATCGGCAGCACGCGGCGCAGCCGGTCCTCGGTTACATCGAGATTGATGTGATCGGTAACGCGCGCAAAGAGATAGATTTCGACGGGCCGCTGTCCGCTGGGCGAGCCTCCGGATAGCGAAGTAACAAGCAGCAGAGTTAGGAATGCAACGGGATAAAGAATGCGTTTCACTAAGTTTCTCCTTAAAGCGAAAAACCCTCGGGGCGGTTGTGGCCAGCCCCGAGGGTTCTCAAAAACTGCTCACAGCCTGCCAGAGCCGCTATGGGTGATATTTCGGAATAGTAACCACAGCCTGGTTCGACTGGCAGATTTCAGTGCCCGCGCTGAGCGGCTGTACATAGTAGTAGTATGTGTGGTCGTTCTGCAGACCGGCGGTCTTATCGACAAAGACAGTCGACGTGGTGGTTCCGACCGCCGTATATGTGCCGTTGGCCGATGTGCTGCGCAGGATCTTATAGCCATTGGCGCCTGACTGATGCGACCAAGTCAGGGTAACCGTCGCCGGAGACTCCGGCGTCTTTGGTTTGCCTTTGCCGCTCACGTTTTGGATACAGGCCGTGAAGACCGTGCCCTTCAGAATAATCAACGCCCAAGCGGTCTCGAACAAGCTCTGGCTGGTATTCTGGTCGAAATAGTTTGGATAGCCCCAATGTCCGTCGGAAGCCTGCCGTCCGAGCAGCGTTTGCGCAAATCCGTCGCAAGCGTCTGTCCCGCCGTGCGCGGGCGAGATGGCGCCGTACCAGTCGATGGGGTTGGTGCCCGCTGGTTGGTCCTCCAGGAACTGGATAGGCGATAGATTAAAGCCGGGGTCGTGCAGCAACATCGACTTGGAGAAGGAAAACATGCCGTAGGTGTAATAGAGCGGGTCCATGTAGACGTTCTGTTGGCTGGGGGTATTGAAGTTGTAGCAGAAGTTATCGTGATAGAACGACTCGGCCAAATTCCAGCGTTGATCCGGATTGCCGGCGGCTGTGCGGCCGATGCCATCCATGGCCATCTGCACCATGCCCGAAGGAGTGACTGCGAACGCGCCCCAAGGCTCGAAGCCGTAAGCGTAGTAGCCCCCATAGCCGAACGCTCCCACCACGGAATTATTGTTCGCGATACCGGTGCAATTCCAACTGCTGTTGCCTTCGAGGAGGCAGGGCTCATTGGCGTTTACATCCTGGCTGTAAGTTACCCACACCTGGTTGGTGTCTTGGGTGATCGCAGGGATCGGAACGTTGAAGCCGGCTCCGCGGAATCCCGCGATGAGGCCGATGGCGTTCCATTGCGATACGGAATTGTCGTCGTAGTTGGGGCTGCTGGTGGCCGCGCAATAGTATTGCCATCCTCCGCCCGCATCGTATCCGCTCTGCACCGTGCCATCGTAAGGGTCGGCATAATATTGGCAATACTCGATGCCGTCCATTAGGTCGGTTACGATATTGAGATACGTTTGGCCATATACTCCGGGCAGACTGCCTGAGGCCGTAGCTCCATAGCTCGCGATGCCGTTGGGGTTACCGCTGGCCACTAACGCGTCCGCGTACATTCCTACTTCGTACCCCGGCTGGCCGCTGTCGTTTCCCGGATAGAGAATCTGGCCGTTGTTATTGTGGTCGAAGACTTCGGTACACGGCGGATTGAGACACGAGGTCGCACTCGGGTTGTACTGGATAAGCGTCGCCGGCGAAGTGCAGGTAGGAGGATTATTGCTGAAATTCGGAACGGATCCGTCGCTGCACCGGTCCACCAGAATTGCCGGATTGTAAGTCACCATCTTGGTTCCGTCAACGGTGGGCGAGTAGGGGATCAGGAAAGCAAACATGCGCGCCAAGCCGCGCGACACGTCGTCGGTATAAGGGTCCGATGCAGGACCGTTGGCGAGGTGCCCGTTGACTTCGAAAGCCTGCACGAAGTTGGCGTCCAACCCCCCGTACGGGCCGCAGATATTGCCGTTGATGCAAGGCTCCCCGTCATCGTCCCAGCCGCCCCAATTCACCGTGTTCCCGCTTACGGTAGTCGTCGACCGCCACATGTTGAGGTGCGCGAACCACAGACCGGCGTCGATGGCCACGTTCACTTCCGAACTCAGGCGGCCTGGGAGACCGCCGTGCGTGGTGTCTCCCTCCTGAATTACCGAGTAAGTGGCATTCCCTTGCACGTTTGTGGTGGTGTCGGTCACAGTCAGTACGGCGTTCCACGTGGTTCCCGCAGGCGCGGTGGCGGGGTATTGATGAGTCGTCCCCAAGTTGTAGTTATTCAAGCTCCCATTGCTGACCGGAACGGTGACATTCGGGCTGCCATCGCCAAAGTCCCATACGCCCGTATAACTGTCGGTGGTGCTGGGGAGAATGGCCGTAGCTCCCAAAACAATGGTCGATTCGACCAGTGTCGCCGGGCTGTTGCAGGTGGGCGGCACGAGAGTGTAATTCGGTATCGATCCATCGCTGCAGAGGTTGTAAGTGGCATGCGGCGCCGGCGTACCCGCCGCCGGATCCCACGGCACGGTGAGCACGGTGATCGCCTGCGAATGCGCCAACGACGGCAGCAGCAGGAGCGGCAGCACGACCCAGAGCCTTCCGGTCCAACGGCGAAGCGCAAACGGCGCCAGGCGGTACTTTCTCGCGCGCCACAGCAGCAGGCCCACCACGGCGCTCGAAACCAGCAGCCAGGTACCGGGCTCGGGAGTCTGCGGGCCAATCGGCTCGGTTACGGCGCTACCCGAGAAATACAGATTCAGTTGCGTGGGGTTCGCGCAATTCATGCCGTTTTGATCGCAACCATCCACCGGGTGTATCTGCTGCAGGAAGAAGCCGCTATTCGGCGCGGTCTCCGAAAGGTTCAGGGTGATCACTTCCTGCTGGCTGCCGGTAAGCGTGAATGTGAAGCCCATGGCCATGGAAGCGTCGCCATTGCAGGTGGCACCCACGCAGTTCCCCAGGAAGTTATCGGTGTTGCCGGGCAGACCGTTGGTGCTGTTGAGGGTATTGAGCGCGGTGTCATCCGCCGGATCGATTCCTGGCCCGAGGCCGCCCGGTGGCAAGCCGGAATTGTAGTATGGGGTTGGATCGCCGATCTCCCAACTCTGCCCCGGCACCACCGTTCCGTTTACCGCGCCATACTCGTTGAAGTTAGGCGCGCTCAGATCGTTATCGAGCCAGATATCGAAGAAGTAACTTCCCACGGCTCCGGGCGAGAAAGTAAAAATCAGAGTACCTTCTCCGGTAGCCGTGTTAAACCCGCTGCTGTTCATTCCGGCAATCGAGAAAGATCCCTCGGTAATCGAGCCATTCACGTTAATGATGCTGTCGTACAGGATGTCGCTGGCTCTAAGCGGCGTCAGGCAGGACGATGCCAGCAATAGCAGGAACGCAACTGTGATCGCACCCCTCTTCATATAGGCCTCCGAAACCGACCGGGTCCCCCTAGGATTTTCCCGATACGGCGACACACATCGGGCAATATGCCCGGAGGATTAGAATACACCAAGAGAACCGCAAAGTCCAGGTGTTTTGTTGCAATGCAGGGGGGCACCCCGGGCGCACTTACCCATCCCCGTACCGGTACTCCCAAGCCTCGTCCGCCCAATTTGACCGGAGCAAAGAATCTGGTATTCTGAGGTCCTAACCATCCACAGGCTGTTCATGGTTTTATGGGGCGGTATCCGGCGAGGCAAATCATCCAGACGATTGGAGCGGCGGCGTTCTGTGTATTGGCCGCAGTTTCGCCGGCAACCGGCCAGGTAACCACCGGAAGCCTCACGGGCTACGTGTTCGATCCTTCGGGCCGGCCCATGGCAGGTGTCAAGGTGACCGCGTCAGACGCCTTGCGCGCCACGGCTCGGGAAGCCGGCACGGATAGCCGCGGCCTTTATTACATCGCCGACCTGCCTCCGGCAACATACATTTTACATTGTGCGGCGGCCGACTTTGCCCCGGCTGAGAAGCGCGTACCGGTGGCGGTGAACGCGGATGTGCGCGTCGACTTTCACCTGCAGATCGCCGCCAAGCGGGAGAGCATCACGCTCATCGGCGAAGCCCCCGCCCTGCAAACGGAATCCGGCGATCTGGGCACAGTGATCGACCAGAGCCGGATTAGCAGCCTGCCGCTTAATGAACGCGACTTTCTGCAGCTTGCCTTGCTGACGCCCGGCGTGCTGCCGCCCGTCCAGAATTCCGAACTCTCCACGCGCGATTCGTTCGCCATGCACGCCAATGGAGGGCGGGAGGAATACAACAACTTTCTGCTGGACGGCGTGGATAACAACGATCAGGACGTGAACCGCTACGTATTGGAACCCTCGGTGGATACCATTCAGGAATTCAAGATCGAGACCAACAGTTACAGCGCCGAGTACGGCAGGAACGCGGGCGGGCAAGTGAATGTGATTACGCGCGGCGGCACTAACGACTGGCATGGCTTCGCCTACGACTATCTGCGCAACCGCGACTTAGACGCGCGGAATTACTTCGATGGCAGCGTCAAGCCCGAATATGTGCGCAACCAGTTCGGCGGCGGGGGCGGCGGAAGCATTGTGAAAAATCGCATATTTCTATTCGTCAGTTACGATTCGCTGCGCGAGCTTTCGGGGTTGAGCCAACTGGCCACGGTGCCTACCGCGGCCGAGCGCGGCGGCGATCTTTCGGCGTTGGGCATGCCGGTGGTCAACCCCTATACGCAGGCGCCTTTCCCCGGCAACCAGATTCCCGCCACGATGATCGATCCGCTGGCCGCCAAAGTGCTGGCGATGTACCCGCTGCCGAATCTGCCGGGTACGGTGGGTAACTATCTGGCGCAGCCCATCGGGCAGGACAACACCTGGCAAGTCAACGCACGCCTCGACGAGCGGCTGACCGATATGGATCAACTTACGTTGCGCTATAGCTACGGACATAACAACTTATATGAACCGTACGCCGAGAACTCCACACAGGTGCCCGGATATGGCGATTACTTATACGATCGGGGACACAACGCGTTGATTCATTACTTGCATGTGTTCAACCCGCGCACCGTCGATTCGCTGGTGCTGGGCGTAAATCTGGCGACGCGCCTGCTGCTGCCGCAGAATTATCAGACCAATGTGAACGCTCTTTGGGGCGTGAATTACCTGCCCACCGACCCGAGAGATTATGGCTTCCCCAGCATCGCGGTGAGCGGTCTGTCGCCGGTGGGCGATGTGACCAGCCTTCCCATCAACCGGCACCCGCTGACGTATCAGGTTACCGACGCACTCACTACTATCCAAGGCAGTCACGCGCTGAAGATGGGGGTAGAGTATCGTTGGATCGCGCAAAACGGGATTCTGGATGTTTACGGCCGCGGTTCCATGTCGTTCGCGGGCGCGCTTTCCGGCAGCGGGATCGGCGATTTGCTTTTGGGCCTGCCGGCTTTCGATATACAATCGACGTTCAACAACACGCAAACGCTGCGCACCAGCTCCACCGACGCCTATATCCAGGACGATTGGAAAGTAACTCCGCGGCTGACACTCAATCTCGGGCTGCGGTACGAATTCAACTCGCCGCCCACCGACCCCACCAACCGCATGTCCGCGTTCGATTTCGCGACGGGGCAGGTGGAGCAGGTGGGAACCAACGGGTTATCGCGGTCGGGGATTCAGCCTGATTACAAGGATTTCGGGCCGCGCGTGGGCTTTGCCTGGTCCATCACGCCGCACACCGTGATGCGCGGCGGCTATGGCATCTACTACGACGCAGGCATGGTAGTGGTGAATTCGGCGCTGTATTTCAATCCGCCTTATTTCAATATCCGGGTGTTCTTTCCCAGCCAGGCCGGCCTGCTAACACTTGAGAATCCTTTCCCGACGAACTTATCGTATGTGCCGCCGCCGTCTCTTTCAACGCTAAGTCCGAATCTTACTACGGCTAACATACAGGCTTGGAATTATACGCTGCAGCGCGAACTGCCGCGCGCCGGAACTGTGACCGTCTCCTACGCCGGATCGAAAGGCACGCACCTGATTTACTCGCGCAACATCAATCAACCGCCGCCGGAGCCGGGCGATCCCACGGCGAATTCGCCGAACCCGAATTTCGGCAGTATCGACTATATCGATAGCGGGGCCAACTCCAGCTTCAACTCGTTCCAAGTGAGTTTCAATCGTCCGCTGCGGCGCGATCTTTCGGTGCTGGCGGCCTATACGTTCTCCAAGTCGATCGATGATACATCGGCATTCGAACCTACTCAGACCGACCAGAACTTCCCGCAAAACAGCTACGATTACCGTGCCGAGCGCGCCCTTTCGAGCTTCGACATGAAGAGCCGGCTGGTGGCGGCTTATGTCTACCGCTTCCCTTTTCACAATCGCTGGCTGCGCAATTTCGAAAACAGCGGGATTATCACGGCGCAATCGGGCCAGCCGTTCACACCGTTTCTGGAATTCGATAACAGCAACACCGGCAATACAGGCGGCGCGGGGAACGGGTACGACCGTCCCGACGTAGTAGGCGACTGGCATCTGGCGAACCCCTCCGCCCAGGAGTGGTTCAATACCGCCGCATTCGCCATCCCGGCGCCGTACACGTTCGGCAATGCCGGCCGCAATATACTGTTTGGCCCTGGTCTGTTTACGGTGGATACATCGCTGTCGCGGCGTTTTCAGTTGGGCGAGCGGAACGCCATTGTGGTTGAGGCGCAGGCCTTCAACGCTTTGAATCGCGTGAATTTCCAAATGCCGCAAAATTTCGCCGATGTGCCGAGCACGTTTGGCCGTATCTTCTCGGCGAATCCGCCGCGGCAGATCCAGTTCGCAGTGCGGTACAGTTTCTAAGCATCCATCATGAGCCATCAAACCATCTGTCTGGAACACGACGGCCCCACGGCCACCATCACCCTTAACCGCCCGCAGCGCCGCAACGCGCTCTCGCTCGATCTGATGCTCGAACTGATCGCTTGCTTCGACGCGATCGGCCGCGAGCGCGCTGTGCGGGCGGTGATTCTAGCGGCGGCCGGCAAGGTTTTCTGTTCGGGCCACGACCTCTCTGAGATGGTGGGCCGCGATATCAATGAATACCGGCGCTTGTTCGATGTATGCAGCGAACTGATGATGAAGATCCAATCGATTCCCCAACCGGTGATCGCCGAGGTGCAAGGCATCGCCACGGCGGCGGGATGCCAGTTGGTGGCCACCTGCGATCTGGCGGTGGCAACGGATCAGGCGGCCTTCGCCACGCCCGGCGTGCGGATCGGCTTATTCTGCACCACCCCCATGGTGGCGTTGAGCCGCGCCATTGGCCGCAAGCGCGCACTCGAAATGCTGCTGACCGGCGAGATGGTTCCGGCGGCTACGGCGGCCGAGTGGGGACTGGTCAACCGAGTAGTGCCCGCCGCGGATCTGCAAGCGGAAACGCGGAAGCTGGCGGCGCGGATTGCGGATGCCAGTAGCTTCACCGTCGCGCTGGGCAAGCAGGCTTATTATACGCAAATCGATCTCGATCAGCCTAAGGCTTACGCCTACGCCAAAGAAGTCATGTCGATGAATTCGCTGGCGGCCGATACGCAAGAAGGCATCTCCGCATTTCTTGAAAAGCGTGCGCCCTGCTGGACGGGTAAGTGACCAGGCCGGCTCTGTTAACCTTGGATAACATGAGTTAGCTAACTACGGCGCTCATGTTACGTTAAGTACTCTCGATGGCTTGCCGCGGAAGCGCGCGCCAAGGTATTCAATAGAGAGAGACATGGCCGAAAAGAGAAAAGAACAGCGGCGCTTTACTAACGCTATGTTCGCGGTGGTCTGGGAGGACGCCCGCGGACAGACCCGCTCCCTCAGGGTGCGCGGCCTGAACGTATCGCGCTCGGGCATGCGGATCGAATCCAGTGAAGAGATGCCTGTGGGCGTCCCGATCAGCGTGCAAGCTGAGCGTCACGAACTGGCCGGCAAGGCGACTATTCGTAACTGCACCAAGCGCGCTTCCGGGTTTCTGATCGGTCTCGAGTTTTCCGAAGAGACCAAGCGCACGGTGCGCCTGCCGTTGGTAGACGCCATCGACTTCTACGAAGTGCTGCAGGTCAGTCAGAATGCGGAACCGGAGACGATTCATCGGGTGTACCGCATCATGGCGGCGCGCTTTCATCCCGACAACACGCAGAGCGGCGATTCCGAGCGTTTCCTGCTGCTGAACGAAGCCTATGAGACCCTTTCCGATCCGGATAAGCGCGCGTTCTACGACGCTTCCCGGCGTGTCGGAGAGTGCCAGGCTCTGCCCGCTTTTGAGATGAAGGAATTCGTGGATGGCATCGAGGGCGAACAGAACCGGCGGTTGGGCGTTTTATGCCTGCTTTACAATCGGCGGCGCTGCGACATGGAACATCCGGGACTCTCGCTGCTCGAACTGGAACGTCTTATGTCGTTTCCACGCGAGTATATTTCATTTGCGGTGTGGTATCTGCGCGACCGCGGGTTTGTACAGATGGGCGATAACTCGGACTACATACTTACGGCCGCGGGCGCCGATCATGTGGAGACCAATTCGCCGCGGCACGCCGTGTTGCATAAGTTGCTGCGGGCGTAAGATGGCGGCCTACGAGGCCGCCGCAGGCTACGAGCCTGCCCCACTACCGATGAGGCGGCTATTTCTCAACTAATTCGGATACCGGGCCATCTACATCCTCTATACGGACCTTCAGGTTAGTGCGGTGATCCAACTTATCGAGCGGGATTTCGAAACGCGCCACGATCATGCGGTCTTGCGTCTGGCGGCCGGGAATGCGATCGCGGGTGATAAGCGACGGATTGAACTTCTGCCCCAGGATCGGATAATACTCGAAGATACGCTTGGCATCTACTTCCGATACCGGGGTGCTTGAGTAAGTCTGGCCATCGGCGCCAGTGGCAGTGACATCCACGGTGCGCACGACGAATGGATAATCCGAGGGATTGACGAAACGAAAGTCCACCACTGCGAGAGAGCTGTTATCGTCCATTCCCATGGTGCGGACTTTCAGGATCTTGCCTTGCAGTTCGACGTGGGCGCCACGCTGAACATAGAGGATGAATCCGACGGCGATCAGGACGGCGACGGCGCCGATGCCGAAGGTGAGCAGGAATTGTTTGCTCAGGATGGTGGGGCGGTCGCCTGGCTCGTACGGCATATAGGAAGATAATAGCAACAGCCGCGCGGAGGCGGCGGACGTGGACGATCCCTACAATCTACGGCGGTTTGTAGAGGCGCAAGATCCGGTGTATACGCAAGTGTGCGCGGAACTGCGCAGCGGGCGCAAGACGGGGCATTGGATGTGGTTCATCTTTCCGCAGATTGCGGGATTAGGCAGCAGTGCGACGGCGCGGGAGTTCGCGATTTCGTCGCGGGGAGAGGCGGAGGCTTACCTGGCGCATCCTGTTTTGGGGCCGCGGCTGCGGGAGTGCACGGGGTTGGTGACGGCGATTGAGGGGCGGACACTGGATGAGATCTTCGGGTATCCGGACGATTTGAAGTTTCGATCGTCGATGACTTTGTTTAGCAAAGTTAATGGCGATGACGAGGTCTTTATGGTGGCGTTGCGGAAGTATTGTGGCGGGAAGTTGGATGGGCGGACGGTTGAGAGGTTGTAGGTTTGACGCGGCGGAGGAAGTAGGCGCCGCCTAGGGCGGCCAAGGCCAGGGAGATCCATTGGGAGGTGTTGAGCGGGCCGCCGAAGGGGTTGGGTTGTTCGTGGTAGCGGACGAACTCGACCAGGAAGCGGACGGTGGAGTAGAGGATCAAATAGAGGCTGATGATTGTGCCGGGCGCGTGGGGGCGGCGGATGCGCCAATAGAGGATGGCGAAGATAAAGAATTCGGCGAGCGATTCGTACATTTGGGTGGGATGCAGTTTGACGCCGAGGGGCACGCCTACCAGTTCATGAGAAATGGGATTGGTGAAAGTCACACCCCAGGGCAGCGTGGTGGGAAGGCCCCAGCAGCAGCCGGCGGCGAAGCAGCCGAGGCGGCCGATGCCGTGGCCTAAGGCGATGCCGGGTGCGAAGACGTCGGCCGTGGCGAGGGGGGGGAGATGGCGGCGGCGTATATAAACGATTGCCGCGATCAGGGCGCCGATCAGGCCGCCGTAGAATACTCCACCGGCTTGCAGGCTGGCCAGGGAAAAGATCTCGCTGGGGTTGTGAATGTAATCCGGCAGATCGATCAGGTACATCATGATCTTCGCGCCGATGATGGCGCTGATGCCGCAGAGAATGCCGAGGTTTACGACGGCATCGCTATTGAGACCGGCGCGGCGGGCGAGGCGCGAGATTACAGACAGCGCGACGAGGAAGGCGATGGCCACGAGCACGCCGTAGGTGGCTTGCGAATAGCCGCCGATTTGAAAGAGACGGGGAAACATCAGGCGCCCGCCGGCTGGCGTTTGGGACGCAGCAGTTCGAGCAGCAATAAGCCGCTGCCGATGACCACGCTGGAATCCGCGACGTTGAAGGTAGGCCAGTGCAGGTCGCCGATATAGAATTCGAGGAAGTCGGTGACGCGGCCCCACATGATGCGGTCGAATAAATTGCCGGCTGCGCCGCCCAGGACGAGGGCCAGACCGGTGATGGTCCAACGGTCGAAGCGCGAAGAGCGCCAGATGAGGCCGGCGACCAGGAGGAGCGCGACGGCGGCGAACGCGATCAATACTACGGTGCGCCAGGGCGAGGTGGAATCGTTCAGGATGCCGAAGGCCACGCCGCGATTCTGGGAATGCACGATATCGAAGAAGCCGGGGATGACGGGGTGCACGTCGAAGGGGGAGACGTGGGATTCGATGAAGGATTTGGTGATGCGGTCGATGGCGAAGACCAGGGCAGAGAGGGTGTAGGCTTTCAGGCGGGGGTCAGGCATTCGAAAACTCCAGGGGCGGCCTACGAGGCCGCCGCAGGCTACGAGCCAGCCCCACAAGGCCGATCATAAATACTGCTCCCGGATGGCGGCGGCGCAGGGGGCGCAGATGGTGGGAAATTGCGGGTCGGCTCCGGTGCCGGTGGTGTACTTCCAGCAGCGTTCGCATTTTTGGCCGTCGGCTCGTTCGATGGCGACGGTCATTACACCATTGGACAGGCCGGAGGCCTGTCCCACCGCCACTTGGGAGACTATGAAGAGGGCCGGAAGATCGTTTGCGTACTCGGCTAGCAGGGGGTAGAGGTCGGAGTTGGCCGTGAGCCGTACGCGAGCCTCGAGCGGTGCGCCAATGAATTTCGCCTGGCGGGCCTCCTCGAGGCTCTTAAGCACATCTTCCCTCACTTTCATGAGACGGTCCCAATTGGCGGATCGTTTCCGGTGGGCGCCGGAGAGGCCCGCGGTCAATTCGGAGGGTTCGGGAAAGTGTTCCAGATGCACGCTTTGTTTTTGGCCCATATGGGTCCAGACTTCCTCGGCGGTGAAGGTGAGGATCGGGGCGACCAGACGGACCAGCGCGTGTGCGAGGCGATAGAGCGCGGTTTGCGCGCTGCGGCGGGCGTGCGATTTGGTGGCCGAGGTGTAGAGGCGATCCTTCAGCACGTCGAAATAGAGCGCGCTGAGATCCACGGTAGCGAAATCGTAGAGCGCGCGGTAGACCTTATGGAAGGCGAAATCGGCATACCAGGCGCGGCAGTTCGAGATCAGGGATTCGGCGCGCACCAGGATCCACTGATCGAACTCCAGCATTTCATCCACGGGAACCGCATCGGCCGCGGGATCGAAGCCGGCCAGGTTTCCGAGGAAGTAGCGGAAGGTATTGCGCAGCTTACGGTAGGCTTCCTGGAGGCGCGTGAGGATGGTCTCCGACGCGCGCACATCTTCATGGAACTCGACCGAGGCGGACCATAAGCGGATCAGCTCGGCGCCGTGATGCTTGATGATCTCTTCGGGCTCGATGGAGTTACCGAGAGACTTATGCATGGCGCGTCCCTGGCCATCGAGCACCCAGCCGTTGAGAGCGCAGGAGCGATAGGGCGATGCGCCTTTGAGTCCGACGCCGATTAACAGCGAGCTATGGAACCAGCCGCGATATTGGTCGCCGCCTTCGATATATAAGTCGGACGGCCAGGGTAAGTTATTCGCCGGAGTAAGTACGGCTAAGTGGCTTGATCCGGAATCGAACCAGACGTCGAGGATGTCGGATTCCTTGCTGAATTCGGTGGCGCCGCACTTAGCGCAAGCGATGCCGGGCGGAAGTAACTCGGCGGCGGTGCGTTGATACCAGATATCGGCGGTGTGTTCGGCGAACAAGCGTACGATGCCATCGAGAATCTTGCGATCGGTGATAGGTTCGCGGCACTTATCGCAATAAAAAACAATGATGGGCACGCCCCACACGCGTTGGCGGGAGATGCACCAATCGGGGCGCGTCGAGATCATGTTATACATGCGCTCCTGGCCCCATTCGGGCATCCAGCGGACCTGACTGATGGCGGCGAGGGCGGCCTGGCGGAAATTGTTGAGGTCCATGCCTATAAACCACTGTTCGGTGGCGCGGAAGATGGTGGGCTTGTGACAGCGCCAGCAATGCGGATAGCTGTGCTCGATTTTTTCGGTGGCGAGCAGGGCATGGTGCGCGCGCAGGATTTCGATGACGATGGGATTAGCTTCCCAAACGGTCTTTCCGATTAACTCTTCGGGCAGCGTTCCGGATGCGCCTTCGGCATGATAGAAGCGGCCGGCGGCGTCCACGGGGCAGTAAGTTTCGATGCCGTACTGGCGACCGACGACGTAGTCTTCCTGGCCATGTCCGGGAGCGGTGTGGACGGCGCCGGTGCCTTGTTCGAGGGTGACGTGATCGGCGAGGATGCCGAGGGAGTCGCGCTCGAGGAAGGGGTGATGGAAGACGGCGCGTTCGAGGCGCGCGCCGGGGAAACGGGCGAGGATTTCGGGATTGGACCAGCCGCATTTTTGGGCGGTGATGGGGAGGAGGTCGGCGGCGACGATGTAGACGGGGGGGGAACCGCTCCCTGACGGTCGCGGCTCAGTAAGCACGGGTCGCGGGTCGGTAAGCACGGGTCGCGGGTCGGTAAGCACGGGTCGCGGGTCGGTAAGCACGGGTCGGGGGTCGGTAAGCGCAGTGCGCGGGTCGGTAAGTCCGGCGCGGGGGTCGGTAGCGTGGGGATCGGGATGATGAGGGACGGTTACGGCTACATACTCGTACTTCGGATGAAAGGCGATGGCCATGTTGGCCGGGATGGTCCAGGGGGTGGTGGTCCAGATGAGGGCGTAAACCTTGTGGCCGGCGAGCACGGGATCGATGTTCGCGGGATCGGAAGTGAGTGCGAAACGCACCCAGATGGAAGGACTGGAGTGATCGGCGTATTCGACTTCGGCTTCGGCGAGCGCGGTGCGGTCGCGGGTGCACCAGTGAACCGGCTTGAGACCTTTGTAGACGTAGCCGCGTTCGAGGAAATCGACGAAGGCGGAGGCGATTACCGATTGGTAATGCGCGCTCATGGTGAGATAGGGATCCTGCCAGCGGCCGAAGACGCCGAGACGTTTGAAATCGGTGCGTTGAAGGTCGACGAATTTTTCAGCGTATTTACGGCATTCGGCGCGGATTTCGGCGGTGGACATTTTGGCCTTGCGCGCGCCGAGCTCGCTATCGACCTTGATTTCGATGGGCAGGCCGTGGCAATCCCAGCCGGGGACATAGGGGGCGTCGAAGCCGGCCATGGTCTTGGATTTGACGATGAAATCCTTGAGGATTTTGTTGAACGCGGTGCCCATGTGGATGCGTCCGTTGGCGTAGGGTGGGCCGTCGTGGAGGATGTAAGTGGGGCGTCCGGCGCGGGCGCGGCGGATCTGTCCGTAGATATCTTCGCCGTCCCAACGCGCGAGCATTTTGGGCTCGGTTTGGGCGAGGTTGGCCTTCATGGAGAAGGCGGTGCGGGGCAGGTTGACAGTCTGCTTGAGGTCTATGTTATGCGATTCCATTTTGCAGGGATACTTTTATTGTACGCGATGCCTGGCGGTGGATTCCAACGCATCGAACGTAAAAACCAAAAACCGGAATGGCCGCCGATGAACGCCGATGAACGCCGATAAAACAAGCCGCATGGGAGTTGTTTTGGGCGGCCCCGATTACATTCATTGCGTCGGGTCCATTAGGGGTTGTGGGTGGTGGGTTGTGGGTCTTGGGGGGCGGGTTGGGATGGTGAGTCGTCGGGGAAATCGGCCAGGAGTTCGCGGGGGATGTCGCGCCATTGGCCGTCGAGGCCTTTGACGCGGGGCAGAACGGCGTAGTGCCTTATGCCGTTGCCCTGGTTCCAGATGAGGCCCGGTAGCATGCTGGAGGCGTTCTCCTTTTTTTGTTCCGCGTGGCGTTCCAGGCGCTGCTTGCGGTAGTGTCCGAGATCGGCGATGGCGCGGGAGATATCGCGGCGAAGGCGGGACTGGGTCAGATTGAGACGGTGGATGGACAAGGCGAATTTGTCGGGGGGAAGGCTGGGGGCGTAGAGTACGGCCTCGGCACGGTCGAGGCGGGCGATCTTCCATTGGCAGACGGCGATTTGCTCGACCAGGTCTTTTTCGAAATCATCCTGGGGCGCCCAGGCGGCGGTGACGCGGGCAAGTTGGGCGTCGAATTTCTCCTGGCTTTCGCCGGGGAGGATGGCGGATTCGGCGAAGAAGCCGTGGACCAGGCCGTTGAAGCGGACGCGGTCCTTGCCTTCCTGTGTTTTGGGGCCCGTGGATCGCTGCGCATTGCGGCGATTGGCTCGTATCTGCTTGATGGTGGACATAGTTATATTTTCTTCGGAGCAAAGCCAATTAGGCCGCTATGCGGCCGGGACAGGCCGGGAGGCCTGTCCTACAAACATGCTACTGCGGGGGTTTTGGGGGACGGGCGGACGACAGGGGCCGGGCTAATGGGGAGCAGCGTGTTTGGAGTGAGTTGGGGGATGGAAAAAAATGTGCCGGGCGTGTGACT
>CAWAUR010000016.1:0-61884 GCA_963785255.1 Bryobacterales bacterium
TGCGGCGGCCTCCCAGACCGCCCCGCTTTTTCTCCCAAGATCCATTGAAACCGCTCCGTTGAAGACGCGCCCTCCAATTGGTCTTCATCACCTTTGGTGGCCCGCAGGGCCATGGGGCACTCCCTGACGGTCGCGGCTCGGTAAATCGTGCAAAATCGCTCCGGCTGGGACCGAGCCGCGGCGGGTACCGAGCCGCAACCGGCGCCGAGCCGTGACCGGTACCGAGCCGCGACCGTAAGGGAGTGCCCCATGGCCCGCGACGGGCCACCAAAGCGAATGAAGACGCGGCTAGGCCCTCCAGCGGAATCAATAACTTGGACTGCGTCTTCAACGGAGCGGTTTCCCACGAACGATTAAGCACCCGGGATGTCCCATTTCTCCCCAATCTTCCGCTGTAGAGGATAGGCGTTTTTCCGGAGCGCGAAAGGAGGTTTCCATGAACAAGGGCCAAGGGATCGCAATGGGCGCCATTCTGGCTGCCGTATTCATGCTGCGGACAGTAGGCTCCAGTCCCCCGCAGGGTTCCGAAACGGTGGAAGGCGGCAAGACCGCGGCGAACTCGCCGAACCAGCCGGAGGCCGAGGCGAAGATCGGGCCATGGATAGCCTCGTGCAATTATTGGGCGCCCGCCCGTCTCGCCGGACCAAAGCCCAAGGATTCCCAGCCCGAAATTAGCGGCACCGTGAAGCCGGCGGACGGACAGGTCAGTCTGCATGTGAACCTGCATGAGAACGAGGAGAAGAAGGAGTTGGGCTGCGGCGGCGATCCGTTCGGCCGCTGGGGATTCCCGAAAGGCGCCGAGAAGGTCGATGTTACCGCCATCATCGCCATTGTTCCCGACCCCGTTCATACGCATCTCGGTTTAGCCTTCGATCGCACGGTCGAGGCCATCCTACAGGGCGCCTCGGATGGCGACTATGTAAGCAGCTATTACTGGTTGCCCTGGAAGAACCGCGCCGGCGGATTGAAGTTCGCGGAAGCTCTGGGCGATGCCGAACCGGGTCACGATCCGGAACGGGAACGTCAGCCGGGACTGATTATTCTGAAGCATGTCCCTCGCAGTGATTCCGCGAAATTTGGTCCTTCCGAAAGCTTCGACAAAGTGATTTACCTTTTTCTGGCGGCGGAAACGCCCACCCTGGGCATAGACGGCTTTCAGCTACAAAATGCCTTGTCCTATGAGGCGGAGTTAAAGCAGGCAGTGACTGGAGGTAAGCGGTTTTCGGCCGGCGCAAACGGACGCGTGGCGATTATTGGGCCGCAGTACTCCGGGTCGGCGGCTTCGCTGCGTGTGGCCATCGAAACGCAGCCCAGGTTGTCTGCCACCAAAATTGAAGTGGCTGGCGCCACCACGACCTCCCTGCCCATCGGCCAACTGCGCACCGAAGAGTCGCCGGGCGCGGTGGATATCCGTTACTTGTCTTTCGCCAGTGATGCGGACTACAGCACCCAGGCCCTTATCGGCCGTCTTAAGTCTTCCGGATATGACATTGGAAGAGCGGCCATACTGGGCGAGGACAATACTGCGGCCGCCAATGCGCTTACCGGAGACGCCGCGACTTGGAGGGCGACCAGGGCCCAAGTGATCCGTTACCCGAGAGAAATCTCATTGTTGCGCAATGCGGAAGTCTCCAGCGGCCAGGGTGGCGGGACCGCGCAGACCGGAGATCCCTTCAGCCCCTATCTGCGTTTCTCGCTTAAGGATTACAACGCGCAGGACAGCGTTCCGCAGTTCTCCCGCGAGAACACGCCGCTTTCTCAAGAGGCGGAATTGATGACTATCGCCCGTCAGCTTCATCGCTCTCGGGCGCAATTCATAGCGATCAGCGGCTCCAACGTGCTTGACCAAATCTTCCTTACGCAGTTCTTACATCGCGCGTGCCCGGACGCACGGCTGGTGTTTTTCGGCTCCGACCTCCTGATGGTACGGGATATCGATAGCGCGCCCTTCGTCGGATCGATTACGATTACGCCTTATCCGCTGATCGGCATCGGGGCGGCTCAACGCGCGTACACCAATTCTACAAGCGAAGCGTTCTATAACGCGGTCACTTATACCCTTTGGCACAACGGCCTGATCGGCAAGCTCGATTCGCTCAAAACCGGCGGATACTACAGCCTCCTGGATCGTCTCGACGACCACAACCCCAACCCCACGGCTCGGCCGCCCCTTTGGGCCACGGCGATCGGAAGGGACGGCTACTATCCACTCGCCGTCCTGAGCCCGTGTGCCAGCGATTATGTGCAAGTCCTTCCCACGTTCAACAAACAAGGCGTAGATCAGAATCAATGTTGCGCACCGCAAGAAGGATGGAGGGCAAATCTAAAAGCAGCCGCCAAGATCTATCCTTCCCAGCTTTGGATCATTCCCTGGGCCATCGTCTGTCTTCTCTGCATTTCGCACATCCTAATGCTGCTGGTGGCCGATTACCGGTCGCCCTTCACTCGCGATCTTGCCATTGGCGATAACGACCAGCCACGCCGCCGCTCTACATATGTGCAGGTGGCCACGGCCATGCTGTTTTCGATGGCCGTGGTGGTCGCATTCCCCATGCTGTGGCTCGCATACATGGCGCATATTGACATGACGAAAACAGTGGCGAGCCTGGCGGTTTTGGCTCTCGGCGTTACCGCAGTCATTGTGGCTATCTGCAAAACACGGCCAAACATTGGCTGGGCGCCGCCGAAAGACGAGGGCGCGCCACCGCGCACGGGTATCTGGCTGGCGTACGGCCGCGTCCGCGATAACGCCTGTGTGTTTCTTAATTTGGCCGCGTGGGCGGCACTGGTGTGCGTATCCGGCCTTTGGATTTACTTATGCAGCGTGGGATCTTCTCCGGCGATCGACGTGGATGGGCAACACGGCGGACATCCTTATCTGGTCGGGCTCTCTTTTTGCTTCCGCGCGATTCACACGGGCAGCGGCGTCTCGCCCATGGAGCCCGTATTGCTCCTACTCTTCAGTTGGTACCTGTGGGCCTTCTATCAAACCTGGCGGCTGCGTTTCTCCGACGCCGGCAGACCCCGCCTCCCGCTGCCGCTGGAGGATGAAGTGCAGAACCGTCTGTTCCTCGTTTCAGACACCGAACTGGATCGCTGCGCGGTTCCGCGCGACGCTTGCCTGTACAAGAATATTACTTGCCTGTTCATTACCCGCGAGGCCCTCTGCCGTCTCTTGAGGGCGGGAAGCGTCGCGAGGCAATCTCCGGCGCGGAACGGGCGTCCAAGTTGTGTCCGGGAGGATCATCTTATGTTGGACATTCTGCTGGCCGCCACTTACGCCGCGCTGCTGTTTAGTTGCGCGTTCCTGGTCCGCATCCGCAGCCTGGACCATTTCCTATGGAACTGGGGGCCAATATCCAGCCCGTATGAAATCCTGGTCGGCGGCCTCTTCTTTTCGTTGATCGCAGTCTCGCTCGCCGGATGGTTCCGCATGATTCTGATCTGGGGCGCTCTCAAGAGAGGCTTGCTCGAACGCCTGGAGTATATGCCGATCCGATATGCGTTCAGCCGGCTGAAAGTCATGGGATGGATGACCATGCTGCGCAGCGGCGGACTCCAGGAACAGTGGCAAGATATAGCCCGCAGCCTGGAATCCATCCGCCAAATGTTGCACCAACCCGATCTCGATGGGTCCGCCTCCAGCCAGCTTCTTCTCGACACCGCGAACGCCAGCCTTCTAAAAGATATTCGCTCACGCATCGACGAACACGGGGAGGCCACCCAGCAGCGCCGGCACGACTACGAACTCGTGCAGAACATTGAAACCCGCCTCGCCGAGGCCAGCCGGGAACTCCTGGCGAACGTCCTCATCCCCTACTGGAGAGACGAGCGCACTGGCCTGGTGGAAAGCGAGGAAGACCCCAGCCCATCCGATAAACCCCGGCGAGCCCACCTGAGCGCACTCAGTTCGCCCGTTCCGGCGCGCATTCTGGTGGCGGAGGAATTCGTGGCAATCCGTTACCTTTCGCTCATTCGCGCGGTCCTGGCCAACCTGCGCTATCTCATGCTTTTCATCTCCGCCTCGTTCGTTCTGGCCGTATGGGCCTGGGACTCGTATCCCTTCGAGCCGCGTCAGCTGGTCGACTGGTCATTTACAGGCCTATTAGTCGTCCTGGGATCGGGCGTGGTTTGGGTGTTGGCGCAAATGCACCGCAATCCTATTCTCAGCCGGATTACGGACACCAAAGCCAACGAGTTGGGCGGCGACTTCTATCTGCGCGTGGTCTCGTTCGGCATTCTACCGGTGCTTACCTGGCTGGCTTATGAATTCCCGGATATCGGTAACCTGATCTCCAAGTTTCTGCTCCCCGGAGTCCCCGTAATCAAATAATGTAGGACAGGCCTCCCGGCCTGTCCATCGCCGGCTAACAGGCCGCTATACTATGAATTCCACATGCGCTATCAGGACGCCGGAGTCAATATAGACGAAGCCGATCGCGCCGTCTCTTCCATCCGCAAGCTCGCCCGCACCACGTTCAACCGCGGGGTCCTCACCGATATAGGAACCTTCGGCGCCTGCTACTCGCTGGCCGGTTGGAAAAAGCCCGTGCTCATCAGTTCCGCCGACGGCGTGGGCACCAAAATCAAGGTCGCGTTCCTAACCAGCCGCCACGACACGGTGGGCGAGGATCTGGTGAACCACTGCGTGAACGACATCGCCGTACAGGGCGCGCAGCCGCTCTTCTTCCTCGATTATTTCGCCACGGGCAAGCTGGAAGCCGGCGTGGCCGCGCAGGTGGTGACCGGCCTGGCGCGCGGCTGCCGCGCCAATGGCTGCGCGCTGATCGGCGGCGAGACCGCGGAAATGCCCGGCCTGTATGCGCCCGGTGAATACGATCTGGCAGGCTTCATCGTGGGCGCCGCCGAACGCAACGCGCTGCTCACGGGGCGGGGAATCCGCGCGGGCGACGCACTGCTGGGCCTGCCCTCCACCGGCCTGCACACTAACGGCTACTCGCTGGCGCGCAAGCTGCTGTTCGAAGTGGCTGGCCATGCGCCTTCCACCGTGTTGCCGGAGTTGGGCTGCACGGTGGCCGATGCGCTGTTGCGCGTGCATCGCAGTTACTTAAAGCCCATCCGCGCGCTAGCGGAGCAAGGACTGCTGCGTGGCGCGGCCCACATTACCGGCGGCGGACTCACTGGCAATACGCCGCGCATGCTACCCGCGGGGCTGGCCGCACAGATCAATACGGCTGCCTGGACCGTGCCGCCGATCTTCGAGTTACTCCGGCGCCTGGGCAACCTGCCCGAAGACGATTACCGCCGCACGTTCAACCTGGGTATCGGGATGGTTCTGGCGGTGCCCCTGCGGAAGCTGCGGCGCGCCAACGCCGTGCTTGCCGAGTTAGGCGAGCGGCCCGCATTGATAGGGCAGGTGGTACCGCAAAAGCGCCGCGGACCGCGGGTGGTGTACCTGTGAAGCGACTCGGTATCTTGCTCTCCGGCCGCGGTTCCAATTTCGAAGCCATCGCCGATAACGTGGCCGCCGGCCACATTGACGCTGGGATCGCCATGGTCATCTCGAACCGCCCGGAGGCGCGCGGGCTGGAGGTCGCCCGCCAGCGCGGCCTGCCCTCCATCTGTATCCCGTCGAAGGGCCTGGACCGCAATATCTACGATGCCATGCTGGCGGAAGAACTCAAAAAGCAGGCCGTCGACCTAGTCTGCCTGGCCGGATATATGCGGCTGCTCAGCGCCGGTTTCATCCGCGAATTTCCAGGCTCCGTGCTGAATATCCACCCGTCGCTGCTGCCATCTTTCCCTGGTCTCGATGCGCAGCACCAGGCGCTGGATCATGGCGTGAAAGTGACCGGCTGCACCGTGCATTTCGTGGATGAATACCTGGATGCCGGCCCCATAGTGATGCAAGCCGCGGTGCCCGTGTTGGATAGCGACACCCTGGAGACACTATCTGCACGCATCCTGAAAGAGGAGCACCGGATCTATAGCGAAGCCATCCGCATGGTAATCGGCGGCCGGTTACGGATTGAGGGACGCCGGGTCCTGTGCGGCTGAACCTGGTGGAACCATCAGCGCGGCGCGCTTTCGCCGTCCGACGAATTCCGCGAACGGCACTGGGGGAAGTTCCCCCCGCTCTAATTGTTTCTGTACAGCTCTCTGATAACGCCGCAACGCTTCATCCCGGCGCGACGGCGTCATGCGGCAAGCCTGTAAATCCAACAAAAAGTGGACCTCCCAAGGCTGAAACGAAGTGCGCCGCACCTCACCTTCCAGGAGTTCCTTCACCAGCCGATTAAATCGGTTGGCCATCAGTTCCAGATCCGCCGGATCTTGCATGCCTATCTATCGGCCATGGGCGGATGAAACTTTACTAATCCAACACTGACAATCATTTACACTCGGGAACGGACCCCCCATCCATTTGCGTACATCTATCTAGGTGAGTACGGAGGTGATGCGATGGCCCCACAAGTTGAACCAGAACGGCGGGCGGTTCCCCAAGCCGCCGATGAAGCCGATGTCCTGCGCGAGCAACTCGATTATCTCATCGGCCACACCGCACACGGGGAGCAGTGTGGATGCAGCGAATGCCGGCGCTACCTGCGCGTCCGGTCCATTCTGCTTGAGATCTTTGTGAAGCCGCCCCAATCCAACGTTCACGAAATGCAGCCGCCATTGGCGAAAGCGGCGTAGCCTGGCTATTGCGTAGCCGCCGCTCGCGCCCGGCGAATCGCTTACTTTCGCATCGAATAGCGGTCCAGTTCCGAGATCAGGGGCTGGGCCGCTGCGGGCGCCTGCATACCCGTCATCAGGATCTGATGGTTGTCCATCTTCTGCCCGTACAGCTCCTGATTGGCGTCCCGGTCGGGCCGGATAGAGGCGCCGCTTAACGAAACGCCCGCGAAAACGCCCTTTGTACGCGACCAGGAGAGGATTTCCGCCGACATGGCGGCGTCTGTATCCGCAGTCGCCGTACGCCCCACCGGTCCCGCCGCGATGCTGGCATCCCCGCCCAGCGTGAATTTGTCTTTATCCAACATCCCCATTCCATGCTCGCTCATGATCAGCATTACGACATCCGTGGAGCTTCCGCCGATCTGGAAACCGAAGCTGCCGCCTTCCACTTTAATGGCGGCCGGCGCTCCCCATCCCGCGCCGTGAGACCGGCAGACCGCGAAACCCTTTCCGTATTCGCCGCCGACCACGAACGCGCCTTTCTTCAGCGATGGCACGACTATTACACACGCCGCTTTATTCAATAGATCCTGGGGAATGCCCTTATCTGGCGTAGCCATGATCTCATGTAAGGTCCTGGCCGATTCCTGCAGCCGCTCTTGCGCGTCATTCGCGAACAGTGTCAGTGATGAACACCCAAGCGCCGCCGCCGCGTAAAATAGAGACTTCGTCATTCCGTACCCTCCGGTAACATTATCGCGCAGCTACTGCGGCTTTACTTCTTGCAACCGTGAGTCTACAGCCACTTACTCCGAGATTTGTAATATTCCTCCCAATTCTCACGTACTTAGACTTACTGTGGGGCAGGCTCGTAGCCTGCGCGGGCCTCGTAGGCCCGCTCTTCGGCCGAGCTTTGCTCGTCCTGGACAGGCCGGGAGGCCTGTCCTACCTACTGAATCATGGTTACGCGATATCCCGCGCTAAGTCCCGTCTTAGTTCCCCCGGCATCCGCCTGCAGGTGCGCGCCGCCCTGAAAGTTCACCATGTCGGCGACGATGGCCATCACCGAAGAGCCAGAGCCGTTATTCACGTCCAGTGTGGCATGCGGGAAATACAACGATCCCGTCAGGTTCATAGTCGCCCCTCCGGCGAACGTACTGGCTCCCGGCGCAGCCATCGAACGGTCCTGATAGAAGAGTACGCCCTGATAAGGTCCCGAGGTCTCTGCCGACAGAGTCACTGTCGACCCGTTGGCCACGTTCACCGTGGCGCCGTTGGTGAGATAGATCAGCACTCCGCCGGAAGCTGTTACGGTGGAACCGCCTTGTATGCTGAACGTGCCGCCATCCACGATATAAATTCCCGGACTCATCTCGAGCGACATGCCGTTCCCCAATGAGAAGCCGCAATACGTCGTGTTGGGCGCGGGAGTATATGGGCTGGCCTGCCACGCCGTGAAATTACCGGGCTGGCAGCTTGGGGCGGGGGTGGGAGCCGGCAGAGTGGCGAACGGATCAGCCACCGATACCGCGCCGGTAGTGGGGACCACGCTGGTAGTGCCGCCATTGTCCTTTTTGAAAGCACCCGCGACGTTGATGCTGGTGGCAGTCACGCTGGCGCCCCCCGTCACATACATGGCCGCCGTGGCATTGTTGGAATCCACGTAAACGCCGCAACCTACCTGCACCGAAGCGCCATTGGCTGCCTCGAAGGCGTCCTGCGCGCTGGGATCCAGAACATAGATACAGGAGCCCGCGCCCGGGCTACCCGTGGCGCCCGCCGTGGCGGTAGCGCCCGGACCGAGGCCGCCGCCGCCGAAGACCGAGCTGAACAACGCCGGCAACGATTCGTTCACCCGCACCACCGCCCAATAAACCGGCGCGGGTCCGGAGACCGTGGGCACCGGACTGGACGTCCCCGCCTGCACACTGACCGTATCGATGCCGGAAGTGGTGAAGCCATTTGCGGATGCCAGCATGCAAGCGTTATCGAAACTGGTGGAGGGCGAAGACGGCGCCGTGGCGGGACAGTTCCTGGCCGAGCCGCAATATACTCCCGCCGTATTGCATGTCGGCGCGTTGGCAGAGGCGGATGTCACCGCCGCGCGTACCGCCGCCGCCGCCGCCGCATCCGCCGCCGTTTGGGCCGCCTGCTGCCGGTAGAAAGCCCATCCCAAATCTACCGCCAGCGCCAGCATTCCCAGGGTCGCAGTGAGCGATAAGGTCATCATCAGAGCCGCTTGCCCGCGCCGCGCATCCGTCGTTTTCCGCATATCAGTACAGAAGCATTTGCCGCGATTCGGCGTTGAACGTCACAGTGGAAAGCGAAACACCTGTATTGCCGGGAACCAACAGCGACAGGGTGGTGGTGAAACTGTACGAGGCCGAGACAATGATATCCGATCCGGCGGTGTTCCCGCCCGCCGGCGGCCAGACCGAGCTATTATTCGAGCAACTGCTCAACGGGTTGCAGGTTACATTGCCAGCGCTGGAGGTCAGCGTTACATTCAGCGCCGACGAAGGCATGCCGATGGCGAATCCGGAAATGGCGCCGGCGATCTGGCTCACCGTCATAGAGCAACCGCTTGCCGCGCAGCCTGCCCCACGGGTAGCCACTTGCCGCGCGGCTGCCTTTACGGCTTGCGCCAGGCTGTGGTAATCCCACATCCCGCGGCAGACCTCCACAATCGAAAACTGCACGAACATTAGCGGGATCGCCACCAGCGTGAACTCGATCAACGCCTGGCCTTTTCGGTGGTTGCGCATGTCAGTTCCGAATGGGCATCTCTACCGTCCGGGTGATCGAAAGAGACCCCGCCATCAATCCCGGTAATGGAATCATTTGCATGGTGTTGTAAGTTACCGAAACCTGTACCGTATTCATGTTGCCGGCGCCCGGCGTCTTCGCAGTCACCGTCACCTTTACCGGCGATCCAGTACAGGTGCTCACGCCCGAACCCACTCCCGGCGCGTCTCCCAATTCTCCCAGCGCATATGGACACACTTCGGTCACGATCATGCCGCTTTGCGCCACAGCCAGCGATTGGGACGCGAACATGGCGGCCGAGCGCGCCGCATTCTGTGTCGAAATCAGCGCAGAGGCAAAGATTCCGAAGTTGAAAGCCGCCACGAACGAGAGCACCATCCAGGGCACCAGAAGAGTCACCTCCACCACCGCCTGCCCGGATTTCCGGTTGCGCTCCATCACGTACTCCCGAGAATCTTATCGGCCGGAAATGCGAACTTCGTCGGGTTTCACGCGATTCACTTTGGTGGGGCAGACCATCGCCTTTTGTGGTCTGCCGCCTTCGGCGGGAGTGGCAGACGACACAAACCGATCGTCTGCCCCACAAGGCTAATGCGCCAGGCCAACCCACTTGCGCAACACTCCTGGCGAGAAACCTGCAACAATGTGATCCTTCGTACCCCCTCCCCGAAACCAAACCCCGCCCCCTGGGATCAGCACCATTAGAGGGAAACCATGTTCGGGAAAAGCGTAACTCTGTTCAAGCTATTCGGATTTGCCGTGCGCGTCGATGCCAGTTGGCTGATTCTGGCCGTGCTCATCTCGTGGACCCTCGCCGTCTCCTACTTTCCTCAACAATATAAAGGCTTAGCCGCCGAGCAGTATTGGGCCATGGGAATCGCCGGCGCGCTGGGATTGTTCGCCTCCATCGTGGCGCATGAGTTCTCCCATTCGCTGGTCGCCCGCCGGCGCAATCTGCCCATGAAAGGGATCACTCTGTTCGTGTTCGGCGGCGTCGCCGAGATGGGCGGTGAGCCGGCCAGCGCCTCGACCGAGTTCCTGATGGCTATCGCCGGTCCCATCGCCAGCGTCGTTCTGGCCGGGGCGTTGTACCTTTTGTATGCCGCCGGCCGAGGCGCCTTTCCCGTGACTGTCACCGCCGTGCTCGGCTATCTATCCTGGATGAACCTGATGCTGGCCGCGTTCAATCTGATTCCGGCATTCCCTTTGGATGGCGGCCGCATCCTGCGTTCCGCGCTGTGGTACTGGAAGCGCGATCTGCGCAGCGCCACTCGCATCGCGGCCGGGCTGGGAAGCGGTTTTGGCGTTCTGCTGATCCTCTTCGCGGTATGGCAATGGTTCGACGGTAATTTCATCGGGGCGATGTGGTATTTCCTGATTGGCCTGTTTGTGCGCGGCGCGGCGCGGCAGTCGTACCAGCAGCTCATGATTCGCATGGCGCTCCAGGGCGAACCCGTGCGCCGGTTCATGAACGCGCATCCCGTCGCCGTTCCATCTTATATCCCGCTCGAGGATCTGGTGAACGACTACGTGTATCGCTACCATCACAAAATGTTCCCCGTGCTGGATGCCGGAGACCGGTTGGTGGGATGTGTGACCACCAATCAGATCAAGGCCTTTCCGCGCGATCAGTGGAACCGCCACAGCGTGCAGGAGGTGATGCGGCCATGTTCGCCGGATAACACCGTATCGCCGGACACCGACGCTGTCGAGGCGCTCTCCAAGATGAACGCTTCTGGATCAAGCCGCTTGATGGTGACTGAAGGGGAGCATCTGGTGGGCGTAATCGCCTTGAAGGATATGCTCGCTCTGCTGGCCGCCAAGATGGATCTGGAGGGCGATCGCTTCCGTCATTACACGCCCGCCCACCACACCGGGTAGGACAGGCCTCCTGGCCTGTCCAAGGCGAGCTTTGCTCGCCAAAAGGCGAGCGTTGCTCGCCAAAGAGCGGGCCTACGAGGCCCGCGCAGGCAGAGTGCCTGCCCCACACCTTACTTATGACTTACTAACCTGAACTTACCGTCAGCCCAATCCAAAACATAATCGTAACTGCCCGGGTCAACCGGCACATGGTGCTCCCGCCAAATCGTCATCCGCTCGGGTTCCAGCGATCGATCGCCATAAGCCAGCCGAATCAGCGTATACACACCCCAACCATCCACTCCGTCGGCATCCGCCAGCAACAGGATGCGGGCGCCTTTACGTGGAGCGGGCATCAACGCGCGTATCTGATCCTGGTAGCTCACGAAAGGCTTTCGCAAGCGCGCCTGCATATCGTGCGCCGCCCGCGCATGCATCTCAATGTGGTCCCGCTGCCACGGCGCCAGCTTAAATACAATCAGCGCCAGCACGCACACTTCCGCGGCGCGCCGCAGCCACACCCGCTTGAACGTCGCCGCTTCCAGCACCCAGTCGAGCAAGCCGCCGGCGTACACCGCCCAGCCCACTGACGGCACCAGATAGGCAAATCCCATCCGCCCATCGATAAATGCCAGTGGCAGGATACCCGCCAGAATAAATCCCAGCCCCCAGATTAAGCACCGCCGCCGGCTGATCGCGGCCAGCACCGCCATAATCGCCAGCAGACCAGCCATTTTCCACGCCGTGATATTCACGGGCCGATAGATCAGATCTTTCAAGTAATGCGCCAGCGATTGGAAGTAAGCCGCCACGGAATAATGCGGACGATAGGGCCCTACGTTCCACAGTGACTCGGGGCCGTATCTCTTGCCGAGGATGTAAGCCACATCGAAGACCGCGCCGATGGCGGCGAAGCGTCCCTCCCGGCGGATCCATTGCCATAGCCGCCGAATGTCCACGCTGCAAGGCGCACGCCAGACGATTTCGTACAGCGCCACGGCCACCGGTAGAGTTACGGAAATCTCCTTGGTGTCCAACGCCGCCACGAACATCACCAGCAGTAGAGTCAGTTGCCCCGCGCCTGGAAAGCGTCCCGCGTGGCGTACCCGTACATACCAGGCAAAGGCGCCCCAGAAGAAAACATAGGCAAGAATGTCGTAAATGGTGCCGGTTTCGAAGTAAGCCGCCGAGAAATCGGGATTAATTCCGATCACCGCCAGCGCCAGCAACGCCGCCCATCGTGATTCCGTAAGTTGGCGTACGATCACCGCCAGCAGTACGAAATCCATCGCCAGCAGGATACACGCGGCGATCCGAAAGGGTAGCGGATGAAATCCCCACAGCCCGTAAATCGACATGTAGAATAACCCGCCGCCCGGCCGCAGATAACTCGACCAGAAGAGCAAGGTACCCTTGATCAGTCGCGGCCAGCCCCGCGACCAATAGTAGTGCAGGTTCATGATATCGTCGCCGGAGAACCAGCCTTCCAGTCCGCCGCGTATCACGAACAGAAACCACCCGAACAACGCCAGCCCCGCGCCGTACGCCAGTAGTCTGCCGGCTTTGTCCGCCTTCATGAATTACTATTGTAGTGGGGCAGACACTCTGCCTGCGGCGGCCTCGTAGGCCGCCTTTGGCCCGCGGGTCTCACCTCTGTGAAAACCGAGCCCCCAAATAATCCGCCGGTTTTATCTGCGTTCATCTGCGGCCATATCGGTTTTGATTTTTCTCGCCGCCGGAACAAAAACCGTATCTGGCCGCAGATGAACGCAGATTAACGCAGATAAGACAAAGAGGTTCGCCTTCGCGAATTTCTTGTTGTGGGGCAGGCACTCTGCCTGCGGCGGCCTCGTAGGCCGCCTTTAGTCCGTACTTACTGCTGTGAATTAAAACCGAGCCGCCCACCGGTTTTATCTGCGTTCATCGGCGTTCATCTGCGGCCATAACGGTTTTGATTTGTTTGTACCGGCGGGCAGACCACGAAAAACGATGGGGCCGCCCCACAATGCGAGTCTTACTTATGCGAATTAAACCGCGCTTCGATAGCCGGCCAATTCACCACATTCCACCACGCACCCAGATAGTCCGCGCGCCGGTTCTGATACTTCAGATAATAAGCGTGCTCCCAAACATCCACGCCCATAATCGGATACTTACCTTCCATTACCGGACTATCCTGATTGGCGGTAGAAATAATCTCCAGCTTGCCATGGTTCGAAATCAGCCACGCCCATCCGGAGCCGAACCGGCCCATGCCGGCCGCTTGCAGCTTCTCCTTGAATTGGTCGAAGCCGCCGAACGTGCCGGTAATCGCTTCGGCCACGTGACCCACCGGCGCGCCGCCCGCGCCCGGTCCCATAATGGTCCAGAACATCGAGTGATTAATGTGGCCGCCGCCATTGTTGCGCACCGCCGTGCGGATATTCTCCGGCACGATGGCGCAGTTATTCGCCAGCAGTTCTTCTATCGTCTTGCCGGCTAAGTCCGGCGCCGATTCCAGCGCCTTATTCAAGTTAGTCACATAAGCGCCGTGATGCTTCGCATGGTGGATTTCCATGGTCGTCTTATCGATGGAAATCTCCAGGGCGTCGCTGGCGTAGGGCAGTACGGGAAGTGTAAAAGGCATATCGATCTCCGTTCGTCTCCAAGTGATTGTGCGTCAATTCGCTCTGGCGCGCTCGAAAGCGCCGGCCAGGCGGAACATCGTGGGCTCGTCGAAATGCCTGGCCAGGATCTGCATTCCCACCGGCAACCCTTCGGCGGTGTTGCCGCAGGGCACGCTCATGCAAGGAATGCCGGCCAGCGAGCCGGTAATCGTATAGATATCCGATAAGTACATCGCCAGTGGATCGTCGATCTTTTCACCCAATTTAAATGCAGGGAAGGGAGACACCGGCGCAATAATCGCGTCTACATCTGCAAAGGCGCGCGCAAAATCCTGAAAGATCAGCGCGCGCACCTTCTGCGCTTTTAAGTAATAAGCATCGTAATAACCCGCGCTAAGTACGTAAGTGCCCAGCATGATGCGCCGTTTGCATTCGGCTCCGAAGCCTTCGCCGCGCGTGCGCCGGTACATGGCGCTTAACGTACCGGCATCCTTCGCGCGGGAAGTATACCGCACGCCATCATAGCGCGCCAAGTTCGAACTAGCTTCCGCCGTGGCGATGACGTAATAGCATCCGATAGCATAATCGGTGGCCGGCAGGCTGATCTCGCGCACCTCGCAGCCCAGCCGGCGCATGGTCTCCACCGCGGCCGCAATCAAATCCCCGGTTTCACTCGTCAAATCTTTTAGATACTCGCGGGGCAGTCCAAGCTTCAGCCCTTGGACGTTTCCTTCGAGCGATTCGGTATAGTCCGGCACGGGCGCTTCCGCCGATGTGGCGTCCATGGGGTCGCGGCCGGCCATGGTTCCCAGCACCACGGCGGCATCCCGCACGGTGCGCGCCAACGGTCCAATGTGATCGAGCGAACTGGCGAACGCCGTCAGTCCGTAACGCGAAACACGCCCGTAAGTCGGTGTCACGCCCACCACGCCGCAAAACGACGCAGGCTGCCGGATGGATCCGCCCGTGTCCGAGCCCAGCGCCACAACCGCCGTTCCCTGCGCCACCGCCGCCGCCGAGCCGCCGCTCGATCCGCCGGGCACGCGGTCCGGCGCCACCGGATTGCGCACCACCCCGAATGCCGAATTCTCATTCGAAGATCCCATGGCGAACTCGTCGCAATTGGTCTTGCCCACGATCACGCCGCCGGCCGCCTCGATGCGCGCGATGGCCGTGGCATCGTACGGTGGAACATATTCGGCCAGCAGCTTCGATCCGCACGTGGTGCGCAAGCCCTGGGTGACGATGACATCCTTCACAGCCACCGGCACTCCCGCCAGCGGACCCGGATCTTCGCCGCGCGCGATCTTCTCATCCACCCGCGCCGCCGCATCCAGCGCCCGCTCGGGCGATAACCGCAGATAGGCGTTAGTGGCCGGATTTTGCGCCTCCGCGTAGCGCAGCGTCTCCTGAGCGAGTTCCACCGCGCTGAAGCGGCGCGCCCGCAATCCCTCCTGGACTTGTGCGATGGTGAGCGATCGGGTATTCATGGTTCAGCGTTGCTTCAGCGTTCGATCACCTTCGGAACTTTGAAGTATCCGGCGCCCGCTTGCGGTGCGTTCGCCAGCGCCAGATCGGTTCCCAGCGGCGGACGTTCGCAATCGTCGCGCAATCTTGCTAGATCGCCGCCGTCATCGCCGGCCGCGTAAAGTACCTGCGCCATCGGCTCGACGCCGTTAGTATCGACTTCGTTCAGCCGCGCGACGTGCCCCAGAATCTCGTCCAGATCGGCCTGAAACCGATTGACCTCCGCATCGCTCAACTCCAGGTTGGCTAATTCCGCCACGTAGCGGACTTCCTTCTCGGTGATCTTCACGCCGTAGCCTTCTTGCGCGCCGATCTGTAAAGGTGGCGCATAAAGGGGTCCGCGATCTCGTTGGCTTCATCGAACGCGAGCGCCGGTTGGGACACCTCGGCCCGCTGCGCATCCCGCCGCGGCGGCATGATGCGGAACTCCAGATTCGCGACGATTTCGGGCCCCAGGTGCCGCTCCAGATTCGTCAGGATCTGCCGCGAAAGCGACAGCAACTGCATCTTCCAAACATGATCTTCCACTTCCACGATCAGCCGCGTGCGTACCATGCGCGCCGGCCGCGTGCGCGCCGCAATCTTCTTGCCCACCGCCAATGGCCAAGCGGCGCGCGCCAGATCGTCGACATCGATCGGACCGGTGAGCTTGCCCATCAATCTGCTGGCACGTTCCATGGGAGGGGACTCGGATTATTGTAACGCATGCCAGCCGGGCCGGAAACGGCGAAAAAGAAACGTGTGCGCAACCTAACACTTCAGCCCTCCGGGTACTTTGTTTTATCGGCGTTCATCGGCGTTCATCGGCGGCCATTCCGGTTTTTGACTTTAAACGCGGCTGGAAAAATCAAAACCGAAATGGCCGCCGATGAACGCCGATGGACGCCGATAAGACAGCAAACTCTCGCGGGCCCGGCCGATAAGAACCTTGGACAGTACGCTAACTGTCGTTATTACTGGCCAATGTCAGCTTGTTAACCCCAATCACCCTCTGATATGTGAGTGTATACGATGCCTTACTCTAACCCGCGCCGGTTGTCAATTATCGCCGTGCTGGCCATAGCCGCATGGCCGCTGGCTGCCCAGAATCAAACCGAACAGCAATACATCGATTCGGTAAATACCGCCATCAACACTCTGGTAAGTACGTTGGGAACGCCCACCCAACCTATCGTCATCGGCGGCAATCTGGTGGGCGCCTATGGCACAAAGATCGGTAATATGGACCTATCCGTGGTGCTCGACTGGGTGGATGGCCTGAAAGCCGCCGGCGTCCAACGCATCGAATTCAATCCGTCTATGGCTACCCTGACCCACCCAGGCAATGTGACCGCGTACAATGCGATCGTCCGGCACATCCGCGAGCTGGGCCTCCAACTGGCCATCAATCCGGAATACGAAATGGGTGAGATCGACCCCGCCCCCATCACCAACTTCGCGCAGTTTCAGGCGCAAGCGCTGGCCGAATACCAGGAACTGGCCGCCTGGTATCAGCCGGATGACTTCGTCATCATCCACGAGCCCGATACCGCCTCCGCCCGCTTGGGATTCACCACCACGGTCGCGGACTGGCAGGGCTTCATTCAGGCGGCCGCACCCATCATCAAGGCCGCTTCGCCGCATACGCGCGTGGGAGCCGGATGTGACTATAACCCCTCGCTAGCCACTTACCAAAGCGAAGACGCCTACTTCCAGGCCTTTGTCACTATGCCCGAGCTGGATTTCATGACCATGGATATCTACAGCACGGCGTTTTCTAAGTTTGCCGCGTGGGCCCAACTGGCCCAAGCCAACGGCAAGCCGGCTTACATTGAGGAGGTATGGTCGCCGTTCGACTTACCGAGCCCTATAGGACCGTGGAATGGCGAACCGCTGGCCGACCGGGCTCTGATCGGACCCGTGGACGGCGATTTCGCGGCCATGGATGCCAACTGGCTGCATGGCATGCTGCTGTTCGCTTCCGCCAACCATCTGGAAGGGATGACCGCGTTCACCACCGAAGCCTTCTTCTATTACGGATCGGCCAGCGACGCTACACCCGATAACCCCACTTACCAAGCGGCGGACGAACAAGCCATCCAACAGGGGCAGCTTTCAAGCACGGGACTCGCCTATCTGGCGGCCAGTCAACAAATGGGAGTCTCGCGGCTCACTAATATATCGAGCGCAAGTTACGGCACGCTGCCCACCGTGTTCAATCCCACTTGTGGAACCGGCGGGAACATCTGCAATCCGCAGAATCTCATAGCTCCGGATTCCCTGATCTCCGCCTTCGGAACGGATCTGGCGACTACTTCCGTCCTGGACGGATCGTTCCCCACTAACCTCGGCGGCACCACCATGACGTTAGTGGATGTCACGAGCACATCTTATCCGGTGCGGATGTTCTATGCCGGGCCGGGACAGGTGAATTATTATGTGCCTTCGAACGCGCAGCCCGGTCCCGCAACCGTCACCGTGACCAGCGGGGACGGCCATCAGTCGGTGGGCACAGTGCTGGTCGCGCCGGTGGCGCCCGGCTTGTTCACGGCCAATGCCAGCGGCCAGGGCGCGGCGTCCGCCATCGCGATCTGTGCGGGTGTCTGCGCCGGCTGGCCCAACCAGCAGGCCGATGGACAATTCGTGCAGGATGCCTTCACCTGCGTCGGCGCCGGATGTACGCCGCAGCCCCTCGCCATGGGGTCGTCGGACACCGTGGTCATCGAATTCTTCGGTACCGGCTTCCGGCACATCTCGTCGCCCGCAGCGCTTACGGTCCTGATCAACGGACAGAGCGTGCCCTATCAATATGCCGGCGCGCAAGGCGATATTGGACTGGATCAGCTTAACGTGCAACTGCCCAACGGCCTGGCCGGCAGCGGCCAAGTCAACCTGGTAATGAGCATCCAGGACACAGTCGACAATGTGACCGTAACCTCCAACACCGTGACGTTAGACATTCTTTGAATTGTGGGGCAGGCTCGTAGCCTGCGGCGGCCCCGTAGGCCGCCTTTTCCCCTCAGTCGAACTAAACCGCTTCGCGGTAAGAAAGAGCTTTGCTGGGTCTTTGTTTGTCAGGGCGATTGCGCGACCACCGTGGTACCGAGATTGCGGCCGCGGAGAACCGGGGGTCTTTCGGCAACCGGTGCCATCGCGATATCATCAGGGAAGTGAACGCTGTCAGTGCCAAAGACCGGCCCACCCGCCCTCCAGCTCTGAAACATTTCCGGGTGTTTCTGATCAATACCCATAAAGCAATCGCCCTGCCAAACCCTCGGGTTTAGTTCACTGCCCGGTTTCATCACCTTGCGGCCCGAGACCCGGCCCGCCTTAGGCCATATTTGTACCGCCGCAAGCCGATGAAACCTATATCAATCACAAGTCTCGATTTCCCCGCAACCTATTCAAAAACCGACCTAACTGCCCCGCCGTAGCCCCGGTCCGCTCGATCCGCCGTGCTACCCTCCCGGCAGACAATGACTCGCACATCGAATCGCATCCTATCCATCCGCGGCGGCGGCATCCGCGGCATTATCCCCACCTGCTGTCTCATGAAACTCGAATCTCAACTCGGCGGTCTCACCCGCGATCATCGGGTTTTGGGCCTCCGCGCAGCGCAGCGTCTCCTGAGCGAGTTCCACCGCGCTGAAGCGGCGCGCCCGCAATCCCTCCTGGACTTGTGCGATGGTGAGCGATCGGGTATTCATGGTTCAGCGTTGCTTCAGCGTTCGATCACCTTCGGAACTTTGAAGTATCCGGCGCCCGCTTGCGGTGCGTTCGCCAGCGCCAGATCGGTTCCCAGCGGCGGACGTTCGCAATCGTCGCGCAATCTTGCTAGATCGCCGCCGTCATCGCCGGCCGCGTAAAGTACCTGCGCCATCGGCTCGACGCCGTTAGTATCGACTTCGTTCAGCCGCGCGACGTGCCCCAGAATCTCGTCCAGATCGGCCTGAAACCGATTGACCTCCGCATCGCTCAACTCCAGGTTGGCTAATTCCGCCACGTAGCGGACTTCCTTCTCGGTGATCTTCACGCCGTAGCCTTCTTGCGCGCCGATCTGTAAAGGTGGCGCATAAAGGGGTCCGCGATCTCGTTGGCTTCATCGAACGCGAGCGCCGGTTGGGACACCTCGGCCCGCTGCGCATCCCGCCGCGGCGGCATGATGCGGAACTCCAGATCCGCGACGATTTCGGGCCCCAGGTGCCGCTCCAGATTCGTCAGGATCTGCCGCGAAAGCGACAGCAACTGCATCTTCCAAACATGATCTTCCACTTCCACGATCAGCCGCGTGCGTACCATGCGCGCCGGCCGCGTGCGCGCCGCAATCTTCTTGCCCACCGCCAATGGCCAAGCGGCGCGCGCCAGATCGTCGACATCGATCGGACCGGTGAGCTTGCCCATCAATCTGCTGGCACGTTCCATGGGAGGGGACTCGGATTATTGTAACGCATGCCAGCCGGGCCGGAAACGGCGAAAAAGAAACGTGTGCGCAACCTAACACTTCAGCCCTCCGGGTACTTTGTTTTATCGGCGTTCATCGGCGTTCATCGGCGGCCATTCCGGTTTTTGACTTTAAACGCGGCTGGAAAAATCAAAACCGAAATGGCCGCAGATGAACGCAGATGAACGCAGATAAGACAACAAACTTACGCGCTTTACTGGCCTAATTAATGTCAGCCTGTTAATCCCAATCACCCTCCTGATAGGTGAGTGTATAAGATGCTCAACGGACAGAGTGTGCGCTATCAATATGCAGGTGCGCAGGGCGATATTGGACTCGATCAGCTTAACGTGCAACTGCCCCACAGTGAACTAAACCGCTTCGCGGTAAGCCGCCCTGCGGGCATTGCGAAGCTCCGGAGGCAAACTGGATCAGGTTTATCTCCCAATAGACCAATCCAATTTGAATCAGGAGCTTTCGCATGACACCGTTACGAAAACGCATGATCGAAGACATGCGACTGCGAAATCTGGCGCCCGAGACCCAGAGGTTTTATCTGCATCACGTTGCCGTCTGAACCTGGAAGGCCTCCGCCAGTATCAGGTCTATCTGGCCAACGAATGCCGGTACTCGGCCGAGTCGGTGGATCAGTTTCTTTCCGCCGTCAAGTTCCTTTATGGCGTAACTCTGGAGGCGCCCTTCGACACGGGATGCCTGCTGCGTGCCGCATTCCCAAAAACGCCCCCATCATTCTCAGCCAACAGGAAGTGGCCTGTTTCTTCGACCATGTCCCCAGCATTCGCTACCGCGCCGCGCTCATGGCGGCCTATGGCGCCGGTCTGCGCGTCTCCGAGGTGGCCACCCTCAAAGTCGCCGACATCGATTCGCAGCGCATGCTGGTCGAGTGAGGCAACATCGCGAGGACGACTTGGATTTAAAGGTCCAGACAGGAGCGTCCGATACGTGTATGTGGAGTAGAAATGGTGTATAATCTGAGTGGAGGCAAGATGGCTGCAAACGGAGTAGGACGCGCGCCAGACGCAGAAGGTAGCCCGGCGCCTCAGCGCGAGGCAGAACGATTGAATTTCAACGTATCCCCGGCTGTGGCTCAAGAGGTTCGGGCGATGGCCGCGGAGATGGATGTCTCGATGACTCAACTGTTTCGCTATGCTTTCGGGATTTTGAAGATCGCCATGTCGGAAGCCAAGAGAAACCGTAAATTGATGATCGCGGACGAAGAAGGCAGGCCCGTCAGAGAAATCGTCCTGCCGGGTTAAAAAAACGCGGGCCGGGCTGAGACTTTCGACGCCATCGGGGGACTATCCCGGGTGGTTCCCAATATCCGCCTCGATGGCGAACGCGCCCAGAGCCTGGCTGGGCTCGACGAAATCACCCGGCCGATCCATGACCAGCGTATGGTCGAAGCCCGCGTCACCTTTTGGTCTTCGATGACGTTGCTGGCGATCGGAACCGCCATCCTGGTAATCGGCGCTTTCAGTTCCGGCCCTCAAATGCAGGCGGCCGAACTGGTGTCGGGCGCCCTGCTGAATCTCATCGGCAGCGCCATACTCAAGCTCCACAAAGACGCCCACGCCAGGCTCGACCGATTTCACAGGGACCGCGATCGCATCCACATGATCCGTGTGCTCAATCCCTTCAGGACCAGAAGCTGCCCAAGTTGAAACGCCTCGCCGGGGAGTCATTTGCGCTTCGCACCGGCGGCGGTGCAAAATAAGATCGCCATGCGATTGTTCACCGGTCTGGATCTTCCTTCCGAAGTGATCGGCGCCCTCGACGCCTCGCTGGATCGGCTACGTCCCACGGCGCGCATCAAATGGAGCCCGCCCGCCAACCTGCACATCACTACGCGGTTCATCGGCGAATGGCCGGAGGAGCGTCTGCCCGATCTTCGCGCCGCGCTGGAACGGATGGCGACGCCTCCGCCGATCGCGATTCACATCCGCAAGCTGGGCTTCTTTCCGAATCCGCATTCACCGCGCGTCCTTTTCGCGGGCGTGGACGCCGCGCCAGATCTGGCGGTGTTGGCGTCCCAGATCGATGGCGCGCTCGAACCGTTGGGTCTCAAACCGGAAGGCCGCCCTTTCAATCCGCATCTGACCTTGGCGCGCATCAAGGATGCTGTACCTTTGCAGAAACTGCGCGAAACCATTGCGGCGCTGCCGTCGCTGGATTTCGGTAGTTTCACCGCCGATCGTTTCTTCCTGTACCAGAGCCGCCTGGGGCGCGCCGGCTCGGTGTACAGCAAGTTGGCGGAGTTTCCGCTCGCAGGCTAAGGTATCCTGTCGAGAGGATCTCCGTCATGGCCACATCCCCAACTCACTTTCCGTACGAAACGCGCCTCAACATCCTGAAGAAGCCTCTGGAAGTGATCGACGAAAAAGCGCTGGCCGACGCCTGCGAGTACAAGTGGTACAACCAGACGCTTTGCCAGGTGAATGGCTCCGTGGTCCGCATGGCCGTCATCGAGGGCGAGTATCACTGGCACAAGCATGACAACGACGATGAGTTCTTTTACGTGGTAGAGGGCCGCCTGTTGATCGATCTTGAAGACCGCACGGTGGATCTCGCGCCGCGGCAGGGATTTGTCGTGCCGAAAGGGGTCGTCCACCGCACGCGCGCTACCGAGCGCACCGTCATTCTGATGGTGGAGAACGCTGGAATCGTTCCAACGGGCGATTAATTGGCCCGCGTGCAGAGGCGGGGTGCTTAACCGCTTTGGGGATTTCCGGCTGAAGAAACCGCTTCCTCACGGTCGCGGCTCAGAAAACCCCGCAAAATCATTACGTCCGTTACAGAGCCGGGCCCAGAGGCGACGCAACCAGTGCAAAATGCCGTTATCATGTAAAGCGATGGCAACAGCGAAACAGGCGGCGCGTACGCTCCTCGATCAAATTCCGGACGACGCTACCTTCAAGGATATTCAATATCACATCTACGTGAGGGAGAAGATCGAGCGCGGACTCCAGGATGTTGACGGGGGTCGCGTGAGGTACGAGGAGGAGATGGAGCTTCTCATGCAGAAATGGCTCGTCGAGTAGGCTGGATCGAAAATGATCGTTACTCGTATCTTAGCGCTTCAATCGGATTAATCCGCGACGCCTTCATCGCCGGATAAATTCCAAAAATCACGCCCACGCCCATCGAGACGCCAAACGCGATCAGCACGGAGGCCGTGGTCACGATGGTCTTCCATTCGGCGGTGCGCGCGATCAGCCAGGCTAGGAAGAAACCGAAACCGATGCCCAGCAGGCCGCCGGCTACGGAGATCAGAACAGACTCGGTCAGGAACTGGCGAACGATGTCATTGCGGCGCGCGCCCGTGGCGCGGCGGACACCGATCTCGCGCGTGCGCTCCAGCACCGTCGCCAACACAATATTCATGATCCCGATACCTCCCACTAACAGCGATATCGCGGCAATGGCCACCATCACGTAAGTGAATATAGTCTGCGTGCGCTGCTGTTGGGCAAGCAACGCGGCGGGAATGGTTACCGTGAAATCTTCCGTATTATGATGCGTGGAATTAAGAATGGCGGTTACTACCTTGGCGACCTCCAAGCTATCCGCGCCAGGTTTCAGGCGCATATCGATGGCATCCAGATCGTCCTTCATATAACTACCTACATCGAAGTAACGATACTGGAATGTATTTAGCGGAATATAGACGATGTTATTCAGATCCTGCATCTTCCCGCCGCTGGATTGGCCGCTGGAAGCCAGTTGTTCGCCCAGCACGCCGGTCACTTCCAGCCAGTTATCGTTCACCTTGACGAACTTACCTACCGCCGGCGCATAGCCCAGCAGACTTACTTTAGCCGCTTCGCCGAGGACGCAAATGGCGCGGGCGGCGGCATCGTCCCGATCGTCGAAAAGACGGCCTTCCACCACATGCAGGCTATGGATCGCGGCATACGACGGGCGCACGCCGTAAAGCTCGGGCACATCGTGCGACGGCTTAGGCAGCACGCGCGTGGGATGCAGCGCACGGCGTGGCGATATCATCTCAAGCGCGTCGATGTTCGTGGACAGGATGCGCACGTCGCGGTCGGTCAAGCCCGGCGAATCGCGGCGGCGCTGTTGTAACTCCTGCTGGCTGGCGGCCGGGCGCGATTCCACCAGCACGTTGCGCACGCCCAGTTGCTCGATGAAGCGCAACGATTCCTCGCGCGCGCCAGCGCCGATGGCCAGCATGCCGATCACCGAGCCGACGCCGAATACGATACCCAGCGCGGTCAGCAGCGTGCGCGTTTTTTGGGCGCGCAAGTTGTCGAACGCCTGAAACAGATCCGAGAAGATGCGCCCGATGCCCTTCATTGCGGCAGAGCCTTCATCGCGCTGCCCTTCGACTGCGTGTTCTGATGCTCCAACTCGGGATTGGCCAGCGCCACAACCTGCCCTTCTTGCAGGCCGGTAAGCACCACCTGGCTCTCGCTGCGGCGCACCAACTTCACATCGCGCGGCGTGAAGCCGGAAGGCGTTTCGAGATACACATACGAGCGGCTGTCGCTTTCAAACAGCGCTTGCGACGGCACCCACAACGCGTTCTTCAGCGTACCGGTAGTGATCACGATATTGGAACTCATGCCCGGACGCATGCCCGGCGAAAACTGTTCCAGCGCAATCTTGCAATCGAAATGGCGATTCCAGAATGCGCCCACCGTGCCGCCAATCTCCTTCACCGTACCGTTAAAGGTCTTGCCCGGCAATGCCACAATAGCCACCTGCACCTGCTCGCCCACCGATAAATGACCGCGATCCAACTCGCCGATGCTGGCCGTAACTTCCCAGTTCTTCAAATCCGGAATCTGGGCCACCACCATGCCGGCATTTACCGTATCGCCTATCTGCAAGGCGGGAAACAGCATGCCGAACATGCAGAAGTTACAGTTCGTATTCTGCATGACGTTCACATAGCCGCCCGATTTAGTCTTCAGCACCATATTTTCGATATTCTGCCGCGCGGTTTCCGCCTGCACCTTCGCCTTATTGCGAGCGGCTTCCTGAATAGCGACGGCCGCGGCCGAAGTCGCCTGACGATTGGCGGCGTCGTGTTCCAGCTGCCGCAGATGGTCCTTAGCGGCTTCCAAAGCCAGCGTGTTTTCGCGCGCCACGATATCGGCCAAGATCGGATTGCGGCGCGTTTCCAGCTCCGCCGTCTTCACGTCCATCTTCGCCTGCAACAGCGAGTAGCGCGTCTCTTCTTCCTTGGCCTGATTGTCGGCTTTCGTCTGCATCACCTGCTGTTCCGTCTCGGCCAGATCGGCTTCCGCTTCTTTCAGCTTGTATTCCTGTTCGGTGGTATCGAACTTCACGACCACATCGCCCGCCGCGACCTGCTCGCCCGGTTCCCGCAGAAACGTGATGGCCATATCGCCGCCGCCGGTCATGGGCGCGGAGAGCATTTCAGTTTGGCCGCCGGAAAGCTCGCCCTTGGCATTGACCGTAATCGTTACATCGGCGCGCTTCACGCGCGTAACCGGCAGGCGCGACGCGGCGGATTCGGGCGACACCGCTTTCACCAGGCGGGATCCGCCCCAGCCCGCCAGAGCCAACAGCCCCAATGCAACGGCCGTGCCCGCGAACGGCTTCCACTTCATTTCTTCCGGTCCTCTTTTACTTCCACCAGCGTGACCTTGGTTCCCGCCGCGATGCCTTTCACCGCGACCTCATCGGGATTGCGCGCCAGCAGTTCGATTTCGACCGCGCCGTACCCGCCGCTCTTCCGCGGGACATACACGATGGGCTTGCCATTGCGCGTGAACACCGCTTTGGCGGGAATGCTGATGGCGTTCGGAATGCGATTCACGATCACATCCAGGTTGCCGTTCATGGCAGGGCGCAATCGCGAATCGGGCTGCTGGATGTGGCCGTAAGCCCGGAAACTCGAAGTGCGCGGCCATTCGAACGATTGTTCGGTGAGCGGTGAAATGGAATCGAGCGTCGCCTGCAGCGCCAATTCCGGCAGCGAATCGATGTGCACACGCGCTTCCATGCCCGCGGAGATGCGCCCGCGATCGATCTCCTCCACTTTGCCTTCCATTTCGAGCGTAGCCAGATCCGGAATCTCCGCCACCACGCCGCCGGGCCAAACTTGATCGCCCACTTGAAACGGCTTGGAGTTCATCCAACCCTGGGAGTTGTTCTGCATATACATCACGACGCCGCTCAGCGGGCTTTTCAACTCCATCTGCGCCAGGCGATGATTGGTGAGATCCACTTCGGCCTGCGCCTGATCGCGCTGGCGCGTGAGCGACGCGATTTTGGCCTTATCGGAAGTAGCATGCAGGTCGACCGTGGCTTCTTGTACGCGCAGCTTCTGCTCCGACAAGCCGAGATCGATGCGGCTCGCCTCGCCTTCCAGCTTGCTGACGATCTCGGCTTTGGACGCCTCCATCTTGGCCTTCTCGACGTCGTATTTTGAGGTACTCAAGTCGCGCTGATCCTGCTCGGCGGTGATGCGCGCGTCGGCGACGGCCTGATCGAGCGTGGCTTGCGCCTGTTTGAGCGCGGCGTCCTTTTCCTGCAACTGTTGTTGCGTGCTCGATGGATCGAAGCGCACCACCGGATCGCCTTCCTTCACCGCGCCGCCGGGAGGCGCCTGCCACACGATGCGCAGCGAGGGAACATTTACGGGCGCTGTGATCTGCACCGAGTGGCGCGCTTTCAGCTCGCCGCGGCAGCGTACGATGACGGAGAAATCTCCCTGGCGCGCGGCGGCCGTGGGCAGCGTTCCGGCGGCTTCCACCTGTCGCAAACGATAGACGCCCGCGGCGGCGGCCGCGACGACAATCAGGGTGATCGCGATGCCGATCCAAAACCGCGCGCCGCGGCGAGGCTTGCGTCCAAGCACTGAGGCGGGGCCGCTCATGATCCGGCCTTGGGTTGCTCCAGCACCACGGCCGCCGAGAGATCCGGCAGCAAATGCGGGTCGCTCTTATCCAACCGGAACAGCGCCGTGAAGGTCTTGATGGGGCTGCCCAGCGCGGAAGAGGCCACTGGGCTGGCGGAGATCATGTGCGCCTCAAAGGTGAGATCGGGATACGCATCCAATACGACAGTGGCCTTGCAACCGGGAGTGAGCGCCAAGTCGTCAGGCTCGCCCACCTGCGAGCGCACTTCCATCTGTGTGGGATCGAACAGGCGCACCAGCGGCTGCCCCGGCCAAAGCTGATCGCCTTCCTGCGCCTTGCCCATGCTGCCGTTGCGCCACACGTTTTCGAGCGCCACCATGCCGTCGAGCGGCGCGTGAATCTCAAGCTTGTCGGCGTTGCTGAGGGCGCGATCCCAACCTACCTTCTGGCGGTCGCGCTGCAATTCGAGGATGCGCACGGCGGCGGCATCCGCCTGATCGTGAAAGGCGCTGGATTTCTTCAGGCTGGCGACGTGTTCGCGCGCGGCTTCCGCCTTCACTTCATTTTTCAGCCGGTCGATTTCGGCCAGCAGCGGGCCTTTGCGCAGCTCCAGTTCGGCTTTGGCGAGATCGGCTTCGGCGGCCTGCAGGTCGGAGGCGCGCTTTTCGGCGTCCGCGTGGTTCTGCGCAATGCGCTGCTCGACTTGATGGGAAAGATCGTCGAACTTGGCCTTGGCTTGGCGAGCGTTGTCGAGTTCCTGGGTGCGGTCGAATTCGGCCAGCAGGTCGCCTTTCTTCACGCGGACTCCGCTCGCGACGATCTTGGTGAGCGTGACGCGGCCACCTTGATTGCCGAGTTGCGGAGTCTGCACGGTGTAGAAATGCACCGCTTGGACGGTTCCCGTGAGGCGGACTTCGTGCGGCGCGGCTGGTTGGCCGGCAGGCTGGGATTGGGTTTTCGTGGCGGAGGGGCGGACGACCGGCGCCGGATTTCTTCCACAAGACGTAGAAAGGGCGAACAGGGCACACCACAGCGCTCGATTGCCGGACGTTTGCATGGCGCGGCGTTCCGTAAACTGGTTAGACGGCGGAGGGGGGGGAAATGTTTACCGCCTAAGCAAACGGCTCGCCTCGCCACGGGAGTGCCGTTTTAGCGGCCTGCTATTCCACCGTAAACGAACCGGCTGAGGTGGCGCTGCCATTCGCGGTGGTGATGGTGACCGGACCGCTGGTGGCGCCGGGCGGGACGGTGGCGGAAGCAAAATCTTTGGCGATACTGGCGAACGTCGTGGCGGGCACGCCGTTGAAGCTGACCGCCGTGGCGCCCAGAAGGTTGCGGCCCCAGATGATGACGGATTTACCAGTTGGTCCGCTGGCGGGGCGCAAGCCAGTGACGTTGGGCTTGGGTCCGGGTAAGGTGAGATCCCATACCCATGCGCCGTTGCCGGCGATTCCGTAGAACTTGCCGTCGCTGCCCAGCGTCATATAGCAGGGGCAGCCACCCCCGGCGACCTCCGGATTGATCTGTTGGAGCTGTTCATATTGGCCTTGCAGGCTGATGCGGAACAGCGAACTGCAAGCGCAAAGTTGCGACCCACCCTGCGCGATGCCGTACAGGTTGCCATCGGAGCCCTCCAGCAGGGTGGTTGGCACTCCGGTGAGAGGGTGCGGATAGTCGTAAATAACCTTGAAATCCTTGCCGTCCAGGGACAGCTCGAAGATAGACCCGGCGCCGTGGCTGCCGCCCGTGTTGGATATGCCGTACAGCTTGCCATTGCTGGCCTGAACCCCGGCGCGGGATTTGTCCCCCCTGTGCCTATGGGAAACGTCGCGATGATCGCGAGATCCCCGGCGGGCGTGACTCGGTAGACGGACACGGTGAGCCCCCCTTGAGAGTTGCCAGTGAGACCGTAAAAGTTGCCGTCGGAGGCCAGGATGGGCGTCGCGCCAGGCAGCCCCTCCTGAGGTGTGAAGCTATGCACGATGGTGATGGCGCCGTCCAGCGCCATGCGCACGAAGGCGTTGTTGGCGGCGCCGCTATATTGCGTGCCGTAGATGGGTCCGTCGGGCGTGGGTACCGAAGGGAGGGTTACAAACGAGCTTGCATAGGACTGGGGATGGCAGTCAAGGCCGAAGCTGAAGTTGAGCTCCATCGGCCTCCCCCCCTGGTCCGATCCGCCGGACCCGTAGAGCCGGCCATTTATCGCCTGGACGGCCTCCACGGTGTTCGTCACGCTGGTAGCCGGTGTCTGGCAGAAGATCGCGCTTTTCCCTTGGCTGGTTAGCAGGAAGACCGGGCTGCCATCCGTCAGCCCCACGAAGTTGCCGGGGGAAACCTCGGTGAGACCCAAGGGGGCAGTAAGCCCCTGGGGTATCGGGACGTACTTCAGCGTTCCACGGTTGGTCTTATCGTCGGCGGCCGCAGGCCGACCTGCCAAAGCTTACCGCCAACAGCGGCAGCAGGAGCATACTCCCGCGAAAAACAAGGCCCTTAAACGTGCGTATTCTACGGATATTCATGTCGTCGTTCTCGATTTTGTTGAATGAACCTACTGCCCCCAGTTGTCGTAGACGCGGACGCCGCTGTCGTACGTGGGCACGTACAGGCGGCCGTTGATTACGGTGATCTGAGATAACGGAGAGCCGGTCCACAGGTCCGCGTCGTTGTCGCCGTTGTCCCCGGAGAGCGCATAGGCTCGGAGGTAGCCGTGGAGGCAACCGTAGGATCTGCAGGTCCCCGGGTCGATGTACGGCTGGTTGTGGACGCCCTGCTCGAATGCCAGCACCCACAGGACGGCGCTGTCAAGGGGACTGGTGGCGCCGTTGTCGAGCGCGAGCACCATGCTGCCGCCCGGATGCCCTACCGGGCTGAGGTGGTCGCCTGGGTCCGCCGTGGCGTCGGGCGTGCAAGAGAAATTGCCGTTGGCGCCGAGCGTGGAATCCCAGTAGCACCAAACCAGATCCTCATTCGTCGGGAACACGAAGAGATAATCCTGTCCGCCATTTGCCGCGTAGTGCCAATAGACCTGGCTCGTGATCATGTCGCATTGCCCGTTGGTATAGGGCGGATTCGAACCAGCCGCCGAGCCGGCGCACGGGTAGTTGTATCCGGAATTGTTGCTGTTGGGATTGGCCGGCGTGCAACCGGAGCCCGGCACGCACAGCGGACTGCTCGTGCTGCCGTAGAACTCGCCCACCGCGTTGTCGGCGGTCGTGCCTCCGCTGAACCCGCCCAAGGATCCGGTGTCCAGCGCGTAGCCCGTGCCGTCTTTTCCAAATGTCACGAGGACTTTGTTACCGGTGGGCGAAGCGACAGAAGTCAATGCCATGCCGGGTGTAGCCATGTCCTGATCGTTAAGGCTCATGGTGAAGTATTGGGGATGCTGGTGCACCGCGGAAGTGCACGCCGAGTACGAGGGACCTCCCCTGCCCCAGCAATTGGGGGTGAAGAAACTCGATGAACTCGCCGGCGCACAGGATTGGGTCGTGCTCATGGTGGTCGGGCAGGTGGTAGTTACGTCGAAGCCGATGACGGACTCGCCAAAATTCACCGCGTTGCCGCTGCCGCTGTCGACCTGGAACCCCCCGTTTCCCGTACCGACCACGATGTTATCGTGCCCGGTGGACGGGTTAAGCTGGCGTGCGTGAGGCAGGTTTCGTCGGTGTTCACGCTGTCGCGCGCTGTGCCGCCTTGACTGGTGCTCCAGGAGGGCGGCAGGGCTCCGTTGTTCGGGCAGTTCGATTGGGCGAGCGCGCTGGGAGCGAACAGCCCCAGAAAGAGCGCGGCGCAGAGTGCCGCTCGCATAAGCGAAACGTAAATCCGCATGAACCCTCCTCGTGCTCCAGCAGTGGGTCCCTGGGTCAAGGGTGCGCGCGCCGAGCTTCGCGTGACCCGTAAGCTATCTTAGAGGTAGAATAGTGCCGGGGCCGGGACTTGTCAAGAGATTTCCCGAGATTTCCCGAGGCGCTGGTACCGCCAGGCTAAGCGCCGCTTGCAGGGTGGCGACGAAAAAGCCGTGCGGCCCCACGCCCAAGTAGCCGCGCTAATAAAGAGCCACGCACCCAAGTAACCCGATTCACATTAGATGCAGTGCCAGAAGTTACTCCGCGTGAAGCGGATGGTTACTGGCCTGTAACTTAGCTTGGAGGGATGCCGCTAACTGGGAAGCGGTCCCTCAGTTGCCTATCGGAGGCCGTGTAGTTTAAAAAAGAATCATTGCCGGCGTGCCGACCGGCGCATACCGTCCCGTGAACCTCAGTGCGCCCGTCGCGCCGTTCACGCGAAAACACGCGATGACATCGCTGCGCTGATTGCATACATATAAGAATGCGCCGCTCGGATCGATGGTAAAGCTGCGCGGATAATCGCCGCGCGTCCACTCCTCGCCGGCGAAAGCCAGGCGCCCCGCCGCGCCGATGGAAAACCAGGCAATGCTGTTGTGCAGGCGGTTGGCGGCGTATACGAATCGTCCGTCGGACGAGACGCGGACTTCGGAAGTGAAATTTGTGCCAACAAAGCCAATCGGCAAGCTGGATAAGGTCTGCTTGGCGGTGAGCCTGCCGCGCGCGGCGTCATAATCGAAAGCCACCAGCGTGGAAGCTTCCTCCTGCAACGAATAGAGCCAGCGCCCGTTCGGATGGAAAGCGAAATGGCGCGGTCCATCTCCCGGCGGAAGCGCGATCCACGGCGGATCGTTGGGCGATAACACGCCACGGGCCGCGTCGAATTTCCAGACGAGGATGCGATCGAGGCCCAAATCCGCATGCAGGACAAATCGGCCGGACGGGTCCGCCTGGATCATGTGTGCGTGCGGTTTATCGTGCCCGCTGATGGCGAAACTGCCGGAGGGTGCGCTGGCGGCATGCGGCGGACCAACCGGACCTTCGTCGTGTTTCACGTCGGTGGCCTCGCCCAGTTCGCCGCGCGCCAGAACCGGCAGGACGGCCACCGTGCCGCCGGCGTAGTTGGCGACCAACACATATTTGCCCGAAGGATGGACGCTTAGATGCGCGGGGCCTGCGCCTTGCGAACTGACCGTATTCAGCAGGGTCAGACGCCCGTTCGCCGGATCTTTGGCGTAGGCGCTGACCGAGCCTTCCGCGGTCTCGTTGGCGGAGTAGAGATATTTGCCGGAAGGGTCCGACGCCAGCCACGATGGATTCGCGGCGTTCTTAAATAGGGCGCGTTGTGAGAACGTGCCGGTTTCCGGGTCCATCTGAAATAGATAGATTCCCTCGCCGTTTCCGCGGCTGCCTTCGGGACCCTGCGGTGAGCTGTACGTACCCACGTAGGCGAAGACCGGACGTGGCGTCGGCGATGCCAGGGCGGCCGCGCTCGAGAGCATGCCTGCGACCATGTCACGCCGCGAGATCATTGGCCGTGTGAAATGAGCACTCATAGGTGGCTCAGTAGTTTTTGGACAAGCTCGTAGGCGCGGCGAGCATGTAAGGCGTCTTGATCAGGGTCTTGTGAATCGTGAAAGATCACTAGCTGCTTCGGGCCAAAGTGTTCCACCGTTTCAAATTTTTTGCTAAGGATCTGCACGGCTTGGTCTAATAGCGGATCACCGCTGCGCTGTCTCCATTCCTCGCCGAGCGCAGCGATTCCCCCAGGGTACTCATCGAGACAGTAACAGAGGCCATAAACGTCCTTTGGCTTATCGCGTCCGCCGATGGCGTGCGCTTTCATAATCATGAAGCCACAGAGGGACGCCACGCGCAGGCGGACGCGGTTCTCGGCGCCCGACGTCATCCGGCCGGCAATCTCGGTATCGACGGGAGCTTGAAACGCGGCGGCACAGGCCGGAAACTGCAGCACCCGAAAGTCGGCGACCAGCTTCGGGTGGTTCTTCTGCATTTTAACGTCCGAGGGAGCCAAGAATTCGACATCCACGGTAACCGGAGCCTCCCCGTCATCCAAGGGTACATCCGTGACCAATTGGAATGCCTTATCACCCATCCGATAACGGCCCGTATCGAGCAAGAGTTTAAGGAGTTCGGCGTAGCGGCCGTCAGTGAGCTTCGCGGCGTCGAGCGCCAGATCGACATCGATGCTGCCGATGTGCTTTGGCTCCGCGTTAGGGACTTGGAGATCCGGCACCCAGCCACCCACAACCACGATGGCGTCATGGAATGCCGCGAGCACTTGGCCAAGATCCACGAGCACGCGATGGGCGGCTCGCACTTGCCTTTCTGAGTAGTCGGCCTCGTGGCGGGGTTCCGAGTTCATTCCTTACTCCCGGACCATGCCGGCCTCAGTCGTTGTCGCATCACGGCCTCCGCTGCCTCCTCGCCGCGACCGCCTGCATGTACTAAATCGATGTAGGTTTGGACGGGATTCGTGCAGGCCAACCTGTTCCCACCGATGTCCAGGCGATAGAAAACGCCGCTGTCATCTGGAATCAACACCACCAGGTTCTCGCCCGAGTCGACCAGCTTGGCCTCAACCGTGGCTTTGAACTGCTCCTCAAGGTCAGCAGCCAGATACAACCAAGTGCGAGCCTGTCGAACGTGAGGCGCTTGGATGTCGGCAGCGGAGAAAGCTGCATATGCAAGACCGCCCTGGGCATTCGCTTCCAGCGCATGCAACGAGCCGATGAGGGCGTCGCCCCGCAGAAGCGTAAAATAGCGGCGCCGTTGAGAACGATCGAACCGATAGGCTTGGCGCCAGACCTGTAGTAGCCCCTCGTAATCGCGAACCTGGAAACCACGGCTCGGCAGCGGTTCGAGAAAAGCCTGATCCCGGAGGTGTTGGACCACTTTGTTTACGAGCGCGAGGCTGGGAGAGGCCACGGGCGGCGCGAGAGTTTGAAAGTGAGCGGCCATGCCGCGTTGCGTCCAGCGCTTCCCCGCGTTCTCAGGCGCAAGCAAGGCCCGGACGACGCGTCCTGCTTCGGGACTGCGTAAATCCATGCCAAGCTTTCGATTCAGCCGGACTGGCTCCTGTCCCGAGCGCTCGATAAGAAAGGCGCCGGGAATCTCGAGGTGGCAGTTTCCGGCGAGGTCAAACCAACTCCAGCCGTGCTCCTGGCAGATTTTAGCCATCCTCGGTGACACATAGGGCATCGCCAAGGCGCGGAACGCGCTTCCGTTGTGATTCGCGCGACAGGGCTTATCGGCCAAGGTTGAGAATTGGCTGGGCTGGAAGTGACGTTTGCATTCGATGCACAGTAGGGCTTTCCCACCTCCGGACAATGGCCCCGAAGCGATGAGATCCCATCTGCCACGATCTCTTTCGGCGGCTTCCGGTTTGACTGTCCAGCCACGCAGCCAACGGACGTGCGATAAAAGTTCGTGCAGTACGTCCGCAAGCCGTCGCTCGATGTCAGCCGCTCTGGCGCCGTTCACGTTTATGGCCACGTTCACAACATCGTGAACATAGCATTACTCGTGAACATTCGCAACGGGCCGGACCGGCGCTCAAAAGACTGGCTTAGGTTTATTAGCCGGCCGTTCTGCGTGATCATTTGGCCAGCGCCGTCCCTTCGCGTAACTCATCCGTGGCGCGGCGAACCACTCTGTCTCCGGTCGCCAGCGCTCCGCTCACTTCGACTAAGTCGCCCTCCGCCGCGCCCTTCTTCACATCCACCCACTCGGCGCGGCCATTTCGATCGCAGATAACAAACGTACGCTCGCTGGTAGTAACTACGCTTGTCTTGGGAACGAATAGCGCCGGATGTTCGCGGCGCACCGGCCATTTGACGCTGGGATACATGCCCGGCGCGAGCGTGCCATCGCGATTGAGTACGTCGAGTTCCACCGGCATGGTGCGGGTCTTGGCATCGAGCGCGTGCGCGATGCGCGCCACCGTTCCCGAGTAAGTGCGGTCGGGATAGGCGGGCACGTGAAAGATCACACTCGCGCCGCGCGCCATTCCGCCGAGATCTTCTTCGGGCACCGGAACCACCAGACGCAAGCGGGAAATCTGTTGAATCACCAGCAGTACGGGATCCGCTCCTGGCCCCACCAGCGCGCCGGGATGCACGAAGCGGTCGGTGACTATGCCATCGAAGGGCGCGGCAATTTTCAAATAGGCCTGCAAGTCTTTCTGCGAGCGCACGGCGTCGGCCGCGGCCTGGCGGGCCTGTTCGCGCGCGCGCACCACGGCTGCGGCGGCTTCCACCTGTTTCTGCGACTGGATCAGCTCGTTGCCAGCCACCGCGCCGGGCGTTTCGGCGGCCTTGCGCAGGCGGTCGTAAGAGCTCTGGACCGCCGCAAGCTGTGCTTCGGCCTGTAGCCTCTCTGATTCGGCCGCCTGCACCTTCGACTCACCTTCCTTGATTTGCGTTTCTAACTCGGGGGCGCTAAGTTCGGCGAGTAACTCGCCCTGTTTGACGATACTACCGCGATCCACCAACACGCGCTCCACATATCCCGGAACTTTGGCATGCAGTGACACTATAAGATAGGGTTGAATTTCAGCAGGTAAGTCGACGGTGCGGGAGACGGGCTTCGACATTACAGCCACTAAATCGGCGGTTTGCGCGCCGAGGGGCACGAACGCTATTAGTAAGAACGGTAGATGGCTAAGTCGCATCATAATATCGGCTCGTAGGATCGGTGGGGTTAAGCGACGGCGAAGCGATGGATACCTTCCGCTGTAAGATCGCGTAGATGGAAGGCACGATAGTGAGCGTCGCGAAGGTGGAGACCAGCAATCCGCCGATTACGGCGCGGCCCAGCGGAGCGGCTTGCGCACCGCCTTCGCCGAAGCCGATGGCCATGGGCAGCATGCCGAAGATCATGGCGGCCGCAGTCATCAACACGGCGCGCAGACGGCTGCCGGCGCCTTCGCGCGCAGCATCCAACACGGGCCTTCCGGCATGCCGCCCCTGCTCGGCGAACGTCACCAGCAAGATGGAGTTGGCCACCGCGATACCGATGGCCATGATCGCGCCCATGAACGACTGCACGTTGAGCGTGGTGCCCGTCACGAGCAGCATCAGCAGCACGCCGCAAAGCACCGCGGGCACCGTGAAGACGATCGCCAGCGCCAGCCGCACGGATTGAAAATTAGCGGAGAGCAGCAGGAAGATGGCCAGCACAGCGAGCAGCAGTCCGGTGCGCAATCCTGAAATGGTTTCCTCCAGCGGCGGAATCTCGCCGCGAAACTTCACGGAAATTCCGCGCGGCGGAGCGCCCGCGGCGGACAAGGCTCCGGCGAGCTTGCCTGCCGCAGCGCCAAGAGTGATGCCGTGCAGATTGGCCGTCAGGCTGACCACGTGCTGGCCGTTATAGCGATCGATCTCGCCTGGCATGACGCCCGTGCGCAAGCTGGCGACATCGTCCAGCAGCGGCTTCGGACTGCCCGCCGGCATCACCGGGAGATCGCCCACCTGTTCCACGCTCTGCATTTGATTTTGCGGCACCTCCACTTGAATCTGAAACGCATTGCCGGAATTCGGATCGCGCCAGTAATTCGGATCGGTGAAACGGGAAGAAGAGGTCGCTGGAATGACAGAGTGCACCACGTCGGCCATAGTGAGTCCGAACTGGCCGCTGCGCTCGCGATCGATATTGATATCGAGCGTGGGATAGTTGTTCTCCTGCGCGAATTCGAGGTCGCGGAGGAACGTCAGCTTGGCCAACTGCGCCTGCACCTTCTGCGCGTAGGCATAGTCGTTCGGCAGGCTGACGCCTTGCACCGCGATCTCGACGGGCGTGGGAGACCCGAAACTCATCACCTGCGTCACGATGTCGGCGGCTTCAAAAGAGATTTGCGTGCCGGGTAACTCGCGATGCAAAGCCGTGCGTAATTTCTCGCGAAGCGCTTCGCCGCGCGGGGCGTCCGGAGTGAGAGCCACCTGGATGATAGCCTCTTGCGGCCCGCTGGTGAACAGGTGAATTAAGTCGACCGGGTAACTGGACGGGATCAAGCCGAGAAAGTCACTGGTGATCCGGATATTATTCGGACCGGCTTCGTGCTGGATCACATCGAGCGCGTGCATCACGATGCGCTCCGTCTCTTCGATGCGGGTGCCTGCCGGCGCGCGCAGCCGGATGCGCAGCAGGGGCGCATGGGCATCCGGGAATAGCTCGGTTCCCATATGCGGCAGGATGAGAAACAGCAATCCCAGCGCGGAGACGAGATAGACAATGGTCAGCGGCCAGCGGAATCGCAGCACGGCGTGCAGATAGCGGTCGTAGAACGTGCGGAGGCGCCCGAAGATCCCTTCGTGTTCTTCGCCGCGATGCGCCTCCCGCATCAGCCACGTGGAGAAAACCGGGACCAGGCTGCTTGACAGCAGATACGACGCGATCATCGAGAACGCTACGGCCAACGACAGCGGCACGAAAAGCTGGCGGCCGACGCCAATCATGAAGAAAGAGGGAACAAAGACCGCCAGGATGCAGAACATGGAAAGCAACCGCGCCATGGCTGTCCGGCGGCACGCTTCCACCACGGCGCGGGCGCGCGAAACCCCGGGCAGCATGCGGCCATGGATGTTCTCGATTTCGACGGTGGCCTCATCCACCAGCACGCCGACCGCTAGCGCGAGTCCGCCGAGGGTCATGATGTTGATGGTCTGTCCGGCCATCCACAGCACGATCACGGCGGTGAGCAACGCAAACGGGATGTTCAGTATGACGATAAGGGCGCTACGCCAGTCGCGCAGAAAGATCAGCACCATTAAGCCGGTGAGCGCCGCGCCAAGTAAGCCTTCGGTCACCAGGCCGCGCAGTGAGTTAGTCACATAGGGCGATTGATCGAATTGCAGACTCACATCCACATCTTCGGGGACGGCTTTCTTGAAATCGGGGATGGCGGCTTTCACGGCGTTGATGACCGCCAGCGTGGAGGCGTCCGCGCGCTTGGTGACGGGAATGTAGACGGTACGTTTGCCGTTGACGTGGGCGTAGGCGGAGACGATGTCAGTGCCGTTGTCTATGGTGCCGATGTCTCGAAGATAGACGGAGGTCCCGGAGACCGGGTGAATGGGAGTCGCAAGCAGTTCCGCCAGATTGGCGCCTAGCGCCGAATTGGTGCGCGCAATGCGCTGGAGCTTTCCGGTAAACATGTTGCCCGAAGGCATGACCACGCTCGACCGGCTGACCGCGGCGATGGCCTCTTCCGGCGACACGCGGTACTCGCGCAACTTAGCCGGATCGAGAGTAACTACAATGGTGCGTTGATTGCCTCCGAATGGCGGCGGGGCCGAGACACCGGGCAGCGTTGCGAACAGCGGCCGCACGCGGTTGATGGCGAAATCCTGCATCTCGCCCTGCGAGTGAGTGGCGCTGCTGAAGACCAGCAGGCCGACGGCCACGCTGCCTGCATCGAAACGCGTGATAAAGGGGGGCACCGTGCCGGGCGGCATGAAGGATCGCGCGCGATTCACATAGCCCACCGTCTCCGACATGGCCTGGGTCATGTTCGTTCCCTGATGAAACACTAACTTCATGAGCGACGCGCCCTGGATGCTCTTACTTTCTACGTGATCGATGCCCGTGATATAGAGAAAATGATATTCGTAGTAGTAAGTCAGATAGCCTTCCATCTGGGCAGGGTCCATACCGCCGTAAGGCTGCGCCACATAGATGGCCGGATCGCCGACTTGCGGGAAGATATCCACGGGCATGCGTTCGACGGCCAGGATGGCGCACAGGGCGATGGCGATCAGGGCCATGACTACGGTGATGGGACGGCTCAGCGCCGCGAGAACGAGTCTCATTGGCCGGCCTCATCCAGGAAGGGCTGAATATCTCCGCGGGCTGCTTCCACCGCCAGCAGAGCGCGCCAGACGTTGAGGCGGGCGAGCGCATCGTCGATGCGCGCCTGGACCAGCAGCCGCTGCGCCTGCGCGACATCGTCGATGGGCGCAAGTCCCGATTTGTAGCGCGCGGTAGCTTGATCGAGAGCCATCGCGGCGGCGGCTGCTTCGATGGGTGTGTTGGCGGCCACGCGGCGCGCGCCGGCGAGCGCGGCCACGGCGGCGTTGTATTGGGCTTGTAAGTTCGCCGCGATCAGATCGTATTGGGCCAGCCCGGCGCGGACGGCCGCGGTTTGCACGGCTTCCTGCTCGCGGAGGGAAAAACGGTCCATTACCGGAAAGGTCACGGTAAGTCCGAGGCCATAGTTTTGAGTAGTGGGCGCCAGGCCGTTCAAACCGCCCAGGCGCGCGCCGTCGGTTTCCATACCCGTGCCGCGCGCCGCAGCCACGCCTTCGAAGAAGAATTGCGGATAATACATGCGTTCGAGCGACTTCAGACGGGATTGGTCGCGCGCGATGGCGGCGTTCTGTTCGACAGCGGCTGGATTCGCCCGCACATCCAGGGTGGGCATTGGCTTGTCCGGTGGCATCCGGTCCAGCAACTTGGCGGCGTCCGGATTGACTTGGTTGGGATCCAAGCCCACGAACCGGGCAACATTCGCGCGGGCCACTTCGATGGCTTCTTCGGCGCGCGCGAGTAGCGTATCGGCCATGGCGGCTTCGGCCGCAACGCGCGATTCGTCGGCGCCGGGCCGCAGTTCGGCGCTAGTCAGCGCATGAATACTGCGCCGAAGAACCTGCCAGCTATCCACGGCTGCGCGCGCGGCCTGGGCGGTCTGCTGCGCGGCGATGACGGTGAGAAAGGCGTCTGCGGTGGCCACGGAGACGTCGTATTTTGTGCGCGCCATGGCGGCTTGCGCCTGTGCCTGTGCGGCGGTGGCGGCGGCCACGTTCGCGCGGCGCAAACCGAAATCGAAGGGCTGCCAGGTGACTAACAAACCCACGCCGCTATCCCATACCGAACCCAGGTTATCCGCGTGCACGCCATCCACGCCCGGAATAATTCCTTGCGGCAGCAGCAGGCCATAGAAGGTGTTGCGGGTGGCACGATTGAATTGCGCCAGGGCGTCCACGCGCGGCAGATAGGCGGTTTGCGCCAGGCGGATGCCGGCGGCTGCGGCATTCATCTGTTCTTGTGAAACGCGGATGGCCGGGTAATTGCGAAGGGACGATTCGACCGCCTGCCGCAGCGTCAACGGAGCAGGGGCCGATTGCGCCCGCAGAGGGACAGCCGTAACGCAGATGGCTACCAGTAATCCGGGAAGTCTCGTCATTTCCCCTCGATCAATTCGCCGAACAGTTCGCGCACTTTATTCTTGGCGGCTTGCAACGCCTTCCGGCCCGCGGGCGTGGCGCGATAGATTTTACGCAGCGACTTGCCTTGCCGCTTCTGGTGCGAACGAAGGTAGCCTTTCTTCTCCAGCCCATGCAGCAGCGGGTACAGCGTTCCGGGACTGATGCGATATCCGTGGCGGGCCAGTTCTTCGACCATGCCGAGTCCGAAGATAGGCTCCTCGACGGCATGGTGCAAGACGTGCAGGCGGATCAGACCCGAATACAGCTCGCGGTCGTGCTGGTAATCGAAATTCGTTTTCGTCATCCGATTATGAAATTGCCAGTATAAGGGCCGCGGCTTGAGTTGTCAACCGGGTCGAATATCGGCTATCCAGGTGCGATAATATGTTTTATGAAACCCGCACGAAGCATCGCGCTGTTGAACCAGTCGGTAGCCGACGAGCTGCTGGCCGTTCACCAATACATGTACTTCCACATACACCTCGACGATCAAGGTTTCGCGCCGCTGGCCGCGCTGTTCAAGCGGACCGCCATCACCGAGATGGGCCACGTGGAAGCGCTCGCCGAGCGCATCCTGTTCCTGAAAGGCGACGTGGAGATGTCGCCGGCCGCGCCGGTGGAGAAGATCACCGACCCTGCCGCCATGTTGGCCAAGGCCCGCCAGATGGAGGAATCGAGCGCCAGCGACTACAACCAGGCGGCACTCGAATGCGCCGCGGGAGCGGACGCCGCATCCAAGCAGATTTTCGAACGGTTGATCGGCGACGAAGAAAGCCACTTCGCCGATTTCGACCGGCAGTTGGAAAACATCCAGCGCTTCGGGCCGAGCTATCTGGCGCTGCAATCGTTCGAGAAAGCGCCGGCCGCGGCGGTTCGTTAAGGATGTCCCGAGTTCCTGCCCTTTATGGGACACGCGCCCCTTTGCGCTTCTGTGTGGCGCACCCGCCCCGCTACAATGATGTCTTATGTCCTGGTCGACCGTCCGCGTGCCGGCATCCAGCGCCAATCTCGGACCGGGCTTCGATGCGCTGGGCCTGGCGCTCTGCGTCTATCTGGAATGCCGCTTCCGCGCCGGTGATCGGTTGTCCATCGCGGTCAGCGGACGCGACGCTGCCGCCATTTCCACCGGCCCCGACAATTTGATCTGGCAAACAGCGCTCTCAGTGGCAGCCGATGTAGGTATGACGTTGCCGCCTATCGAACTCGAAATCGACAATCAGATTCCGCTTGGCAAAGGCCTGGGATCGAGCGCCGCCGCGCTCACGGCGGGCGTAGTGATCGCCGATCACCTGCTGGGTTTGGGCTGGCGTCCGCCGCGCATTTTGGACGAAGCCGCGAAGCTGGAAGGCCATCCGGATAATGTAGCCGCCTGCGTACTGGGATCGATCGTGGCCAGCGCCATCGATTCCGGTGGCGCCGTGCGCGCCGTCCGCCTGGAGTTGCCGGAGCGCTTCGGCATGGCGCTGGTGGTGCCCGATTTCGTGCTGCCGACCTCCCAGGCGCGCGCCGCTCTGCCCACCTGTTACAGCCGCGACGACGCCGTGTTCAATATCCAGCGCGCGGCGCTCCTGATTGCCGCGCTGGCGGCCGGCGCCACTACGGCATTCCCCGCCGCGCTCGAAGACCGCCTGCACCAGCCCTATCGCGCGCCGCTGGTCCCCGGTCTGGCCGAGATTCTGAAATTGCGCGCACCAGGCCTGCTGGGCTGTGCGCTGAGCGGCGCGGGACCGTCCATTCTGGTGTTCTACGAGCGCGGCTACGACGCCATCTGCGACGTGGTGTGCCAGATTTTTCAGCTTCACGGACATGCGGCCGAGGTGTTGCATACCCAGATCGCCGCGCACGGCTATGAGTTGCGCTGACAGGGCTGCACCGGATTATTGCGGAGTCTTGCCAGACAACGCGGCCGTGGCCAGCATGCCTCCCAGGCCCATGGTTTCTACCGCCGACGATGGCACGATCACCATGGAACCCCGCTCTTTGATGGCTTCGTACAACATATTCATCGCCCGCAGGTGCAGCGCCACGGGGTTGTCCTGATAAGTAAGCGCGGCCTTGGCGAAGTTGTCGGAAATTTCGGTTTCGGCCAGACCCAGGATGGTACGGGCGCGCCGCTCGCGTTCCGCCTGTGCCTCGCGCGACATGGCATCCTGCAATTCCGATGGGATCTGTACATCGCGGATCTCCACCGATTGACACGGTGATGCCCCAGGGATTGGTCTTTTCGTCCAGAATGCGCTGCAGTTCGTGGCCGAGCATTTCGCGCTCCGCCACCATCTGGTGCAGCTCGTGCCGCCCGATGGATTCCCGCAGCGCCGTCTGCGCGCTCAGAAGAATGGCCTGCACAAAGTCCTGCACCTCAAGAATGGACTTCTCGGCATTCCACACCATCCAGAACACAATCGCGTCCACATTGACTGGAACGGTATCGCGCGTGAGCGTGGATTCGGCCGTGACGCTGGCCACGCGCACGCGCTGATCCACGAACCGGCTCAACGAATCCACGATGGGAACAATGATGAACATGCCCGGGCCGCGCAGGCCGAGGTAGCGTCCCAGGCGCAGCACCGCGATCTTTTCCCATTGATCCGCCACCTTGATGGCGAACATCAGGTACAGGCCAATGGCGGCCGCCACTAACGCGGGCGCGGGTTGGTTGGAGAGCGCCGTCCAGACGGCCCCGCCGGCGATTACGAGGATGCCCACCGCGGCGCCGATGCTGCTGACGGGCATCTTCCCGCTTTCGGTGAAGCTGTCATCTTTTGCGTTTTGTTTCAGCTTGATCATTGAGTTGCTCCTTTAAATCTTCGATGGTGAACCCGGCGCTGCCGGCCCGCGCCACAAAATCCGCGACCAGTTGCGCCAGCCGGCGGCGGCGCTCCACCTCATCCTGCTTTATTTCCTTAAGAGCGATGAAGGTGCCGGTGCCCTGTTGGGTTTCGAGCACGCCCCGGATCTCCAGCTCGCGATAGGCCCGTACGACGGTGTTGGGGTTAATGGCAAGGTCTACGGCCACCTGGCGGACGGTAGGGAGCTGGGCGCCCACTTTAAGCCTGCCGGACGCCATGCCGGCCAGGACTTGGTCGATGATCTGGCGGTATATGGGGACGCCGCTTTCCAGATCCAGCCGGAAGGCAAAGGCATCTTTTTTAGTCATCTATACATATAGTGTACTAGTCGTATGATACAGTCAAGAAAAAAAATGGCGCGGCCAGTGGGGCAGGCCATCGTTTTTTGTGGCCTGCCGCTTTTTCAGGGCCGCGCGGGTCGCGGCGCAATGCGGATCACTCCACAACCGGCACGAGTTTCGAATGGATGATCCGCTGGTCGGAGGTGATCAGACGGAGGCCGTGAACTCGCGCGGTTGCCACAATCGTCCGGTCGGCCGGGTCCCGCAGCGTATCGCCCATGGCCACAATCTCGGACGCAATTTCGGTATCGATCGGGACGATCTGAAACGCCGATCCGGATTCGAGCGCAAGGAAAAGATCGTGCGCTGGGACGCGTAGACGGGCGCCGCCGCGAAGCGCGCGCACTTGCTCGCGCGAAAGCCGCTTTGGCTCCGCCAGCCAGCGGCAATGTGAGTATCCAGGAGCAGGCGAGGAGCCAGGCGGCCTCCTACATTTTGCGCGTGACGTCCCAGAGATCGGATTGGTCGGCTAACAGTAGCTCGTCCGGTTTGCGAACCCTACCCACCCAGGCGCCTTCGGAGGACTCTCGCGGCCGTTTGGGAGCTGGTCTCACGGTATCCACCGGCCGCCCACGCTTAGTCACGGTAATCACGTTGCGGCCGCACCCCGCCGTTCGCTTTTTCAATTCGCCCGCATTCTCCACGGCGTTTTTCATGAGTTCAGGTTATCGCAGGCGAACGGCACTGTCTATTAAGATAAGCTCATGGCAGAAATCTACGGCTGTAATCCCGGCGCAATCGACGGTGAACGCGCGTGAAAACCGCGATCATCGGCCTGCCCATGGTGGGCAAGACCTCCCTGTTTACCATCCTCACCGGCGCTCACCAGGAAACCCGCATCGGCTCCACCGCCGCGCGCATGGGCGTCGCCAAGGTACCCGACGCGCGCCTCGACGAACTGGCCAAGCTTTTCGAGCCGAAGAAAGTCACGCACGCCACGGTGGAATATGTGGACATGCCCGCCATCTCGAAAGAGAGCCTGCGCGACGCCAGTTATGTGGCCAGCCTGCGCGTGGTAGACGCTTTCGCGCAGGTGCTGCGCCTGTTCGCCGACGACACCATTCCGCACGAGAAAGGCAGCATCGATCCGCTGCGCGATCTGGAAGACGTAGAAACCGAGTTGATTCTGAGCGACCTGCTGGTGATCGAAAAGCGTCTGGAACGCCTCGATAAGGATCGCAAGAAGATCAAGAATCCCGAGTTAGACCGGGAGTTCGAACTGCTGGAAAAATGCAAGGTGGCGGTCGACGCCAATCGTCCCCTGCGCGAATTGGATCTCGATCCCGAAGACGAGAAACGCATTCGCGGGTTCCAATTCCTGTCGCAGAAGCCCATGTTGTATGTGCTGAACCTGGGTGAAGCGGACGCTCCCCAGCTGCACGATAAGGAGCGCGAATATCGCGAGGGTCCGCTGGCCGGGCGCAAACATACGGCCGTCACGGCGATCTGCGGCAAGGTGGAAGCCGAGTTAGCCGAGTTATCCGCCGATGAACAGAAAGACTATATGGAGAGTTACGGCCTGAGTGAGTCAGGGCTGGAGCGGCTGATATCCGCGACTTACTCGCTTTTGGGGCTGATGTCTTTTCTCACCGCCGGAGAAGACGAAGTGCGCGCGTGGACCATCCCGTTTCACAGCACGGCGGTGAAGGCCGCCGGCGCCATTCATTCGGATTTCGAGAAGAAATTCATTCGCGCGGAAGTGGTGAACTGGAAATCGCTGACGGACTTAGGCGGATATCCGGGAGTGCGCGAGAAAGGCCTGCTGCGGTTGGAAGGTAAGGAGTATATCGTGAAGGACGGCGATGTGCTGGTGATCCGGCACGGGTAAGGGGGGTGCTTACCCGTTTTGGGGATTTGAAGAAACGGCGCCCTCAGGGTCGTACCCGGCGCTGACGATCGCGATGTTGGTTTCAGGGTGCACGAAATTGTCTGGAGGATTGCAGCAGTGTCCCAGGGCATACAACGCGTTGGTGTCGTAAGCTCCGGAACTGCACAGATCGGTCGGATCGTACACCCCGTTGGTAAGCCCGGGGTTCGCGCCAGCCAGCGTGGTGCGCTCGCCCTCGGGGCTGCCGCTTTCCCCGACGGCGTTCTTCCGATGGGGACGACGCCGGGTCTACGGCCGGACAAATGAAAAGACGTTATCTGAACCGTTGATCCCCCAGACGCCGGCTCCGTCCCCGACCGCGATCTGTGTCAGGATGCCCGGTACGACGACGGCGGTTTCGACGTTAGGATCGAGGCGGACGATGATGGTTGTGGATGGATTCCAGATCGAGGTAGTGATTCCCCAGACGCCATTTTCCCCAGTCGCGATTTGAATGAACGCAGCCCCGTCAATCAGGACAAAGCCGGCGCCTTCGTAGCGGTAGGCCTTACCGGAAGCATCAAGTCCCCACACGTCATTCACTCCCACCGCGATTTGTTGCAGAGAGCCTGGAATTTGCAAAAACTGTTGCGCTTGGAAGTTGTACTGGAAGATTTGACCAGAGGAATTGATGCCCCAAACATCGCCTCCGCCGGTGCTGATTTGCGCCAGTGAACCCGGAATAAGGTCGAACACGGAAGTGCAATAGTTAAATCTGAAGATCTGCTGATTCTCGCTAAGTCCCCAGACTTCATAGGGATGGCAACTGTCCGTGTAGCCATCGCCGACCGTGAGATACTCAAGCGAGCCATAGTGCGCCATTAGAACCCACATGTTGGTGGTAAAGTCGAACTGAAAAACCTCTTGGTTTTGGTCACGACCCCAGACCGCGTCAGCCTGCAGCAGGCTGCCGCCGCCCACGGCAATCTGGGTGAGCGTTCCGACTGGAAGCCCGGTCCCGATCTGGTCGAATTTCTTTGTGGCAGCATTGTAACGATAGGGGGCACCGGGAGAATAGCTAAGTCCCCAGACCTCCGCTCGACCGGCAGCCACCTGTACGAGAAGGCGGTTCGTGATTTGTTTGAACTCCTGTGCCGATGCCGGGACCATGACAGCCCAGCAAGAGATGGAAGCAGCCAATGGCAATATGCGACGATTCATATTTTCTACTCTCCTTATAGTGAAGGCGGATCCTAAGCCGACCTGAGGTTTCGTGTCAGGACCCGCGTTTCGTTTTCGATCATCAGTTTTGTCCGCGGCCCGGTAAAGGCGCCTACGGCCGGACAAATGAAAAGACTTGACCCGCGGAATTGACTCCCCAGACGCCGGCTCCATACCCGCTCGCGAGCTGGGTAAGGATGGTGCCCTGTAGGAGGACGCCGACTTCGACGTTAGGGTCGAAGCGGACTACGGAGTGGGTCGATGAATTGCTTCCCCAAACCCCATTTCCCCCTACCGCGATTTGACTGTACGCTGTGTACCCGGGCGTGTTCATCTGGACCCAGCTGGAGCCCTCGTACCGGTAGAGATTACCGGAACTATCAAGTCCCCACACATCATTCACACCAACCGCGATCTGTTGCAGATTGCCTGCGATTTCCACCCATTTTTGCGTGAGGAAGTTGTACTGGAAGATTTGGCCATTGACATTGACGCCCCAAACATCGCCTCCGCCGGTGCTGATATGCGTCAGAAAACCCGGGATATTATCGAACACGAGGGTGCAGTAGTTATATCTGAAGACCTCCTGACCGGCGTTGATTCCCCAGACTTCATAGGGATGGCAGTTGTCCGTGTCGCCATCGCCGACCGTGATTTGAGTAAGCTCGCCAGTCACTTGCACGAGCTTCTTGGTAGTAAAGTTGTACTGAAAGATCTCGCTCCCTGCGTTAAGGCCCCAGACCGCGTCCGTTTGCAGCAGGCTGCCGCCGCCCACGGCAACCTGTTTGAGCTTTCCCGCCACTTGGACGAATTCCACGGTGGTGGCGTTGAAACGATAGACCTGTTGAGAAGCGTTAATACCCCAAACCTCCGCCCGGCCGGCAGCGACCTGTGTAAGAGAGCCTGGGATCTGTTCGAAGTGCTGTGCCGATGCAGGCACGGTAACGGCGGCCCAGCACGAGATGGAAGCAGCCAATAGCAATATCCGACGATTCATATTTTCTTTTCTCCCTTTGGAAGACGGACCCAAAGCCGACCTAAAGTGTCGCGTCAGGACCCGCGTTCGATTTCGATTATCAGGCCTGTGCGCCGCACTGTAAATGTGCGGCGGCTCATCTCTGGATATTCTCCCGGTAGACATGCACACGTTTGAAAATAAGCCACTTGCCGTTGTGCGGCGGGAGCGTGATATACTCACTGCGACTGTGCGCCATGGCTGATTTGACCCGCGCGAGGGTGCGTCTATATCGCTTCGGACCGTTCGAGCTCGACGTGCGTTCGGGAGAGTTGCGCAAGCACGGTATCCGGCTCCAGTTGCGCGAACAGCCAGTGCGGATTCTGCTCCTCCTGCTGGATCATCCCGGCGAAATGGTACTGCGGACGGACATTCGCGATAAGCTCTGGCCGAACGAGACCATGGTCGAATTCGACCCGGCGATCAACAACGCCGTTCGACGGCTGCGCGACGCGCTGGGAGAATCGGCCGAAAAGCCGCGTTACATCGAGACGGTGGCGCGCCGCGGTTACCGCTTTTTGGGAGAAGTGGAAGGGGTCGAGGCGCCCGCCTCCGCACCCTCGGCTTCCGAACCGCTTGCTGCCGCCGGCCCGGAAATCGACCTTGACGATCTGGAGGGCAAGTCCGTCTCCCACTATCTGGTGCTTGACAAACTGGGCAGAGGCGGAATGGGTATCGTTTTCCGGGCCAAAGACCTGAAGCTGAAGCGAAACGTAGCACTGAAGTTCCTGCCTGGGGAGTACAGCCAGGATGCCCGGCCTTTGGAGCGCTTCCAGCAGGAAGCCCGCGCGGCCGCGGCATTGAACCATCCTAATATTTGCACCATTTATGAGATTGGCGAGCATCACAGCCGGCCCTTCATTGCGATGGAGTTGCTGGAGGGGCAGACGCTCAAAGACGTGCTGGCCGAAGGGCCTTTGGAGCTGCAGCAGCTAGTGGGTTTGGCCGTGCAGGTTGCCGGAGCGCTGGAGGCGGCCCACCGGCGAGGTGTTGTGCACCGCGACATCAAGCCTGCCAATCTCTTTGTGACCCGGCACAGGCAGGCAAAGATCCTGGATTTCGGCCTGGCAAAGCTGCTGTCGGGCCACTCCTTAAATACGGTCCACCCGTGGACGGTGGAAGAAGCGGTTTCGATGGCAGCCCCGCAGCAGACGGTCCCAAGCTCTGCCGCGGGGACGGTAGCCTACATGTCGCCCGAGCAGGTGCGCGGTGAGGAGGTGGACGCGCGTTCCGACATTTTCAGCCTGGGTGTGGTCCTGTACGAAATGGCTGGCGGCAGGCGCGCCTTCGGTGGTGGGTCGTCGGTGGAGACCATGGACGCGATCTTAAAGGACGATCCGCCTGCATTGCCACTCTCCGTGCCGGCGGCCCTGAACCTGATCGTACGCCGCTGCCTGGAGAAGGAGCCGGATCGCCGTTTCCAATCCGCCGCGGATCTCGCCGGCGCATTGGCATCGCTATCGGCATCGCCCCTCTCCGCAGTAGCGCCCAAGCGCCGCGGATGGCCGAAATGGGCTCCGCTGGCGGCGATTTTGACGCTGGCTGTGGCGGCCGGCGCCGCCTTGGGTATGTGGTGGCAGCGCTCTCGAGAGCCCCGCATTGAACAGACCAGCGCCGTCCGCTACCTCACTTACTCCAATCACGATCATTCCCCGGCCGCCTCGCCCGACGGCCGCCTGATTGCGTTCAGTTCCGATCGCGACGGCCGGCGGCGGATCTGGCTGAAAGAACTCGCAAGTGGAAGCGAGGTCCCGCTCACCACGGGGGGGCCCGACGACTTTCCGCGCTTCTCCAACGATGGCTCCCTGATCGTCTTCACGCGGGCCAACTCGCTTTACAGGATGTCGATCGTGGGTGGAGAGGCGCGCAAGCTGCTCGACGATGCGGTTGCCGGCGATTGGTCTCCCGATGGGCGCGAGATCGTGTTCATGCGTTGGAAGTTCAAGGACGGCTTCACCAGCACCCTCATTGGAATTGTGAGCGGCGCCGGGGAAAGCCCGCGCGAAATTGCCTCGGTCCCGAACCACACGCTTAACTTTCCGCGCTGGTCCCCCGATGGCCATACCATCGCAGCTGTGGATTTGACGGCGCCATTAACTGCGGCATTCAGCTACTTGGGCGCCACCGAGAGAGAGGTCCTTATTGGGCGGTCCGGAATCCCTTCCGCCATCTACTTGGTCGGCGTGGACGGAAAACAGATTCGCTCCGTCGCACCGGCGCCCGGGGGAACGGCCATATCTTCTCTAGCCTGGCAGGCGCCCGATGTGGTGGTCTACTCCCAGGCAGAATCGGTAAGCGGCAGTGCGGGCCGCGTCGTGCGTCACAATCTCCATTCCGGCGATTCGCAGACGCTGTTCTTCAGCCCCCAAAGCAGCGCCGTGCTGGACATCGCGGGCCCGGGCCGGATCGTTTTCGACGTTGACCCTACGTCGGCTCCTGAAAGCCTGCGGGAATTCTCCCTCAAAGACAAGACCGGCGCAGCGCCATCGCGTTGGTTGACCCGCGGCAATAGCCGGGACCGCCAGCCGGTCTATTCTCCGGACGGGGCGTGGGTCCTTTTCTCCTCCAATCGCAGCGGCAACCAGGACCTATGGGAAGTCTCGACGAAAACCGGCGCATTGCGCCGCATCACGGACGATCCGGCCGATGACTGGGACCCCGCATTTACGCCCGACGGCAAGAAGATCCTCTGGGCATCCAGCCGCCGGGGCCATCTGGAGATCTGGATGGCCGAGGCCGATGGCAGCAATGCCAGACAGGTCACGCACGATGGACTGGACGGGGAGAACCCGACCATGACGCGGGATGGCCGTTGGATCGTTTATGCCTCGGCGAACCCTGACAAAAAGGGCATTTGGAAAATCCATCCGGATGGCACCGGCGCCACCCGGTTGGTGATGGCGGACGATGTGATTCCGGAGGTGTCTCCCGATGGCCGGTATGCCGCGCACATCGGCGCCGCGGACAGCCCGTTGAAAGTGGTCCGCATCGATGACGGGGTGGTGGTCGCCTTTAGCATCGGGAATGCTTTTCGGCCGCGATGGATGCCGGACGGGCGGGCCATTGCCTTCGTCAGTTTCGACGATAAGATGGATACGGGTATTTTTGCGCAGGACTTCATTCCGGGGCAAGACACGTCCGGGACTCGCAGAACCCTGATGGGCTTCGATCCGGAGGCGCCCACCGAATCCTTTGGCATCTCACCGGATGGTTCGCGAATCACCCTGGGTAGCCAGGAATCCCGCTACAGCCTGATGCTCGCCGAGCGAGTGCCTGGTATAGGGCAGGCACGGCGGGTACCATGAGAACAATTCGCGGCCCGATGGGCCATTGCCGAAGCAAGGCTTCCGTACTGGGCGATGACCCTCGGACAGCCTCGGACAGCCTCGGACCAGCCTTGCGGTGAGCGTTACAATGTGTTAAATATATCTTCAAGTCGGACAAAACTTGATCCAACTGAACCCGTGCGCTCCCGTCACTGAGCGAAAACCGCGGGCCATGTCTTTAATCGCCAATAAGGAAGGCTCCCAGTGGAATCTGCGAACCGCAAACTCATTCGTCCCTCGCTGAACGAGATCAAGGAACAAATCACTCCGCCGCGACGGCCGCAGAAGAAGCCCGTGCCACCCGACCAGACCAACGCCGAGAATTTTTACTACGTCAAGCAGATGCAGTCCAAGACGCCCATGGTATTCGTGTTGAAGGATGGCGAGACATTGCACGGTGTGATCGAGTGGTATGACAAATGTTGTCTGAAGGTCAACCGCACCGGCGAGCCCAATCTGCTACTCTACAAACCGAATATTAAGTACATGTACAAGGCGTAGCGCGGGTTGCGCAGCTTAGCGCGTCCGGTTTCGCATGGCCAGCCGGTAAGCGCGCCGTTCGCCTGCCTCACGATAGCGCCGTTGCTCTTCTTCAGTTTCCGGAGTCGCCGGTGGAATCACCGCGGGCTTCCCCTGCGCATCGAGCGCCACGAACGTCAGGTAGGCGGAGCAGGTATGTTGCTTGCAGCCGGTCATCAGGTCTTCCACGATCACCTTCACGCCTACTTCCATAGAAGTGCGAAAGACGCGGTTCACCTGCGAGTGCAGCACAATCAACTGCCCGATGTGGATGGGATGCAGGAAATTCATGTGGTCGATGGAGGCCGTAACCACCGGCCTGCGCGCGTGGCGCATGGCGGCCATGGCGCCGGCCAGATCCACCAGATGCATCACTTTCCCGCCGAGCACGTTGCCGAGCCCGTTGGCGTCGGTGGGCAAGGCCAGTTCCGAGTATTCGGATATGGATTCGCATACCGGCTTGCCTGCGCTGGTATCGGGCGCGCTCACGGTCGCTCGATTTCCCCGCGCCGGCTCAAATAGCTGCTGACATATGCCTGCGCCTGTTGCGCGACACAGGCATCCGGATGCGCAGCGCGGAAGCCGGCCTCCGCGCGCGAATATTCGAGCGCACCGTGTGCGAACGGCAGATGATCTTTCTCCATCACCCAACAGATGCGGATGAGACCGTTCTGGTCGTCGGAAATGCCGAAGCGTACGGCATCCGGCGCATCCGCGGGCACCCGTCCGCACTTCTCCCGGGCGTAGCCGAAATTGCAAAACTGCTGCACGGTGGCCGCATCCGGCGTCCACTCGTTTCCGGGCGCCGCGCGGCAAACGCCCGACCAGGCATCGCCCAACGGCATGGGCGGTATCCGTTTCCCGGTGGCTTGTGGCATGCGTTCGACCGGATAGAAACAAGGACACGCCATTGGCAGGTATGGTAACACAGGGGTATGAGCAACCGGCTGGAAGTGCTGAAGAACATGCTGGCGCAAAACCCCAACGACAGTTTCGCGCGCTACGGTCTGGCGATGGAGTACGCCAATTCCGGCGATTTGGAGAACGCCATCGGCGAATATCGCGCGCTGCTGGCGTTGCATCCGGACTATTCGGCGGCTTATTATCACGGGGGGCAGGCGCTGGAGAAGTTGGGCCGCCGCGACGACGCCCGCGCGCTCTACCGGCAGGGGATCGAGGCGACTACGCGCATCGGCGATCTGCATGCGCGCAGCGAACTGCAGGCGGCGCTGGATTCATTGGGGTGACTTGCCGCCCCCACTAAGCAGCGGTTTTGTGTGGGAGAATTTCTATATGCAGGAAGATGCGAGCAAAGGCCCCGCGGAACTCAAGATTAAAATCGTAGATATTGAGGACGATCAGGTTAAGAATTTCCAAGTCCCGTCCTTCGTTAACTACGCAAACGTCTTCCACGTGGGCACGGATGTGTACCTGGATATGGGTCTAGTGACCGCCGAACAGCTTGCACTGCTAAAGGCGGGGATGGATGCAACCGTCGCAATTTATGACCGGTTTGCCATGAACCCTTCGGTCTTCGACGAGATGGTCGAGCGGATGGTCCTGCTGCGGGATCAACTCAAGGCTAAGGGATTGATACGGAACGCGGCCGCTGATCAACCAGACGCACGATAGGAGGTCCAAGATGCGTAGTGCCAAAAAACGCAGTGGGTCCGCGACCGGACTGGCCAATCGGCGATCCAAATACGCATGGCGCGAGAGACGTCGGGCGAGAAAGCCCGCCGGGGCCTGCGTTTCGCCGCAGAAACCCACAGAAGCACCCCAAGTATTATCGGCACACTCGTATACCTTCTATCCTCCCAAGCTCGCCAGCAAGGACAGCGATATCGAGTTCTACCAGCCGGTTTTGCCGGCATTAGACCGGCACAACCTCCTCCTGGCTGAGTCCGGGACGGCCGTCACTCGCTTAATGCGGGAACGCGATGAAAACGTCTCCGACATGCCCCGCCCAAGCGATAGCGCCTGTGTGCGCGCTCAACTGATGCTTCTCGAACTAGCCGATCTGGCATTTGACACCGCAGCAACGGACGTGTATTCAGACATGGACGGCGCCATTCGGTTACTTTGGACACGGGATAACCGGAATGCCGAACTTGTGATCCCATCGATTGACGCCGAGTCGCCCTACCTTTACCATTCCGACGAACGCGACTTCGGTGTTGAGGAGAACCCTAGCGCGAACAGGGTCCTGAAATGGCTCCGTTGGGTTCTCGACGACCTATCAGCAAAAGAACTTAACGCGGCATGAATCGGCAATTCCTTGCCTGCCACGAGATAATAGCCCGCGGAGTTGATCCGGGTTCTATCACGAAGTCCGCACCGAGGCGGATAAGAAAGAGCGCTTTCATGCCCCGCGCGAATGGGCAGGACGACGACGGGCTATCCGTCAGCATGGTTCATGGGGACACTTTGGCAAGGCTTCGCAGATCAAGACCGCACCACGAGGGCGTCACTCTGCATGTGGGTCATGTTCGTAATATCTCCGCGTACGAGTACCGTCTGGACGTAGCCGCGGACCCGATTGATGGTGATCCCTGTCACGCCTTGATTGTGGGATTTCCTCCCCGCCATCTGGGCGAGACTGCCGAGGAGAGGGCCGTCTTGAATCGCCTAGCCGAGCTACTGGCTCAGCAGGCGCGTTGCTGCCTCGCGACCTGATTGGCGCGGAATACGTTCACAGCAACGTTAGCGGATCGACGTCGATTACTAACCCCGTCGCGCCCCACTTATTCTCACGCGCGTAAGACTGCGCGCGCCGCAGTAACTCATTCAGCGCCGTGCGGCTGGCCGCTTTGATTAAGAACTGATACCTATACTCACTCTTCAGCCGTGTCACCGGCGCTTCAGCCGGCCCCAGTATCTTGATCTTCTCCGGCGCGGGCGTCAGAAAATGACCTAACTCCGTACTCAGCCGCATGGCCTGTTCCTGATGCTCGCTGCGCACCAGAATATTGGCCATGGCGCTGAAGGGCGGATAGTGCATCATACGGCGGAACTGCAATTCCTTCTCATAAAACGTCTGATAATCCTGCGCGGCGGCCATGCGGATGGCATAGTGATCCGGATTGATGGTCTGCACCAGGACCATGCCGGGAAGGCTGCCGCGCCCGGCGCGCCCGGCCACCTGCGTGAGCAGTTGAAAGGTGCGCTCGGCGGAGCGGAAGTCGGGCAAACCGAGCCCCACGTCGGCCGAGACTACTCCCACTAACGTGACATTCGGAATATCGTGCCCCTTGGCGATCATCTGCGTGCCTACCAAGATGTCGTAAGACGCCTCGCGGAAGCCCTGCAAGATGGATTCATACTGGCGTTTGGCGCCGGCGGTATCGCGGTCCAGCCGTGCGATCCGCGCTTTGGGAAACTCGCGGTGTAACTCCTCTTCCACCTTCTCGGAACCGACGCCTATAAAGTAGATATGCTCACTCTGGCACTTTGGGCAGTGAGTAGGTACGCGCTCGGCGTAGTTACAGTAGTGACACAGCAGCCGGCGGTCGCGGCGGTGAAAAGTAAGTGTCACCGAACAGTTCATGCATTGCACGCGCTCGCCGCACGAGCGGCAGGCGACGAAGCTCGAAAAGCCGCGCCGGTTAAGCAGGATGATGGTCTGTTCGCCATTGTCGACGCGATGCGCCACGGCTTCCAGCAAGCGCCGTGAAAATGTGGCTTGCTTGCGCGTCTCCAGGAACTCCACGCGCATATCGATGATCTCGACCTGCGGCATGGGCCGCTCTTCGACGCGCGTGGGCAGTTCCAGCAATGTGTACTTCCCGCGCTCGGCGTTGTAGCGGCTTTCCAGACTCGGCGTGGCCGATCCCAGCACCACGCACGCGCCTGCACCTTGCGCGCGCACGATGGCCACATCGCGGCCGTTATAGCGCGGCGTTTCTTCCTGCTTATAGCTCTGATCGTGCTCTTCATCCACCACGATCAGGCCGAGGTTGCGCATGGGAGCGAAGACACCCGAGCGCGTCCCCACCACCACCGCCGCCGCGCCCGAGCGGATGCGGCGCCACTGATCGGAGCGCTCGGAGTCGCTGAAGGCGCTGTGCAGGATGGCCACGCGATCGCCGAAGCGGCTGAAGAATTGGCCGGCCACGGCGGGCGTCAAAGCGATCTCCGGGACCAGCAGCAGCGCGCTGCGGCCGCAGGCCAGCGCCGCGTCAATCGCGTTCAAATACACCTCGGTCTTGCCGGAGCCCGTAACGCCATGCAACAAAAATGTGCGGAATTCACGCGCCTGAATCGCCGCGCCAATCTGCTCGAATGCGGCGGCCTGCGATGCGTTCAACGTGTGCGGCGCACGCACGGGCGCGGCATTGATGGCGAGCGGCTCCGTGCGCAACGCGACGAGTTTCTTGCGCGCCAACGCGCGGGCCGCGGGACTGGCATCGCGCACCATGGCTTCCAGATCCTTCAAATTGTGCGAGCCGGGATGCAATTCCAGAAACGCCAGCAATTCGCGCTCGGGCTTCGCCAGCTTTCCGGACGGGGCCGCGCCCGTGAGATCCACGCGCAGCCGTTCGGAGGGCGTACGCAAAGGATCGCGTTCGGTCTGCACCTGCTCGACGACCACGAAGTGTTTGCGCTCAAGCGCGCGCAAGGCGTTGCCGGCCAGCGGCAGCTTGCGTTCCAGGTAGGCCGCGGACAGCGGACGCTGGTCGAGCATGCGCAATATCTGAACCGTAGGATCTTCTGGCGAAGAATCGAACAGCAATTGGCGCGCGGCATCGCGGCCGGCATCGGTTAGCGAGTAGACTTTACCGCGCCGGATATCCGACGCCAGCGGCAGCATGCCGCGCAGCACTTCGCCGAGCGGCGCGCAGTAATAGCCCGCGATCCACTTGCCTAGCGCCAGCAACTCGGCATCCAATACCGGCTCGGCATCGATAAGGCGCAGGACTTCACGTGTGGCCACTTCGGGCGCACCATCGTGGCAATAGAGCGCCACGCCCGTCAGCTTGCGGCTGCCGAACGGAACCAGCACGCGGCAACCCGCCTTCACGCGGTGGCGCAACGTTTCCGGCAGCGCGTAGGTGAACGGCTGGTCGAGCGGTACCGGCAGGCTGACGTCGCAATAAAGATAGGAACCCTCGGGCAAATTTCAGGATAGCGGTGTTTAAGGCGGCGGGCCGGAGCCATCTATGGGCTCCGCATGCCGCTGCAACTCGGCGCGGAGACGGTTGCCACGGCGCACCAGCGTCAATACGTAGACAAACACAATCAGCCATGCCACCGTGAAACCATAAAACATATATTCGAAATTCCGGCGGTCCATGGCTTCTAATTCCTGTACGCGAACTGCGCCGCATGACGCAACGATTGAATTTTACGATCCGCTTCTTCCTGGCCGAGCCTGATCAATGTCAACGCGGCAGTCAACAGGGCCATCCCCAGCCAATTCCAGAGCAGTGTTCGCCACATTTCCGGCGGCAATTGCATAGGCTGCGGATGCTGCGTCCGCCACCAGCGAATCGAATACCAGACGATCGGCACGTCCACAAAGGCGAACAGAGAGAACACAGCCGACACCCGTGCCCGTTGGCTGGGCTCGTCGATAGAACGGCGCAGCATCAAATAGCCGGCATACATCAGAACACAGATCAATGCCGAGGTGAGGCGCGCGTCCCACACCCACCAGACTCCCCAAATAATGCGGCCCCAGATGGATCCTAATGTAATGCCCATCGTAAGGAACACCACTGCAACTTCCGTAACGGAGACGGCCATCGCATCGTAGAACAGGTTTCTCTTCGCCAGATAGAGAGCGCTGAAGACGGCCGAAAGGGCGACGGCCAGAAACGCCGTCCACCAGGCTGGAACGTGGAAATAGAGCAGCCGATAGATCATGCCCTGGTTGGCTTCATCGGGCATGACCATAAATATCAAGTACAGGTTGCGGACAAGCACTACTGCGCCAAGGGAGGCCAGCACGTAGGCAAACTTGTCCCGCATTGCTCGTCATTATAGCGCGACGCGCTGACGCCGCCTATCCGATCTGGCCCATCTCCGTCTCCAGCATGGCAATGTGCTCGTCTTCCTCCGACGCGAGTTCCTGGCAAAGCTCTTTTTCCAGGCCCTCGGGCAGACCGCCGGCGAGCTTCAGAAAATGGTCGCGCGTGCGGCACTCCATCTCCAGCGCCGACTGATAAATGCGCAGGATACTCGTATCGTCCGAAACCGTCAGGCCATGAAAAAGCCAGTCCGCCAGCAGTTTCTCGGCTTCCGGCGGCATCTCAGTCACGGACCGGTCCAGGTGCGCATGATACTTTTCATTCAGCTCGTGCAGATGGTCCAGCTCCGCTTCGTAGAGCCGCTCCAGCACCACGCGATGCTCGGGCTTGGACGCCTGCTCGCGCGCCAGTTTATAAAAATAGAACGCGTTCAGCTCGAACTGCACGGCGTCGCGTATTGCGCTGAGCCGCATCGGATCGCCCAACTCGCGGCTTTCCACTACCGCCAGGTCGCCGCCGCAGAGGAAACACTTGCCGTAGGGCAGCGCGAATCCAGTGGATAGCTTGTGGCACTGTTGGCATTTCCAGGTGTAGCGGACCTGCGCGCAGCAGATCTCATCCTGATCCAGGACGCGATGACATTTGGGACAGGCAGAAGGCATCTTATTCGCTCCCTACTGGGCGCCCACCAGTTCCGCGGTAGCAACTCCCATGTATTCCAACATACCGTGGGCGGCGCGGCGTCCAGCGCCCATGGCCAGGATCACGGTGGCGGCTCCGGTGACGATATCGCCGCCCGCGAATACGCCCGGAATCGAGGTCATGCCGGTGCGCTCCTCCGTTTCGATGTATCCCCACTTATTGGTGCGCAGGCCCGGCGTGGTCTGCGCGATGATGGGGTTCGCCGTGGTGCCCAGCGCGTAGATCACGGTATCCACATCCAGTTCGAATTCGCTGCCCGGCTTCGGCACCGGCCGCCGCCGTCCGGATGAATCGGGCTCGCCCAACTCCATTTCCTGGCAACGCAGGCCCGTCACCCAGCCGGCGGAATTGCCCAGAATCTCCACCGGATTCGTCAGCCAGCGGAATTGGATGCCTTCCTGAATGGCGTGCTCCAACTCCTCGGCACGCGCGGGCGATTCGCGCCGCGAACGCCGGTAGACGATGGAGACCTGCTCGGCGCCCATGCGCAACGCCACGCGCGCCGAATCCATGGCGGTATTGCCCGCGCCCACCACTGCCACGCGCCGGCCCATGCCCACGGGCGTATCGTAAATCGGCTGCTGATAGCCGCGCATCAGGTTCACGCGCGTCAGAAATTCGTTCGCCGAAAAGACGCCGTTGTAGGCCTCGCCCGGAATGCCCATGAACTTGGGCGACCCCGCGCCGGTGCCGATGAAGACCGAATCGTAAGCCATCAGCAGTTGCGGGATGGTGAACAGCTTGCCGATGATGGTGTCGAGCTTAATCTCCACGCCCAGCTTGCGGAGATTGTCGATCTCGGTATCGATGATCATGTCCGGCAAGCGGAATTCGGGGATGCCATACTTCAGCACGCCGCCGGCGACGTGCAAGGCTTCGAAGATGGTGACGGCCACGCCGTTTTTCGCCAGATCGCCCGCGCATGCCAGGCCCGACGGCCCCGAGCCGATGATGGCCGCGCGCTTGCCGGCGCGTCCCGTCGCTTCCACCGGCTCATCCCATCCGCGGCCCATAGCGGCGTCCGCGACAAAACGTTCCAACCGGCCAATGGCCACCGGCGGATACTTGTTGCCGACCACGCAAGCCACTTCGCATTGCGATTCCTGCGGACATACGCGGCCGCACACGGCAGGCAGCGTGTTGGCGCTCTTCAGAATGCGATAGGATCCGCGGATATCGCGGCGCGCCAGCGCGGAAATAAATCCTGGAATATCGATGGCCACCGGACACCCCGGAATGCAGCGCGGCTTCTTGCAGCGCAGACAGCGGTCGGCTTCGGCCAGCGCGCCTTCCAGGTCCAAACCCAGGTTGACCTCTTTAAAATTGTGCGCGCGCACTTCGGGAGGCTGCTCCGCCATGTGGGCCCGCACCGGGGAGATAGTGCGGATGTTCTTGGGCAGGCGCGGACCGGGAGGCTCCGGTTCGGCCGCGGGCAATTCCGGCAACGGGCAGGGCACAATCGCCGGGTGTACGCCGTTCGATCCGCGCCGGCTCATGGCCGCCAGGCGCGCGCTCTCGCCCCGGAAGCGTTCCAGCGCCTGCTTCTCCTCGCGCTCGAAGCGCTTCTGCCGCAGGTTCAACTCGTCGAAATTCACCAGGTGTCCGTCGAAATCGGCGCCATCCACGCAGGCGAATTTCATAGCCCCGCCTACCGTCACGCGGCACGATCCGCACATGCCCGTGCCATCTACCATGATCGAATTCAAGCTCACCACGGTCGGAATGCCCAGCGGCCGGGTCACTTCGCAGCAGGCCCGCATCATGGGGATCGGCCCGATGGCCACCACTTCGCAGGCGTCTTTCTCCTCGCGCAGCACATCCGCCAACGCGGCGGTCACGAAGCCTTTGCGGCCGTAGCTGCCGTCGTCGGTAGTGATTTCCAGGCGGTCGCTGAAGCTGCGGAACGGATCTTCCCAGAAGACCAGATCGCGCGTGCGGAAACCGATGATAGAAACCGTGCGATTGCCGAGCCGCTTATACTGGCGCAGTTGCGGAAATACGGGCGCCACGCCGAGGCCGCCTCCCACCAGGACGACGGTGCCTTCCCGCTTGCGGATATCGCTGGGCAAGCCGAGCGGGCCGATGAAATCCAGCAGATAGTCGCCCTGCTTGAGGCCCATCATCTCGAAAGTGGTTTTGCCGACCGCTTGGATGACTACCGTGACGGTGCCCCGTTGGGCATCGAAATCGGCGACGGTGAGTGGAATGCGTTCGCCATGCTCGTCGATGCGCGCCATGATGAAATGGCCGGGTTTAGCGGCGCGCGCCACGTCGGGCGCGCCTACTTCCCAAAGAAATGTAGTGGGGCCGAACTGCTCGCGGCGGACGATGGGATACAAGCGCGCATTCCCCTCCTTATCGGAAATCGTATGATATCAGATTTTCAGAGGGTGATATATTTTTCCACAGTACCGCTCCCTCACGGTCGCGGCTCGGTAACATCTGCGGCTCGACGGCAGTCACGCCCCGGTAATTTCGCCTCGCTTTACTGAGCCGCGACCGTGAGGGAGCGGTTTTGGGTAGCATTGTAACGTGACCCTGCGAAGACGCTTCACCCCAGTTCTGTTCCTGGCGATGGCCGCCGCCGCCCAGGAGCGGCCCGGAATCTTCCGCATCCAGCCGGTGCGCCCGGTCGCCGAACTGCGCGCGGAAGCGCTCGCGGCCAAGCCGCCCGCCGAATCGGGCACATTCCGCAAGTCCGATCTGGTGGATCTCACGACGCTCGATCCGCGCATCAAGCTGGATATCCGCTATGCTACCTCGGACGATTTTCTGAGCACCCCGGTTTACACCTCGGCGCGCGCCTTCCTGCAGCGCCCGGCCGCGGAAGCGCTGCTGCGCGCGCATCGCGAGTTGATGAAGCAGGGCTACGGCGTAGTGATCTTCGACGCCTATCGGCCCTGGTACGTCACGAAAATCTTCTGGGACGCCACGCCGCCTGATAAGCACGAATTCGTCGCCGACCCGGCCGAAGGATCGCGGCACAACCGCGGCTGCGCGGTGGATCTTTCGCTTTACGATCTGAAGACCGGCCGCGAAATCGAGATGACGGGCGGCTACGACGAGATGTCGCCGCGCTCGTATCCCGATTACAAGGGCGGAACCGAGGAGCAGCGCGCGCATCGCGAGGTCCTACGGCACGCCATGGAGCAGCAAGGATTCACGGTGTATCCGTCGGAATGGTGGCACTACGACTACCGGGACTGGAAGGCCTACGCCATCCAGAACGTCACCTTTGAAGATCTCACGCAGGCGGCGCGCCGTCGCGATGCAGATCCAACGCAAAGATAGCCGGCGCCGGTTCCTCTTCGAATCGCAACGTGGATTCCGGCGATCGGGCCAACCACCGAGTGCGCCATCGCGCGGCGATCGCCAGAGTTCCGAGCAGGGCCGCCATGCCGGCGAAACTCGCTGCATCTCCCAGCGCCCGCAGTTCGAATTTCGCGCCTTCAATCGTCAGAATGAGCAGAATAACGAACGCCAAGAATGCCATATTCGCGTGCGATTTGCCCGGCAGATAGGAACAGGTGAACGGAATCTTATGGAATCCGGACACGCACCATTCGGTGAGCGCGATTCCCAGCAGCCCGAGCACCATCAGGTGGCCCACGGCCGGCCGTCATGGCCACAGCCAGAAGAGCAAACCCGCCGTGACACACCACACGGGCGCCAGCCCTAACGCGTAGAATGCGCGCCGCACCGCCGCCACGCTCTCGACGCCGCCCTCGATGGGCATCACCCGGAAGATCCAGTTGGCGCGAAGTTCCAGGGGCATGGACGCCACCGCGCGGACCGCCAGAACGGCGGCGCACAGTATCCACAGGCTGGCCACCAACACCGGCACGATGGGTTGATGCCATATCTGGTTGCCCGCGCCCATTTCCCGTTGCCCGCTCTTCAAAAGCAGGATTGCCAACGCGCATGCGATCCCCCAGTAGAATGCCAGAATCATGCGGTGCTGGCGGCTGCGGGCCAGCGTGCGAATGCTGAACTGCGTGAGCGCTGTGGCAAAAGGGCCGCCGAATCGCGGCAGCCAGTGCCCGCGCCGCGACGTGGGCAGGATGTCGGGCTCTTCCACGATCTGGCGCAACGTTCGCCAATACGAAAGCGCGTACGCTGTGGCGGTCGCGGAGACGCATACGCCCAATCCCAACCAGGCGCGCCGGGCCAGCGGCGCCAGCGCGGGCGAACCGCTCAATTGCTGGAACAGACCCAGGAACCAGTAGGATGGCGACCAGTAAAGCCAGCCGTGACTTTGTGCCTCCATGATGCTCTCCGGCGATACCGCGCTCGGTTGCGCGACGTATGCGGTGAGGAGAGAACAGAATGCGGCCAGTTGCAGCAGAGAGGATACGCGCAGGAACCAGCGCCGCGGCAGG
>CAWAUR010000017.1:0-551985 GCA_963785255.1 Bryobacterales bacterium
ACCCCCACTCAGTGGTTAATGGCCCCCCGCCGTGATCGCCATCGCGGCCGGCTTAAGCGTAAGCGCGAATGTGCCGCTGGCGTGCGGGTCCGGCGGCGTTCCATCGACCTTGGGAACCACGCCGGCCAGTTTCGTCAGAGCCGCCATCGACGGCTTCAGGAAGTATGCGGGATATGAAATCTCGTTCCGGATCATGCCCGCGATGGAGTCGTACAACTCGTCGTACCGTTCTTCAGTGTCGACACCAGGCAGCGCGGCGATCAGGTGCTTCAAGCTGTCGCAGAGGTTCATGAATTCCTGTCCCGCCACGATGTACGTCTGCACCTTAAGCCGTTCCAGTTTTTCCGTGGGCGGATAGCCTGGGGGCCACTTCTCTCCGTTGGTGTCGCCCAGGTCGAGCCGGTCTCCTGGGCCGGTGGAACCCTGCCGGTCGGTGGCCACACGATGGAATGCCAGCCAATCCGCGTATGTCGCAAAGTTCTGCTCGAAGCCCTGCGCCACGTCGTCATTCGATCCGATCACGGCAGTTACGGATTCGACGAACTGTTCGTAGTTGCGCTTATCCTTCAGGTGTGGCTCGGCTGCCGGCTTTCCGTTCGCCTGATAGTCGTCCGAGTCAATCGCGCGCAGTTGCGCAGTATCCACATCGAGGGTGAACTGCACCGTTCCCGTGGGGCGCCGGGCGACGTAGTCCCGCATGGAGGCCGCCACGCTCGCTAAGCCTAAGGCGCCCATCATGCGCACGCTCTCCTCGAAGGCCGAAGCATTGTTGCGGTCGGTAAAGATCGCGTTCAGGCGCACGTCGACTGCCGAGACAGCCGTCGACCCGGCGACATTCCGGCACTGCGCGATGAAGTACAGATCCGCTTCGCGGTTTTTGCCAAACAGTCCGGAAATGGACTTGACGCCCGCTGTCTTGCGGATCTGGAATGTACGGGATCCCAGATACGAGATATCGGTTTTCCGGATGTAATCGGTGACGTCCTGGAAGCGGAACAAATCGAAGAACTGCAGATTGAGGCCCGCGCTGGTGGTATAGAGTTGTTCCACGTACGACTGCGGGTCGAGATTCACGCCCGGCATCGTAAGAGCGGCAGCATAGTCGCCGCGCATCGCCACGTCATAGGCGCCGGTGCCCTGGCTGAAGTCGAAGTTGTATACGAATAGGGCGGTGTTCTCGCGGGTCCGGGACTGCATCAGTTCCAGCGCGATTTTTTGGCCGTTGCCCTTGGCGAGCAACTTATTGACCGAGTCGTTGATGTCGTTCACCGCGTCACCGGCTACCGTGTTGAGTTTATCGCCGAGAGTGCTTCCCGCGCTACCCGCTAAAAATCCCTGGGCGGCCTTTCGCGCTTCGGCTTTTACGGTAGCGGCGTCCGTCTGGAACTTGACGCCGGCGTTCAGAGTGACACCAAAGCTCTCGGTGGTGGAGAAGCCGGACGCGTCCTTGCGCAGCAAATACAGCGTGGCGCCGCTGGTGGTGCGGCCCGTCACCACGCGGAATGCGTCATCGTGGGTGTACTTCAGCTTGAATCCGGCCCCCACCTGGAACGATGGCTTGGCGGAAATCACCGATTTGCCAATGGGCGTGGCAAAGGATTCGCTGACCTCGCCCTGGCTGCGCCCGCCGAAGAACATCCCCGAGAAGCCGTAGGTGGCTCCGAATCCAAGGGCCAGGTTGCCAATGAACTCGAAGTCCACGTAGTCTCCGGGCGGCAGTTGCGCGATGCTGCCGGCATGGAACGGCAACACGAAATTCGAGAAGGCCTGGCTGATCGCATCACGAAGCAGGACGGATGGAGCTACCCGGTAGTAATTGGCCACGCGGAACTTGTCGTTGGTGGAGATGTTGCCGCTCACACCCAAGTTTCCGGAACTCCACTTGGCGCCGGCATCGACCGCCAGGGAGCACTCGAGCGCAATGCCGATGTAATAGCCATCCGCGGGAGCCTTGACGGGCGTGTCCTTGGCGTCCTGCCCAACGGCGTAGTTGAATAGCTTTCCTCCAGGCTGGATGATGCTGAGCGTGCAGCCAGCTTTCGGCTTGACCGACAAAGTGATGCCTACGGTCTGCGCGATTTTCCAGCTTGGGGCGAAACTAAAGCTGAAGTCTGTGGAAACGGAGCCGGCAGGAACGTCCGCGATCCGGGAATCCAGATAGGCCATTACTAATGGGCTCAGGCTGACAATGCTGTCGATGCCGGGTTGGAGGTGTTTTGAAAGGTCGCCGCTGGCGGCCAATTCCACCGCGCCAACCGAGCCTAGATCGAGTTTTAGGGGCATGGAGACTCCTTCTATTGCGAAAGCACAACTGACGGACGGAATGGGATTATTAACCCGCAGGCGCGAGTGACTTCGTAGCGCTCAGCCTCACCACTTATGCAGCACCGGGCGACTAAGCTATCAACGGAGTATCATACCCGAAGCTCGTAGTCAAGCCCCGTTTCCGCAGCCCCGTTTCCGCAGCCCCGTTTCCGCAGCCTTCGCGGCGCTTCGCGATGCTGGGACAGGCCGGGAGGCCTGTCCTACCTGTTCAACTGTTCGGTGACAGTCGCGGCGGCGCTCAGGCGAAAGCTGAGCTTCGATTCCGTGGGCAGGGAGACGGCCTTATCGCGCGTGGCGACCACTCCGCCGCCGCCCGCTGCGCCGCCCGCTCCGGCTCCGATGGCCGCGCCTTTACCGCCTCCCGCCAGCGCGCCGATGACCGCGCCAATGCCCGCCGCGGCGGCCACCACACCCACTTGATCGCCGGTAGCCATGGTGGTGCCTTGCTTCCGCATCGTCTCGGTCCTGATGGCCACGTGCTGGCCGTCGGAAGTATCCAACTTAGTCAGTTCGAGCGCCAGGGTAGCTTTCTTCCCGTGCCCGGATTTCTGGGCTTCCACCACGCGCCCTTCCACATGCGCCCCGCGCTCCGCAATCACGAATCCGTCCACGGTAAGTGGCGCATCCAGCGTGCCGGTGAACTCGTCTCCGGCTTGGTTATGTTCGCTCGAAAGGCTCTCTCCCAGGCGGATGGGCAGCGTCATGCCCGCTCGCAATGTGACTGACGGAGCCTGCTCGGGCGCGGGCGGCGGCACGCTCTCCACCGCGGGCGCCGGCGCGACTGGGGGCGTGGCGGCAGGCGCAGAGTCGTTCGAAATAGGAGGCGCGGAGGGCTGCTCGACCGGCAGCGGAGAGGCCGGTGCAGGCGGCTCCGGCTGCGTGGGCGGCAGATTCTGCGCCACAGTTACGGGAGGCGCGGGCCGTACCGGCTTTGGGCGGCGCACCGGTTGGCTGGCCGGAACCGGCTTCTGTACCTCGGCTGGGGCAGGCTTCGGCGTAACATCAGTTTCTGCAGCGGCAGGGGGTGCGGCCGGTGGCGCAGTCTCCGCAACGGGAACCGCCGCCGGAGCGGGCGCCGCGTTGGCCACCGGAGCCGCAACCGGCTTCGGCCTCTGCGTAAACTTCATGATCAGGGCGCCACCCAACGCCCCAACCAGCACCAGCAGTCCAATCTGCAAGGGTTTCATCCACGTATCCTTAAATAGGTCGGACGAGCCGACGGGCACTTTCGTTTCCAGTGTACCGCCGGGTAAAATAGAGATTCCAGGCGATGTCCCGTTTTCCTACCCAATTCGCAATCGGACCGGTACGGGTGGCTCCCGCCACCGTGCTCGCGCCCATGGCCGGCGTCACCGATACGGTGTTTCGCCGCTTCATTCGCAATCTGGGCGGATGCGGTCTGTTGATGACCGAATTCACCAGTTCCCATGGCGTCAGCGCCTCGTTGCGCGCGCGCAAGCCCACGCGCACCCTGACCAAGTATCTGACTTTCGACCCTTCCGAGCGCCCCATCACGGCGCAGTTATTCGGCGCAGATCCGGCCGTAATGGCCGACGCCGCGCGCGTCTGCCAGGATCTGGGATTCGATATCGTGGACATTAACTTTGGCTGTCCGGTAAACAAGGTAGTGAAATGCAACGGCGGTTCCGGGCTGCTGCGCGATCTGCCGCTGGTGGAACGCCTTTTGTGCGCGGTGCGCGCGGCGATTTCCATTCCGCTCACGATCAAGTTTCGCGCCGGCTGGAACGACCAGGAATTAGTCGCGGTCCGCATGGCGCAACTCGCCGAAGATTGCGGCGTGGTGGCCGTAGCGCTGCATCCGCGAACGCGCGAGCAGGGCTATAGCGGCCAGGCGGATTGGACGCGCATCGCCGATGTGAAAGCCGCCGTGCGCATTCCGGTGATCGGCAACGGCGATATCAACTCGCCCGAAGACGCGGTCCGCATGGTCGCGGAAACCAATTGCGACGCGGTCATGATCGGGCGCGCGGCGTCTTCGAATCCCTGGATCTTCCGCCAGATCGCACAGTATCTTGACACCGGCGCTTACGACCAGCCTACTCACCAGGATCGTTACCAGATGATGCGCACTTACTACGCCATGCTAATCGAGCGCGGCGAGCTGGATAGTGTCGGTAAGATGAAGCAATTCGCGACTTACTTTACACATGGCGTGCGGCACGGCGCTCAGTTGCGCGCGGCCGTGTATCATGAGACCGAAGCGCCGCGCATTCTGGAACTGGTGGATGAGTTCTTCAGCCGCGAAGTGGTGGCCGTCTGAGTCCGGTGAAAAAGGTCAAGCTCATCACCGACGGTTCCTGCCTGGGCAATCCCGGCCGCGGCGGCTGGGCCTGTATCCTGCGCTACAACGAACATAAGCGCGAACTCTACGGATGCGCGCCACACACCACCAATAACCGCATGGAACTGACCGCCGCTATCGAGGGTCTGAAGACGTTGAAAGAGCCTTGCGAAGTGCAGGTGATCACCGATTCCGAGTATTTGAAGAACGGCATCACCACGTGGGTCCCTAACTGGAAGCGGCGAAACTGGATGACGGCTACGAGGAAGCCGGTGGTCAATCGCGATTTGTGGGAGGAGTTAGACGGGGTGGCTGCGCGGCATACGATCACCTGGTCGTGGACTAAGGGCCACGCTTCGCATTCAGATAACAATCGTTGCGACGAACTTGCGCAGAGCGCCGCGCGCGAGCAGTGCCGCAGCGCCGGCTAAACTCGCCGTGGGGCAGACGATCGTTTTGTGTCGTCTGCCGTGTGTGTACGCCGCGACGGCAGACCACGAAAAACGATGGTCTGCCCTGGTCTGCCCCACCTACGGCCTGACCTCAAAGACCACGCCGGTCCCTCGCAACCCGCCATATTGGGTCGTCCCATAGAGGTTGCCCGCCGCATCGCGCAGCAATCCGGTGGATGGCTGGCCGCCGTCGGACCCGCCCGTGAAGCTGTACAGCACGGTTTCCTGGCCGCTGGGAGACACTTCGTACACAACCCCCGCATACGCGCCTCCGCTGCCGGTGGTAGTAGTCCCGTACAGGTTTCCAGCCGCGTCGAGGATCACCCCGGCGTGTGGAGAAACCCCGCCGGAGCCGGCCACAAAATCGTAAAGTACGCTCTCCTGGCCGGCTGGATCTACCTTGAAAACTACGCCCAAATATGCGCCCGCGTAGGGCGTGGTCCCATATACGTTACCGGACGCGTCCAGTGTCACGCCAGCCACGGGATAGGCGCCGTCAATGGAGTCGCGGAAACTATAAAGCGGAGTCTCGCCGCCCTGTCCGGCGACAAACACCACGCCCGCGCCGTAATAGCCGCCATACTCGGTGGTACCGTAGAGAGCCCCGGATGAGTCGCGAACCAAACCCGCATAGGGAAACCCACCATCCGTATTTCCCGTAAAACTGTAGAGCACTGTCGCATTCCCCGCCGGGTCGAGTTCGAACACCGCGCCCCACCCCCAGGCGCCGCCGTAATACGTCGTGCCGTACAGGTTGCCCGCCGGATCGAGCACCACGCCGCCCTCCGGATTCGCTCCGTCGGCGCCTCCGGTGAAGGCGTAAAGGAGCGATACGCCACCGTTTGCGTCTAACTTAAACACCGTCCCCGCATTATTCGGGCCGCCCAGAACCGTCGTGCCATAGAGATTGCCCTGGCTGTCGCGGGCCAGATTGCCGCGCGGGTTCGCGCCGTCGGCGACTCCGGTGAACCAATGCAGCACAGTCTCTTTACCCTCACGAGTCACTTTGTACACAGTTCCTAAGTTGTTCAGTCCGCCGTTGTAAGTGGTTCCGTAGAAGTTACCGCTTGAATCGCCGGTCAATCCTGAGGACGGGTTAGCTCCGTCTTTCATCGCGGGGAAGCCATACACGTTGGTCTTCTGGCCCGAGTGACTTATTTTGAAAACCAGACCTTCGTTGGACCGGCCGCCGAGGAGAGCCGTTCCGTAGAGATTACCGGATGAATCGCGGATTACACCCGCATACGGCTCGGCCCCGTCGCCGCCGCCCGCGAAGCTGTGCAGCACGGTTTCGTCGCCGGCCGAATCGATTTTATACACGGTACCCTGGTTCGCCGTGCCGCCGAAAATCGTCGTTCCGTAAAGGTTCCCCGCCGCGTCCCGGAGCACACCCGCCCACTCCGGATTGCCGCCGTCGGCTCCGCCCTCGAAGGCGTACAGAATAGTGTACGGACCGCCCGGGACCAGTTTATACACAACGCCACGGCCCGCCGCGCCGCCCGTGCCGGTCCCGTATAAGTTACCGGCCGAATCGCGAGTGAGGCTGGCATAGCCCGCTGCTCCGCTCGACCCTCCAGTGAAGTTATACAAGATGCTCTCAGTGCCCGCCGTGTCGATCGTGTAAATGACACCGGCGCCGGCCGCCCCGCCATATTGAGTTGTGCCATAGAGGTTGCCGGCGGAATCGCGAATCACGCCCGCGGATGGAAGCTGTCCATCACTATAGTTCGCGAACGTGTACAGCACCGTCTCATGGCCGCTCGCATCCACTTTATAGACGACGCCGCCGTGGCTGCCCGACGTGGTTGTCCCGTACAGGTTCCCCGCCGAGTCCCGAACCACACCGGCGAAAGGATTGGCCCCGTCCGTGCCCCCGGTAAAGCTGTATAAGACCGTCTCCACGCCCGCCGCGCTGACCTCATATACGGTTCCCATGTTCGCCGCGCCGCCCGTTACAGTGGTCCCGTAGAGGTTGCCCGCCGAATCGCCGATAACCCCGGCCAATGGATTTGCGCCATCGGTTCCGGAGAAGCTATCGAGCACCGTCTGATTTCCCGAGGCATCGATTTTATACACGACGCCCATGCCGTGCTCGCCGCCATACTCCGTGGTTCCGAAGAGATTGCCCTTCCCGTCGCGGATCACACTTGTGGCCGGCGATCCGCCGTTTGGTGGACTTCCGAAATTGTGCAGCACGCTCTCCGTGCGCTGTGCCGCCGCGATGGAACACACGAGACACAACAGGCCGGTAAGTCGAACCCTCATTGCCTATCCTCCGAAACAAGATAGGCCATTATACACCATACACCGGCAAATTCGATCGGATCGTCTTTGCGGGTGCCAAAGGGACCGCTCCCTGACGGTCGCGGCTCGGTAGCCCGCTAGAACGTCTTCACGACGCTGCACGTACCCTTGCTAGGTGCGGCCCCGCCCTCATACTTGCTTGTGAATCCGCCGTCCGTGCGGTCGATGCTGACATGCCGTACACCCACCACCGGCCCCAGGTTCAGCCTCTGCGTGAATGTGATGGAGTCCGGCGTGATGCGCACATCGGTGATGCGGTACTCGGTTGGCCCGTTAGGCCCTCCCAACACTACATCGCCGCTCTCGACCGTTTTCGCATCGAAGTTCACCACGAAATGGTCGTCTTTCGCGCCCGGAGTCTTGCAAGCGAATTTCTGCTCGGCGCCCTCCGTCCCCTTCGCCGGTTGCGCCGCGATCTGCCCGACCGGCGCTGCGGCGCCCTCCGCCACGCTGCGCGCAAGATAGTTCACCACCTTCGCCTCGTTGCGCGCAACCTCATAATAAGCGCTCTTCAGCAACTGGTCTTTGCGGTTAAGCAGCGTCTCGCGAATGCTCTGCTGCACGCGCGGATCGTTGAGCTCGCGTTGACCGGCGGATTCTTTGGAGATGATCTTGAAGATGCGGTAGCCTTCCTGCGTCTTGATAATCGGGCTGATCGCGCCGGGCGCCAGCGACATCACCATCTTGCGCAGTTCCACGTTAGCCTTATCCAGCGCGGATTCGGGGATGAATCCGATATCGCCGCCGTTGGGCGCCGAACTGGGGTCCTCGGAGTAGCTGTGTGCCACCAACGCAAAATCCTCGCCGCGCTGCAGCCGCGTGTAAATCTCGTGAATCTTGCGATTCGCCTCCGCATCGTTTTGCGCTTTGCTGTTCTGGAGATTGCCGGCGTTAGCCTCCGGGTTCGGCGTCACCAGAATCTGGGCCATGTGGATACGGGTTTCGGGAAAATTGTAGCCGGCTTTGTTGGCGTTATAAAACGCGGTCACGTCGGCGTCGGTAATCACGATGTGCGACGTGATGTCCTTATTGATCAGTTTCTGGATGCTCAGGTCGCGCCGGATCTTCGACTTCAGATCGTCGAGCGACATCTTGTTGTCGCGAAGCTGCTGCTCGAACTGTTCCTTGGTCCAGGGCGCCTTCAGCTCGGTCAGCTTGGCTTCCACGTCGGCATCGCCCGCCAGCAAACCCTGTTTCTCGGCGCGTTGCAGCATGATCTCGCTGTCGATGAGTCCGCGCAGCACTTCCAGGCGCTGCGCCATGGTTTGCTCCTCCGACTGGCCGGGCGTCGAGAGCTGCGACTGCTGATACGTGCGCTCCAACTCCGCATAGGTGATGGCGCGGTTGTTTACCGTGGCGGCCACATCGGCGGGCGCCGATCGCTTGCAGGCAGGAGCGCAACACAGCGCCAAAACAACGGCCGCGCCTCCCCACAGGACTGCGCGCGTTGGCCGGCGGCGCCGGAAAACATCAAACATGACGAAGCCACATTGTATCCGGGTACAATGGCCTGCGGGAGAGAGATCCGGATGAGGGTCGGCATGATCGGCACGGGCGCCATCTCGCACAAGCATGCGGAGGCCTATCGCAACATCGGATATGAATTGACCGTTTGCACCGATATCAACGCGGAAGCGGGGCGGCGTTTCGCCGCGCAACACGGCGCCGAATTTGTGGAATCGTACGAAACGGTTTGCCGGCATCCGCGCGTGGATTATGTGGATGTCTGCACGTTTCCCGATTTCCGCATGCAGGCGCTGGAGATTTGCGCGAAGGCCGGCAAGCACATTCAGGTGCAGAAGCCCATCGCCACGAATCTGGAAACCGCGCGCGCGATGGTGGAGACCGCGCGGCGCGCCGGCATTCGTTTAGGCGTGGTCAGCCAGCATCGCTTCGACGATGCCAGCCGGTTCCTGCGGCGCGCCATCGACGACGGCCGCCTGGGCAAGCTGCTCGAATGCGATTGTTACGTGAAGTGGTACCGGTCGCCGGAGTATTATGCGCGTCCGATTAAGGGAAGTTGGAAGACCGAAGGCGGCGGCGCGCTGATCAACCAGGCGATTCATCAGGTGGATATTCTACGCTGGCTGGCGGGACCCGTGCGCGAGTTGTTTGCCGTGTGGCAGATTGGCGCGCTGCACAAGATCGAGTCGGAGGATGTGGTGAACGCCGTACTGCGCTATGCTTCGGGCGCCACGGGTGTGATTCAGGCGGCCACCGCGTTCTGGCCCGGGTACACCGAGCGCACGGAGTTTCACGGCACCAAAGGCACTGCTATTATTTCCGGCGACAAGCTGACGGTGTGGGATGTAAAGGACGATGCCGGCGATCCGCCGCCGCTCGCGCAGGACGCCGCTTCCGGATCGTCGGATCCTATGGCGATTTCCCTGGAGCCTTTCGAGCGCCAATTTCTGGATTTCGGCGACGCCATTCGGACCGGCCGCGAGCCGCTGGTTTCGGGTGAGGAGGGGTATCGGGCGCTCGAAATCGTGGACGCCGTTTATCGCGCGTGCCGCACGGGGGAGAAGGTTGTGTTCCAGTAGACCGCTCCCTCACGGTCGCGGCTCGGTAACTTCGGTCGCGGCTCGGTAACTTCGGTCGCGTTACCGAGCCGCTGTTGTGTTACTGAGCCGCGACCGTGAGGGAGCGGATTTTCCGCAGAAAGATCGCCCGCCGTGTTGGTAGAATATCTACCATGCCCCAAGAGGCCGCCGACCGGATTGAACTGCTGCAGGGCACGCTGGACATGCTGATCTTGCGCACGTTGGTCCTCGGACCCGCGCACGGGCATCAAATCGCCAAACACATCCAGCGCACCACCGACGACGTGCTGCAGGTGGAACACGGCTCGCTCTATCCGGCTCTCCACCGGCTGGAAAAACGCGGCTGGATCGCGTCCAAATGGGAGCCCGGCAAAGATCAGAAACGCGAGTTCAAATTCTATCGGCTTACCCCCGCCGGCAAGAAGCAACTGACGGCCGAAGAATCCAAATGGAAGCAACTAACCGCGGCCATCTCGCGCATCATGTGGCCCGCTTAGGCTCAAGCCTGGAAGGCTGATACACTCGGAGCTATGCTTCGCAGCCGTTGGGCGTTATGGGCCGGCATTGTCATATTTCCGCCCGTGGGGCTGGCGCTTTGGTGGATGCGGCGCGGCGTGCGGCCGCTGGCGCGCATCGCGGGAACGCTGGGCATCTGCGCGGTCGCAGTGGTCGAGATGTTCGCCGTCTATGGCATGCGCCTGGAATGGAACGGCGCACTCAAGGTGAACGGGATCTCGTTCGAGACGCGCGCCAAAAACGATGCGCGGCTGGAGGCGGACCGCGCCCGGCAGCACGCTGTGGTGGCTGCGCCCGCCCCCGCCAGCGCTCCTGTGGCTACCTCAGTTGTGCCCGCCTCTACCGTCCCGGTGATTGCGAAAGCGCCCGATTATTGGACCGACTTCCGCGGTCCCAACCGGGCGGGTATCTACGCGGAGACCGATATCGAAACCGATTGGCCGGCCGCGGGATTGCCGCGGCTATGGAAGCAGCCTGTCGGCGGCGGATACGCGTCATTCACCGTAGCGGAGGGCCGCGCGTATACCATCGAGCAACGCCGCGATCGCGAGACCGTCACGGCGTATGACGTCGAGACCGGCTACGAACTATGGGCCTTCGCTTATGCGGCCCTATTCGACGAAATCATGGGCGGCGCGGGACCGCGCGCCACACCGGTGTATCGCGATGGGCTGCTCTACTCACTGGGCGCGGAGGGCGACTTATATTGTCTCTCGGCGAAAACCGGCCGCCCTAAGTGGTCGAAGAATATTCTAACGGACAATAGCGCGAAAAACCAGGAGTGGGGCATGGCAGCCTCGCCGTTGATCGTCGACGGCATGTTAGTAGTGACTCCCGGCGGAGAAAAGGGCCACAGCATGGTGGCTTATAACCGCCTGACTGGCGCGCCCGTCTGGCACACGCTTGACGATGGAGCGGGGTACACGTCGCCGATCCTGGCCACGCTGGCCGGAAAGCGGCAAATCGTATGGATCAGCGCGCAGCGCGCGGTGGGGATCGCGCCCGAAAACGGCGCGCTTCTTTGGCAGTACGGCTTTCCCGCGCAGATGGGTATGAACTGCTCGCAGCCGGTGGTGGTGGATGAAGATAAGGTGCTGCTATCGTCTTCGCCGGGCGACGGCGCCGCGCTGCTTCAAATTACCAAGGCTGGCGATGGCTATGCGGCGGGGGCCGTATGGCATAACAATCGTATGAAGAATAAGTTCAACTCGTCAGTGTTGTATCAGGGCTATATCTACGGCTTTGACGACACGATTCTGGCTTGCATCGACGCGCAAACCGGTGAGTTGAAGTGGAAAGGGGGGCGGTATGGCTACGGTCAGTTACTGCTGGCCGGGGGATACTTAGTGATAACTACTGAGCAAGGCGACTTAGTGCTGGTGCGCGCCTCTCCGGACGGCCACCATGAACTGGCTCGCTTTGCCGCGATTGAAGGCCGTACCTGGAATATCCCCGCCATCGACAACGGCCTGTTGCTGGTTCGCAATGCGAATGTAATGGCCTGTTTCAGGTTGGCTAGGGCCGCTGCGAAATGAGGATCGCGTTCGTCTGTGCGTGTATCCTGGCGCAGCCGTTGGCATGGGCGCAGACCGATGCGCGGCCCCGGATTCGCGATCTCGGAGTTCGGATCGGCATTCTGCAGCCCGGACCGCTCGACACCATCACGGACGTGGCGGGCGTGAAGGTTGGCCATACCACTATCGTTCGCGGAGACAACATCCGCACCGGTGTGACTGCCATCCTGCCGCACGGTGGGAACCTCTTTCAGGAGAAGGTGCCGGGCGCAGTCTTCGTAGGCAATGCGTTTGGAAAGTTGATCGGCTCGACGCAGGTTAATGAGTTAGGCGAGATTGAAACCCCCATTCTGTTGACCTCCACGCTCGCGGTGGGCAGAGTCGCCGACGCATTGATCGGATATATGTTGAAGCTGCCCGGCAACCAGCACGTGTTATCGGTGAATCCATTAGTGGGCGAAACGAATGACGGTTACTTGAGCGATATAAGATTGCGGGCCATCTCAGAGCAGGATGTCGTTTCAGCGATCGAAAGTGCCAAGGATGGGCCGGTCGAAGAAGGCGCAGTGGGCGCCGGCACCGGCACGGTAGCATTCGGATTCAAAGGCGGCATTGGAACCGCTTCGCGCCGCACGGGGGATTCGCCCGGAAGTTATACCGTGGGAGTTCTGGTGCAGAGTAACTTCGGCGGAATTCTGAGTATCGCGGGCGTTCCCGTCGCCAAGGAGTTAGGAAGCGGTTACTTATTCAACTATCTTCTGCAAAACAAGAACGCCGCTAACCAGGCGCCGGCTTTCGACAATGCGAATGGGTCGATCATGATGGTGGTGGCGACCGATGCTCCGCTCGACCATCGAAATCTGAGCCGGTTGGCGGCGCGCGCCATGATGGGGCTGGCGCGCACCGGAGCCAGCGGTAGCAACGGCAGCGGCGACTATGTGATTGCTTTTTCGAGTGCGCCGGGTGTTCGCATCCCGGCCGGCAGCTCCATGTACCGGCCGGCGGAACTGGCGGCCAACGGCGGCATGTCGCCGTTATTTGAGGCGGTGATCGAGGCCACCGAGGAAGCCATCGATAACTCCATGTTCCGCGCACAGGATGTGACTGGAAACGGGCACACGGTGAGGGCGCTGCCGCTCGATGAGGTCATCGGTCTATTGAAAAAACATGGTATGATACCCGCTAAGTAGGGGTATGCCGATTACTCTAACCGAAATTCCCGCACCTGCGCCGCTGGATCCCCCCCGCAAGCGATGGACGCGCGCGGAATGCGCTGCGTTCGAGTCCGCCGGCTTGGACCTGGAACGCTTGGAATTGGTGGAAGGAGAGCTGATCGTCAAAATGAAGAATAGGCCCCACGTCAAGGTGTTCACTCTCCTCCACGAGTGGCTCGTGCTGGTTTTCGGATGGCACTTTGTGAATGCCGAGGCGCCCATCGACGTGGCCCCCCACGACAACCCGACAAACGAACCGGTGCCCGATCTCATCGTGCTGCGACGAGATCAGGGCGATTTCGATTCGAACCCGCGGCCGCAGGACTTGCGCCTGGTAGTCGAGATTGCCGATTCGAGCTTAAATTTCGATCTAGCGGTGAAGGCCGCACTCTACGCCCGGGCCGGTGTGGTCGAATATTGGGTGCTCGACGTCAGCCGGCCGCAGGCTGGTGGTTCACAGAAACCCGCAATCGGGCGCGTACGCGGATGTGGCCGCCTACAGCGAGCATGAAACTGTATCGCCGCTTGCCGCGCCCCAGGCAAGCCTCCGCATGGCCGATGCATTCCCGCCCGCCAAGTAGGCTATACGGGCGGCTTCTGCATCCGCCGGAAAGTCCGAAAACTCGTGCACCTATCGAATTTCGATGGTTTCGTTGTCCGAAGTCGATCGTCATAACCAGTTCGGGATTCCCCGCCCAACTTGTCTCCTGTGGGTCGGATGATCTATTTCACCAGGCACCCCGCGGAAGTCCACTCCGCCACAATAGGGATAGCGGCATGCGTCTTGAGGGCGAGAAGGTGGCGGTCGTTCGAGACGAAACCGCTTTGCCATCCACCTTGCATTCGAGAAGGCGGTTGTCATCCGGATCGGCTGTTACCACGCTGAGGTTCAGCGACACGTATCGCCCATCGACGGCCGCATTCCAAATAGCGGCATTCCGTCCTTCCGGGTAGCCGAACGCGGCGATCTAGATATTTAGGCGCGGAATGTCGCGTTCCTTAATGCCGGCGTTCTTGGCCTGCCGCGCGCCATACGCCACGAGCCGTGAATTCTCAGCGGCGAGGTCCCGTACGGCCACCGGATTCTTCTTCGCTCCTTCGATGATTCGCATGGCCGGCCCGGCAGTGACATAATTGAAATATAGCCCCTCACTCCGATGGATCTGCGCGATAAAGCCGCCCAATTGCCCCTGGCGCCCGGCGTCTACATGTACAAGGACGCCGGCGGACGTGTAATCTACGTGGGCAAGGCCAAGAGCCTGCGCCTGCGCGTGCGCAGCTACTTCTCCGACGACCGCTTGGCCGACACCAAAACCGGCACGCTGATCTCCGAAGCCACCGATATCGATTACATCCTGGTCGATAACAACAAAGAAGCGCTAGCGCTCGAGAATAATCTGATCAAGCAGTGGAAGCCGCGCTTTAATATCCTGCTGCGCGACGATAAGACTTATCCCTATATCAAACTAACTGCCGAAAAGTATCCGCGTGTGTATGTAACTCGGCGGTTGCGCAAGGATGGCGCCACTTACTACGGTCCTTACTTTCCCGGTAACCTGGCGCATCGCCTGGTGCACTTTATTCACCGGCACTTTCTGGTGCCGTCGTGCAAAGTCGATTTGACGCGCTATCATCCCAAGCCGTGTTTGCAGTATCATATCCATCGCTGCCTGGGCCCGTGCGTGGAAGGGCTGACCACGGACGACGCTTACCAGCGCGCGGTGCGCGATGTGCGCCTGTTTCTGGAAGGCCGCCACGGCGACCTGGCGGCCCTGTTGCGCGGCCGCATGGAAGCCGCTTCCGAGGCGATGCGCTTCGAAGAAGCCGGCTCCCTGCGCGATCTGCTGGCCACCGTGGAAGAGCTCGACGAGCGGCAAAAGATGGCCGCGGCCAAGGGCGACGATATCGATATCTTCGCTGCCTATGCCGAGCCGCCGCTGGTGGCGCTGAACGTTTTCCATCTGCGCAACGGTCAGATCGTGGACCGCCGCGAGTACTTCTGGGAGGACCAGGAGGAATACGACGAGCCGCAGTTTTTCTCCGCGCTGCTGAAGCAGATCTATCTCGATCAGAACTATGTGCCGGCCATCATCCATGTGCCCGTGGATTTTGAAGATCGCGAGGAGTTGGAAGAACTGCTGTCGGAAAAGCGCAACCGCAAAGTGGAGATCCACACGCCGCAACGCGGGCAGAAGAAAGCCATGCTCGATCTGGTGGAGACCAACGCGAAACACAGTTTCGACGCCCGTTTCCGCGTGTTGAAGCCGTCGTCGAGAGCCATTCAGGAAGCCGTCGAGGACGCGCTGAATCTACCGGCGCCGCCCAAGCGCATTGAGTGTTTCGATATCTCCCACATCCAAGGCACCGACAAAGTGGCCAGCATGGTGGTATGGGAAGACGGCAAGATGAAGAAATCGGATTACCGCAAATTCATCATCCGGACCGTCATTGGCAACGACGATTTCGCCAGCATGCGCGAGGTGGTGACGCGCCGCTACTCGCGCTTGCAACAGGAAGGCCAGCCCATGCCAGGATTAGTGCTGATCGATGGCGGCATCGGCCAACTCCACGCGGCGGCGGACGCGCTCGAAGCCATCGGCATTATCAATCAGCCGCTGGCGTCGATTGCCAAGCGCGAGGAGATTATCTACGTTTACGGCCAGGAAGACGAACCCATCGTGCTCGACCGCTTCTCGCCCATCTTGCATCTGGTCGAATCCATCCGCGACGAGGCGCACCGCTTCGCCGTGACTTTCCATCGCACGCGCCGCAATGCGCAGCGGCTGACTTCGGAGCTCGACCGCATTGAGGGTGTCGGCGAACGGACCGTGCAGAAGTTACTGAAGCACTTTGGCAGTTCGGAGTTAGTGCGCGCGGCGGGCGAGGAACAGCTTACCACGGTGGTCGGAAGGGCGGCCGCGCGACGCGTGAAACGGTATTATGAGGAACAGTTGGTGGCGCACGATCCCGCCAAACGGGACTGACCGGGCGGCCTCAGAGTTCCATCCTGCCCAGGAGCGACATCTCGCGAACGTCGAAGGATTGCTAACCCAGGGGCAGACCATCGCTGCTGGTGGTCTGCCAATCTGGCGCACAAGGCAGACGACCCAAAACGATCGTCTGCCCCACATCTGAAAACTTACCGCTCTGCGATATCCTGATTCCGATGCCCAAACCGCGCCCCGACACGCCGCCTTGGACCATCAAGCCGCGCAAGCCAGTCCCGCACGCTTTCGTGTTGGAGACCCTCGCCGATTTGTCGCCGCGTACGCGACCCATGTTCGGATGCCTGGCGATCTACGTTGGGGCTAAGATTGTACTCATCCTGCGCGATAAGGGCAGCGCGGACACCGACAACGGCGTTTGGCTCGCCACTACGGCGGAACATCACGAGAGTCTACGGCGCGAGTTCCCCCAGATGCGATCGATCCGGGTACTCGGCAAAGATGTGACGGGATGGCAACTGCTGCCCGCCGACGCGCCGGATTTTGAAGAGGCCGCCTTGCGGGCATGCGAGTTGGTCGCGGCCCGTGATCCACGCATCGGTAAGGTGCCCAAGCGGCGCAAGCGCGCCTGACCAGCCCCACGGAATTGGTTATAATCTCACCGATAGGAGAACATTCATGGCATTGCGTCCTTTGCACGACCGCGTCGTCATCAAGCGCCTGGACGAAGGCGAGACCAAACGAGGCGGCATCATCATACCGGATACCGCCAAAGAGAAGCCGCAACAAGGATCGGTGATCGCCGTCGGCAACGGCAAGTTGTTGGAATCGGGCGAGCGCATGCCTCCCGAAGTCAAAGCCGGCGACCGCATCCTTTTCGGCAAGTATTCGGGGTCCGAAGTGAAAATCGACGGCGAAGACTATCTGATCCTGAAAGAGGACGAGATTCTGGGCGTCGTGGAGTAAGACGCGATGGCGTGCGACCCGGAGGAACTCGAAAACGTTCCGCTTTTCTCTTTGCTCGACCCGGATGAGAAAGCCATACTGGCAGCCCAAGTCGAGTTGAGACGGTTCGCCGCGCGCGAACGAATCTACAAGATCGGCGACCCGGGCGGCAAGGCATATGTGGTGGTCTCCGGCGGCGTTCGCCTGACCATGGTGGATGAGGATCACCAGGAGGTGGTGGTCGACCAGGTTGGCCACGGCGAGTTCTTCGGTTTTGCGTCCATGCTCGACCAGACGCCCCACCAGACCGACGCGCACGCCATGGGCGAATCCGTCTGCGTGGAAGTGGCACGGCGCGACATTGAAGTTCTGATCGCGCGCAAGCCGCATGCGGGGATGGATATGCTTACCGTGCTGGGACGCCAGTTTCACGCCTCGCAACAACTGGTAAGAACGCGCACGGCACGGAATCCGAACGACGTCATCGAGGCGCGCGAAACCAGGGGCGAACGCATCGCCGATGGCGTGGCCCGGTTTGGCGGATCGTGGTCGTTTATCATTGCGTTTTCCGTGGTTCTCACGATCTATACCTACATCAATGTGAGGCTGGGCGGCGCGGCCTGGGACCCGTATCCCTTCATCCTGCTGAACCTGTTCCTTTCGATGATCGCGGCCATTCAGGCGCCGGTGATCATGATGAGCCAGAACCGGCAGGACAAGAAGGATCGCGTGCGCAGTGAGCTGGATTTCGACGTGAACCGGCGGGCCGAGTCCGAGATTCAAGGCGTGGCACGCAAATTGAATCTGCTCGACGAGAAGTTGAGCGATGTGGAGGATCTACTGCGCGAGAAAGTGTTGCCGAAGTAATTCGCGCCCAGTACTTGTCATGCAACGCCGCGGGGTCCGGCGGCATCGAATGTAGCAGAGGGTTCTCATCTCACCATCGCCCGAACGTCCGAATCCCGCCCAGTGGCCAAGCCGTGGATTGCACGCGGCATGGCTGGGCCATACCACTGTCCTTCTCAAGATCGATGGCTTGACCATTCTCACGGATCCCGTGCTGGGCGATCGTGTGGGGCTGAATTTTGGTCCGATGACGGTGGGATTGAAGCGGCTGGTGGCCCCTGCGTTGCGAGTTCGGGAATTGCCCCACATTGATGTGATCCTGCTCTCGCACGCGCACATGGATCACTTCGATCTGGCCACCTTACGCGCGCTTGAAAACCGTGCGACCACGGTAGTGACGGCGGCGCGCACCGCCGATCTGCTGCGCACCCGACGTTACGCGGCGGTCACGGAACTGGGATGGGGCGAGCGTACGCGGGTGGGACCTATTGCGCTGCGCGCCTTCGAAGTGAATCATTGGGGCGCGCGCATGCATGGCGACACATATCGCGGATACAACGGTTACCTGATCGAGAGCGGCCGTTACCGCGTGCTGTTCGGCGGAGACACGGCCATGACTGGCGCCTTCCGCGCGCTGCGCAGTTCCCGCCGCATCGACCTGGCGATTATGCCGGTGGGCGCTTACGATCCGTGGATTCGCTATCACTGTACGCCGGAACAAGCTTGGCGGATGGGCAACGACGCCGGCGCCGAGATTTTCCTGCCCGTGCATCACCAGACGTTCCCGCTCAGCCGCGAGCCGCGGCATGAGCCCATCGAGCGGCTGTACGGCGCCGCCGGCAGAGAGCCCCAGCGCATCGGGCTGGAGCGCATCGGCCAGGAAATGAAACTGTAATCGTGCGGCGGACGATCGTTTTTTGTCGTCTGCCTTATGCCGCAAGAGCCGAAGCGGGCGACCCAAGTTACCATAGTTGAGAATGCCCGACTTCCCCGCCCCTGGCGCCACTCTCGCGCACTACCGGATCGTCTCCCGCCTGGGTGCAGGCGGCATGGGTGAAGTCTATCTGGCCGAGGACTTGAACCTGGAGCGTCCCGTCGCGCTTAAGATTCTACCGCCGGAAGTAGCGTGCGATGCGGACCGCATGCGGCGCTTCATTCAGGAAGCCAAGACCGCCTCGGCATTGAGCCATCCCAATGTGGCGCGCGTGTTCGAAATCGGGGAGGCCGCGGGCGTCAGCTTCCTGGCCATGGAATACATCGAGGGCCAGACGCTGGACGCGTTGATTGGCGGCGCGCCGCTGCCGCTGGCCGACGCCCTGGCGATCGCCATTCAAGTGGCGGACGCGCTGGACGCCGCGCACGCCAAGGGAATCGTGCACCGGGATATCAAGCCGGCGAACATCATGGTGGGCCCACGCGGGCATGTGTCGGTGCTGGACTTCGGACTGGCCAAGATGAAACAGATCGGCACGGCCTCCGGCGCCAGCCGTACCGCTACGCAATTCCTCACCGATCCCGGCATGGTGATGGGCACCGTCCACTATATGAGCCCCGAGCAGGCGCTGGGACGCGAGGCCGACGAACGCTCCGACCTGTTTAGTCTGGGCGTGGCGCTTTACGAAATGGTGACGGGCCGCTTGCCTTACTCCGGCTCGAATGCCACGGAGTTGCTGATGCAGATTCTCCATTCGCAGCCCGAGGCCATGGCGCGATTCAATTATGAAACGCCTGCCGAGTTGGAACGTATCGTGCGCAAATGTCTGGAGAAGGATCGCGAGCGCCGCTATCAATCCGCGCGCGATCTGCTGGTGGATCTGCGTAATCTGCAGCGCGCTTACGAACCCTCCATGTCGGGCGCGAAGACCGCGGCCACGCGGGTGCGCAGCGCGCAGATCGGCACCGTGATTGTGGATGATGAAGAACTCGCCCGCGGCCTGGTGCGCGAGATGCTGAAGCCGCATGCCGATATACGGGTGCTCGCCGAATGTGGAAACGGATTCGAAGCCGTGAAGGCTGTCACCGACCTGAAACCCGATCTGCTGTTTCTGGATATCCAGATGCCCAAGCTGGATGGCTTCGAAGTGCTGGAACTGGTGGGACGCGATATCGCCGTGATCTTCACTACGGCTTACGATACTTACGCCATGCGCGCGTTCGACGCCCATGCGGTGGATTATCTGCTGAAGCCCTTCAGCGCGGAGCGGTTCGAAAAGGCGCTGGATCGCGCCAAACAGCGGCTCGGCGAAAAAACGCCCGATCCGGTGGAATTGGCGGCCGCCGCGCGTCCGCCCGAGCAGCAGTATTTGCAGCGCATCGTGGTGAAGGACGGTCCCGCGGTGCACGTAATTCCGGTGGAAAAACTGGATTATGCCGAAGCGCAGGACGATTACGTGGCGCTAAAGAGCGATAAGAAGACGTACCTGAAACAGCAGACCATCTCCAGTTTGGAGACGATGCTCGATCCGGCGCGGTTCATCCGCATCCACCGTTCGCACATCGTGAATCTGGAGCGCGTGGCGAAGATCGAGGCGTATACGAAGGACAGTAAGATCGCCGTGCTGCGCGACGGCACGCAATTGCCGGTGAGCCGTGCGGGCTATGCGCGGTTGAAGACGCTTTTGGGCGAGGGTTGAAGCGCGGCGATGGGGACGCTTCAACCCAGCAAGTCTTCGAGAGTGGCGGCGTCCAGCACGTGCTCGCTTAAGGCTTCCAGGGCCGACGCTGGCAGCGCAGCCAGTCTGTCGCTGGCCCAGCCAGATTCCAACTAGTAACGGTGCGGCTCGGTAGATAGCCGCGCCGGTTTCGCACTACCTACCGAACCGCACTACCTACCGAGCGGCGACCGTAAGGGAGCGGATTCCGTTGAGCGGTTAAAACAGGAATTTCAGCGAGAACTGAATGTGCCGCTCGGTTCCCGGCAACGTGCTGGTTACCCTCCCGAAACTGGCATCGCCATAGTTACTGTCCGGGTCGCTGAATTGCGGCGTATTGGCGATGTTGAAGAATTCCGCCCGGAATTGCAGGTTGTAACGCTCCGTAAACGCGAAGCCTTTGAATATGGAAGCGTCCAAATTCCTTAGGGGCGGTCCATAGTTCGTGTTGTCTCCAACATTGCCCTCAGTCAGCGCCGCGGGAGCCGTGAAGTTGGCAGTGTTGAACCACTCCGACGGAGTACGCCCACCCGCGGGCGCGGCATTGGCGCTCCCGGAGACGATATCCGGGAAGCAACCCGCCCAGACACCGATGCAATAAGATCCGCTGGCACTTACCGTGTAAGGTTGGCCCGTGTGCAGCGTCAAAATACCGTTCACCTGCCAGCCGCCCAGCAGGAGGTCCGCAGCCTTATTCATACTGGCGCCATACTGCCTGCCCCGCCCGATGGGGATATCGTAGGTAAAGCCTGTGGTGAAGTTTTGACGGATGTCCCACGCCGCGCTCGAATAATCCGCACCGTAGTTAAGGTTGTTGATAGTTTGGAAATTCTGCGAACCGCTGAGCGTGGTGCCAGTGTCCGCCAACGCATGGCCCCACGTGTACGAGCTGATGAACTGCAGCCCCTTCGAGAAATGCTTCTCGAGTTTCGCGGTCATCGCATTATATTTGCCATATCCAAAGCTAGCCGTTCCCGAAACACTGCCGATATCCGGATACGGAAGCAGCGACGTGCAAGTGATCTGCGTATTGGTCGTCGGGTAATTGGGGCATGCGTTGGGGTTGGGCTGGAAGAGTTGGTGGGATGAGTGGTTACCCTGATAACCCAACTCGAGGGCCATGTCGTGGCCTAATTCGCGCTGAATCGAGATATTCCACTTCTGCACCATGGGATTCAAGAAATCGTTGTACACTTCGCGCATCTGGAGCGAAGTGACGGGGTAGGTGCTGAACACTGTAGTTGGGAACCCGGCGGTCAGGCCACCGATCCCCGAGCCATTGGCAAAGAGCGGATTGGGTAGGAACGGGTCCACACCATTCGGGTAGCCCAGATACGGAGATTCATTAAATGGCGCCGACTCGCCGCGGTTGGGGTTACCGCCTTGCTGCTCCTCACCCCCATAGAAAATGCCGTAGGCCGCGCGCAGCACCATTTTGGGTGCGAAGCTATAGGCAAAACCCAGACGCGGGCCAAAATCGTGCTTATCCCAAGGAATCAGGTATTGAGAGACACAGCCCCGGCATACTTTGATGTTCGGGAAAAGCGCTGGATAGGTAACGCCACCGAACGTGTACGGCGTGTTGAAATTCGGAGGTAGCGCCGCGTCCTGGTTCGGCCCGCTCGGGATTTCCAGCGTCAGTGTGTTGAAGTCGAAATTGGACTGGCGTGCGAACTGCTCGCCAATTGGCGACCATAGCTCATAGCGCAAGCCATAATTGACGGTCAGCTTAGGTGTGATCTTCCAGTCATCCTGGAAGTAGCCGTCGTAAGACTTTCGCGTCGACGAGATGTAGTTAGTCGTCGAGATTTGCCCCCAGTTGATCGCACCGAGCAAGAACGAAGCGAAGGAGTCGCCAGTAGTCGACGAGAGCGTACCGGGTACGGGTTCCGCGGTCTGCTGGCGGGAGAAGTTGATCTCGCCATGTGGATAGGGCACCTGGAAGAAGGGGAATCCAATGGGCTTGACTTCAACGCCGAACTTGAACGCGTGGGTGCCTCTGGTGATGGAAACGTTCTGAATGAAGTCCCAAACGTTACTGAACTCCTTCGTCGGCAGCCAGTCGTTGGCGCCGATCTGGCTGTATTGCCCCATGTCGAACTGTGGAAGGCCGCCGTTCAGACTAGTGGTAGGGTCATAACCGCCAATACCGTAGGCCTTGAACTCATCGGAGTCCGAATTGGCCTGCACGCGCGCGGTCACCAGGCGGCTATAGGCAATGCGCGTTTCCGAAATGATCGACGGGGTCCAGATGCGCGTATAGCCGATTTGCGCATTGCGGCCAAGGTCGGTTTCGCTGGCGCCGTAGAAATTGCCGCCATCGAGTGCGCCTTGGAACGGAGGGGTGTTGTATTTCGAACTATCCGCCCAACTGATACTTCCGAAGAGGCTATTTCTATCGTTGATGCGGTAATCCACGCGTCCGTCTCCCTGATCCGTTCGCAACCCACCGGGCGTGACCGCGTAGTAGTCGTTCGCCGGATAGTTTCCGGCTATGATCGGTTGATTCGGCGCGGGATAGAGAGCCGCTATTTTGGCCGCCGCCGGATCGAATTGGGTAGAGGGAATCTGGTTATTTGGGTAGGGCGTGCGCGTGCACACCCCGGCAGCGTTGCACGACGAGGTGGTCGGGTCGTAAATGGTGGCCACGTTGCTGAAATTCCCGGCGAGCTCCGCGGGCGTCGGAATCGTGTAGTACCCGCCATAACCGAGGTTCTGGATCACCCCGCCTGCCGTAGCGATCTTGGTGCCCTGATAATCGCCGAAAATGAACAGCTTGTTTTTGATGATCGGACCGCCGGCCGTAGCGCCGAACTGGTTCTGCTGCAGAGCCGGCCGCCCCGCGCCGGCTAAGTTGTTCTCCCAGCGGTTGGCGTCCAGATCCGTGTTCTGCAGATATTCGAACAGATCGCCGTGCAGTTCGTTGGTGCCCGACTTCAGGGTTACGTCCACGACGCCGCCGGCGGCCCGGCCATATTCGGCATTGTAGCCGTTGGTCAGGATGCGCATTTCGCCAATGGCATCCAGCGATGGACCAATCACGTAGGAGGTCTGATTGATGAAGTCGATGTCGTTGACGTTGTTGTCGACTCCGTTCAGCAGGAAGTTGTTTTCGCCGGTGGAGCGCACACCGTTAGCGGAAAAACCGCCGTTCTGCGCGTCGCGGGCGCCCGGTTCAGCCACTAGAACGCCGGGCGAGAGGCGCGCCAGATAGGCAAATACGCGCTGGCCACCCATCGGCAACTGGTTCACTTCCGAGGTGTTCAGATCGGCGCCTTGCGAAGTGTTTTCGGTCTGCAATAGCGGCGCCGCCGCGGATACTTCAATGGACTCGGTGATTTGTCCCACAGGCAGCGTCAAGTTGACGCCGATGCGGTCGCCGGCAGTGACTTCTACGTTATCCTGCTCGACACGCCGAAAGCCTTGCGCCTCGGCCGTAACCGAATAAATGCCGGCTTTCAGCGCCGGACGGACATATTCGCCAGAGTTGTTACTAGCGACTACATAACTCAGGTTGGTGGCGACTTCCGTGATAGTGACCTTGGCATTAGGTATTGGAGCGCCGGTAGGATCGCTGACGATACCTGTGATTGTGCCTAGATCTCTTTGAGCGAGAACACTGGTTACCAGGAGCAGACCAAACAGTACTGCCCGTATACCCGCAACTTGGCGCATACTTCCCCCCTTTTCGGCATGGCCCGACAGCGGCCCGACCCTCTGAAAACTGACCGTACTATTTGACGACCAACGCGACTCCAGTACCTCTGGGACTGAAATGCAAACGTTTACAGCGATATTATGCGAGGTGAGAATCCAAGTCAAGGGTTTCGCAAAAAAAATTTTCGGGTGCCCTTGTATCCACGTGGTCCAACGCGGTATAGCTACGCATAAGAGGATCGAGTCAGTCATGAAGATCCAGGAGGTCGCGCGGCGCGCCGGAGTCTCCACTGCCACTGTATCCCGCACAATCAACAATCCTTCCGTGGTCGATCCAAAGACCGCGAAGCGCGTACGGAAGGCGGTGGAGGAGTTACGTTATTATCCCAACTCACAAGCCCGGTCACTGGTCTCCGGGAGGAGCCGGATTCTCGGGCTGATTGTATCGGATATTACAAATCCATTTTTCCCCGAACTGATTAAAGGCTTCGAGGACGTTGCGATTGCCAATAACTACGAAATACTTATCAGTTCCACGAATTACGATTCGGCGCGTATGGCTTTATGCGTGCGCCGGATGCTGGAACGCAAGGTGGAAGGCGTGGCCATCATGACTTCCGAGATGGACAATCATCTGGTGGACCAGCTCGCGCATCGCAATGTCCCTATGGTCTTCCTGGACGTGGGCCCGACGGGCGAGGGGATGAGCCGCGTGGTGGTGGATTACGCGATGGGCGTGAACGCGGCCGTCGAGCATCTGCTGTCTTTGGGTCATCGGCGTATCGGCTTCATCAGCGGGCCGCTGGCGCTCAAATCCGCGCGCATCCGGCGATCCGCATTCCTGCGCGCGCTCAGCCGGTATGGCATCGACCAAGACAAACGGCTGATCGAAGAGGGCGACCACACCGTGGAGGGGGGATTCAAGGCCATGGCGCGTATGCTGGCATCCCGCTGTTCGCCTACCGCCGTGCTGGCTTCCAACGATCTGACGGCCATCGGCACGATGCGCGCGGTGCGGCGGGCCGGGCTTTCCGTTCCGCGCGATATATCCGTGGTGGGTTTCGACGACATTCGCCTGGCCGAGTTCACCGAGCCGCCGTTGACCACCGTGCACCTGCCCCTCACGGATTTGGCCGAACATGCCTTTCACGCGCTGTTGCGCGATTTGGATGAGCAAGGCGGAGCCAAATCCGATTGCAAGTTGGAGACTCGCCTGATCGTCCGCGAGAGCACCTGCCAGGCGGCCGGCGCAGCGCGCAGCCAGCCGTGATAGAATGCTTTACCAGTCGAGGGGGTGAAGCATTCCTCGCCGCATAGCGACCAACCTACAACCACAAGAGATTGCCCGTGCAGTATCCTGCAGCCGCCGCGATTTCTTGCGCACGGTCACTGGCGCCGCCGCCGTGAGTGCGCTGCCCCGCCGTCTGGGCGCGGCCGCCGCCGGCCGCAAAGTGATCGTGATCACCTTTGGCGGCGGTGCCCGCGACGAAGAAACCTTCATGCCCGAGGGGCAGGAGAACATTCCGCATCTTCTGACCGAATTGATTCCGCGCGCCACGTTTTTCAGCCAGGTGGTGAATCGCGGCATTCTGGGGCACTATGTAGCCACCGCCAGCCTGGCCACCGGAGTTTATGAAACCTTCAATAACTTTGCCGCCGTGCCGCCGGATCATCCCACGGTCTTCGAATACTTTCGCAAGGAGTTGAAACGGCCCGCCGCGGATGCCTGGGTGGTCGCGCCGAGCAACGGATTTAACCGTATCGGAGAGAGCGGGCACCGTGGTTATGGCGGCGGATCGGGCGCCGGTGTGATCCTGCCCAAGCGGCTGTTAGCGGCGGCTCTCTCGGGAGCCGGGCAACAGTACGAGCATCTGCTTCGCGACAACTACGAGACACCCATGTATGCGCCGCAATTGGGCGGCAACGAAATCGAGTTGCACCAGATGGCGGAAGTAATGCGCCTTTCGGTGAACGATTTCGCCGCGCACGCGCGCACCTTGGCGAGTCCCGACGAACTTTCCGTTTACATTGCGCGGCATCTGATGCGCCAACTGGCGCCCAGCCTGCTTTGGATCACACTGCACGATATCGATATTGCGCACTCCGGCACCTATTCGCTATACGTCGAGGCCATCCAACGAACCGACCGCCTATGCGCTGAAATATGGCGGACGGTTAAAAGCGATCCGGAGTACAACGGCAAGACAGCCATGTTCATATTGCCGGATTTTGGCCGCGATTCCGACAACGATCCGGGAGGCAATGGGTTCCAACACCACCGCACCGGCGATCCGCTATCGCGCACTACATGGATGATCGCCTTGGGCGCCGGAATCCGCGAAAATGTGATCGTTGAGCGGCCATTGGAGCCGACGGACCTGGTGCCCACCATCGGAGCGCGGCTCGGTTTCGACACGCCGCTCTCGCTGGGTAAACCCGCGCCGGAGGTCGCATAGCCGCCATGCTACCGGCCGATTTGACCGCCGATTCGTTTCGGGCCTATCCGCCCAAAGCCCGGCAGATCGCGCAGAATCACGTGGCTTTGCTGCGCGAGTTGCCCATCGCCTTTGTGCCGCTGCTGCTCCGCGAACTGATCGCTTACGATTGGAAATTCCCCGCCGAACGCAGGGAATTGGATCGGCAGTTTAGCTATCTCGAGTCGCAATCGGCGCAGTCCCGGAGCGAATTGATGGCGGGTTTTCAAAAACTGCGCATCCCATCCCGGCTGGAACGATCGGACTGGGTCGGTATGCCCGCTCAGTTTTCCGAGGACTTGGCCAGCGAACTGTGGTCCACTCATCAGATTGATTCTTTCCGAACAGCCGCGACGGATTACATACATCGCGTGCATGTAGCCACTCCGCGCGAGGCGCTTCCAATGTCGCGTTTAGGGTTGGTGATCATGGGCCAGGGAGCGGGCGATGCGAACTACCCGTTGTTTCGCAAACTCCGGGCGCATGGGACGTATTACACCAACGTGAAACAGGAAAACGGCGTTCCCGCGCTGCTCGATGTTGCGACCGCCAGAGCGAAGGCCCATCCCGTTCCTTATGCCCACTGGTACATCGATGGGGGCAGCGCCGCTGCCGCGGCCCTGGGGGGGGTGACCTGTATCTCGTACAACTCGCTGGCGGCGGTGCGCGCAACGCTCGACCAGAAGATGCAGCAGACCTACGCTTCGGGCCTGGGGCCGGAGGCGTTTCGCACCATGCTGGCCAAGCTGGCGCCGGAGGACTTAGGAGCGGAAACGTCCACCGATCCGGTGTTGAGCCGCTTTTCGGTCAGCGTGCTCACCGAAGGCGCCGGGACGCAGGTCTTCAGCACCACCTTCGCGCAATGGTCGGCGCGCGAAGTGCTGCGCCGCGCCGAACCGCTCACTCTTGTGTTGCGCTTCGCACCCCGCCAACGATTTCGGCCAATGAACGAATTGCTGGCGGAGACCCAGCGCAAACCGGAACTGGATCCGCGAGGATCGTTGGTAGATGCCGACATGGGAGCTTACTATACCTGGCTCAATCAGCAACGCTTGGATGGAGCGGACGAAGCCGCGTTTCTGGCATGGTACGAAGACCATAACGAAGCCGTGGCCATTGGACCTTCCATCGCGCGCAACAGCGAATCCAAGAGTCCGGTCGATCTGGAACAGCTTGTAAAGCTGCTGGCTTAGCTTCAATGTTGTTCACTTCGGTGGGGCAGACCATCGCCTTTCGTGGTCTGCCGCGCCGCCGAAGGCGGCAGGGTCGAAAAACCTCTCCCGTGGCTGGTGGGCAGTGGTTGGTGGCTGGTGGGCAAGTTCGGGTAGCGGGTCAGTTCGGCTTTGACCCACTACTCAAGTTTCGATACTGCGCTTGCCGAGTTTTTCATGAAATTTCGCGGGCCGCAGGCCCTCCCAAACAGACCACCAAATGCGCTGGTCTGCCCCACCAAAGTGAACAGTATTGGGCTTAGCTCAGCGGCGCTACTTCCTCCCTGCGATCTCCGCGGATCCTTCCGTGATGGTCAGCGTCTGATCAACCGGCACGCGCCGCCATTCCTGCAGCTTGCCCGTGGGCCATCGCACCTGGATGCTGTCCACGACCGCCGCCGAACCCAGGCCGAAATAAAGAGTCTGCTCGTTCTGGGAAAGATAGCTGCCGCCGCTTGACACTTCATCGATCTGTTTCTGTCCGCCGGCGTCCACGGTGGCGCGCGCGCCAATCGCGCTGCGATTCGACGTCGTGCCCACCAGGCGTAGCCGTATGTAGTGGCGGCGTGGCGATTCGTTTTTGAGCAGGCTGGGCGGTTCGTTCATATTGGCGATGACGATCTCCGGCCGTCCATCGCCATCCACATCTCCAATGGCCAGCCCCCGCGCGGGCCGCTCTTGTTGGAACGCCGGTCCCGCGCGGTCCGTCAGATCCTCGAAACGCCCGTTACCCAGGTTGCGGTAGAGCAGCGTCTTCTGCAGATAGCGCTCGCCGATGGGCGAACCATCCACCTCAGGGTAAACGTGACCGTTGGCGATCACGATGTCTTTCCAACCGTCTTCATCCACATCCAGGAAAGCGATTCCCCAACCGAGCAACTCATGTTTGCCCAAGCCCGAAGGCTGCGCCACGTCATTGAAAAACAGCCCGCCGTCGTTGGCATACAGCGAAGGCATATCGCCCGAGAAATTGGATTTCGCGATATCCAGAAATCCGTTGTGATCGTAATCCGCGACGGCCACACCCATGCCCGACTGCAGGTGTCCATCGAAATTGTACGCCACTCCCGCTTCCACGCCGCGCTCCTCGAAGGTGCCGTCTCCGCGATTGTGATAGAGCAGGCCGGGGGTCATGTCGCAGGCGACATAAATGTCGGGCCATCCGTCGTTGTCGAAATCGGCGGCCACCACACCCAGGCCGTAGCGTCCTCCGGGCTTCAGGATACCGGCTTGCGCCGACACATCCGTGAACGTGCCGTCGCGATTGTTGTGGAACAGCGCATTGTGTCCCATGGGCAGACCGCTGGGTCCGCACATCACCGGCAGGCCCTTCCAGAAACAATTTGGATTAGCGCCGGCGCGCGGCGTTTTGGTTAAATCGAGATCCACGTAATTCGACACGAAGAGATCCACATAGCCGTCGCGATCGTAATCCAGGAAGGCGCACCCGGTGCCCCAGCGCGTACCGGTAGTGGGTAATTTCGCTTCGGCGGTGACATCCGCGAACTTGCCGTTGCCCAGGTTGCGATAGAGAATATTGTGGCCGTAGTAGGTGACCAGCATGTCGGGACGTCCGTCGTTGTCGTAATCCGCGACGCACACTCCCTGTCCCCAGCCCTGCTGCGTGATTCCGGCCTGGCGGCCTACTTCGGTGAAGTGGCCGTTCCCGTCGTTATGATACAACTGCGAAGTCACCGGCGGCTGCTGTGGATCGCGGTCAAGCGTGGTGCCGTTCACCACGAAGATATCGTTCCGGCCATCGCCATCGAAATCGAAGATGGCGACACCTGTGCCGGTGGTTTCCAGAATGTAGTCTTTCCGGTCCACGCCGCCGAAGGTTGTTGGGATGGTGAGTCCCGCCGTTTTGGCGATGTCGACAAAATGGACTTCAACGTCAGTGGCGCCCAGCAGGAGGATGGCGGCCAGCAGCGCCACGCCGATCGTGAATCGAAACACTGGAGACCATTTTACGCGGAAACCGCTCCCTGACGGTCGCGGCTCTGTAACACCGCGGCTCGGTAACGGCCGGACCACTACAGAGCCGCGACCGTCAGGGAGCGGGCGAACCTCGCTATCATAAAAACAACGTGTGGATCGTTATCCTGCTTCTCTGGGCCAACCCGTCCTCCTTCGACAATGCCCTAAGAGCAGGACTCGAGGCGCTCCAAAAAAACAACCTTCCCGTGGCGCGCGCGAAGTTGGAAGAGGCTTCCAAGATCCAGCCGCGGAATCCGAACGTGCTCCTGGGATTGGCACAAACTTACTGGCGGCTGGGTCTGGCCGACCTGGCGCGCGAGGCCGCCGCCAGTGCGCAATCGGCCGATGCCGACAATCCCGTGGTGCTGCACGGCCTGGCTTACTTCTACAGCGAGACCGGCGATCCGGCCAAGGCCGCGCCTCTCGAAGCGCGCTACGCCGCAAAGACGCCGGGCGATCCGGATGCGTATCCGCGCGCCGCCGGTCTCTACCTGCAGGCCGCACAGCCGGCCGCGGCCATCGCGTTAGCGCGCCAAGCATTGCTCAATGACGACCGCGCCGCCGTGCACGCGGTTCTCAGCCAAGCTTACGAAATGGATCGCCAGCCGGAGAAGGCCGCCGCGGAAATGCGGACGGCCATCCAGTTGAACGCCTACGAGGAGTCCTATTATTTCGACCTGGGCCGCTTGTACTTGCGTCACAACAATCCGGTGGCGGCTGTGCAGATTTTTCAGGATGGCGAAAAGATATTCGCCAGAAGTGCGCAACTGGAACTGGCGCTGGGAGTAGCCTATTACGGTTTGCGGCGCTTCACGGATGCGGCGGATTGCTTCCTGCGGACGATCCAGTTTGCGCCACAGGTGGAGCAGCCTTACATTTTTCTCGGCCGTATGTTGGATCAGGTGGAGGATAGGCTGCCGCAGATCACCGCGGCGGATGCGGCGTTTCTGAAGGCACAGCCCAACAGTTACCTCGCGAATTTTGAATACGCCAAGGCCTTGAGCGCCGCCGCGGGCGAGCCGCGCCGGATTGAGGAACTGTTGCGCGAATCCATAAAACAGAACGGCAAATTCTGGGAGTCGCACTATGAGCTGGCTTTGTTGCTCGAGCGCCGGCGCATTTTCGAGGAGGCCGCCGGCGAGTACGGGCGCGCCATCGATCTCAATTCTGAAAATGCCGATCTGCATTATCATCTGGCCCGCGTTTACGAGCGCTTGGGCAACAAGACGGCTGCGGCAACCGAGCACGCCGCGCACGAGCGGTTGAGCAGCGCCGGGAAAGCCGCCATTGAGCGGCAGCAGAACGCGCTGACTAATCTCGATTTGCCATCCAAATGACGGGCACTCCCGCTGGTATACAATATGCGAGGTGGATAAAGACCGATGATTTCCTTCGCCATACTTCTTTTTTTGGCTAGCCCGGAGCACGCGCTTCTCATCCAGCAGGCGGCCGAATCGGGACGCGTGCTCGAGTTGGCTGAGCGGCCATCGGAAAGGCTCCGGCCTCCCGCGCGCATCGCCCCAGGCGCGCCGCCAGTGCTGAGTTTTCGTTTTTTCGAAGGCAAGCAACGCCATCGCTTCGGCGACTTGGATCTGGTGATTGACGATGCGGGTCATTAGCGCCCTGCTGGTGTTGGCTGTGGTCGCGGCGCGGGGCCAGGAAGATTTCCTTCAGAAAGGCATCGCCGCTTTCAATAAGGGACAATACGCGGATGCGCTCAGTTCGCTGGGTAAGGCGCCGGACACTCCGCAGCGGCGTGTTTTTCTGGCTCTCACCCGCGCGGGTTTGAACCAATGCGATGCGGCGCGGCCCGAGTTGACCGAACAGTTCGACAAGAATGCGGATTCCCTGCTCCGCCGGCTAGCCGGGCTGGCCCTTACGCAATGCAGCCTGGCGGCGGGCCGCTACGATGAGGCGCTCCCGATTGCCATGCGCCTGAAGGCGTTGTATCCGGCGGATGCCGACGTGCTCTATCAGGAAGCGCGCCTGCATATGAAGGCGTGGAACGATACGCTTTTCGAGATGTTTCAGAAGGTTCCGGCCTCTTATCGAGTGAATCAGATTTCGGCGGAGATTTTCGAAGTTCAGGGGCGCTACCCGGAAGCCGCCGCGGAGTACCGCAAAGCCATCGCAAAAAACTCGGCGGCTTTGAATCTTCACTTCCGGCTGGGGCGGGTATTGTTGGTCGAATCGCACACGGCGGAGAACCTGGCGTTGGCGCGCAGCGAATTTGAAGCGGAATTGGCCTTGAATCCGAGCGACGCGGCGGCGCAGTATGAAGTCGGCCAGATCCTGCTGGCGAACCAACAGACCGCGGAAGCCGTGGGGCGTTTCGAGCGTGCCGCCGCCCTGAATCCGGACTTTCCGGAGGCGCTCGCAGCGCTCGCCAAAGCGCGCATGGATGCCAAACAGTATGCCGCCGCCATCGCTTTGCTGGAACGCGTGGTGCGGCTCGAGCCCGCCAACGAATCCGCGCATTACAGCCTCATGCTGGCCTATCGCAATGCGGGCCGGACGGCGGACGCCGCGCGCGAGCAAGCTACGTTGGACAAACTGCGCCAGGCGCCCGAGGGCGAGTTCAGCGATTTCTTGAAGCGCTTAGGGGAAAAGGCGCCACAGCCGTGATCCGCGCGCTCGCCATTGCCGCCCTGTTCGGCCTGGCGGCGCCGGCCGTTGATTTCCATAACGTGGCGCGCGAGGCCGGCCTGGTTGATTCATTTCCGAATGGGGGCGGCCAATCCAAGCAATACATTATCGAAACCACCGGCAGCGGAGCCGCCTTCCTGGATTACGATAATGACGGCCTGTTGGACATATTTCTGGTTTCCGGTCCGGGCGGTTCCAATCGGCTGTATCATAACCTCGGAAACGGCAAGTTCGCCGATGTTACAAAGCAAATGGGCCTGGAACATACCGGATGGGGCCAGGGAGTATGCGCCGGCGATTACGATAACGACGGTTACATCGACTTATTTGTCACTTACTGGGGTCAAAATATCCTCTATCGCAACATAGGTGGCCGCCGCTTCGAAGATGTCACTGCCAAAGCTCACTTACAACAGGATCGTACCCGTTATAACACCGGCTGCGCGTTTCTGGATTATGACAACGATGGCCGGCTCGATCTGTTTGTCGCCAACTATTTGAAGTTCGATTTCGCATCCACGCCGAAACCGGGCGATAATTCCTATTGCTGGTATCGGGGGCTGCCGGTAGCTTGCGGCCCGCGCGGCCTGCCTTTCGACCGCAACATTCTGTATCACAACAATGGCGACGGCACGTTTAAAGACGTATCGGAGTCCTCCGGAATCGCCAAGCCGGGGCATAATTACGCCCTCGGCGTGCTTACGGGCGACTTCAATAACGACGGCCTCACCGATATCTATGTGGCTTGCGACCGGACGCCTTCGATTCTCTATATAAACCGCGGCGACGGCACCTTCGCCGACGAAGCGCTGATGCGGGGTGCGGCGTATGACGCGAACGGCCAAACGCTTTCCGGCATGGGCGCGGCCGCGGCCGATTACGATGGCGACGGATGGCTCGATATCTTTCGTTCCAATTTCTCGGACGAGCGCGAAACCCTGTATCACAATCGCGGCCGCGGCGAATTCGACGATGCCACCCTGCCCGCCGGTATGGCCTTGAATACACGCTTTGTGGGCTGGGGCTGTGGCTTCCTGGATTTTGACAACGATGGATGGAAAGGTCTGTTGTTAGTAAATGGTCATGCCTTTCCGGAAGTCGACCGCCTCGGAATCGATGTGCATTACAGGGATCGCGCCATCTTATATCGCAATCTTAAAGGCAAGTTCGTGGATATCTCGGAATCGGCCGGTCCGGGTATTCTGGAGAAACACTCCGCGCGCGGCGCCGCCTTTGGCGACTATGATAACGATGGCTCGGTGGAGGTGCTGGTTAATAATCAGAATGAACCGCCAACGCTGCTTAAACAACAGGGTCAGCCGAAAGGTAACTGGGTGCTGCTCCACTTAGTGGGAGTCAAATCGAACCGCAGCGGGATTGGCGCGCGTGTCCGGCTAAGCGCCGGCGGCCGGGTGCAGACCGGCGAGGTGCGCAGCGGCGGAAGTTATCTCTCGCAAAGCGATCTGCGTCTGCACTTTGGTTTGGGAACCGTGCGCCGCATCGACTCGATCGAAATCCTGTGGCCTTCGGGCGCGCATCAGATCGAGCAGGACCTGGCCGTGAATCAAGTGATTACAATACGGGAAAGGTAAGCCTTCATGGAACGCCGTGAATTTGTACGAAATACCACCGGAGCGGCCGCCTGGACGGCGCTTTCAGCGAGCCGCATCCTGGGCGCAAACGATCGTGTGATGCTGGGGATCATTGGCTGCGGAGGCCGCGGGCGCACCGTGATGCGCGAGATGTTGCGCGCGCCGGGCGCGGAGTTGGCCGCAACTTGTGATGTCTACGACGCCAATGCCGCTCGCGCCAACCAGGACCTTGCGGGTGGACGGGCGAAAACGGCGAAGGATTTTCGCCACCTGCTCGACATGCGCGAGTTGGATGCCGTGCAGATCTCCACTCCCGATCATTGGCACGCCATCCCCACGGTGCTGGCGCTCGAAGCGGGCAAACACGTCTATGTCGAAAAGCCGTTCGCTCTCACTGTGCGCGAAGGCCGTGCCATGGTGGAAGCCGCCGGCCGCACTGGGCGCATTCTTTATCCCGGCACGCAGCATCGCTCGGCGCCGCACATCGCAGAAGCCGCGCGGATGGTCGAGAGCGGCGAGATCGGCGACGTTTCGCTGGTGCGGGTCTGGAATAGCGGAAACATCGCGCCGGATCTGATGAAGAAACAGCCCGATTCCGATCCACCCGCGGGCCTGGATTGGGATTTCTATCTCGGCCCTTCACCGGCCGCGCCTTTCAATCGCCGCCGCTTTCTCACTACGTACCGTGTGTTCTACGATTATGCGGGCGGCTATATCACCGACTTCGGCAACCATCGCATCGACAGCGTTCATCAGATCATGAATGCTTCCGGCCCGCACACTATCTCCGCTGTAGGCCGCCGCTTGTGTCCGGAAAACGCCGGCGATATCTTCGATCTGCACGTAGTCACTTATCAATATCCGAACTTCATCATGGAGTATGTGGCTTGCTGGGTAAACAGCAATGGTATCGGCGGCCGTTCGCCGGGCATGCGTTACTACGGCATGCGCGGCGCTTATAACCGGCCGCATGGCTTTGCATTTTACGGCACGAAAGCGGCGCTCTACGTGGATCGCATCGGCTATGAGGTCTTCCCCGAAGTGGCGCCCGGCCCGCCGTACGAAACCCCCTCCGCCAGTGAGACGAATGTCCAATACCGCGCCGAACGCAAGGCTTTCCAGGGCGCCGACGCCACATCGATTCACGCGCAGAACTTCATCGCGCAGGTGCGCGTTGGCCACAAAGGCGCAGTGGACGAGATGACCGGCCACCGCGCCACCATGGCTTGCCATCTGGGCACCATCGCGGCCAAGGTCGGGCGCACGCTGCGTTGGGATCAGCAGAGGGAAGACTTCGAAAACGATCCGGATGCCTCGCGGCTGCTCACGCGCAATCTGCGCAAGCCATACGATTTGATCCGGATCTGAATTGGGTGCGCGCCGTCACAACTGCTCGGCCGCCTCACTCTTCCGGATGCACATCCGCGTTGGACTGCGAAAAGGTTCACATGTGTCCCGCGAAATCATCCGCGTTGTATTGCCGCTCGCCTTGGGTAAATCACCGGGTCTTGCGCAGGATTTTCACGCGCACAGTCCTGTCCCGCGATAAACTTGGCGGATAATGGGTCGGTATGCCTCTGACGCTCAAAGCCATCAACGCGGAATTGGCCAATCGTGGCCACGCTGCCCGGCTGGAGAAGTCTGGCGATTACTTCTATTTCCTAGGCGGTGAGGCGGACGACTGGCTGGACCGAACCGTGCAAGTTCCGAAGGTTAGCAGCTTGACGCTGGACCAGTGGATCGCGGAGTTCGGCAAGCTGAAGAAGCGGAATGTCGAGATTTTCCGGGCGGCGAAAGCGAAGAAGGCCGGCAGGGTGAGGAAATGATGTACGGCGTCCGCTCCACCGATCCGAATGGCCCAGTTCCTTCCCCGGCGCCACACGATCTCGGACCAGTTGCTTCAGTTCTTTGATATCCGGGAATCTGCTGGCCTCCCGGCGACACCAGACTCGCACCCTCTACGCGCACGTCGAAAATATCGCCGACTCCCGGAACAAGCGTGACGCCACCGATCTCCTGCTCGAACGTCGTCAGCAGTTCCTGCGCCATCCAAGCGGCGCGCAACATCCATCGGCACTGGGTGCAGTATTCGATCTCGATACGCGGTCGATTCGCGGACTCCATCAGTTTTTAGAATAGCGTTTACCGAATGTCGCCGGCACGAGGTTAGCAAGTACGCCACATCCTTATCCTTTGGGAATTATGATGCAATCGTTGAGATGCCCCTGGGCATCGAACTGAAGAGACGAAATCCGTTAGTTTGGAGAATCGACAGATGAAATCGAATGTGGATAAAAGGCCTTCGGAGACAAGTTGGTTGCGCCTCGCGTTAGCGGGTGTCCTGGCGCTGTGCGTAATAGGCAGCGCTCATGCGCAAAATAGAGCCATCGACTTCCAGAAGGGCATGCCCTTCAGCGAGGGATATGTGGCGGGCAATACCCTCTACGTGGCAGGCCAGCAGGGTCCCGACGCACAACGTAAGCTCAATGGAACCGATATCACACTGCAAACCACAAACGCCATTGCCGCCATCGAAAAGATCGTCAAGAAGGCCGGGTTTCAAATGACCGACATCGTGTCCGTTACAGTGTACGTCACAGATCTAAACGACGTGCCCAAGATGAACGAGGTCTATAAGAAGCTCATGCCGGATCCAAAACCGGCGCGAGCCACTGTCCAGGTCGCGGGCTTGATCGGCGGCGCGAAAGTTGAGATTTCGGCCATCGCCGTGAAGCAGTAGCGGCCGCGCGGCGGTCCAGTTGAGGCTGGCCGCACAAGGCGCGTAATCTGCTGTGAGAGATCTACTGGTGCAGGGTCTTTGCCAAATACTCCGCAATGGCGGTCGCCTCAGCATCCGACGCATGGGCGCCGCGAGCCACCATGGCCTGCACTATCACATGCCACTGTTTGGCATCCATCCGCTCGGTTGTGACTACCTCCAGCGAATGACAGCCTGTCCCGCAGGTTTTCTCTACCAGCCCTTGCGTGCCGCCCGGCGTTAACAAGGCGGGCCGAAATGCGCCGACAATCGGCTGCCCCCGCCTGGCCGCGACGGCGGCGGCCACAGCTTTCGAGACGGAATCCGGCAGCGGCTTCTGGCGAATATCCGGCAGTGCGAAAGCCACCAAGCTGTTGCTTAACCCGCCACCCAAGAACGCACCGCCCCCGGCGGCCATGAGCACTACGTACTGCCTTTCATCGCGCCCCATATAGGTAATCGGGCTGGTGTGGCCGCTGGCCTCCAGCTTCGCCTCCCAAAGTAGTTTCCCCGTCCGTGAATCAAACGCCCTGAACCGGGAATCATTCGTAGCCCCGATAAACACAAGTCCGCCCGCTGTCGCGATGCTGCCGCCCAGATTGAGCGTTCCTGTATTGCGTACCCCGATTGCCTCCAGCGCCTCAATCCTGCCCAACACGGAGCGCCACGCAATGTCGCCCTTAGCCAAATCGACCGCGACCAGTTCTCCAAACGGCGGATTCTGGCATGGTATGCGGGTCTCTCGATCCCAGAACCGCGCATACGGTCCGTAGGCCGAAGTCCGCATATAATCTGAACCGCGCTTCTCCAGGTGCCCCCACTGTCCCACATTCATCACGTTTACAAACAACAATCCCAGCGAAGGATCGATTGAAACACCGCCCCAATTCCCTCCGCCAAGAGTGCTCGGGAAGAACAGCGCGTTGCCTTCGAGCGGTAGCGGCGAATACGGCTCGCCGATCTTCATCCCATTCGCTTCAAACAACTCCCTGCAAAACCGCGCATGTTCCGGCGACCGGTCGTACATGTCCTCCAGGCCGAACGTGTTCTTCGCCAACGGCGGCGGCTTCACGGGAAACGGCTGGGTCTTCGAAGTCATTTCCCCCGGCACCGGCGTTTGGGGCACCGGCCGTTCTTCCATCCCATATACCGGCTCCCCCGTCACGCGGTTGAACACGAACAACAAGCCCATCTTGGTAATCTCGGCGACCGCCGGAATGACCCGCCCGCCGCGGCGAATATCAAACAACGCCGGCGGAGCGGCCAAGTCATAATCCCAAAGGTCGTGGTGGACCAACTGTTGGTGCCACTTCCTTGTGCCCGTCCGGGCATCCAGGGCCACCAGAGAGTTCCCGTACAGGTCGTCTCCAACCCGGTCCGCGCCGTAAAAGTCGGAGGTCGGCGAGCCAAGCGGCGCATACACAATCCCGCGCTTCTCGTCGATTGTGAAGAACCCCCACACGTTGGTCCCCGACCGATTCTTCCAGCCACCGGAAGGCCACGTTTGCGACCCCGGCTCCCCCGGCCGCGCCACCGTGTGAAAGGTCCATAGCAGCCTGCCGGTCTTGGCGTTCCAGCCGCGAATATCGCCGTACGCACCGGCGCTGGGCGATCCCTCGCCATTACTGCACCCGGTAATCACAACGTCGCCGAATATCGCCGGCGGTGACTGCAAGGCATACCGCCCTTCCCTCAGATCCCCCAGCACACCTTTCCTGAGGTCCACTCGGCCTTCATTGCCAAATCCGGACGCCGGCTTTCCTGTGGTCACATCCACCGCAAGCAGGAAGAGGCCATTACCGGTAAACACGCGGGGATGCAAGCTGCCCGCTCCCGGCCAATACGCCAGGCCGCGGAGAGCCACCGGCGTTGCATCGTATTTCCACAGCAACTCGCCCGTCTCCGGCACAAGCGCATACACGCCGTCCGGACCCGTCACATACATCACTCCGTCCACCACGATCGGCACGGCCTCCGATCCCGGCTTCCCCATGCGGAAGGTCCACGCAGGCTTAAGCTGCTCGACATTGCTCGTATTAATTTGACGCAACGAGGAGTACCGCATGGCCCCCGGATCATTCCCGTAGGAAGGCCAATCCGTCTGGGCAAGGCCGGCGGCGGACAGCAATAGCAGCGCCGCATAACGAGTCACCCCATTACTGTATCCGGATTACGCTTCCTGCGCGTCCTCTGCGCGTCCTGGCGAACGGTCTTGAATTGGTCTCCATCGCACCAGTCGATCGCCGCATCCGCGACGGGATAGTGGACCCAGCCACAGCCTTTGCGATATGAATGGTAGGGCATGCCCATTCGCATCATGGCCTCGCGCCACTCCGCATTCTACAGCCCGCTTCTCTGTTGTATTCGGTTCCTCCGGGATGAAGGACGCGAAGTCACGTATAGCGTACTGGGGGCCGATCAGCGAACTTACGCTTTGATCCGCGATGGCGCGGTCGATATTGTGCAGTCGGCAGTGTCCTCAAATTGGAAGCCGAGGGAGCGCGGAGTCGAACCGCTCCCCGTGCATTTTGCGCAGATCAACCAACGTGACGGCTTCTTCCTGGTTGGCCGCCAACCAGAATCCGCCTTCGACTGGAAACAGCTTGAGGGCCACACTCTACTTGCGGACCACGGGGTTCAGCCATTGGTCATGTTGAAGTATGCGGCGCGGCACAACGGAGCCGACTGGACGAAGATCAAGGTTATCGACGCAGGGACGCCCGAAAAGATGGAAGCAGCCTTCGCCAATGGAGCCGCGGATTACGTGCACCTCCAGCAGCCGGTAGCTTTTGGCGATGTGGCCGTCTCGGTCGGCGCATCGATGCCTGAAGTAGCGTTCAGCAGCCTGTGCTGCGGCCGGGGATACCAAAAGACCGAGACTTATCGAGCCTTCCTCAAGGTGTACGAACGCGCCAGAGCGTGGGTCCAAACGGCATCCGCCGAGGAAGTCGCCGCAGCCGAATCGTCGTTCTTCCCCCTGGCCGCTTCCGAAGTCTTAACTTCCGCTATCCGCAGTTACCAAGGGTTGGGCTGTTGGGACGGAGGCATCGAAATCCGGCGAGACTTATATGAACAAGCTTTGAATGTTTTTCAAGCGGCTGGAGAAATCATGTGGCGCCATCGCTATGAAGAGGTGGTGTTGTGAGTTCCGAGGCGTCAACAACCTGAGCGCCTACAGTGTGACAAGATGGTTAGGGGACTAAGGAACCATAGCTATGCCAACAGGTAAGCTCACGACCAAAATCATAGAAGCCGCCATCGCCGGCTTTGAAGCACAGAAGAAAAGCATCGACGCCGAAATCGCGGAATTGCGCGGGATGCTGACCGCCGCGCCGGAAGGCTCTGCCGAACAGGCGCCAGCAAAACAAAAGAGGCGGAAGTTCAGCGCCGCAGCCATCAAGCGAATGAGGGAAGCTCAGAAGCTGCGGTGGGCCAAGATCAAGGGCAAGTCCAAAGCCGCCCCCGAGGCGACGCCGGCAAAGACGGCCAGGCCCAAACCACATTTCAGTGCAGCGGCCCGAAAGGCGCTCTCCGATGCCATGAAGAAGCGCTGGGCTGCCAAGAAGGCGGCCGGCGGGCAAGCTGCAACTGCGGCGAAGAAGGCTGCGCGCACGAAGGCGGCTTAGCCCGCTACTGCGGAGTGGCCCTGCGCGTAACGTGGTCTCGGGCCGCCACTTTCTGCGAGTCCGTGGAACAATGTCCAAAACGAAGCTCTACGACGCACTCGTAGTAGGTTCCGGCGCCAGCGGCGGCTGGGTCGCTAAGACCCTCACAGAGCAAGGCATGGAAGTGCTGGTCCTCGAAGCCGGACCGCCACGGAGTCCCACCCGCGATTTCACTGAGCATGTCTGGCCGTACCGCATGCGTTACCGCGGCTTCGGAGATCAGAAGGCACTCCTGCGGGATCAGCCCGTACAGCGGCTCTGCTACGCCTGCGACGAATATAGTCATCAGTTTTTCATCAACGACCGGGAACTTCCGTACACCTTTCCCGATGACAAGCCTTTCATGTGGATTCGCGGACGGCAGGTGGGCGGCAAGACCTTCTGCTGGGCGCGCGTAAGCTATCGATATAGTGACTTCGAATTCCAGGCAGCCGCACGCGACGGTTATGGTCAGAACTGGCCGATCGACTACCAAGAACTTGAACCCTACTACGACAAGGTCGAACGGTACATCGGCGTAAGCGGGTCGGCAGAAGGACTGCCGCAGTTTCCGGATGGTGACTTTCTGCCTCCCATGCGTCTTTCCTGCGGCGAGATGCATGCGGGCAAAATCGTGGAAAAACAATTCGGCTGGCGGATTATCCCGGATCGCACTGCGAATCTCACGGTGCCGCACAATGGCCGGCCAGCCTGCCACTATTGCGATCAATGCCAGCGGGGCTGCTACACGGCCTCTTACTTCAACAGTCCTGCGACGACTCTCCCCGATGCCGCGCGCACTGGACGGCTTACCCTGGTGAGCGACGCGATTGTGAGCCATCTGGCGATGAACGATAGCGGCAAGGCCACCGGCGTGGTCTTCCTAGACCGCGAGACGCGTGCCGAGCGGGAAGCGCGCGCTCGCGTTATAGTGCTGGCGGCGGGCGCCCTCGAATCCACGCGCATCCTGCTGCACTCTCGTTCAGCACGCTACCCGGAGGGGGTAGGAGCGTCTTCAGGAACGCTAGGCCACTACCTGATGGACCATTTCACGTTGGAAGATGGCGGCGGTATTCTTCCAGCGTTAAGGTCGTCGCGGCGCGAGCCAGTCGGCCGCCCTGCGGGATACATCATTCCGAAATACGTCAATGCCGATCCGCGTTTTCGCAACAAGAGTTTTCTCCGCGGTTACTATCTGGCCGGTGACAGCCACCAGGAACTGTACGGACATGCCTTCGGTATGCAGGAGTTCGGCCGCGAATTCCGCCGCAAGGTAAGCCAGGAAATTCCTTATCGCTTCGGCATCTACGCGCAAGGAGAGTGCCTGCCGCGTTATGACAATTTCGTGAAGCTCGATCCGGCCAAAACGGACGCGTGGGGCATTCCCGTGCTGCACATCAATGCCAGCTATGCTGAAAATGAGAACGCCATGGCGCGGGCCATGCATGCGCGGTTGAACGAGATTCTGGACGCCATCAAAGTAGACGAGCTACAACCGCCATCAGCGAAGCTGAGCGTCTTCGGAAAGAACATTCACGAGTGTGGCACCGCCCGGATGGGCAATGACCCGAAGACCAGCGTCGTCAATCGTTTCAACCAAGTCCACGATGCCCGCAACGTGTTCGTCACCGACGGCGCTTGTTTCGTCACGCAGGGTTGCTATGAGCCGACCTTGACCATCATGGCAATCTCCGCGCGCGCGGCGGACTACATTGCCGCCGAATCGAGGAAGGGGAACCTGTGATGGAGCCGGATGAACTTACCCGGCGTCTCTGGCTGCTGCGGTTGGGCGGCGGCGTTGTACTGACCGGGTTGAGCGGCGTGGATCTGGATGCCGGCGAAGAGCCGCCCTTGCCGCCCGGACTGTATCGGCCTTCCGTCGATCATCTGGCGCACGTTTTGAAGCCCGTGGAACACGCAGAGGTTCCCACCGTCCCGCTCTTCTTCACCGCCGCGGAATATCGACAAATCGCAGGGCTCGTCGGGAAGATGCTTGGCGAAGACCCCGGAAAACCGCCCTTGCCGGAAATCACGGCGTGGATCGACTTGCTCGTGCACGATGCAGACGCGGTCCGCACGGCCGCGCAATCCCTTTCTCCGGCCCACCGCGCGCTGGCAAGCGCCTTTTACGGCGAGGAGGCAGTCCATGAATTGGAGACGTTCGACGCCCAACAGGTCTGCCGCGCCGGCCTCGCCCGATTGAGTACTGAGCCATCACGTACGCTCGAATCGTGGGAGGCTGGCAGCGATCCGTTTATCGCGTGGCTCAAGCGCCGCGTAATCGAGGGGTTTTATACATCTGAGGCGGGCCTGAAAGAACTGGGATACACGGGTAACTCGTTTTACAGTGTTTCACCAGGCTGCGATCAATAAAGACGCTGGCCAGCCCGCCACGACCAACGGGCAGCATAGGACACGCCAGCCACTCTCTCAGCACCGCCGCAACGCCGGAATAGCGCTTGGTGAAGTCCCTATCGTTGCGGGACCGGAGGCGGGGTTGCGCTTGATTGTCGTCTCGGGGTGAGGCATATATCATCAGGATGCCTCATTCCGATGCAACTGGCAACCACCCCCGAAAACCTCCGCGAGTATACGCGTGAGCTGTCGCTGACAGCCTGACTCTGGTGGAACAACCGGAAATTAGCCTCCTCCCTTCTTGCTCCCGGACACCATGTGGTCATGTCACACTTTAAGTGTCCCAAAGAATTTGAGCCGAACCGCCCACGTAGCCATTCCCGTTGACGTGGTCGCCGACATCGACAAGCTGGTTGGCAAACGGTCCCGAAGTGCGTTCCTCACGGAACTGGCCCAACGCGAGATCAAGATTCGCCGGCAGCGTGAAGCCCTGCGCGAAAGCGCCGGAGCCTGGAAATCCGGAGACCATACCGAACTGGCTCAGGGTTCCGCGGCCTGGGCCCCGCAAATACGCGCCCGCGACAACCGGCGTTTTGAAGAACTGGAGCGGCGCCGGGATGGTGAATGACCTATTTGCTGGATTCGACTGTTCCGATTGATGTCTAAATGATCGGAACGGTCGCCCTCAATTCCTTGAACAGCTTTCGCATCAAGATATTCTTATCGCCTGTTGCGCCGTGAACGTCACCGAGATTTACATGGGTATGCGCCCTGGCGAACGAGCCAAGACGGAGAAACTCTTGCGCAGCCTCGAGTTCTACTCGGTGACTTGGGAAGTCGCGCAGCTCGCTGGCGATCTGTTCCGCCGATGGCGCCAGAAGGGCCAAACGCTTTCCTACACCGATGTCACCATCGCCGCCGTGGCGGTGACACACGGCCTGGTACTCGTAACCGACAACCAAAACATTTTCCGATGCCGGAGCTGCCGGTCGTCACGCCGCCTGAGCAAGGGTAAGTCGCAGTTCCCACGAGCCGCAACCGCCAGGTATCGGCGTTCGCATCTCGATGAACCGACCTCGCCCGACGGGATCGTCGCCGGCAGGGGCCTCCTCCGGTCCCTTTTTACGAAATCCGCTTGAGGCCTGGCTTTTCAACGCAGTGTTGGCCCGACACGAGGCAGAACGCCATACAGCCGATCTGGAGGACCTCCCTATCCGGCGTATGAAAAAGCGTGGGGCAACGCTCGACCGCCGTGAGTCCCTGTTTCTTGTGTGGCGCGGCACCACCGAGAACGCGGCGCAGTGGAGTGCGAGTCGGCGTGTCCTAAAACTAGTCCGAATCGTAAGGGGAGTTGCCGCTGGCCACGGTTTTGAGGATAAGAAGGGATCCAGGCTCCTTCGTACTCTATAGACAGGCTCTGGGTAAGGTCCTGCGCGAGTATATCGGCGGGCGTGATGAGGTATCGGACCGCGATGCTGAGCAAATCTTCCGAGACGTTCTGGAGCCCGAGATCGTACGACTGAGGCGAGCAGCGCTGGCCCAGAGGCGCTCGGCCCGCACCAACATCGTGGCCAAAACCCTCGTGCCGGCTGCTGTGATAGGCCTCGGTGTCTTTCTGGGTTCTTGCCGGCGGAACTGTCACAGTTGGCCAAAATAGTCGGTGCCACAACGCTCCTGAACCAAGCCGCGGAGACGCTGCTCCACAGGGCCCGCCCGGAGGAGGTTCGCAACGAGAACCTCTACTTCCTGTTACGGCTTGCTGAAGAGTAAGAAAGGGGACCGAATGTTGGAGCCTCGCGCAAAGCGCTGCGGTCTTGCGTCTGGGGCGTCCTCCGGGGATGAGGCACTAAAAAACCGCGCCTCCCCGGCGAGGTCGGTCAGGTACTTTGTGCCATACTGGCACCCATATAGCTGTTGGAAGACCAGATCCTCGCCTAAATCTTGCATGACAAGTTTCGCCAGAAGCCCGTTTCTCGCGACCATTTTCGGCGACAGAACCTTCCCAGGGGATCCATCCACCAAAGTCAGGCGTCGCGGGGCCCAGCTTGGACGTGCAGCAAATAGCACTCCGGCCTGCCCGTGATTGATGTAATCGCTGGGACCGCGAATTTGGAGGATTGACAAACCGCCGACGAGACGGTAAACGAATTCGAAATCACCCTGGGACCGCTCTGCCAAGTGGTGCACTGCCGCCCTGACATTTCGCAAGATTGCCCTCGCTCGTCTTCCGCACCCTCCACAAAAGTGGAACTCTGGAAGGACGGGACGCAATACGTCTGCCTCCACAACGGGCCGAAGCGCAACCAAATTCAGCACACGCCCGCACAGCCGCATCCTGTACTCAGGCGAATCCTGCGGAGGAACTTCAACCTGGTACGGGACGATGTCAGCAATCATCTGAAAGCGTAGTTTCCTAGACTTTGGCCGTAGGTAGAGCAACATCATCGGCGCCGAAGGCGCAGTCATCTGTCCGATCATCAACACGCCGGCGAAACGAAGTATCTTGTCAAAGGCGGGAAGCGGATGGAACCCTGCCGTTAGAGCGGCAGGGTTCCGAGTTCGGCGACCTTTCGACAGGTAAAACCAAACTGAGCTGGTTCCAACCTGCCACGAAACCAGTGCCGTTGTCCAGTCCCGCCTGCGATGGCGCATGGCGGCGGTTCAGGGCGAAACGGTACTCCGGCAACGAGTTTGCCTCGGTGGCGAGTGTCACGCAGTGTTCTTCGTCTGCGTGCACTGCGATCGCGGACAGCGCTACTGCAGCACCCCATGCCGTGAGCGTGCCCGCCTCCACCAACGACGATGCGCCAACACCCGCCACCAACAGAGCCCCGAAGGACGGCTCGATCATCGCGACCGGCAGCGCGATTACCGGTGCCGCCGCCGGCAAGCGCCATCGGGCGTGACGGATCAAGCTTCCCTTTCGATCACATCCCCGGCATCATTCGAGTGTGGACCTGCCGACCGGCCAGAAAATCCTGCGGCGCCGCATTGCTGGACCGAAGCGCAGACTGCTTTACCGCTGCGCTGCCGGATTTGCGGCCGCGTGGGACGATTCGTCGATCCCTTTCCACGCACTCCACCAAGAAAGTGAGTCGTCTCATGATCAGTCCGGAAACCCGCGCGCAGATCCGCCGCTACTTTTACGTCGAACACTGGAAGATTGGCACCATTGCCAGTGAACTGAACGTTCATCCCGATGCAGTTCGTCATGCCATCGAGAGCGAGCGCTTCCACAGCACACCGCCGCTGCGTGCGTCCGTCGTCGATCCTTACATTGGGTTTATTCGCCAGATTCTCGATCAACATCCGCGGCTGCGCGCTACGCGCATCTTCCAGATGATTCGGGACCGCGGCTACAGCGGCAGCATCGTGCAGTTGCGCCGCACGGTGTCCCGCTTGCGTCCGCAAAGGCGCGAACCCTTCCTGCAACTGCAGATGTTTCCCGGCGAGCAGGCCCAAGTCGATTGGGCACACTTCGGTCATGTGATAGTCGGACGCGCCAAGCGCACCTTGTCCTGCTTCGTGATGACGTTATCGTATTCGCGCGCCTTGTATCTGGAGTTCTTCTTCGATCAAACCATGGAGAACTTCTTGCGCGGCCATGTCCACGCATTCGAATTCTGGTGCGGGCAGCCGCGAGTAATTCTTTACGACAACCTGAAAAGTGCCGTCCTCGAACGCCGCGACAATCAGATCCTGTTTCACCCGCAACTCATCGAGTTGAGCGCGCACTATCACTTCGCTCCGCGGCCCTGCCAGGTGCGCGCGGGCAATCAGAAAGGCCGCGTCGAGCGCGCCATCCGCTATGTGCGCGATTCCTTCTGGGCGGGCCGTGCCTTCGCCACGCTGGCCGAATGTAATCGGCAAGCTCTACTCTGGCGAGATCAAGTCGCGCATCAACGGCGCTGGCCGGGCGGCGACCACCTCACTGTGGCCGAGGCTTTCGAGCAAGAGCGGCCTCGCTTGCTTCCGCATGCGCTGCATCCGTTCCCCACCGACCGAATCGAAACCGTGCGCTCCCACAAAACTATCTATGTGCGCTTCGATCTCAACGATTACTCCATCCCGCCGCAAGCCATTGGACGCCAGTTAACACTGGCCGCATCCGAGATCAGTGTGCGCATTCTGGATGGTTCCATCGAGGTCGCTCGACATATACGCACCTATGATCGCCACCAACTCGTGCTCGATCCCGCTCATCGGGAGGCCGTGCTGCAGGTCAAGCGCAAGGCATTCCATTCCACGCCTGGCGGCCGTTTGGAGCAGGCCGTTCCCGAGAGCAAAACGCTCCTCGATCTCGCCTTCGCTCAAGGCGAATCGGCCGGCTATCAGACCGCGCATTTACTGAAGCTGCTGGAGCAGTACGGCGCCACGGCTGTGCGCCGCGCCGTCGTGGAAGCTCTCCAACGCAACACGCCGCGTGCCGCTTCTGTCGCATTTCTGCTCCGCCGTCAACCTCGTTCCACGCCGTTGGCCATCGATCTCAGCCGCCATCCGCAAGCTCAATCACTCGACGTCCGCCCGCATGATCTGGAGACTTACGATGAACTCGCCCGTACCCGAGACACAGACGATGACCAACAATAACCTCGCCACTCAACTCAAGCAGATCGGCTTGCGCGCCGTGCCCACGCAGATGGATGACTTCATCGCGCGTGCCACTAAAGCCCGCTGGTCCCCCCTACAGATTCTCGAAGAACTCGCCCGCGCAGAAACCGCCGAACGTTCGCGCCGCAGTCTGGAGCGCCGGCTGCGCATCAGCGGCATCAAGAGATTCAAGCCCATGGCCGACTTCGATTGGTCCTGGCCCACGAAGATCGAACGCGACATTATCGAACGTGCGCTGACCCTGGATTTTCTGGGCGAAACCCGCAACCTCGTCCTGGTGGGCCGCAATGGCTTGGGCAAGACCATGATCGCTCAGAACATCGCGCACGCTGCGGTGCTCGCTGGTCATTCCGTGGTGTTTCGTTCCGCTGCGGCACTGCTCGAAGAACTGCACCGCCAATCTCCGGAAGGCCGTCGATGCAAGTTACGCGGGTACGCCAATGTTGGCTTGTTGTGCATCGACGAGGTCGGATATCTATCCTTCGACGACAAGGCCGCCGATCTGCTCTACGAAGTCGTCAACCGGCGTTACGAACGTAAGCCCGTCATCCTGACTACGAATCGACCGTTCAAAGAATGGAACGAAGTCTTTCCCAATGCGACGTGTATCGCCACGCTGCTGGATCGTCTGCTCCATCACGCCGACGTCACCGCCATTGAAGGCGACAGCTATCGGATGCGCGAAAGCGAGCAGGAGACAGCCGCGCGCCGGAGGAAGAAATGACTTCAGCCGCTTCGATCCTGGACCCGAATTCCAATTCTGCGCTGTATGTCACCACGGTGCTCACCCTCTACGTCGACCTGCCGGACACGCCGTTGCGCGCCAGCGTTCCGGATCAGCGTCAAGCTCGAACATGGTATGAACGCGGCGTCCCCCTGCCTGTGGTTGAGACCGCTCTCTTGCTGGCCTGCCTCCGCCGTTTGGCCCGGCCCTCTGACGTGCCGCAGTTGCCGCGAATCCGCTCCTTGGCCTACTTCGAACCCGTCATTGACGAACTTCTGGAACATCCAACCCCCGGCGGTTACCTTGAGTACCTACGCCTCAAGCTGCGCAGTGTCGTCGACAACCCCGGTCCGGCCAAAGTCCAAAAACCTACGCTTTCGGATGATCGCTAACACGGGACGATTACCCGATCCGTATAAAGCGCAGCATAACGCGCTAATGTCTGGAGTTTATCAGAGCCGCACTGCGCGCACTTATCACGCGAATAGAGGAACTCGCGAGAAGATTGAGGGACTCGAGCGAGCGCTCGCTAGCTTCATGCCGCCAGAGACCCTTTGCCCGCTCAAGTGCGTCGAGGAGATCCTCAGATATCTTGCAAGCCGTGGCGTAGGAGGCTGTCTTAAGCCGCTGATCGACCTCCTCGGGGTCGACCAATCCGTGTTTTTCGAGAACCTCAATGAGCGGGTGCATAGATGAGCCGGGGTCGCTCTTTATTTCGAGCATACATCCGGTGCCAGTCCCTACCTGACTTGGTGCGGCCTCGCCAACGGGCCGCAGTGGTTGAAGATTAAGGATTTCCTCGATGCCCGGCAAGTGAAAATCTGATGGCCGGCTCTCACAGGCTCGATAAAGCCGAGCGTAGCCAGGTTCGCAACGTGATGATTAGGTATAGACTGGCGGAAGGGGTCCAATGACAAAATACGAGATCATCCTGTACTGGAGCGATGAAGACGGGGCGTTCATAGCGGAGGTGCCGGAATTGCCGGGGTGCGCCGCGGACGGGCCCACACGGCAGGAGGCCATCGCCAACGCAGAGGTCGTGATCTCCGAGTGGCTGGAAACCGTCCGCGGACTCGGCCGGCCCGTGCCGGAGCCGAAGGGTCGTCTTCTGTTTGCGTGACGCTTGCCCGCCCGTTTCGAGGACAAACCACGGGAATTGGGTTTGCCGATTTCGTAGGTGCCGGATAACAGGCGGCTCATTGGCTTTGTTCGTACACAGAAACCTTCCGCATCCACTAAGGCCCCACCACCCAGTACCCACCACCTGCCACCGGCGCGCAGCGCCCCACAGCTACAATCAACATCATGGATAAGCTCCACGAGCTCCGCCGCCGCCACGCCGCCGCCGAGCAGGGTGGCGGTGAAGACCGCCGCAACCGCCAGCACAAAGAGGGCAAGCTCTCCGCCCGCGAACGCATCGAATTACTCCTCGACGAAGGCACCTTCGAAGAACTCGACAAGCTCGTCACACATCGCGGCCGCGACTTCGGCATGGACGAGCAGATCGTCCCGGGCGACGGCTTCGTCACGGGCTTCGGCTACATCAACGGCCGCCTCGTCTACGTTTTCGCGCAGGATTTCACGGTCTTCGGCGGATCGCTCTCGGAATCCAACGCGCAGAAAATCTGCAAGATTATGGATCACGCCATGCGCAACGGCGCGCCCGTCATAGGGCTCAACGATTCCGGCGGTGCGCGCATCCAGGAAGGCGTCCTTTCGCTGGCCGGCTATGCCGATATCTTCCTGCGCAACACCTTGGCCTCGGGCGTGGTCCCCCAGATCTCCGCCATCATGGGACCCTGCGCGGGCGGCGCCGTCTACTCGCCCGCCATCACCGATTTCGTCTTCATGGTGGATTCCACCAGTTACATGTTCGTCACCGGGCCCGACGTCATCAAAACAGTGACTCACGAAGATGTCACTAAGGAACACCTGGGCGGATCCATGACTCATAACTCCGTCAGCGGCGTCGGCCATTTCATCGCCCATAACGATGGCGAATGCCTGCGCATGATCCGCGAGTTACTCACTTACCTGCCGCAGAACAATACCGACGATCCGCCGCGCCGCCCGTCCAACGACCCGATCGACCGCATGGACCCCTCGCTCGATACGCTGGTGCCGGCTGAATCGAACTTGCCTTACGACATCAAAGATGCCATTCATCGCGTGGTCGATGACGGAGAATTCTTCGAAGTCCACGAGCACTTCGCGCGCAATCTGGTGGTCGGATTCGCGCGGCTCGACGGGCGCTCGGTGGGTATCGTCGGCAATCAGCCCGCGCACCTGGCCGGCTGCCTGGATATCAATTCCTCGGTGAAAGGCGCGCGCTTCGTGCGCTTCTGCGACGCCTTCAACATTCCCATTCTCACGTTCGAAGACGTGCCCGGCTTCCTGCCCGGCACCGAACAGGAATTCGGCGGCATCATCCGGCACGGCGCGAAGCTGCTGTACGCTTACGCCGAAGCCACTGTGCCGAAAGTCACAGTAATCACGCGCAAGGCTTATGGCGGCGCTTATTGTGTCATGGGATCGAAACATATTCGGACCGACATCAACCTGGCATGGCCCACGGCGGAGATAGCCGTGATGGGACCCGAAGGCGCCGTGAACATCGTTTACCGGCGCGAGCTTTCCGCGGCTGCCGATCGCGACGCCATGCGCCGCCAGAAGACCGAAGAGTTTCGCGAGCGCTTCGCCAATCCCTTCATCGCCGCGGAGCGCGGCTTTATCGACGATGTCATCGAGCCGCGCGAAACCCGCCCGCGCGTCATCCACGCGTTCCGCATGCTGGAGAACAAGGTGGATAGCAACCCGCGCAAGAAGCACGGCAACATCCCGCTGTAGCGCTAAGTGCCGCGTCTTACCGTACCGCGACTTACTGAGCCGCGACCGTGAGGGAGCGGTTTCCGCCCCACTCCCACTTCGCTCGTGCTACCTTGACTACATGTCTCTGGAGAATCCGTTCCAGGATCCCCTACGATTCGAACGTCGCGTCCCGGAGTGCGCCATGGTCATCTTCGGAGCCAATGGCGATCTCACCAAACGCAAACTGCTACCCGCCCTCTATCGATTGGCCTTCGAACGCCGCTTGGATGCCGGCTTCGCCGTGCTGGGCATCTCGCGTACGCCTCTAACCGACGATCAGTTCCGCGACAAAATGCTGGCCTCCGTCAAGGAATTCCTCGAGGATTCGCCTTTCGATCAGGATGTCTGGACGGCCTTCGCGCAAGGCCTGTTCTACATGGCCGGCGATTTCGATAATGCCGCGCTCTATCCGGCGCTGGACGCGAAGTTAAAAGAAATCGAGGCCGCCCGCCACACCGGCGGCAACGTTTTGTTCTATCTTTCCGCGCAGCCCAGCCAGTACATTCCCATCGCGCAAGGCGTAGCCAAGGCTAACGTCGGCAAGGGATCGGGCTGGCGCCGCATCGTCATCGAAAAGCCGTTCGGGCACGATCTGGAAAGCGCGAAAACGCTGAGTAATGAACTGCACAGCGCGTTCGACGAGTCCGAGGTCTACCGTATCGATCATTACCTCGGCAAGGAAACCGTGCAGAACATTCTGGCGTTCCGCTTCGGCAACGGCATCTTCGAGCCGCTGTGGAACCGGCGCTACGTGAATCACGTGCAGATCACGGCCGCTGAATCTATTGGCGTGGAAGGCCGCGGCGCGTACTACCAGGAAGCCGGCGCGTTGCGCGATATGATCCAGAATCACCTGTCGCAGGTGATGGCGACCATTGCCATGGAACCCAGCGCCACCTTCCGTCCGAACTCCGTCCGCGACGAGCGCTCCAAATTGCTGCGCTCCATCCGCGTGATGAAGCCCGACGAAGTATTGCAGAACACGGTTTCGGGGCAGTATGGTCCGGCGCGCATCGGCGGCCAGGACGTTCCCGGATTCCGCCAGGAGCAGGGGGTGAAGCCCGAGGCGCAAACAGACACCTACGCGGCGGTGACATTCTTCGTGGATAACTGGCGGTGGGCGGGCGTGCCGTTCTATGTGCGTTCCGGCAAGCGGCTGCCCAAGCGCGTCACGGAGATCGCCATCCAGTTTAATGCAGCGCCGTTAGAGATTTTCAACGGCGATGAAACCACCACCGCGCCCAATCTGCTGATCCTCCGCATTCAGCCCGAGGAAGGAATTTCGCTGAAGTTTCTCTCCAAGCGTCCCGGCGCGGGCATGAAACTGCGGCCGGTCTCGATGGATTTCAATTACGGATCGAGCTTTGGCGAGCGCTCTCCGTCGGCTTACGAAACGCTGCTGCTCGACGCCATCATCGGCGATGCCACGCTGTACACGCGCCAGGATATGGTGGAAGCCAGTTGGACCGTGGTGGATGCCATTCAACACGTATGGGACAACACCAAGTTCGACTTTCCGAATTACCCCGCGGGAACTTGGGGACCCCAAGCCGCGGATGAAATGCTGGCGCGGCGCGGCCACGCGTGGAGGGAGCCGTAATGGCGGCAGGCACCATCGCACCCGACCGCATCCTGCACGACATGGCGGACCTTTGGGTCACGCTGGGCAAGCAGGGCGAAGGCGACGCAGGCGTACTGCGCGCCTGCTCCATGACGCTGGTGGTGGCGGCCGAAGAGTCTGACGACGCGCAGGCCATCGGCGAGACGTTGGCCGCGCTGATGCCCGAGCATCCCAGCCGCGCCATCGTGATCCGCTTCACCGCAGGAGCGGAACGGTCGCTCGCGGCGCGCGTGTTTGCGCAATGCTGGATGCCTTTCGGACATCGCCAGCAGATTTGCTGCGAGCAGATCGAGATCACCGCGTCGGATGCCAGCTTGCCGGACTTGGCCGCCGTGGCGCTGCCGCTGAAGGTGCCCGATCTGCCGGTGATTCTGTGGTGCCGGAGCCCGCGTTTGTTCGAGCTTCCGGCCTTTGGCCAGTTGAGCGCCATGGCACAGAAAGTGGTGCTGGACAGCGCGGCGTTTTCCGATGTGGGCACGGCCCTGAAAGAGATCAGCGGCGCAGTGGCTGCGGGACAGTTGGTGGCGGATCTTTCGTGGACGCGCCTGACGCGCTGGCGGGAACTGATCGCGCAGATTTTCGAGAATCGCGCGCACCTGGCGGACCTGCCGCGTGTGTCCCACGTTCTGATTTCGCATTGCGCTCGGCAAGCGCCCACCACGGCGCTTTATCTGGCGGCCTGGCTGCTGGATGGGTTGGCAAAAGCCGGCGCGCATGCGCAGATTGAGTTTCGTTCGGAAGGGAGCGGGCCGGCCTGGCGGCTGAGCCTGGTGGAACTTCGCGCGCAAGAAAATGCAGAAGCCATCGCATCGATCGCGCTGGCGGAAGGTCAGGCCGCCGAAGTGAAAGTCGGCGAATTGGTCAGCAGAACGCTGCTCCCCGCGCTGAATGACTACGCCCTGATGCGCGAGGAGCTTTCCATACCCGGCCGCGATCCGGCCTTTGAACGCGCGCTCGCCGGAGCCGCCAAACTTGCGGTATCGTGAGCAGTACACATGAGCGTGCAGTGGTTCACTCAGCCCGACCCGCGCGCGGCCGCAGCCGCTTGCGCGCAGCATATCAGTGCGCTTTTGGAAGAGGCGCTGGCCAATCAGGAACGCGCGACCTTAGCGGTCTCCGGCGGTTCCACACCCAAGCTGCTGTTCCAGAGCATGGTGGCATCCGGCTTCAAGTGGCAGCGCGTGCATCTGTTTTTCGTGGACGAGCGGTGCGTGCCGCCTAACGACAATGAAAGCAACTATCGCCTGGCGAACGAGAATCTGATCACGCCGGCTCACATTCCCGCGGCCCAGGTGCATCGCATCCACGCGGAAATCAAACCGGAGACCGGCGCCCAGCAGTACGTGGACGACATCCGCAACTTCTTCGGTTTGGAGGAAGGCGAAATGCCGCACTTCGATGTGGTGCAGTGCGGTATGGGCCCGGATGCGCACACCGCCAGTCTCTTTCCAGGCGGCGCCGCCATCGACGACCGCGAACATATCGCCGGCGCCGTGTTCGTGGAGAAGTTCGGTAAGTGGCGCATCACGCTGCTGCCGGGCGCGCTGCTGGCCGCCAACAATACCGTGTTCCTGGTGACCGGTGCGGATAAGGCGCCGGGCGTGGGTGATGTGTTTCATCAGGAGTTCGACCCGAAACATTATCCAGCGCAATTGATTTCGCGGCAGGGCAAGCACGTCACATGGTTTTTGGATCAGGCGGCCGCCACGGAATTGGCATAACCGTGAAATAATCACACGAAGCACTCACTGGCGGGCGGAATTGGAGCTTCGCACGTGCTATAGTGTGATTGCATCACAACAATGCCATGATCGTCTCTTTTTCCGTCTCGAATTTCAGATCGTTTTCGTCTGAGGAAACCCTCTCGCTCGTCGCCAGCAATCGGTTATCGGGCAGTCACGACGATCACGCCGTTCCCATCCCCGATTCCAAGGAGAAAGTGCTTCGAACGGCCGTTCTCTATGGAGCGAACGGCGCAGGCAAATCGAACCTCTTCAAAGCGCTCCGATATTTGAAGTCGGTTGCCCTAAATCCACGTCACAAGAGTGGGACGGGACGCGAGCCATTTCGTTTCGGTGGGCCACCTGATGCGTCTTCAAGCTTCGATCTGCAGTTCATTGCGGAGGGCAAGCTCTATCGATTTGGTTTCAAGGTTGACGATGAACGGATTACCGAGGAGTGGCTCTTTCAGGTTGTCGGCAACCGGCAGAAATTGCTTTACGAGCGCACCACCGACCAAAATGGAAAAGTAGCCGTAGACGCTGATGGACTCAAGAGCGCAGGCGATAAAGTGATGGCTCTAGCGATGGTGGGTGGGCCTCAAAACCAATCATTCCTGGCCACAGCTAACGTGACGCTAAATGGGGAGGATATCGGTGAGGACTTGTCCTGTGTCTTGAATTGGTTCAAGACGGGCTTGAACCTCATTGGCCCGGATGACCCTGGTGAGCGGCTTGAGCATCTGCTGGATGAAGATCCGGATTTTCTGTCCTTTGCCAGCGCTTTTCTCAAATCCACCTCAACTGGAGTAGACCATTTGGAGGTGGTCAAGGAGGCGATCTCGAGAGATGATGCGCGCGTCCCAGACGCGCTGTTCCGGTGGCTGACCGAAAGCCCAGAAAGGCTAACGGTACGAAGAGGTGGTCTGATGTTCGAACGCAAAGACGGGGATCATGTGTATCAAGTCAGCGTGCGGGCTGCCCACGAACATGAGCCTGGCCAGGTCGTTCGGCTGGAACTTAGTGAGGAGTCCGATGGAACACAGCGGCTTCTTAGCCTGATTTCTGCTCTGCACCGCCTCCGAACGGCGGGATCGGCCTACGTCATAGATGAAGTAGATCGCAGCCTGCATCCGATCCTGGTAAGGGAACTCCTCCACTTCTTCCTACAGTCGCGTGTCGGCGGACCCCGCCAAATCATTGTGACCACGCACGAGTCGAATCTGCTCGATCAGGACCTACTGCGGCGCGACGAAATCTGGTTCGCCGAAAAGGATCAGACCGGCGCCACGAGGCTGTACTCCCTCGTCGACTTCAAGGTTCGCAACGATCTTGAGATCCGAAAGCATTACCTGCAGGGCCGCTTCGGGGCAGTGCCGTTTCTGGGCAATCTGGAAAACCTGCCGGTCGGCACAGAATGACGCTGACTCCGCGCCAGCCTCGGCCGCTGACCCGCGATGCCGCCAGCTTGCGCGACGATCGCCTGTTTATCGTCGCCTGCGATGACACCTACGCACCGAAACAATACTTCAATCTCTTCCGCTTGCCGCGAGTCCAAGTCTATGTCGTTCCCACCCCGGACGGGACCTCCGCCGCATCGCATGTGTTGGACCGTCTGCTTCGAGTTGATCATGATCCGGACGACGAACTCTGGATGCTCCTCGACACCGACCATTGTGTCCAAGGCAGCCACCTCGCCAGCTTTACCGCGGCCCTTAGCGAAGCGAAGCGCCAGCGAGTCAATGTCGCGTTGAGCCGGCCCTCGTTCGAGCTGTGGCTACTTCTGCATCACATCGAAGAGACTGCGTCGGGACGCCTTCCGGCCGCAAGAGACGTCGAAGTGGCCCTCCGTGCCACGCTCGGACAATACAACAAGACCAAGCTCCAAGAGTCGCACTATCCTGTGGCGTCGGTGCGCGACGCGTGCCTCAGGGCCGAGCGGTTGGACGCCGCGGTCACTGGCGCTGACATTCTAGAGAACAACACCACGCGCGTCTATCGGCTGTTGCGGGCCATCGTCGCCAAAGCGCTTCCGCAACAACTCCCTCCCGAACTTCGCGCGTTGCTATCATGAAAGTTCCCCGCCATGATCGTCGAGGCCCATGTCGTCCGCTTTGATTCGATTTCGCTCGATGGCGGCGGCACGCTCTCACCCGTGGAGGTCGCCTACGAAACTTACGGCGAGTTGAATGCGCAGAAGAGCAACGCCATCCTCATCCTGCATGCCTTTTCGGGCGACGCACATGCCGCCGGCGTGAGTCATGAAACCGGCAAGCCGGGCTGGTGGGATAACATGATCGGCCCCGGGAAGGCATTCGACACCAACAAATACTTCGTCATCTGTTCCAACATCCTGGGTGGATGCCGCGGCACCACCGGACCCGCCTCCGTCAATCCCGCCACCGGTTGTCCTTATGCCATGTCGTTTCCGGTAATTACCATCGGCGACATAGTGCGGCTGCAAAAGATGCTGATCGATCACCTGGGCATCCGCCGGCTGCTGAGCCTTTCTGGCGGGTCGATGGGCGGCATGCAGGCGCTCGAATGGGCGGTGTCGTATCCGGAAGCGGTAGTGTCGGCGATTCCCATCGCCAGCACCGCGCGGCACAGTGCGCAACAGATCGCCTTCAATGAAGTGGGCCGCCAGGCGATCATCGCCGATCCCGACTGGAACGAGGGCAATTACTATGACGGCAAGCCGCCCGGGCGCGGACTGGCGGTGGCGCGCATGGTGGGTCACATCACTTACATGAGCGATGACTCGATGCGCGAAAAGTTCGGCCGTCGCCTGCGCGGCAAGAATAGCTTCGGTTACGATTTCGACGTGGATTTCGAAGTAGAGAGTTACTTGAGATATCGCGGCAACGAGTTTGTGAATCGCTTTGATGCTAACTCGTACTTATATATCACGAAGGCGATGGACTACTTCGACTTATCGAATGGCAACGGCTCGCTGGCTGCCGCCTTCGAGCGCGCCCGGGCGCGTTTCCTGGTGATCAGCTTCAGCTCCGACTGGTTGTATCCGAGTTATCAATCGCAGGAGATCGTGCGCGCGCTGCGCAGCCGTAATGTGGATGTGGCATACTGCGAATTGCCTTCGAACTACGGTCACGATGCGTTCCTGGTGGATGTGGGCGAGCAGACCGAACTGGTGCGCGGCTTTCTGGCCAGCACTTACGAGAAGGTAGCCGGATGACTGTCGCTTCGCAGCCCCATGGCAAACCATTCGTGGGCGAGCTACTCGGCCGCAGCGATTACGCCATCATCGGCGAAATCGTGGAGCCTTCGTCGAAAGTCCTGGATCTAGGTTGCGGCGAGGGTGAACTGCTCGAATGGCTGGCGCAGAACAAAAACGTGGACGCGCGCGGCGTTGAGATATCCGGCGCCAGGGTGCAGCGGGCCATTGCGCGCGGCGTGTCGGTCTATCAGGGAGATATCGATCAGGGGCTGGCCGATTATCCGGACCAGGCGTTCGATTATGTGATCCTCAGCCAGACGCTGCAGGAGACCCGGCAGCCTTTGCAGGTGCTGCGCGAGATGCTGCGTGTGGGGCGGCGGGCGATTGTGGCATTTCCGAATTTTGGACATTGGCGCGTGCGGCTTTCGATGCTCACCAGCGGACGCGCGCCCAAAACGCGCTTGTTTCCGTACGATTGGTACGACTCGCCGAATATCCATTTCCTGACAGTGGACGATTTCGAGCAGTTGGCGCGGCAGGAGGGCTTGGCCGTGGAGCGGCGGTTCTTTCTGTCGGGGCAGCGAAACATCGGTGTGCTGCCGAATCTGCGGGCGGAAGTAGCGGTTTATCTGGTGCGGAGATAGATGTGGATGACCTTGCCGGCGTTTGGCGGCGGTGCTAGTCTGGCGCGGCATAGACGTCTCATACAGGGTAAGATTTGCATCATCGCTGATCGCGTGGCGGCTGCAGGCCTTGGCCGAAGGCGATCTCTCCGAACGGGCGCGCGAGCGGGCGAAGGGCGCTTGCGACGGCCGTCCAGGATCCAAGCACGAGACCAGTCCACAGCTTGAGAAAGAAAACGAGGCCGGAGAATCTGCTCTCGGTGCCGGCAATCGAGCGGAGCTGTCCCTCGGACTGCCTTGAAGCCAGCACGACCAGCACGTACTGACTCACTCCGCTGCCACGGTACTCATCATCGTGTCTATAGAAGTAGCTTTCTCCCGTCACGTCCGAGCTCTCCGTCGGCATTTCGAGCCGGCCCCTTGAAAAGATAGGCACGTTTAACGTGAGCGAGCAAAGTACGCGCGCGCGCATGACGAATGGAAAGAAATCGTTGGCCCGTGGGGTGTAGCCATTTGTTGGAATGAGGAAAGTGTGGTCCTGACCAACCGCTGCTTCGGCTGTCAATCTGAATCCGGGGCCGGTCAGGACTCCGCTGTCACGTGTATAGCCCTGCCCCATAAACGGCGTCTCCATGCTACGCACTTCTATGTCCGTAGAACCGGGACATCCAACCCAGCGGAAGGAAGGGGCCTTCCTCATTAACTTCCATCCATGGGCCGTTCCAGGGTCAAGCAACACACCTTCCAGAGCCGTGCAAATGATGTCCTCTTCCCACCAGAAAGGCGGGAGCACTAGCAGCAACAAGGCAACCAACCCGCCCCGGAGGAAATCCCCGAAACGCAGCCTTGGCCGCCATCTCTTTGCCGCCACGAATACCAAAGCGCATTCGGCTATGCCGACGGCGGCAGCAAGGGGGCGAAGCGCCGCGTATCCAATCCAGCCATAGGCAGAGGCGAGCACCGTCCCAAAGACACAGCACTGAAGGCCTATTAAGCCGAAAGCGCCCATGACAACTGCCCGTTTCACTGCGTTCTCCCCCTGTGTGAGGATATCATGCAGATTGCGATTTTTTTCGCGGCGAAGCCGCGCCGCCGATTTGTTGCGGGCTGGTGTCCCCCCGCCGTGTTTCGCAAAGGGTAAGTTTTGAGACTCCGTTCGACGCCTTTAAAATCAATTGCTTGCACTTCTCATAAGCCTGTCTCAAAAATGGGGCCGAATTCTCCTCTGCCACCCGGCGTCACGCGCGGGCCCGCCGTCTCAATAGTCAGTCAGACCGGCCGAAGCTTTACTACCCATCAAGGACCGCTTCGCACGGCGGGTGCTTCGTCCGTGTCACGACGACCCCGTAGATTTCAGCCTAAAGGTCTTCGGGCTTTAGTCCGGTGTTCTTCGCGATGCGGGCGAGCATCTTAGGGCCGATCTCGGCGCGGTCATGAAAGGCAAACCCGTAATCTGGCCATCCGGCCTTAACCAGAAGGCGGTGCGATCCGGATTGCCTCTTTGCAGCCAAGCCGGTGCCTTGCAAAGCGGCTAATACTCGTCTCGCCCTTTCTGCGGGCCATTTGCTCATCGAGCAGTACGAAAGACATGTTGAGGGGTGACGCGGGAATCTCGCCGTGCGCGATGCGATCCGCGATGACCTCGATGGCAAGGCGCTCCGTATTGCTGATGGCCTCCTCGCGCGTGATCCCGTAACATATGACTCCAGGTATTTCGAGGGCCTCGGCGATCCAGCGGCCGTCCTCTTCACGATCGAGTTCGATGGAGACAATCACGATACGATCATACCTTTTCTGCACGCGGTGCCCTCGTCAACTCCATCCCATACGCGAGCGCAACGACGTAATGTGCGCCACGTGATGGTCGCCATGCCAGGCATACAGCGCCAGGTTGCGATCGAGCGTCACCGGCCCGAGTTGGGAATGCAGAAAGGTGCGCGCGAAGTCGGCGGGTGTCATCGCGCGTAGCAACACCACCCAACGCCGATGCAGCGCATCGAGCAACGCCAGCGAATATTCCACTGGCGCTGTGCGCGCATCGCACAACTCCGCCCAGCGGTCCTCAAAGTAGCCTTTCGCGCCGGGCGTCTCTTCGGTGAGCGCCAGCCGGAAGCGGCAGTAACTGTTCATGTGACTATCGGGCACGTGATGCACCACCTGCCTTACAGTCCAGCCGCCCGGTCGATATGGCGTGTCGAGTTGCTCCTCTGTCAAGCCGGCCACGGCTTCGCGCAGACGCGCGGGAGCCTGTTCGATGCGATCGATGAGGGCGCGGCGTTGCGCCTCGTTGCTTTCGCCCGCATACGCGAAGCGGCCGATGGGATAGCTAAGATCCGTCATGCTTCTCAGCCTATCAAAGTCACTCGGGCTTGCGTCGCGCCGCGCTATCGTGCAGAATGGCCTACATGAACATCCATCGATTGCAGCATCTGACACTGATCGCCGCCATGGGCATGCTGGCCGGATTAGCGCCGGTTGGGGCCGCCACCGGAACGATCTCCGCCGATCCGAATCCGTGCTTCATCCCACCCGGCGTGCATGAATGTACGACCTTTGTCTCCTGGTCGACAGAAGGCACGCGAAACGCAAAGGTCTACGTGCGGGCAGAGGGAGCCAAAGACACTCCCGAGAGGGAGTTTGCGGCGAAACTGGCTTGCGATCGGTGCTCGGCGAGTTGGATTGCACCGCGAACCAGATACATTTTCACCCTCGTGGAGTTCACACCCGCCGGGCGAGGAGCGGTTCTGGGATCCGTTACCGTGACCGGGGCCGAAGGCAATGAGGCGCCGCGGTCCGGGGAAGTCACGGGCATGATCCGCGCCGAGCCGAACCCTTGCCGCATCGAGCCGGGCCGAGTGGAATGCACCACCTGGCTGAGTTGGTCGTCCACGGGAACGCATGCGCGCGTCTATCTGAGGACCGAGGGTGCCAAGAACATTCCGGAAAAGGAGTTCGGCACGGGGCGTGTCCAGGAACACGCCAGCGCTAGTTGGATTGGAGCGGACACGCGCTATATCTTCACGCTGGTCGATTTTTCGAACGGGAGCCGCGGGCGCGAGCTGGCATCGGTGGTGGTTACCGCGATCAAGTGATCGCGCCTGGGGATCAACTCACGCGGCCTTACCGAGCCGTGACCGCCTTACCGAGCCGCCGTGAATGCCTTACCGAGCCGCGACCGTGAGGGAGCGGTCCACCTGCTAGACTGAATTCTGGCCGCACCGAATGGCTAAGAAAATCGCGATCGTTGAGGACGAAGCGGAACTCGCCGCCTTGCTGGATTACAATCTCACGCGCGGCGGCTATCAAGCCCATGTGCTCACCGGCAACAAGGGCGCGCTGAAGGATCTGGAGGCCTGCAAGCCCGATCTGATCGTGCTGGATGTCATGCTGCCGGGCGACGATGGATTCGAGCTATGCCGCCAGATTCGCCAATCGGCGGTCCTGGCCCGCACGCCGGTGCTTTTTCTAACCGCCCGCTCCGACGAAGTGGACCGCGTGCTGGGGTTGGAAATCGGCGGCGACGATTACATGACCAAGCCCTTCAGCCCGCGCGAACTGGTGGCGCGCGTGAAGGCCCATCTGCGCCGCGCCGAGCGCGACGATGGCGAAGACGCCGCCGTGGAGGCCGGACCGTTCAAGCTGGACCGCAGCGCCCACCGCGTGTTTGTGCGCGGAAAAGAACTGAATCTCACCTCCACCGAGTACAAACTGCTGGAATTCTTTCTCACTCACACGGGCCGCGCCTATAGCCGCGACCAGCTCCTGGAGGAGGTCTGGGGACAGCAACGGTTTGTCACTCCCCGCACGGTGGATGTTCACGTCCGGCGCTTGCGCGAGCACATTGAAGCCGAACCGGACAACCCGCGCTATCTGACCACCGTCCGCGGATTCGGCTACCGCTTCGAAGAGGCTCCCTGAAAGCGCAAAGGGGCGCGTCGTTCCGCGCCGCCATAGAGAGAGTGACTCCGCAGCTTCCAGCGGCGCGGACGCCCCGTTTTGCGCGAGTCCTCAGAAGGCCGGCCCGTCCAGAACTTAATCCCCAGTTCACGCTTCCGTAACACACCAGTAACCGTTTGCTGTTTACTCTCAAGGGTGGACGTATCGGAGGCGACCGGGGCTCCATGAAGAAAATCCTGCTGATCGAAGACGACACCGATCTGTTTGCGCTCTTAAAATACAACCTGGAAAAAGAGGGATTTGCCTTCGCCGGCGCTCAAACCGGGAAGGGCGCGCTGGAACTTTGCCGCCAAGTCCGCCCCGATCTGATCCTGCTCGACATCATGCTGCCGGATTACGACGGGCTGGAAATCTGCAAAACCGTACGTAAAGACCCCGATTTGCTGGGAACGCCGATCATCTTCCTGACGGCGCGGGCGTCGGAAACCGACCGCATCGTGGGCCTTGAATTGGGGGCCAACGATTACGTGGTGAAGCCGTTCTTCGTACGCGAGCTGATCGCGCGCATCAAGCTGCAATTCCGCAACCAGGCGGCCCCGGCGCGCGTGTTGGAAGCCGGCGCACTTCAATTGGACCGCTCCAGTTGCCAGGCGCGTCTGAATGGGGCGCTGCTCAGCCTCACCGCTACCGAATTCCGCCTGCTTGAATTTCTGATGAGCCGTCCGGGAGTGGTTTTCAGCCGCGAGCAACTGTTGAACGCTGTCTGGGGGCAGGACCGCGCCATCACCGATCGCGCCGTAGACGTATATATTCTCAGGCTGCGGCAGAAGATTGAGGCGGATCCGACTAACCCCACGCTGATTCACTCGATCCGCGGATTCGGTTACACGTTCGAGCCGCGCGCTTCTAATGCCAGTTCAGCCGCTTAGACCACTCCCTGACGGTCGCGGCTCAGTAAAGAATGTGGCTGCTACCGAGCCGCGACCGTCAGGTGGCGGGGCGTGACCGGTCGCGCAGCAACTCCAGTTCGGCGATTACTTCGAAGTCTCTTGGACGTCCCGCGAGGCGCTTCATGCGAATGAGCGTATCCAGGTCCGTGACGTAACAGCGGACCCCGAAAACGTCCTCCAGAATCGAGTGAGCTACTAGTTCTTCGTACGTTCCGCCACCGAGTATCTCGCCTAGTAAGTCGATCCAGCCGAGGTCGGTAACTAGCGGAAAGTTGCACCCACGCCTCAGGGTCTCCAAGTCCAAGTGGAAAGCCAGACCCGGTGGAGCACCGCGCAGGTGGGGGTGATATGGGCCGAGAGCGTCCACAAGTCGGTTGAGATTACCGGTGGTCCGGCGGTAAACGACATCGACGTCCTGTGTAGCTCGCGGCGAGCCATGCACCGCCGCGGCGATTCCGCCGACGAGGATAAATTCAATGCCGGCCGATCCGAACAAACGAACCGGATCACCCAGCAGGGCCACGCGCGCGCTCCATTCCAGCCCGCAGTTCTTTTACGAACTCCACGAAGTCCTCAAGAGCTTGCATGCGTTCCGGTACCGTGCGCCGGAGCGACTCATCGATCATAGTGATATCCACATCGCGCTTGTATAACTCGATGATCTCGTCGATTGAGCTCATGGCTGTTTGATTTCCAGCCGCTTATCCGCCGACGAGCCACCCACGATAAGCTCCGTTCCGGGCTCGGGTTTCTGCGCCATCTCGACCGTCCGCGTTTCGTTCGGCGTCAACGAAACTCGTTGAAAGCCAACCAGGTGCCTGACGCCCGCGCGAACCGCATACAGTTGCACCACTTCATCGCCTGCGCGCTTGCCGGTGTTCGTTACATCCACACTTACCGACCCGTTGCGCGACCGCAAGTGCGCATACTGGAATGTCGTGTAACTTAGCCCGTAGCCAAACGGGTACAGTGGCTCGCCCTTGAAATACATATAAGTCCGGCCGTGGCGGATATCGTAATCCATCATGGCCGGTAACTGGTCGAGCGACTTAGGCCAGGTCTGATTCAACCGGCCCGCCGGATTGTAGTCGCCGAACAACACATCCGCGATGGCCGTGCCTTGCTCCTGCGCGGCGTGCGCGATGTATAGAATAGCGGGCACGTGCTGCTGGGTCCAGTTGATGGCGTAAGGGAAGCTGGAGACCAATACCACCACCGTCTTCGGATTGGCCGCGTACACCTGTTTGACTAACTCCTCCTGCGATAAGTCGATGGACTCCCGGTCCCGTCCTTCGCGCCCTTCGCCCGGATCCGCGCAAGGCTTGCTCGATACATCTATGTTGAAGATCGCCATGATATTCGTGGCGTTACAGGTCGGATGATTTCCTACTATCACGATCGCTACGTCCGACGACTGCGCGGCCTTCACGGCGGCGCCGCCATCGTTGTTCGCCGCATAGTTCACGGTCACGCCGGTTCCCACCTTGGCGCGAATCCCTTCAAGCGGAGTGATCGCATAAGGAGGCTTGCCGCCATACAAATCAATCAGGGCTTCATTGGCGTGCGGCCCCACTACGGCAATAGATTTGATCGCGCTCTTATCCAGCGGTAGAAAGCTATTCGCATTCTTCAGCAGCACCACCGATTCGCGCGCCATTTCCAACGCCGCGCGCTTGTGTTTCTCCGTGGTCCAAGGTTCCGGCTCGCCGGCGCCGCCGACGCTAGAATACGGAACCATAGAAGGCGGATCGAGCAGGCCGAGCCGGATCACGGTTCTGAACTTTGCCTTGAGCACGGCATCCACATCCGCCTCGGCCAGTAACTTGTCGTCGATTGCCTGTTTCGTGGTCTTCGGCACGTTAAACATAAACGCCAGCACCTGCCCGATGCCCGCCTTGAGCGCTTCCGCCAAAGCCTGTTCCTGCGTCTTGTAATAATGCCGCGGATTGACCATCAGTTCCACTGCCAACGCATCCGACGAAATAATGCCATCCGCGCCCCACTTATTAATGGCTAGAGTCTTCAGGATCGGATTTACGGTCATCGGCACCCCGTTCCAGGCGTTGTAAGATGCCATGAACGACTTAGCGCCCCCTTCTACGAATCCCATACGAAATGGCACAGAATAATAATCAAGCAGCAACTGCTCGTCGAAATCCGAGGAAGAGCTTCCGCGCGTGGTTTCATTGCTGTTCGCCAGGAAGTGTTTCATTAGCGAAGCAGCCTGCCAATACTTATGATCGTCACCCTGCATTCCCTTGATGAAGGCCACCGACATGGTTCCGGCGAGGAACGGATCTTCGCCATAGCTCTCGTTATTTCTCCCCCAGCGCGGATCGCGCGCTAAGTCGGCGTTAGGTCCCCACACCACCAGCACGTCGCTCTTGTATTTCTCGTTCTGATAGATATAGCGGGCTTCGTATCCCTGTACGGCGCCGGCCCGGCGGATGAGCGCCGGGTCCCACGTGGATGCCATTCCGATCACCTCGGGAAATTGCGTGGTGGCGATGGCCTTCGCGCCGAAATCGCCTTTGCGCACCAGACCGTGCAGGCCTTCCGATCCGCCGGCGTTGGGAATGTGCAGGCGCGGCACGGCCGTACTGGTGGTCAGGCAGGCGAGCTTTTCATCGAGCGTCATCAACGACACGATGTTATCGACGCGCTGATCGAGCGGCAGCTTGGGATCTTGAAAGGGATATTGGTTCTGCGCATGGAGCGGCGCAAGGCCTGCCAGGACCAGCGTTCCGGCGGCAACATACTTGTTGATGTGCATGGCAATCACGCGCATCGTATCACCATGTGGCGGCTGCCGGTAGCTATGCTATGAGTATGCCGGAGATAGCAGGGAAATTTCGCGAGGCGGGCCGGGAACAGGAGAGTTTCTTCGCGCCCATCGAGAAGCGCCTGTTAGTGCGCATGGCTAAGGCTGCGCCGCCGTGGATTAATTCCGACCACCTTACGCTGCTCGGATTTATTTCCATGTTTGGGGCCGGCGTGAGTTACTGGCTGGCGCGCTCGAATAAGTATATGTTGCTTGCGGTCATATTCTGGTTGGCGGCCAACTGGCTGGGCGACAGCTTGGATGGCACCTTGGCGCGCGTGCGCAACCGGCAGCGGCCGCGCTACGGCTTCTACGTGGACCACATCAGCGACGCGTTTGGCACATTCTTCCTGGTGGGCGGCATGGGATTGTCGGGTTACATGAGTCCCACGGTGGCGCTGCTGTTGCTGGTTGCTTATTTCATGCTCTCGATCCAGGCGTATCTGGCCACTTACGCGCTCGGCACGTTTCAGCTTTCGTATTGGAAATTCAGTCCCACGGAGTTGCGGTTGCTTTTGGCGGTGGGAAATATCGCGCTGCTGCGTTGGCCGACCGGCAATCTTTTTGGTCATCGGTTTCCGTTGTTCGATGTGGGCGGCGTGGTGGGAATCGGCGGCATGTTTGTAATGGTGGTGGTGTCGAGCATTCGCAATACGGCGGAGTTGTACCGGGCGGAGAGATTGCCGCCGCTGTGATTTGTGGCGCAGGCACTCTGCCTGCGGCGGCCTCTCAGGCCGCCAAAAAAAAACAGCGCTACGTGACTGCCCAACGGGCGGCCTACGAGGCCGCCGCAGGCAGAGTGCCTGCCCCACATTCACTCGGAACGAATCGCGGCGATCGGATCGATGCGCACGGCGCGTGCGGCCGGCGCCAGGCTGCCCAAGACAGTCGTTATGGCGCAAAGCGCCACCGCGCTCGCCAGGGTAACCGCATCGCCCGGCTGCACACCCGCCAGCAGGCCTTCGATGGCGCGGCCCGCCCCATAGGCCAGTACAATGCCGGGCACGATACCGGCACAGGCCAGCCAGGCGGCCTGCCTCACGATCATGCGCACGATCTCGCCCGGCTGTGCGCCCAGCGCGATGCGCACGCCGATTTCCTGTTTCCGTTGCGAGACCCCGAACGAGAGTAATCCGTGAATGCCCACGCCCGCCAGCAGAAACGCGATGGCCGCGAACGCGCCCAATACATTCGCCTGCGCCGTACGCGACGCCGTTTCCGCTTCCACGATGTCAGTCATCATGCGCACATCCGAAACCGGCTGCTCGGCGTCTACATTACGAACGATCCCACGCACCGCCGCCGCCAGCGACGCCGGCCTAGCCGCGCGGATGGCCAAGTCCTTGGGGGCGTAACCGATCAGCCAGCCATCCTTCACCTGCCGGTAACTCAGATACACCTGCGGTTCGCTATTTCGCTCGAGCCCGCGTACGCGAATATCGCCCACCACGCCCACCACGGTGTGGTCGCTAAACGCCATCTTAAAGTGCCGGCCCAGCGGATCCTGATTCGGCCAATAGCGCTCCACGAACGACTCGCTGACTACCGCCACCCACGGCGCATCCAAGCTATCCTCTTCGCTCACATCGCGCCCGCGCTGAATCGGAATCCCCATCGTGGCGAAAAATCCCGGCGTCACATAGCGCAGGCTGGCGGTATGCGCGCCAGAGCGTCCCAGTTCGGCGTCCCGGCCATCCACCGCGACCGGCCAGATGCCGCCGCGCATGGTCATGGGCAGAAAAGTGATATACGCCGCGTTTGACACTCCCGGCAGAGCCTTCACGCCGGAGAGCACACGGATGTAGAATTCCGCGCGGCGCGCCGTATCTTCATACTTCGGGATAGGCAACGCGGTCTGCAGGGTTAGTACTCCGTCGGCGCGGAAGCCAGGATCGGTGGCTTGCACCTTCCACAGGGCGCGCGTCAGCAAACCCGCGGAAGCCAGCAGCACCACCGACGCCGCCACCTCCGCGGCGACTAAAACGGAACGTAAACGGTCCTTGCGGCCACCGCCTCCGCGCGCGCCTTCGCGCAGCGCATCGAAACCGGATTGGCGTCCGGCCCGCATTGCCGGGAATACGCCGAACACCAGGCCCGTCATGATGGAACTAACACCGGCGAAGATCAACACGCGTAAGTCGATAGAGGGCGATCCGATGGGCAACGAAACCGGCACCAACTTAGTAAGTAGCGGCACCGCGGCCGTGGCCACTAACACACCCAGCGCGCCGCCGGCCAGCGCCAGCACCATACTCTCCGTGATTAGCTGACGTACCAGCCGCTCGCGCCCCGCGCCAATGGCGGCTCGAATGGCCAGTTCCCTCTGTCGCGAGATCCCGCGCGCCAGCAACAGATTCGCCAGGTTCGCGCAAGCGATCAGCAGCACGCAAATCGCCGCGCCACTCAACGCTTCGAGCAGTAAACGCGATTGCGGCGACAAATCGTCATGCAACAGATAAACCGTGGCCGAAGTTTGCCGGTTCTCCTTGGGGAATTGTTTCTCCAGTTGCCCGGCGACCACCGCCATTTCTGCTCCCGCCTGCTTCAGCGTTACACCCGGTTTCATCCGCGCCACCACACTGAGATAGTTATTGGTGCGGTCCTGAAAGTCATCGGAATGCTCCTGAAAGCGCATGGGCATCCATAGTTCGGCTTCGCGATTGGGAAAATGGAAATCGCGCGGCATCACGCCGATAATTTCAAACGGTTCGTTATCCAGATTCACGCGCCGCCCGACGACGCTCGCTTCGCCGCCGAAGACCGCCTGCCACAACTGGTAGCTCAGCAGCAGCGTGCCGGACGCGCCTTCGCGATCCTCCGCGGGAGCGAACAGGCGGCCCATAAAAGGCTTCGCGCCCAGAACCGGAAACAGATCCGCGGTGACGATAGCCGCTTCGAGGCGCTCCGGCTGGCCTGTACCTACTAAGTTCACGGAGTGATCCCAATAAGCGCCCATGCCATCGAACGACTTACTCATGCGTTTCCAATCGACATAGTTGGCGGGCGAGAGTTCCATCGTGCCGTACGACGGCACCCTCTCCCACATCCTGACCAGCCGTTCCGGCGAGGGAAACGGCAGCGGCCGGATCAGCACGAAATCGGTCACTGAGAAGGCCGCAGTGTTCGCGCCTACACCCAGCGCCAGCACCAGAATCGCGGTCAGCGCGAATCCCGGCGAGCGCGCCAGCGTGCGCGCGGTGTAGCATAGATCCTGGCGCAAAATGTCCCAATGCACGGCAGCGGCGTTGCATAAGACCTCGAACAGGATTGCGATCCATAGCGCGGGCGCCATCAGACCGGAGGCGTCGCGGCGGCGCCCCTTCCAGATGGCGCGCATCTCATCGCCATACTCGGCGCGGAAGGATGCGGGATAGAGCCGCAATAGCAGATCGTAGGCGCGCATCAGGCCCTCCCCGTGGCGAATCCGCGGGCGCGCGCCATGCGCACGAGCTGCGCGAGACGGCGGGCTTCAGCCTGCGCCACGCGCGCACCGAACGGCGCGATGCGATAATACCGGCGGCGCTCGTCGTCCACCTCCGGCGCGGGACGGTCGTCAGTTTCCACGATCAAGCCCTGTTCGAGCATGCGCTGGATGGACCGATACAATGTTCCGGCGCTCAGTTTCAATTCGCCGTTGGTGCGCGCGGCGACATCCTGGATGATGGCGTAGCCGTGGCGGTCCTCCGCCGCGACAGCCAGCAGAATATGAAAAGTGGCCGGCGGCAGGGGCAGCAGCGCTTCCGGCGCGGGTGTTTCCTTCATGGGTAGATTATGGCGCGGTTCCAGCGTTTAGCGCTGGCCCGTTTCCATCAACCCCCTTTCAAACCGTGCTTGCGGTTTTCCCGCACACGGCTTAACGATGATCTTCTTGATGTGGCGTGCGTGACGCCCCATACCCGTCGGAATCGGGCCTTTCACCAGGATGTCACTCCGGTGGTCCATGCCTTCGCCGTATCCCACGAATTCGGGCCGTACTTGGCCTACACCGATAGCCGGACCGCCGAGTTGTCGCGCTTTTACTGAGGAGTTGTTGGCCGTTTCCGGCATGCCCTCACGCTTACCTCGTCGCCGACGTGACCAAAGCAGGGTCCCTTCCCTCCGGCGCGTTATAATGCGCGCCTTCATCGGTATTACGGACCCCTCGGACTCCCTCCTGGCTCCGCGCGACTTCAGCCATCCGGCCTTATACGCCCGGTCTTTGCCCGACAAGGCTGTCAGGTAGGGCCTCTCCTGTTCCGCATTGTTCTGTCCCAACGTGCCACCGCCTGAGACCCCGGAGAGGTCCAGCATCCATTCCGGTCCATGATGCTGTCTGTTGCCTTCGCCGTGATATGAGCGGCTCGGCCCTCCCAAACACCTTTCGGCTGATAATGTGTCGAGGCTGCAGCGTTCACCTCTTGTTGCGGCCCGCTGGTTTGCTCCCCTCTCTTTCAAGGGCTTCTGACACTCCGCTCGGCGCGGGCGGATTACTCCGCTCGGCTGGAGTCTGCTACCGGGCGCTCCGGCGCTTTCCCGGACAGGACTTGCACCTGCTAGAACAACGCGTCTTTCAGGAAGCACCATAGAGGCATTATAGCCACTGTGGATATATTGTCAATGGCTATAGTTTCCCGCCGGCCGCCTGCGGCCAATTGGTTTGGGATTATAATGTCGTTTCCTATGAAACGTATCGCACTCCTGTTTTCTATTTTCGGGCTGCTGTTCGCGCAGCGGCCGGCCCCCAAGCCGAAGGTCCAGGGGCCCTGGATGGATAAAACGCTATCGCCAGATAAACGCGCGGATCTGCTCGTCGAGCAGATGACGCTGGCGGAAAAAATCCAAATGGTCCACGGCACGGGTTGGGGCGCGCTGCAGCCGGGCGCGCCGTTGCCTGCGGGGTCCAACGAAGGCGCGGGCTTCGTGCCGGGGATCGAACGGCTGGGCATTCCGCCGATCAACATGGCCGATTCCGCGGTGGGCGTGCGCATGGCCGCGGTCCAGAGCCGCTACGCCACGCTACTGCCATCGACGCTGGGCGCGGCGGCCAGTTTCGATCCCGACGCGGCGTATCTTTATGGCGCCGTCATCGGGCGCGAGTTGCGCGATCAGGGTTTCAATATGTCGATTGGCGGCGGCGTGGATCTGGTACGCGAGCCGCGCAACGGACGCAACTTCGAGTATGCCGGGGAAGATCCCATTCTTGCCGGAACCATGGTAGGGCAGCTCATGAAAGGCTTGCAGGCGCAGCAGGTGATGGGCGACATCAAGCATTATGCGCTGAACGATCAGGAGACCGGGCGCAACATTCTGAACGCCATCATGGATGAACGGACCATGCGCGAGACGGACTTGCTGGCGTTCCAGATCGCCATCAAGATCGCGCAGCCGGCCGGCGTGATGTGCGCGTATAACAAAGTCAACGGCGACTATTCGTGCGAAAACGATTATCTGTTGAACCAGGTGCTGAAGAAGGAGTGGGCATTCCCGGGATGGGTGCTTTCAGATTGGGGCGGCACACACTCCACTAACAAAGCCGCGCTGGCCGGGCTCGACCAGGAGATGCCTGGCGACCGTTTCTTCGGCGCGCCGCTCGAAAAAGCCGTGGATAGCCGCGAAGTGCCGGAAGCCCGGCTGAACGACATGGTGCATCGCATTTTGCGCAGCATGTTCGCGTGCGGCGTCGTCGACAATCCGCCGGTGCGCAGCGTAGTCGATCCGTTCCAGGGGTTGGAGGATGCGCAACACATCGCGGAAGAGTCCATTGTGCTGCTGAAGAATGAAGGCGGCGTGCTGCCGTTGAATACGGCGCGCGTGCAGTCGATTGCGCTGATCGGGTCGCATGCAGATGTGGGCGTGCTATCGGGCGGAGGGTCGGCGCAGGTGGATCCGCCCGGAGGCGATGCGGTCACCGGGAAGAAGGGCGGCGCGGCGTGGATGCATCCGGCGTGGTTCCCTTCCTCGCCGTTGAAATACATCCGCGCGCAGGCGCCTGGTCGGGTGGTGGAATATAACGACGGGACGGATACGGCGGCCGCCGCGAAGCTGGCGAAGGCATCGCAATTGGCCATCGTATTTGTGAACCAGTTCATGAGCGAAGGCCGCGATGCCGCGACGCTATCTCTGCCTGGTGATCAAGACGGACTGGTGGAGGCGGTGGCGGCGGCGAATCCGAATACCATCGTGGTGATCGAGAGCGGCGGCCCGGTTTCCATGCCGTGGATCGCCAATGTGAGGGGCGTGCTGGAGGCATGGTATCCGGGGATCGGCGGAGCGCAGGCGCTGGCCCGGATTTTGTTCGGCGAAGTGAATCCTTCCGCGAAGCTGCCGGTGAGTTTCGCCAAGAGCGATGCGGATCTGCCTCATCCACAAGTTATCGGCATCGATTTGAAGCCCGCAGGGCACCCGCCTGCGTTCGACGTGCAGTACTCGGAAGGTCTGAAGGTAGGTTATAAGTGGTTCGAGGCCGAGCATAAGGAACCACTGTTTCCGTTCGGCTACGGGCTTTCGTATACCACGTTCGCCTATTCGGGCTTGACGGCGGATGGCAGCGCGCATACGGTCAGCTTCACTGTGAAAAACACCGGCAAACGGGCGGGTACGGAGATTGCGCAGGTGTATGCGATGCTGCCCGCCGCGGCGGGAGAGCCTTTCAAACGCCTGGTGGCGTGGCAACGGGTGCCGCTGAAGCCTGGCGAATCGAAGACAGTGACGATGGCGCTGGAGCCGCTGTACCTTTCGATTTTCAACACGGAAAATAAGAGCTGGCAACTGCCGGCCGGCGATTATAAGGCGTTCGCCGGACCGCTGGAAGCGTCGTTCCGTATCGCCCAATAAGCAGATTCCGGGAACAAAAGGCATGCCATTCTCGTCAGGCAGTCTATGAAGACGCTGATCTGCCTCTTGTTGTTGACTGGACTGACTCTGAGCGCCGCGGAATTGACCGGCAAATGGACGGGCAAGTTCGATATCACCACCTCGGATGGAGAAGAAAAACCGGATACGGCGGTGATGAATCTGAAACTGGATGGAACCACGGTCACCGGAACAGCCGGCCCGAATGACGACCAGCAATGGGCCATTCACAACGGGAAACTGGAAAAGGGCAAGCTCACCTTCGAAGTGTTGCTGGAAGGAAACGGCGGGGATAATGGGAAGCTGGTGTTCGATCTGGTGTTCGATGGCGAGACCATCAAGGGCAGCGCAGCGGGGACCAGCCCGGATGGGGATAAGATGTCCGCCAAGGTGGAGTTGAAGCGGCTGTAGGACAGGCCTCCCGGCCTGTCCAAGGCGAGCCTAGCTCGCCGAAGAGCGGGCCTACGAGGCCCGCGCAGGCAGGGTGCCTGGCAGGGTGCCTGCCCCACGACACGATACGATCTAGTAATGGAGATCTACATCCTGCGCCATGGCATCGCCGACGAGCCCAAATCGGGCGTACCGGACGCGGAGCGGGCCTTAACCGATACCGGCAAAGAGAAACTGCGCGCCGTACTGGAACAAGCCAAGGAGGCCGATGTCAGGCCTTCGTTGATCCTGACCAGTCCGTATAAGCGGGCGACCCAGACGGCCCACATCGCCGGGCAGGTGCTCCGGTGCAATAAGATCGTGGAAGCCGCCATCCTGACGCCTGACTCGTCTCCAAAGGCTGTCTGGGAGGCGATCTGCGCGCATCGCCGTGAGCCCGCGTTGTTGATCGCCGGGCATGAACCGCTACTGGGAATGACAGTTGGATATCTGCTGGGCGTGCCCGCGCTGCAGATAGATTTGAAGAAAGCCGCGCTCGTCCGCATCGATCAGGAAAGCTTTAGCGGCCCACCGCGCGGCGTCCTGAAATGGATGCTCACGCCGCGATTGGTGTAAGCTAAGTGCTGTAACTGCCCGTTCCGGCCTATGAAAATTCAAAAGAGCACGGCCCGCTACGAAGAGTGGCTGGGCAAGCAACTGACTATTGTGCCTGCCGACCTGACCTATAAGCATGCACAGATGTCCGCGGCAATCTTCCCCTTCATGCGCGCCACCTACTATCGCTGGGCGCAAGTGTGGCCGGAAGTATGCGGCGATCTGGCGTCGGCGCCAGTTGTGCTGGCGGTGGGCGATCTGCACGTGGAGAATTTCGGCACGTGGCGCGATTCCGAAGGGCGCCTGATCTGGGGCATCAACGATTTCGACGAGACATGGCGGTTGCCCTACACGCATGACCTGACCCGGCTGGCCGTGAGCGCGCGCCTGGCTACTGCCGAGCGTCCCAAGTGTCTGGATGCGAAGGAATCTGCATCCGCCATTCTGGAGGGATACACGGCCGCCCTAACCGCCGGCGGACGCCCGTTCGTGCTGGCCGAGCATCACGCGCTGCTGCGCGACATGGCCGTACACCGTTTGAAGGAGGTGTGCGGCTTCTGGGAAAAGCTGGAGAAATGCCCGCCGATTAAAGGAAGAATCCCCGATGGGGCGGTAAAAGGAATTGCGCGGCTACTTCCCGATCCCAACCTGCCGCGAAGGCATGTGCACCGCGTGGCCGGACTCGGAAGCTTAGGCCGCCAGCGTTTTGTGGCTCTGGCGCAATGGCATGCCGCTAACATCGCACGCGAAGCCAAGGCCATGGCGCCATCGGCGTGTTGGTGGGCCGCAGGCTCGAAGGGACCGTGCCGCCTCCATTATCAGGAGATCCTGGATACCGCCGTGCGTTGCTGCGACCCCTACGTGAAGCAGAAGGGCAAATGGATCGTGCGCCGCCTGGCGCCGGACTGTTCGCGGATCGAACTGTCTGAATTGCCCAAGGAGCATTCCGAAAAAGTGCTGCTGCACGCCATGGGTTTCGAGACCGCCAACGTGCACATCGGGAGCGGTAAGACGCCCGCCATCCAGGCCGATCTGAAGAAGCGCGGCGTGGATTGGTTGCCGAAGGCCGCGGACGACATGCTGCAAGTGGTGCGCGAGGATTGGGAGGAGTGGCGCGCATCGCATCCGGTGAAGAAGGCGGCGGCGGCTAAGTAGGTGGTGGGTTGTGGGTGGTGGGTTGTGGGTGCTTCGGGCGCCTCGCTAGGCCTAGAAGCATCCATAGCAGGGATCCCGCCAGCGCCCCGCGATTGATCCAGTGCGCGCATTGCATCTCGATGCCTCCGTTGTAGTGCAATTCGATTGTGCAGTGGCCTTGGCAGTACGGTTCAATGGCGATTAGGCCTAGCTTGTCCGCGTAAACTGAGCGCGGCGAACCGTTTGCTGAGGCGCTCCAGCCGCTGTCCATATTCTCCTGCACGCTGACGATCTGCCGCGGCTGCAGATCGCCCGTGATCCGCATGGTTTCGTTATCGAGCCATTGCACCTGCAACTGCGGCGCATCTGGCCGGTCGATGGCTTCGACATACGGAACGAGCGGCTGGGTATCGACGCCATGCGCGGGTGTGCGCGCCACCGCGTCGCTGGATGAAATGGCGTGCGCGATCGAATAATAGCGCCACGGCACCTCGTAGATCACGTCGTCGCCGTCCCGCCATAGCACGCGCAGTTTGCCTCCGAATTTCGCGGGATGATAGAACGGCTTGTACACTTCGGTGCTGCGCGGCCCCGAGACAGCCACCGCCCGCACGCCCAGCGCTTTGAACCACAGCAGGCTATTCTCGAACGCGCGATTTTCCGCGGTAAGGTCCGTCATAATGCCGTAGTCCGCGACGCGCGCAGTCTGGTTGAGCACGCCTTGCGGACAACATCCGGTCAGTTGCGGCGTGTCGGTGAAGACGTTGAGCCAGAAGCTGGTCGAGCCGGGCACTTCCACTCGGCTGTCGCGCATGTGTTGGTCAAACCAGCGGGCGGTCTTGTATTCGCTGGTCTGGGTGATATCGATGCCGTGGATCAGACGGCGGGCATACGCGCGGTATTGAACGAATTGAACTGCGCAGGCGATGGCGAAGACGGCCACGACGGGCCGCCGCGGCGCCGGCCATCGCGCGAGCGCCATACGCGCCGCGAAGACCACGCCGAGCGTGAAGCCCATCTCCGTTTCCAGATGAAATCGGTTAGGCTGCGCCAGCAAGGTAAGGCCGAGCCAATACCATCCCAGGGTGATCGCGGCGAAGAAGAAGAAGAACAGAGCGAAGAACCGCAGGTATCGCGGCGTGCGCACGGCCGACAGCAACCGCATCAGCGCCCAGACCAGCGCGGCCAGCGCAACCGCATAGATCAGGTGGCGGGCGGCGAATCGATTGACGGGCGCGAAAGCTTGCGCGTCGCGCTGTGTTGCGAGGATGGTGGATGGCGGAATCCAGGGGATGGCGAAGGCGTATGCCAGCGCGGCGACGGCTCCGATCAGCAGCCAACGCCGCACCCCGCCGGGCCCGGTTTGCGCGAGGCCATAGGCTAGCACGGCGAACGCCAGCCCGATGGCTCCCGGCCAGTTCGTCAGCGGAACCGCCGCCAGCGCCACCGCTGCGGCCACGAAATAGAATGGCCGGCGTTTTTCGAGCGCCACATCCAAAACCAGAATCGCCAGCGGCAGCAGCGCGAGCGCCGCCACATGCGGATTATCCGCATACACAACCATCGAGTGAAGACGCTGGTCCCACAGGGGGCTGCCCAGGTCGCGGCCAATTTCGGTTGCGAGAAATGCGGATGGCGAGATCAGCGAATAGGCCAGCGCGGCGCAGAAGCTGCCGCCGGCGGAGCCGCTTAGCCGCCAGGCCATCCAGAAAAGCGTCACCGGTCCGAAGCAATAGAGGAACGCCGCCACATGATGGAATGCGGATGCGGCGCTTAAGTGCGACAACCAGGAAACTGCCGCGGCCGTGAGATGCAGCGCCGGCACATACGCGTTCCGAAAGGGCAGCCCGGCGTACCAGAAGCGGCACCAGTCGAAGTCCGGCCAATGGTCGCGGGCGTATCGGGCGTAGGCGATGGTGACGCTTTCGCCGGTGCCGGTCTGCGACAGATACTCGACGCGGAACAGCGGCCACGCGATGGCGGCGTTCAATGCGAATAGCGCCGCGGAGAGCCCCGCCATTGCCAGGGAGTTTCGTGACGGAATTCTTCGCTGCATTCAGCAATCATAAGGCATGATAAGTTAGTGAGCGATGCAGCCCAAAGAGATCCTCGCACGCATCACGGAGATCGGCATCGTGCCGGTGGTGCGGACATCCAGCGCGGAGAGCGCCATCCAGGCCGTGGAAGCCATCTACCGCGGCGGCGTGCGCGCGGCGGAGATCACCATGACGGTGCCCGGCGCAGTGCGCGCGCTCGAAAAGATTGCCGACCAGTTCGGCGATAAGATCGTGCTGGGCGCAGGCACGGTGCTGGACCCGGAGACGGCGCGCATCTGCATGCTGGCGGGGGCGGAGTTCTTCGTCACACCGAGTTTGAAGATGGCAACCATTGAAATGGCCAAGCGCTATGCCAAGGTGATTTGTCCCGGCGCGCTGACTCCCACCGAAGTGCTCACGGCGTGGGAAGCCGGCGCGGACATCGTGAAAATATTTCCCTGCGGGAATGTAGGCGGACCGAAGTACATCAAGGCGTTGAAGGGGCCTTTCCCACAGATCCGAATGATTCCCACCGGCGGCGTGAATCTGGAGACGGCCGGCGAATTTTTGAAAGCGGGTGCATGCGCGGTGGCGGTGGGCGGCGAATTGGTGGATGCCAAGCTGATCCGGGAAGAGCGTTACGGACTCATTGAGGAGCGGGCGCGGCAGTATCTGGCGGCGATTGCCAAGGCGCGGGCGGAGATGGCGGAGTAGCCTCTCCACACCGTGGGGCAGACGATCGTTTTTCGTCGTCTGCCCGGTGTTGTAAGTGTAGGGACGAAAGGGCAGACCACAAAAGACGATGGTCTGTCCCACGTTGCAGATCAGTGCGATGTAGTCATCCTCATATAGCCGATGCTCAGCGCGTCCGGCGAATCCGGCGCGGCCCACAGAGACTTCAGCAGCCGCTTGCCGCCCACGTGACGCAGCGCATTCAGACTCACGCCGCATTCGAAGTAGGCGTGATTCATGGAGGCCATGGGGTTATAGGCCAATGCCGAAACCGGCGAGATGCCTGGCAGAGCCGGCACGCCCACGTCGCTTGATCCCGACCCGGACGGCATGGCGACCGGTACGCCGAAATCGTCCATGGCATGGAATCCGCGGCCTATCCGCAGCCCGCTAATCACCGGCGCAAGCACATGCGCGAGTGCCGGCGCGCTAACTGGCGTGGCGACGGTTGCAATAGTGTTCACCGGCAACCTGCTCGGACGATACACGCCCAGCCCGTAGCGGCCATGCTCGACCCCGGGATGCGCGGCCGGGGTCAGGCTCACGCTCATCGTCGGCGCCGGCCCGCTGACCACTGTCAATTCAATCTCGTCGCCGCTTATTTCGGTCACCGTAAAGTGCTCGTTGCTGTTGATGGCCACGCCGTTCACCGTCGAAAAGCTGCCGGTAACGGACGAGGCATTCAGAATGTCGAACGTCGTGCCAACCGTCGGCGTGTATCCGTGCGCCAGCGAGATATTCAGCGTGCCATTAAGACTGGCCGTGCCGCTCACATTGAGCTGATCGTAGTTGGTACCGGCGGTCGTGCCCCCAATAGTCACATCCAGCGCACCACTGGAGTTTTGCGCGTAAGTGCCATTTACCTGCAATTTGCCTTCGCTGGTGGATGAATTACCCGGCGTGATGGTGGCCGAGTCCGACACGCCGTAGTTGAGCGAGCCGGTGCCATATAGGTTGCCGCCGTTCAAGTCCAGGCTGCCCGTAGAAGCGCCCGCCAGGGTGCCGTCTACCGTGGTGGTGCCGGCCGTCTGGGTGTAGTTGTAGCTCGATCCGCCGATGATGAACGTGCTCCCGGTGTCGACGGTCACGGTGCCGGCGTTGCTGAAGCTGCCACCGGTGGTGGTGAGGCCGGCGTTGCCGGATAGCGTGAACTTACCGGTTGATGTATTCGTGGTGAAGCCCAGCATGGCGTTGGCCGCGCTTTGATTTTCGATCTTGGCCGTAGTGCTGCCCAGCGTGATGGTGGCCGCATTGGTCACGATGCTGGCGTTGTCGAACTCCAGGATGCCACTTACATTGTAATTACCGCTGTTCAGCGTGTTCCCGGAGAAGTTAGTCAGATTGCCATTGACATCGAAGGTGTCGCCCGCGCCGACCGTCAGCAGGCCGTTGTTGGTGAAATTGCCGGCCGTTGTAAAGCTGCGGCCCTTGCCCAGGATGAAGCTGCCGTTGTTGACGGCGAAGTTGGCCAGGCCGTTTGCGCCGCCCTTGCCGTCGATCTTCGATCCCGCGCCGGTCAGCGTGATGCTGGCGTCGTTGGTCACGATGTTAGCGCCCTTGAATTCCAGCGTGCCGGTGATCTTGTAAGTTCCGCCGGTAAGTGTCGTGCCGGAGAAGTTAGTCAAGCTGTCGGATAAGTCGACGATGAACTTATCTTTGGCGCCTACCGACAGAGCCCCGTCGTTAGTGAAGTTACCGGTGGTGGTGAAGGTGCCCCAACCGGTGCCCAGCGTGAAACTGCCGCCATTCGAGATGGTGGCGAGATTGGTTAGCAGGCTGCTGCCGCCGAAGTTAAGCATCTGCGCGCCCGCGCCGGTCAGCGAGATGTTGGCGGCGTCGGTGACGATGCTGGCGCCGGATGCGCCGAACTGCATAGTGCCGCCGACGGTGTAGGTGCCTCCGGTAAGTGTAGTACCGGAGAGGTTCGTGAGCGCGCCACCGGCCGAAGTGCCGATTTGCATGGTGTCGCCCGTGGATACGCTGAGCGTGCCCTGATTGTTCAGCCCCAAGCTACTAGGCAGGATCAGCAGTGGCACGGACTGGTTCGCCGAGATGGTGCCGGTGTTTACGATCCCCATGTTGGAGATGGTGCCGGAACCTTCGATGGTCGAGCCGTTGGTCAGGGTGAAGCTGGAGGAAGTACCGGTGATGAGGTTAGTCGCGCCGGTGGAAAGCTTGATCGCGCCAGTCCCGCTAGTGGTGACGTTGCCGCCGATTTCCAGTTCCGCTTCGCCCGTGTTGCCGTAGAGGTTGATGGTTCCCGAATTCACCAGATCCGGGCCGGTCACCTCCAATACGACTTTCGTGGTGCCGCTGTTATAACCCTGAGGATCCAGGTTGATGGTGTTGGTGTTGGTAAGGCTGCCCCCGACATCGAGCGCGCTGGGCGCCCCCATGTAGTAGTTGCCAACTTGAATGGTCGTGCCGTTGGTTAGCGCCCCGCCGATGTTCAGCGTGCTTCCGCCATTGCCGCTCGAATCCACGGACAACTGACCGCCGCTGGCCACCGTCAACGCGCCCGTGGTGGTCACCGAAGCCCCGTTCACCAATTGCAACTCGCCGTTGGAGGCGATGGTGGTCAGGCCCTTCAGAGCGCTGTTGCTGTTAGCGGCGCCCACTTCCAGATAAGCGCCGCCGCCGTTCAGCGAGACGTCGCCGGCGTTGCTGCTCCCATCCCCGATAGCGGTAATCCCACCGGAGCCAAATTCCACCGCCGCCGATCCCTCGTTGGAAGTCAGGTTATAGTTGCCGGTAACCGTTCCAGGGGCTGCGCCGGTTACGTCGACCAGCGCATTGGCTCCCGCCGCGTAATTCCCGCCCACCACGGTCAGGGTGCCGCCCGTGCCGGTGTATGTGCCATTCACCTTCAAAGTCTCCGGCGAGTTGGTGTAGAAGTTGCCGACTTGCACGGTTCCACTACTGGTGAGCGAGCCGCCCAGAGTCAGGCTGCTGCCGCCGCCGGCGCTGCCCGCATCGACGTACAATTGCCCGCCGGCGGCCACTGTCAGCGCGCCCGTGGTGGTCGCCGATGCGCCGTCCTGCATCTGCAAGTCGCCGTCGCTGGCGATGGTGGTCAGCGTCTTCAGCGCGCTATTGGTATTGGTGGCGCCGACTTCCAGATAAGCGCCGCCGCTCAAGAACGCGTAGCCAGCCTCGGTGCCATTTCCAATGGATGTGATCCCGCCGGAGCCCCATTCCACCGCCGCCGATCCCTCGTTGGCAGTCAGTTCGTAGTTTCCGGTCAGCGTTCCGGGAGCCGCGCCGGTGATGTCGACCAGCGCATTGGCCCCGGCGCTGTAATTCCCGCCAGTCACCTTGAGAGTGGCGCCTGTGCCGGTGTATGTGCCATCCACGTCCAAAGTAACCGCCGAACTGGTGTAGAAGTTACCGACCCCCACGGTACTGTCGTTGGTGAGAGAGCCGCCCAGGCTCAGGACGCTGCCGCCGCCGGTGCTGCCCGCGTCCACGCCTAACGCTCCGCCAGCGGCCAGCGTCAGCGCGCCCGTGGTGGTCACCGAGGCGCCGTCCGCTAATTGCAAGTTGCCGTTTGAGGCGATGGTGGTCAGCCCCTTCAGCGCGCTGTTGCTGTTGGTGGCCCCCACTTCCATGTAAGTGGTGGCGCCATCCAGCGAGACGGCGCCCGCGTTGCCGCTGCCATTCCCGATCGCGGTAATTCCGCCCGAGCCCCATTCCACCGTCGCCGATCCTTCGTGGGAAGTCAGGTAGTAGTTTCCGGTAACGGTTCCGGGAGCCGCGCCGGTGATATTGACCAGCGAATCGGCCCCTGCGCCGTAGTTCCCGCCAATCACATTCAGCGTGGCGCCCGTGCCGGTGTATGTCCCGTTCACCTTCAAAGTATCCGCCAAACTGGTGTAGAAGTTACCGACCTGCACGGTACTGTCGTTGGTGAGCGAGCCGCCCAGCGTCAGGCTGCTGCCCCCGCCGGTACTCGCGGCGTCCACGTACAATAGCCCGCCGGCGGCCACCGTCAGTGCGCCCGTGGTGGTCGCCGAAGCGCCGTTCTCCAATTGCAACACGCCGTCGGAGGCGATACTGGTCAGCCCTGTCAGCGCGCTGTTGCTATTCGTGGCGCCCACTTCCAGGTAAGTGCTTGCGCCGTCCAGCTCGATGTTGCCCGCGTTGCTGCCGTTCCCGATAGCGGTGATACCGCCCGATCCCCATTCCACGATCGCCGATCCCTCGTTGGCCGTCAGGTAGTAGTTTCCAAGAGCCGTTCCAGGCGCCGCGCCGGTGATGTCGACCAGCGAATTCGCACCAGCGCTATAATTTCCGCCAATTACGTTCAAGGTCGCGCCCGTGCCGGTGTAAGTCCCATTCACCTTCAACGTATCCGCCAAACTGGTGTAGAAGTTACCGACCTGCACGGTACTGTCGTTGGTGAGCGAGCCGCCCAGCGTCAGGCTGCTGCCCCCGCCGGTATTCGCGGCGTCCACGTACAATAGCCCGCCGGCGGCCACCGTCAGTGCGCCCGTGGTGGTCGCCGAAGCGCCGTTCTCCAATTGCAACGTCCCGTCGGAGGCGATACTGGTCAGCCCTCTCAGCGCGCTGTTGCTGTTGGTGGCGCCCACTTCCAGGTAAGTGCTTGCGCCATCCAGCTCGATGTTGCCCGAGTTGGTTCCGTTCCCAATAGCGGTGATATCGCCCGATCCCCATTCCACTATCGCCGATCCCTCGTTGGAGGTCAGGTAGTAGTTTCCAAGAGCGGTTCCGGGCGCCGCGCCGCTCATGTCGACCAGCGAATTGGCCCCAGCGCTGTAATGGCCGCCAATCACCGTCAGCGTGGCGCCGGTGCCGGTGTATGTGCCCGCCACATTCACGGTGTCCGCCGAACTGGTGTAGTAGTTGCCGACCTGGATGGTCCCGCTATTGGTCAGCGAGCCGCCCAGCGTCAGGCTGCTGCCGCCGCCGGTATTAGAAAAGTCCAGGTACAATTGCCCGCCGGCGGCCACCGTCAGCGCGCCCGTGGTGGACGCCGCAGCGCCGTTCTCCAGTTGCAACTCGCCGTTCGAGGCGATGGTGGTCAACCCTTTCAGCGCGCTGTTGCTGTTGGTGGCGCCCACTTCAAGGTAAGCGGTCGCGCCATTCACCGTGACGTTGCCGGCGTTACTGCTGCCATCTCCGATAGCGGTGATCCCGCCCGAACCCCACTCCACGGTCGACGATCCCAGGTTGGTTTCCACCACATACGTTCCCGTGACAGTGCCCGGCGCCGCGCCGCTGATCTTCAACAGCGAATTCGCCCCCGCGGTATTGCCCGAATCCACTACCAACGTGCCGCCCGTGCCGGTGTACGTGCCCGTCACGTTCACCGTGGAAGACGAGGTCATATAGTAGTTGCCGATGTCCATGGTCCCGCTATTCGTCACCGACCCGCTATTCAGCGTGTTGCCCGCGCCATCGCCGGTGCCCACCAGCAACTCCGCGCCGGAACTCACGTTCGTCGCGCCTGTGACGGTCAGCGAATTCCCCGGCGCGATGTAGAGCTCGTTGCTGCTGGTGATCGAAAGGCTGGCCGCGCTGGCGCTGGCCAGATCTTCGGTTACGGTCGCGCTGGTCGTGTTGCCGATGGTGACGGCGCTGGAACTGGTGGGCACGCCCGACGTCCAGTTCCCCGCCACGCTCCAATCGCCCGAGCCGGTATTCCAGGCGTCCGCGGTCGCCGGCCTGATCGCCAACGGCCTCGACGCGAATGGCCGTGGCGTTGGCAGAAAGCTCAGCCGCGTGAATGCGGATCCGCGCAGACCCGGCAGGCGGCCCAGGTCTCCGGCAAACGCGCCGGTGGAATTGCCCGGCGAGCCGCCTCGAACAACGGCGCCTAAATCCGTCAGCCGGACCAGCCTGGCTGGAATCGTCTTAATGGTCTGGCCGAAGCCCACGCCTGTCAGGCACAGGCCCGTTACCAGCGATAAAACGGCAAAACAACGGAGTTTCATGAAATCTCTCCCGGGGTGTTGAAAGGAATCGAGGAATCCGCCGCTAGACTGGTCGAGCGATCGGGACGGCGTGCGGGACGGGTGTCCCCATATGGCGACCTTCGCATAACCCTGCGGACAAGCCCTCTCATTGCGATGAGCCGGATCGGTATAAATATAGTTCCGGCTTCAGGTAGTATACATCGGGACCGGGCCTTGTGCGTTGAGCTATTTGCGGCTAGTACTCACAGTGAGAGTGCCATAAGGTACCCGTCTCAGCGGCTACCGCGGGGTATCTGGACCCAACAAAGCCCGGAACAGCTCGTAATAGCGTGCGGCCTCCGCGCGTTGGCCTTCGCGCTCCAGCACTGCGCCTCGCAAATGAAACAGGCGCGGGAAATAGAGCGAGGAAAACATGGGGATGCCCGTAGCTTCCGGCAAGGGCGTCAGCCGCAGTAGCGGTTCGGCGCGCCGCCAATCACCGGATTCTTCATAGGCCCAGGCGAGCAGCACGGCCAAGCCATCGTCGAAATCGGCGGTCGGGCGGCGGTAGAGATCCTGCAGCGCTTGCGCGGCGGGCTGGAACTGCTTTTGGAACAGCAGCGCGTAAGCCCGCGCATAGCCGGCAATCGCAGATTGCGCGGGCAACGCAGGCCCTTCCGGCAGCGCCAGATTCGCCACCAGCGCGACCACCGCGGACGTTGTGGGTCCTGCCTCGGCCAGCGCATGGCGCGCGTGCTCGGCGGCGGCCGGCCGGTCGCCCAATTCCAGCAGCCAGATAGCGGTTTGGGCGTCGGCGCGCGCGGCCAGTTCATGCAACGGCGTGGACGCTTCGGCGCGCGCCAGGCGATCCATCTGAGCGACGGCTTCGCGGCGCGTGCCCGTCTGCCACAGCCACGTCGCCCGTTGATACGGGACATTGGGATCGTGCGCCGCCTCGCGCTCCGCGGCGTAGCGGTCGAATAATGACGTGGCGCCGCGCGCGTCGCCGGTCATCAGGCGCGCCTGCGCGGCTTTCAACAGTTCGCCGCCGTTCAGAAACCTGGGAAATTTCGCGTGCGCAGCCAGATAGAACTGCTCGGCTTCGCGGAAGTGGCCGAGGGCGAAGTGCGCATCGCCCAGCGAATCGAGCGGATTCGGCTCGTTGGGGCGCAACTGCTCATAGCCGCGGAGCACGCGGATGGCTGTGGGCAAGTCGCCGGAATATGCGGCCGCGTAGCCCATTAAGTTCAGAGTGACCACATCGTCGGGCCGGAAAGTGAGGGTCCGGCGGAATTCGACGATGGCGGCGTCGTAGTCGCGCAGGCTCATCAGCGATTCGCCCAGCGCGCGATGATGCAGCGGATCGGATGGGTCCAGGCGGGCGAGTTCGCGGCGCCCTGCCAGTTGAGCCTGGCTATCGCCGCGCAAGACGGCCGCATCCAGCGAGATCTGCGTCCGATCGAGGGCCGCAAAGCGCGCCTGGTGTGCACGGGCTTGTTCCAGGATGCCAGCGGCCTGGGCGCCGTCGCGCTGTGCGATGGCGGTTTCGAACCAGGCGACGTAGGCGCGGCCGAAATCCGGATCGGCGCTGACGGCGCCGGCGAGATCCTGAGATGCTGTGGCGGCATCGGGTGCTTCGAGGGCGGCGGCGTAATCGCGGAGAGCCTGCTGGTTGTGCGTACCGAACGGGCGCGTTTCGCCCAATTGGTGAGCGAGCGCATCGGCCAGTGGAAAGATGCCGCCGCCGATGGGCCCGCTGGCTGCGCCCGCCAGCAGCATCTTGTGAGTGGCCAGATCTTCTTCGAACAGGTTTGCGTGCAGGATGCCATTCACCACGGAGTAAGTGCCGTAGACAATTTCATTGGCGCCCGAAACCAGCGCCGCGGTGCTCTCGGTAGAGATGCCTGGCGCGAAGGGGCGGGGCCCAAGCTCGGCATCGAACGAATGCAGGGTGCGGAATTGGATGGCATAGCGCTGGCGGGAACCTTGCAGATCTTCGGACAGGATTTCAGCGAAGCCGCGGCCCATCCATTCCAGGGATGGATCGGCGGAGAGATTCTCAAAGCGTAGAACCGCGACTTGTGGCAGCAGTTGCTGGGTATCGCGGCGGGCGCATGCGGCCAGGCACAGCAGGGACGCGGCGACGGTTAGTCGGATTCGCACGTCCCCAGTGGGGCGGACGATCGTTTTGCGTCGTCTGCCTTTGTGTTGCGGCAGCGCGGCAGACCACAGAAAACGATGGTCTGCCCCACTGGCCAGCTACAATACACGCGGCTCCAGCTTCAGCAGCTCTTTAAACTCCGGCAAATCGCGCATGGAGGCGAATTCGGGATCCTGCAACAGCTTCTTGCGGTCGCTGAATCCTTCTTCAAGCGCTTTGCGGATATATTCCAGCGCGCGGTCCCGCTGGCCTTGGCCGGCGTACATCCGAGCCATGTAGTAGTGATATTGGGCGCGCTGCTCGACGGTGCGGTCCTGCAGCAGCACACCGTAAGCGTTGCGATGCTCGAAAACCTCGGGATCGAGTTGCAGTGCCTTGTTGTAAGCCTCCCAAAACAGCTTGAATTTCTTCTCGGCAAAATAGGCCGTGCCGAGATTGCTGTACATGGATGCAGAACCGGGCGCCAGCTTCAGTGCGCGCTTGTAATAGCCGATGGCCTTGCCGTAGTGCTTTTCGGCGTAATAGATGGTCCCCAGATTGTTGATGGCTTCCGAGTACTTGGCATCCAGCTTGATGGCGCGCCGGTAGCGTTTCATCGCGGCATCCAACTGCATCATCTGGTGGTAGGCGATGCCCATCTTGTTCCAGACGGCCGCGGAATCCTGCGGCGCCTGTTGGTAAGCTTCGATGGCTTCGCGGTACATCTTGCGCGCCATGTAAACGTCGCCCCGGTCTTCCGATGTAATTTGTGGAGCGGCGGTTGAAGAAGTTTGGGTTTTGGCAGCGGGCGGAGAATCCAGGGCAGGTTGGGTATTCTGCGCGAAAGTTGTCCCCGAAATCAGGCACGCGCCGCAGAGAACGACGAGGTTGCGAGCGGAAAGCATTGGGCTCCCCCTTTTGTTCTATTTAAACACACCCAGCAGGCGTTTGAAAAAACTTTTCTTTTCCTTGGGCTTTTCCGGCTTCTGCGCGGCCTGTTGCGGTGGGGGCGCGGGAGCCGGCGGAGGTCTCCGGGCGGCCATCACGGGAGGCGCGTTCGGGCGTCCCCCAGGCGCGGCGGCATCCGCGGGCGGAGCGGGGCTGGCGGGGATTTCCCAGCCGGCCACATGCGTCACGCTTTGCCCGCCGCCGTGCAGCGGACAGTAGGTTACCGGCTGGCTTCCCGAAATGTACACTTCCGATATCGTACTGGGACAGCGGGGCGTGGCCAGCATGCCGGACTCCGGATCGATCTCGACCGAGATAATGCCGTCGGGCGCCGTAAAGGGCTCGGCGTTGCGGTAGGCGCGATAATCCAGGGCGCGCTTCATGAACTCCGTCCAGATAGGCAGCGCGGAATGCGCGCCTTCCAGATCCAGATCGCGGTTATCGTCGAAGCCCACCCAGACAATGCACAGCAGGCCGGAGGTGTAGCCCGCAAACCAGCCATCGTGGTCGGAGGTGCCGGTCTTGCCCGCGGCGGGCACGTTGAACCCCAGCGCATGCACGCCCGCCGCCGTGCCGCTGCGCATCACCTCCTCCATGAGGTTGGTCATCAGGTAGGCTACCCGCGGATCGAGCACCGTGCGCTCTTCTTTTTTGTGGGCGTAAATCTCGGCGCCATTCTGGGAGCGCACCATGGAGACAAAACTGGGCTTCACGTAAACGCCGTGATTGGCGAATATGGTGTAGGCGCCGGCCATCTCCAGGGGCGTAACATCGTAGGAACCCAGCGCCACCGCGGGCGTGGGCTGGATGTTGTAATTCAAACCCGCCTTCTTGGCCAGATCCACAACCGTGTCGAAGCCCACCATTTCGCCGACCTTGACGGTGGCCACGTTCATGGATTTTGCGATGGCCTGCCGTAGCGTCACGGTGCCGTGAAACTCATGCTTGAAGTTGCTCGGTGCGTAGGGCTTGTTGTCGTACCAGAAAGTGGTGGGCTCGTCCTCCACGGTGGTGCCGGCCGTGAGGATGCGGGGTCCACCTTCGATGGCCGTGTTCAGCGCCGCGGTATACACGAAGGGCTTGAAAATCGATCCGGGTTGCCGCATGGCCAGGATGTGGTTGAGTTGGCTGACACCGTAATTGCGCCCACCGGACAGCGCCCGGATCTCTCCGGTATGCGGATCGAGCGCGATGAGCGCACACTGCGCCTCGGGCGGTGTCTGGCCCTTGAAACGCCTTTGCTTGCGGATCAGCTCGTCCACCTTTTGCATACCGTCGCGAATGGCTTCGCCGGCGGCGCGCTGCAGGTCCGGATCGAGCGTGGTGTACACGCGGAAAGAGCTCGATTGAAGATCGGCATCCTGAAGCTGGGTTTGCAGGAAATCGTTCACCAGGTCGACAAAATACGGCGCTTCGGCGGATTGTGCGGCGTTTTTAGCGACTGTCAGCGGAGTATCCATGGCGATCGCGTAATCGCGGTCGCTCACGTAGCCGTTTTGCCGCATCAGAGATAGCACGGAGTTGCGCCGTTCAAGTAAGTGGTCCGGATGGCGGAAGGGGTCGAAGTAGGCGGGCCATCGCGGCAGGCTGGCCAATTCGGCGGCTTCGGGCAGGGTGATCTGCCGCAGATCCTTGCCCAGGAACGCTTCCGATGCTTCGCCGAAGCCGTGAATGCGGAAGGTCCCCCGCGAGCCCAGGTAAATCTGGTTGCAATAATCCTCGAAGATCTGCTGTTTGGAAAGCTTCTGCTCGAGCTCGATGGTGATGATGCCTTCGGCCAGTTTGCGGGTCCAACGCTTTTCGCGGTCGAGGAAGAACTCGCGGGCCAGTTGCATGCTGAGCGTGGAAGCGCCCTGGTCTTTGCGGCGTTCCTTGAGGTCCACATAGGCGGCGCGCACCATGCCGATGGGGTCGATGCCGGCGTGCTGGAAGAAACGCTTGTCTTCGGCGGAGGTAACCGCGTCGATCAGCACTTTTGGAATGTCGCCAAATTTCACCAGGCGGCGCTTTTCGCGATTGCGGTCGGAAAGATTGGTGATGAGCTGCGGCTCAAGCTGGTATTGGGCGCGGGCGGTATTATCGCGCAGGGAAACGATCTGCGAGATGCGGCCGTTCGCGAACTTGACTAGGCCGGCTTCCTGATCGAAATACGAATCCGGGCCGGGGACGATCTCGATGCTCTCCGGCTTTGTCTGGAACGAGCCGATGGCATTGCCGCGCGATTCGGTGTAGCCTGCGCGGCGCAAGTCGGCGGCGATCTCGTCGGGCGTGCCGGGGTCGCCGACTGCAATCAGGCGCGGAGCGGCGAAGATTTTCGAGGTGTTGGCGAATGGCCCGGCGCGCAGTTTTTCATCGATCAGGGTTGAATATTTCTGGTAGTAATGCGTGAGAACGCCGATGGTGAGAAGCAGCACCAGGGTGAGCGAAACCGCCAGGATCTTGCCCACGGGATGCAGGAAGAACCGGACCAGGTAGGCTCTACGCGGAACCCGGACGCGGACCTTGCCCTTCGGGTCGGATTTCTTCTCTGCCACTAACAACAATTCTCTCATATCTGTAGGACAGGCCTCCCGGCCTGTCCAGGAGCGCAGGCGCTAGACCAGCGCCAGTCTTCTGGGCGCGAGACTAACCCGGCTGCCACGGGATTTCCTTCGATGTAACGCACTATCTTTTCCATCTCTTCCGCGCTGCGAACCCAGTGATCATAGGATTCATCCTGCCAAAACGGCTGTCCGGAGTGGCCGAGGATTGCGTTGGCGCGGCGCGCCGAGAAGTTCTTTATTGCTTTGGTAATTCGCGGTAGCGGGGCGACGGGGTAAATCAAGATGTGGACGTGGTTGATCATCAAAACCCAAGCGCGTAGGCGGTATAGCCGAAGCTGGTTTTGGCCGTAAAGGAGGGTATCAACCACAGCCTGGGCCACGCGTTCGTCCTTTAGCCACCGCGGACCGGTGGAAGCCTTGTCCAATTCCCGATCGACGGCTACGAACTTCCTCCCCGAGGGCTCGCTCTTCAGAACTTCGGTTGACGCCGGAAGTGACAGGTTCAATCGCCATGTGATAAACAGCGCCGTTCCTTCCGGCTGCCAATGCGGCAGATGCCGTTCGTGATAGCTCATAAAACACGGGACAGGCCGGGAGGCCTGTCCTACCGTTACCGGCTACCAGGGTAGAAGTGCAGTTGCACCGTATAAAGCGGCAGGTCGACGCGCACGAAATAGCGAACCTCGATGTGAACATTGCCTGAAGTACGCTCAATGTGCACGTTATCCGCCACCACCGGAAGATCCAGTTGCGCGGCCTTATCGAGGATCCACGAGCGCAGCACGTCGTCCGAACTTGTGGGCTCCGCGGCACGATGTGTCACGTCTTCCACAAATTCCTGCAATTCGTGGTTTCGGATATAGATGGGAATCAGGCGGATGGCTAGAATTACCAAAACGGCCAGCACGGCGATGCCCGCCGCCTGGCGCCAGCGCGATGCCGTCACGGCCGGTCGTCCGCGTCACGCGCGGAAGCGCACAACTCGTCCCAAATCTCCCCATGCGGGTTCCATTCGGGATTCTCCAGGCCGGAGATCTGCAATTCAGCGAGCTTCAGCGTGCCGTGGCCGTAGGTGCAGATGTATTCGATGCGGGGCCTGCCCAAAAACAACATGCGGCTCCAGGAGCCGGTTTCCACAGGCATGCGCAAGCGCCGTAGGCACACGCGGCAACGGTATCGTTGATCCCAGATGCACAGGTACAGCAGGCCGCAACATGCCAGGAACCAAAGACCTGCCAGCAGGGTATACGTCAGGTCATACCCAAAACGGGGTGGAGAAAATGTATGGAATTTCGGCGGGACCGGATAGGACGAGTTCAGCCAGAACAACATGCCATACATGATGGCCGCGCACAGACCGATTTTGCCTGCCAAATAGGCCCAGTACCGCATACATGCTTAGATGCCACCGCCGCTTCTGAAGTTTCCGCGCACGGCCTGGTCAACTCCGGAAGAGGTTGCGCAATAAGAAGAAGACGTTGGCGGGGCGCTCCGCCAACCGGCGCATGAAATAGGGATACCATGCCTGGCCGTACGGTACATACAACCGCAACCTGTATCCTTCGTTAACCAGCCGCCTCTGGATGTCGCGCCGGATACCATAGAGCATCTGGAACTCGAAGGAGTCGCGCCGGATTTTGCGCGACTCCACGAAGCGTTCGGTCTGTTCGATGATCCGTTCATCGTGTGTGGCTATAGCCGGATATACGCCGGATTCGAGTAAAAGGTTCATCAGCTCGACGTAATTGCGGTCCACGTCGGCCTTGCTCTTGAACGCCACCGACGGTGGCTCCAGATAGGCGCCCTTGCACAAGCGCACTCGAATACCGCGGGCGCACAGCATTTCCACATCCTTGCGGCTGCGATGCAGATAGGCCTGGATGACGGTGCCGGTGGCGTTATATTTCGCGTGCAGATCGGTGACCAGGTCCAGGGTGCGGTCCGTATATTCGCTCGATTCCATGTCGATGCGCACGAAATTGCCCAGTTCGGCGGCCTGTTTCACCAGCGTTTCCACGTTCGCGCGGCACGCATCGAGCGAAAGATCCATGCCGAATTGCGTCAGCTTGAGCGAAATATTGCCGTTGATCTTGAGCTTGTCGATTTCGGTGAGCGCCAGCAGGTAGGCATCCCGGGACGCGATGGCTTCTTCGAGTGAGGTGACGCTCTCGCCCAGGTGATCGAGTGTGACAGTGATGCCCTCGCCATTAATCCGCTGGCAGGTGGCCAGCGCGTCCGGCAGATTGTCGCCCGCCACGAAGCGCGCCGACAGGCGTCTGGCCCAGCGCGAGGTTTCCATCCATTTCCGTAGGTGTTTCTGGCGCGAGAGGAACAGGAAGAACGTGCGCAATGTGACGCCTCCACAGATCACCATAATATGCGGCAATATTACGTGGCGCAGGTGAATCGTTTTGTATCGGCACGCATGGGCCTACGGCGTCGGTTCGTGATCGCCCGATTTGACCGTGCATCAGTTCAAAACTTGCTATGGAACCGGACGGGCAGGGCAATCCGTCGTGGTTCGCACGCTGCACGTCGCCATAAAGCGTCGGCGGTGGCGCGACTCGGGACACTCGAAATAGGGAACATTTCGCCGTATGAACGAAGTTGTCCACATGATCGTACAGGGATTCATCGAGGACAGCCATCGCCGGATTTTAGCGCCGGGGAGAGCCCTGGACCTTCCTACGGGGCGAACGTGCTGGTTACGGCGGCTGGTGCCACGCCATCACTTGACCGCTCAAGGCTTTGGGTGCTTCGATAGTAGCCACGGACGTAGGTCCCGTCCTCCCGATGATACCCATTCACATAGGATGTTTTTGGTCTTCCAGTGTGCTCGCTGATTGCTCCAAAACAGCCACCGTTTTCGGCGCACGGGCGAATTTCGGGAAGATGCTCCAGGCCGGGGGACAGCGCTCCGTCAGACACTGGGCCGGCTGAACTGCGATAAAAGCCTAGTTAGGCCAGGCGCACCCTCCGCCTCCCGATTGATCTCTTCGAATTCATGTGGCCCATGGCCTTCGTGTATGTCAACACCAGCGCCGTTGCCGGGCATCAGTGAGATCACTGATGTAAGGCCGAACAGCCACATAATCAGAACCGGGGTACTCAGGAAGCTGAGGTCTCTTTGAAGCCATTGCCCCGCTGCTCGTAGGGCGAATGCGGGCGGGGCCAGGACAGCGAAGGTAATCGTCATGGAACCGTAAAACAAAACCGCAAACAACACGACGAATGGCCCGAGCAGCAGCACAATTGGCGCGCAAACCAAGCCTGCCAAAATCCAAGGTAAGCGGTCTCTCATGCCAAATTAGACGATGCAATCTCCCGAACCGATTCGAACTCAAGAAGGCGGGGGCCGTGGACAAACCAAGCACACCGAGATGCCCGGCGCGCTTCGACTGTGTTCCAATTGAGCGATCGTGATACCTGGCAGACACCGCCATTCTAAGACTGGCTGGCGCGGACGCTTCTTCCTCTATTGACCAAGTGGCGCGCTCGTTCCGGCAGTTCGCCGGGGTAAGGCACGCTTTATGTCCGCGACTCTTACAGGTAACTCGGCGAGTTTGCGTCCTACGAGCGTCGGTCCGACGCTTCTTCAATTCTCGACCATTGGCGCGGCCACGCGTCGAAGCTACCGAGTTCCTCGCCGTCGACGTACAGTGTGTACAGGTGCTCTTCGGGGAAATCGTTCACGCGAACAGTCCAGGTCCCGGCGCCCACACGAGCGCTCCACAAAGCCGTAGGGTCGTCTGTCTTGGCCCATTTGACTGCTCTACTCAAGCAGTCTTCCAGAGTGCCTCGAGGAGGAATTCTTTGCGCTGTCAGCGGTTGGTTCATCTTTGATCATATGCGATTCTCCAGGGCGGCGCTACGGGTCTTTCCGGTTGAAAAGCTTGTTAACTTCTCGATTTGTAGTCTGGGAGCCGCTGATGATACGTTTCAAGAGCCTGATCTCGCGGGAGGCCGTGTTGAAGGCCCTCCTGTACCAGTTGATCGAATGTGGGTCCGTTCGGATTCCCATAGAGCCGCCGGTCACGTTCTCGTAAATCCTCAACTTCGGACGGGTTCTCCATCATCGCGCGCGCCTCGATGCGGATGTCGTATCGAATTCGCCATGCGCGGCGGGCGCGCTCCTCCAAGCTGACCGTTTGCGCGATCCACTTCTGGTTGAGTGCTGGTATCTCAGCAACACGTTCTCGATACCACGTCCGGACCTCGCTGTTCCTCATGGCAAGCTATCCGTTCCCCGCTTCCACCTCACGAAGGCGCCGCTCCAAAAACCGGCGCTCGCTCTCATTGGCCGCCAGTTCCAGCGCGCGCCGGTAGCTTTGGGCCGCTTCCTCCCACGATCCCATGCGCCGCAGCAGATCGGCGCGCGCGGCATGCAGCAGGTGATAGCCCTCCAGGCCGTTGTGCGAAGAAAGCCGATCGATGATCTCCAGCGCGCCCACTGGATCGCCTGCCATGGCCACCGCCACCGCCCGATTGAGCGAAACGACCGGCGAGGGTTGCAGCCGTTCCAATACGTCGTACAAGCGTACGATCCGCGCCCAGTCCGTACCTTCGGCGCGCGCGGCCTGGCAATGTATCGCCGAAATCGCCGCCTGCACGGCGAACGGACCGGGTCCGGCCGCCAGCGCCTGCTCCACCAATGGCAGCGCTTCGGCGATCTGAGGCTGGTTCCAACGGCTACGATCCTGCTCTTCCAGCACCACCAGATCGCCGGTTTCGTTCTGGCGCGCATCCCGGCGCGCGTCGTGTAGCAGCATCAGCGCCAACAACGCCGTGGCTTCCGCCGGAGGCCGCGGTTCCATCAACGTCCGCACCAAACGCGCCAGCCGGATGGCTTCGGCGCACAGATCGGTCCTCACCAGCGGTCCGCCGCGGGTGGCCGCATAGCCTTCGTTGAAGACCAGGTAAATGGCTGTCAGCACCGCGTCCAGGCGCTCGGCCAATTCGTTCGCCTGCGGCACGGCATACGGAATTCCGGCGTCCCGGATCTTCCGCTTGGCGCGCACCAGCCGCTGCGCCATGGTGGCCACGGGCACCAGGAAAGCCCGTGCGATTTCGTCCGTCTCGAGCCCGCACAGGGTGCGCAGCGTCAACGCCACCTGCGATTCGAGCGCCAGCGCCGGGTGGCAGCAGGTGAAGATCAGCCGCAACCGTTCATCTGGAATTTCGCCGGTATCGTAGTCCGGCTCTTCGCTGGTGCGGACAAATCCATCGGCAACATACGATTCCAGCTTCTCCCGCAGCACCGACTGGCGGCGGATGCGGTCGATGGCCTTATGCCGGGCGGTCTGAATGATCCAGGCGCGCGGAATATCGGGGATGCCGGTTACCGGCCACTGGTCCACGGCGGCCGCAAAGGCTTCCTGGGCCGCCTCTTCGGCGAGGTCGAAATCGCGCGTGATGGCGATTAGGGTGGCGACAATCCGGCCCCAATCCGAGTGATAGACCGCCTCGACGGCCTGCGCGGCGTCCGCGGGCATAATCGATTATATTGATTTTTGTGTCCCGCATGTCGATTCGGGACTTTGCCGTTCGACACACGTATGGAGTGAATGGGAAGCATGCGATACATGTTGCTGATTTATGGCGAAGAACAGGCTTGGACGGATGCCGAGCGGCAGAGTTGTTACGTCGAGTCAACGCAGCTTGTGCAGCAGATCCACGCCAACGGGAATTATCTGGCCAGCGCGCCGCTGCAGTCCGTGTCCACGGCCACCTCGGTGCGGATTCGCGACGGCAAGCGCCTGGTGACCGACGGTCCCTTCGCCGAGACGCGCGAGCAACTGGGCGGTTATTATCTGATCGACGCCCGGGATCTGGACGAGGCCATCGCCATCGCCGCCCGCATTCCGGCTGCGCGCAAAGGCACGGTCGAAATCCGTCCAGTTATCGAAATAGGAGGATTGCCGCAGTAGGACAGGCCTCCCGGCCTGTCCTTAGGCGAGCTTCGCTCGCCTAAGAGCGGGCCTACGAGGCCCGCGCAGGCAGAGTGCCTGGCCCACAATGACAAGGCATAAATGTACAAACTCGAGGACAAAGGAGCTACATGAGCAAAGTACGAGTTCTGGTAGGCACACGCAAAGGCGCATTCATTCTTACGTCCGATGGCAAGCGCGAACAATGGGATGTGAGCGGCCCGCATTTTGGCGGCTGGGAGATCTACCATCTGAAAGGTTCGCCCGCCGATCCCAACCGGCTGTACGCGTCGCAATCGACCGGCTGGCACGGACAAATCATCCAGCGTTCGAGCGACGCTGGCCAGACATGGCAGCCGGTGGGCAACAAATTCGCCTACGAAGGAGTGCCCGGCACGCACCAGTGGTACGACGGCACACCGCATCCTTGGGAGTTCAAACGGGTCTGGCACCTGGAACCGTCGCTGACCGATCCCGACACCGTGTATGCCGGGGTGGAAGACGCCGCCATCTTCCGCACCACCGATGGTGGGGTGAACTGGCAGGAACTCCCCGGGTTGCGCGGCCACGGCTCGGGGCCTCACTGGCAGCCTGGCGCCGGCGGGATGTGTCTGCACACGATCATCCTCGATCCGGCGGATCCCCAGCGCATCTTTATTGCGATTTCGGCCGCGGGCGCTTTTCGCACCGACGATGGCGGCGTAACGTGGAAACCGATCAACCGCGGGCTCTACTCCAAATACATTCCCGAGCCGACGGCGGAGGTCGGCCACTGCGTGCACCATGTGGCTATGCATCCGTCGCGCCCCGGCGTGTTGTACATGCAGAAGCATTGGGACGTGATGCGCAGCGGCGATGCGGGCGAATCCTGGCAGAAGATCAGCGGCAATCTGCCCGTCGATTTCGGGTTCGCCATCGACGTGCATGCGCATGAGCCCGAGACGATCTACGTGGTGCCCATCAAAAGCGATTCGGAACATTATCCGCCGGAGGGCAAGTTGCGCGTGTATCGCAGCCGCACGGGCGGCAACGAGTGGGAGCCGCTCACCGACGGTCTGCCGCAACACGACTGTTACGTGAACGTGCTGCGCGACGCGATGGCGGTCGATTCGCTGGATTCCTGCGGCGTGTATTTCGGGACCACCGGCGGCCAGGTTTATGCGTCGGCCGATGCTGGAGACCACTGGCAGCCTATTGTGCGCGATCTTCCGGCGGTGCTTTCGGTTGAGGTGCAGACGCTGCCATGATTCGCGTGATGTTGCCGGCGCATTTGCGGAATCTGGCGGGCGTGGGCGCCGAAGTCGAGATCGAGGTGGCGGCGCCTGTCACGCAGCGCGCCATTCTGGATGCGCTGGAAGCGCATTATCCGACCCTTCGCGGCACCATTCGCGATCAAGTGACCGGGCAGCGGCGGCCGTTCGTGCGGTTCTTCGCCTGCGAAGAAGATTACTCGCATGCGCCGCCCGACTCGCCATTGCCGCCGGCCGTGGCATCCGGCGCGGAGCCCTTCATGATTGTGGGGGCCATCGCCGGCGGATAACCAGCCGACCGGACCGAAACACCGCTCCCTCATGGTCGCGGCTCTGAAAAACGGTCGCGGCTCTGTAAAGAATAAATCGTCCGAAATCGATGCGGCTGTTACGGAGCGGTTTCCGCAGCACCTTTCCCGGGCGCGTCGCGTGACTCGCCGATCCGCGCGCCAGCCGCAACCTATTCGATCAGCCGCAAATCGTGCAGAGCTCTGGCGAATCTGCGCAATGCGTCGCCGTACGCTTTGGCGGCAAAATTATAGCGCTGCGCGGTCGAGCGCAACAGATGGGTGCCGTCCGCCGTCTCCAGACCCAGTCCGCGCGCCTCCGCGGTATTCACGTCGTATTCGGTTTTGGCGGAATCGAATCGCTCGCGGGCGGCATTGACTTCCGCCCTCAACCGCGAAAGCAACTCTTCGTTCTCAAGACTTCCTGGCAGCATCTCCGACGTCTAGGCCAGAACTGATCTCAGCATAACACGGCGCAGTCGCTCCAGCCCACGCGTTCCTGGAGCAGGCGCTTAACAGTTTTGGGGATTCTGAGCCAAGGAAACCGCTTCCCGACGGTCGCGGCTCGGTAACAACCGCGTCGATTTCGCATGATATATAGAGCCGCGACCGTCAGGAAGCGGTTTCCCAAAACTGTTAAGCACCCCTGGAGCGGCGTACTTTGCCGTTGGGGGGAACGCTCCCTTACGGCCGCGGCTCGGTAGCCGGGTTTGGTATCACCGGCGGCCGCACGACCAGCCCCACACGGGCTTCGTCGAGCGATACATGATTGGCGCCCAGGATGGCGCCGGTGGTGCGCTCGAGCGCGAGGCGCGCCGTTACATAGGCGGTCAGAGCCGCCGTCACGGAGTCCTGCGCGGCCATGAGATCGCGCTGCTGTTGCGCCACGTTATACGGAATGGACGCTCCTAATTCGAAGCGCCTGCGCTCGCTCGCATACAACTGCTCCTGCAGAATCCGGTTTCCGACCGCCGCATCGTAGCGGGCGCGCGCCTGCCGCACGGCAATAACGTAATTCTGGACATCCACCTGCACCTGATTCAGATCCTTGCGCATGGACAATTGCGTCTGGCGGTAACTTAACTGGTCGATGGCGTAGTCGGCCTGCGCCGACCGGTTGCGGAACGCCATTTCATACCCTCCATACACGTTCTCGGAGGGGAAGTTGCGGCGGAGTACTTGCCCCAGAGCCGTGCCGATGCCGCCCACAAAGTAAGGATTGGGCACGGCCGTAAAGCCGTCTATAGTGACGGTTCGGCCGGTTCCCGCGATGCCCGCCTGGCTCTCGCCTCCACCCACCACGGCGAACGGCCGGACGCCATTCTGGGTACCCAGATTGTTCACCGCCGTGGCCGCTTCCGTCTCTTTCTCACTCGCCAAATCGGTGCGGTTAGCCAGCGCCTGCTTCACCAGATCGTCGAGTGGAGGAATATCTTCGCGATCCGGGATCTGGATGGGGTCGGTAGGTTCGATGCGCGCCGTGGCCAGGATAGGATCGGCCGTGCCATTGCGGCTCAGCAGGTTTTTCAATTGAATCTCCTGCTGTGTCAGGGTCGCCTGGGAATCCACGAGCGCTTGTTGGGCGGTAATCGCCAGGCTTTCGGCGTTGATGGTCTCCGACGGCGACAGCGTTCCGATGCGCACCTGTTCTCTCACGTTGGCCAGAAATGTGTTGGCGGTCTCCGCGCCGTTGCGCTTGGCCTTCACATCTTCGCCGGCCGCTTCGAGCGAGTAATACGCGTTCAAGACCTGGGAGACGATGTTGGTCACGGTGGTTTGAAAGCTCAGGTCCGAGATATCGCGGTTCATCTTGGCCACCGTGATAAATCGGGAATTCACCGCGATGCCGCCGCTATTGAGAAGATACTGTTGCACGGCGATCGACAGCACCGGAGCCGAGGTCGGGTTCAGCACATCGGTGGGCGAGTTCTCACTTAAATAGTGATCGCTGTAAGTCAGAGTAACCGTGCCGCCGGTAAGGAATCCCTGTTGGATGGCAAGTGTGTGTGCACGGGTGCCGTCCACCAAAGTGGACGTAGCGCTCTCCTCCGAATCGGGATAGAGCGACGTGGTGTGGCTGAACGTGCTAGACTCCTGGATCACCGGATCCAGCACGGGAGTGACAGGGCCAATTTGGGAGATGGTGGCATTGGTCGACTGGACGTGACTGGTGGAACCCCCTGGCGCGATGACGCCGGCGGCCTGCTGGCTACCCGCCACGCCCTGTCCGGAGGCCACCGCTCCGACCTGCGAGGCGTTGCTCGGCACACCGGGCAATGCGCCACCCGCCTTTGAACGGGTAAGGTTCCAATCCATGAGCAGCGGATTATAGCGGGCGACTTCTATGTCGATATTGTTTTCGAGCGCCAAGGCGATGGCGTCCTGCACCGTGAGATACAGCGTGCCGGCACGCACCAGTTCGTTGAGCCGCGGGGAATTTGCCACGCGGACCGGCGGCACATCGTACGCCAGATACGGACGCAGGATGCCGGGCGCATGCGCCGGCACGGGAGCAATGGAAGACTGAGCGGGGGCCACGGCGCTTTGTTGCGCCCAGCCGAAAGACGCCAGGCTGAAGAACGCCAGAGCGGCGCCCAGCATAAGTCGCGGCACGTTGGGCAGCCGGTTCATGGGCGAACCTCCTGCGGCAGATCGGAGGGCAACACAGACGGTTGAGAAACCTGGCCCTTCATCGCCTCATCGACCGAGATATGATTCACGTCCAGCGTGGAGCCCAACGCCTGATCGAGGGCGATGCGGGCATGCGTATAATTCGCCATGCTCTGCACTTCGGTGCTCTGGGCCGTGGCCAGATCGCGCTGATCCTGCACCACCTGGAAAGCCACGGTGGCGCCCAAGGCGTAGCGTTTTTGATCGCCGGCCAGGGTTTGCTCCTGCAGCGCGCGGGATTTCACAGCCGCATCGTAGCGCGCGCGGGCCTGATCGAGCCCTACCATGGCGTTCTGCACGTCCACCCGGATCTGGTTGATGTTCTTACGCAGATTCAGTTCGTTCTGGCGGAGTTCCAACAAACTGGTGGTGTAGTCCGCCTGTGCAGCGCGATTGCGCAGAGTCAAGTTGAGTGAGATGCCCGCCGAATAGTTTGGATAATCCCGGCGAAAAATCTGGCCCAACAGCGAGCCATATCCGCCCGTGAATGGATAACCGGCGCCTATCAGTTGTCCCTGTTCGGAAAGAGTGCCCGCCAAGCCATTGTTAGTCAGTTCCGCGAAGGCTTGCAACGTGGGCCTGAGCGAATTCTTAATCCCCACCAGGTTCATCTGGTTGCTTTCCAGATTCAGGCGGGCCTGCTCCATTTCGGGCCGCGCGGCGAGCGCCTGGCGGATCAAATCGTCGATCGGGCGGGCTTCGTCTTTATCGGGTATGGCGAATTGATCGAGCGGCACAATATGCAGATTCGTCAAACCGGCGTCCGCTACGCCGTTCCGGCTTAAATAGTTCTTCAGGATGGTTTCCTGCTGCAGCAGGTTAGTCTGGGATGTTACTAAGTCCTGTTTGCTGGCGTATAGCTGCGACTCGGCGCGGGTAATTTCAATGGGCGCGGCAGTGCCGAACTGCACCAGTTTCTTGTTATCGTCCAGAAGCTGCTGCGCGGTACTTACTTCACGTTGGCGGGCCCGCACATCCGCATCGAAGCTGACTAAGTCCCAATAGAGATTCAGCGCGGCGGAAACGGTGGCGACGAGCTGCAATTTGAACTGCAGAGCGCTAACCTTTACGTTATTCCTCTGCACGCGGATATTCCGGTCGTTCACGGAGCGCCCAAATCCTTGCAGCAGGTTTTGGGTCACCACCAGATCCAGATCGCCGGAAGTGAACGGGTTGACGTTATAAAGAGGACTGTTGAGACCTATCCGTGTACTCGTATAGGTAAGTTGGGTGGTCATGCCAAAGTCGAAGTTCTGCACATACTGCGCCTCATAAGTGCGGGTAGTATCCACCAGCACGGGAGTCGCCGTGAGCACGACGTTGCTTTGGGGCGAAGTAGTATGTCCGAAGTTCGCGAGGCCGAAGATGGTGGGATCGAGCGACGGGATGAGAGGTCCCAACTGGGTGACGATACCGCCGCCGGAGCCGACTCCATTGCCGGCGCTCAGTCCAACGCCGCCCGAGGTGTTCAGGCTGACACCGGTCAAGCTGACGCTTTGCGGACCGGAGGCCACTCCCAAGCCCACGCTGCGCAGCGCGCCGCCCCCCTGGGCGCGTTTCAGAATCTGCTGCGCGAGCAGGGGACCATATCGCTGGATCTCCACGTCGATATTGTTTTCGATGGCCAGCGCCACCACATCGTGCGCCGAGAGATAGAGGTTGCCCGCGCGGATCAGGGCGGCCAGGCGCGGGGAGTTCTCCAAGCGGATGGCGGGCACGCTGCTGGCCCGATAGGGAGCCGTAATGAAGCTCAGACCGCCGGTAGGCTGTTCGATGCCGATCTCCCGCTGGGCTGCGGCGGCCGAACCGAAAGCCAGGAGACTCCCTAAAATCCTAAGGGGCATTTGAGATAGTTTCATTAAAATCAACCGTTTAGATGAAGGCGACACCGGTGGGTTGGCGCGCGCCGTAGCTCGCGCTAATGGAGACGCGCGAACCACTAGTTTATTACGCATACGCGGGCGATTTGTTCGATGAAAACCGCTCCGCCGCCGTTACCGAGCCGCGACGCCGTTACCGAGCCGCGACCGTGAGGGAGCGGGTTTCCGCAAGAAGGCGGCCTACGAGGCCGCCGCAGGCAGGGTGCCTGCCCCACAAATCTACGCGCGCGTCAGGAAGATCGGCAGTCCCAACTTGTTCGCGTAATTCGGGCGGTACCGCCGGGTGTTGTACATTGTCTCCAAATCCACGCGCCGCGGCCCTGACTTCGGGTCCGGTATCGGCACGGCCGCGTAGCAACCCGAGGATATCGCCATCATGACCCCATGCTGGCCCTGCTGGATACAGTCCATGGCCATGCTGGCGAAGGTGGATGCCACCATCTTATCCACGAAGTCCGGACTGCCGCTGCGCAGGTCGTAAGTCAGGTCGCTGACGATGGTTTCCTCGCCGGTGGATTTTTTGATCTCATCGGCCAGGTCCTCTCCCACGTTCGCCTTCTTTTTATGGCCGAAGGCGTCGGCTTCGCCCACTTCTTTCACCTGATACCCTTCCCACTCCGCGCCTTCCGACAGAATAATCAGCGCGTAGTTACTCGGGTTATACTGCTTGTCGGTGATCAGCAGCTCGATCAGGTGTTGCAGATTGAACTTATACTCCGGAATGCAGCACCGCATGGAAGTTACATAGGCGGTGTAGAGCGCGGTGTATCCCGCGTCCCTGCCGAAGATGCGAAAGACGCCGATGCGCTCGTGCGATCCCACCGTAGTGCGCTGCCGTTCGATGGCTTCGGTGGCGCGCGTGATGGCCGTGGAAAACCCGATGCAATACTCGGTATTGCGCACGTCGTTATCCATGGTTTTGGGGATGGCGATCACCTTGAAACCCTCCGCATCCAGGCGCGCGGCGTAGCTTAACGTGTCGTCTCCGCCGATCGCAACCAGGTAATCGAGGCCCAGGGTTTCCACGTTCTTCAGCACCCGGCTGGTCATGTCGTAGACCACCGAAGTTACGCCCTTCTTGGTCATTTCGGACTTGGGGAACTCCTGTCCTTTCACCACCGGCGGCAAGGCCTTCATCTTGGCCGGATTGGTTCGCGAACTATGCAGGTAAGTGCCGCCCGTGCGGTCGATGGTGCGCGTATTCTCCCGGTTCAGAGGCAGAATGTAGCGCGCCCGGCTCGCCGGATCGTCCAAATTGACATGCGTCAGGCCTTCCCAGCCGCGGCGAATACCGATGACTTCGCAATCGATTTCGCTTCCTCTATAAACAACGGTCTTGATGACGGAATTCAGGCCCGGCACGTCTCCGCCGCCGGTGAGTATACCAATCCGCTTCGCAGGCATCCATGCTCCTTCAATGGGGGATTTAACACCTCATTATAGAGTATGGCGTTGTGGGGCAGGCACCCTGCCTGCGGCGGCCTCGTAGGCCGCCCTCGACTTTCTACATTATGGCGGCCTGGCAGATTGGGTTCGTTTTGTAATTTTTTGTGGAGGAGGAGCTTGGACTGGCGGGATCTTCGCCGGGGAGGGTGTGGGTTTGGACAGTGAAACCGGTGATGTTTTTTTTGCATTTTCGGGGTTGGCGCGGATGCGGGCTTTGCTGGAGTTTGGGTTGTCCATGGTGGTTTCTATGGCGGGCTGAATGCGCCCCTTCCGTCGTCAGGATAGCTGGGCGAGTGCCGGGAGGCGGGTATGATTGGGCGCAAGTCGTTGGGAGTTACGGCAATTTGTTTAATTCGGATGAGTGACCGCCGCTCTTGTGCCACGTACGTTGGCGGTCCTGGCGGCGTCCTTCGTGCGCCGAAGAGCGGGCCTACGAGGCCCGCGCAGGCTACGAGCCTGCCCCACAAGATTTCTTGAAAGGAACGTGCGCATGGCGAAATATCCAGGTGAACGAACATGAAGTGGGGAGCGATCTCGATGAAAACCTGGTTATTGACGTTGGCGGCGCTGGGAGGCATCGTCTGCCTGACGGTGCTCGAATCCTTTCAGGGTGCGGCTGCGCCGGATGGCGAACAGCCCGTCCTGACTTACACAAGCGGAACCGTGCACGTATCCATTCCCTATGGCGCCGAGCGAGCCGGCACGGGGAAACTTACGGTCGAGATTCTGGACCCCGACGACAAAGTCCTGGGCCAAGCCGAACGGACAATGGACGCCGTAGCGGGGAAAGGACACTGGCATCAGGATCTGAAGCTGGCGTATCCCATGGCCATCGATGAACTGGCATGGGACCGGCTGCGCTACCGCTTCGCGTTCGACAGCCAGGAAAGTCCTATCGAAGGAACGGAATCCATCTCGCAAATTCTGCGCATGCCGGTGGTCCATATATTGGGCCAGCAATCGTACCTGAGCGGCGCACAGGCGGCTATCCGCGTGATCGTGACGGATTCGAAGAACCAGCCGATCGCCGGCGCGAGTTCCATACGGATCGAGTTGGCGGCCAATGGCCACAAGGCGCGTCCGTTATTCTCCGGCCATTTGAACGGCCACGGGACCACCGAGGCGCATTTCACGTTTCCGGCGGGGCTCACGGGCAGCGCATCGCTCGATTACATTGCCGATACGCCCATCGGCGAGGCGGAATTCACGCAACAGGTGCGGCTGGAGGACAAGATATCGATCCTGCTCACCACCGAGAAGCCCGTTTATCAGCCAGGCCAGACTATCCACGTACGAGCGCTGGCGCTCGACCGCGCGAATCACGATGCCTCCGCCGGCCGCAAGCTGGTCTTCGAGGCGCAAGACGCGCGCGGCAACAAAGTTTTCAAGAAGGCCACGCAAACCGACAAATTCGGCATCGCCTCGGCCGAGTTCGAATTGGCGGACGAGGTGAACCTGGGCACATATCATCTGCGCGCGGTGCTGGGAGCGGAGGAAGCCTCCGCTAATACCGCCGAACTGGCGCTTAACGTGGAGCGCTACGTGCTGCCCAAGTTCAAAGTCGCGATCGATTTCGATAGCCAGGATAATCGCGCGAAACGCGGTTACCGCCCCGGCGATCATGTTAAGGGCACGGTGCGCGCCAACTATTTCTTCGGCAAACCGGTGGACGATGCGGTGGTCGAAGTGAAGGCCACCGACATAGATGTGGCGGAATTTCACGCGGTATCCGAGCAAGGCAAGACCAAAGCCGGCGGGGACTATCGCTTTGACTTGCGGCTTCCGGATTACTTCGCGGGCCGTCCGCTCAGCCAGGGCGCCGCGGCGGTTTTGATCGAGGCCACGGTGAAAGACGCGGCGGATCATACTGAAACGCGCGGCGAGCCGATCACGGTCAGCGAATCGCCACTGACCATTACGGCGGTGCCCGAAAGCGGCGCGTTAATTCCCAATCTGGAGAACCAGGTTTTCGTGATCACGGCTTGTCCAGACGGCGCGCCCGCGGTTTCGACCGTAAAGGTGCACGCCGATGGCAATCCGGATCAGAGCGTTGCGACCGACGATGGCGGCGTGGCTGTGGTCCGGTTGCGCGCCGGCGCCGGCCAGCAGCCCATTCACATCGAAGCCGCGGACAAAGAGGGGAATCGCGCGGCCCGAACAGTGCGTCTCGAAACGCGTCCCGGCGCGGAACAGATCTTGCTGCGCACCGAACACGCGGTATATCGCGCGGGCGATCGCATCGCACTGCGCGTATTTTCGACCAAGCCGCGCGGAACCGCCTACGTGGACGTGGTTAAGGAAGGGCAGACGGTGCTGACGCGCGACCTGGACATTGTGAATGGCCAAGCCAAGCTGGCGCTCACTGCGACGCCGGACTTGGCTGGCACGGTGGATCTGCATGCGTATCTGTTCGGAGAAGATGCCCGGCCCATCGGCGATCATCGGCTGATCTTCGTCCAGCCTGCCACGGAGCTGAAGGTCGAAGCCACGGCGGAGGCGGCCGCGTACAAACCCGGCGACGAGGCGCGCGTGCGCTTCCGCGTGACCAACGGGCGTGGCCAAGGCGTGGCCGCCGCGCTGGGTGTGCAAGTGGTGGATGAAGCGGTATTCGCGCTGGCCGAAAAACAGCCGGGCATGGCCAAAGTGTTTTTCTATCTGGAACAGGAAGCCATGAAACCGCGCTATGAGATCCATTCGCTGGGCATGCCGGAGGTGGTGGCGCACGTTCCCGAAGCGCAGGCGGCACAACACGATCGTGCAGCGCGCGCGTTGTTTGCGGCGACCGAGATGGTGAATGGCAACCAGTTCCAGACCGAATTTGGCCGCACCGTGCCCCTGACGAAATATGCGGAGTATTTCGAACGCTATCAGCAGCATTACCACACCCAGATGGAGCGACTGGCGGAGGACCTGACACGCGCGTATGCACGGCAAGGCGGCGATCTGACAAAAACCGCCACGCGCGTGGCCGCCAACAGCGGACTGCGCGACGCCTGGGGGACGAACCTTCGCATCGAGCGGCTGGAATGGGATAGGCAAGGGGATCATTGCCTGGTGCGCAGCGCCGGGCCGGATAAGCAATTCGGCTCGGGTGACGATCTCACCGGCTTTTTGGAGCTTCGCGGTCTCAAGAGGGTGGCCAATGGCAGCGCCGGTCCCAGCCGGATGGATCTCTCGATGGAACACGATCGTGGACCTATGAACGGTCTGGCGGAGTTCGACGGTTCCGCGGTGAATCAGCAGGGCGGCGCGCTGGAAGGCGCTACGGTAACGTCGCGCGGGGTTTCGAATGGCGTGGTGCGCAGCACCGTAGTGAACGCCGACGGCCGATTCACGCTGGCGGGCATTCCGGAAGGCGAATACGAAGTCAAAGTGACGAACGGATCCGAAACGGTCTCGCGAAAACTCACGATGAAGGTGCGGGACCGCGCGGTTTTGTCGGCCATGCTGCGGCAGAAGAATGACGTAAAAGTGGTTGTCGCGGACTTCCCGGTACGCGCGTTCCAAGCGGACCTCGCGCGCTTTCAGAACATGGATGCGGTAGGCCTTCGAGGCGCTATGGGAGGCGGAGGCGGCGGCCCGCGTTTCGCGATGGCGAAGAGGATGATGGCGGCGCCAATGCCCGCGGCGCCGCCCCCGGTGCAAATGCCGATGGCCGTGAACGTCGCCATGGCCTCAGGCACGGTGACGCTCCCCAAGGTTGAAGCCGCGCCGGCCGCCCGCGTCCGGTCTTATTTTCCGGAAGCGCTGTACATCAATCCCGAAATCCTCACCGATCAAAATGGCGAAGCCAGCATCACCATTCCGCTGGCGGATTCCATCACCACGTGGCGCATGGCGATGCTGGCTTCCACCACGCACGGCGCACTGGGCAGCGGCGTCTCCAGCATCAAAGTGTTTCAGGATTTCTTCGTGGATCTCGACCTGCCCGTCACGCTCACCCAAGGCGATCGCGTATCCGTTCCCGTGGCCGTTTACAACTATGCGCCGGCCGGCGGCGATGTCCATCTGGAATTAAAAAACGAAGACTGGTTTCGCCTGGTGGACGACAACGCCAGCAAAGACGTGGCCGTAGCCTCCGGCCGCATTGGCGCTTCGCAATTCACCATCGAGGCGCAGCGCATTGGCAGGTTTAAACTAACGCTGGCCGCGCATATGGCCGGCGGAAATAATCCCGCGGACATCGTGGTACGCGAAATCGAAGTGATTCCCAATGGCCGCGAGCAGAACGTGGTGTTCAACGGCCGCCTCGAAAACGCCGCCGCGCACGATTTGAATTTTCCGCCCGAGGCCATCGCGGATGCGAGCAAGATTTTTGTGCGGCTCTATCCCGGCCCGTTGAGCCAGGTGGTGGAAGGCATGGATGCGATCCTGCACATGCCCTATGGCTGTTTCGAACAAACGTCGTCGGCCACGTATCCCAACGTGCTGGCGCTCGATTATATGAAGCGCACGAAGAAATTGACACCGGAGATCCACGCCAAGGCCGAGGGCTTCATCGCCAACGGATATCAGCGGCTGCTCACCTTCGAAGTTCCCGGCGGAGGATTTTCGTGGTTCGGCAATCCGCCCGCCAACAAGATCCTGACGGCGTATGGGCTGATGGAATTCTCCGACATGTCGCGCGTGCATGACGTGGATGCGAAGCTGATAGAACGTACCCAGCAGTGGCTGGCCGGGCAGCAGCAGCCGGATGGAAGCTGGAAACCCGACGGAAGCTTCATCAACGAAGGCGCCACCAATCGCTTCAATAACGATGTACTGCGGATCACCGCATATCTCGGCTGGTCTCTGCGCAACACCGGTTATCAGGGGCCGGCAGTCGACAAGGCGAAGGAATATGTCGCCGCGCACCTGAGCGGCAAGGCCGATGCATACACGCTGGCGGTGGTGGCCAATTTCGCCGCCGATTATGGCCGCGACCGCGAGTTCACGCGGCACGCCATCGAAACGCTGCTCGACGCCCGCACGGAGAAAGACGAGCAGGCCTGGTGGACTGCGGAAGAGACTGGCGTATATGGAGGCGGTGCGAGCGCCGCCGTGGAGACCACCGGCTTGGCCGTGCAGGCCCTGCTCAAGTGGGGCGAAGCATCCGCAACGGCCGGCAAGGCGCTGAAATACATTGCATCGAAGAAGGACGCATCGGGCACCTGGGGATCCACGCAGGCGACCATCATGGCCCTGCGCGCGCTACTGCTTTCCACCGAAAAAGGCGCCGCCGATGTGCGCGGCACGGCGGAGGTCTCACTCGATGGCAAGGTGGTCGAGACGCTCACACTCACTGCCGACAACAACGACTTACTGCACCAGTTCGCATTCCCCGTGGATGCCCACGCCCCGCATCACGTGGCGTTACATTTCGACGGCAAAGGCGGACTGGCATATCAAGTTGCGGGACGATTCTTTGTGCCGTGGACCGAAAAGCCCGCCCACGAGCCACTCTCTATCGACGTGACATACGATCGCACGCACCTGGCGCAGGACGATATCGCCACGGCTACCGCGACCATCAAGAGTAATCTGCCGAAAGCCGCGAACATGGTGATGGTGGATCTTGGCATTCCGCCCGGATTCGATCTGCTGACCGAAGACTTGCAGGCTTATCAGGAGAAGAGCGCGGTGCGCAAGAGCGGCCGCATGGAGAAATTCAATCTAACGGCTACGCAAGCGATTTTGTATTTCGATTCCATCGCCGCCGGGGATACCGTGACACTGAAGTTCCGGCTGCGCGCCAAGTATCCCATTCGCGCGCGGACGTTCCAGTCGCGCGTGTATGAGTATTACGATCCGTCGGTTAGTGCCTTGGCGCGTCCGGTGGCGCTGGAGGTCAAGAGTCGGGACTAGGGGCTGGGGGTTAGGGACTAGGGTTAGGACCCGCGGCGCAGAACGGTGGCTGGACCAAACCCCAGCCCCTAGTCCCTAAACCCCAATCCCGCCGCGCAAAGCGCGGCCTTGCTATTATAGTCTTGATGAAATCCCCGCAACTCTTCCTTTTCTTGACACCCCTGGCTTGTCTGCTCGCGCAGACCCCGCCAGCGCAACCTGTAACACCTCCCCCGATGCCACCTGGCAGACCGCCGATGATGGCTCCGCCGCAAGCCGGTCCGCCGATGCCGAAGCTCCCGCCGGAGACAGTCGTACTGACCATAGGCACGGAAAAGATCACCGTCGCAGACATGGATCATATGATCGATATGATTCCGGAACAATACCGGGAACGTATGCGCACGGTCGGCCGCCGGCAGTTCGCCGATAACATCATCCGGCTAAAGATGATGGTGCAGGCAGCGCATCAACTTAAGCTCGAAGACAGCGAAGCTTACAAGTCACAGTTGGCGTTCCAGGCGGAGCAGATACTGGCGAACCAATACTACCAACATCTGGTGGCCACCGAGAAAGTCGACGAAGCCACGGCCCGCAAGTATTACGACGATCACCAGTCGGACTACTTACAGGTGAAAGCAGCCCACATCCTGGTTCGCGTGAAGGGCGCGCCGGGCGCTCCGAAAAAAGACGCGAAAGAATTGACCGACGAAGAAGCGCTGGCGAAAGCCACGGAAATCCGCAAGAAGCTGGCTGACGGCGGCAATTGGGACGAGATCGCCAAGGCGGATTCCGACGATTCCACGAACGCCTCCAAGGGCGGCGATTTAGGAACCTTCGGACATGGCCGCATGGCCGCGCCGTTCGAGCAGGCGGCCTTTACGCTGCCCATCGGCGAGATCAGCCAGCCGGTGAAGACCCAGTTTGGTTATCACATCATCAAGGTCGAAAAGCGCGAGGAGCGGCCGTTTGTCGAAGTGCGGCCGGAGATCGAGCGGAAGCTGGATGCCGAGTTGGTGAAGAAGACGATGGACGATCTGAAAACCAATACGGCGGTGGTTGAGAATCCGGATTATTTCGGTCCGCCGCCGGCTCCGCCTGCGCCTGCGGCCGCCAAGGGCGGGGCTTCGAAGTAGCCTCGGAACACGTGGGGCAGGCGCCGGCGCAGCCAACATGGATGCCGCGGTGAACAGCGCGTACATCCGGAAATTCATCGCCAACCGCATATCAACCCTCCCTGTCCCCTCCAAAATCCGCGGCGAAGTCTACCGCGGCCGGCAGAGCTGGGATCAGTTTACACCTACGTTTCAGGAAATTCAATCGAATCCGGTCCCGCACCAGTCAGATTTGTGGGCCGGGCAACGGGCAGCGCGCGACGAGTCGTGATCCCGGGGTGAATGGACGGAGGGGATTGCATCTTTTCGGCGTTCATGCTAATCTCTATAGGAAATAGGGAGATTAGCCTATGGCAGCCCTCATCGAAGACAGACTCTACGTTCGCGAGGAATTCGAAGTCCAGCACGACCACCTGGTCCGCCAGGAGATCGAAACCTTCCGCCGCAAGGCCAACGCCTTTCTGGCGGGGGAAATTCCCGAAGATGAATTCCGTGCGTTCCGCCTGAAGCACGGCATATACGGGCAGCGCCAGCCGGGCGTGCAGATGGTGCGCTGCAAGATTCCCAGCGGATTGCTAACGGCAGCGCAGATGGAGCAATTGGCGCGCATCTCGGACGAATACGCGGGCGGAAAGGGACACATCACCACCCGCCAGAACATGCAATATCACTTCGTCCCGCTGGCCCAAGCCGCCGACGTGATGCATCTGCTGGCGGATGCCGGCCTTACCAATCGGGAGGCCTGCTACAACACCGTGCGCAACGTGACCACCTGTCCGCTGGCAGGGATCGCGCACGACGAAGTGTTCGATGTGCGGCCCTATGCGCAACGCATCGCCTATGCGTTCTTGCGCAAGGATCTGACCGGCAATCTGCCGCGCAAATTCAAAATCGCATTCGATGGCTGCGGCAGCCGCGATTGCATTGCGGGCGCCATCAACGATATCGGGCTGCGCGCCGTGCTGCGCCACGGCCAGCGCGGATTCCGTGTGGTGATCGGCGGCGGACTTGGTCCTTTGCCTACTGAAGCCCAACTGCTCGACGAATTCCTGCCCGAGGAGCGCCTGCTCAATCGCTGCGAAGCGGTGGTGCGCGTGTTCAACAAATACGGCAACCGCGAGAACCGCAACAAGGCGCGCCTGAAGTTCGTGCTGCGCGAGCGCGGCATGGCCTGGCTGCGCGAGCAGATCGAGCGCGAGTATGCGGACATCCTCGAAAACGGAGGCATCGCGTGGCCCGAATTGGTGCCTGAAGGGTTCGGCGGATATCAATCGAATCCGCAACCGCTGGGGCGGGGCGAGTTGCTGCCGGTGATTCACACCAACGGCAGGAGCGATCCGCAAGACGAACGTTGGCTTGAAACCAACGTGATCCGGCAGAAGCAACCAGGCTACGCCACGGTGATCGCGCGCGTGGACCAGGGCAATCTGACCGCCGATCAGATGCGCGGACTGGCGAGTCTGGCGGCCGATGCAGGCGACGGCCGTCTGCGGCTAGGGATCGACCAGAACATTCTGTTGGGGTTCATTCCGCTGGCGAGGCTGCGCGCGGTGCGCGCGGAACTGGGGCGGTTGGGGCTGGGAGAAGCGGGCGCAGGCGAAATCGGCGATGTGACCACTTGCCCGGGCGCCTACTCGTGCAATTTGGCGCTCACCAAATCGATGAATCTGGGAGCCGCACTGCAGGATGTGGTGCGCAGCTACGACGATCCGCTGGTGCGCAAGCTGTCCATTAAGGTGAGCGGGTGCCCCAATTCGTGCGGCCAGCACTGGATCGCGGACTTTGGTTTTTACGGCAACGCGCGCAAGATCGATGGGCGCGAGATTCCCTATTACCAGATGCTGCTTGGAGGCGGCTTCGACCAGGACGGCATTATGCGCTTTGGACTGGCGGTGCAGAGTGTGCCGGCGCGGCTGGCGCCCGAAGCCGTTTCGCGCGTGTTGGATCATTATCTGGCCGAACGCGCGGCCGGCGAGACCTTCCGGCAATATGTGATGCGGCACAAGGTGGAAACCTTCCGTGCGCTCACCAGCGATCTGGCCAAGCCCGCGGAGTTGCATCCGGAGATTTATCAGGACTGGGGCGACGATTCCGCGTTTTCGCTGCAGCTTGGCCGGGGCGAGTGCGCCGCGTAGCCGCCCCCGTGGGGCAGACGATCGTTTTTCGTGGTCTGCCTATTTGGCCCGCCTGCGCCGGCAGACCACAAAAGGCGATGGTCTGCCCCACCGCCTTGCGGCATGAATCGCGTTATAGTAAGGCTTCATAGTAAGGCTTCTGGATCCGTCCGATTCGATACAGTGGCGCGGGATGTGCTCCTCCCAATATCATTTAACCTTATGGAGTCTACCGTATGCGCGAAATAGGTCAAACCAGCCAGGAAACCGGCCGTTATCGATGTGCGATCTGCGGCGCTGAGACTCAGGTCCAGGCTGGCGAACGATTCCCAGCATGCCCTGACCGGGATCATACCCCCAAGTGGGTCCTCTGCGAAGAGCGTGTGTTGACAATGTCCGGAGCCAGCCGGTAGGAAAATCCTGCCCTCCCAATTCCTCTTTATTCGTGGCGCAGAGCTTCCATTGGTTCTACGGCTGCGGCGCGGCGCGCTGGGAAAAATGCGGCCAGCGCGCCGGTTGCCAGCAGCACGGCGACTGTCAGCAATAATGTCAGCGGGTCGTCGGCCTTAATGCCGTATAGCAGCGAGGAACAGATTTTTGCCGCGGCGAGCGCCAGAGGAAGGCCGATAGCCGCTCCCAACGCGATGAGCAGCAGTCCATCGCGCAGCACGATCCACTCGATCCTGCCGGGCGCCGCGCCCAGCGCGATGCGCAACCCGATTTCCGCCGTACGCCGCGCCACCGAGTAGGCCATCACGCCGTAGATCCCGATGGCGGCTAGCAACAAAGCCAGCGCGCCGAAGAAGCCGCTCAGCGTGGCGACCAGGCGCTCGATGAAAATCGAATCATCGACCCGTTCGGTCAAGGTGCGCGGCTCGGTAAGCGCCACTCCGGGATCGAGCGCATTCACCACGCGCCGGACGGCGGGCAGCGGCGCACCGCGCACCAGCAGAGTGGGATCGAAGACCAGATCGCCCTCGTGAAAACGCACGTAGACGGTGGGCTTCGCCGTAGTCTTCAGACCGTCGTGCAAAATGTCGCGCACCAGTCCCACGATGTAGGTGGGTGTGCCGCCCTCGGGCCGCGTAGTGTCGAAGCTGATCACGCGCCCGATGGGGTCGCGCACGCCGGGGAAAAATTCGCGCACGAACGCCTGGTTCACCACTGCAACGCTGCGCGCCGACCGGAAGTCGGATTGGTTGAATTCCCGGCCCCGCAGCGGCCGCACGCCGATGGTTTCAAAATAAGCCGGACCGATGGTCTGCTGGTCGACTTGGGCGGCTTCCCTGGCGGTGCGTTCCGATCCGGGAACGCGGATCTCAGCCATCCCGGAGCCGCCCTGATACGGGCCGGGCGCGCCATAACTGGCCGCGACAACGCCCGGCATTTCCGCCAGCCGCGCCAGCAGCCGTTGGCGATGCTTCTCCTTATCGGCGCCTTGCCAGGCGCGCGGATAGTCCAGCGAGAACGTCAACACGTTTTGCGCCGAGAAGCCCGGATCGACGGCGCGCAAACCGGCCAGGCTGTGCGCGAATAACCCCGCGGCCACCACCAGCACCACGGAGAGCGCCACCTGCACCACAACAAGAGCCTTCCGAAATCCGGCGCGCGCGCCGCGCCCAGGCTGTTGCGCGCCGCCGTCTTTGAGCGCAGCGACGGGATCGAGAGACGTGGCGCGCAAGGCCGGCGCCAGTCCGAAGAGGATGGCGCAGAGAATGGAAATCCCCACTGTGAATCCCAGCACTGCGGCATCCGGTGAGACGTCGAAGCGTTCCACCGCGCCGGGCGGCAGGAACAACAGGATGTAGCGCGCGCCCCACACCGCGAATGCCAGACCCAACGCGCTGCCGAGCAGTGCCAGCAGCAGGCTTTCGATCAGCCATTGCCGCACCAACCGCGCGCGGGTGGCGCCCAACGAGAATCGCATGGCGATTTCCCGGCGGCGTGCGGCTCCCCGGGCAATCAGCAGATTAGCGACATTGGCGCAGGCGATCAACAGCACCAGGCCGACCGCCGCCATCAGGATGGTCAATGGCTTGCCGAACGCCTCGCGGAGCATGGAGATGCCTACGCCCGCGTCGCGAACTTCGATTTTCTGCTCCAACGCAAACTTTCCGAACGCCGAGTTGCGTTGCGCGCCGTAGACGCTCATCAGGTACTGCTGCATGATGGTGTTCGCGGCGGCCTGGATACGGCCTCGCGGGATCTCCGGCCGGCAGCGCGCCATAATCCAGATCCAATGCATGCCGGATTGCATGATCTGGCCGCGGAACATCATGGCGGGCACCCATAGATCGGCACGGTTCTCGACTTCCACGCCGTGAAAGCCGGACGCCGCTACGCCGATCACCGTCAAAGGCTGCTCGTCGATTCGCAGCACGCGCCCGAGGACCGCGGGATCCTGCGCCAGGCGGTTGCGCCAGAAATCGTAGCTGAGCACCACCAGCGGATGGCCTTGCGGCGTGCGGTTGTCGTCGTCCGTGAAGAGCCGCCCCATGGCTGGCTTCACGCCCAGAACATCGAAATAGTTTCCGGTGACATACTCGCGCTGCGCATACTCGACGGAATTGCCGGGGCCCGCGGCGAAGCGCAGCTTTTCGGCGGCGCTGCGCGCGAATACGCCCGTGAACAGATCGGTATGCGTGCGGAACTCCAGATAGAGTGGATACGAAGCGTAGCCTTTGCCCCAACCGCCGGTGCGGTAGAGATTCACGAGTTGCTGCGGCTTTTCTACCGGCAGCAGGCGCAGCATCAGCGCGTTCACGAACGAGAAGATGGCGGTATTCGCGCCGATTCCCAACGCCAGCGATAGCACGGCGGCGGCCGTGAAAGCGGGATTGCGCGCCAGCCCGCGCAGGCCGTAGCGCGCATCTTTGGCGAGGCTCTCCATCCACGGAATGCCGCGGCGGTCGCGGTAGGCTTCCTTCATCTGCTCGATGCCGCCGAATTCGCGGCGGGCCGCGGCACGGGCGGCATCCGCATCGAGCCCTTGTTGCCGCAACTCGGCGGCGCGCATTTCCAGATGCGTTTCCACCTCTTCACTCAACTCGCGGTCGCGTTGCCGCCGCGCGAAGAGCGCCGTGAGGCGGGTCCATAGCGTGCGCATGAAGGCTCCTTATTCCGTGGCGCGCAGGAAGCGCGCCATCAGGGCGACGGTGCGCTCCCAGTCGCCGGTCTCGCGCGCAATCTGCTTGCGCCCGGACTTAGTGAGATCGTAAAACTTGGCGCGGCGATTCTTCTCGGAAGCGCCCCATTTGGACGAGATCCAGCCGCGTTGTTCCAGACGCAGCAGAGCGGGGTAGAGCGTGCCCTGGTTCAAATCCAGCATGCCATCGGAGATCTGCTGGATGCGCTTGGCGAGTCCGAAGCCGTGCTGCGGGCCCATGGTTTCCAGCGTGCGCAGGACCATCAGGTCGAGCGTGCCTTGCAAGACGTCGGGTTTGGAGGCTCGTGTAGACATCCAAAAGGAAGGTAGCGGGTTTCATGTAGAATGTCAAGAGGAAAGAGGGTGGCGGGGGCGAACCGGCGCGGAGCCGAAATCGGGGGCTCACGTGATTGTGGCAACATAAAGGACGTTCTGCTGCTATAAACGGAAATGAGGAAGATTGCGGAGCTGCTGCTCGGCCAATTGGAAAAACAACTCTACGGCCGCGGGCTTCAACTCGCCGTGACTGATGAGGCGTTGACGTGGCTTTGTGAACGCGGCCGAGACGAATACGGCGGCGCGCGGCCGCTGCGTCGCCTGATTGAACAGACTATACAGGATCGCATCGCATCCGAGTTGCTCCATGGGCGACTTCTGGCTGGGGCATGCGTTTTCGTGGAGGTCGTTGATGGCTCGTTGGTTACGAAAGCAAAGGGCGCTTGAACTTTAACCCCTGCTCAAGCAGAATAAGGAGGTCGCGATCTGCTGTTGAGTCTCCGTGCTATGGCACGCCTTCACAAAAGCCAATCTGTCTTCGTTAAACATATTTCGGGTATTGATCGAAAAGTGATTCGTCGAATCAGGGTAACCTTATCCGTGTTTAGTCCATGCGGATATGCCCTGTGACGCCTTCATTTGGTCCCAAGGAGGCTTATCCTTCAAGCGCCTTTCTCAATATGGCAATTGTTTTGGAGGCCTGGGTGTTGCCCAGTTGCTGAGCTTGCTCAAAACAGGGCAGCGCTTCCTTATGACGCCCTAGACGCCCTAGCACAAGGCCTTTGTTGAACCAAGCTTCCGAGCACTGGGGATCAATCGCGATGGCTTGGCCAAAGCAGTCCATTGACTCGTCGCGACGCCCAAGACTCATCAGCTCACTGCCCTTGTTCAGCCAATACCCCGCATTCCCGGGATCGATGGCGATGGCTCGGTCAAAACAGGACAGCGCTTCCTCATGACGTCCGAGACGCCCTAGCGTATTACCTTTGTTGAACCATGCCATTGGGTGCTGAGGATTGATGGCAATGGCTCGGTCATAGCAGTCCAATGACTCGTCGCGATGCCCAAATTCCCCTAGCTCATTGCCTTTACCCAGCCAAGCCTCCGCAGTCTGGGGCCTAATAGCAAGAACACGGTCATAGCAAGCCAGCGCTTCCTCATGACGCCCGTGACGCCCTAGCGCAACGCCTTTCCCGTACCAAGCCTCCGCGCACTGAGGATTGATGGCGATTGCTCGGTCATAGAAGCCCAGCTCTTCTTCATAACGCCCCAGACTTCGCAACGCTTTCCCTTTGTTGGTCAGTTCGATGGCCTCCTGCTCCCTGCGTGGCGCGGGCTCAGGTGCCGGTTGCGTTGTCACACTTTCGTTAAGTGGAGCGTTCTTAGCGAGACCAGCTCTGGCCTCCAGCTGACGAAGCCGAGCTTGCATCCTGGGAATTAGTGAAACCTGTGCAGGATCCGCAAGGGCAACTTTTAAGTACGTACGCATCGACACGATGGCGCTAGCGATGTCGTCCAGGGCCTCCTCTGCTTCAGATTTGCACACCCAGGCAGCCGCGCAACCAGGATCGCGCTTGAGGGCTGCGTCATGACATTGAATCGCCTCCCGATGACGCCCGAGCAACGCGAGACAGCTCCCCTTATCGGTCCAATTCTGGGGTGAACTCGGTTCAAGTTCCACAGCTCGTTCGTAAGACGAAAGGGCGTGCTCATACTCTTTGAGTTTTTCAAGGCACGAAGCTTTGCTGGACCAAACATATGCGACTTCAGGCTTTAGAGCGAGAACATGATCGTAACAGCCAATCGCCTCGCGATACCGATCGACGATACCGAGACACAAACCTTTCCGATACCAAGCGTCCAGAAAACCCTGATCGCCTCTCAAACACGCGTCATAACTTTGGATCGCCTCTCCATGCCTGCCTAGCTGCTCCAGACTGTTTCCTCGTCTATGCCACGCATGCGTAAGTCGCGGATTGAGAGCCACAGCCTGGTCGTAACGACGGACTGCGTCCTCATGCCGGTGGATGGCCGCCAAACTTACCCCGATACAATACGGTGAAGTCGCGTCGGATGGATCAAGCTCCAGCGCACGCTCGAGGCACTGAATCGCTTCCTCATGGCGGTCGAGTGCCCTGAGAGCAACCGCCTTGTTAAACCATGCTAGAGTAGAATCCGGTTGCGCCACGGCCGCGCGTTCAAAACAACTGAGAGCTTCTGTGTACTTCCCCAGGGAGTTAAATGCAAGTCCCCTGTTGCTCAACAATTCGGCGGATTCCAGATGTAATCGCAGTGCCTCGTCAGAACAACTAACAACATCGTCGCAGCGGTTCAGATGCAGGAGTATTCCAGCCTTCGCAGTCCAAGCTGGCCCAAATCCGGGTCTGATTTGTAAGGAATGATCGATGGAGTCTAGTGCTTCAGTGTTCCTCCCCAATCGACTGAGCAGGAGGCCTTGGTCGTACCAGGTTTCGGCGTGTCGCGGCTCTAGCTTCAAGAACTCGCGATAACAGGCAAGCGCTTCATCCGTGCGGCCCAGCCTCTCTAAACTCTGACTTTTGCCTTTCCAAAGAGTGGCGCCTGAGGGGTCGATCTGCAACGCATCTTCGAACCAACGAAGAGCGTCGTGAAGTCGTTTCTGCGCCAGAAGGCAGAACCCTTTGGCGTGCAGGGATCCAGTGTGCGCTGGATTGAGTGCGAGTGCGCTTTCATAACAGTGGATCGCCTCATCAAACTGCAAAGCTGCTTGCAAACAAACGCCCTTGTTGAACCATACAACCGCGTTTCGTGGGTCAAGATGCAGTGCTCGGTCATAGCAAACGACGGCTTCGTTAGCTCGTCCGAGATGGTCGAGAGAGTTACCCTTGGAAAACCACGCCACGGAAAGGCTTGCGTCGATCTCAAGGGCTCGATCGAAACACTGGATCGCCTCAGAAAACCGGGCGAGTGCGTCCAGACAAGTGCCTTTGTTGGCCCACACTTCAGCAAAGCCCGGGTCAACCGTCAAGGACTGATCGTAACAAGAGAGCGCTTCTTCGTACCGGCAGAGGGCACGAAGGCTGATTCCCTTGTTGTTGAGTGTCTTAGCGTCAAGAGGATTACGGTTGAGTTCCTGTTCAAAGCATTGAATGGCCATTTCGTGTTGCCCAAGCGCCGCGAAGTTACCACCATCCATTTCCCGCGAGAAGGAACCATGGCTCGTTGGAATGACGATATTGGTACCAGCTATACGAGCCAACAACGGTTCCAGTTCGTTTCGCAAGCCGCCAAACGTCTGAAACCTTCCAGTCGGCTTGGCAGCCGCGCACCGGGCTACTACCCTACCCAACTCGCCCTCAGGAGTTGAGATATTCGCGGTGCGCTGCTGCTCGTAGATTGCTCGAAACACATCACCCGTCATGGGATATTTGAACGGTGGCGAGGGACGTCCAAAAACCATCTGCCAAAGAACTATACCGAAGCTATAAACATCGCTTACCACGTTCGCTTGGCTTCCTTCGAACACTTCAGGGGCCAAGTAGCCTGGAGTTCCACAGATACCACGTCCATCAGTTTCAGCTACGCTTAGTCCGTATTCCCCAGTGGCCCGGCGATTGGGTCCCACGGCATTCGTTCCTCGTAGGGACTGCGCTGCTGCTGCAAGGCCGAAGTCGGACAACTTGAGGACTTCACCATTGTGTAGCAGGATGTTTTGGGGTTTAATGTCGCGATGCGCGATGACACCGCGTCCGTTGGCATACTCCATTGCGTAGCAGAACTGTATCGCCCATTCCAACAGCCGACGCTGCTCCACCGGGGATCGGGTCCGCGCTAAGTAGTCATATAGGCTAACTCCCAGCCGCTCACCGGGCACGATGCACTGCATGACGACGCCAAGGCGTCCTGAGACATCTATCACTCGTATAGCGGGAACAATAAAAGGATGGTCACCAAGGCTCACCCAGGTGAGCGCCTCTTTTTTGAACATCGCCCGGACGACCGGATTCAAAACGAGGTCACCACGGAACGTCTTGAGTGCGTAAATGAATCCCGTTTCCACATCCTGTACTGCGTAGACCACACCGAAGCCGCCCTTGCCCAGTTCGCCTAATATACGAAAGCCATCAACAACCTCGCCTGGCTTGACGTCAATACTTCCAAGGGCATTCGGCGGCGTAGTCGGCGAGAGGCTGCGATCGGCTTCCCGGTCTGGACGTTGCCCCCCAGCAAAAGGCTGTTGTGCACGATTCGGATTCAGGCGGCTAAAAATACCTAGAATACTCTTCACACTTTGCTCCTCTTGATCGCTTCAAGATGTTCGACCGCAATACTGCTTTACGACATAATAGGCCGGAATTCTCAGAGTCGTTCACGCGATAAAGGGCTTCATTTCAACCCGGCAAGAATCCCCGGTGCGCACGAATTTCCAGCCGAAGTTCTTCCCGGAGCGCTTTGCTTTTCTTGAGGCGCTTGAAGAACTCCTCGAGGACGCTGACCACGATCGCATTTACGCTGACGCCTTCGGTTTCGGCCCACTCTTTGAGCTTGAGCCGGGCTTCGGCGCCTACGTGGAGGAGCTGAGGGTTGGAAAGCTCCATGCCGGCCTTGCGGGTCTGCATGACCTCTACCTTTTCGCGTTCAATATGGCTCAAAGCAAAAAGGACGATCCTGGCCAGATCGGTTACGATGAGCTGGCGAGGACCACCATCGTGCGACCTTAGGAAGACCTCCAGGAATTGTCTCACAAGCATTGGATGCATGCTGCGATCTATTTCGTCGATGAAGTAGACCGCTCCCGTCGCGCTGGCGCGGTAGAGCGCAGAGATCAGGTTCAGGAGCCTGCGGGTGCCGTCGGATTCTTCGCCGAAGTCCAGCCGAACGACCCTCCCGGGCTCGTGCTCGTGCGCCGCCTGAATGCCGATCTTATACACGTGACCCTCATCTTGGCGCTCGACTAATAGCTCGCTGTTTCCCACTCCTACCCGTTGGCCATTGGGCAAACCGCGAAGGACCCAATCCGGCAGCAAACCATCTAACCAGGATTTCCATTTTGGCTTCTGGATTGAGCTTAGCATATCACAAACCCCCAAGTCTTGATCCTCCGAAGCGCAGTTTTTTTCGGGAGCCTTCTTTTGCCTCTGCCAAGCGCCAAATTCCACCCGCCGGAAAAACCAAAAACCGGGAAACTGCGTCTTTTCAGTGATTTCCACAAACACGTCTCCGGCCTCCACGTCCTGGTCGCCTGATTCCGCTGGTGTCACCGCCCTCCTGCTACCCCGTCGCCACCGCCAGCGCTTCGATCCGCCGGACCATGCTCCCGAACAACCGCCGCGTCAGATGGCTTTCGGCCAGCATCAGCCAGTAGTACCGCGCGTGCTTGACCAGCCTGCCGCCCGTCTTCACCAGCCGCTGCTGCAGACTCGTCAGTGACCAGTTCCCGATCTTCTTCGGCAGCACCAGCCGCCGCCAGAGGTTTCCCAGGTTGTACGCGATCAGGCTCAGCCAGAGCCGCACTTCATTAGACCGGAACCGATGGCAACTCAGCCGCGTCATCTTCACCGCCTGCTTGCCTTCTTTGATCCACTGCTCCGCCGTTCCCCGCTTATTGTAGAAACGCACCACTGCCCGGCTGTCCGTCTCCAGGTTGGTCACGATGAATCCCACGCGCGGGAACAGTTCTCCGAAGTGGAACTCTACCTTCGCCACCACCCGACGCGCCCTCTTCCAACTCGCCGCCTGGTAGAGAAAGCCCTTGTACCAGACCACAGGCTTGTGGCTCGGCCGTCCCACTGGCCGCGTCAGCAATTCCGCGATGTCTCGCTCCAGGTTCTCATTCGCCGGAATGCGAATGGCATACTTGACGCCGCGCTCTTCCAGCGCCTCGTAGATCTCCGGCTTGGCGAACGCGGCGTCGGCGCGGAACACAACTTCCTTGCCCAGCTTCTGCTGCCGCTCAATCTCCGGCAGGAGCAATTCCTCCCAGTCGTCGGCACTGTGGACGTTGCCGGGGCGCAGCTTTGCCGCCAGACAGTCGCCTTCCCGATTGAACAGCAATAGCGGGTGATAGCAGGTGGACTCGAAGTGACCGTTGTACGCGCTATTCTCCTGCTGACCGTACACCGGGATCTCGGTCGAGTCCATATCCAACACGATCCGCTGTTGCGCATCGATGGCTTCGACCTTGCCGATGAGTTCGCGGTTTATGCGGGCCAAGCTGCCGAAGTTCTCCTCCTCGGCCAGCATCTCGGTCTCGAACGTCTGCAAGCGGGAAGTCAGCGCCGCGCCACGAGCCCAAGTCTTCTCCGAACCGATCAGCCGGAACGCCGGGTCTTGCGCGAGCCGTTCGGCGTCGTTGACATCCTCATAGCCCGCGATGCGGCTGTAGACGGACTGGCGGAACAGATCGGCCAGCGGAAGTTGGGTGTTCTTCCCACGCCGCGAATCACTGAGATGCTTGGTGATCAGTTCGCCGAGGCCCAGCCGTTCATCCAACTCACGAACCAGGACGAGGCCGCCGTCGGAGGTGACTCGTGATCCCTGGAAATCGATCTTCAGGGAGGTGTTGAACGATAGCTGAAAGGGTCCGTTTTGTTTCTCACCCATTGGGTGTTGACCTCCTGAGTGCCTTCATCATGTCGTAACCCGCATGAATAAAGGCGTCGGAGGCCATCGAAAGGTTATCAGTAACTACTCAAAAAGGAAATGGAGGATAAACCGCGCAACCTATTATGGCGGCACTTTCGGCACTCGCGTACCGATAACCGACAGAGCATTAACCCCTTGGAATGGTTCTGGCTCCTTCCGGGCATGCTGGCCACACGGAGGGATCGTAACGATTTCCTTCGTTGCTGCCTTCATCGGTATAGTTCTAATCGGGTGGATGATTCTGCACTACCTGAACAACTTTCGAAACAAGCGGAAAGGCCCCTAAACAGGAAGGCCACTCCACGTTTACTCCCTGCCTCTCAAGATCGCGGCCATCACGCGCGGGCTGCGGCTGCCGTGAATAACGGCCACGACCCACAGCGGTTTTTCGTCTGGCGCGTAGGCGATAAGGTAATTGTGCTTGTTCGTGAACCTCAAGGGCCGCCCGGTTAGGTCGGGGCGCCGGTAGCCTTGATGCGGAAAAGGCACCAGAGCTTCGATGGCGCCCAGAATATCGGCAACCACCTTGTCGGCGGCGGCGGGGCTGTCCTCGGCGATGAAGTCCCAGATTTCCGCAAAGTCGTGCTCTACTTCCGGGTGAAAGTCATGCCCGGTCATTGCTGCTCGGCTTGCCGCGCCGCGCTGCGTGCGCGCAAGCGCGCTTTCATCTCATCGCCGCTGATGGGTTTCACCCGGCCGCTTTTGAGATCGTCATAGCGGCTGTCGAGGGTTTGGCGGACTTCGGCCACCTCATCGAAATAGCCGACAAAAGCATCTTGCAGCAATTCGTCGGCAGGGCGGCCGCTGTCTATCGCCAGTCGGTCGAGCTTGGCCTGTACGTCGGGGCTGAAATGTACTTCCATGGGTCGGCTCCTCCCTTTCAGAATAACGCCTGTTACCTTAGCGCACCGGGGCAGGGGGGCGCAAATAGCCGCCTACAGGACTGAGGTCGCCGGGGAAGACCTTGTAGGTGACGGGGCAGTCTGCCAGCGCACCTGGCCAAGGCGATCTCAAGATTCGCCCGAAGCGGTGCATCGATTTCGTGCGCCTCCACTTCCGCATTCTGGAAATGCAGGCCGTCCACGGCGCCTCGGCGGTCCAGAAATGCGCATGTGAGGGCCCCTATGCCAGCGTCGGCGTCGAGCAGACGGCACGTTGAAAGATCGCTCGGAGGAAACAGGGAGGCGGGGCAGTTTGTTTGCGCGACATTCCGCACTAGACATTTGCAACACGGCAAGCCTTCGTTTATGGGCCTTTTGGCAGTGATGAAAAGCCTTACCCAACCTGCAACGTGAGGGCAACCGCGCGCCTGTGGCGTCCCGGTTATGGAAACGGACGCCGAAGGGTCGCGTCGAGGAATCCGACGCCTTAGGCGTGTGTGGCGGCTGGCGGATAGGGGCCGAGGAACCGCTCGCCGTTGAAATGGATCAGATGAGAGGGCGCTTCTGCCACCCAGACTTCCGTTTCCCACGCGATGTGGCGTAGGCGCCGGGTCATGATTGCGCGAGTAGGAAACGCGGTCACATACACCAGGCCGGCCGTCGATGCGGCGAACAGCCGTGACAATTCGGCGTGGCGTTTTCCATCGACAGGGCCGTGGCTGGTAACCGCCTCGACAAGCACCAGCCAGTTCTTTTCAGAATGGTAAAGCACCACATCGGGCATCTTGCCGTGCGCATCGACGCTCACGCCGAGATTGGCAAGCGTGGGCGCATCAAAGTAGCCCCACTTGTCGCCGGTATCGCCGGCGGAGATCAAGAGGCCGCCGGGGAGAAATCGCGCCGCGAAGTCTTCAATGATGGCGCGTATCAGTTCGTTGTGCTTTCCGGGGCTGAGCGCGATTTTCTTGCCGGGAGCTATCTGTACGGGGATCAGCTTCTGCTTGCGCTCGTGGGCATATTGCGCGGCGAGAGTCTGGCGTTCCGCAAGGTAAGCCGTCAGCTTCCCGTGCCAGCGCTTCGTGCCGAAGGTTCGCAACAGGGCCAGCGCGGCGGGTGCGATCTGGTAAACAGCGGCGGGACTGTTCACTGGCCGGTCGGGTTTGTCGGGATTGTACAACGCGATGCCTGCGTCCACAAACTGATGCATTGTGAAGCGGCGAACCGTCTCGCGGCTGTTTGGCGCGTAGGTTTTCTTATAGTGTTTCCGAATCCAATCCATAATAGGCGTGATGCCCATCAGCGGAGTTTGCGACTCGGCCCACGTCCGGTTGGGCCGTAGGTCGATTAAGGCCAGTAGGGAAAGCGCGGATCGCTCGTTCTGCTGCGCTGGCGGCAAGCCAAGTGCGATCAGGATCTGGCGCGCGCTGTCAATGTGCGGGTGCTTCATTCGGCGAGTTTCGTCAGTTGGCCGTCGAGCATCGCCTGCGTCAGCTCGCTTTGTGCGCGCGCCCATTTTCCCAAAGCGATTAGCGCTGGCCGGCTGGGGTACTGCATCAGCCGGAGATCTGTTGCATTCACCTGCGTATGGCCGTTGAAGCGGCGGAAATAGTCGTCAACCGCGGTGGTGTTGAGGAACGCCGCCAGGCCGTGCGCAAGGTCTTCCGGCAAGCCGCGCTTGTCCTCGTGGAAGACATTGAGATGGTTTTCGAAGCCGAGCATGGGGGCATCCGGGAAGGCGGCCGGCGTGACAATGCTCGCCACGATGCGGCGGCGCTCCTCCTTCGCGGAGAAGCGGCGCACCACCGTGTAAAATCCGTTCGGATAGAGCCACTTTTTTGTGTCGGCATTCAACCGGATGGCGTTGCCGCGCTTCATGCCTGCGCCGGGCCATTGCGTGGCGTAGCCGATGAAGTGGCCGGGATAAAGCAGGGGGACGGTTCCCGCTACCGGCTTCTGCTGGATGTGTTCCAGCAACCTGAAATCCACAACCGGCCCGGTGGAAACGCAGACGGCGATATCTTGCAGAGGAAAACGGATGCCAGGCGACAATTCGATGGCATTGCGTTCAAGCGAGGCCGGCACGTGGATGAACTGCTCCGGATCGTCTGGGAAAACGATCCGTTCAAAGGGGTGCCGATGCGTCACAAGGTCGGCGAAGGTGTCATCCGACGAGTTTGAAATGACGACGTCGCCCTGGGCAGCGCCGCGTTCCAGGCGTATGATGACGTTCTCCTGGAGCACGTCGTCATCCTTGAACGCCTTGGTCCGGGATGCGAACAGGTGAATCTGCCTGAGAGCCGCGTGCCTTAAGAGAAACCTACGGAAAGGCCGGTAGTAAGGTCCGTTGCAGAAACTTCGCGGGATAATGGCCACGATCTGGCCACCCGGTTGCATGAGCGTGAGCGCGAGGGCGACGAAAGCTGAATAGAGGTTGACGGTTTCTATGCCGGCTTGCCGCAAGATAAGCCGGTGTTCGGAGGCGCTGTTGATTTTCTTGTAAGGCGGATTGAGAATGGCATGCGTGAAGCGGCGGGAGGTCTGCATGCGCCTGCAAGCCGCCTCCAAAATAAAATCGCCGGCGAAGACCTGGTATGCGACCGGCAGTTTGGCGGCGTACCTGGCCATTGCGATTTCAAGATGCGCGCGGAGCGGTGCATCGATTTCATGCGCCTCCACTTCCACATTTTGGAAATGCAGGCCGTCCGCGGCGCTCCAGCGGTCCAGAAATGCGCATGTGAGGGCGCCTATGCCGGCGCCCGCGTCGAGCAGACGGCACGTTGAAAGATCGCTCGGCGGAAAAAGGGAGGCCATAAACCGGGCCACCGGCGCAGGGGTCATGAACTGGCCGAGTTCGGACTTTCTTTTGAGCACGAGCCGGGGCACAACATCCCTGCGAACCTCGTCCGCGTGGTCGAGTAAGTGAAAAGCCAATGTCTTCCGTTCCGTAAAGTCCATAATAGCTATTTCGGATGCACCCCGGCCGGCCTGTAGGTCGATCCACTCGGGCGCAACGAATCTTCCGATTCCCCCGTCTGATACACTAGCCGGAGAAGTGCGCGTGAAAGTACTATTCTTTGGGATGCTTAAGGATATCGTGGGACGAGCGGAGGAGCGGCTCGACCTGCCGGAGGGCGCTACCCTGGGCGCCGTCTTCGACCATTACCAGAGTCAATTTCCGCCGCTACGCGAGATGCGCGGCAAGATTCTGCTGGCCCGCAATCAGGAGTTCGCCACGCCCGCCACGCAACTCTCGGAGAACGATGAAATCGCTTTCCTGCCGCCGGTGAGCGGCGGTTCCCATCCACGGCGCGAGATCTCCGAAAACGGGCACTTTTTCGCGCTCACCTGGCATCCCATCGTCACGCGCAAGATCGCCGATACGCTGCTGAGGGGAGAGGACGGGGCGGTGGTCACCTTCGAGGGCGTGGTGCGTAACCACACCAACGGCCGCCGGACCCATTACCTCGATTACGAGTGTTACGAACCGATGGCGCTGAAGCTGTTGGCCCGCATCGGACACGAAATCGCAGCCAGCCACCCGATCGACCGGATCGCCCTGGTGCACCGGTTGGGGCGCATGCTGATCGGGGAGACCAGCGTGGCGGTGATCGTAACGGCGGAGCATCGCAAGGCGGCCTTCGCCGCCGCCCTGGAGGGGATCGACCGGATCAAGCGTGTGGTGCCCATCTGGAAAAAAGAGCACTTCGCGGACGGCGAAGTCTGGGTGGAAGGAGAGTGGGACCGCAATGCTACCCTGGCGCAAAGCGGCTAGCGCGGCGGTTTTGCTGGCGGCGGCTCTAAGCGCGCAGATCAAGGTCAACGTGAATCTGGTGCGGGTGCTGGCCACCGTCAAGAATCCGGCGGGCCAACTGGTGGGCGCGCTGAACAAGGAAGATTTCGAGATCCTGGATAACGGCGTGCCGCAGCAGATCGCGGTTTTCGAACGGCAGACCGAGCAGCCTCTCTCGGTGGCCATGATGGTGGATGCCTCGGGATCTACCGCCAAAGATCTGAAATACGAGGTCGATTCGGTGGTGCGTTTCTTCCACGCGTTGTTTGCGGAGGGCAATCCCAAAGACGCCGTGGCGCTCTACAGTTTCAACTACCAGGTAACGCTGCACAATTTCTTCACGCATAACGAAGGGCCGCTGGAGCACTCGCTTAGAAGCATTACGGGGGAGGCCGGCACATCGCTCTACGATGCCATCTACTTCGCGTCCCGGCACCTGGAAGATCGCGACGGGCGCAAAGTGATCGTCATCGTGACCGACGGCGGAGACACCACCAGCGTGAAGGATTTTCATGCCGCGCTGGACTCGGCGCAGTTGGCCAATGCGTCCATCTATCCGGTGCTGGTGGTGCCCATCGAGAACGATGCGGGCCGCAATCTCGGGGGCGAGCATGCCCTCACCACCATGGCTCTAGGCACTGGTGGACGCGTGTTTCAACCCACCTTGGGAGCGGCCATGGATAGCGCATTCACCGAGATCATCAAGGATCTGCGCACGCAGTATTTGTTGGCTTATTATCCGAAGGATGTGCCGCTGACGAAGAATCGCTTTCACCGTCTGGAGGTACGCACGCACCGCAGCGATTTGCGGGTAACCGCGCGTAACGGCTATTATGGGGAAGCAGAGCATCAGGAGAGCCAGTTACGCCAAGACCAGACGGAAAACCCGGGAATCGCGCTCCCGAACAAACCTTTGAAGAGGTGAGATACCTCAGGCATCTGATCGAGGCCGAGATCCCGGTGCGCATCAAGCTCAGCGATGGCGAAGAGGTTACGGGAACCATCGAGTATTACGACCACTCGTTCATCCGGTTGACGCGCAAAGACGGCCCCAATCTTTTCATTTTCAAACACGACATCATCTACCTGGTCGAAGGCGGGTAAGTGGGACAGGCCTCCTGGCCTGTCCAAGCGGACTGGCCTGTCCAAGCAGACTCTTCCCACAAATCATGCCGTCTCCTCTAGAAGCCGCCGTAGAAATCGCGCGCGAAGCCGGTACCCTGCTGGTCACGTATTACGAGCGCCACGTACCGTTCGAGTTGAAAGGCGAATTCGACCTGGTCACGGAGGCCGATCGCGCTTCGGAAAAGCTGATCGTCGAGCGGCTGCAGGCCCGCTTTCCGCATCACGGGATCGTGGCCGAAGAGGGCGGCGGGCAAGCCGGCGATTCGGAATACCGCTGGTACGTCGATCCGCTGGATGGCACTACCAACTTCGCGCACTCGCTGCCCATCTTCAATGTGACGCTGGCGCTGGAGCGCGCGGGTGAGATGCTGGCAGGCGTAGTGTTCGATCCGATCCGGCAGGAGATGTTCACGGCGGAGCGGGGGGCGGGGGCCTGGATGAACAATCGGCGCATCCGCGTTTCATCGGTCCAGCGGCTCGATAGCAGCCTGCTTTGTACCGGCTTTCCCACCCGCCGGCGGCACCTGAATGTGAACGTGCACTTCTATCATCAGCTCGCCATGGCTACGCACGGCGTGCGGCGCACGGGATCGGCGGCCATCGATCTGGCGTGGGTCGCCTGCGGACGCCTGGACGGTTTTTGGGAATTCGGACTGAAGCCTTGGGATATGGCCGCGGGACGGCTACTGGTGGCCGAGGCGGGCGGCCGCGTTTCCGACATGCTCGGCAGGCCGCACGATTTCAATTCTCCCCATCTGTTGGCGGATAACGGGCATCTGCACGATCAAATTGTGGAGATCTTTGGCGAGGTTTTCGAAGGCCACTATCGCGTGCCGCTGCCGGTTATTTCCCGTTCGGCGGACTCCGTTTGACGAAGTCGTCCAGCCAGGGGATCTCCGTTATGGGGATGGGATCGAACGGAGCCATAGCCAGTATTATTACAGATTAGGGATTCAAGTCCCACAATCCGGCATTCCGCCTGCTAGGATGGTGGAGGATGTTTCGGCTCTGGGTGTTAGGGTTTTTCCTATCTATTCCATTAACGGGGGCGCCCCCCCCTGCGGGCGCTTGCGGCGCGGACTCCCCGGAGATTTCCGAAGCCTTCGATCAGCTCTATAATTTCAATTTTCCTGCCGCGCACGCGGATATCAACCGCTACATCGCGCAGCATCCCCAAGAGCCTTTGGGCTATGCGATTCGTGCCGCCGCGTACTTGTTTTACGAACTGGACCGGCTGGGAATTCTGGAAAGCCAGTTTCTGGTCAGCGACAAACGCATCGCCGAGAAGCATGAGCTGCGGCCGGATCAGGAGGTGCGCGCGAAATTCATGAAAGCGGTCGACGACGCGCAATCGCGCGCGGAGGCAGCGCTGAGAGCCAATCCGCAAGATCGCCAGGCTTTGTTCTCGATGTCCATCGTGGAGGGCGTCACCACAGACTACATGGCGTTCGTCGAGAAGCACCAGATCGCCAGCCTTTCGCCAGCCAAGCGCTCCAACAGCTACGCGCAGCAACTTCTGAAGCTGAATCCGCCGTGCATCGACGCTTACATCACCGCTGGTATTTCCGAGTACATGATTGGCAGCCTGCCGTTTTTCCTGCGCTGGTTTGTCCACTTTGATAATGTGCAGGGCAGTAAAGAACAAGGCGTCAAGAACCTGGAACTGGTGGTACGCGAAGGGCATTATTTCAAACCGTTCGCCAAGATCCTGCTGGGCATCATCGATCTGCGCGAGAAACGTCCCTGGGAGACTGAGAAGCTGCTGGAGAGCCTGGCGCACGATTATCCTTCCAATCCTCTGTTCCGCAACGAACTCGCCAGAATCGCCACGTCCCAAGGCGACAAGCGCCAGAATTAGTACTAGGTCGAGTGAAACGCTGGCTCGTACTTGGGTTACTGGTTTCGTTCGCGCACTGTGGAACACTGAAGTAAGACGGAGCAGCCATGCATTCCCCCGATTCGCTCGCCGAGGTGTTGGACAATCTGCGCGGCGGTGTGCTGCTGGTGGAAAAGGACACGGGCCGCGTCCAGGCGGCCAACAGCGCCTTTTTGCGAATGTGCGGGCGCCCGCGTGCTGAAGTGGTGGACCGCAACTTCTGGGCGCCGCCGTTGATCGACGATGCCGAAGCGGGAGCCGAAGTCTTTGCGCACCTGCGAGCGGGAGGGCAAGTTGAGGACGTCGCGCTGCCTCTCGGGACGGGCGACGGAAGCTGCCTATTACTCGAGTTGAGCAGCGTCGCGCTTTCCGGCGGCCTGATCCAATTGGAAGTGCGGGATGCCACCGCGCGCGCCGGAAGACGCATGGCCGAGCGCCGGGACGCGCAGCGCAGCCTGGCGGCGCGCGTGGCCGGAGAGTTCCGCGAAATCCATGGCGCTTTACAAGCCGCCTGCGAGTTGCTGAATACCTGCGCCCGGCGCGGGCAAGCCACCTTTCGGGAGACCGATGAACTACGCATGGCAGCCGAGCGTGCCGGCGCGATCTCGAGAGAACTGGAAGCCTATGGGGGACAATTAACGCTCGAACCGGCCGCCGTGCATCTCAACGAGATCGTGGAAGATATGCGGCCCGCGCTGCAACAGTTTCTCGGTCCGCGCATCCATTTAATGGCCGATTTGAGTCCGGATGTGCACACCGTGACAGCGGACCCGGCGCAGGTCCGGCAGATCCTTCTCAAGCTGGCAACGAATTCCGGCGAAGCCATGGAGGGCGGCGGGAAGGTCTACATCCGGACGCGCAATGCGGCCCCCGACGACCCCACTATCGGGCGCGCCGGCATTTCCGCGGCGTACGCCATGCTCGAACTCAGCGATGCGGGACCGGGCTTGGACGATGAAAGCTGGGAACATCTTTACGAGCCGTTCTTCACCACCAAACAACGCGGCAAACGGGGTCTCGGCCTGGCCGCCGTGCACGGGATCGTGCGTCAGATGTCGGGCCGCTTGTGGGCACATAGCGAACCGGGAAGAGGCGCGACTTTCAGGATCTATCTGCCGTTTGCTCGGGTGGAACCAGCCGCTCCGTCAGTTGCGCCGGCGAAACATCCGGACCCCGCCACGATTCTGGTGATGGAGCCCAACGAGGGCTTGCGTACCGTGATGGCCAATATCCTGAAGAAGCGCGGCTATCGTGTTTTAGCGGCCGGGGCATCTGACGATGCGCTCGAAATGGCGCGCACCGAAGGGTTGCCGGATCTGCTTATCAGCACGCCCGAGCCGGAACTGGCGGGACGTTTGGCCAGCCTGCAGCCTGGCTTACGGACGCTGTATCTGAACGGGCACAACGGCGGCGTGGCCGGGGCAACCCTGTTGAGCAAACCATTTGAGTTGGAGACATTCCTGGGCAAGGTGCGGGAACTTCTCGAGCGGTTGTCCGGCGGCCTATAATGATCCAATGCGCCGCCTGATCTGGCTGTCTCTGACCTTCGCTGCACTCGCCTGCGCCGGCCAGCTCCCCGACAAACTGGATGACGCGCGCGGCCAACTCCGCGCCGGCCACACCGACGCCGCCATCCGATTGCTTCAGGAACAGATCGCCAAGGACCCCACCGCCGTAGAAGCCAGTCTCCTGCTGGCCAGAACCTTACTGGACGCGGAACGCTTCGACGAAGCGGATGCGGCCATTGAAGGCGCGGTCGCCAAGCATCCATCCGACGCCGGCCTCGAATGCGTGCTGGGCGACCTTCGCTTTCGGGAAGGCCGGATCTTCGACGCCGAAAAGGCTTACAAGACCGGCATCAAGCTCGATGAACACAATGCGCGCGCCATCTACGGCATCTCGCGCGTGTTCAAAGCCACCTGTTTACGCAGACGGGCTTCTCAGATGCTGCAGGTGGCGCACGCCATCGACCCGCACGATCCGGAGATCGCCGCCGCGTTCGATAGCTCCGGTCCGCTTACGCCGGCCGTGGTGGCGCGTCTGGAGGCGGAACTCGCGCGCATCCAGGATGCGTCCGCCGGAATACCGAGCCCAGGCAGGGAAAGCGCGCTAAAGCGATGGATCGCCGTGGGCAAGGCGCTGGGTGGCAAGCCGCAATGCGAGCCGGCGGCGGCGGACCGGTCTTACCGGATTACGCTCGGCCGCGTGATGGATGGAAATCGGCTAACGGGCGCCAGTCTGCCGCTGAAAATCAACGGCGCAAAAGCAGACATACGGCTCGATACAGGCGCCGGAGGCATCATCGTGAGCAACCGGTTTGCCGAGCATGCGGGAATCCAGCGCATCGCCGAAACGGAGATTTCAGGTATCGGAAACGGTCCCGCGGTGAAGGGTTGGGTGGGATATGCGCCGCGCGTTCAGATCGGCGATCTCGAACTTCGGAATTGCATCGTTGAGGCGCCCGAAAAAGGCGCCGCCGATGAAGCGGGCGGGCTCATCGGGGCGGATGTCTTCGAACGGTTTCTGGTGAAGATCCATTTTTCCGGACACGGTTTCGATCTCGATCCGCTGCCCGGTCCAGCCTGGGACGGCGAGACCATTGTGGACCGCTACGATGGCCCGGAATTGGCCGGGTTCACGCAGATGCTGATGGTTCACCACTATCTGCTCATACCGACGCTGATCAGCGAATCCACCAAAACCGGGCAGACGCAGGGATTGTTTCTGCTGGACACCGGCGCGGGCATGAACATGGTCTCGAGCAACCTGGCGCCCGAAGTGACCAAGGTGCGCGACTCAGATTACCGCGTGCGGGGAGTCTCAGGCCGCGTGCAAAAGGTTTACGAAGTGGACAAGATTGTGTTGCAATTCGCCACTTTCCGCCAGTTGAACTTGGGCTTGACGTCCTTCGATCTTACGAGTTTCAGCCGCAGCGCGGAAATGGAAGTCAGCGGTATCATGGGTCTACCGTTGATCGGCATGTTCGCTTCGGTTACGCTCGATTATCGCGATGGACGGGTGAAGTTCGAATACAAGCCCTGAGTGGGCACCGTCGAAAACGTCGCGTGGGGCAGACCATCGTTCTTTGTGGTCTGCCGGGTTTTCATCACATTTGGTGGCCCGTAGGGCCATTCGTGGCCCGCAGGGCCATGACGACAGGCTCGCGGCCAGGCTCGCCGAAGAGCGGGCCTACGAGGCCCGCGCAGGCAGAGTGCCAGGCAGAGTGCCCGGCAGAGTGCCTGCCCCACAGCGGCCGCCACAATGTAAAAAAGTCGAGGGGACAGGCCGGGAGGCCTGTCCTACTTACCCGGATTCTCGGCCGGCGGGCTCTCCAATTGGCGCTCCAGCGCATCCAGCTTCTCGTTAATCTCGTTGAGCGCGGCCTGTTCGGTATCGAACGAATTCGATAGCTCGCTTTCGCGCGCCCGCAACTGCGGGTCCGGGCCGTTGCCCAACACCATCTTCAGACCGGCGCGCATGTCTTCGAGCTGCGAACGGCGGGCGGCATCGCTTTCATTCGATATATCCTGCTCGATCTTGGCCAGCCGTTCGTTGGCCGCCGCCTGCCGCGCGGTCTCTTGTGAGATCTGTTTGCGCACATCGTCCAGTTGCTGCGATACACGCAGTACTTTTTGTTCCTGAAACTGGGCCCGTTGCAGCAGCAACTGCATACGCGGGCCGATGGCCATGTCTTTTTCCATCGTGCGGCGCAATTGCCGGACCTCGGCCAGCAGCGCCTGCAGCGTAGCGGAGTCCTGGCTGGAGGTTTGAGCGGGGGCCGGAGCGGCCGCCAGCAGCGCCAATAATACGGCAGTGCAAAATGCGAAGAGCTTGTTCATGGATTTGTTCCTATCGTCAGTATAAGGGCTTCAGTACAAGGGCTTCGCGGGGCCGCGCTACGGCGCCGCATCGATGGCGCAGCGGAACCCCAGCGTTCCCGCGCGATCCTCGGAGGGCGCCATCAGCAGATACTTTCCGTGTTCGTTCAGTTTGTAGGCTTGCGGAAAATACCACATGGACCCTTGCGGACGGTAATAGCTGCCGCCCCGCACGATCGCCGCGCGCGTGTGATCGTCCACGAATTCGTCGGTCCATTGCCAGACGTTGCCGGTCATATCCATTGCGCCTAACGGGCTGGCGCCGGCGGGATGCGCATCTACATCGGCCGGCGGCGCCAGATCCCGGCCGCGATAAGGCGTGGGCACGGCGCGGTCGTCCCAGGCATTGCCCCAGGGATACAAGCGTCCGTCCGTGCCTTGCGCGGCATATTGCCATTCCCACTCGTGCGGCAGGCGCTTGCCGGCCCACGCGGCGTAAGCCCGCGCGTCTTCGAGCGACACCCAGGTGACCGGCTTGTTCGCCCAACCTTCCGGATAGGCGCCGTTACGCCAGTCTTTCAGAAAATTGTGGCTGTCCGGCGGACGATATTGCGTGGCATCGAGAAACTTCTTGAAGTCCGCATTGGTCACTGGATAGCGGTCGAGGTAGAACTGCCCTATGTGCATCCAGTGATGGTGACCGCGGCGAGGCGCATCTTCCCAGGGATATTGCACGTCCAGTCCGATCCAGTTGTCGCCCTCGATCTCGATGCCCGTGACCTGGAAATCGAAATCGGCGGCCGGGACTGCGACCATGTTCGTGGGAGCGCCGGCAGCGGGCTTGGTGGGTGCGATCTCGGCCATACGTTGCGGCAGGAACGTCCACTCGTGTGAGAGGCTGGCCAAAGGCACGCGCGCCCACTCGCGCGTCTGCGCGAGCACGGGCTCCAATTGCCCTGGATTTTTCCCAGCCGCCGCCAGAATCGCGCCGAACCCATTCGGCTCCATCGCGAAGGTGAATATGGCGCCGCCGTTCGCCACGCGCGGCTTGAGTTCAACGCCGTTCCACACATCGTAATAGCGCGTGCCTTGCGCATACGGAATGCGCATCAGCTCCCCAGCGACCGCGTATTCATTGCGATTGACGACGGTCCAGAGCGTGCGCCCTTCGCCGGGAAAGCGCGACGCGAAAACTCCATATTGCAATGTGGGCGCGTAAGGCTCCCACCCGGCGCCGACCAGCAGATCCGCAAACTGGCGCTCGATATAGGCCACACGGCGCAGCGCTTCCGCGTCGCGCGGCGTGATCTGGTTCCAGATGCCCCAGATGTTCTCCCAGCTTTCGTAGCCCACGCCATTGAAAAAAGCGGCTTGCAGATTGTCCGTCTTGTCGCGCGCCCAGCGGTCGCATACATGAATCATGTGGCGCGGTTCCAGCCATTTCAGCTTGCTCACCATGGGGGCGAACGGGAACTTCCAGTAGCCCCAGCTTTGGTTGTTCCACATCAACTGCTCGTCGGCGTTGGGCGATAGCTCGGGTTCGAGCGCCACAGGGTGGCCGGTCTGGTCGGACGCGGTGCGGTAGGCATGCGGCAGGCCGTCGAAAGTATCGCCGTTCACGCCATCGGCGCCGATCTCCGCCATCAGTTGGGCGGTAGCCGTCCAATAGGGGGCGCCTACGTCGCGCGTGCCGGTATCCCACGGCATGGTGGGGAAGAACACGCGCACGCCGCGCCGATGAAAATCGGCAACCATCTGGCGCAAGGCGGGAATGCCGCCGGGAAGATCGCGCGCTAGATCCCACTGATTTCGGTTGTCGATTCCGATGTTGGGATAGACCGGCCAGACAAGTATGCTATCCACGCCGCCGTAGCGCTTGTCCAGATCGTCGAGATAACGATCGATAGTATATTTCCCGGCGGCCGGATCGTAAAAATAGCGCTCCTCCGCCATCATCTGCGGCTGAATGAAATTGCGCTGGGTCCACAGGAGTTCGGGCCGCCGGTATTGGGCATCGTTATAGCCCATGCGAATTAATCGCTCGGAGCGCCACTGTTGGAGATCGTGCAGCCACGCCTGGTGTTCCCCCGCTCCGGCAAGCTGCCACTCGAAGAGATCGGAGACCCAATCGGGGGTGGAAGTACGCCCGGGGCCGGGAATCTGGCTTCCGTCGGGTGGATACCGGGTGTCCTGTGCGGACGAAACGATCGCCGCCGCACAGAGAAGAACGATGAGCTGCGTCATGCGATGAACATATCATGCAGGAGGTGGCAGGTTTCTCTACATGGAGTTGGCGGGCTCGTACCCCGCCGTACGGACCGGCCGGTAATGTTTACATGGATCGTGGAGAAATGTCCGAAAACGCACCTGGTCCTAAGCATAAGTCCTTGACAATCAGCAGGGACCCTATCGGCTCGTAAATTGCAACAGCCCGTGCCGAGGAGATTATGACAAGGACTACTCTCGGCGCAGGTCTTCTGGCCGCGACGCTGCTCACAGGCGGTTGCGCGACCAAGAAGTACGTACAGACCCAAACGGCCCCGATCCAAGCCAAGGTGGATCAGGTTGGCGACCAGACGAACAAGCAAGGTCAACAGATCCAGCAGACCCGCACTGACCTCACGGCCAGCGTCAACGGAGTGGACGAGCGCGCTCAGAATGGCATCAGCGCCGCGAAGGAGTCTGCCATGACCGCGCAAAACACCGCGCAGGGCGCCGCGGATAAAGCCAACAGCGCTGCCGATCTGGCCAACAAGGACTCGGAGGAGATCCACAGTCTGCGGCAGGTGGTTAAGAATCTGGACGACTACAAGCAGGTGTCCGATCTGACGATCCCATTCGCCTTCAATAAGTACACGCTCACGGACAAGGATCGACAGGATTTGGATAGCCTGGTGGCGAACGCTTCCAGCAATAAGCATTACTTCATCGCGGTGGAAGGCTTCACGGACAGTGTGGGACCGCGCACCTATAACGAGGCGCTCAGCCGCCGCCGCGCGGACGCCGTCACCGAGTACCTGGTCGCCAAGCACGACATTCCGATTTTTCGCATTCACATGATCGGATTGGGCCAGGACAAGCCGGTGGATGACGGGCACACGCGCGCCGCCCGCGCGAAGAACCGCCGCGTGGAAGTCAAGATATTCAGCGCCGATGCAAGCTATTCCACCTCGCAGTTGCCGTCGGACCAGCAGCCGCAACAGCAGGCGCAGCAGCCTCAGCAGCCTCAGTCGCCGCAACAACCCCAAGTTCAACAGCAGCAGTAGAATCGCCGGCCGCGCAATGCCGTCGTTCAGCATCGGGTGGGTTCCTGTTGGGGGAACCCGCCCTTTTTTATGCTCTCTGGACAGCCGGACTATCGGCCACCGGAGCGGTTCGCAAAGCCCGCCACCAGATGTAAAGCCCCAGGAAGCCCGTCGAGACCTCAAGCAAGGTTCCGGTCATCAGCAAGAAGCGAACATGCCTGGACAGGTGACGCAGCGATTCTCCCATCACGGCGCCACTCAATTGCAGTCCTAATCCGCCGCTAAGCAGCATTAAGCGGCGATTCGGATGCCGGGCGGTAACCAGGAGCGACCACAGAATCAGGTCCATGATCATGGCACAGATGTTGAGATCCCGGCTGATCAGAGTCATCTGCAGATTGATATTCTGCGGGTCGCGACGGATAAGGTAGGAGCCGGCCAAGACCATTGCCGCGGCAAGAATCAGCCAACCGCGCGGAACGGGTTTTTGCGCGGCGCTGGCAGCCTCGTCGACAAAGCCGATCACCACGCAAAAGACCATGATCTCAACGACAAAGTCGATCGTCCAGTAGTATTTTTCCAGCGTTTGGGGAACGGCGCTGATGGCTATTTCTATTAGAGTCGCCAGAAAAAGTGCGACGGAGTAGGCGAAGACGAACGGGTACCTCCGGATGCCCCCGCGTATTAACGCGGCGATCACCAATAAGTTGAGCCATAACCCAATGGCCCAAGAACCATATTGAAGGACCCGATACATCGCAACTTCGCGGCCCTTCCGTTCGCGTACATCAGCGAAGGGGTCTAGACTTTACCGCCCCACGGATCCGGCGGGAACGTCGGGCCATTCGCTACTTTACCACCCCATGGATCGGGCGGGAAGGTAGGGCCGTTCGCTATTTTGCCACCCCACGGATCCGGCGGGAAGGTAGGGCCGTTGGCTATTTTGCCACCCCACGGATCAGGCGGGAAGGTAGGGCCGTTGGCTACTTTGCCACCCCACGGATCCGGCGGGAAGGTAGGGCCGTTGGCTACTTTACCACCCCATGGATCAGGCGGGAAGGTCGGGCCATTGGCTACTTTACCACCCCATGGATCAGGCGGGAAGGTCGGGCCATTGGCTACTTTACCACCCCATGGATCAGGCGGGAAAGTGGGCCCATTGGAAACCTGCGGAACCGCGGTTGCGGCGAATCCATAAGCTGCCATCCACACGACGAGGGTGGCGCAAACCACCAGACGAACCAACCGGCTTACCAAAAATACTCTCATGTACTCCGCTCCTTGTTTTCATTGAAGTCGAACGCTGTCAAACCCCTCACCGGGCGTCAATCCCTAATGAACACATAGGGCGGCGCCGAGGTAGTGCGAAAATTTATGGTTCTTTCATCCGAAGTGTATCTCAGATTTCAACAACTGAGCGAGAATATCGGCGGCAGGGCGGGCAGACCTTAACAAATGCTATTGAAATCCTTGATCTAGTCGCCGCGCGTGTAGTGGCGCTGTTCCCGGATGGCGCGTTCGGCATACGCAGCATCGGCGCGAAAGGGCCGCTGGCCGGGCAACTGCAAGCGCATATCGGTGGAAACCTCATCAATCATCGCCATATTGACCGTCTTGGTCTCCAGGGCAAACGCAGTGAGCAGCAGATTATCGCACATGGCATTAATCAGCCTTGGTATGCCCTGCGTACGGAAATGGATCTCGCTCAGGATTTCGGGTGAAAAGATACTTTGTTGCTTCAATGCAGCGCGCGACATGCGGGATTCGATGTACTCGATGGTCTCTTCCAGTTGAAAGGGTTCGAGCACGCAACGCAGCGCGATTCGTTGCTTCAATTGTCGATACTCTGGGGACTCCAGCTTGTGATCGAGTTCGGGTTGACCGGCCAGCAGGATCTGTAGCATTTTTCCACGCCTGTTTTCCAGATTGCCAAGCAAACGGATTTCTTCGAGCACATCCCAGTCCAGATTGTGCGCCTCATCCACAATGAGTACCGTCGTGCGCCCCAGGTTAGCGCGTTCGATGATCATCTCGTTTAGTGCGAACAACACCTCGGTCTTGGACGTGCGCGTACACCGCAGGCCGAAATCGTAGGCGACCATTTCGAAGAATTGCTGAACGGTCAGGCGCGAGTTGAACAACGAGGCATAGGTGACTTGCTGAGCGCTAAGGAAGTCGCGTAAGCACTCCAGCATGGTGGTTTTGCCGGTGCCGACTTCACCGGTCAGCACTACGAATCCCTTGCGGCTTTGCACGCCGTAGATCAGGTTGGCGAGAGCTTCTTCATGTTGCCGGCTCCTAAAGAGGAAGGACGGGTCCGGGCTCATGTTGAAGGGATTTTCGGTGAACCCGAAAAAAGCTTTGTACATTATTTCCGCCGTGTAAGTGGGGCCGGGGCTTCTGTTGTATCTTAACACGGCTGCGGGTACAGGCACTCTGGAGTATCGCGGGGGACCGCTCCCTCACGGTCGCGGCTCAGTACAATCGACGCGGCGCGGCACAATCGACGCGGCGTGGCACAATCGACGCGGCGCGGCACAATCGACGCGACTCAGTATGATCGACGCGACTCAGTATGATCGACGCGACGCGGCTGCTACCGAGCCGCGACTGCTACTACTGAGCCGCGACCGTCAGGGAGTGCCCCATGGCGCCTGCGGCCCACTAAAGGTGATGAAGACGGGCGCGCCGGTGGGGCACGCTCGTAGCCTGCGCGGAGCTCACAGCTCCGCCCGGCGAGCGCAGCTCGCCGCCAGCCTGCGTCTTCAACGGAGCGGTCCCCCGCTGGCAGAGCGCCCGCCTAAACCTTAGTAGATTTCGTGGGACTGATCAGGATGTGAGCGTTACGGCCTTCCATGCGCGGCGTGTTTTCCGCAGTGCCGTAGGCTGTCAGATCGGCGGCGAAGCGTGCCAGAAGTTTCCGCCCCAGTTCGGCGTGCGCAATTTCCCGCCCGCGGAACTGCACTACGGCTTTCACGCGATTGCCCTCCTGGAGAAAGCGGATGGCATGGTTCTTTTTGAAGTCGTAATCGTGATCGTCGGTGTTGGGACGGAACTTGAGTTCCTTTACCTGCACGACGTGCTGCTTCTTCTTAGCCTCGTGCTGCTTCTTTTTCTGCTCGTATTGATAATGCCCGTAGTCGACCGCCTTGGCGACCGGCGGCACCGCCGTCGGAGAGACGATCACCAGATCGAGTCCCATCTCTTGCGCTTTGCGCAACGCCGCTGAAGTGGGCATGATCTCGGCAGTGCCATCCGGGAACACCGCGCGAACTTCGCGCGCGCGAATGGACTCGTTCACGTTTTCTCTTCGGGCTGGCCTGCGAGGGGGTAAGTTTCTGCCTGGAGCCATGTATGCTATTGAATGGAAATTCTAGAATTCGCCAGTTGCGCCATGCAGGACATGCAACACCTCGGGGCGCCGGGCGGCTGATTGAAATCGTGGATGGAGGTTAATACCAATCGAAATTCGCTGTCTTAGGAATAGTGTACTTCTTAAGATCGCGATTGTCCAGCGTTTGTAGACCGTTTGTAGAGCAGTGTCGCACACTTCTTATGCCGGATGCGCCGCGGAAATGAACCGAACCCTTCATGTCCGCGTATCATCCAATTAAGGCTGTGCCCGCCTCCGCTGGGGAACAATACGGTACTATTGCGAAGGGCGCGAATGGTGCGCCCAAACCGCCGCCGGAGGCAATTCGCGCCGAACTGGAAAAAATTCTATCCAGCCGCGGCTTTGTGACCGCGGAGCGGCCCAGCCGTTTCCTGCGCTTTATTGTGGAGCAGGCGCTGGCCGGAAATTCCTTAAAAGAAGCCTCCCTGGGCATCGAAGTCTTCGGCCGGCGCCCCTCTTACGATCCGCGCCTGGATGGCGTCGTACGCGTTGAAGCAGTGAAACTGCGATCCCGCTTGAAGGAGTACTACGAGGGCGAAGGCGCCGCCGATCCCCTCCGGATTGACCTTCCCAAAGGCGGGTATCTGCCGTGTTTTGAGATGTTGCCGGTTCCGCCCGCAGAGGCTGAAGGGCTGTCTGCGCGACGGCCGCGCTGGACTGAACGCCGGGCAATCATGGCGCTAACGGCGCTAATGGCGCTGATGACCCTGGCTGTCGTGATGGCCGCCTACTGGGTGAGCCGCCGGCATCATCCGCGGGCCGCCATTGCCGATTCCGCTTCCATCGCCGTACTTCCGTTCGTGAACCTGAGCTCCGATAAGGAAAATGAGTACTTCAGCGACGGATTGACAGACGATCTTATTGACGCCCTCACCAAAGTTCAGGGGTTGCGCGTGGTAGCGCGCGGCTCCGCTTTCCAGTTTAAGGGTAAGAATCCGGACATCCGCGCGGTGGGCCGGCAACTGAACGTGGCTGCCGTGCTGGAAGGCAGCGTCCAGCGCTCCGGCGACCGCTTGCGCATCACCGCGCAATTGAGTACGGTAGCCGACGGCTACCGCGTATGGTCGGAAACGTACGACCGCCGGCTGGAAGACGTATTCGCGGTGCAGGATGAAATTTCGCGCGCCATCGCAGCCGCCCTGGAAGTGCGGGTTTCCGGCAATCCGCGCCGCCTGGTGCAATCTTCAACGCAGGATATGGAGGCGTATAACCTCTACCTGGAGGGCCGCTTCCATCTGAACAAGTGGCGGCCGGAAGGCGCGCGGGATGGCATCGAGTATTTCAAGCAAGCCATCGCCAAAGACCCCCGGTACGCGCCGGCTTATACCGGTATGGCCGACTGTTACACCTGGCTGGGCGTATTTGGCTGGTCCGCCGCGCGCGAAGCCATGCCGCAAGCGCGCCAGGCAGCCAACCGCGCCTTACAACTGGATGAAACCTTGGCCGCGGCGCATGTGTCGCTGGGATACGTGAAAGCGCTGTACGATTGGGACTGGCCGGGCGCCGAGCACGAATTCAAACGCGCTTTGGAACTTAGTCCGGGCGACGCGGACGCGCACTTCGCTTATAGCGTGGCATACCTTACGCCTCTGGAACGGCTGGATGAAGCGCTCGCAGAAATCCAGCGCGCTTTGGCGCTCGATCCGCTGTCGCCTTACGTGATCACCGCGGCGGGCATGGTATATAGCGACCGCCGCGAGAACGATCAAGCCGTCGTCGAGTATCGCAAGCCGATCGAGTTGGATCCTCGCTTTTTCCATGCCTACGATGAGTGGCGTGCCTTGGAGATCGCGCGGGGCAGACCTGCCGCGGTGGACGCCGTGACGGAAGCCATGCGCAAGGCCTTTCCGAATGTGGACGAGACATCCGTGTGGGCGCGCCGCGCCGCGCAACAGGGCAGGCAAGCCGAGGCGCGCGCCATGGTAGAGAACTGGATTGCCCAGTGTGCGCGCAACCAGAGGCCGGGGAAGTCGTCTTACGCAGCCGAGATCTATGCCGGGATCGGAGAGAAGGACCTGGCATTCCTATGGCTGGGCAAAGCGTATGAGGAACGGAATCCGCTGCTGTCATATGCCAAAGTGATGCCGTATTACGATCCCTTGCGCAGCGACGCGCGTTTCGGCGCGCTACTCGCAAAGCTAGGCTTGCAAGAGTGAAATCCGCTCCCTCACGGTCGCGGCTCAGTAACCGGGACGTTTCTGAGCCGCGCGCGTGAGCAAGCGGTCTAACGAACCCTAGCCCCTAAACCCTAAACCCTAACCCCACTCTACGGCTTCGGCGATGTAGGCGGCGGCGTAGTAGGCGGCGGGGTGGGAGTCTTCTTGTCGCAACTTGCCGGGCTTGGACAAGCGCCCACAGGTCCAGTGCCGGCCCCCGGCAACTGTCCACGATACACGACTTCGTACAAAGCTTCCTCGGCCGCCCGCAAAAGCGCACGGATGGCGGGACCTTTATCGACTGGAGCCACCGCAAGCGGTTGATTGCGGTACACGCGCAGCGATTCGCCCGCGTTCAAGATGCGCTCCGGCCCGGGCCTAAGCAGATGTAGTACGCCTACCTGCCCTTCTTCGACACTAACCAAAGTAGTATCGTCCTCGTCTTCATCGGCTACATCAAAGACCGTCCCGCGCACCGAAATGACCGCGGTAGGTGTGCGCACGCGGTTATAATTCGGCTGGCCGCCGAGCTTCTGAATGTGAATTTTCACACGGCCCAGGAGTATATCCAGGAGATCCCGCCAGGAGCCGGGATTCTCGCGAAATACCACGCGCGCATTGGGAAAAACTTCGAAGGTACTGCCATCGGAAACCTGGAGGACCGCGAAACCGTCTGGTCCCGTTACGATGATTTGCCGCGGCTGCACCGTATCGCCGATATTTAACACCCACGGGGAGTTATCGCGCAGGACCGAAACCTGTCCATTCAACGTAATGACTTTGGCGGCGCCGTTTTCGGCGTGGGCCGGAAGGGCAAAACTACACGTAGCCGCTAACAGCAGCCAGCGCGCCGCCCACGTAAGCCTCCGCAAAAACATGAGAATAACCTGCGCGTAATCAGCACCATTCAAGTGCGAATGGTACTTTTGAAACCCTAGTCTAGCACCAAAGATGCTTGGCAGATCGCGGACCGTGCAAAAAGCATGGCACAAAGTGAGTCGATTCAACTCTTTGGGATAGGCAGACGGCTTCGGATAGGTTAAAATGGGACTCGGCTGTGTGTCGTAAAGAAACAACCCGGGCTTGGCGCTATCTTTGGGTAGCCGCGTTGGGCGCCAGTGCTCTATCCGCGCAATCCGCCGTCGAGTGGCGCCGGGTGGGCAATCCTTCCATGGAAATGGGATTGGCGTCGCCGGCCAGCGGACCCGTCGACAACGTCTGGTATTCGTCCGACGGTAGCCGGCTTTATGCCAAGACCCGCGCCGGGCAGGTCTTTGAAACCAACGATTTCGAGAGTTGGGCGCCCGCGCCTGGAGCATCCGCGCCGGCCGAAGTCGCGCCGTCCTCCGTAGATCATCTTCCGGAGCCCGGCGCCAAGCTGGTCACCGCGGCAATTTCAGGTCGCGTTTACGCCCTGGGAACACAACTCTACAGTTCCGAAGACGGCGGCCGCTCCTGGTCGAATTTGACGGCGTACCACAGCCAATCGATTATCGGCCCCAGCCAGCGCAGCGTGGCGGTATCGCCGGGCGACGCAGATCAGTTAACCGTGGCTAACGATTTTGGGGTCTGGCGTTCGATGGACGGCGGATTGTCCTGGTCGGGATTGAATCTGAACCTGCCGAATCTGCCGCCCAGCCGTATATTGGCCACCCCCGGAGGTATGCATGGTACCCGCATCCTGGTGAAGGATCTGGGTGTTATGGAGTTGCCCCCCGGTGCGGATTCCTGGCAGCCTCGGCCTGCATCTGACTCGACGGTGGAAGATACCAATTTGCGCGCCGCCTCGCAAAAGCTGGGAACGCGCATTACGGCGTTGGCGTCATCCGGCCAAACGATATACACCGGTTCGGCGGATGGACGCATTTGGGTTTCGCTGGACGCAGGTGGAACATGGACTCTGTCGCGGACCAGTTCCAGCGGGCCTATCGAGCGATTCTTCGCCGATTCGACTGAACCGCGGGTGGCGTTGGCGGCGGTGGGCGGGTCCGGCGCGCACGTTTTGCGCACCACCAATAGCGGCGGATTTTGGGATGACCTGACTTCCAACCTGCCGGATGCCGCGGCGCACGGCATAACAGCCGTTCGCAGCGCAGGCGCCGTTTACGTCGCCACGGACAAGGGGATATTCTGGGCCTCCGCGGATCTGGAGAACGCCGGACCCGCGGCCGTAAACTGGACGCGGATCTCCACCGGTCTGCCTGACGCTCCCGCGACGGACGTGATGCTGGATTCGAATGGCGATCAACTTTATGCCACGCTGGATGGCTACGGGGTCTACCGCACGGCCGCTCCGCACCGCTTGCGCACTCTGCGCCTGGTGAACGCCGCCGACTTCAGCTCGCGCGCGGCCGCGCCGGGATCGCTGATCAGTGTGGTCGGCGGACGTGTGACTGCGGCCAACGCCGGCACATTGAATTTTCCGGTGCTGGCAGCCACCACCACGGAATCCCAGATTCAGGTACCGTTTGAAGCCACCACCGCTTCCAGTTTGTCGCTGGCGTTGGAGACGGGCAAGGGCCGCTTCACCTTGGGACTGCCGGTGCAAGCCGTATCGCCGGCGATTTTTGTGAATCGGGATGGCTCACCGATGGTCCTGGATGGCGACAACGGCCTGATGCTGGACGGCCGCACCACCGCGCATTCCGGATCGCGATTGCAAATCCTGGCGACCGGATTGGGTAAGGTGCACCCGGATTGGCCCACGGGAATGGCTGCGCCGTTGGAAAATCCGCCCGTGGTCACGGCCACCATCAAGGCTTATTTGGACCGCGTTCCGGTGCAAGTCACGCACGCCGCGCTGGCGCCCGGCTACATTGGGTTCTATTTGATCGAGGTGCAACTGCCGGAGTTGCTGAACGCCGGGCCGGCGGAATTTTACATTACCGCCGATGGACAGGACAGTAACCGGGTACAGGTGGTAGTGGAGCCTTAGCGTCAGTTTCCCCAAATAAAAAAGGGCCCACGTGCGGGGCCCTTCCTCCTGAAAATCGGGATTTTGTTTAGATCTAAATCCTGGCTACGTTCTCGGCCTGCAGTCCCTTGGGTCCCTGCTTGACCTCGAACTCTACCTCCGCGCCTTCATCCAGGGAACGATACCCATTGGCCTGGATGGCCGAAAAGTGTACAAACACGTCATCGCCGCTGCTGCGTTGGATGAAACCATAGCCCTTAGCGGCGTTAAACCATTTCACAATGCCTTTTTCTCTCACTACTTCTTCTCCTGATTCATTGTTCGTCCTAACTCCTGGAAGAGCCTAAAAACGAAAAAGCTACGAGCCGGGGCTCGTAGCTTCGTGGACTTTCGGTGGCGCGGAACGAACAACCATTTCTAAAACTTGCCTTTGGAATTATCGCAAATGGCAGCCCTGGGGTCAAGCCCAATGTATTATAAAATCTTGCGGAGGAATCAGATGCGCGGCCGCGCGGGATGGGGCGAGCGAGAGATCGTAGAAGCCATCCGGCGCCGGGCGGGCATTCGGCCGAAGCGCGGCCTGAGACTGGGTATTGGCGACGATTGCGCCATTTATCGTTCGCCGGGCGCGCGAGAGGACCTGCTATTCACCACCGATTTATTGCTCGAAGACGTGCACTTCCGGCATGCCACGCATCCCCCAGAAGCCGTGGGCCACAAGGCTTTGGCGCGCGGATTGAGCGACATTGCGGCCATGGGAGGAGTGCCGCGGTTTTGCTTGCTTTCACTGGCCGCGGGACGACGGACGGATGGCGAGTGGATCGGCCGCTTCTATGATGGCTTGCTCCGGTTGGCCCGATCATGCGGTGTCGCGCTGGCGGGCGGCGATCTGGCGCGTGCCGATAAAACCGCCTGCGATATCGTGGTCTGTGGCGCCGTGCCGCCAGATCGGGCATTGCGGCGGGACGGGGCCCACGCAGGCGATGCCATCTACGTTTCGGGACGCTTGGGCGGATCGGCCCTGGGTCTGCAGAAAAAATCGGGCAAGGCGTGGGAACGTCATCTGCGTCCGCAACCCAGGGTCGCGTTGGGCATCTTCCTGCGTGAAAAGGTGGGCGCCTCCGCGGCCATGGATTTGAGCGACGGCCTTTCAATGGACTTGCCCCGGCTGGCGCTGGCTTCCGGATTGGAGGCGGCCATCGAGCCCCCCCCGCGCTTCCCGGGCGCCAGTGCCGGGCAGGCGCTCGACGGCGGCGAAGACTACGAACTGCTGTTCACTGCGCCGCCGCGCGCGAAAGTGCCCGCGCGTTTTGGGAACGTCCCGTTAACGCGCATCGGCCTGATGCGGCGCGGCCGGCCCGGTGCAGTGTATCTGTCCGGCGAACCGCTCGCCGCGTTGGGCTACGATCACTTCCGAGGCGCCCCATGAGCGCTCCCGATCCGGCCGCGGTGCTGGAACTGATCGACGCTTTTCGGCGCTCGAAGACCATGTTTACGGCCGTTTCGCTGGGTGTGTTCGAGGCCTTGCGCGAAGGCCCCGCGAGCGTTTTCGACCTTACGGCGCGCCTGCTGGGACAAGTTGGCGCGAGCGATCCGCTTGAGCGGCTGCTGGACGGGTGCGTGGGGCTAGGGCTGATCGAGAAGCGCGGCGGCGCATACCGCAATTTGCCCGTGGCAGTGGCCTACCTGTGCGACGATAGCCCGCTTTCACTCACCGGATACGTCCGCTATTCGGACGAGGCGCTGTTTCCGATGTGGGCGCATCTGGAGGACGCCATGCGCGAAGGCACGCATCGCTGGACACAGACCTTTGGCTGGCAGGGTTCCATTTGGGAGCATTTCTTCAGAACCGAGGAGCGCCAGCGCAGTTTTCTGCGCGGGATGCATGGATTCGGCCAGTTGAGCTCCGCGGCCGTAGTGGCGGCTTTCGATCTTTCGCGCTTCACGCACTTGGTGGACCTGGGCGGCGCCACGGGCCATCTGGCCATCGCCGCTTGCGAACGCTATCCGAACCTGCGCGCGACGGTATTCGATCTGCCGCAGGTGGTCAATATGGCGCGGGATTATGTGGACGCGTCCGAAGCGCGCGACCGGGTGACAGCAGTCGCGGGAGATTTCTTTCAGGACGATTTGCCACAGGCCGACTTGTATGCCCTCGGCCGTATTCTGCACGATTGGGCGGAAGACCGGATCCGGCAGTTGCTCGGCAAAATCCACGCAGCATTGCCCGCGGGAGGCGCGCTGTTGATTGCCGAGAAACTGCTCGACGAAGACAAATCGGGACCCATCCCCGCGCACATGCAGTCACTGAACATGCTAGTCTGTACAGAGGGCCGCGAGCGTACGTTAACGGAATACCGCGGGTTGCTGAGAGAAGCCGGCTTCTCTTCCGTCGAGGGCCGCCTGACGGGCAAGCTAGTGGATGCGGTCTTGGCGGTAAAAGGGTGAGTCAGTTTAGTTCTTCGCCGTACCTTCGCCGCAAGCCTGTAGCGTAACCATCTGCCGGTGAATCGCATCACATCATGTAGCTTCGGTTAACGCACGCCCGTACCTTATTGACCAGGAACTTTGAATTGATGTCCACTTATTTCCGCGTCCCGCGGCGCTTTGCGGCCGTGCTTGTTGCCGTAGCGCTGGCGGCTGCCATTCCCGTTTGGGCGCAATCGGGCGACGATCCCAACGCGGCGAAACCGCCTGCGCCGGCCGGGACCGAGCCCATACATCCCGCCCCGCAGAATCCGCCGGACAACGGCAATGCGATTCAACCGGAGAAACAGGATAAGCGTGTTTTTGGAGTCTTCCCCAATTACCGGACGACCGACGCGAATGTGCCCTTTCAGCCGATCTCCAGCAAGCAAAAGATCCTGATCGGTTTAAAGGACTCGTTCGATTGGCCCGTCTACCTGACCGGCGGCGCCTTTGCGGCGCTCTATCAGATCGAAGACCAGAATCCATCGTTTGGGCAAGGCATGAAGGGGTACGCGCGCCGCTATGGAACGGCTTTGGCAGACCAGGTAATCGGCAATATGATGACGGAAAGTTTCATGCCCAGCCTGCTGCATCAGGATCCGCGTTACTTCCGTCTCGGAAAGCAGCGCGGCACGGTGGTGCATCGCATGGTGTACGCCGCCACGCGCATTTTCGTCGCTCCCAGCGACAGCGGACATAAGGAGTTCAACTATTCTGAATGGCTGGGAAACGGAGCGGCCGTCGCGATATCCAACGCTTACTATCCGGACACGCGCACCGTCTCCGACAACGTCGAACGGCTAGGCATCGCCTGCGCCACGGATGCATTCTCACAGGTAATGAAGGAATTCTGGCCGGATGTGAAGCACTGGCTCTTCCATCGTCACGAGCCTGACACGCAACCTCTCTTGAGTGACCCCAAGCAGTAAGGTACTTCGCAGTACGCGCCATTTCCTAACTACCGCTTCGACAGGATATCGCGCACCCGCAGCGCGGCTCACACTTGAAATGGAGGAACATATGAGAAGCTGCCGAATTTTCATTGGGGCTGGCTGCATTGCGTTGCTCGCAGCAAGCGTCCCTGCGTATGCCGCGAATCTGGGCGCCACGGACCGGACATTCCTGACCACCGCGGCCCGAATCGACATGACTGAAGCTAACGAAGGTCAGTTAGCCGAAAACCAAGCCACTCGCGCCGATATAAGAGACTTGGGCAAAATGATGGTACAGGACTATAGCGCATCCTACAGCCAGTTAGGCGGCTTAGCCGCGAAAATGGATGCAACCATTCCAAAGGGGATAGACACCACGAAGGATCGCACGATAGAGCAGTTAGTCGCGCTGAAGGGTGAACGATTCGATCGGCAATTTGCCCAAGACGAAGTTAGAGCCGATAGGAACGCAATTGCCGTCTTCCGTCGCGAAGCGAACCATGGCACGAATTCCGATATGAAGGCCTACGCGGCCAAGATGATTCCAGTTCTAGAGAACGAACTTAAACGATCCGAGGCCGTGGCTCGTCCGGTAAAGCGCACGTAGGACAGGCCTCCTGGCCCGTCCAAGATGAGCGAAGCTCGCCGAAGAACGGGCCTGAGAGGCCCGCGCAGGCAGAGTGCCTGCCCCACAGCAGCGGGCGCCTGTCCAAGATGAGCCAAACTCGCGCAGGCTGCGCAGTTTCCGGGGCGCGCCTGGCTAATCGAAAGCCAAACTCCGCTCTTCAGAAATTTCCAAAATTGCGTTTGACATCGCTTCCGGCGTGCGGTTACTCTGATTCTGTTCCGAAGATTGCCGGTGTTATGGGAAGCTGGTGCAAATCCAGCACGGCCCCGCCACTGTAAGCGCGGAGGGCCGGTCGCACGAAAGCCACTGTCCTGAACGGATGGGAAGGCCAGACCGGTTCGTGGAAGCGCAAGTCAGGAGACCGACCGGCAAGAGTGGAGCAATTGCGGCTCTCGAGGGAGGAGCCTACAATGCGCTTTCTGGTCTTATGGCTGGGGCTGGTGCCCGCGGCCGCCGCGACGTCGTTCACCATTCATGGAACTGTGCTGGACCCATCGGGGGCCGCGATTCCCAACGCACAGGTCTCCGCCATCAACCGGTTGGGAGTAGCTCAACAAACCATCACAGACCAGGCCGGCGGCTTTACGCTGCGCTACGTCATTGAGGGTGAGATGCATCTCGCCGTGACGGCTCCAGGTTTTGAGACTAAGTCGATTGCGCTTTCTGACACGCCATCGACTGAGCCGTTGACGGTGCGACTGAATATCGCGCCGCAAGTAGATTCGATGCGTGTCGCGGGATCTACGATCGACGTGCCGCTCGAAGAGCAGGGCAGCAGCGTTTCGATCGTCCCGCGCCAGGAGATCGAAGAACGCAACGAGGGGCTGGCGGTGGATCTGCTTCGCTATCTACCCGGTGTTGTGATCGGACAGAACGGCAGTCCCGGTGGCGTGGCCAGCATGTTCATCCGCGGCGGCGACTATAACTTCAACTTAGTCGAGATCGACGGTGTGCCGGTGAACTCGTTTGGCGGCGCTTTCGATTTCGCGCATATTCCCACGGATTGGCTGGAGCGTGTGGAGGTGGTGGAAGGCGCGCAATCGGCTGTTTACGGCGCGTATGCCAATAGCGGCGTAGTGAACTTCGTAACACGCGCCGCGAGTGACTCGCCCGAGATCGATGCGCTGGCGGAAGGTGGGACCTATCAGGAGCATCGGTTCGCGCTGGGAGCATCGGGCACACTGGCGGGCTTTGGCATGGCTGCGTCATTGTCGCAGTTTGGCGACAATGGGCCGGTGGTGAACAGCGACTATCGCAACGATAACGTCTCGCTGCATGTGACCCGGTCGTTCGGCCGGCAGAGCTTGTCGTTCGGCGGCGACTACAATGCCAACGATGTGGGCGATCCTGGCGCGTGGGGCTCCGATCCGGGCCACGATTATCCGGGCATCGACACAGTGAGCCGCGATAAGAACGATTTTTCGGATTACTTTCTGCATCACAATATCGATGTTTCGCCGCGTTTCCGCCAGGAGACATTTGGCACCTTCTTCCTTGAAAACAGCGGTTATACCAGCCCCTACGGATTCAGCTACGAGAAGGATCTGCGCGGGCAGTTCGAAACGCGTAGTATCGTGAGCGTGAAACCTTGGTATACGGCGGCGTTTGGAGTAAGTCTGTCGATCGAGGAAGTGAAGAACACTTATATCAGCGACGATAACTTCAATCCGTTTCCGATTAAGCGCGACGACGCGGGAATTTATTGGGAGAATCGATTTCAGTTCGGCAACCTGTTCCTGAACGCCGGTGTGCGGGAGGAGATCATCGCGACACCGTTCATCCAGGAGAATATCGGCGACGGCCGGCCCGCGTTCCCCGCCAATACGGTAACTAAGACCAATCCCAAACTGGGCGCCAGTTATCTGCTGCGCGCGAAGACGCGGCTGCACACTTCTTTTGGCACCGGGATACGGCCTCCCGCCGGGTTGGAACTGGCGTTCACCGACAATCCCGCGCTGAAGCCCGAGCGCGTGGCCAGCTTCGATTTCGGCGTGGAGCAACGCACGCTGCACGATAAGTTGTCGCTCGATGCGACTTACTTCTATAACCGCTTCTACGATCTGATTGTGTCACTGGGCGGAAATCTGGCCGTGCTTAGCGCTTTCCAAACCGATAACTTATCAAACGCGCGGGCGCAGGGCGCGGAACTGACCGGTCGCTACCATCCGGCGCGTTGGATGTGGCTGACCGCGTCTTATACTTACTTGGATTCGGAAGTGCTCTCGTTGAACGGGTCGACGGGCCTGGCGCCGATTCCGTTTACTGTGGGGCAGGAACTGATCCGGCGGCCCGCGAATTCGGGATCATTCGTTTCCACGTTCACCCAAGGCCGAGTTACCGCCAATGTTACCGGTTACTTTCGCGGTTCCGACCTGGACGTAGATCCGACTTATGGGGCTTCGGCGGGACTATACCCGTGCCAAGGATTTTTCGACATGGGGATCAACTTGAACGTGCGGCTGGGCGCGGGAGTGACGGCTTACGGGAACCTGCGCAACGCGCTGAACCAGAGTTACGAGGAAGTGTTGGGGTATCCGGCGCCGAAGTTGAACTTCGTGGCGGGATTGAAGTGGGCGCTGCCCAAGGGGCGGTAAGCCGCGCGATGACCGCGGGCGAATCGGAAGGTCATTCACTCACTTCTCCCCGCCGCCCACCGGCACCAGCCGACCGTCCCGTAATAGATAATCGTTGCCCCGCCAGCGGATGCTCCTCCGCCCGAAACTGCTCAGCCAGATAAAGAACGCCAGCGCATCCCAGGCCGGGATGGCGGGCATCTTCCTCCATAGACCGGATTGCTTCAGCCCCCACGCGCCGATCACCCAGGTCATGGCGCAGCGCAGCGCCAGGTAAGTTCCCAGATATCCCACGGCCACCGCGGCCGTCGGATGCAAAGCCACCGCTGCCAGCGACCAAGGCAGGCCTTGCGTCAGCAGCAATCCCAGATGTCCCCACGGGCGCATGTGCCGCATCACTACGATCCAGCGCATGCGTTTGTGAACCAAATCGCTCATCGACTGGTAATCGGCGACGGCGGTCACGCTGTACCGCAGGAGTCGCACTTCGTGTCCCTGTTCGGCGATCAGACGGCCGACCAGCAAGTCATCCGCCGGCCGGTTCTCCAGCGATGCATACCCGCCGAATTCGGCTAATCGCGAACGCGTTGTGGCGATGGTCGGACCCAGCGCGAACTTCACCCCATCCAGTTTCCAGGCCACCAGGATGCCCGCATAGAAATCGGAATACATGCCCATCGATTGCAAGCTGCCCGCCAAAGTTTGCTCTTCCTCGGGCACGTAAAAGCAAGTGACCGCGCCGATCTTGGGATCGGCCAGCGGCGCCACCACGCTCCGTAAATAGTCCGGCTCCACGCGCACATCGCTATCGCTGATCACCACATATTCGTGCGCCGCCTCGCCGGCCATGCGCGCGAGTTTGGCAACCTTATCGTTGGTGGCGATACGGCCCGAGCCGTAGAGCACCCGAATGGTGCGCTCAGGAAAATCGGCAATCAGCTTCTCGATCACCGGCAGCACGGGGTCTTCGCGGCCATCCACGCAGAAGACGATCTCATAGTCCGGATAATCCTGGCGGCAGAAGCTGGCGAAGTTCTCGTAGGCGCCCGGGTCCAGCCCGTGTATGGGTTTCAGATTACTCACGGGCGGAGTGAATGGCTGGCCGGGTGTCTCAGCCCGCGGCGCGCGGCGAAAATAGTCCCACGAGCTATACAACGCCAGCAAATAGTAGATGAACGGAATGGCCGCAATCGCCAGGAAAATAGCACCCACAGTCTATATGCTACATTAATGACTTGTGCGGCGTAGCCGGATTCACCAAGCTTAAATTCCATCCTGGCCCGGAGCGTATCCGGAGCGCCGTTCAATCCATCCTGCATCGCGGGCCCGATCAGCAAGGCGTTTTCGAATCTCCGTCTATTGCGCTGGGCGTGGCGCGCCTGAAGATCATAGATCTCGATACGGGCGATCAGCCGATATTCTCCGAAGATCGCGACACGGTGATTGCCTTCAACGGTGAGATTTATAATCACGCCGAGCTGCGGGTGGAATTGGAACAGCGCGGCCACCGCTTCCGCACGCGCACCGATACGGAAACCGTGCTGGCGGCCTTTCTCGAGTGGGATACCGATTGCTTTTCGCGGCTGCGCGGGATGTTTGCCATCGCGCTGTGGACCGAATCCCGCCGGCGCCTGGTGCTGGCGCGCGACCGCATGGGCATTAAGCCTCTATATGTCGCGCGGCACGGCGCGGATCTGTTCTTTGGCTCGGAGCTGAAGACGATTTTCGCGCATCCGGAGTTCGATCGCCGTCTGAGTCTCGACGCATTGGACTGCTACCTGTCACTCAACTATGTGCCCGCGCCGTGGACTTTAGTCGAAGGCATTCGCAAGCTGCGCCCAGGTCACTGGCTGGAATGGCAAGCGGGCGCGGTGCGCGAGGAGGCTTACTGGCAACTGCCGCGAGGGACGGAACGCGATTGGCAACCGGACGAGGCTGCCGCAGAACTCGATCGTCTGCTGCGGGATTCGGTGAGCGAACATCTGCTGTCGGATGTGCCGCTGGGTGTATGGCTCAGCGGAGGTATCGATTCGTCGACCGTGCTGCACTATGCCGCGACCGCTTCGCGGCAACGCATCAAGACGTTCTCGATTTCGTTTCGCGGGCGTAGCTTCGATGAGACCCGCTACATCCGCGCGGCGGCCAAGCAGTACGATAGCGATCACCAGGAATTCGATGTAAATCCGGAAGCCGGGCTGGTGGACGCCATCGAAGAATTCGCGCATTACTTCGATGAGCCCAATGCCGACGCCGGCGCGCTGCCGGTCTGGTATCTGTCTAAGATGACCCGGCAGAATGTGACTGTGGCGCTTAGCGGCGAGGGCGCCGACGAACTGTTTGGCGGCTACCTGACTTACCGCGCCGACCGTTATGCGCGCCGGATGCGCCGCTTGCCGGCGAGCATCCTGGGACTTGCATCGCACGCCGCGCGGCTCTGGCCGGTGTCCGACGAGAAGATCGGCTTCGAATACATGTTGAAGCGGTTTCTGGAAGGCTGCCGCATGGATGCCGCGCGTGCGCATGTTTATTGGAATGGCACCTTTTCCGATGCGGAAAAACGCGCGTTGCTATGCGTGCCCGGCGCTGGCTCGCTGTCCGCCATGACGGGCGAACTAACTACCGAAGACTTAGCCGCCTATCTTTGGTTCGACCAGAGTTATTACTTGCCGGACGACATACTCATGAAAGTCGACCGCATGAGTATGGCGCATTCCATCGAAGTGCGGCCGCCGTTTCTCGATCATCGCATCGTGGAATTTGCCGCCACGCTGCCCGCCCATTTCAAAATTCGCGGCGCGCGGCAAAAAGTTATCTTGAAGGATTTGATGAAGGGCAAGCTGCCGCCCGCGATTTTGACCCGCAAGAAGACCGGCTTCGATATTCCGGCGCACCACTGGCTGCGCGGTCCGCTGCGCGATCTGATGTGCGATACGCTGGCAGGGGGCGCCTCCGAACACGCCGAAGTGTTCCGGCCCGCGGCCATCGAAGCTTGCATGCGGCGGCACCTCGAACGCCGCGAAAATCTCGGTTATCACTTATGGGGCCTGACGATCCTGTTCTTGTGGATGAGACGATGGCGGATTCAGACCGCGCCGGCGGCCGTGCCGCGCCATCAGCCCGCCGCCATCTCTACATCTATCTAGCCGTCCTGGCGTTCGCCGGCGCCGTGTATCTCGGCTGCATCGTTTCGCCGCCGTCTCTGATGGACGATGTGGACGCCGTGCAGGCGCAGATCGCCCGCACCATGCTTACCTCCGGCGATTGGGTGACCGCCCGCCTGGACGGCGTCGTGTATCTTGAAAAATCGCCGCTTATCTATTGGACCATCGCCGCCACTTACAAGATCTTCGGCGTGCACGATTGGGCCGCCCGCATACCGGTGGCGCTCTCTTCCGTGGGATTGTGCTGGCTGACCGCGGCGTTCGGTATCTGGGCTTTTGGACGGCGCGCGGGTTTCTATGCCGGACTGATTATGGCCACGTGCGTGGGATTGTTTCTGTTCACGCGCGTGTTGATTCCGGATGTCATGCTCACGTTCACCGTGGCGCTGGCCATGTGGGCGTTCCTGCGCGCGCTCGATGACCGAGAGCCGCATCCGCGGTTGTGGGCCTTTGTCTTAGCCGCCAGCCTGGGAGTGGGACTGCTGCTGAAGAGCACCGTGGCGCTGCTGTTTCCGCTGGCGGCCGGCGCGATCTATCTGTTCGTAACTCATCAATTGCTTGCACGCAGAACGTGGCAGCGGCTGCGGCCGTTCAGCGGTCTGCTGATCATTTTGCTGATTTCCGCGCCATGGCATGTGCTCGCCACGCTGCGCAATCCGCCTTATTCTTCGTTCAGCTTGCACAGCGCGCCCGGCGAATATCATGGATTTCTGTGGTTCTATTTCATGAACGAGCAGGTGCTGCGGTTCCTGAATCTGCGCTATCCGCGCGATTACAATACCGTGCCGCGGCTGCTGTTCTGGACTCTGCATCTGCTGTGGCTGTTTCCCTGGAGCGTGTATTTTCCGGCGGTGTTGAAGCTGTCTTTCAAACCCGCCGATCGCGCAGGACGCGCACGCTTGCTGGCGCTCTGTTGGACCGGCTTCATGCTGGTGTTCTTTACGTTCTCGACCACGCAGGAGTACTATACGATGCCATGCTATCCGGCTCTGGCGCTGCTGCTCGGTTCGGCCATGGCCGCGGGCGGCGCCCGGGTAAGGCGTGGCACGCGCGCCATCGGCATCATCGCCGGATGCCTTGCCGCCGTACTCATTGCCATCTTAGTCGCGGTCTGGAAATTGCCGGCGCCAGGCGATATCTCGAACGCGCTAGTGCAGCGTCCCGGCACTTACACTTTGTCACTGAGTCACATGGGAGATCTTACTCTGGCATCGTTCGCGTATCTGCGAGTGCCGTTAGCCATGGCCGCCATCGCCTTTCTGGCGGGCGCGCTGGGAACACTGCGCTGGACTGGCTATCGCGCATTCATAGCAGCGGCTTTGATGATGGTGCTGTTCTTCCATGCGGCCCGCCAGGCCATGGTTACGTTCGATCCGTATCTATCGTCGCGGCCGCTGGCGGAGGCGCTGCTGCAGGCTCCCGAAGGCAAGTTGATCGTGGACCATCACTATTACACCTTCTCGTCGGTCTTCTTCTATACGAACCGGACGGCGTTGTCGCTGAATGGGCGCTTCAATAACATGATTTACGGATCGTACGCGCCCGGCGCGCCGGATGTGTTCATCGACGACGCGCAATGGAAGACGATCTGGCTGGGCCGGGAGCGGTGTTACGTGGTGGCCAACGATTACGCGGAGCCGCGGTTTGAAAAGCTGGTGGGAAAAGCGGCTCTGCACCTGGTCCGGGCGAGCGGAGGCAAGGTGCTGCTCACGAACCGTCCGCTGAGCTAGCCCGCTCCCTCACGGTCGCGGCTCCGTAACGGTCCGAGCCGCGCGCGTGAGCAAGCGGAGACTACCTAAACCTCGCGCTGAAACCGCTTCAAAAACAGCAGCACGCGCGCCACATAAGTCCTGGTTTCGGGATAGGGCGGCACGCCATGATAGCGATCCACCACTTGCGGACCTGCATTGTAAGCCGCAATCACTCGCGTCAACCAGTTGCGATACTTGTGATATTTGTCCATGAGGACGCGCAGATAGTGTGTCCCGGCATCTACATTCTGTTCCGGAACGGTGGGGTCGGCGCCGAACATCTGGGCGGTTGCCGGCATCAACTGCATGAGCCCAATAGCGCCCTTGGCGGACATGGCGGTGGGATCGAAGTTAGACTCGGCCGCCACGATGCTGGTGATGAACGCCGCCGGCACGCGGTGTTTGAGGGCCGCCGCGCGGATCATGGCATGCGAATCGAACCGCGGCGCGGCGGGCAATGGAGGCGCCGGTTCCGGCAGAGGCGCTTCCGCCAGGGAAGGCGGATCGAGAAACAAGTCGGGCGGAGGGGGAAGCAACAGCAGGTTCATGTCGGCCGCGGTATCCGGCGCGAAGCTATCGCCGGCCGCCGCAAAACACACAAAGCACACGATAAGCAGGCTCACGCCGAGAACAAGACATTTCATGCGTCAGATTTCCGATTTCTAACTAGACGTTAAACACGTGGGCGATAAAGCGACGCATCTGAGGCGGACCGCTGACGGTCCAGCGACACGGCCATGCGCAGCACACAACGCTGGCACGCCCGCACTTTACTTATGTATGGTTACATTGTAACATCGATTTCGCGATGGCCCGCACCAAGGCGCAAACGCTGGTTTGGACGGCCGGTTCGATTTATAACATTTCCTATTAAATCGTCGGAAATGGCATCCGATGTGCTCATTTCCCAAGCGTGCGGGCCTTATTGCAACAGTTCGGCGCCTGGTGGTGCGAGACGTTTCATGGAAAGACGAGTTGGCCGCGATACGGCCGGTATACTTGTCTCGCATGCGGCCGCGTGTGGATCATACCGTGGGCCAATGAAGTGCGCATCGCTCCTGTGCGCACAACCCATTGGAGCTATGAGCCGGCATCCCACCAACGCGCGCCTCGCCGCCTCATTGAGGCTGGCCAAGAAATCTCGTCTGGCTTAATCCTGCTGGAACGTCCCGTGGATACCGCGAAGATTTTTCCCGTGGAGGCGGCGGTTACACGCCGGAACTCCGCTGGCCGAGCGCAAAAGCGGCGGCGGCGCAAGCGGTCCGTCGCCGAACCTCGTCCCGGATACTCCCAAGCGGCTTCATAACCTGCCGCAAGCGGCAAACGAACATCATTGCATGATTGTGCGGCTACCGTGACACCAAGGCAGGCGCGCGATATGCTTAAGGCTTCATGGAATTGTCCTCGTTCGCCGTAGCCGACCTTCTGGCGGCTGCCGGTTTTTTTTCGATCGTGGTGCTGGATTTACGTCGCAGGCGGATTAACGCAACTGGCTTGTTCCGTCTGGCCGCGCTAACCATCCTCGACCTTCTGGCTCCCGCCCTGACCGTTGGGGTGGCCGTGGGGCTGGGCGCGAACGTCTACCCCGAGGCGGTGGCGCGCGGCGTTCTACCCCTGCGCTCCCCAGCCCTGCTGGGGATGGTCCTTTGCCTGGCCTTCTTTTCGGTATGTTGGGCGGAAGGCCGCCGACAGATTCAGTTTCAGCGGCCCACCGGCCTGCTATTTGCCGAGTGGCTTTTTTTTTCCGGCGCCGCCGGCATCCTGATGGCCGCCGTTCCGTATACCGGTGAGGCGCACAGAATCCGCACGCTGCTGTTTTCGGTTGCCTTACTGCTGGCGGGCGGCGCGTTGGTGGCGGCCGTGGTGCCGCCCTTCATGAAAAAGTATGAAGGGCTGCGGATCTTGGAGCGCGTGGGCGCCGGCGAGCAGTTCACCCAGGCCGAGTACACGCCCGCCACGCCTGAATGTCCGCGGCCCGAACTGTGGCGCATGCTCGACTCGCAAACCACGGAGGTGGAAGTCCTGGATTTCCTGAAGACGCTGGTGACCACCGTGAAGCCCAGCCTGGTGGTCGAGACCGGCACGTTTCTGGGTCATGGCACGATAAAGATCGCGGAAGGCCTCAAGGCCAATGGTTTCGGCCGGGTGATCACCATCGAGTTCGACGCCGCTATTCACGCGAGAGCCGTGGAACGCTTCGCGGCTTCCGGGTTGTCGCCCTGGATCGAATCGCGCCTGGAGTCGAGCCTGGACTCCAACATTCCGGGGACCATCGACCTGCTGTACAGCGACAGCCACATGGCCAACCGCGAGGCCGAGATCCGCCGGCTGCTGCCGCAATTGGACCCGCGCGGCCTGCTGGTGGTCCACGACGCCAGTTCGCACTTCAAGATCGTGCGCGAGGCTGTGCTTCGGCTGGAAGCAGAAGGGCTCATTTCGGCCGTCCTGCTTTCGACGCCGCGGGGGGTCGCCGTAGCGCAGCGCCGCGAGGGCCGCCGCTAGTTCTTGCCCAGAAACACCAGGGTGACGCCGATGGCCACCAGCAGAACTCCGAGCCAGCGGCTAGGACTTACGCGCTCGCGCAGGAAGGTCACACCCCCCAGAGCGCCCGCTACGTAACTCAGCGCCGTTACGGGAACCACGAAGCTCACGTTGTAAATCGACAAGGCGCCCAACAGAGCGAAGAAGGCCGCCGCCATCATGCCGACTCCCAACCACATCCAGGGGACGCGCAAGGCCCGCGCGATCACCTTGGCGATAGCGGCGGGATGAAAACCATCGAACTCACCGGCCACCTTCATGGCGCGGGAGACACACAACTCGCCGCCGGTTCCCGCGAACACGATCAGCGCGAATAGAAAATAATGCGGCAAGCTACACCTGCTCCGTGGTGCGAGGATTGGTGCGGCCCACCACAAACACTCCCAGGCAAATCACCGCGATCCCAGCCCAGCGCAATGGAGAGATGCGTTCGCCTAGCATCCAGTATCCCAGCAGCGCCACTACCGCGTAGGCCACCGAGGAGGCGGGTTGTACAAAACTATAATCCGCCAGGGAGAGCGCCAGCATGTATGCCACGAAAAACGCGATAAGCGATGCGATGCCCAGCCAGATGAGTCCGGACGTGAAGATTTTCAGCCCGGTGTGAAACAGGTCCGCGGGAGGCCAGACAGGCAACTGGCCCATATGCTTCATCCCCTTGCCGAGCAGGACGTTGCCCAGAGGCCCCGCGATCGCCATCAAAACGATGAGCAAGTAGGTCCGTAGATGGAGGTTTTTTCGAGGCGTCATCGGTTTGGCAGGCGGCCCCCAGGCCGACGCCGGCGATTCCAAGACGGCCCTACGAAAACGTGGCTACCCGCCGCATACTGCGTTTGCGCTCGTTGCGCGGATTCCGCCAGTCCACTTGCGGCGCGAAGAGCGACTCGTCGATCCGATCGCGATACTTCACTGCAATATTCATCAGCGAATCGAGCAGCGACTCCGACAATAGATGCGGCTGCAACCCCAGATCGATCAACTTGGAGTGCTTCGCGTTGTAGTAGTGTTCTTCGGCTTCCACGCGCGGCGCCGGCAAATGGTCAATCTCCACCTCCATGCCCATCTTCTTGCCAGCCGCCTGCACCATGCGAGCCAGTTCCATCACTTTGAACTGCTCGGTGAATTGGTTAAACACGCGGCATTCGCCCGCATTGGCGGGATTCTGGCAAGCCAATTCCACACAGCGCACCGTGTCGCGCAAATCCAGATAGCCGCGCGTCTGTCCGCCCTTGCCGTATACCGTCAACGGATATCCCACGGCCGCCTGCACGCAAAAGCGGTTCAGCACCGTGCCAAAAACTTCGTCGTAATCGAAACGATTGATCAACGCTTCGTCGATGGCCACTTCATCGGTGATGGTTCCGTACACCACGCCCTGGTTCAGATCCGTAGCGCGCAGGCCCCAGATGCGGCAGCAGAACATGATGTTATGGCTGTCGTGGACCTTCGACAAGTGATAGAAGGAGCCCGGCTGCTTGGGAAACGGCAGGATGTCGCGCCGGCCCTTGTGCTCGATGCGGATGTAGCCTTCTTCGATATCGATATTGGGCGTGCCGTATTCGCCCATGGTGCCCAGTTTCACCAGGTGGCACTCGGGCGTGTATTCGCGCAGAGCGAACAGCAGATTGAGGGTGCCCACCACGTTGTTCGCCTGGGTGAAGACCGCGTGTTTGCGGTCGATCATGGAATAAGGCGCGGAGCGCTGTTCCGCGAAATGTACCACGGCTTCGGGCCCAAAGCTTTGCACCGTGGAAGAAAGAAAATCGTAGTCGGTGACATCGCCCACGAATAACTCGATGGCGCGTCCGGTGTGCTGTTGCCAGACTTTCAATCTCTCGGCCAGCGGACGGATGGGTGTGAGTGTTTCCGCCCCCAGTTCATGATCCCATTGGCGCCGCGAGAAGTTATCGACGATCGCAACGTCGTGCCCTTTACCGGATAAATACAGGGCCGTCGCCCAGCCACAATAGCCGTCGCCTCCCAACACTGCAATCTTCATCTGTGCGCTTTTGCTCCTATTCTTGGTTGGAGGGATCTGTTCGTCGCAGGGGGCCCAAACCGATCGCATCCGGAACGGATTCCCGACCATCGTAGCACGGTGTGTCCGTGCCGCTATTCATAACGTAGCGCCTCGGTGGGGTTCAGTTTCGCCGCGCGATTGGCCGGAAGGATGCCGAAGATCAGCCCCACCATCATGGATACGCCAAAGGCGATCGCCACGGCCATCGTCGAAATGGGAATCCGCACGTTGTCCACAAAAAATTGCACACTGAGCGGAATCGCCACGCCCACCAGGATTCCAATGCTGCCCCCGGCCAAGCTTACCAGGACGGCCTCTGTAAGAAACTGCACCAGAATCTCACGGCGCGAAGCACCCACCGCCATGCGCAATCCGATCTCGCGCGTGCGCTCGGTCACGGTCACCAGCATAATGTTCATGATGCCGATGCCCGAGATGGCCAGCGCGATGGCCGACACCAACACCAGCACCAGACTCAAGATTAACGCCACGTTTTTAGCCGCATCCAGAATGGCTGTAAGGTTCTCCACGTGGTAACTTGCGCCCGGCCGATGGCGCGCCTCCAGAATCTGCTTCACCGCGCTAGTGACCGCTTCCACATCCTGCGGCGAACGCACTTCCACGTACATTGGATCCACGCGTTCCACTGGCGTAAAGTAACTGAGCACCGTAAACGGGATCAGGATGGTATCCTGCGACAGTTCCGACTGGCCAAAACTTTCCACGCGCTCGCGGAACGTGCCCACGACCGTAAATTGCAATCCATGCACTTTCACGATCTGGCCCACGGCGCCGGCGCGCGTGCCGTACAGCCGCTCCGCCAGCTTATCGGTGAGCAGCGCGGCTTTCTGCCGCAGGGCTACGTCGCTCGCATCCAGAAAACGGCCCGAGGTCACCACCAGGTTGCGCACCGTCTTGTAATCCGGATCGGACCCGTTCACGCGCACGTCGCGCTCCTTGCCGCCGATCAGCATGCGGTCAAAGGTGGTGGAGATGCCGGTGGCGGCCACGATGCGGTCCGCCAATCGCTCGCGCACCGCGTCCACATCGGCCATCTTCACGAAGTCGGCGTCTGCCTGCGTGGCCGACTGGTTGCCGGCTTCATAGTAGGCGAAGATCATGTTCGATCCCACGCCTTCGATCTGTTCCAGGATGTAATCGCGGCTGGTGAGCGAAATGGTGACCACCAGGATGACGGAAGCGGTCCCGATCACCATGCCTAAGCCCGTGAGGAAGGAGCGCACGGGATTGGCCTGCAGGGCCTTGATACTGAAGTCGAGGGCTTCGCCCAGGAACATGCTATCCGCCGGACGCTTTCTTCAGGAGTTTTTGGGCCTCCGCGCGCGGGGGATCGTCGGGCGTGAGAGGCGCTTCCAGATAGCGCTGCAAAAGCTTGCGCGCATCCGCCAGATTGCGGCCCTGCGCGATGTAGGTATCGGCGCGCGCAAACATCACCTGCGGACTGTTGGGCGCGATGTTCTCCGCCTTACGGAAACTCTGATCGCTCTCCTGATAGCGGCCCTGCCGCGCCAGGAAGCGGGCCAGGTCGACCAGGCGCGCGGCCTGCTGCGGCGCCAGATCCGCGGCGCGCTGCAGATGTTGCTCGGCGCTCGAAAATTCTTTTTTCTTCTCCGCCAGCCGCGCCTGCGCCCAATGCCCTTCCACGGGGTCGATGCCGGCCATGCGATTGGCGACGCCCAGGGCTTTTTCCAGGCCGCCGCCCATGAAGCCGGGCGCTTCCAGATAATACTCGAACAGATCGCTGAGCGCCTCCATGTTGCGCGGATCAAGTTGGACGGCTTTTTCGAAGTGCTGACGGGCTTTATTGGCATTGCCCGGCGCGGTGAATGGGCTGGCGGTTTCCGCGCGCCGGCCGTACGCGCGTCCCAGCCAAAGCTCGTATTCCGAACTGGATGGATCGCCCGCCACGGCTTTTTCGAGAATTTCGGTAGCCTTTTTGAAATCGCCCTGCATGTAGTGGTTGCGGCCGATCATGGCGTAGACCGGAGGCTTTTTCGGCTGAATGGTTTGGAGGATCTTGAGGGACGTTTCGTAATCGGTGAGATGATACAACTTGCGGGCTTGGTCCAGGTCGGCGGACGATTGCGCCAAAAGGGGGCACACAATTAGAAGGGCGGCCGCACAGCCGCGGCCGATGGACACTATGCGCATTCGTACTCTTTACACAATAGATGATTGGCAGGGCCGGGGGGTTGCGCAGAAACTTCATCGCTCGCCGCTTCGTCGTCGCGCGCCGTCGTCGCGCGCCGCTGGACAGGCCGGGAGGCCTGTCCTACAATACCCGATTGCGGCCCTTTGTTCCACTGTTCAAGAACCCGCACCTGCAAACCGTCGCCGGGCGCTACTGGCCGCGCCCGGCGCATGCCCGCCGATTTCCCGTCGAAAGGAAACTATATCGCACCGAGCCGGATGTGCAGGTGCTGGTGGAAGCCCAAAGGCCCGCCGGCCCGCTGCGCGGCCGGATTGTGATGGTGCATGGCCTTGAAGGATCGGCGAATGCCGCCTACATGCACGGTCTTGCCGGGACTGCCTTGGCTGATGGATACGCCGCCCACCGCGTAAATCTGCGTACCTGCGGCGGCACTGAATGCTATTCGAAGACGGTCTACCACGGTGGGCTGACTACCGATGTCCTCGCCATCTTGCGCGCCCTGGCAGCCGAGGATCGCACGCCGCTATGGCTGGTAGGATTCTCGCTGGGCGGCAACGTGGTGGCGAAACTGGCAGGCGAATTGGGCGAAAACGCGCGTCCGCTGCTGGCCGGTGTGGTGGCCGCCTCCGCCGCCATCGATCTGGAGGCCTGCGCCATCCGCGTTGGCCAGCCTGAAAACCGCGTCTACCAAACCCGCTTCCTGAGCCTGATGCGCGCCCGCGCCCGCCTCATGTGGCATACGCCGCGCGCCGAACTGCGCGGTATCCGTTCCGTCATCGAAATGGACGACCACATTACCGCGCCACACATCGGCTTCCGGAACGCCCTCCATTATTACCACACCCAATCCGCCAACCAGTTTCTGGAGCACATCCGCGTCCCCACTCTGTTTATCGCCGCCCAGGACGATCCGCTGGTCCCCTTTGCCATTTACGATCACCCGGCTTTCAGCCAAAACCCATGCCTGCAACTGCTTGCCACGCGTTACGGCGGCCATCTGGGCCTTCTCGCCAAGGGCCGGCCCCGGCTGTGGCTGGATCACGCGATAATGAAATGGATAGCCGAGGTTGGAACAAACCACCCCCCTCACTCGTCTGAATATTGAATGCACACTAACGCTTCCTTTGGCGAGGCGGTCACCGGCGCGCTGCTCTCGTTGCGCGGCAGCAAGCTGCGCAGCTTCCTTACGCTGTTGGGCATCATCCTGGCCACCACTACCCTGATCGCCGTCATGTCGGTGATCGACGGGATGAACGTGTACGTGGCGCAAAATGTGTCCAGTATGGGCGCGGACGGCTTCAAAGTGCACCGCATCGTCATGATGGGCGTCTGGGACCCCAAGAAATATCTGGAAATGGACCGGCGCAATCCCGAGCTTTCCCGCGAGGAGTACGATTTTCTGCGCGACAACTCCAGACTGACCAGCGAAATCGGCATGACGGTCAGCCGCACGGTTTCCGTGCATTTCGGCAAGGAGCACCGCGATCAAGTCCAGCTTACCGGCGCCACGGCCAACGAGGGCGTGCTCAGCGATATCGAGCCCGCGGACGGGCGATTCCTCAGCGAGTTGGACGATAAGACGCGCGCTGAAGTCGCCGTAATCGGCAACGACATCAAGGATCAATTCTTCGCCGGCGCGAATCCTATCGGCAAATCGATCATGGTGGAAGGGCGCCCGTTCCAGGTGATCGGCGTGGCCAAGGCGAAGGGGTCGGTGTTCGGCAACTCGCGCGATAACTTTCTGATGATCCCGGCCGAAACCTATTTCAAGATCTACGGCTCGCGCACCGGTATCGCGTACGATCTCAAGGCGGCGGATCAAACCGTCCTGCAGCAGGCCCAAGACGAGATCCGTGTCCTGCTGCGCTCCTACCGTCATCTGCGGCCCAATGAAACCGACACCTTTGGCATGGTCAGTTCAGATTCGCTGGTGAACGTCTGGAATCAACTGACCGGCGCGATTGCCGCCACCGCTGTCGGCGTGGTCTCCGTGTTCATGGTGGTGGGCGGCGTGGTCATCATGAACATCATGCTGGCCGTGGTCACTGAGCGCACGCATGAGATCGGCATTCGTAAGTCGGTGGGCGCGCGGCGCAGCGACATCCTGAATCAGTTTCTGGTGGAATCGTCGGTGCTGTCGGCTACCGGCGGCGTCATCGGTATTCTGGTGGCGTGGATGGTCTCTTTGCTGGTGAAAGCGCTCACGCCTGTGCCCATGCACATTCCCATCAGCGCGGTCATTGTGGGAGTCACACTTTCGGCGGCCGTGGGATTATTCTTCGGAATCTATCCGGCCCGCCGCGCCGCGGGTTTAGATCCTATAGAAGCCTTGAGGGTGGAACGATGACCATCGGTTCGATAGCATCCGGAGTCGGCCTGGCGCTTAGTACGGTGCGCGAGCACAAGATGCGCTCGTTTCTCACCGTGCTGGGAGTCATCATCGGCACCGGCGCGGTGATCGGCGTGGGCGCCATCGTCGCCGGCCTGGACGGCGCCATCACCAACATCCTGAAAAGTTTCGGGCCGAATACCATCGTGGTGCTGCGCGGCAGCGCCATGTCCAATTGGACGCTCGAAGAGCAGAAGCGCAAGATGCTGACGCGCGACGACGCGCTGGCCATCGAGGATCGCTGCCCCTCTGTGGAGCACGTCAGCCCCTATCTATTTCCGAGCTTTGACCAGATCCATAAGGCGCGTTACAAAGGGAACGATAACTATCAGATCGACATCGGCGGCACCGAGGAAGGCTATGCGGCGGGCGGTACGGTGATGCTGCAAGGCCGCTTCTTCTCCGATCTGGAGAATCGCCATCACATGCCCGTGGCCGTGCTGGGCGAAGATCTGGGTAAATCGTTTTTCCAAGGTATGGACGCAGTGGGTAAGTGGATCGACATCGACGGTCATGAGTTAGAAGTCATCGGCATTATGGAGCGGCCGGCGGCCTCTTTCCCGGGTCAGGATGATAACCGTGTCCTGATGCCTTACTTCACTATGCACAAGCTGTATGCCAACGCCCGGGAAAACATGCTGATTGTGATCGCGCGGGAAGGCATGCTGGCCAAGGCCGAGGATGAAGTGCGCACGGTGCTGCGTATCCAGCGAAAGGTGCCGAATAACAAGCCTGACGACTTTTCGCTTTCCACCGCGCAGCAGATGATTGAAGATTTTCATCGCATTACCGGTACTGTGGCGCTGGTGATGGTGATACTCAGTTCGATCGGGTTGTTAGTGGGCGGCATCGGCGTAATGAATATCATGTTAGTGTCGGTGACCGAGCGGACGCGCGAGATCGGCATCCGCAAAGCGGTGGGCGCGCGTAAGGCGGATATCATCCTGCAATTCCTCACAGAGGCTGTGGTGCTTACCGGCATAGGAGGCGTCATTGGACTGCTCCTCGGCTGGAGTGTCTCGCTGCTGGTGGGGCTGATCTTCAAGAATCTGCCCACCTCCGTGCCGTTGTGGGCCGCCCTCTCGGGGGTGATGGTGTCGGTCTGCGTAGGATTGTTCTTCGGCATCTGGCCGGCGGGGCGCGCGGCCAACCTGGACCCGGTGGTCGCTCTTCGGTATGAGTAGGTTGTAGGTGGTGGGTTGTAGAGTGGCGAGGTGGAAGCCGGACTTCTGGCGCAACCTACGCGACGCCCAGAGACTCTTATTTTTGGAGGGTTCCTGTCTTTAGCGCAGATCTCTGGCTCTGCTCAATATCTGGAGCGGGCCGTCAACTACTTGATTTGGAACTGAATTTTGCGCGCTCGCGCAACCGTGTCAACATTGGAAACGTTTTTGCGGGGATCCGGGTAACCGTCGCGCCATTCAGCGCTCTGGTGCCGCATCTCGGCCAAGTGCGACGGCGTCGTGCCCTTACTGTCCACGGCATTCAGGTCTGTGTTGTTTTCTAACCGAATAGGCCGTTAAGCTCTCCGCCTTCGATTGTGCCATGAGTGCTGCGTCAGCGTCAGTTCGGCGAAGTCAAGCCCCTGTCCCGTTCCCCCAAACGGTTGGCCCAAACCCGCACTTCACATGTCCAACAGCGATTTTTGACAAGTGTGTATGAAGTGTGTATCATGGAGTTGTGAGAAATGGATAGCCGGGAGGTCATCAAGAGACTGGAACGCGACGGCTGGTACGAAGTCAATCAAGTTGGCAGCCACAAGCAATTCAAACACCCGGCAAAACAGGGGCGCGCGACGGTTCCGCATCCGAAACGCGATATCCCGATTGGGACTCTCAAGAGCATCGAAAAACAGACCGGCATCAAACTGAGATGATCGTCATGGACTACCTAGCATATCTACATAAGGACCGGGATTCCGATTTCGGCGTCAGCTTTCCGGATTTTCCGGGCTGCATTACCGCCGGCCGGACGCTGGAAGAAGCCCGCCGGATGGCGGCAGAGGCGTTAGCGCTGCATATCGCGGGCATGGCCGAGGACGGAGAGAGCATCCCGGAGCCCTCCATGCTGGACGCCTTGGCGGACGATCCGGCCATGAAGCACGCGGTCGTGTTCCTGGTGCATGTCGACCCCGAAATGGACCGGACAGTGCGGATCAACATCACAGCGCGGGCGAAGCAGGTGGAATTGATCGACCGGCTGGCGGGCCAGGCGGGCATGACCCGTTCGGCATACGTGGTACGGTCCGCCCTCGCCGCCGCCACCAGACCACCCAAGAGCAGGACGCGGCACGCGATGCGATAGTGGGTTCAACCGGCTCACCCCTGCTCACGGACGGAACGCCCATTCCCAAAACCGGACACTTTCAAATTCCCCTCCAGATGCAGCTAACCTTTTTCCCCTAAACGAGTCATAGTCTTACCAGCCACGGATGGATTGGCCCGCGCCGTGCCTCTCTCTCCGCGGATACCCAAACATGGATGTACCTCGCAAAGACGCCGCTAAGAAACGCCTCATCAAGCGCATCATCATCGCGCTGGTTATCGTCATCCTTTTGATCCCCGTCGGCTATTACGTCGGCATCCCGTTCATCTCTAAAGGCCATCTGAAACCCGCCGCCCCCGGCGTGGAACTCTCTACGCTGTGGCCCGATACGGTCCGCCGGGGCCCCATGATCCGCGACGTGCGCGGCCTGGGCACCCTGGTCCCAGAAGATACCCTGCTGCTGCCCGCCCAAACCGACGGCCGCATCGAAAAAATTTTGATCAAACCGGGAACCCCCGTCAAGGCGGACAGTATTATCCTTATCATGACGAATCCGGAGTTGGAGACCGCGCTGCTCGACGCGGAATTCACGCTGAAGGCCGCCCAGGCCGCCTACACCGATCTGCGCGTAACACTTGAAAAGCAAGGGCTCGATCTGAAAGCCAACGCCGCGCAAGTCTCCGCCGATTATCACTCCGCGCAGCTCAAAGCCGAGCGCGACGACGCCCTGGTAAAGGAAGGCCTGGTGGCGCCCATTGACGCCAAGATTTCCGACGTCACGGCGCAGGAGCTCTCCACGCGCAACGATATCGAGACCAAGCGCCTGTCCATCAATCAGGAGTCCGTCGAGGCGCAGTTGGCCGCGCAGAAGGTGAAGGTCGATCAGTTGGAGGCGGAGTACAAGCTCAAGCAGCGGGAAGTGGAAGAACTCAAGGTGCGCGCCGGCACCGAAGGCATGCTGGAAGCGCTGCCCACGCCGGTTGAAGAAGGACAGAAAGTGACCGCCGGCACCGCGCTTGGCAAGATCGCGGAGCTTTCGAAGCTGAAGGCCGAGCTGAAGATCCCGGAAACGCAAGCTAAGGACGTCACCATCGGCCAGCCGGCCGTGGTGGACACGCGCAACGGCTTGGTCAACGGCCACGTGATGCGTATCGACCCGGCCATCTTGAATGGAACGGTCACGGTGGACGTCAAGCTGGAGAATACCGATGCGGTGCCCAAGGGCGTGCTGCGTCCCGACCTCAGTGTGGATGGAACCATACAGTTGGAAAAGCTCGACGATGTGGTGTACATGGGCCGTCCGGTGTTCGGCCAGGCGGACAGCAAGGTGAGCCTGTTCAAGATCGAGCCGGATGGCAAATACGCCAATCGCGTGCAGGTCACGCTCGGCCGCGCGTCGGTCAACAGCATCGAGGTGCGCGCCGGGTTGAATGTGGGCGATCGTGTGATCCTGTCCGATATGTCCGCATGGGATCAATACGAGCGCATTAAACTGAACTGACAAAAAATTTGAACGAAACCCCGGTTTCAAACGTATTGGAGATGAAATGAGTCCTAACGGAAGAGAATCGCTGATTCGCCTGGACGGCGTGACGAAAGTGTTCGTGACCGACGAAGTCGAGACGCACGCCCTGTCCGGTATCCAACTCGATCTGAAGAAGGGCGAATACCTTTCGATCGCGGGTCCGTCGGGCTGCGGCAAGTCCACCTTGCTGGCCATTCTGGGCCTGCTGGATACTCCCAGCGACGGAACCTACACGCTGAACAACCGGCCGGTGAGCGGGTTGAAGCTCTCCGAGCGCGCCCGCATCCGCAACCGGGAGATCGGTTTTATCTTCCAGGCGTTCAACCTGATCGGCGACCTTACGGTTTATGAAAATGTCGAACTGCCGCTGACCTATCGCGGCATGGGCTCGGCGGAGCGCAAGAAGCGCGTGCAGGAAGCGCTCGAGCGTGTGGGCATGTCGCATCGCATGAAGCACTATCCGTCGCAGCTCTCGGGCGGTCAGCAACAGCGCGTGGCCGTGGCGCGCGCGTTGGGTGGCGATCCGGTGATCCTGCTGGCGGACGAGCCGACTGGAAACCTGGATTCGGCCAATGGCGAGGCGGTCATGAATTTGTTGAAAGACCTGCATCGCAATGGCGCCACCATTTGCATGGTGACGCACGACCCGCGTTACGCGCAGTTCGCCGACCGCACCATCCGCCTGTTCGACGGCCGGATCGTGGAGGAAAGCGTCGAGGCGCCGCGAAACTAAGCCGCGCGATCGTAGCGCGCGGGGCTCGCCGCCCCGCAGATAAAGGAGGGGGAGAATGCTACTCGCAACCGTGGTTGCGCTGGCAACCGCCATCAGCCTGCCGCCCGCCGAGAACTTCCATCAGGAATCCAACCGGACTTATTCTCTTTCGGCGTATGGACGCGTGTCGCTGAACAACATCAATGGCGACGTTCATATCCACGCGTGGGATCGCAACGAGGTGCGCGTCGCGGCCGTCAAGAGCGCATCCAGCCGCAGTTTGCTGAACGAGGCGCGCGTGGCCGTGGATTCGACAGCCGATTCCATCGACATCCGCACCCTGTTCGGCGAAAATGGCGCCACCAATCCCGGCAGCGTGGAATTCACGGTGATGGTGCCGCGGCACGCTCACCTGAGTGAGATCAAGGCGATCAATGGCGCGGTGGACATTGAAGGCGTCAGCGGCAATATCAACGCGTCGTCGGTGAACGGCACGGTGCGCGCCCAAAGAATCACGGGTGATGTGCGCCTCTCCACCATCAACGGCCGGCTGGAAGCCAGCTTCGACTGCCTCAGCGACGCCAAGATGATCTCCATGAACTCCGTGAACGGGCCGATCTCGCTTTCCATTCCCTATGATGCGGGCGCCGAATTCAATGCGCGCAATGTCACCGGAGGAATCGACAACGATTTTGGCATCCCGGTAAGCCAGGATCGCTCGGCCGGCAGCCAGTTACACGGCGTACTGAAGGGCGGCGGCACTTACATTGACTTACATAACATCAACGGCCCAATCTGCATTACTCCTATGTCGCATGGCCGCCGCGTGAAATTCACTTAGGGGAGGGCGGCCAATCCTGGCCGCAGCCGGCTTTCAGCCGGCCTCCTGCTTATTTCTTCCGCGAAGCCGGAGGCACCATGCCGTTCGCGCGGTAATACGCCACCAGCAAACCGTAATGCTCGCCCGCATGCTCAATCACCGAAAGCCATGGCTCGACGGTGCGATGAAAGCTGTCCGCCGGCAGCGACTTCAACGTCGCCGTCGAGTCCGCAATGGATTTCTCGAGCAGCGCCACCGCCTGTTCCTTGGTCTTATACTTCGCCGGATCCAGTTCGTCCCATTTCACCTTCTCGCCTTTTCCGGCCTTGGCGGCATACACATTACCCGACGCGATATGCACGATCACCGCGCCGAACGTGCGCATCTCGGGACGCAGTTTGTAATCGTACTTATCGGCGGGAAAGTCTTTGGCCATGTCCAGCACTTGCTTATTGATATAAGCGAAGGCGCCGGAGATTTCGCCGGCCGGTGTATCCGGCTGAGCCGCCCATACGCCCGCCGCGATGGCCGCCGTTGCGCCAGCCGCCATCAAGGTGCGCCGCATTCCCAGGGTGTAACCTGTTAATCTTGTCATAGTGGTTACAGAATATCACGGCCTCCATAACCTGTCAAAGATAATAAACCAGTTACCTGTAAAATTTATCGCGGGCCGGCTGTGCCTCGATTTCGTGAACACGGTGGGCGGACGCGACGCGGCCGATGCCGTTATTCGCGACAAACTGGCGAGCTATGAAGAGTTGCTAGCCTGGAGCGTGCTGGCGGGATGCATCGGCCGCCGGCGCGCCGGCATCCTGGCCCGCCAGGCCGCGCGCGAGCCACGCCAGGCCGCCGCCATCCTGGGCCGGGCCGTCCGCTTGCGTGAGGCGCTGTATGGTCTCTTCAAGTCCGCGGTCGGCAGCGGGAAGCCGCCCCTGGCCGACGCCAACGCGTTCCGCGCCGAACTAGCCATCGCCCGCGCGCACCAGGAACTCACCGCGCTCGGCTGCGGATTTGCCTGGACTTTCGCCGAATCGCCCGCGGCGCTCGACCGGATCCTGTGGCCCGTGGCGCTTTCCGCCGGCGATCTGTTGACCTCCGCCGATCTGCCCCGCCTGCGCCAGTGCGCCGGCCCAGAGTGCGGGTGGCTGTTTCTGGATACCAGCCGCAACCACCGCCGCCAATGGTGCGACATGCAGGATTGCGGGAATCGAGCCAAGGTTCGCCGTTGGCGGCAGCGCACCGCTGGCCGCGTTACCGAGCCGCGCGCGTGAAGCCAGCGGACGGCGCGCAGGGCGTTACTGAGCCGCGCGCGTAAGCCAGCGGACGGCGCGGCCTGGTTGGAGTGTTACTGAGCCGCGCGCGTAAGCCAGCGGACGGCGCGGCCAGGTTGGAGTGTTACTGAGCCGCGCGCGTAAGCCAGCGGACGGCGCGCGGCCAGGTTGGGCGTGTTACTGAGCCGCGCGCGTAAGGAAGCGGACGTACCGCTCCCTCACGGTCGCGGCTCGGTAAGATCGGTCGCGGCTCGGTAGGGTCGGCCACGGCTCGGTAAGATGCGGCTCGGTAGTCTGCAACAAGCGGTCACTCCGGCTGCCGGATGCCCAGTTCATCCAAGTGCCTCAATAGATCCAGCGGATCCTGATACACCCGGAAGGCCCCCGCACGTTCGAGTTCCTCCTGGCCGTACCCCCCGGAGAGGACTCCCACTCCGAAAGCTCGCGCGCGCCGCGCGGCCAGCAGGTCCCAGATGCTATCGCCCACCACGATGCAGTCCTGAATGGGGACACCCAGCCGCGCCGCCGCGGCCAGAAACAGATCCGGATCGGGCTTGGCGTAGCGCACCTGGTCGCGCGTGACGACCGGCACACCCGGTGGCACGTTTAGAGCATCCAGGGCGAGCTTGGCGCTCTCCGGCCGCCCGCTGGTGGCGATGGCGTAAGGCACGCGCGTGCGCGACAGATGCGCCAGCAGTTCGTCCGCACCGGGCAGCGGGCGCACCTGGGAGGCCAGTCGCGCGTAGGCGGCCGCATGCAGCTTTTGCAGGCTCTCGGCTTCATCGCCCTTGATCTGGCGGCCGGTCTCACGCAGCAGAGCGTTCACGAACAGGCCGCCGCTCATGCCGATGCGCCGGTGAATCCGCCACACCGCCAGGCGAATGCCGCCCTGTTCCAGCGCTTCGCGCCACGCCAGCACTTGCTGATATACGCTGTCGATTAACGTGCCGTCCAGGTCGAATAAGAATGCCGCGCGCGAACCAGCGTGCATTCCGCTAGAATCCGCCTCGCGGGCGATATCCCGGCCGCGACCGCACACGATACTTCTTACCTACATCCGATACGATCTCTACCGTGATCTTACGAAAACCTTCATTCGGGTTAGGCTGCGGATAGTAAGTGACCGTATAAGAGTTGCCTAAGTCCTCGCGGATGGATTCGAAAGCTTCCACCTGCTTCTGCCACGTCTTCGCCCAGTACGCCTTGCCGCCGGTACGCGCCGCGATCCGCCGGAAGACGCCACTCGAAATGGGATCCTTATTGACTTCGTTGGTGGAAATCACGTAAATGGGAATGCCTTCGTCTTCGGCGACCGCGCGCACATCGTCGGGCGCCACCATGCTGGCGTTATCCGGCCCATTGGAGAACACGATCACCACTTTGCGGCCGGGCACTTTGGCCGCATCGCGCAGCGTAAGCAGCAAGGCGTTGTAGAGCGCGGTATCGTCTCCGGCCACCGCCTGGCGCAAGCCGCCGATGGCATCGCCGCGGTCGCGCGTCAGCGTGGAGGCGCGTGAGAGATTGCGGCTGAAAGTATAGACCGCCACGGAATCGGCACGGTCCAGGCCGCGCACAAAATCGGCGATGGCGTCTTCGGCGTAGACGAATCCGCGATACATAAAATTGCTGGTGTCGAACAGCACGAAGACGTTGGTGCCGACGAAGGCATCGCTATGCAGGTCGATGCCCGGACTGCCGGGCGCTTCGGGAGTTTCGCCGGCCGTCAGCGGACGCGTGCTGCCATCCGCCAGCACTTGCATGGGCGGCTTGGTGCCTTCGGCGAAGGTCGCCATCTTCTGCAGAATGCCATCCTCATAGATCTTGAAATCCGTGTTCTTCAGTCCATTGATGTAATGGCTATGGCTGTCGGTGACCGTGAAGCTCAGCACCACCATGTCCACTTTCACGCGGAACACCGGGCGTTGGGCATCCTGCGCGCGGAGCAAGGCCGCGCCCGCTGTAACTCCGAAAAAACCGCGCCGCGATATCAGATGCATCGATCCCCCCTAGTTACCCGCGTTAGTAAGTTGCGCCTGCCGGGCGACGGCCGTCGCCTGTTGGCGGGCTTTGTTGCGCACATCGTCGCCCACCTCGCGCAGCGAGCGAAGCACCGCCGGCCAATCCTCCAGATGCGAGGCAAAAATATGTTGTACTAACCTTTCGGTCCACTCCGGAATGCGCACGTTGAGTTGCGAAGGTTGCAGATAAGTCTGGTCGGCCAGCTCGGCCCAGTACAACGTGTTCGATTCCCAGCTTTCCGCCAGGATGCGGCTCGAATATCCCATCAGCGTGGGGAAAGTGCGCAGGTTGAGCAACTCCGGCCGGTAGGAATTCGCCAATGTGGGCTTGGGTGTTCCGAAGGCCGCCGATATGGCTGCAAAGTTGACCTGCTGGGGCGATTCCTTTTCGATCCGCCGGATTTCAGCAAGCAGCGGCGAAGCCTGGCGCCCGGGATCGGCCGCCACACGGGAGGCCAGCACGAAAAATTCCGAGGGCGTCACGTTGTTCATCGCCGCGGCTACATTGCCCTCCGCCAGCAGACGGGTGATCTGTCCCACGCGCACCGGCGCCGCCTGCTGCCCCAGGATGCTCAGCACCTGCGGCCGGAGGTCCGCGTCGATGGCGGCTTCCGCCACCAGCGATTCGCCGTAACGCATGTGCAGCGCCACCCAGTGCAACTGCGAAGGAGTCACTTTCCACCAGCGCGGGACGATAGCGCTTACTACCATCTGCGGCACCAGGTCGCCCCAGATCAGCGCCTGGGTCTGATCGGGCACCAGGAAATTCTGTTCGGCTTCCGCCAGCGCGTAAGGTAGCCCTGCCAGCGATCCTACCAGACGGCCGCCGCCGTTCGAAGGCCACCCCGATCCGAACACCTCGGTGGTGCGCCACATGTGATTTGACGCTTGCATCCCCAGAAAATCGTGGCTGCGGACGAATACCGGGTTAGTGTACAGCACCTGCGCGCCGGGCGGGGCGTAATGCGCATAGTTGTAGGCCACCAGGGTGTCGCGCAGGAAAGGCGCCAGCAGGCCGCGCACATCGCGCAGTTTGTCGCCGCTGAGTTTCTCGATCGTGACGCGGATATTTAGCTTGCGCTCATTCTCCAAATGCTTCTCGGTCCAATATCCGAACGCCAGCGCGTTCTTCTCTATGGGACTCAGGTTGGCGCGCGCGACGGGAATGGCGGCGATGCGCGTAGCCAGCCGGTTGAGCAGAGCCGTATTCAATTTCTCGCCGTGCGCCAGCGCGTCCAGATGATTCGCCACGTCGAAGAGATCGTCGAGCGGCACGATCTGCTGCGCTTCGAGGATACGCATCATCTCCTCGACCATTTGGGTGTGCGATTCGACATCGCTCGAGTCGGCGGAACCGGCCAGCAGATCGAGTATGCGACCTTGCCGCGGGGATCCCGCTTTCGATCCGGTGGCGGTGATGAGCAGTGTGACGCCCTCCCGGCCCGCATCGAATAGCGCGCGGTCGTCGCGCACGGCTGGGAACGGCCCGAGCAGCGCGGCGAACGTCTCGTCCGCTTTGGCGGCCGGCAAACTTCCCGAGCGGGAGAAGATCTGCCATAGGCCCACCAGCCCCTGCATGGTACCGAGCACGTCGGTGCGCAGCAGCGGATCCTTGAGGCGCGATACCTGCTCGGCGGTATCCAGGAACTGCAGGATGGACTTGTCGCTCAGCGTGGCGGCATCGTTAAAGATGGCGTATTGGCTGCCATAAATGTGGTAATTGCGCGCCAGCGAATCGATGGTGGCCGGCGCCAGCAGCTTCGCGCGATAGCGATCCAGATCGCTGAGCGCCATAAAGATCTTCAGCGGCTCGTTCTCCACGGCTTTGCGCGTCAGCCCAAAGAGCGCCTCCAGCACATCGTCGGGCTCCTTCCAAGCGACCGCCGCCCGCGTCAGCTTGGCGTCGTACTTGCCTTGCGGATGGGAGGCGAACAGATCCTTCCAAACCTGCAAATTCCCGGGGATGTGCGGCTGGCCATTGGGCTCAATCCACAGCCGTGCGGTGAGCAGCATCATATCCGCATTGGCGCGGAACACCGGACGCGCCGGACCCGGGCTGGTCACTTTGCCGCGGATGGCATTATAAAAGCGAATCATGCGCGCGGGTTCGGTGAGGTAGTCGTGAACCGGACCGTTGATGCGGGCCAAGGCGTCGTAGTAACTGGCCAGCCAGCCATCGTCCTTGGCGATCAACTTCTCGAAGAAGGCAGCGCCCTGATCGGGTGGCACACCCACCAGTTCCGTCCATGCGGCTACCGTGCGCGGCGCCCCCGGTACCACCGCTTTGCCTTCGCGCAGCTCAAACATGCCGCCGAAGAAATCCAGCACGTGGGCGTAGGCTTTCAGGTGCGCCAGCGGAATATTTTTGTGGAAGGCCTCGGCGGTTTCGCGGTCCAGCTTGGAAATCCCCAGATATAACCGGCAAACGGCCGGATCGGAAAGCAGCACGTCCAGAAAGCCGCTGGTCTCTTTCTCTTTAGGGGAAAGCCAATAATCCGGGCCGAATATCACGGGAACGCGCGCCGGATGGTAATCGTACTTGAAGGGGCGGTTGGTGCGTAGGGCTTCCTCCAGGGCAGGCAGGGGAAATCCGGAATCGGTGGTAAGGAACGCGCGGGTGGCGTTCACCGTTTCCAGGACCACTTCACTGCCGCATCCGCCGCGCATGCGGAAGCCCAGCACGCGCAGCAAGTCCGCGACATTAGCGGAATCGCAATTCGGGATGTCGATGATCTTTCCGTCACCGGCCAGTTTCTCTATTTCGCGGGCTTGCGAGAGATAGCGATGCACCAGTTTCAGATACTCGGTCTGTTCCAGCGCCTCGTTGCTATGGGCCGCCTGGAAGCCGTTGGTGACCACGTTGCGCGCCAGGGCCGGCAGCAGATCGTCGGGCTGTGCATCGCTCGCGATGGCCGCCATGCGGCCGAAGGAGCGCAAAGGTCCGGGAATTTCGACGTAGGAGATTCCGGCCGCGGGGGTGGCTGTCTGGGCCGCGGGGAGGGACGCGGTTCCGCCGGCGGCGCGGACTATACCGAGAAAACGAGCCGCAGCGGCTGAATCGCCGCGCAGCAGCGCCAGTTCGGCCATGCGCCGCGCCACCACCGCACGCTGGTTCTGGTGCGCAGGCGTATCGAGCGCGCCCAGCAGCTTTTCGTAAGCTTCCACAGCGCCCGGGTCCGCGTGGCAATCCAGGAATTCGGCGTATTCGGTCAGCGCGGCAATATCCCGCGGCGCGCTCTCGACCGCGTGTGCCAGCAGGGCGCGCGCGCCGGAGCTATCGCCGGATTCTTCCAACTGGCGCGCACGTTCCAAGTCGCCGCTGGCTTGCAGTTTTAAGGTAAAAACCAGGAGAAATGCGATCAAGAAGGACTTCATGATGGTTCCCGTATCTGTGGTGCTACTTTAGCACAGCCCGAAAGAATCCGCGCGGCACGGCTGGCGGTTTACGTACCGAAGCGGTGGAGTGGGGGTAACGCGATAGGGACTCTGCAGGTTGGAAGGGCGCGCGTTACCCCGCTGTTTGGAGAGCTAACCCGCGAGGGCGGCAATAGTTTCGGAGATTTTACAGTTATCCACTATTCGTCGACACGCGCCTGAGCGGCGAGCCGCAAAAACGCCGATGCCGAAGCCAGCGACTGGCGGCCTTCGGGCACAAAGGGGTGGAACATTTGCCAGACGTGCGGCACCGCGGGCCACACCGTCAGATCGACACGGACACCCGCTGCGCGGGCGCGCGCCGCCAGTTCCGTGGAATCGTCGCGTAGGGTTTCGTCGGCGCCCACGTGAATCAACAGCGGTGGCAGGCCATGCAGATCGGCATACAGCGGCGAAGCCAGCGGGTTGTGCGGATCGCCGCCCGTATCCGCCATGTAGAATTCGGTCGCGCGTGCCAACCCGCTGCCAAAAAACATGGCGCAGCGGCGATCGTTGGTGCGGCGCGATTCGCCGATCCCCACCAGATCGGTGAGCGGGGAGAACAAGGCAGCCGCAGCAGGCAGTTGGGCGCCTTCTTCGCTCAGCTTCAGCATGGCCGCCAGCGCCAATCCGCCGCCAGCCGAATCTCCGCCGATCACCATGGGCATCGCGCCGGCGATCTCCGCGCGCACCGCATGCCATACCGCGAGGGCATCGTTTAAGCCGGCCGGAAACGGATTTTCCGGCGCCAGGCGGTAATTCGGAGCGTACACCCGCAATCCGCGCTGCGCGAAGGCCGTGGTGAACGGACGATGGGTAAGCGCTGAACAGGCGAAATAGCCGCCGCCATGCAGATAAACCAGCACGGCCACGGCGGGCTTGGCGGAGGACTCCACCCATTCGCCCGGGACGCCGCCCAAGGCTGCCGGCGTAATCTTCACGCCGGCGGGGACTTTGAATATGCCGCCGTTCATGATGGCGCGCGCATGTTGCGCGGTTTTAGCGTGCGCCAGTTTCGGCTTGAACGTATGCCGCAGGATGAAGCTCATGGTGTGCGCTTGCCAGCTTGCCATGGGAGACGATTCTACCGCATGGCGTTCTGTGGCAGGCACTCTGCCTGCGCGGGGGGTGTGCGACATGAAAGTGACGATTCGCGAGTTTTCTTTTTTTGTGGCCGTAAACCTAGCGTAGTGATACGCTAGGCCATCAGGAGGCTGTACATGTCCGATTCTTTGGTTGATCTGGAGGGCCGTCGCAACGCCGTGCAATCCCAAATCGCGCAGTTGGGTGATATGCGCTTTGGTTCCATTACCGGAACAGGTGGCCGTTGTGGAAATCCGAACTGTCATTGCCATCGGACCGGCGATCCCGGCCATGGCCCCTACTATCGACTGACCCGCAAAGTGAAAGGCAAGACCGTCACCGAAACGTTTCCCTCTCCGGCCAGTTTGGCCAAAGCGCAGCGCGAGGTCGCCGAATGCCAGCGCTTCGGGGAACTGGGCGAACAACTCTTGGACGTTAACGAACAGATCTGCGAGTTGCGGCCGGCAGAGGAGACCGCGCCGTCGGCCCAGGAAAAAAAACGGCCGAAGCCATCCAAAAGGAAGTCACGCGCGAAGTAGACCAACTGTTACGCGTGGTCTTCAGCGCCCACCGCAAGACGGGGCGTTGGGAGCTGGAAGCCTTGGAAATGGCCATGCGCGCGGCCCTGCATCGAGCCGGGGCAGCCGCCCTAAGCCAACTGTTGCAATTCCCAGCCCCGGCTTCCCACCAACGGAACATTCTTTGCGCTTGCGGCCACCAGACGCGTTATCGGGAGTTGCGCTCCAAGCCGATCCTCACCGCCGTAGGCCCGGCGGAAACCTCGCGGCCTTACTACCTGTGCCCGGACTGCCATAACGGCCAATTCCCTGCCGATGTCGAACTGGACATCGTCAACACGGAGTTCTCCCCCGGGGTGCGCCGCATGCTGGCTCTGGTAGGTCAGCAGGCCCCTTTTGATCGCGGGCGCCAGCAGATCCAACTGCTGGCCGACCTGGAGGTGACGACCAAGAATGTGGAGCGCACCGCGGAGGGCATTGGGCAGGATATCGCTGTAAGCGAAAAGGCCGAGATTCAGCGGGCCAAGCAACTGGATCTGCCCATCGTGTTGGGAAAGCCGATACCGATTCTCTGTGTGCAAATAGATGCCACCGGCATACCGGTGGTGAAGAAAGAAACGGTGGGCCGCCAGGGTAAGGACGGAAATCCGGCCCGCCATCGTGACGTCAAAGTGGGCTGCGTGTTCACCCAAACTACCTGGAATGCGGAGGGCTATGCCATCCGCGATCCCGATTCGACCACCTATGTCGCCGCCATTGAAACTGCCGAAGAATTTGGCAAGCGGATCTATCTGGAAGCTTGGAAGCGCGGATGGAGCCGCGCCGCAAAGAAAGTCGTGATCGGCGATGGAGCGGAATGGATCTGGAATATCGTCGCTCTATACTTTCCCGGCGCCATTCAGATCGTCGACCTCTATCATGCCCGCCAACATCTGTGGGACTTGGTACGCAAGCTGTACCTCAACCAAGAAGCCGAACAGAGACGCTGGATGATGGTTCATCAGGACATGCTGGATAAAGGGAAAATCGAAGACCTGGTAGCCGCCCTCCGGTCCATCGACTCATCCCATCCCGAGTTGGCCGAAGCCGTCCGCACCACGGCCCACTACTTTGAAGCCAACGCCGCGCGGATGCGCTACCCCGAATTCCGCAGCCAGCACCTGTTTGTCGGCTCGGGTGTCATAGAGGCCGGCTGCAAGACCGTCATCGGTTCCCGCTGTAAGCTGTCCGGCATGTTCTGGACTGTACGCGCGGCCAACGCCATCCTGGCCCTGCGATGCTGCCAACTCAATGGTCGCTTTGAGGACTACTGGGAGGCCCGCCGCGCGTGATCGTCACTTTTATGTCGCACACCCCTGCGCGGGGGGCGCTTAACCGTTCTGGGGAAACCGCTCCCTGACGGTCGCGGCTCGGTAACGGACGTAATGATTTCGCGGGGTTTACTGAGCCGCGACCGTAAGGGAGCGGTCACTTTGCTCAGAATCCCCAAAACGGTTAAGCACCCCTGCGCGGGCCTCGTAGGCCCGCTCTTCGGCGAGCCCAGCCCGCCGGGACAGGCCGGGAGGCCTGTCCTACTGGACGACTACCGTTTCGTGTACGGCGCGCACGGCCGGCGCCAGACGTTCCGGCGCGCCATTGACGCTCAGGTTAAACACCGTGCCCCTCGGGAATTGCGCGAGCTTGGCCTGCAATTGCGCCACGCCGTTGGTCACGAACGGCCCGATGATGCCTTGCACGTCGCCATCGAACAACTCGATCAAGTTCACGGCTACCGGCGACTCCCAGTGCCACGATTGTACGTTTTGCTTTTCCGTGCCAAGCGCCAGCCCTTCGAGTTCGGCGATCTGATCGTTATCGAGCAGCCAGGCCTGCGCGTGGCCCAGCGATGCCAACAAGCCGAATTGAAGGGCCACTGCGTCGTTCGCGTCGCGCGGCATGTTGGTCGCCGCCGTCAGATCCGCCTCGCGATCCGCCCATTGCTTGTGGAACGCGCGCACCCGCTGCCAAAGCGCCTTCTCCGCCTTAGGACTGCCATAGCGCGCCAGAGTCTCGGCCGCGCCGCGGGCTGCCCAAGCGTCGGTATCGTTCAGCTTCGCGATGACGGCCGGCTCCACGGCGGACCACTTCCCGCCGGCCACCACGGCCTTCAACGATTCCGTCATGCAATTGCCGGCGTTGGCGCGCACGCGCTCCAGGCCGTAGTCCCGATCCACGCGCAGAAAGTAGCTCACCAGGCCGTCTTCGATATCGCAGGCCCACTGGCCCGCCGACTTTTCGTAAACGGCTTTCACGCGCGGCAGAATCGCAGCCGTCGAATAGCGGCCGATGACTCGCGCATCGACGCCCATGGCGGGCCGGTCCTTGGCCTCCAGACGCGCCGCCAGCATCTCGTCGAATTCCGGCAGGGTCTCATCGGCAAGCAGGGTCAGCGATTTCGCCAGGAAGGTTTGGCCGTGGGTTTGCGGCCGCCGGATTTCCGCGAGGATATAGGTGCGCCCCACGCGCGGATCGACCTCGTAAAGCCGCTTCAGCGCCTCCGCCCGCAGCATTTCGTCGCCCCTGTCCGGCTGGTCCAGCACAGTCTCCAGCGCGCGCGCTATGCCCGGCGTCTTCATGCGTTCCCAGAAAACCTGCAGCAGCGTGGATTGCTCGCGCGGCGTGAGCAGCGCAAATGCCGATGCGATCTCGGCGTCGGGCAGGCCGGGCACCGGCCGCATGCCCGTGCCATCCGCCGGACGCAGCAGCAGCGTGCGCACGGTTTCCGCCCGCGCGGTGCCCGACTTCGAACCCGCCAGTCGCGCGGCCTGCGCGTAGAAATCGTCCTGAAGCTGCTGGTACTGCTTTACGATCTCCTGTGCGCGGGCTTCCCAGGCCTTGCGCGGCTCGGGATCGTCTCCCGGATAAGGCGGCAGAAGCTGGTGATCGAGCGCGAATTTGGTTTCGCTCAGCGCCGAAATGAATTCCTGGGTGATGGCCGCATCCGGTGCGGTAAGCTGCGCTTCGAGGGCCGCCACGGCTTCCTGCCGATGCCGCGAGCCTAGAATTCCCGCCACGAATTCCCAGCGGCTATCGTCTCCGGGCGCGGTGATTTGCCGCGCCAGTTCCCGTACGGAATCGGGCGAATCCAGAAACCGCAGCGTGCGCGCGGCCGCGCGCTTTTCGTCATACGTGCTGGCTGAGTCGCGCAGCACAGCGAGAGCCGTGGCCAGGGTCTGCGCCTGCCAACCGGGGCTGGCATCCACTACTTCGAATTCCAGCGTGTTCGAGCGTAGCGTGACATTCTCGAACTTCGCGCCGTCGCGCCGGATCACCCGTCCGCTGGTTGCATACAGTGAGTAGTGGCCCGGCTTATCCAGCGCCACATATTCGTTCAACTCCTCGCGAATAGTTTCGGGATCGGCCGAAAGCTGCTTGTCGCCGCCGCTTGCGCCGCCGCCTATAAAGCCGCCGAAAAGGCCGCCTTCGTAATGATCATGCAGAGGATCGCGCCCTGCCGGATCGACGTGGAACTGCTCCATGAGCAGCCGCCCGCTGCGGTCGTAATTGCGCGTGCTCATCTGGTAGCCCGCGGCTTCCGCGCTGAACAGCAGTTCTACGGGGATGGTTTCGCCGGCTTGGAAGACACTGCCGGATGACGCGAATTGGATGCGCAGCGTAGCGTTTTGATCTTGCTGGCCAAGTGCGACGAACGGCAGCAGCAACACGATGACAGCGCCGGGCAATATCCGCACGCTATTAAAGACACCGCAAGCGCCGCAGGGGTTTCCCCACCACGACGGCAGACCACAAAAAACGATGGTCCGCCCCACAACGGCACCGCTTGCCCACGCGCGCGGCTCAGAAACCAGTTGCGAGCAACGGACGCCGGGGTTTCCCTAGTCCCCAGCCCCTAGCCCCCAGCCCCTGGTTTCTCAAGCCCGCGCCAACGACACTGGCCCGGCTTCCAGCACTTCGTGGCTCACATCCGGAAACTTCTCGAAATTACGGACAAATCGCGCGCTCAGCTCCAGCGCCGCCCGGTCGTAGGCTGCCTTATCGCTCCACATCCCGCGCGGATCCAGGAAATCCGGCGGTACGTGCGGGCAGGCCCTGGGCACCATCACCTTGAAAAACGGATGCCGCTCCATAGGCACGCCCTCGAGTTGCCCGTCGAGGGCCGCCGTGAGCATGGCGCGCGTGTAAGGCAGCCGCATACGCTCGCCGATGCCGTAAGGGCCGCCCACCCAACCTGTATTTAGCAGCCAGCAACTCACCTTGTGGCGCCGCATTTTTTCGCCCAGCATGGAGGCGTAAGTGGCCGCCGGACGCGGCAGGAACGGCGCGGCGAAACAAGCGCTGAAGGTGGCCGCGGGTTCGCTGCCCAGCCCGCGCTCCGTGCCCGCCACCTTGGCCGTATATCCGCTCAAAAAATGATACATGGTCTGCTCCGGCGTCAGCCGCGAGATGGGCGGCAGCACGCCGAAAGCATCGGCTGTAAGCAGAATGATATTGTTGGGATGGCCGCCCACGCTAGGCAGCACCGCGTGATCCATGAACTTCAGCGGATACGCCGCGCGCGTATTTTCGGTATGCTCCGCGGAATCGAAATCGAGCAGGCGCGTCTCGGAATCCACCGACACGTTCTCGAGCACCGTACCAAACCGAATCGCTTTCCAGATCTGCGGTTCGTTTTCACGCGATAGACGGATGCACTTCGCGTAACATCCGCCTTCGAAATTGAAGACGCCTTCGTCGCTCCAGCCGTGTTCATCGTCGCCGATCAGGCGCCGCTGCGGATCGGCCGACAGCGTGGTCTTGCCGGTCCCCGAAAGTCCGAAAAAGAGCGCCACTTCGCCGCCGTTGCCCACATTGCAGGAGCAGTGCATGGGGAGAACGCCACGCGCCGGCAACAGATAGTTCAGCACGGTGAAAACCGACTTTTTCATCTCGCCCGCATAACTGGTCCCGCAGATCAGCATCACGCGCCGGGTGAAGTTGACCACGATGCAGGTCTCGGAATTCGTTCCATCCTCGGCCGGAGTGGCCTGCAGACGCGGGGCGAAGAAAATGGTGAATTCCGGCACGTGATCCTGGGTGTGCCAGGGATCCGCCCGCACGAACAGTTGCCGCGCAAAGAGCGCGTGCCAGGCATACTGGCTGACCACCCGGATGGGCAGCGAGTAGCGCGGATCGGCGCCCGCATAACAATCCTGCACGAACAGATCGTGCCCCTGCCAGTAAGCCAGCATTTTCGAATACAAACGGTCGAAACTGGCCGGCCCCATCGGCTGGTTGATGGGGCCCCACTGCACGCCGTCTTCGGTGGTCTCATCGCGCACGATGAACTTGTCTTTCGGCGAGCGGCCGGTAAACTGTCCCGTGCGCACCACGTACGAGCCGCCCGATGCGAACAACCCCTCGTGGCGGCGCACGGCATGCTCCAAAAGTTGCGCGGCGCCGAGATTCCAATAAGCCACATTGATGTTGCGAATCCCGTGTTCGGCCAGGCCAAAACGGCTGGGCCGGATGCCGGCGTCGGGACTGCAGGACGATTGTTCGGTGTCCATAAGCATCCTTATCGTAATATGGATACATGCACCCGGTTTTGTGGCGCGCCGTGGCCTTGCTCGGAGCAGTGTCTTTGAGCATACCCGGCCAGGTGATCGAATTCGAGTCCAACGGCATGAAGTATCAGAGCGTGACCAAGCGCGGCGTAACCTTGATGGTGGCCCACTTGCCGGGGCATGTGAGGGAGCTAAGCATCCTGCAAGTGGCTGTTTCGAATGGCTCGCCGGGGCCTTACACCATCCGCCCGGAGGATTTTTCCTACCGCAAGGACGACGGCAGCGAGATCCATGCGTGGCCCGCCCGCGATGTGGTCTCGATGCTGCGGGAGAAGGGCGGGCGCGGCGACGTGATCAAGCTGGTGTCGGCCTACGAGCAGGCGCTCTACGGGATTCCGCACATGAAGGTGTCCAACGCCTACGAAGCGCGCCGGCAGGCGGCGCTGGCGGAAGTGAATTCGACCAAGCTGAAGGCGGCCGCCGCGGCTTCGGCCATCGCCCTGGTGCAGACCAAACTGCTGCCGGGAGAATCCACCGATGGCGCGGTCTTTTTCGGCTCCGATGCGAAGGGCTTGGGGCCGGGGCGGCTGGTGGTGCGGACGAATACGGACGTGTTTGAGTTCCAGGGGGAGTAAGCGGTCACGCGCGTCTTTCGCGGACCCGCACGGCCTCCATCATTCCAGCCACTGAAGTCCGGCCAAACTTCCTCTGTAACGCCCGGCTGACCGGATAGCCGATTCTCGCAAGAATGGCGCGTGGTCTGGAAAACGCCACGATCTCGTACCAAACCGAATCGTCGATCGAGTCCCAGGAGACCGTAAATCGCTCTTCGCCGCTCTCAACGTGCTCGGGAAGCGTGCCATAGGCAAACCCGAAGCGGCGGATCGGCGTCTCGGTTTCGATCACATACACAATGCGGGACACGTTGATCGAGTAGAATCCGAAGTGCGCCGGGACGACGGCCACCGTCACTCCTTCGCGAATCGCCGCATTCCCGGGAAATACGCGCATCCAGCTTTTGTTGAACATCTCCCAACGCTCGAAGGCGGCTTTGGCGGCCGCGAATGTAGATAACCCGGCCCCCATTCGAACCCGCCGCCGGTCGATGTTGTATCCATGGTTGTATCCATGCGGAAGGCGGCCGTCGCGCGTTGCGCCCACCTCCGGATACGAGAACGGGGCACTCATCTGTCGCTCCAGAATAGACCGAAGCTGCCCGGCGGAAGGACGTGACAAAGTAAACACGCGCGTGCCCAACGGCTAGTGTTACACAACCGGCGCTATGTGGCGCGGGAGACGCTGGTCGCGGGATAGGGAGTGACACGTTTGCGACTGTAACCTCGCCAGGTTTATAGTTTGCGCCGCGCGCTATTTATCTCTCTACGGCAGCCTGGTTGTAACAGCGCATCGTTATTGCGACGTTATGCAGGATCTGGATATCGCACTGGTCTAAGAGTTAGCGTCAGACTAGCAATGAAGGGGTAAGATACTTGAAAGATTTATCCGGGAGTGCTCGCGGGCAGGGAAGGAACTGTATGGCTCTCACCAGCTTCCCGGTTCTCCCGTCTAACTCATGCCGTGCCGCAGCATAAAGTCACCCACGCATCATACGGGTAACAGAGGCCCACCTTAGTGGGCGTAAGCGGATGTTTGGCGGCGCGTGATGCGCCGCGAATTCAGGCGCGTGGAGCCTGCCAATTACCCGATGCTGGTGGCGCCGACGGCTTTCTGAGTGTTTTTATTCTTGCTACCGGGCGGACGCCCGCGGCGCTTGGCGGTGATCTCGGCCATCCATGACGGCGGCCGGCCGCGTCTTCGCCCGCGCCCCCTGGCGAGGCGCTCCAGGCTCAAAATCGCTTCTTCGATCTGTTCCCGCTCCTGGCGTAATTCAGCGAGGATTTTAGCGACGTCCATTCAATTCCCCTCCGGGCAACGTGTGTCTTTCATATTTGTACTCATTTTTACATTGAGGGTGGCCAAGGGCCCTATCGGCCCCACAAAGGCGGCCTCACATCTTTTTTAGCGTAATCCGCGCGGAATATCAAGATGGCTGATGTACTATTTGCGGATTAAAAGAGCCGCAAGGCGTTTTAGGACCTGTAGGACCCGTATTTTTACTAAGCGCTCCGGTACTTCCAATAGAAATAGAATGGAAGTCCCAGAAAAATAAAACTCAAACCCAGCAATGACTCACGCGGGGAGTCGAATAAAGTCGAAAGTACCAGCAATATAGCCACAAGTACGAAAAGTACCGGAAGTACGGGATAGGCTAGAGTCTTGTACGGCCGCGGCATGCCAGGCCGCTTATACCGAAGTACAATTACTGCCGCCGCCGTCATGCCATATAAAATCCAGCTCGCGAAAATGACATACGTGAAAAGCTGGTCGTACCGGCCGGACAAAACCAGTAATGCAGCCCACACACTCAGTCCCCAAATCGATACTCCCGGTGTGTGATAGGCGGCATTTACACGCGCGGCAGGCGCAAAGAATCTGCCGTCCCGCGCCATGGCATAGGGCACCCGGGCGCCAGAGAGTATGGAGCCGTTGAGGGCCGCAAAAATGCTGATCATGGCCGCGATGGAGACCGTATGCGCGCCCCATCCGCCCACGGCCTGGCGCATCATATCCGCCGCTACGCGTTGGCTCCCGCCGATCTGCCGCGCGGAGAGTACATGAAAATAGGCGGCATTGGCCGCCAGATAAATCGCGATCACAGCCAGAGTGCCGCCAATCAAAGCGATCGGCAGGCTGCGTTGCGGTTGGCGGATCTCCGACGCCACCATGCCGACATTATTCCATCCATCATAGGCCCATAATGCGGCCACCAGCGCCGCAAAAAAACCCGCAATTGTCAATGTATGGTGGATGGCTTGCTCGGGGGCGTGCGCTTTTCCGAAAGCCAGGCCGGCCACCACCACAAAAGCGATGAGTAATACCTTGATGACTGTCACGATAATCTGCACTTCACCGCCGATTTTGACGCCGAAATAATTGATACCGGCGAGAAACAGAATCAGAGCCATGGCCAGCAATTGTCCATAACGCAGATCGAGTGGACCACCATGCTCGCCGAGGGGCAGACGTAAAGTGTAGAAAATCCCGTCAAGTCCAGGGAAGAGATCCGTTAAATATAGGAAAAACCCGGTGGCCAAGGTGGCGATCGATCCGCTCTTGGCCACAAAAACCTGTGTCCAGCCATATAAGAACCCCCAAAGCGGGCCGTATGCTTCCCTAAGATATACATACTCTCCGCCCGCCTCGGGCATGGCGGCTGCCAATTCGGCGTAACTTAGAGCGCCGCAGAGTGACAATAGTCCCCCGAAAACCCAGACCACAAAAACCAACGTAGGCGAGCCCACTCGCAGTACCATGGTGCGGGGTACCAGAAAGATACCGCTTCCAATTACCGTACCGATGACAATCGAGACGGCGCCCCATAGACCTAGATCCCGTCTGAGTTCTATTACTTTTGACTCAGTCACACTGACCTCCTGGGTAGTACAAGGCTGGCAGCATACCCTGCGGCGAAAGTAGCGGATGCGCCTATAAATACATACCAGGTCCAGGCGATGGGGGTTTCGAATCTTACATAAAGTACGGCAGCGAGTCCGGCTGACACTCCCGCGATGGCGTCCCACTCATTTACCCGCCGAGTCAACACTCCGAGCAGGAAAACGCCTAGCAACAGGCCTAATGTCACGGACGCGATGGAAAGTCCGGATTCGAGTACCGATCCCCAATGGCGGGCGACCATTCCGATGGCGACCAGAATGATGCCCCAAAAGACGGTCATGATGCGCGCCCATCGCAGAGAGCGGCGCGTATCCGGCGCCGAAGCGTGCTTTCCGGCCCGCGGAGCGAAGTCGATTACGCTGGTGGAGGCCAGCGCATTCAACGCCGCACTGAGGTTCGCCATGGCGGCGGCCAGGATGGCAGCGGTGACCAATCCGGCGATCCCCACCGGCAAATGCCGCCACACGAACTCCGGATAAATCCGGTCCAGATCCCGCGGCGCGACCAGATGGCTCTCCCGATAATAAACGAACAAAGCCAATCCGATGGCCAGAAACAGGGCGAATTGAACAAAGATTGCCAGCCAACTGGAGAGCAGCGCGCGGCGGCTTTGGCGCTCATCGCGGGCGCTCAGCAGGCGCTGCACGATAAGCTGGTCGGTGCCATGGCTCGCCATGGTCAGAAAACAACCGCCTATCAGGCCCGCCCAGAACGAGTATTTCCGGGAAAAGAACTCCATGGTGGGCGAGAATCTGAAATCGAAAATCTGCAGCTTGCCGGCCGCGCCGGCCACCGCCGCCACATGCGCCCAGCCGCCTGGGATCTGGGCCAGGATCACGTCCAAGCTGACGGCCGCGCCGACCGCATACAGGCACATTTGGACCACGTCCGTCCAGATCACCGCCGTCATGCCGCCCTCGAACGTATAAAACAACGTAAGGCAGACAATCAGGACGATCGAAACGGTTTCGCCCGTTCCCAGCACCACAGAAATGACCAGTGAAATAGCGAATACCCGCACACCTTCGGCCAGCGCGCGCGTCACCAGGAAAATGGCGGCCGTCAAACGCCGCACGCGCTGGCCGAAGCGCCGCCGCATTAACTCGTAGGCGGTAAACATCTCGCCGCGAAAGTAGTGCGGTAGAAACAGCACGGACACGGCGATCCGCGCCACTAAATATCCGAGGACGATCTGCAGAAATCCCAGGTTTCCGGCGAACGACAGCGCCGGCGTACCCACAATCGTCAGCGTGCTGGTTTCGGCGGAGACGATCGAGAGTGCGATCGCCCACCAGGGCGTGGTGTGTCCTCCCAGGAAGTAATCGCCGAGGCTCGACTGACGTTTGCGAAACCGCGCTCCGAACCAGGTGATGGCGATCAGATAAATGAGGATCACCGCCAGATCCAGGATGCGCATGGAATGGCGCATTCTATCACGCGTTGGCGGGGAGCGAGACCGCTGCCTGACGGTCGCGGCTCCGTAACAGCCGCCCGAAATACGGAGCCGCGACCGTAAGGAAGCGGTAGCAGGCGCGTTGCAGGCGGTGCCAAATCCTCCCAGGGAAAACCGCTCCCTCACGGTCGCGCCTCGGCAACGGTCGCCTGCCCAGGAATGGCCGCCCGCCCCGTAACGGCCCAGGACTACTGAGCCGAAGTGAAAAAACCACCGGCCGCCCGCTACCAAACATCAGCCCCCGGTGTCCAATTCTGTTATGATTCTGGATTCGGAACTCGACGACGCGGCATCACGTCGAACAAGTTGCGCCGCGCATGTCGTTCAGTTATACTCCGCAAGTACCCGCTCATACGTACAGAGGGCGGGGAGCACCCATTTTTCTTGGCGGACGAAAGCGGCTCAGTAAGCCCACAGATCAATAAGGACATCGGCAGGAGGCAGCAAGTGCAGCATTTCTTACGAAAGCTATCGGGGATCGCGGTCATCGCGCTGGCAAGCGTTGTTCTTGGCTTCGCGCAGGACAGCCAGCCGGCGCAAGGCGGCCAAGCCCCAGCTGAAAAGAAGAAGAACTATAAGGACCAACAGGAATACCAACTCTACGACTCCGCCACCAAGGAGACCGACCCCAACAAGAAGCTGGCCACGCTGAACACCTGGAAGGAAAAATATCCGGATTCCGATTTCAAGGCGGAGCGCCTGGCCCTGTTCCTCAGCACGTATCAACAGCTCGGGAAGCCGGACAAGATGGTCGAGACGGCCAAAGAAATTCTGGCCATCAGTCCCAAGGATATTCAGGCATTGTACTGGATTACGTTCCTCACGCCCACCATTGGCAATACCAGCGCGGACGCCTTGGATACCGCCGAGAAGGCCGCCAATGGCTTGTTGGCGGCCGAGAAGCCCGCCAATGTTAAAGACGAGGATTGGACCAAGGCCAAAGCCCAAACGGACGCCGCGGCGTATACCACGCTGGGCTGGGTGGCCATGCAGAAGAAGAATAACGACGCCGCCGAACAGAACTTCAAGAAAGCCTTGGCTATCTCACCGAATGCCCCCCAGGTTTCGTACTGGCTCGGTACCACGATTCTGGCCGAGAAGAAGCCCGAAAAGCAGTCCGAAGCTCTGTTCGATTTCGCCCGCGCCGCGGCCTATGACGGTACCGGCGCACTCAGCCCCGCCGGACGGAAGCAGATCGACGATTACTTAACGAAGGTTTACAAGACGTACCATGGCGACACCTCCGGCCTGGACGACTTGAAAGCCGCGGCGAAGGCCAGCGCGCTGCCGCCCGCGGATTTTAAAATCAAGACCGCCGACGAGATCGCCGCCGAGAAAGATGCGGAGTTCAAAAAGAACAATCCGGGCCTGGCTCTGTGGAAGGGTATCAAGGACAGCCTTTCGGCGGCCGATGGTCAACAATACTTTGATAACGTGAAGGGCGCCGGGCTGCCGGGCGGCGCAAACGGAGTCACCAAGTTCAAGGGTTGGTTGGTGAAGGCCGAGCCCGCGGTAAAGTCGAAGACGTTGCTGGTCAGCATGGAAGGCAAAGACCAGCCCGCGGACATTACCTTGAAGCTGGTGGGGGCCGACGGGCAGACACCCGTTCCCCTGACGGGTAAGCCTGAGGTTGGCGTCCAGATCGAGTTTGAAGGTATCGGAGAGTCGTTTACCAAGGATCCCTTCATGCTCACGTTAGCCGCCGAAAAAAGCAAAATCTGTACAGAAACGCCCGATGGCTGCACCACCTTGAAAGAGGAGAAGGTAGCGCCCGCGGTGCACCACACGGCTCATAAGAAGGCACAGTAGTTCCGGATGGCCCCCGGCGCCGCCGGCCACCAGGCATCGGCGATGACGAGAGTTGCAATAGCCGCGGGGATCGCGCTGTTGCTGTGTCCCAAGGGGGCTGCGCAGGCTTGTCGAGAAGTCCAAGATTGATGGTCTAAAGGAAGAAGATCTGCCTCTGGTTCACCGCCGGCGCACCAGAATTAGCGAAAGGGGGGCCGCCTACAAATGCGTATGGCGTTTGGGCGCCTGATGAGCCTCCGCGCGCGTCAGCGCCAGGCTGAACACCACGCGCTGCACCGGATTCAGCGATTCTTCGCGCAGCGACTGAAAATACCCGTAGAAGGCGTGCGTGGAACGGGCGATAGCGATCATACAAATGTGGCGGCTGGAGACTGCTAAACCCGCCAACATCAGCACCGTGATCCAGATCGCTCGCGTCTTCATACTACTAAGACGCACGACCCCACCCACAAGTTAGCGGCTCGCGAAATATTCAGATCTGCTAAAATGGTACTCAGATCCTGTATCTGGGAATCCAGACGTTATGCCGATGTACGAGTACAAATGCGCCAAGTGCGGTGACGTTTTTGAGTTGATTCAAAAGTTCTCGGATGAACCGCTCAAAGAACATCCAGGCTGTGGCGGCGCCGTAGAGAGGCTGGTGTCGGCCGCGGCATTGCAATTCAAAGGTTCCGGCTGGTATGTGAACGATTACGGCAAAAATGGCGGCTCGGGCAGCGCCGGCAGGGCCAAATCGGAATCCGCCGAAACATCCAAGAAAAGCGAAACCGCCGAAACATCCAAGCCGGCTGCCACCCCGGCAAAGGAAAGCCCGAGCACCCACAAAGCCGATTAGCCGCGGGCCACGGCTTCCGCCCAACGGCGAAGTTTTTGATCGCTCCGCGCCGACCATGCGCTTTCCGGTACTACTCTGGCCAAAGTGCGGAATTCGTACTGTTCCAGAGTGCAGGCGGTATTGCCGCCCGCGCTTCTCAATACTCTGCCGAAGCCGATCAGTTGCAGAGGACAGCGGTTTTCGAGTAACGCCGGCCAGGCGATCGACACCTCGATAAACGCCCCTAATGGCAAGTCGCTCCCGGCCGCAAATGCCACGCCGCCGCTGCTCAGATTAATGGTCTTGCCGCTACCCACGGCAATGATTTTGTCCTGTTCCAATACCCGGTAGCGGATCTCACGCTCCATGACGAAGCGTTTCTTGGCCCGCCGTTCCACTGGCACATCCACTTTTTCGAGTCCCATTAGTTTAACCGTACGAATCGTGTCGCCTTCCTTGGAACACGACCTTCGACCTGATTAGAAAGACTGTCGGCGGTTTGCCTGAGAGAATCGCAACGGGGCGGCGCGAGAGCCACCCCTCTCGACAGCCTTTTGTCCAACGCCTCAATAGGATAGCACGTGGCAAACCTTAACGTGGGTTAATTCTATTCATCGAAGGTTCCAATAGTGCTACAAGTCAATTAAGAATTGTTTTCTAATGCCAGGACTGCCTACGAGTCCGCCGTAGATAGAGTGCCTGCCCACAATCGCAGTACTGCGTCCGATTGACACATTTGCGCGCTGTAAGTACTTTCCTTGCGGTGCCACGCATGGTACCGGACGTGCTAAAGCGTCGGATTATGCTACATCGACTGTCTCTCTTGGTCACGTTGCTGAGCGCCACCGCTGGGATTGTGGCGGCTCAAAACTTCCGGCTTGGTGTGGACTATTCCGAACTTATCCCGCCCACGGCTGTGCCGCCGGCGGCCGACTCATCGGGAGCCGTGTACCTATTGGCCAATTTCGGCCAGGAAACCGCGACGGGCTAAACCATTACCGCCTATGTTGTGAAACTGACTCCGGACGGCAGCCACGTGGTCTATCAAACCCTGCTTACCATTCCGGCTGTGTGGATGGCTGTGGATGCGGGCGGGAACGTCTACCTGGCGAGTAACAACACCGTCGAGAAGTTAGACGCGGACGGATCGACTGTGACGTATAACACGACGATCGGACAGAACGTGTCACTGACCGGGATTGCGGTCGACTCCTCCGGCCGCGCTTATGTAACCGGATATGCATCGGGCACCGGCTTTCAAACGACGGCCGGCGCCCTGCAGTCACTGCCGGGCGTCGGCGTCGGCGGTCCCAACGCGTTCGCGGTGCGCCTGAAACCCACTGGCACCGTAGACTATGCCACCTATCTGGGAGGCATCAGCCCCGCCTCGCCCGCGGGGATTGCGGTGGATGCTTCGGGGTCCGCGTTCGTGACAGGCGTCGCTTGGACGCCGCTTTTCCCCACCACTGCGGGCGCATACCTGTCCGGCTCCGGCATCCCGAATTCGAGCAGCATTTCGTTCCTCGCGCGTCTCTCGCCGGATGGCTCTTCGTTGGCCTATTCGACGTTCACGGACACGCGCGGTGCGCAGGCTTTAGCCGTCGCCTTGGACCCTTCCGATAATGCAGACGTCCTGCTCGCGAATTCAGCCAGTACGGCCTCCGCGATCCTGCGGTTCAACCCGCAAGGCACTGCCGTGTTGTTTTCCAAATACCTGCCGGCACCCGCAAGCTGGCTCGCGGTGGATGCCTCCGGGAACACCTACGTCGCCGTATTCGCCGGCGCGAATTATCCGGTGGGGAACAGCCTGGCCACCTGCCTGGCACAAGGAACCGCCGCACTGACCGTACTCGATTCCAGCGGCAAGGCTCTGCAATCGACCTATATCCCCGGAGCGTCCGGCTTTTCCTATGAGCCTCCGCCGGTAGGTCTCGGCAATAACTCGGTCTACGTGGTTGGCTCTTCGGGCTTAGACTCCACGCCAACGCAGCAGTTAGCCGGGTCCTCCTTGCAAGGCTTCTCGCTTCTGACCAGCCTTACTCCGAACCTTAATGCGCCGGTTGTCGCGCTGGCCTGTATCGGAAACGCCGCCAGTTACGACAGCACGGGCATAGCCGGCGGCGAGCTTGTCAGCTTATTCGGACAGGGTCTCGGACCGGCCACTGGTACGCAGCCCCAAGTGAGCCTTCAGACGGGCTTCCCCGAGCAGTTCGAGGGCGTGCAAGTGACCTTCAACGGCACGGCTGGACCGCTGCTGTATGTGCAGGATGGCCAAATCAACGCTATCGCTCCTTGGGCGTTGCCGTCCGCCGCACAGCCGGTCTAGGTTTGCGTGACTTACAACAGCACGACGACTAATTGTCTGACTCGGCCGGCAGTGACCGCGGACCCGGGTGTCTTTACGGTGGATGGAACATATGCCGCGGCGATCAATCAGGATGGAACTCTCAACTCGGCCTCCAATCCGTTGCCGTCCGGCGCGGTTGTGACGATCTTCGCCACCGGCCTGGGACCGCTCAGCCCTACGCCATCCGATGGCGCGATTATGCAACCGCCGCTCGCCGGCGACACGTTGCCGGTCTACATAAATTGGCTTGGGCCGCCCAATGGGTTCTTTGATCCGATAATCGGCGCGCTGCCGCAATATGCCGGACCGGCGCCCTTCGAGGTGGCGGGAGTCAGCCAAATCAATTTCACGCCGAGTATGGTTGATGGAACGATCACGGTGCAAGCCGGCAGCGTGGAGAGTCTACCGTTCAAACTGTATCTGGAGCAAGACACAACCAACGATGCGAGCCATCGGGTCTTACAATAACGGCGCGATTTTTTTGGCCGCCTCGGCGGACGGGACTACCGCATGCACCTCAAAATCGACGAGGTCGGTCCAGTTTGCCATCCAAGCGTCCAGCAGGCGCCGGCCGTCAGTCTCCATCAACTGGAAGCACATTTCAAAGCCGGTGTCCACCCAACTCGACACGTAAATCAAGCCTTCGGGAGCCATGCGGCCGCGTTCCCGAAACCGCCGATACACGGGTGCCGCATCGTTGTTCTTGAAGTATTCCACCACCATGAAAAGCGCCATTGAGGCGCAGCGTATCATGACGCGGTTTCGAGCGCGGCCCTGGGCACGGGCGGCGCGGGGATGGCGTCGATCAGGCGACGGGAGTAAGGGTGCGCGGGCCGCTCGAAAATCCGCTCGACGGGCGCGAATTCCACGATTTCACCCTCGTGCAGGATGGCCATGCGTTGGCACAGCGAGGCGATCGACGGAAGATCGTGCGAGATATACAGGATGGCCATGGAAAGCTCGCGGTTGAGGCGCGCAAACAGGCGCAGGATTTCGGATTGCGTAATGGCGTCGAGCGCGCTGGTGGCTTCGTCGGCGATCAGCAGGGCAGGGCGATGCAGGATCGCCATGGCGATCAGGACGCGCTGCGCCTGGCCCACGCTGAGCTCGCCGGGATAACGGCGCAGAAAGGATTCGCCGTCGGCCAAACTGACCGCTTCCATGGCATCCCGAATGGCGCTTTCGCGGCGTGCGCGCGCCGTGCGGCTGTGGGCCTCCCAGGCCTCCGCCAATTGCGTGCCGATGCGCAGCGCGGGGTTCAACGAAGAAACGGGATTCTGCAGCACGAGCGAAATCTCACGGCCGCGGATGGTCCGCATCTCGCGTTCGGTGGAGCGCAGCAGGTCGCGGCCGCGAAACCGGATTTCGCCGCGCACCACGCCGCCTTTAAGCTGCAGCAGACGCATGATAGCCAGCGCAATGGTGCTTTTGCCCGACCCGCTTTGTCCCGCGAGCCCCACAATTTCCCCGGGTGCGATCTCGAATGTTGCATCGCGAAGAACGTTTGCACGGGCGCGATAATCCGCGGAAATCCGCACGGATAGCAGCCGCTCGCGATCGATGAATTCACCGGTCAATGGAATCTCTATCTTTCACGATGGCTGGCGGCGGCCGGCGGGGGCAAGTTGCCATTCGTTAACTGGCGGTTTAAGTTCCGCGCCGGTTGCCCCACAGCTCTACATGCAGCCGCGGGCTGAAGCGGAAGCCTTCCTGTTTGCAGATCTCGGCCAGCCATGCGCCGCGCTCGCGCAGTTGACCGGCATCGATGCCTTCCGGCATCAGGATCACTTTGGCGGCGTCCGCGCTGAACGCTCTCACCAAGTCACGCAACTCGGCCATATCTTCCGGCTGCGCCACCACGAACTTGAGCTGATACTCGTAATCCGCCATCAGCCGCCGTACCACGTCAGTCTGAATCCGCAGGCGCTCGTGGCGCTCCGCCCAGTCTCCGGCGGGCGTGGAATTGGCCAGCTTCGGGCTGATGCTCATCAAATCGCACACGACCGGCGCCAGTACGGTGCCCGCGGTTTCGATGGTGATGTGCAGTCCGCGCGCGTGCAAGCCGCGAGTCAGTTCCACGATGTCGCGCGCGATCATGGGTTCGCCGCCAGTGACTACCACGTGCCTCGCCGGGTAAGTGCCCACTTCGGTGAAGATACCATCGAGTGTCCAGTCGTCGCCTTCCGGTTTCCAGGATGTGTAAGGCGTATCGCACCATACACACCGTAAGTTACAACCGCTGGTCCGCACGAAGACCGAAGGCACGCCCACCAGCGAGCCTTCTCCCTGGATGGAATAGAAGATCTCAGCGATCCGCAATGCCGGCCTCTTCGAATCCCTTGCGCCGCAGCAGGCACGAGTCGCACTGCCCGCACGGCCGACCCTCGGTGTCGGGATCATAGCAACTGTGGGTCAAGCTGAAATCTAACCCGAGATCGCGCCCCAGCTTCACGATCTCGGCTTTCGATAGATTGATGAGCGGTGTGTGGATCCGCGTGCGCATGGTTCCTTCCACGCCCGCCTTAGTGGCTAAGTTGGCCATATGCTCAAAAGCTTCAATATACTCGGGCCGGCAGTCAGGATAACCGGAGTAATCGAGCGCATTCACGCCGATGAAGATGTCCGGCGCTTCCAGTACTTCAGCCCACGCCAGCGCGAATGACAGGAAGATCGTGTTACGCGCCGGCACATAAGTTACCGGGATGCCTTGTGACATATCCAGCGGCGAGCGCCCCTTTGGGACATCCAGATCGGCAGTCAGCGCGGAATGACCGATCTGCCGCAAGTCAATGTGCGCCACCACATGCCGCGCCGCGCCCAATGCCTGCGCCACGCGCGCGGCCGCCTGAAGTTCTACGCGATGCCGCTGGCCGTAATCGAACGAGAGCGCGTAGCACTCGTATCCTTCGCGACGCGCCAGCGCCAGGCAGGTGGAGGAGTCCAGGCCGCCGCTGAGTAGACATACGGCTTTGTGGTTGGTGTACAAGTTCTCATTCTACCGCTGGCTCACGCGCGCGGCTCAGAAGCATCCGCTACTCAGAAGCAGCCGTTACCGAGCCGCGACCGTAAGGGAGCGAATTGCACTTGCGCGTTAACAACTAAGCCGCTTGTAGTGGGTGTAAATTAAGGGCGCCGCGGTGTAAACAGCATTATCGAAGCGGAGCCAACGTGTATATGTCGTGGTAACTTGGTCAACATGTGAGATACTCGTGAAAGGTCTATTAACTAAGGCAAAAGCGTCGGCAAACGGCGTACTTTCATGAAAAATGGGATTGGCGGAGGGCGGCGCAAGCCATGGGCGGCTATTGGCCGGTAGCACACCCATTTTTACCGGCGCACCGCTTTCGAGCGGCCACGCCGCCACACTTAAGTTTCTGGCCGCGGCCGAGTTGATCGAAGCCGGCCTATGGCAGCAAATATGCCGAGCTAGGCGGAGTTACAACCGGACACCAGAATCCCTATCGGCGGCAGAATGTAGATGCTCGAGTGGACAGGCTGGGAGGCCTGTCCTACCTCACGCGCATGGCGGACAGTCCGAGCAGCACTTGCCCCAAATCGAACTGTCCGCCGCCGTGCGCTCCACCGCCCGCCTGCTCGCTGTCGCCGTGCGCCTTCTTCCAATCCGCTTCCGAAATCGCGGCAATAGGCGCCAGTTTCTTCTCCTGCAACCCGCGATTCACATCCGGCAACTCGCGATCCGTCAGAGCCGCGAATTCGTGAATCACGTCTTCCAACTCGTGGCCTAACACCTCCGCGCGCGCCACCTGCGAATCCGTGGGCCGTCCCTCATACCCATTCACATCGCCGTATAATCCGACCTCATCCGACGATCCGGCCAGAAACTCGCGCAGCCGCTCCTCGCCGGTGATCATGCCGCCTTCCTTGGTGGCCACGATCTTCGAGCGAATGGCATCGGCCGACACAGCCAACTGATTCAGCTTGGCACGCAACGGGTCAGCCTCGGGTAGTTTCGCGGCGCTCTTCTGAGCGGCATCGCGCACGGCGACGATATCGTCCACCGCCCAGCTCATGTGATCCAGCATGCCGCCCAGCTTGGTGATCAGATCGAATTGCGCCTTGCGATCTTCGACTGTAAACTTGGCGCGCGGATCGAGCACCACACCGATTTCTTCGTTGTACACCTTATCGCCCTTGGTCAAGCGCACGGTGTAGACGCCCGGCAACACCCGCGGGCCGGTGATCGCGCCGGCGGCTACGGTGGCTGCCGGCGGCACGTGCGGCGGCTTCATATGCATCGACCACATGGCGCGATTAATTCCGCGATGGCCGCTGGTGGGCAGCGTATCCACCAGCTTGCCTTGCGCATCGAAAATTTCCATCTTCATGTCGCCGTAGATGTGACGGCTGCGCTGGTAATAAGGAATCATGGCGCCGGTCGGATGGTTCGGCCCCACGTAAGTAGCATCGCCCTCCATCCAGCCGCCGTTTGTCTCCATCCACTGCACGGCGGGTGGCGCCTTCATGAACGTGGCGTAGTCCGACATCAGCTCCGGCGTAAGTGCGCGCAGCGGCGAGATATCGTCGATAATCCAGATGCCTCGTCCATGCGTAGCCAGCACCAGGTCCGACGTGCGCGGATGAATGAAAATGTCGCGCACGGCCACGGCCGGAAAGCTCGATCCTTTGTATTGCGCCCACCGCTGGCCGCCATCCACGCTGATCCACAGTCCGAATTCAGTACCCAGAAACAGCAGGTTAGGATCGGCGTTGTCTTCCCGGATTACGTGCGCGTAGCCGCGAATGCCGCTCTCCCCGACGGGCAGCGCCGTCCAACTCGCGCCGAAGTCGGTAGTTTTGTAAACGTACGGTTTCATATCGCCGTACATGTGCCGGTCGAAAGTGGCATAAGCCGTTCCGTCCGCAAAGTGGCTGGCTTCCACCCATGTCACCCACGGCGACTTACCCACGCCCTGCACGTTACCTACTACGTTGGTCCAATGCTGGCCGCTATCGCGCGTGACCTGCACGTTGCCGTCGTCCGTCCCCGCCCATATGATCTGCCCGTTCTTGGGCGATTCGGCGATTGAATACACCGTCGTATTCATCTCGGCCACGGAGTTATCCACAGTGACTCCGCCTGACTCTTCCTGCTTCTGCTTTTCAGGATCGTTAGTGGTCAGATCGGGCGAGATCCGCTCCCACGACTGGCCATGATCGCGTGAGCGGAACACAAACTGCGCGCCGATATAGATGGTGCCCTTCTCATTCGGACTAATTACCAGCGGCGTATTCCAATTGAAACGCAACTTCGTCTCGCCGTACCGCGCGTAAGGCTTAATGGCGCGCGATTCGTGCGTGAAACGGTTCTCGCGCTCTACTTCACCGCCCTGTGTCTCCACATAAATGTAAGTCGCGTCGGATGGATCTTCCCACATCCAGAAACCGTCGCCGCCGCACATATTCTCCCAGCGTCCATTACTTACTCCGCCCGGATAGGATGAGTCGCCTACCCAACAACTGTTGTCTTGCAGACCGCCGTACACGTGATACGGCTCGGCATTATCCGCGCTGACATGATAGAACTGCGAAACCGGCAGGTTCATCAGGTGCTCCCAGCGCCGGCCGCCATCCTGGCTGCGCCACAAGCCGCCATCGTCTCCCGTGAACATGATGTTGGGATCTGACGGATCGATCCACACGTCGTGAAAGTCGCCGTGCGCGTTGGCCACCGCACTGAAACTGCGCCCGCCATTCACGCTCAGCAACAGGGGTCCGTCAACCTTGAATACTTTGTTCTCATCCTTGGGATCGACGATCAAGTTGGCGAAATAAAATGGCCGCCACACCTGAAACTGGCTGGCATCCAGGCGCGACCAGGTCTGTCCGCCGTCGGACGAACGGTACAGCGCGCTGCTCTTCGATTCGATACTGGCGTAGACCACCTGCGGCTTCGCGGGCGCTACGGCCAGCGCGATCCGGCCATAGGGCTTTTCGGGCAGGCCCTTGGCATTCGCCGCCGTCAGTTCCGTCCAGTTCTCGCCGCCATCGGTGGATTTGAACAACCCGCTGCCCGGTCCGCCCGAGCGGAAGGTCCACGCCTGCCGCCGGAAATCCCACATCGAGGCAAAAATGGTTTTTGGTTCCTGCGCCGACATCGACAGCATGCCGCAACCGGTCGATCCATTCGCCCCGGCGAGTACTTTGCGCCATGTCTGGCCGCCATCGCTGGTCTTGTAGACGCCGCGCTCGTCGTTATCGTCCCATAGGTGTCCTAACGCGCATACGAACACCGTATTGCCGTCTTTGGGATCAATCAGGATCTTGGAGATATGTTCGGAATCCTTCAGACCTACGTTCTTCCAATTCTCGCCGCCATCAACCGACTTATACACGCCATCGCCGATTGATACGCTGTTGCGCACCCAACTCTCACCGGTGCCCACCCACACGTTTTTCGAATTCGTGGGGTCGATAGCCACGGCGCCGGTGGACTGCACGTCCGGCAGATCGAACACGGATTTGAACGTGGTGCCGCCGTTGACGGATTTCCAAATGCCGCCGCTGGCCGACGCCGCGAATACCGTGAGCCGCCCGCTATCGTTGACCGCGGTCACCGCCGCGATGCGTCCGCTCATCTCCGCGGAGCCGATGTTGCGCGCCGGCAGGGCCGAGATGGTGCCCGAATCGTAACGCACAGGCGCTTGCGCGACCAGCGCCGGAGAAACCAGCGCCATTAGAAACCAGATTCGCTTATGCATGACTAAAACTCCTTCTTCGACGGCGCTGACGCGCCTGTTGGGCCGGCCGGCATCTTGAACTCACTCGCATCCATGGGAACGTTGGCTTCGATCTTGTCGATGGTGATCTTACTGGTTTCGCCGGGGCTGCGCGGGTTGCCGGACTCCATGGCAAACGGGAAGTACACGCCGTTCACCAGCTTGAACGAACCCATTTCGGAGAACGATTCCCGCACCGAGCCGTGAATGAATTGCGTCGATTCCGTGCGAATTTCGAGAAACGTCTCGGGGTCCAGATAGTAGTAGACGATGTCGCCGTTCTTCAGCGTGACCTTCAAGCGGTAAGCGTCGTCGCCATCCACGGTATCGTGGCCCAGATACTCGATGGTGTTACCCTTTTCCTCGTAATCCACCAGGTGGCCGTAGAAATCGGCTTCGTCTTGCAAGCCGCGCAAGTCGTCTTCGCCGAGTAATTCCGGATCTTTGCGCCCCGAGAAGGGCATGATCCGCCAGCCCGACGTGCCATCGTAGGCCTCGACCCCGGTCATACCCATCAGGCTGAAGGACTGCCGCACCAGGTCCGGCGCCATGCTGTCCATGCTCACCTGGATGGTGAAGCTCCCTTGCTGCATTTTGCCCGTCATGCGCAGCGAGTGGATAGCCTTGAGTTTCTCGATGCCGCCATGGGCGGTCACATTTTTGTTCACCAGTTCCTCGGCGGTCTGCGCCGGGAGCAGCGCGGCAAATGCGATGCCGGCTGCCAGGCTTGCGATGTACCTCATGCCTTTTGGCTCCTTTTATTGTGAGAAAGAACATCGTAACAGGCTGGCGCGCCAGCGGGCTTCAGCAGGCGCGAGGGTGTACTTAACCGTTTTGGGGATTCTGAGCCATGTGACCGCTTCCTGACGGGGTGCCCCTGGGCCCCGTGAGGGAGCGGTTTCCCCGCGCCAGGTTCCGGAGCGAGGAGGCCTGGGCAAGCTCAACCATGGCGAGTAACAGCGGGGAGCGCTACACTCATCGGATTGTGTGTGGCGGCGTAGACCCGCCAGCCGAAGGCCCCGTTCAGCATCTGGCACACGAGTTCGTCAACGGCGCGAATAGCAATGAAGGCGCGGAGTGATGGGCGCGCGATTCAGGCACCGAAAAAAGTCACTCACATTAATAATTTTTTTCTTGACCACCACAGCCGAGTGGGATATTCTGATGAAGCTGGAGGTAAAGACACGATGATCGCTTATAGCCGAGGTTCCCAAACCCTCGCTGGTGCGGCTTCTCTGAAGAACCGTATGCCTGCGACCGTCGGTACCTTTAGTATCCACTCGGATGTAGCTCAATGGCAGAGCAACAGACTGATAATCTGTGGGCCGCGGGTTCGACGCCCGTTATCTAAGCCGCTGTGCGTACAGCTCAATCGAGCAATCCAGGCCTAACGCCTGCCGCCCTCGTAAGATAGACTTCGGTCTATTTTACGCGGACCGGCGCCAGCTCCACTGCTCTGTGCTTCCCTGAAACTGCGAACAACGTTTCGCGTGATGTGTGTGGTGCGGCTAAGTCCGCTCTAGGTTAGGCCCGCTGGTGCTGCTGGGGAGTCAGGCCTGGGTTACTCAAACTTTCAAGTACTTATAACACGGAGGTGTATCTATGCTTTGCCATTTATTGGTCGGCGGCAGCGAACGTGTTCTGGTTATCCGCAATCGCGGCTTCACGGTAGTGGCCACCTTCGAATCGCAGGTGGCAGGCGCGTTTCCACGTGACGCTCGAAGTCATCGACGCGCGCCACGAACCCGAAGCGGCCGCCCGTCTGTTGCCGGGGCTGGCGCGGCTGGGCCGTGAATCCCGCGCGACCTTTGCCGCAATCGACGTCGTCCGCGAGCTGGAGCCTGGCGCCTATGGGTTCTGGAGCGTGCTCACGATGCCGCGCATCGAGGTGCTCGGAATGCGCCGCCTGGCAGTGGAGGTCCTGGGTCAGGAGATCATGACGCAGGATAAGGTCGCCGTTGCGAGTGAACATCTCGGCGGTGTTCGAAATCGCGGACGCCACTGTTTTGCAGATCGCCGTGCGCCCGTCGCTTGGCAAGCGCACCCTGGAGCGTGTTCGCGTGGACGAAATTGCGCTCAAGGATATCATCCTGCCCGGCGATATTCGCGAGATCCTGAACCAGGTGATGACTGCCGAGAAGCAGGCGCAGGCCAACCTGATCCGCCGGCGTGAAGAGACGGCCGCCACGCACCCTCTGCTGCTGGGGTAGGACAGGCCTCCCGGCCTGTCCAGGGCGGTTTTCGCCGTCTGAGGTGTGGGTGGACAGGCCAGGAGGCCTGTCCTACCGCATTTTTTTGAGATTTGCGCCCGAATTCGCCCACGAATTGTCTTGCCGCCCAAAACACACCTGCGCAGGCACGCCCGCCTGCCCTTCAATTTCGAAATGCGGGTCTCCTGGAAGGACGCCCGCGGACTGGTCCAGAAGCTGCGCGCGAAATGCCTGGACATCTCCGCCGAAGGCGCCCGCCTGGAGACCGACACACCCATCCCCGCACGCGCCGCGATCACCCTGGATTCGCCCCTTTACGGCAACCTGGGCGCGGCCTCGGTACGCCACTGCGTCCGGCAAAACCTGAAGTACTCGATCGGCGTGGAGTTTACTTCGGCGCTGGCACTGGCGGGCCCAGCCCGCAGGCGCTGCATGCAGGATCTCCAACCGCCCGTGGAGCCCGGGCCATGACGGCGGCATTCTGGCCGCCGCAGCCGGAAGCGCTGGCGGACCTCGATATCTCACCCACACTGGTGCAGGATCTTTTCGTGCGCACGGTCCGCGAGCAGGGACAGGCCAGCATCGGCTCGCTGCGCGAACGGCTGAAATTGCCCCACACCGTGCTGGAACCCGTATTCCGTCAGTTGCGCCAGCAGGCCTACCTGGATGTGAAAGGCATGCAGGGCAACGATTATAACTTCGGACTCACCGTATCGGGTAAGGCATTGGCTGCCGAGCGCGCGTCCATCTGCGCTTATGCCGGACCGGCGCCCGTTTCGCTCGACGCGTACGAGCGCGCCGCGCGGACGCAGGCCGCCCACGTCGAAGTCAGCCGCGCCAGCCTGAAGCGTGCCTTTGGCGACCTGGTCCTGCCGGACTGTCTGCTGGACCAACTCGGCCCCGCACTCATTTCTCAGAAAGCTCTGTTCCTTTACGGACCCACGGGCAACGGCAAGACCAGCCTGGCCGAGCGGCTGCTGCGTGTCTATGAGGACGCTATCCTGATCCCTTACGCGCTGGAGTTATCCGGTTACATCATCACGTTGTTCGACCCTGTGCTGCACCGGCCACTCCCTAACCAGCCGGAAGATCTGGACGCGCGCTGGGCGCTCTGCCATCGCCCCTCGGTCGCGGCCGGCGGCGAACTGGTTTCCGAGATGTTGGAGTTGCGTTCCGACGAGTCGTCCGGCATCTACTCCGCGCCGCTGCAGATGAAAGCCAACAACGGCATCCTGATCATCGACGACTTCGGCCGCCAGGTGATCTCGCCGCGCGATCTGCTCAACCGCTGGATCGTGCCGCTCGACCGCCGCATAGACTACCTCACGCTGCGTCACGGACAGAAGATCTGTGTGCCTTTTGAGCTAATGGTGGTCTTTGCCACCAATCTCGATCCCTCGGAACTGGCCGACGAAGCCTTTATGCGCCGCATCCACAACAAGATTTACGTGGAGCCAGTGAGCCGGCAGTGCTTCCATGAAATCCTGGCGCGCGCGCTCAATGCGCGCCGCATGTCCTGCGACGCCGAGACGGCGGGATATCTGGCGGAGCTATGTTTGAAGCGCGCCGACACATTGAAGGCCTGTTACCCCGCGGACCTCTGCGATATCCTCACTTGGCGCAGCCAGTATGAGGGACGCCCGGCGGAGGTGACGCCTGCGGAGCTGGATCGGGCCGCGGAGTTGTACTTCGGGAAAGCCTGATTTCACAGTAGAGTAGGAGAGAAGGCGAGACCTTGCGGTGCGACCCACTCTCCCCTCGTCGAACCGGACAAGCAGATTTCCCGACATCCGGCTCTCCTGAGACTAACAAGGCGCGGCGCCGGATGCCTCATCGTCCAACGCGCGGCAGCCGCAAAAAACGTCATAAGGAATGCGGGCCGACCCATCGGCTCCGCGACGGGCTTCGCACCATAGTTTAAACTTAGAGGACTGGAGTGAAGCCATAACCGCCGCACGCAAGACCATCGTCATTTACAATCCCTTCGCAGGCAAGATGGGCAATCGCGGGTTGAAGCGCTTGTCCGACGCCGCCGAAATCCTGCGTGAAGCGGGGCACGACACGTGGCTGGTGCCGACGCAAGGGCCGGGCACGGCGGGCGCCATCGCACGGCGCAGCATCGCCGACGGCGCCGAGTTGATTTTGGCGGCGGGCGGCGACGGCACTATCAACGAGATCGCCGAAGGCGTAGCTTTCTCGGATGTGCCGCTGGGAATCCTGCCGGCGGGCACCGCCAACGTGCTGGCCCACGAGATGGGCCTCGGATCGAGCATCGAAGGGGCGGCCGCACGGCTCGATGAATGCGTGCCCACGCGCATCTCCATGGGCCGGCTCGAATGCGTGAACGGCGAGGAGCGCACGCGGCTGTTCCTGCTGATGGCCGGCATCGGGCTGGATGCCAAGATCGTTTACAATATCAGCCTGCCGCTGAAGGCGCGCTTCGGCAAGCTGGCGTATTGGATCGGTGGCTTCAGCCTGTTGGGGCGCCAACTGGACGAGTTCGAAGTGCTGGTGGAAGGCCGCCGCGTTAATTGCGCGTTCGCGCTGATCAGCAAAGTGCGCAACTACGGCGGTGATATGGAGATCGCGCAGACCATCAGCCTGCTCGACGACCGCTTCGAAGTGGTGCTATTTGAAAGCCGCAGTTCGTTCCGCTTTCTCACTTATCTGGTGCGCGTGGCCATGCGCAAGTTGACGGGCGTGCAGGGGATTCAAGTCGTCCGGACAGCCGGTGTCTGCATGCCGGGCACGGCTGCGCGGCACGTGTACATACAAGTGGATGGCGAATATGCGGGGCACATTCCCGCGAGCGTCCAGATCGTGCCGGATGCCCTGACGCTACTGATTCCGCCGGCGTATATCGAGAAGAGCCGGTTTTCGGGGTAGCCGCCGAACTAAGCCTCCCGCTCTCGCCTGCCGATTAGAAGGCGAGGAGATCGGAAGTGACACCAGTTACTCTCAATAGCAGCTTACAGGGGACCTACGCCCCCACGGCTTCGCCCAAGCCGCGAACTCCGGACCAGACGTCCGGCGACTCTACCGACAACGTGCAATTCAGCCCCGCAGCGTTGCGCGAAGCCGCGCTGACCGGCCGCGTGGCGGTGAACGCGGAAGAAGGCAATCTGGCGAGCGGTGAAGCGCAGCAGGCGTACGGCCAGATCGCGTCCATCCACAGCCAGATTGTGGCGGACCGCCAGGCCAATGGCGGAACGCTCTCGACGGCGGATGCGGCGGCGATCCAACAGTCGCAGAATCAGTTGAGCCAGACGATTTATGGAGATGCACACGGCGGAGCGGCTGCGCCCACGGGAGCCGGCGTGCCTCGGGCGAACCAGCGCGAAGCCGTCCAGGCGGGGCGCATCGTGCTGAATGAAAAGGCGGGCAATCTGAGCGGCGATCAGGCCCAGGAGTTGGGTTCGCAGCTTGGGGCGATTCATCAGCAGGTTTCGACCGATGAGCAGGCGAACGGCGGATCGTTGAGCGCAAGCGATGCGCAGGCGATCAATCAACTGCAGAACCAGTTGAGCCAGCAGATTTACGAGAATGCCCACGGCGTGACGCCTGGGCAGTCATAAGCGGAGCCAGGAGGACCGCTCCCTTACGGTCGCGGCTCAGATGGGCCTCCGGCGCGGCCTGATGGAACGGAGTAAACCCCGCGAAATCATTACGTCCGTTACTGAGCCGCGACCGTCAGGGAGCGGTCCTAACCCTTCACAGCCCCGCCCGTCTACGATGGTAGAATATCTACCATCGACATGCGCCGGCGGCGAAAGCACTTGGACGATCTCGAACGCGAATTACGCGCGCATCTCGACCTGGAAGCCGAAGAACTGGCGGACCCTCACGCCGCGCGGCGCGCCTTCGGCAATATCACCGCGGTGAAGGAGGTCATACACGAAATGTCCCGTTGGAACACGCCCGAACAATTCGCGCAGGATCTGCGCTACGGAGCGCGCCTGCTGGGTCGCAGCCCGGCATTCAGCATCGTCGCGATACTCACGCTGGCGCTGGGAATCGGCGCGAATACCGCTATCTTCAGCGTCGTGGATGCCGTCCTGCTGCGTCCTTTGCCGTTCGCCCAACCCCATCAACTGGTGCGCATCTGGGAAGCCAAGGGCGACTCGCAACGCAACGTCGTTAACCCGCTGAATTTCGCCGACTGGCGCGACCGTTCCCACAGTTTCCAGCAGATGGCCGTTATTTCCAATTGGACCTTTAATATCACTGGCGGCGCCAGTCCCGTGGCGGTGAGCGGCTTACGCGTTTCGCCCGAGTTTTTCTCCGTCCTGCGCGTCGATCCGGCGATGGGCCGGACCTTTGCGCGCGAGGAGGAAACTCCCGGCCGCGGTTCGAGCGTCATCCTCAGCGATAGCTTTTGGCGGAGCTATTTCGGCGCCGATCGCGGCATCGTCGGGCGCAAGATCATGCTGGATGGCGCGCCTGCCACAGTGGCCGGCGTCTTGCCCGCCGGCTTCCACTTCCCTCACCAAAAAGCGGAGCTTTACGTACCATTCGCGATCGATCGCCACGAATCACGGCAGGGCGGCCGATATGCTACCACCATCGCGCGCCTGAAACCGGGCGTCAGCATCGCGCAGGCGCAGCAGGAGATGACCGCCATCGCCCAGCGGCTCTCCGAAGAATTTCCCAAGATGAACAAGGACTGGAGCGCCACCGTGGTTCCGTTTCTCGACGATGTGACGGAGAATGTCCGTCTGCCACTGCTGGTGCTGCTGGCGGCGGTGGGCCTGGTGCTGCTGATCGCCTGCGCCAATGTGGCCAACCTGCTGCTGATGCGCGCCAACGGCCGCCTGCGCGAGATCGCCCTGCGCGCGGCGTTGGGAGCTAGCCGGCGGCGCATTCTGCAACAGCTTCTATCGGAAAGCCTGCTGCTGGCGCTGGCGGGATGGGCCGGTGGCTTGGCCGTGGGCTACTGGGCCCTCCACGGGCTTCTCGCGTTGATTCCCGAGAGCGTGGCGCTGCCGCGCATGGAATCGATTCATCTGGATGGCGGCGTGTTTCTGTTTGCACTCGGCATTTCGCTGGTCACCGCGATTCTATTTGGCCTGGCGCCCGCCATTCAAATTTCGCGGCCGCAGCTTCGCGACGCGCTGCAACAGGGATCGCAGCGCACCGGCGTGGGAGGCAGCCGCGTCTTCCGGCGCGCGTTCGTAGTCGCCGAAATCGCGCTGGCGCTTCTGCTGCTGGTGGGCGCCGGCCTGCTGATGCGCAGCTTCGCGCGGCTGACGGCGGTGAATCCCGGCTTCAGCAGCGATCGTTTGCTGACCATCAGCATGTCCACCTCTCCGGCCAAATATTTCGAGGATCAAAAGCGGTCGCAGTATCTGGAGCGCGTGTTAGAGGAAGTGCGCCGCGTGCCTGGCGTGGAGGACGCCGGCTCCATTCACTTTCTGCCGCTGACCGGAACCACGTCGGGTTCCTGCTTTGGGCCCGCGCCCGGTCCCGATCCCGACGCCTCTTCTCCCAGCGCGGACTTCCTGATCGTCAGCCCCGGATACTTCCCGGCCATGGGTACGCCCATGCTCAGCGGACGCGATTTCGGCGAGCACGACCGCTTCGGCACGCCCCCAGTCGCGCTGGTCAATCACGCATTTGCGGCGCGATATCTCGCGGGCGAAAATCCCATCGGCAAGAAGCTGAACGTGTGTTGGACGGTTCACAATCCGGTGGAAATCGTGGGCGTAGTGGCCGATGCGCGGCAAACCGAGTTGCAGGAGGCGCCGCATCCGACCATTTTCCTCGCGAACGCGCAAGCGCCCATGTATTTCGCGCACCTGGTGGTGCGGACCCGTAACCATCCGCGGCAGATGGCGCACGCGGTCGAAGCCGCCATTCATCGGGTGGATCCGGACCAGGCCGTTTCGGACGTGGCAACCATGGACCAGGTATTCAGCGATTCGGTGGCGCGACCGAAATTCCAGTTGGTGCTGCTGGTAGTTTTCGCGGGCATCGCAGTATTGCTCGCCACCATCGGCGTGTACGGGGTGGTTTCATATTCCGTCAGCCAGCGCACGCAGGAGATTGGCATTCGCGTGGCGTTGGGCGCGCGATCGGGCGATGTGTCGCGCCTGGTGTTGCGTGAGGGATTGCTCCTCGGAGGGTTGGGAGTGGCGGTCGGACTGGCGGCGGCCTTTGCGACCACTCGCGTCCTGGGCAGTCTGCTTTTCGACGTCACACCCACCGATCCGGTTACGCTCGCATCGGTAGCGTTTCTGCTGCTGGCCGTGGCTCTCGCGGCGACGTTGTGGCCGGCGCGCCGCGCCACGAAAGTCGATCCGATGATGGCATTACGGTACGAGTAGTCTGCTACTTTGGGGGCATGTTCTCCCACTTTCGCACAATCGTATTGGCGTCCTCGATGGCCGCATGTCTGTGGGCGCAGTTGCCCCCGGAGGCGACGGCTAAGATCGACGCCGCGGCCGAAAAAGCGCTCGCCGATACCGGCGCGCCCAGCGTCTCCGTGGCCGTGGTGAAAGATGGCCGCATCGCCTATGTAAATGCGTACGGAAAAGCGCGCCTCGATCCCGCCACGCCGGCCCGCCCGGAAATGCGATACAGCATCGGCTCGGTAAGCAAGCAGTTCATGGCAGCCGCGATTCTGATGCTGGCCGAAGAGGGCAAGCTCTCGCTCGACGACCACGTAAGCCGCTTTCTGCCCAACCTCACGCGCGCCAACCAGATCACCATCCGGGAACTGCTCACGCACACCTCGGGATATCAGGATTATTATCCGCTCGATTACGTGGCGCCCTTCATGCAGAAGCCCGTGACCGCGGACGAGATCTTGAAGCAATGGGCCGCCAAGCCACTCGATTTCGATCCGGGCACGCGCTGGCAGTACAGCAATACGAACTATGTCGTCGCTGGGCGCATCTTGGAAAAGGTGACCGGCAAGCCGTTCTGCCAATTCCTGCAGGCGCGGATTTTCGGCCCGCTGAGCATGACCAGCGTCATCGACCTGGATGAGAAGCCGCTCGGCGATTCCGACGCGGCGGGCTATACGCGCTTCGGGCTGGGACCGGCGCGTCCCGCGACTTCCGAGGGCCGCGGTTGGCTCTTTGCGGCGGGAGAACTGGCGATGACCGCGCAGGATCTGGCGCGCTGGGACATTTCGTTGATCGAGCACAAACTGCTGACCCCCAAATCGCTCGATCAAATGATGACTCCGGCTCGCCTGAAGAATGGCGCACCGACCGGTTATGCGCTGGGCGTCGGCGTGTCGGATGCGAACGGCCATCCGATGCTGCAGCATGGCGGCGCGGTGGCGGGCTTTGTCAGCCTGAATACCGTTTGGCCGGATTCCAAAGCGGCATTGGTGACGCTCGCCAATATGGATGGATCGATGGCGCCGGGAGCCATCGCGCGGGAAATCGGGCCGCTGCTGGTAGGCGAAACGGACGATCCACTGGCCGCCGCGGCGCTGGCGCAGGCGCGGTCCATCTTCACTGGCTTACAGCAGGGCAAGATCGATCGCGCGGCGCTCAACCCGGATGCCGATGCCTATTTCACCGCGCAGGTATTGCAGGATGCGGCGGCCAGCCTGGGGCCCTTGGGCGATCCGCAGAGCTTCACGCGGACTTCCGTGGAACAGCGCGGCGGAATGACATATCGCCATTTTCTGATCCGGTTCAAGAGCCGTGCGCTGCATTTAAGCACGTTTACAACGCCGGAGGAAAAGCTGGCGCAGTATTTGATTCAATGAGTGGGGCAGACACTGTGCCTGCGCGGGCCTCGTAGGCCCGCTCAAGGGCCGAGCGAAGCTCGCCCTGGGACAGGCCAGGAGGCCTGTCCTACTAGGGCTTTCCGAGTTCCGCCTGCAACTGGCGATACGCGGTCTCTTCGTAATTCGTTTTCAGCCGCTCGTGACCCTCGCCGCCCGCACGCGCAGGCTCTCGGCGTTCGGCATGCACCAGTAGCGCGGCGGCCTCCTGGTCGTCGGGGTTGGCCTGCAGCACCGCGCGGAAGCTCTCCGCGGCGGCGGGAAAATCGCCGGCCTTCCACTGCGCATAACCCAGGTTGAACCTGTAATCCAGATCGGTATTGTCGCCTTCCAGCGCCTTGCGGAAGCTCTCCACCGCAGCGGGAGGATTGGTGCGCGTCTGGGCCGCGCCGAGGTCGTTGTAGACCTCGTTTAACGGCACGCTGGCCGCCACCGTCTCGAAGCATTTGGCCGCCGCCGCGTAATCTCCCGTCTGGTAATTGCAAAGCCCTAAGAAGAACTGCGCTTCCAGGAAGTGCGGGGCGTCCGCGTGAACTCGCGTCAGCCAGCCGGCCGCCACCTTGTAATCCTTCTTGCTCCAATACGATTTCCCTAATTGAAAGCAGGGTTGCGAATAGGCCGGATCCAGGCGCGCCGCCTGCATGAAAAAGCGGCGTTGCTGTTCCTGGTTGGCGGCCATCAAGCCGCGGATGTAGTTTTCGAGCGCATCCAACCGCACGCGCGGCCGTGTGCGCAGAAACTCGTCTTCGGCCAGAAGGTGTTTGGAGTGCAGCGCGTTCAGAATCTGCCAGCTCAGCCGCCCTTCCAAAGCCGCCAACTCCTCGACCGGCCCCGATTCTTCCATCTCGGGCCCCTGTACGAACCGTTTCAAGTTCACGAGGCGCGCGCCAATCCGCAGCACGCCGCGCGATCCGCCGGTTCCGGAATCGGTGCTGGAGGTCAATTCATAGTGGCCGTAGACGGTCTGAGCGGCATCCAGCGCCTCGCCGGCTTTGATAATCGAAGCCAGGGTCAGCTCTGTGTTCGTGCGCATAGACAGGCGCCGGAAAGCTTCCAGGCGGTCCTCCCGCTCGAGGGCCAGCACCCCGGCGGAAACCAGCGATTCGCGGACCGCCTCGGAAATACTCTCGCCGATCCAGTCGACGCTGGCGGAATTCGATTGATTATAAAACGGGAGCACCAAGACCGTTTCCGCGCGCAGGAACATGCCGCCGGAAACCGCCAAAAACAAAACCACCAGCCGCTGCATCTGACTTCAGTTTACCAATGGCCATGGGATGGCCGCGGGACCGCTCCCTTACGGTCGCGGCTCTGTAACCGCGGCGCGGCTCTGTAAGCGAATAATTACGGAGCCGCGACCGTCAGGGAGCGGTTTTCCGAAATGCTTAATCGCCCCCACCCGGATCGTGCTTGCCACTTTACTCCTGGATGCGGCATATTGGAATGCTACGGTGGTAAGTACGCAAGAGAACAATTTTGGGCGAGCCATCGGGGGAAAATTCTCATGATCGAGCAACACGAGTTCAAGAAGCACGCTCACGAAACATTGACCGCTTTGCAAGGCGATCTGGTACTGGCCGGCGACGATTATGGCTTTCAATCCGCTCTGCATGGCGACGCGATCACCATCACCTTCGAGCGTCCGCCGGGCAAATTCACGATCGTTCCGGACACCGCCACGGGACAACTGAAGATTGCCCTGGGCGCGCGCGGCTATAAGCTCGATTGGGACATCGTGGAAAACACGTTCGTCCACACGGAATCGGGCCAGACCCTGAAGGAGTTGGTCGAGCAGGCCATCAGCAAGCATTTGAAGCGGGACGTGGAACTCTAGCCGCGCTGCGCGATGTCCTTCCCGGAACAGGATCGCGCCGATCTGGGCCGCTTCGGGTACGCCCAGGAACTGTTCCGGGGCATGGGCGGATTCTCGAACTTCGCCATCTCGTTTTCCATCATTTCGATCCTTACCGGAGCGGTCACGCTATTCGGCTATGGCCTGGAAATGGGCGGGCCACTGGAGATGACGCTGGGTTGGCCCCTCGCCACCGTTTTCACCCTGACCGTGGCCGCCAGTATGGCCGAATTATGTTCGGCCTATCCGACTGCCGGGGCCACCTATCATTGGGCGGCCGGGCTGGGCGGCAAAGGCTGGGGATGGCTGGTCGCCTGGCTGAACATATGGGGCCTGATCGCGGCGCAGGCGGGCATCAACTACAGTTGCGCGCAATTCATTCTGCCGTTTTTGAATCTGCCATCCACGGCCATCAATCTTTACCTGATGTTCGCCTTCATTCTGCTGACGCAGGGCGTGCTGAACCATTATGGCGTGCGCCTGGTGGCAATTCTGAACGATTTCAGCGTGACCGTGCACATCGCGGGAGTAGCGGCCGTGGTGCTGGGACTCTTTCTCCTCGCTCCGAAACAGCCTTTGCCGTTTCTGTTTCACGCGTTGAACAGCAACGGACGGTCGCCTTACTGGTGGGCATTCGTGCTCGGGCTGCTGCAGGCGCAGTGGACCTACACCGGCTTCGATGCCTCCGCGCACATGGCCGAAGAAACGCGCGATCCGCGGCGGCGCGCGCCGTGGGGAATCGTACTTTCGGTCGCCGTATCGGGTGTGGCAGGTTATTTTTTACTGCTGGCGCTGACGTTGGCCATTCGCAGCATCCCCGCCGTTTTGGCGGCCAAAGATGCGCAGGGCAATCAGATTCCGGCGGTGATCGCCATATTACAACAGGGTCTGGGTGCGAAGGCCGGCAATGCCATGGCGGCACTGGCGTCCATGGCCATGTGGTTCTGCGGCCTGGCGTGCATTACGTCGGCGTCGCGCGCGCTGTATTCGCTGGCGCGCGACCATGGCACGCCTTTCGCCGAGCAGGTGCGCCGCGTGAATCCACGGCACGGAACGCCTGGACCGGCGATCTGGCTGATCGTAGCCGCGTCCATGGCCGCCATGCTCTGGACGAAGGCCGTGCCGGTGGTGACTTCGCTCAGCACCGTGACCTTGTATCTGGCGTATACCATTCCGACCGCGCTGGCCTATCGCGCACGGCTGCATGGATCGGATTGGCCCAGCCAAGCCGTCTGGAGCCTGGGCCGCTTCGGCGCGCCGCTGAATGTGGTGGCGATTCTATTCGCGGCGTTCATTTGCGTAGTGCTGATCATGCCGCCCAACGAACTGGCGGGCAAGACGCTGGCGGGGTTGCTGGCGGCGCTGGGCGTACTGTATGCGGCCGTGGTGCGGCGGAAGTTTGCAGGGCCGGAATGGACCCGGCACGAACGCGCGGAGTGACCTACTCGGGCTTGGCTTTACCGATTTCCTCGATAGTCTTTTCCGCCGTGGCGATCTGACCCGGCGTGCCGCGTACGGCCAGCGCGTCGAGCGGGCCGTAGACGAATGTACGCCGCATGTGAGTATTGGCCCGCACCAGTGAGGAGGCTTTGTTTAAACCCTCCGGCGTTTGGTCCTCCGGCGTTTGGTGTGGAAGATAGAAGATCCGCACCACGGTCTCCCCATCGCGTGGGGAGGCATCCTCCGGCAAGCGGTATTCATGCGCCGCCGAGGTATCGCCGGCGCCGGACCCATTCGCCGGGCGATCCAATTCGCTCACCAGCCAGGCCGCCAGAGCCACTAATTCCGGACGTCCGCGCATGCTGATGGCTTTGCGGGAATTGTAAATGAATAGGCGCTGCATGTCGGCCACCGAGCGGATGAGCGTGGTGATCTCCTGCAAGGCCTGCGGATTCGGCGGATTGGTCAGCTCGAAGACCCGTGCCACGTCGCGGTCGGACAATTTGTATTCGTGCGGCTCGGGCGCGGGCGTGTTTTCGGGCTGATTGAGTTGATCGATCAGCCAGGCGGCCAGCATAACCTGCGCGCCGTTGTCGCGCACGATCATCGCCTTGAGCCGGTTGTAAACAAAGACCCGACGCATGTCGGCCACCGAGCGGACGGTGGTTACGATCTCCTGCAAGGCAGGCGGCGTGGCGGCGTTCGTGCAATAGAAAATACGTACGACTTCAGGACCGGGCACGGGCGAGTAGTACTCAGTTCCAGCGTCCGGCGGAGTTTTGGCCGATCGGTCCAGCTTGTGCACCAGCCACTCCACAACGGCGGCCTTCCCGCCGGATGTATTCACCGAAAGGGTGCCGGCTGTATCGTCAACAGAGACCTGCTCAATGTCCAGAAGGCTGCGTACGATTGACGCAATCTCCTGAAGATCCTGCGGCTTCTGTTGGTGTGTAGTTTGAATTACCTTGGTGGTTTGGGCGTAGGCCAGGGACGTGGCCAGCAGGATGGCTGCGAACCGCATGGGGTGCTCCTCTGTTACGCAATGACGTTCACCGCCGCCCAGCCGTGCAGGGAGATTACCCGCGTCCTTTAGCCCGGATCGTTGCACGAAGCGGCCGAACCTTCCCGAATTCAACTGCCCACTACCGAAATCCGCTCTATTCCCTTACAATTCGAGGAAATTTACGATGATGTGGTACACTTAAATCGGCGTATTAAACCAAGACGAGCCGAGCGGCCAGTGGCTTTCGGCCCACCTAAGGCGCTCCGTCCGCAGATGGCTTTTCGCCAGAAGGACGGGTGCGATGGTTCCTCCTACGGTTCCAGGCAATTCAGAAAAGGTACCGGCAAGCAATTCAGAAAGGACGATTCTGTTTGCCGATGACGATGGAAGTTATCAGGAATTGGTCGCCCGACTGCTCCACGGATGCGGTTACAATGTCATTCTTGCACAGGACGGGAAAGATGCGCTCCAAAAGGCTCGTGAATTCCACGGAATAATTCACTTGCTGTTGTCGGACGTTGAAATGCCCGGAATGACCGGGATCGAATTGGCGATCCAGCTAAACCAGGAACGACCCGATACAAAAATCCTCTTGATCTCAGGTACTGATTCGGGAATGCTTGTTCTGAACAATGGCTGGTCGTTCCTGCCGAAGCCGTTCGTGTCCGATATGCTCAGGGACAGGATTCGAGACTTTCTGAGCGAACAACCGCCGATGAAAGAGCACTTGCCGGTTGTCTGACGGCGAGGACTTGCCCCGATAATGTTGCAAGAACAGAAAGGAAGCAGACCATCATGAATAATATAATGGTCGCAAACCTCAGCCCTAACGTAACCGAACAGGAAATTCGATCCATGTTTGGTACGCACGGCACGGTTCAACGGTTCAAAATGATGACCGACCGTGCGACCGGTATGCCGAGAGGCTTCGGATTCATCCAAATGAGGAACGATGCCGAAGCGGGACAGGCGATTGCAGCCTTGAACGGTACGGCCCTCAACGGTAAGACGTTGCAGATCCGCCAAGCCCGTCCACAACTGCACCGAAAAGCCTCGAAAATGGGGTTGAAAAGTGACAGCGCTTGAGCAGTTGAACGGCACTGGCCCGACGGTCGCAACTCGGTAACGGACGTAACGATTTCGCGGGGTTTACTGAGCCGCGACCATGAGGGAGCGGTTTCTTCAGTCGGAAATACCCAAAACGGTCTCCCCGGAGGGCTAGCGCGCGAACCACCTTCCGATCCGCGTTTTCAATCGGCCCCAAAAAGACGGTTTGCCGGCCGCGGGGCTGGCGGCCGGTTGGGGACTGCCTGCTTCCGCAACGCCCAACGTGGGCAGCGTACCGGGAGCCTCGCAAGGCTGGTCGCCCGTGAAACGTACGGTAGTCGCGATAAACGAGTAACTGCGCCGCACGCGTTGCCCGGCGCCATTGACCACGCAAACCGAAAAGCCCGCCGGCCGCGCCAATACCGGAAAGTAGCCTTCCACATTCCGCTGAATGAAAGCCGTCTCGTAGCGGTGACGCCGCAGGCTCCAGGTGAACACGCGGTAGCTATCGAAATCGTACGGATGGTCGCCGCCGGCACTGGTGGTCCACAGCCAGTTGTGCTTCACCGTATCGCCATCCTGCACATCGGTAAGCGGGAAATACGAAGTGATGCGGTGTCCCTCGGCGTACTGCGCCACTTCGTCGGGAATGGCCATGTAGAGCCGGCGCGTCAGCACCCAGCCGCTCTCACCCTGGGAGTTCCGCACCAGGCTCCAATCGTCATTGGGGGGCGCATGCGCGGCACGGTCGGCGGCGATCTCCTGCGCGATCTCCGGCGGCGTCCTGGAGAGTTCCTTCCAGTTTTTCGGTGGGGGGGAGGAGTAGGCAGGGGCGGCAGCGGATACTTCTCCTCGGCGTGTTTCCGGGCCGGCGCCAGTCTCGGCCGGGGAGGAATCAACGCCTTCCGTTCCGGCGGCGTGCGTGGCGCGCTCACGTGCGCCAGCACATCCACCTTTTCGCCTTCTTTGATTTGCAGGAAGCTGGGCGAAAAGCGATTCGGCTCGGTATGTACGTTCAGCAGTTCGTAGGTGCTGGCCGCGCCCTGCGACGGCATGGTCAACGCGCGGCGCTCCACTTGCTTCAGTGCCGCGATTTCTGCGGCGCTGAGAAGCAGGTAGTCCTCGGTCCAACCTTCGACGCCGCGCGCCGTGCGCACCTTCATGAAGCGGCGGCGGTGCTGTACGATTTCGAGGCGCTCGCCGTGTTTTACGGTGGCCACCACCGGCGCTTGCAACGGAATATCCTTGCGCAACGGCAGCGTGGCCGGCCCCGCGTAAGCCTCGGCGATAGCCGGCGCGCGCGGCGGGCTGCTGCTGCAGCCGAAGGCACCGAGCGTGGCGAGGAGAAGCAGAACGGGAAGCGGGTGGTAGGTGGTAGGTGGTAGGTGGTGGGGGTTGCGGGCCGCTACCGGCCGCGGTTCACCAACGACCCACCACCCACCACCCACCACCCACCACCGGCCACCCATCACCGCTTCTCCGTGACCACCAGCCGGTTGTACACCTGGCGGAACGCCTCACCCGAGCGCTCGGCGGCCCATTGCTCCAGGCTGATATCGGAGGCGGAAGAAATTTGCAGCACCACTTGGCCATCGCGCAACTGGCAGCCCAGCGACTGGATGCGTTCCTCGTGGCTGACATCCAGATTGTCGGCCAACCGCAGCAGCGGAATCAGCAGCAGCACCACTTTCTTGTCGTCGGCATTCAAGGCCTGCCAATTGGAGTGCATGGGCGTGGGCATGCTCTTGCGATGATAGCGGCACAGATTGGCGATCAGGGCGCGCTCGCGGCTGGTGAAGCCCGGCATGTCGGAATTGTTGACCAGATAATACGAGTGCTTGTGATGGTTCGAATCGGACACAAAATGTCCCGCATCGTGCAGGTAGGCGGCGGCTTCCAGCAGTTTGCCGCAATGCGGCGGCAACTGGTGCAGCCCTTGAAGATCGGTAAACAAGGTATGCCCAAGTTCGGCGACCTTGCGCGCGTGCGCCAACGCCACGCCATAGCGCCGGCTCATCTGTTCCACTTCCTTGCGTTGATCGCGGCTCAACTGTGCCAGTTCGCGGCCCACGCCGCGCGCATACAGATCCGCGATAATGCCGTCGCGCACGCCCGCCGCCGAGTAATAGAGACAGGGCAGCCGGAAATCCTCCAGCACACGCAGCAGCACACTTACTCCCGGCACGATGATTTCCGCGCGCTTGGGTCCGATGCCGATGGATTTGCGGCGCTCCGCGAGGTCCAGCACGCTCAGCCGTTTATACAGGCGGCGGATTTCGTGCGCGGACGCCCGCAAGCGGTCGGCTTGATCGCGCTTCGTGCGAGGAATGCGATTCACGGCGCAGACCACCGCCGAAGCCGAAGCCGAGGTTGCGATCACGCGGTCCCAGTGCGTCTGGCCGAAGCGTTTTGCCACGCCCGCAAGTTTCTCCTCGATGTACTCGTGCATCTGGTGCAACTCGCCGGCGAGCGGCGGATCGTGCCGCAGAAAAATTTCGCGCAGCCGCACCGCGCCTAGCGGCTTCGAAAAGGAATCGCGTAGTTTGCCGTGCTCGCTGGCGATAATCTCCGCGCTGCCGCCGCCGATATCCACGATCAGCAGGCGGCGGTCGGGTTGCGGCCAGCTCGCCGCCACGCCCAGATGGATCAGGCGCGACTCTTCGCGTCCGGAAATGATCTCCACGGGGGCGCCGATGGCGAGCGATGCGCGCTCCACGAACTCGGCCTGATTGCGCGCATCGCGCACCGCGCTGGTGGCGACTGCCCGCACACCCACCACGTCCAGTTTCTGATACTGCTGGGCCATGCGGGCCAGCACCAGGCACGTCTGTTCCAGCGGTTCCTCGGCCAACAAGCCGGTGCGAAACACGCTCTCTCCAAGGCGCGTGACCACGCGTTCGGAAGCCAGTACGCGCGTTCCCGATCCGGGCAGGACTTCGGCCGCGGCCATGCGAATGGAGTTGCTGCCGATATCGATCGCAGCGTAGCGGGGCATATTTTTTTCTATATTTCAGTCTAGTTCAGTGGAAGCTGATTCCGGATTCCGAGTGCTTAATTTTGGGGAAACCGCTCCCTGACGGTCGCGGCTCGGTAACAGCCCGTCTACAGAGCCGCGACCGTGAGGGAGCGGATTCTTCAGTCGGAAATCCCCAAGAGGGCTACGCGTCAGCAGACTTTACGGCGCGGTTCCGAAGCCGCTCAAAGATAATCAATGAAACCAGCAGCAGGCCCATGGGAACAAGCGACAATAAGAACGCTGTCCGTCCACCGTAAAGACGAAATGTCCAACCTGTGATCACTGTACCCGCGGTGCCGCCGAACCCGGAAAAGATCATGCTTAGGCTCGCCATGGTGGCATGTTCGCTCGCAGGAAGCGCAGTGAGTACCGCGGAATTGATCACGGGATAGATCGGTGCCAGGAAGAGACCGATCACCGGAAATAGAAATGCCGCTAGTGGCGCATCATTCCATCCCGTGACGGGACCGGACGTGTGTTGTGCAACAGGCACAAAAACGACGACCATCACGGCTGCCGCCAACAAGCAAACCATGACGATGGTGAGCCAGGAGAAACGCCGTAACAAAACACCGGAAAAAAAGCGGCCGAGCGCCGTCGATCCGGCAAGAATGCTGGTCATTTGGACGCTCAGACTTGCCGGCAGATGTAATACCAAATTATTGTATGAGGGAAGCCAGCTCATGACGATCTTGGATATTAAGACATCCAGGAGCGCGCTGACGAGAAATGCCAGGACGACATACGTCCTTGCCAGGCGCACAAACTCCGCCAGCCCGGCGGACGGCGCTTTCACCGCAATTCCATCAAACGGCGTATTGAGCAACAGGAGGAACGCGATGAATGCCAGTCCCCCCAGCAGGTAGTAAACATCGAGCCACGAAGTAGATTGCGGATGGATGTTATCTACAAAGGCTCCGAACACAAAGTAGCCTGCGAAAACACCCACCATAAAGACCGACTCGAGAAAGCTCATCAGACTCGCATGATCTTTTTCGTTGCTGGTGACCAAACCTACTGTTGCATAGACGGATATCTTGATGAACGCAAAGCTGGCGCCGGCGGCGGCGAAAAGGACCTTGGTGGTTGCAAAACTTGGAACCGACGGTATGAGCAGGCAGACCACCGTGATGAATGCGAGAGATGCCAGCATCCCGGTTCGATAGCCGATTCTGGCAAGGATGGTGGCCGCAAAGAACGACGCCGCCACGATACTCATGTCGAGGAACGCGTCCAGTATGCCGGCTCGTGCGGTGGAGACGCCAAAGTTACGCTGCACTTGCAGTATGGCCGTTCCGACGCTGTTCAGGATGATGGCGAACACAAAGTAGTTGACGAAGAGCGCCAGCTTGAGTTTTGCTCTGGTGGATATCATGGTAGACAATTACGGATTTGAACCCCGGCGCATCATGTGCCGGCCGGCGTCAACAAGACAGCCCTCGCGTGGCGGGCGTAATGTCCACGCAAATCGTCCGCGTATCCCCGAAGAATTCGTTCCGCGCGGCCGTCATAGTCGCCGCAGCGATAGAGCGCGCGCGCCAGCCCGATTTCGATCAGTTCGCGGCTGCGCACGGCATTATTGGACGATCCGGACGGAACGCCGTGGAGCGCCGCGTCGATAGAAGTCACGCTGTGCCCGGATACACCGGGTTTAGCAAGCAACTCGGCCAATGGTTGTGCGGCTGCGGGATCTTGAAGGGCCTCCAGGGCCAGCGCGACGGCGCGGAAATGGGAGAACTCGGTGGCGGGCGTGAGCTGGCGAAGCTTCGCGACGATACTCGATACACCTCGCTTTTCCCCGCTTCGCCCTAACGCAATAATGAGGCTGTCGAGCCGGCTGAGTGAGCCGCCGAACTGCCCCATGGTCCTGAAGTGCCATCCCTCGTCCCAGGAGGAGCTATCAATATGCTGGATCAGCAAGCCGGCGCCGGTGCTGTCGCCCAGCATGGCGAGGATGTGAGCATAGATCAATTTGGGCTGGGGCACGCCGGCCCGGGCAAATGCGTCGCGCAACAGTGGTAGGGCGCGCTCGGGCTCGGCGATCAGTACCTCCAAATCATCGTAGTTGTGGATCACACGCGCGGCGGCCTGAGCCAGACGGGCATCCGGCAAGGGAGACTGGTCCGCATCCGTTAAGACGGTTTCAGGCAACGCGCCCTTGGCAATCAAGTGCCGCTGGAGCGCGCGGACATCCAGTTCCCGGCTGGGCTGGCCACTCCTGGCGAGCATGGCGGCGGCAACTCCCGCGGCATAACCCTGGTTTTGAATGTCGGCCTGCATGCGTGCCAGGGGCAACGTGTCACGATGCAGGCTGATTCCCAGCCCGGTCACCAGGATGCCGTCCAATCCACGCGGCAGGAGGCAACGGTAAGGTATAGCCAGATTGATATCCGTGCGATCGGGCGGGCGCAGGAGAAGGAGCGCATCCACGGTATAGCCGTGCGAATCGAAATCGCTTCTGGCAATCACGACGCTATCGCGCCAGGTGCGGTGGAGCGCCGCGTCGCTGGGCTTGAGTGTTACGTCGCCGACAATGCGCCGCCGCTCGCGCGTACCAATAAGTTGGCCGAGATCATACGACGATTGGTATTTTTCGCGGCCGACGACAAAAGCCCGCGAAATATCGAAGATATCCGTTTCATCGACATAGGTGTAGTCAGTGTTGAAATAGTGCGGACTAAGAAAACTGGGCGGCAAGCCTGTGCCTTGCAGCGCCACTTCCGAGGCGGCCTCGTAGGCGAGTTCAGCGCCGGCGGCGGCGGCCACCGCGGAACTGCCCGTGGAATCGACCACGACTTTGCCGAGGACGATACCAAGCCCTTGCGGCGTGGCTGCCAGCACACCCCGCACACGGCCGCCGGCCACCAGCACACCGGCGCCCAGCGTGCCATACCAAATGTCAGCGCCTGCCTTACGCAATTCCTGGCGATACCATTCCGCCTTTACGGAAGATATCCAGCCTTCTTTTGGTTGGCTCTCCACGGCGGCGCCGAACTGGGCGACCCCGCAATCAATTTCCCTGGTAAAACCGGACCGGTTCCCTTTGTAGTACATGCTCACCATTCCAGCGGTGCCCATGCCGCCCAGAACATGCAGGTACTCCATCAAGAGCGTCTTGGCCCCCAGACGGCTAGCCGCCAGAGCGGCTGGCGCGCCGCCAGTGCCCGCTCCAACCACGATCACGTCATACGCGCCGGCAATAGGCAGGGCACGCGGTTCCGCCGGAATCGAGCGGCCGGTAGTGCGATGGCCGCCATTGGCTGCCAAGGTACGGACGAAGCCGGGGACCACTCCATCGGCTGACGCGCCCGGACGATGTACCCCCGCGAGAGGTGGCCTTTCCTTTGCCAGCGCGGCCGCCGCACGGCCGATGCGCTCGCCCACGGCCATAAGATTGACCGGTCTGACAAGACGCGCGGCTGTATCGCGCGAGACAGAGGCACAGCCCCCTAATGCGAAGACATAATCCACACCGTCAGGGCGGAAGCAGTCTAGAGGAATGCTATCCGCGCCGGGCCAATCGCCGGTGAGTGTCTGGTAGCCGAGAAAGCAGTCCGGCGGCACTTGAAACAGAACCTCCGAGGAAGCCACGCTCTCGGCGGTCCAGGTAAGGTTTCGCGCTTCCTGTTCTGCTTCAGCCATGGCAGAAAATTCGCCGGAAGGCATCGTCAGTGTCACTTCATAATCGTGGATGGAAAGATTTCTTCCTTTGTCGTCTGTCACAAACAGCGGCTCTGGATGTGGCAAAGCGTGCACGTCTGCCCCCGTACGTTCTGGTCCGCCAACAGAAACGCTCCGGAAGTGATGCTCGCCGGCCGGGTAGGCTGTGAATCGGGCTCCGCTCCAATGGGCGACATTGCTCCGTTCGGTCACGTCGAGAATGACTTTCGCCAGGATCGCCTGCGGACCTGATGCACTCATGATTCCGACGCCGGCGGGCCGGCCATCAGAGTCTCGCAAGATATCCGTTGCAAGGCAGCAATACAAGAAAGGGACATTGGCCCTAAGCAGAGCCTGATCCAACGTCCTTTTGACGTGCATGGGAGTAGGTGGCCTGGCTGTGATGGGGACACCATTAGTCTCCTCGTGAACCGGCTGACCGGCACCTTCCAGCACCACTTGGCCGAGCAGCAGACGGCGGGCACGCGCTGTCTTGCGTATTTCCAGCTTGACGAAGCGGGCCGCGGCGGAAAGTGGGACCGATAAAGTCAGCGGGGAAGTGAGGAAGTCTCCATCATAGATTTGATGGTTCTGAATCTCGCCTACGGTGTGCCATTGCCGCTGATCCTCGCTGGCGGCGATCAAGACTTCTTCCAGTTCGCAATCCCACGCCTTTTGATAGGCCATGACGCTGAGCTTCCCGATGTTCTGGCTCGATCCGAGGTCCAATCGGACAGTGACATCGCCATCATACTGGATGCTATCCGTTTGGAAGCCGGCCCACTTACCATCCGCCAATAAAGTTGGTGGAATCGTATCCGGGTGTTCCGGCGACGCCTCCCGGTCTGTGGTATAGGTAAAACCAAGCTGGCTACTCTGGTCTGTTGGTCCGCCGGCTTCCGCCGCGAACAATTCGCGCGCCAATTCGGTCACGGGCTTTTCGTTTGGCTCCAGCCAGTAACGGAACGTCGCGCAAATATCTTCGCCAAGGTAGGGACGCGGCGCCACCACAAAGACAGAGGCCCCGCATCTGGCGGCTTCCACCGCCGCCGCAATGCCGCCCGAAGCGCCACCGACAACCACTATGTCGACTTCTGCGATGACCGGAATCAAGGTAGCGGGTTCAACGGCTTTGATTCCTGCTTCGGCGGTCAACTTGTCCCCTTCTGTGGCTGGTGCGGGCTCACGGCCAGATTAGCATAGCCGGGAAGCGTAAGGAGCTACTGCTCTCCGGGAGTTAGCCGCAACCAACCCTCGCGCCAACCTGCGGAAGGTGGCGGAATCAAGCCCGGAGAACTTGCGGTTTATGGCGACGGTGACTTCAAGGCATTGGCCCCTTCGCTGGACGAAAAAAGCCGAAAGGAATGGGTTGATGGGATCCGCTCACTCTTGGGTCGATCCGATGGGGGATCTCGTGCGACGGAGGGTGGCTGGTATTTTCGCGGGGCGGCGCATTTTCGGTGGTATCGGACCTGCTTCTCGAGGATCCAGCCGATCCGCATGAGAGCCGCATAGACCTCGCCGCTCTCAATCATGTCCGCTAACTAATACTTGAAGCGCGATCGCCTTCACCTTTCGCGCCGCGTCCGCTTCGGTGGTGGCGTAGGCCATCACGCCTGGCAGGTCCGGGACAGAAGCCAATGCGGCCGTCCTCAATTTCCACTTCCACACTGATCGGTTGGGTCCCAAACACCGGTCAGTAGTGGAACCGGCAGGCGAGAATCCGGACCTTATCCTCCAATACCTGGTAGACGAGCCGGTGTTCCTGATTGATGCGCCGCGACCAACAGCCGGACAATTCATGCTTCAAGGGTTCGGGCTTGCCCGTGCCGGAATACGGGTCGCGCTGAATTTCGCGAATGAGCTTCATGATCCGAAGAGACTGCGCCCGGTCGTTTTCGATCCACCAAGCGAGATCCTCGAAGGCCGACGGGTCAAATTCTAAGCTTTTCAACCACAGCCTCGAGTGGGATCCCCTGCCTTCGCTGCTTCGCTGCCAGCAGGCGCCGTCTCATCGTTTCGGATTTCAGCAGGTATGCCGTCTCCCGCTCCGATTCGATTTCGCGCCAAAGCTCGATAGGGACAATCACGCCCGTCGGTTCACCCGCCTCATTCGAGACGATCTGGATCTCCGCGTTTTCCATGCCTCCAGTGTACCGCTGCCCGGCATAACTCCTTATGGCTAGGGTTGCCCGCGGTGTGGCGCGGCGGACCAGCCGGCTGACGATAAGTTAGGAACTGGAAGGCCTGCTAGAATCCGTGTATGCTCGAAAGCGTTTTCGACGAATGGGTACGCGAGGCCGAAGAGAAGCTTCGCGCATCCGGCGACTATCCGCTCGTAGATAGTTCCGAAATCGATATGACCCCCGAACTGCAACGGATCGCAGGCCGCACCGTACAGGAGGAACTCGAAGGGAGCAGTTATGAAACCGCGGAAATCGAGCGAGCCGTCGAGTTCCTAGAACTGCGCCTGATACGTTCAGGTTATGCGCCCGCAGTGCGTTTTGTAATTTTGAATTTCCTATACCGCCTCGCTAGCTTCAACGGCTTCCGGTTGGCGGAGTCCGCAGCGCTCCTCCATGGAGTAATCTGGCCGCACTTTGAAAGATTCGTGGGCCTTCCAGTTCTGGAACCCGGTGCGCTCCACGAGCCGCGCGCCATCCAGTGGGAGATAACGAATGCCTGCCTAAGCTACAAGTGGGATCTGGCAGCGGCTCTGTTTGACCGCCTGAAATCACTGGGGGCGCTTACGGAATGGCAGTGCCGGGCATTCAAGGGGCAGATGTACGTCTGCTCCGTGGTCGCTCCAAGGGACGAGGACGATTCGGGCGGGTCGCAGGGACACTTAGCCTGGTGGTGGCTTCCACAGTTAGACAGCGCCTTCTTCGCCGGCGTTGTTTTCGACAGCAATCACCGCGCCCCAACACTCCTTGGGTGGGGCATGACTCTGGCGGATAAGGTGGAATACTCCGCGGAGGAGCGGGCGCGCCTCTCCGATGCCACTCACTACTTCGAGACTGCTTTCGGCAAGGACTCGGACTTACTTAGTTCGTACCAGGCAGCTTGGGGCAAGTGCTACTTTATCACCGAAAACTACGCGAAAGCGGCGGAACGGTTTGAGCACCTCCTCGCGCACGACTTCGGATTACCTGAGTTCCTCAGTGATACAGAGGCAGGACTTCGCTGTCAGCTCTACCAGAATGTTGCCGAATGCCATGCGAAAGGGGGCGCGGCTGAAGCAGCCGTGCGCGCCTTGGAAAGCTGCGCCCAAGAGTTTCCTGCGGAACGCGGAGTTTGGCTAAAATTGGCCAAGCTCTATCTTTCCTGGCCCTTGGACGTCGACCCAGGAAAGGTTCTGGACTGCCTACGCAAGGAAGAGGAGATCGACCCATCGTTCGGGGATGACCCGCGGGGTTCCATCGCGTTGATGCTCGGAGAAGTGGCCGGAAGCGACCTTCGCGCTACCCTGCGAAAGGTCGCGGAATCAAACCCCGCGGATCTGCGGTTCATGAACGCAGTTGTCTCAAGACATTGGGCCCCGTTCCGGTCCCTGAACGAGAACAGTCAAAAGGAGTGGGTTGGTGCGATTCGCTCACTGTGGGTCGATCCATTGGGAGGACTGACGCGGCGGAGGGTGGCTGGCACTTTCGCGGATATTTTCGAAGACCAGCTAAGGCGCCTCTTTGACTGCTTTCGGTTGGAAAAAGGGAGCACGGTCCTGCAGAAAATGGCGCCCAGCTCGAAGAAAGACAAGTTCCTGAAATACCTTGAGGGCTCATATCTAAGCCTCGGCGAAATGATTTCAGAGATCGATGGCACCCGCCGGTCGAAGCCGCAATACCCCGACCTGAAGGACTGGCTTCAACGCCACGCCCGCCGCCTTTCCCAGAATTGGGACACGAAAAGCGCCTGGAGGCTCAATGCGCTCCGCCGCCCGTCCAGCCACGGTGGCTCTGAGTTCTCCGAACAGGATGCGGTCGAGCTCTACGACTTGAGCGTTTGGTTCATTAGCCAGATCTATGAGGACTAAGCAGCCAGTCAAAGATCCTCAGGCCGAAGCCCCGTATCCTTTCCGATTTTAGACAGCGCGGCTGGGCCGACCTCTTCGCTATCGTGAAAGCAGAACGTGAAATTGGGCCAACCAGCACGACGCAGTTTTCGATGCGACCCTACCTGCTTCTCAAGAGTCCAGCCGAGGCGCATCAGGGCCGCGTAGACCCGCTTGGCCTTCGTGGCTGGCCACCGGCTCATGCTGCGAAGAGAACGCGCAACGGTTCGGGGACTTCCTCGCCGCTCTCGATCATGTCCGCGAGAACCTGAAGCGCGATCGCCTTTACCTTACGCACCGCGTCCTCTTCGCTGGCGCCGTAGGCCATCACGCCTGGCAGGTCAGGGACAGAGGCCAGTATGCGGCCGTCCTCCTCAATTTCCAATTCCACACGGATTGGCTGGATCTCAACCATGGTTATGTCTATTGTAGCGAAACGCGCAATCTATAACCCCGCCCGCCGCCACATCTCATCCACCCGCCGCTTCACCTCGTCCGACATGCGAATCACGCCCGGCCACGGCCGCGTAAACCCTTCCTCCGGCCATTTACGCGTCGCATCCACGCCCATCTTCGATCCGTAATTCGCCAGACGGCTGGAATGGTCCAGCGAATCGATCGGCCCCATCGTAAATTGAATGTCGCGTTCCGGATCGATGTTGTTCAGCGACTTCCACGTCACCTCGCGGACATCCTGTACGTTCACATCTTCATCCACCACCACGATGCATTTGCTGAACATCGCCTGCCCCAGTCCCCAGATGGCGGACATCACCTTGCGCGCATGGCCCGGATAAGACTTCCGGATCGAAACCAGAATCAGATTGTGAAAAATGCCTTCGGCGGGCATGCAGATGTCGCGCACCTCCGGCAGTTGCAGGCGCATCAGCGGCAGAAAGATCCGCTCGATGGCTTTACCCATGTAGAAGTCTTCCATGGGCGGCGGCCCCACGATGGTGGTGACATAAATCGGATCTTGGCGCTGCGTGATGCAGGTGACATGAAACACCGGGTACTCGTCGGCCAGCGAATAGAATCCGGTGTGATCGCCAAACGGACCTTCGGTGCGCAACTCGCCCAGTTCCACGTAACCTTCGAGCACGATCTCGGCCTGCGCGGGCACTTCCAGATCGCAGTTCTGGCACTTCACCATTTCGACGGAACTGCCGCGCAGGAAACCCGAGATCATCATTTCATCCAGATCCGGCGGCAGCGGCAGGATGGCGGAAAACATAGTGGCCGGGTCGGCGCCGATAGCCACGGCCACGTCCATGCGGGTCTGGCCGTGCGCGCGCAGGCGCCGATAGTGCTCCGCGCCTTGCTTGTGCGTCTGCCAGTGCATGCCGGCGGTGCGCTCGTCGTAGATCTGCATGCGATACATGCCGCAATTGCGCTTGCCCGAATCGGGATTGCGCGAAAAGACCAGCGGTAGCGTGATAAAGCGGCCGCCATCCTCCGGCCAGCATTTCAGCACCGGATAATCGTGGAGCGAGAAACCCGCCGTGCGCACCACCTCCTGGCACGGACCCTTCGACACGATCTTAGGAAAGAACGAGCCCATCTCGGCCAGCTTCGGCAGCATCTTGAGCTTGCCGATGAGGCCTTCGGGCATGCGCATTTCCAGATACTCGGAGATGCGCTGGGCCACCTCGTCGACCGAGTCCACCTCGAGCGCGATCTGCATCTTGCGCATACTGGCATAGCTGTTGATCAGCACCGGAATGCCGTAGCCTTTGGGCTTTTCGAACAGAAGCGCGGGGCCGCCGGCCTTCACGGCGCGGTCGGCGAACTCGCATATTTCCAGGATGGGGTCCACTTCGAAGGGGATGCGCTTGAGCTCCTGGTTCTTCTCCAGCGCGGCGATAAATTCACGCAGATCGGCGTAGGCCATGACGAGATTCTCACTTTCTACTATGATTGAAGTTCACGCATAAATCCAACAAGGAGCAAGCATGTTTAATCGAGTGGCGTTCGTCACGGGCGCCAGCCGGGGGATTGGCCGGGAGATCGCTCTGACGCTATGCCGCGCCGGTTTCGATATCGCGGTGGCATCGCCGGAGATCGAAAAGAACGAAGAGGTGGCGGAGAAGATCCGGCTTTGCAGCGGGCAGGCGCTGACGGTGAACTTCGACCTGATGTCCTACGATTCGATTCGCGAGGGTGTCGCGAAGGTACTGCAGCAATTCGGGCGCATCGACGTACTGGTGAACAATGCGGGCGTCACGCGCGACGGCCTGGCGGTGCGCATGAAGCGCGAGGATTGGGACCGCGTGCTGCAAATCAACCTGCACGGCGCGTTCTTCACCACGCAGCAGGTGCTGCCGGCCATGATGAAGCAGCGCTATGGACGGATCGTCAATATCGCTTCGGTGGTGGGCGAGAGCGGCAACGCGGGGCAGGCGAACTATGTGACGTCGAAGGCCGGGCTGATCGGCCTCACCAAGGCGCTCGCGCAGGAGATGGCGGCGCGCGAGATCACCGTGAACGCGGTGGCGCCAGGGTTCATCGATACCGATATGACGGCCGTGCTGACGGACGAGCTCAAAGAGAAGCTGCTGGCGCAGGTGCCGCTGCGGCGGCTGGGACGGCCCGAGGAGATCGCGGCGGCCGTGCGGTTTCTCGCCAGCGACGAAGCGGGCTATATCACGGGACATGTGCTGAACGTGAACGGCGGAATGTATATGTAGGACAGACCTCCTGGTCTGTCCAAAGCGAGCGAGGCCGCGCAGGCAGGGTGCCTGGCAGGATGCCTGCCCCACATTGGCGAGCACAATGTTGAAAGTCGAGGGACGGACCCCCAGGTCTGTCCCATGCGACGGGCGACGGCCGAGGAGGCTCTCGCATTCGGATGTTATCATTGACGCTGGCAATCCTTGCCCATGCGTCCCCTGGCCCTGATCACCGGCGCTTCGAGCGGCATCGGCCTGACCTTCGCCCGCCATCTGGCCGCGCGCGGATACGATCTGGCAATGGTCGCGCGTCGCAAAGACCGCCTCGATCAGGAAGCCCGCGCCATCCGCGCCGCCCACCCGGTGGAAACCGAAATCCTGCCCGCCGATCTCACCGAAGAGGCGGATCTGAAGGCCGTTGCAGAGCGCATCGCCGCCGCGCCGAACCTCGAACTCCTCATCAATAATGCCGGCTTTGGCATTGCCGGACGGTTCTTTTCCGTCCCCGTGGAAGGCCAGGATCAAATGCACCGCCTGCACGTTCTCGCGCCCATGCGCTTGGTACATGCCGCGCTTGTGGGCATGGTGGCACGCGGGCACGGCGGGATTATCAACGTGTCGTCAGTCTCGGGATTCGGACAAAACCCCGGCAGCGTCAGCTACTCGGCCACCAAAACCTGGATGACCAGTTTCACCGAAGGCCTCCACATGGAGTTGAAGAGCATCGGATCGCCCGTACGCGTGCAGGCGCTCTGCCCCGGATTCACGCTCTCCGAATTCCACGACGCGATGCGCTTCGACCGTAAAGCGATCCCTTCGTGGATGTGGATGTCCGCCGACGAGGTGGTGGACACTTCCCTGCGCGGGCTCGATGGCGGCCAATTGATCGTGATTCCCGGCTGGCGTTATCGTCTTCTGGTGGGACTGATGCGCGGCCTGCCGCGCGGATTGTATCGCTCGCTTGCAATCAAGTACGCGAGCAGCACGGGCCGCGCGCGTTAAGGGGCAAGCCCGCAATTCGCCGCGCAATCCTGTGGACCGCTTCTTTATCTCGTCCCGCAATCCCGCCAGGAGCGCAATCACGTTGCCGCCGGTCTGTTCACTCTCGAGAAGGCGTTTGCCATCCAACTGCCGGATATCCAGCAGACGATAGCGAAACCACGCAGTGCGGGAGCTGTGGGCCGCGCCGGATTCGCCGGAAGCTCCGTCGATCGGCTAAATGAGCTTCACCGGCGCACACTAAGGCGCGCGGAAACGGTGGCCAGGAACTCATCTTCGCGGTCGAGCGAGACCCCGATCCGCAGCCAGTAAAGCGGAAGGGGCGCTAAAAGGTGGCTGGGATCGTCACCGAGATTGACCCAGTCTTTCTCGGTGGTGACCACGGCCTCCACGCGCTCGTCGCGAAAGTGGCGGCCCATGTAACGCAGCTCGCGGGGGGTGTAGGCATGGTGATCTTCAAATTCGATGCGCACCACGGCATCGAGCCCTACCGAAGCGACCGTGCACCAGAAATATCCAGGGTTGCCGAGGCCGCAGAAAGCCGCCACGCGCTTGTAGGGGAACCGATCGGCGGGAATGCTTTCGGCCCCGGAAGCGGAGATCCAGGCCTCAGGATGAGCGCGCGCGTGGAAGATCGGCGCCCTTGAATTATATTGCCGCAGCAAATGCTCGGCGGCCTCGACCACGCGGCCGGCTTCACTGCGTGTGACGACGAACATATCGGCGCGCGATAGACCCTCCAGCGGCTCGCGCAAGCGGCCCAGCGGCAATGGATAGCCGCCGCCAAAAGGATCGAGCGCATCCACCAGGACAATATCCAGTTGGCGTGCGAGGCGCGCGTGTTGAAAGCCATCGTCCAGAATGGCGACATCCATGCCGAATTCGTGTTCGAGCAATTGCCCGACGCGCCACCGGTCGGCGCCGATGCCTACCGGCGCGATGCCCGCGCGCAGGAAGATTTGCGGCTCATCGCCCGATTGCGAAACACGCAGGTGCGCGCCCACGGCAAGAGCTTGGTGCGAATGCGGTGAGTGCCTTCCATAGCCGCGGGTCAGGATGCCGGGATGGTGGCCGGCTTCGGAGAGGCGGCGCGCCAGATGAAGCACCATGGGGGTCTTGCCGGTGCCGCCCACGGTGATGTTGCCGATGCTGACAACCGCCGCTTCCAGGCTGCGGCTGCGAGCCAGGTTGCGCGCGCGATTCAGCTTGGCTCCGTAAATCCAGATGCGGGAGAGCACCCAACGGAATGCAAAGCGGGGCTGGGGGGGGCGATAGCCGGGTACGTGAGTACCGTACACTGTGACGGCGTGGCTGGCGGCGAGCGCCGTGGCGCCTTGCCGGGCGCGCGCGCAGGATTTGGCCTTCGTGCCGAGGTCGGCGGCTTGGGTGGCATTGTCCAGCAGGCCCGCGACCGAGGCAGCCAGGCTGGCCGCATCATGTACTTCGCACAGAGCGCCGGCCGCCCGAAAATCCGCTGCGATTTCGGCGAAGTTCTCCAAATGCGGACCCGTCACGATAGGCCGTACGGCCAGCGCCGGCTCCAGTATGTTATGACCGCCGCGCGAAGCCAGCGTGCCGCCCATGAAGACCACATCCGCCAGAGGGAACAGACTGCTCAGTTCGCCAATGGAATCGAGCAGTAGCGCGCCGGGAAGAGAGAGTTCGTCTGCGCCTGTCATTTGCGAGCGGCGAAGGAACGGAATGCCGGCCCGCACTAGACTTTGGGCGGCGATATCGAAGCGTTCCGGCTTGCGCGGCGCCAGCAGCAGGAGCAGCCGTGGATGACTCGCAGCAATTTGCTGGAACGCTTCGATGACCGCGGCGTCTTCATCCGGATCGCCCGCAACGGCCGGTGGCATAGTGCTGGCAGCGATCCACACGGCGCTTGGCCGGACCCGTTCCAGCAACCGGCGCACCGGCGATTCAGGCGCAGGGATGCGCACTTCGAAATCGTACTTCAGATTGCCACCGGCGATCACCTTATCCGGCGACGCGCCGATCTGGACCCAGCGCCGGCGCATCTCTTCGCTCTGGGCCAGGATCAGATCCGCCTGCGAAAGCACGCGCGCGAAGAACCAGCGCAGCGCGCGATAACGTCCCATGGCCCGATCGGAAACGCGCGCATTGATCAGCATCAGCGCCACGCCGGTGCGCTTCGCCTCCCGAAAAAGGTTCGGCCAGATCTCGGTTTCCATCACCAGGACCAGCGACGGCCGCAACGCGCGCAGAACCCGCCGGACGGCGAAGACATAATCGAGCGGCGCGTAGAAAACGCTCGCCTGACCATCGAGTTTCCGATTCGCGGCTTCGAATCCGGCCAGCGTGGAAACCGAAACGAACACCGGCGAGCGCGGCAGGCGGGCGCGCAGTTGCCGGATCAATTCGACGGACGCAACCGCTTCGCCCACCGAAACGGCGTGCAACCAAATCGCGCCGGGAACGGTCTGTCTAAAGGAAGCCGGCAGGAATCCGCAACGCTGCTTCAAGGATTTGAAGTAAGCGGGCTGGCGCAGGCAGCGCGCCACCAAATACAATACAACGGCAGGTGACCCGAACGCCTGAAGGAGTCGGTAGAGCAAATAAATGCCTTTTATTTTCAAACGTTTGGCTCTATTCACGAGTATAGCGATGGTGCTTGCGCCATACAAGGCGTTCCCCGCCAAGAAAGACGAGCCTAAGTTCACGCCCGGCGCGGCGGCCAGCTATCAATCGCATCAGACCAGCGAAAAAGTCACTGTTGGCGTGATGCCCTATTTTGACTACCAGGATGCGCGGCCAGTCTTCGGGAAACGGAATCCGTATAACTTCGGCGTGCTGCCGGTGCTGGTGGTGATCCAGAACGATTCGGGGAAAACCATCAAGGTGAGGAATCTGAAAGCGGTTTGGGCGACGCCGGATGGCGATCACGTCGACGCTACGCCCGCTAAGGATGTTCGCTTTTTGAATCCGCCCAGCCGGCCGACGACCATGCCGGGGCAGCCCAAAATCTTCGGGCACAAGAATCCGCTGGATACGTGGGAAATCGAAGGCCGCGCGTTCGCCGCGGAGATGTTGCCGCCGGGCCAATCCGCCAGCGGATTTTTTTATTTTCAAACGGGATATCAGAAGGGATCGAGTCTGCAGTTGAGCGGTCTGAAGGAAGCGGATACTGGGCGGGAGTTACTGTACTTCGAAATTCCGATGAAGTAGGACAGGCCTCCCGGCCTGTCCCTCGACTTTCTACATTCTGCCCGCCGTTGTGGGGCAGGCACCCTGCCTGCGCGGGCCTCGTAGGCCCGCTCTTTGGCGAGCAACGCGCGCCTTTGGCGGGCAACGCGCGCCTTTGGCGAGCAACGCTCGCCTTGAGCCGGCTGTGGACATGCCTCCCGGCCTGTCCAGGCGGCCTACGAGGCCGCCCGCAGGCTGAGAGCCTGCCCCACTCGGCTTATCCAGCGTGGATGTCGGTGGTGTGACCGCGGATGATCTCGATGCTCTGATTGAACAGAACGTGGCCGCCGGGGTCACGCACTTCCAAGGTATGAGCTCCAGGCCGCAGCGAGAACTTCTTGGCATCGGCCACCGTTCCCACGTAACCGCCGTCCACGTAAACCACGGCGGCCTTATCGGGCGTGATGATCTTCACTTTACCGGCCGGCGGGCCATACCAACCGTAGCCGGGGCCATACCAACCTGCGCCCCAACCCCAACCGGGACCATACCAACCGCCGCCCCAGCCCCATCCACCACCCCAGCCCCAACCGCCGCGCCAACCACCGCCCCATCCGCCTCTGAATCCGCCTCTAAAGGCAACGGGCGTAACAGTGGCGCCGGAAGCCGGCATGGCGGACGCCGCGGGCGCTGAAATAAACAAGGTGCCCAAGGCGAGTACTCCAATTAAAGGTGCTTTCCAATACCGGAACATTGCATCTCTCCTCTCGGGTGCAGGTCCGGATCCTTTATTGGGTCCGGTACCGCGACCCACTTGATTGGATGCAAAGGAATGGCCAAAGTCACAAGACGGCGGTTTCTTCAATCTGGCGCCCTTCCGCGAAGCGTTCGAGATTTAAATCGCGCGTATCCAGCAGGTTGGAGGCGCCTTGCAGAATCAGGTCCGCGGTAATGCGGCCGGTAGCGGGCGAATGCATCACGCCGTGGCCGCTGAAACCGTTCGCCAAGAAGAGCCCGGGCAGCCCGGGGGCGGCGCCCATGATGGCGTGATGATCCGGCGTAACGGCATACAAGCCCGCCCAGGAGCGATGCGGATTCACCTGCAAGTCTTCGAAACAAGGCACCCGATTGACGGCGTGCGTCAGGATCTTTTCCACGAACGCGGGATCGAAAGCGGTTTTGAAACCGGGCGTTTCTTCGGGATCGTTCCACGCCATCAGCAGGCCCAATCCTTCCGGACGGAAATGGAAGCCGGTAGACATGTCAATGACCATAGGCAGGCGTTCAGGCAATCCGGGGAAAGGCTCGGTCGGCACCAGCATGCGGCGCATCGGGACAATCGGCAGATCGATGCCGGCCATGCGGGCGACACCGGCTGCCCATGGTCCAGCCGCGTTGACTACGGTTCGCGCGGCCACATCGCCGTTGGTGGTGCGGACGCCGGCGACGCCGCGCGCGTCCACATCGATGCCCGTCACTTCGACGCCGCGCCACAGCCGCACGCCGCGTTCGATAGCCCCGGCCATGAATCCTTTCATGACGCTGTAAGGATCCACAAACCCATCGGTAGCGCAAAAACTGCCGCCGAGAATGTCGTCGTTGCGCAGTTGCGGCACGCGCGCAACGATTTCGTCGCGGCCGAGCATTTCCACGCGTTGCAAGCCTAGCGCGGTTTGCAATTCGAAGTTGCGCCGCAGGTACGCGAGATGTGCGGGCGCGGTGGCCACGAAGAGATAGCCGTGGGATTTGTATTCGGAAGGATGCCCGGTGATGTCTTGAAACGCCGCAAAGATGGGAATCGAATAGAGCGACATGCGGATGTTTACCGCAGTGGCGAATTGCGCGCGCACGCCGCCCATGCTTTTGCCGGTCGATCCCATGCCTTGCTGGGTTTCGCGCTCGATCACCAACACGTTGCGGCATCCCTGTTGGGTGAGATGCCAGGCGACGCTCGATCCTACGATGCCGCCGCCGATCACCACCACATCTGCTGTTTCGGACATCTGGCTACCATTCTTTCACATGCGAAGGGCAGGACCGGCCGCGCGAAGTTTTCGAACCTTTTGGCCGGTTTATTCGTCTAATCTTGTGAAACGTTTAATTGCTTCTCACTGCCGGAGAGCCACTGTAACGTGCGGGAGTATGTATGCGCCTGGAAACTCAAATTCACGATGGTGTCGGTATCCTGCGCCTGCAGGGCCGGTTTGTCACCGGCTCGGACGCTGAACTTGTATCCGCCGAAAATGCGCTCGAAGCCGCTGGAGTGGCCAACGCCGTTGTCGATTTGAGCGCGGTTCCCTACGTCGATTCCACGGGCCTGGCGTTTGTGGTGGATCTGCACAAAACGCTCGCCAACCGCGGCGGCCAATTGTTCCTGGCGAATGCCAACCAGCGTGTGCGCGAAATCCTGGAGATCACCCGCATCGGCCAGATCATTCCTCTGTTTGATGGTGTTGAAGAAGCGGAGGCGGCCCTCCGCGCCGAAGTGCTGTGTTGACATTCCTGGTGTGGTGCGCGGTTCTATTCTTCTGCTGGCCATTGGCGCTGGTCGCATTGGTCTTGTATCCGATCTTCTGGCTGCTGCTATTGCCTTTCCGGATCATTGGCATCGCCGTGGGAGGCGTGCTGGAATTGGTCTGGGCGATCGTCACTTTGCCGGCGCGGGTTTTGCGGCGGGTTTAGCCGCGCGCCACCAATTGCTTCGGCGCGTCCGCGGGAAGCGGCCCGCGGCCGAGCGTAGCGAAATCCCAAGCACACCAAGAGTAGATCGCCGCGCCGATCACAACCGGCGCCCATCCCAACCATGCCAGAGCGGGGATGGCGTGAACCCGCGGTTCGCGGATGCGTAGCGGGACGTATACGCCCACCGTGCCCGGCGCCACGATGGTGAAGATCGCGCTCTTGACCAGATTCCACATGCGCGCATTCCTATCCTATTGTGTGTTTACGGCAACGCGATGCGAATAGCCATCGTATCCGACATTCACGGAAACATGACCGCGTTTGAAGCCGTACTGGCGGATCTCTGCGAAACTTCTCCCGACGTGATTCTGCATGGCGGGGACCTGGTGCACGGCGGCGCGAATTCCGCTGGGATCGTGGATCGCATGCGCGACCTCGGATGGCCGGGCGTGGTGGGCAATACGGATGAGATGCTCTTTCGTCCCGAATCGCTCGATGAATTTGCGATTCAGTCGCCGACGCTGCACGCGATGTTTGCCGCGATTGCGGAGATGGCGGAAACGGATCGCGCATCGCTCGGCGAGGCGCGTCTCGATTGGCTGCGCAGCCTGCCGCGTGTGCGGATGCTTGATTCGGTAGCGCTGGTTCACGCCACGCCGGAAAGCTTGTGGCGCGCTCCAGCGCCGGAGGCGAGCGATGCGGAACTCGAAACGGCTTACGCGACGCTCCGCCGACCGGTCGCGGTCTACGGGCACATCCATCGCGCATTTGTTCGACATCTTCCGGGTATGGCTGTGGCGAACTCCGGCAGCGTCAGCCTGTCTTACGATGGCGATCGGCGCGCCGCGTATCTTTTGCTGGACGCTTTAAAGCCCACCATACGCCGCGTCGCGTACGACGTTGGCCGGGAAGTGAAGGCGCTGCGCCAGTGCGGCCTTCCGCATTCCGACTGGATGGCGAAGATCCTGGAGACCGCGCGTCCGCAGATGCCGTAGAGGCAAAGAGAAGACCGCTCCCTGACGGTCGCGGCTCAGTAAAAATCGTGCGACCCTTACCGAGCCGCGACCGGCCTACCGAGCCGCGACGGGCCTACTGAGCCGCGACGGGCCGACCGAGCCGCGACCGTAGCTTACTGAGCCGCGACCGGCCTACTGAGCCGCGACTGTAAGGGAGCGGTCTTCTCTAATCACGGAACAGTCCATCTCCGGATCGCGTATGCTAACTGGTGGAGGTCGTTTGTGAACCGCATCCAATTCCGCACCGCGGCGTGGCTGGCCGGAGCCGCCGCGCTCTTGTTAGGGACGCCGGCCTGTTATGTGAGCAGCGAAGGATCGGGGTCCATCGAGAGATTTTCCCGATCCGTGGATTTGAAAGGCGCCAAGTCGGTGGAGATGCACATCGACATGGGCGCCGGCGATTTGACTATGCGCAGCGGGGCGGCTCCCTTGATGGACGCCGATTTCCGCTATCGGTCAAGCGACGGCAAACCGGAGGTGCAATACGATCTCAACGGCACGCGCGGCTCGCTCACCGTCAAACAGCCCAGCCATCACAGCATCGGCAACAACGACAAAAACCAATGGGACCTGCGGCTGAATGACGACGTCCCGCTGGACGTCTACGTAAAGATGGGTGCGGGAGAGGGACGCCTGGAATTGGGAAATACGGCGCTGCATAGCCTGGATGTGGAAGTCGGCGCCGGTGAGATGAAGGTGGACTTGACGGGTCATCCGCGTGGCGACATCGACGTGCGCATGCGCGGGGGGGTGGGAGAGGCGACCATCCGATTGCCGAAGCGCGCGCGGGTGGATATCGAAGCGCACGGCGGGATCGGGGAGATTTCCGCGCAAGGGCTTACCAAGCGCGGCGACCGCTGGGTGAATGAGCCGGCACAAACGGCGGACGCCACGATCCATGTGAATGTGAATGGTGGGATCGGGCAGATTAACTTGATTTGCGAGTAGGACAGGCCTCCCGGCCTGTCCATGGATTTTCGCTCGGAACCGCCAAGCCGGAGGGGACAGGCCGGGAGGCCTGTCCTACTTGGTTAGCGGGCGATGAGGGCGGGAACGATTACGGCGGCTACCGTCTCACCAGCGCCTGCCGAAGCGAGTTCTCGCTCCACCTTGGACGGAGGGACGCGGCCGCATACGGCGTCCGTCTTGACCGCGGACAGGAAATAGCGGACGCCGGCCTGGTGGAACACGACTACGTTCTTCTCGTTGGCGCCCCTATATCCCTTCTCGGCGCTGGATGCCAGCACCAGGATCTGCTTGCCGGTTTGGTCGTTCCGGATGGACATCAGGTCGCGCGCCGCGGGCACCGCTGACATGGTATATTCGCCGGCCGGCAGCGTGGTGTTCGCCACGGTGAATTCGAACGGTATGTCGGCAGTCGCCCTGGTTTGTGCGTAAAGCCCGCTGGCTCCCAACAGTGCAACCGCTCCGACGCTCAGCATCACAGTCTTTAACGTTTTCATTTCCGTTTTCTCCTTTGGACTCCTCCAAGTGCTCTTGGTGGATGATGGCGCTTAGGAAGGCATGCGCCTGGCCAAACTCGGGACGCCGCGAAGGCTTCGTAACTGCTTGATAATCGGTGCGCGCGGGGCCCGCGCGAACTGGCGGATTGAACCTGCAGGTGAATCGGTAACCAAAAGGTACAGCCTCCCGGCCTGCCCCCCCCCGCATCTACCAGGCGCGGCATGAAGTTGATTACCCTGAAAAGGCCAGGCTCACGGTGGCGAACCTGATCTACATAGCTATAACGTCGCTGGATGGTTACGTCGAGGACCAGAGCGGCAGATTCGACTGGGCCGTACCGGACGAGGAGGTGCACACCTTCGTCAACGACCTATTGCGACCGGTTGGCATCTATCTCTATGGCCGCCGGATGTACCAGACAATGGTCGGTTGGGAAACCATGGACACCGCCGCCGAGGCGCCGTTCACGCGGGACTTTGCGGAGATCTGGCGGGCGGCCGATAAGATCGTGTACTCCAGGACGTTGGAAAAGATCTCCAGTGCCAGGACGCGGATCGAGCGAGACTTCGATCCCGAACCGGTCCGGCGCACGAAGCTGTCCGCGGAACGCGACATCGCGGTGGCTGGCGCCAGCCTCGCTGCCCATGCGATAAAGGCAGGGTTGGTGGACGAATACCACCTGATCATCTCGCCCATCCTGGTGGGAGGTGGCAAACGATTCCTGCCGAACCACGTTCTACTCCGGCTCGATTCTGCTGGCCGAACGACGCTTCGGCAACGGCGTGGTTCACCTCCAATACCGCCCCAAACGGGTGAGTTGATCTCAAAATCAACCGCTAAAGATGGCCAACCTTCCGATGGATTTGCCGCGCCAGGAGCGATTTAACGACGAAAGGAGGCAACCAGGGCGCTCACCAGGGGTGGAATCTCACCGCGTAGCGCTCTCCGTTCGTGCTGGAACAGAGTTGCCACAAAGAAAGGGTGGGAAGTCAACTCGACTGCGCGAACTTCGCCGCGAAGGGTGTGAGCAGTCGGGCGAAGACCGTTCCGAAAGAGCAAGGTCTCATACTCGCGATTGAGCCCGTAGTTACAGCGATATCCCTCTGTGATCCGTTCTACGCCGTAAGCGCTTTTTAGTTTTCCTCCGTCTTGAAGAACGATTTCCTCGGTCTCCTCCACTAGCGGACATGCGAGCCGTGAAACCACCAGCACCGCCGCGCCGGGATGCGTTTCAGCATGACTGGCTTCCCGAAGGCCGCAAACATTCCTGGCGTATTCTACGATGGCGTGCTGGAACCCCCCACACGTTCCGAGGAAGGGGCGTCTCGATTCACGGGCATATCGAATAGCGTTTAGCGCGCCTTCCATGCTGGCGTAGGGACTTGCGGGGACGCACCAAATGCCGTCGAAACCCGCGAGGTCCGCAGCGGCATCGCGGATAGACGCTGTATGAATCCACACAGATTCGATGGATTGCTGTGCACCGGCAGCCAATCGAAGCGCCTGTGGAATGGCTTGGTGTGCGATCACCGATTTGTCGTAATCGCCGATGAGCGCCACCCGAAACTTCACCATTTGAAAAAGTATACCAAGAGCCCGGTTAGTGGCCTTGTCGCGGCTTTCGCGCCAAAAAAAAACTCCACCGCACATGCTGCGTGCGGTGGAGCTTGGGGCGTGGACAGGCTGGGATGCCTGCCCCTGGAGTTTCTACATTTGGCCGATGGTCGCGAGCTCATTGTGGGGCAGGCTCGTAGCCTGCGGCGGCCTCGCAGGCCGCCTGGGCGAGCTATCCTCGCCCTGTGGGCGAGCTATGCTCGCCCTGGACAGGCCGGGAGGCCTGTCCTACTTGATCAGGGCGGGAACGATTACGGCGGCTACCGTGTGGCCAGTGCCCGTGGAAGCCAGCTCGCGCTCCGCTTTGGACGGCGGAATTGTGCCGCACACCGCATCGGTCTTGACCGCTTCCAGGAAGTAACGGTCGCCGGCCTGGTGGAACAGAACCGTGTTCTTCTCCTGGCCGGTCCGATATCCGCTCTCGCCGCCCGGCGCGAGGACCACGATCGTCTTGCCGGTATCGTCATTCCGGATCGACATCAGGTTGTGCAACGGGGAGGCCGCGGACATGGTATAGTGGCCGGCCGGCATGGTGGTGTTCGCCACCGTGAATTCGAATGGGATGTCGGCAGTCGCCTTGGTCTGAGCAGAGAGCCCGTTGGCTCCCAACAGGGCAACCGCGCCGACGGTCAGGATCACAGTCTTTAACGTCTTCATTTTCGTTTCTCCTTTGTGTTCCTCCAAGTGCGTTTCCCGGTGGATCACGGGGCTGACTAAGGCAAACGCTACGCCAAACTCAAAAGCGCGCCGCCGCGTCGCGTAACCCTCTGATAATCCATGAAAATGTGGGCTAAGCACGAACTGCGGGCCGCCCTATCAAGCCGCCGGAGTGAACCTGCAGGTGAATCCGCTAACCAAAAGGTGAACAATAGAATGATGCAACCTCGGCTGCTCGCCATCGCCGGCCCCGAGCAGGGCGCCAGCTATCCCCTCGCCACGAACCCGTTTGCCATCGGACGCAATCCGGCCAACCAACTCAAGCTCTCGGCCTTGTCGGTTTCGCGCGAACACTGCGTCATCGTCCGCCAAGGGGATGATTTCGTGATCCGCGATCTGGGAAGTCACCACGGCACGTTAGTGAATAACGAGCGCGTAACCGAGAGTGCGCTGGCAGATGGGGATTGCATTCAAATCGGCGGAACGGTGCTGCAGTTCGTGACCGATGAAGAAATCGTGGGCGAGGAGACCACCACGAGTATCCACGCCATGGAGATCCCGTCCGGCGAGGTCGAACTTCCCGCGGCGCTCAAGAATTCGCGCGATCTGCACACTCTGTTGCGCATGAGCGTCATGCTGCACTCGTTCCACGCGCTGTACAAAGTGCGCAGGCTACCGGCCCGGAGCGCGTTTGAGCGGCACTTGCTCGAGTTCATTTTCGAGGCGATCCCCGCCAGCCGCGGGGCGATCCTGTTCCATGAGGAAGGCGTGATGGATCCCGGGATGGCGCCGGCGCTGAGCGACACGCCGGGTCCGCAGAGGCCGGCGGCCATCAATCGGGCCCTGGTGACGCGCGTGACCGAGGAGCGCTGCGGACTGATCGCGAAGATCGCGGAGGCGGACGAGGCTGGCGGCGAAGGGTTGCTGCTGGCGCCGCTGCTGATCCGCGAGCAGGTTTGCGGTGTGATCTATCTGGAGGGCGAGGATTTCAAGGAGACGCATCTGCAGTTGATGGTGGCGATCGTGCAAGTCGCTTCCATGGCGCTCGAGAACGCCTTCCATCTCGAATGGCTGGAGGCGGAGAACGCGCGCCTCGAAGGGGAACTTCATCCGGGCCATCACATGATCGGCGACAGCGCCCGCCTGCGCGAGCTGCAGCGCAATATCCAGCGCGCCGCGCAAACCAATTCCACCGTCCTGATCATCGGCGAGACCGGCACCGGCAAGGAGTTGGTGGCGCGCGCCATGCATCAGAACAGCCCGCGCGCCGGCCAGCCTTTCATCGCGGTGAATTGTGCCGCGCTCACCGAGACGCTGCTGGAGAGCGAGTTGTTCGGCCATGAGAAAGGCGCCTTCACCGGAGCCTTCGCCCAGAAGAAAGGGCGGCTGGAGGTGGCCGCCGGCGGCACCGTGTTTCTGGATGAAATCGGCGAGATGCCGCTGCAGTTGCAGGTGAAACTGCTGCGCGTGCTGCAGGAGCGGCAAATGGAACGGGTGGGCGGCACACAGCCTATCAAGCTGGATTTCCGGCTGATCGCGGCCACCAATCGCAATCTGGAGGAGGAGGTGCGCGCGGGAAGGTTCCGGCAGGACCTTTATTATCGTCTCAACGTAGTGACCTTGAAGACGCCGCCTTTGCGCGAGCGCCAATCGGATATTCCCGTGCTGGCGATGCACTTTGCGTCGAAGTTCGGCGCGCAGTGCGGGCGGCGCATCAGCGGGATCTCGCCGGAGGCCCAGGCGTCCCTTTTGCGCTATGACTGGCCGGGTAATATCCGCGAGTTGGAAAACGCGCTGGAGCGCGCGGTGGTGCTGGGTTCGACCGATATGATTCAGCTTGAAGATCTGCCCGAGAGTATCTGGGCGATTGCGCGGCCCGCCGATCTGGTGCGTGCGCCCGGGTTGCAGGACGCCATCGATCATGCCAAGCGCGAGGCCATCGCGCAGGCGTTTCAGCAAGCCAAGAACGATCACGCCGGCGCGGCCAAGCTGCTCGGCGTGCATCCGAATTATTTATACCGGCTGATGCGGAATCTGGGGATGCGGTAGGACAGGCCTCCCGGCCTGTCCAAGGCGAGCGTTGCTCGCCAAAGAGCGGGCCTACGAGGCCCGCGCAGGCAGAGTGCCTGCCCCACAACGGCGGGCAGAATGTAGAAAGTCGAGGGACATGTCCAAGCCGGCTAAGGGGCGGCTGTGCGGCGAGCGAGGCTCGCCGGGCCCAGAGTGCGGCCAGTCCCGCGCCGTCGACTTATTGCGTTGCCATCCCCGAGAGGCTATGCTCGTGATAATGCGTTAGCGGCCCGTTGCCCAGCGTTGACTTTGTGGCGGAAGCACATGAGAAGAGATTCGCGCGAATACGTCCGGTCCATCGCCGCCCGCGCTCTGGAAATGAGTTCTGCGCAGCGCCAGACCTATGTTGTATCGGCCTGCGAAAAAGACCCGGACGCAATTCGGGAAGTACTGGACCTGATACGGCTGGCGCAGATGTCCACCGGAACGGCTTCCACCCAGACCATCAAGCCCCCCCGCGACAAGCGGAACATAGGCGGGAATCGTTGCTTCCGGCCGGAGCAGATCGTCGATAACCGGTTCCGGATTCTCGAATTTATCAACCAGGGCGGCATGGGCGAGGTATATGCCGCGCTGGAGCTGAGTTTGCAGCAAAAGGTGGCGCTGAAAACCATACGGCCGAAGGTGGCCGCGCAGTTGGGCATCATCGAGAGTTTCAAGACCGAAGTCAAGCAGAGCCTGCGCATCACACACCCGAACGTCTGCCGGGTGCACCAAATCTCATACCACCAGGACCTGGATGGAAAGCCGATCTGGTTCCTCACCATGGAGCTTCTCGAAGGCGAGACGCTGGCGCGCTGCCTGGCCGCCGGCGGACCCCTGCCGCTCGACCGGGCGCTGTTTTTGATACGGCAGATGCTCGCGGGCCTCGAATGCGCTCACCAGGCCGGTATCATTCATCGGGACCTTAAGCCCGGCAACCTGATGCTGGTGGGTTCGGGCAGCGCCGGGGAGCGGCTGGTCGTCACGGATTTTGGCTTGGCGGTATCGGCATCCGCGCGCCAGGCGGGCGGCTTTTCCGGAACACCGGCTTACATGGCTCCCGAGCAGGCGCGCGGCGGCGCCCTGGGCCCGCAGACGGACATCTACGCCGTGGGCCTGATCATTTGTGAGATGCTTACCCGCAAACGGCCGATATTGGACCTGTGGTCGGCTGACCAGAGCGGCAAACAACTCGCCAGTTGGCTCTCTGCGCACGCCGAAATCCCACCAGCGGTTAGAGGCATCGTCGTGCGGTGTCTGCAATTCCGTTCCGAAGATCGGTTCCAAAACGCCCGCGAGATCGCTTCGCTTCTGGATGCGGCCAAGCGCCGGCATTCAACCAGGCAGCGAGCCGTAGCGGCAGGCAGTATCCTGGTGGCTCTGTCTTTAGCGGCCGCCGCTGTTCCGGGGGTGAGCGACCGCATCTTCAGCCGGGTCGTCCATAAATCGCACTATCACCGGCCCACGGCCGCGGCGCAGGCAGCCGTGGACGACGCCCGGGTGAAACTTGGCAACTTCACACAGGCCGGCTTCCTGGAGGCCATCGGCGATTACCGGAGAGCCATCAAGTTCGACCCGCTGTGGGCCCAGGCTTGGGCCGAGCTGGCCTACACGTACGCCGCCGCCGCCAATGCGCAGCAGATACCGGCGGCCACCGCGAGTGCCGAGGCGCGTTCCGCGGCGTTGCAGGCCATCCGGCTGGATAGCCGGTCGGCGAAAGCTTACGGGGCGTTGGGCTGGGTGCAGTCGCTGGATTTCGACGAATGGCCGAAAGCGGAGGCTAACCTGCGCCGCGCGCTGGCTTTGAATCCCGGTGAAGCCGACGTGCATTACCGGCTGGGCGTGCATCTGCGGAAGAAAGGCCGATTTGCCGATGCGGAAGCCGAGGATCGGCGGGCACTGGCGTTATCGCACCAGACGGATCCCTCGATCTGGTGTGAACTGGCTTTTCTATACTGGACGTCCGGGCGGCTCGACCGCATGGGCGAACTTATGGATGACCTTCTGGTAGCCTATCCAAACTTCGGTTTCACACGCTTCCTGCACGCCCGCCTGCTCAAGGAACTGGGCAAGTTCGACGACGCGCTGGCCGAACTGCATTTCAGCGAAAGCCTGCAGTACTCAGCGGTCACGGTATTGGCGGAACATGCTTCCGTGGCAGCCTACCGCGGAAATAACGAGCAAGCACGTGCGGACTTGCTGCGGTTGGAGCAGGAATCGCGGACCGAGCCGGTTGACGGCCTGTTGATTGCGGGTGTTTACGCAAAGCTCGGCGACTTCGATTCCGCATTTAAATGGCTGGAGGAGGCCTACGCACGGCGCGACAGCACGCTGCTTTCCATGGCGACCAGTCCCGTGCTGAAGCCTCTGCACCGCGATCCGCGCTTTACCGCGCTGCTGCGTCGGCTCCACTTCGAGTCCTAGTTCAGTGTCTTCGAGATAGCCAGACAGTAATGATTTCTGAGCCGCGACCGTGAGGGAGCGGTTTCTTCGCGGTCGCACCAGCGTGGCAGGCCACCAAAAACGATGGCCTGCCCCACAGCTAAATCCGCTGCCCACCTTCAGATCATGCACCGGGTGGGGTTCAGATCCGCCTCGCCCTTTGCCCGGGCGAGCCAGCCCATTTTCACGGGGACATCGTAGAGACGCCCCGGCGCACGCCGATTCCAAATATGGCGCAGGCCTGGAACAATCGCGCGGACCGTGTGCGACACCACGTCCGGGCGGCTGTGGTCCACCGCGTACGCCTCCAAGCCCACGGCCTCGAGACGCTCGACAATCGACCGCCATGCGCTATCCTCCGGAGGTTCGGACTCCCGCGGCGCGTCGATAAATCCGCTCGGCTGGAGATAAGGCTGCGTCGCGGTGGTCTCGCGTAGCAGCCACGGCCGCATGCTGTCGGACGCTCCTCCCGATCGTTTCGCTTCGTACCAGACCTGTCCCACTTCGCTGGCCGCTTTGTAGGCCGCGGTCCGCGCCGAAATATCCGCGGCTCCCGCGATGAGGGGTTCGGAACCGTCGGTCCGGGGCGCGACGGACACGTAAGCCGGGATGCCGATGTCCGTGGTGCAGTCGAGCAGAAACAAATCGCGGCCGATGGCGCGCAGTCCCTTGGCCACCTCGTTCAGTTCGCCCGACTCGAACGACTCCAGCCGCACGGCGGGACGGCGCAAGCGGTTGTCCCACCAGATGGCCATGGCATCCCGCTCGATCCATTCCAGCAGGGCATGCGTAAGGGCCTGGTGGAACGTGGGGCCGCCGCCGCAGCCGATCGTGTCGGCGCGCGCAAATTCGGGTTCGCCCGGCCGGAACTGATACCACATCAGGCAACCGGCCGCGGCCACCAGTTTCGTGCCTTGCTTGTGTCCCAGCCGCCGCGCTTCGAGCCAATCCACGGGCGCCTCCGGTTGGAACGGATCGGGCACTTGGAAATCTTCGTCCGCGATCGCATTCCAGGCTCCTCTTTCGCGGTACTGCGACTCACTGAAGAGTTGCATGTCGTTCGGATGGATGGCATCGGCGGGAGAGAAACGGGCGCGGATCAAGGGCTCGTCTCCCCGGTAGATCAGACTGTAGCGTTCCAGGGCTTCGCCGATGCAACTCGTCTCGGCCTCCAGCCGGGTTCTGCCCCGCCCGTACGACTGTTGCCGCCGCAGGTAGGGCCGCGCGCCCGATACGGGCAAGGGCGATGCCCAGGTGGAAGTGGCGCGGTAGGCGCCCGCGGACGGCGCACTGGTCAGCTCCATGCTATTTACGATGCCGGTCCACGGGCTGCAATGTGCGCGAAGTGGAGTGTTGGCGGCTATCTGCAAGCACGCGCAGCGCGGGCAATCGCGGCGCGGGAACACCGGGTGCCGGCGGCTTGACGCGTCGCGAAAGTTGAGGGACACGGCCGCGGTTTCCAGTTCCTCCACCCGCCCATCCCGCGCGAAAGCCTCCGACCACGCCGCCACTCTGCAGGCCAGCGCGCGCGCCTCTTCGGTGCTGAGAGCGCGTTCGGGATCCGCGCGGCCGTGGAGATTCATATCCAGCCAATGCCCCAGACACTCGGGACAGACGGATTTTCCCGGCAAGTAGAGCGGGCCGCACAGCGCCTCTTTTTCGTCCAGGCATACCGGCAGCACGGGTGGTTCCATAATAAGCGCCAGGCCGGCCGGCCCAAAAGGCGACTGGCTTACAGCTACCGAGATACCAGGAGAACGCCTGCCAAACGCCATCTCCAGTTCCGCACAAAAAGAGGCGGAGATAGAAAGCAGGCGGGTGTGAAACAGAATTCTGTTTGCCAATGCATCCAGTCTCATATATAATTACAGCGCGCGCCAGGGGATGCGGGCAAACTCGACCAGGAAAGGAAGACATAGCAATGGGCATCAAAGGGAGCGACTGTGGAATCTCAATTCAATTCTGTCAGAACGATGGCACGCCCGATGGGGCGCCCTTCTACGGCAGGTACACCCAGTTAGCCGGGAAGGCGCGCACAGATATACTCTCCGCGGGGCTGCCGGAAACGAACGACGAAAAGAAGTTTCCGGGTAGCGACGATTGGCTGACTCTAATCGCCGTAGCCGATACGGAAGAGAAGTTGAAAAATATCTTGCATCACTCGAGCGTGCCGGTGGTTCCGCCGCATACATCAATGTCCAGCCGTCGCGTCTGCATCGAGATAGATATCGGTGGGGTCCGGCAAACATTCGCGAATAGAGTAGCGATCACCAGTGGTCCGATTGTAAATCTAACACCGGATAAGCTCAGAATCGATGCGGTCCACGTGAAGGTGCTTCCGCCCAACACGGAATTGGCCACGGTAGACGGAAATAGCTCTTTCATCCAGGAGTTTCAGGGAGGATCTGTCGCGTTGAAGCAGGTCTTGCAGTTCCTGGCAACGCACCCCAGTGGTTTGGCGAAAGTTGAGGGTTCGCTCTAGCACTCGCGACCGCTCCCTGACGGTCGCGGCTCTGTGGATCGTGCGAAGTCGCCGCGTCTGTTACAGAGCCGCGACCGTCAGGGAGCGGTCCGTGCCAAACGGCGAGGGCCGCTATTGCATAATGGAGTGGAACGCACAAGTTTGGACCCTCCATGAATCGAATTCGCGCCTCCGTGGGCGTCATCGTCTTATCCATCGCAGCCCTCGTGCTGCTTTTCGGCGCGGATGCGTCGCGCGTCGAACAGGACCGCTTGGGCCGCTATCGGAATCTCGGCAAAGCGTTCTACGAGAACCCCACCACGCAAGCGCAAGCCGTCGACGAGTTCAAGAAGGCGCTCGATCTGGCGCCCAAGTCTCCGCGCGAGATCGTGAACTACGGCCTGGCATTGTTGCGCGCGGGCAAAACAAAAGAAGGCGTCGCGGAGCTGGAGCGGGCGCAGAAACTCGATCCGAAAATTCCGCACACCTGGTTCAATCTGGGCATCGTCTTCAAGAAGGATGGCGAATATGCGCCGGCCGTCGCGCAGTTTGAAGGCCTGCTGAAGCTGATTCCCGACGAGCCGGTTTCGTACTACAACCTGGGCGTGCTGCACAAGAACGCCGATAAGCGCGATCTGGCCATGCGCGAATTCGAAACCGCCGAAAAGCTGAATCCGAATCTGGCCGCGCCGCACTTCCAGCTTTACAATCTCTATCGCCAGGACGGCCGCGCGGCGGACGCGGCGCGCGAACTGGCCATCTTTCAGAAGTTGAAAGTGCTCACCGAAGGCGCCGCGGTTCCGGAAGACATGGAGTGGAGCTATTACGCCGAGATCTACGATCCCATTGCGCCGCGCCCGGAGAGCGAACCCGCGCCTCCGCCCAAATTCGAAGATCGCAAGCTGGCTGACGGCTTCGACGCCGCCACCGCCGGCCTGCTGGTGCTGGATGCGTTCGGTGACCGGCGGCCCAGCCTGCTGGCCTGGTCGTCACACGGCGCGCAGCTTTACCGCAATGGAACCACACTGGTTGCGGATTCCGGCCTGGAGCACATCGCGGACATTGTTTCCATAGCCGCGGGCGATTACGATAACGACGGATTGCCCGACCTCTGCATCCTCACCAAGGCGGGCGCGGCGCTGTATCGCAACAACAAGGGCAAGTTCGAGAAGTCCGCGGTCGAGCTTCCGCCAGGACACTTCGCCAAAGCCGTGTGGCTGGATTTCGATCACGATTACGATCTCGATCTGATTCTGCTCGGCGAACACGCCGCGCTGGCGCGCAACAACGGCCAAGCGGGCTTCAGCGATGAGACGGCGGCTTTCCCGTTTGCGAAGGGCAATGCCATCGATGCCACGCCGATCGACCTGATCGCGGATACCAACGGCGTGGATCTGGCGGTTTCTTATAGCGATCGTGCGGGCGTTCTTTATCGCGACCATTTGCTGGGCAAGTACGAAGCCACGCCGCTCGATGCGCTGCCGGCGGGCGCGAAAGGGCTGGCCGCGTTCGATACGAATAACGATAGCTGGACGGATCTGGTTGCGAACGGGTTGCTGCTGCTGAATCGTAGCGGCCGGCTCGAACCGATGGCGGGGCTCGAAGCCAAAGGTCCGCTGACGTTCGCCGATCTGGCGAATCGCGGCATCGCCGACATGGTCGCGTCCAACGGCGTTTTCCGCAATCTGGGCCTCGATCGTTTTGAGAAGGCGGCGGTGGAGATTCCCGCGGCGGCGGCGTCCGTGGCAGCGGATTTCGATGGCGATGGGCGCACCGATGTGGCGTCCATCGCGGCGGATGGATCGCTGCATCTTCTGCGCAACTCGACCGTTACGAAGAACCACTGGGTGCTGGCGGGCTTGAACGGGGTGAAGAATCCAAAGCTGGCGCCGTATGCCAAGGTCGAAATCAAGACCGGATCGAGTTACCAGAAGCGCATTTACGCGGGGGTTCCGCTGCTTTTTGGAGTCGATTCTTATAACTCGGCCGATGCCGTGCGCATCACGTGGCCCAATGGGCAGATCCAGAATGAATCGGAGCAGCCGGTCGACAAGCCGCTGGAGATCCAGGAAGCGCAGCGCATGTCCGGGTCCTGCCCGATGATTTTCACTTGGGATGGCGCGCGCTTCCGCTTCATCACGGACGTGTTGGGCGTGGCGCCCTTGGGCGCGGCATCGGGCGATGGCAGCTACTTCCCGGTGGATCACCGGGAATACGTGCAGATTCCGGGTGAGGCGCTCGAGTCTGTGAACGGGCGCTATGAGGTCCGCATCACCGAAGAGTTGCGCGAGGTATCGTATCTCGACCAGGTGAAACTGATCGCGGTGGATCATCCGGCGGCGACGGAAATCTTTACCAACGAGAAGTTCAAATCGCCGCCGTTTCCGGAGTTCCGCCTGTTTGGCGTCGAGCGGCGCATTTATCCGGTGAGCGCGCGCGATAACCATGGCCGCGATGTGCTGCCGCGGCTGCTCCACCGCGACCGAACCTATCCGGACGGCTTCCGGCGCGATTATATGGACGTCGCCGAGATGCACCACCTGGATCTGGATTTTGGCAAAGCCGCGCCGGATAATCGCGCCGTCCTGATCCTCAACGGGTGGGTGGATTGGGCCGATGGCAGCACGTTCATGGCGGCCTCGCAGGCGAAGGAAGACCTGGTGCTGCCCTATCTGCAGGTGAAGGACGCGGCCGGGCAATGGAAGACGGTGATCGAAGATATGGGCATGCCGGCAGGCAAGCCGAAAACGATCGCCGTGGATCTTACGGGCAAGTTCTTATCCGCTTCGCGTGAAGTGCGCATCGTAACCAACTTGTGCGTCTATTGGGACGAGATTTTCCTGAGCGAAGACAACGCTCGACCGCCCGTGCACCTGACGGATATGCAGGCGGAATCGGCGAATCTGGATTTCCGCGGCTTCTCGACGCCCGTGATTCATCCCCAGCGCAAGCAGCCCGAGGCCTTCGAATACGAGCGCTGGATGCCGGTATCCATGTGGAATCCGACGAAGGGGATGTATACGCGCTATGGCGATGTGCTGCCGCTGATCGGCGCGGTGGACGATCGCCTGGTGATTATGGGATCGGGCGACGAGTTGCGTCTGCTGTTTCCGGAGCGCGCCGCCGGACCGCTGCCCGCGGGTTGGAAGCGGGATTTCCTGCTGCTCGTAGATGGCTGGGCGAAGGATGCCGATGCCAATACGGCCTTCGGGCAGACCGTGGAGCCGCTGCCGTTCCACGCCATGTCGCGGTATCCTTATCCGCCCGACGAACATTTTCCGGACGATGCGGCACACCGGCAATACCGCCAGCAGTACAACACGCGCCCAGCTTTGCGCTTGATCCGCCCGCTGGTCAACACAACAACTGTCACGCAAAGACGCCGCGTAATGAACTAACGGCCGCCCGCGCTCGTTTGCTCCCTTTAGTGCTATCAGTTTTTGATGTCAGCCCGCCGCCTCCAGGTAAACGCCACCCCGCCCCTTCCGCGCCGGCTCCACCGTGATCCTCACGTCCCGGCCCAGCATCGTGAGCAGATCTATTAACCGCGCCACCGAAAAATTCCCCGGCCGGTTGCGTAGGAGTTGCGACACGCGGGGTTGCGCGATGCCCAGCACATCCCCGGCCTGTTTCTGGGTGAGGCCCCGCTGTTTCAGAATGGTGTGAATTTGCAGGGTCAACCGCGCCTTCAGTAACTCTTGTTCGGGATTCGCCAGCCCCAAATCCGCGAAGACGTTGCCGCTGCCCCGCATTACGGATGCCCGTCTGCTTGTTTTTCTCATTTAGCCCCCTCGATAATCCCGTTCCGCTTCCACCAACCGCCGCCGGATGGTCTCCATCTCCCGCTGCGGCGTGCCGGCGCCTTTTTTCGATTTCTTCTGAAAGGCGTGCAATACGTACAACGCGTCCGCGAACCGGACCGTGTACACTGCCCGCCAAGTGTCGCCCGAATAGTCCGCCACGATCTCCAGCACACTGGCCCCGCCGAACCCCAGATGGCTTTGGCGGCCGGATCCGCGGAACCCGCCTGCGCGGTTGTAAAGGGCCTGCCCGATCTCCCGCCACACTGGACGCGGAAAAGCCCGTACGTCCCGGCGGCTCGATCCCACCCACCGCACCGGCTTGATCGCGCCGTCCATGCCTCTATATGAGTATATGAATAATAATATAAAGTGTCAGGGTCCGAACAACAGAAAGGGAGTCGGTAAGGCGCACAGAACGATGTGTCTCATGGAAATGTCAGTTTGTGGAAAGAGAAAACATCTCTCTTAGGATGAAACGCTGCGCTTTCTTCCGTCGTCCTGCGGCGCCGGCGCGCCCGCGGAAACACTGGACTACTGGTGCTTTCCGGGCATTCCCTTTAGACGTGGGAAGCGCGATAATAAAGGCGGTCGACCGCTGCTTTCTCCATGGAGAAGCAGAAGGAAAACCGGGCCGCCTTCCGGCGAAGGACTCGTTTCGCCACCCTACGGGGCGCTAGGGACGAATGACCTCCCCTTGGCGGAAGACGGCTCTGTATGATCGAAAGCCGTCATTACCCAGCGTTTCGCCGTGCGGTCCCAGTTCAGCCGGACAGAGCTACGGCTACAGGCATCCGGCGCGAGTCAATACCGCCGCCTGGCTGCGGCGAATCGCGGGACGATCGGATACCTGTAAGCCTGCCTGCGCCGCGCTCTCCAGTTCCGCCGCGAACAACGCCGGCTTCACGTGTCCCGCAGGTTCCGCCAGCAGCAGGTGGGCGCCCGGCTTCATGGCCAGTGCGGACTGCCGGAAAAACTCCGCGGCGGATGGCATCTCATGCACCATCGCAAACGCCAGCACAAAATCGACCGTGCCGGCTAAATCGGAAATGCCCATCGAATCGGGTTGCGCCAGCCGGATATCGATGCGCGCCGATAGTCCCGCGTCTGCCGCGCGCCGTTTCAAACGATCCAGCATTTTCGGCTGGATATCCACGGCCACCACGCGGCCGGATGGGCCCACCCGGCGCGCCAGCGCCAACGTGAAAAATCCCATGCCGGGCCCGGGTTCGAGTACCGTCATGCCCTCTCGAACCCAAGGCGCCACGATCTTCGCCGGATCGTGCTGCAGCCGCCGCAACGGGCTGGCGAGAAGATATCCGATCCACCAGGGACAGACGGAGTGCGGCATATCTAGCCTACGGCGGCGACCACTGCGCCGGCTTCCGCGTCCGCGTGCATCAGCAGGCGCACATACCAAATCAGCAGAAGCAGGACGGGCGCTTCAGGCAGCCCGGCCGCGGATGGCGACACCATCGCGGCGCCGCCCTGCTTGAAGAAACCGTGAATGGCGCCGAGTGTCACGGCGGCGGCTCCATCCGCTGTTTCAAATACCCATTGCGATCCCCAGAAATCGGTGTGGCGCAGGCGATAGCGCCGGCCCGAGTTGAAAACCACCCAGCCGCGGCCCGTCCAGCCGGGCGTGAACACGGCCAAATCGCTCTCCGAACCAGGTTCCCGCACGGTGATCTTGGGCGAAAGAAAGCCGGTTCGCTTGAACGTCCACTGGCTGAATCCGCATTCGGCGGCGCCCCGCGTCCCATAGCTGCTCTCAAAACGCAGCGAGGCGATTTCGCGCTCGCCCAGAGTCAGTCGATAGAAGCGCCGCGTGGCTTCCGCCTGGCGCCACTCCATCTCCTGTCCGGCAACCTGTTCGAGATTCATATGGGTCCTTCTGAAATCATAGCGCTCACTGGGTGGTACTCCTGGACCCTCCCCAGGAATATCTTGAATCTTAGCCGGGAATGTGCTACAAGAATCTAACGCGCTGTGCGTTTGTCCGTAAGGATAACTCGTTTCCAAAACAAGAATTAGTTCTAATACCATGAACGAAAGCGCCGTACCATCCGGGCTGCAATACAGTAAAGCGTTGTGGTTTCTCTTCTCAGTGCCTGTATTTATACTTTGTGCCGCACTGCTGCCGTCGCTTAACGTTCATTTACGCGGCGAGCTAGTGACCCAGTGGAGGTGGACGGAAGTGGCGGCGGTCGCTTGGGCTCTGATCCTCAATGTGTATCTCTATTGGACGTGCCCATTCATCCGGCATACCGACAAAGAAGACCGGCTCATGCTCAGCCTGCTTTTCGGATCGGTAATCGCCGTGTTGACGGCCGGCATCGCGTTATTCCTGTGGACGCCCGAGATGCACTGGTTCTGCCTGATCATCGGCACCCTGCTGGTTACCGCTGCGGATGCCATGCTGGCGCTCAAACACGATCACCGGGATGTGAAGCGCGCCTTCGGAGCCACGCTTTTGTTTGTGGATCTTCCCATGATCGTGGGCTTTGCCGGCTTAACGCTTTTCTGGATCTGCAACGCCAATCTCGCATACGGTTCCAAGACCAAGACCGAGTGGGAAGCGTTTTTCTGCGGCGTAGTCAGCTTCCAGCTATTTGCGAACAACGCGACGTTCGCCGCCATCCAGATCGGCGCGATGGACAAGATCGCGGCGGAGCCTCATTTGAGAGAGATCTTCCGCGCCATAGGAAGGCCGCGGTGAATTGGCACAGGGTGGCTGGTCTTTTCGTCCAGAGTGACGCCCCGAAAAACCCGGGAGATCCGGCCGTCGACCAAAGAGCCGTGCGTATCGCCAAGGTCAGGCAGGAGCAGCACGACCTGCGCAAGAGGACCGTCCAGGGCGAGGAAGTCCGCGAAATCTGGCGGAGGGCCGGATATCGCAAGGCCATCACCAGCGAGTCCATCCGGGATGCCAGTTCGGATAGCCCAAAGCCGGGACCGGCGGTGGACTTTAAGGCGCTTTATCGGGACGCCGGACACCGCGCCCTGACTGTCGAGGCTGAAGCCATGGCGCAACTGCTGACCTCGTTGGCCGACATTTCCGATGCCCCCCTCTCCGCGACAGTGCGGATTGCCGGTGTGCTCTTCGAGCTTGGCTGGATCAAGTCCAAACCTCACGAAATCGCCGCGGACGCCTCCTGGAAGATGACGGTGATCTCGGACTACATGGAAGTGGTCCATAAAGAGACGCGCCGGCTGGTAGCGGCTTACGAGCAAGGGCCGGACCCGGCGGCGGCTCAGAAAGCCATAGCCGACGCCTGGAAGGATTGCGACCGGAAACTGGACGCGTGTTATGTCCAACGGCTGCGTCTGGATGACGTACTGAGCTTCCTCGAACGTCTTCCGAACGCCAAGGTGGCGGCCGGGCATCATGCGTGAGATTTTGTTTGAGAGGAACAGGCTGGGAGGCCTGTCCTACCCCACCGGCCATTGGGCCATGTGCGCGTCCACTGCTTCCTTTTTTTGATAGCCTCGCGTCAGTTCCAGATACACCCTAAGTCGCGGTCCAGATCCGACTGCGTGAGCCAGCGGTCGATCGCCACGACCTCGGGTGCAAGTTTGGGCTGGGTCACAAGCCGAGAGGGCCGGAATCCAGCAAGAGGCAGCGGCTCACCCAAAGATCCGTTTGTCAGTGCGCGGCTGGGTGACACCGCAGCGGCTCGCACCTTCGGTCTGCGTCCATTCGTGCTGTTTCAGCCGCGCCGCGATCTTCCGCATCAGTTCGGCCCGCGCGCTCAGATTCGCAGCCTCCTCGGGGGTGTCTGCGATCGCATCCCAGACACTCGCGTAGCTCTCGGAATTGCTCATAGATCGCTGAATCTCGCCCCTCCAATTAACTCTTGGTGTGGGTCTCGACAATTTTCTCCAGGGCCGCATTGAGGGAGTGTCTGATCGCCGGCGCATCGATGGGGTCGCCATGTCCGAACCGGAGCACAACCTCCTGTCGGAGCTCGCTCCCTTCGCCCGCACGGCGCACGATCAACTCGACTGCATCGGAAGGTCTATCGCCTTTTTCCACTCCTTCTGACCGAGCCTTGATGATTGCCACGACCAAGTCGATCACACTCTTCGCCAGGGTAACACCGGCCGTCGCGAGCGCGAGGTATACCAGAAGCTCAGGGCCGCTCCCGTGTTCTTCGAATGCGAAGCCAAGCTCAGACGGCGGCAGGCTGCTCACCCATTGATCGATAGGAGCGTACGCTTGCGGCGAATGCTCTCGATGAAAGCACCCCGAAGACTACGCGCACTTTGATTGAGACAGACAGTTCGCCAGCCGCGGCGGGCGGCCCGCCTCGAAACGGCGCATCCGGGCGCGAAAAGTTTCCTGCCAGTGAGCGATCCAGAAGGCCCGAAGAATTACCAGTATATTGCGTTTCATGCTCCGATCACCCGACAAGCGGCCATGAGCAACGCTTGATCCGGCGATACGCCTTTCGGCGAACCAGGCGCTTGCACGGAGAGCCGTCCCTGACCTGTTATGCTGGATTCGTGAGCAAAAGGGCACACCAAATCGGGCCTCCTGAAGTGGATCGCATGGCCTCGCCTTCCTTCGAGGAACTGGCTGCTCAGCAGGGCGTCAATCCGATTGAGGACTTTGAAGATCCGCTTGGAGAGCCGTCGTGCGAAGACGAGTCTGCGGAAGAATTCGCAGCAAGCCTGCGCGAGTGGCGTCGAGAGGCAACCTCTGCCGGCAATCCGCAATGAATGCTGCGGTCGTCGACACCGATGTAGTGTCGATGCTCTTCAAGGGCGACACACGGGCGCTTGCTTACCGGCCGCATATCACGGGCCGATTGCTCGGAATCTCTTCTATGACGCTCGCCGAATTGGAGCGCTGGTCGCTTGAACGGGACTGGGGCCTGCGGCGGAAGCTCGAACTAGCTGAACACCTGACACGCTACGTGGTCCTCCCGGTCAATCGCGAGTTATGCGGAAAGTGGGCCGAGGTTTCTTTCGCCGCGAGGAGAAAAGGGCGTCCGATCCAAACAGCCGGCGCGTGGATTGCGGCGAGCGCCCTCTACTGTGACGTCCCGCTGATCACTCACAATCGAAGCGATTACTCGGCGGTTGACGGATTGGTCCTTCTTTCGGCATAGACAAGCGGACAGGCCGGGAGGCCTGTCCTACCCTACCGGCCACTTCGGCCAGGTGCGCGTCCACTGCTTCCTCTTCTGATAGCCGCGCGCCAGTTCCAGATACACGCCTAAGTCGCGGTCCAGATCCGACTGCGTGCCATCGAAGTAGAAATTGCGGATGGGAATGCCGCCCAGGTCGCGGCTGAGCTTCGGATAGATCGCCTCGCACACAATGCCGTTCATGCAGGTGAACGGGCTGATATCGATGATGCCGTCGGCGCCCTTACGCGCCAGATACACCACTTTGCCGACGTTCAGCACCATCTCGCCGAAAGCGCCCTCCCGCGGCAGATAGGGGCGCGCGCATTCCAGGATCTCATACACGTCCGGCTCTTCGTAGCCCATGAAATCCGGGCGGAAAGGCTCCAGCAAAGCGTGCTCGTCGCGTTTTTGCACGTGGTGGCGGACCCAGGCCTCCAACGCCTCGGCAGTCCACATGCGGCCGGTAAGCTTGAGCTTGCGGAAGTGCTCGGAATCGGTATACCAGATCCATTCCACGATGTCGGAAAGCCAGGCTTCCGCGCGATATTCTTCGAGACGCCGCACCAGGTTTTCGTTCGAGAAGGTATTCAGGCGGCAGAAGATTTCGCCTACGATGCCGATCAGCGGCGTGGCGCGGTCGCGGCGGCCGGGGATGGCGCGGAAGCGGTCGCGCGCGCGCACCAGCGCATCGTGCAGCGCGGTGAGTTGCACGGCGGGCTTCACCGGCGTGGATTCAATGGTGCGGCAAACGTCGTCGAGCGAAGCCTGGTAGACCTGTTCGGTGCGTCCGGTTTCGAGCTCATGGGGACGATACTGCAGCAGCAGCTTTTGCAGGATATCGGCGGCCAGCAGCGCGCGCCACCCCGTGCGCATAAACGGCGCTGCGGCTTCACCCAGGCCGCCGTACGCGTTATTGCTGGATGGCGAAAGCACCTGCGCATCGCCATAGCCGTTCAGATCGAGCACATGGCGGAGGTAGGGCGAATATTGTCCGAAGCGGCAAGGGCCTTGCGCGGTGGGCATGAAAAAGACGGTGCGCGCGGGGTCGGCGCCGGACCCCGAGGGTACCCCCTCGAGCACTTTCATGAAATCGCCCACCGTGACTTTGGCCGGATAGCATTCGTCGCCGGATGTGTAGCGCGCCCCTAATTCGCGCGTGCGGTTGTCGGAGGGGGGGGTGGGTTCGGCGTCCAGCCCGACCGCGCGGAAGGCGGCGGCAAAGGCTTGGGCGCTGCCGTATGCCATGGGTGGGATGTAGATTTTTTTGCCGTGCAGGGGGACCGCTCCCTCACGGTCGCGGCTCGGAACCGCGCCGAGCGTTACTGGACCGTCGCTATTAGGGCGCTGGGCTGGGCTGGGATTGATTTGTAGCATCGCAGAATTCCTTTGCTATCGAGATAGGCTTCGCAGCGCGTCATATATCCCGCGTCGTTGCCATGCCCGTCGAATTGCAGCACCAGCAAAGGGGCGCCGGCCGCTTCGCGCGCGAAGTGCTTGATGTATGAGTCCGGGCCGCACTTGAAGTTCGTCAGGTAGATCACGTGCAGGTTGGCGCGCGAGGCGGCCACATGCGCGGCTTGCAGAATCTTGCGTCCCGATGCCCAGTACATATTCTCATGCAGGCCGGACATGGGCTCGCGGCCGGTCACCAGGAAATCGAGCGGGATTACATTGGCGCCGTAGCGGTCGCGCAACTTCCGGGGGATATCGCAATTGATGCCGCGATCGTAAATGTTATAGCCGCGGCCGGCCAGCACCAAGCCCGGCTCGCCAGTCTCCTCCAGCACGCCGAGCGCGCGCCGGCCCAATTCCAGCAGGCGATTCTGAAATTCGCGCTGCGCGGCGAAGGCCGCATCCACGGCGCGATCGCTCGCACGGCGGCTCACACCCAGCGGCTTCATGCATGCGGCCAGCGCGCTCCTAACCTGCGCCGGTCCTAATTGAAAATGCAGCGTGGGAACCAGAAACTTCGCGGCGCATTCCGCCAGGCCGGGCGCGGCGCGCAGTACATAGGGCAGCGTTTGATTCCACGGACAGTAATGCGCGGGGCAGTTACTTTCCTCCGCCTCCGCGTCGGCGATGTTGGGAACCAAAATGAAATCCACTCCCATTTCCGCCAGCGCGCGCACATGGCCGTGCGCCACTTGCACCGGATAACAGGGCTGCGCGACGGCCATTTCCACGCCCGCGGCGGCAATCCGCGGATCGGTCGGAGGCGAGAGCACGGCCGCCATGCCTAACTCCGCGAAATAGCGCTGCCAGAAAGGATAGCGGTCGAAGGTGGACATGGCGCGCGGGATTCCCACGCGCAAACCGCCGGCCGGCGCCGGAGCCGATAGATCCTCGATAATCTTCTCCCGGCAGGCAAACAGATTTTCAATCACCGGCTGGCGGCCCGTGGGGGAAGGCTTGCGGAATTTATCGGAACACCTATCGCCCCAGTAGCTCTTGTGCCCCTCGATCGAAAATTCCTTGATGTCGCACAGATTCGAGCAGGCCCGGCACACGAAATCGCGGGAGGACAATTGCAGCCGGTCGAGATGATAGCCGCGGAAACGAGTGCGCGCGCCAGTGGCTCGGTGCCACTGCCGGGCGATCAGCGCCATGCCGATGGCGCCCACTACGCCATTGTAGGGCGGCACCGTGATGCGCTTTCCGAGCAGGCCGGCGAACGCCGCGGCTACGGCGTCGTTGTAAGCCGTGCCGCCCTGGAAATAGACCACGTTGCCGATGTGTCGTCCGCGCACCACCCGATTTAAATAATTCAGGGCGATGGAATATGCCAGGCCCGCCACGATATTGGGCACAGTTTCGCCCTTGTGCAGCCAGCCCGTGACATCGCGCTCCATGAAAACCGTACAGCGCTCGCCGAGGCGTGTAGGCGAAGGCGCGGCCAACGCCAGCCGGGCGAACTCGCCCTTGATGCTGATGCCCAGTTTCTCGGCCTGTTCTTCCAGGAACGATCCGGTGCCCGCCGCGCAGGCTTCGTTCATGGCGAAGTCCACCACCACGCCGTTCTCGATCGAGATGAATTTGGAATCCTGGCCGCCGATCTCGAAGATGGTGTCCACCGGCTCGCCGCCCATGGTCTGGCTTACGTGATTCGCACCGGTTTTGTGCGCGGTAATTTCATCATTCACCACATCGGCGCCTGCGAATTCGGCGATCAGCTCGCGGCCCGATCCGGTGGTCCCTACACCGCGTATGTGGAGCCGCTTTCCCCATAAGCTGTCGAGCTCGGTAAGCCCCTGCTGGACCGCTTCAATCGGGCGGCCGGCCGTACGCAGGTAGATATCGTGAATCACCGCGCCGGTGTCGTCGATGGCCACCACGTTGGTGGAGACGGAGCCCACGTCGATGCCCAGGTACGCCGGAATCGGGTCGCCGCCGGGCGGCGCAACGTAAGTTCCCACGCGGTCGCGCAGCAGCACCACGTTCGCCATCGAGAGCGGCGTAGTGTCCTCGACGCGTTCTTCGCCGTCGTGCTGATTGAGCCGGTGAATGTCGCGCAACGAGCGCTTGCGCGGCTCTTCGGCTTCCAGCATGGCCGCCCCGATGGCCCCGCACCAGGCATAGTATTCGGGCACGAACAACTGGCTCTCGTCGAGCGAGAAGGCTTCGCGCAATGCGGCAGTCACGCCGGCGTTTTGCGAAACCGCGCCGATCAACGCGACCGGCGCCTCCACCGGCCGCCCGCGCACCACGCTGCTTTTGAAATTGCGCGCGACCGCGTCGCACAGACCGCGCAGGATCTCGGGTGGCGCATGACCTTTCTGCTGCGCGTGGATCATGTCGCTTTTGGCGAACACCGAGCAGCGTCCGGCGATGCGCGCCGCGCAACCGGCGTGCGCCACCAACTCGCCGACCTCTTCCACCGAGTACTTCATGCGCAGCGCCTGCTGATCGAGAAACGATCCGGTGCCGGCCGCGCACTCGCCGCTGCGGTCGTAATCGAGAATCGTGCGATTCTCCAGGCGGATGTACTTGGAGCTTTCGCCGCCGATCTCGAAGACCGTATGCGCGTGCGGATAGAACTCGGCGATCATGCGGGCGATGGCCTTGAATTCGTTTTCAAAATACAGCCCCAGGATTTTGGCGATGGTGCGGCTGCGCGAGCCGGTCACGCGAATACCCTCCACGCGATGTTCGGGCACCACATCGTAGAACTCGTGCAGGAGGTCGTAGGCGGATTGGATGGGACTGCCGGCAATGCGGCGGTATTCGGAGAGCACCAGGGGCAGGGCACCGGCCGCTTGGCGGAATGGGCGGCCGGCGGCCGAAAGCGGCTCCAGGATGGGACGGTCCGCGGGCTGGCCGAGAGCCGCCAGTTTCAGGCTGATGGACCCTATGTCCAGACCGATATTAATTCCCATGGCTTCCTTATAGGTTAGTGCATGGGATAGGTTTTATACATACTAAAAGACCTGAATAGCATGTTTTGGGATTGGATTGCAGGAAACGGCGGGCAAATGGCGGCCTACGAGGCCGCCGCAGGCAAGGTGCCTGCCCCACAAGTGTGTTGAAGTATGGGAATGCAAGCACGGTTTCCGGAACGCCGAGCCTTTCTGATTTACCTTTCGCTGCTTGCCAACATTGTTGTCTTTTTTCATAAGCCCCTCTTCAATCCGCGATACAGCTTTCCGTGGGACTTCCGCGGCGTGCAACTGCCCATGATTACCTTTCTGGCGGAGCAACTGAAGCAAGGGCGCTTCCCCCTTTGGAATCCGTACAGCTACTGCGGCTATCCCGTCTTCGCCAACATCGAAGCGTGCTTCTTCCATCCGCTGGTATTGGCCAGCGCATTCCTCAGCGCGCACACCTCCATCGATGCCCTGCCCATGTTGCTCGAATGGATCGTGGTGCTGCAGATCTGGGCCGCCGGAATCGTGGCGTACTTTCTTTTCCAGGAACTGGGGGCCGGACGCGCATCGGCCTGGGCGGGCGCGTTGATCTTCGAAACCGGCGGCTATTTCGCCTCCCGTGCGGAACACATCGGCGCCATCATGGCGGTGGCCTGGATGCCGCTGGCATGGCTGGCCGTTCTCAAATTGCGCAATGGATTCCGCCCACGCTGGCTGGCCACGCTGGGCGCGGCGCTGGGGATGTCCATGTTGGGCGGGTTTCCGCAGCCCACGCTGGCGGTGTTCGTTTCTACCGCGGCGCTCTCGATCGTTTTGGTGTTGATGCGGGTGGCGCGCTGGCGAGTGGTTGCCTGGACGGCAGCCGGCTGCATCTTAGGAATCGCTCTGGCCGCCGTCCAGTTCATCCCCACCGCCCAGTTGGAGCAGCACAGCGTGGCAAAGTATAGGGCCGGATGGCTCGGCACCGGCGGCGGTCTCTACTGGCAAAGCCTGGTTTCGCTGGTGCTGCCGAATCACTACGGCATTTTCGATATGAGCCATTTTCATGGACCCGGCGATATTACTTTTCTGTATCTGTACTGCAGTTTGGCCGGACTCGCCTTTGCTCTGATCGCACTGGCCTTCCGCCGCACAAGGTATGTCGCATTGCTGGCGATCATGCTCTTCTTCGGTCTTCTTTGGATGCTGGGCGATAAAACGGCGTTCTGGCGCGCCACTTACCCGCTGTTACCCGAGAAAATACGCATCGCCATTCATCCAGAATACTGCTATTGCATATTTACTCTGTCGCTGGCGGGCCTGGCGGCATTGGGATTGGACTTTATTCGCGTGCCGGAACGCCTGCGATACGTGGCCGGCATGGTGATCGCGGTGGACCTATTTCTGGTGGGGTCCGGACGGCCTATGAACCTGGCATCGCTGAAAGTGGAGCCGGGTGTCACCGCCCGCGCCTTCGATGGCAGCGTCGAGTTACTGCGACAGGTGCGTAAGTACTCTTATACAAACTATCCGCCCTGGAGAATCGACACGGTGGATGCCAGCCATATGTGGGCTGTGGCCGCGCCGATCACGCATGTTCCTAGCGCCAGCGGCGTAAGTCCGTTGGCCCTTGAAAATATCATCCAACTGCGTTTGTTCCTGCATGATGGATATCGCTGGGGCTGGTATTATCCGATCGAAAAGATCGCGTCGCCGGTGCTGGATCTGATGAACGTGAAGTATGTGATTGCGGGCGATCAGGCTGCATCGCGTCTGCGTCTGCTTCCGAAATATCGGGACATTGAGAAGTTACCCGGCGCGGAGCTGTTTGAGAACAAAAATGTGCTCGATCGATTTTTCCTGGTGCACGATGTCCGGCCAGTGGCGAATCTCGCCGCAGCGCGACGATTGATCGACAATGGCGAAATCGACTTCCGCACGACTGCCATCACGGAGCGTCCGGTGGATCTGGCGGGCGGCGCGGCAGACGGCACGGACCATGTCGCCGTAGTCAGTTACCAGCCCGATTCACTCGAACTATCGGTCGAGTCGGACGCGCCGGGCTTTCTGGTGGCATCGGAGAATTGGTATCCCGGCTGGGACGCCTGGATCGATGAACAGCCGACGGAGATCTTCCTCACTGACATCTCATTCCGGGGCGTTGTGGTGCCTGCTGGAAGTCACAAGCTGCGCATGGCGTTTCATCCCGTGGTGTTCCCTTTGTCCTTGGCGATCTCGGTGCTAGCGCTGCTTGCGGCGTTGGCTCTGGGGACTTGGCAGCGCACGGATGACGATTCCGTGCGGAAAAGAGTAGAATAAGAACAGAGATTGAGGAGATCCGAGTATGGCAAGAGTTCAACCGATGCTCACGCAGGCCGAAACCGCCCTGGTCGACCAGATGGCTGATCTCACCGGGTCAAAGCGGACCGACGTGATCAAAAGCGCTTTGGCTGTCTACCATTGGTTCATGCGGCACTCGCTCACCGGAAGCCAGATCGTAGCCCGCAAGCCAACCGGCGAAGAGGTTGCGTTGGAGACCGCGGAACTTGCCGTCCTCGAAGGCAAGGGCAACCGTCTGAGCGCCGAAGAATTGGGGTTGTTGGCCAAACAACTGGCGTCGGCATCGAATCCGGTGGAGGCGGCCCGCATTAAGGAACGCATCACCCGTGGATTCTACGGTATCTAGTTAACGCATATCCCGGAGCCCGCCCGTGCCCAAGGTTCGACGCAAAGACGTTCCCCCCGCTCTGCTACGGCATCTGATGGACAGAATCCAAAGTCGCAAGATTCCCGCATCGCAGTTGGAACTGCTAGCGAAGTGGCTGGACGGTGAACCCGAAGTTCCCACGGGCCAGTGGTACAAACGATTCTCAGGCATGACGGTCTGCGGCGAGGGCGAGTTCATCAAGACGTTCCTGGCCCTTGGGCAAGCGCCTAAAGGTCAAGCCATTCGCTGAAAAGAGTAGGATCGCCTTACTGAGACACGCTCTTCATATTATCGTCAGGTATCCGGTCCACTAACAACAAGAACGGATCCACGCCCGCCTTATCCGGCAACTCACTCACGGTAAACGTATGCGTCGAGCGCGCCTGCGTCATGTGCAGGCGCTCGCGGTACAACGTGCGCCCGTATTTACGTCCCTTCTCCGGCTTGGCGAAAGCGCCTATCTCGATCCAATCGTTCAGGGGCACTTCCATCTCGTTGCCTTTAGCATCCGCCTTAAACTTGCGCGTCTCAATGTCGATCGTCACGTCGTACTTTCCATCCGGACGCTTATGCGCCGTTGCACTGAGTGTGCGATTCGAAAACAGTGTCATGTCTTCGAATAAGTCACTTAATAAGTACTGATACTGCGGAGGAGTCTCCTCGCGTAAAGCATCTATCAACGTCCACGAACTGGGATAAGGCGGCGGCGCATATCCATAACGCACGACTAACTTGCGCAGCGCCCGGTTCACGGCATCCTCGCCGATCATTTCTTTCAAGTAATACATCGCCACGCTGCCCTTGCGGTAATGCACATAGCCCTGATTCGCTTCGACCGTAAGCAGCGGACGCTCCTTCAAGCGCTCCTGGCCGCGCGAGCTGAGATACCGGTCCATTTCGTACTTCAGGAGCTTACGCTCGATATCGCGGCCGTACTCCTTCTCCATCACCATGAGCGCGGAGTACTGTGCCATGGTTTCGGATAACAGAGTGGCGCCTTCCATGTTCGCGCCGATTACCTGATGCGCCCACCACTGATGTCCCATTTCGTGCGCCACCACATAGAAGACCGAATCGATATCGTCCGGATCATGCAGATCGGCGATGAATCCGATGGCTTCCGAGTATGGCATGGTGCCGGGAAAGGCCTGCGCAAAATGAGCCACGCGCGGGAATTCCACGATGCGCGCCTCCTTGTGCGCGTAGGGCCCGAAGTTACGCGTGTAATAATCCAGCGACTTACGCATGGCGTTCAGCATGCGCGGCACGTTCCAGGGGTGTTCCTTCAGGTAATAAACTTCCAGTTTGATGCCGTTCCACTCCTCGCAGGCCACTTGATAGTTCGCCGAAATGAAAGAGTAAAACCCGAGCGACGGATGATCGAGCTTGTATTCGAAGTAGCGGCGCCCGCCGTCGCGCCACTCACGCTCGAGCGAGCCGGGCGCGATGGCGATCTGGTCGGCTGACGTGCTGATCACGGTATCCACGTCTATCCAGTCGGAGTGGCCGCCCAGATAGTTTTCCATGCAATCGGCCGTACAATTCCGCTCCAGGGGCGGCATCAGATCGATTTCTTTCAAGCCGTACTTCTTGCGGTCGTTGGCATCGTCCAGTTCGCGATCGGGCAGGTATCCGATCACGGGCGCGACCTGGTTATTAAAAAACGTGCCATTCTGGACTAATTCCGCATTGCTGACGGTGTTTTCGAAACCGCGGGTATGGCTGCGCACCGTAAAATGCACGGTGCGGTTCTCGCCGGGTTGCATGGGCGAGGTGAATTTATAAATCCGATACGCTAAGCGGCGGTCGTCCTTCGACAATTCCGCGCCGGGAATCTGGATCTCCGTGTCGTAATCGCGGCTGACTGAGAAATGCACTTCGTGCAGCGGTTGCGGATATGGATTATTGACGACCGCCTCGGCGCGCATGACCATGTTGCGTGTTTCCGGGTAGATATCGATCGCATATTTCACGCTGCGGGGGCGCGGCTGCGGCAGCTTGTCAAACCGCTTGTAAGTCTTCTCATAGTCGGCTTGCATGCGCTGCAAGGTTTTCGGCCCGTAGAGCGGATTCAGGACCAAGGTGTTATATGCGATCCATCCGCCTGTAGCTGCGCAGAGCAGCAGACACGCCAAGGCCACGGGCCGCATTGCGCCGTGAAAGCGCAGGCCGGCTTCGCGCCAACGTTCGCGCCAACGGCTCTGCTTCCCGCGCGGCCAGAACAGGATGGCGGCAATGGAAAGCAATCCGCAGAACAGTAGCCAGTAGAGCGTGAACCAATTCCAAGCCGTGCGGTACGGCGCATCGCCGAAGAAATCGGAGTTAGTGACCGGGGGGCGCATTCCGAATCGCACTAAGTAAGTCGCAATATTCAAGGGACGCCAGACAAATGCGTTAAGTATCAGAAAAGCAATGTAGGCGAAGTAACCCACATACTTATTGGGCGAGATCGTGTGAATAAAAAACGCCAGCACGGCTGTGAACAGGAAGAAGGATCCATCGCGCAGAAACAGCTCTTTCAGATACAGGCCGATCTGATAGCGGTAGAACCCCATGAAAGTCTGCACCACGATACCGCTGGCCATCGCCACAAGTTGCACGAGCATCACAATGCTGACCAGCGCGGTCAGCCGTGAGGCATAGGACAGCCAGTCCGGGATGGGCAGCGCGTCGTGAATTTCGTCCATGCGGGTGTCGCGGTCTTTCCATACCAGTACGCCGGCATAGAACGTGATCATCGCGATCAGAAACATGTAGAGCGTCCCGGCAATGATTTCGAGCACCCAATAAGTCACCGGGAAACTGGTCCCGTCGAAGGCTTCGCGGGCGCTCAGCGCCAGGGAGGGTATGCAGTTGAGCAGTCCCGCCAGCAGAATCACGATGAAGGAAGTGCTTTTGACAACGCCCAGAAACTGCACGCGAACCGAAGCCAGGAACTGGGTCCAGCGGGAGACGCGGTAAGACGGAGTCACGGAGGCGGCGACAACGGTCACCGGAGCAGCTAACTCGGGCGCGGCGGCTTTCACCTTCTTACGTTTCTCTTCGAAACGGAATCGCTTATATGCGAACGCAAAGATAATGATACCCACGGCGAGCCACAATACGCGATTCCAAAGCAGCAGCCCCGTAAATCCGATGGCTTGCGTATTCTTTTCGGCCACCGTCCAGTATTTCGTAGCCACGTTGAACGTGCGGATGGCAAATGGATCGAGCAGCGATGCCAGCCGTTCGCGCTCCAGGTTTTGTGTGAGCGCGTCGGCCACGCCATACCCGGTGAGCAGCAACAGCGCGCCGATGAACGACACGATCTCATTGCGCGCCAGCACTGCAATCGCAAACAACACGGCCGCCATGAAGATGGTGTTGGGAATGGCGAAGACCAGGATGCCTTGCAGGTGCGCGGACCAACTGACCGGACCCCAGCGCTCGCTATCCACCCACGGCATATACTTCGCCAGCAGAATTCCGATGGAGACACCCAGCATCGGCACGATGGCCACCAGCGTGGCACCGGTGAAACGGCCCAGCAGATAATCGCGGCGGCGCAACGGCGTGGAGAATACGATTTCATGCGTGCGATAACTGAAGTCGCGGGCCGCCGCGGAATTGACGAAAGCCGTAGTCATCAGCAGCGTCAGCAGGCCGACGAACGAATAGAAGTTTTCGATCACGAAAGGCGCATTGCGGTAAGTATTCGATAGCCCGGCGCCGAGGGTGACCTGGTCCGTGCCGGCCGCTCCGAAGATCAGGGCGGCGATGATCAGCAGGAAGATCCACAGCATCCAGGAGCGCAGCCAGTACCTGATTTCAAAGGCGATGATGTGCCGCAACATGGTCCTAATTCCAACCCCTGATCCGGGTAAAGAAAACGTCTTCCAGATCGGCCGCGCCGGAAGCGAACCCATCGCCCGGCGGTTCCTCGCTCAGTACGTGCAGGAAAGGCCGCCCGCCTACCAGCCGGTTCGAAATCACGCGGCAGCGAGTCTCGTATTCGGACAAATCGGATTTGGCGATGGAGCGCTGCCATACGCGCCCGCGCAGTCCCGCGATAGCGTTGTCGGGCGTGCCTTCATAGAGCACCCGGCCTTCATGAATGATCGCCATATTGGTGCAAAGATCGGTCACATCTTCGACAATGTGAGTCGAGAGAATCACGATTACCTGCTCGCCGACCTCGGCCAGTAAGTTGTAAAAGCGATTGCGCTCGCCGGGGTCGAGACCCGCGGTGGGTTCGTCCACGATCAGCAATTCGGGATTGCCGATCAGCGCCTGCGCGATGCCGAAGCGCTGGCGCATGCCGCCCGAGAAGCCGGTGAGCGGCTTCTTCCGTAGGTCGTAGAGATTGCAGCGCTGCAGCATAGCCGTCACGCGCTGTTTGCGGTCGCCCGAGTGCGTCATGCCCTTGAGCATGGCGATGTGGTCGAGCATATCCTGCGCGGAAATACGCGGGTAGACGCCGAAATCCTGTGGCAGATAGCCGAGCCGCCGGCGCACCTCTTCCTTTTGCCGCAGCACGTCCAGATCGCCGAGCGCGGCGCTGCCCGAATCGGGATCCTGCAGCGTGGCCAGCGTACGCATCAGCGTGGATTTGCCGGCGCCGTTGGGGCCGAGCAATCCGTACATGCCGCACGGGATGGTGAGGGAGACGTTATCCAGGGCTTTGACGCCGTTGGGATAGGTCTTGGATAGATTTTGGATTCGGATTTGCACTCTGGGATTACTACGAACGGGGCGGCCGGATGGTTCCATCTTGCCAATTCAGTATCTAGCGAGAACCGGCGCGGGGACCCGGCCCCGAAGCGGCCCCGAAGTGGCCCCGAAGTGACCATGAACCGGGCTAAGCCGGCCGATGTTATTGTAACGTGATAAGAAGCCCCGAATGGAACTGAACCGCCCAAAGCGACATGCGTCTTGAACTGAGCGACATCCGCCAGAGCTCGCTCTATAACGAAGATCTCGCGCCGGTCCCCGAATCCCGCCGCGACTGGGGTATCTACAACTACGCATCGCTGTGGGTCGGCATGAGCGTCTGCATCCCGACTTATATGCTGGCTTCCGGGCTGATCGCGGGCGGCATGAACTGGTGGCAGGCGATCGGCACTATCCTGTTAGGCAATCTGATAGTGCTGGCGCCGATGATACTGAACGCGCATGCCGGCACAAAATACGGTATCCCGTTTCCGGTGCTGGTGCGCGCTCCCTTCGGCGTGCTGGGCGCGAACGTGCCCGCCATGTTGCGCGCGCTGGTGGCGTGCGGTTGGTTCGGCATCCAGACCTGGATCGGCGGGCAGGCCATCAACGCCATGCTCAGCATCCTATGGCCGGCCTGGGGACGCTTCGGCGGCGGATCGGCGGTCTGCTTCGTGTGCTTCTGGGCGCTGAACATCGTAGTGATCTGGCGCGGCATCGAAACCATCAAGTTTTTGGAAGGCATCGGCGCGCCGTTCATGCTGGCGGTGGGCGTGCTGCTGCTGTGGTGGATGACGCGCAAGGCGGGCGGCTTCGGTCCGGTGTTGAGCGCGCCCAGCCGCTTCCACGATAGCGCCGCATTCTGGCGATTCTTCGTACCCGCGCTTACCGGTATGGTGGGGTTTTGGGCCACCGTGGCGCTGAATATACCGGACTTCTCGCGCTACGCCCGTTCGCAAAAAGCGCAGATGTTGGGGCAGGCGCTGGGATTGCCCACGGCCATGACGCTGTATTCCTTCATCGGCGTGGCGGTGACTTCGGCGTCGGTAGTGATCTTCGGCGAAGCCATCTGGGACCCCGTGGTGCTGCTGGGCCGCTTCCATCAGCCGGCCGTGGCGTTTGTAGCATTAATCGCTTTGCTGTTGGCTACACTCAACACCAACGTCGCAGCCAACGTCGTCTCGCCCTCGAACGACTTCTCGAATCTCAACCCACGGCGCATCTCGTTTCGCACCGGCGGCCTGATCACCGGCTGCCTGGGGCTCGCCATGATGCCCTGGAAACTGCTGGGCGATTACAGCGCGTACATCTTCGGCTGGCTGGTGGGCTATTCGGCGCTGCTGGGGCCGGTGGCCGGCATCATGATCGCGGATTATTTCCTGGTGCGGCGGCGGCAGTTGGTGGTCGAGGATCTATACCTGCGCGGCCGTAGCTACGAATACTCAGGCGGATTCAACTATCGCGCGCTATTGGCGCTCGCCTGCGGAATTGCAGGGGCGCTGCTCGGACTGGCGGTGCCTCCGCTGCGTCCATTGTACGATTACGCGTGGTTCGTAGGCTTCTTCGTAGCGGGCGGGCTGTACCTGGCGCTGATGCGGCGCGCGGGAACTAGCCGGCCGTGATAGCGTGAAACAGTGGACCAGGAAGAACCGCCAATGAACACTAGGTCTGGTTTCCGGGCCAAGTCGCGAGCCGGAAGGGCGCCTATCGGTGCGGCAATGCAGTGACCCTGCTTCGCCATCCCGTCAGCCTCATCAAGAGTCCTTGGGAAAGTTCTTTTCTGGAGCTCGTTTCTGTCGCCGAGCGCGATCTTTTGCTTGTCTCACCATTTGTCAAAGTACAATCGGTCGACCAGATTTTGTCGGACCTGTGTCGCCGCGGCGTCGACAAGGGCATCAAAGTGGCGATGGTAACAAACCTTCGTCCCGAGAGTATCCTTAATGGTTCTACTGACGTCGAGGCGCTTTACATGTTGAGCAAGCGCCTCCCGCGATTCGAACTCGTTCACCTACCGAGCCTACACGCGAAGGTTTACGTGGCCGACGACAGCGTGGCTGTAGTGACGTCGGCGAACCTGACCCAGCCGGGTATTACAGGCAACCTTGAATACGGTGTGGCATTCACCGACTGTTCGGCGGTGCGCGAAATTCGACACGACCTCACCTGCTATGCGTCACTCGGTGCAGGTGTCAGCGCCGCCGACGTCGAACTCATCCTTAAAGAGTCACTGGAACTACGAGAGGCTTTCAGAAAAGCGGAACTGTCCTGAACTGTCCATCAGGGCCGACGCAAGGCGAGCCTTCCGCGAGAGGCTCGACTCAGCCCGAGTGCGGCTATTGGCACAGCGCGCACGCGGAAGGACGACGCAGGCCATCCTGTCCGACACGATCCTGTTTTTGCTCGCTCGGGGTCCGCTCCGTACGGCCGAGTTGCACCCGCTCATCCAACAACTGCACCCTGATATATGTGACGACACAATTGACCGGGTGATTAGCGGCGTCCACTTCGGAAAGAGGTGGAAGCACCATGTACGTAGTGCCCAGCAGGCCTTGAAGCGAGGCGGCAGAATCCATTACGAAGGCGAACGTTGGCATCTGGTGCCCGAGCACTGAAGCATTGGGATCAGACGATCCCGACACTCGTGTGGCCATGTCAGTCTACCCCGCACGCTCGCATGAACCTTTCCCAGTCGAATCCCGGGTCTCCAGTCGAGCACACTTGAGCGATGGCCGCGCAGTCGTTTTGCCACTGAAACATCCGCTCACGCAACCAAGTCGCTGGCTTGTTTGGGGGCTGTACCGGCTTTTCCTCCGCGAGCGCCTGGACATGTTTCTCGCTCATTTGTCCTCCATGAGCTGGCCGATTATCAGCAGTAGGCCCGCTAGCGGACACGGACGCCGGTGCCGATAATTCATCCACGGGGCTTGTCGGTTTGGGGTCGAAGACCTCGCTAGCCATAGATCAATGGTTGATTATACTCCTCCGCGGGCGAACACCAAAATGAGATTCCCAGAGATACTTATCGGCGCGGTCTGAGAAAGCTGGTCGATCGAGTTCATGTGATTGTCGATTGTCGGAATCGGCGGCTAGAGATCATACTACGTCTTCAAGCGGCATCGTAGGCCGAAGCCGCATCTTGGCCGAAGCCGCATCTGGCCAAGCGAAATTCAATCCCGCGCGATACTCCGCCGGCTGAACAGCCACGCGGCCAACAGAAAGAACACCAAAGCCCAATCCAAGCCATACGCCAGCGCGGTCAGATGATCGAGCGGCGAGGTTCGCTTTAGCGCGGCTTCCGTAATAGTCAGGAAGCGGGTTTCCGAAAGCACATCGGGCGAAGGTAGCACGGCGTACAGGCCTGTTTGCAGCCATTCCGGTATGTACGCGTTCCGGCTGCCCGGCGATACGATCAGCTCCAGCACCATAATCACCAGCATGATGGCGAACGACAGGACCGGGTGCATCACGGCGGCCAGCAGCATGGCGAGGCCGCTATACAATGCGTAGCGCACCATCGGATACACGATCAGCATCCAGGGCGCGGGGTGGATGTGCTGGTCCCCGATGGCGGCCAGCAGATAGCTCAGCGCCAACATCATCAACACATAGGCGCCCATCAGAAGCTGGACGCCCAGAAACTTGCCCAGCAGAAACTCCCAGCGGCGCACGGGCCGCGCCAGCACCGCCAGTATCGTGCCGCTTTTGATGTCGCTCCACACGGCGTCCGCCGCGGACCACGCCGCCAGCAAACTGCCGAAACCGCTGAGCAGCGACATGATGGCGCCGATCAGCCCCAGCGCCGTGCTCTCGTTGTGCACGGCCGCGGCGGGCTGCGCCCGGAACACCATCAGCGGCGTCATCATCAACAGCACCACCACCGCGAACAAAGCCAGAAAAAGAATCATCAGCTTGTTGCGCAAGAAGCCGCCAAATGTCAGGAACGCGATGGCGCGAATTCTCATCGAGTTTTCTCCGCATCGCTTACCAGTTTCAGGAACAGATCCTCCAGCGAACCTCTCACGGGATACATGGCGGTGACGTCGCATCCCGCGGCCCACAGTCTTTCGACCGTTTCCCGTTTCAAATCCGGATCGACCACGATGCGCACGCCTGGGGCGCCGCGCTCGATAGTCGCTCCATGCTCGCCGAGAAACGTCTCCATCTCCTGGGGCTCTTCGGGCAGGCGGTCCACCAGGATGGCCACGCGTCCGCCGCGGCCGAGCAGTTCGGCGAGCGAGCCTTCGCGCACCAGCTTTCCACGATCGATGATGATCACACGGTCGGCGAACTGTTCCAATTCCGCCAGGATGTGGGAGCTCAGGAAGACGGTCTTGCCCATCGCCTTCAGGCCCAGCAGGATCTCGCGCACATCCCGGCGTCCGGCAGGATCCAGGCCGGAGGTGGGCTCATCCAGCACCAGCAGTTGCGGATCGTTCAGCAGCGCCTGCGCGATGCCCAGGCGTTGCACCATGCCGCGCGAATACTTGCCGATGCGCAGCTCTTCGTGGCCGGCCAGTTGTGCTTTGGCGATCAACTCAGGAATGCGGCGGGCGGCGGTAGGGGCATCCAAGCCCGCCAGCACGGAATGAAATCGCAACAACTTGGGTGCGGTAAGAAATGGGTGAAAGGCGAAGTTCTCGGGCACGAATCCGATCCGGCTTTTGGCCCGCACATCGCCCGGCGGATGGCCCAGCACGCTCACCTCCCCGGCATCGGCGAAGAGAAATCCCATCAGCGTGTTGATGCAGGTGGTCTTGCCCGCGCCGTTCGGTCCCAGGAATCCGCAAACTTCGCCGGGCTCTACTTCAAACGAAACATCCGCCAGCGCGGTCACTCCCTGGCCGCCTGTGCCATACGATTTAGTCACACGGCGGAATTCAATGACCGGGGGCATTCGGCGCTCCTTGCATGGGAAAGTTATTGGCGATGCCGAATTGCATATTCAACTGCGCTTCCAAAGCGGCATCGAAACCTACTTTTCCGAATGTGACTTTGCCCTCCTTATCGATCACCACCAAGGCGGGAATGGCGCGCACCTGATAGGCATCCGCGGCCGCGTGCGTGGGATCCAGCAGAACCGGAAACGGCATGTGGAGCTCGGTGGCAGCGGTCTCGGCCGCTTCGCGATCGTTATCCAGACTGATAGCCAAAATCTCAAAGTCGGTATTGGACTGCCGCTTTCTCATGTAGAGATCGCGCAGAATGGGCATCTCCATGCGGCACGGTCCGCACCAGCTTGCCCAGAAGGTGACGATCAACGCTTTGCGTTGGCGGAAATCCGCGATGGAGATCTGGCGGCCATCCAGGCTGGGAAGCGTTACCTGCGGGGCCGGCTTGTAAAGCAGTTCGACTATCCTATCGGTGCGGCTGACGCTGCCCTCCAGCACCTTGGCGCGCCACGTGATGAAGATCGTAAAGGCGGCCAGTGCGATAAGTGCGGCAATCGCGCTGGTTGGCGGTTTGGCAAGTGGGGCGGTGGCCACCGATTTAACCTGTCAGTGGATTATACCAGGAGAGATCGCTCCCTTACGGTCGCGGCTCGGTAATGTCGCGGCTCGGTAATGTCGCGGCTCGGTAATGTCGCGGCTCGGTAATGTCGGGGCTCGGTAATGTCGGGGCTCGGTAATGTCGCGATTCGGTAACAGCCGCGAAGGAACACTTACTGAGCCCGCGCCGGAGCAGTTACTGAGCCGCGACCGTCAGGAAGCGGTCACGCGCTCGAAGTGGTATCGGCGGGCCACCAGCTATGATAGGCACTTGGGTTCGCCACCGATCGAGGATTCCCCTCCTAACGGCCCGCATCGCCGCGCGCCCTCCGCATTAGCTCGCCTGTGGCAAGCGCGCCGCCGCATGCCGCGCTGGATGCCGCAAGTGCTTTCCTACGCGCTGTCCGCCGCTTGCCTGCTTTGGGTGTTCCATAATTCAAAACTCGGGGAGCTTCTCCCGCAACCCCGGCAGCTCGAATGGCAATGGGTGGCGCTGGGAGTGGGCCTGGATCTTTCGGTGTATTTCTGCCAGGCGTGGCGCTGGCTGCTGCTCTACCGGCCGGTGGATCGTTTGCCATTCTGGCGGACGTTGCAGGCAATCTTCGTGGGGCTGTTCGCCAACGAAGTGTTGCCGCTGCGCGTCGGCGAATTGATCCGCTGCTATCTGGTGGCCCATTGGAACGATCAGCTCACATCGGTGGTATTTGCGTCGGCGGGCATCGAACGGCTCATCGACGGCTTCTGGATGGTCGTGTCGTTCGTGGTAGTGGCGCAGCACCTCAGCGGCCTTCCCGTATGGTTGACATATACGGTGCGCGCGCTCGAGGTGGTGGTCGCCGTAGGAATCGTCCTGCTGGCTTACGTGATGCTTCACAAGAGCCATGCGCACGCCATCATCCGGGAAAGCCGTTGGGCAGTCACGCTGCGCCATGTGGTCGAAGGCTTGCACACCATGGGCAACTGGCGGACGCTCGCGCGTGTGATGCCGGTCAGCCTGCTGTACCTTGTGTTGCAGGTGTTCTCATATTGGGCGCTCATGAAAGCTTTTGAGTTGGATCTTTCCCTTTGGGATGCCACGGCCGTGCTGGCGATCGTGCGATTGGGCATCGTGGTTCCCAACGCGCCCGCCAATATCGGCCTGATCAACGCGGCTTGCACGATCGCTTTAACGAATGTCTTCGGTGTGGAAAGGAAGGATGCCAGCGAATTTTCGAACGTATTGTTTCTGGCCGTCACGCTGCCGTTGCTGGCTGGGGGAGCCATCGCCACGGCGCTCACGGGACTGAACATCGGCGAAATCCATCATCACGCGCGCCAGCGCATGCATGCGACCGAGATCAAGCCGCCGGAAGATTTGGTGTAGGACAGGCCTCCCGGCCTGTCCAGGGCGAGCTTCGCTCGCCAAAGAGCGGGCCTACGAGGCCCGCGCAGGCTACGAGCCAGGCTACGAGCCTGCCCCACAGCGGCGCCAAATGCAGGAAGTCCAGGGACAGGCCGGGAGGCCTGTCCTACCCGGGCGCAGAGCGCCCGTTTATAATCCGCTAAGGAGATCTTTTCCACCATGACTCGCAGGCAACTCATCGAGAAGGCCGGTACGGCCGTCGCCGCCGGCTTTACCATCGTGCGACCGGAGGCCGTCCGGGGATCGCAGGCCAATTCCAAAATCGCCGTGGGCCTCATCGGCGTAGGAGGGCGCGGCCAGTTCGATGCCACCATCTGCAATGCCGATCCGCGCGCGCGCGTCACTGCACTGTGCGATCTGTTTGACGACCGCATCGAAGTGGGCACGCAGAAGATCAAGATCGAGAAGCCCGCGGTCTACAAGGATTACGAAAAGCTGCTGGCGTCGCGCGATCTGGACGCCGTGATCATTGCCACGCCGCCCTTCGAGCATCCGCGCATGCTGGCCGCGGCCATTGAAGCGCGCAAGCACGTCTACTGCGAAAAGCCCATGGGCGTGGATCTGGAAGGCGTCAAAACGGTGATCGCGGCCGCCCGCAAAGCCGATCCCAAAAAGAATGTATCGGTGGGTTTTCAGCAGCGCTATGCCACGGTTTATCTGGAAGCCTACAAGCGCCTGCGCGCCGGCCAGATCGGCGAATTGGTGAACGCCCGCGGCTTCTGGATCGGCAGCGATCCGTTTACGCGCAAACCGTACGACGATCCGAAAATCGAGCATCTGCGCAACTGGTTCTGCTATCGCGATTACTCGGGCGATTTTATTGTCGAACAGGATTGCCACAATTTCGACGTGCTGCATTGGTTCCTGGATGCGCGCCCGATTCGCGCGGTGGGCATGGGCGGCACGAAGGTGCGTACGTCGATGGAGATTCTCGATCACCTTACCCTTTCGTTCGAATTCCCCAACGGCATGCACGTGAATTACGAGGCCAATCAACTGAGCCCGCCGGGATTCTCGCGCGTGGGCGAGGAATTCACCGGCACCAAAGGCGTGCTTGAAACTTCGCGCGCGCGCATGGTTCACCACAAAGGCCGCGACGATGCCGAGACCATGCCGTCGCCGCGCGAAACCACGCACGATGCCATCGATGCGTTTCTGACGCGCATCGAGACCGGCGAAGTGGAGAATGTCGGAGAGCGTTCGGCTATCAGCACCTTATTCGCGATCCTGGGCCGCACGGCGCTTTATCAAAAACGCGAGGCCGTGTGGAAAGACGAGTTCGGAGATGTCTAGCGGGGACGCTGCGGCCGGACGGACTTACTTGGCTTTCTGTTCGCTGAGCGCGCGGCCAGCATCGCCGCGCGTAAGGCCTCGTTAATGCGCGTCTGGTACCCCGCGCCTGGGCTTCTGTAGAACGCCAGTATGTCCTTGTCCAGACGGATCGACACGATTTCCTTCACGGGCCGGTAGAACTTGCCCCGCACCGCGCGCGCGAACCACTCATCGGTAAGCTCGGGGATGTCGGAGAAGTCGATGTCTGCATCCCTGATTTTCGCGATCCGCTTCAAGTTCTCCTTCTGCCGCCGAGTGGGTGGGTCGCCGGGTTTTCGTTCATAACGCACGATGGCCATGATCGTAACGATTCCTTTCCTTGCGGTTCGCTTTCCGAGCCGAGACGATCCGGATCAGGTCCCCCACGCTCCACGTATGGCAGACAATCAAAACCTCGTACACTAGGCCGACAGTCTGCCAGGGCTCCTCGCCGTCCACGAAGCGGTCCTGGCAGCCATCTAACTCCCGCTCGCTATCAGCGCCTGCTCCAGATCCCCGATAATATCCTCCACCGCCTCAATCCCCACCGACAGGCGTACTAAATTATCCCGAATCCCCATGCGCTCGCGATGGTGCGGCGAGACATCCCGGTGCGAGCTCATCATGGGATAGAGCATCATGGTATGCACGTCGCCCAGCGACGTCGAGCGTACGATCATCTCGAGCGCGTTCATGAAGCGGAACACTTCCGCGCGGCCGGCGCCTTTCAATTCGAAGGACACCATGGCGCCGTAGAGTCCGGGCGGCAGCAGGCGCCGGATCTCGGCGGCGTCCGGATGCGCCGGGTCCGCCGGAAAATACACGCGCTCCACGGCCGGATGCGACGCCAGCCAGGAAGCCACGCGGCAGGCATTGGCGCATTGCCGCTCCATGCGCAGCGGCATGGTCTTGATGCCACGCATGGTCAGATAGCTTTCGAAAGGCCCCAGCACCGGACCGATGGCGCGCGAGAGTGTCCGCAGCCCGTCGTAATGCTGCGCATCGCTCACCACGATACCGCCCAACACGTCGCCGTGTCCGGCCAGATACTTGGTCGCGCTATGCACCGCGAAATGCGCGCCGAGCTCCAGCGGCCGCACCAGCAACGGCGTGGCGAAGGTATTATCCACAATCACGGCGGCGCCCGCGGCGCGCACCATTTCGGCGATCCGATCGAGCGGCGCCACGCGCAGCAGCGGGTTGGAAATGGTTTCGAGCAGCACGCAACCGGGTTTGGATTCCTCCAGCGCATCACGGAACGCGTCCGGATCGCACACATCCGTAAACCGCACGGTCACACCGGAGGGTTCCATCACGTTCAACAGCAGGCTGACCGTGGCGCCGTACAGCGCATGCGCGGCCAGCACGGATTTGCGCCGGTCGGCGAGCGCCGCCAGCAACGCCATGTGAAGGGCCGCCATGCCGGAGCCGCAAGCCAGCGCGCCGTGGCCGCTTTCGAGCGCGGCCGCTAGTTCCTCGAGCGCCGCATTGGTGGGATTGTCGTAACGCGCGTAGCAGTAACCCGGATCTTCCTTGGCGAACACCCGGTCCAACTGTTCCATGCTCTCGTAGAAGTAACTGGAGGCGGTATAAATCGGAGTGGTTGAAGCTACGTGCGCGCCGGTCTTCTTACGGTCGCCCGCATGCACTGCCTTCGTTTGTATCTTCACGATGACTTCCTTTTCCAGCGTGTACCTGACTTAGTATCTTCCAGAATAACTCCCTGTTCGAGTAACTGCTGGCGGATCTGATCGGAGAGCGTGAAGTTGCGCGCCTTCTTGGCATCGTTGCGCGCCTGGATCCGCGTTTCCACTTCCGCATCGCCGATCTGCCCGCTTTCCACGGTGGGCTCCAGCACGGCAAATACGGAATCGAAGCGCGCCAGGAAATCGAGCGCCGGTCGACGGTTATCCGCCCGCATATCGCCCGCATCCATGGCGCTGTTGACGTCTCTCAAGTACTCGAACATGGCCGCCAGCGCCCCCGCCGTATTCAGATCGTCGTCCATCGCGGCGGTGAATTGCGCCTGCGCGGCGGTAGTGCGCTCGGCCAGCGCCTGGTGCATGCCCTCGGCGAAGGCTCCGGTTTCCAACCGCAGCTTGAAATTGCGCAGCCGTTCGATGGCCGTCTTGGCGGATTGCAGACCATCGAACGTAAAGTTCAGCGTCTTGCGGTAAGGCACCGATGCCAGCAGATAGCGCACGGCTTCCGGCGCATAACCGCGGCCGAGTATGTCGCGCAGAGTAAAGAAATTGCCCAGCGACTTAGACATCTTCTGGCCTTCCACCATCAGAAACTCGGCGTGCAGCCAGAAGCGCGCGAACGGCTTGCCGGTAAGCGATTCGGATTGCGCGATTTCATTTTCATGATGCGGGAAGATCAGATCGACGCCGCCGGCGTGGATATCCAGAGTCGCGCCCAGATACTGAATGGCCATCACCGAGCACTCGATGTGCCAGCCCGGACGCCCGGGGCCGATCTCTTCGTCCCAAAAGAATTCGCCTTCTTTGGGAGCTTTCCAGAGCGCGAAATCGCGCGCGTCCGCCTTTTCGTACTCATCCACATCCACGCGGGCGCCGGCGCGGATGCCGCTGAAATCGTTATGCGACAGCTTGCCGTACGCCGGAAAAGTAGCGATGCGGAAGTAGATCGAGCCATCGCTCGAGTAAGTGTGTCCACCGGCGGAAAGCCGTTCGATGGCCTGCGCCATCTCGTGAATATGTTCGGTGGCGGGAGTCACATGCTCGGGAGTTTCCAGGCGCAGCAGAGTGCAATCGTCGCGGAAGGCTTGCTTGTAATGCGCGGTATACTCGTCGAGCGACTGGTTGCGCGCCACGGCGTTGCGGATGATTTTATCGTCCACGTCGGTAATGTTCATGACGTGGTCGAGACGGAAGCCGCTGGCGCGTAGCCATCGGCGCAGCAGATCGACGAACGTAAATGTTCGGAAATTGCCGATGTGCGCATAGTCGTAGACCGTGGGTCCGCAAGTGTACATGCGGACGGTGTTATCCCGCTCCGGAGTGAACTCGGCGGTTTGCTGCGTGAGCGTATTGTAGAAGCGCAGGGGCATGGCGAGGGGAAATTTCATCGTAGCAGAAGGCGGCGCGACGGCTGTTCGGCCCGGCCCACAACCCACCACCCACAACCCACCTCCCTGTTAGTATCGTCCGATGGCCGAACCTCACGAACTCAAGCGCGGACTGGGACTGCTCGAAGCCACTGCCTTGAACATGAGCAATATGGTCGGGGTGGGGCCTTTCGTGACCATCCCGCTGCTCATCGGCGCGATGGGCGGTCCGCAATGCATCCTCGGCTGGGCCGCGGGCGCGATCTTATCGCTCGCCGATGGCCTGGTATGGGCCGAACTGGCGGCCGCCATGCCGGGCGAAGGCGGCAGCTATCTGTACCTGCGCGAAGCGTTCCGCTTTACACGGCTGGGCACGCTGCTGCCGTTCCTGTTCGTCTGGCAGTTCATCTTTAGCGGACCGCTCGAAATTGCATCCGGATATATCGGATTCGCGCAATACCTGAGCTATTTCCGCGCCGGCATGGGCGCTTGGGAAATGCGCGGCGCGGTGCTGCTGGTGGGGGTGCTGGTGATCGCGCTTCTCTATCGGGGCATCCAGTCGGTAGGCCGGTTGACGGTGGTGCTGTGGATCGGCATGCTGGCCACCGTCGCGTGGATCGTGGCCGCCGGATTCATGCATTTCGACGCGCACCGCGCGTTCGATTTTCCGCCCCACGCGTTCGCCATCACGCCCGCGTTCATGTCGGGACTGGGCAGCGCGACGCTCATCGCTATGTACAATTATCTGGGCTACTACGGCATCTGTTTCGTAGGCGGCGAGGTGCGCCGGCCGGAGCGCACCATCCCGCGCTCCATCGTGCTCTCCGTGCTGGCGGTGGGCGCGATGTTCGCCGCCATGACGGTGGCCATCATGGGGGTGGTGCCATGGCGCGAGGCGGCCCAATCGAAATTCGTGGCCGCGCGTTTCATGGAGACGCTGTACGGGCCGTGGGCGGGCCGCGCGGTGACTGTGCTGATCCTCTGGTCGGCTGTGGCTTCCGTGTTCTGCCTGCTGCTGGCGTACAGCCGCGTGCCCTACGCCGCGGCCCTCGATGGCTACTTCTGGAAGCCGTTCGCGCGCCTGCACCCCAAGGGCGATTTCCCGTATGTGTCGCTGCTGGTGATCGGCGGATTAGCCATCGCGGGCGGCATGTTGAGCCTCGATTGGGTAGTTTCGGCGATCCTGACGGCGCGCGTGCTGGTGCAGTTCATCGGGCAGATCGGCGCGGTGGAAGTGCTGCGCCGGTCGCGGCCCGACGTGCCCCGGCCGTTCCGGATGTGGCTCTACCCGCTGCCCAGCGTGCTGGCGCTGGCGGGTTGGATCTACGTGTTCGTTACTTCGGGGCCTATGTTTATGCTGTGCGGCGCGGGAGTGCTGGTGACTGGGGCCGCGGCGTTTGTGGTCTGGCGGCGGTATGCGGCGCGGGAGATCCGATAGAATGAAGCCGAGGGACGCAGACGAGCAAGAAACAAATCATCGTTCAGGAACTGGAAAGCGTGCCGGAGAAGGATCTCGACGCTTTACTCGCCTTCATCCACACCCTCAAATCCAGAAATGCGGAAGACGCCGCGCCGGCTCTCCTGGCTGAGTCCGCCTTGGCGAAGGACTGGCTCTCACCCGAGGAGGAAGCGGCTTTGGCAAATTTGTAAAAGGGGACGTGGTGCCGACGTCGTTCTTTGCCAGATTACAAGCCGAGCCAGATCGGACGAATATTCGGTTGCGTTGGACAGCGCCGATTTCGAACACGGTGGCTTGAATCAGTCAAGCCGAATACGGCCCAACCGGCTGTTCACGGCCGATTCGAGCATCATACTCTACGCCACGGGCCGCATCCTTGACGACAAGTTGAGGCAAGCCACGAACGCCGTCATCTCGATCCTGAATCAGCCGTAATACAGCGCCGTTGCGGAGCAGACACGTTTCGTTTAAGATCAAAGTATGCATGCCGAAGAACACGTTGACGCCGCAGTCTCCCGAATCGCGGCGGCCATCGGCGAGCCCGCGCGGGCGCGCATGCTTTATTGCCTGGCGGACGGCCACGCCCGCAACAGTACCGAACTGGCCATGGTTGCGGAGGTCAGCCCGTCCACGGCCAGCGTACATCTCGGCCGGCTCAGCACCGAACGTCTGGTGAAAGTGACGGCCCAAGGAAAGCATCGCTACTACAGTTTGGAGGGGCCTAACGTGGCCCATGCGCTGGAAAGTCTGAGCGTGCTGGCCGGAGGAGACCACAGCCAGTTTGTGCCGCATACGCCCAGCCGGCTACGCGCGGCGCGCACTTGTTACGACCACCTGGCGGGGACCTTGGGCGTATCGCTACACGACCGATTTAAAGCGCTCGGATGGCTATCGGCCGATTCCACCGGCACGGACAACGGGTACGCCGTCACACCCGCCGGAGCGAAGGCGTTTCAAGCGCTGGGTATCGACGTTGAAGAAGTTCGCGCGCTCCGCCGCCGCTTCGCGTATGCCTGCCTCGACTGGAGCGAACGCCGGCCGCACATCGGCGGCGCGCTGGGCGCGGCTATTTTGAATGTGGCACTGAAAAAGAAGTGGGTGGTTCAGGATCTCGATAGCCGGGCTTTGGATGTCACCAGTCTGGGGCGGAGAGAACTGTGGGCGCGATTTGGGCTGCGGGTGGCGGAATAATTCCTCTGTGAGGCCCTGGGCGCGAAGGCGCTCGGCTTGAAATGCGTGAACACGAACCAGATCACCGCCAGGCTGCATGCCGCCAAAAACGCCGCGATGGCCAGTCTGACCCATGGCCGCGACAGCCAGCCGCGCACGCTCTCGGGCTCCTCCTGGTATGGCTTCAGAAAACGGCGCTGCAAACTGGATGGCAGATTCTGAATGGCGCGCGCCACCTCTTCGCGCCCGCGGCGGTCGGCAATCAAAATCGTAGCTGCGTTTAACCCGTTGGTGGATTTCAAGAGCTTTCGACGCAGTGGCGGCGGCACTTCCTTCACCGACCGGAAAACGGCGTCCGTCTCGCCCACCGAGATCAGGATCGTGGAACTCTTCATCACGCCTGATTTGACCGGCCCATACGCCGCGCCGCAATGGGGACAGGCGGGTCCGTCTGCGGCGTCGAATTTTCTTCCACAGCGCCCACAACGCATACTCATCCCACCAGCACCTTAGAGCGCTTTGCGGCCACAGCCTGTTGTTCGTCGCCGAGGTTTTCGAGCACCACTTGAATGAATCCCAGCGCTGCTTTGGAAAGCGCCTTATCCTTACGATAGATCAGTCCCAGCCGCCTGACCATGGGCTCGGGCCCGAGCGAAATGGCGCGCAACTTTCCGGCGGCCACTTCCTCGCGGCAATTGGATACCGCCAGGAACGACACGCCCAGCCCCGCCATCACGAAACGCTTCATCATCTCGGTGGAATCGAGTTCCATGGAAACGCGCAGATCGTCCTCCACCAGTTCGAACCAGGCGTTCAGCCGTGTCCGCGTGGTCCCGGATTTGGGCAACAGCAACTGGTATTGCGGCAGGTCCGCGGCGTACACCACTTTGCGCTCGGCGAGGGGATGCCGCGCCGGCGCGATCAGCCGGATTTCGTCCTTATAAATGTCCACCACTTGCAGCCGCTTCTCTTCCACCGGCAACTGCGTGAGACCGAAGTCGGCGACGTTTTCCATCACGGCATCCACCACGCGCGCGCCGTAGGAGCGGTTCACCTGAAGCTGCACGGCGGGGAACTGGTTCTTGTATTCCGAGAAGACGCGCGGCAGCACGTAGATGCAGGTGGCTTCGTTGGCGGCGATCACCAGTTCGCCCCGCGGATTGCGCTCCAGTTCGTTGATGGCATCCTGCGCCTGGCGGCGCTGATCGAGCATTTGCGCGGCGTGCTCGGCGAAGATCCGGCCCGCAGTGGTCAGAGAAATGCGGCTGCCGAAGCGTTCGAACAGCGCGGTATTCAACTCCTGCTCGAGCTGGCGGACTTGCGCGCTGATGGCCGGCTGGGTCCGGTAACAGGTCTGCGCGGCCTTCGAAAAGCTCTTCAAGCGGACGATTTCGAGGAACGTGTGCAGTTGGTCGAAATCCATGCTATGCCAATCCCCGCTCCCCTGGCTTCATGCTTCCCGCACCCAAACAAAACGTGAATGGGAGGGATAGAAATAATCGATTTCCCTCTCGCCGATCATTGTTGGTATGTATTGTAACAGAAGGCTCCGGGTGGTGCGGTTGTGAAGAGATTGTGGGAATGCCTTAGCCGCAGACCGCACTTTTCACCCGGCGTGTTTGCTCTCCAGGTGTAATGGAAATGGTCCGCGGGGCTGAAGCCCCGCGTCTGTCTGAACCCCCCCGTCCCTCTTGATACCATCAACTCGTGCATATGCGACTCGCTTTATGTTTGGCGGCCTTCTCCGCCGCTGTTTTGATGGGCGTGCGTCTGCATGCTGAGGATATCGACCAGCGCGTGAACGATCTGCTCGGCCGCATGACCGCGCGCGAGAAGGCCGAGATGCTGAGCGGCTCCGGATGGATGGAAAGCCAGCCCATCGAGCGGCTGGGCATCCCGGCGATTAAGATGGCGGACGGCCCCTTGGGCGTGCGCAATTGGCGCGGCTCCTCCGCCGTAACGAATGCCGCCGCGACCACACCGGTTCTATCCACCGCGTTCCCCGCGGGCATCGGCATGGCCGCCAGTTGGGATCTTGACCTGGTAGCGCGCGGAGCCCACGCCATCGCCCAGGAAGTGAAGGCGCTGGGGCGCGACATGATTCTGGGGCCCACTGTGAATATCAACCGCGTGCCTCTATGGGGCCGCAATTTCGAAGGTTACGGCGAGGATCCGTATCTAGCCGCGCGCATGGGAGTCGCTTATATCAGGGCCGTGCAGGCGGAAGGCGTGATCCCGTCGGTGAAGCATTTCGCCGCGAATAACCAGGAGTTCGAGCGCCACCGCATCGACGAGAAGATCGATGAGCGCGCGCTTCACGAAATCTATTTCCCGGCATTCAAAGCGGCCGTCGAGGAAGCCGGCGTTTGGGTGGTGATGTCGGCATATAACAAGGTGAACGGCTTGTGGTGCGCCGAGAATCCGTACCTGCTGACGGATACGCTGCGCCAGCGTTGGGACTTCCGCGGTTTCGTCATCTCCGATTGGGGCAGCACGTATTCGACGGACGGAACGATCAACGCCGGCATGGATCTGGAGATGCCCGGCGGCGAACCGATGCAGAGATGGCTCGGCCGGCCGGAAACGCAGCGCGATGGCAACGGCGCCGGATGGCTCACCGCCGATAAGGTGATGGCGGCGGTTGCGTCGGGCGGCACCACGGAAGGCGCCGTGGACGACGCCGTGCGCCGCATTCTGCGCGTGATGTTCCAGGCGGGATTATTCGATCATCCGCACACGGGCGGCGGCGATGTGGATACTCCAGAGCAGCGCGCAGTCGCGCGTACGGCGGCCAACGAAAGCGTCGTGCTGCTGAAGAATACCGGCGTGCTTCCACTCAGCGCGGAGAAATCGCGGAAGATCGCCGTGATCGGTCCTAATGCGGCGGTGGCGCGGACGGGCGGTGGCGGGAGTTCGCTGGTGCGCCCGAAATATGCAGTCACCGCGCTTGATGGAATCAGGGAAGCGGCGGGGCCGCGCGCCGATGTGGTCTACGCGTTGGGCGCGGTGATGGAAGGCGAGGCGCCCGCGAAACCGGCTCAGGAATTGCTCGCGGAAGCGGTCGCCGTGGCCCGTCACTCGGACGCCGCCGTGGTGGTCGTCGGCAACTCTCCCAGGATCGAAGGCGAAGGGTTCGATCGCAAATCCATGGATCTTCCGGCGGGACAGGATGCGCTGATTGAAGCCGTGGCCGCCGCAAACAAGAACACCATCGTGGTGATTGCCGCCGGCGCGCCCGTGACGATGACGAAGTGGCTCGGCCAGGTATCGGCCGTCGTGTTTGCGTGGTACGGGGGGCAGGAGGCGGGGCATGCGATCGGCGATGTCTTGTTCGGCGCCGTAAACCCGTCGGGCAAACTGCCGGTGACCTTTCCCAAGGCCTTCGAGGATTCGCCGGCGTACGGCCACTATCCCGGCGAAAACCTGCATGTGGATTACGCCGAAGGCATCTATGTAGGCTACCGCGGATTCGACAAGCATGGCGTCGAGCCGCTATTTCCCTTCGGCTACGGGCTTTCGTATACCACGTTCGAATATAGCGGGCTCAAGGTCGCGTATCCCACGGTCACCGTCAACGTGCGAAATAGCGGCAGCCACGCCGGCGCGGAGGTGGTGCAGTTATATTTGCAGCCGCCGCCCTCGCGCGTGGATCGTCCGGTGAAGGAGTTGAAGGGATTCGCCCGCGTCATGTTGCAGCCGGGCGAAGCGAAGGCCGTATCGTTCAGGCTCAACCAGGCAGCCATGTCGTATTACGATACGGCGGTGCATGATTGGGTCGCCCAGCCGGGACGCTTCACGGTGTTGGTGGGCGCGTCGTCACGGGATATCCGGACGAAGGGCGAGCTTGAGTTCGTGCGGTAGCCAGACTGTGCAATCGTGGAGTGGGCGTCCTACGATCTCGCCAGCTTTATTGGCAAGTTTCGTAATCTGCGTTCCTGCTTCTTCCGCCAACGCGATCAGCCCAGTAAGGACTATCATATACCATTCAGATGGTCTTCTCCTGTTATCGGCGTCTGGTTTATTTGCCAAGTTGCGTTCTCCTTCTTGTGCATGTGTGCCGGCTCTCTTGCATCGGTTTTTAGTCGTGGCCTACTGTTGTTTGGAATGCGGCTGCATCCGAGCATCCGGCTGACAATCGGGATTTGGGTTATCGCGCTCTACGTTTGGACACTACCCCGTCGAACATGGAGCGCCAGACGCTGGTTGCATGCCATAACGGTCCGCGATCGCGCACGTATTTTACGCGTAAAATAGATGCAGGTTCGTCCGGTGAAACAGAATATCACGTTGGCCATCGACCAGCGTCTCCTGAAACGGGCGCGTGCCCTTGCGGCACAGCAGGGCCTGAGCATCAGCGCGATGCTGGCGAGCGAGTTGCAGAGAATAGTCGAGGCTCAAGAAGCGTACGCGCAGACCAAGTCGCGCGCTTTGGCCCAGTTGGGTTCTCGGCTCCATTTGGGCGGCATGGGCATCCGGAATCGTGAGGCTCTGCATGACCGGCGCGGTCTTCGTTGATTCCAACATCCTGATCTATGCCCATGATCGCGATGCGGGCGCTTAAGCACTCGCGGGCGGCAGTTTGCCTTCGCGACCTTTGGGACTGTGGCGCTGGGCGTCTGAGCACGCAGGTGCTCCAAGAGTTCTATGTGAATGTGACCCGGAAGATCCCTCGGCCGCTGAACGGCCCTGCGGCGCGGGAGATCGTCCGCAACTACGCTTGTTGGCTTCACTCTGCCATCACGCCAGCCACCGTGATCCGCGCATCGGAGATAAGTGAACTCTGCGATTTGTCTTTCTGGGACGGCATGATCCTCGCCGCAGCGGAACAGATAGCTGCGACGGAACTGCTGACCGAAGACCTCAATCACGGCCAGATTGTGGCGGGAGTCCGCATTCGAAATCCGTTTCTCGCGGAATGACCGGTGGGGGCGTTCCCCATGTCGGACACCAACACCTAAAATGTGCTCACCATTATCGCGTTCATGCTCAGCGTGATCGCATACCAAAACCCGAGGTGGGAGTATTCTGGCAAGCTGGCCCAACTCGGTAAGGCGCTTGCCGCCGCGCCGGGCGGCCTACGAGGCCGCCGCAGACAGGGTGCCTGCCCACACTACCCCACGCGCTCGGCGATAGACTTCAACTGCAGAAACAGCAGCATGTAATCCGGCCCGCCGCCTTTCGAGTCCGTCCCCGACATATTAAATCCGCCGAACGGATGCGCGCCCACCATCGCCCCGGTACACTTGCGGTTCACGTACAGATTGCCGACGAAGAACTGCCGCCGGGCGCGCTCGATATGTTCCGGCACGTTCGAATAGATGGCGCCGGTGAGTCCGTATTGCGAATCGTTGGCTAGGTCCATGGCATGATCGAAGTCGCGCGCCTTGGTCACCGCCAGCACCGGTCCAAAAATCTCTTCCTGGAAGATGCGCGCCTTCGCATCCACGTCCGCGATCACCGTGGGCGGCACGAAATAGCCGTTGCCGGGCGCCTTCACGGAAACCGGCAGCAGCCGGCCTTCCTGCTTGCCCGTTTCGATATATTGCAGAATCGTTCGCCGCGCGCTGTCGCTGATCACCGGACCCATGTAGTTCTCAGGTTTCTCCGCCTCGCCCACCGTAATCTTCGAAACGCGCGCCTGCAATTTTTCAACGAACGCATCGTAGACCTTGGCGTCCACGATCGCGCGCGAGCAGGCCGAGCATTTCTGCCCGGAATATCCGAAGGCCGACACCGCCACGCCTTCCACGGCTTTATCCAGATCGCAATCCCCATCCACCACGATGGCGTCCTTGCCGCCCATCTCCGCGATCACACGCTTGATCCAGATCTGGCCCGGCTGCGTCTTGGCTGCCAGTTCATTGATGCGCAAACCTACGTCGCGCGAGCCGGTGAAGGCCACGAAGCGCGTCTTGGGATGTTCCACAATCACGTCGCCCACCGCCGCGCCGCTTCCCGTGACCAGACAGAACGATCTGTCGGGGAAGCCCGCTTCCAACAGCACCTCCGCGAACTTGGCCCCGATGGTGGGAGTCTCGCTGGATGGTTTGATAATCGTCGTGTTGCCGGCCACCAGCGACGCCACGGTCATCCCCACCATGATCGCCAGCGGAAAATTCCATGGTGGAATAACCACACCCACACCCAGCGGCAGGTAGCGGAGTTCGCCGCGTTCGCCGGGAAGTTCCACGTCGGGCTTTAGCGGACCGCTGAGCCGCTGCATCTCGCGCGCGTAATATTCGCAGAAATCGATGGCTTCGGAGACATCCGCATCCGCTTCCGGCCAGGTTTTACCGGCCTCCAGCACCAGCCAGGCGTCGAATTCCAGCTTGCGGCGCCGGATGATGGCGGCGGCGTTCAATAGCAGGCGGATGCGCTCTTCCTCGGGCCTGGCGGACCACTTGGGGAAGTAGGCGTACGCGGAATCCACGGCCCGGCGCGCCAGTTCGGCGGTGGCTCGATGATGCACGCCGACGACCTCGCGCGGGTTCGATGGATTCACAGAACGCAGCAAATCGCCCGTTTTCAGCCGTTCGCCGCCGATCGACAGATCGTATTCGCGGCCGAGCTGCGCGCGCACTTCGACCAGCGCCGCTTCCATGGCTCGCCGGTTCGCGGGGGTGGAGAAATCGGTGTAGGGCTCGTTATGAAATGCCGGCAATGTTTGCATAGCTCCATAGTATCGAACGGGAGGATACCGGAGCTTGCCGGGCGATCAGGACGCGGCAGTGGATGCGGCGGTGCTCAGCTCGCTATTCCCGGCGACCCAGATCTGGTTGACGCTGGTCATCGGAGCGACTACTAAGCCGGCGGTAGTCAGCGCGATAAACGCCAGCAGCAGAACATATTCCGTGAGATCCTGGCCCTGTTCATCGAGCCAAAAGCTCTTCCATAGCGACATGGCGCCTCCATAGACCATTGCTATACCCCACACTACACCACCGGACCGTTTCCCTGCTATCCCACCGGAGTTAGCGGCGGCACGATATCGGAAGGTAATCGGCGAGATAGCGCGGCGTTTACCGAGCCGCGACCGTTACCGAGCCGCGACCCTCTACCGAGCCGCGACCCTCTACCGAGCCGCGACCGTGAGGGAGCGGAGCCCTCCCCGGTGTAAATCGACGCCCGCGCCGCGCGCGCCGCCTGTGCTATTCTCAAATCGCAGCCGGTTATGCGTCTTTGCACTGCCCTTGGCGCGGTTTTCCTGGGTTTAGCGGCTTGGGGCTTGTTGCAGGCGCAGGCGCCCTGGAAAGAATATCCCGCCCTCGAATACGAGAATTTCCCCGTCCCCACGGATTGGAATCAGAAGACCGAATGGACCCGCGCGCGCTTGCGCTATCCGGATATCTACGGCTACCCGTTCGTCGACCTGCGCATGCGCGACGGCAAACCGTTTCCCGGATATTGGACCATGGATTATCCGCGGTCCGATCGCCACTTAATGGCCGGCATCCGGCGGCTCACCCGCATCGACACGCGCTCGGTGGAACAAGTTGTGAGCCTCGATGGCAGCGGCGAGGTGTTCAACTGGCCCACGCTCTATGCGGTCGAGGTCGGGCACTGGCGGCTGCCGGACGATCAGGCGGCGCAGCTTCGCGAGTTTCTCCTGCGCGGCGGTTTCCTGATGGTGGACGATTTCCACGGCACCGAGGAATGGAATACCTTCGTAGCCAGCATGAGCAAAGTGCTTCCTAACCGGCCGATCGTGGAGATCCCCAATAGCGATCCGATCTTCCATACCGTTTACGACCTGGATGAACGTTTTCAAGTGCCCGGCGCGCAGTATTTCGACACCGGCAAAACGTACGAGAAGGACGGATACCAGCCTCGCTGGCGCGGCATCTACGACGACAAGGGCCGCGTAATGGTGGCCATCTGCCACAACATGGATCTGGGCGACGCCTGGGAGTGGTCCGACGACGCGCGCTACTACGAGAAGTGGGCGTCGCTCGCGTACCGCATTGCGGTGGATTATTTCGTCTACGATCTGACTCATTAGCTTTGCGATCGATCCTATTACTTGCGGCACTTACTCTGGCGGCCGGTCTCGCCGCGCAGGATTCATCTCCCGATGCGCGCGCAATCGTGCGCAAATCCGTGGAGTTGGATCAGACCAACTGGCGGCAAATGCAGGATTACACCTGGACGGCGCGCTCCACCGAGCGCCATTTCGATTCCGATGGAAAGGTGAAATCGACAGAACAGAGCGCCTGGGAAACCGTGATTCTGGACGGCGAGCCTTACCGCCGCATGCTGGAACGCGACAACCGGCCTCTCTCGGCCACCGAGCAGACCAGGCAGCAGGAGAAGCTCGATAAGGAGACTGCCAAGCTGGCGCGCGAAACCCCGGCCGAGAGGCAACGCCGGCTGGCGGAGTACGAGGCGCGCCGCCGCAAAGACCGCGAATTCCTCCTTCAGATACCGGACGCTTACGATCTGCGCATGCAGGGTGAAGACCGTGTGGACGGGCGCGACGTGTGGGTGATCGCGGGCACGCCGAAACCCGGCTATCGCGCGCACTCGAGCGATGCCAAGGCGCTGCTCAAGATCCGCGGCAAGATCTGGATCGATAAGTCGAATTATCAATGGGTCAAAGTAGAGGCCGAAACCACGGACACTATCTCATTCGGACTGTTTCTGGCGCGGATGTATCCGGGCGCCAAGTTAGTCTTCGAACAAACTCCGGCCGGCGGCGACTTATGGCTTCCCAAGCGGCTCTATATGAAAGGCGCGGGGAGGCTCGGACTCATCAAGAAGATCGCCATGGACGAAGAGATTACCTGGAGTAACTATCGGAAGTTCCAAGTGGACTCGAAGATCACGCCGCTGGCGCCTAACGCGCCTTAGAGTCAGACTGTCCCAGACGCCGCACCGCAAACAAGCCCAATATACCGCTGGCCATCAAAATCGTCGTCACCGGTTCCGGCGTGCAACCGTTATGATCCGGCTGCGCATTGCCTACGGCCGCCAGATCGCCGGAAGCTACCCGGGCGCTCAAGTGGGGCATCTGCGCCGGACTCCCCTGCGTCGCGCCAGTCTCGCCCTCGGCTGCATCGGCCGGCGCGGAATTCCCCGTATCGGCGTAGGAGGCGGATGCGTCGAGCATGGTGGGCAGCAGTGACGACGGCGCCATTTCCGGTACGCTGGCTACTGATTTATCGATGGGACCTGGCAGTGTGGATGCCACTGAGATGCAAGCCCCGAGCATGGCGGCGGAAAGGAACACTGTCACGCGGCGCAGGGTCTTGTTTACTAAGGTTGTCATGCTTGCAGTTTCTGGCATAGATGGAGGAAAAACAAGGATTTTGGGGGTACTGCACGGCGCATAAATCGTACTGTTGGTTCGACAGTACGTGGCGCATTCCGACCCAGAGAAACCGCTCCCTCACGGTCGCGGCTCCGTAAATCGCGCGAAATCGACGCGGCCGTTATGACCGGCCGGGGGCATTGTTTACGGGGCCGCGACCGTCAGGGAGCGGTTTCGGCAGAACGGTCAGTGCCTGATCGAGCTTGGGGCAAACGCCGGCCGCCCTTCGCCCTGTTATGCTGTACGGTGGCATGCGAGCCACCCCGCGAAAGGAGAATCTCTAAGTGAGAGTCGGCGTATTCACCGCCCTGTTGGCGCAATTATCCCTCGACGATGTTTTGAAGAAACTCAAGAGCATCGACATCGATACCGTGGAGCTCGGAACGGGTAACTATCCGGGCGATCCGCACTGCAAACTGTCCATGCTGGACAGCAAGACCGAGCTGAACGAATTCAAGAAGAAGCTGGCGGACAATGGATTTTCCATCAGCGCGCTGAGTTGCCACGGCAACCCGCTGCATCCCGACCAGGCGCGCGCCAAGCACGATCAGGAAATCAGCCGCAAGACCATCCGCCTGGCGGAAAAGCTGGGCGTGCCGGTGGTGATCGATTTTTCCGGCTGCCCCGGCGATTGCGAAAAATCGAAGTGGCCGAACTGGGTGACTTGTCCGTGGCCGCCCGATTATCTCGAGATCCTGAAATGGCAATGGGACGCCAAGGTGGCGCCCTACTGGATCAAGCAGGCCAAGTTCGCGGCCGATCACGGCGTGAAAGTCGCCATCGAGATGCATCCCGGCTTCGTGGCCTATAGCCCGGAGACCATGTTGAAGCTGCGCTCCATCGCGGGCCCGTCGATCGGTTGCAATTACGATCCCAGCCACATGTTCTGGCAGGGCATCGATCCCATCGCCGCCATCCGCGTGCTGGGCGACGCCATCTTCCACGTGCACGCTAAAGACACGCAGATCTACGATCGCAATCTGCCGCTGACGGGCGTGCTGGATACCAAGTCGTACACCGATGAACGCAATCGCGCCTGGATTTTCCGCACCTGCGGCTACGGCCATGGCGGCGAATGGTGGAAGGAATTTGCATCCACGCTGCGCATGTTCGGGTACGATTACGTGCTGTCCATCGAACACGAGGATAGCCTGCTCTCGCCCGAGGAAGGGCTGCGAAAAGCCGCCGGCTTCCTCAACGGCATGGTGATGCGCGAGCAGCCTGCCGCTGCCTGGTGGGTATAGCCGGTGCGCTTCGTTCTGCTGTTGGCCTGCGCGGGATCTCTGTTGGCCGAGTTCCGCGCGGGCGCGTTTAAGACCGTCATCAGTCCGCCGTTGCAGGACCGTCCGCCGGTGTACATGGCGGGCTTCGGGCACAATCGCGTGGCCATGACCGTGCATGACGATCTCTATGCGCGCTGCCTGGCTTTCACCGCGGGCGCCAAGCCGTTGGTCATGTGCGAAGTGGATCTGATCGGATTCTTCCTCGACGATGTCGAGCGCGTGCGCGCCAAGGTTCCCGAAGCCGATGTGGTGGTGGCTTCCACGCACGTGCATGAAGGTCCCGACACTATGGGACTGTGGGGTCCGGCAGTGGGCAAATCGGGAATCGACGATGCCTACAACGCATTCGTAGTGGATCGCGTGGCCGAGGCGGCGCACGGTGCGATCGCGGCGCTGGAACCCGCCACGCCATCGCTCGCCGTGGTGCACAGCGCGGAGCTCGATTCGTTCATCGACGACGACCGGCCGCCCGTGGTGCACGATCCGGATTTGATTATCTTGTCGCTCACCGGCAAGGACGGCAAGCCGATCGCCACGGCGGTGAATTGGGCCAATCATCCCGAGACGCTGGGATCCCGCAATACGCAGATCAGCGCGGATTATCCAGGCTTTTTCTATAAGCGCCTGGAAGCCCGGCTGGGCGGCATGGCAGTGCTGTGGAACGGCGCGGTGGGCGGCATGCAGTCGCCCTTGGGCGCGAAGATCAAGGACCCCGCCACGGGGACCATCGCGGCCGAAAACAGCTTCCGCAAGACACAAGTGCTCGGCGAGCGCATCGCCGATCTGGCGGCGGATGCGGTGCGTGCGGCCAAGCCCGTGCACATCGATCGCATTGAATTCGCCGAGCGCATCATTACAATTCCGGTGACCAATCGCGGATTTGAAATGGCGGCGCAGGCGGATTTATACAAAGGCCGCAAGAAGACCACCGCCGATGGCGCGACGACCGCCCCCGTCGGGCTGATTCGTATGTCGGGCCGCGAGCCGGTGCTGGCCATCGCGCTGGTGCCGGGCGAGATGTATCCGGAGCTGAGCGTGGGCGGCGTGGAGCGCTACGCGGGCGCCGATTTTCCCGATGCGCCCATCGAAACATCGATCAAATCCATGTTGCACGCGCCATTCAAAATGCTGATCGGCTTGGCGGACGATGAGATCGGCTACATCATCCCGAAGGCCGAGTGGGATGAGAAGCCGCCCTATCTGCAGAACGCCAAAAAGGCGTGGTACGGCGAAGAGAATTCCGTGGGGCCCGACGCGGCCGCACGCATCGCAGCGGCCATGCAAGAACTGGCGCGCTAATTCATCCACAATAAACCGCTGGAGGGCGGGCAATCCTGCCCTGGGGTCCCCTCGGGGGACGGCTTTTAGCCGGCTAGCCGCCTGACAGGCGGCTGCGGCCAGGATTGGCCGCCCTCCAATTGGTCTTCATCGCTTTCGGTGGCCCGCAAGGCATGGGGCAACTCCTGTTTTGCAGCCAGCTTCGATTACCGCACAACCAACTGCGCCCCCCCAACTTTTAGCCGGACAGCTGTGCGTCTGCCCCACGGGAATTTGCGCGCGTGCTAACCTCGGGGCATGAGCGGCCCGGATGCGGAAAGCTCCAGTGTGGCCGTCCTGGCGGAAAAGCCTTCGGTGGCGCGCGACATTGCGCGCGTGCTGGGCGCCACGAAGCAGGGGCAAGGATATCTTCACGGCAATGGTTACGTAGTCACCTGGGCCATCGGCCACTTAGTCGCGCTGGCGCAGCCCGCTGAGATCCGGCCGGAGTGGAAGCATTGGCGGCGCGATCTGTTGCCCATGCTGCCGCGCGAATGGCCGCTGGTGGTCTACGAGAAGACGCAGCCGCAGTTCGAGGTGGTGCGCAAGATCCTGAATTCGCCGAAAGTGGCGAAGGTGGTGTGCGCCACCGATGCGGGCCGCGAAGGCGAGCTGATTTTCCGCTACATCTACGAAGCCGCCCAATGCCGGAAGCCTTTCAGCCGTCTCTGGATTTCGTCGCTCACCGAGGACGCTATCCGCAAGGGTTTTGGCGAATTGAAAGACGGCGCGGCTTACGATCCGCTGGCGGATGCGGCGCGCGGCCGCAGCCGGGCGGATTGGCTGGTGGGCATGAATCTATCGCGTGCCTACACGCTGGCCATGGACGATTTTCTATCCGTGGGCCGCGTGCAGACGCCCACGCTGGCCATGCTGGTGGAGCGCGAGTTGGCTATCCGCGCGTTTGTGCCGGAGGATTATTTCGAAGTAGTGGCCACGTTTCAACCGCTCCCTGACGGTCGCGGCTCTGAAACTCGGGGTTCCGAAGACGACGAGAAATATCAAGGCACCTGGTTCCGCGAGCCGGTGAAGGATTCCATCCAGATGGCTATGCGGCTGCCGGCCGATGGCGCGGAGGCGGCGCAGATTGTGACGCGGGCGCAAACCGGCGCGGCGCACATCGAATCCATTCAATCCGAGACGCAGCGCATGGCGCCGCCGCTGCTTTACGATCTCACGGAACTGCAGCGGCACGCCAACCGGCTATTTGGCTTCAGCGCGCAGAAGACGCTCGAAATCGCGCAGGCGCTGTACGAGAGCCGCAAGCTGATCAGCTATCCGCGCACGGATAGCCGGCATCTATCGCAGGATGTGGCGCGCACGTTGCCGGCGGTGGTGCGGGCGATTGAAGCGGCCTACCGGGCGATGCTGGCGGCGGGGACCGGCGAGCGTCCCCTGGGGCGCCGGTTCGTGGACGATGCCAAGGTGACCGATCACCACGCCATCATTCCCACCACGGTGCAAGCCCGCGAACTCAGCGGCGATGAACGCAAGATTTACGATTTGGTCTGCCGGCGGCTGCTCAGCGCGTGGCACGACGATCATGTCTTCGCCGTGACCACGGTGATCACGGCGATTACGAATCCCGGTGTAGTCGACCACTATCACACCAGCGGGACGGCGGTTGTGCAGGTGGGTTGGAAGGCGCTGGATGTGGTCCCGGAGCGCAGACAGGAGCGTGCGCCGGAGACTCCCACGCTGCCGCCGGGCTTGAAACAAGGCCAATCGCAGGCCGTGGTGGACGTGGAGTCCATCAGGAAGAAGACGCGGCCGCCGAAGCGATTTACGGACGCCACGCTGCTGACGGCCATGGAAACCGCGGGCAAAACGCTCGATGAAAAAGAGCTTTCCGATGCCATGAAGGAGACGGGCTTGGGCACTCCTGCCACGCGCGCGGGCATCATCGAGGTGTTGCTGACGCGCGGCTATATCGTGCGCGACGGCAAGATGCTCGAAGCGACCGGGAAAGGTATTCATCTGATCGAGGTGGTGCATCCGGAGGTAAAAAGTCCCGCGATGACGGGGCAATGGGAAGCGTATTTGAAGCGCATTCAGCGGGGGACGGCGAAGCTGGAGCCGTTTATCGAGGGAATTGAGAATTACGTGCGAGAGGTGGTGGGAAAAGTTGGGCAAGGGACTAGGGGCTGGGGGACTGAACCAGGGACTAGGGGCTGGGGGCTAGGGACTAGGGATAACACGCCCCCTGCCGGCGGAGCCGCACCTAGCGAATCAAGGCTGACAGCCCTAGCCCCTAGTCCCCAGCCCCTAGCCCCGCCTTTCACAGGCGACCTCACAGATTTGCTCCACAGCGCCTTCGGCTACGAATCATTCCGCCCCAATCAGGAGGCGGTTTGCGAGGCGGTCATCGCCGGGCAGGATGTGCTTTTGGTTATGCCTACTGGTTCCGGAAAGTCGCTCTGCTATCAGCTTCCGGGCGTGGCGCGGGGCGGAACTACGCTGGTGATCAGCCCGCTGATCGCCCTGATGGAAGATCAGGTGGCCAAGCTGAAAGCGCAGGGGCGCGCAGTAGAACGCATCCATTCGGGACGCGACCGGGGGGCGTCGCGGCAGGCTTCGATCGACTATCTGAATGGGAAATTGGAATTTCTTTTTGTGGCGCCGGAGCGGCTGCGCGTGCCGGGTTTTCCGGCGATGCTGGCCAAGCGCAAGCCGAGCCTGATCGCCATCGACGAAGCGCATTGCATCTCGCAATGGGGGCACGATTTCCGTCCGGATTACCGCATGATCGGGCAATATCTGCCGCATCTCCGGCCCGCGCCGGTAATCGCCATGACGGCCACGGCCACGCCGCTGGTGCAGAACGACATCATCGAGCAGTTGGGGCTGGGTGAACCGGCGCGTTTTATTCACGGCTTCCGGCGCGCGAATATCGCGGTGGAGGTGGTGGAAGTGCCGGCCAGCGAGCGGGCGGACCTGGCGCGCGAGTTGTTGCAGGATGCCGCGCGGCGCCCCGCCATCGTCTATGTGCCCACGCGGCGCGAGGCGGACAGCTTCGCGGCGGAACTGAAGCAGGATTTTCCGGCGGCGGCGTATCACGCGGGCTTGGAAGCCGAGCGGCGCAAGCGCGTCCAGAACGCGTTTTTCGCGGGCGAGTTGCAGGTGATCGTGGCCACCATCGCTTTTGGCATGGGCATCGATAAGCCGGATATCCGCACCGTGATTCACACGGCGCTGCCCGGTTCGCTGGAAGCTTACTATCAGGAAGTCGGGAGGGCAGGCCGCGACGGAGCGCCCTCCCGCGCCATCCTGATGCACGCCTACGCCGACCGCTTCACGCACGATTATTTCTTCGATCGCGATTATCCGGATGTGTCGGTGCTGGAGAATATCTATGCGCGGCTGGTGGATGAGGCGCGGCCCAAGGAGATGGTGCAGAGCATGGTGCGCATGGACCCGGACGTGTTCGACAAGGCGCTCGAAAAACTGTGGATTCACGGCGGCGCGATCGTGGATGCGGCGGAGAATCTGAAGCGCGGCGGCGAGGGATGGCGCGAACTGTACGTGGCGCAGGCGGAGCACAAGCTGGCGCAGATCGAGCTGATGATCCGGTATACGCAATCGAGCGAGTGCCGCATGCTGGGGCTGGTGCGGCATTTCGGCGATTATGCGGATGCCCAGCAGCGCTGCGGGATTTGCGATTTCTGCGCGCCGGGAGAATCCATCGCACAGAGCTTCCGCACGGCATCGGATACGGAGCGGGCGGCCGCCGGGCGCATCGTGGCGGGGCTGAAGAAATCGGGACGCAAGGCCACGGGCCGCTTGCACAGCGAACTCTTTGCCGATTACTCGCTCGATCGCGATGGGTTCGAGCAGGTGCTGGGGGCGATGGCGCGAGCCGGCTGGGTGGATCTGACCGAAGCGTCGTTTCAGCAGGACGGGCGGCGCGTGGATTATCGCGTGGCGGGGTTGACGGCGGCCGGGCGGGCGCTGGATGCGGAGAGCGTGCCGGCCTTCGAAATGAAGCTGGAGATTGAGGCGGCGCCGAAGCGGCGGAAGAAGTCGCGCGTGGGGCGGCGGGAGAAGCGGTCGCGTGGGCGGGAAAAGCCAGCGCCCGTGGCGAAGGCGGCGAAGACGGCGAAGGCTACGCCGGTAGCTGCGCCGGCGGCCGTGGAAAAGGCTTTGCGCGATTGGCGATTGGCGGAAGCGCGGCGGCGCGAAGTGCCTGCATTCCGGATCATGTCGGACCGTACGCTGCAGGCGATCGCCGCGCAGAAGCCCGGCACCATGCTTGAATTGCTGGAAATTCCTGGCATTGGCGCGCGCGTGGCCGAGCAATATGGCGCGCAGATTTTCCGGATTTTGGAGCGCGGGTAAGAGTTTTCGTGGGGCGGCCAATCCTGGCCTGATCCTGGCCTGGGTCCCGTCTCCGGACAGGTATTGCAATTTGGTTACGCACTCGGGAGTTTTTTCTTAAGGCCTGAGATCTACACTTTGCGGTGGAAAGGCGAGAATTTCAAATCTTCGGCATTAACGTTCCGGGTGGTTCCAAGCCGGTAGGACAGGCCTCCCGGCCTGTCCCAGCACGGGCGAAGCGCCCCGCAGGGCGGCCTACGAGGCCGCCGCAGGCTACGAGCCTGCCCCACAAAGCCTATATAATTATCGGGCTTTCAATGTTATAATCTTGGCGCGGCCTTGTTAGCTCGCAAATTAGGGTCGAGAGAACGGGTTGCGTCCCCGCTTCTCCTCGAATCGCCCGGAAAGGGGTGTTCTCATGCTCGACTTAACTATCGTTCGCATCATATTTGTGCTCGTACTAACTGCGTGCGGCTATCTGCTGCACCCGTTCCAGACCGCACCTTCGCCGTGGGCCGCTCTCGTGGGGCTGGTAATCGGCGTCGCCATTATCTTTTTTGAAGTCCGCTTGGAACAGGTGAGCCTGAAACGGTTGATCGGAGCGGCCTTCGGATCGGTGCTGGGTATCATCGGAGCCTTCTTCATGTCGCTGGTGCTGAACTGGACGCGCGTGGAAGCGGGAGCCGGTTCGCAGTTAGTTCCTTTCATCCAAGTCTGCTTACTCCTCTGGATGACTTATGTAGGGTTAGTGGTGGGCGCCAAAAAGGGGGACATGCTCAACCTGTCGGCCCTGGGCGGCATCTTCGGAGGGGAAAAATCTTCCAAAAAATCCTTCAAAATTCTGGATACCAGCGTCATCATCGATGGACGCATTGCCGATATCGCCGAGACCGGTTTCCTGGATGGCGTGCTGGTGATTCCGCAATTCGTGCTGCGCGAGCTGCAACTGGTAGCGGATTCGGCCGATTCCATGAAGCGCAACCGCGGGCGGCGAGGTCTCGATATCCTGCAACGCATCCAGAAGATGGCGCACCTGAACGTGCAGATCGTGGAAGACGATTTCCCGCACGTGCGCGAAGTGGATATGAAGCTGATCGAACTGGCCAAGGTCTACGATTCGAAGATCATCACCAACGACTTCAATCTGAATAAGGTCGCGCAACTGCACGGCGTGCAGGTTCTGAATATCAATGAGCTGGCCAATGCGCTGAAGCCCATCGTGCTGCCGGGCGAGACCATGCGCGTATTTATCTTGAAAGAGGGCAAGGAGTATAACCAGGGCGTCGCCTATCTGGATGACGGCACCATGGTGGTGGTGGATAACGCGCGCAAGATGATCTCGAAGACCATCGACATTTCCGTTACAAGTGTGTTGCAGACCACGGCCGGCAAGATGATCTTCGGCAAATTCGACGAGCGCATGCACGCGGTAGCGGCCGCGGGCGGCAGCGACAAGCACGACCGTGCGCCGCGCAAGCCCGAGCCCCTCGCGCCGGAGAAAACCGCCATCGAGTCGTAACGAGGTGGAGGGGTTGTCGCGGGCGGGGTGCGCTGACGGCGTCGGGTGCGTCGCCGAAGCTGCAAGGCGCTACGCCGCTTTCGCCGGACGGGAACAACTATTCCGCCTGGACGGTCAACGGCTATACGGTCCTGGACCTGACGAACTTTTCCAACTTCGTCAACACGAACGCACTCCTCATCACCATGCGGAACACCCTGGCAAGCGCCTCCTTCGCCTGCCCCGCATCCGCTGTGCCCTTCTCGACCGTCGAATACACCAACGTCGACGGCGCTGGCGGCGGCCTCATGGGTCCATATGCGCCCTTGGTCGACTATGTCGATCCCAGCAACGGGAACTATCTGCCGACATCGGGCCCGGGCGTTCCGGAACTGCCGGCCGAAGCCTCTTGCGGCGTGCTCAGCTACAACGGCACGCCAATATACCCCTTGTATAACAATCCGACCGGAAACGGAAGCGGCTCGGGACAACTCCTGTGGCCACAGCAATACTGGCCGGGGTGGGGCACGAACACCACCGGCAGCAATCCGATCACTTACGAGCTGAACTGCCCCACGAGCACGGTGGGAGTGAACACGACCAAGATTTACTACGCTACGACGCAGCGCGTGACGGAGGCGGCCCCGCTTTATAGCACGTGCGCAAAGGTTTCCAACTCGAACCCTTGCACCCAGATCGTCCCGCAATCCCCGCAAGAGAACTGGGATCTCAGTTCGGCTCGTACCTGTGGCAACCCCCAATACCGATTACAATAGTCGGACTGGCGTTCGGATACCTCCCGGGCGAGGTCGCCGCGCTGCAGGGCTCCAACTACCTTGAGATTAGCGACAGTACCCAGGGCTGGAACACCGGCGGCGGGCAGTGCCAGATGTATATTGCCCACTGGACGGACACAACCATCTCCGTAGTCCCGAACCTGCCGGTGAATTTGGACAACACGTCCGGCACGCCGCTCTCGCCGCTTGCCGACATTAGCGCCCTTACGTTTCCGCAGAGTCTTCTGGCTGGCACTCTTTCGTGCCCTGTCATGCCGAACGACCGGCTTACGTTTACCGTGACTAACCCGCAGTCCGGCGGTCAGGCGACCCTCAGTAGCGTGAAGGTAGCCCTCTACGGCACAGCACCGAATTAGAGCGGTCGCCGCGGGTGCGCCTGGCGGTTAACGCCGCCCCGCTTGCGCCTAGCGCACCGCCACCTTGAACAGCACCCCCGCGCCCGCCTGGCCACCCCCAGTGGTGGTCCCATATAGATCGCCGGCGGGGTCAAGGGTGAGACCCGCGTACGGCTGCGCGCCGTCGGACTCGCCGGTGAACGTGTGGAGTATAGAGAAGTTGCGCGACGCGTCGATGCTGAAGGCAATGCCGCATCCGGCGTCGCAGGCGGACGAACCGCCGCCGCTGGTTGTGCCGTACAGGTTTCCGGCGGCGTCCACCGTCACGGCGTTCGGCCCGCCGCCACCTGCCCCGTAGTCGGGGAAGGCGTGAAGAACCGTGAAGGCGCCGGCGGGATCCAGCTTGTACACGACACCGCCGCCGCCCGGTCCGTAGTCCTCGTCGGTGCCATAAAGGTTGCCGGCTGCGTCGCGGACCACGCCAGCCTCCGGCAGTCTCCCGTCCGTGCGCGTGCTGAAGCTGTGCAGCACGGCGTACGTCCCCGCAGCGCTGATTTCGAAAACTACCCCGTTGTTCAGTCCCCCGTAGACGGTCGTGCCATAGAGGTTTCCAGCGGCGTCGCGGATAACCCCCGCCTCCGGGTTACCCCCGTCGGAGAGGCCCGTGAAGCTGTACAGCACAGTCTCGGTACCGGACTGATCCAACTTGAACACCACTCCCTCCTGCTGCCCCGTTAGGCTTCCAGATCCGCCGAAGGCGGTGGTGCCGTAGAGGTTGCCCTGCTCGTCCAGGATTACCCCGTTCGGGTACCCGCCATCAGCCCCGCCAGTAAACGTGTATAACACCGTTTCCCGTCCGGAAGGGTCCAGCATGAATACGACGCCTTGCTTGTACTGGCCGCCCAGCTCGGTCGTGCCATAGACATTGCCGGCCGAGTCGAGGACCACGTTCGAGTCCGGGGCCTCCCCGTCCGCACCACCGGTGAAGCTGTACAGAACGGTCTCCCGGCCGACAGTATCCACCTTATGATCACACCCGCGTTCGCTGGTCCGCCGTTGGACGTAGCCCCATACAGGTTTCCGGCGGAGTCGATGGTCACGCCCGCGAACGGACGCGTCCCGCCTGCCGCCCCCTGGAAGTCGTAGAGCGTTGCTTCCGTTCCCGCCGGCGCGAGCTTATAGATCATTCCGCCCACGCCCCCGTAAGGTGTCGCCCCATAGATGTTCCCCGCGTCATCCAGGATCACGCCGCCGTTAGGTCCCCTTGCGTACAGATTATATGCAGGGCCAGGGAACTCGTACAGCACTTGATAATTCCCCGAAGTATCCAGCTTGAAGACCGCGCCGAACCCCGGGACGGGGGCCGTCGGCGAGTCCGTCCCGTACAGATTGCCCTGCGCGTCCCGCGTCAGGACCGATTCCGGGCTGATGGGTCCCTCGTTTTCCGGCGGCCATTGGTAAAGCACCTTCAGCTTGCCCTGGGGGCTTAGTTTGTAGATCATGCCGCCGTCGCCGCCCTTGGTGGCGCCGTAGAGATTGTCCGCCGCGTCGCGAATCACGCCGCCGTACGGACCCCCTCCGCCGGTGTAGCCTCCGGTGAACGTGTAAAGCACCGTCTGCTGGCCGGCCGCGCTCACCTTGTAGACCACGCCGTATCCGTCGGGCGCCGGCGCCCGGCCGCCCCACACGGCGGTCCCGTAGAGGTTTCCGGCGGTGTCGGAAACCAACCCCGCATAAGGGTTCGATCCGTCCGCATTGCCCGTGAAGCTGTACAGTACGCTCTCCTCGCCGGACGGACTTACTTCGTACACCACCCCCGCGTTGGCCGCGCCGCCATTGTAAGTGGTTCCGTATAGATTTCCCGCCGCGTCCAAGATCACTCCCGCGTAGGGACCGCTTCCATCGGACCCGCCGGAGAAACCGTACAGCACGGTTTCCTGGCCGGCGGAATCCAACTTATATACCGTTCCCGTGCCGGCCGTCCCGCCAGCATAAGTCGTGCCGTAAAGGTTGCCTGCGGCATCGAACGTCACGCCGGCGTAGGGGTTGGCGCCGTCGGCTCCGCCTTTGAAGTTGTACAGCACCTGGTAGCCGGAGGCGGAAAGCTTGAAAACCAAGCCAGCGTTGGCGGACCCGCCCTGGCAGGTTGTGCCATACAGGTTTCCGGCCCCGTCGCGCACTAGCGTCGAGTATGGATTGGCGCCTCTGGTGAAGTTGCCGAAAGTGTGGATGACGTGCTCCACCGCCTTCCGCGCGTGGGCTGCGGGCACGGCCATGCACGCGACCAAGATCACCGCGCGAAGCGGCGCCAGGCAGGCAAAGGCGCGCTGGATACAATGCGTCCGGTTCATGATCGCCTCCCGCGAGATCTTCTTTACGGATCATATCAGGCGCGGCGCTTTAGGAACAGGCGGCGTCGCGCGCAGCGGTACTACCGCCCGAAATCCCAAAATTAAAGATAGAATCGTAAGTGCCGCTATGAAAGTCGCCGCGATTCTGCCAGCCGCCGGGCTGGGCACCCGCATGGGGCGGACCTCCGCCGAGAAAGCCGGAACCAGCCGCAAGCAGTTCATGCTGCTCGACGGTGCGCCCATCCTGGTGCATGCCGTGCGCAAGTTCGCGGCCGCTCCGCGCGTGGATGAAATCGTGGTGGCCGTGCGCCGCGACGATCTCGATTGGGTTACCGAACTGATGCAGCGCGAAGTTCGCGGTAAGCGCGTGCGCGTGGTGGAAGGCGGCAATTCGCGGCAACAATCGGTGGAGAACGCGCTAGCCGCTCTAGATCCCGACACCACGCTGGTAGCGGTACATGACGCGGTGCGGCCGTTCATCGATCTGGAAACCATCAACAAAGTGATCGACGAAGCAGCCGAATCGGGCGCGGCCATTGTGGGTATCGTGCCGGTGGACACCGTGAAGACAGTGGCCAAAGCCCAGACCAACAAGGTGAAGATCCGATCGACTCTGCCGCGCGAAAAGCTGGTGCTGGCGCAGACCCCGCAAGTCTTCCGTTACGATCTGCTGGTGCGGGCCTTCGCCGCCGCTCAAAACGACGGATTCACGGGCACCGACGAATCCAGCCTCGTGGAGCGGCTGGAAGTGGAAGTCAGCGTGGTGCTGGGCAGCGACCGCAACATCAAGATCACCAAGCCCAGCGATATGGACTTGGCGCGCCTGTTTCTGGAAGAGGAAACCGCGCCCCGGGAATTGTGAGCGAATACCGCACTGGCCTGGGCTGGGACGTTCACCGCCTGGCGCGGCATCGCCTGCTGATCCTCGGAGGCGTTACGATTCCCTCCGAATTTGGGCTGGAGGGTCACTCCGATGCGGATGTGCTGGCGCATGCCATCACCGATGCCATCTTAGGTGCAGCCGCGCTGGGCGATATCGGGATGCATTTTCCGGATACCGATTCACGTTGGAAAGACGCCGGCAGCCTGACCTTCCTGGCCCATGCCCGCGATCTGGCGCGCGCCCGCGGCTTCCGTATCGTGAATGTGGATTCCACCGTGATCCTGGAGCGGCCCAAACTCAAGGATTATCGTGATGCCATACGCCGCCAACTGGCCGCCACACTGGAACTGGATGTGGAGCGCGTGTCAGTGAAGTTCAAAACAGCCGAGAAAGTAGGACCGGTGGGTGAGGGGGTATCCGCCGAAGCCCAAGCCGTGGTTACTGTTTGTCGGGATTAACCGGTGGCAGCTTGGCGTAATAAGCTTTGCGAAACTCCTCCTTCGCCCGGTACAGCAACACGCGCAGGTAAGCCGGTTCCACCTCGAATATGCGGCAGACTTCGGCTTTGGCCATCTCATCCAGATAGATGGCTTGCAGAATCTTGCGATCCTTGGATGAGAGCCGCGCAAAAATCCGCCGCACTTCGCGCCTGGCCTCGTCGCTGACCAATTCGGAATCCGCATCCGCGGATGGATCGATGGGTTCGGGCAATGCTCCTCCCTCCCAGCTATCGAAGTGGGAATTATGGCGCCGGAACTCCCGGATCACGTTGTCGCAAACGCCGTTGACGAACGAGCCGAAACGCTCCGGCGACTTCACGCGATTGCCTTTGCGCAAGGCATCCAGTACGCGCAGGAGGGTCTCCTGGCGGATGTCTTCGATATGTTGTTCGTACGGCAAACGCACACGTAGCTTCAGGTACAGTACGCGTCCAAAATACGCGGCAAAATGCTCACCCGTATCTGAATCTCCGTCCGCCAGAAGCCGCACGTAGTCCGCGTTGAAGGTATCGAACGTCAAATCGAATTGTCGCCTTGTGGTCCTTATATGTTATATTAGCGGCAGCCCCGATGAGAAGGGGACCAAGAAGTTACCAATACAGGGTCAAACCTGTTCGACGCGACCCGGGCGGAGCCGATCGGTTCCGCCCGGCAAGCTTCCCGCCGCTCTGTACAGTCGCGCGAAATCGAGGCGGCCGCTTCAGAGCCGCGACCGTCAGGGAGCGGTTTCCCCAGTACGCCTAAGCCTTCCACCAACCACCCCCGCCATCTGATAGCATGTTGGCGGAATGCAACCGCGCACCATTTATCAGGTCCTCGAGGAAACCGCGGCACAGTTCGGCGACGCTCCGGCCCTTCGGCAACCCTTCACAGACAAGGACGGCAAACGGGAGTACCTGACCTACTCCTGGAACCAGTACCAGACGGCTGCCCAGGAGATTGCGGCCGGTCTGCGTTCGCTGGGCATCCGCAAGGGCGACATCGTGGCGCTCGATTCGGAGACGCGCCTGGAGTTCTACCTGGCCGATCTGGGCATCCTGGCCGCCGGCGCCGTGGCGGCCGCTCTGTATCCCAGTTACCCGCCCAAGGACATTATCCGCACCATTCAGACCTGTGGCGCGAAGGCCCTGTTCGTGGAGGATCCCAAGACCTTGCAGGCGTTGCACGGTGCGCCGGACATGCCGCGCATCCTGCTGACGGGCGAGGCGGAAGGCGCGCTGTCGCTCGATGAATTGCGCGCGCGAGGCCGGCCGGCGCTAGCCGCGGAACCCCATTACATGACGCGCTTAAAGGCGGAGGTCACGCCGGCCGATTACGCGATTCTGTATCTGACCTCCGGCGCCACGGGCGAGCCCAAGATGGCGCTGGCCACGCATTCGGCGGTAGTCGCGAACATGGATATGGCGCCCGCCAGGTGGCCTATCGGGCCTAACGATGCCACGGTAGCGTTCCTGCCCTCGGCGCACATTGCGCAACGCGTCGTGATGGAACTGCTGACCATGCGCCAAGGCACTCCAGTGACTTTCACGGAGAGCCTCCTCAAGCTGCCGCAGGAGATCCGGGACACCCGCCCGACCATGTTTCTGGCGCCGCCCCGCATGTGGGAGCGCGTTTACTCGACCATTTGCACCGAGCTGCGCAAACGTCCGGCGGTGGCCCGCAAAGCGTTCTATGGCGCTTTGGGACTGGCATTGGCGGCGGCCCGCTACAAACGCCAGGGGAAGCCCGTGCCGGCGCGTATCCGCGCTCCTTTGAAGATTGCCGACCGGGTATTCTTTCAGAAAGTGCGGGAGCGGCTCGGCGGACGGCTGACCTTGGCGTGTTCCGGAGCGGCGCCCTTGAGCAAAGAGTTGGCCGAATTCTACGAGGCGATCGGCATGCCGCTGATCGAGGGCTACGGGTTGACTGAAGGCGGCGTGGCGACGCTGAACCCCATCGACAAGCCCAAGGCCGGAAGCATCGGCACGGCCCTGCCCGGCGTGGAACTGCGTATCGCCGAACAGGACAGCGAACTCCTCATCAAAAGTCCTTGCCTGTTCTCGGAGTACTTAGGCGATCCCCAGGCCACCGCCGAGGTGCTGCGCGATGGCTGGCTGCACACCGGCGACATCGCGTTTATCGACGACGAGGGTTTCGTCTTCATCACCGGACGCAAGAAGGAATTGATCGTATCCTCGACGGGCAAGAAAATCCATCCCGCGCGCGTGGAAAGCCTGTTTAAGTTCGAGCCGCTGATCAGTCAGATCATGCTGGTCGGCGACCGTCTGCCGTATCTGACGGCGCTTTTCACCATCAATCCCGCGGTGGCCGAAACGCTGAAGGGCATGGACGTTTTGAAGGGCCACACCACCGCCGAGATGGCGGCCGCCGAGCCGGTGCAGAAGGAAATCCGGAAGGTGGTGGAGCGGGTGAATAAGCAGCTCGCGCCCTTCGAACAGATCCGCCGGTATCGCGTGCTGGGGCGCGACTTCAGCATCGAGGACGGGGAACTGACGGCCACCATGAAGGTGCGCCGCGCGCGCGTAATGGAAAACTTCCGGGAGAGCATCGACGAGTTATACGCGGGCAAAGAAGTATAGTGGGGCAGGCTCGTAGCCTGCGCGGGCCGCGCAGGCCCGCTCTTTGGCGAGCGAAGCTGCCCATTGGCGAAGCCCGCCACCGTGTGGAATCGCACCTGGCCGCTAAGTCCGGCCACACCCAAAGCCCTCCAAACCTCATCAACGTGGCAGGCGCAAAAACGCGCGAAAGGAGACTTCTCAATGCCATACGTTACCGTCGGAAAAGAAAACTCCGGCAACATAGATCTCTATTATGAGGACCACGGTTCGGGCAAACCGATTGTACTCATCCACGGATATCCCTTGAGCGGCGCATCGTGGGAGAAGCAGACCGCGGTGCTGTTGGCCGCCGGCCGCCGCGTCATCACTTACGACCGCAGAGGATTCGGAAACTCCAGCCAGCCTACATCAGGCTATAACTACGACACGTTCGCCGAGGACCTGCGCAAGCTTATTACACATCTTGACCTCCACGATTTCGACCTGGCAGGCTTCTCCATGGGAGGCGGCGAAGTGGCGCGCTACATCGGGAAGTATGGATCGAGCGGCGTGAGCAAGGCCATCTTCATCTCGTCGGTGCCGCCGTTTCTGCTGAAGACAGCCGACAACCCGGAGGGCCTCGACCTCAGTGTGTTCGAAGGGTTAAAGAAAGCCGCCGCCGCGGATCGTTATGCGTTCTTCACCGAATTCTTCAAGAATTTCTATAACACGGACGTGCTACTGGGCAAACGCGTCAGCGAGCAGGCTGTGCAGGCGAGTTGGAACGTGGCAGTGGGCTGCTCCGCCACGGCTACGGTGGCCTGCGTTCCGTCCTGGCACGAGGATTTTCGCAAGGATCTAACCCGCGTGGACGTGCCCACGCTGGTGATCCATGGCGATGCGGACCGCATCTTGCCCATCGCGGCTTCGGGCCTGCGCACCGCGAAACTGATCCCGGGCGCCCGCCTGCAGGTGATAAAGGATGGGCCGCATTGCATCACCTGGACGCATGCGGAGGAACTGAACCGCGAGTTGGTGAATTTCCTTGGCGAGTCCGCCGGAAGAGGCACCAGGGCCGCATCCTAAAACTAACGCCTTCCGGGAGTGCCGCATGGCCCTGCGGGCCACCGAAAGCGATGAAGACCAATTGGAGGGCGGCCAATCCTGGCCGCAGCCGCCTTTTAGGCGGCCAGCCGGCTGAAGGCCGGCTTCTCGACTTTCTGCATTCTGTCCGACCTTGTGGGGCAGGCACTCTGCCTGCGCGGGCCTCGTAGGCCCGCTCTTTGGCGAGCAACGCTCGCCCAAGCCGGCTGAAAGCCGGCTGCGGGCAGGATTGCCCGCCCTCCAATTAGCCAGGCTGCGTCCTCGACGGAGCGGTGATCCCGCGACTGCATGCATTTGAAACAGTAGAATGAAGTTCGGTATCGGAGGAATGCATGCGCCTTGCGAGCACGGTGCTTCCGGGTCTGATGGTGTGGAGCAGACGACCGCAGCGATCGGCACCGCGTAATTTACCGTGTAGTAATCGAGTCGGTCTCTCGTTCACTCACACCAGCACCGCCACGAACCACCGTCCCGCATGCACCACGCGCCCCCCGCCCAACTCCTGGCTCAATTGCTCTGGCGTGAAATAGCGCTTATAAACACGATGCCGCGATCCGTCCTCCAACACGCGCTCCTGCACCTCCTCAGGCTGCACGTCATCCCGCCACGCCGCGTCGATGACGAAAAGCCGCGCTCCCACGCGGCGCGCCTCCGCCAGAAACCGCGCGCGCAGTGTTCGATCCAGATGTCCGTAGAAATGCGCCGCCATTACGCACTCAAACGCGCCCGCGCGAAATGGCAGATCGAGCGCATCGCCCTGGAGCACCCTTCCGCCCGGTACCCGTTCGCGGGCAATACGCAGCATCGCCATGCTCTGATCGAGCGCCGTCACGCGGCCCCGCAAATCCCTAGTCAGAAAGCCCGTACCGCAGGCCACGTCCAGCACCGGCGACAGCGTAAGCTCGCGCACACAATCGCGCAGCGCCTCCACTTCCGCATGCCAGCCCAGCCGCACGCGCGCCGCAAATAGCCCCGTGCCCAGATACCAGTCGTCGTATTCCGGCGCCCGCCGTTCGTAGTAGATCCTCTCCGCCTCATTCATCTCTTATCTATTTTGCGCGAACCGCGCCGGCCCGCGCGCGAGGAGTTACCATCGGATTGGCTTCCCAAAAGGAGACCTAAATGTCCGATTCAAGCCACGACTTCGATTTTATCGTGATCGGCTCCGGCTTCGGCGGCAGCGTCACGGCGCATCGGCTCACTGAAAAAGGTTACCGCGTGGCGGTCATGGAAATGGGACGCCGCTGGACGCCCGAGAATCTCCCCAGCACAAATTGGCTCATCTGGCGCTGGTTCTGGCGCCCGCGCCTGGCTCTGCGCGGCTTCTTCAACATGGAGTTCTTCAAACACGTGGTCATCCTGCATGGCTGCGCCGTCGGCGGCGGATCCATCACCTATGCCAATACCTTGCTGATTCCCCGCAACACCGTCTGGGAGAACGGCTCGTGGGCCGGACTGGCCGATTGGCAGCGCGAGATGCCGCCACATTTCGAAACCGCCCTGCGCATGCTCGGCGTTATCGAAAACCGCATCCTGGGCCCCGCCGATCATTTCCTGCAGCAGGCCGCCGATGCCGCCGGCGTGGGTCATACGTTCTACCGCACTAACGTCGCGGTCTTCGAGCCGCCCGAGGGCGAGCCCGGCGGCAAGACTTACCCCGATCCGTATTTCTCGGGCGATGGTCCCGCGCGCAGCACCTGCACCGGCTGCGGCGGCTGCATGGTGGGATGCCGCTTCAATGCGAAAAACACTCTCGACAAAAACTATCTCTATCTCGCCGAAAAGCATGGCGCGCGCGTCTTCGACGAAACGCGTGTGGTGGATGTGAAGCCGCTCGGCGGTGCGCCGGATGGCAGTGCCGGATACGAAGTGTTCACCGTGAATTCGCTCTCGTGGCTACGCACGCAACCGCGCCGCTTCACCTGCCGCGGCATCGTGTTTGCCGCTTCGGCGCTGGGCAGCATGGATCTGCTCTTCCGCCTGAAACTGACGGGCTCCCTGCCGGCGCTCAGCGATCAGCTTGGCAACCGCGTGCGCACCAACGCCGAGTCGCTAATCGGTGTGCGCGTTCCGGGCAGCCGCGAGGATTTTTCCAAAGGCATCGCCATCGGCTCCGGCATCTATCTCGACGATCATACCCATATCGAGGCCGTGCGCTATCCCGCCGGTTCCGACGCCATGGGACCTTTGGCCACGGTGCTCACTGGCGGCCGTCCCGGCCATGCGCGTATTCTGGCGTGGCTTAAAATGCTCGTCGGATCGCTGGTGCGCCATCCCATTCGCACCGCGCGTGTGCTGCATCCGTTCGGCTGGGCGCGCGAATCGGTGATCTTCCTTTGCATGCAAACTCTCGACGGCCACATCGATATGCGCCTGCGCCGCCGCTGGTTCTTTCCGTTCCGCAAGATCCTGGTCAGCCAGGGCACCAAGATCCCGACCTTCATCCCGCAAGCCAATGAGTTCGCCCGCCAGGCCGCCAGCCTGATCGGAGGCACGCCCATGAGCATGGTGACCGAGATTCTCTTCAACGTTCCCGGCACCGCCCACATTCTCGGCGGATGCCCCATGGGCGCTTCCGCCGCCGATGGCGTGGTGGATCACCGCAATCGCGTGTTCGGCTATCGGAATATGTATATCTGCGACGGCTCGGTGCTGGCGGCCAATTTGGGAGTCAATCCCAGCCTGACGATCTGCGCCGTCACCGAACGCGCCATGAGTTTCATTCCGCCGGCAGGACAGGAATCCCGGCCTGTCTAAGGTGCGCGTGCGCTGGCTAAAAGCCGGATGAGCTATAACGCGATGCCCCGCCGCCAGCGATCTTCGAACAGCCCGGTCATCGCCTCACCCATGCCTTCGTGATCGAAGACCACGGCGGTCCAGCTGGGCCGCGTGATTACCGGATCGAGCAGCGCGAGCATGCCCTGGCGGCCGTCGAACACCGCTAGCTTCATGGGCAGCCTGTCCACCTGCCGCACGTCGACTCCCGCCGCCGCATATTCCTGCAATCTGAGCCGGTGCCCGTCGTCAAGCGTGCCCGCTTCCAACAGGAGACGGCAGGTGACGCCCGAGAGGCGCGCCTGCTTTACCAGCTTTTCATCTAACGGATCGACGGCATAAGGCGGGCGCGAGAACTCCAAATAGGCCGAGCGCACTTCGGAAAGCATGCGGCGATACTCATGGGCGGTCTGGGCAGGGTCGCTGACAATACGCAGGTAGTCCAAGGTGCCGCGGCCGCCCTGCCCTTCGGAGTACACCGATTTCAGATCGTCGACCAAGCCCACGCTGGCGCGGCCCTGATCGGTGAGTTCCTGGTCGAGAAGCTGGCGTTTGCGGGCCATGTAGGCCGGTAAAGCCAAGGCCGGTTCCACTGCCGAAAACAGCTTGGTACGCTCCTGCACGACCTGTGCGAAACCTTTTTCCACCAGGCTGTCGAGCACTTCGTAGATCTTCTGCCGGGGCACGTGGGCGCGCGCGGCCAGTTCCAGCGCTTTAAACCGCGGATGGCCGAGCAGCACCAGGTACGAGCGCGATTCGTAGGCGTTCAGCCCAAGCTGCTGAAGCCGCTTCCAGAAGCGCTGAAACTCTCCTTCAGCCCATTTTTCACTCATAGTCCCTAACAATAGCAAACCCCGCCGCGGAAGTCTGTCACGCGATTTAAGACGGGTCATGCACCGCTCCCTTACGGTCGCGGCTCCCTCCCGAACCGCGTGGCTCGGTAGCGGAGCCAAGGCCGGTACTGAGCCGCGACCGGCGGCCGTTACCGAGCCGCGACCGTCAGGGAGACGGTCTCCCAGCCCTTGACACCGGCGGCTGGCGGGTGCATATTGTGAAGTGGGCTTGGGCGTGAAGTCCGCGCCTGGACCCGCCCCCGTGATGATCTGCGGGGAAGTTAGCGATACCCCATTTGGGGTAGCCTGCTTGTAAAAGGAGGTTGCATAGAACCAGTCGACCACATGGGCGGCTACCCGGTCCCTCGCTGGACGGCCACTCAGGGCTGACGCGCCAGATGTATTGCACGAAACGGCGCCGCGGTACTTGCACCGCAGTCAAAAGGCCCACTGACCGTTAAGATCCCTTCGCAGCAGGACCGGGCGGCCGCCCTTTCACCTTCCCCTCCAAGCGAGTCTTAGCGCTTTCCCCCGCAGTGTATGTTCCTCAACTGAAATTCGTTACGCGCGAGTTTGAACGCGCGCGAAAAATCTCCTAACTTATTCACGAATACTATTCTATTTTGTAAGATAAAAATACCTGTTTCTCTGTACTTCATGAATGAATACCGATAAGAGTCACTGGATGGAGATTTCATGAAGTCGATGTTTTGTTTTTCGCGAGGGCCGAAGGGTGCTTTACCGCTGATTGCGAGTTTGGCAATCCTCTTCTTTCTTGTGGCGGGCGCCACATATGCGCAGGCTCCGCCGGTTCCGCCAACCTTCCAGAGTATTTCGAGTTCGCTCAATACCTATCTGACGAATTTCAATGCGACGCTCAGCGCGCTGCCGCCGTCGCAGACACCCACGTTGTTCACGGGGAATCTCAAAAATGCGGACTCCAATGCGGGGCCGCAACTGGTAAACGCCACCGCCATGCCGGCTATTCAGCTGCAATTGCAGGAGCTGAAAGCCATAGGGGTGCAAGCGGTCTTGGTGGAATGCGGTTTCCCCATGCTATACGAACCCTTCCTGACCAGTCAGGGACAGACGCAGGCGCAGTGGGCAGGTTTCTATCAACAGGTGGCTTCCATGGTGCACGCCGCGGGGTTGAAGCTGGTGGTCGAAAACGACACGCTGCTGGTCAACGATGTGCAAGCAGGCTGGGACGCCGCTCCCTTCTACGCCACGCTCAACTGGACTCAATATCAGCAGGCGCGCGCGCAGACGGCGCTCACCATCGCGCAAACCATGCAGCCGGATTACCTGGTGTTACTCCAAGAGCCGCAAACGGAATACGATAACAGTCTCCAGACCGAACTCAATACCCCCAGCGGTTCGTACGCGATGTTGAGCCAGTTGATCGCCGCCGTGCAACAGGCCGGCGTTCCCGGCATGCAGATTGGCGCCGGCACGGGAACCGGCCAGACCAACGCACTGTCGTTTATTCAGCAGTATGTCACGCTGCCTCTGAATTTCATCGATTTCCATATTTATCCGGTAAATGGCGGTAATCTGCCCATTGCCTTGCAGATAGTCAACACCGCCGCGGCGGCCGGTATGCCCGTGGCCATGACGGAATACTGGTTGTGGAAGGTGGCCGATAACGAACTGGGGGTCCTCTCGGACGGCGACATCCGCGCACGCAATCCGTTCAATTTTTGGGAGCCGCTGGACGCGTATTTTATACAAACCATGGAAAACCTGGCGCACCATAGCCGGATGATCTTTCAAAATCCATTCGACTCGGAGAGTTTCGCCGCCTATCTGCCATACAACAGTTCCACAGAGAGCCTGTCGGACAGCGCGATCCTGAGCCAGGAGAGCTCGCAGGCGTCCCAAGATTTGAATCAGGCGATTTATACTCCGACGGCGATGGCTTACTACACATCGTTAGTCGCGCCCCCGGACACCACACCCCCAACCGTGCCCACTGGATTGACCGGCGGTTCGGCCAATCCCACCACGGACACCTTGAATTGGGTTGCATCGACTGACAACGTAGGCGTGGCCGGATACAATGTCTTGCGCAACGGCGTACTGGCCGGAACGACAGCCAGCACCAACTATCAGGATTCCGGATTGACCGAGGCGACGACTTATACTTACACGGTCGAAGCATTCGATTTGGCCGGAAACACCTCGGCGCCGTCTCTGCCGGCCAACGTGACGACCGCCGATACCACGCCACCCACGGCGCCCGCCGCTATCACCGCCGCGGCCGCCTCCTGCCAAAGGGTGACGGTGACCTGGTCTCCTTCCACCGATAACACAGGCGTGGGAAGTTATCTCGTGTTTATGGGAACTTCGCCGGCCGCGTTGATGCAGGTGGGACGCACGTCGGCTTCGAACACCACGTACAACGTCTCTCCTCTTTCGTGCGGTACGGCTTACTACTTCGGAGTCGAGGCCGTGGATACGTCCGGTAACGTTTCGGCCATGTCTCCCATCGCCTCGGTCACCACGCCGATGCCGCCCCAGGCCCCCACGGGAGTGGCGGCCGCGGCAGCTTCCACGGGCACAGTCAATGTGACCTGGTCCACCGCGGTGAGTGGCGGGCTGCCTATCCAGAACTATCACGTCTATCGCGGCTCTTCGCCTGGCAATCTGGCGCAGGTCGCCATCGTTCTGCAAACGTCGTACAAGGACAATGCCGTGAGCCCGTCCAGCACCTATTACTACGCCATAGAAGCCGCCGACAGCGGAGCCGATAGTTCCGGCATGTCGGCAGTGGTATCGGCCACCACGCCCGCGCCGCCCGCGGCGCCCGCGAACTTCGCGGCTACGCCCGGCTCCACCACCAGCGTCGGCTTGACTTGGTCCGCCGCGGTCAGTGGCGGCCTGCCGATCCAGAACTATCACGTGTACCGCGGAACGGCGTCTTCCAATCTGGCGCAGTTAGCCGTCACCACGCAAACTTCCTACACGGATAGGACCGCAAACCCGTCGACCACCTACTACTACGCCGTGCAAGCGGCCGACACGGGGTCCGATCTTTCTCCAATGTCCACGGTACTGCAGGCAACCACGCCGGCGGCGCCGTCTGCGCCGGCCAACGTAACGGTTACGCCGGCCTCCGACGCCAAAGTCAGCCTGACCTGGTCCGTCGCGGCCAGCGGCGGTTTGCCCATCCAGAATTACCGCGTGTACCGTGGTTCTACATCGTCTAATCTGGCGCAAGTCGCCACCGTTCTGCAGGCTTCGTACAACGATACAACGGTCACCGCCGGAGCCACCTATTACTATGCCGTCATGGCTGCCGATTCCGGTGGAGATTTATCGCCGATGTCCGCGATCGTGCACGTCGCAGTTCCGTCCGCGCCGGGCGTCCCCACGGGTCTCGCGGCGACTCCCATTTCCACTGGGAAGATCGGCCTGGCCTGGTCCACCTCGGAGAGCGGTGGTTTGCCCATCCAGAATTACCGCGTGTACCGTGGTGCTACATCGTCTAATCTGGCGCAAGTCGCCACCGTTCTGCAGGCTTCGTACAACGATACAACGGTCACCGCCGGAGCCACTTATTACTATGCCGTCATGGCTGCCGATTCCGGCGGGGATTTATCGCCTATGTCCGCGATCGTGCACGTCGCAGTTCCGTCCGCGCCGGGCGTCCCCACGGGTCTCGCGGCGACTCCCATTTCCACTGGGAAGATCGGCCTGGCCTGGTCAGCTTCGGTGACCGGCGGCCTTCCGATCCAGAACTACCATGTGTATCGCGGGACGACATCTTCCAATCTGGCGCAACTGGCCGTCGTTCTCCAAATCACTTACAACGATACGTCGGTGACCGCAGGGACCACCTATTACTATGCGGTCGCGGCTGCCGATTCCGGAGGCGACCAATCGCCCATGTCCACCACCGTGAAGGTGGTGGTTCCCTCCGCGCCGGGCGCCCCCACGGGCCTCGCGGCTACACCCATCTCCACCCTGAAAATCGGCTTGGCCTGGTCCGCTTCAGTGAGCGGCGGTCTTCCTATTCAGAATTACCAAGTGTTCCGCGGCCTCACGGCAGCCAGCATGAGCCAGGTGGCCACCGTTGGCCAACCGTCCTATACGGATGCGTCGGCATCGCCCTCGACGACTTACTTTTACGCCGTCCAGGCGGCCGATACCGGCGGGGACCTCTCCGCCATGTCGGCGACTGTTTCGGCCACGGCCCTGGCGCTGCCGTCGGCGCCCACGAATGTAGCGGCCACCGCGCCAAATAAAAGCCAGGTGAGCCTGTCGTGGGCCACCGCGCAGAGCGGCATGCCGCTAGCGTCCTATACCATCTTCCGCGGTAGTTCGCCTTCTGCTCTCACTTCGCTGAAAGTAGTTGCGGCTACCCAAACGTCGACAAACGACTCGACCGTTTCGCAGGACGCCACGTACTACTACGGCATCCAATCGAAAGACACGCTCGGGAACGTTTCGCCTATGTCCGTTGTTGTGTCCGTGACTACTCCTTAGCCTGGTTAACTCAGGGCCTCCTTGCTCCGGCCGGGCCACGTGCCCGGCCGGTTTTTTTGTGGGGACACAAAGTTAAGCTCCCTGCCTGACCTGCGTCGGGTTGTCTTATCGGCGTTCATCGGCGTTCATCGGCGGCCATTTAGGTTTTCTTCCGGCCGAGCGCGAAAACCAAACCCCAAAATCGGCTGCCAACGAACGCCCATAAAAACGGGTGCCGCGCACATCTTCCCACCCGCCAACCCACTTCCGCTACACTGATGGTTCCAGGCATTTCCCAGGCCACCGAACGTGAACGCCGTCGAATTTCAAGGTGTCTCGAAGAGCTACTCGATCTATGAATCTCCGGGCGACCGGCTGAAAGAACTGCTCTCCTTCAACCGCGTGAGATGCCATCGGGATTTCTGGGCTCTGCAAGACGTCAGCTTCGAGACGCGCCGCGGCGAGACCTTCTGCGTCATCGGCGAAAACGGCTCCGGCAAAAGCACCTTGCTGCAAATGGTGGCCGGCATTCTGCATCCCACCAGCGGCTCGCTCACGGTAAACGGGCGCGTCTCGGCCCTGCTGGAACTGGGCGCCGGATTCAATCCCGAATTCACCGGCCGCGACAATGTCTATCTGAACGGATCCATCCTGGGCCTCAGCACCCGGCAGATCGACCAACGCTACCGGGATATCGAGGATTTTGCCGAAATCGGCGAATTCATCAACCAGCCGGTGAAAACGTATTCGAGCGGCATGGTGGTGCGGCTGGCGTTCGCCGTGGCCATCAACGTGGATCCGGAAATCCTGCTGGTGGATGAAGCCCTGGCGGTGGGCGACCTCTATTTTCGCCAGCGTTGCATGCGCAAGGTGCATGAACTTCGCGCGCGCGGCATCACCATCCTGTTCGTTTCCCACGCCATCGCGGACGTGAAGGCTATCGGCGATCGCGCCCTATGGCTGGATCGCGGCCGTATCCGGGAGATTGGCGAAACCGCCAGTGTGGCGGCCAAGTATCTCGCCGCCATGGTGGAAAAGGATTCGGCCTACCTGCTGCTGAAAGGCGCGCCCGAAAGCGCCCGCACGGGTTCGCGGGTGTGCGCCCCGGAAGTGATCGAGCGCATTCCGAACATCGACCACCGCTATGGCGATGGCCGCGCGGAAGTGCTGGGAATCGCCGTGCTGGATGCCCAAGGCGATCCGGTGCAGCTTCTGGACCCTTCGCAGCGCATCGTCGTGCGCATCAGCGTGCGCGCCCGTGCGCCGCTCGCCCAGCCCATCGTGGGATTCATGATGCGCAATCACCTCGGCGTCGATTTCTCAGGCACCAACACCGCGCGCGAAGGCTACGATCTGCCGGCTATGGGACCGGACGACATTTACACCATCGACTTTCATCTGGAAATGCCGGAGCTGTATCCCTCGTCGTTTTCGTTTTCGCCGGCCATCGCGGACGGCACGCTATTGGGCTACACAATGTGCGACTGGATCGACAACGCCATCGCCCTGCAGATGGGTCACTCGCCGGGCGAGATCTACGGATTCCTGCGCCTGCCCTGCCGCGTGGAATTGAATGCGCGGCTGGCGGCCGAAACGCGGGAGAGTCATGTTGGCTGAGTTTACCGGCGAGCGCGTCATCCCCGGCGAAGTGGATGCGGACCTGCTCAACGAGCACATCGCGCGATATGCCTTCGCCGCCCGCCTGGCGCGGGGAAAACGCGTGCTGGACGCCGGCTGCGGCGCCGGCTATGGCGCGGCGGAACTGGCCAAATCGGCGCTCTCGGTGGTCGGCGCGGATATTGCCGCCGACGCCGTGGCATTCGCGCAGGAGCATTACCGCTTGCCGTATCTGGAATTCGAACAAGCTTCCTGCACCGCCCTGCCGCATCCCGCCGCGGCGTTCGATCTGGTAGTGGCTTTCGAAGTGATCGAGCACCTGACCGACTGGCGCGAATTTCTGCTGGAAGCGCGGCGCGTGCTCTCGCCCACGGGGCAGTTCATCGTTTCGACTCCGAATAAGCTGTATTATGCGGAATCGCGCAGCCGCGCGGGCGCCAATCCGTTTCACGCGCACGAGTTCGAATTCGATGAGTTTCGCGCCGAGCTTTCCGCGGTATTTCCGTATATTTCGCTGTTTCTGGAGAACCACGCGGAGTGTGTGACGTTCCGTCCTCTGCCCGAAGGCGGCGTCCTGGAGACCACCGAAGTGCGTGTGGATGGCGGTGAGACGCCACCTGAGGAATCGCATTTCTTCGTGGCCGTCTGCGCGCATCGACCGCAGACAGGCAGCCCCACGTTCGTCTACGTTCCCACGACCGCGAATGTGTTGCGCGAGCGCGAGACGCACATCGCGCTGCTCGAAGGCGAGTTGCGGCAGAAAGACGGCTGGCTCAAAGACGCCCAACGCGATCTTTCGGATCTGGACCTGGCGCACCGGAAACAGACGGCGGAACTGGAAGAGAGCAATCAATGGGCGGCCGGGCTCGATCGCGAACTGGCGGCTAAGAGCGCGCGCGTCGTGGAACTGCAGGAGGAAATCGCGGCAGTCGAGGCAGACGCCCAGGCGAAACTCGCGGCGGCCGAGGCGAAGATCGCCGAACTGGACCGCGAAAACCAAACCAAGTCCGAATGGGCGCTGGATTTGAACGCGCAACTCGCGGCCAAGCTGAAGGAACTGGCGCAGTGCGTCGAATATTTGCACCAGGCGGAGAAGACTCTGGACGAGCGCACAAGCTGGGCACAATCGCTGGATGCCGAAGTGGAACGTCTGCGCGGGAAATTAGCACTGCTCGAATCTTCGCGCTGGGTGCGGCTTGGCCGGCGCGTCGGGTTGGGACCTGACGCCGGTACGCAATGACCTCGCTCGTGCGCTTCCTGCGAACCGCGTTGTTGCTGATCGTCTCGCCTTTGATGTGGCTGGTGGCGGTGGGGTGTCTTGCGCTTACGGATTTACTTTTTGGCGGCCTACGAGGCCGCCACAGGCAGAGTGCCTGCCCCACCAAGCGCGCCAACACGGCATCGGCGAGCGTGGTGATCCCTAATTGGAACGGCCGCGATTTGCTGGAGCGTTATCTGCCTTCGGTTATCGCGGCACTCGGCGGGAATCCGGACAACGAGATTATCGTAGTCGATAACGGTTCGACCGATGGCAGCGCCGAATTCGTGCGCCAGGCGTTTCCGCGCGTGAAGCTGCTGGCGCTCGACCGCAATCTGGGTTTCGGCGGCGGATCGAATGCCGGCTTCCGCGCCGCGAAAAACGACATCGTGGTGCTGTTGAACAGCGACATGCACGTCTCGCCGGATTTCCTACCGCCGCTTCTCGAAGGCTTTCGCGACGAGCGCGTCTTCGCCGTCTCTTGCCAGATCTTTTTTCGCGATCCGGCCACGCGCCGCGAAGAAACCGGATTGACGCAGGGCCGGTGGCAGGATGGCGGCTTGAAAGTGGGCCATCGCATCGATCCGTCGATCGGCGATCTATTCCCATGCTTCTATGGCGGCGGTGGATCGTGCGCCTTCGACCGGCGAAAATTCCTGGAGCTCGGCGGATTCGACGAACTGCTGGCGCCGTTCTATCTGGAAGACACGGACCTCGGCTATCTGGCGTGGAAACGCGGCTGGCAGGTGCTGTATCAGCCGCGCAGCGTCGTGTATCATGAGCATCGCGGCACCATCGGCAAACGTTTCAGCGAGGCACAGATCCAGGCCGTGCTGAAGAAGAATTACCTGCTGTTCTGCTGGAAGAATATCCATGATTGGCGGATGCTGGCGTCGCATTTCTTTTTCAGTTATGGCGGCGCGCTGCTTAGCGTGATCTCGGGCGATCGGCCGGGCCGCGCGAATCTGGATGGCTGGTGGCGCGCCTTCCAGCAGCTTCCCGGGGCGCTGGCTTCGCGTTGGCGGGCGCGGGGGTTCGCGGTGATCGACGATACGGAAGCGTTTCGGCGGCCGTTGGGCGGGTATTTTCGGGATCGGTTTACGCGGGACCGCTCCCTTACGGTCGCGGCTCTGAAGGTGCTGTTCGTTTCGCCTTATCCCATCTGCCCGCCGGTGCATGGGGGGGGGGTGTTCATGTATCATACGCTGCGGGAATTGGCGAAGCTCGCGACGGTGCACGTGATCGCCATGCTGGACGACGCGTCGCAAGCTTCCGCGCAGGAAGAATTGCGCACGTTCTGCGCCTCGGCCGAATTCGTAGTGCGACCGCCCACGCCGCCCACCTTCGGATCCATGCGGCCGCACGCCGTCTCCGAATTTGCCAATGCCGATCTGGATTGGCTCATTCACCGGCAGATGTATCTTCACCAAATCGACGTTGTGCAGCTCGAATACACGCCGCTCGGGCAATATGCAGGCGACTACCGGCGCATTCCGGTCGTTCTGTTCGAGCACGATATCTATTTCCAATCCATCGCACGCGGCATCCCGTTTATGCACGGAACGCTCGCCAGGCTGAAGGCGCGCTACGAATATCTGCGGGCGCTGCGCTACGAATTGCACATGTTGACGCGCTGCGACCGGGTACAGGTCTGCACGCGCGAGAACGGCGAATATCTGGCCGGATTTCTGCCCCCTGCGAGCCCGGTACGTGCGCGCCTGCAGGCGGGACTGCGCGCGGGCATCGACACCGCGGGCTACAGTTTTTCGCCCGGCGGACGCGAACCGTTCACCATGCTGTTTCTGGGCAGCTTCCGGCATGAGCCTAACGTGGCGGCGCTCGATTGGTTCGTCGAGCAAGTGCTGCCCGCCATCGTGGCGCGGCGGCCGGAAGCGCGGTTGGTCGTGGTGGGATCCGATGCACCCCAGCGCCATCGCTACGAAGACCGCGCACCGGCGGTTGAGATTCGCGGCTTCGTGGAAGATATTCGCGAACCGCTGGGCCGCTATGCCGTGTTCGTGTGTCCCATCCGCAGCGGATCGGGCGTGCGCGTGAAGCTGCTCGAAGCATTCGCCAGCGGCATTCCGGTAGTCTCCACGCCGATCGGCGCGGAAGGCCTGGCGCGCGCGGACGGCGAGTTCTGCCTGCTGGCGGACGATCCGGAAGCGTTCGCCGCGCGCGTGCTGCGGGTGTTCGAAGATGCGCCTTTCGCCGCCGGAATGGCCGCGCGCGCGCGCGCCGAGGTGGCCGCAAATTGGGATATGGCCGCCATCACCGCCCGCCTCGTCGAAAGCTATGGGGATGCCGTGCGCGAAAAGAATCCTACTGCGACTTCTGCGTCTTCGGCGAAAGGTCCTGTTTAAGCAGTTTTACCACGCGCTCGGCGGTGTGATCGAGTTCATTCGCGCTATAATTCTTGGGCTTTTCATAAGCCGACCACAGCACCGCCCGCGACTTTACATCCACCAGAAAAATCGTCCCGCGCCCGCGGCCCGAAACGCCCATCGACCCCTGCTTATCGGCTTTATTGACCGTGTCCGCCAGCAGCGAAGGGAGCGCTGAAGGCGCTGTTGTATCGGTCGTCGCATCGGTCTTATCTTTGGCCGCATCCTTCTCTTTGGCCGCTTTCTCTTTGGCTTCTTTCTCCTTGGCCTCTTTTTCCTTGGCCACTTTCGCCGGATCGGGCGGCGGAGGATAAAGATCGTTCAGCCGGTCTTCCAGCCCCGCACCCACCTGATCCGTCAGAACGGTGTCCGCCTTGGCTGGATCGGTGACCACCTGCAGCACATGCATACGAGTGAGCCGGTTTGCGAGGAACTGATCGAGGCTATGGCCCATGGGCATGAGATACACGGTGTGAGCGCCCGTAAGTTCGGCGGCGGCGGCCAGATTGAGGCAGAAGAGCAGCGATGCGGCCCATTTCATGTTGTTTACCATCATAACAATGGACGCTTGCGGATACCGATAAAGACGAAGTGGCGACACCGCGCGCTCCGTGGACGATGTTATCCTGCGCATTCTCCCGCTCCGCAACAGCGGCCATGTACAAAGGCGACACCATCACCGTCATCATCCCCTGCCTGAACGAGGAGCAAGGCATCGAGCGTGTGCTGCGCGCCATGCCCGATTTTGTCGATCAAGTCATCGTAGTGGACAACGGCTCGACCGACCGCACCTCGCACGTGGCCGCGTCGCTCGGCGCGCAAGTGATCCGCGAGGATGTGCGGGGCTACGGCCGCAGTTACAAGCGCGGATTCGCCGATGCCACCGGCGATCTCATTGTCACGCTGGATGGCGACCATAGCTATCCGCCCGACGCTATCTCTTATCTGCTGGAGGCGTTCCGTCACCTGGAGGTCGATTTTCTGAACGCTTCGCGCTTCCCTGTGCGCGACCGCCAGGCCATGAGCTTCAAACATCACTTCGGAAACCTGGTGTTGTCGCTGGCTATGTCGATCCTGTATTTCCGCTGGGTGCGCGATTCGCAGTCCGGCATGTGGGTGTTCCGGCGGTCCATTCTGAAGGATATGCAACTGGAGTCGGATAGCATGGCGTTTTCCGAGGAGATCAAGATTGAGGCGCTGAAGGACCGCCGGGTGCGCTTCGGCGAAATCTCCATCATGTACACGTCGCGGATCGGCGAGAAGAAGTTGAATCCGTGGCGGGACGGATTTCACAATTTGTGGTTTCTGGTCAGGAAACGGCTGCCGCGGCGCGGCAAGTGACCGCTCCCTCACGGTCGCGGCTCAATAACGTCGCGACTCAATAACGTCGCGGCTCAGGAACGTCGCGGGTCGGTAACGTCGCGGGTCGGTGACGTCGCGGCTAGCTTAGCTAGCTAAGCTCCGCTCCGAGACATCCTCGCGTTCCCGGCTCCAATATCGAGCGCCCCTGATCGGATAACTCGCCGTTACGCGAGCCGGATCTCGGGGCGCGCGTGCGGGCGAGATGGAGATGAGTGCGGTCAGGCAGAAGGGTACAACGGCGCGAAGTGCAACTGCGGCCGGCGTCCGGGGGGCGCCAGCAGGTGCGATCATGAGGATAGCTAACACGCATGGGGGCCATAACAAGACTGTCCAGACATCTGGTCTTTTCTCGCATTCAGTAAACGCCGGGCGGGGCGCCTGCCCAGTGAAATCCCCCGGCAACGCGCACCACGCGCTGTTTCGCGGGTGGATTGAGTTGCCAGCCGCATGTCATGTCTTCGCCCGAACAGGCGGCCTACGAGGCCGCCGCAGGCTACGAGCCTGCCCCACAAGCGGACACCATCCGAATCCGAACAGCACACCGTGACAAAATTGCCACTCCTGCGTCAAACTATTCGAAGGGATCATTGAAAGCTTAAGTAGAGCCGGAACTCCAAACAAGATGAAGCCAGCCTGATTCGGGCAGTCCAGCGCGGCGATCAGGACGCCTTCGAGCAACTGGTCCGCGCGTACGACCAAAGTGTGCTCCGCCTCGCCGTGAACCTGTCGCGCTCCCAGGAAGACGCCCGTGACGTCTTTCAGGAGGCCTTTTTGCGCGTCTTTCGCGACATCGCGCCGCCGGATGTTACAACCAACAAAGTTCCGCGCGGCCTCTTTTCATGTGCTTTCCCTTCGGAGATTTGATCTACCAGATTGCTCCGGCCTTCCTTTTTCGTGGGTGCCATGTCCATTAAGTCTGGCAGGCGCCGAAGTCCCTGCCCACCTTGTGTATCTCAAAAGCCGGCGCTTGGCCGGCATGTTTCCGCTTGCCCTCTAGCGTCATTCGGAAGCCCGCCTTAATGCCTGCCGTGTTGCCGGACAGCGCGTAACTCCGCTTGTCTTTTTCGTCCGTCACACCCATTCCGTCGGCTCCCGAGTGGATACAGCCCGTAATTCTTTGAGGACGGTGTGTGACCAGAACGATAACGACTACCGCGACGGCCACAGCCGCCACCACAACACCGGTCACAAAGACGTCGCGGGTCCTCTGGAAACCGCCGCCGCTCGAAGGGGCAAGCAGATCTGGGCGCACCGAAAACCCGGGCCGATCCGCCAAAGCTTGCGTGGCGAGTGCCACAGAAAGAATCGCAATCAGAACTCCGCGCCATGAAGATTTCTGGGTCATGCAGGCCTCCTTAGCCGCAATTTCCATTTCGGTTCGTTTGTTATAAGAGAAGGCCGGGCCCGAAGGTCGCACAGATGGTCGGGCCCGCGCATGCAGCCCCCCCGATTTCCGGCGGGCGCGGGCTTTAGTGCAGCACCTGGAAGGGCACGTTGCTTTTCAGCGTGCTGGTGGGCATGGTTACCGTCACGAAGCCGGTAGTCGCGCCGGCCGGCACCGTTGCGGTTATCTCGGTTGCGGCGATGATGATCGGCCCTGCCGCAGTGCCGTTGAAGCTAACGCTGATCGCCCCATTCAAATCGGTTCCGATAATCCTGACGGTTGCTCCCACCTTGCCGGAGGTCGTCAGCGTCTTCACAAACGGGCCCTGGCCTATCGACATGCTGAAGACCGTCCCTGCGGCGCTCTTGGCTCCGCCGAAGAATGTAGTCTCAAATAGGTTCCCATTGGTGTCCTGAACCGGCACAGTGTACGGGGTGGCGCCGTCCGCGCACTCTTTCTTGGAGCAGAAGTTGTAGACCGTCGTCAGCGTGCCACTCGGGGTCATTCTGTAAACCGTCCCACCGGCGGCGGCCCCGCCCTGCGATGTGGTCCCGTACAAGGCCCCATCGGTGGCCTGCATCAGCCCTGCCACGGGGTAGTAGCCGTCCGCGCACCCGATCTGGGAGCAGAAGTCGTATAGCGTCGTGAGCGTGCCGCTTGGGGTGATTTTGAAGATCGTACCCCCCGAATAGGCTGCGCCATGCGCGTCATCCCCGTAGTAATCGGTTGTTCCGTAGAAGTCCCCATCAGCGGCCTGGACCAGTGGAGCCGTCGGCTCGGAGCCGTCCCCGCCGTTGAAGCTGTGCAGCGTCGTCAGCGTGCCGGTCGGAGTCATTTTGAAGATCGTCCCGTTGCCACTCGCTCCGCCGCCCAAGGTTGTGCCGTAGAAGTCCCCGCTTTTTCCCTGGATCAGCCCCGCGAAGGGTTCCAAGCCGTCCGTGCACCCGCTGAGCGAGCAGAAGCTGTATACCGTCCTCAGCAAGCCGGTGGTGACGCTAATTTTGAAGATTGTGCCGAGACCGTTCGCCCCGCCATTCGCGGTTGTACCGTAGAGTTCGCCATTGGCAGCCTGGATGAGCCCTGCCAAGGGGTATGCGCCGTCCGTGCACCCGCTGAGCGAACAGAAGTTGTATAGCGTCGTCAACGTGCCAGTCGAGTCGACTTGGAAGACGGTGCCCGCGCCGTTCGCTCCGCCAAGCTGGGTTGTCCCGTAGAAGTCCCCGTTGATGGCCAGGGCGAGCGTCCCCTCGGGGTAGTCGCCGTCCGTGCACCCACTGAGCGAACAGAAATTGTATAGCGTTGTCAGCGCGCCGCTCGTGTCGATTTTGAAGAACGTGCCCAGGTCGTTCACCCCGCCCTCGTACGTTGTCCCGTACAAGTTGCCGTCACTGCCTTGCACCAACACCGAGTTGGGGCCGGCGCCGTCCGTGCTTTCGAAGCTCAACAGCGTGCCGAGAGCCGACGGATGTTGGGCCATCGCCGTTGCTGCGCACAGCGCAAAAACAGCGCACGCCCTCTTCATGGTGTTTCGAGGTTTGCCGGCAGGAGCGCATCCTGCCAGCGTTGAGGTTCGATTGATACTCGTTGTGTGCATGTCATTCTTCCGTTTTTTTTAATCTCTTCCAGACACTCCGATACCATGTCCGATATCGTTCCCGATACCGCAGCTCGCATTCGCAGGCAGAAGTGTCGGCGCGATCGGAAGCGGCGTGCCGGCCTGGTTGTAAAGCCACAGTGGTTCTCGACGGGCGCGGCTCTCAGGTTGTTTTTCTTGGCGGCCGTTCTGTAAAAACAAGCGCAGGGCCACCAAGAGCGGCCCTGCGCCGGGGCCTTTTAGGGCCTCCAGAGGAAGCCGTGGTAGGCAGAGTTGGCGTCAATGTACCATCCCGCAACCGTCCCCCATGCGTTGATCCCGTTGGCGACGGTGCCTTGAAATCCGCCCTGGCCGGCATTCGGGGCGTCCAATGTCGTGATGGCGCCTGTGGTGTCGCGCACAAAACCGTGATTCTCGTCATACCCGTCGTTGAAGTACCCCGCGATCGTCCCCGCCCAGTTGACGGAAATGGGGAACGTCCATATACAGCAGGGTGAGTAGGTCGCGGCATCGAAGGTTGCGTAGGCGCCGTCCGGGGACCGCAGGAAGCCGCGATAATTGCCCCCGTAGGGGTTTCCGGAAATGAATTCAAAATAGTTTGAGGCGATCGCCCCAAGCGAGTTGATGGCTAGTGTTGGGCCGGAACTCGCTAAGCTCCGGCAGCCTGGAGAGCTGCCTGTTGATGTTGGGGGAGCCAGCGTGGTGATGGCGCCGTCCCTGGCTCGCAGAAAAGCATAACTGGCGGAACTTGAGTCTGTGTAGCAGCCCGCGACCGCCCCCAGCGCGTCGATACCTTCAGGCCAGGTTCCCTGGAAAACGCCAGTGCCGGCACTCGCGTCATCGAACGTGACGATTGTTCCATTGCGGGCCCGGAGGAAACCGTGAAGCACGAGGTTAGCGTCGATGTAGTATCCCGTAACGACGCCGGCGTCGTTGATGCCGAAGGGGTATGTGCCGTTAACGTCGTTTGGCGCATCGAACTCAGCGATGGCGCCGTCCCATGTCCGCACGAAGCCGTGGCCATTGTAGTTCGCGTCGCTGTAATATCCTGTAACGGTGCCTTCGGCGTTAATGGCGGCGGGGTATGTGCCAGTGACCTGGTTCGGCGCATCGAACGTCACGATCGTGCCGCCCACGGTCCGCACGAAGCCGTGACCTATGTAGCTCGCGTCGTTGTAGTATCCCGTGATGATTCCTGCCGGGTTAATGGCGAAGGGGAATGTCCCTACGCCCGGAGCGTCAAACTCGATGAAGGTGCCGGCGCCAAATGGGGTCGCTTGCCCGTGCTGGTCAACGATCACGACTTCCTTACCGACGCCAGCGGCGTCGGCATCTCTTACGGTATTTACGATTCGCCGTACAACCGCGGCACCGTCTTCGTGGGCACCTCCCACGACACTCCCGCCTTCGCCGCCCACTCCATCGCCACTTGGTGGAATCGCGAAGGAATCCGCCGCTACGGCCGTGCGCCCAAGCTTCTGCTCCTGGCCGACTCCGGTGGCAGCAACAGTTGCACTTCCTGGGCCTGGAAAATTGAACTCCAGCGTCAGCTATGCAATCGCTTCGGCCTCGCGGTCACCAGCGCCCACTATCCTACCGGTGCTTCCAAATGGAACCCCATCGAGCACCGGTTGTTCTCCGAGATCTCCAAACACTGGGCGGCCGAGCCGCTGGATAGCTACGAAAAGATGCTCAAATTCATTCGCACCACCACCACAAAAACTGGCTTGGTCGTGACCGCCTATCTCGACCGAAATGAATATCAAATCCATCTCAAGCCCGACCCACAACTGATCTCTTCACTCCGTTTCACCCCTGGCAAAGTAATTCCGCGATGGAACTATACAATTCGACCGAATCTGTGAAGTTATTCTTGCGGCATCCCTTAACTCGGATGTGACTGACGGATGACAACCTGCCGGCTAGGGCGCAAAATGGCAGTACCAAAAGATCTGTGGGTTCAGGCGGCCTACGAGGCTGCCCCAGGCTGCGAACTCTGCGGGCCACCAGAAATGATGAAAACCCGAACAGACCACGAAAAACGATGGTCTGCCCGGGTCTGCCCCACCAAACGCCGTCGGGCACAATGTACAAAGTCCAGGGACAGGCCTCCCGGCCCTCTCCGGGCCGCGGCCCGCTGGAATCACGATTTTCATGGTTTCTCCATCACGGTTTCGAGTAGGTCAACCACCATGCGCCGCACCGGCCGCATGGGCGGGAAGACCGCCAGTTTAATCAGGCGTTCCACGATGCCGGCGCTCTTCCGAATCAGCTCGCGCGTGCGCGCCTGCTGCGGCGAACGGTCGTAGATCCAGAAAAGGATCAGCCCCATTTGATACATCCACAAAATTTGCGGCAAGTGTGGCGCCAGATCGCGGGGCGCGCAGATGCCGCTCGATTCGAGCGCGCGTGCAAAGGAAGCCACATCGCGCTCGCGGATCTCGCGGGTCTGTTCGCTGAAAGGCGAGAGCGGATGCTGCGGATCGGCATGTGCGGCCAGCGCGCCCAGCAACCGCCGGTTGGGCTCGAAGTACTTGAGCTTGGCTTCGAGCAGCGCGGCCAGACGCTCGCGCAGGCGCTTCGCGCTTTCGAGCGCCTGCGCGATGAGCGGCTCCAACTCCTGCCGCGACTGATCGTAGAAGGCCAGCACGATGGCGTCCTTCGATTCGAAGTAATAATAGGCGGCGCCGGTGGCCCCGCCCGCTTCGGCCGCGATCTCGCGCATGGTAGTGTCTTCGAATCCCTGGCGCCGGAACAGTTCCATGGCGGCGTCCAAAATGCGCGTGCGCGTTTCGGAGCTTTTGGCGCTCATCAGTCGAGCACCTTGCCCAGCGGCGCGGATTCCGGGTTCCAGCCGGGTGCGGGGTGCGGCCGGCCGTTTCCGGAGCGCTCCCCGTTCCGCCGCCCCAGACGGTGGAACATGTAAAGCGTAAAGAAGTGCACGACGCCTAACACCAGCACGGCCCTGCCGATCCTGTCGGCCACCACTTGCACGCCCAGGAGCCCGGCTTCGCCGTTGCGGATGAATTGCAGACTGGCGGCCATGGCGCCCGCGTTCACCAGGTAAAAACCGGCCATAAGCAGCCGGCTTACCGGCCGCTCCAGTGCGGCGTCTCCGTGGAAGGCGTCGGCCAGGATGAGCCGGCCGTTGCGCGCCAGCGCGCGTCCCACGAGCAGGGTGAGGGCCAGATATACGGAGAGGTAGACAGCATTCGAGATCGCGATGTACATCGCATCCCCTTTCTGAACGCGTTCAGATTTGAACGTGTTCAAGATCAGAATACGGCGAACGAGATGGTGTCGTCGCCCGCGGCGTGAGTATTCATCCATCGCCGCGCGGCGGTGGGCCTCACGGCGCGACGACCGGCAGTTCGACGTAACTCTCCCGGCCCGGTGCATGATACACGCGTTGCACGGCCTTCTTATAATCCTCGGGCTTGGCCCAGAAGATATTCTGCACGAACGTCTGCGGATTGCGGTCATATAGCGGGAACCAGCTCGATTGCACCTGCACCATCATGCGATGTCCCGGCAGGAAGACGTGATTCGCCGTCGGCAGATTGAAACGATAGCGCAGCGGCTCGTTCGCCGCGATGGGTTTGGCTTCCGCCAGGCTCTCGCGATAACGGCCGCGAAAGATGTCGGCCGAGATCATCAGTTGATAGCCGCCCAATTCGGGCTCCGCGGCGACCTCGGGCGGATAGACGTCGATCAGCTTGACGACCCAATCCGAATCCGTGCCGCTGGTGGAGGCGACTAAGTTCACAACCGGCTCGCCCGAGATCTTCACCGGCGCTTTCAATTCATCGGAGACAAATACCAGAACATCCGGGCGGCCGGCGGGCTCGCGCTGATCGTCGACCAGCCACTGCGACCATGTTTTGCGCTTCTCTTCGCCGATGGGCAGCGTACGAAATGGGACGGGCTTGGCGGGATCCGAAACATATTCTTCGTAGTCTGTTCCGCCACTCGCGGGGGCCGCAAAGCCGGTTTTCAATCCGGCCGAGAGATAAAGCGGCGACGGATGGATCGCGCAGCCGCCGGCGCATCCGGCCGGCCAGGCGGGCAGGCGCAGCCACATATTCGTGCCGGTTTCAAACGCCGAAACCGGCGGCACATCGGCTTTGGGCGCGCCGTCCTTCAAGTACTGATCGAGGAAAGGACGCAGAATCTTCTGGCGGAAATCGAGCGCGGTGTCACTGCCGAAATGTAACGGGCCAAGCGTGCTGCCGTCGCCGATTTCCTGACCATGATGCCACGGACCGAGCACCAGAAACACCTTGTCGTTGTTTGTATCTTTCGGCTTGATGGCCTTGTAGACCGCCATGGCGCCGTAAATATCCTCCTGGTCCCAAAGGCTGTCGACCAGCATCACGGGAATGGTGAGCGGCTCTTTCGCCAGCACGCGGTCCACAGCCTGATCGCTCCAGAATGCGTCGTAACTGGGATGTTCGAGGATCTTGCGCCAGAAGCCGGTTTGTTCGAGCCCGTGAATGCGTCCCATTTCGCCGGCGGAGCCCGCGTGCATATAAGCCGCGTAATCGTCGTAGTAACTGATCCACCATCTGAGTTCGGAATTGCGCGTGGCTTCCTGGCCGTAGATGTAATCCAGGCTTCCGATTTGGCGGAACGCGCCGTTGTGGAACCAATCGTCGCCGCGCCAGCCATCCACCATGGGATTCATGGGCACGGAGACTTTCAATGCGGGGTGCGGATTCACCAGCGGCATCAAGGGCGTGAAGCCGTCGTAAGAAATGCCCAGGATGCCCACTTTGCCGTTGGTTTCCGGGACATTTTTTACCAGCCAATCGATGGTGTCATAAGTATCCGTGGAGTGATCGACCGGCGTGGGGTTCAGCGGCCCGCGCAGGGGACGGTTCATAATGTAATCGCCTTCCGAACCGTGTTTGCCGCGCACGTCTTGAATGACTCGGATGTAGCCGCCTTCGACGATCACGTCGGTGGCGTTGTCGTAATCCGCGAGAATCGGACCCGGATGGGAACTGGCGGCGCGGCTGGTCATGGCCGAGGCGTCGTAGGGGGTGCGTGTTAGTAGGATGGGCGCGCGGTTCGCTCCCTTCGGCACTAGAATGACCGTGTGCAGCTTGATTCCGTCGCGCATGGGGATCATCACGTCGCGCTTCACATAGTCGAAGGACTCGGTGTGCTCGACAAACTTATCGGGAATTTCGCTGGGCAGGGCCGGGTACTTGGGGGGCGCCGCGGTCTGGCTGAGGGCGACGATACGGAACAGTACGACGGCGGCGAGCGCCGTGAACGGAATTTTCATTGTGGCTCCGGGTTTCAGTCAGTATAACAGGGGCGGCAGGAGGGCGGCCTACGAGGCCGCCGCAGGCTACGAGCAGCTACGAGCCTGCCCCACTACGCCTTCTCAGCTTCGTCCGCGAGTTGGTTCAGCGTGAGGGCGAGAGCCCGCGCAGCCTCAGGATCGATGTCCATCCAAACATCGAACTTGCCGCTCAGCTTGCCGCTTTCTTCCACCTGAAACTTGACGCGCACGCGTCGGCCCCAGATGGCGTCGTCGATCGCGCGCCCGGTGATCGAGGCGAGCAACAGGCAGCGTCCCCAGCAACGCTCCAATGCAGGGATGGCATCGCGCAGGGCTTGCGGAAAATTCATGGTATTCAGCGGCCGTATCCGCCACGGCGGTTGAGCGGGATCGCGCGGCGCTTTTTGCACGCTAGTGGATTTCATGGGACCATCTTTTTGGAGAGTAGCAGATTCACAATGGCCGTTTCGGCGCTAGTCGCGTTCGTCGGCATTGAGTGTCTCCGCGCGGCATGCGCCTGAGGCAGACTTACCTGCCCTTCCCCGCGCAACTGCGGGTCGTACGTTTGGTAGTGCGCTATTTGTCAGGCACACACAAATAGCGCACTACCGTACGTTTGACACGTTTGACACCTGCGGGCGCGCTCTGATTTAATGGGTACTGAAGCCACCCTTGCTCCTCAGTAGCTCAATGGTAGAGCATTCGGCTGTTAACCGAAGGGTTGTAGGTTCGAATCCTACCTGAGGAGCCAATCTTTTCAATCAGTTAGAGGCTTTTACCAACCGTTCACTATTTACCTCAAAGGGATTCTCAAAGGACCCCGGCGTCTTTCCCTCATCCTCTTTCTCAACTGGACGGGCCGCTGATATCGCCTCCACCGCGCTCCTTAACGCGGTCTGTCCGATATGCCCGTAACGCTTGGCCATGCGGACGGTGGTTGCAGCGCTCCACCCCATTAGCGTCGCCAGAACTGAGAACGCCACGCCCGCTTCCAGCATGCGAGTGCAGCCGGTGTGCCGAAGGTCATGGAACCGGCATTGAACCCCGGCCCGCTTCTTTGCGGCTTCCCATGCTTCCTTCCATCGGCCTATCGGGCTGGTAGGGTCGGTATCGTATGCACACGCCTTGAAATCATCGCCAGCCGCCCCGTATCGTTCGGCAGGAAACACGTAATGGGAAGGCTGCCGGTTTGGGAAGTTGCTGGCCCAAAACTCCAGCACGGCCCATGCGCGCGAGTTCAGCGGAATGAAGCGCCCGGTTCCGAATTCTGTCTTGCTCTTCCCAACGGTGACGGAGCGGGCCGCAAAATCGAATTGGTGCCACCGCAAAAGGCGGATCTCAGAATACCGCATGCAGGTGTTAAGAGCGAGAGTCACGGCTGGTAGCAGCGACCTGGAGCGGCTCTGCCCGCAAGCTGCGAGTAGTGCGCTCTCTTCCTCGGGTGTGATCGCCCGCCCAATATCATCCCGCGTGGCAAGCATACGCACGTCCGGTTGAATCGCAGCCCATAGCCGGTTCCGCCGAAGGATTGCGCGGACGGTGCCGATTTCAAGGTTGATCGTTTTGGGCGACGCCTTTTCGCCTAACCGTTCCTCTTGGTACTGGCTGATGTCCTTCCCTTCGATATCGGTGATGAGTTGCTTCCCGAACACGGGTCGAAGGTGTTTCAAATTGGCTTCCTCGATTGCATAACTCCGGTCTGCCAGCGTGGGTTTCTTAATCGCAAGCCAATCGTCCGCTGCCACGTCAAAGAGCTTAGGTAGGGAGCGTTTCTTGAGGCCGTTATAGCTTTCCTCCATATCCCGTCTCCGTGCGTTCTCCGCGCGCCTCGCCAACTCTTTGGAGCGAGTCTTTGCGGACTCTCGTACCTTTTGCCCGCAGAAGTGGAATTCATACCACCATGTCTTGCCGCCTGGATATCTAAATAGTGCCATATCGGTTAGCTCACTTCCTGCAAACGCCGCGCAGCGATTCGTTCCTTTCGGCGAACGCTGCCCTTCTGCTGCCAATAGTCGCGTTGCCGCTGAAGCTGCGAGCAGTCAGCAGAACAAAATCGTTGACCGTAACGTTCGACCGCAAAAAATGCCCCGCAACCCGTTCGCGAACATGTTGCAATGCCCTTGTCGTGCTGATAGTCCTGCCGAAGCATGAAATACAAGGTTGGGAGAATGCTCGTTGCGTCATAGGCGGGCAATTCTTGCAGCCGATCAGCCGTGGGCACTAAGCGCGGTGGAAAACTGTTGAACAAAATGCACAAAACGATTCTGCCGTACTCTTGCAGCCTCTTGTTCGTCACCGCCGGGAACGCTGTCCAATCCAAGTCTTTCCGTCGCGTCCACCCCTCTTTTTGATAAAGCCAGTTGCCAAACTGGAGGATCTGATGACCGTACCACGCGTTCTGGCTGAAATCTGGCGTCTTGTGTATCTCAAGTCCGGGTCCAGGGAGAAATGCAGCTTCGATTATGTGGATAAGGCTCTGCGCACATTGATCTGATTTCGGGCGTTGCGGACCACCCAGTTCGGCAACGAGCCCCGTAGCACCGCTGAAAATCTGGCGGTCACGCCTGAGCCCGGCCACGCTCTGGTGGGCGAGAATCCTGCTACCTGTAAGCGACGACATTAGCCGGGTTGCCTGTACCGGACCGAAACGCCGAACGAATTCGATCAATTCACGATCAGACCTACAGTTCGCAAATTGAATGTGCGGGGGCTTTGTCCCTGCTCGCTTCCCGCTCGATAGCTTCGCGAACTCGGTATATTGGCGCAGAAAGTCCTGCTCCGGCGCTAGTTTTTTGGAGGGCACCGGTTGCGCGAACCGGCCATCACCATCCACCACAAGCGTGTCGCCATCCAACTCGACTGAAATGTGCTCTGCCCACCTCGGGATGGTCAGGATCGGCACAGTGACCGCCATTCTGCTAAGCTCCGCCGTGCTCTATAATTGTCATACGTTCACAGTAGAGCATACTATGACACCATAGTCAATGGCAGGGGTTGTTAGACAACGCCGGAAAGAGGTAGTAAATTGCGACTGCTTACATTGCAAGAGGGAGCCGATCGCCTCGGCCTAAGAGTTTCGACACTTCGTTTCTGGGTCTGGACGCGGAAAATCGAACACGTCAAGGTGGGGCGGGCCGTGCGGCTCCGCGAAGACACGATCCAAGGACTCATCGACCGTGGGACGGTTCCGGCAACGCGGCACTAAAAAAGAAAGGCCCTCGCGCGGGGCGAGGGCGGTGATGCGATTCTAAACTCAAGATCATTATACCACCGCCACATCGTTCCCGCTATTTCCAGTGGAGAACAGCATGTCAATCCCCCCGCCGTCGGTCCTGGAAGAGGTTGATCCGACCGTGACGAAGCATTACCCCATTCTCGTTCCCGCCGTTCACGCGTGCCTGTCGGTCTTTGCTGCAATGTCGCTGGCCGAACGGACAAAGCCCCTCTCCCTGATCTTCGAGGGTGCGTCCGGTTTCGGGAAGACGGCGGTATTGCAAATGGTGTTTCCGTCAAAGGACAGCGGGCTTGAACGGTATGCTTATCGTTCGGATAAGTTCACGCCGAAGTCGTTCGTTAGCCATGCTGCCAATGTTAAAGAACAGGGACTCGCCAAAGTAGACATGCTGCCAAAACTGCAAAACAAGGTTCTTGTTACGAAAGAACTAGCTCCTATCTTTCGAGGCCGTGAACAGGACTTGCAGGACAACTTCTCGATTCTCATCTCTGTGCTGGACGGCAAGGGCTTCACTTCAGATAGTGGCATGCGAGGCCAACGCGGTTACGAAGGGCCGATCCTTTTCAACTGGGTGGGTGCCACCACACCACTGCCCCCGAGCACGCATCGCCTAATGTCACAACTTGGCACTAGGTTGCTGTTCTACGACATCCCTACGCTTGCGCCAACCGAGCTTGAATTGCTGGAATACGGCAAGAAAGATTCAGCCAATGATGCAGAGACCGAGTGCTCCGCCGCCGTCAGGGCCTTCTTGCTCAGGCTCTTCGAGGCTTGGCCAATAGGCTCGGTATGGCCGGAATGGACTAAGTTTCCAGAATCCCTCATGCATGAGCTGACTCGGTGGGCACAATTCCTTGTTGCGGCGCGCGCAGAAGTGGCGTTTGAGAGAGTTGGTTCCAATTGGGAGCCGGTCACCGCGATGCCGCCGGAAGGCCCTTGGAAGGTAGTGAATTACTTCAAAGAACTGGCGCGCGGCCATGCACTAATCGAATGCCGACTGGATATCGAGCAACGCGACTTGGACCTGATTGCGGAAGTGGCAATCTCCTCGGTCCCCGGCAACTTGCGGCCATTGATCCGAATGTTCCGCAAGTCGGACAAAATCGATACCACGATGGTTTCGACGGTTTGCAGGGTATCGGCTCCCACGGCAAGGAACTATTTGCGTCAACTTGGCTTGTTGGGCATAGCGAAGGTCACGCCGGGCCGACCGCAGACGAACCAACCCGATAGGGCTACTCTGGCCAAAGAATACAAATGGCTTTGCCGCGAACCTTGAAATCCAAGTGTGGTGTGTGTAATGGAAGAAGGAAAGGTAAAAGAGGTTGTAGGCGTTTTGTTTACAGACAGGGTACGGATAGATTTCAAGGTGCCTTTTGAGGCAAGATTCTTGGGCGCTGAGCGGATTCACGATTACGAAACAAGGAGTTTAACGACTATGACAACAGGTGCACGCAAATCATTATTAGAGAGACAGCGCAAGCTCGAAGCTGAACTACATAGGTTGGTATGCGAGTTCGAGCGGGAGACAGGCTTGGCGGTCAAGAAAATCTATCCGATTCGACCGGAAGTGAATCAGGCTCGCTCGACTAGCGATTTGCTGGTCGTTCGCACGAAGATTTCGCTAATCAACGAGATCCCCTAGGCTGTACGGATTCGTCTGGACGGGGCAATGTGTTTTGCGTGCGTAGACTCTAATGGAGGACCACACCCCATGATGTATCATGCCGCCGGTCGTCCGCGTCTTCCGTAACGCGGCGCTTGCCGCACGAAGCGCCGCCGGAATGCGATAACGCCATGCGCCCGCGCATAGCTGCTGAACGCCCTTAGAAACATTTGCTCGCGCGCGTCCGGCTTGTACTCCCCGGCTTCCCACCGGCGCACCGTGCGCATGCTCGTCATGAACAGTTCGGCGAACTGTTTCTGCGACAGTCCCCAGACCCGTCGCAATTTAGCAACATCAGAAGTCATAATGACGGCCATTCCGGTCCGGCTGGCGCATACTGGCCCGGTCTAACTTGGCCCGCAAGTCTGGTAACCGCCTCGCGCATTCTATAGTTCTGTGGCTTCGCCGCGTTTGCCATGAAGCCCGCAAAGCCCTCTGCTAATGAAGCGCCTTCGATCAATCCCGATGTGTCGATTCCGAGTTCCCAGCCGGTTCGCGCGACCACGGCCACGAGATCCCAGGACCGGACGCCCACAGCCATACACAGCACCTCAACCGCGAGCGTCTGTCTGTGAGGTTTCGAGAGGGCATTCCAGCGCCGGGCGACTTCGCGCGCCTTCTCATCCTGCGACAACCACGCCAAGTGCATCAACGTTTCGACGCCGCCGGGCAAGAACCTTTCTGCCGCGTATCCGAGATACAGCGGAACTTGCCAGCTAGGGATGCGGATGTGCGCCCCGACGATAGTGAGCGTCCGTCCGCGCCGGACTGCGCACGGTGTGTCTGGCTTCGGTGAATCTCCTCGCGCGACGTGACCGGGGTTTGTGCTTTGTAGAAGTGCGCCCATTCACTATCAGTGTCGGGCAACTCGCTGGAATCCGTCAACAGTTCGCGATCTACTTGTGTATGTGCACCTTGGTTTTTGCCCCATTTTACGCATCGCCGGATTTCGGCGGTTTCATGGAAGACGGCGGGCTGAAAGACGGATCAGTGGAACAGGTCCGAAAACTTGGTAGCGGTCAATCTGTCTTTTTGGGCAAAATTGGTACCTTCTGTTTCGTCCCGCGAGGAAACTTGATTGCGCCGGGCCAATCAATGCCATCCAAAGGCTTGCCCCCGACTGATTCCCACGCCCCCTCAGCCTTTTTCCGACAACGCGGACATTCATCGCCGCGATACTCGGTGACCGGCTCTGCCGAGATCCTGCCGGTGAGTTTCTTGCCGCAGAGTGCCCGGTACCCTCCCGTATCGGGATCGTCGGTGCCGAGATGCACCACTGCTACCCCGGCAACCCTTATTCGCAAATATCTGGGCACTCTTGTTCTGCACCTCCCCTCCGATAATGCTATCACCCTAAATTTGGAGGCGACGGTCTGATGAAGCGAGCGCAAGGCGGCCGTCCCGTACTTTGATCCATCCCTCCCCGACTAGGCGGCTAAGGGCTGCATTGAAGATCGTGGCCGGAATGCGCCAGAGCCGCCGTTGCATCTCCCTTCTCCGCAACGGACCGGCGCGCAAGATCCGAAGGAACCTCTGATCGAGCTTGGAGAGCGGGTCCATCGGCGCGATCTGTTGGATTGGCCGGGCGCGCGTCCTTGCCCAGCCCAAGTGCCGTGGCTGCCAGAGGCGATCTGCTTCATCCGAGAGATGCCAAAGGGCGGGGTACGGCCACACGAGCGCGTGCGGCAGAAGTGGGCAGCGCCACGGGGGTTTCCAACCGGCGCGCGCCTCAAATCCAGAAGCCCGGATCGTGGCGGCTTCCTGTTTGTTGAGGGTGGTCTCGCCCATGCGATCAGGACGGCAGCGAAGCGTCATGAGCACTTCGATTAGGCGCTGGTACTCGGGAGTGCCGGGGTGGTGCACGGTGCAGACCACGTGGCAGTCCAGAGGCGGCTCTGGGGCCTGCACCGGTGACCTCAAATCAACCACACTCCATGCTGCCATCAAAAGATTCTCTCCAATCGGTCCAAAATCGCATGCCGCCCAGAATGCAACAGCGTAGGAACTCGGTAAGGGGCCGCCCGTCACGCAGGCTTCCCCAAGGAAATGCGGACCATTATCATTGATGCCGGTCCAATTGAAGGTGTGCGATACAATTAGGGCCATACACGTGAAACCAAATAGCGCCGTCATAGCTGGCGTCGATATCCTCCCCCTGAATATCGAAGACGGCGGCGTTCGCCTCTCTGTCCAACCAACCCGATGTCATTCCAGTCGAGCGAATGCGAAGGTATCGTGGATCTTGATTTCGCTTTCCTTGATTCTGCCCCACAGGTTTAATGGAACCACCATTGTTGTGTTGCGCGATCCCACTCAGGTGGTCATTGCGGCGGACAGTAAGGGTACGTTTTCCGATGGCGTCGGGCCGACATCCAGTCGCGCGGTCTGCAAGATTTACAGAGTTGGGGAAACGTTCTTTGGCGTCGGGGGCTTGGTAAACGATCCCGTCACAGGCTTCAACATCGCGGCCATAGTCGCGATGGCAATACGTGGCGATCAACTCAGCCAAGCTACAGTAGATGTAGTTGAGAAGCCAATTGTGGCTGCGCTTGCCCGTGAGCTTCCATCTGTCCAGAAAAGAGACCCTGATGGCTACAGCCGGTTCGCTCGCGAGGGGTTGACCATAATGTTCGTAGGCTTGACTAAGGGTGTGCCTTTTGCGGAAGGCAGACAGTTCATTCCCGACCGCGCTACTAATCACATAACAGTGCGGCGCGATGGCTGCCCAGGGCGAGGGTGCCCCAAGGGCCACAAGATATTCTATATCGGACAGAGCGAGGCGATCACCCAGCGCCTTAGCATGCCACGATTTGTAGCGGCCATAACGAAAATGGACTCCGTTAGCTTGGCGCGGTTGCTGGTACAAATCGAAATCGACTCCGGTGTTGAAGGCGTTGGAGGGCCAATCGACATTCTGCAAATCACGGGGCGCGGGCCACGCTGGATACAACATCAAGATGGCTGCCCACAGAAGATGTAAGCCATAGACACGGTTACGCCACATCGGCTATACTTCCTTTCAAGCCGACTAAGACGTCTTTGTAACAGCGGTTGTCAAGAGTCAAACCTAAGGCCGAAGCGCTCACTACGCGACGGCCTACTCTATTTAGAGTAACGCGTTTGGCTCGCAGGCCACAAAGCCGGTAATTCCCACAGAGTTAGGGTCATTCGGGTGATTTCCCTCATTCCGCAGTGACTTATCGTTCTTTTCGCGCTACCTGTACCACCCGTTCAGTTGCACGGTAAACGGAGGGTAGTGCCTAACATAAACCTTGCGCACCGAGCACGAGGAGGAGTGGCAACACTGGTGGCCCTAGGCAGTCAAAGCCCCTTCACCAGATCCACGATGCGCACACCGAGGGTATCGGCGACAATCTTCAACGTCTGAATCGTGACGTTGCTCTCGCCGCGCTCGATCTCGCCCACGTGCGCCCGGTGCAGGCCGGATTTGTCGGCAAACACGTCTTGCGACCAGCCCCGTTTCAGGCGCAACCGCCGCACCGTGGCCCCGACCGTTTTCTGGATATCTTGCACCAGAAGCAGTTTGAGGCTACTCTGGTTTTACGCATACTGGTTATAACCAGCGAAGAACGTGCGATGGACAGACCGGCACGAACCCCGGACAAGCCGGGTTGACGCCGTGACCGGGCGGCCCGGCTTTGAAAATGGACTAAAAATGCGCATATTGTTGTTGAGCGTAGCGATGCTTGCCCGACTAGATGTCGCCGATCAGGTCGCGGATCTTCACGTCAAGGGCATCGGCAACCAATTTCAATGTTCGCAGCGTCACGCTCTGCTGGCCGGTTTCGATCCGGTACAGATGGACGCGGTTCAGCCCGGCCAACTCCGCCAGTTGGTCTTGCGTCAGGCCCTTCTTGGCGCGCGCGGCCTTGATGTTTCCGCCGACAATTTTCTGAACGTCTTGCAACGCCTCCAGCCTAGGGTGTACGCTGCTTTAAAGCACCCTGCTTAAAAGCAGGTGGGGAGTTGAGAGTGGACCGGGCCGTTTGCACTGGAAGGAGTAACACGTGGTTGTGACGCGGTTCTATGTTTTCGTCGCTTGCTTGGCCATGGTTATTCTTTACCTAGGCTGGCGAATCGGCCAGTTGCGCGACCGAGTACGCCGATTGGAGTTCGAAGGCCCGCTGCGCGAGGTCATAACGGTAAGCGTCGAACTGCGACCGGAGTTCTTCTCGGAAGCGCTGAAGTTGCCCCGGGAAGAGATCAGCAGTTCGTCAGAGATGGTGCGCGCTATTTGGCTTCGCCTTCAAATCTGGAAAGACCACTACACCGGCGAAATTGCATTCTACGCGAGATTTGGAGAAGAGCCGCTGGGGCGCTCCAGTATTTGCGAGTTTCCAACAGATTCCTTCCAGTTTCCGTTGGAGTTGGCAAGGTGCGTTCTGTTTGGAAAGGCGCTTGACCGAGAGAATCGGTCGTTTGATTTCGGCCCAACGAGTTCGGAGAAACTTGTTGTGTTGCTTTCGCAGAAGGCGCTAGTGATTCGAGCGCGGGACGGCCGTTTCGATTGGATCGCTTCTTCCGGCCACTGCTACAAACCAAGTCCGTCTGATCTTCTCATACCTATTCGGGAGGATGACTTGGATGAATTTCTGGACAACTACGGGCACGATGACCCGGATTGGTTGCAGATGAAAGGGCTTGACCGTCACTATAAACGCGATGGCCGTTGGGCGAACTGGAGAATTACTGCCTTATACCCCGAATCGCTCTCTTGGACGACTGCCCACTTTGACAAGAGTGCTGTGAAGCCAAACGACTAAATGTCAGGCAAACCCCGTGCCGGAAAGAGCCGCACGGGAAGCGCCCGAAATAATACTCATAGAAAAACGCCCGCAAAAACAATGTATGCGTACCTGAGGTCAAAGTGCACATGGGGGGGCGGGACCCTCGCACAAATCCGGCGCGCGCGCTCACTTCTTCGCGTTTCGCTTTGCCGGTTTGTTGGCGCGTTCCTTTTCCAAACGTGCAGCCTTGCGCTTGCGGGCTGCTGCCTCTGATGCCTTCTTAGCGCGGGCCGTGCGCTCCTCTGGCGTCATGTTTGCGGCTGCCTTCTTACCGCCTTGCTTGCCAAACTTGCGGGATATCTCTAGCATTGCGGCGCGCACTTCCGGGGGAATCCTCATGCTCATACCTGCAATCATACACCTAACCCGGTATGGCTGGAAATAAAGTGATAACCGTGTGCGGATTTCTCTTGACACCTTACCCGGTAAGCAGTATCCTGAGAGTGGTTGTTCTAGTGTTCGATTCTTCAAAGGACTCGCACACCAGGACGGAAACGGGACCGCGACAAGTTGACGCTTGGCACGGCCCCTAATCACCAAAGTTGAGGATGCAACTTCGATGCCTACAAACGAGAATACCGCAACCAAACCGGACGTGTACGAACGTGTCACGTCCCAAATCGTCAACGCAATTGAAGCAGGGTGTAAGCAACTGGCGTATGCCGTGGCATACGTCCGGCAAGTTCGCCTTCTCACCCATCAACGCTGTAACCCATAAGCCCTACAGAGGCGTGAACGTGCTTGCGCTCTGGGCCGTGGCGCAATCCAAAGGCTATGAACGCGGGGAGTGGGCCACGTATGCCGCAATGGCAGGAACGCGGGGCGCAAGTGCGCAAGGGCGAGAAAAGCGCGTCTGTCGCGTTCTGGAAATTCGCGGACGGGCGCACCGAAACGCAGGATGGAGAGCAAGACACGGCTAGCGCCCGCTCCCATCTGGTGTTTTGTAGACTCTACAACGTATTTAACGCGTCGCAAGTGGACGGGTACACTCCGAAGCCGGACGCGGACGCGCCGATAGAGGAGCGTATTGAATCCGCCGATGCGTTCTTTGCACGGGTTAGCGCGCGCGTGGCGCATCAGGGCAACCGGGCATTCTACAGCCCTGGCGATGACACGATCACGCTGCCACCGTTCGCAGCGTTCTTTACGCCAGTCGATTACTATTCGACGCGCGCGCATGAAACCGGCCACTGGACAGCGAAGGCGGAACGATGCAACCGGGAGCTTGGCAAGCGGTTCGGCGATAACGCGTATGCAGTTGAGGAGTTGATAGCGGAGCTTACCGCCGCGTTCACCATGGCGCACTTGGGGCTGAGTAGCGAACCGCGCCCGGATCATGCGCAGTACATCGCCTCATGGCTGAAAGTCTTGAAAGCAGACAAGCGCGCCATTTTCACGGCTGCCAGCAAAGCGCAACAGGCAGCCGATTACATTATCCGGGAGTCCGGGAGCGTGGCGGAGGTGGCAGCATGAACGGGCGCTATCTGATTTACACTCCCGTCGAAAGCGCGCGGGATGAAAAGCGCTTTGATGCCACGTGGCGCAAGTTTGTAGCGGTGTGCCGTTCGCTTCATGCGGACGGCCTAAGCTACCACGTGGAATTGAACCTGACGGGCGCTAGGCCGCATGTCCTGATTACGGCATGCGGGACGGCCACACCGCGCAAAGTGCGGACCGCGCATCGGCTGTTACCGCCCCCGGTTCCCGCGCAACGGTGCAAAGATCGGGCGCTAGAAGCGTCGTGGTTCCTGCCTGAGAACGCGACACGGCGGAACGGTAACACGTCCTATTGGCGGACGCATCAGGAGCGGTACCGGGAGCTTTCGGCGATGGCTGAGGACTTGCTACGGGCTGAAATGGACTACTGGCAGGAGCTTGAAACCCTCAACAGGCAGCGTGAGCACTTCAAACCGGGCCGGACGGATGAAACCGCGTACCAGGATGACGAGGTGGCCGCATGACGCCGGAAACTGCGATTATCAGAGCGGAACAGGGCAAGGGGGCGGACATGGTTCCGCTCCCCTCGGTTCCATCGCTCCCAGTGCCCCGCCCACAGATTTCATTGGAACACGTCCGGGAGTACATCCGGGCATCCAAAGCAGAGAACACGCTACGGGGGTATAGCGCCGATTGGCGCGACTTCTGCGCATGGTCCGATGCTCACGGCCTATCCCCGTTACCGGCTGCTCCTGAGGCGGTAGCGGCCTATATCGCCGAATGCGCGGGCCGGTTGAAGGTCGGGAGCATACAACGGCGGCTGAATGCCATTGCAGAAGCGCACAAGGCGGCGGGCGTAGAGTCTACAACGCACAATGCAATCGTGGCGAACACCATGAAGGGAATCCGCCGCACAAAGGGCACCGCGCCGGTTCAGAAGGCAGCCGCTTTGACTGCCGAAATCCGCACTATGGTAGAGGCGACGGACGCGGGATTGATCGGTATTCGGGACCGGGCGCTAATCCTGTTGGGTTTCGCGGGCGCATTCCGCCGTTCTGAACTGGTGGGGCTTAACGTTGACGATTGCGCCTTTGGCAACGATGGTTTGACGGTGACGTTACGCCGGTCCAAAACGGATCAGATCGGCGCGGGGCGCAAGGTGGGGATTCCTTACGGGTCTAATCCCGAGACATGCCCAGTCCGCACAATGCAGGCGTGGATGGAACAGGCGGGCGTTAGCGGCGGGCCAGTGTTCCGCTCCATCAATCGCCATGGACAGGTCGGGCCGGGCCGATTGAGCGGTATCGACGTGGCGCGGGTGGTTAAGAAACTGGCACAACGGGCCGGGCTGGATTCGGCAAAGTATGCCGGGCACTCGCTAAGGGCCGGGCACGCAACCACGGCTGCAATTGGGGGCGCATCGGAACGGTCCATCATGAATCAGACCGGGCATCGAAGTGTGCAGATGGTGCGGCGCTATATCAGGGATGGGAACTTGTTCAGGGAGAACAGCGCGGGGAAGTTGGGATTGTGAGCCGTCGCAGTCCTACCGTCGCCTGCATCGTGGTACGTTGGCAGCCGCGCGGGAGCGCATTTTGATATTGTGACGCGCGGCCCGTCGCCGCTTGAGAGGACACACACCATGACGGAAAAATTGCGAAACCGGATTTTCGGCAAGATGGCACGGGCGCTGGTCGTGGCGCTGGCCACCGTTGCGGCTCCATTGGTCCAGGCGCAGACCTTCAAAACACTCTACACGTTCACTGGCGGACTCGACGGCTCACCGCCCGGATTTCTGCTACAGTCCAACGGGAACTTGTTGGGCGTGACGCCGACCGGTGGCGCGTTTGGACTCGGCACCATCTTCAGCCTGAACGTTGCAACCGGCCAATTGACTGTCCTGCACGCCTTTGCCGGGGCACCATCGGACGGAGGGAATGGAGGCGGCGCGCTAACAGCGGATTCTCGCGGCAACCTCTACGGCACGACGCAAATCGGCGGTAGCGCCAATCTGGGGACGGTGTATCGGCTCGATCCTTCGGGCGATATCACGCTGCTGCATAGCTTCTCCGGGCTGGATGGAGAATACCCTGAAGCCGGCGTGATTATGGATGCCAAGGGAAACCTGTACGGCACATGCGAGGCGGGCGGCGCGCATAATTATGGCACGGTGTTCAAGCTGAAACCAGACGGAACGCTGACCACACTGCACAGTTTCACAGACAAGCAAGGCGCACAGGGTAGAGATGGAGCGGAGCCGTTTGCGGGCTTGCTTTTGCAACAGGGCAACTTGTACGGCACGACTATTTCCGGGGGCAATTCGCATTCCGGTGTGGTGTTCATGGTGAACGCCAGTACCGGCAAGGAAACGATCTTGTACAGCGTCCCTCGGAACGTAGGCGGAGGGGAACTTAGCGCCGTAGTCAGCGATGGCCAAGGAAATCTTTATGGCGCTGGCGGACTGAACTATCCGAATGGCGTTGTCTATATGCTGAATGTTGCAACGCACCAGGAGACCAACCTGTACGCATTTCCCGATAGCGGTGTGGAAGGAAAGAAGCCGTCGGGCGTGGTCCGCGACTCGCAGGGCAATTTTTACGGTACGACGTACACAGACGGCGGGCTTGGCTATGGGACGGCGTTCAAGTTGGACACGGCGGGGAATCTCATCACCCTTCATGACTTTACTGGAGGGCCGGATGGTTCTGGTCCGGGGGGCGTGATAGTGGACTCCACGGGCAACCTGTATGGCACTACCTCTGACTACGATATTGCCTTTGGCACAATATTTGAGATCACGATGCCTTAGAGTTTCCCCGGCCTGAAGGGTCAAAGGGAAAGGCAAAGGACCCCCGGTAGAAAATGGCAGTAATCGGCAGCATTCAAGCTCATTCAAAATGGGCAGCAAAGGCCTTGTTTTCAATCATCCACATACACCCGCAGCAAATGACAGCAAAACCGCCCGCCGCAACTGTTAACCGAAGGGTTGTAGGTTCGAATCCTACCTGAGGAGCCAATCTAAGTCTTTTCATTTCAGCGTATCTGTTGCATAACATGCCGTTTGAGGGAGTGTGTCCGAACGGCGGCCCGAAAAATTAATTACCCAAATTTACCCAGATTTCCTATTCCGTGGACGCAGGGGTCCCCCCAGTTTACCCCCAGTGATGCGTCAAACCGGTCGGTTGGGGAACGGGCGCGCAACGTCGCGCAACGGACGCCGGATTGGTGGAACGGGCCGTCTGGCCGTGGTTGGGCGCGACGTGGGCCAAATGTGCACGAAGGGCAGCTGTTTTTCAACGCTCCGGGGGATCGCCACCGGACCGGGGATCTCCGCGAGCGCCTCGGTGGTCAGCAAGAGTTCAAGTGACCGGCACGTTTCCTCGACCGTCCCTGGCCACCACATCGCGTTCCTGCTGGCGTGATTGTGGCTACCCTCTCAGTCCGCCTTTGGCTTACAGAGGATCGATTCGCCGATGGGCGCACTTCCCCCGATTTCGCGGGAGTTAGCGGACGCTATGCTGAAACTGGAACCGCCCGAGCCGAGCCATGCAGCGAAAGATTTTCTGGACCACCTTCATGGCCCTTGGGCTGATCGCGGATTTCGCGTTGCCGGTGTGGTGCGCGCAGACCCGATCCGGGACGGCTGTTATCCCATGGAAACCATCAGGTGGTAGTTCGGATGCCTTACTTTGAACGCGACAGGTCCCGCTTCCAATCGACTCCCACGGTGGTCTTGCCGTACGAGCCGGTAATATCGAAAGGCACGATCCGGGTAGCGCCGCGCTTTTTAAACATCGGCGTGATTGCTTTCACAACCACGGCTTTGAAACCAGTGGTAGTGTCCGAGAGATTGCCGCGCGTATCCAGCGTGCCATGCAGATCGACTTGCTGGTTCAGGAGATTGTATGTGCCATGCACGGCTGCGTCCGCGCCCGTCACCTGAAAACTACCGCTTGAGATGGCTGCGGTTCCATGGCGAACCTGAATATTGCCATGCACGAGGGATAGAACCGTACTCGGATCTTCTTCCATCTCTTTCTTCTTTTCGCCCTGCGCACTCTTGCTAAGACGGTCGATGCTGCCCTGAGTGCTGGAACTGGTGAATTGGCTGCCGTTCATGCTGAACACCAGGTCCATGCGAATTTTCTCCAGAAACTGCCCCGGACCGGGCGGCCACAGGAATTTGCTGGTCAGCGCTACATTACCGCTCATTCCCGGTTCGTCTTTCGCAAATAGGTACAGCAGGTCGTCCACGCGCCCTTCCGGGATGCTAACGTCGAAGCTCGCGGATTTGCCCTTTTCCCCTTCGTGTGCGGCGATCCAGCCGCGCACCTCAATCCGGGTGCGACGGAAGCGGGCAACAGCCGGCTTTAGCAGCACATCGCCATTTGTGCCATTGACGGTGGCTTCGAAAGTAGTAGCCAGAGGAACGGAATGATTGCTGCCGTCAACACGGAATCCCGAAACGTCCACGCGGCCATGAGTGTCAATCCGCGAAAGCGGACCGGAGAATTGGCCGCTCGCGCGGGCCACTCCATAGATACTTTTGAAGTGACTGAGTTCGATGTCGTCGTATGTATATGTTCCCGAGACTGGAGTCGCGCCTATATCCTGCGGGTTCCACGGGCCGAACTTACCCTTCGAGCGAATGATCCCGGGCGGTTCGGTGTTCGTCAGGGTCGCCCGGTATGACATGGGCGCGCCGGAGCCGACATTCGTAATCTCGAGGCGGTCGATCTTAAGAACATACGGCTTCTCCGCGGGATTTTCATGGATGAATTCCAAGAGCGCGCCATCCGCCGTAATTTTCGAGATAGCTAACGACTTACCACCGGGTCCGGCGTTCAATTCCACGGGATTGCCCGGCTCCGTTTCCGGAGGCACGATCATGTGCGTGCCCACGACCCGCACGGCGGAAAGCCGCTTCTTGGAACCGAATAATCCGGTGAAGCTCCCCTGAATCGTCAGTTTTTGCATAGTGATTATGGGAGTTAGTTCGGGATGCCTGTGACGGAGGAACTTGATCCCCTCGGCGGTGCATCCGGGCGGAAAGTAAGAATTGGAAAAAGTGCTGATTTGCACCGTCCGACCGGACGCCTCTTCCAGTGCTTTGGTTATGGCATCCTTATTGAACGGCCAACGCACGGCGAGCGCCACAATGCCCGCTGCGATTCCCAAGACTAAGACGGCTCCCGCAATCCACAGCCATTTCGGTATCTTGTGGCCGGCGGCGGCGGGGGGGCGCTCGACGAGCATGTAGATTTACGGGCAATTTTATGGCCGCGGGGAACACGGGAATGCGAACGGTCAAGCGGCGGCGCCGGTTTTGCTCTGCGCCTCGATGGGCCGCGCGCGACCGCCAGCGTGCGGATGGCAAGCGCAGTTCTCCGATCTCACGCGCCGCCGCGGCCCACATCATTTCTACGCGTTCGATCTGCTGGGGTTGAATGGGCGTGACCACCGGAGCCTGACGCTACTGAAGCGCAAACGGCGGCTGCGGGACATCGTTCCGGCCGGGCCGTCGCTGTACGTGGACCACGGCCGTCGGCACCGGCGCGGATTTGTTCGAGGCCGTGTGCCGGAATCACCTGGAGGGCATCGTCGCCAAGCGGGCCGACGGGCGTTACAGGCCGCGCCGACGTGGTGAAAATCAAGTCTAGGAACTACAGCCAGATCGAGGGGCAGCGGTGGTTCGAGAAGCGGTGACCGGCTGCACTCTGATGCTCAAGCCCGGCTACAATTCAGAATCGGAGGATAAACATGTCAAAATCGCGCAGGCAATTCCTGAGCCGGACATCTCTTGGCCTGCTCGGCGCCGCTGCCGTTGGCCCCATTAAAGCACAGAAGGCCGCCGAACTGCCGCCTGGCACACCGCCTGCGATTGGCACCGCTCCGGCGGTGGGAGCGGAAGTATCGCCTTCCACCTTCGCCGAAGCGGAGAAGCTCATGCAAGTTGAACTGAGCGGCACCGAGCGCGCTGTTGCAGCAGGCAGTTGGCGCACTACCATGGCAGCGCTCTACGAGCGACGTACAGGGCCGCGCAAGGTAGGGTTGGAACCGGCACTCGCACCTTATTCGCTGTGGGACCCGGTTCTGCCCGGCCAAAGCCGAGGACCGGCGCGCGACCGGTTTGTTCGGACCAGCAATGATCCGGGACCTTTGCCTGCAAGCGACGCCGACATTGCCTTCGCCTCGCTGGCGCAGCTTTCACGTTGGATCGAGCGGCGAAAGCTTTCATCGGAGCGACTTACGCAGATCTACCTGGAGCGGCTTGAGAGCTTCGATCCGAAATTGCGGTGCGTCATCACGCTCACGCGCGAGCTGGCGCTCACCCAAGCCAGGCAGGCCGACAGGGAGATCAGTGGGGGCAAGTACCGTGGGCCATTGCACGGTATCCCATGGGGCGGCAAGGATCTGCTTGACACAGCGGGTATTCCGACCACATACGGTGCCGAGCCATTCCGGCATCGTGTACCGACTCAGGATGCTGTGGTAGTGAAACGTTTGCATGATGCAGGCGCAGTGCTGGTCGCCAAGCTGAGCATGGGCGCGCTCGCACTCAACGACATTTGGTTCGGCGGCCAGACGATGAACCCGTGGTTGCTGGAAGAGGGATCATCTGGATCGAGCGCAGGACCAGGGGCGGCTACCGGTGCTGGATTGGTGGGTTTCGCTATCGGGAGCGAGACGGGTGGAAGCATCATCGGCCCGTCCATGCGCTGCGGGATTACCGGGCTGCGACCCACCTACGGCCGGGTGCCGCGCACCGGCGCGATGACGCTCTGCTGGTCGCTCGACAAGCTCGGCCCCATGACGCGCAACGTCGAAGACGCCCTGCTGGTGCTGCGAGCCATTTCCGGTCCCGACACCGGCGACCTGTCGAGCGTGCCCAGCAGACTGGACTTCGATGCAGGTGCAACGGTGGAAGGATTACGGGTGGGCTATTTCCCCGGCTGGATGAAGGAGAACCCGGCGACCGATGTGGACCGCGCCGCCCTTGAGGCGGTCAGGAAGGTCGGCATGATGCCAGTCCAAGTGTCCATTCCCGACTGGCCTTACGACTCGCTTAACCTGATCCTGTTCGCCGAAGCAGCGGCTGCATTCGAGGAACTCACACTGAGCGGCGGACTGGATCTGCTTAGGGTTCAGGTGCCCGACGCTTGGCCCAACATTTTCCGCCAATCTCGATTCCTCTCGGCAGTGGACTTCGTTCAGGCTGACCGGCTGCGGCGCAAGGTGGCCGTTGAGATGGCCCGCATCTTTTCCCAGGTGGACCTGTTGCTGGTGCCTTCGCTCCGTGACGAGATCCTCACTATCACCAACTCCACCGGGCACCCATCGCTTACACTTCGTGCCGGTTTCGTGGAAGTTTCCGAAGCGCGTAGCGACTGGGCACCGGACCCGAATGCACCACTGCCGAAATTCTCGCCGCCGAGGAGGGTACCACACGGAGTAACGCTGATCGGGAGGCTATTTGACGAAGGGACGATAGGCCGGGCAGGCCTGGCGCTGGAGCGGACATTCGGAGTGATGGGCGAACGCCCGCGTGGATTCTTAAACCGGCCACAGGCGAACAAACAGCGAAACATGTTACTCTTCTCCCCATGGCCCTCCGCGCCTGCCTGGTCTCCTGCCGCGACCTCGCCGGGACCGAGCACGCGGTCGAGGTGACCGCCGAATCCCTCTACGAGGCGGTGGCGCAGGCGCTGGGAATCCTGCGCGGGGACATCTGGGTGGAGGAAATCGGCGAGGGGTTGACGGAATTGAAGGTGCGCGTCAAGCAGCCCGCCGTGGAGCATCGCGTGCGGATGAAGGACTTCCGGCGGTGTCTGGAGTCGCCGGGGAAGACGCCCGCAGAGTGTGCCAGGAAAAGGAAGCTGATGGCGCTGGCGAAGGGGGAAGGGCGGGAGCGGTGATCCGCGTTGGTGGACCGCCCGGTCCGCGGTTCAGGAAAACCTTCCGGTTTCACTTCGCCAATTCGTCCACCTTTTTTACATCATCGTCCAGACCCAGCAATTCCCATCGTTGCAACGATAGCGGCAAGTTACCGTTGCGCCATACATAATCGTGAAACTCGCGCAGGTTAAACTTGTCGCCCTGATCTAGACGCCGTTCCGCCAGCATCCGCTCGATCTGTAGCTTGCCAATTTCATAGGCGATGCCCACGCCGGGAGCTGTGGCAAAGGACGCCGCTTCGCCTTCCGCCGTCCTCCGGTCCATGGGAACGGTGCGGGCCAAGTAGTCTGCCGCCTGACCGATGGTAAACTCCCCAAGCGCCAGCTTTACATCCACGTCCACGCGCAATGCTCGCAGCCTCGCAAAGTTGTAAATGATGCGACGCGATTGCGGGCTGTCGTCATACAGTCCCGCGTCCAGCATCATCTCTTCCGCATAGAAGCCGATGCCTTCGTTCGCGCCCGAATCGTAGTACTGACGCCGGATCGGATCGGGATTTCGCCAGGACAACGACAATTGGAAGAAATGTCCCGGCACTCCCTCGTGCACGCCCGTGGTGCGCGAGTCTTGCGCATACGCTTTCCAGAAGTAGCCGAGAGCGTTAGATGGCGGCGAAATCCAGCGCGTTCCATCCTGGCGCAGGCGCGACGGCCCGGTAAAGTCGTCGAGTTCTCCGAACCCATCAAAGGCTGCGACGTAGTCCGGCGCCGGGCGTATCTTCCAATGCGGTAAATCGGGAGGAACCGTCAGGATCTGGTGCTCGATCATATAACAGCGAATGTTCGCGTCATCGCGCGCCATGCGAGCGGATTCTTCTTCCGCCGTCGCAGCCATCTTCAATTCCGGTGCACGGAGATCACGCTGGTGTTCATAGGTCTCCATAGCGAGTATGCGGTCGAAATCCTGGCGCGCCATGGTCGGCAACTGCTGAGGCGTGTAGGGCAATAGGGCAACCTGGTGGAGGAAGAATCCGTACGCTTTGTCGCCAAGCGCGAAATCCCGCTGCATGTTGGGCAGATTCTGTTTCAGCCATTCACGATAATCAAGGAGTGCCTTGCTCGCTCGGGTAATCGCTATTCGAAAGCGCGCGCGGTGATCATCGCCGCTCAACAACGGTGACACCCCGGACTCCACGCGGGCCAGGCGCGCATCGATATCAGAAAGCATCGTAATTGTTAATTGCGCAAACGGTGCAACGGCCCTCAGATTCAGCTTGGCTTGTTCCAGGATGGCGGGAATATTTTCGGTTCGCGTCAGAATCTCGTGCGAACGTGCGTCGCTGAAGGGCGGCGGAGGCATGAGTTCCTCTTGTAACGCGTCCACGGTCTGCTCGACGTAAAACGCGGGGTCGCGCTGCCAGCGCGAATTCACATCCAATTCCCAACGGACGCGCGCAATGGCGGAGCCCATCAGCCGGTAGTCAACCAGCCGCCCAACCGGCCAACCGTCCGTTCGCATTGCTTTCCATTGACCCTCGAATTCGGCAAGGTCCGCGTGCTGTTTGGCAATGACTGCCGCGGACCACTCTCGCATTCCGGTCGCCTGCTCCATGCGGGGAACGTCATCAAACGTGAAGGGCCTATAATGTGCGCGCCACCTCCAGAATTCGGACGCCAACCGGTCCAATGAATCTGTTTTCGTTTGTGCGACGGAAATAGCAGACAATAATAACAGACCTAAGAGCGCTTGCGACATGGGACTCACAGCATAGCATCTATCTTTTAGAAAACGACCTGAAGCTCAGCCGTTGCCGGGCGGGCAGAACACAGACAGCCTCTGCTCCACTTCCCGCGGTTGATTCCGCAGCATGGTGGCGACCAGTTGCCATGTCGGCCCCGACGTGTCGCGCCACAGTGCCGGAACTGTGATCATGCAGTAACGGCGCGTGTCTAGATCGAAGCTGAGCGCTTCAAGCTCGTGTGCGGGAGGGTGTTCAGGGCGAAGGCGTCAAGGTGCTGCGCGTTGCCGTTACGCCGGCCGCCGCCACCGGCCGCGCGGTTCTCGGAAGAAGAGCCACTCGGGCCGCGAGGAGTGCATCGCGTGCTCGACGATATCGAGCAAGAGCCAGCGGCGCACGGGTCGGTGTTAGACGTTCAGGAAGTGTCCTGGCGATGTGGAGTGACGAGGGCTGGGACGGCCATGCCGGGATTATTGGACAGCGGGAAGGCAGGTTGGCATGCTGGCGACATCCGATTATCGCCCTTCGGAGAGCCACGATCTAACCGCACTAAGATGAATGAGCAGGAGAGCAACTGACGTGATGCGTTTCCATTATGCAGCGATCATGCCCTTTATACTGTTCCTGCCGGCAGCGGAAGCTCAGCCGGAAACGGTCAACACTCGGATTCTCAACCGCGCAGTCGAACTCTTGCCGGACGAATCGCATTGGAATCGCGCCGATACCCGCGAGTGTCCGCCGGGCACCCCGAAGATCAGCTTGTATTGCGCGCTACCTGGCAACTGAGAAGGTAATGGGGGAATCCGCGCATCGGACGACGGCGATGGAAGAAGTGCGCCAGGTGATCGAAGAAAAAGTCGGCGACAAATACGATCACCGTCTGATGGGATATAACAACGACCCCACCACCACGCTCGCAGACATCCATGCTGTGCTGAAAACAGCCACAGATCGCCTGGACCGCCGTCTTGCTGCGATTTCGCCCCGTTCGTTTGATCGCATGTTACTGCTCGAAACGAAAGGGGAAACGTCGGCCAGCGTCAGCATTGGTGATCTGAACGGCGATGGATACCTCGATCTCGTTTTGGGAAAAGGGCGGCACTGGCCGCTGCTCGACCGGGTATTGCTGAATGACGGGAAAGGGCACTTTACCGCTCACGACTTGGGAACCACGCCGGACCGCACCTATTCCGCAGCTTTGGCGGATGTCAATCACGACGGCTATCTGGATGTGGTGATTAGCAACGACCAACCGGATCGCAAGCTCATCTATCTGAACGACGGCAAAGGCAACTTCCACATCTCGGGAACGTTTGGCGATCCGAAATGGCCGACGCGCTACGTTACGCTCGCCGATCTCAACGGCGACGGATATCCCGACATCATCGCGGCCAATCGCGGCGATCCGCCGAAGCACCCGGAGTCGAGCTTCATTTGCTTGAACGACGGCAAGGGACAATTCCCGTCTTGCACTCTCCTGGCCGGGACGGAGTCGGCGACGATCATTGCCGCGGCGGACTTCGACGGCGACGGCGCGATTGACCTGTTTGCGCCGCACCGCGACGGCGGTCAGAGCGTGATCTTCTGGAACGACGGCCATGGACGGTTCCCGCAAAAGACGCCGGTCGGACCACCGAATGCGGCTGCGCGCGCCGCGGCTGCGGGGGATCTAAGAGGCGATGGTCGGGTCGATTTGGTGGTGGGCGACGAACGGCAGGGGCTGTTCGTTTATCTCAACCGAGGAAAGCGACAATTCAGCGACCCGATCATGCTGGTTGGCAAACAACGGGTGCCGTATTCGGTTGCAATAGGCGATATGAATCGCGACGGGAAGAACGACATCGTGGTGGGGAACATGGGCGCGCCGGGTTTGGTGCTGTTCAACGATGGGACCGGCACGAACTTTCTGGAGATCCCCTGGGGCGATGGCAAAGGAGCGGTCTACGGTGTGGCGATTGGGGATCTGGACGGCGACGGGTGGCCCGATATCGCCGCTGCGCGCAGCGATGCGCCGAACGCAGTTTGGTTCGGCACGAAGCCGGGGGCGAAGTAACGAGCACAGCTTTACCAACTACCTCACAGCGCCATGATATAGTGGCACCGGCGGGAGGGTTTCTGTCCGAGACAACAAGAGATTGGCGGAGTGCTGGTTGGAAGTCAAAACAGAACGGTCATGCGCACTATAACGCTTGAAGAACATTTCGCGAGTCCGAGATTCCTCGATGGTCCGGGGCGAGGGCTCAAAGAACAAGCTTTGAAATTCGGCGGCCGGGCTGTGAAACTTTTGGAACAGCTCGGCGACCTTGGCGACAAGAGGATCGCGGACATGGATGCAGCGCACATCGATATGCAAATACTGTCGCTGACTTCCCCCGGCGCAGAGCAGCTCGAAGCTGCTGAGGCGGTGGCGTTTGCCCGCGAAACCAACGATTACCTCGCGGTTGCCGTGCGGAGCCATCCGACCCGTTTCGGCGGATTTGCGACCATGCCGACCGCAGACCCCAATGCCGCTTCCGGTGAACTGGAGCGCACGATCCATGATTACGGTTTCAAGGGAGCGCTCATCAATGGTCATATCCAGGGGCGTTATCTCGATGACCAATTTTTCTGGCCTATTTTCGAGCGTGCTGAAGCACTCAATGTCCCGATTTATCTCCATCCGACCCAACCTCCAAAGCCGGTGATCGAGGCATCGTACAGTGGGTTTGCGCCGATAGTGACGGATATGCTGGCCGGCGCAGGCTGGGGTTGGCACATCGAAACCGCTGTCCATGTGATCCGTATTATCCTCGGCGGAACATTCGACCGGTATCCGAGACTGCAGCTCGTGGTCGGCCACATGGGCGAGACGCTTCCCTTCATGTTACAACGACTTGATGTCATGCCCGTGGCAATGACAAAACTCAGTCGCCCGATCAGCTCTTACCTCCGGGAAAACATCCACTATACGTTTAGCGGGTTTAACTTCACGCCGACATTTCTCGACTTATTGCTTCAAGTCGGTGTCGATCGGATTATGTTCTCGGCCGACTATCCTTATGCATCCATGGCCCAAGCGCGTGCATTCTTGGAACAACTGCCCGTCAGCACTGCCGATCGAGAACGGATCGCACACGGCAACGCCGAGCGACTCTTTGGGTTATAAAAGGGAAATCGACGCGCCGTCGCGCAGGGGGCGACGTGGGCCAAGTGTGCGCGAAGGGCGGCCAGTTTTCTGGCGCCCCCCAGGGCGGTTGGCTGGATCATCCGGCTTCACACCATTCCGAGCCGCTGCGGCATCCCGGACGATGCTGGCGACCTCAGCGGCGTCCGCGCCTTCCTCGGAGATGCGCACTGCACGGCCGTATTCCTCCGCGGTGCTCTTCGATCACCAGGATTCTTCCCACGCTGGACTACTCGCGCGATCAGGCAGTCCGCGTTGCTCATTCTGCCTTCGATTCGGGGAGTCGGTTGGGAAGCTTGTTTCGAACCCGAACTATTCCGATTGCTTATCGTGGAACACCGTTATGGTACGGTCACCCGCATCCCGGAAGCGCGCGGCACCATCACGGCGTGCCGGCCCCGCTTCAGCGCGCCGAGATTTGCCTCTCGCGTGATGTGGGTCTCGCGCGTTTCAAGCCCCGGCGCACGCAGTGCCTCCGTCTCCACTTCGCCACGGCGCCCGGCGCCGAAGTCGAGCGTTAGCTCCAGGTCCCGCTCCGCATCCTTGTTCAGGATCATCACTGTCATCGCTCCGCCCGGCAGTTTGGCCGCGTATGCTGTCCCATTCACACCGGTGGCCTGGATTTGACCGGTTAGGTCCGCTTTCACCAGCGTTGCCCCGCAGAGGGCGCCGGCGAACTTCAGCCCGTAACCCACCGGCTCCAGCGTGTACTCATTCCCGAATGTCGCAATCGGCGTATAGAACGGGTGCGGATGGCTGGAAATCTGCTCCGGCGTCGCGCCCGCATCCTTCAGCATCACGTCTCCAGGCAAGAATCCGCCCACGGAATTCGCCACCGATTTGCCTGTCCCCCCATGCAGGTTCACGCCGGAATAGTTGTTGCTGGCCAGCAGAAGCGAGTAGTCCGCCGACCAAAGCGCCGCCGCAAACACGTCGGACACGCCCGGCTTTCCGCCGCGATAGCACGTGTTGCCCTCGGTCATGCGCACCCGCACGCGCATTTTGTCCGCCGCGGCCGCGGCCGTGGTCGCCGTCCTCTGCACCCGTGCCATCGTTGCGGCTTTGAGCAGGTTGGGAATGTTCACGTCGGGATTCGTCGCCGGCCCGCCGAAATAGTAGTGATGGGTCAGCGTGGTCACTTGCGGCGGGTCCTGAATCGTCGGCCACATCTCCGCAATCTGCGTAAGCCAGCCCACATTCCCGGCCACGTCCGGCATGCCGAATCGCGCTCCCGGCACCGCTTTCGTTACCGCGCGCGCAATCGCCAGCCACTCATCCAGATATGCCTTCGCATTCCACGTCTTCGGATCGCGCAGGTGATTGGTGAACAGGTCCACCTCATTGCCGATCTGGAAGTATTGCAGGCGGCTGCCCAGGGTTTTGGCCACGTATTCCGCCTCAGCCGCCGCGTGCTCTGGCGTGTTGGTGCCCAGCCCGATCCCATACAAGCACGTCCATCCTGTCGCGCGCAGGAAGCCGGCGAGGTTGCGCACCGCTTCCGCAGTCACCGGGTAGTACCGCGCCTTTGGCTCGCCGACGACTTCACGCACCTGCGGATGTTCCGGTTCCTTCGCGTCCGCCGTCGGCTTCCACCATTCATACTCGCTGGTATTCCCGCCCAGCCGCAGCACGCCGTGCCCGTTCAGCGCCCTGAACTCGCGGATCAGCCCCGCGTTCTCTGCCGCGAAGAACGTTGGGTCCAGAAGCTGCTGCACCTCGTACGAGAGCCCCACGTAATCCTCAGGCATATGCGGGCCGTCCGCCTCCGCCGGAATCGTCAACGTGACCTGGGTCGCGGATTGCGCCCGCAGGCGCATTGCGGCCAAACTCATCGCGGCAGTAGCCAGAAAGCGGCGCCGCTTGATTGCATTCATTCGATTCTCCTCACCGGAGTCTGGGATGCGCCCCGGCTTTACCGTTAGCAAATGCAGTCCGTCTCTCATGCCCCCTCTGTCACTTTTTGCTTACAAACCTGCTCTAAATCCCCAAACCCCAAGAAACCGGCCCCGCGCCGGGGGGCCGTTCGACTACTTGCACTAACTTTTTGGAGGAGCGCGGGCATGATGTTGTTTCGAACAGATAGCCGACGCGGGCCGTCTGCTCAGCGATGACTTGGCTGAGGATGTTTGCGGGTCCCAGGTGCGGCGCTGGTTCGTGTAGCCAGACCGTTAGAGGTGGGGTGAAGAGCATGCTCTTTTTCCGTAGTCTACCGCACCATTAAGGCTTAAGATCTTGCCGCGTAAGTCGCAACCCGATCTGGAGCGCGGCACCGTCCGCTGGTCTCGCGGCAGGGGAACGTGTACAAGTCCTCCCCGGCGCTCTGCCAGCCGCTCGCCGCGTGCCTGGGCGAACGCCGTGCTGGACGGCGAGATCGTTTACCTTGGCCCGGACGGCCAGCCGCAGTTCTCCGATCTCATGCGCCGCGACAGGCTGAAGACCGCGCCACATCCCCCACCTCCCCCTTGCCGCTTCCAACTCACCTGCGCTATTGTATGAAGTCGGTTGCTCTTGATTTCGTTCCGCAGCCTGCAAAGTGATCCGGTCGGCTAGTGGAATGCCCGCGTCTAGTCACAATTCCATCTCTGGAGGGTTCAATGCGATTATTCAACTCATATAGACCTCGCTTGTTCGTCATCGTCGCGTTTGCGACATTGTCCGCCGTCGCTTCTCCGTTATGGGCGCAAAACCAGCTCAATCCTCCCAAGAAATCTAAGAGCGCAGCGTGTTCGAACGACGACAGTGGATTGACGTTGCCAGTCGGTTTCTGCGCGACCGTATTTGCTGACGGCATTGGTCACGCCCGCCACATGGCGGTATTGCCGAGCGGAGTGGTTTACGTCAACACTTGGTCGGGCGATTACTACGGTTCCGACAAGCCGCATGAAGGGGGCTTTTTGGTGGCTCTTCAAGACAAGTCAGGGACGGGGAAGGCAGACGTAATTGAGCGCTTCGGTGAAACGGTTCAATCTGGGGGCGCTGGTGGAACTGGCATCGGCATCTACAGGGGATCAATTTACGCGGAGATCAATGACCGAATCGTGCGCTATTCCCTGCCGGCGGGCGCGATTGTTCCGCGTGATCCACCGGAAACCATCGTTTCCGGATTACCTCTGGGTGGCGACCATCCGATGCATCCGTTCATCATCAGTGCAGAAGGATCGATGTATGTCGATGTTGGTACCGCGACCAACTCCTGCCAGCCGAAAAACCGTCAGCCCAACATACCCGGCGCGAACCCGTGTACCGAACTGGAGACTCGTGGCGGCATATGGCGTTACGATGCCAACAAAACGAATCAAACGTTTTCGCCAACCGACCGCTTCGCCACTGGGATACGCAATGGCGAAGGCTTTGCCATCGACTCTTCGGGGCGCGTTTTCGTCACACAGCATGGGCGGGATCAACTGCATGCGAATTGGCCCGATCTCTACAAACCCTCCGAGGAGGCCACTCTACCAGCCGAAGAGCTAGTGCTCTTGAAGTCTGGAGGAGATTATGGCTGGCCCGAATGCTACTACGATGCCGTGCAGAGAAAATTAGTGCTTGCCCCGGAATACGGTGGCGACGGAGGCAAGAAGGAGGGTGTTTGCGGGAGTAAGACGGGTCCTGTCGCAGCCTTTCCAGCGCATTGGGGACCCAACGGGATGGCTCGCTACGACAAGAAACAATTTCCGGCGCGCTATCGTGATGGTGTTTTCATCGCCTTTCACGGTTCATGGGATCGAGCGCCATACCCGCAAGCTGGGTACAACGTTGTTTTCCAGCCACTCGCCGGCACACGCGCATCGGGAAATTGCGAAGTCTTCGCGGACGGTTTCGCCGGAGCGGTAAAAACTCCGGAGGGTGCCGGCCATCGTCCCTCGGGCCTTGCAGTTGGACCAGATGGGGCGCTCTATGTATCCGACGACATTCGCGGACGTATTTACCGGATCGTCTATCGGGGCGGCGCCACAGGCGACGCAAGGGGCACCCCTTGTCCGAGTGCCTCGGCTCCGGCCGGCGATATTGTCGAGGCTAAGGCAAACCCGCCCGAAGGAACGAATGCAGACGCGGGTTCCGCTGCGGGCGTCCCCGTTCCTGATGGAGCGACGCGAGACATGGTTGCGCTTGGAGATCGCATTTACCACGGGAAAGTGGGCGGAGCGACTTGCACGGGTTGCCATGGCGCGAACGGTACGGGTTCACCTCTAGGCCCAAGTCTGGCCAGCGGTAAATGGTTGTGGAGCGACGGCAGTCTTGCGGGAATCTTGAAAGTGATTACCGACGGCGTGCCGCAACCCAAGCAATATCGCAGCCCGATGCCCTCCATGGGCGGGACACAACTCACCAGCCAACAGGCATCGGCAGTTGCCGCATACGTCTGGAGCATCAGTCATCGGACATCTTCAAATGGCAATTAACGACGCCGGTACCGAGCACGCGATCGAGGTCACCCCGGAATCGCTCTACGAGGCCGTGGCGCAAGCGCTGGGCATCCTGCGCGGCGACATCTGGGTGGAGGAGACCGGCGAGGGGTTGACGGAGTTGAAGGTGCGCGTCAAGCAGCCGGTGGTCGAGCAGCGGGTGCGGATGAAGGATTTCAGGCGGTGGCTGGAGAGCCAGGGGAAGACGCCGGCGGAGTGCACAAGGAAAAGGAAGCTGCTGGCGCTGGCGAAAGGGGAGGGAGGGGAGCGATGAGTCCGCGAACGCGGTATCCGGGAGCTTCAGGCTGGCTGCACTTCTACGGGATGACAACACAGCAAAGTGGATGGCTTCCCGTATCGCCGATTCGTCCGGAAGGCTTCCATCAGGCGATCGGTGCTTAGGTGGATACTTCAGGCTGTTCCGGCAACGGCCCGAGAATGTCAATCTTGTATTTCGCCGCCACTGCCATTAGCCTCCCCATGTCAGGTGCCGGTGGCGGCAAAGTCAGGTCCGTAGGCGGCTCACTCATTTCCAGAACGAAATGCTCAAAACCGGCGGGAGCGCACAGAATCAGCATCCTTGCGGGGACAGTGCCTTCAATCTTGAAGCCGTGGGGGATTTCGCGAGGTCCGAAGATGTACGCGCCCGGGCCAGCCTTGAGCCAATTGCCACCGCAGACGAATGCTGCTTCTCCTTCGAGGACGTAAAACGCTTCATCTTCAAGATGGTGGGTGTGGTATGGCGAAGCCCACCCCGGTGGGATCATCAAGTGCTCGATCAGCCCGAATGCTCCATTCGTAGTTTCGCCCGTGGACCTCATGACGGTCGGTATACCCAGGAACCGGACTGCCGAGTCTTCTCTCGTGTTTACGTAAGGCCGTTGCTCTCTTGCAGTCATCTGCGTCTGTAGCGGACCGCCTCCGTACGATTGGTCCACGTCCTCCTCGCCGGAAAATTGTAACACTCGGATTCCACCTTGGGGAAACGGGTTTCAGCGTGTTGTATGATAACCGGGATATGAAAAGTCCGGTGAACGTCGTGGCTGCGCTTGGCCTCGCTCTTGGTGGCGTGTTTGGCCTGGTAGGGACCGTAGTCACGGAGCAGAATCTTCGAGCGGCTTCATGGGGCATCGACGGTGTTGGTCTGGTGGTGGCTACCTCCCTGCTCGCCTTGAAGTTCTTCAGAAAGGGCAATGATTTTGTTGCCACCGGGTTTCTTGTATTCGCGATTGGCGAAGGCGTAATGCTTTCCGGGACGGCTGCGACTCTTGCAGAAAGCGTTCCTTCGTTTGCCGCGGGCACGGCCTTATGGTCTGCGGCGCTTCTGCTCACGAGTGTTCCCAAGGAATTCGCCAGTTGGATTCGTCTGGCAGGCATTATTGGTGCAATTCTCTTTGCGATTACGGCCGCAAGAATTTTTTGGGGCGAACAGGTGTTGCCAACCGCCGCGCCGCTGCCGTTCTTCGCATACCCCTTCCTCGTCCTTACGTTCGTCGGTTGGATTTGGACATTGCTGAAAGGGGGATTGAAGGGGTCAGCTTGGAAGCGGCCCGGGATAATGCGCAGCCGGCGTCGTGAGTTTTTCCATATCCGGCGGAGCCGGTTGTTGAAAAGTCCCTTCCGGGCGGTTGACTGCACATCCGGCGACTCCACAGGCTGTATAACGCGCACCCGCGGACGTGGGAATTCGAGCGCTGAACAAACGCATCTGCATCTGGGACCCTTACGCAAAACGTGAGGCGTTGTCGCGCTAGCGGCGCCGGCGGCCTCTCCTCCATCTCCCGCCGTTGGTTCCGCAGCATGGCGGCGACCGTTGCCACGTCGGTCCGGGCATGTCCCCGCCGCTCCGGGTTAGAAAAGAGGCTAACAGGTGAATCAGTCCTCGACAGTTATCATGGTTCCTTGGAAAGATTCAAATCATGACCCCTTTGTCCGTCCTGGATCTTTCGCCCATTTTGGAGGGCAGCGACGCCGGGCAGTCCTTTCGCAACACGGTTGAACTTGTTCAGCATTCCGAGAGACTGCGCTACCGCCGTTACTGGCTGGCCGAGCACCACAACATGCCGGAGATCGCCAGCGCCGCTACCGCTGTTTTGATCGCGCGTGTCGCGGCCGCGACGTCTACCGGCCGCGTCGGCGCCGGCGGCATCATGCTGCCGAATCATGCCCCGCTGGTGATCGCGGAACAGTCTGGCACTCTGGAGTCGCTATTTCCTGGCCGGATCGATTTGGGTTTAGGGCGCGCACCTGGCACCGACCGGGCGACGATGCGGGCGCTCCGGCGAAACCTGTCGTCCGATGTCCATCAATTTCCCCAGGATGTCGCCGAATTGAACAGTTCGTACCGAATAGCACGCTGGGCGCGCGCAACTCAGTCTCGATGTTGGCCGCCGCTTCGTCCACATACAGCACGATCTGCCGCGGAAAACGGTGCAACAGCCGGAACACTCCCAGCGCATACTCGGCCATCCGCAGTGGCATGCCCGGATCATTGACGCTCTGCAGTTCTACCTGGACCAAGCCGCCATCCGCTGTTTCGCCGAGCAAGTCCAGCCGGAGATTCTGCACCTTCGGCAGTTCTATATCCAGCCACTTCGTCACGTCCGCTCGCGTCACCAACCGCATGGCGCGCGCGGCCGGAACCAGCAGCAGCGATTTTAGGGTGACATCGTAATCGTGCACGAGTAAGGAAGAGTGTGGAAATTGCGCGACAATTCCTCTCAGTGCGCGACAGAGATCTCTTAACTTATCCGATACCGATTCGAACTCATTTCAGCCGGCCGACCCACTCACCTTTTCCTTCGCCGGCCGAAAGGTCAACTCGCCATCCGCCCCGACATCCACCACCAACTGCTGCCCGTCGCGCACCTCACCCTTCAAAATCAGGCGGGCCAGAGGCGTCTCCACCTTCTTCTGGATCGCCCGCTTCAACGGACGCGCGCCATAATGCGGATCGAAACCGGTATGCACCAGATCCAGCCGCGCAGCATCGGTGAGCTGCAGCGTGATATGCCGGTCCGCCAGCCGCGCCCGCAAGCGCTCCAACTGGATCTCCACGATCTGCAACAAATGCTCCTCACTCAACGCATGGAACACAATCACTTCATCCACGCGATTCAAGAACTCGGGCCGAAAATGCCGCCGCATCTCTTCGAGCACAGCTTCCTTCATCCGCTCGTAGCCTTCGCCCGCAAACGTCCCGCGATATTCCAGAATCCGCGCGCTTCCGATATTCGAGGTCATAATCACGATGGTGTTGCGGAAGTCTACCGTGCGGCCCTGACCATCGGTCAAGCGCCCATCGTCCAGCACCTGCAGCATCACGTTGAACACGTCGTGATGGGCCTTCTCGATCTCATCGAACAGCACCACCGAATAGGGCCGCCGCCGCACGGCTTCGGTGAGCTGCCCGCCTTCCTCGTATCCCACGTATCCGGGCGGCGCGCCGATCAGCCGCGCCACCGTGTGCTTCTCCTGATACTCCGACATATCGATGCGGATCATGGCGCGCTCGTTGTCGAACAGGAATTGCGCCAACGCGCGCGCCAGTTCCGTCTTGCCTACGCCCGTCGGCCCCAGAAAAATGAAACTGCCGATGGGCCGGTTGGGATCTTTCAAACCCGACCGCGCGCGAATCACCGCTTCCGCCACAGCCGTCACCGCTTCATCCTGGCCGATGACCCGCTGGTGCAGTTCCTCCTCCAGATGCAACAGCTTCTGCATCTCGCCTTCGAGCAGCTTGGTCACCGGCACGCCCGTCCAACGGCTGACCACCGCCGCGATATCTTCCTCGCCGACCTCCTCCTTAATCAACGGCGATTGCGCCTGCTTCTTGGTGAACTGCTCCGATTCGGCCTGCAAACGCCGCTCGAGTTCCGCCAGCTTGCCATACTTCAACTCCGCCGCGCGATTCAAATCGTAAGCCCGCTCAGCCTTCTCGATCTCGACTTTGGTCTGCTCGATCTGCTCGCGCAGCGCGCGTAAACTACTCACAGTCTGCTTCTCGGCTTGCCAGCGCGCCTTCAACGCGTTGCCCTCCGCCTTCAGATTGGCCAGTTCCTTTTCAAGTTTCTTTAAGCGGTCGCGCGACGCGGCATCTTTTTCTTTCTTCAGCGCCTCGCGCTCGATTTCGAGCTGCATCGTGCGCCGCAGGATCTCGTCCAGTTCCGCGGGCATGGAATCGATCTCCGTGCGCAGCCGCGCGGCCGCTTCATCCACCAGGTCGATGGCTTTGTCGGGCAGGAAGCGGTCGGTGATATAGCGGTTCGACAGGATGGCCGCGGCTACCAGCGCCGAATCCTTGATGCGCACGCCGTGATGCACTTCGTAGCGCTCTTTCAGGCCACGCAGAATCGAAATCGTGTCTTCCACCGAAGGCTGATCCACCGTCACCGGCTGGAATCGCCGCTCCAGCGCCGCGTCCTTTTCGATGTGCTTGCGGTATTCGTCGAGCGTGGTCGCGCCGATGCAATGCAGCTCGCCGCGCGCCAGCATGGGCTTCAGCAGGTTGCCCGCGTCCATGGATCCCTCCGCTTTACCCGCGCCCACCACCGTGTGCAATTCGTCGATGAACAGGATAATATCGCCGGCGGCTTCCTGCACTTCTTTCAAGACTGCCTTGAGCCGCTCTTCGAATTCGCCGCGAAATTTCGCGCCTGCAATGAGCGCGCCCATATCCAGCGACACAATGCGCCGGTTCTTCAAGCCCTCGGGAACGTCGCCGCGCACGATGCGCAGAGCCAGCCCTTCCACGATGGCCGTCTTGCCCACGCCCGGCTCTCCGATCAATACGGGATTGTTTTTGGTGCGCCGCGACAGCACCTGGATCACCCGCCGGATCTCTTCGTCGCGGCCGATCACCGGATCCAGTTTTCCCTGGCTGGCCAATTTAGTGAGATCGCGGCCGTAGCGCTCCAGCGCCTCGTAAGTGGCCTCGGGATTCTGGGTGGTCACGCGCTGGCTGCCGCGCACTTCGCGTAGCGCCTGCATCAACCGCTCGCGCGAGGCGCCGAATTCGCGCAGCAGGCGACCGCTGAAGCCGCCATCGTCGGTCAGCGCCAGCAGCACGTGTTCGACGGAAATGTATTCGTCTTTGAGTTTCTTGGCTTCGTCCTCGGCTTGGGTCAGCAGCCGGTTCAGCCGCGCCGTGACAAAGACCTGGTCGGGCGGGCCGGATGGCCCGGAGACTTTCGGCAGGCGGTCGAGCTCCTGGTCGAGCCGCGCGCGCAGCGTCTCGGTGTTCACGCCGGCGCGCGACAGAATCGATCCCGCCAGCCCCCCTTCCTGCTCGAGCAGGCTCGAGAACAGATGCTCTACGTCGATTTGTTGGTGGCCAAACCGGGTCGCTTTGGATTGCGCCGCCCGGACCGCCTCTTGGAGTTTTTCCGTGAAACGATTGATGTCCATATTTATATTTTGGACCTCAATTGTTCTGCTGAGTTGGCCGCTTGCCGCCGAAGCTTGCGGCACATGGATGCGCCTCGGCGAGTCGCGCGTTTTTGCGGTCAAGTGGGCGCTCGGAAGCCCTATCCTACATAGAAAAGGTACCCGCACAAAGCTCGCATCGTTCTCCGTTCTATGTCTTTTCTGCTCGCGCCGGACAGTAGACACAGATCCATAAGCGCTTTGGCAATGACAATTATGTCCTGAGCCACGGCGGCCGAAGGAGGAACGGCGATCTCGTCACGGTGCTCTCGCAGGAGCCGCAGAACCATCTCTCGCAAGGTGGAACCGCTGCTTCTATGCCCGAGGCGCTCCTCCTCCAACTCAAGGACGCGATTTAGCGCGGAGCGTTGGTGGTGAACGGCGAACAGGGCACGCACTATCTTCCTGAGGCGAACCCTCAACTGTTCCCCGGCGTCGCTCTTGATAGCACGTTCCACGGCTAAATCGAGTGTTTTCTCAAAGCTGGATACAAGCCCCAATACGATGGCGTCCTTGTTGGGAAAATACTGATACAGGGAACCGATACTAACGCCAGCTTTCCGGGCGGCCGCATTCGTGTTGAATCCCGCCAGCCCCTCGGTTTCCAGAATGCGAGCAGAAGCCTTAAGGATGCTGGATACCGTCTCCTGAGAACGCGCTTGAATGGGCAGTTTTCGCGCCGTCGTACTGCGTTTTGGGGGTCTACCGCAGCCGTCCCGAATGCGAGTTTCTTTTGTGAGCATTTGCTCACATAATAAACGAAGACGGCCTTATATGCCAGACACAATTCAATCCAAAATCCTGCCCGAACACAAAACGGACCTGGCTGGACCTGCCCGACGCTGAGTGCACCGCGTTTTTTCGGAACGAGCTAATGCCTCTGTTTAAGCAGCGGCCGGAGGTGCGTCTGCGCTATTTCGACGCGGAGGCGTTTACGGCTGTGGCGTCCGATGTGTTGCTCTGGGAAACCGACGACCTCAGTGCCTGGCAGTGGATCGCGGACCATCTTCGCGAAACCCTGTTCTGGGATCACTACTTCGAGGTCCTACACATCCTTCCGACGCTGGAAGCGAACTACTTCGAGCCGTTCGAGGCCGCCTAGCCACGCGCTGATCGGCCGCCCTGCTTTGAGCCGTGCCCCATGTCGCTCAATTTCAAGGCGGGGTCGGCGCGATTCGTCCCGCCGCAGCCTCCGTTGCCAGGAAATCGGGCGAGTTGCGCAATTTGTTCTTGGAGATATTCTCTTTCGCTTGGTCCACTTCGCCATTCTTTTTGGAATTACTCAACGCAGCGATCCGCAGCATGTTCCGGCTCCGATATCGGCGCCTAAGAAATGTTTTCGAGTCTGACGACACTATGCGTACGAGGACAGTTGCTCCGTTAACATAGGTGCATCCCAGATCCGCTCCAATTGGCGGGCCATCCGTCCGAATTCCATCAAGGAGAACTCAAAATGAGCGAGGAAACTTCACGTCCGACCTGCCCGTTTAAATACACGGGCCCGTACGTACCGCCGCGGTACCAGCAGGGGCCGATCACCACCGCCTTGAATCTCGGTCCGCTGGCGTCGCTGGCCGGCAACTGGAGAGGAACTGGATTCAATGCCATCTGGCGCCCCGACAATCCGGAATCGGACCCAATTACGATCCCCCCCGACCAGACCAAGCGCTTCCTTGAACTTAACCTGACCAACGATTCCTTCGACTTCCACGTGATCCCGGGAGTCGTGCCGAACCGCGGCCTGAACCCGCAGACCGATCTCAGCCTGTACGGCCTGCACTATCTGCAGCGGGTCAGCGACCGAGACGCGCCGCCGTTCTCCACCGCCGGGCAGGCTCTGCACATTGAACCGGGACTGTTTATGAATGTGCCTGCCAGCACCGTCCCCGAGCACGAGGCCAGCATCGTGCGCATGGCCAGCATCCCCCATGGCGTCACGGTGATGATGGAAGGGAAAACGCCAAGTTCCACACCGGTTTCCGGCCCACCGCACATACCGAACCTATTTCCGCTGCCCGAGTTTCCGGCATTCACTCCGGCGATTCCGCCAGATCCCGCGCCACCACTTCCCACGGTAGTCGCACCGAAGGCGACGGACGGAAACGGTATTCAGCCCGTCGAAGTTCCCGGGCAGCCGCCGCCTGTCGAGCACGGGGTTCCGGAGGTGACGTTGCCCAACGACACCGCCGGCTCGCAGAGCAACGGTCCGTATCCGCCTACTATCCCGCAGAAATATGTCGACAATCCGAATGTCGTCTTGACGGACGCGATCGCGCATCAGCACATTCTCGGCCACATTACGATCCATCTCGATTCCAAGGCCGTAGATCGCGAGATTGCCAACATCCCGTTCCTCGGCAACCTGGCCAATGCCTTCAATACGCCCTTCGCCGCCAATGCTTTCGTGGAGTCGGCGCGCGCCACCTTCTGGATCGAGTGGGTGCATATCCCGCATTATCCGATCCTGAAAACGGATCCATGCCCTCCGATTAAGGAGATTGAGCCGTACTGGCCGGAGGGAAGTTACCTGCAACTGCAATACTCGCAGGTCGTGATCCTCGTTTTCAACAAGGTCCGCTGGCCCCACGTCACGGTGGGGACGCTGACGCTCAGCGCGGGGTAGGCTCGTGAAGTCCGGCGGCGGGTTCCTGGCGACGCTGCCGCCGGCACTCAACCGAGATCAAGAAAAGTCGATCTTTCCGAACGAGTGCCCGATCATGGCGGGCAAGCCGGAAATGTTCCTCGGCGCACGAGAACAGGTCGGGGAACCCGCCGGGCCGTATCCACCGCGTATTACGCGCTGTTTCATCTCCCGATCGACGAAGCCGTTGGCAACTGGGGCATCTCGCGTCAGCGCCGTATCCTTGCCAGAACGTTCGACCGCGGGAAAATGAAAAACGTCTGCGAGGATCAGGTAAGGCTCTTCTACCGCTCCGGGCAGCCTTCGTCGGGCTTGTAACTGAAAAACGTAGCGCACACCTTCGTGCAGCTCCAGGAAAAACGTCACATTGCCGATTACGACAGCGCGTTCGTCCGGTCGAGAACCAATGCAATTGCTGCAATCGACCTGGTCCGCGCCGCCTTTAACGATTGGCGAGCGATCCGGACACAGGACAGCGCCCAAGACTACCTGCTTCAGTTATTTTCCGCCAAAGATGCCGCGGCTAGCGAGCGCGCGGCAATGTTCGGCGCCGTCTCGCGCAAGCAACGGCCCCTAACCCGGCAATAACTAACAGCACCGAAGCCGGCTCGGGAGTTGCCACGCCCGTAGTGTAGTCGAATCCCGTCACCAACCCGCCTTCAATATTCCCTTGCGTGGAGGAACCGAAATAAACGTCGCTCGAGACAACCATCGAACCGGCCGGGCAAGCCGTCTGAGGGCCGCATGCCGCCTCGTTCAAGTACAGCTTCGTATCGGGATCCATGCCGCCCGTCACGCTCACCGTCATTAACAGGTTCCCGTCCGCGGGATCGTAGGTAAAAGGAGTGCCATCGAGGATTAGTTCGTCGTGAATTCCTTCGGGAGTCAGCGGGGGTAACGAGCCGCTAAAGAACACCTCACTGTCGGCCCCGATATTCGCGCCAGGACTCGCCAGGCTCAGCCCGCCGGGCCCGAAGGGCGTATAAGACAAACTAACCGTATAGGTCCCGCCAGCCGGCGTTCCTCCTAGCACCTGGCCGGCGTAAAACGTGAGAGCGTCAATCGAAATTGATCCAGGAAAAGCGGAGCTGACATATACCTGTTGGTAAGTACCCAAGCCATCGAACCCCGGGCAGCCGAACGGGTCGCAAAAACCCGTGCCCAGGATGGGAGGATCTCCCAAAACCAGGCTATCGGCGCGCAAGCCGGCGCCCACCATTACGAAGAGAAAAACAGGAGCAAGAACTCCTCTTCTCATACTCGCCACGTCCTTATTGTGAGCATAGAGCCGTTCGCCGGGGATTGCAACGGGTACCGGTTTTACGTTGGTCAATCGGCCGCGATGCGGTACTATGGCCGCGCCGAGATTCTGGCCCCGGCTACACGCGGGCAGCCACCGCCCGACGCGCGTCTCCGGCTTCGCTCGAGAACCACATATCGAGGAATTGGCTCAAGGTAGCCCTATCCGTGTGCGGATCCTCACATCCGGAGCTCTCGCGCAGTGCCCGCTTGATCTCGCGATAAGCGCCCGGTGGTTTCGCCGCCAGCCTGCGGGCCAAGGCCACGGCCTGCTCGCGAACTTCATCGGCCGGCGCTAATTGAGTTACCAGGCCGATCTCCCGCGCGCGGACCGGCGTGATCGGATCGCCCAGCAGCATGATTTCCCGAGCGTAAACCGGACCCACCGCGTTCACCAGCATGGCCCGCATGGTGGGCGACAGCGACAAGCCCAAGTTGATTTCATTCAACGCGAAACCGAATTCGCCCTCCGCCATGATGCGGAAATCGCAGGCTATCGCCAGAATCGCTCCGCCGGCGAAGGTGTGTCCGCCGAGCGCCGCCACTACCGGCTTGGGACAGCGGAACAGCGACTCGTATAGATCGATAAAACGCCCGAAGAAGGCGGACATACCGTCGCGGTCGTACGTGAAAACCTCGCGGATGTCGAAACCGCTCGAAAAGAAGCGTGGCCGGTCGCTTTCGAGCACCAGTCCGCGTACCCCGTCGTCGGCGGCTGCGGCGGCCACCGCGCCGCACAACTCCTCTACCAACGCGTAATTCAGGGCATTCGCTTTGCCCCGGGACAACGTCAGGATCGACAGGCTGCCGTCGCGCTCCACTTGAAGATGTTCCACAGTGCGCTACTGTAGCATGGCGGAACCGCGCGCGCGTGGCCGGTGATTGGTGGCCGGCGGCCCGTGGGTTACCGTCGATTCGGCCAGTTGCAGCGATAACTGCCACCCTCGTCGGCGCAACCACCCGGCATGGTTCTGGCCGTAACGCCAGTGGCACGCTTCCGAGCGACGTGCGCGCCCCGGTTGTGGTGGTAGCTAACAACACGTTTAGTTCGGGTAAAGTCCTGTGACATTCCTGGAAAATTACCGGAGAATTGCAACAAATGTCACCAAACTCGACTTTCAGCGCACGACTTCTAGAGGATGGCGCGCGCGGGGCCCGGACTTACCCCCCGGCTAGCGCAGCCTTGGTTTCCCTGTACTTTCTGGCCCTTCCAGCCCGGTTGCAATCCCAGTGCCCGGACCCTGCCACCGTGTTCACCAGCATGAATCCCGTGAACGAGAGCCCCAGCGGCGGCTGCTATGATTTCTACGACTGCTTCGTGAATCACAGCAACATCGCCACGTACGGTAGACGGGCCAGCGCTTTGCTGCAAAAAGTACTTGCATCCGTGGCGCCCGCCGTTTTATAATCGGTTCGTGGCCGTTGTCCACCCCATCCGCCAACCGCGTCCCGAGCCCGTCGAAATGCGCGACCGCGCGCTCGATAACCTGCGGTATATCCGGTTCGCCATGGAACGCGCCGGATCGTTTACGGCGGTGCCCGGATTGGGCGGCATCGCGCTGGGCACGACTGCCCTGATCGTGGCGGTGCTCGCGCGCGGCATGCGCAACCCGCATGTCTGGCTGGCGGCTTGGTTAGGCGAGGCCGTGCTGGCCTGTCTCATCGGCGTAGCGGCCGCCGCGCACAAATCGCATAAAGCCGGAATGCCGCTGTTGTCCGGCCCCGGCCGCAAGTTCCTTTTAAGTTTCGCGCCGCCCCTGCTGGCGGGCGCTCTGCTGACCATGGTTCTGTTTCGCGCCGGCTTTCTCGCTCCTCTGCCCGGCGTTTGGCTGCTGCTCTATGGCGCCGGGGTGCTCTGCGGCGGCGCCGCATCCGTGAGAGTCGTCCCGGTCATGGGCATCTCCTTTATGGCCATCGGGGCGGTCGCGCTGTTCGCCCCCAGCGCCTGGGGAAACGGGTTTCTGGCTGCCGGTTTCGGCGGTCTGCATATCGCTTTTGGCATTTTGATTACGGTGAAATACGGTGGCTAAGCAAAACGCTCTGGCCCGCGAACGGGATAAGAAACTACGCCCCGCCGAGATCCTGGGCGGCGCGCCGAAGCTCGACCGGCTCATTCATGAACGCCTGCGCCTCGGCATCCTGAGCGCCCTGGCCGTCAACGAGTCGCTGACCTTCAACGAGCTGAAAAAACTGCTCGAAACCACCGACGGCAATCTGAGCGTGCACGCCCGCAAACTCGAGGACGCCCAGTATATTTCCTGCAATAAATCGTTCGAGAACCGCCTGCCTAAGACCGAATATCGCCTCACATCGGTGGGCCGCCGCGCGCTCGAACGTTATCTGGATCACATGGAAGCGCTCATCGGCACCATGCGTGAGCGGTAGTCTTTTTTTTTCGGGTATTGACTTTATGATGCAAAGTACTTATCGCAAGCTGGACCGGCTGCATGCGGCCATCATCATGGACGGCAATGGCCGTTGGGCCTTGGCGCGTGGATTGCCCCGCCTGGCCGGACACAACGCTGGCGCGGGCGCCCTCCGCCGCACCGTGGAAGCCGCGCCCGGCCTGGGTATCGGCGTGCTCACTTTGTTCGCCTTCTCCTCCGATAACTGGCGCCGTCCGCCGGAGGAGGTCGCCGGCTTGATGCGGCTCCTCTCCGAGCATCTCCGTTCCGAAACTGTGCGCGCGATCGACAACGGCGTACGCATCGAGCTCATCGGCCGCCGCGACCGCCTGGGAGAAGAACTCGCCGCGGTGATCGAGGACGCCGAAGCCTTGACCGCCGCGGGAACCAGGCTGCACCTGCGCATCGCCGTAGATTACTCCGGCCGAGACGCCATCGCCGAGGCCGTCCGTCAGGTAGCCCACGCCGGACTCGTTTGCCGCGAGTGCCTTGAGGAACAGTTAGGTCCGCCGGTGGATTTGCTCATTCGCACCGGCGGCGAGCAGCGCCTCAGCGATTTCCTGCTTTGGGAGTGCGCCTACGCCGAGTTGATTTTCTCGCGCCGCATGTGGCCGGATTTCGATGCGGCCGATCTCGAGTCCGCCGTTCGCCAGTTCCATGCACGTCAACGCCGCTTTGGCGCACTGCCCCCTGCTCCGGCCATCTCGTCCGGAGTGTCTCACGCCTGGCTCGACTAATGGATGTGGGGCAGACCGGGCAGACCATCGTTTTTTGTCGTCTGCCTCCTGCCAGCGAACCACGCGACAATGGATCTTGCTTGGACAGACCACAAAAAAACGATGGTCTGTCCCACGGGTAACGCGTGCAATTCTCCGCCCTCGCTGAACACACCGGCCGCCGCCTCGATCTCGTCCTCCACGAGCAATTCCCCGCTATCAGCCGCTCCCGCTTACAAGACTGGATCAAGCGCGGCCGTGTGCTGGTCAACGGCGCGCCCGCGCGCGCTTCCCGCACTTTGCGCGAAGGCGATCGCATCGAAGTGGAACCCGGAGATCTGCCTCCCCTGCGCGCGGAGCCCGAGGCCATCCCTCTGCGCGTGCTCTATGAAGACCAAGATCTGGTGGCCATCGATAAGCCGGCCGGCATGGTGGTGCACGCCGGCGCGGGCGTCCACAGCGGGACGCTGGTGAACGCCCTGCTGGCTCGCTTTCAATCGCTCTCCGCGCTGGGCGGCGACCAACGGCCCGGCATCGTCCATCGCCTCGACCGCTTCACCAGCGGCGTCATTCTGGTGGCCCGCAACGACATGGCGCATCGCGCACTAGCCGCGCTTTTCGCCGGCCGTCAGGTCGAAAAGACATACCTCGCGCTGGTCGATGGCGCGGTGAAAGCGGACACCGGCCGCATCGAAAAACCCATCGCGCGCGATCCGCGCCATCGCACCCGCATGACCGCCCGCCTCGATCGCGGCCGCGCCGCCTCATCCACATACCGCGTTCTGCGCCGCTTCGCCGCCTACACGCTGCTTGAAGTGCGCATCGGCACAGGCCGCACGCACCAGATCCGCGTGCACCTTTCCAGCATCGGACATCCCGTAGCCGGCGACCGTCTTTATGGAGCGCCCGCCGCCGAATCCGGCGTGCCGCGCGGGCGCTTTTTTCTGCACGCCCATCGCATCAAGTTTCAGCACCCCATCACCGGCCAACCCGTCGAAATCGAGTCGCCCCTCCCCGACGATCTCGAACGCTGGATGGAACGGTTATAATTGATACAAATGAAAGCCTATCTTTTCCCGGCCATGCTTGCCGTATCTTGTGCCATACTCTGGCCCCAACAAGCCGCGGCGCCTGCAGCTCAGAAGCCCGAAACGATTGACGATCCCAGCACCCGCATCATCCTGGACGTCACCCGCGTGAACATGCTGTTCACCGTTACCGATAAGAAGGGCCGCTTCGTCACCGACCTGGCCAAAGACGATTTCCAGGTGTTCGAGAATAAGAAGTCGCAGACCATCTCGGAGTTCACCGCCGAAACGGATCTGCCGCTGCGCCTGGGCATCCTGATCGATACCAGCAACAGCATCCGCGAGCGCTTCAAGTTCGAACAGGAAGCCGCCGTTTCGTTCATCCAGAGCGTGGTGCACCCGGGACACGATAAGGCCATGGTGGTCAGCTTCGATACGTCCGCCGAACTGGTCGCCGACCTGATCGACGATACCGAGAAGCTGGAGTCCGCCATCCGTGGACTTCGCCCGGGCGGCGGCACCGCGTTGTTCGATGCCGTGTATTTCGCCTGCCGCGATAAGCTCTCGAAAGATCAGCCCCGCCATAAATTCCGCCGGGCCATCGTCCTCGTCAGCGACGGCGACGATAATCAAAGCCAGGTGTCACGCGACCAGGCGCTTGAAATGGCGCAAAAGGCGGACGTGGTCATCTACGCGATTTCCACCAATGTCATTCGCGGCGAAACCGATGGCGATAAGATCCTGAAATATCTCACGACCGAAACCGGCGGACAAGCGTTCTTTCCATTTAAGGTGGAAGACCTGGAACAGTCGTTCGAGAATATCGCCAACGAACTGCGGCACCAGTACAACGTCTTCTATCGCCCCGAGCCGTTGCAGACCGACGGCCTCTATCACACGGTGGATCTGCGAGTGAAGGGCCGCAAGGATCTGATTGTGCGCTGCCGCAAGGGCTATTACGCGCCGAAGTTGTAACGCGACTTGTGGGCGGGCTCACTCTCAGGCGGCCGAAGACCGGCGAACACAGTTCCGTCAAGGCCTTGGTGCAAGCCGTCGTCGACGAGGTCTACGGAGGTGTGTGGGCCCCGCCTCCTCTTCCCCTCGATGACGAAGACTGGTCGCTGGCATGGGTGGCCGTATCCGGCGCCAAGATCGTTGGAGTGGTTCTGACGCACGGTGAATGGATCAGCGATCTATGGGTGCTTCGGGAATATCGAGACAAGGGCATCGGCCGGCAACTGCTCCTCCAGGCTGAAGCCGAAATGGCGGGCCGGGGCCACCTCATGTTCCGGCTACGGGTGGTGAAATCAAATGCCCAGGCCGTGTCGTTTTACAAGCGAATAGGCTGGCGCGTTGAGAGGGAATTTCCCCATGAGAAATTACCGATCGACATGTTGGAAATGGTTAAATCGCGCGCCACTCATGTCTAGATACGCGGGCAAGGCCCTCGCCAACTGGAGAGGCCGCCTGCTTCCGCGTGTCTAAAAAGAGGCTGGCACGTTGCGGAAAAGGTGTCGGGGGACCCCTCCCTCATCACGGTCGCGGCTCGGTAAAGAATGTCACCGGCCGGTTATAAAGAATGTCCCCGGCCGGTCATAAGTTAGCCTACGGCTGGTGCGGCTCGTGCTCGGCGTGATTGGGCACGGGCGCCGTCCCCGGAGCGGTGGCCGGTTCCTCTGCGCCGCGATGGCAGGTGTAGCATGTCACATGCATCTTCTCGCCGCCCCCAGGAAATTTGGTGTTGATCTCGCGGGTCATTAGGATCATTTTGCGCGCGATTTCCTTGTGCGGCTTCTCATCGCTGGCAAAGTCGCCTTGCACATGGCAGAAGTCGCAACGCACACCCAGAGCCTCGCGGAACGCCCGCATCCTCTCCATCAAGTGCTCCGGCGGCAGGATCTTCAGATTCTTGGGGGGCCCCATCTCACGCATCCTCCCTCCCGGCGGCGGACCACCCGGCGCACCCGGAGGCGGAGGGCCCGGCTCCTGGCCGAGCGCGGCGAAAGAAAGGAACAGCACCAGCATCGTAAGTTTCATAGTGCCCATTATCACATGGCACGCGGCGTTTCCAATGGCTCGGCCAACGGCGCGCCACTGAGCTCCGCGACCTTGTGCCGGAGCGTCAGGCTCAACTCGCCGCGGGCGTCCAGTTTCAGCCCGGCGGTCGGGATCGGATCGCCGATGCGCACGGTCACCGCATGGGGACGCACATGCGTGGAACCCATGGGCAGCACTTGGCGCGTACCGGAGATCCCGATGGGGACGACCGGCACGCCGGCCTTGATGGCCACATACGCCGCGCCTTCCTTGAACTCGCGCAGTCCGGCGGGTGAGCGGCCACCTTCCGGAAACAGAATCACCGATACGCCGCGCTCACGCACTAGCCGCGCACCTTCGGTCAGGCTTTTCATAGAGGCGCGCGGATTCTCGCGCACCACCGGCAGATGTCCGGCGCGGCGCAAGTGTCCGCCGAGGAGCGGAATCTTGAATAGTCCGCGCTTGGCGAAGAACCGGATTTGCAACGGGAGCAGCAGAATCACGGGCGTATCGATATAACTGGAGTGATTGGCCACCAGCACGTACGATGCGCCGGGTTTGAGCTTCTCTAATCCTTCAATCCGCACGCGCGCGCCGCTCACCGCCAGTAGGATGCGCCCCCACAATCGCGCAATCGCATGCTGCGTGCGCCCGCGACTGTCGAATAGGGACGCCACCAGCGATGCGAAGCCCAAGACCGCTGTGGCCAGGACGATGAAAGGATCGATGATGAAGTAAGCGCGCAGGCGGCTCAGGAACATGTCGTTGTGGGGCAGGCACTCTGCCGGGCCCAGAGGGCACCCCGGCCTCTCAGGCCGCCGGTTGGCATTGCTGGGAGTATAGCACCCAACACCCAGCACCCAGCACCCTCTTAGCGCGCCATCAGCTTGGCCATGACACGCGATAACGGTGCATCCGGCGGCGATCCGCACGTCTTCGAGCCCGCGCTCCACAGATCTTCCGCCGTCGAGGTGAGGGTCTCGATGGCATCGCCGTAAGATCGTGGGCGCTGTCCCTTTAACAATAGCTTGCGCGCGTTTTCCATCCGGCCTGTCAAATCGGGCGGCAACGCGGTACTAGCGGAGCATCGATCCAGCACTTCCAGGACGGCCGCCAGCACCGCCTGGCTGCGCCGATACCTCTCGATTTCGGGCAACCCGCGCCGCGTGGGATCGAGCGCCACAATCTGTTCCGCCTCCTCCAGCCTCTTCCTCGCTGCCGTATCGTTGGGGTTCAGATGCAGGGCGGAGATCAGTGCGTCCTTGGCCGCGCTATACTCGCCCAGCGCGTACTCCGCTTCACCGAGACCGGCGAAGTCCTGTTCGTCTTGGGCATCTCGCTGGGTGATATCGCGGTAGAGGTTGGCGGCGTCCTTGTCTAACCCGAACTGCAAGGCGATGGGCGCCAACTGTTTCTTCACGGATAGATCGCTGGGCATGACCGCCAGCGTGGTCAGCAATTCCGCCTGCGCTTGCTGGCGGCGGCCGGCATGCCACAAGGTTTGCAATAGCTCGATGCGCGCCTGCATCCGCCGGCCGCCAAAACCGGGGGACCAGGCGCCGTAGATCGCATGATGATAATAGTTGACGGCTTCGTCAATATTTCCCTGTTGCGCCGCCGCGCGCGCCATCGCCAGGTTGGCTTCGCCGTTGGTAGGTTCGGCGCGTAATAAGTCTCTCAGATAAATAGTGGCCTCGTTCCCGTGTCCCCCTTTAATCAAAGCCAGCGCCAGGGCCAGCCGATTCTGGGAAGTATGCGAGATGGACAGAGCTTCTCGGAACTGTTGTACGGCTTCGTCGTACAGACCCTTCTGCAGGAACTGATTGCCCGTCTCGTAGTAGTGTTGGGCGCGGCCCGCGCGCTCCGTTCGATAGAAGTAACTGAGCAGCCCGCCGACCGCGCCGAGGACGATCAGCACGGTCAGTACGCCAGCCAACAACTTCACGGGCTTGCCCTTGGGCAGCACAGGCTCGGCCTCCTGCTCCACGTGTCCCATGGCATAGGCCGCCAGCACGTTCTCCAGAGAAATCGTGCCTTTCAAATCGCGGACGTTGGTGCGGCTGACCACCGGAAGGACCTTGAGTCCGGATTCCGCCAGCCTCCGCATGGCAATGTCCAACGAGTGATCCACGTGCAAGTGCGGAAAGTCCTCCGCAGTGAGATTTTCGGGATCGGGCGCGGGCACCAATTCCGCGAGCAGCAGATCGCCCTTGCCCGCCTGTAGAGCCTCGTCCAGTTGTTCTACGCGCAACATGCCGCGCAGCCCACCCTGATCCATCACCGGCCACGCGCCGTCTTCGCGATGGACCATGGCCGCCGCATCCTTCACCTTCATATTGGCCGCCAGCAGCTCCGGCGTCTGGCGGAAGGCCTGTCCCACCATCAGGAGCGCTTCGCGAGCTTTGCCGCCGCTGGGCAAGTGAATGCCATCCTGATGCAGCAGGGCTTCGTAGATGGACTCTTCCTGCAGGCGGCTGGAGACGAAATAGCTGATCAGGTTCGAGATCATGAGCGGCACGATGATGGAGTAATCGCGCGTGATCTCGAAGATCATGATCACCGAAGTCATGGGAGTGCGCACGATGCCGGCGAAAGCGGTTCCCATGCCGACCAGCGCGTAGGCGCCCGCGCTGCCGGTGTAATCGGGGAACAAGGAGTGCGCCGTGCCCCCTACCGCGCCTCCCAGCATGGCGCCGATGAACAGGCTTGGGCCGAAGATGCCGCCCGCGTTGCCGGTGGCGTAGCACGTGGCCGTCGCGATCACTTTCAGCAGCACCAGCAGCGCCATTAGCCGCACAACCATGCCTCCGTTCAGGGCCTGGTCCACGTAGTTGTAGCCCACGCCCAAAACGGTGGGGACGAACCAACCGAGGATGCCTACCACCAGTCCGCCGACGGCCGGCTGCCACCATATAGTTTTCTTGGGCAGGCGTAGAAAATATTTGCGCTGCCACAGCAGCAGCTTGACGAACGCCACGGACACCAATCCGCCCGCCAGGCCGAGTACGGCGTAGACGACGAACTCCACGGGGTGGACCAATTGATACGCGGGCACGTGGAATAGCGGCTCGTCGCCCAACAGCAGGTGCAGCACGATCCACGAAGTAGCCGACGCCAGTACGATGGAGCCGAGCACGGGCGCATGCATATCGCCCATTACTTCTTCGAGCGTGAAGAGCACCGCGGCGATGGGAGTATTGAACGCGGCAGCGAGTGCAGCCGAAGCGCCCACCGGTAATAGCGCCTTCACGCTGCTGGTGCTTAAGCCCAGCCTGCGGCCCAGCACGGAAGCGATGCCCGCGGACACCTGCACCGACGGACCTTCGCGGCCCAGCGCGATGCCGCTCGCCAGTGAAATGGACGACATGCTGAACTTGCCCAACACCGTGCGCATGGAGATGAAGCCATCGCGGACGAACAGCGCGGTTTTGGTTTGGGGGATGCCGCTACCGCGCGCGTTGGGGAAATATTTCGAAAGGAGGATGCCTGTGAGCAGCGCTCCCGCGACGGGCACCACCAGTCTGCGCCAGGCGGCCACCGTGCCGGGATAGAGCCGGGAGCCCAGATTCTCGGTCACCAGGATAAAAGCGACCACGATCAGGCCCACGATCGCGCCGATGATCAGCGTAAGCAGCAGCAGGACTTTATCTTCGTAACGTCGTGTAGGCGCCAAGGTCCCAGGATAGCGAACCTCCGCCAGCACGATGGAGAAGAAAACGACCGGGAAGAAAAGAGCTTGCGCGAACGCCGGAGACCGGTTTCCCGGCCGTGGCTTTGCTGCTACTTCCGGCGACGACGCCGCGTAATGCGGATCGTTACCGTTATCGCCTTGACTGGGGCGACAGTAACGGTCAACGTGATGGTTGCTATCCGTTGCCTCCTTTCGCCTAAACGTTAGATTTGCCGGCCCGGAGGTCGATCCGGGCCGGCAGCGTTTAGGACGCCGAAATCACGTCCCACCGCCGCCTGCGTTGGACGGGCCAGGAGCCTGTCCCAAGAGTCTACATTGAGCCCGCCGCTTGTGGGGCAGGCTCGTAGCCTGCGCGGGCCTCGTAGGCCCGCTCTTTGGCGCGCGAAGCACGCCGCTGGACAGGCCAGGAGGCCTGTCCTACTGTTGCATGCTAAAATTCAAAGAGTCCTCCTTACACATGGACTTTCTTAAGGGACTCAACCCCCAACAACGTGAAGCCGTTTCCTCGACCGAAGGGCCTCTGCTGATATTGGCTGGAGCGGGTAGCGGTAAAACCCGGGTAATTACTCACCGCATCGCGTATATCATTACGGCGCGGCACGTGCCCCCGTCCGCCATTTTGGCGGTCACCTTCACCAACAAGGCGGCATCCGAGATGCGCGAGCGCGTGGCTGCACTGTTAAGCGATGTGGCGCTCCCCTCGGCGCCCAATCTATCCACGTTTCATTCGTTCTGCGTGCGTCTGCTGCGCCGCGATGGCGAGCCGCTGGCGCAGATTCGCCCCGGATTCACGCGGCGCTTCAGCATCTATGACGACGAAGATCAGTTGGCTATCGTCAAAGCCGCTTTCCGCCATCTGGGTCTCGATGAAAAATTCATGCAGCATCGCGCGGCGCTGTCGCGCATCAGCCAGGCCAAGAATCTGAAGCAGACGCCACAGGATTTCTACCGCGACGCCAAAGATCCGGCGGCCGGCAAACTGGCCGTGATCTGGGACGAATACGAACGCGCGCTGCACACCGCCAACGCGCTGGATTTCGACGATCTGCTGCTCGAATCCGTGCGCCTGCTCTATCACGATGAAGCCACCCGCGCGCGCTACAACCGCTGGCTCAGCTATATCATGATCGACGAATACCAGGACACCAATCGCAGCCAGTACGAGTTGATGCGCTTGCTCTCCGAGCAGCATGGCAACGTCTGTGTGGTGGGCGACGAAGATCAATCCATTTATAGCTGGCGCGGCGCGGACATCAAAAACATTCTGGATTTCGAACACGATTTTCCAAAGGCGCGCGCCATCCGGCTGGAACAGAATTACCGCTCCACCAAAAACATTCTGGCGGCTGCCGGCACCGTGGTGGCGAATAACAAGGCGCGCAAAGGCAAGACACTGTGGACCGAAGCGGAGCGCGGCGAAATGATCGGTTTGTACGGCGGTTGGGATGCCGAGAACGAAGGCATGTTCATCGCGCGCACCATCGAGACTCTCCTGGCCGAAAGCCCGCGCGATCGCGTGGCCGTGCTCTACCGGACGAATTCGCAATCGCGGCAAATTGAAGAGGCGCTGCGCCGCAGCGGACGGAAATATATCGTCGTCGGCGGTTTCAGTTTCTATCAGCGCGCCGAAATCAAGGACGCCGTAGCGTATCTGAAGCTGGCCATGTCGAACAAGGATTCGGTCAGCCTGCTGCGCGTCATCAACACGCCGGCGCGCGGCATCGGCCGCACCACCGTGGAGCAGGTGGACGCCTTCGCGCGGGAGAACGGGCTGAGCCTGTGGGATGCAGTCTCGCGCATGATCGATCAGCAGTTGTTTCCGGCGCGCGCACAATCCGCCCTGGTGGCGTTCCGGACGATGGTCCAGGAACTGACGCTGCGCGTGGCCAGCGAGCCGCTGCCCGATGCCATTCGCTTCATGCTGGATCGCACCGGATATGGCAAAATGCTCGAACAGGAGGGCACGCCCGAATCCGAAGCCCGGCTGGAAAACCTGGGCGAGTTGGTGAACGCAGCCGCGGAGGCCGCCGAGCGCGGCGAAACGCTGGGCGATTTTCTGGACCACGCGGCGCTGGTGGCCGACGCCGATGCGGTGGATGAACACGCGCAGGTCAGCCTGCTGACGCTGCACAACGCCAAAGGACTGGAATTTCCCATTGTGTTTCTGGCAGGCATGGAGGAAGGCTTGTTTCCCCATCAGCGATCCATGGCGTCGGTGGCAGCGCTCGAGGAAGAACGCCGCTTGTGTTATGTGGGCATGACGCGCGCGCAAAAACGGCTCTATCTGACCTGGGCGAAATACCGGCGGCGTTTCGGCGGTGGCGAACAGGAACGCACGGTGCCCTCGCGATTTCTGGCCGAAGCGCCGGAGGATCTTATCGTTAATCTGGGCGACGATCGCGCGGGCCTGCCGCAAGTGGATCTGCATGCGGAGCGCTACGAGGTGCGGCAGAGCGCCCAGCGCAATACGTTCACGGGTAAGACTTATAATTCGCTCGACAATATTTCGCAGTTCTTCGCCGAGCGCGGCGTGGCGTTTCCAGCGCCGAATGCGCGGCCCGCGATTCCTCCCAGGCCGCCCATTTCGAACCCGCCCGCCAAACCGGCCGCACCGCCTGCGCCGCGCAGATCCGCGCGCACCGGCATGACCGTGGAGCATCCTAAATACGGCACCGGCACGGTGGTGCGCCGCGAGGGCGAGGGCGAAGATGCCAAGATTACAGTCAGCTTTCCGCGCTACGGGCTGAAAAAGCTGGTGGAAAAATACGCGGGGCTGAAGAGAGGCTAAACGAAAAAGCATGGATACCACGGCAATCACCGATAAAACGGAACGCAAGAAGTTGAAGCGGGCGGCGCGTAAGAAAGTCGCACCGAAGGCCAAGCGCGCGGCGGGCGTGGCACGCGGCTCGATGAAGAAGAAAGTCAAGAAGATGGCGCAAGGCCAGCGCAAGCGCTAAGCTTGTGGGGCAGGCTCGTAGCCTGCGCGGGCCTCGTAGGCCCGCTCTTCGGCGAGCGAAGCCCGCCCTGGACAGGCCAGGAGGCCTGTCCTACTTATGCGTTGCCTAGCCTTCCTTATTTTTGCCACCGGCCTCTGCGCCGCACCCCCCGCGCGGTTCGCGGCGCACACCATCGCCACCGGATTAACCGGCGGCTATCAAGTGGTCGCGGTGGATATGAATCGCGACGGCAGGATCGATCTCATTGCCTTAGCCAGCGGCATGACCGAACTGATATGGTTCGAAAACCCCGGCTGGCAGCGGCACGTGATCGCGCGAAACTTGTCCGGCATGATCAACCTGGCGGCTTGGGATCTGGACGGCGACGGCATTCCCGAAATTGCGCTGGCATCCGGCTTCTCCATGGACGCCAAGAAGAGCGCCGGAATTGTATCGTTGCTGCGCCGCACCGCTGATCCACGCGAACTTTGGTCCATCGAAGAGATCGATCGCCTACCTACGTCGCACCGCCTGCGGTGGGCCGATATCGACGGCAGCGGACGAAAGGTGCTCATCAACCAGCCGCTCACAGCCGCTACCGTCGCGCATCCGGAAGATCGCGCGCATACCCCGCTGGTCTTCTACCGGCCCGGCCAATGGAAACGTCAAACCATCTCCGAGCAGGATGAGGGCGTGGTGCACGGAATTTATCCGATCGATTGGGACGGCGATGGCCGGGACGCCATCCTGACCGCCAGCTTCGTGGGTATTCACCTATACAAACTGAACCGCGACGGGCGTTGGACGCGCACCGAGATTGCCAAGGGCGATCCCGCGCCGTGGCCCAAGTGCGGTTCGAGCGATGTAGCCGTGGGCCGCTTGGGGAAGCAGCGGTTCCTGGCGGCGATCGAGCCCTGGCACGGGAATCAGGTGGCCATCTACCGGGAAATCGCCGGCGAATGGCAGCGGCATGTAATCGACGACTCACTGTCCGACGGCCACACCATTTGGACCGCGGATCTGAATGGCGATGGAAACGACGAAGTGATCGCGGGCTATCGCGGCGAGGGCGTCAACGTGTATTACGCCGCGGATTCTCAAGGCGCGCGATGGTCGAAGACGGTGCTCGATGCGGACATGCCGGCGGCGGCCTGCGCCATCGCGGATTTGAACGGCGACGGCCGCCCGGATATCGCTTGCATCGGCTCGTCCACGGCCAATTTGAAGTGGTACGAGAATCTGGGCGCGCGATAAAAGAAACCGCTCCCTGACGGTCGCGGCTCAGTAAGCCGGGTTCTCTTACCGAGCCGCGACCGTCAGGGAGCGGTTTCTCCGAACGTTAAGCACCGCTACCGCGCCACCGGTTGATCGACGCGCAATTCCGCCAACGTTCCACTCATGCGCATCTCTTTCGATCCACTTGTGAGTTGAAACAGCAGCCGGCCGTCGGGTTGTGTGCTCCCTTGGCCGGTATAAGTTTCATCGCCCGACACCAGTTGCAGGCCGGTGAAGCGCAGCAGGATCCCCGCTTGTGCCCACGTCAACTCATAGCTTCCCGATACGCTTTCGAAATCGGGTAGGGCGTCCATCTCCAGGCCGCGCGCCGCGAACGTGCCTGTGGAGCGCAGTCGCGCGAGCAGCTCATTCCCGGTGCCGCTCGATTCGAGAACGGTATCCGCATCCACTTTGCCGGACTTCCATTCGATGCCCGCGGCATGTGTCTCCAGCCGGTATACCGGACGGCCCGTGCGCAAGCCGACCGAGAGCGCGCCCGTAATGCGGCCGCCATCCATACGGGCGTGCAGATCGGAGAACTCGGCTTTGCCGGCATCCCAGACGAGATGTGTCCGCAGGTCTTGCACATCCTCGCCGGTCACATGCAGCACGGCGATCTGCACAATGGCATCCAGATGGCGATCGGCCAGCCACTCGGGCAGCGACGGACGGCCCAGACTTAATGCCCGCGCGATCAATCCACGGCGGTGATGCAGAGTGGGCATCAGCAAGCGTTCCAACTCGGCCGCGTCAGCTTCCGCGATCTGCACGCGCAGGCGGTGCGGACGAGCCATCTGCGGTTCATAGCGATAATCGCCCTGAATAGCCAGTTGACCCGCTTGGGCGCGAATGTGGTCGAGCGCCACGCGCGCTCCCTCGATGTGAACGGAGGCGGATTCCACCGCCAGCGGTTCGGCCAGTCCCGGCAAGGGTAAGCGGGCGTTCGATAACTCGATCGCGCCACTCCATCCGGATTTGACCGCCGCCGGCGCGGGCGAAATGGCCGCCACATATGCTTGCGCCGGTACTTGATAGCGCAGTTGACCTTTCCAAGTGCCGCTTGAAACCTGATCGAGCCAGGCAATTGCGGCCAGTGCGGATTGCGCGCGTAGCGATTCCACGCGCATGCCGTCGGTGGTAATGGTCAGATCGAGCGATTGCTCCTTCCAATCCCAATCGGCTTGCAGTTGGGCGGTTTCATCCTGCGCGGTGCGCACCGGCGCGGGTTCCAGCCGGGCGTGACCCCGATCGAAAATCAGGCGCGCCTGCGTGGCCCGGATGGGCGGCGAATCCGGCATGGCCATGGAGGCGTCATGAAAATCCAGCTCGCCTTGCAGTCTCCCCTGCCCCGTGTAGCCCAGCACGCCATCGAGCGATCCGGTCATGGTTAGCTTCGCGGGCAGATCCGCGCCCAGATTACGTGCGAGTTCCAGCACCGGACCGGCGGGAAACCGATTCCAGTTGAGCGCCAAGCCCCAGTGCGGCTGCGACAGATAATCCGAACAACGGAAGCGCACGGCCAACGGCAGGGTCTCTCCGCCGGCCGTGGTGGATTCCATTTCGACAATCTGCGCGGGAACATTCAGCCGTCCGGCCAGGCGCAGCGGCCAACTCTGGCCGTAGGGCGGCATGCGGTCCCAACGGTGGACGCCTTCGATGTCCATGTTGCCCGAGATCCGGATATCGTCGAGCGGCCCCGCCAGGTGCATGCGCGCACTCACCACGCCGTGCACACCGCCGTCGAAGCCGTGCAGCAGGGCCACGATTTCGCTGAGGGGACTTTGTTCCAGGCGCACGTCGAGATTCAGGCGTCCGCCATCCGACTGGTTCCAGCGGCCGCGCGCGCTGAATTCGCCCATGCCGCGCGCCGGCTTATCGGTGCGCGCCGGTTCGCCGGTGAACTCCACATCCCAGGTAGCCGCGCCGCGGGATGGCGGAGAGATATTCAGATCGGCGTTGGTGAGATAGAAAACGGACTTGGTATCGCCGAATTTGAAATTGATGCGACCGGAGCGCACGTGCACCTCTGGAATGGCGCGGATGACGGCGCGGTTCAGCAGCGGCTCAAAGTTCCAGCGGCCCGGTTCGGAAGGACCGCCGGTTTTAGCCACATTGATGCTGGCATCGTCCAGCCGGATGGAGGCGAATTCCAGGTGCCCGCCGAATAGAGAAGTCAGCCGGGGCACGGCTTCGAGAGATCCCACGTAGGCGATCGGCTCGATGCCGATGGCGGGATTTTCGTGGATGACCACGTTCTCCACCGACAAGCCTGGCCCGGCGAACAGGCTGAAGTGGATGGCGCCCAATTCTACTTTTCTTCCCAAGGCGCTCTCGAGCGCGGCGCGAATACGCGGCGCAAAGCGGTTGCCACTCAAGTAGGGCGCGACGATACCGATCGCCAGCAGGATGACGAGCGCGATGCTCAGCCACTTGGCGGCGCGCTTTACGGTGCGCTTCATACGGCGCTCCCCGCCAGCAGCCGGGCGTAAGCCGCGGGATCGTCCACATCCGCCAGGATGCCGGGATCTTCCACGTCGATGTAGGCGATCCGGTTCTCGTGGCGGTTGATGACTTCTCGCGCGGAGGAGCTTGCGGGCAGCGCCAGGAATTCGGGGATGAGCGACACGGAAATCCAGATCGGATGTCCGCGGCGGCTGGCGTGGCGCGGGATGCGCAGCGGCGCGGAAGCGGGCGCGGCGTCGAGCAAAGCGTCGATGGTGGCGGAGGTTACCGCCGGATGATCCACCAAGGTGAAAAGCACACCATCGGCATCCGCAGGCACGGCGCGCAAGCCGCATTGCATGGAGGAAAGCTGGCCGGAATGAAAATCGGGATTATCCACCAGAACGGCTTCCGCGGAACGGCGCATCCCGGCGCGAACGATCTCCCGGCCCGCGCCCAGGACCGCGATCATAGGCGAACAGCGCCGGGAAAACAGGCCGATCAACCGGTCCAGAAACGTCTCTCCTTGAAACTCTAGCAGAGCTTTCGGCGAGCCCATGCGCTGCGACTCGCCGGCGGCCAGAATGAGTCCGCAGGTCACTTCAGCACGAGCGCGCGCGGGCTCTCGCCGGCAAACACCGATTTGGATAGCTCCCGCCAGCGCGAGTCCGCGTTGCGCCGCACCGCGATCATCTCGGCCACCACCGAAATGGCGATCTCTTCCGGTGAGACGGCCCCGATCTCCAGACCCATGGGTGCGAACACGCGCGTGAAGCTATTGCCGGAAATGCCCTCCTTTTCCAACTCGCGAATCACGTTAATCACTTTGCGCTTGCTGCCGATCATGGCGATGTAACGCGCGGTGGTGGAGACCGCCCAGCGCAATACGCGCATGTCGTCGCGATGGCCGCGCGTCACGATAATCACGTAGCTGGTTTCGTTGATGGGCAGCTTGTCGAAGACCTCTTCGTATTCCTGCGCGTAGATTTCGGCGGCTTCCGGAAAACGTTCGCGACTGGCGAAGGCTTCGCGGTTATCCACGATGGTAGTCGAGAATCCGGCAAGATCGGCGATTTTGGAAATGCTCTTCGAAATGTGGCCGGCGCCGAAAATGAATGCGCCAGGCACAGGCAGGACCGGCTCGACGAAGACATCCAGTTGGCCGCCGCAAATCAGCCCGTTATCGTAGGCGGCCTCCTGGCCCAGGTTGAAACTGAGATGGCGAGGCTGCTCTTTTTCGATGACCTCGCGCGCGGCGTTCCACACCTCGGCTTCCACGCATCCGCCGCCGATGGTGCCGATCATGGAACCGTCTTCGCGCACCAGCAGCTTGGCGCTTTCGTAGCTGGGGATGGACCCGCGCACCTGGACGATGGTGGCGATCGCACACTTCTGGCCTAGCTTGCGCAGGCGCAGAAGTTCCTCGTAGACATCCATTTCAGTGCAATTATAACGCGGGGGCGGGCTTGCTTCGCGCGCCGGGGCTGGGGGTCAGGGGTTAGGGGCTGGGGGACAAGCTCTCGTGCGAAAGGACTCGAGCTTCAAGCGGGAAAGTCCGGGGATCGCCCGGGCCTTCACGTGTTGCGGAAAGGAGGATCAGCTAATGATTCTTATGTTGGTGATCCGGCTTGCTTTTGTCGGCCGGCTCACGGCGTTGATCGTTTGGACCCGTAAGGGCTATTCGCACCACAACACAACTCTGGCTCTCGGCCTACCTAAAAAGTTCCAGGAGAATTCGGCGCATCACTGGTACTTAGTAGTTTAGCTTTTCGTGACAATGTAAAAGGTTTCCTTAGTTTCGCGGCGGGCAGGGGCCGTAGAAGCAAGGTACAGCCGATCGCCGCGAAAGTGAGGAAACCGTGCAGTGAACTAAACCCCGGATTGGGGCCAGGTCTTTAATGGGTTTTGTTCCGAAATTGGGTCTGGCGCGGCTATGCGGGCGAAGCTGGGGCGTGAGGTTTTGGCGGACCGCCGGGGTCGCTTTGACAGGCGAGGGTTGCTGGTAGTGGGTGGATACGGTGAGGGGCTGGGGAAACTGGAGGTGCGCATGCATGTGCGGAGTGCTTGCGGGCCTCTCCGGACAGAGGGGTGGGACGCCCTGCCGGGAAGGCAGCGCTGGCGGGGCCGCGGGTTTCGGCGCGGGAGCATCATGAGCTGTCCAGGTGCGGAGGAACCGGCCCATAGCAGGGCGGCAGGAAATGAATGGAGATGAGAGTTCCGACGCGGCACTTGGGGCATAGCCTGGGTTGGCTGGCGATGAGCGCCGCGCCAAAGATGCGGCAATCGGTGGGCTGGGGCAACAGGGCGGAGCGGGGCGTGGCCAGCAACCGGCGGCAGAGGGCCAGTTTTTCGGCGCGGTGGCAGTTGGCTAGCAAGCCGTAGTAGCGGATGCGTTGGAAGCCCGGCGGAAGGGAGTGCTGCAGGAAGCGCCGGATGAACTCTTCGGCGGAAACAGTCATCACTTTTTGAGGTTGCTGCCTGTCCCGGTAGTCTTTCCAAGCGAAGGAAACTTGGCCTTGTTCCAACGTCAACAGGCGGCGGTTGGAGATGGCCACACGATGGGTATAGCGTCCCAGGTATTCCAGCACGTGTTGCGGCCCGCCGAAGGGCGGCTTGGCGTACACCACCCATTCGCACTTGTGCAACGGCGCCAGATAGGCGGCGAAGGCGAGCGGTTCGCGCAGGGGTTCCAGATCGCCAAAGAACTGGAGTTGGCTGGCGGCGTAGGCCGCTTCCAGGGCTTCCAGAAACAAGCGGCGGAACAGACGGCTGAGCACCCTGACGGGCAGCAGGTACCGGCGGCGGCCGTGAATCCAGCGGTCCTGGTCGGCGCATAAGCCGCCGCCGGGAACCACGCAGTGCAGGTGAGGGTGGAAATGTAAGTTCTGTCCCCAGCTATGCAATACGGCGAAGAAGCCGAGTTCCACGCCCAGGCGTTTGGGATCGCGCGCGATGGTGAGCAGGGTCTGGGCGGTAGCGCGGAAGAGAATATCGTAGACGGCCTTTTTGTTGTAGAAGGCGATGGCGGCAATAGGCTCGGGGAGCGTGAAGACCACGTGAAAGTACTCCACGGGCAACAACTCTTCGCGGCGCTGCTCCAGCCACTTTTCGCGTGCCAAGCCTTGGCACCGGGGGCAATGGCGGTCGCGGCAGGAGCGATATCGAGTGTGCGTGTATTGGCAGCGGTCACACCATTCGACAGTACCGCCCAGGGCCGCCGTCCGGCAGGTCTCGATGGCCTGCATCAGGCGGCGCTGATGCAGGGGCAGGGCATGCGTCTGCCGGTAGGCGGGGCCGTGTTGTCGAAAGATGTCGGCCAACCCCAGGGTTGGCTGAGGCATCAGCCTTTAGGCCGCTTGTTCTTAGTGGACGCGGCCTTCGCAGGCTGGAGCAGTTGATCCAGAGGACTGGCCGTGGCGCTGACGGTGGCAGGTGAAACGGCAATATAACGCCCGGTGGTATCGATGCGGCTGTGGCCCAGCAAGGCCTGAATTACGCGCGTATCTACGCCGCGCTCCAACAGGTGCGTGGCGAAGCTGTGACGCAGCATATGGGGCGTGACGCGTTTGGCCAGGCCGCTGTGTTGCCAGGCTTCGCGGCAGGCGGTTTGCACAGCGCCGGCGGTCAGATGGCGGAGCGGGCGCCAGGAGGGAAACAGCCACTCGCCGACAGGCCGCAGGATGCGGTAGTAGGCGCGCAGCACCTCGAGCAGACAGGGTGAGAGCATGGCGTAGCGATCCTTGCCGCCTTTGCCGTGTTCCACGCGGATCAGCTTGCGTTTGCCATCGATATCGGAGGGTTTCAAGGCCACCGCCTCGGAGATGCGCAGTCCGGCCCCATAGCAAGTCAGGAGCACGGCGCGGTGCTTGACGCCCGAGACGTGGTCCAGGAAGCGTTGGACTTCGTCGGGGGCCAGCACGACGGGTAGTTTCTCCTCCAGGCGGGCACGCGGGAAGTCGTGCTTGTCCCAGGGCATCTCCAGGGTGACCAGGTAGAGGAACTGTACGGCGGAAACGAAGGTGTTGACGCTTTGCGGAGAGAGTTTGCGCTCCTGGGTCAGATGCAGTTGGTATTGGCGGACGGCTTCCAGATCCAGTTCTTGGGGGCTGCGGTTGAAATACTTGGCGAACTCCGCGACATAATGGATGTAGCTGCGTTGCGTGGTGCCCGCGAAATTGCGGAGGCACATGTCTTCGATCATGCGTTGTCGTAACGGTGTCATGCGAGGGCTCCTTGAAATTCTGAATTGGTCGTTGTGAGGACAACCGTATCCAGTGTTTCAAAGGAGCCTCGCTCCACGCTACTCCACCAAAGGCTCAGAAGCGCCGACCGGAGACTATTACCGCAACGCGGTTTAGTTCACTGTGACAGAGCAGGTTCTCGTACGAAGGACTCGAGCTTCAAGCGAGAAAGCCCGGGAAGCGCCCGGGCCTTCACTTGTTGCGGAAAGGAGGATCAGCTAATGATTCTTATGTTGGTGATCCGGCTAGCTTTCGTGGGCCGGTTCACGGCGTTGATCGTTTGGACCCGTAAGGGCCGACGGTAACGTCGCGGCGGGATCGGTCATGCACCCCGGTCCCGCTACCAGCATCATAACACGCTCCTGCCCCTTTACCTGCCGAAAAAGTTCGAGGAGAATTCGGCGTACCGCTGGTACTTAGTAGTTAGCTTTTCGTGACAATGTGACAGAGCAGGTTCTCGTGCGAAGGACTCGAGCTTCAAGCGAGAAAGCCCGGGGAACGCCCGGGCCTTCACTTGTTGCGGAAAGGAGGATCAGCTAATGATTCTAATGTTGGTGATCCGGCTAGCTTTTGTCGGCCGGTTCACGGCGTTGATCGTTTGGACCCGTAAGGGCCGGCGGTAAACGCCGCGGCGGGATCGGTCCTGCAAACCGGTCCCGCTACCAGCATCATAACACCACTTCCGCGCTTAAGCTATACGAAAAAGATGCCGGGTGCGGGCGGTCCACTCGGTGCTCGAAAAGATCCGCGGACCCACCTGGATCAGCCGCGGCAGCATATCGAACACCGATCCGGGAGTCCAGTTGGCGCCCGCGCGCGTGCGGAATCCCTTACGGTTCAGCTCTTCGGCGACCAGCGAGAGCGGCGCATCTTGCACGATCAGATCCATCATCAGGATGAGCGCCTGCTTCTCGGCGAGGTTCTCCTCCAGATGCGAGCAATCGGGTGACACGCGCAGGCCGTAGGGCACCTCTTCGGACAAAGGACCGGGTTGGGCGAGGTCGTCGACTTCGCGCTCCCATTCGATGGCCGTCAGCCTCCAGCCCTCCTTGGTTTTTTCGCCGATATAGTCAGGTGTTAACGGGGCAGACGGAACTTCACGCACTCTTTGCAGCTTGGACATGGCGGCACCTCCCGGCGCGATTATGCAAGCCGGATTCCATGAGAGAGGACTGAAAACGTGGCCGCCGTGGCAGCGGGCTTGTGCGGACGTGGGATTTGGCGTCCCGCCGTTGGGACGGTGAGGAGGGCCGCTATAATCGAGACTTGACGCGTAGGGATCTACTGATCGGGGCCATGGCCGGCTTGGTGCGAGGCGCGCGAGCGGCCCAGGAGGCGGTGTATCTGCCGCTGGACGAAGCGCGTACGGTGATCGATAGCTTCGCAGGCGAACTGCCGGACGGCTTGCGAGGCGTGGCGCTGGACGCCCGTTCGTGGCTCGCGTGGGAGACAGCCCGCGACCACGAAATTCGCGCGCGGCTCAAACGCGGCGACGCTGATTCGATCGTCAATCTGGCGCTGTTTGGGACTTCGTTCACTACCCAGCCGCGAGTTACAGGCAAGCAGGTGGATGCGGCCGGAGACGAAGCCGTGGCCAGGCTCATTCTGGCGCGCGTCAGGGATTTGGCGGAGGCCGCGCGGCATCCCGGCGGGAACGAACGCCTGCAGTTTGCCGCGGAATGGCTGAAGGAGAACGGCGCGGACCCGTCGCTTCCGGGAGCCGCTAAACGTGCCGAGGCGGTGCTGCTCGAGAATACACTGCGCGTGCGGCGGGAGCAGCGCGAGTACGCCAAGACCATCGAGGAAGCCAAGCGGCAGGGCGATGCGGCGAGCCTGTTTGTGACCCGTTCCAGCTTGTATCGCGAGCGCGGGCTGTCACTCGATACCTCGTTCCGGCCGAATTACGCGATCGAACGGAGCTTGGCGGAGATGAAAGCGGCGGGCACGATGCGCAACGTGCGTAGGGCTGCCGTGATCGGGCCGGGGCTGGATTTCGCGGACAAGCGCAGCGGTTACGACTTCTATCCGGTGCAGACCTTGCAGCCCTTCGCGCTGATCGATTCGTTGCGCAAGTTGCGGCTGGCGGACGCGGCGGGGCCGCAGATCGAGATCTTCGACTTGAGCGAGCGGGTGCTCGGCCATGTGCGGCGCGCGGTGTCGCAGGCACGGGCCGGCGCGGCCTACACGGTGCAGGTTCCGCTGGATGGCGATGTGCGCTGGCGGGCGGAGACCGTGGCGTACTGGCGGAGCTTTGGCGCGGAGATCGGAACGGAGGGTAAGGCGATGCATCCCCCGGCGGGTGTCGACGCGCGCTTGCATGCTGTACGCATCAGGCCGGCGGTCGTGGGTCTGCTGCGCGCCGCGGATTTGGATGTGGTTACGGAGCGGCTGGTGTTGCCCGAGGAATGGAAGCTGGACTTAGTTATTGCCACTAATGTGCTGGTTTATTACGGTCCGTTTGAACAGGCACTGGCGCTGCGGAATATCGCGGAGATGTTACGGACTGGAGGAACACTACTTACTAACAATGCGTTGCCTGAGGTAAGTGGGGCTACTATGCGGGCTGCGGGGGCTACTAGCGTGAGTTACTCGGATGATCCGGATGATGGGGATCGGGTGTTGTGGTATCGGCGCAAATAAGAAGGGGCGGGCAAATCGCCCACCCCGCAAGATAATAGACAGACAAAAGATGGACAGGCCGGGAGGCCTGTCCTACGCGATTAGAAGATTACCTTGGCGCCGATCTGGATGTCGCGATTCCCGCTGTAGCTGCCGGTAATCGGACCGCTGGCACAACCTGAGGTAGCACAACCGTAGACATATGCCGAGCCCGTATTGACGCTGTAATTGGCATGGTTGAACGCGTTGTAAGCTTCCAGCCGAAGCTGCAGGGTAGCGCGCTCGGTAATTCTGGTGTTCTTATACATGCCCAGGTTCAGGTTCCAGGTTCCGGCATTGTGGAAGTAGTCGCGCCCGGTGGTATCGGCCGGCCACGGTCCAAAGTCGGAGCTCCCGGTGATGGGGTTGACGTAGCTCTCATCGACCGTTGTGAAGTTGTATACGTTGAACGTATTGGGAGAGCCTCCCGGCGTCCGGCTGCCGGTTGTCGGGATAAGCGCGTTCGAGGCGACGCGGGGATAGACATAGCAAAGGCAGTTATTGAGGTCGTAGATGTTGTAGGGAGCGCCCGTGCGCGCGGTGAAGATGGGGGCCAACTCCCAGCCATCCAGAATGGATTTGGCCGCACCGTGCAGGCTGCGTGTGAACGGAACGTCCCAGATACCGCTGATGGCCACGCGGTGGCGATTGTCGAATTCCGCTGGGCCGTAGTCCAGCGAGGGATTGAACGCATCGGTATAACCCAGATTGAACTGATTGAAGGAACTGCTGAAAGTGTCGCTCAGCTCATCCATGGCATGGCTCCAGGTGTAATTCATGCGCAAGGTCAGGCCGCTGTGCTTGATGTCCTGAATGTCGTAGCGCACGTTCATGGCGTTGTAATTCGAGATGCCCGCCCCGCCACGGCGATTGATGGCGCTGTACTGGTTGTTCAACTTGGCGAGGCAGGAATTGGCATCGCCGGAAAAGTCGCCCGGAGTGCATGGGATGCCCAGATAGATGTTGCCCATGCCGGGGACATTCGTGTCCGCAATGTCATAGAGATTGCGGCCGATGGATCCCGAATAATCGAGTTCCACGTGCTGGGCGTTTCCGAACTGGTGCTCCAACGACGCGCTGATTAAGTGCGCGTATGCCTGGGGGATGTTAGGCTGCACGGCCCGGAGTTCGGACGGCGGAAGCGCCGCCGTGCCGGTCCCGCTCAAGTAAGCCGGGAAGTTGCCGACCGACAGCGGGATGGTGCCAACGCCGCCTACTCCCTGTTGAAGCTCGACGACCGCATAATTCGGCGGGTTGAAGAGGACGTTGTAGGTCACGTTACCGAAATTGCGCTCATAACCGATGCCATAGCCGCCCCGGAACGACGTCTTGCCATCGCCGAACACATCCCACGCAAAACCGACGCGGGGACCGAAGTTTTTCTTGCTAGGCTGCCACAGCTCGCCGATGGGGCTCTGCGGAGCGATGTCCACGACGCCGCTGGCAATCTGCTCTTGCACGGTGGCGCCGGAGCCCGGATAGAAATTGGAGTCCAGGTTGGCGTTGACATTGTGCTGCACGCCGAAATACTCCCAGCGCAGGCCCATGTTCACGGTGACGCGCGGAGTTACCTTCCAGGAGTCCTGGAAGTAAAGCGCGTATTCGTGATAACGGTTGCTGCGCTCGAAAGTGGGTGAGGTGACCGGCAAGGTCAGCGTGCAACTTGGAGTCTGGACATTGTTAATGCAGGGATACTTGCCTTGCGGGTAGATGGCAATCTGGTCCTCCTGAAGCTGGCCGAGGAGCAGGTTATCGAGACCGATCCCCGGAGTGGTTCCCAGAATCTCGGTGTTTTCTTCATAAGCGCCGAACGTGCGGTTGTCACGCAGATACTCGGCGGTGCCGCCGAAACGGAGTTCGTGTTTGCCTTTGGTATAGCTGAAGTCCTGATAGACTTCGCCGAAGTTCTGGGGACCGCCGAAAGGAATTCCGGAGCCCGGCGCGGTCGGCAGATAGCCCGGTAAATTCACGGCGTAGGGACCGATGGTTGTGGCGCTTTCACCGCTGCCGAGGTAGTAATCGGGCACCACGCCGGTGGAGGCCACCGGCTGGTCGGTGTTAAAGCGGTTGAAATCGAGTTTTGTCTGGGAGACGAAGCGCGGCGAGAACGTGTGCGTCCCGGAAACGACCACACTGTTGTTATATACGGTCTGGCCGGTGTCGTAACCGCTATACGCATTGTTCGAGATACTTCCCGCGAAGTCACTCTCGCTATAGATCGCGTACCGTCCGTAGATCTGCGTCTTGTCGTTCACATTGTAGTCAATGCGGTTTACCGTATCCCACGTGTTTTGTGGCGTTCCGGCCCCTGAGTCGCTGGGAACCGAAAACTGGACCAGGTCGAACATCGGCTGCGTCATGCTGTACGACTGGCAAGGCCCCCCCGACGACGCGTTTTGGCACGGGTCGCCGATACCCGCGTTGACCATGCCCTGTCGGCTATATTGCGTCAGAACAGTGGCATCCGTGCGCAGTTTGCCAAACTGGCCGAAGGCCTGCTGCGTCAGCGGCGCGGAGGCCGCGATCAAATCGGGATCCGGCACCAGGACGATATCGTTGGCGACGCTGCGCACCCGCGTCCACTCGGTGTTGCTGAAGAAGAACAGCTTATCCTTCTTGATGGGACCGCCGAGAGAATAACCAAACTGGTTGCGCACGTACTCTGGCTTATCCAGACTATACGCATTGTTATTGAAGCTGTTGGAAGCCAGATCGCTCACACGGTTGAACTCATACAGGGTACCGTGAAACGCATTGGTACCAGACTTGGTGGTGACGTTGACCACGCCCGCATCGGCGCGGCCGTACTCGGCGGTGAAGTTATTGGTGATAATGCCCATCTCCTGCACGGAATCGAGGGGCACCATCTGTCCCACCGACGCGGTGAACTCATCGTTGTTGGCCACGCCGTCCAACATGACGTTTGTGCCAGCGGAGCGCAACCCATTCATGGCTACGCCAACGCCGCGGCCGGAGGGGTCGTCTTCGCTGACGTTGCCCGACGTGACTACGAAATCGTACGGATTGCGCGTGAGCGACGGCAGTTCGGTCATGTCCTGCGTGTTGATGGTTTGCGTGATGGTTTGCGTCTCGGTGTTGACGGTGACCGCGGTTTCACTCACTTCCACGACCGTTTCGGACTTGCCGACTTCCAGTTTCAACTCGAGACCGATCTTGCTGCCGACCGTGACGGTGGTTTTTTCCTTCAGGGTCGAGAAACCGGCTGCCGACACCGTGACGGTGTAATCGTCGGGCAGCAAGTTTGTAAACGTGAAGTTGCCGCCGGCGTCCGTGGTCTGGACGCGTTCGGCGCCGGTGGCCGTCGCCCTGACTGTAACCGTCGCGCCGGGTATAAAAGCCCCGGTAGGATCCTGAACGGTGCCGACGATCTGGCCCGTTTCGGCTTGTCCAAAGGCGCTGATTGCGCCAAAGCACAGCACGGCCAAGATCGCTAGTAAAAATGTAAACCTAATCCCTGTTAGACGTAGAGTCATGCTTGTATCCCCTTGAACCACAAGAATAAACCTGCGGCCGGCCGAAGCCAGCCGAACCGTTCAAACTTCAATTGAATAGCTTTACGCTCAAGCGGCGGCGAACAGAAGATGTAGTGCGCCATGCCCCCAAAAGCGACAGCGCTACTCGCGATGACAACCGCTCCAGTATGCTCCGTTGAATACTGGAATAAGACCTTGATCAGCCGAAGTGTACTACCTCGTGCGATTGATTGCAACAGCAAAATCGTCGAAACGAAGGTTTTCTGCGCTGGATTGCAAAAAAAGACGGTGCTGCTAAGGGTACTAGAACGCCATTGTGGGGCAGGCTCGTAGCCTGCGGCGGCCTCGTAGGCCGCCCCTACTACCATAGCAATGTCCAGCAGGCGGCCTACGAGGCCGCCGCAGGCAGGGTGCCTGCCCCACAATTTACCCGTAAATCGCGTCGCCTACGCGGCGCATCCAGGCGAGTTCCTCGGCGGACATGGGGCCGCGGCGCAACGCTTCCAGCGCCTGATCGAATTGCGCCGCGTTGGCCGGTCCCGTCATGCAGACATTTACCGCAGGCTGCGTCAGCACGAAGCGATAGCAATCGGCGGCGGTGGGAATCTTTTCGCCGGTGGGAATGCGTTTGTGGCCCAACAATTGCCGCCAACTGGTGGCCGTGAAGGAAACCAATCCGGGCGGATCGTGCGCGATCAGGCGCGGAAAAACTTCGCGCTCCGCGCCGCGATGCACGGCGTTGTAGCGCACGTGGAAGATATCGAATTGCGGATCGGCGGCGAGCTGCGCGATCAGCGGACGGTTGTGCGTGGAGACTGCCAGGTAACGCACCAGACCGCGTTCCTTCAATTTGCGGCAGGCATCCAGGATGCGCGCGGGTGGCATGCCGTTCCACAATCCCAGCAGTAGCGCGTCGGTGTAATCGAAGCGCAGAGCCCGTAGCGCGCGCTCCAGGCTGGGCGCGATCAGCGAGGCCATGCGCGAATACGATTGCGTCACCAGCAGAAACTTATCGCGATGGGGCGCCAGTGCGCGCAGGCCGTCGCCAAACGAACCGCGGCGGATACTGCCCCAGTAGAAATAATTGACGCCATGATCGAAAGCCCGTTGGATCGTGCTGGCGGGAGCGCCATAGCTGGCGGCCAGGCCAAGGCGGCCGACCTCGATGCCCGTGCGCCCGAGAACCGCGCGATCGAATGACATAGACTTGATTCTAACCGAGCATCAGCAGGTAATAATCTTCATCCACATACCTGCCTGCGACGAGCAAGGCGCGCGGCTCGCGGCCAAACGCCACGAATCCGAGCGACTCATCGAGGCGGCGTGCGGCGGCTTGTTCGGCGCTTACGGTGAGCACGATCTGCGCCAATCCTGGCGTGGCGCGGGCGCGTTCTATGAGGCGGCGCATCAACTGCCGGCCGATGCCGCAACCGCGGGATGCGGCGGTCACGTAGACGCCCCAGACACGGCCCTTGTGACGCGATTTCAGCTCCTGCTCGCGATAGAATCCGGCCACGCCGGCGAGCGCCTCTCCGCGAAACGCGCCCATCATGAAGCTTCCGGGCGCGGCTCCCGCAATCCGCGCGGCGACCGTTTCCACACTGCTTCGGCGATGGTCTTCCGCGGCCGAGGAGCAGGCTTGCGGCTCGCGCTCCAACGCTTCCAGGCGCAGACGCCACCATGCGACGGCATCCTGCGCGGTGAGTTCGCGAATTTCGAGCGATTCCATGGCTTCTTGTGAAGCGGCCAAGCCTGGCGCAACTTTTTACATTGTGCCACCGCTGTGGGGCAGGCACTCTGCCAGGCACTCTGCCTGCGCGGGCCTCGTAGGCCCGCTCTTCGGCGCGCGAAGTGCGCCCTGGACAGGCCAGGAGGCCTGTCCTACCTATCGTATCCGGACTTAAGCCGTATAATAGTATTTAATCCCGATTTGGAGTCCCCCCTATGCATTTACCGGAACTTCGCCGCCATGCCGCGGCTTTTGCGTCCTGCGCGCTGCTCGCAGCCTGCTTTCCCCTGGCCGCCGATGAAGGCATGTGGACCTTCGATAATCCGCCCACCAAGCAGTTGGAAGCCAAGTATCATTTCACACCAACCAAGGAATGGCTCGACCATGTGCGGCTTTCCTGCGTACGACTGAACGACGGCGGCTCGGGATCGTTCGTGAGCGCGCACGGCCTGTTGCTCACCAATCATCACGTGGCGCGCGGCCAACTGCAAAAGAATTCCACCGCCGAGCACGATTACGTGAAGCTGGGATTTTACGCGGCTACGGAAGCCGAGGAGATGAAGTCGCCGGATCTCGAAGTGAACGTGCTCATGTCCATGGAAGACGTGACACCGCGGGTGCTGGCGTCCCTGAAGGGCACCAAGACGCCGGAGGAAGAATTCGCCAAGCGCAAAGCCGTGATCGCCGATATCGAGCGCGAGAGCATGGATAAGACCGGCCTTCGTTCGGACGTAGTGACTCTCTATCAAGGCGGCGAATACTGGCTCTATCGGTATAAGAAGTACACGGATGTGCGGCTGGTGTTCGCGCCCGAGGATCAGACGGCGTTCTTCGGCGGCGATCCGGATAACTTCACTTATCCGCGCTACGACCTGGATATGGCGCTGTTCCGCGTTTACGAGAACGGCAAACCCATCGAGACCAAGGACCATTTGAAGTGGAATCCCAAGGGCGCCGGCGATGGCGAGTTAGTATTTGTGTCCGGGCATCCAGGTAGCACGCAGCGGCTCGACACAGTGGCGCAGCTCGAATTCGAGCGCGACTCCGTGGAACCCGTCATCCTGAAGCTTTTGAAGAACCGCATTGAAGTTTTGCAGCAGTATGGCGCGCGGGGTCCCGAGCAGGCGCGCCAGGTGGCGTCCAACATCTTCGGCCTGCAGAATAGCGTGAAAGCCATCCAGGGCCGCTACACCGGGCTGCTCGACAAGAATGTAATGGACAAAAAGCGCAGCGACGAGGAAGAGTTCAAAGCCAAGGTGATGGCCAATCCCGAGTGGAAGGAGGCTTACGGCGGCGCCTGGGCGGCCATCGCGGAGGCCGTGCAAAAAGCGGCGCCGCGCATGAAGGAGCAGTTTTATCACAGCACCGATTCGCAGCTGGCTAATGTAGCCGCCACGATTGTCGACTATGTAGCCGAGATCAAGAAGCCGGATGGCGAGCGGCTGGCCGGCTATCACGAGGCGCAATTGCAGTCCATGAAGCAGCGCCTGTTCTCCCCCGCGCCGATTTATCCGGCCATGGAGATCGCGCGTATGACCGGCGCGCTCGAACTGGACATGGCGGCCCTCGGACCGGACGATCCGTTCCTCAAGATCGTGCTCAACGGCCGCTCGCCGAAGGAGGCCGCGACGGAAACCATCAATGGCACCAAACTCGCCGATCCCGCGGTTCGCAAGCAACTGATCGAAGGCGGACAAGCGGCGGTGGACGCTTCCACCGATCCCATGATCGTGCTGCAGCGCAAGCTCGATCCGCTACGCCGCGAAGTGATCAAGTGGATGGAGGATAACGTCGAGAGCGTGGAAGAGGAAGCCGGCGAGAAGTTGGGCAAGGCGCGTTTCGCCGCTTACGGCAAGACGACTTATCCCGATGCCACTTTCACTTTGCGGCTGTCTTATGGCCAGGTGAAGGGCTATCCCATGAATGGCACCGAAGCGCCTTACAAGACGACTTTCTACGGCTTATGGGATCGCGCCAGCAGCTTCGACTTCGAAGGTCCGTTTTATATGACCGCGCGTTGGAAGGAAAACCGCGACAAGCTGGATCTGTCGACGCCGTTCAACTTCGTGACGACGAACGATATTATCGGCGGCAATTCCGGTTCGCCGGTGATTAATCGGAATGCCGACATTGTGGGTTTGATTTTCGACGGCAACATTGAATCGCTGGTCGGCGATTTCGTCTACGATGGCACCACCAATCGGGCCGTGGCGGTGCACACGGCAGCCATGACCGAAGCGCTCAGCAAGCTGTACGGGGCGCAGCGTCTGGTCGATGAACTGATGGGCGAGTAGGACAGGCCTCCTGGCCTGTCCATGCGGCAGACGATGCAAATGAGAGGGCGGCCTCGTAAGCCGCCCTACTCCTCCACGCGGGTAAAACTGGTCAACTCGGCGGATCGCACGCCGTAAATCTTCACGATCTGCCGGCAGATATCGCTGCCCAACCGTTCCGGCCGATCCTCCTCGTCGTGCTCCACCACCACTTTGAAAAACAGATTCGTTCGCTGCATAGGCTATCCCTTTATACTATGGAAATGACTTGCGCAATATGCCGTGTCCGCAAACCCAAACGCTTCTGCCCGGGCGTGCACGGCGACATCTGCACGCTGTGCTGCGGCACCGAGCGGGAGGTCACGGTGGATTGCCCCTTCGATTGCCCGTTCTTGCAGGAGGCACGCAAGCATGAGCGTCCGGCGGTGCTCGATCCGCAAACGGTCCCCAACCAGGACATTCGCGTCAGCGAGGAGTTCCTGGAGGACCACCAAATCCTGCTGCTGGCAGCGGCCAAGGCTCTGATGCAGGCCGCGCTCAATAGCTCGGGCGTGGTGGATTCCGATGTGCGGGATGCCTTGGATGCGATGATCCAAACGCAGCGTACGCTGCAGAGCGGGTTGTATTACGAGACGCAGCCGGCCAATGTGCTGGCGGGCCGGATCGCGCGTGAAACGCTGCAAGGCTTCCAGGAGTTTCGCGAAATGGAACATGAAAAGCTAGGTATGACCCAGACGCGCGATTCCGATATCTTAAACATCCTGGTGTTTCTGCAACGTCTGGCGCTCGACCGCAATAACGGGCGGCCGCGCGGCCGGGCATTTATGGATCTTCTGCGCGATCTGCTGGAGGGCGCCGGCGGGACCATAAGAGAGGTATCGCAGACGCCATCGCTCATCGTGCCATGAAGCTGGCGCGGCCCAATCTGACGGTCACCGCCCTGGCGGTGTTGTTGGCGGCGTGCGCGGCCGGATGGTTCGTCACTCGTAATGCGTATTCCGGCGCGCCCGCAAGGCAGACTTCCCCGGTTGCGCGCGTATCGAAAGTGGACGAGAAACCGCTCGAGACCGCACGCCAATTGGCCACGCTCGCCGATACGCATGCCGAACGGGAACTGGCGGAACAGGCTGCGCGCCTGGCGGGCCAGGAGGTGGATGAGGATTTTGCCGCCGCCATTCGCGAGGCTGCTACCATCACTGCCCCGGCGAGCGGACCGTTGCACGATCTGGCTGCGAAAATCGACGCGCTCAAAGCCCGCACGTCCGCGCGGCAGCAGAAGATCGCGCAACTAACCAAGGACGCTGCATCGAGCAGCGCCGCCGCGGTCCGTTTGGAATTGGCGAACGCGCAGCTTTCCCTCGAGCAGGATGAACTCGACGATGCGCAGCAGGATCTGGCGCGCGAGGGCGGCGACGAACACGCCAATCTGCAGCGCGCGCAAGAGCAGCACCAGGCTATCCGGCAGGCACCGCTGCCTTTGGGCAAGTTATCGAGCGCCGGTTCTCCAGGCGCGCTGAAAGAGCAGATCCAGGAATGGTCTTCGCTGAGCGCCAAGCTGGATCAGATCGAAACCGCCAAGCAAGACACGGACCGGAAAGCGGCCAGTTTGGCGCAAGCCCACAATGCGCTCGAAGGCAAGGTGGCCGCGGCGCCGGCTGCCTCGGATGACGAAGACGACGGCGACGACCCGGCCACCGCGGTGGCGCAGTTGCGGCACCTGAGCGATCAACGCAAGACCATGATCGACCTGGACAAACGGACGCAGCTTTGCCAGCAACTGAGCGGTGTTTATCAGAAGTGGCTCCCGCTGGTAGCGGACCGGCGGCGCGGCGTGCTGCATGCCTTGGCCGGATCGATGGGCGCGATACTGGCGATTCTACTGGCCGCGGCGATGGTGAAAGGCATTCTGGCGCGGTTCCTGAGCCGCCAGGCCGATCGCAGACGGGTGCATCAGTTGAGCGTGGTCACGCGTATCGGCATCCATACGGTGGCCGTGATTCTCATCCTGCTGGTGATTTTCGGCGCGCCCACGCAAACGCCCACCATCATCGGCCTCGCCGGCGCGGGCATGACTGTCGTGATGAAGGATTTCATCGTGGCCTTCTTCGGCTGGTTCGTGCTGATGGGACGCCATGGGATCGGCTTGGGCGATTGGGTGGAAATCAACGGCGTGGGCGGCGAAGTCATCGAAGTAGGGGTCATGAAAACCACGCTTCTGGAGATGGGCAACTGGACCAGCACCGGTCATCCGACCGGGCGGCGCGTCAGCTTCATGAACGGTTTCGCCATCGAGGGACATTACTTCAATTTCTCCACTGCGGGCCAATGGTTGTGGGATGAGTTACAAGTGATACTGCCCGCGGACGGCGATCCCTACCGGTTGGCCGAGCAGCTGGTGGAACGGGAGACCGAAGAGGACGCCAAGTTGGCGGAGCAGGATTGGACGCGTGTCACCAATCAATATGGCACGCGCGCTTTTTCCGCCCGGCCGGCGGCGGATTTGCGACCGAGCCAGTCGGGCCTAATCGTGAACGTTCGATATATTACACGCGGGCCATTGCGATATGAAGTGAAATCGCGCCTGTTCACGGGGATTGTGGAATTGATGCACGGCGCCGGCAAGGTGGCCACCACATGACGAAGCGTGTGGAAGCGCGCGTTCGGCTGGTCCACTGGCGAGCGGGCGAGGCGGCGGCATTGCTGGCCACGCTGCGCGCCGCGAAATACGCCGTGGATTACGATGAAGCGGTTGACTCCGAGGGGTTCCGCGGAATTCGCGCGGCGCCACCGGATGCGTTTGTCATCGACCTTTCGCGGCTGCCCTCGCATGGCCGGGAAGTAGCCACGTTCTTCCGCGGACAAAAAGCCACTCGCCACGTTCCCATCGTGTTTGTGGGCGGCGAGCCGGAGAAAGTGGACGCCGTGCGAAAAGTTCTGCCGGATGCGACGTACACGGCGCCCGCGCGACTGCGATCCGCCCTGCGCGCAGCGCTTGCGACACGGGCCGCGAATCCCGTGGTCCCGGCGCAGATGATGGAGCGCTACACCACGCGCACTACCGCGCAGAAACTGGGCATCGGCGAAGGCTGCCGGGCAGCGCTGATCGATCCGCCGCGCAACTATGCGAGCGCGATCGGCCAACTTCCGGCGGGGGCCACCCTGGAGGAAGCGCCCGGTTCGGCCTGCCCGGTGACTCTTTGGTTCGTGCACGATGCCGTTGGTTGCGCGCACGCGCTGCCCGCGATGCGCAAGCTGGCCACGAAGACGAAGCTCTGGATTGTGTGGCGGAAAGGCTCGGCGCTGACGCAGCCGTTCCTGCGCGAATCCGCTGCGGTAGTGGGGCTGGTGGATTACAAGATCTGTTCGGTAAGCGATTCCTGGAGCGCCATGCTATTCGCCCGCAAGAAAGAACCCCGCTAACCGCTCCCTAACGGTCGCGGCTCCGTAATCTTGTCGCGGCGAAAGAACCGCTTGCTGACGCGCGCGGCTCAGTAACTAAGCCGCGAAGCGCGCCTCAGTAACGGAGCCGCGACCATCAGGGAGCGGTTTTTGCTAACTCCATTTACAAAGAATTACAAATCTTCAGCCGCATAACCTGCGATCGCGAGTAATAATCGGAGACACAGAAGGAGAGAGTCTTATGTGCACGAAGTACTTGGCGGTCTTGTTGCTCGCGCAGCCGGCAGTGTTGGCGGTGTCCTTCAACTCACCCAGAGCGTACGCCACCGGCGGTTATGCCTATACGATTACATCGGCGGATCTCAACGGCGATGGCATACCTGACGCGGCGGTCCCTATTTATGACAAACCGGGCACCGTGGAGATCCTGTTAGGTAACAAGAATGGCGGCCTACAACCGGCGGTAAGTTATGCCGTAGGAGATTACCCGTATTCCGTAGCCGTGGGTGACTTCAATGGCGACGGCAAGCTGGATCTGGCGGTCAGTAACCTCAACACGGTATCCATTCTGTTAGGTAACGGCGATGGCACGTTCCGAGCGGCGAAGACCTACGCCACCGGAGGTAGCGGCGGTGGACAGGTGGTGGTGGCGGACTTCGACGGCGATGGCAAACTGGATCTGGCCGTGGGCAACGCGGCCGAACGGGACGATGCGCCCGGCAACACGGTATCCATTCTCTTCGGCAACGGCAACGGTACGTTCCAGGCGGCCGTGAGATACAAAGTAGGAAGCGGACCAGTGGGGCTGGCGGTGGGTGACTTCAATGGAGATGGCAAGCCCGACTTAGTAGCTACCGCGGCGGCATCGAACACCATCTGGATTCTGCTGAATACCGGCAAAGGGACGTTTCGTCCGGCGGTCAGCTTCGCGGTGGGAAGTTATCCCGAGTCTGTTGTGACTGGTGACTTCAACGGCGACGGCAACCTGGATCTGGCCGTGGCTAACTGGGGTTCGGGTTATGTTTCAGTTCTATTCGGCAAGGGCAATGGTTCCTTTGAACCCGAAGTGTATTATCCCCTCTCGGGCAATCCCTCGGAGGTTACAATCGGGGATTTCAATGGCGATGGCAAGCCCGATCTGGCCGTCTCCTCCGGCGATTTTCTGTGGGTCCTGCTGAACTTCGGCGACGGCACATTTCAGCCACCGGTCAGTTATGCCGCCGGCGGGCCCGTGGCTGCGGCTATCGCGGACTTTAATGGCGATGGGACGCCCGACGCAGCCGTGCTCAGCGAGGGCTGTGTCACGCTGCTTTTCGGCAACGGCCGCGGCGGCTTTCACACGGCGACGGACATCACTGCGGGAACGGAGCCGGGCGCGATCGTCGAGGGCGATTTCAACGGAGATGGCAAACCAGATCTGGCGGTGGCCAATGCCGGTACCAATAGCGTGTCGATCCTGCTGCAGAGCACGCAGGGTGGTTTCCTGCCGCCAGTGAATTACCGGGTGGGAGTGAATCCGGTTTCCCTCGTTGTTACAGCCGATTTCAACGCCGATGGAAACACAGACCTGGCTGTAACTAACTCGGGCTCTTCCACTATCTCTATCCTGCTGGGAAATCGCGACGGCACTTTTCAACTATTTACGAACGTCGGTGTCAATGGGATTCCCAACGCGCTGGCAATCGGAGATGTGAATGGCGATGGCAAGCCGGACATGGTGGTGGGCGCAACGATCCCAGGCGACGAAGGCGGTGGCGTGCCTTATCTCTATATCTTCCTGGGAACCGGCGATGGCTCGTTTCAGCCGGGCGTGCCGATTCCGCTGCCTACATTTTCGGGGCCTATCGTGGTGGCGGACTTCAATGGCGATGGCAAGCTGGATATGGCAGTGACCGGCTTCTACGCCACCGACGATCCATCAGCTTTCTTGTGGATCTATCTTGGCAACGGCGATGGCACCTTCCAGGCTCCCACCACGGCTTACAGCTTCTCCGGCTATCCGAATGCCCTGGTCTCAGCCGATTTCAACAGCGATGGCAAGACGGATTTAGCACTGGCCGGGTACGGCGGGCAAGTCGCGATTCTTTCAGGCAATGGCGACGGTACATTTCAAACCGCTGAAAGTTACCAAGTTTCCGTAGACGCAGCAGGCCTGGCGGTTGCGGATTTCAATGGCGACCATAAGCTCGATCTGGCGGTGTCCACCGGATCGGCGGTCACAGTGCTGCTGGGCAACGGCGACGGCACGTTTGCGTGGTCACCGCTCTTTACGGCGGGCGATGGGGCCGGCGGCCTCGCGGCTGCGGACTTCAACGGCGATGGAAAACCGGATCTGGCGGTGACCAACGGGTATTCGAATAACATATCTATCCTGACGAACACATCGCAATAGTGAGTTGGACGCAATGAAATTGAATGGCACGCGCGCACGCACGCGCGAGATCAGTGTCCCGCCGCCGCGAACGGAGCCTGTGTGAATCCGTACCGCCAAACTGTAGGAGAAGTCGACGGTACCAGATTTATCTATTATTTACTTGCTATCTTTCAGCCCATCACACATACTTAGGCCACCGGCAGTATCTCCGCAACCAGAGGAGATCGATCATGCCCTCCAGACGACATCACTCGAATTCCGGCAGACTCCGCCGGGTGGCCCTCGCGCCCTGGATCGCCGTCGTTGTTTTTGCAGTTCTTGGCGCCCCGCTGTCGGCCCAAAACTGACAACGGGCGATTCTACTACGGCCAGTGGACCAGCGGCACGATCATGGCCAATGTGTTCTCTGTCGGTTCCAAGCCGGGCACCGTGCAGTCCTATGCGCAGGAAAGCATCACGCCGTACCTTGATATCAACCTGCCAGACGGCACGCTCGCCGGCTCGGGAGCCAAGCAATCGGACGGAACCACCTACCTCATCAAAACCGATACGCAAGGAGACGTCTCCCCGATCTGCCAGTTTCCGAACAGCGATCTTCCGTTAGGCAGCTTGGTCTACGCCAGCGACGGGAACTTTTACGGGATTGCGGAGGCCTATCCGGGTGACAATTACTCATATATCTACCGGATAACGCCAGCCGGCGCATTCTCCAAGTTCTACAATTTTCCTGGCTACTACGGCGCGGGCGTTGTCGGGCTGGTTCAGGCCCCCGATGGGAACCTCTACGGCATAATGCAATACGAGGGGGCGAACGGCGGCGGGATGTTCTACAAACTGACGCTGAGCGGCCAGTTCACGCTGCTGTATAGCTTTCCAGCCGCCGGCGCGGCCTCCCATCCGCAAGCTTTAGTTCAGGCTAGCGATGGAAACTTCTACGGCGCCACGCTAGGTAGCGGAGGCGACACAGTGATTTTCCGCATCACCGCCAGCGGTCAATACACTATGATCCACAAGATGGCTTCTAATGACGGCCAGTGCCAGTGCGAACTGACGCAGGGCAGCGACGGGATCGTCTATGGCATCGCGAACTCTCTAGGGGTAGGCGGCCGCGGCACTTTCTTTGCGGTTGATGCACAGCTTCCCAAGCCGGCGCCGCAGGCACAGCAGTTCTCGCCGCAAACCGGCGCGCCAGGCGCAAACGTGCGCATCTGGGGTTATAACCTGCTCGACGCGACGGTGCAGTTCAACGGAGTTGGTGCAACCACGGTCAGGAACAGCGGCCCCAACTACGTCTGGGCCACGGTACCTGCCGGCGCCAGCAGCGGCCCTATCACTGTCAGCACCCCAGGTGGAACCAGCATCACTCAGGCCAGTTTTACAGTGAACTGACTCAGGAGGGAACCATGGAATGGACGACACCAGATTTCGAAGAGACCGCGCTTAGTTGCGAGATCGCGTCCTACGCACCGGCTACGATTTGTTGAAACGATGGCCGCCGCTCTAATCACTCGCGCCGCGGCCAACTGGCGACCGTCACGTGGTGCGGCGAGGGGACGTGCGTGGTCGCAAGGCGCGGCCGAAGCGGCACGCTGCCGTCGCGTCTGTCTGAAACGTAATAGGGGCCACAATATGGGTGGCGGAGGCAGCGGACGGGGCGTGCGATAAGGCCAACCGCATCCGCACACGGGCGGAGCGTTTGGTGGCGAGGAAACTGCGCCCGCCTGAAAGGCGGCTGCGGCCACGATTGGCCGCCCCACAGGGGTGTGCGACATAAAAGTGACGATCACGCGCGGCGGGCCTCCCAGTAGTCCTCAAAGCGACCATTGAGTTGGCAGCATCGCAGGGCCAGGATGGCGTTGGCCGCGCGTACAGTCCAGAACATGCCGGACAGCTTACAGCGGGAACCGATGACAGTCTTGCAGCCGGCCTCTATGACACCCGAGCCGACAAACAGGTGCTGGCTGCGGAATTCGGGGTAGCGCATCCGCGCGGCGTTGGCTTCAAAGTAGTGGGCCGTGGTGCGGACGGCTTCGGCCAACTCGGGATGGGATGAGTCGATGGACCGGAGGGCGGCTACCAGGTCTTCGATTTTCCCTTTATCCAGCATGTCCTGATGAACCATCATCCAGCGTCTCTGTTCGGCTTCTTGGTTGAGGTACAGCTTGCGTACCAAGTCCCACAGATGTTGGCGGGCATGATAGAGGTCGACGATCTGAATGGCGCCGGGAAAGTATAGAGCGACGATATTCCAGATCCATTCCGCTCCATCGCCGATCACGACTTTCTTTGCGGCGCGGCTCCATCCGCGCTTCCAAGCTTCCAGATAGATCCGCTTGCCAAATTCTTCGGCAGTTTCAATGGCGGCGACCTAGGTGGTCGAATCGGGATCGCGGATGGCATAGCCCTCCGCATTCCAGGTAGTTTGGGTGAACACGCAGCCCACTTTGACGTCACGATGGCGGGCCGGATTTCCGTCCTTACCCTGGCGGCCCACCGTTTCTTTCTTCACCACCGGTATGCCGGTGGCATCTATTTGCACACAGAGAATCGGTATCGGCTTTCCCAACACGATGGGCAGATCCAGTTGCTTGGCCCGCTGAATCTCGGCCTTTTCGCTTACAGCGATATCCTGCCCAATGCCCTCCGCGGTGCGCTCCACATTCTTGGTCGTCACCTCCAGGTCGGCCAGCAGTTGGATCTGCTGGCGCCCGCGATCAAAAGGGGCCTGCTGACCTACCAGAGCCAGCATGCGGCGCACCCCGGGGGAGAACTCCGTGTTGACGATGTCCAGTTCGACATCGGCAGGGAATTGGCCGTTATGGCAGTCCGGGCACAGGTAGTAAGGCCGCGAGGTTTCCGCCGGGCCTACGGCGGTGAGGATCGGCTTGGAGCGCAACTCCCGATAACGCGTCTGGTGGCCGCAAGCGCAAAGAATGTTCCGTTGGTGGGAAGCCGGGGCTGGGAATTGCAACAGTTGGCTTAGGGCGGCTGCCCCGGCTCGATGCAGGGCCGCGCGCATGGCCATTTCCAAGGCTTCCAGCTCCCAACGCCCCGTCTTGCGGTGGGCGCTGAAGACCACGCGTAACAGTTGGTCTACTTCGCGCGTGACTTCCTTTTGGATGGCTTCGGCCGTTTTTTTTCCTGGGCCGACGGCGCGGTCTCCTCTGCCGGCCGCAACTCGCAGATCTGTTCGTTAACGTCCAAGAGTTGTTCGCCCAGTTCCCCGAAGCGCTGGCATTCGGCGACCTCGCGCTGCGCTTTGGCCAAACTGGCCGGAGAGGGAAACGTTTCGGTGACGGTCTTGCCTTTCACTTTGCGGGTCAGTCGATAGTAGGGGCCATGGCCGGGATCGCCGGTCCGATGGCAATGACAGTTCGGATTTCCACAACGGCCACCTGTTCCGGTAATGGAACCAAAGCGCATATCACCCAACTGCGCGATTTGGGATTGCACGGCGTTGCGACGGCCCTCCAGATCAACCAAAGAATCGGACATGTACAGCCTCCTGATGGCCTAGCGTATCACTACGCTAGGTTTACGGCCACAAAAAAAGAAAACTCGCGAATCGTCACTTTCATGTCGCACACCCGCCCCACAGGGCTGGTTTGATCGCCGGCACGAAAGATGATACTGCTGGCGTTATGCGTAGTCTCATTACCGTATTCATCCTGGCGGCTTTCGCGGGCACGGCGCAGGAGCGCCCCAAGATTGTGGGGGTCGCCCATATCGGACTCAAGACCGACGATATGGCCGCCGCGCGCCTGTTCTATGGCCACGTGCTGGGCTTTCAGGAGCCCTTCACTCTCGACAAACCCGAGGGTGGTTTGATGCTGACCTACTTCAAGGTGAACGACCATCAATACGTCGAAGTCTTTCCCGAATTGAAGAGCGATACCGAAGACCGCCTGTCACACATTGCGTTTGAGACTACTAACATTCAGCAGTTACGCGATTATTTGGCCAGCAAGGGCGTGAAGGTTCCGGATAAGGTGAGTTCGGGCCGCGACGGCAATCTCAATATGATGCTCACCGATCCCGACGGCCACCACGTGGAGTTCGTGGAATACCGGCCGGGCTCGCTGCACACCAAGAATTTCGGCAAATTCCTGCCGGATACGCGCGTTTCCACGCATATCATTCACGTAGGTGTGACGGTGGCGGATCGCGCGGCGGCCGACCGCTTTTACAAAGAGATCCTGGGCTTTCACGAATTCTGGCACGGCGGCATGCAGGAAGACCGCACGGATTGGGTGGATATGCGCGTGCCGGATGGCACGGATTGGCTCGAATACATGCTGAACGTGCACGACCCGTCGCCGCATACGCTGGGCGTGATGCATCATCTGGCGCTGGGTGTGCCGGATATCAAGGCGGGCTATGAGTTAGTGGTCAGGCGCGGTTATAAAGCGGAACCACCTAAGATCGGCCGGGATGGTAAGTGGCAGCTCAATCTTTACGATCCGAACGGCACGCGCGTGGAGTTGATGGAGCCGCGGCCGGCCCAGAAGCCCTGCTGCTCGCCTATGTTGGATCAATAGCCGGCGCAGCCGACCTACTCCGTCTTCGGCGCGGCGAAGTATCCATTGCGGGCCTCCACCGTGACCTTGTGCGAGTTTTCGAGCTTCACTTTCAAATTGTGGAACTTGCCGTCGGCTTTACCCGCGGGAACAAAGCCCAGCACATAGTGACTCTCGGGAGTCGCCAGCTTACGGAAGCTCACCGCGTAATCGTTGCCGGTCAGATAGGTGCCCCCAGTGCCGTGCGCCAGGTTCACCAGCTCTACCGGAAGAGTCGGATTGTCGTAGCGCGGCGCCCGGCTGGTATCCCTGCCAGTGGCGGCGCCCATCCCCGCCCCCGTCATATCGGTCGACTCCCCGGTGTCGATGGCGTTAATAGCTACCTTGGCGCGAATGGCTGCGTCAATCAAGTCGGTCTCTTCAAACGACCGGTCGTGCCCTATAAAGAATCCGGTCGAAATCAGGATGACGTCGCGGTGCCCCGGCAGGCTGGCTATCTTACCGATGATGGCCTTCAACAACTCCACTTGCACGATCTCCACGCGCGAGACGCGGCAGACCGCCGGGGGGCGCAACTGCAGTTTGGCGATGGCCTCCTGCAGCTTCGCGCGGTCGTTGGTGAAATCGAGCGCCACCGTGCAGGAAGTGGTGTAGATGGCCGTCCGGTCGCCGGGCTGTAATTCGCCGATTTGGCGGTTGGCGGCATCGCGAATATGTTGCAGATCGCCGAAATCGCGGATAGTGAGATCGTCGAACAGGTAGGCGATGAAGCGCGAGGGAATGTCTACGGCGGCTGCGCCCGGAGCACTGGCCGCGCCTGGCTTTCCGTCTGAGAGCGATCTGTCAGGCGCCGCCTGTGACCCGTTATCCACGGAGAAGCTGGCGATCTCTTGACGCTTTCCGTTGTCGAACAATTGGAAATCGTCCTTAGTCAAGTTACCGACCGCATGTCCGTCGTGATCGCGAACCACCACCGGGACCTGAATCATAGTGACGCCGGACTTGAACGTCTCAGCGGGCTGGGTCTGGGCGGCCGCGCCCGACAGCGTCAATATCCAGAGAGCTAAGATCGTTGTGCGCATGGCGTGCTCCCTCCTATACCAACTTATACTAACTTACTCGGGAATCTGGACACCGGCGTTCTCGGCCGTGATCTCCTGGCCTTCACCGTCGCGCGCCACCAGGCGCACCAGATACGCGCCGGGCTTCATCGCGAAATTCGTATCGATCGTGAGGGGCGGCTTCTCTTGGAGTTGTTGCACGGTTTCGTCGCGCAAACGAAGCTGCAACACCTTCTGCGTGCCTGCGATGAAGTTGCCGTTCGAATCGAATACCGCCGCCACGATGGTGACATCGTCGCGGTTGCGGTCGTCCACTTTGCGCAGATGCAGCAGTTTCAGATCCACGCTGGTGAGCACGTTCAGCTTCGCTTCGCCGCCCGATTGCGTCACTTGCGTATGCATCTCCACGGGCAGATTGTGGATCTCTTCGCGCGAGAATATCGCGTCTTCGATCTCCTGTTTCACGGCCGCGCCGGCATCCTGCGCTTGTTTGGGCGCCCAGTAGCCGCGGCGCGCCTGCAGGGTCAGATGCTCACCGGAATTCAGCGTCACTTTCAGCGGATGAAAGCTGCCATCTGCTTTCAGATTGGGTGGCGCGAAGGCCAGCAGGTATAGATATTCGGGCGCCGCGGCGGCTTTCCGCACGCCGCCATCGAAATCGTTATCCAGATTTACCGTGCCGCCGGTGCCCTCCGCCAGTGCGATGAGTTCATCGGTGGCAGCTTCGTTGTCGAGCTGGCCGAAGGCCGTCTCATCCTGCATTACAGCGGCGTTGTTGCCTTTGTGGCACGCATCGTACACCGGGACCGTCCAAACGCCCCGCGCGTCGACGCCGCTGATCAGCACCTTCGATCGGATGGCCAGCGACATCAGATCGGAGTTTTGATTCTGGAGGTCGGCGGGGACAAAGAATCCCGGCGACACCAGCACGACGCTGCGTTGTCCCGGCGCCGCGGCCATGCGCTGCACGATAATCTTGAGCGCCGAAAGCACCGCGCGCGATTCCTGCAAACCGGTGGTGTACGCGTCGCGAATGTTCTGCAAGGCCGTATAGAAGTCACCGATTTCTTCGACTGCGACTCGCAGCGGGAGACACTTGGCTACGTCCTGCTGCTGCGCCTCGAGACCGACTTGTTGATCGACTTGCACGGCTTGAAAGTAACTCACATAGGTGTCGCCGCAAGGGCCGTTATCCTGTGCCCGGACCGGGCGCGGCGCGATCTTCAACAACGCCTCGCTGATTTGCTCAGGATGATCGGTGAAGTCGACGCCGACCCGGCCGGAGGTGGTGTAGAGCGCCACGCGATCCTGCGGCTGGAGCGATGTGCGGATATACTTCAACACTGCGGCGCGGACTTGGGGAAGATCGGCAAAGCGCACGTGGATGTCGTCAAAAAGAAACGCGACGAAGTGATTGGGTGACGCCGGCGGCGTGGGCGGGACAGTGGAGACATTAGAGGGCGGCGCGTTCTGCGCTTGCCCCGGGGGGACGCTCTGCGCACGAGAAGGCTGCGGCGCGGGGGGGGCGGCCGGCGACTGCACGGAAAACTTGGTAATTTCCTGCCGCTTGCCCTTGTCGAAAATGCGGAAGTCATCTTGGCGCAGGCTTCCCACGGCATGTCCTTGCCGGTCGCGCACTACGACCGGAACTTCCACTAAATTGCTCTGCACCTTGAAGGTCACCGGCTCGTCGCGCGTAGAGATTTCCGGGCCCGGTGCGGCGGAAGGGGCCTTGGGTGCGGGCGCCGGCGCCGTCACGACGGTAGCTTCGGGAAGCGGTGCGGGCGTCGCGGGGCCTGAGGCGATACCAAGCAACTCGGACACATCCTGCGTCTGCGTCTCATCCAGTTGAGGAAGGCTGGCAGCGGCAGGCGCGGCGCTCTTTGCCCGGGCCAGTTCCTTCTCGTCCGGCGCCCAATAGCCCTTGCGGGCCTGGAGATCCGCGTGTCGCCTGTCCAGCTTCACCTTGATCGTGTGAAAACTGCCGTCCGGCTTCAAAGGGTCCGGCGAATACCCGAGCACATAGATGTATTTGGGTGTGGCAGCCAGCCGTTCGAGCGCTCCCGTGAGATCGTTCGTATCGGTGATGAAGCGGCCACCGGTGCTGTAGGCCATCTGCTCCTGAAAGCCATGAAAGGCGTAAGCGGTGGTCACGGCGAGGCCGCGCGCATCGAGGCCGTTGATTACGATGTGCGACCGCACCGCGTGGTCGACCAACTGCATGGTGTCCGGCACCAGCGACCACGGGCACGCTCCCTGGCTAAAGTAGAGCAGACCGGGTGAGATCACCACCATGGTGCGCTGGCCGGGCAGCAGCGCCATGCGGCGTACGACGGCAGCGGCCATTGTCACAACCACGCGCGATTCGCGTTCGATCACGCTCTGGATGCCGCAGGCAGACAGGGCCGATTCGCCCCGTAACGATTGCCGAACCTTCATCAGCGCGTCCTTGAGCTCGGCGCGATCGGATGTGAAATCGATCATGTGCTCGCCCGATGTGGTAAACAGAGCCACGTGGTCGGCGGGCTGCAGCGTATCGAGAAATTTTAGCGCCGCGTTGCGGGAATAATACAGATCGCCCACCGGATACTCGGTGGCGCTGCCCGGCCCCTCTTTCATGTGCAGGTCGTCGAACAACAATGCGACGAAGTGTTCCGGTATGGCCGCGGCTGCGGAGGGCTTGTTGGCGCCATCCACGCTGCGGTCGGGCAGTGTTTGCGCGGCCGATTCCCGAACCGCGAAGCTCACGATCGTCTGCGGCTTGCCTTTATCGAATACTTGAAAATCTTCCTGTCGCAGATCTCCGATGGCATTGCCGTTGGCATCGCGCACCACTACGGGAACCAGGACCAGGTTCGTTTCAGCCTTGAAAGTGACGCCGTTTTGTTTGTCCGCGGAAGGCGCGGCGGATTGTGGCGCAGCCGCCGGCGAGAAAAAGAATGCCGCACACACCAAGCAACGTGTCACATGCCGCGCAAGAGAGGTATTCATACGGCTGCCTCCGTAATATGGTACCTTGCTCACCGCCCGCTCTGGGACGCCGCCCGATTCGAGCAGATGAGAGGCGCCTCGAGGACGCCTGCAAATTCGACGCGGGAAGCGGTGACGCAGTTTCCTATGGGGCGTTCGGCCGGTTCGCAGAAAAAATCTACCGACCAAACCCAATTCGCGATTTACGAACTGCAAGTAGCCGTCTTTCCAATTGGTTACAGGGTTTAGTGGCTGCCGGTATCAATCAGGTAGATGAATATGATTGGGGCAACCCGGCTCTGCGGGGCGTTTACACAAAACCATCAATCGCTTGGTAGAAGGGGCGGTATCCGTTTCAACGCGCGATGTGTTGGGCGTGTCGGGGCAGTGATTGGCGGCCTTCGAGGCCGCCGCAGGCTACGAGCCTGGATAGCGTCGGGATAAACCGGCGTGAAGTAGTGAATGAAAGAGTCATACAGGAAAGGAGTAGCGAACCATCCTGACCCCGAGCCATGTGAGGGCGGCGGCAACGACGCACTTGAAGCGTTGGCCTGGGGCATATGTGGGCTGGGTATCCCTGAAGTTGATGAGCTCCGAAATTGCCAAAATCATGGGCGCCGACGGTGTCAGGCTAACCGGAAGGCAACACGGCAGCGTGCGTAAACAGCGCGAGCACGTTGCGGCCCTGCGGAGTCGTAGACCCCACGCACGCATAGAAACTTCACGCGCGAGAACCGAGAGACCCCGTGGCTTTCCGCCGCCGGTAGAGGGCGGAACGCTGGGAGAAAGCGATGAGCGATAAGACCCAGATGCACGGCGGCGGGGAGTCGCACAGCGGCGTAGTACCGACGAAGCGGTCGAACGCAGGCCAGGGAGGGCCGAAGGAGATCGCGGAGGGAAGGCCGCTGACCGAGGAGAATGCGGAAGAGCCTAACCCGTACCGGATGCAAGGCCGGGAAAGCGGGCCAAGCGGGCTGGACCGTGTACGTCAAGCAGCGCAGAAGGACAAGCAGTTGCGGTTCACCGCCCTGCTGCATCACGTCACTATCGACCTGCTCCGCAGCAGCTACTACGACCTGCAAAGGCAAGCGGCGGCGGGAGTGGACGGGGTGACGTGGCAAGCCTACGGGGACGAACTGGAGGAGCGGCTCGCCGACCTCCATGGACGCATCCATCGCGGGGCCTATCGCGCGCAACCGTCGCGGAGAGTCTGGATCGACAAAGCCGATGGGCGGAAACGGCCATTGGGCATCGCCGCCCTGGAAGACAAAATCGCCCAGGCAGCGGTGGTCGCGGTTCTCAATCCGATCTGGGAAGAGGACTTTCTGGGCATTTCGTACGGGTTCCGGCCGGGGCGCAAGCAGCACGACGCACTAGACGCGCTCTACGTCGGGATCACCAGCAAGAAGGTGAACTACGTTCTGGACTTAGACATCCGGTCGTTTTTCGACAAAGTCGAACACGCTCAGATGGAAAAGTTCGTACGGCATCGGATAGGAGATGAACGGCTCGTCCGCTTGATCCTGAAATGGTTGAAGGCGGGCGTGATGGAGGACGGACAGTGGTACGAGACGAAGGAAGGGACCCCACAAGGGGCGGTGATTTCGCCGTTGCTAGCCAATCTCTACCTGCATTACGTGCTCGATCTGTGGGTGCAGGCATGGCGGAAGAAGGTGGCGCACGGCGACATGATCGCGGTGCGGTACGCGGACGACGTGGTGTTCGGATTCCAGGACCGGGAAGAGGCCGAAAAGTTTCTGGCGCAATTGCGGGAACGCGTGCGGAAGTTCGGGCTGGAATTGCATCCGGAGAAGACGCGCCTGATCGAATTTGGGCGCTATGCCGCTGAACGGCGGGCGAAGCGTGGGGAAGGGAAGCCGGAAACCTTCAACTTTTTGGGTTTCACTCACATCTGTGGGAAGAATCACGCGACGGGGTACTTCATGGTGCTGCGGAAGACGATCGGCAAACGGATGGCCGCCAAGCTGAAGAAGATTCGGCAACAGCTCCGCCAACGCTTGCATGCGCGGGTTCCGGACACGACGGGGTGGCTGCAATCGGTGGTTCGCGGATATTTCCGATATCACGCCGTGCCGCGCAACGAGGAACGACTGAAAGCGTTCCGGCACGAAGTGCTACGCATGTGGTGGTGGCAGCTTCGGCGGCGGAGTCAAAGAACCCGCTGGACCTGGAACAAATTTTGGGAGAAACTCGGGTGCCTCATCCCGGACGTCGAAATTCTGCATCCGTATCCTGACGTTCGCTTTGCGTGGCAGCACATCCAAGGTAAGAACCGTGTGCGTTAGGAGCGCTCGCACGGATCTGTGCGGGGGGTGCCGGGCAACCGGCATCCCTACCGCGACCCCCACCGGCGCGCCACCAGACAGGTTCCGGGTGCATCATAAAAGATATGAGCCTCCAAACGGTCAAAATTCCTGTGGGCGGCATGACGTGCGGCAACTGCGCGCGTACGGTGGAGCGGAAGCTCTCCACCAGCCCGGGGGTGACGAGCGCGCGCGTGGATTTAGCCGGCGGCACCGCCACTGTGGAGTTTGACGCAGACCATACCAAGGTGCCCGATTTGCTCCATGCTATCGAGCAACTCGGCTATACCGTGCAGCAATGAGCGCCGCACCGGTCACCGAAGATCCCGGTCACGTGGATCTGCCCGTCAGCGGCATGTCGTGCGCCGCGTGCGCGCGCAGCATCGAGAATCAGCTTGCGGCGACCGAAGGTGTGGTGCGCGCGCATGTCAACTTTGCCACGTCCACAGCCACGGTGGAATTCGATCCGGCGCGCGCCGCCGTGCGCAACCTGGTGGATGCCATTGAGGAGTTAGGCTATGGCGTGCCTGCGCCGGTGGAAGGCGAGGACATCGAAGAGCAGATTCGCCGGCGCGAATACGACGCGCTGCGGAAGCGTCTATGGCTGGCCGCGGCGTTTGCGGTTCCGGTGGTCGCGCTGGGTATGTGGCCGGGATTCATGCACCTCGCCGCGATGAGTTGGATTCAGCTTGCGCTTACCGTGCCGGTTGTCTTTTACGCGGGCGCGCCTTTCTACGTCGGGGCCTGGACCGCGTTGCGGCACCGCTCGGCGAACATGAACACATTGATCGCGCTCGGCACCGGCGCGGCGTTCCTCTATTCGCTGGTCACGACACTGCGCGGCGGACACGAGGTGTATTACGAAGCTGCCGCGGTGATCGTCACGCTGATCCTGCTGGGCCGGGTGCTGGAGGCGCGCGCGCGCGGCAAGGCTTCGGAGGCGATCCGTCACTTGCGCGAACTGCAGCCGAAGACCGCGCGCGTGGTGCGTGAGAGCGGGGAGTTGGATGTGCCCATCGAGCAGGTGTTGGTGGGAGATGTGGTGATCGTGCATCCGGGCGAGAAGATTCCCGTGGATGGCGTGGTCGGCGACGGCGACTCGGCAGTGGACGAATCCATGCTGACGGGCGAGAGTATCGCGGTCGACAAGAAACGCGGCGATCGCGTTTATAGCGGCACAATTAATCGGTCCGGAAGCCTGCGGTTTGAGGTCCGCAAAGTGGGCCGCGGCACGGCCTTGCAGCAGATGATCGATCTGGTGCGGCAGGCGCAAGGCTCGCGTGCGCCAGTGGCGCGACTGGCCGACGTGGTTAGCGGATACTTCACAATGGCGGTGTTGGCCATTGCGCTGGCGACCTTCGCGATCTGGCTGGCCTTCGCGCCGGTTTCGTTTGCGCTGGTGAGTTTTGTGTCGGTGCTGATTATCGCCTGCCCATGCGCGCTGGGACTGGCTACTCCCACCGCGATCATGGTGGGCACAGGGCGCGGCGCCGAGCGCGGGATTTTGATCAAGGGCGGTGAGGCGCTGGAGGCGGCCTATGGCGTCGACACGGTTATTCTGGATAAGACGGGAACGGTGACCAGCGGTCAGCCGCGGGTGGCGGAGATCGTGCCGCTGAACGGATATTCGGAATCTGAAGTGTTGCGGATTGCGGCGTCGGCCGAACGTTATTCCGAGCATCCTTTGGGGCGGGCCATCGTGGAGCGGGCGCGGGCCTTGGCGATTGCGCTTAGCGAACCGGCGGGCTTTCGCGCGGTTACCGGACACGGCGTGGAGGCGCGCATCGACGGCCTTGCGGTGAGAGTGGGCAGCTTGGGCGATGCGCGTGAGTTCGCGGAGGCGGAGCGGTTGGCGGAGCAAGGAATGACTACTGTCGCAGTGTGGGTTAGCGATCGGCTGGCCGGCGCGATCGGCATCGCCGACACGGTGAAGCCGGAGGCCGCGGGCGCTGTTCGGCGTCTGGATGCGATGGGCATCGAAGTGTGGATGATCACGGGCGACAATCGGCGCACGGCGGAGAGTGTCGCGCGGGAGGTGGGGATTCGGCACGTGTTGGCGGAAGTGCGGCCGGAGGCCAAAGCTGCCGAGGTTCGCAAGATGCAAGCCGCGGGCAAAAAGGTGGCCATGGTGGGGGACGGCATCAACGATGCGCCGGCGTTGGCGCAGGCGGACGTGGGGATCGCGATGGGAACGGGAACCGATATCGCCATGGAAGCGGGCGGCATTACGCTGATGCGCGGCGATCTGAACGGGGTCGCGGATGCATTGACGCTGGCCCGGCAGACGATGCGCGTGATCCGCCAGAATCTGTTCTGGGCGTTTGCTTATAACGTGGTTGGCATTCCTATTGCGGCGGGCGTGCTGTATCCGTTCACGGGGTGGCTGCTATCGCCGGTGTTGGCTTCGGCGGCTATGGCGCTGTCGAGCGTTACGGTAGTGACTAATAGCTTGCGGCTGAAGCGGGCGTAGGCGGCGCACTTAGGCCGCAGGCGGCCGTCTTATCAGTTTCTGCTCAACCTCCAGCAGGCGGGATTCGAGGCTGGCAATGCGTTCGTTCATGGCGGCATCGTCGGCGTGCAGTGTGAGCAGACCACTCTCCAAGCGCCTCAGGCGCGCCTCACTGGACTTGGCGTATGCTTCGAAGCCGCGCAGAATCTCGGTTTGGGAATCGCGGATCATCTCCTGGAGGCCGTGCTCCAGTTCCTGCATGCGTGTCAGCAGATCTTCTTTCAGTTCTGCCAGGTCTTTCTTGGTTGCTGGTTGTTCGTCCATTGGACATTAGTCTAACATGGGCGGCTACTTCTCTTTACTCAACCGGCGGAAGTATTCGGCGACGGCGTCAGCGTAGCCGTCCGGCACTGGCTCGGCCGAGCCGCTGCGCACGGAGCCGCCTTGCTCGTCAAGCTGGCGGCGTAACTGCAACTCGATCTGCTCGACGCCGCCGAGCATCTGCGATTCGATAAGTCGCATAAGTTCGGGATTGCCAGGTGACAGGCGCGGATCGAGCCGGTATAAGTCGTGAATGGAGTCACGCAGATCTTTGCCGAGTTGCGGATTGTTCTCCAGGTTGCGCAGCGTATGGCGGTAAGTCTGCAGGAAGTCACCGGTGTCACCAAAGGCCGGGCCGCCGCTGGGCAGCAGACCATTTTGCGGGCCATTGGCGCGCGGACCGGTCTGCCCGGGCTGGCCGTTGCCCGCTTCAGTGTTAGGCGTCTCGCCGGGTTGCGAGCCCTTTTGCCCGCTAGGTGTCTGTCCTTTTTCGGAGCCGTTCCGCTGGCCCCGCTGCTGGCCCGGTTGTTTGCCTTGCTGGCGGCCCTGGTGCATCTCGCGCTCCATCTGTTGGCGGAGTTGCTCGGTTTCCGCAAGCGCCTGTTGCAGCGCCTGCCGATCCTTGTCACCCGCGTCCTGCTGACCCTGGCCCATCGATTTTTGAATTTCGTGCATCTGGTCGCGCAGAGTGTTCAGTGCCTGCGTGGTGACGGCATCGCGCATGGTGGCGACGGCGCCATCGCCGCGGCGCAGATGATCGGTAGCCCAACGCAGCCGATTGTTCAGCTCATTCTGCTGCACTTGTCCCAACGCTTCGCGCAGCTTGCTCGAGACATGCGGATTGGAACCTTGCATATCGCGCGCGGCTCGCCCCATGGCGGATTCGAGCCGCTGATAATCGTCGGCGATCTGTTCCTTTTCGCGTGCCAACTCTTCGGTCTGCTGGCGATTCGCGCCCTGGCCCTGCTGCTGGCCGGGCGTACCAAACGCCTTCCGCAATTTGGCGTTGGATTCCTGCTGGCGATTGGCAAGGTCATCGGCCTGGTGCGCCAGATCTTCGACGGAGTTGGCAGCCTGCTGCTGGCGCAGACCGGCGAGCAGATCGCGCGCCTGTTGCAAGCGCTCGGCGGCCCGGCGGGCATCCGCTTCACTTTGCGTGGAGGTGGATTGCCGCATATCCTGCTGGGCCTGGCGCAACTGTTCGATGGCCCGCTGTAACTGCTGCGAAGACATTTGACCGGCTTGGCTGGAAGGCTGGCCGCTGCGGCCGGATTGCGATTGGGACTGCTGCCCAGCCTGCTGGCTGGAGGGCTGCCCCTGCTGATTGCGCGTGAGCTGCTCCATCTTGCGCTGCAGCTCTTCGGCTTCGCGGCGCAGCATCTCCTGCTGCCAGCGTTGTTGCGACATCTGCTGATTGCGGCGCTGCTGTTCGGCGAGTTCCTGCTGGCGGCGGGCCAGTTCTTCGAGCTTCTGCAACGCCTCATCGATTTCGCGCTGCTTTTGATCTTTCGACGCGGCGGATTGCCCGTTCTCGTATTGGTTCTTTTCGGTATCGAGTTCGAGATCGAAGAGGCTCTGCAGATCGCGTTCGGCGCCGCTATTGGCTCCCGCGCCGCCGCCCCCGCGATTTCCGAAGGCGACTTTGATATCGCGCATCATGGCTTCGGCGCGCAGCAGATGCTGCAAGGCTTTCTCTTCAGGCGCCAGGGCGTTTTGCCATTGCGAACCGCGCAGCTTGTCCGCCGCGGGTCCCATGGCTTTCACGGCTTCGTCCATATCGGCGGTGAATGCCTTGAACTCTTCGCTGGAACCGGCCAGTTGGCGAGCCTTCATGCGCTCGGAAAGCGAATGCGCCTGATCGCGCAGCTTCGACTGGATGCCCGATAAAAAGCCGGCATTTTCCGACGCGGCGGCTTTATCGCCCGAAGTATCCTTGATCTGATTCCAGGTGGCGGCGATGATTTCTTTTTCGCGCTCCGAGATTTTGTTATCGTCCTGATCGCCGCCGGCGCCGCCGCCAGACTCTTGCGATTGCGAGTAGTGCCGCTCGAAAGGTTCGGCCTGGACGAAGAACATGTCGGTGCGGGCCGTGGAATGGGCATCGCGCGAGGTGGCATACAGACTTACTAAGTCGCCGGGCGATAGCTTGAAATCCTCCAGCGAAATGGTGGTCGATCCGGACGCGGTCTTGAGTCCTTTGGAAGGCAGCAACGAGACGGTTTTCTCCGCCTCGCCATTGACGGAGTAATGCAGCGCCAATTCGTTGAGACCAAAATCGTCCTGACCTTCTACAGCCACGGTGACTTCTTCAATGGGATTGACGCGCGCGTCGCGTTGCGGGCGGGTGATGCGCACGGTGGGTGGCTCGTCCTTTTGGGCCTCGATGAAGTAATCGGGACTCAGACGCACATCTTCGCCCTGATCCACCGCGGCGATGTGATACATGCCGTCCTTCAGGATAGGCACGGAAGCGATCAACGCTCCATTTTCGCCGGAGCGCAGTAGCGATTTGGTTCCGTCGTCGAAGAGCAGCGTGCCGTTGGCCAGCGGACGGTCGGTCTGGATGGATATCTCGGCATGGGTGCCTTCGACAGCCCGCAGATCGCCGCCTGGATCTTCGATGCGATCCTTCAATCCGGTCCAGCTTGGGAAATGGTAAGTCACTTTCAGTTTCTTGATGCCGGGTAAGTCGATCACCTTTAAGTGATACTGTTTGGAGCGGACGCCGCCGGCTTCCACGTAATAGTCGAGTGACTCGGGCACGCCTGCGATCAGAAACTCATAGCCCGCGCCGCCGATCTGGGGACGCATGTCAGCCTGTTCCCATTTCGAGGAACTGGCGTACTTGGCGAACATGCGAACGCGCTGCGCCTGGAAGCCCTTCAATTGTGCGGCGATCAGTTGATCGGAGAGGCGGCGCACCGTACGGTTGCCGGGATCGACCGAGATATCGTAATACGGAGTAAGTTCGCCTTTGGGCAGGCGTCCCCACAGAAGAGCGGTTCCGTAACCCAGGAATCCGGGACCAGCCGTGCCCAGCCAGATAAGAACGATAAGCGAGCCGACCGCGGCGGAGATCAGGCCCAGAATGCGATTGCGGCCGGCCATGCGTGCGGGTTCGGCCTTGCGAGTGACTTCGAGAGTGTCGGCGGCCAGCAACGGCAGGAAGGGGTCGTCGGGATTGGTGCGGGCGCGCTCAGTGAAAGTAAGTAAGCGTTCTTGGAACTCGGGGAACTTACGTTCGGTTTCGCGCGCGGCGTGGCGGCGGTTGAGGCGCAGCAGAGGCACGATCAAGCCTACGCCTAGCGCCAGCGCCAGCGCGACGAAGAGCAACACGCGCGCGAAGGTGACGCTGGGATCGGAAAAAGCGAAGGCGTTGGCCAGCAGGACCGCTAGTACGGTGACGATTAGAGCGGCTGCGGCGATAAGTGCCGCGCCTTTAGTGACAGCCAGAAAACGCAAACGCGTTTCGATGCGGCGAAGATAATCGGACAGTCCGGTTAGTGGATTCATACCGCCCCTCGTTACATTAACTCTTGCCTCGCTTGCGGCGGCCACTTTGGCCGCCCCCGCACTCTTGCCTACAATGCTAAAGGCCGGCAGAGTGCCGGCCGCAGGCTGAGAGCCTGCCCCACATTATTTTCCTACTGCCACGCGCTCAGGCTCGATTTCAGCTTGGCTTAGCTCGTGCTGGCCTTCTTTCAAATGACGATTGCCCAAGAGCGATTCGGCTACAGCCAGCGCCAGCACCGCCAGCAAGACCCACCACCACAGTTCGGCGGGCTTGGGCTTTTCGGTACCCTCCGCGGCGCTTGCATTCTGCCCCCCCTGAGCCGTATTCTGCCACAATGCCAGCGTGTCCGCGGAGATCACATCCAGGTCGGACTCGCGGCGGTCGGCGTTCACCGCGACCAGTTCATGGCGGCCGTTGGGCCGCTTCACATCGTAAAATCCGGCCATGGTGAGCGGCAGGTTGTGCGCGCGCGTTGCTTCGTCGAGGGTGAGCGCGCGCGCGCCTTTGGGATCGAGAACTTCCACCGCCGCGCCCTGCTCATTGGCCTGGCGCAATTCAAGGAATGCATCGACCAGATAGTTGGCGCGATTCTCTTCCTGGCGCGCCATGTAATTGGCCGTGTGTTCGATGAACGGGACGAACGAAGCATGCAGCGGAAAATCGTTCGAAATATTGTCGAAGGTGGACGCAAAGACCAGTACGCGTCCTTCGCCGAGGCGCTTATCGAGTAGCAGCGGCGTATCGTCGCCAAGGCGCGCGGCCACTTGTGCCGATCCCGGCTTGATGCGCACGGCCTGATAAAACTTCACATCGTCCCAGTGCTGCGCGTTTTGAATGGAGGGATGCCCCGAATCGAGCGAAGCGGCGGATTGGAAGAGCGATCCATCGCGCCCGTAATAACGCTGTTCAACGACGCTTTCGTCGAACACCGGAACGCGGCTGGCCGTGGCCGACTCGCGGCCCAGCGCGATCAGCACCGATCCGCCTCCGTGCACGTAGGCGCGCAATGCAGTTTCGAAACTGGCGGGCAGCGAAGATACATCCGAGACCACCACAAAGGCGTACTTATGCGGATCCAGATTGGCGCTCTGTTCCACCGGCACCGCGTCCAGCGCGTAGGCCGATTCGGCGGCGGCTTCGAGCGCAGTGCGGAAGTACAAGGCATCGCGCTGATTGCGGCCTTCATGCACAAACAGCACGTGGCGCGCTTCGGCGCGTTCGATGGAGAAATAGAAATGATCGTCGTCGGGCAGGTTATCCGCGGAATCGATGCGAATCTCGCCACGATTCAGACCGAAGGGCAGATCGGCCGGCAGAAATTCTATTGTTGCGCGGCCATTGGCAGGTACGGCGGCGGATTTAGAATCGAGCTCGCGCCCATTCAACACCAGCGAAACGCGGCGCTGCGCCGGTTGGGTGCCGTATCCTGCGATGGTGACTTCGATGCGCGTTTTTCCCGAGCCATAGATGGCATGCGGCGCGTTCACATTTTCCACGGCGAAATTGGGAGCGCGCCGGTCAGCCATGGAATGCGCGACGAGACGGACATTATCGCCCAAGCGGAGATCCGCAAAGTTGGCGGGCAGTGACGTCTTCTGCATGTCGGAGAATAAGTGCGCTTCGACAGGCATGCGCGACGATTGCGCGATGGAGCGCAGCGCGCGCGATAACTCCGCATAGGAACTGCGCGTATCGGAAGGCTCGATGGATGCGATAGCCGCGACGGAGTCACCCATCACCTGTACGTGCGAGCCGAAGGCCAGCACTTGCAACTTATCGCGGTCAGTCAGTCGCGAGGCGATCTGTGTGGCTTCCCGCTTGGCGCGCGCCAGCCGATCGCCTTCGCGCATGCTGAACGAATTATCGATGGCCAGCACAGTCAGCTTAGGACCGCCGGCCAACGCCGCCAGCCGTGACTCCACATACGGACGCGCGAAGGCCAGCGCCAGCAGCAGGATTACGGCCGTGCGCAGCGCAAGCAGCAGCAGATACTGTAAGCGCCGGTGCTTGATGGAGCTTTGCGTGCGACGCTCGAAAAACATCAGCGAACTGAAAGGCAGCGGCGTAGTCTTATGCTTTCGGAGTAAGTGCAGCCAGACGGGCAAGCCCACGGCCGCGATACCGAGCAACGCCCATGGCGCCAGGAATCCCATCTTACATCCTTCCTTGCCGCACGCCGAGATACTCGCGCAGGCCTTCGTCGAGCGGACGGCCGGTGTCCATCAGGAAGTAATCCATGCCCGCGCCTTTGGCCTGATCGCGCAGAGCTTGTATGTGCGCGTCGATCTTACGGCGGTATTCGCTGCGCGCGTATTCCGGAGAGACTTCCAATGTGCCGTTGGTTTCCATGTCAGTAAGCAGCACCGGTTCAGCGAACTTAGGCGCGATCTCCTGCGGGTCGAGCACATGGAAGAGAATCACTTCGTTGCCGCGGAATCGCAGGGGTTCGACCGTCTTTATAATCGTTTCGGGCCGCTCATAGAAATCGGAGATAACTACCGCGAGGCCGCGGCGGCGCGTGAAATCGAGAAAGTGCACGAACGGTTTGGCGAAATCGGTATGCGTGCCGGGCTGCGCCTTCTCGATGGCGTGGAGCAGGCGGAATAACTGACCCTGACGGCCGGAGGGGGCCACATAGTCCTCCACCTTGTCATCGAAGACGATCAGTCCGGCGGCATCGCGTTGGGCGTGCGCCAGGTAACATAGCGAGGCAGCCAGGAAGCGCGCATAGTCGAGTTTATTCACGGCGTGCGAGCCATACGCCATAGACGCGCTGGTATCGAGCAGGATGAGTAGTTGCGTGTTGGTTTCGCCGCGATAGCGTTTCAAATACACGCGCTCGCTACGCGCGAAGACGTTCCAATCCACGTGACGCAGATCGTCGCCTGGAGTGTAAGCGCGGTACTCGGCAAACTCCTGACTGAAGCCATAATCGGGCGAACGATGTAGGCCCGCGACGAACCCGTCCACCACGGTCTTGGCCACTAAGTCGAGGCCGGAGATCGAGGCCAGGGTCGCGGGATCCAGAAATCGTTGCAACATTCCGCTCACACATGGAACCACAGATGGACACAGATAAACACAGATAAGAACCGTGACTCCCGTAGCGTGGTTTTGTCTTTATCTGTGTGCATCTGTGTCCATCTGTGGTTTCGGCTTTATTCTTTGGGTGCGCCTTTGTGCTCCAGTAACCTGTGCAGTATGTCGTCCTGTTTCAGCCGGTCGGACTCCGCGTGGAAGTTGAGCAGGATGCGATGGCGAAGGACCGGGATGTACAGCGCGCGGATATCTTCGTAGGTCACGTGATAACGTCCTTTCATCAGCGCTCTGGCCTTGGCGGCCAACACCAGGAATTGCGCGGCGCGCACGCTGGCGCCGTAGTTCACATACTTCCTGACGAAATCGGGAGCGCTTTCGTCACTCGCACGGCTGGCGCGCACTAAGTCGATGGCATGGCGCGCGACCGATTCGCCGATGGGCACCATGCGAACCAATTGCTGGAAGTCGAGAATCTCTTCAGCATTGGTCACCGGGTCGGCTTGGGCGATGTGGGTGGTGGTGGTGAGATCGACGACCTGCAGTTCTTCCCCAGCGCTGAGATATCCGAGCACCGTATTAAATAGAAAGCGATCCAATTGCGCTTCAGGCAGCGGATAAGTGCCCTCCAGTTCGATGGGGTTTTGGGTAGCCAGCACAAAGAAGGGCGCCGGCAACTTATAGTTATTGCCGCGCACCGTGCAGGCTAACTCCTGCATGGCTTCGAGCAGCGCCGACTGAGTTTTCGGCGGTGTGCGGTTGATTTCATCCGCCAGCAGCACATTGGCGAAGATAGGACCTTTCACGAAGGTCCAGGTGCGATGGCCGGTGGTAGGGTCTTCCTCGATAATGTCGGTGCCGGTAATGTCGGACGGCATCAAATCGGGGGTGAATTGGATGCGCTTGAATATCAGGCCGAGGGTCTGCGCCATGGTGCGGACGAGCAGCGTCTTGGCGGTGCCGGGAAGGCCGGTGATGAGACAATGGCCGCCGACGAATAAGGCGATCATCACCTGTTCGAGCACCTCTTCCTGTCCGACGATCACGCGCCGGACCTGGCGCACAATTTCCGACTGCACCTGGCGGAAGCGTTCGACGCGGCCGCGCAAGATATCAGGTTCTAATTGGGGAGTCACGATAGTGGACATATAGTTGTGGGGCAGGCACCCTGCCTGCGGCGGCCTCGTAGGCCGCCTTTACTGTAGGAATCGAATGCTCCGGAGAAGAACTGGCGGCCTACGAGGCCGCCGCAGGCTACGAGCCTGCCCCACAATATGGGCTTCATTTGGATAGCTCCAGTAACATTCTCTGCGCTGGGCGAAATCCAGGAGCGGCTTCGAGTGACAGCAGTAACTCGTCTTTGGCGGCGTCCGGACGATTCGCGCTGCGATAGGCCTTTGCGAGATCGTAATGCGACGCGGCGGGATCGGTGGGCGCCTTCGCCAGTACGGCTTGATACTCGCGGATGGCTCCGGCGGTGTTTCCCAGGCTCAGCCACAAACCGCCCAAACGGCGATGCAGATCTTCATCGATGGGATCTATATAGTTGAGCCGGTCGAGCACCGCGGCGGCTTCCTTCCGATTGCCGGCCTCTTCGAGGAGGGTGGCCAATTGTTTCAGTGTATCAGGACTGCGGCCACCCACTTTCGCGTAGCGTTCCAATTCGTCCGTGGCCGCCTTCTTATCGCCCTTGGCGATGTAGGCATCGGCCAGAAGCTGATACACGTTGCCCGATTCGACATAGTCGGGATAGATGTCGCGAATCTTTGGGCCATCGCGAATGATGGCGTCGTTGTCCCCGGATCTGGAAGCTTCCACCAGCTTTCGCAGGCCCTTGCGCCAATCGTCAAAACCATCCACGGTTTTCTTCGTGTCGGCGTCAAGATCCGTCATGAAGCGCTTATCGAATTCTTCCGGTTTGACGCCGAGCTCCTTTTCGATGACTTCCGGAGTTGACGCGCCGGCGCCGAAATCGTGAATCATGGCCAACAGCTTTGCCCAACCCCACTCGCGATTGATGAAGTCGCAGATACGGCCGGCTTGGAAGTAAGATACGACCACTTGCGCGGGGTAAGTGGGACGCACAAAGCCGCGATCCAACTCGGCGACGGGAAGTAGCTTCTTATCCTTGATGGCCATGATGACATGCGGATCGAGGCGGTCGCCCCATTCGGGCGAGACGGCGGTCTCTTCGTGCACGGCCAGTCCTTCGGTGAACCAGCGCGGCACGCGGAAGTTAGTCATGTTCAAGACGTACACGTGACTTAGTTCGTGCCACATTGTGCTGGCCCAATGAAACGTGCCGGGCGGACGGCCAGATGGGCTATCCATGGCCACTACATAGCCGAAAGTGACTCCAAGAGCGCCCAGGCCGGGCATTCCCATGGTGCGCACGGCGAAATCTTCATGGTCGGGATAAACTTCTACTTGCACGGGGCGCGCGAGATGATAGCCGTATTTCTTGTCGTAAGTAGCAAGCGCGTGCAGCATTTCGGATTCAAAGTAAGGGTGCAGCAGCTCGGCTTCTTTCTTATGTACGCGGAGAATCGTACGGTCCGTCTTATAAGTGACGAAGTTTTTATAGCTATCCATCAGGCGGAGCGTATTGACGGTAGCTGCGTCCTTGTATCCGTTCTCGTAAGCGGTTTCCAACTCGGCGCGGGCTTCGCCTTCCTCGCCCAGCCGCATTAAGTTGATGCCTAACTGTGAGTGAGCGCTCCACAGGTCGGGCTGCGCGGCGATGGCTTTGCGGAACAGTTGGATGCCTTCCTCATAGCGGCGATTCAGAACGAAAATGCGTGCGGCGATTTCATACGCGGGGCCGGAATGCGGGTCCCAGGCTGTGTCTCGCTTGTCGTTCAGCCAATCGATGGTGGCAAGAATCGCTTTGGCCTGGATGGAATTGGCGCTCATATCGAGCGCTTTGTGCGCTTCGGCGGCGGCTCTCGCGGGATCGTTGTCCTCGAGTTCCAGGCGGGCGAGCAGTTCCTGGGCTTCCAATAAGCGCGGATCGGCTTCCAGCGCCTTGTGCGCGAACTCGACGGCCTTCACATCGTAGTTCTCCGCCGCGACCAAGGCCAACCCGAGGAACGCATCGGCCTGCCTCGGCTGGATCTCAAGCGCTTCGTCGAATAGCTTGGCGGCTTCGGTGGCGTTGAACCGTTCCAGAAACAGCCGTCCCATGCGTACGCGATATTCGGCGTTGCGCGGATGCGCTTTCAGCAGGGCTTCAAGGACATCCTTCGATTCGCCATAGCGGTGCTGCTTCCAGAGTGACTCGGCCTGTTCCAGCGTTTGGGCATGCAGCGCGGCGACCGCGCAAAGAATCGCCAAGAGGGTTTTCACTTATCGATCTCCTCCTGAGTCTTGGCTAACTGCAGCAAGAGATCGGTAAGTTTCTTCTTGTACTCGTCCGGCGGAATGGCGGCTTTATCGTATTTGAGTTTATCGATCTGTTGTTCGAGCGCGTCTTTGTTGGCGAGTAACTGCAGCTTGGCCGGATCTTTGGCGGCCGCGGCAGTAGCGCCGATGCGCAGGAGTGGAAAGTGGGCGGCCAGCATGCCCTCACCGTTTTCCGGAGACGGCGCGCGCACGCCCTCGCCCTTGCCTGTGTCTTCGAGCACGGCGTGCTCGGTTGCCAGTCGGTTCTGTGACTCGTAATAGGCGACCGTCTTCTTATCCGCGTAACGGAAAGCTTCCAGCGCAGAGACTACTTCGTTCTTATCGCTATCGGCCGCCGGATCGCTCAGCGCCTCCACCCAGTAACGGGCGAAGACGGTAGCGTTCTTTTCGGTGCCGCTCTTCGTGGCGGAGATGATGACGCGATTGGGACGGCGCAGAAATTCGATAGAGCCCCCGCTGGAGCTGGTCATGTTGACGACTAACTGGCGGGTGGCGGGGATGCGGTCCAGTAAAGCGGCTAACTCAGTGGCGGCTAAGTCGGGGCCGGGTAGATTGATCTTATAGTCATAGCCATCGAACGTGCCGTGGCCGATGAGCATGAGTACGAAGGCGTCTTCAGGCTTGGCTGTCCTGGCGATGTCGTTGAGGGCGGTGCGGACTTGCTCGCGCGTGGCGTTGACGAGTGTTTCTACTTTGGAATCGGGCGTAGATTTGAGGGCTTTGTCGATATCTTTGCCCCACATGGCGAAGTGTTGTTCGTAGTCGGGCTCGCCGCCCAGGCCGGTTACGGTGAGGTAGTAGGTGGTAGCGTGCAAGCACCCGGCGGTGAGTAATACGAGAAGCCATGTGGGGCAGGCTCGTAGCCTGCGCGGGGCTCGTAGCCCCGCTCTTCTGGCCACGAATCTTTTTAGCGCCGGCAGGGCGGCCTGCGAGGCCGCCGCAGGCAGGGTGCCTGCCCCACAAGTCATACGACACCCCAGCGGCGGCGGAGGACCCATTCGCCACCGCGCAACAGCAGCGCCAGCAAAAAGACGGCGGGCATATCCCAAAGATCCTTAGTTTCGCGCGTAGTAATGCCGGCTTCGGAATAGGAAATTTCGTCTGAAAGACGTCCGGCATTGGACGCAGTGTAATATCTGCCGCCCGTTTCGTCGGCGAGTTTCTGCAATAGTTCGCGATTCTGCGCGGTATGGAAATTCTCCGCCACGCCATCTTCGCGGCGGAAGATCACTACATCGCGTCCGAGTTCATCCTTGTCGCGACCGGCCACGATTTCGGCCACATAGGAGCCGGGCTTCTCCGCGCTCCATTCCGCCGTATAAATGCCTTCGCCGGAGGGCGACGGCGTCATCTCCACGCTGGATGCGCTTCCATCCGGCGCCGTGATATGCGCCTCGACAACCGCATTCTGCACGGGCTTGAACGCCTTGTCGCGCACCTCGGCGTTCAGCGTCACCTTGGTTTCATCGGGCAGAACGCCGCGCGGCGTGGACGCATTCACCTGGCCGGGACTGTCGGACACCAGATACCGCATCAACTGCTGCCAGAACGTGGCGTGCGTGATATCTGTATGATCCTGCCACATCTTCCAGCGCCAACTTCCGGAGGTGGCAAAGACGGCGGTGCGGCCGCGCCCGTAATTCTCTGTGACTAGCAGCGGCGACGCGCGATGGCCAGCGGGCGCGACTTTCATCAACTCCACCGCGCCCGGCTTCGGCTCGCCGACCTCGTTGTAATTAGCCAGTTGCGGCATGTGGGTCCAGCGCTCGGCGTTGCGTTCAGGATCTTCCACCAGGCGGCAGATCAAGCTGGCGCGTCCCTGCGCGGTCAGTTCCTGATTGGAGAAATCGCGATGGAAGGTTCCCTTGCTATCGGGAATCTGCACGGGCAGTAACTCGGCCAGGGGCGAATGCGCATAGCCACCCTCGGCCAGCGCGAAGCGTCCGCCCAGAAACAGAATGCCGCCGCCGCGGCGATTGGCGAATTCGCGGATCATATCCTGCTGCGCGGGCGTGAAGTAATTGGCTTCCACGCTGCCGATAATGAGTCCGTCGAATGCGAATAACTCTTCGGGCTTCGACGGAAAACCTTCCTCAAGCTCATGCGGATCGTTGAAGCCCTGCCGGTAAATCTTGTTCTGCGTGGTGCGCAGCATGGAGGCGAGCTGCAGGCTGCGATCGTCCTCCGCCGCGCGGCGAATGAATTTGAATTCCCAACGCGGCTCGCCCTCCATATATAGGATGCGCGGTTTGCGGGTTTCCACGTCCACCAGGCGGCGCAGCGAATTATTGCCGCGATTCTCTTCGCCGGGCAGCGGATCGATGGAAATCTCCAATGTTTTCGGCCCGGCGAGGCCCGCGTTAAACAGCAGCGTCTCGCTCTGCGGCGCGCCGTCGGATTTCAGTTGCACCTCGCGCGATGCGACCACTTTGCCGGCATCGCGCACCGAAACCAGCGCCTTCTGGCCCGCGTAACCGTACTGCCGGAAGGTGACCAGCGCGCTCAATCGCGAATCGGCCAGCGCATGCGCGGGCAGCACCGCGTCGGTCATCTCGACATCTTTCTCCGGCTTCTCGCGGCCGAAGCCGATGGTGTGAACCGGAATGTGCCGCCGCCGGATCTGCGACATGGTGTCGAGATCGATGCCGCCGGAATTATCCGCGCCATCGGAGAGCAGCACCACGGCGCCCAGCGGCAACGTGGAGGATTCGGCCAGCACCTGCTGCAAGCTATCGCCGAGACGCGAGGCCGGTTCGGAGCCGGTCAGTTGCGCGGTCTTCTGAATACGCTGGGCATCCGCGCCGAAACGATATAGACGCACCTGGAATTTCTGCGCGAGCGCGGCGAGCAGTTTCCGATCGAGCACGGAAGCGGCCTGAGCGCGTCGCGTCCCGGAGCCTTCCTGGATGGCCATGCTACGCGAATCGTCCACCATCACGGCCACCACGTTTTGCTGCGGCCGCAGCGTGGCGATGGAAATGGCCGGATGCCACAGCAGGAACAGGACCAGCGCGATCATGGCGGTTTCAAGCATCCAGATGACGACCGGACGCACGCCCGATAGCGATCCGCGGTTGCGGCGCACATGCCAGAAAAGCAGTCCGCCGGCCGCGATCACGCACAGCGCGAACATCCAAATGGGCAAGGACCCCAGCAGCACGAAGTGCCCTTTCGCAAAGACGGCGCCGGGATATTTGAAGAGAAACTCGATCATGAAGGGCCTTGGATTCTGGGTGCGTCCTTTTAGTGCGTCATGGCGTAAATGATGTAATTGATGCCCATGCGGTAGGCTTGCGACGTGTATCGCTCGGGATACCGGGGATGGTCGGCCCACTCCCAGGCGTCGCCATTATCCTGGTTGAAGCAGATGGCCACCATCACGCGGCCGTCGTCGTCGTAAATGGCGCGCCAATGGGGCGTTTTTCCATCCTTTTCCCAGATGCGGCCGGTGTACCAATATTGGATGCCAGGCACTTGAATGCGCTCGCCTATGTCGTATAGGACGTGGAAGATGGGATCCTGGTTATCGATTTCGACGATGGGGCGGTCGGGGAACACACGCTGGATGCTCTCCAGGAAGACGTTCCATTCGTCGGTTCCGTGGAAGTCGTCGCACATGAAGAAGCCGCCGCGCAGCAGATATTCGCGCAGTTTGGCGCATTCGGCATCGGTCAGGTTGGAGTGGCCCATTTCGACGGCGTAGAGCCAGGGCCAGTTGAAAATTTCATCGCTATCGAGATCCACCACCTGTTCAGACGAACGAGTGTGGATGCGGGTGAGGCGGCGGACGCCCTGCACGAACTGGCGGTCGGCCTTGGGATAATCGGTGGGCCAGCTTCCGACGCGGCCGAAGACGCTCGCGTGGCGGCCGGACGGATACATGAGCCGGGTGAAGGCCCACTCGGTTTTTTCGTAGGCGTCGGGCGGCACGGGGATGTGGTCGTCCTCCAAAGCGGGGAATTCGCGGAAGGTAGCCTGGAGGGCGAACAGCGCCGTTACGGAAACCGCCACCAGACTACCGCGGATGAGCAAGCGGCGGCGCATTTGGACGAGGCCCTCGTATGTTTTTCAGGATAGCATGGGGGGAGATGGGCGGTTGCGCTCAGTTGGTCTTTGCCGGCTTCCACTCGCGTGCCAAACGCTGCGCCTCTGAGACCTGCCCCCGCGTCATCAGTGCCGTGAGATCGTCCCGCTGCTTCGCCGCCTCCGCCTGGAGTTCATGGGAGGCGGCGGCCGAGAGGTTGAGCCACATATAGGCGGACACGTAGTCTTTGGGTACCCCCGCGCCGAAGCGGTAGTGCATCCCTAGAAGACACTGGGCCTTCCCGTGCCCCTGTTCGGCAGCCATGCGCAGCCACTTGACTGCTTCGGTGCGATCTGCGGGGCCGTTGGCGCCCTTGTCGTAGAGGCGGCTTAAGTTGAACTGGGCATCAGCATCACCCTGGTTAGCAGCCTTGTGGTACCATTTCTCCGCTTCGGTGAAATCTTGAGGCACGCCATGGCCCAAGGCATAGAGGACCCCAAGACCTACCTCTCCGCCGACATCCCCCTGGTCGGCGGCCTTGCGGAACCATTTCAGAGACTCCGCGTAGTCCTGGGGGACGCCCGAGCCTTCGGCGTACATGGCGCCCAAGCCGCGGCATGATTCTGCGTCGCCCTGCTCCGCCGCTTCACGGAACCACCTTATCGCCTCCGTCCCGTCCTTCGGGACGCCCTCGCCATAGAGGTATGCCCGCGCCAGGACTTGCTGAGCCATGACGTTACCCTGTTCGGCGGCCTTGCGAAACCACTTCGCCGCCTCGGAATAGTCCTGAGGGACGCCCTCGCCGGATAAATATCTGCCGCCGAGCTTGAGCTGTCCAAGGGCGTTCCCATGCTGGGCGGACTTAATTATCCACTTCAGCGCCTCGTGGTCATCCCTCGGAACGCCTCGACCGTTTGCATATAGGATCGCTAAGCCCACTTCGCCAAAGGAGTCTCCCTGCTCGGCGGCCTTGCGGTACCACTCCAACGCTTGTCCGGAATTCCGCCTGACCCCCTCCCCGCTGTCGTAGAGGGTGCCAACCATCGACTCGGCCGACGCGTCTCCCTGTTCGGCGGCCTTATGGTACCACTTGAAAGCTTCTGCGAGGTCCTTGGGGACGCCCTCCCCCGTCAGATAGGCCCTCCCGAGGCTGAACTGCGCGCTTACGTCGCCCTGCTCGCCGGCCCTTTGGAGATCCTTCACCTCCGTCCCTGACCGTGGCACACTTGCTTGTGAACCGGGCCGCGCCGTCGAGCGGGCCTCGGCCCTGGCAGCTTGATGCCACAGGGGAACCACGTTCGCCGAGATGGTTGCTGAAAGCACCACGAGGCGCGACGAGGGGATCGCAAGGTTAAGATTCTGCCCCTCCTTAAATGTCGCCTCCGCGATGCCAACGACATTGCCACCGCCGTCGAGGATCGGACCGCCGCTGCTGCCGGGCGAAACAGGCGCTGTTATCTGGAGCATTCTTTCGCCGCGGATGTCCCGGATCGCACTGACGATGCCCTGTGAAAATGTCCCTTCGAGGCCTTCCGGATTGCCCATCACATAGACCGTGTCGCCCGCGGCAAGTTGCCCGCTGTCGCCTATCGGCAAGGCCGGCGCTCGCAGGCCGTCAATCGCCATGATCGCCAGGTCGTGGGCGATGTCGACGGCGACGGTGCCCGCGATTTGGTAGGAGACGCTCTTGCCCGCCAGCCTACAATACCCGCTGCGCCCACCGCTGACTACGTGCTCGTTTGTAACTACAAGTCCGTCCCGAAGAACGAATCCGCTACCCAAGGACATGGGTTCGCCGCTGCTGTCCTGAATTACAAGGAGCACGACCGAGGGCAGGGTATCATGCGCGATTTGCCGGGGGGACTTCGACTGGGCGGTGCCCAGTTCAGCCGACCCTATCATTCCCACGAGCGCCGTCAGGAGCGCGATTGGGCGGACCATAATTGGAATTATATTAGGCAATTAGTAGGAGATCACTTCCAGTCGCTGCTTGTTAACCAAAAGGAACGCGGGACTGAACAGACCGGGGCGCCAAAATGCCGCGGGGGTACCCCGGGCGTCTAAGAGTGTCTGCTGGGCGGAACCGCTCAGTTGCCAGTCTCCTAGAGAGACCGAATCCTGGGTTAAACTGAGGGAGGTAAGTCGGAACGGCGAATATCGGAGATGGTCATGTCATCTAGTGGAAAGGCACCGTTGAACGTGCGACCCCTTTGGTGCTGGCAAGCGTTGTGCGACGCCTTGGAGCGGGAATGCGCTACGATTGGCGCACAAGCCGGGGCAGGGTCTGTATTGGTATTCGACAGGAGCACAGGCCAAACGCGGTAAGGATCGAGAACACCGTGTGTTGTACCAGCGTAACGGTCTCGTTCAGCCCCGAGGACGGAGAGGTTAGCATCGGGGATCATCGTCAGGCGGTCTATCGAGTGCTGACTGGTTCCACCTCACGTGCATGCTTTACGGAGGACGGCAGCACCTCCTTCGATCCGGATGCAATGGCTGCGAGAATTCTGAAGGACGTTGCGCCCAGCTAACCCCGCGCGGAGCACGTCCCAGGACACAGGCCGGCGTCTTTCAAGAAGGCGTTCCATTCGTCGTTTCCGTGGAAATCGTCGCACATGAAGAAGCCGCCGCGGTGGATTGGGCTGATCGCTTGTGCAGCAATTGGGTGCATGATGATGTTATGAAGTTGCCGAGAAAGCGGTCCGCCAGAGCGTGAGCCTGCCCCCCAGGCTGGCGAAGCAGGTGGGTAGCATGGCCAAAAGTCGAAAACTCAGCAAGAATCGCATGTTGTTGGAACTGATCGAAAACGGTATCGAGTCAGAGAAGCGAAAACAACAGCAGTTCTTTGCCCTGGCTGAGCGATTCCGCAGCGAGCGGGACCGGAAGCGGCCGACCGCCTGGGCGATGAACTCGGCAGAATGGTCTTCGGCGGCTGATGCCGCAAATCGAGCGATGGGCTAAGTTGCCTGAAGGTGCGCGGCAACATTTGATCGAGCGGATGCGCGATCGCGCGATCAGCATCTCGGATCTTAATCAAAGTACCAAGCGGTGAACTCGTCTATGGCGTGCCGGTATCCTCGCTGGGATTTCTTACGAGGGCGGGCTATTGAAAACCGTCGGCTCGATTCGAGGTCCAGCAGGTTGAAGCTGTGCTTCGGCGAAGACTTACGGCCTCGGCCGTGTTTGCTGCGTTTCGTGAAGTGGGGCCTCCATGTCCCGGCAATGGAGTACGCGGCGTCGAGGGCCGATGGCGCTACACTAGGAGCGAGGGCAGGAAACCATTATGGACGCCTTGGCGGAGAAGCTAGACGCTCGGTTGCGCGAGTGGAAGCCGCAGACAGCGGCAGAGGCCCGCGAGCGCATCACTGAAGTTATCGAGCTCGCCGATCACGGCGTCCTCGATATTGCGCGCTCGCGCGCTACCGAACAGGAGGTCCTCGACCTGCTCGATGAGACCTCAACCCGGTGAGATCTGGCTCGCGGACCTGGGGCTCGCTGCCAAGACGCGTCCCATCGTGATCGTCTCGCGCCAAGACCCTGACCCGCCGCGGTCGCTCATCTTGTACGTGCCGCTCACCACGCAGCGGAGAAACAGTCCATATGAACTGCCACTACCGCGGCTCCCGTTCCTTGATCGTGAATCAGTAGCCAATGTTCAAGGATTAGGATCTCTGCCAACCGTGCGCCTTGAACGCAGGATTGGCAAGCTTTCCGTAGCAATAATGGAACGGCTCAAGGACGCGCTGGCTTTTGCCCTGGATCTTGAACGGGCTTCCCAATGAACGCTCAGCCAGCCCGGCGATCGCGGTGCTCTGCCACTTGGAAGTACCCGTCGCCGATTCGGACTTTGGCGAGACCGGCGGTTTGAGGAAGGTGGAGAAGGCGGTTCGCCAGAGCGTGAGCCTTCCCCCCAGGCTGGCGAAGCAGGTGGGTAGCCTGGCAAAAAAGTCGAAACTGAGCAAGAATCGCATATCGCATGTTGTTGGAACTGATCAAGAACGGAATCGAAGCAGAGGAGCGAAAACAGCAGCAATTTTTGCCCTGGCCGAGCGTTTCCGCAACGAGCAGGACCCGGAAGCGACCAACCGCCTGGGCGATGAACTCGGCAGAATGGTCTTCGGCGGCTGATGCCGCAAATCGAGCGTTGGGACAACCTGCCCGACGGGGTGCGGCAACCTTTGATCGAGCGGATGCGCGATCGTACGATCAGCATCTCGGATCTTAATCAACTGCGCCGCTGGATCGCGACGCAGGCACCCGAGGGTGACTGGTACAAGGATTTCGGCTCCTTCAAGATTTGCGGCAGCGGATCGTACCCCAAAACGTTTCCTGCTCCGAGGGCAAGTTGCAAAGGGCGAAGCCCTGTGATGATTGCTTCCACAGTTCCGCCTTCCTAAAGGCGGCAAGCCCAAGTCACGCCGTACCTGCATGGGCGAAGCGATGGAAGTGGGCGCGTTGGAGTCTCGCGGGTGTTTGCTGGCTCGCTACGTCGATCGAATTGTGAGAGACTGAGGGAGCTTATGAAGCTATTCGTCCGGTATCGTCTCGGCGGGATCGCGCTGCTCGGTCTCGGTTTGGTTTGGGGCGCGGCGGCTCAGCAGCCGGACACCTCTCACTTCGCCTTATTCAAGCTGACCTGTTGCGGGAACCTCGCGGTTGTAACGGGCCTCAATGATGGCGGCGCGGCGGCCGGATACTTCCAGTTGAACGGCACGTTTAACTATGAATCGTTTGTGCGCGCGGCGAATGGAGCGATCACGCATTTCTCGGTAAGTGGTAATTCTACGGCGGCCACCTCTATTAATAATAAAGGCGTCGTCGCGGGCACCTATTTTTACCAAGCGACCTCCTACGGTTTTGTACGGTCTGCCAACGGGAAGATCGTCACTTTCGGCGTTTCCGGAGCCGAGGCTACAGGGGCCAATTCCATCAACGCGACGGGCGCGGTGACGGGCGACTACACGGCCGGGGATGGCGCGTCGCACGGTTTTGTGCGCGCCGCGAACGGCTCGATCATGTTATTCGACGCACCCGCCGCAGGAGCGGGTCCCGGACAAGGCACGGTGCCCAACAGCATTAATGACGGCGGCGCCATCGCAGGAACCATGATCGATTCGACGGGTCATTATCACGGCTTTGTGCGCGCGGCGGACGGCGATATTACGGTCTTCGACACTCCCGGAGCCGGCACGGGGGTTAACCAGGGTACGAGCGCGTTGGCTATCAACGAAAAAGGGATCGTTGTGGGGTATTATTCCGACGCGAACGACGTAGGTCACGGCTTCATGCGCGCCACCGACGGCACACTTACCTCGTTCGATGCGCCGGGCGCGGGGACCGGCAGCGGCCAGGGCACGGTTTTCACGGGAATCAATTTAAATGCCGAGGCAGTGGGCCAATTGGTGGATACCAACGCTGTCCGGCACGGTTTCGTGCTGCACAAGAACGGTTCGGAGATGAGGCTCGATGCGCCAAACGCATCGGACACGTACGCATCGGCGATTAACGCACGCGCGGCGGTGGCGGGGAGCTGTACCGTTACGGGCGTGCAGGAAGGCTACGTCTGGACTCCTTAGCGGGGGCCATTTCTCAGCGAAAGCGCCGGTTGTCCCCGCGACCGCCTGCGGATTACACGCACAGACCGTGCGGACCATTGCCGGCCTAAATGGCGTGCCGTGAGGCGTTTTTCCGTCCTTTTCTCAGTGTTTGCGGCGAGCAGTGATAATAAAAGCGAGCGACCATGACATCGGGCAGAGGGGAAACCCCGGCCACTCCCGAACAGGTAGTCGCAAGCGTGCCACAAGCTGAGAATCACATGGTTGGTTCGTCGCCGGCTTTTGGCCCAGCCCGCGGTGTGGATTGGGGTCCGATCGCTTGTGCAGCAATTTGGTGCATAGTGATGTTTGAAGGTTGCCTTGAAAGCTGTTCGCCAAAGCGTGAACCTTCCCCCCAGGCTGGCGAAGCAAGTGGGTAGCATGGCCAAGAGTCGAAAATTCAGCAAGAGAGGACCTGACGTGGCGCTTCGGCAGACGCGATAGGTCAGAGGTTTCAGTTGACACCGTCTCTCGATGAACCATCGATTTATCCGTTGGCCGATCAGGATGCGCACCGCAATCGCACGAACGTCACTTTCGTGCTATTCTGCCGGATGGGCCGGCCGCCGCTGCCGCTTGCACATGCACATCCCCGATGGCTATCTCAGTCCCTCGACTTGCGCGGCCATGGCCGCCGCCGCCGCGCCGTTCTGGTATGTGGCTCTCGGGCGCGTAAAATCGGCCGTGCACGCGCGGCTCATTCCGCTCATCTCGCTGTTCGCCGCCTTCTCGTTCGTGGTGATGATGTTCAACCTGCCGCTGCCCGGCGGCACCACCGGCCACGCGGTAGGCATGGGGGTGGCGGCCATCGTGCTGGGTCCGTGGGCTGCCATGCTTTCCATCTCCATGGCGCTCACCATTCAAGCCGTGTTCTTCGGCGATGGCGGCATCACGGCACTGGGCGCCAACTGCTTCAACATGGCGATTGTGGGGTCGCTGGTGGGCTATGCCACGTACCGTCTGGTGGCGTGGCGCTCGGCGATCGGCTCGGCGCGGCGGATGGTGGCAGCCGGACTGGCGGGTTACACGGCCATCAACGTGGCCGCGCTGTGCGCCGCTATCGAATTCGGCATTCAGCCGCTGCTGTTTCACGATTCCTCCGGCGCGCCGCTCTATGCGCCCTATCCGCTGCACATCGCGATTCCCGCCATGATGCTGGGACACCTGACGCTGGCGGGCTTGGCGGAGTTGGTCATCTCGTCGGGCATGATCGGTTACCTACAACGCACCGATCCGGGATTGCTGCGATTGACCGCGCCCGACGCGCCGGAGGGCAGGGAGTCGAAGGAGGGGGGGGGGCGTCCGGTGCGGTTGCCCACCGCGCGCAAATTATGGCTGGCGCTGGCAGCGTTGTTGGTTCTGACGCCGCTCGGAATTCTGGCGGTGGGCAGCGCGTGGGGCGAATGGAGCGCGCAGGATTTCGCCGATCCGCAAGGCCGCCGCCAGATCGCGCGCGCCTCGCACGATCAGGCGCCGCCATCCGCAGCGCCGCGGGGCTTGGAGCGCCTTTCCGCAATCTGGACCGCGCCGGTTTCGCGATATGCGCCGTCGTTCATTCGCAGCGCGCCGTTTGGCTATGTGGTCTCCGCGATGCTGGGAGTTGGTCTCATCGTCGCATTGGCGTTGCTCCTGAACTGGCTGCTGGCCTTGCGGCCGCCCGCCGCCGGACACCGCCGGCGTAAGGGCTTCGTCGAAAAAACCGCCCGCGGATTGGTGCACGTAACCGGAGAGGCGCTGTTTGCCGAAGACATGGCCGCCGTCGATGGATTGCTGCAGCGCCTCGATCCACGCGTAAAACTGGCCGGCATGGGCGCGTTGATTGTGGCCGCGGTCGCGGTTCGCCGCTTATGGCTGCTGGCGGCGATCCTGGCTCTCGGCGCGGCTCTGGCGATCGCCTCGCGGGTTCCCCTGCGGCTGCTGGCCGCGCGCGTGTGGATCGCGGTGCTGGCCTTCACCGGAGTCGTCGCGCTGCCGGCGATTTTTCTCACTCCGGGCGCGGCCGTATGGCGGCTTCCGCTGCTCGATTGGCCGGTTACGGCGCAGGGATTACGCGGCGCGGCGTTCCTGGTCCTACGCGCCGAGGCGGCCGCCACGCTGGCCACGCTGCTGGTGGTGACGACGCTTTGGACGCGGCTGCTGCGCGCGCTGCGTTATTTTCACGTGCCCGTGGTAGTGGTCGCGATTTTGGGAATGACGTACCGCTATATGTTTCTATTTCTGGCCACGGCGCGCGATATGTTCGAATCGCGCGAAAGCCGCATCGTGGGCGTGCTGCAACCGGCCGACCGCCGCCGTTTAGCCGCCGCCAGCGCGGGCGTGCTGCTGGGAAAGACGCTGCAGGTGAGCGGGGAAGTCCACATGGCCATGCAGGCGCGCGGCTTTCGCGGCGAAATACGCCTGCTCGAGGAATCCGCCATGCGCCTGCCCGATTGGCTGCCGCTGGCGGCCTTCGTCGGTTTCGCCTTGCTGGCGATCTGGGCGGGCCGATGACGGACCTGGCTTTCGATGTGCGCGAGGTGCAGTACCGTTATAACCAGGTGGCGGCGCTCAAGGGGCTCTCCATGCACGTGCAGAGCGGCGAGCGCGTGGCGCTGCTGGGCGCCAACGGCTCGGGCAAATCCACGCTGCTGCGTCTGCTTGCCGGACTGTGTTTTGCGGACCAGGGCGAGATCCGGTTTCTGGGCGAGCGCCTTACCGAAGAGCGCCTGCGCGACGAAGAATTCTTCTTCAGCTTCCGCCGCCGCGTGGGCCTGGTCTTTCAAAATGCGGACGTGCAGTTGTTTAATCCCAGCGTGTTCGACGAGTTGGCGTTTGGACCCTTGCAGCTTGGCTGGCCCGCGGCCAGGATCCGCGAACGCGTGGCGGAAGTGCTGCGCGCCATGGAGATCGCGCACTTGCAGGATCGCGCGCCGCATCGTCTATCCGGCGGCGAGAAGAAGCGCGTGGCCCTGGCTTCGGTGATGGTGCTCGATCCGGAAGTGCTGCTGCTCGATGAGCCCTCGGGCGCGCTGGATCCCAGCAGCCAGGCGCGCATCGTGGATTTTCTGGTGGCATGCGGCAAAGGGGCCAAGACGGTGATTATCGCGACGCACGATCTGGATACGCTCGAAGACATCGCGGACCGCTGCTATGTATTCGCCAACGGCAGCGTGGCGGGCGAAGGGACGCCGCTCGAGATTCTGCATGACGTGGCGCTGCTGGAGCGCGCCAAGCTCATCCGGCCGCACGCGCACGTGCACGGCGAAGGTGTCCGGCAGCCGCATCCGCATGTGCATCGGCACGAGGGCGCCTAGCTGGCGGCATCGGCTCCGCGGCGAAATCTTGGCGAGCGGCAAGGATTCGCCGCAGGGCGTATCCGCTCTCTGACGGTCGCGGCTCTGTAATTATACGTCGCGGCTCGGTAAGTCAGTGTAAGCACTGAGAAAGGCTTCTGAACCGCGCGCGTGAGCAAGCGGCCGGTGAGGTGTGGCCCAGAACGTGCTTTTCCTGGATTTGGGAAGGTGGAGATTATTCATGGGTCACTGTAATGTGGAAACCCTCACGGATCGGGAACCGATAGGCTCGCCGGAGTCGGATATGGAGTTCGTTCCGGACTGGAAGGGAAACGCCACCGATGTCATTCGGTTTAGGCCTGGCAGACGGCCTTTGCTTTCGGATTTGGATGAGGAAGTGGCAGCGCCGCTGCCCAGTCTGGCCGACGCGGCCGACTGAGAATAACGGAAGGCGGCCTACGAGGCCGCCGCAGGCTGAGAGCCTGCCCCACAATCAATAAAGCGCTTGCACGGGCTTTTCACCGCTCCTGCCAAACGGCGCCAGGTATTGTTTAGCTCCCGCCGCCAGCAAGCCCAGGTCGGTGGGTCCCTGGAATAGCAGAAATCCCTGCTGCATGTAACGGCTGGCAATTTCAGGCGAAGCGGCCGGCCGCCCCAGGAACTTGCCGTGGCGCTTACCGGCTTCCGCCACGCGCGCGATCGCGGCGTCCAGACGAGGGTCGTTCTGATTGCCGCGCAGCCCGAGGGAAAACGAAAGATCGTTGGTGCCGATGAAAAGAACGTCCACGCCGGGCGTGGCGGCGATTTCATCGATGCGTTCCACCGCGCGCGCTTCTTCGATAATGATGATCACCATCACGTTGGCGTCCGCCGAATCGTGATATCCGGCTTCGCCCGCGGGCCACGTCGTGCGCGCCAGCACGGGGCCGGAGCCGCGGCGTCCGGCGGGCGGATAACGGCATGCGGCGGCGGCTTGCGCGGCCAGTTCGGGCGTGCTGGTGAAGGGGAACATCACCCCGCTGACGCCTGCATCGAGCACACGCTTGGCGGTCCAGATTTCGTTCACGGGCACGCGCGCGAAGGTCAACGCCGCGAGGCCGCGCGTGGCCAGCACGATATTGCGCAGGGTCTCGAGCGTGATGGGCGAGTGCTCCATCTCCACCCACAAAAAATCGAAGCCCAGCACCGCGGCCTGCGCGGCCACATCGGGATTCGCCACCGTGATGGTGGCCGCCGTCACAGGCAGCCCTTCGCGCAGGCGTTTTCTAACCGGATTTTCCCAAGTTGTATTCATTGTTTCATCAACCAGACTTCGGCTACCTGACAACCGCGGCCGTTGCCGCCCAATCCCGCTTCGCGATACCAGCGAAGATCCAATTCGCCGCCGGAAGTTGCCGCGCGGGGAATCTCGAATTCCACGGGCCGCACCGGCTGCGGTTTCAGCATCAGCGGATGGACTTCGAAGGCCCCCGCCATCAGACGAATTTTCCGCCCCGGACTGTCGCCCGCGTACACCACCCGAATGCGATATTGCGCCGCCGGATCGAGACCGCCGTAATGCATCTCCAGAGGCTCATCGTACAGCGATTCGGCATACGTCCACCAGGACCTCGGCCAATGCGGATGATATTCCAGGCCAATCGTGCCGCGCACTAAGTGCGGCTGATGTCCGGGTTCGCCAAGATCGTCGTAAAACCCGCCGGGGCCGGGATCGGTCCAATTCAGGATGCGTTCGATGGCGGCGGCGTCGCCGTGGGCGTCCGTGAAACTCCGTTGCAGCCACAGGCGATTGTTGAGCGGCACGTCGAGTGTATCCAGACTGGCGCCGCGATCCACGCCGATGGCCTTGTAGCGCGCGACGCTCAATTGCATGCCGATGGATTGAAACAGCGCCTCGGCGAGTTCGAAGATGCGCGCATGCCATTGGGGTGCTACCGGCAGATCCACGGCGCGATCCAGAATAGCCGTCGCGACGGCCGTATCGTGCGTATCGCGCAGCTTCCGCATGGCCTGGCTTTCGAGTTGGGTTTCATAGAGCAGGCGCTGGCGGGTATACGCATCGTAATAGGCGCGGAAGAGCGCCTGCTGGAAACGCCAGTTACGCAGCACGGGCGGCGGCGCGGCGTGTTCCATGGTTCGAAACTGTTCGAGCGTGGCGGCCACGCCGGTGTTGGCGTCCAGCGGACCGCGCCAATCGCGTTCCAGCGCCAGCAAGCCTTGAGCGAAACTGTGGCTGAACGCGTCGCCGATGAAATATCGGCTGTACTGGCGCAAAATCTCCGCCACGTCCCGATCGGGATTCCAGCCCAGCGCGCTCCATACGAATTTATTCACATCGTCGTTGGAGCCTTCCGAATAACCGATGAAGCCGATGGTGGGTGGTGCCAAGGCGCGGAAAATGCCCGCCTCTTCTTGAGGCCGCGGGTTGATGCTTTCACGGCCTTCGGTGAGCGCCCAGGCGGGATCCCAATCCGGCACGGGAAACTGGCATTGGATGTTGTGGGTGATATCGGGATAGAGGCGAATCGGGTAGCGCGCGGGCAAGGCAGCGCGCAAGGCGGGCAGCGAGATGCGCGTCTGCGGTCCGTAGACCACCCCGCTCAGCCAGGCGGGTTGCTGAGTGCGGAGAATGCCGAGGAACTCGTCGAGCCACGCCTGGCCGAAGCTTTGCGGCGACACCCACATCTGCGCGCGCGGATGATAGCGATGCAGAACTTCGGTTTCCCTGGCGAGCAGCGCCAGCAGCGGCGCGGGGGCGGTGTGGCCGGGGTCGCCGCCGGGCACGAACACGGCATCGATGCGCGGCAGTTGGCGGAACACCTCGCCCCATTCATGTAGGGCGGAGGCCACGGTCTCCGCATCGTTGTAGTCGCGATCCATGGCCGGATACCAGATCCAGACGTCCAGGCCATAAGCGTCCAGCAGGCGCGATAACTCGATCATCATGCGCATGGGCGGCAGCGGGAAGTGCGGGCTATCGGCGGCGTCGTCCGAGCGCGGCGGAATCAGTTCAATGGCGTTGCTGCCGAAGACCGCCAGATCGCGAATGTATTGCTCGAAAACCGGTACGGACCAGGCGTCATAGGTATTGGATTTCGGACGGTAGCCAAGCTGGTGACCGCGCAGTGCGTAGCGGGGCGCGCTCGATTCCGCGAATCCATCGGGTAACTCGATCGAATCGCGCGCTATACGCAATTCGCGTAGCAGGCGGCCGATGCCGAAGAGGATACCGCGCTCGTCATTGCCGGCGACGGTGACTTGATGCGCGGTGGTCTGGATGCGGTAGCCTTCGGCGGAGCCGGTGGCGCGGGAAATTTCAATCGAGACGGGCGCGCCCGATGTGGTTTGCCAACGAATTCCGGAGCGCTTTTCGACTTCCTCGAGAAGCAGCGAGACGGCTTTGGCTTCGCGCGGCGAGAGAGCGGGCGGAAGCTGAATGGCGGCGTTGGTCAGATCCAGCGCCGCAGCGGGGTTTAGGGCTGCGGTGAGGACGGTGGCAAGTGCGAATCGGAGCACGAATCCAGATTGATAGCACGCGGCGCGGGCTTCGCTCGCGGGTGGTGGATGACCGCTCCCTGACGGTCGCGGCTCTGTAACAGCCGCTTCGATTTCGCGCGATCTACAGTTTCTTAAGGTTTGGGTGTGGCCCCGCTGGGCCGCATGGAGGCGGCCGGCGGCGCCGGACCAGATTTGGTAGATGGAGCCGTGGTGGGCGCGTTCTTGTCGTACAGGGCGATAATGTCCTGCGTGATATCGGTGCCGGCGGCGGCGAACAGCACGGGCGTCTGCTGCGAACTGACGTCCAGGATCACCGTATAACCGTTGTCCTTGGCGTATTTGTCCATCACGGCCATCATGCGCTGCCCCAACTCCTGCCAGATCTTGTTCTGTTCCTGATCGAGGTCCGCCTGGGCATCTTCGGTTTCGCGATTCAGGGACTTGGTGTCCTGATCGATTTCGCGCATCAGCTTTTGCTTGGCTTCATCGCTCATGGTGTTGCTGCCCTTGCGCAGTTGATCCTGCAGTTGCGCGATGTTGCTCTGTTTTTTCTCGAGTTCGGCCTTGCGCGGCCCAAACTTGGACGTCAGGTCGGCGGAGGCCTTTTGGCCGTCCTTGGTGCTGACGATGGCGTTTTGAAAATAGATGATCCCGACCTTGGTCGGAGGCGGGGTGGCGGGCGCACTGGCCGGCGGCGCTGCGGTCTGTGCCTGGGCCAGCAGAGCTGCTCCCAGAGCCACGGCGGGAAGAAACATGCACGTCTTTGTCAAGCGGAAAACTCCTTGAATTTGTTTCGATACTAGCATATCGCACGCAGCGGCCGGGTCCCCGGTTCAGAAGCGCAAAGCGGCGCGGGGCGTCCCATTTTGCGCGAGTTACTCAAAACGTCCTGCCGATCGTGAAGCGGAACATATCGTGCTGTTCCAGGAAGGGATACGCCTGGCCGAAGGAGGCGATGGCATTGATGAAGGTTGCCTCGTTCGGGAAAATGGATCGATCCGCGACGATGGGCGGCTGTAAGTACTCACGGACCAACAGGGGATTATAGGCCCAGTAGACGCGGAAGGGCGCTTGCACGACCGGTAACAGCACTTGTAACTCGAGGCCCGCGGACATGCGCGGCTTCTGCGTGCCGGGATACACCAACGCCTTGCCTTCGAATCCGGCGGTGGGATATTGGTCGTTCAAATAACTGATGCGCGAAGGGTCCATGGTCAACTGGCCGGGCCGCAGAATGCGGTCGATGCCGGCATCGTCGAAGATCGCCAGCGTGACAGGACCGAAGATCCTGATGCGGTACTCGAAATTGGCGACCACATGCGTATCGCCACCGGGAAATGCCAGCTGATAGACGGGGATGTTCATGGTCACCGGCGTGGACACCAGTTGCCCGTCGGGATTCCTGATCAGTTCCTCGCGGGTAGACCCATCGTTGTTCAGCACATTGATGTTGGCTTCGCTGGGGATGAAGGCAATGGGGCTGATGCCCCAAATCTGGAAGCCGCGGATATCCTGCTCGCCGCCGATGTAGGTGCGCGAGAAGGGCGGAATGGCCTTGCCGCCGTAGCCGGTGATCATGGAGCCTAGCAGGTGGAACGCCAGGATATGTTCTTTATGCCAGGGCGCCGGTTTGAAGTACTTGCCCTCGATCACCGGCTGGATCGTATTCACGTTGCCGCCCAGGAAGCTGCCGGAGAATGTGCTGGAGATAAACAGGCTCTTGCCGCCGGTCGGGTTGATGGGATGATTTACGGTGTTATACGAGAAAGACGGCACAATACGGCTGGTGCGGATTCCGCTCAGAGCGTTGGGTCCGGTGATGCCGTTGAAGTTGATGTAATCGAAATAAGATGTGGCGGCGGCGGTTTCCGTCTTCACGTCCGAGATGTCGTAGCCGTAAGTGATGCCCAGGCGCGAGAAACTGCGCCTTAGAGGATAACTCGCCGAGACCGAAAACCCGTGTCCGGTTTGAATGTAGTTCAGCAGGTTTTGGGAACCCAGTGCGTTGAACAAAGGGATGAGGTTTTCGCCCGCCAGAATGGACGCCTCGCGTCCCTGATTAAAATCGAAGCGGGTCAGGTGGGCTTCCACGCCGATCTGCAGCGGGCGATCCAGGAAGTAAGGCTCCGTGAAACCGGTGGATACGCTGCGCATGCGCGTGCCTAACTGCGAATTGATGGACAGCGTCTCGCCTAATCCCAGAAAATTATTGGTGGCATAATTCAACCCCACGAAGCTGCCCGCGATACCGGAGACGCCGCCGTTGAGGCCGATGGTGTTCTTGCCGCGCTCCTTCACCTTCAGGGTGATATCCACCGTATTGGTTTGGGTGTTGCGTTTGATATCGGCGGCCTCTTCGGCTTTGAGCGCCTCGAAATAGCCCAACTGGTTCAGGCGCAGAATACTCAATTCCCAGAGGCGATTGTTGAAGATGTCGCCTTCGTCGAGCATGATTTCGCGGCGGATCACCTTATCGCGGGTGGTGACGTTGCCGGAAAAATCGATGCGGCGCACGAAGAACTGCTTGCCTTCATCGGCGGTTAGCGTAAGATCGATTTTGTCGGTATTGGGAATGATGTCGAAGCTCGGTTCGGGCACGAAATCGATGTAGCCGAATTCACCGTAAAGTTTGCGCAGGTTTTCCAGGCCCTTGCGCAGCTTGGCCGTGGAAAAGGCATCGCCCTCCGCCATGCCGAACAGCGGACGCATGAGCGTTTCGGGCGTGCGGAATAACTTAACGCCCACGAAGGTGATCTTGTTCAAGCGGTAAAGACGGCCTTCTTCCACCGGCAAGGTGATGTTCACGCTCTTGCCCGGGCTGTTCTCACGCAACAGCGGAATGCGGAAGCCGTGCCCGCCCGACGTCCACGATCTGGGTGGTCTGATCGAGCACCCGCGCGGTGAAATAGCCCTTTGACTGGTAGGCGTCGCGGATGCGCTCTTTGTCTTCGTCGAGCTTGGTCGAATCGTAAGTGCGCGCGAAGATATTCTCGAACAGGATGGAGTGCGGGATGCCGTAGTCGTGGGTGTTCTTCATGGCGCGAATCACATCGCGCTGGCTGAAGGCCTGATTGCCGACGATGGTGATCTTGCCGACTTTGACTTTAGGACCTTCGTCGACGTTGAAGACGATCTCGAGCGACGAGGGCGGGATCTGATGCACTTCCGGCTCCACGGTGGCGAATTGACGGCCGCGTTCCGCCAGGTATTCCTTGATCACCACGGCGGCGCGCTGCACCTTGTTCGGATCGTATTGCGATTCGACCGAGAGACCTACTTTGCGCTCTTTGAACCGGTCCAGCAGCTCCGAAGTGGTGATCGATTTCATGTTCTCGTAGCGGATGGAGCGCACCACGCGGCGTTCGGTGACCACGAAACGCACGATTACGCCTGCCATTCGTGCCCGGCTCCGTCTCCATGCGCAGATCGTCGAAGCGCCCGCTGTTCCACAGCGACATGAAGTCGCGGTGCAGTTCGTCTTCGTTGTAGATATCGCCCTTCTTGGTGGCTGATGAGTGAGCGCAGCGTATCCTGGGGCACGCGGCGGGCGCCCGTGAATATAATGGCTTCGATCACCTTACCGCCTGGTTGTGTCTTGGGCTGCTCGGCGGGCTTGGGAGTTTCGAGCGGCGGCTGCTGGGGAGCCTCTCCCGGTTTATTTTGAGGCGGCGCTTCCGGCACCGATTCAAAAGGATTTTCCGGTTTCTTTTGCTGCGCGGGAGCGGGCTGTGGCTGCGCGGGAGCGGGCGTTTGCGGCGTGGCGGGCGTTTGTGGCGCCGCGGGCGGAGTTTGAGCCCGTGACATGGAAACCAGGGCGCAGAGACAAACACAAGCAACCGACAGGCAGGCGCGCCTGTAACTGATCATGAAGACATACCTTTCCACTCTGCGCTGTTACGGAGACGTAGATTTCCGGGAAACAGTTTCACCAGGTAAAGCCAGTCGCAGATTTGGCAAAAGTCCATTCTAGCCAATGCGCAACGCGCGTACAACGAGGCTGCGATGGCACAGGTGTGACACGCTGGCACGGGGAGAGGCATTCATGAAGTACTAGTAGGTACTCTGCGTCTGGTTTCATCGCGCCGCGATGCGCGATTGTAAAATACCACAAGAGGGTTAAATCCTGAAAATGCAAACGCAGTTCGATCTGTTGCCCAAGATGGGGCTGGCGGCCGCTTCGGCCGTCATGTGGTTCTCGATCGGTACGCCGCTTCTCGCGGCGCAGCGCGCGACCGTCATCCAGGAAATCGGGCACGCGGTCTCCCCTCCGCTGCGAAACCTCACCGCGGAGTCTATCGGCTTCCCGGTGCAAGATGACGGCGATGACGACCTGCCGGGAAGCAAAGGGGCGGGAGCCGCGACGGGCGCGGCTTTCGATCCGGTTCTGCAAAAGACGGCGCTGTCCCCACTGGTGACCATACCTGGCTTGAATCTGTTGGGCCTCGGAGTAGGCTTCGTGGGCCCCGGCGGATCGGCCACTCCGCATGGCGTGCCGCCGGATCCGAACGCCGCGGTAGGCGCGACGCAAGTCGTGGAGACGGTCAATCTTTCGATTGCGGTGTTCGACAAAACCACGGGCGCGGTGACCGCGGGTCCAACGTTTATTGGGTCTCTCTGGAAGAGATTCAACGCATCGTGTGCCGACGCAGCCAGCTTAGCCGATCCTATCGTGCTCTACGATAAGCTGGCCGGCCGCTGGGTGATGAAGATCGGCACCCTTACCACGCCGTACATCGCGTGTCTGGCGGTATCTCAATCGAGCGATGCTACCGGCGCCTGGTATCTGTATGCGTTTACGCAACAAGCCGAAGGACGTTATACCGGGCAGAAGCTGACCACCTGGCCGGATGCCTACTATCTGAATACCTCGATTACGAATAACTCCGTCTATGAGGGCTCTTCGGCCTGCGCGGTGGACCGCAGTCAGATGCTTATTGGACAAACGGCCACCATGCAATGCATTCAGATCGCGGGCACCGGCAACCAACTCTTGGGGATGCTGCCATGCGACTGGGACGGCCCCACCGCGCCCCCCGGCGGAACGCCGAATTATTTCATGATCGAGGGTCCCGCGAAATCCAACAGCCTGCAACTCTACCGCATGCATGTGGACTTCACCACTCCCGCGAACACCACGCTGACCGGGCCGGTGGATATCGCCGTGGCGCCCTACACGGCGGCCGGGCAGGTGCCGCAGTTCGGCACCACGCAGAAGTTGAACACCAACGGCACGGGCTTGATGCATCGCCTCTCGTACCGGAACTTCGCCAATGCGACGCCGCCGTATGAGTCGCTGATTGTATCGCACGCCATCGTGACGAAGAAGGGATCGCAAGAAGGGGTCGGCATGCGCTGGTATGAGATCCGCAGCCCCGGCTCGACGCCGGTGGTGTATCAACAGGGCACCTACGCGCCGAATTTGAGCTACCGGTGGATGGGCAGCATCGCCATGGATGGGTTTGGAGATATGGCGCTCGGCTACACCATTTCAACCTCTACGGGATACCCTTCGGTGCGCTACACCGGCCGTCTGGCCAGCGATCCGCTGGGCACCATGGAAGCGGAAGCTACGATTTATGATGGCAGCGGCTACCAGGAGGCTTCCGACCGTTGGGGCGATTACACCAGCATGAGCGTGGATCCGGCGGACGACTGCACCATGTGGTACACGGGCCAATATATGGCGGGCACCGGCGATTACGAATGGGCGACGCGGCTCTTCTCGTTCCAATTTCCGGCGTGCCGGCAGGCCGCGCATTCTGGTGGGACAGACCGGACAGACCATCGTTTTTTGTGGTCTGTCGTGGCGGCCTCTCAGGCCGCCAGCGGGGCTGCTAGCGCTTTCCGCGTGGAGCCACGTAGTGGAACCGGACCAGATAAATATTCGAGCCTTTGCCGTGTTTCGCAACCTTGAGCAGATCGATGACGCCGAGGAAGCCCGACTCGCGCGCCAATTCCGGAGTGATGTCGGGGAATCCGATCGGCGTGATCGAATCTATCTCGATGGCCCCTTCTTCCATCTGGTAGCGCGCGCCGATCTTGACGTGCGGACGTGTCCATATGCGGACGCTGCAGGTGATTTCGCCGCGGCGCACGCCGTCGCGCAGGCGCTTGGTGAAGACCATGAGGAGAGTTTACACCCGCCGGCTCAAAGGCACCTCTTCCTCCGGACCGCTGAACAAGCTCGGCGGAGTCTGGACCGCCGCGTAACGAACTGGACGCCCAAGCTTACGCACCACGCCTTCATCGCATGCGCGTTTCAGCCAGGCCTTGGCTTGTGCCGGAACGAGCCCCAGGGCTTGTCCCACCGCTTGTTCCGTGGTGGGTTGTTTCACTGCGGCGAGCAGGGCCGGCAGCACAAAGGTGTACGCGTCGTGGTCGGGCTCAGCCGCCTCGACGCCATGCGAAGGAATAGCCGGTGGTGCTTCGGCCAGGGCAGGCGACGGCGCAGGGCCTTGCTCGACGGGCACCTCACGAACTGCGTTAAATAACGTTGGCTCAGGCGCCAGAGTTACAAATAGCGAGCGGAGGTCGTCCCACGGTTCGGGTGGAAACTCCCTGGCTCCGCGAACCATGAGCTTGTGGTTGCCAGATTCGACGTTTTCAACCAGCTTGACATACACAGCCACACGGCCGCTTTCCAGCGCCTCCAGGGCGCCAGCCCATGTTCCCCCGCTCTCCGCCGCCGCAGCGACAACCAATGCCGCGTCGCTCAAAGCATAAATCAATTTGTTCCGCTCCATGGCGGTATAGGCAAACCAACGCGCATCCGGATCGAACGGAGAGACAAGCGCCAACCGGCCCGCTATCAGACCCTCCCGGTACCGGGCCGATACGGCGTTGCGAGCCAAACTATCCGGCAGGACCCCCACAGCGCCGCCTCCACCGTCGAAGGCTGCAGCCATGGACTCCAAATCCACTCCTCGCGCTCCGCCGGAGATCACGGTGATGCCCTGGTTGGCGCATACGGCTGCCACTCGTTTTGCGAACTCGATATCTTCTTCGGACGCGTCCCGCGCGCCTACCATGGCCAGACCACCGGATTGAAGCAGCTTACGATCTCCAGCGCCAAACAGCAGGGGGGGGGCCACCTGCCCCAGGTACCTCTTGAACCTGCTGGGGTATTCGTCGTCGCCGCGGCTCAATACCCAGAGACCCCGGCTGGCCCACCGCGCCGTAACGATTCCCAGCGCGGCGCCGCGATCAAGGAGCGGCTCGAGCGCCTCCTTCCTCAGATCGGCGCTCTCCAACTCAGCCAATCGGGCACGTCCATGGGTCTCCAGCAGTTCCCCAGGCCGCATTCCCTTGTCGCGAAGCCAGCGTGCCAGCACGCTGTACTGTTTCGTCGTTAGGGGCCTGGCCCCGCCATTTTCAACTTGCCCAAGCCGGCCGCAGAGAAGCAAAACAGCTTGGGTGTCCACGCTCAACTCGCCGTTCATGCTCACCCTCTACTCTCCATCATCTGCCGAGGTGTCCGCAAGCGCAAACGGAAAGACAGGACCCGCACCGCCATGAAGAAGTTTCCAGGCGAGCACCGCAAAAGTCCAACGGGAATCCACCATGTCGTCGACCAGCAGCACAGGGCCGCCGCGTATGGCCGCTGCATCCAAGTCGAAAGCGTTCTCCAGATTTGCGACCTGTTGAAAGCTGTTCTGGCGGGATTTCTGCGGGCCGGTATCCCGCGCTTTCCGGATGCATTCGACAAAAGGCAGCCCAAGCTTCGCCGCGAGGCGCCGGGCAAAATCCGGCACTAGATCGATGTGGCGGCGCGAAGGGACGCAGGTGATCCATTGTGGCGCAGGCTGCGGTTTCCAACGATCGCGGATGGTCTCGGCAGCGGCATCCACCAAGCGGCCGGAGAAGCGGCCTGCGCGCTTGCCCTCGCGCACCAGGTCGCCCAACGGAGCATCTCCCCACTTGCAGAGAGCCCTCCCCTCTTGTGCCTGGAAGTCTATGTCGATCCTGGTCCGCATCTCTCCTTCAAAATGCGCGCTGGCCGGCCATTGCTTTCGCGGTTCAATCGGTAACGAGAGCCGTCCGAGAAACTGAAGCGCCTCCTGCGCAAGCTGTTCCGGATATGCCGCGCCAAGCCCCTGGCCAGTGCAGTTTGCGCATTTTCCGCAGGGCGCCGCATCCGGATCGCTCAGTTCCCGGGCAAGGAACTCCATAAGGCAGCCGCCGCTCGCCAAGTACTCGTTCATGCGCGCCTGCTCCTGCCGGCGGAGGCTGGTGATGCGATCGATACGTTCTGCCGGCATTTGCCAGCGAACTGCTGCCCGCACAAAGCCCCCGCCGTCCCGTTGGATGGGAGCGGGAGATTCCAGAGACAAGAACTTAAGGCTCTTGTCCAACTTAGAGGGCCTAAGATTCACGGCCATTTGTAATGCGGTCCGATTCAGCGGCGTAGGCGCGGCTCCCAGCGCGTCGAGAACCGCACCAACCTCTTCGGCGCTGGGGAAAGCCGTGCGGATGAAGTAGTCCGCGATTTCGTCGTCTTCCGCGCCGCTCAACAACACGCCATGGGCGCTGTCGATTGCCCGGCCCGCGCGGCCGACCTGCTGATAATAGTGCACCACGGAGGCTGGGCGCTGGAAGTGAATGACGAACCCCAGGTCGGGTTTGTCGAAACCCATGCCGAGCGCGACAGTTGCTACCAGAGCTTTCACCTCGTTGCGGAGCAGCATATCTTCCAGTTGCCTGCGTTCCCCGTCTTCACGGCCGGCGTGATAGGCTCGCGCGTCGATGCCCCGCTGGCGCAGCCATGCGGATAAATGGTCGGCGTCTCGTACGGTCAACGTGTAGACGATTCCGCTGCCCTCCAGGCTCGGGATCCGATCGGCTAACCAAGCCATGCGGCCAGCCTGCGAGGGGATCCGGATGTTCTCCAGCCACAGACTCTCCCGCACCAGCGGCCCTCTGATCGTTTTGAGCCGCGACCCCAATTGGTCAACGATGTCGCGCACCACGCGATCGTTGGCTGTGGCAGTGGTGGCCAATACGGGCAGGTTCCGCGGCAGGGCCTTCAAGATGCGGACGATGCGGCGGTAGTCCGGGCGGAAATCGTGACCCCAGTCCGAAATGCAGTGCGCTTCGTCTACCACAAACAGCCCGATGCGGCCAGCGACCGGCAGTAGGTAATCCGTCAAAAACTCCTCGTTGGCCAAGCGCTCAGGCGAAATCAGCAGAATGTCGAACTGATCGGCCAATAACTGGGCCTTCATCTGCCGCCAATCCGCCACATTGGTAGAGTTGATGGTCTCCGCCCGCACGCCGATCCGCCGCGCGGCTTCGATCTGGTTGCGCATGAGCGCCAACAACGGTGAGACGAGTAGAGCGCAGCCCGATCCTCTCTCCCGCAGTAGCTTGGTGGCGATGAAGTAGACGATGCTTTTTCCCCACCCCGTCCGTTGAACCACCAGCAAACGCTCGCGGCGCTCCACGAGTGCTTCGATGGCCTCCCATTGACCGGGATGGAACTGCGCACTTGGCGATCCGACGGCCTGGCGCAGTAACTGCAAGGCACGATCCCTCATTACTCGATCGCGGAAAACTCAACCTAGATGAAACCGGTAGCTGAACCCTCGGCAATTCGATTATAACGTCTTCCTTTGCCGGTGACAGTTCCATTGTTTCTACCGCTCCCTGACGGTCTCGGCTCAGCTGGGCCTCCGGCGGGGCCTGATGGAACGGATTGAGACCGCCCACAGAGGGGGCGGTCTCAGAGTAGTAGCAGTCGATTCACAACCCAACCCCGCACAAGGCCCAATTCCTGGACCTCTTCGCCGCCCGCGGCCACCGAGTGGTTGCGCAGTTCTTCGCTAGTCCCGGCGAACGATCCTACTTTGCTGTTCACCAACGCCGGCATGAATCAGTTCAAGGACGTCTTCCTGGGCCGCGAGAAGCGCGACTATTCGCGCGCCGCTACGGCACAGAAATGTGTGCGTGTCGGCTACACCCGCCGCTATCTCACGCTTTTCGAGATGCTGGGCAATTTCTCCGCTCGACTACTCTCCTTGACGCGACGTCGTTACTCTCGTGGTCGGCTCCCCCGTTCACGAACACATAAACGCGCGTTGGGGGAGCGAGCCGCGTGGCCTTTTCCGATAATAGCCAGCACGCCGCGGATCCGCTGCTTGCCTTTACCTGGACCGAGTACGGCCGGGAGCACGACTCGTTGGCCACCGGCTGGGCCGCTCCGAATGGAACGCGTAAGTTCCGGACGGGGCACGGTCCAACCCCGCTCGACGAGATCGGCTGCCACCAGGTACCTGGCTCGCATGCCACTGTAGTGACTCTTCAAATGGTACGTTTATTTCTGCCTTAGGCGCGGATCGAACGAACGCGCGGAGCCCGTCTATGCCGCATATCGGATGACCTCCAGTTCCGCGGATCCATTCACTGCGGCGAGAATCTGGTCGACCCGCGACACGGTGGTCTGCTCCAACTCCGTATCGCCGCACTGGTCGCACTGAAGCACCGGGAGCGATTTGAGAATCACAATCGACGAATCGCCGATCTTGAAAGGCAGATCGGTGACTCGCGGTTCGAGCAGTCCCCCGCACACTCGGCATCTCATCTTGCCCTCCTAACGCGCAACTCATTGTCCCACTTGCCAGGGTTGGGAATGTACATCGTAACAATCCGGATATTCTGGCCTTCCTCATCCGTTGCGATCTGGGCATGGAAAACTACTTCCCTCGGATTCACCTCTGACGAGGAAACTAGGAAAGTATTTGTCCTCCGCATACGTTTCGATGACTTCCAGCGTTGTGATAGCGTCGCGAAGCATCTCGACTCGTAGGCCTCGTTGCTGCAGCCGCATCGTCACGTGATAGGTCCAGCGTACGAATCCGCTGACGATGCACTCCTTGATGAACGCAAGCGGCTCATCCAGCGAATGGGGCCTAGGCAAATTCCAATTATAGAACGATCGCGCCCCAACCCCGCACAAGCACCCGCCCCACCGCTACAATCAAAGAGTGACAGGTCACGAAATCCGGCAACGCTTCCTCGACTTTTTCGCCGCGCGCGGCCACCGCGTGGTGCGCAGTTCTTCGCTGGTCCCGGCGAACGATCCTACTTTGCTGTTCACCAACGCCGGCATGAATCAGTTCAAGGACGTCTTTCTGGGCCGCGAGAAGCGCGACTACTCGCGCGCCACTACCGCGCAGAAATGCGTGCGCGCGGGCGGCAAGCACAACGACCTGGAAAATGTCGGCTACACCCGCCGCCATCTCACCTTCTTCGAAATGCTGGGCAATTTTTCGTTCGGCGATTACTTCAAAGCCGAAGCCATCGAGTATGCCTGGGACCTGGTCACCAAGGATTTCGGCCTGTCGAAAGACAAGTTATACGTCACCGTATTCCGCGAAGACGATGAGGCCGAGCGGCTGTGGCAAAAGGTGGCGGGCGTGCCCAAGGAGCGCATCTTCCGCCTCGATGAGAAAGACAACTTCTGGCAGATGGGCGACACCGGTCCCTGCGGCCCCTGCTCCGAAATTTACTACGACATGGGCGTGGAAGCCGCCGCGCCGGGACGCGAACACGAGCAGTTTCCCAGCGATGCCGGCGACCGTTTCGTCGAAATCTGGAACCTGGTTTTCATGCAATTCGACCGCGCCACCAATGGCGTGTTGACGCCTCTGCCCCGGCCTTCCATCGACACCGGCATGGGACTCGACCGCACGGCCGCCGTGATGCAGGGCAAGCTCTCGGTGTTCGATACGGATTTGATTCACCCCATCGTGATGGAGGCGGCCAACATCCTCAACGTGACGCCGGGCGCCGACGAGCGCGTGGATACGACGTTGCGGATCGTCGCGGATCATGCCCGCTCCACAGCGTTTCTTATCAACGATGGTGTGCTGCCGGCCAATGAAGGCCGCGGTTACGTCCTGCGCAAGATCATGCGGCGCGCCATGCGCAACGTGCGCATGATCGGCGTGGAGGAGCCCTTCCTCTATAAGCTGACCGGCACGGTGGCCGAGCTGATGAAGCCCGCTTATCCCGAACTGATGGAGAGCGTGCAGCGTGTGGCGCGCATCGTGAAAGACGAAGAGCATCGCTATGCGACCACCTTCCTGGTGGCCGAGCGCATGTTTAACGACGAAGTGAAATCGCTGGCGGGCCACACGATTCCCGGCGCCGTTTCTTTCAAGTTGTACGATACCTACGGACTGGCGCTCGATGAGCAGGAAGACATGGCGCGCGAGCGCGGCATCCAGATCGACCGCCCGGGTTTCGACCGCGAGATGGAGCGGCAGCGCGAACGCGCACGCGCGAGCTGGAAAGGCGCCGAGAAGGGGACCATCGCGCCCGCCTATCGGGAATTGGTGGAGCAGGGCCGCACGAAGTTTCTGGGATACGACGAACTGGCGGCCACATCGCGCGTGAAGGGCTTGCTGGTGGAGCGCGAGCTGCGCGATGAAATCGGCGCGGGCGTGGAAGCTGAACTGGTGCTCGACCGCACGCCGTTTTACGCCGAAACCGGTGGCCAGGTGGGCGATCGCGGTAGCTTGTATTTATTGAACGGCGATAAGGCGGCCGATGTGTTGACGGCTTATCCCGCGGTGCCCGGGCTGACGGTGCATCGCATCTTGAGCACCGCGCCCGTTCGCGTGGGCGACGAACTGCGCGCGGAGGTAGCCACGCCGCTGCGCCTTTCCACCATGCGCAATCATACCGCCACGCATCTGCTGCACGCCGCGCTGCGCCAGGTGTTGGGCACGCATGTGAAGCAGGCGGGCAGCGTGGTGGAACCGCCCCGGCTGCGGTTCGATTTCACGCACTACGCAGCCATGGATAAAGCCGAGATCGAGGAAGTGGAGCGCCTGGTCAACGAACAGATCCTGCGCAACACGGGCGTCGAAACCAAGGTGCTGCCGCTGGAGCAGGCGGTGGCCACCGGTGCGATGGCTTTGTTCGGCGAAAAATATGGCGATCAGGTGCGCGTGGTGACGGTGCCCGATTTCAGCAAGGAGCTTTGCGGCGGCACGCATGTGCGGCGTACCGGCGATATCGGCGTATTCAAGATTGTTTCGGAGGGCAGTATTTCGGCGGGCGTGCGGCGCATCGAAGCCGTCACGGGCGAGGGCGCTGTGCGGCAATATCAGGAAATCACCGATACGCTGCACCGGCTTGGAGAGTTGCTGAAGGCTTCCGAACCCGAGCTGATCGAGCATGTGGAGAAGATGCTGGCGCGCGAGAAGGCGCTGGAACACGAGAAGCGCGATCTGCGCAGCAAGCTGGCGCATGCGGCCGCGGGCGAGCTCGAGAGCCAGGCGCGCACCGTGAATGGATCGCGCGTGCTGGCGGCGCAGGCGGAAGCTTTGGATCGTTCGCAAATGCGCGAGCTGGTGGATACGCTGCGTAACAAATGGAAAAGCGCGGTGGTGGTGCTGGCCTCGGTCGAGGATGGCACGGTATCCATCGTGACCGCGGTTACGAAGGATCTGACATCTAAAGTGCATGCCGGAAAACTCGCGGGCGCGCTGGCGCAGACCGTGGGCGGCAAAGGCGGCGGGCGGCCCGACATGGCGGAAGGCGGCGGCAAAGATCCCGCGGCGCTGCCGGCTGCGCTTGAGCGCATCGTGGCTCAGATTGCATCCGCTATTGAGGGAAAGCAGTGAACCAGTTCGATGTGATTGTGGTCGGGGCCGGCCCAACCGGCTTGGCCTGCGGCATCGAACTGCAGCAGCGCGGCATCCGCACGCTGTTAATCGAAAAGGGTTGTGTGGTGAATTCCCTATACAACTACCCGACCAACATGGTCTTCTTCACCACGCCGGAGTTGCTCGAAATCGGTAACATTCCGATGACAAGTCTGAATGAGAAGCCCAACCGGCACGAAGCGTTGAAGTATTACCGGCGCGTAGCGGATCACTTTCAACTGAATATCCACGATTACGAGCGGGTCGAGAGAATCACCGGGCACGATGGTGCGTTCCAGGTATTTACCACAGACCGCTTGAATTGTCCGCTGACTTATACAGCACGCAAGGTAGTTCTCGCCATAGGGTACTACGACGTACCTAACTTATTGGATGTGCCGGGCGAACACCTGGATAAGGTCCTTCATTACTATAAGGAGCCACACCCGTACTATAACCATGACGTAGCCGTAATAGGAGCCAAGAATTCCGCCGCCATCGCCGCGCTGGAACTGTTCTGGACCGGCGCGCGCGTCACGCTGATTCATCGCGGCGCCGGCATATCCGAAAAAGTGAAGTACTGGATTAAGCCAAATATAGAAAACCGTATCAAGTGCCGCGATATTGTTGCGTACTTTAATTCACAGGTTGTGGAAATTCAGCCGGACCGCATTATCGTCGACACGCCGGAAGGAAGGGTGGTTCTGCCAAACGATTTTCTGTTTGCGCTGATTGGCTACAGCCCGGATCTTAAGTTCTTGAATTCCATAGGGATTACATTCGATCCCGGGACTCAGAAACCGCGCAGTGACCCACAGACCCTGGAAAGCGAGCGGCCCGGAGTTTACCTGGCGGGCGTGATCGTCGCGGGGATGCACACCAACGAAATCTTCATCGAAAACGGACGTTTCCACGGTAAACAAATCGCGGAATCGGTCGCCCGGAAGCTTTTCACCTGAAACGTTTCTGCCCTGAACGTCACGAACAGTATGTGAGTCGGATGTTTTGTTACTCGTAGCCCGCTCGGGGACTCGCCGGAGTAGAGACTCTGAAACCAAGAGCGGTGTTTTTGTATCTAAGAGCTTGAAGGGGTTGCGCGCTATGTTAAATACAATTTTAGATGCTTTAATGGGATGTTCTCATCGTAGAACGACGTTCCCGCTCACGCCTTCACGTAAGACCGGTTACGCGCCTGCCAATCAGCGCCACTCTACCTATGTCGTGTGTTTGGATTGTGGCAAGGAGTTTGGCTACAACTGGGCCGAGATGCGCGTGGGCGATCCGGTCACCGCGCCCGTAGCCGGCGAAGCCGCCTTCTCCACCGCGCACCGCTAAGTGAGGCAGGCACTCTGCCTGCGCGGGCCTCGTTGGCCCGCTCTTCAGCGCGCGAAGCGCGCCCTCGGCGTGCGAGGCACGCCGCTCCAATTGGCGCTTGAATCCTGATACCATCCGGTCCATGCTGATTCTTGCCGCCATCCTCGCCATCTTCGTGTACGGTCTCATCGCGGCCATGTTGGGCACGCTGTTACCGGAGCTCTCTACCAGATTCGCTCTCACACCCGGCCAAAACGGCGACATTGCGCTGGCGCAAGCCATCGGCCTCATCATCGCGTCCATCGCGGTAGGCCCGCTGATCGATATCAAGGGCAAGAAGACCGGCCTCCTGCTGGGGATGGGATTGATTGCGATATCGCTGTTCTTCGTGCCCAACGCGCCCGCGAACGCGCTCGCACCGGTGTTCCTGGCGCTGGGCGTGGGCGGCGGCATCATCGTTACAGCGGCGAATGCGCTGGTCAGCGACATCAGCGAATCGCGCCGCGCCAGCACATTGAACTTGCTGAACCTGTTCTTCGGCCTGGGCGGTCTGGTTACGCCGCTGATCGGCGCGTACGTGCTGGCCGGCAACACCATCGCGCTGTGCTATCTGGTCGCGGTGCTGGCGGTGCTCACGTTCGGATTGCACCTGTTTACACACATGCCGCGGCCTACCGGTGAGCGCGGTTTCAAGATGGGCGAAGTCGGACCGGTATTGGGCAGGCCCGTGCTGTTTCTGCTGGCGCTGCTGTTGTTCCTCTATGTCACATGCGAAGTGGGCGTGTGGAACTGGCTGCCACGGCACTTAGAGGCGCAAGGTATCCCGCGATCGCGCGCGCTGGGCATCCTTTCGCTGGGATTCGCCTTGGGCTTGCTGGTTGGACGCGTGGTCGTCTCGCGCATCCTGATTTCGATCTCGTCGCCGGTGGTTACGCTGGCCGCTTCCATCCTGATGGCGATCACCACCTACGCCATGTTGCAGACACGCGACCCGTTCCTGGCGGGCATACTGGTCTTTTGTGCCGGCTTGGCGATGGCGCCCGTCTTTCCCACCACGCTGGCCATGGTCGGCGACGCCTTCCCCAAGATGACCGCGACCGCCATGGGCGTGGTAATTACGTGCGGCTGGATCGGCCTGGCGGTCAGTTCGCGCATCATTGGCGCGGTCGCCGGCAGCGACGCATCCCAATTGAAGACCGCTTTGCTGATCATCCCGATCGCTTCCGTCTTCATGGTCTTCGTGACGCTCGCGATCCGGCCGATGCTGGCGCGCCAGGCGCAGTAGGACAGGCCTCCCGGCCTGTCCCAGGCGAGCCACAAGTTTCGGAGCAGAAATGGACGGGTGGTCCCACAACCGGACACCCCAATCAATCGTTCCCGCCGTTTTCCGCGCTTTCCAAAGTGGGCCGTGGCATGCTCTACGACACTCAAATGCTCACCTTCCTGAAAGATCTGCGTTACTCCTTGCGCGCCATGCGCAGGATGCCGGGTTTCAGCATCGTGGCGGTGCTGGTGCTGGCGCTGGGCATTGGGGCGAACACCGCGATCTTCAGCGTGGTGAATTCGGTGGTGCTGCATCCGCTGACGTATCCGCACGCCGACCGCCTGGCGCTGATCTGGGAAACGGACCTAAAGGATGGCATCCAGCGCGAGGGGCCTTCCGGGCCTAATTTCCTCGATTGGCGGGAGCAGAGCCAGTCGTTCGAAGATATGGCGCTGCTCGAAGTCGGCACCGGCACGGTGACGGACGAGGGCGAGCCGGAGCAGGTAACCGGTTTGCGCGTGACTACGAATTTCCTGTCGATACTCGGCGGGCAGACGATTCTGGGCCGTGAATTCACCGCGGCCGAAGGCGCCGGCAAAGCGCGCTATCCGGTGGCCGTGCTCTCGAACGGATACTGGAAGCGGCGCTTCGGATCGGATCCGCACGTCATCGGCCGGACCTTCATAATGAACAGCGAGCCATACACCGTGATCGGCGTGCTGGGTCCAGGCTTCTACCATCCTTTGCCGGCCGATCTCTACGTGCCATGGCCGATCGCCCAGTTGCGCGCCAAGGATCGCGCGGATCACGATTTTGGCGTGATCGGGCGGCTGAAACCGGGCGTCACCATCGCGCAGGCGCAAAGCGAACTGAGCGCCATCGCGCGCCGCATCGATGCCCAAACGCCGCGCTTGGCCGGATGGGATGTGACCGTGGTGAGTATGCAGCGCGCGCTATTCGAATATATCCGGCCGGCGTTGCTGTTGCTGCTGGGCGCGGTGGGACTGCTCTTGTTGCTGGCGTGCGTGAACGTGGCCAGCCTGCTGCTGGCGCGTGTCACGGGCCGGCGCAAGGAGTTGGGCATTCGCGCCGCGCTGGGTGCGCCGCGGCGACGGCTGGTCGCGCAGATCCTCGGTGAAAGCCTGCTGCTCAGCATGATGGGCGGCGCGTTGGGGATTCTGTTGGCGGTGTGGGGCGTGGATCTATTGAGCGCCGTGCTGCCCAATACGCTGCCGATGCCGCAGGCCGGCACGGAGATCGTGAGGCCAGCCATCGCGGTGGATGGCCGTGCGCTGCTTTTCGCGCTACTGATCTCGACCGGCGCGGCGTTGATTTTCGGACTGATTCCGGCGCTTGCCGCGGCGCGCGCGGATGTGAACGATGCGTTGAAGGCGGGCGGCCGCACGGCTTCCCCATCCCCTGGAAGGGCGCGAGTTTGGGATGTGCTGGTGGCCGGCGAGATCGCCCTCGCCGGCATGTTGCTGATCGGCGCGGGACTGGCCATGAAGAGCTTCGTGAATCTGCAGCACGTGAATCCGGGCATACGGCCCGATCATGTGCTGACGTTTCGCATGCGTTTGCCGACCGATAATCTCTACAAGACCGGGCGGGAGCAAGCCGCGTTCTACCGGCGCGTGATCGACCAAGCGCGGCACATACCCGGCGTTCAATCCGCCGGGCTCAGCGATGTGCTGCCGCTTGGCGAGCAGAACGATCGGGAATATTTCGTGATCGAGAATCGGCCGATGCCGCCGGGCGAGGAACTGGTGGCCGATTTCCGCCGTATCAGCCCGGGTTATCTGGAGACCATGGGAATCGCGCTGCTGCGCGGCCGCCTGCTGGAGGATCGCGATCGCGCCGGCGCGCCGCTCGTCGCCCTGATCGACCAGACGATGGCGCATCAATATTGGCCGCACGAAGATCCTATCGGCCGGCGAATACGTTTGTGGGATGAGTACCGCGAGATCGTGGGCATCGTGGGGCAGGTGCATCATTATGGGTTGGAAAAGCAGCCGGAGCCGACCATCTACGCGCCCTTCGAGCAGATGCCGAGCAAGGCGATGGCGCTGGCCGTGCGCACGACCATGGATACGGCGGCGGTGGTGAAGGCCGTGAAACAGGCCATCTGGTCGGTGGATCGCGGGCAGCCGGTGTTTCAGATCCGCAGCATGGACGACTATATATCGCTGGCCGAAACAGCGCCCCGCATTTCGATGACGCTGTTGATGGTATTTGCTTGCGTCTCGGTGTTGTTGGCCGCGCTGGGAATTCATGGCGTGGTTTCTTATGGCGTGGCGCAACGCACGCGCGAATTCGGACTGCGTATGGCGCTGGGCTCCACGCCGCGACAGCTTAAGACGCTGGTGATCGGGAGTGGGATTCGGACGGCGATGGTTGGTTTGCTGGCGGGACTGGCGGGCGCGTTGGCGCTGGCATCCACACTGCGCGCGCTGTTATTTGGCGTGACGCCGGCCGATCCGCTAGTGATGGGTGTGGTTGCGGCGTTGCTTTTGACGGTGGCGCTGGCGGCGAATTATGTGCCGGCCATGCGGGCAACGCGCATCGATCCGATGGAAGCGTTGCGGCAGGAGTAGGATAGGCCTCCCGGCCTGTCCAAAAAGCGGCCTGCGAGGCCCGCACAGGCGGATTTAATCTGGAAAGTCGAGGACCGGCCGGAGGTCCAAAAAAGGAACCGGCGGGCACTCGGAGGAGCATGCCCGCCGGCCGGTTCCACATCTCTCGAGAGCGGAACCTAACCTGAAAGAGGTCGCTTACAATTAATCTGACGCAGGAAATCACCACAGAGTTGCAATACGAATGTAATCGACCGTGCCTTCAGCGCATGTAAAATAGGCTCAATCGCGGCAAGCCCGCGCATTCCAATAAGTTACGCTCCAAATATTGCTTTTCAAGCATAGCCAGGTGTTCGGCCGTCATCTTGGAGCGATAGGGACGGAGTTGGGCATCGAGGTCGCGGCGGGCATCCAGCAATTGCTCTGCGGACTGACGGTTACGTGCGATGGCGAGAGCCTTCTCCTCGAGAACTGTGAGGCGGCGCTCCAAATCTTCCAAATCGGCGTAGTGGATTTCGGATTCGGCGGTGAGCCGCTCCAGCATATCGGCGATTTCGGCGTAGTCTGCGCCGGCCTGACGCACGCTTTCTGCGTTGCGCGCCATATAATCGCGCAAATCGTTGAGCGGAAATGGTGGCGCGGATTCCCGCTCTTTGGGGCGCTCGGCCGTGCCGGCCATGGCCTGCGCCTCGGTGAGCACAGCTTGCGCGCAGAACGTAAGCGAGTTCACCATTTGCGTTTTCTTCTTGCGCCCGCGCCATTTTTCAAACGCTGTGTCGATGCCGCGCAGGACGGCTTCTAGCGGCACCCCCGCGTTCTTCCAACTCTCGATCAGCGCCCAATCGAGCGGCGATAATAGAAACAGACTAGTGCCCCGCACCTGCTGGAAGTGCGTTTCAATTTCCGTATAGTAATTGAAGTAGTTATAGATCCAATCGTCGTTCACTTGCGGGCATTCCGTTCCCAGATGAGTTGCAGGCCGTCGAGTGTGAGGTGCTCATCGATGTGCTTCAGGTGGCGCGAGCCGCGCGCGATGAGGGCAGCCTGTCCTCCGGTAGCGATGGCCCGGGTTTCGGGGCCAAGTTCCGCGACGATGCGGTCGAGGATGCCATCGATCATTCCCAGCGCGCCATAGTAGAGGCCTGAATGCATGCTGGCGATGGTGTTGCTGCCGATGACTTTGGCGGGCTCTCGAAAGTCGACCATGGGAAGGCGCGCCGTTTTGCTGAACAACGCTTCGATGGAGATGCCCACGCCGATGGCGATAGCGCCGCCCAGATACTCGGCGTTGCGCGAGATGACATCGAAGTTGATGGTGGTGCCGAGGTCCACCACGACGGACGGTCCGCCGTATTTGTGGAAAGCGGCCACCGCATTGGCGAGGCGATCGGCGCCCACTTGATTGGGATCGTCGTAGCGGATGGCCATGCCGATATCGGTCTGCGGTGTGACGAACATCGCGTCGAGGTGGAAATAGCGCTGCGCCATGGCGGCTAAGTTGGAATCAAGCGAGGGGACCACGCTGGCGATGATGATGGCGTCTACGCCGGGCGAATCGAGCGAGGCGAGCGCGAACAGATTGCGCAACAGCACGCCCCATTCGTCGGCGGTCTGGCCGTGAACGGTGCGCAGGCGCCAGTGGCTGACGAGGCGGTGCTCGTCGAAGGCGCCGATGGTGATGTTACTGTTGCCGACATCCAGGGCGAGTAGCATTATGCGGGGCGGACTCCACCAGCGAGTATAAGCCATTCCGTGCCGTCATCGGCGCGCAGTTTCAGAAAGCCTCTGGGATCGAGACCCGCGGTGGTGCCGGTGACGACGCCGCCGGGTTGATCGACGCGCACGCGCTTGCCGCGGGCGTAGCTGGAGCGGCGCGTAAATTGATCGAGGATTGCCTGGCGTCCGGCTTCGACCAGCATGCGGCAGAAACCGTCGATGGCGGGCAGCAGATCGATGAGCAAGTCTTCGCGCGAGTGTGGGCGGCCGGTAGCGAGACGCAACGAGGTGGCTTCGGTGGCAATTTCGGGAGGGAAGGCAGGATGATTGACGTTGATGCCGATGCCCGCGATCACAGTGGAATCGATAAGCTGCACCAGGATGCCGGCGGTTTTGCGATCGCCAAGCATGACGTCGTTAGGCCAGCGCAGATCGGGGTCGAGATCGGTGGCGCGCGCGACGGCTTCGGCGGTGGCCAAGCCGATGGCGAGTGTCACTACGGGGAGAGAATCGGTGGGCAGGGGCAGGCGCAGCACGATGGAGAGATACAGTCCGGCGCCCGGTTCGGAATGCCAGGTGTGGCCATGACGGCCCTGACCGGCGGTCTGTTCTTCGGCGATGACAGCCGTGCCGGATGGGCAGCCCGCGGCAGCCAGGGCAGCGGCTTCGTGCATGGTGGAGGTGATGGATTCGAAGAAAGAGAGCTGGCGGCCCGGGAGTGCGTGGCGTACGAGATCGATATCGAATCGGGTTTTCATCGGAGAGAGCCTGCAAAAACCTTAATGGCCGCAGATGAACGCCGATGAACGCAGATAAGACAGGTCATTAGTCTGGCTGAAAGTCGTTTACGATCCGCTTCCATTCGACTTTGGCTTTTTGGAAGTTTATCAAGAGACATACAGTCCGGCTGGAGGCTTTCAGATAGTTGAGACACTGGGCGGTATGTTCGTTGGTCAGGCGCTCGACACACTTTAGCTCGACGACTAATGAGTCTTCGACTAAGATATCGGCGAAGTAGTCTCCGATAGGTTGGCCCTTGTAGAGAACCCGAAATCTGGCTTGGGGTTTGGCGCGTATGCGACGAAGAGCGAGTTCCCTTAGGAGAGCACGCTCGTAGACTTTTTCGAGGAAGCCGGAACCTAGGGTGTTGGAGACTTCAAAGATTGCGGCTAGGACCTGCTCAGTCAAAGAATCCGGACATCGGCGTTCATCGGCGTTCATCGGCGGCCAATTTATGTGTGGGTTTTCCGGCCGAGAGTTCTCAAAACCTTTAATGGCCGCCGATGAACGCCGATGAACGCCGATAAGCAAAAAGCTACTCCAGGGTTTCTAGGGCGGCCTTATTCTTGGTTAGTTGCGCCTCATAGTCGGATTTTTTGGCTCGCATATTAGCTACTACGTGTTCCGGCTTGCGGCTTAGGGAAGGCTCGTCGTTGAGTTGCTTTTCCAGGTTGGCTATATTTTTTCCGAGCTGGTCGTTTTCCTTCTCCAGGCGGCGGCGCTGGGCTTCGGTTTGCGCTTTGGGGACGTGCAGCACCAGGTCTAGCTGCGACGTTGACCGGCTGGTGGCGCCAGCGGGCGGCGGGTCCGGGCTGAATTCGAGAGTCACGCCCGATAGGCGGCGGACGGCATCCGCGTGACGACGGGCGATCTCCAGGGTATCGCCGCGCGCGTGCAGCGTGCCCTGCAACTGCAGCTTGGGATCGAGCTTCATCTCGGTGCGCAAGGTGCGCGCCAGCGTGACGACTTCCTGCAACACACCGATCTCACGCTCGGCGGCGAAGTCCGTATTCTGACGGCGATACTGCGGATACTCCGCGAGCGCGATCGAGACAGGCCGCGGCGCGTTGCCCTTGAGCCGCTGCCACAGTTCTTCCGTGAGGAACGGCATGGCCGGATGCAGCAGGCGCAAAGCCGTTTCAAAAGCCGCGAGGACGTTGCGCCAATCGGCGTTCACGCCGGTATTTTCCTGGAAGCTGGGCTTCTTCAGCTCCAGATACCAATCGCAGAACTCATGCCAAAAGAAGTGCCAGAGTAACTGCGCGGCTTCATGATAACGATACTGTTCGATAGCCCGGTTCACCTGCTCGGCGCAAGTATTCAGGCGGCTGAAAATCCAGCGGTCTTCGATGGCGACTTCGATGCTCGGTCCGGCTTCGGGACGGAATGTTTCGAGCCGATTGGGCAGCCACGGCTCCACGCCGGAGCGCTCCATGTTCACGAACAACAGGCGCGCGGCGTTCCAGATTTTGTTGGCGAAGGCGCGCGTCGATTCCATGCGATCTTCGGCGAGCACAATGTCAGTGCCCGGCGCGGCGCCCAGTAGCAGCGCCAGGCGCACGGCGTCGGTGCCATACTTCTCGGTAACTTCCAGCGGATCGATGGTGTTGCCGCGGGTCTTCGACATCTTCTGGCGCTCGGCATCGCGCACCAGGCCGTGAATATAGACCTGGCGGAACGGGATCTCGCCCATGAATTCAAGGCCCATCATGATCATGCGCGCGACCCAGAAAAACAGAATGTCGAAACCGGTGATAAGTAGCGAGGTGGGATAGAACAGCTTCAAGTCCTCGGTTTCATCGGGCCAACCGAGCGTGGAAAACGGCCATAATCCAGAGCTGAACCAGGTGTCGAGCACGTCGGGATCCTGGATAAGTTGCGAGGAGCCGCAACGCGCGCAACTCGTAGGTTGTTCGCGTGCCACTACGATTTCGCCGCACTGCTGGCAATGCCACGCGGGGATACGATGTCCCCACCATAACTGGCGCGAGATACACCAATCGCGGATGTTATACATCCATTCGAAGTAAGTCTTAGTCCAATTTTCGGGGATGAACTGGATGCGGCGGGTTTCGACGACCTCGATGGCTCTTTCCGCGAGCGGCTTCATGCGCACGAACCATTGCGTGGAGAGGAGCGGCTCGACGATGGTTTTGCAGCGGTCGCAGCGGCCCACGGCGAGCGTGTACGGCTCGATTTTTTCTAACAGGCCGAGACGCTCGAGATCTTCAACGATGCGGCGGCGGGCTTCGAAGCGGTCGAGGCCGGCGTAAGGCCCGGCTTCCGCGGTCATGTGGCCGCGCTCATCGATCACTTTGATGCGCGGCAGATTGTGGCGCTTGCCGGCTTCGAAATCGTTGGGGTCGTGCGCCGGTGTGACTTTGACGGCGCCCGTGCCGAATTGCGGATCGGCCAGATCGTCGAGGATCACGGGGATCGGGCGATTCATCAGGGGCAAGTCGACGGTGCGGCCGTGAAGATGGAAGTAGCGCGGATCTTTGGCGTTCACGGCGACGGCCGTGTCGCCTAACATTGTCTCGGGGCGCGTGGTGGCTACTACGACGTAGTCACCGTGGCTGGTGGTCGGTGGCTGGTGGCTGGTGGCTGTGTCTCCGCTAGTGATCGGGTAGCGGATGTGCCAGAGGTTGCCTTGGGTCTCCACGTTCTTGACTTCTAAGTCGGAGAGCGCGGTCTGACATCTTGGGCACCAGTTGACCATGTACTCGCCGCGATAGATGAGACCTTTTTCGTAGAGGCGGACGAAGACTTCACGCACGGCGCGGGAAAGGCCGGGGTCGAGGGTGAAGCGCTCGCGGCTCCAATCGCAGCTTGCGCCCAGGCGGATCATCTGGCGCTTGATGCGGTCGCCATATTGCGCCTTCCATTCCCATACGCGTTCGACGAACTTATCGCGTCCCAGGGTGCGGCGGTCGGTGCCCTCTTCGGCGAGCTTGCGCTCGACCACCATTTGGGTGGCGATACCGGCGTGATCGGTGCCGGGCAGCCAGAGGGTGTTGTCGCCGCGCATGCGATGCCAGCGGACGGTGACGTCGATTTCGGTGTGCTCCAGCATGTGCCCAATGTGGAGCGAGCCGGTAACGTTGGGAGGCGGAATGACCAGGGAAAAGACGCGCGGCTGCGCCTTCTGGGAAGCGTGGAAGATGCCGGAGTCAATCCACCATTGAGCCCAATGCGGCTCGAACCGCTGCGGCTCGTAAACCTTCTCGATTTGCATGGGAATCTTTATGATATCAGGGGGCGGCTCGGCAACGCTCTCACCGAGCCGCGACCGTCAGGGAGCGGACCTGAGCGCATCAGTGTTGAGACGAATGGCCGGAAGCCGAAGTTCGCGAGTGATGGGCCAGGGCCGAGACTCCGTGTGCAATGGAATGCACAGGGTCCTTTAGATGATGACCCACATGCGAGAGAGCCGACCGGAATGGATGTCCCTTATCCGTTTTCGGTTGGCCGTTAAAATCCAGGTTTAGACCCTGTTCGACGACAGGCTGGCGGATCTGTTGCGCACGGGCCGGGTGGTAATTATGGTTGGCGAAAGCGCCGGCCCCCAGCAAGCCGGCCCCGACTACAACGGTCACCACGGGGTGTACTTTGATTCCAGTAGCTACGGACTGTGTGTGGTTAGTTCGTTTCGGCATTTTGTTTCTCCTTTCTCGGATGCTAGTTAGTTGGCTACATGATGGTAAAGCTGGTCTTACTGGTAGCCTTGCCCACGGGCGTAGTGATCTCAATAGGTCCTGTAGTTGCGCCGGTTGGAACGGTGGCCGTGATCTGCGTGCTGGAGTCTTGCGTGAAGCTTGCAGCAACGCCATTGAACGTTACTGCGGTGGCGCCCTGGAGATTGGTCCCTGTGATTGTCACTGCGTCGCCGGCACTACCGCTCGCCGGCGAGAAGTAGCTGACTTTGGGTTGCGCACTCGCCGTGTAGACCGTGTAGTTCACCACGAAATAGCCGGAATTGTCGCCATAGCAGCCTGGCATGCCATTGTTGCAGGAGTCGGGGATGCCGAGATACACGACGGTGGCGCCGGCGGGCACGTCGAAGTACTGAGTCTGGCCGATTGAGGTAAGTCCGTCGCCAACAAAGAACAACTGGTTCACGAGAGGCGATAGCGAAGTGAAGTCAGTCCCGATCGTTGTAAAGTCCAGCGTGGGCGGAGGAGCACCGCTTGGGGGTTCGCCGTTCTCGAAGACTCCAGTCAGGAAGCCGGCAACGGAGGCTTCAATCCCCGAGATCGCGCCATCGGCTGAAATGCTCGTGCTTTCGGTTTGGGGTGAGGAACCTACACCATCCGCATCGTTGTAGTTAGCGCCACCGTTGGCTGTGATGCAGGGCGACGCGCAGGAAGACGCCTGGGTGCCGCCGGTGATATCAAAACTCACGGACGTAGCGCCCGCGGGCAGGGGAATAGCCATGGGAAGTGTGCCTGTTCCGTCCGTTGTGGTCACGGAAGTGTAGCCCGCGCCGGGTATCTCATCGGTTGCGTTGATGGTGACGGTTCCGGCCGAAGAGGGTGTCGCCTTAAAGCTAGCCTTGCTGGTGGCGACTCCTCCCGACGTGGCGATTCGAATGGGGCCATCTAACGCGCCGGCGGGCACTGTGGCCGTGATGGACGTGCCGGAGTCGACGGTGAAGTCAGACGGGACGTCGTTGAAGGTGACATATGAAACAGGCGAAGGCGTGAAGTTACTGCCCTGAATCGTCACAAGCGATCCCACTTTGCCGCTCTTCGGCGAGAAGGAGGTGATGGTGGGGGCCAACAGCGGCGTATCCTGTCCGAACACAATGTAAGAACCGGCCGGAGACCCCGCGCCGAATACGATGGTGAACTCAGAGTCGATGTAGAACGCGCCATTGGTGTTGCCTATGGAATAAGTGGTACTCTTGCTGAAGTCTCCCGGCGGCGTGACCGGTCCCAGGCAAGCTGCGCCATTCACACACTCGCCGGCTGAACTGGAGGCCGCTATAGTGGGACTAAACGCGCCCGCCAGACCCTCCCCGCAATTGCAAGAACCATACTCCGACTCGAACGCGAGGTACCAATCGACGGTTATGGTGTCCTTTCGGGAAGATGTTCCAGCCTTATTGCCTTCGTAGGTCACTTGAAAGGTCGCTCCCCCCGGTATGTAGCCCCCGTTGCTGTTGTTCGACCCCCAGCTCGATCCGTTGATGAGGTACTTGTCTCCGTTGGGCATTCTGAGATCAAAAGTTACCGGCAAGGTGGTGCTGGTGTTGTAAGGGAGCGGTATGGCTGGGCAACTGGTGCCGGCATAGCAGGTGTTATTCACCTTGATCCCGAAGTAGTTGTTGGCGGCGTTCGCTGCGGAGGCGAACGCGAAGGTGCTTGCTAGAGCGATTAGTGGTAGCTTCGCGACGGTGTGTCTCTTCATTGTTTTGTCTCCTTAATCCGAGTGCTTCCCCGGCTAGGAGGCCAGGGTAAGGCGGCTTCCGTAGAAGTCACTGTCTGAAGATGTTGGGTGCGGGGTCTTTCTTACGCGGGAATATTTGGAGCGGAATTATTTCCAATCGCCGATCAGCGAAAAGCCGGCCCAATAGTACGGCGCCGATGAGCTTTGCGAATGCGCCAATTGCAACTGCGCCGAGCGCAGGGCTTCATCTTTGCTCTTGCCGCTGCGCAGATCCGTATAGAAACGCTGCATCAACTGCATGGTGCGAAAATCGTCCACGCTCCACAAGGAGGCCAGGATGGAGCGCGCGCCGGCGTATTGGAAGGCGCGCGTGAGGCCGATCAATCCTTCGCCTTTCACTTCCTGGCCCAGTCCGGTGTTGCAAGCGGACAAAGTGACTAAGTCCGCGTCCAGCCGGACTTGCTCGAAGATTTCCCAGGCCTGGAGAAGTCCGTTATCTTTTCCGGGTTGCACCTGGCCGAGAACGGAAAGCACCAGCGCGGAATCTAGCGGGAAGCGCTCGTCCAACAACCCGTGTGTGGCAAAGTGAATGTAGCGGACATCCTTGCCCAGCGCCTTGGCGTGCTCTTCGGTGGCGTCTGCGCCGAGGTAGGTCCGGTTACGCTTCGGGAAAAGGGCGGCGATGCCTTCCACCTCCTGGCGGCTGAAGGGGAGGCGGCCGAAATCGAACCCGCGCTCGGCAGCCAGACGCAGGTCCGGGTTCGCGCTGCGCTCCAGACCGGCCTTGCCGGCGGCAGGCATGCGCGGGTCTCCAAAGGCGGCCATCTCGATGGCCTTGTTTTCGACCGGATGGCGCATTTTGCGCAGCTCGGCGTAAACCGTGGCGGATACCACCGTGTGCAGCGGTTTCCAATCCACCAGATACTGCGTCCCGTTTCGCCGGAGCGCCGCGAAGGGCAGCACCTGCAGCGGGCCATCGGGCACGATGAGCAGGCGCTGGCTGGCCATCAACGCGGATTCAGCCGGCCGCAGCAGCAGATCGTAGAGTTGCCTGGACTGCGCCATCAGCTCGGAGTTGCCACCTTCGCGATGCTCGCGGATGAGGCGGCGAAACTCCTGCACCTTCGCCTGCAGATCTTTCTCTTTGACAGGCAGCGTGAAGACGGACAGTCCCGGCGCACTGCGCTCGGGATCGATCACGAACAGAACGGTTTTGTCTTCAGCCACCGTGTACGACAATAGAACCGCGCCTGGATCGAGGATGCGGCGGGTGGCGGTTAAGTCGAGCGGCTGCGGATACTGGAGCGAGGCGAAGCGCGGAGAAGCCTTGGCGATCCGGTCGGCGATCTCGTCCCGCTGCACGCTCAATTCGTGCAGGCGAGATTGCACGGCGGCGATCTTCTCTTTGTCCTGGGCTGAATTCAACTCCGTAAGTTGCGATTGCACGCTGTCATACTCGGCGGCGTTGCGTTTGCGGGCTCGCTGCAAATCGGCGGGCACGTCGGCGGCGAACATCAAGTCGCGCTTGGCCAACATATCCAGCAAGCCCCGGGCGCGGGAACGCTCCGAAACCCGATAAGCCCGCTCGGGCTGATGCTGGGCCAGGAGCGCGTTTTCAAGGTCGCTGTAAAACGAGCCGAAAAGCGCGCGAAAGCTGGAACGAACGGTTTCGGTTCCACCCAGGCGCGCTTCCTGGCTTTCCAATGCGTCCACGGCGCGAGCAAAATACGTGGCGGCGGCGTCTGTTTCGCCTTTCCTCCGCTTTACCAGGCCGAGGTTGTTTAGCGACTGAGCCGCGAAGGTGCTGCCGGGTTCCAGTTTTTGGAAGATCGCGAGCGCCCGTTGATGAAACTCCTCAGCCTCACGCAGATCGCCGCGTTTGAAAGCCGTTTCCCCGGCGCTGTTCAGCAGGGTAGCGAACTCCAAGCCGCCAGGAGCTATCTTCTCCATGATGGCCAATGCCTGCCGGTGGTGCGCTTCACCGTCAGCTCGATTGCCACGCGCCCACTCCACATCCCCCAGGTCGCCCATGCATACGGCGGCGTCACGGCCTTCAGGCTCCAGTCTTAGCTGCATGGCAAGAGCCTGCTTGAAGTAGTGCTCGGCCGCCACCAGGTCCTCGCGCTGCGCGGCCAGCGATCCAAAGTTGGTAAGGACGTGGGCGACCAACATGCCGTTCGGGTTCTGGTTCCGCGCCAGCGCCAACGCGCGCTCGAAGTATTCGGCCGCGCGCGTGAAGTTTCCACGATACATCTCCAAAACGCCAAGATTTTCCAGCGCCGCCTCCTCGTTCGGGCTTCCGAACTTGTGGAGGACCTCCAAAGCCTGCAAATAATACTCCTCAGCGCCTGCCAGGTCGCCGCGGCCGCTCACTATGTTCGCCAGATTGTTCAGGCTATCGGCAACGCTCGCGCTTCCAGGGGCCAATTCCTGCCGAATTGCCAGCGCGCGCTGTTGATAGCGCTCCGCCAGTTCCGCATCGCCGCGATCCAACGCCAGATTACCGAGATTATTCAGCGAATTTGAGGTGTCGATGCTGCGAGGCGCCAGGTTTTCGCGTATCGATAGTGACTGCTGGTGATACTCCTCGGCCGGCCGGTCCGACGCACCGGCGAAGTTGCCGAGTTGGCTCAGGCACATTGCCTGGGCCAAGCTTGGGGAGGCTAACTTCCGGGCCTCTTCGAACGCGCGTTGGAAGCAGCCGTGGGTACCCGCGAGATCGTTAGGGACGGTATCGCACCGGTCATACCACAGTCGCCAGTCGTCTTTTACTCCCGCGGACTCCGCTTTGTCGATGGCGGCTTGAAAGGTGGAATCGGCTTCGGCGAACTGCCGGGCGCGCAACAGCACGCGCGCGAGTTGATATTCGACCCAGGCGCTCAGCCATGGCGGGTCATTCGGGCCCATCTGTCCCACCAGGCCGCGCCAGCCTTGCGCCGCCTCGGCGAGTTTGTTGGTCTTTTCCAGTTCGCGGCAGCGCTGCCATCGAGCGGCTTGTTCCGGTGTGAGGACCGGACGGATGGCGATTCCAGGCGCGCCATTGCGAACGGTCCAAACGCGTTCGCGAGCGCCGCTGAAGACGCGCACAGTGACTGCGCCACGGGGGGGCCGCTCTTTTTCGAAATCGGTCCAGTCGAAGGGGTTCTGGATCTCACCGGCTTCCGGGCCTTGCGACCAGCCGGTGATGAGGTCGCCGACCAATATGCCGGCGCTTTCGGCTTCCGATCCCTTGCTCACCTCTTCTACAATTACTCCGCGGGGCGGCGGATTTTGCGCGGCGAGTAAGAGAACCAGGAACAGTGCCGCTAGTGAGATTCGTGATGCCATGACTTACCTCGCCATAACTGAGAAGCCATAGCCGACGGCCGGTTCGATGGCGCCCGTCGAAGTTACTCCTGAGAGTTCAAGTGTATATTCGCCTGGGCGCAACTGGCTGGCCGGTAGCTCTACTTGCAGTTGCGGGCCGCCGGCGGATCCCTGGCTCGCGGTCAGGCCGCTGAAGTCCCGCTGAAACGGTCCGTCGACCGCCTTCAGAACAGCCCGGTAGGATGTATACGAGCCTTGCGGAACGTTCATCCGCAGGCGGACGGTTTTGTTATCGCCGATGGCGATTTTTGGCGCGGCGGAGCCACGCTCGGTGGGGGTCAACAGGACCGTCAGCACGGCTGGCGTCGAGGGAGTTCGGCTAATGTGGGTCTTGCCCGGTTGCAAAACCACGGCTATCAGCAGCGCCAGCGCCACCATGGCGGCTGCGCCAGCCCATCGCCAACCGGCATCGAGGTTTTTGAAGAATTCAGCTAGTCTGGAAGCACCGGTGGGCCGGGGGCGGACGGCGGCTTCGACTTTGGCTCGAAAATCCGGATCGCCCAGCAATTCCGTGAAGATGGCTTCCTCCGCAAATGCGTTGAACAGATCCTGGTCGGAAAGGAGCGCCGCAGTGAGTTGCTCTTGCTCGCCGGGCGACAGATCGCCTTCAAGGTAGCGGGTTAGCAGTTGTCCGGCTTCGTCGCGACTCACTGTGCCGCTCCTATGGCGTTTCGCAGCCGTTGCAGGCAGCGAAAGTAAGCGGTATCCACCGCGCCCGGCTTGGTCCCCAGGAGCGCGGCAATGTCTTTGGCTTTGGCGCCGCCCAAGCGCAAGCGCAGCAATTGTTTGCAACGCTCATCGGAATCAAGGATAGCTTTCAGTAACAGTTCCTGCAACTGCTTCGCAATGAGTGCGGATTCCGGATTGTGCCCCAAAGGATCCGCCATGGCGTCGGTCACTTCTTCAGCGCGCGCCGAATTCGACTTACGCCGCCGCCAATTGGTGGCCAGGTTCGCGCAAATGCGCGCTGCCAGTCGGAGTATCTCGGCACGGTCTTCCACCCCGGCGTAACGGTTATGTAACACCAAAAGGGTCTCCTGGGCAATGTCCTCGGAATCGCTGCCACATCCTAGATATGTCGCGAACCCGACGATTCTTACGCGGACCCCTGCCAGGAGCGCGCCATGTTCCGGCCCGTTCATCTAAGGGCACGATTATACCGCGCCGGGCGGGTTTAGCCCAAATGAATCGCTGGAACCTTCGGGAACCTTGGGGCGACTGGGAGCTCATGGCCCCGCCTGCTCCGGCCTCCGCCGATGTTACTCCTTCGGGCCGATGCCCAGTGTCCGCATCTTGCGGTATAAGTTACTGCGCTCTAACCCAAGTAACTCGGCCGTGCGAGTTACGTTGCCATTGGCCTCGTCGAGTTTCTTCAAAATATACTCGCGCTCGACGGCTTCGCGGACTTCGGCCAGGCTGCCGAAGCGGTCCATAGGACGTTCGGCGGGGCGGCGGATGACGTTGAGCGGGATGTGGCGCGCATCCACGCGTACTTGCGGATTTAGAATCACGATGCGCTCGATCAGGTTGCGCAGCTCGCGCACATTGCCGGGCCAGTGATACTCGCGCAGAACGCCGTAAGCTTCGGGCGTCAGCTCTTTGGGCTTGCGGCCGTAAGCGGTGGTGAACTCGCGCAGGAAGAAATCGGCCAGCAGGGAAATATCTTCGCGGCGGTCGCGCAGCGGCGGCACGTGGAAGGGGATCACGTTCAGCCGATAGAAAAGATCCTCGCGGAAATTGCCGCGCTCGATTTCTTCTTCCAGATTCTTGTTCGTAGCGGCGACCACGCGCACGTCGACCTGCACCGATGCGCCCGCCCCCACCGGCTCGAAGCGCTGCTCTTCGAGCGCGCGCAGCACTTTAGCCTGCGTGCGCAAGCTCATATCGCCTACTTCATCGAGGAAAATCGTGCCGCCATCGGCCTTCTGGAATTTGCCGATTTTGGTTTCGTGCGCGCTGGTGAAGCTGCCCTTGATATGCCCGAACAGTTCGCTTTCAATCAGTTCCTCGGGGATGGCCGCGCAGTTGACTTCGACGAACGGCTCGCCGGAGCGCGGACTCAAGGCGTGCAGGGCATGCGCGACTAATTCTTTGCCGGTGCCGCTTTCGCCGTAGATGAGCACGCGCCCATTGGTGCCCGCCATCAGCCCCAATTCGTGGCGCAAGGCCTTCATGGGCACGCTCTCGCCGATGATGCGGTAGCGCGATTCGGTGCCCTCCCTGAGGCGGCTATTCTCGTTCTGCAGCCGGCGATGTTCGATCGCGTTTTTGGCCACTACGGAGATTTTCTCGATGGTGAGCGGCTTCTCGAGAAAATCGAATGCGCCCAGCTTGGTAGCCTTCACGGCGGTTTCGATATTACCGTGGCCGGAGATCATCACCACCACGGGCCGCTCGGGCATGGGCATCTCCTGGATGCGGGTGAGAGCTTCCATGCCGTCCATACCGGGCAGCCAGATATCGAGCATGACTAACTCGCAGGGTTGGCGGGATAACTCATCGAGACACGCCTCGCCGCTTTCCACGGCGTGTGCCTGGTAGCCTTCGTCTTCGAGCACACCGCTGAGCGACTGGCGGATATCGGGCTCGTCATCGACGATCAAGATGCGGGCGGGTTTCATGCGACGGCGGTGGCCGGCTTCGGCGCAGGCTCGCCGTTTTCGGTATCCAGTAGCGCTGGAATTTCGATGGTGAAGCGCGCGCCGGCGGGCTGATTATCCTCCACGCGGATCTGCGCGCCGTGATCGGCGAGGATGTGATTCACGATGGCCAGGCCCAGGCCGGTGCCGCGGCCTTTGGTGGAGAAATAGGGCAGAAACAGCTTCTCCTTCTCTTCCGCGGAGACGCCGCAACCGGTGTCGGCGATGACCAGTTCCACGGTTTCCGCCGCGCCTGGTTGCGTGGTGATGAGCAAGCGCTTGACTAGTGAATCCTGCATGGCCTCGGCGGCGTTATCGACCAGGTTCACCACCACACGCTGGAACTGATCGCGATCGATATTGACGGGCGGCAAATCGGGCGAAAGTTGGACGCGAATATCGATGCCGTCGAGACGGCCGTGAAACACCGCCAGCGCGCTTTCGACGACCGCGTTCAGATCGCTGCGCACGGGCTGGGCGGCGGGGAAACGTGCGAACTGCGAGAACTCGTCGACCAGCGTTTTCACGGATTCCACGGAGCGCGAAATGGTGCTGGCGCATTCGTGGAGAATGCGGCTATTTTCAGGCGGAATCTGAAGACGGTCCAACTGGCGGCCCAGGCGTTCGGCGGAGAGCGCCATGGGAGTAAGCGGATTCTTGATTTCGTGGGCCACGCGGCGGGCCACCTCGTGCCAGGCGGCGGCTTTTTGGGCGCGCAGTAACTCGCTGGTATCTTCAAGCACCACGACAAAGCCGGAAGTAAGATTCTCTTCTAACGCCGAGACGGTCACGGCCAGGTGCATGGTCTGCCGCGCAGTCTGCATTTCAAGCTGGCGCGACGCCAAACCGGTGCGCCGCGCGCGCTTCATCAGGTACCTGATTTCGGCGGTGTCTTCACGCGAGAAGAGATCCTCGAGGCGCATGGCGGTGGATACGCGGTCTTCGGGGAAGATGCGGCCCAGCGCGCGATTTACGCGCCGGATGTAACCGTCCGGACCGATGGAGATGACGCCTGTGGGGATGCTTTCGAGGATGGCTTCCGTGAAACGGCGGCGCGCGTCGAGTTCGCGGCTGTTGGCTTCGAGCTCCTTGGTCATGTCGTTGAAGCCGCGCACCAGGCTGGCCAGTTCGTCGATGGCGCGCACTTCGACGCGATGCTTCAGATTGCCCTTGCTGACTTCGCCCGCCGCGTGCAGCAGAGCGGAGATGGGCGTGCTGATCTGCTTGGAGAGAAACAGCGCGATCCAGGTGGCTACGAAGAGCACGAACAGCGTGATCATGGCCATGAACATGAGATAGAAGGTGCGCACGTTGCGTTTCTGCAAGGCCAACTGATTGAACGCGGCGACCGATGTTTCAATTTCGCGCTGTTTCTCGGTGATATCGATGGGGACGCGGGCGGCCAGTTCGACAGTGCCCTTCAAGGCGCCATCGATCTCGACAGCGCGTTGGGCGACGATGGTTTGGCGATCACGGGAAGGCTGGATGGGAAACGGTCCAAACGAATCGAGCGGCGCGTCGCCGGTGACGGGGATGATGGCGGCGGAGGCCAGATCCTGGTCCTTGGCGAAGCCCGCGAGAAAACCGGGCGTCTTCACGCCTTGCTCCAGCAGCAGGCGTGTTTCGTGCTGTGACGCGAGCAGGGACACTTGCAAATCGGCTTCGTCGCGGAGTTCCTTTTCCAGGGTTTCGGAGATCTGGAGAAAGACCTTATTCGAAACTTCGGCGGGCTGGCTGAACCACTTATCGAGATTGCGATTGAGCACTTCGTAACTGAACAAAACCAGGAACAGGGCGGGGGTGATGCTGAGGGCCAGTGCGCCGAGGACCAGCTTGGTCTGAATACGGGAGCCTTCGCGGCCGCTGCGGCGGTCGACGTAGAGCTTGACGATGGTCCGCACGAGCATAAAGCCGAGCGTGACCATGAGCACGAAGATGAGGCTGGAGATGGCCCAGAAAATGAACGTCTGTTCGGGGGTGGGAGGCGCGTATTTGCCGAAGTTAAAGGAACCCTGCCACACCACCAGGGCCACCGAGATGGCCAACAGGACGATGCCGCAGATATTGAGGATTCGCTTGCGCACCTCTTTGAATTATAGAGGAGGACGTGGGGAGGGTGCGCGGTGTTGTTCTGCCGGCGCAGGCCGCTCTGCGGGAGATATCCACTAATTTGGCGTTTGTCCCGCGGCGTATTATGGCGACAAATGTTCGTGGTATCATCTCGTGAGTAATCGCGGTCGATATGGGTACCGGCAACATTTTCCGTATTGTGGGCGCAACTTCCGGCTTGGCGGGTCTGGCCGTGGGAATGATTGTGATCCTGTTCAAGGAGGTGATCCGCAAGCGCATCTTCCCCATGCTTCCCAAGCGGGAAGCCTACGGGCTCTTAAGACTGGTGTTAGTGCTGTCGTGGAGCATCGCCGTTGTAGGAATCGGAGCGTGGACTTATGTGCAATGGCTGTCGCAAAGACAGCTTTCGGGGGCGCCGCAAGCAACGGAGAAGGCCGCTGTCGCGGCGGCTCTGGTCATCGCCGGAACCGTGGTGGACCGTGACACCAACGCCGGCATCGGCCAGGCGTCCATTGCCATCGCCGGATCGAAAGACGTGATCACCTCCGAGGACAGCGGTAACTTTCGGATTCAATTGCCGCCCGGGTCGGCTCGCGGCGAGCGGCAGCGCTTATCGGTGAGTAAGGCGGGCTATCAGCAGCTGGATACTTCCGTGTTGCCTCCCACCGAGAATCTCACGCTACTCTTACGGAAGAAATAAGATGGTGAACTCGCGCCACAATGCGGCCTGGATTTCCGGAACGGCGCTGGCGCTTTGCTTCTGGCTTACGCCCGCGGTTGGTTTCCAGCAACTAAAGGTTCGCGGCACGGTTCGCGACCGGACGTCGCATAAGCCGATCCGGGGAGCCACTGTCACCGCCTCGGGGGACCAAGCGAAAGAGGACGAAATCACGGATGACGAGGGATTCTTTCGTCTGGTTCTGGAAGGCGTCGCGGGGGGCAGCCTGGTAAGAATTCGCGTACAGAAGGAAGGCTATTTACCTTATGACCGGCAGGTAGCCGTATCCGAGGAGATTCCGATCGAGATTCTTATTTCGCCGGCGCCGCGCGCGCATCCGGCGCCCGGGAATCCCGCCGAAGCTCATTTTCTGGAGGAGCTAAAGAGCAGCGATGCGCGGATTCGCGCGGAGGCGATTGATTCTCTGCGGGACAATCCTCCGGTAAGCGGTGCGGCGCGTGCGGCGATCGCGGCAGCTATCTTGGACAGCAACCCGCAAGTAAGGAAGCACGCTATGTGGGCGGTTCAAAGGGTGCCGATTACTTCGAAGACGGCGATAACGAACCTGGTGATTACTTTGCAGGAGTCTTCGGAAGAAAGCGACCTGCCCGAGGTGGCCGCGTTTACGCTGGGTAAACTGGGACCAGCGGCGCGGAGCACGATCCCTGCTTTGCTGGCATCTCTCAAGAGGGGACCACGATTCACGGCAGCGATCTCTCTGGTGCAGATCGGCGCACAGGATCCGCGGATAGATAGCGCGCTGATTGAGTCGGTGGCGAGCGATACCAGTGAAGCGCTTCAGGTGATGCCGCTGCTGCTAAAAATGGGTCCGGCGGCCGCCAGGATGACGCCACAATTGATCGGCGAGCTACGCACTCAAATCTCCCGGACGCCGGGGGAATTGCGGACTCGCCACCAGCTCATTCAAGTGCTGGAGTCGATCGGGCCGCAGGGCGAAACGGCTCTCAAGAATTTGATGACATCCCTGGAGCCGGCCATCCAGGCGAAACTGGCGCTGGCATGGGTGGAAGTGAAACCGGCGGCCAAACCGGCGGTTCTGGCGAGCATGCAAGTCGAGCCCGTGCAGGAAGCGTGGGCCAAGATGCTCGCGAGTTACGAGCGTGCGTACCTGGAAATCCCGGGGGGCGCCCTACATTTGTCCACATCGGCTGACGCGACGCGCGCCGCCGTGGGGATTCTCGTACTTGGTCTGGAACCCCAGGGAAAAGCTCTAACCGCGATGAGAACGGCGTTTTACCTCGGGGATGAGTCGGTTGATTACGCGGCGTTCTATGTGAGTGAGATGGACACATCGATCGCGCGGCGCATCTTGCCCGACTTACTTAGGGCGTTTAAACGGGGCGCCACGGAATGTTGGGACCCCTCAAGAACGCCCGCTCTGCGAAGTCTGGGAGCTGCCATCGGAAAGATTGGCGACCAGACAACCGTCCCTTTTCTTGAAGAGATGACACAAAGCAACTGCGCTGAGGCGCAAAAGGTGGCCGGGCAGACGCTTGATATATTGGCGTCGATGCACTGACTCCCCGGTTTTCCGGCCGCGGAGCACTTAGTCGCTGCCGGCGCTCTGCTTCTTCTTCTCTTTGAAGATATCCATGGGATTCTTGTCGGGCGCCATGGCCACATCGAAGAAGCCGATCATCATCTCTTCCCAACTCTGGTCTCCCCAGCGCACCGATTTAGTAGCGTCCGGGTTGTTTGGATTATTGGGCGAGTTATCGAAGTGAGCCTCGCAATGGAGGCGCGTGCCGGCGGGCAGGACTTTCTGGTCGGTCAAATAATAAAAGAGCTGCCAACTGAAGCTATATTTCGGCACTTTCAATAAGACTTCGGATTCACCGGTAGGATAGAAGGCGGTGTACACGAAATCCTTGCCGCGCAGGTGCATGTGGGGCATCATGTCGACCAGCTTGGCGGGTTCCTGCAGGGTGATGTCGGATTCGACTTCGAAATTAGCGTCGCCCGCGGGGATTTCGAATTTATCGTTGGAATCGGACACCGTATAGATGCGCTCCTTAGGCGGTTCCTTGGCGAATACCAAGCCAATGCGGCTGCGGTCCGTGCCGGCTTTGCCGTTGGCGGTGTAATGCATCTGGAAAACGAAATCCGATCCGGCTTTCACGAGCTTGGCCTGGCCGGCAGGCAGAATGCCGGGCGGCATGCCGGGAGCGAAACCCACAAGCAGTTCGGGGGGGGCGCCGTCGTCGTCGCGGTGGTGCTTGCGTTTTTCGTGGTTCTCCTCCTTGGGCGGAACGTACGGGATGCCGGGCTGCGCGTCCTTCATCCACTTCGATCCGGGCGGACGGGTGAAGGCGATGATGTGATGCACGAGTTGGCGGTTGCCGGGCCGGGCTTCCACTTCCTGGACCCATCTGTCTTCCGTGAAGCCGGAGGGGATCACGATGTACTGATAGTCGATGGTTCCTGAGGCGGGCACGTCGAAAGCGTTGGGCATCTCGAAGACGACGTCGGGTTTATGGATGCCCCAACCGTCGGTGAAGTGCGCGGGCGGCGGGGCATCGGAGGGATCGCCGGCGCGGGCGCCGCCATCGGCCCAGGCCACGATGGTGTCGATTTCCTCGCGCGATAGCGAGCGGTCGTTACTGAACTTGCCGTAGTGGGGATCGGCGGGCCAGGGCGGCATTTGGCGGGTGAGGACAGCTTCGCGGATGGCCTTGGTCCAGGGGCGCACCTCTTTGTAGGTGAGCAGGGACATGGGCGCGGCTTCCCCTGCGCGATGGCATTCCTGGCAGCGGTTCTGGAGGACGGGCAGGACGTCTTTATAGAAAGTGGGCTGCGCGGGAATGGTGGCGGCGGCTGCCAGGGCGGACGAGGCAATACCCAGCAGGAACGGTCGAGCGGTCATCGGCACCTCCGAGTGCTGTGTTTTATATTAGCGTTCGCCAAGGGGCGGTGTAAAGCGGGGTGGGGTGCCGTTGCGGGGCGGGCGATGGAGACGCTACACTAAGGATACCGTTTTGTTTTTGTAGGTAATCCCCGGTCGTCTAATGGTAGGACAGCGGCCTTTGGAGCCGTGAATCGTGGTTCGAATCCATGCCGGGGAGCCACCGCCTTATCGCCCCAACCCCAAGGGTCAGTTTTCTTGACAGCATCGCCGACCGTTCCCTCCGCCCGTATCCGCCACATTCCGCAGTTTCTTGCGCGCCGTGAGTTCTCTCTGGTTTGAAGTCAGACTTCGCGGGCGTCCGAACTCAACCCCGAGGTTGAGGCCGGCCCCGCGCTTTTACTTGCGAATTCTCCTGTTTCTCTTGTTGACAGGAGGCGTTTGTTGACAGGGGGGTTGAGCATGCCCAATCGTACGTGCACATTTTCCAACTTGCCCGGGTATTAGTTGACAGGGGCGCGAACGCGTCCTGTAACACCAGACAGCGGGCAGGCCGCCAAACGGAACTCGTTGTGGGTGCTGGACATTGGATCGAGCAACCACAACTGCCGAAAAGCAGCGGCCCTTCGTCCGCACCCACTTCCTTTCTCCGCCAAGCGGCAAGCCCTCGGAGGCAAATGCATGCACGGCGCAGATGAACCACGGGTTGAAGACGTCATCAACGAGATCGCGGCATTGCTGGCGGCGGGTTATCGGCGGCGCGCCAGAATCCGACTTGCTAAGGCAACTCCCGGAGCGCTTCCGTCAACAGAGGGACTTGCTAACGCGGACGAAACGAGCCTTCATGAACTGAGGTTGACAGGTACGAGAAAGGAGTGGACACCGCGATGACGAAACAGGGCAAAATGCCACAGATTGGGGACTTGCCAAGGATGAACGCACAGCAGTTGCAAGCCGTGCACCGCGAATTGTTCGGTGCGGAACACGCGGTTGCCAACTGCCAGCATCTGCGGCGGAAGATCGCGTGGCATCTGCAAGCAGCGAAGGAGGGTGGTCTGCCAGAATCGGCGCGCCAATACGCGATCGCTATCGCCCGCGGGACGGAGTTGCGATCGCGCATCTCTGAGAATGCCGCCCGGCGGCTGGCGCAGATCCCGCTGGATCAGACCGCCACAACGGCGGTAGTGCAAACGCGTGACGCGCGCCTTCCAATGCCAGGCAGCTTGATCGTGAAGAATTACAAGGCCGCGACCATCGTGGTGAAGGTGCTCAACGATGGGTTCGAATACGATAGCCGGCGATTCTCCTCGCTGAGCGCGATCGCTGGCGAAATCACCGGCACGCGCTGGAACGGCTTTGCGTTCTTCGGCTTGGAAAAGGAGGCGCGTCGTGCGCGCTGACCGAAAACCGAAGGAAAACGGCAGCGGGTTCATTTCGCGGACAGTTGTGCGCTGTGGGATCTACACCCGGAAATCCACTGAGGAAGGCCTCGAGCAGGCTTTCAATACTCTCGACGCGCAGCGCGAAGCGGCCGAGTCGTTCATCAACAGCCAGCGCCAGGAAGGTTGGGCAGCGCTTCCACAGAAGTACGATGACGGCGGATACACCGGCGCCAACATGGACCGCCCGGCTCTGAAGCGCCTGCTAGCCGATGTCCAGGCAGGCGCCGTGAACTGCGTCGTGGTCTACAAAGTGGACCGACTCTCCAGGTCCCTTCTCGATTTCGCGCGGATCATGGAGGTCCTCGACAAGCACGGCGCGACGTTTGTTTCGGTGACGCAGCAGTTCAATACCACGAGTTCCATGGGCCGGCTAACCCTGAACATCCTCCTTTCGTTTGCCCAGTTTGAGCGGGAAATGATTTCTGAGCGCACGCGTGACAAGATGAGCGCCGCCCGGCGCAAAGGCAAGTGGGTCGGCGGCAACCCCGTGCTGGGATACGACGTCGCCCCGCAAGGCGGCGCCCTAGTCGTTAACTCCGATGAGGCGCAACGAGTACGGGACATCTTCGCACTTTACCTTGAGCTCGGATCTTTGATCCCGGTGGTGGAGGAACTGGACCGGCGCGGATGGCGGATGAAATCCTGGATGACACGTGAAGGTCGTCAAGCAGGGGGCAAACCGATTGTCAAGAACAGCCTGTACAACTTGCTCACGAACATGATCTACATCGGCAAGGTCGACTACGACGGCCATGTCTACCAGGGCGAACACGACCGCATCGTTGACGACGAAACCTGGAACAAGGTTCAAGGCGCCCTGAACCGGAACGGCCGGCGAGGCGGTCGGAGTGTTGCGAACAAGTATGCGGCTCTGCTCAAAGGACTAGTGCGGTGCGGCAGTTGCGACGTCGGCATGATTCATACCTACGCCAGCAAGAAGGATCGCCTCTATCGCTACTACGTGTGCGTGAAGGCCCACCAGCGGGGCTGGACCCAATGCGAGACGCGGTCTGTATCGGCTCCCGCGCTGGAGAACGCCGTGGTAGAACAACTCCGAAACATTGGGCGCAATCCCGCCATGCTGCGCGAGGTCCTACGACAACTCGCCGACCAACAACGGAAGGACTCGGCGGAGCTAGAACACGAGAAGACGCACATCGAAAAGGAACTCAGGGGGATCGCCCATGAGATGAAAGAAACTGTCTCGGTTGCCGGCAACGGCGCTTCATCAGGCGATACGGCCACCCGACGTCTAGCCGAACTCCAGGACCGAGTATCACACTTGAGCAATCGATTGCCAGAGCTTCGGCATCAGTTGGCGGCCATCGACGCAGAAGGCGTCGATGCCCAAGACGTGGAGAGTGCCCTACATGAGTTCGATCCGCTTTGGGAGCAGTTGTCTACCTGGGAGCAGGAGAGGTTCATCCGGACCCTGGTTGATCGCGTCCATTACGACGGCCGGACCGGCACTGTGACTCTTGGCTTCCGTTCAGCGGGGATGAAAGAGCTTTGCAATTGGGCGCCAGCTCCGACCCGGAGGTATGAACATGCAAAACAGCGCAGTTGAGATTCAGTTCCAGTTACACGCGACCGGGCGGCAACCGGGAAGAACAGGGCCGCCGAGTGCGTCAGCAACCGGAAATGGGCGGCTGCCGCGGGTGACGCAGGTGGTAGCTCTGGCTCTACATTTCCAGGACATTATTCAGAGGGGCGAAGCGCGGGACTACGCTGATCTCGCGAGGCTCGGGTGTCTCACGCGAGAGCGGATGAGCCAGATCATGGAACTGGTCTGGCTCGCGCCGGACATTACGGAAGAAGTCCTGTGCCTGCCGACAACGCCCAGCGGCCGGTACCCGATCAGTGAGTCGAACCTACGGCGTATGGCGAGCTTTATGTGTTGGGCGGAACAACGGAGACTATGGGGCGAATTGAAGGATAGACACTTTCTGGCCCCAGTTTGCGTCGACCGCAAGGAATGAGCGGAAGACCTGTCCAGGCTGTTACAAACGCGTGAGATTCGACATCGAAGCCGCGACAATCGAGACATGATATGTTTGGGATTGGCCGCCTAGCGCGGGGCGACGGCTGGGACCCTAGCCGGTTGGCGGCACTCCGATTCAGGGGATCCCAAAGGCAACCTTGGACAGACCGATCACACCGAAGCCGGATTTGCCGCTTCGCGTGCTTAAAGAAGTCGGAGAGATCGAGCGGAACACAAGAGAGATTCTAGACCCCATTGGGAAGTCTATCATTCACTGGGGCCCAATCCCCGGGGCCTATTTTCTTGACGTGCCTCATATCACCCGAGTCCTGCGGACTAGTGCGAACGACTCGTTCGCAGCCAGGGCGAAGTTCTACGAATCGCAGAAAGGTTTCCGTTTCGAGTGGCTCAACGAAGTTGTTAATGAGACTGTAAGCGCAACGATGAATTTGGCTACACCGTTACGGATATACCATACTTTCCGCGACGCCTCGATACCAGCGCAACTGAGAGCGTTTCTACAGATGGCTCTGGAACAGCGCGCACCTGAGCCTAAGGAGTCCAGGGGCAACATCGAGAGCGTAAGGGCCGGGCGACGGAAGCTCTGCAACGACTACAAGGCCGAGTGCCGACTGGCGGGTGTGAGAGTGACGGACGAAATGATCGCCAAGGCCGCGAATCCTCGGTGGCATAGTCGGGCCAATATTCAGAAGTGGCTCGCTTGCGATCCGAACTACGACGGCTGGCCAGACCGTCAAATCCGAACGGTATTCCTCAACAAACACCACCTTCCATAACCCTGCGCCACGAAGCCTCAGCCTGTAAGGTTTTTCCGCATATCCGCAATTCATCCGCACATTTTGGGTTTGAAATCCGCACTGTAGGAAGCCCTAAAATGCGGACGTGAATGAAGAAACGTATCTGAAAACCAAGCGAGAGGCCGCCAAATACCTGGGCGTCTCTCTGGGATCGCTGGAACGCCTGATGCGGTCCGGCCTGGCCTACATCCGTGTGGGTAACCTCGTGCGCTTCCGCCCGGAGGACCTGGCGGACTTCATTGAGCGGCGGCGGGTCCAACATTCCGAGGGTGCCCAATGACACCCGCAGCGGCGCTTGCCCAGACCCACTGGCCGACTGAAACGGAATTCTCGAACGTGGATTCCGTGCTTCCAAACTCGACGACCTCACCAGTTCTAGTTGGCGGCTCCGCGGATCAGATGTCAAGACAAGGAGGGCATTGAGAAATGGGGATGCCCCAGCGATTTTCTACGATCTCCACGCCGCGGCAGGCTCTGCTGAGGATCTTCCAGGCGACCGACTATGGCGAGATCCGAGGGCTCAACGTCTATGCTGGCGAACCGTCCTTTAGCCCTCAACCCATTGTTGTTCAAGATATTAAGCTCGACCAAGACGCTGGTGGGCGACCGGAATCCGAGCTCGATGACTTTGCGCTATGCGAGGAAGTGATCCGGCTCTTCCGCCAATTCGACGAGATTGGGTCTGGATCCATCGATCGGATCGTGGTGGCGGCTGGAATCCCACGTCGCGTCGTGATCCGGCGCCCGCTCACGGAGGCGCCCCGATGACGCCCGCGTGCACTTCCTCTCTCCTCAGGCGGGCAGCCTGCCAGGCCAGCCTGCTTGTCGCCACCGCCGGCTTCAAAACGGACGATTGGGAAGATCTGCGACAGGAGTTAACCCTAGACTGCCTTCGCCGCTCGCCAAAGTTCGATTCGTCGCGCGGCGACTGGCAGGGTTTCGTGCGTGGCGTGGTGCGCAATCACGCCGCCGTACTTGTCATGCGCGAACGCCGGCGGGCGCCGGAAATTCTCAGTGACGATTTGATGAATCGAGAGGATGCCAGCGACGCCGACTCGCTGGACGTTCTCAATAAGCGCGCGTCCCCGAGCGTGGTGGATGCACTGCATCTCAGTCTCGACGTCCGACAGGTTGTCGAAAGCCTTCCAGCCCATCTTCAGTCGCTGGCTGTGTTGCTCGTCCAAATGCCGATCCAGGATGTTTGCCGGCACACTGGCAAGTCCCGCTCGCGGGTGTATCAGATGACCAGGCAGATTCGAGAAGCCTTTGTTCGGGCTGGCGTTTCGCCCGCGCATGCGACGCGTCCCTCGGAGCGGGTGAAATGAACCAACCGTCATCCATCGAAGTGCGGGACTATTACCGCAGGATCACGTCGGTCGACATCGGCGCGATAGCTCGCGAGCTTTTGAATGGGCGGATCACTCAATCCTCGGATCGGGCTCTGTTCTGCGATTGCCCCAATCACCAGAGCCAGTCTAAACGTTCGCTGAACATCCTGCTCGACAAGCAGGGCTGGTATTGCTTCGGTTGTGGCGCGGGTGGAGACGTCCTGCAGTTGGTAGAGTTTGTCCTTGCGGGCTGCATCACACGCGGTCAATCTGGCCGGATGCCGGAGTCACACCGAGAGGCGCGAGATTTCCTCGCCGCCAAGGTGGGGATGCCTTCTCTTTCTCACGTAGGGCTGTCGCCGGAGGCCATCGAGGAGATGGAGCGGGAACGGCGAAAGAGCCTGCGGGTGTTTGAGGCCTTAACATCGCTTGCCGACTACTACCACCAGAGGTTCCTCGCAGGCACGGATGTCCTAAATTGGTTTCGGGAGAAATACAGGATCGGCGACGAGATGATCGCGCGGCTAAAGATTGGCTACGCCGAGAACGCTCCTTGGACCGACTCGGACGGAAATCGGCAGTGTGGCGTCCAGGACGCACTCTGCGAGGGTCCGAATGCATTCACGAGTGCTGAATTGTCAGGAACGTCCGCGTTCCGCCATTTTGGGAACGGCATCAGCCCATTCTTTAATCGGAGGATCGTCTTTCCGTACTGGAGCCGCGGCCACGTAGTCTTCATGATTGGCCGTAAGACTCCCTGGACACCGGACGCCGACTGGGAGGTCCCGAAGTACAAGAAACTCGCCGTCCGGAACGGTGACAAAAATGGGCACGTCGCTGCGTGCATCAGGAACGATGTGCTGTACAACGAAGACATCCTCGCGACGCGGCCGGACCGCATTGTTATTACCGAAGGGGTCACTGATTGCATTTCGCTCATGGAGCACGAGTTCCCCGCCGTATCTCCCGTCACAGTTCAAATCAAGGATGCTGACTGGGAAAGGATTCTGCCGAAGCTGGCCGGCGCAAAGACCATTTATCTTTGCCAGGACAACGAGCTATCAGACGCCGGCCTCCGGGGTGCCCTGCGCACGGCACAGATCCTGATTGAAAACGGAATTACCACGCGCGTGGCGACGCTGCCTCTCGGCGAGAAGCAACAGAATGCCCGGCAGCAGTTGAAGGACTGCTTCGGGCTGAATGGGCCCGCGGATTCTCCCAAAGCGCTGGCATTGGAGGGCCGAACTAAAGGGGACGCCCAGCTTGCCGCGGCCCTACTGGAGCAGGCCAAGCTTGACGTGAATGAGTACTTCGCCGAGGGTAGGACACCTGCGGATTTCGAGGTAGTCCTCGCGGCTGCCCAAACACCGTTGGAGTTATCGATCTCGCGTCTGTCTGCTAGTACGGCCGAGTCTGAGATCGACCACGTGCTGGAGCCGATCCTCGCTGCAGTGAAGCGCCTGAGTCCCGTCGAACAGGAAAGGCATCTCCGTCTGATTCAAAACCGGCTTGGCAAAGAGCGGATTACCCTTTCGGTCCTGCGCAAACAATCGCGAGCCACCCCAGTTGAGGAGGCGACCAAGGGCAAGGCCAGAATTCTCTTGGGAGGTTCGCCGCAAGTTCAGATGGAGAACGCGGCGGCGCTTCCGCGGATTCAAGTCAACAACCGACAATTGCGCGACGTGGTTGCGGAATCCTGGTCTGCCGTTCACCGAGCGAATCAATCGGGTGCAGCCGTTTTCCGAAACACGCCCTACGTTTTTCGTCGAGGAGAGCACCTGGTATTTTTGGCCGACAGAGATCCAGCAGTCGAGATCGAGCAGATGAGCGAGGCCGCCGTGTTCGGGTTGATCGCGCGAGTTGCCGACTGGTATCGAGTTACGGACGGAACCATTGTCGATTCGATTCCGCTGAAGGAGGCCGCGCGCGACATGCTCGCCTACATCGATCCCAGTCTGCCGCAACTGCATGCCGTCATCCGCACGCCAGTGTTCGGGTGCGACGGCTCGCTGATCGCCACACCGGGCTATCACCCAAAAGATCGGGTTTGGGTGGATGCTGATTCAACGTTACAGTTGGGCCGACTATCCAATACGCCAACCCCGGAAGAGATGCGAACTGCTCGCGACCTGTTTTGCGACGAACTGTTGGTGGACTTTCCGTTCACGGATCCCTCAGATCGGGCACACGCGGTCGCCGCGATCCTGTTGCCGTTCGTTCGGAGAATGATCGAGGGCCCGACCCCGTTGCACCTGATCGAGGCACCCTCGGTTGGCTCCGGCAAGGGCCTTCTCGCCAACATCGTCGCACTCGTTGCAAGCGGGGCGAATTGTGAGAGCCGCACACTTCCCGAGGATGATGACGAGATTCGGAAGATGATCACCGCCGAGTTGCTGAAGGCCCGTCCAATCGTGCTTCTGGATAACGCCGATGATCGGAAAGAGCTCCATTCCCCCTCGCTCGCGTCCGTGCTAACGGCGATCAGATGGACAGATCGTGTGCTTGGTGAGTCGAAGATGGCCTCGCTTCCCAACCAAGGCCTGTGGATGATGACCGCCAACAATCCTCATCTCGACCTGGAAATCTCTCGGCGTTGCATTCGAGTCCGGATTGATCCGCGATTGGATCGACCATGGAAGCGCACTGAGTTTCGTCATCCCGACCTGGTCCGGTGGGTGAAGGCGAACCGCAGTTCTCTGGTCCACGCGATTCTCACGCTGGTGCTCGGCTGGATAGCCACGGGAAGGCCCATTGACCAGAAACGACTGGGCTCCTTTGAAGGCTGGTCCGAGGTCGTCGGCGGGATACTTGGCGTGGCAGGAATTGATGGCTTTCTAGCGAATCTTGATCAACTATACGATCAGGCCGATCAGGATGGCCAGAAGTGGCGGGAGTTCACTGCGGCATGGTGGGAGGCGTTCGGCGACGCAGAGAAGCAGGTGAGTGATCTCAACGGGCTCTGCGAACAGCGCGGCCTGATGCTGGAAATCCGGGGTAACGGCCAGCCGCGGTCCCAGCAGGTCCGACTGGGGAACGCCCTGTCGAGGTGCCGCGATCGGCTGTTCGGAAAACTGCGCGTTGTGAAGGTCGATGGAGAATCGAAGCACAAAGGAGTCACCTATTACCGGCTCGCCGACGACGAATCGCAGTGATGAGGATCTTGGGGATCTGTGGGGATCTTGGTTCGTGCGAGATCCCCACGGACTAACTCTTGGAAATACAATAGCATGTGGGGATACTGGGGATCTTGGGGATCTCTTCCCCTCCTACGCGAAGAGCCGAAAGTCGAACACGTTCAGCGCGGTGATGGGCACGCATCGCACGCGTACTGAAGGATAGCCCCCAGAAGTTCCCCAAGATCCCCACTCGCACGGACCTTCCCCGTAACTTCTACTGGCCCGCTTACTTGCGGGCGGGGGATCTGGGCGAGTGAGGATCCCGGGAATTGGGGAACAGTTCCCCACCAGCCCCGCGTTCGGTGTTATTCGCCGGGCGCGAGTGCACATTTTGCGATGGCGGCGAGTATTCATATAGCGGGAGTCGGTTCGAATCGACCAGCGCCTGGCGCACCGGTTGAAGGATTCCCGGTGTGGTCCTAATGCACCAGAGCGCCGGGACGCTCGTGAAGCCATTCCCTTCCGGCCGGACCAGACGCGCCTACGCGACTTGAAAAACGCATCCGGGCGCGGAAGGAATGAATCAGCTCGCGATACACCGTGGCTGCTGCCTTTCTTCCGAGACAGAAGATGCTTGACCGGACACTTTGCCGATTCGCCGCGTATGTAGTAACCGAGCGCGGTAATATTGTGCTCTGCATCCGGTGAGGGGTGCCGGATGTCGAAGAGGAGCATGTCGAAGGTGTTCGAGTGAAACGGCTTAGTGCACAACTGCCCTAAGCTGAAAACGGCTGAGCCAGGGAGCAGCCAGCCAAACTTGTGGGTGGCGGCAGCACCCGTTACGTGGAGCAGGCAAGAAAGCCAAAGACCGAAAACGCTGCGGCATCCGAACAGGCTCGTCGCGGCGAGAAGACGCTAACGGAAATCGCCCGCAAGCAGAAGGAGAAGCAACGCGAACAAAGCGCGCGGAGAATCGCGGCCCTGTGACGAAGGCACCAGCGCCGGAAACATTTGACACCAAAAATGTTCGCTAAACACTTTACACCGAATCGGACGATGGATTATTATTGGCTCAAGAGGCTCGGTTCGCAGGCCGGCAGCCAAGGGCGCAACTTGCGGAAGATCCCTCACACCCAATCAGGGAGGTTGAGGCATGCTTTCGCAGGCAACGGCGCAGCGAGGCCAGTACAGGAAACTCTCAGAACTTACTCCGTCTTCGAAGAATCCCAGACTCCATTCGGATGAGCGAATCGCCGGCCGGGTTGCGGCGTGCGCCATACAGTCACCCGGTCTCGCCGAACATAACCTGACGGGGCGCATGCGCATGCAAGGCTCCCGGGATTCCGACATCCACAAGGTATCCGTCCCCCAAGCCTATCTAGGAGAACGTCATGCAAATTGAAATGTGGGATATTAACCGCCCGAAGGATTTTCCTGGTAACGCCCGAAAGCGGTCTACGCAAGCCCTGACTAAAGTGGGCGCGTCCATCAAGTCTTTTGGATGGCGTCAGCCCGTGGTAGTTGACTTGGACGAAGTTATAGTCATCGGTCATTTGCGCCGCGCGGCCGGCAGAAGCATCGGACTGACCGAGTGCCCGGTGCACGTGGCCAGTGATCTAACGCCGGAGCAGATCCGCGCTCTGCGCTTGGCTGACAACCGGACCAATGAAGAGTCGGTTTGGGACGAAGCCCTCCTCGCTCGCGAATTGAAGGAACTCGCTGAGTCGGACTACGACCTCTCGCTTGCGGGCTTCGATCCGCGAGAAATTGAGGACCTTCTCACCCTTCCTGACAACGGCGAGCAAGCCGACGTCGCGCCGCCGCTGCCAGAGAATCCAGTGTCGAGGCCCAACGATCTTTGGCTCTGTGGCAACCGGCGGAATCAACACAGAGTGCTCTGCGCCGATGCCACGAACCCCGAGGCCGTGGCGCGACTGCTGGGCGACCGCAAGCCATTCCTTCTTGTGACTGATCCGCCATTCGGTATATCCCTTGACTCAGAGTGGCGTGACCGGGCCGGACTAAACGGCTGTGGGCAGGCCGAAGCCAGTTACATGAAGCACCGGACCGAGGGCCACACCAATACCACGATCTCCGGCGACACGCGTGCGGACTGGTCTGGCGCCTTCGAGTTAGTGCCCAGCCTGCAGATCGCGTACGTGTGGCACGCGAGCATCTTTACGCGCGAGGTACTCAACGGGCTGGAGCGCATCGGATTCCTGTACCCGCAACAGATCATTTGGGATAAGGAGCGCACGGTCCTGACGCGCACCTTGTACTGGTTCCAGCACGAACCCTGCTGGTTTGTGCGTAAGAAGAACGCTCCCTGGTACGGCAAGGCCGGCGAGAACTCAACCATTTGGGCTTGCCCGTCGCCAAAGTTTATCATGGGCGGCTCCGACGAGGAGAAATACGATAATCCCTGTCAAAAACCAATCGAACTCATGCGCCGGCCGCTGTTAAATCACACTAAGCGCGGGGAGTCGGTCTATGAGCCTTTCCTCGGATCGGGTACGACCCTGGCCGCCGCGGAAATCACAGAGCGCGTCTGTTACGGATTAGAAATCGATCCAAAGTACGTTGACGTGGTAGTTGCCAGGTGGCAATCCGTCACGGGCGGCAAGGCGACGCTAGACGGCGACGGGCGCACGTTCGACCAGATCGCCGAGGAACGCCTGAAGGAGGTGCCCGCATGAATCCAACGCTGCTGGGCCGAGATAGCGGCCATCGAAGCCCAGCTACGTGCCGGGCATCCCGATTTGCAAGGGCTGTGCCTCGCCCTGTCCGACTGGTCGGCGGAACTGCGGCTACTGAAAGCTGGCGAAGGTTTGGCCGCCGGTGGCGCACGTTTGGCCCACGTTGGTTTGGGCGGCGGCAGGTTGGGTTTTGGGGCAGGAACGGATAAGAGGGCCTCCCCGAAGGCCCCTAGTTAGCAAGAATTACAAATTTCAGATGGATGCCATAGTATCAATCGGAGTAGCGCGGATGGAATCGGGGAAAGCCCGAAAACGGGGAGCGCAAAAGTCCGTCCAGGAGATACCGGGCCAGAAGCAGAAAACCCGCCGCCGGGAGAACCGGGGGCGGGCTTGGAAAGGAGGGTAATGCTGATGTTACTTGGGAAGTCGATAGCTCCGCTCGCCCCCTTCGGGCTTGAAACTCTCGACCGTATAGCCAGCCTTCTTCATCGCACCAGCTACAAAACCGCGGCAGGTATGTTTTTGCCATCCCATGGTTTTCATCAGTTCGGAAATTGTGACGCCGCCCTTGCGCTGCATAAGGGTAATGGCCTGCGCCATTTTGCTGCCCTCGCGCGGCGCGGCGGCTTCCGGCGTCTTCGCGGCCGTTTTGGCTTTGGGTGCCTTCTTGGCGGCGGGGGCCTTCTTAGCCGCCTTGCCCTTCACCGACGCGCCCTTGGCCGCCCGTGCGCCACCCTTGGCCTTTTGGCCCGGCTTCGGCTTCGCGGTTTCCGTCGCGGGCTTCGCGGCGTCACCGAGTCTCTGAATGCGCTGCCAAATGCGGGCGACAGCAGCCTTGCTGCTTTTGAAGCTCGATACGGGCGTCACGCCAGTCAGACTGTTCCAAATGGCTACCAGTCGCTCCGCCGGCCACGCTTTGGCCAGATCCGCCAGTTCCTTCTGGGTGGCGAAGGGATCGAAAGGATTCTGGGTTGCGGCGGCGGCCTCCTCGGCGGTGGCAAACGCACTGATGTTGTTTTCGGCATCCATCGTGAACGTCATTGTGAATCTCCTTGGTCCGCGGGCTGCGCGGGTCATCACATGAATCACTCCGAAGTGCCTGAAAGGCAAGGCAAAGTGCAAATAAATTTGCCATGGCAAAGAGAAGGCGATGGCCTGTGCAGCTGGCAGAGTGCGTCTGGTTGGATCGGGCAATGAAGGGACACGGAAGCAAACTCGGGCGGAAGAAGGAATCGGCGATCAAAGCCTTACTCGCGGAGCGGAATCATGCCGAGGCGGCCCGTGTCGCCGGCATTGACCCGAGCACCCTGACGCGCTGGCTGCGTTTGCCCGAGTTCCTAGAGGAGTACCGGCGCGCCCGGTGGGAGGTTGTAGAACAGGCCTACGCCCGTGCCCAGCAGAACACTGGCGCCGCCACTGCCGTGCTCCTGAAATTGATGGCAGATCCCACGACGCCTGCCGCGAGCCGGATACGGGCGGCCTTGGGACTGTTTGCCGTGGCCCGCGAAGCCTTGGATTTGGATATCGAGACACGCGTGTCCGCTTTGGAGCGCGCCGCGGAGACCGTGAAGCATTAAATGGACCGCTGGAACTGAGACCGCGTATCTGTCGAAACGATCGCGGTGGAGCATGAAAAGGGAGGCTTGACCGTGCACCTACGTCGACGACTCGCCGCACTTGAGCGGCGTCTAATCATCGAACCGACGCTGCTCATCATGGCAGACGACAAGATTGTCAGAATCACCGCCAACAGCGATGCCCTGCTCCAGCTTCTGGTGGCGGCAGCCGGCGCCGCAAACATCAGTTCCGAGCAAGCGGTGCAGTTGGACCTGATTCGGCGATCCACCAGTGCGATTCAGCCGGACGGGGGCCGACTGGTTGAATTGATTCGCTGCTGCTTGCTTGGTCCCCACGCCGGCGCGGGAATCGGGGTTCATCGGACGCTTACGTAGCTATTCTCGATAATAGAGGAAAGCCGCGTTTGTCCTTGTTGCGCAATTTTAGGAATTGCCCTAGAATACGCTTAAGAGTATTGCCGATTTTGGATTAAAACTGAATCGGTGGCCATGGCGCCGCACTAACGTTTAATAGCGGGCCTCTATATTCTGCACGGAGGCGCTGCGAACGAAGCCAGTTGATGGGATGGGAACCTATGATGCGAGAGTCCCATGTACAAGGTTTGGATGTGCCTCTCCGGAAGGTCGTGTTTGGGGAGCGTGCTTCGGCGAAGCCCGCGTTCGAAAGCTTAGATCAAATGCTTGAAGCAGCGTTGGATGAGGCCAAACCCAAGGCGCGAACCCTACGCATCGCGGAAACGATTATTGATCGACACAATCCGTCGCTGGAACCTCTATCTCGGCAGTGGGCAATCGAGGAGTTGACGCTGCTGCTGCGACGGAAACGGCGGCAACGAACACGAATTCCTTTCGCCCCCTTGAACCCAATATCCGGTAGTGGGTCAGTTTCAACTCTTAACGAATCAGTAGTGCTTGACCGCTTCGGGTCTGCCGTGCCTAAACTGGGGTATGACTGAGCGGTCAACAAAACAACGGCCCCGCGATCCGAACCAACTCGCGCACCAGATCATGCTTGAATCCACCGGCCAAGCGGCCAAATTCGACCCGGCGCAACCCCAAGCGAAGCCCCTAGATCCCACCAAGAATCCCCATGCTGTCGCGCTGGGTCGGTTGGGTGGCTTGAAGGGCGGCGAAGCCAGGGCAGCGGCTCTATCGCCACGCAAACGGTCTGCAATTGCGGCCAAAGCAGCTAAGGCGCGGTGGGGGAACGGCAAATAGTCGATCAAACGAATCTTAGCCGATCAACAGCCCGCATTTCGGGCATACGCGTCTGCCAGCTACATCATTCATTACGGCTCCGCACTTGGGGCACCCGCTGACAAGCCCTGCTCGCGGCGTGGCCGGTTCCACGACCACGGCAGTAACTACGGCGACTGCTGGAACATCGCGTCCGCAGTACCGGCAGACCACAGCTTCACGCTTTATGATCTCAGCACAGAAAGGGCACTTTCGGCTGTCACTGGATTCCAGCCTTGAAGCCTCGATAGCCTGTGTATCGGTTCGTCAGAGAACGTTCGCGGGGGAAACAACTGCCACCAAAACGGCTTCCATAATTTCTGCTGTTGATGCAATAGTCCCCCTAGCAGTGAAAGCGCTGCCGGACGCCTATCTCTGAGTGTGCCCGACGCGCACCTACGTCGACGACTCGCCGCACTTGAGCGGCGTCTAATCATCGAACCGACGCTGCTCATCATGGCAGACGACAAGATTGTCAGAATCACCGCCAACAGCGATGCCCTGCTCCAGCTTCTGGTGGCAGCATCCGGCGCCGCAAACATCAGTTCCGAGCAAGCGGTGCAGTTGGACCTGATTCGGCGATCCACCAGTGCGATTCAGCCGGACGGGGGCCGACTGGTTGAATTGATTCGCTGCTGCTTGCTTGGTCCCCACGCCGGCGCGGGAATCCCGGAGATCCCCGTCGCCGGCAGCGATCAGGCGGTGGACATGTAGACTCGATTCTCCGAAAATGCCCTATTTCGCGAACCGGGCTGTCAGCCCGTTTCCGCCAACTCTATGCCGACCTTGCTAGCAGATGGCTCGCGCGCAAATGCAGCACTTTCCTGGCAGCGCCAGCCAAGATCCGCCGCACCAGCAGCACCTGGCGTGCTGTATCTCTGCTCGCCAATAGCCCTCGTTCCCACAGCCTGCGCCGCAGGGCCGCCTCGCTCACCGCTAGGCTCTCCGTACCAGCTATCTCCTGCACGACTTGATAGCTGGCGCTGGGCTCCAGGTATAAGTCACCGTTCACCACCCAACCGATGCAGCGGCCCCGTGGCTTCCACCCACGGCCAGAACCGGTTCGCTGCCAGCCCCAGCCGGCGGCCTCGGTTGGCGCCTTGCCTTGCCGGTCCGCCACATACGCCTGGCCGGTTGCCAGGGCGGTCTTCAACAGGCCCGTAAACCGCACTGTCGGATCGCCAGCCGTCTGATATTTTGCTTGCCGCTCGGCAAGTTCGACCAGCGCCTGTCTGGCGCGCTCCTCCAACTCCGCTCTTTCAAGCCCCCCGATGGCCCCCTTTTCCGCGGCGAAGTCCAGGAAGATCTCCCAGCCAGCCCGCAGTTCCGCTATCGCTGCCGGTGTCCGCGCATGTCCCGCCATCCCGTGCTCCTGACTGCGCAGGACCTGCACGCGCTGCTGCAGGCGGTTCTGCATGGCCTCATAGGTGCCCGCCAGCCACACCACGAAGGCGCCCATCGCTGCTGCCAGGAGACCTTCACGCCCGGCACTCTGGCCGGCGTTCAATGCCGTCCGTCGAACCGCGCCGGCGTCGATCTCAACAATCAGCAGCCGGGCGCGGATACTTTGTCCCGGCGGCACCGCTTCTCCGGTTCCCAGCACCAGCCCGCGCGGGGCTTGCTGCGTCTGGAGTCGTCCGTCTCCTCCCAGACGGCTGCGTGCCTGTGCATTTCCCACGCCGCGGAACAAGCGTTCCGTAACGCTCTCTAACAGTCCGTCACCCACGCCGCCGGCGGGAGCGAAGTCGTCCACCACCAGCAACGCATCTTTGGCGGCGTAAGCCAGCCGTTCCAAGGCATTCGCCGTGGAGGCGAAGTTGGCTGGCAGACCGCTGGCATCCATGGCTGCGCCGAAGTGTTGCTGTGCCAGCGCCGCGAGGGCGGTCTTAAAGACCCCGCTGGGACCGCTTAAGAACAGACTGAAACGTGACGCGCCCAGGGCTGCCCGATACACGCTCGCCAGCAGGGGAAAGCTGATCCGGTCGGGCGCGGCCAAGAGTATCTGCAAGCTGGCTCGCACGGCTGTCGTCAACTGCCCATGATTGGCGGGCACACGCAACTGGTAATGCTGCAGAGCGGCCGGCGGTTGTACTTGCAATCCATTGACCGGTCCGCCGACTCCCAGCGCGCCTCCGGCATGCAGGTACACCCATTGTGAGCCGTGTCGGCGCCAGCCCAGATGCGCGTAGATGTGTTCCTGATGAATCGCCCCGGATAAGGACTGCATGGCAGCGCGCACATGCTGTTGCTGTCCCGGATAGATGATGGCCCGTGGTCCCAGCCTTTCGAGCACCCAGCCCATCCGGCCGAACTCCGCTGCCGGCAGGGCAAAGACTTGGCGGCTCCCCCCCAATTCGGCTTCCACGCCAAATTCGCGTTGCTGTTGGGCGCCATCGTCGCGGATGATATCACTCACGATCCGGGCCCTGAAGTTAGCCACCGGAGTGCGCCTCACCCGGCCGTTGGCCAACTGATCCCGGCGGACCATGTGCGTCCCGCTGTACTCGTAGCAGCGCAACGATGATTCGTCGACGGGTATGTCAGCGTCCAACTCTGGCACCGTCCCGCCATCTGGATCCTGCTCGGCGCCCAAAAAGATCATTCTGAATTTCATCACGTCTCCTGTGCGCAGCAGCGTTCGCCTGACGGAACCGGCATTATGGTGCGCGCTGAGACATGCATGGCTCAGGAAGGGCCGGACAGTCAACTTGGCCGGAGAGCATCAGTGGTCGGGTTTGTCAGGTTTGTCGGGTTTCGAGGGAGGGTGGTAACCGCGGTCGAGAGAGGGTAAGCGTGGTGCCGCGCAGATGCAAGGCCATTAAATACGGTCGAACGCGCTAAAGCCAGCTAACCGATTGATACAGATAGGCTTGCAGATAATCGCCGGGGGCCTGATAATTTCAATTTACGTGCACCTGCGTGCATCTGCGTAAGCGCCACGAGGAGGCACCATCCCGAGGGTGTATCTCTAAAAGCGCTCTCCTTTCTGATTCTCGTTTTTCCTTTTTCGGCACAGGAACTACATAGGTGGAATCTCCCTCCACTGATGATCTGCGCCCTTGGGGCGCACTGTTAACCGGTTAACAGGCCCCATCAAAACCTTGAAAAACGCCCATAATACAGGGTTCCTGGGCCTGACGGCACCCATTCGACTATGGCGGGGTGCGCCCCTTCAGGGGCGAAAACCGACGCCTGCCGCTCTTTGGCTCTCCGTCGGTCTCTCCGCCACAACCCGTTGGTTAACGCGTCGTTTCCAGGCGAATGTCACCGCAACCGAGGATGAGCATTGAATCATGATTCTCGCATTTCGCCGATTCGCGTTGCCACAGGTGTCCCTGCACCCAGTCCATTGGCGCCCCCTGGCCTCTCGCATACATGTGGCCGAGGTTATTCTGGGCAGCGGCATTTCCCTGTTCGGCGGCTTTGCGATACAAACGGAGCGCCTCGGTATAGTTCCGTAGCCGGCGTGCCGGAGTCGCAAATCATCGTGCAGCGGTTTTCCATCCCGGAGAGTTGGCCCCAAGTGTTCGTCCTAGCCGTCACGCCTACGGCAGTGGCGGCGTTATGGGGGCCCGCGGCCCGAACGATACCATCTTCCTGCACGACGAACACATGCTGCCCGACGCGGAGCCGGCGAGGAATGCGTTAGCGATCAAAGAGCGGGGCGCCAGGATCCCGGGGCTGGTGCACACGCCGGCTTTCAAAGGGTCGCCAGCCGAGAAGAACCGTGCGCATTTCTTTGCGGCTGCCGCACAGGCCATGCGGCGAATCCATCAGGCAGCGTGGAAGTGCGCTGCAGCGGGTGCCATTCCTCCTCGGCGACCCACCTCGCGGCAACGGCATCGAAGAGAAGCACGGCAGTATTCTCGACGGGTCCGGAGAAGATCCCATACCCCTGCTGTCTGGAAGTCGCCACCTCCAATGTTAGCGCCGACTTAAAACAACCGCGATTCCGCCGGTTTTGACGCCGTTTTAGCAAGAAGGAGCTGAATTCGCTCAACCACCGCCACCTCAAGTTCAACGAGGCGGAACAGGCCGCAATCCTGCACAAACTGCGGTCGCGTGCGTAGTCAATGACTTGGACGAAACCGCTGCGGGTTAAAAACTGGAAGCGCTAGTCTCGAAATCCGAGGTCTGCGCCGTGGATACAGAAGCCAGCGATAGGGCCCCCCGGAGTGCATCACTGTTTGGCGTGGCGTTTTCTGTGAGGGCAGGAGAGGCATTCTACGTGCCCGTGACCGACGCGGACATGGAGGGAATGTCGTTTGACCTGGTCAAAGCACGTCTTCGCAAGCTGTTCGCGGGGCGGACGAGGTTCGTGGGACACAACGTCAAGTTCGATTGTGTCCTTCTCCGACGACACGGCGCCAAGCCCGCGCCCTCTCCCGTAAATGCCCCCGCACGAAGCCTGCCCTGGTCGGCCGCCGCTGCCCGTGCGGCGCGATGACGCGGGGGCGCGCGGGGAAGCGGCGTTGTCTTGACCGACTCGGCCGCAAGGCGATGTTTTCTGCCTATGGAAGGGCGAAGGCGTAGACCTTGCTATCGGTGGAGCCGATATAGACCACCCCATTTGCCACGGCCGGCGAGGAATAAATGTTGCTGCCGGTGGTGTAACTCCAAAGCAGAGCGCCGGTGCCGGCGTTCAGGGCGTAGACCTTCTGATCTAAGGAGCCGATATAAACCACCCCGTTCGCTACCGCCGGCGCGGAGCTAACCACATCGTTGCCGGTGGTGTAGCTCCACAGAAATGCGCCGGTGCCGGCGTTCAGAGCATACACCTTGGAATCTTCGGAACCAAAATAAACCACCCCATTCGCCACTGCCGGCGAGGAATAAACCGGGCCGCCGGTGGTGTAGCTCCACACTAGAGCTCCGGTGTTGGCGTTCAGGGCGTAGATCTTGCCGTCGAAGGAGCAGACATAAACCACCCCATTCGCCACGGCGGGCGAGGAAAAGACGTTGTTGCCGGTGGTGTAGCTCCACAGCAGAACTCCGGTGTTGGCGTTCAGAGCGTAGATCTTGTGATCCTCGGAGCCGATGTAAACCACCCCATTCGCCACCGCCGGCGCGGAGTTATACACGAGGGCGGCGGCGGGAAAGCTCCACAACAGGGCGCCGGTGGTGGCGTTCAGGGCGTAGACTCTATTATCTTGGGAGCCGACATAAACCACACCATTCGCCACGGCCGGCGAGGAACCGATTACGCCGCCGGTGGGGTACTCCCATAGTGGGGCGCCGGTGCCGGCGTTCAGGGCGTAGAGCCGGCCATCGTAGGAGCCGACATAAACCACCCCATTCGCCACCGCGGGTGCGGACTCAAACACTCCGCTGCCGGTGGTATAGCTCCACTTCAATCCAAGGTTTCCAACCGTGCTCGGCCCCAGCACGTTTTCGTAGAAGTCATATCCCTGATGGTCGGGCGTAAAATGAAACTGATTCCAATTGACCGAGAGACCCGCCTGGGCATCCTGCACGCCGCAAACGCCCGTGCCTCCCGAAGTGGCGCAGGTCCCGCTATCGCTCAGTGTTGGAAAATAAATCTGCGAAGCGCCGGCCAGCGTGCCGGATCCGACTGAGTTGTCCACGATGATGCCGCCCGCGCCTCCCGAGGCCGCGGTGTATTCAGCGCTGCCTGCCGCCGCGCCGATGGTGACGTCGAAGCCATAGAAACAGCCCGAATTCTGTGCGCATCCCTGGTAGGCGCCTTCGGAACTCAAAAAGACATAGTCGCGCGCGGTTGTGGTGTTATAGAACTCCGTGACGGGCGAGCAGGGATATCCATCCCCTACCAGGTAAGGGCTGGCCGACGCAGTACCCATGGTATTCGAACCGATCGGAATCTGATTCAGCGTCTGCGGGAAAGCGCGTCGCCCAGGTTGACCGCAGTGCAGCAGATTGGCTGCTCGACGACAACGGAACGCCGCCTGGAAATGGACCGCTCTTCGGTTTGGCCACGATTTCCGGGGGAAAGGTGTCTACTTCGTGGCACGCCGCCACCAACTTGCTCGACGAATGCGCGGACAGCGGCGGGGATGGTGTCGAGGCCGGTGGCGCACCGCCGGCGGGGCGGTGACCGGATATGCAGGCGGGGATGCCGGCGTCGTCAGGACGGGGTTCGCCGTGGGGTCCGGCTCCAGGACCGTCACGAGGTTGCCGAAAGCGTCGCTGGCGTATTGTGGACCGCGTCTGGCAAAGCGAAGACCGGAGAGTATCACGTCGTGTCATGTTGTGTATCGTCGAAGCGGTAGCCTAGCCCACGTACATTGCGTAAATAGCGTGGTTGCGCCGGATCAGGCTCGATCTTGCGTCGTATGTTGGCGATGTGATTATCCATGATACGACTCGACGGGAAGGCGACATCCCCCCACGCGGCCACCGTTAACTGCTCCCGGCTGAGTACGCGGCCCCTGGCACTTATCAATGCCGAGAGCAGTTGTGTTGGCTGGCATGGTCGTTGGTCACGGCGGAACATCGGAATTCCGCCACTTCCGCGAACAAATAGTTTACCGCTTCAGGCCGTGCGGTGCCGGTATTACTGAAGACATACAGTAAATCGGCTACTGTGTGGCTGTGTTGATTTCCTTCAGGATTCTCCGGCCAATGTCGTGATCGAGGCGCACCCAAATCACGGCTCCAGGTGGATGGCGGTACGGAATCGGGCATCTTAAGCGCCGGGGCTTCGCAACAACCCACGCTGTCATTCCTCCGAAGTAATGCATTTCGACGATCTGCGCAAGGCCGGAATTTTCTCGCGCCAGCGCAACCACCGCACGGTCCACATCGATGAGCTTAAGCGCAGCGAAACCTTCTTCGGCGAATTGCACCGTGGCTGCTAGAGGAACACGCTGCTGGCCTCCCCATCGCTTGTCGGCGCCCGCGCCCCGGACGTGGTCGATCTGCACTTGGCGCATGACGCGCGCCATCACCGCCAGAAAATGCGCCCGGTCGGTGAATTCCGGTTCAGCGTCGTGAAACAGTTTCGCCCATGCCTCGTGAACCAACGCGGTGGGCTGCAGCGTATGCCCTGGTTGGTTTCGCATGAGGCGGCGGGCGATGCGGCGCAGTTCGTCATAAACCAGCTGGGTCAGCCGTCCCCGCAACTTGAGCAGAACATCGGCCCGGATGCGTGCCAAGTACAGAGGGATAGTCGGCGTCATCGGGCCGCCAACCTCTGCAGGTTTCGCAACAGTGCGCATGTCGCCGGGCGTTGTTCGTGGAGCAACGCATCCAACTTTCCATAGAGATCGTCCGCGCCGGTCCAGTCCACCTTGCCATCGCCGAAGACGAACGGCAAGCAGATCGCACCCGGCCAAGTACGGGGCTTCAGTGCGCGAAGCGGATTTTCCTTATAGATCGCATTAATTTGTTGAGTGAAGGTAGCTCCAAAGCCATTGAGTGCCGGGAAGCCGCTTTCCTTCATCGCCTCGGAATCTTCGCCTAGCCGTATGAGATCACGGTAATAGTCCGTTATGTCGCTGACAAGAATCCGCTCGTTTTTGCTTAGGTCGAGAGAAGCTGTTTCAGGATTAGGTATCGAATAGATGTCGTCGGGCTGAATGGCCGTCGCTTTCTGTGTAAAAAGCGCTGAACTGATAAGAGCAATGTAAGCCTGAAGTACCTTTCCCTCTGAAGATAGCCACTGATCCACCCGCGTTAACTTATCGGCATCGCCGACGCATCACGCGTGCGTTTGCATCGCTGCACGGGCTACCAGGCCTCATGGGTCGACGCTCCCTCGTTCGCCACAGCCCCGTAACGCAAAACACTTCGGATTATTTCCGAAAAGATACTTATTAGCACTAAACCCGCGTTACATTTTCTTCTTCCTCTTGCATTTTGGGAAAAAGCCGCCTACGCTTAACCATGCACTCGCTCTCGCGTTCGAAACGTCACGCAGGCGGCCGCGGCCTCCTCGCCTTCGCGGCTATTTTAAGCATCGCAAGCTCGCTAAATGCACAAAATTGCGCGAGTCCGCCATCGGGGAATCCGTGCGTTCTCACTGGCCAGAATGACAACAATCGCGACGGGTACAACGGCAACGAAACCGCGCTCACTTCGAGCACGGTTACCACCACGAGCGTCACGCAACTGTTTCAGCTCTCCGTGGATACCAGCGATCTGCCGGCAACAGCCCTTACGAACCCTATCTACGCCCAGCCGCTGTATGTCGCGCAGGTGCCGAGCGTAGGAAGCCCATCCGCAACGCACGATCTGCTGATAGGCGTCACTCTGAACGGCAGCGTGTTCGCTTGGGACGGCGAGAACCAGGCCTGTAGCGGGACGTCCCCGATCTGCTGGAGCCGGCAGGGGAAGCTAACCGGCGGGCTCCTGTGGTCTGACGACTGCGCCCCCGGCGCCGTCGGCCCTGTGCCTCTAGCCGCCGGCCTTCCCTTCTCGGGAATCGTGGCCACCCCTGTCATCGACACCACTCTATCGCCACCCGCGATCTTCCTGACCAGCTACTGCCTGGATAGCGGCTTTAACGCACGCTGGTACCTCCATAAGCTCAAGCTAGCGGATGGTACCGACCTGACGGGCTCCCCAATTCCGGTTCAAATCGGCACTGGGCCCGCGGGCTCGGATGACGCCGACGACCTGGTAAGCGGAGAAATTCAGTTCAAGGCCAATCAGCAGATGCAGAGGCCGGCATTGCTCGAGGCTCCCGCCCCGATCCCAGGAGTAACGGGCGTGAGCCCCGTAATATATCTTGGGTTCGGCGTTGCCGCGGCTAACGAGAGCAGCACGGCGAATCCCTACCACGGTTGGCTTATCGGATATGGAACCACGCTCCCCTCGGGTCCGAGCTATACCCCACTGGTTGCGTTCTCGACAACGGCTCGGGGCTGTGGCACGGGGGGCGGCACCTCCCAGTGCTCCAACTTTGGCAGCGGAACGCCGGCATGCGACTGCAAAATAGTAAGTTCGTACAACGCCCCGCCGAACTGGGGCGGGCACGGCGGAGGTATATGGATGTCGGGCCGCGGGCCGGCTGCGAACACGCCGAGCACGCTGGGCGATGGGTACACCCACGTCTTCGCCGGAATTGGAAATGGCGGGTTCCAGCGGTTTCAGTCGACCGGCCCGAACAACTACGGACAAAGCATCGTGGACTTTCGCCTGTCCGCCAGCGTGATGGACGCCACGCCCTACCAGTCCTTCACTCCCAAGAGCGCGACCCTGGCGCCGGATATCCTTACGCTCAGCCTGTGCAACAACCCCAGCCCGCCACCATCGACACTGCCGTGTACGTCTACATTTCAGTACCAGAACGAGACGGACTATGACCAGGCGACCTCTGGAGTCCTGCTCTTCAACGACGCAGGCGGCTCACCCCGCCTTGTGACGATAGATAAGGCCGGCTACGGCTACGTGCTCACGCAGGGCAACCTGTGCGGACCCAGCACGCCCGTCTCTCAGTGCAGCCTGATGAACGGCACAAGCAGCGTACAGGGGTTCGCGGCGGGGGACAACGGAAACATCTTCCCCTTCGGCGCAGTACTCGCCTCGGAGCCGCCGTCCGGCACGCCAGTGACGACCTTTTGCGCCGCCCCCAACTCGCCCGACACGTGCGAAAGGGCGACCAGCCTTGCCTTTTACAACAACACCCTATACCTATGGCCCTTCGGCGAGAAGCTCACTGCCCTTAAGTCCTCCAACAACAGCGCGCAAACCGGGATAGGAACGATCTCCACATCCGGGACCATCTACACGACGCTCAATCTTGGCTCGTGCACCGCCCTCAGCCCGACGGCGCCTTGCTTCACGGACATGCTCATCGCCGGAGACCAGATCGTCGTGGCTGGGGAGCCGACCCAGACAGTTACGCTGGTCGTCAGCGACACCTCCCTGAACGTGAGCCCGGGCTTCAGCGCATCCGTGAACACGTCAGCGTGGAGTTACAACGGCTACTTCATCAACCCGATCCTGGATACTTACCCCGGCGACGGAGGCGTCGGTTACCCGGGTGGGTCACTCGTGGTCACCTCCAACGGCGGCACCGGCGGACTAGTCTGGGCGGTGGTAGCGGCGGACCTGGCGACCTCTGGAACCAGAGACGTCGGTTCGCTGTTCGCGTACAATACCACGCCCACCGCGAACCCAGTCACGCTGAAGCGACTCTGGAACAGTCCGGCCAACGCCTTCTGCGTCTCCTCCTTCGCCCTGCCGACAGTAGCGAATGGTATGGCCTACGTCCCGACGTACGCGATTCACCCTTCTGGAGATGTCACCAGGGACTGCCCTCCGACTGCCGATCCTAACGGTTACCAGTCGGGCATCCTGGTCTACGGCATTCCCTAACAATAGGCTGACGCTGCAAAAGCAGCAGGCCGCCGGCGTAAGAAACATAAGGACAAGGAGTAGCTAGTATGAACTTCGATCATCAACATCCGCGCGTGTGGCTAGTCACCTGCGGGATCGCGAGCGCCCTCATCTCAGCATCCGCACAGCCGCAACCAGCCCCTGCGCCGGTGCTTCGCATTGTTTCCTACATGAGACAGGCCCAATCGCCCGGTATCTTGACGGAAGGGAGCACGGGCGTCTTCTACTCGACTATCGGACAACCGGAGGGGGTCTTCTCCATCACCCCCCAGGGAGCCAAAACGATTCTGACGACCTTTACCAGTCCCCAGAGAATAATCGGTCCACTGGTGACAGCGCCCAACGGCCGGTACTATTCTTCGAAGGGATCGAAGGCCAACGTCGGAAACATGTTTTCCGTCGGCTCGGCGCCCGGCGACACACAGAACTATCCCGCCACCGACCTGCCGCCGAGCCTTGCTCAGAGCCTGCCGGACGGTACGCTCCTCGGAACCGACTACGACTCCAACAACATCTACCACTTACTCAGATGCGATCCGAACGGAACGGTAAGCTCTATCTATCAATTCCCGGCCGGCGAAACCATCTCTCTTTTCCCGACCTACGCCTCCGACGGCAACTATTACGGAGTGTCCAGTTTGGAGGACGGCTCCGGATTCGTTTACCGCGTGACCGCATCGGGATCGTCCCGGACCAACCTATATACCTTTCCGGCCGGCACCTTCAATTATGGCGCCGCAGCGATTCCGACCCCGATCCTGCAGGCAACCGATGGCAATCTGTACGGGTCCACAGGTTTCGGAGGCGCAAACGGCACGGGGACCATTTACAAACTTACCCTAGGCGGCCAGTACACGCTGCTCTACACCTTTCCGGCAGGCCTTAACTATAATCCGACCGCGCTGATCGAAGGCAGCGACGGCAATCTCTACGGAGCGACATGGGCCCGCAATGGGCAAGGCATCTATCAGATCTTTCGGGTCACTACTTCAGGCCAGTACACGCAGCTCGTCGCCATGACGAACGGCGTTACGGAGGGCATGTGCTTTTGCTGGCTCACCTTGGGAAGCGATGGCGTCATCTACGGCGCCGCCCAGAACGGCGGCTACTCCGGTGCCGGCGTCATTTTTGCCCTGAATATCCCGATGCCCATACCCGCGCCGCGCGCGCAACAATTCAGTCCACGATCCGGTCCGGCGGGCACCAAAGTGCTCATCTGGGGCCAAAACTTGCTCGGCGCGTCGGTCGATTTCAATGGAACGCCCGGGACTGCGGTCTCCAACGCCGGACCCAGCTACACCTGGGCCACCGTCCCGGCGGGAGCCAGCACCGGACCCATAACTGTCGCCACGCCGGGGGGCGCATCCACGACCCAAGCCAGCTTTACGGTGGAGTAAAAGGGCCGGGACGTGTTCGTCTACTTCAACAACGACGGCGGCGGAAACGCGGTGCGGAACGCCCTCACCCTGAAGGGATGGTGGGTGCTTGATTCTTCGAAGAGTTTGTCAGAAACAACGTCCGCAATTAACGCGGGCGATACCCTTGTACGGGAGTCGCCCGCAAGAATCACGGCGAGCCGGAACCACGCAGTTTCGTAGAAGTATGGTTGCTGGGTGATGCTGTAGACTATCATCCCCGCCCGGTCCCAAATCCCATCGCGATTGCAGGCCCGCACATGAAACGCATGTTTGCCGGCCGGAATGTTCGAGTAAATCGCCTGGAGGTGGCCGGTATCGAGCCACTCCGAATCGACGCTGTTGTCGAGCCGGTACTGCAGAGGTCGTGGCGCTGAGACTCGTTTCAAAATCATTCGCCACAAGCGATATCCGGGAGAGCGACGGATTATCGAGATCGAACCTGCCGGCCACCGCCTTACCACGAACCCCGGGCTTTTCCGGAAAGACCGAAGACTATATCGCAGGTTAGCCGGCAACATGACGGGTTAGACGCTCATGGAGCCAGTTGGTGACGATAGGGCCGCCTGGTCGCATGATGATCAGACTGCATCGCTCGATGTGGTTTCAAGTAATGCTTCTTTGCGAGATGATCAATTTCTTCACGCCGGTCAGCGCGGAGGCGATCAAGAAATACAAGACTTCTGATCCCGTCGCGTCCCACGAAGCCTAAGCAGCAACGTCTCCGGAAGATCCGAAAACAGCTACTTAAGCAGGTACACAATCGTTCCCCGCCGATGCTCAACGCCGGCGGACTAGGGAAGCTGGATCGACAATGCCGTGGCTGCTAGCGTCCCCGGTTGATTAAACCGAGGCAAGGGGCCGTTCCTCAATGTGTGGCAATCAAGAATTTTTCCGTTTGGCACTGCGGGCATAACGCGTATTTCCTTACCAGCCCGGCTTCAAGAGCTGATTCGCGGATATCCTTTTCGGTGAAAACACTTCGCTAGCACTTTAGGAGGACTCGGATGCAATCATCGCAGAGCTGAACTTGAGGATTGGCCGCGAAATAGGCGACAAGTGCTGTTTTTCGCCCGACGACGCCTTTCCGAAACCCCTGGCTCATTGCCGATTAGCCTATCACGTTTAATGCCAGTTCGAGCTCACGTCTCCCGCTCTGTGGTGGAGAAATTACTGGGCATCGGCGACGTGACCGATCAGTTGGCCGAAACTGCATTGTGGATTCCGGACGATGGCGATCAGGATTCCGAAACGATGTCGATCAAGATTACGAAGTGATGCCGATCACGATTCCGACGCGATGCCGATCACAAATCGCGACCGCTTCGGAATGGTGATCGACATGTCGTAACGGTTTTATTAAGAAACCTAAACGCGCTGGGCAAGTGGCGCGGCAAAAGCCCTTCACTGGAAGTGGAGGTAGTCTATTGCCGCAAGAAAGGCTCAGTATGCGGAAGTTCAAGGAAGTTCTCCGGCTCCATTCCATGGGGCTCAAACAACGGCAGATCGCGGGTAGCTGCGCGATTGCGCAAAGCACTGTCCATGAGTACCTGAAGGCTGCGGCGCAGGCCGGCGTGAGTTGGCCGCTGCCCGCTGAATGGAATGAGCAGCAGTTAGAAGAGGCTCTTTCCAGAAAGCCTCGGCCTGGCGCGCAGGCCCGCCAGGCCGCCCTGCCGGACTTCCCCGCCATCCGCAAACAACTGCAAACCCACCGCAACCTCACCCTGCAACTGTTGTGGGAGGAGTATCGCGAAGAGAATGCGGCGGACGGGTACAGCTACAGCCGGTTCTGCGAGCTGTATCACGGCTGGGCGCGTAGGCTCGATGTGGTCTTGCGGCACGACCACCGCGCCGGCGAAAAGATGTTTGTGGACTATGCCGGCACCAAAATCCCGATGCACGACCGGCAGACCGGCGAGGTGGTTTACCAGGCTTCGCTCTTCGTCGCCGTTCTCGGCGCGAGCAGCTACACGTTTGCCGAAGCCACCCAAAGCCAGGAACTGGCCTGCTGGATTGGCTCCCACGTGCGCGCCTTGGAGTTCCTGGGTGGCGTACCCGAAGCCGTCATCCCGGACAACGTCAAGACCGGGGTGAAGCATCCCTGCCGCTACGAGCCGGATTTAAATCCAACCTATCGCGAGATGGCTGAACACTATGGGTTGGCCGTTCTTCCGGCGCGTCCCTACAAGCCCAGAGATAAGGCGAAGGTCGAGGCCGGCGTGCAAGTAGCCCAGCGCTGGATTGTAGCGGCGCTGCGTCACACCAGGTTCTTCGCGCTGGCAGACCTCAACGAAGCCATCGCGCCCTTGCTGGATCGAATAAACCGACGGCCCTTCCGCAAACGCCGGGATGCCTGCCGAGCCAGCCTGTTCGAACAACTGGACCAGCCCGCGCTGCGGCCCTTGCCTGTGGAACGCTATGTCCTGGCGCAGTGGAAGAAGGTCCGCCCGAACATCGACTATCACGTCGAGATCGAGCGACATTATTACAGCGTTCCGTATCAACTGGTGGGCGAGGAACTGGAGGCGCGCTACACGGCGGCCACCGTGGAGATCTTCTACCATGGCGTGCGCGTCGCCTCCCATCGCCGCGGGCTGGTTGCACATGCGGCGACCACGCTGCACGACCACCGTCCCAAAAGCCATCAAGCCCACTTGGAGTGGACGCCGTCGCGGCTGATCCACTGGGCCGCGAACGTAGGCCCGGCGACCGCGGAACTGGTGCGGATCATCCTGGAGAGCAAGCCGCATCCGGAGATGGGCTACCGCGCTTGCCTGGGCATCATGGGCTTGGCCAAGACTTATACTGCGGTACGCCTGGAGGCGGCCAGCCAACGCGCCCTGCTGCTGCACGCGCATTCCTACCAAAGCCTGAAATCTATTCTAAAGCGCTCGCTCGACCGGCAAACCGAACTCGAACTGGAAGTCGAAAAGCCGGGTCCCCAGCATGACAACATTCGCGGCGCCACGTATTACGATCCGCCGCCTAGTTCGTTGTTGCAGTAAAGCAATCACCCCAACCAGGAGATAAACATGTTGAATCAACCGACGATGGAGAGACTACAGGCCATGAAGTTGCACGGCATGGCCCAAGCCTTCCGTGACCAATATGAGAGCGCCGATTCCAGCCAGTTGAGCTTCGAAGAGCGGTTCGGCTTGCTGGTGGACTGCCAGTGGACTTGGAAGGAGAACCGCGCGCTGACGCGACGGCTGCAGTTGGCCAAGTTCAAAGAGCGTGGCTCGATCGAGGACATCGACTACCAGCATCCCCGCGGCTTGGACCGCCGGCTCATGCGCACGCTGGCCTCCAGCGATTGGGTCCGCCAGCATCAGAACCTGCTGCTGATCGGCCCGACCGGAATCGGCAAAAGCTGGCTGGCCTGCGCACTGGCCCATAAGGCTTGCCGGGATGGATTCTTTGCCATCCACAAAAGAATGGCTGAACTGTTCCGCGACTTGGCCGTGGCCCGCGCCGATGGCAGCATCGGATCGGTGCTAACGAAACTGGCGCGCACCGATGTGCTGGTACTCGACGACTTCGCCATGGCGCCTATGAAGGACAGTGAGCGGCGCGACTTTCTGGAAATCTGCGATGACCGCTATCAGCGCCGTTCGACGGTTCTCACCAGCCAGGTGCCTGTGGCGCATTGGCATGAACAGATCGGCGATCCCAGCATTGCCGACAGCATCATGGACCGCCTGGTGCACAACGCGCACCGCATGGACCTGGACGGAGAATCCATCCGCAAGAAGCGCGGCCGTAAACCGGCCGATGAGGACGGCAAGTGACCGCCACGGCTCAACTCCCACTCCCACGCCAACCACGCTCGCCGCCGAGACAACGTCTGCGTGCGACCGAGACCGGCCTCCGTTGGTCGGCCCTGAGGCAGCATAGAGAGCGCCAACATCAAAACAAAAACCTCCTATGAAAGGAAAAACAAAAACACAACCGCCCCCGCCCGAGGCACGCTCCAGCCTCCCGTTGGTCGGCCCTGCGACGGCCCGGTCGCCGCCGCCGGCCAAGCTTTACTTGACTCAAGCCGATCAATCAGTCAACATATAACTGTCCAGCGAAACGATGCTTCAATCTTGATCGACATCAGATCGGAATGAGCGATTTCCTTCGCCGGAATCCGCACACCCACGGCCAGAACCGGTTCGCTGCCAGCCCCAGCCGGCGGCCTCGGTTGGCGCCTTGCCTTGCCGGTCCGCCACATACGCCTGGCCGGTTGCCAGGGCGGTCTTCAACAGGCCCGTAAACCGCACTGTCGGATCGCCAGCCGTCTGATATTTTGCTTGCCGCTCGGCAAGTTCGACCAGCGCCTGTCTGGCGCGCTCCTCCAACTCCGCTCTTTCAAGCCCCCCGATGGCCCCCTTTTCCTCGGCGAAGTCCAGGAAGATCTCCCAGCCAGCCCGCAGTTCCGCTATCGCTGCCGGTGTCCGTGCATGTCCCGCCATCCCGTGCCCCTGACTGCGCAGATCCTGCACGCGCTGCTGCAGTTGGTTCTGCATGGCCTCATAGGAACCCGCGAGCCACACCACGAAGGCCCCCATCGCTGCTGCCAGGAGACCTTCACGCCCGGCACTCTGGCCGGCGTTCAATGCCGTCCGTCGAACCGCGCCGGCGTCGATCTCAACAATCAGCAGCCGGGCGCGGATACTTTGTCCCGGCGGCACCGCTTCTCCGGTTCCCAGCACCAGCCCGCGCGGGGCTTGCTGCGTCTGGAGTCGTCCGTCTCCTCCCAGACGGCTGCGTGCCTGTGCATTTCCCACGCCGCGGAACAAGCGTTCCGTAACGCTCTCTAACAGTCCGTCACCCACGCCGCCGGCGGGAGCGAAGTCGTCCACCACCAGCAACGCATCTTTGGCGGCGTAAGCCAGCCGTTCCAAGGCATTCGCCGTGGAGGCGAAGTTGGCTGGCAGACCGCTGGCATCCATGGCTGCGCCGAAGTGTTGCTGTGCCAGCGCCGCGAGGGCGGTCTTAAAGACCCCGCTGGGACCGCTTAAGAACAGACTGAAACGTGACGCGCCCAGGGCTGCCCGATACACGCTCGCCAGCAGGGGAAAGCTGATCCGGTCGGGCGCGGCCAAGAGTATCTGCAAGCTGGCTCGCACGGCTGTCGTCAACTGCCCATGATTGGCGGGCACACGCAACTGGTAATGCTGCAGAGCGGCCGGCGGTTGTACTTGCAATCCATTGACCGGTCCGCCGACTCCCAGCGCGCCTCCGGCATGCAGGTACACCCATTGTGAGCCGTGTCGGCGCCAGCCCAGATGCGCGTAGATGTGTTCCTGATGAATCGCCCCGGATAAGGACTGCATGGCAGCGCGCACATGCTGTTGCTGTCCCGGATAGATGATGGCCCGTGGTCCCAGCCTTTCGAGCACCCAGCCCATCCGGCCGAACTCCGCTGCCGGCAGGGCAAAGACTTGGCGGCTCCCCCCCAATTCGGCTTCCACGCCAAATTCGCGTTGCTGTTGGGCGCCATCGTCGCGGATGATATCACTCACGATCCGGGCCCTGAAGTTAGCCACCGGAGTGCGCCTCACCCGGCCGTTGGCCAACTGATCCCGGCGGACCATGTGCGTCCCGCTGTACTCGTAGCAGCGCAGCGATGATTCGTCGACGGGTATGTCAGCGTCCAACTCTGGCACCGTCCCGCCATCTGGATCCTGCTCGGCGCCCAAAAAGATCATTCTGAATTTCATCACGTCTCCTGTGCGCAGCAGCGTTCGCCTGACGGAACCGGCATTATGGTGCGCGCTGAGACATGCATGGCTCAGGAAGGGCCGGACAGTCAACTTGGCCGGAGAGCATCAGTGGTCGGGTTTGTCAGGTTTGTCGGGTTTCGAGGGAGGGTGGTAACCGCGGTCGAGAGAGGGTAAGCGTGGTGCCGCGCAGATGCAAGGCCATTAAATACGGTCGAACGCGCTAAAGCCAGCTAACCGATTGATACAGATAGGCTTGCAGATAATCGCCGTCCTCCGCCTCGATCAGCCGGTTTTCTAACCCCTGATGATTGATTTCCCGATGATAATGCGCCAGGAAATCTTGCACCGCCCTGCGCAACGCCCCCTCCCCGAACCAGATCGCCCGGTCCAAACACGACTCCTTGATGCTGCGCACAGATCGCTCCGCGTAGGCATTCCAATTCGGCGATCCCGGCGGCAACTTCGCCGTTGCCACTCCCGTCCCCGCCAGCATTTCCAGAAACTTCGCTGTTAACAGCGGATCGCGATCATGAATCAGATATTTCTTGCCGCGAGGATCGTTTTCATCCCCTGTGGTGGCGGAGCGCCGCGCCGCCATAGACCCTACCCCCTGTCGTTTTCCGCTAATCGGCTGGAGCGGAATGGTTTAGCCCTTTCGGATTTTTCCCTCCGAAAGAACCCGGCCACGCATGGCGACGATGGTGGAGCTGGGCGGCATCAAAAAGAAAGCCGGCGTTCGCTACGGAGTCAGGTCAGGTGCTCGAGCTGCTCAGCAGGGCAGTCATGTGCATAAGTCAGGTGCGTTGCCCGCGCGATCCGCGGCGACATTGCCTTGTACCTGACTCGTGCCCGGCCGTCATTTCGTTACGATTGTACCCGGATTGCGGAGAACGGCGGGCGAACTGCCCTGACACCTTGGCGAAAGACCCGGGTGCGCAGGGTTTCCAACCCTTCGCGGGGCTGGGCGGAATCCCAGTGTTCAGTACGGGGTGCGTTTAGCGCCAGCAGTTCGATGGCCGGCGGCGGGAGTTCCCGATTCAGCTTAAGGATGGGAACGGCACCGTCCGGCAGGCTTTCGCGCTTCGCCTTCGAGCATCGGAAGGGCCAGGTTTTTCAGCGCGCGCGGCGGTCGACGGTTATTGCACCGTGAAGGGCGCTTGCGTGTTGTTGCTGCCGCCCGGCGTCGTGACGGTGATCGGGCCGGTGGTGGTGCCGGCCGGAACAGTGGCCCATACATAGTTCGGACCGCTGTTCGACACATCCACGGCCGGCACGCCGTTGAACGACACCGTCGCCGAAAGCAGGTTGCGACCCCAGATTCGCACGCGAGTGCCGGCAGGGCCGGTTTCCGGTCCGAACTTCTGCGCCCACGGACGGGGTATCGGCATGCCCAGATCCAGCGCGAAGATGTCTCCGCCGCCGTACTTCCCCTGTCCCTGGGCCGTGCCGTAGATGATGCCATCGCTGCCCAGAGTCAACTGGCACAGGCATTGGCCATCGCGAATGGCATTCATAGTGTAAAGCTCTGTGTACGCGCCGGACTTAGTCAGGCGAAATAGCTTACTGCCGACACCCAAAGTGGAGCCGTAGAAATTGCCGTCGCTGCCTTCGATGAGCGTGGTTGGCTCATAGTTGTACCCCCCATGGGGAAATGTGTATAGCAGCGTGTATTGCCCGTCCAGTGTGAGCCTGTAAAAGGTAGCCCGGCCGCTGCCGGTTACGCCGGTGGCGATACCATACAGGTTTCCGTCATCCGCCTGGAGCAGCGGAAGATAGGTTGCTCCGTCAAATGTCCCGCTGGGGAAGTTCCACAGCTTAGTGAGCGCACCGGCCGGTGTGACCCGGTAAGTATAGCCTGAGCCGTCGCTGCCGATCGACAGACCATAGTAATTTCCGTCGTTGGCGTAGATCAGCGTGTGCGGCAAGGTCTCCCCGGCCGGAAAGGAGTAGACTGTGGCGACGTTGCCTTCGAGATCGGACTTAGCGACAAAGTAGGAGGAGTAAGCCGATATGGTGCCAGCGATGCCAAGAAGGTTTCCGTCCGGCAGGTTCTCCGTTACCATGAAGCCGACGTTTTGCGGCGCATAGGTCTGCTTGCTGTTGGCGGTCGAGCTAACCGAAAAGCCGTTCGGCGGATTCAGCATGTAGCCGACGGTCGAATAAAAGCGCTGGTTGGATGCGGTCACAAGTGGGGCCAGAATATTATGGCTCGTCGGAAAGCTGGCAAGAATCGTCTTGGCGCTTCCTGTTGCGACGGAGAACGCCGTTTGACCGCTGGGCCCCCCGACGGAGTAGAATATGCCGGGCGCCCCCTCGGTGATACCATTCGGCTGCTGCAGGCCCCCGTTCATTGATGCGATGACCCGGAAGTTGACTTGCCCAGAGCCCGCCACGAGAGATACAGTAAGACACACCGCGACGGGTAGTGACAAGAGACCGATAGATGCTGATAATATACCGTTTTTTGGCATGTTGGTGACTCGAAAGACGCGAGCAGGTGGCTGCGCCTAATTAGTTGTGCAGTAAGTGACGTTCGAATTTCCGCAAAAGACAATCACGCCCGAAGCGGCGGTGGGCGAGGCGCACGTGCCGCTGTTCACACCGAAGGTGGGGACGTACACATTGCCGTTCGCTATGGTCGGTAGAGCGTAGAGGCCCGCCGACATACCCGCCGTCGCGTTGAACGCTGGGTAGGTATTAGAAAAGAGAGGCGGATTTGTAAGCGAGTTGGAAGACCACAAGTAGCTGAGGCTGCTGGCATCGTACGCATTCAGGGCACCGGCGCCGCTCGAATAGCATGCCGTTGGAACGGAAATCAGGCCCCATACAATACCTGTACCGGAATTGGTCGCATTCGACGTGACCACCACGGAACCGCCCGGAAATCCTACTGCTCCGCTGCTTGGGCGTGTGTCGTATTCGGGCTTGATAAAGTAGCCGCTGTAGTGCCAGCCGGAAGGCATAGTCACTCCCGGGTCGAAGCTGAGATAAAGAAGTGTGTCGCTCTGAACCGATGTAATAACCGGGCATGTGCCGCCGGTTGGGCTGCAGCCGCCGACGATGAGGTAATCGCCAGGCGTCACTTTACTGGTGAAGCAGGCCCCACCATGGCCGGTACACGGGCAGGAGTAACCCGTGCTGCAGGCACTCCCGTTGGCTGATACGATCGATCCTGCGGTTGATGTTGTCAGGTTGCCCCCACCGGCCGTCTGGGTACCTGGATCCGACAGCACGAGTGAGCTCAGGTCCTCACCGTACGGCCAGTAGTAAAGGGTATTGTTGTAAAGCGCAAGGCTGCTCACTCGATGGCAGGAATCGGACGAGATGGCCAAAGCGTCGCACTCGTTAGCGGCGAGCGCGCCGAATGGCCAGTCGCCAGTGTCGCCCGCCGTAAACTCCTGACCCGTGCAGCCTGAGTAGCCGCAGAGTTGGCCTTGCTGGAGCACGTGGCAGTAGGCTGCCTTGTCGCAGGTTACCAAGCGATGCTGCCCGCCAAGGTCGTCAAAGAGGAGGATGCCGCTGGTGGACATATCCCAGTCGTTTTCGTTGGTCAGCTCAGATGTGTATAGGCAATTGCCTGCCGTCTCGTTCGGGCAGGCGGATCCGAGCGGCGCTTGGAGGCCCGGGGCGCAGTGGGTGCTTCCGGTTGGGCTGCAGCCTTGCGGCCCGCCGTGCGGCGTGAATGACTGGTAAGGCGTCGCGCCGGCGCCTCCCGACTGCGATAGGGTGAAGTCAAGAATACTCTGTCCCCAATTTTGGCCATTTGTTTGGAAGCCGCCATTACCCACGCCGAAATAGCTGTAGGCTACCTGGCTGCTGCCGGTGCCAATAGTATTTGCGGCCGGCCCACGCGACGACCCAAAGATGCCCCCTCCATGGCCGCACCAGTTGGGTGAGTTCTCAACAACGCCGGTCGTGGGTACGCAGTTTGGGCTGAGCGGATTGCTCTGGTTGTATTGGCAATCCTGGCAGCAGGGTGGGCTATCGGTATTGCCGCTCGCCCCCGTAACGGTCGTCGAGAATGGAAAGCCCGAAACCAAAGATAGTTGGTTGTTGGTTCCGCTGACGGTGTACGCGAAGACCCATCCGTGGTATTGGGTGGGATTACCGCTGGTGTTGTAGGCCTCGGAGACAGCCGACCCGAATGGCACGTAGATGATCGGATTGGGTGAGGCGTAGGAGTTCGTGACTTCGAGCAGGGCCGGCCTTTGTGATTCTTCAAAGGCCATGAAGGAGACGGTCTGTGTAGGCGGGTCGTAATCGTCTGCGTAGTCCGCCGCGCTGGACGTGCCCAGGATCTGCAGCGGCGAATTCGAGCTGGGCACGTCGCGCAGGTTGTTGGTGAGGTCGATCTCATGCAGGTACCACTCCACCGTGCTGCCGGAATTCTTGCAGGCGCTCGTCAGGAACATCGTTCCATATAGGGTCGGGTTGCTGGTACCAGGGATTGGCAAAGTAATATCGATTACAGGCGTCGAAAGGATGCCCGCGAAGTGGGCGCTCCCGGCGGCACCGTTCGATTGAAGCGAGACACTCGAACCTGTCGGCCCACAGTCTGACCAGAGTCCTGTCCTGGAAAAGATGACAGTTCCAGTGTCGGCGTTCCAGGCCCAGATGCTGTCGTAGGCCGTAACAGCGACCAGCATGTTGCACGCGGGCTGGCTATTAACGGTCAGGTTGTTACAATTCGACTGGTAGCTGGAGTTTACGGTGATGCCCGCCACATAGAGGGGCTGGGCATAGATCGGATTATAGGTGCCCAACGCCGAGCTCGAATTGTCCACCGCTAGCCGGGCATATTTCGTTAAATTAGTTACGTTGCTGGTCGTCAGAACCGTTTCGTTGCCATTCCAGCTCTGCCTCTGGTTTCCATACTGAGCTGTCAGCACACACGGCGGATTGGCGCTGGAGCACGGTTGTGCATTGAGGGGAATTTCAGCGGATGCCAGGCAGCACAGGACCGCAGTCAAGATGCGCAGCCCCGGCGCACAACGAGTGTGTGTGTGTGTGTGTGTCGACTGGTGACAGACCATACGACCCTCCGTGGCCTGAGTATAGGTCAAGCGGAATTAGACGTCAAGGCCAAATTGAATTTAATCCAGCTAAATCAGGCAAATAGAAGTAAATGAAGGGCAAAAAAAAAGAACAATTGAGTTACGCATGGCGCTGGCAGGCAGGCATTTACGCATTTGTCCTACGAAGAGTTGAAGGCACTGGAAAGCGCCTACAACGCAGAGCAGGAAGGGCGCACGTTGACGGGCCGGGAAGCGGCCGCCGTGGAAGCATTTGAGAATGCCACAGCGAAGGAACTTGAGAAAGCCGGGATCACGGTCGCAGAATTCAACCGATATTGCAATAGTGCTGGTTAACCTATGAGGCGCTCGCTTTCGATACGACTCGATAGGCTGGAAGCCAGTTGCCGGAAAAACGATGCGATGGCCGCTGACCGTCGCCGGCTCATCCGACACGAGGCATTGGGCATCTCTCGGCCGATGAACTGCGGGTTCTATTAGCGGCCAGACGAGCCGTGCAAGATGGGCGGACGCTTGACTGATAGGGAGCTTGCGGCTGTGAAAGCGCTCAATACTGCCACGGAGGTGGCATGCCAGAGAGCCGGGCTCGCATTTGGAGACTTCAAACGATATCGCCGCCGGGCCACACCAGGCCGCGGAGGTATCGAAGCAACGCAATGAATCGTGAAAGGGAGGTTGGATCGTGAACCTACGTCGAAGACTCGCAGCCCTTGAGAAGCGGCTGATCATCGAACCCACGCTGCTGATCATGGCAGACGGCAGCACCGCGAGCATCCCCGGCTGCAGCGATCTGCTCAATTTACTTGTCGTCGCGGCCCGCGGCGCGAATATCAGCTCCGGCCAGGCGACGCAACTGGACCTGATTCGGCGCTCCACGGATGCTATACAGTCGGACGGTGGGCGCTTGATTGAGGTGATCCGGTGCTGCGTGCTTGGTCCGGGGAAAGAGACGGCATGAATCTAGCAGAGACGGCCTCGCGACTTCGGACGCGCTGGGGGCCGGGCCCCTCTATGCACGCACCCACGAAAGAATGAAGAAGGGACACGGAAGCAAACTCGGGCGGAAAAAAGAAGCGGCGATCAAAGCCTTGCTCTCGGAGAGGAACCATGCCGAGGCGGCCCGTGTCGCAGGCATTGATCCGAGCACCCTGACGCGCTGGCTGCGTTTGCCGGAGTTCCTGGAGGAGTACCGGCGCGCCCGTTGGGAAGTGGTGGAGCAAGCCTATTCCCGTGCCCAGCAGAATACCGGCGCCGCCACTTCCGTGCTCCTGAAGCTGATGGCAGATCCCGCGACGCCTGCCGCGGGCCGGATCCGCGCTGCGTTGGGCATTTTTGGCCTGGCCCGCGAAGCGTTGGATCTGGATATCGAGACCCGCGTGTCGGCCTTAGAACGCGCCGCGGAGTCCGCCGCGAAGTGAATGAAGCACAAATTGATGGGACCGAAGAATCTGGAAGAAGCCGTGGCCGCGCTGGCATCCCATTTCGCAAACTGACCACCATCGGGATGGGGTGGGCGGAGAACACCTGCTCTGTGCAATCCTCTGCAAGCTCCCAGCAGGTGGCTGGCCCGCAGGTGGAGCACGCATCTGCGCTTTTCTGGCTGGCGCGTCGCGCAGCGTGATGCCGGCCGATGGCGGAGTTTTCTGAAAGACGCGCTGTAAGCGGCTGTAAGCCAGTCTTTAAGTTTTGGGCGCAGAGGCGACGCCCACCCTATCCCGATAGTCCCAGCAGGTGGCTGGCCCGCAGGTGGAGCACTTTCCTGGCGCTGCCTGCCAAGGTCCGGCGCACTACCAGCACCTGGCGCGCAGTATCTCTGCTCGCCAATAGCCCTCGTTCCCACAGCCTGCGCCGCAGGGCCGCCTCGCTCACCGCTAGGCTCTCCGTACCAGCTATCTCCTGCACGACTTGATAGCTGGCGCTGGGCTCCAGGTATAAGTCACCGTTCACCACCCAACCGATGCAGCGGCCCCGTGGCTTCCACCCACGGCCAGAACCGGTTCGCTGCCAGCCCCAGCCGGCGGCCTCGGTTGGCGCCTTGCCTTGCCGGTCCGCCACATACGCCTGGCCGGTTGCCAGGGCGGTCTTCAACAGGCCCGTAAACCGCACTGTCGGATCGCCAGCCGTCTGATATTTTGCTTGCCGCTCGGCAAGTTCGACCAGCGCCTGTCTGGCGCGCTCCTCCAACTCCGCTCTTTCAAGCCCCCCGATGGCCCCCTTTTCCGCGGCGAAGTCCAGGAAGATCTCCCAGCCAGCCCGCAGTTCCGCTATCGCTGCCGGTGTCCGCGCATGTCCCGCCATCCCGTGCTCCTGACTGCGCAGGACCTGCACGCGCTGCTGCAGGCGGTTCTGCATGGCCTCATAGGTGCCCGCCAGCCACACCACGAAGGCGCCCATCGCTGCTGCCAGGAGACCTTCACGCCCGGCACTCTGGCCGGCGTTCAATGCCGTCCGTCGAACCGCGCCGGCGTCGATCTCAACAATCAGCAGCCGGGCGCGGATACTTTGTCCCGGCGGCACCGCTTCTCCGGTTCCCAGCACCAGCCCGCGCGGGGCTTGCTGCGTCTGGAGTCGTCCGTCTCCTCCCAGACGGCTGCGTGCCTGTGCATTTCCCACGCCGCGGAACAAGCGTTCCGTAACGCTCTCTAACAGTCCGTCACCCACGCCGCCGGCGGGAGCGAAGTCGTCCACCACCAGCAACGCATCTTTGGCGGCGTAAGCCAGCCGTTCCAAGGCATTCGCCGTGGAGGCGAAGTTGGCTGGCAGACCGCTGGCATCCATGGCTGCGCCGAAGTGTTGCTGTGCCAGCGCCGCGAGGGCGGTCTTAAAGACCCCGCTGGGACCGCTTAAGAACAGACTGAAACGTGACGCGCCCAGGGCTGCCCGATACACGCTCGCCAGCAGGGGAAAGCTGATCCGGTCGGGCGCGGCCAAGAGTATCTGCAAGCTGGCTCGCACGGCTGTCGTCAACTGCCCATGATTGGCGGGCACACGCAACTGGTAATGCTGCAGAGCGGCCGGCGGTTGTACTTGCAATCCATTGACCGGTCCGCCGACTCCCAGCGCGCCTCCGGCATGCAGGTACACCCATTGTGAGCCGTGTCGGCGCCAGCCCAGATGCGCGTAGATGTGTTCCTGATGAATCGCCCCGGATAAGGACTGCATGGCAGCGCGCACATGCTGTTGCTGTCCCGGATAGATGATGGCCCGTGGTCCCAGCCTTTCGAGCACCCAGCCCATCCGGCCGAACTCCGCTGCCGGCAGGGCAAAGACTTGGCGGCTCCCCCCCAATTCGGCTTCCACGCCAAATTCGCGTTGCTGTTGGGCGCCATCGTCGCGGATGATATCACTCACGATCCGGGCCCTGAAGTTAGCCACCGGAGTGCGCCTCACCCGGCCGTTGGCCAACTGATCCCGGCGGACCATGTGCGTCCCGCTGTACTCGTAGCAGCGCAACGATGATTCGTCGACGGGTATGTCAGCGTCCAACTCTGGCACCGTCCCGCCATCTGGATCCTGCTCGGCGCCCAAAAAGATCATTCTGAATTTCATCACGTCTCCTGTGCGCAGCAGCGTTCGCCTGACGGAACCGGCATTATGGTGCGCGCTGAGACATGCATGGCTCAGGAAGGGCCGGACAGTCAACTTGGCCGGAGAGCATCAGTTGTCGGGTTTGTCAGGTTTGTCGGGTTTCGAGGGAGGGTGGTAACCGCGGTCGAGAGAGGGTAAGCGTGGTGCCGCGCAGATGCAAGGCCATTAAATACGGTCGAACGCGCTAAAGCCAGCTAACCGATTGATACAGATAGGCTTGCAGATAATCGCCGGGGGCCTGATAATTTCAATTTACGTGCACCTGCGTGCATCTGCATGCTGCTCGACCCAATCCACGCCATTATAGGCCCAGGTGTCGCCGTAGTATGATTCGGCGCTCACAGCGATTCAAAGCACTGCAAACGCCAATACCGCCGTCGGCTACGATGCGCTCTACTCCAACACGAGCGGCAGCTACAACACCGCCATCGGCTTCGAGGCGCTCTATTCGAACACCACCAACAGCAGCAACACCGCTGTCGGCAATAGCGCGCTCTATTCTACGGCGGGCGGCGGGGCCAATGTCGCCGTCGGCTCCGGCGCTCTCCAGAACAATACCACCGGCACCGACAGCACGGCGGTCGGCATGTGGTCGCTCGAACAAGCGACCGGCAGCCCGAATACGGCTATGGGCTTCAGCGCCGGATACTACACCGTGGCCACCAGCGACAACACCGCCATCGGCTATCAGGCCATGCAGGGCACCTCCGCCAATCCCCTGACGGGCAATGGTTACAATACTGCGGTCGGCCACGGGGCGCTCTCCTTGATCAAGGGAGCAGCTACGGATAACACTGCGCTTGGCATGTGGGCGCTCGAAAGCAACACCACCGGCTCGTACAACACCTCTCTCGGTTTCGCCGCGCTTATCGATGACACCACCGGCACCGACAGCACGTCGGTCGGCTTCCAGGCGCTGAATCAGGCGACCGACAGCGTCCTAAACACCGCGGTGGGCTATAACGCCGGAGAATATGTCACGAGCGGTACTGACAACATCGCCATCGGCTATCAGGCGATGAAAGGCACCAGCGCCAATCCCCTGACGGGCACGAGCGCCGCCAATCTCGGCGGCAATATCGCGATTGGCGACAACGCGCTGACGGCTATCACGGGCAACGCCGACGGCAACGTCGCGATCGGCTATGACGCGCTGACCAAATCCACCGTCAACTCCACGAAGACTGCCGGTCCAGGCGGGCCTTGTGATCCTCGGCGACCTGAGCATCCAGGGGAATATCAAAGCAATGCGGTCCTTGGCCGAGCCGTTGCAGGTTGCTATGGACAACGGCGCACGCAAGGCACTGATCCCGCTGGAAAACAAACGGAACTTTCTCGAAGTCTCCGGCGACATCGTAGAGCGGGTTGACCCGGTGTTTTTCTCCGATCCGATGACTGCGGCGATGAAGGCGTTGAACATGACGTCCTTAAAACACCCATGGCCGGAAATGTAACGTTTTGCGACTATGACCACCATTAAATACTGGTGGATCGGCAGGCTCAGGTCGTAGTCGGCATCATAACGAGTCCCAGGAGACTAATAAAGCGTCCTCATCATCCCTCTTCCTCGCGCTACCGCCATCCGATTTGCCAAAGAACCGCCATGGGTCGAACTACTGGCCTAGTACTGTTCGAATCGCCTGAGAGCCTCGAATCGGACGCCTTGTGAGTAAAATGGCTATTATCAATAATAGAGAGGCTAACGTGAAGAATTTCTCAGCACTTTTCTCGGTTTTTTGTTCATTTATCGGACTTGCGCACGGGCAAGCTCCCGTAGAGCATGTTGTCCACACTTTCGGGAATTTCACGCACGGCGCGACTCCCTACGGGACGCTTGCCCGAGATACCAGCGGCAATCTCTACGGAACGACGTATCTGGGCGGTACGGCCAATATGGGCGTCGTTTTCAAGCTCCATGCTGGAGCGTACCAGACCTTGCACAGTTTCCTAGGCGGTTCCGACGGGGCCAACCCTTATGCCGGCGTTACCCTTGATAATTCCGGAAATGTGTACGGGACGACGTATCTGGGCGGCGTGGCGAACGTCGGCACGGTCTATAAAATAAACGCGGCAGGGCAGGAGACAGTGATCTATGCCTTCTCGGGCCAGGTGGACGGGGCCAACCCTTACGCAAGCCTGACCATCGATTCAGCAGGCAATGTGTACGGAACTACGGTGTACGGTGGAGCGAATAACGCAGGCGTTGTTTTCAAGATTAGCCCTGTGGGTCAGGAAACCACCCTGTACAGCTTTAAGGGAAAAGCCGACGGCGCGAGCCCGTATGGATGGCTCATCTTCGATCCCAGCGGAAATCTTTACGGGACTACCTACGGCGGAGGCCAGCATGGGAAGGGCGTCATCTACGAGTTGAATAACTCATTCCAGGAAACCGTGCTCTACAGCTTCGACAGCCGCAACGGAAGCCCCCATGCCGGGCTCACCCGCGACTCGGCCGGCAACTATTATGGCACTACCTCAAGCATCATTTATGAGTTCAGCGCCACCAATCAATTCACAACCCTTTATCAATTCGCTATTGGCGAGGGACCGCAGGACCCCGACTCCGGAGTGGTCCTTGATACAGCCGGCAATATTTATGGCACTACCGACGGCGGAGGCGTTCCCTTACGGGGGATTGTATACAAATTAGACACCGCGGGCGCTCTTACATCTTTGTATGCATTTCCAGGAGGGCCAGGGTATCAAGTCCCGACAGGTGGCATTATTCTCGATCCGAGCGGACAGATCTTCGGTACGACCCCGAATGCGGGTTCGGCGGGCATGGTCTACCAGATGGACGCCTCCGGGAAGGAAAGAACGCTCTACACGTTCCCGGGTGCCGCCGATGGTACAACACCTTTTGGGTCGCTGATCATGGATGCTAAGGGCAATCTGTATGGTACGACTCAAAAAGGGGGCCCTACGAATTCAGGAGTCCTCTACAAGATCGATCCCTCAGGAAAAGAGACAACCCTTTATGACTTTACCGGCACTCCTGGAGCGGGACCCGGCCACATTATCGCCCGAGACTCAAAGGGAGATATCTACGGGGCCGCCGATACTGGCGCGGACGGTTTCGGATCGTTGTTTAAGCTGTCAGCTTCGGGAGCGTACACCACGATCTATAACTTTACCGGTGGGCCGGATGGTACTGGCTCCGACGGCGTAACGCTCGATTCTGCAGGAAATCTCTATGGGGCTGGAACGGGGGGCTTGGCTCCCTCAGGCCTCATATTTAAGATCGCGACTTCCGGGATCTTCTCTGTTCTCTACACGTTCACTGGCGGTGCTGATGGCAGCGACCCAAATCCCGAGCTGACAATTGACGCAAGCGGCAACATCTACGGCACTACGGTGTATGGCGGATCTGGCGCAGGCGTAGTTTTCGAGATCACTAACCAAACCGCATTTAGAACACTTTACACTTTCACGGACGGCACAGACGGGGGTAACCCTACGGCTGGCGTTGTGCTCGATCCTGCAGGTGCTCTGTATGGCACTACATCGAATGGCGTGCCAAACGGTGGGCGGGTCTTTAAGATCAGCGCAGCGGGCGAGTATGGTGTTCTTTATAGCTTTACCAATATCTTGGATGGAGAGTTGCCCCTGTCGAGTGTCGTTCTCGATCCGACTGGAAATCTATATGGTACGACTTCAATCGGCGGAGCGACGGGCTGCACGTACGCGTGTGGCGTAGTTTACGAGCTTGATACGTCCGGCCAAGAGACTGTCCTTCATAGTTTTACAGATGGCGCAGGCGGCGGGTATCCCTATTCGAACGTCATTCTAAGTCCATCTGGCAACCTCTACGGCACTGCGGTATTTGGCGGTACCACCGGCGGCGGAGTATTGTATAAGATAACTCCACAATAGGCACCAAAGACTTGCATTTGCAAACCTTTGGTGCCTCGCCCAAACTCTTTCGTCAGTGGAGCGCCGTGCCGCTGGCAGAGACGGGCCATGGGATAGATACGGACGAACCGCTTTGAGGATTGGTAACAACGAATGTTAGCGTGTCGCCATTAACTACCGGGCAGTTAAAGTTTGCGGTAGGTAGGAGTGGGGGCGGCATCAGAGTCCAAGGTGTAAAATCAGATAATGGCGACACGAGCGTTGTGCCGCTATTGTAGCTATCTGTAATATTGATCGGCAAGTTTGCCAGCAGGGAGATCGTCGAGTCGATCCAGTTTGCTATGTTAACTTGACAGCTAGCCCCACTATTTGTGTCCCATGTCACGCCCGACCCGACCCCGTCGCTGGATATTTCCAGATAATTGGAAGAGCAGGACCCCGTGCAACTGGCCATTAATTGCGGTAGATTTGGCAAATATCCAAAACCGCTTCCGACAAGCGTGATCGGAACCGGAGGCGGTAAGGTGCCGCTCGCTACGCCGGTCGATTGCGGAGTTTGGTAGACGATCTGGCTGCAGGGTGTGGTCTGAGTCAAATAGGAGGTATTGCAGTTTTGCGGGCTTGTAGGGTAGGTGAGCAAGCTGGCGTCAACTGGCACGGGGAACTGCGTTGCCACAAAATCGATCTGCGGAGAGTTGGGACTCGTATTTGAACATACAAGAGCCGGTGATGCGCCCGTGATACCAGGCCAAGTTTGATTAGGCCAGTTAGTGCAGTTGCTCCCGGAGCCGCAATCTAGCGTCAGGCTGCTAAGATAGAGGGGGCCATTTTCAGCCGGAACCTTCGCTGGTAGCTGCCCGCAACCGCCTGTGGATGGTAAGCCGCTCGTGGAACTTGGTGCACTGTGCGGCAGAATCGACGTATCGTTCGGATCAACGTAATCGACCAATGGCACGTACGGTCCCATCATGCCGCCACCGGTTGTATACTCAGCCGTAAAGTAAGGAACGGAAGAACCTGAGCAGTTGTAGTTATTCGCAGGCAAGGTGTTTCTAATGACCATTGAAAGGGTATTACCTGTCGAGAACGCCGGCACATGACCATGGCCCGTAAATTGTCCAAGGTTCACCACGTTGTATCCGTTGACGGTCCAGGCCGAGTAGTTCTCGACTGAGCCGCTCGGGTTTACTCTTACGGGTTGCACGCCCGCTACGGTGGCGGCCGTCATCGACGCTTCCCCGAGCCAGGACGGAAGCGTATTGCCCGCCGCAATTAGAAGTGTTACGTATCCACTGGAAGTCGTGAACGCGGCGTCCGCCAAGCTGATTATGGATACCGGCTTGGATCCACTAACGTTCGGTTCGATCCCGTCCGGATCGGCACTGTAGTAATCCTGCGCAACGCCCGCGGGAACTCCCTGTTGCTGCAAGAACGTGAGGCTCATGTAACGAAGATCGACGTTCCCCGCGAGGTTGCATGTCGCGATATTAGGTGGCGTTTCCGGGCACGGGGTGGCTGCTTGATTGGGGGGAAGCTTGAAACGCAAGCGGATCACACAACCATTTCCACTGCCGCCGCCACAGGCACTCCCGCCTGACATACCTGACAAATCGGTTGTCGTGATGCCGCCGCCGATATAACTGTCGTCCGCCCCTGGCAGCGAATCGTACTGCGGAGATCGCACCCAGGGCACTACATTCGACGAAGCCCCGCTTGCATAACAGTTCTGGGGTGTAATGTTGTTATTCCACGTATGTTGAGTCTGCTGTGTTGAATCAAGCCAGCCGGAGCTGTAGGGCGTGAGATCCGTGGTGGAAAGGATCGCAGCGCAATTCGGCCCACCTGTACTTGTGCAGGTGACAGTCGAGCTTCCCGCAACCGTATTCAGCAAATATTGATTCACATAGGATGCCAGATAAGGACAGCCGGATTTGACATCCCTCACGATTAAGTAGGGTGGCGTGCTCGCGGGGTCATTGTTCTTTGTGCATGCCACACTCCCCAATGCGCCGGTGCAAGATTCATACGGAGCCAGGTAGTCTCGCACAATGACAGCCCCCGCGGTGTTCGGGCTTGCAGTGTGGCTTGGATCGTCCACGACATGTGCCTGCAAGAGATTGTTGACACCCGGCGTCGTTCCGATGCTCGTGTTCCAGTCCATTGAGATGTGTCGTTGCGTGGCGTCCAGCAGATTATCTTCTTCAAATGGTTGAACTTGGCAGCCTCCCGTTACATTAGGGACAGAGCCAAGGCTGACCGGAACCACATAATATTGGGTGCTATCGTATGCAGGCGCGGATCCCCCGCTGCCCACCACGAAGGGGTTAGTGATTGTTGAGTTGGCGGGATCGATATCGAGATCTGCGATGTGCTGTGATGCGGCATAGTGCATGTCGTTCTGAGTAATCGAAAAATAGCGGACATCGGGGAATGCACCCGCCAGGACGACCTCCACGGGACAGTACCCATTGCTCGTCATCCAAGCGTTCAAATTCGAGATGCTATAGTACAGCGGAAAATACGTGGAATTACGATCTCCCGCGGCGCTTTGCCCACTTGCAGGAGGAATAGCGACGGCGTAAGTTGAAAAACTCGAGCCGGCGGGGTTGGCGAAATTCGAGAAAAATGATCCGGAGCCAGGAGCGGTAGCGACCTGCCCGGTGGGAGTCGTACATGTCTGAGCTTTTACAAGGCCAAGCGAGATCAACGACAGGGCGAGCAGGCCGGTCATGCGCAGCAGTCGGGAAGTGTGAATCAAACTACGTCGGGTTCGATACATGGCGGATAGTAGCAGCAGGAGAAGTACTATGTCAAGCCAATTCGGCGCTAATGTATTAAAAGGTTTGCTATGTCGCAGAAATTCGCCAATATTCAAAAATGGCTTGCGAAATGGTGATCAAGAGCACCGCAGGCGGTTATAAGAGGCAAAAAACCCGCAGAAAGTGCCGCAGAATTGCGCGATCTTTCTCGGCTGCAAGTTTTCCGTGTGCGTCCCTTGCAGCCAAGCGGCCTGCGCCGACGCAAATCGAGCACGAAACCGTTGGATCGGTCTGTCGCTGCGGCGATTGCTCGGGAACAGTTCGACAAGGACATGTGGACTCTGTAATGGAAGTGGAAGAATTGAGACCGTCCATTATGGAAGGTTTGGGTTTTATGAGGTAGCGCGATACGCCACCGGCACAAACGCGCGATGGTCAGCCAATGATCAGACTGCGCTCGTCGCATGTTTTAGGCGGTATCTTGGCGATGAATTCTACAGCGAGATCGTTGACTGTGACGGTGAGGATCACCTTTCGACCCTGTCGGACACTCTGGAGAGCATCGGGAACTGCTGCGGCATCAATGTGCAGAGGTATCTCGACAATATTAATGAGCGTATCAGCGAACTCGCATCCGGCAGCGATGATGACGACCATGAAGCACGGCAGTGGGAGGGTTCCGGTCAGCCTACGGATGAGAGAACGCAAGAGGCCGAAGTGAAGCGGCTGTTTGATGGATTACGCAGCAAGCCGGCGCCTGCAACTCCCTGATCGCGGAACTGGCAATCCGACTTCCTCCACGTGCCATAGCGGTTGCGGCACTGTCTACCAGTTAGAGGAAATTAGTTCTCGGCACACCGGAGCCCGATGTCCTGATGCGGTCCTCCGGGTCACCCCTGACGCGGGTAGACGCGCGGACGTCCCTCGAATCATGAAACCAGGAGCCGCCGCGTAGCGTACGGAAATCCCCTCTCGTCGGGCCTGTGTCACCGCCGGTGCAATAATCCCCAAAGTGCCGGTTGAAAATTCCCCAGCCCCCGCGAGGTGGTGTTATACCCGCATTGACTCCATCCGGAGGAGGTGCGGTGAGGTGTTACGGGGAAAAGACGTGCACGAAGTGGAACAAATGAAGCAGATGGGCCTGAGCGTGTCTGCGATCAGCAAACTGACGGGCTACGACCGCAAGACGGTGCGCAAATACCTGTTGAATCCAGAAGGGGTGCCGGACTACGGTCCGAGAGTGGCGGAGCCCAGCAAGTTGGATCCCCACAAGCCCTTCCTGGCGGACCGCCTGAAAGCGGGCGTGTGGAACGCGCAGGTGCTGCTACGGGAAATCCGCCAACACGGCTATGGCGGCGGCTACACGATCCTGAAGGACTGGTTGCATCCCCAGCGGACCGCCGCGTGCACCGCGGCGGTGCGCCGCTTCGAGACGCCGCCAGGCAAACAAGCACAGGTGGATTGGGGACACCTGGGTGACCTGGAGATGGCCGGCGCCGCGCACCGCATCTGGGGTTTCACGATCACCCTGGGCTACAGCCGGCGGATGTGGGCGCAAGCGGCGTTGGACCAGAAACTGGGAACGCTGCTGCGCATGCACGAAGGCGCTTTCCAGGAATGGGGTGGGGTGCCGGAAGAGATCCTGTACGACCGCATGCGGACGGTGTGGCTGGGCCAGGACGAGCGCGGGGAAATCATCTGGCACCCGGTGTTTCTGGACTTTGCGCGGTACTGGGGATTTAAGCCGCGACTGTGCCGGCCCTATCGGGCGCAGACCAAAGGGAAGATCGAATCGGGCGTGAAGTATGTACGGCGGAATTTCGTATGCGGGCTGCAGGGGCGGGAGCCAGGGTGCTTGATGGACTTCAACACGGAGCTGCGGCAGTGGGTGGAAACGGTGGCCAATCGGCGCGTGCATGGGACCACGTACGAGCAAGTGCTGGTGCGCTGGGACGGGGATCAGTTTGCCATGCAGCCAGTGAACGGCCGGCGGCCGTATCCCTACAGCGACGATGAACTGCGCAAGGTGGCGCGGGACGCGTATGTGAGCTGGCAAGCCAGCCGGTACTCGGTGCCTTGGCAGTACGTGGGCAAGGAAGTGTGGGTGCGGAAGCAGGGCGGACAGGTGGAGGTGCAGTATGGCGGCGAGCGGATCGCCGTGCATGCGCGGGCCGCGCGGCGGCACCAGGTGATCACCCAGCCGGTGCATCACGCCGGCATTCCGCTAGGAGGAGAGGGGCAGGGCGGCAAGATTCTGATTCACCTGCGGGAGAGGGCGCCGGTGGTGGAAGCCCGGCCCCTGGCCGCCTACGAGAGCCTGGCGGTGGGAGGTGCGCAGTGACACCGATCGACCAGTTGCAGAGCGCGCTGAGCACGTTGGGGCTGAAAGCGGTGGAGGCCCGGCTGGAGGGTTTACTGGAACAGGCCGCGAAGAAGGAGCCCAGCTACGCGGAGTTCCTGGAGGAGACGCTGAGTTGCGAGGTGGACGCGCGCCGGACGCGGTATCTGCGGGCGCGCCTGCAACTGGCGCATCTGCCGTTCGTGAAGACCTTCGAGCAATTCGACTTCGAGTTTCAGCCCTCCATCGACGAGAAGCAGATTCGGGAATTGCGCTCGTTGCGCTTCGTGCATGAAACCAGCAACGTCGTTTTTCTGGGGCCGCCCGGGGTGGGTAAGACGCACTTGAGCGTGGCGCTGGCGGAAGCTGCCATCCAGGCTGGCTTCGGCGCTTACTTCATCACGGCGCACGATATGGTGGCGGACTTGGGGCGAGCTTATCGCGAAGGGCGGCTGGACCGGCGCTTGCGCGTCTATATCGCACCCAAGGTGTTGGTGATCGATGAAATGGGTTACCTGCCCCTGGACGATCTGGGAGCGACGATCTTCTTCCAATTAGTCAGTGCGCGTTATGAGCGGGGCAGTATCATCCTGACTAGTAACAAGAGCTACGGCGATTGGGGTTCGATCTTCGGCGATCCGATCATTGCCACCGCGATCCTGGACCGGCTCTTGCACCATTCGACGACGGTCAACATCCGCGGAGAGAGTTATCGGCTGAAGGAGCGCCGGCGGGCCGGGCTGCTGCCGCGCACCGATCAGCAGGGGCAGGAGACCATCTTACCCACGCCGGACCCGTCCGCGGCGGGGACGTCCAGCAGTCGGAGAAAGGCGGGCGCATAGAGATGGACCAGAGAGGAGAGTGGATCGATTTCGCCGCGGTGAAAGCGGCAGTAGGGATGGAGAGGCTGCTGGTCTGGTACGGCGTGAAACTGCGCCGGGGAGTGGGGATGTATCTGCGAGGCCGCTGTCCTTTGGCGCAACATAGTTCGCCGGAAAGCAGGGAGAGTTTCATCGTGAATACCTGCAAGAACGTGTGGGTCTGTCACTCGCAATCGTGTGTGGAGGCGCGGGGAGGACAGGCGGGCGGCAATGTCCTGGACTTCGTGGCAGTTATGGAACACTGCTCGATTGCGGAAGCGGCGCGGCGGCTGTCAGTCAGATTTGGGGCGGCCGGGCGTACCAGGCAGAGTTTAGAAGGCACTGGTTTCAAGAAAAACGAAGCAGGGTCTTCTTCCCTTCTTTCCGTCTCCGCCGGAACGCAGAATGCTCCGCTGCGCTTCGTGCTCTGCCCGCTGGACAGCCGGCATCCGTACTTGCAGCAACGCGGGATCAAGCGCCAGACCGCCGAGTATTTCCAGACCGGCTTCTATTCCGCCACCGGCTTGATGGAGGGACGGGTGGCGATCCCGATCCATAACCGGCAGGGCCAGTTGGTAGCTTATGCTGGCCGGGTGATTGGGCAGACCGAGCCGCGCTACAGATTTCCGCCGGGCTTTCGGAAATCCCTGGAGCTGTTCAACTTGCACCGCACTCTACAGGGAGGCACCCGGCAGGTAGTGGTGGTGGAAGGATTTTTCGATTGCATGCACCTACATCAAGCCGGTTTCTCGGAGGTGGTGGCGTTGATGGGATCGGTACTTTCGGAGACCCAGCAGAAGTTGTTACTGGATCACTTCGGAGAGTTGGTGCTGATGATGGACGGCGACGAAACGGGTCGTCGGGCCAGCCGGCGGATAGCCGCCCAACTAGGCGGCCGGATTGCGCTGCGCATCGTGGAAGTTCCGGCCGGCCGGCAACCAGATCAACTAAATGGGACGGAGATCCGTCGGCTGCTGGAGAGCTCCGGTGCGGCAGCTTTGCCGACCTGGGGAGATGAACCTAGCGCTCTCCATCGTCGGACAGTTACGGTGGAGCGGAGCCTATGAGCGGTCTGGATGCCAGGACCGACGGGCTTACGCAAGGTGGTGTATACCAGCACCACCTGACGGGGGCTGGGGAATTTTCAACCGGCGAAATGGGGAATTTTCAACCGGCGTTGACACCTGCCCGGAATCCGGCTTCCCGCCACTAAGCCAGAAATTTGCGCAGCGGCTCCCAATAGTGTTCTTCCCACCCGGACGCGAGGTGTTCCGCTTTTCCCTGCGGAAATCCTTTATGTTCAAAAACGAGCTTCGTCTGCGTCCCCTGCTCAATCAGGTCGAAGCTGGCAATCGAATATTCGCCGGGCTTCCAATCGGCCACCCGCCATGCCTGCACCATCCGCTGGTCGGGCACGAGTTCCACCTGTCGTCCCACAATGTGCCCGCCGAAAATGGCAAATGCGCCGCCCACCTCGCGGCTGATTTCGGCAGCCTTGCTTCCCTGTGGCATCGATTGCATGGCTCCGCTGAGCTCTACGATCTTTGCGAATTGCCGGGCGTCTGTGAGGACGCTGTAGATCTTGTCGCGGCTTGCCCGGAACACGCGCTCCTGATGGATCGACTCCGCGGCGCGCGAAATGACATCCCCTGCGCCCAAGGCGGAAACGGGGATTGCAGCCAGGCCGGCGCTCACCAGCAGTCGCCTGCGGGTAGGGGAGTCGGTGGTCAGTCTCCCGGACTTTTGAAGGTTCATGGTTGCATTGAACCATGGAGACAAAATATGATCAAGAACATATTTTGGAGGATGGTATGCCTTATTCGAAAGAGCACCGCGCGAAGGTGCGCGATCGCATCGTGGAGAGTGCACGGCGATTGTTCAACCGCAACGGCTTTGAAAACGTGTCGATCGATTCCATCATGGAAGAGGCCGGGCTTACGCGCGGCGGATTCTACGCGTATTTCAAATGCAAAAGCGATCTCTATGTAGAGGCGATGAGTTGCTTCTTCACCGATCCCGGCTGGAAGAACAGATGGGAGGGCGTCGTCATCGATCCCGCTTCACCGCAAGCCGCCGCGCAAATCGTGCGCGCCTATTTGTCCCGTCAGCATTTTGATGACTTGGACAACTCATGCCCAATGGTGGCGCTCCCCAACGATGTAGCGCGCGGCGATGAGAAGGTCAGAGACGCCTTCAACGGCGTGTTCAAGGCCATGGTCGCGATGCTCGGCCGCGACGTGAAAAGCACGAGGCGGCAGCCCGAGGACACCGCACTGGCGATCGCGGCGTTATGCGTCGGCGGCATGGTGGTAGCGCGCGCCCTGAGCGACACGCGCCTTGCCGATCGGCTTCGCGATGCGGCGGCCGAGGCATCCATGGCGCTGGGCGGATGGAAACCGGAAAAGAGTAAATCGTCGATCCGCCGGCGTCCTAAAGCAAGAATTGCCAAGCGGCCGTGAGCGACAAGGCGCTCATCAATCCGGCCATGCGCGTCTTTGCGGGAGAGACTGTATTGCAGTCCGGAAGATGACGACGATCCCATGTGCGGCGTGCTGATATACACGGCGTCGGGGGATTCGGAAGGATCGATGGGCGGTCTCGTAAGGCAGGCCTCGCAGGGAACTTTCGAGTACATTGTGAATCGTGCGATGCAACAGGCGGCGTGGTGTTCGTCCGATCCGGTTTGCATTGAGAGCAAGGGGCAGGGAGCGGAAAACTGTAATCTGGCGGCTTGTCACGGCTGTTGCCTTCTGCCGGAGACTTCATGCGAAGAGGGCAACCGCCTGCAATGATGTTGTTTAAATATGGCGATGTCCGGCACTTACAGCGGCGGCCCAATGCCCCGGTCTGCTGCAATTCGTGGACTACTCGCGGATAGGCAGGGTGCCCGTCCACATTGATAACCCGCGGCCGGCTATGGTGCGTGGTAGTCAATGCCCGCCGCAGAAAGATGTGCGCCGCCGTCAGATCTCGCTGCGCCGACAACATGAAATCAATGGTTTCCCCAGCCGAATCGACGGCCCGATACAGGTAGTTCCAAGCGCCTGCAATACGAACGTAGGTTTCATCCACTCTGGCGCACCATCAAGATGCGGTCGGTTTGGCGGCTAGAGGACAAGTGAATTTCGACAGATAATCGGATATCGATGTCCTAGTTAGCCGCGATGCACGGCTGAGCGTGCGTGCACCCCCTGTCGTTTTCCGGTATCCAGATGAAATACAGTGATTTAACTCTTTCGGATGTTGGCGTCTGATGGCACTCCAAGGTGCCGTCACTCAGTGCGATTATCGAATTTTCTGCAGGAGCTTGCCACGAGCTTTCAATGCGGCCAACCTGTTCGCGCCCCGCTGGGCAGACGCTAACAAATCCGCCGTAGCGTGCGTTGTTCGCCGTGACGCAGCCGCGGAAAGTGAGCATTCCAGCCGGTCTGGCGTGGAAGAAGTCGAGGCCAGGACCCTCCAGGTCCCGCATTTGGCCCGTGTACTTGTGCATCACGTTGTCGTACGCGCCGTAGCCTAACGCCGCCGTCCGGTTGCTGGTGGTCAGTTCCTCCCCGAACGGTAGGAAATCGTGACGCGCGGTTACGGCGGCGTTTTCGTCGGTGACCGCCCTCGTGCTGCCCAGGTGATCCGTGGTGACGTAGCACGTCAGGCAGGGCGGAGGCGGCGGCTGCGTGGAGTACTCGGCCGCCAGATCGCCTTTCGCATCGTAGACGTAGGTGGTGGTCACGCCGCTCGTGGTTTTCGTGACGCGCCGGCCGTCGCCATCGTAGTTGTAAGTCGCCGTGCCGTTACTCGTGCTGGTGAATCCCGTCTGCCGGTTCTCCACGTCGTAAGTGACCGAGAATGGACTGATGGTGGTCTCGTTGCCCGCACTGTCGTAGCCGAAGTTGGTTGGCGTCAGCCGGTTCGTGGTGGTGTTGTAAGCGTCGGATGTGACAGTTAGCGCCGATAGGGAAATACCGCTGGAACTGGGCACCCACCGATTGCCGTAGATATCGTAATTGAACGTCTCCGACCAGATGGTGTTCGACCCCGCCTTCTCCGTGGCTGCGTTCAGACGGTTGTAACCAGGTCGTAGGGCAGGAATTCCTCGTCCCTAAGGAGGAGGCCCCCCGCGTTCCAAATTCGGCAGTGAGCAGCCTGCGCTGTCGCTAGGTTGCAATCCTGCCACCAGCCGCCAATCTTGCCGCCGCCCACGAATGCGGCGTCTGGGGGTACATCGTCGGGCCGAACCGGGCCCGGTTCCCGGCCGCATCCGTGGCACAGAAGCACGGCGACCGTTGCAGAGACGGTGAGGGATCTTTTCATGGCGTGCTCTCAGTCCTCGTCCGTTCCCTGTCCCTTGTCTCGCGGAATGAGCTTTCGTTCGTGCGGGGGCTTCTTGTCCTTCTCTGGGTCCTTGCTCCCAGTGACCGACTTGTCCGAGACGAGCCGGTAAAAGAAGAATACATAGTTCGGAACACTGAGCGTGTGCGATCCCGGGCCTATTCCGGCTTTACTCAGCCCGTTCGCCGCGAACCAGATGCAGTCGCGAAAACCCACCCAGTAAGTGGGCTACTTACCCTGTTGCTGGGCTGCGACCGCGTTCTCGATGTAGGCCCTCAGCGCCGCAGTCTCCTGGGGTGACGTCTTGAAATACGCGATTGAGACGGATTCATGCGGCACGTGCTCGGCATCCGCCAGCTTGTTCGCCAAAGCCACCAACGATCCGTCGGTCGGCCTTCCGTCGGCTCCGTAGGTCACCGAGATATCGATTGTCCGGTAGAGACCGACACCCTCCGCGCTGCCGGTGTCCTTGGGCTGGAAGTCGCCGTACTCGCCCGTCCCGTCTGAGCGATTCAGGTAGGCGACCCCAGCGTGCCCCAGCCCGTGCGCGCCGGTACCGAATTTCACATCCAGCGCGTCCCTGCCATCGGGATCTGTGTAGGCGAGCGGGTTGCCGAGGGTGTACGCGTACATATCCCATCGCTGCGGGCTAACGATGTGGATCTCGTTGCCGTCGTCAGGGTCGGGGCTGGTGAACCTACCTTGCGCGTCGTGAAAGTACCTGGCATGGAAAAAGTCCAGCCCAGGCCCTTCCAGATCCCGCTCCTGCCCCGTGTACTTGTGCATCACATTGTCGTACGCGCCGTAGCCCAACGCGGCCGTCCGGTTGCTGGTGGTCAGTTCCTCCCCAAACGGCAGGAAATCGTGGCGCGCGGTCACGACGGCGTTTTCGTCGGTAACTACCCTCGTGCTCCCCAGGTGATCCGTGGTGACGTAGCACGTCAGGCAGGGCGGAGGCGGCGGCTGCGTGGAGTATTCGGACGCCAGATCGCCTTTCGCATCGTAGACGTAGGTCGTTGTCACTCCGCCAGCCGTCTTAGTAACTCGCCGGCCATCGCCGTCGTACGTGTAAGTCGCCGTGCCGTTACTTATACTGCTGAAACCCGTCTGCCGGTTCTCCACGTCGTAAGTGACCGAGAATGGGCTGATGGTGGTCTCGTTGCCCGCCGTATCATACCCGAAATTACCGGAAGTCAGCCGGTTGGTCAGCGTGTTGTAAGCGTCCGATGTCACGGTCAGCGCGGAAAGGGAAATACCGCTCGAACTGGGTACCCAGCGATTGCCGTAGATATCGTAATTGAACGTCTCCGACCACACGGTGCTCGACCCGGCCTTCTCCGCCGCGGAGTTCAGCCGGTTGTAAGCGTCGTAACCGTATGTCTGCGTAACATTCGGCGTCGCGATGGTCTGGCTCTGCAAATTGCCATTATTGGTCGTGCACGATGCCGGCGGCGGCGCTCCGGTGCAGTAGGCAAAGCCCAGATTCAGAAAGCTGGTAGGATTGGCGGCTGTGCCAAGGGTCACACCCGTAGGCTGCTGCCGGTAAGGATCGTAACTGCGGTTTTCCACCAGGCCGTTGCCCAATGTGAATTGGCTGATCGGCCCTTGCGACGCGTAGGCGATGGACGACGCATAGTTGGTGGTCCCGCCGCCGGACGGCGCCCCCGCCAGCTTGGTCGCGCGGTTGGCGGTGTCGTACGTCCATGTGAACGTGCGGCTGGAGGGCTGCGTCATGGTCTTCATCGCGTTGGCCAGGTTATAGGTGTAGGCGAACGGATAAGGGTTGCCCCCCGTGATCTGGCTGCTGCTCAGAATATCGCCCAGCGCACTGTACTTGCTGTAGTTCGTGGTGGAGGCGGAGGAAGTCACCTGCGTGAGACGGCCGACCAGATAGTTGGTTGCGCCGGAGGGCGCGGTGTTGCAGGGCGATTGTGTGTTGCCATCGTAACAGTAGTCGACGGTGGGGGTGTAATAGCTGGAGGAATAGGTGTACGTCTTTGAAGTGATCCGGTTCAGCGCGTCGTAAGCCAGAGTCGTGTCGTTGAGGTTCGAATCGGTCTTGTAAGTCAGATTGCCGTTGTAATCGTAGGTATACGACGTCGTGCCGCCCTCGGGATTGGTGGCGCTTTTGAGCCGCGCCAGCGAATCGTACCCGAAGGCGCGCGACTGGGTGCCGGAGGGACAGAGGCCACTCACCAGCGCCGCGCCTTGGCAGACCAGCGTCAGGTCGTTCAGGGTGTCGTAGGCGTAGCTGGTGGTCGTGGTGTTCGCCTCCGTCACGCTGGTGATGCGGCCCAGCGCGTCGGTGAGGGTGGAGCGCGTGACCGACGCCGGGTCGGTGAGGGTCGTTTTGTTGCCGGCGTAGGTCATGGAGGTCGCCGAGCTGTCGGCGGTGGTTACGCTGGTGGGGCGATTTAGGGCGTCGTACAGCGTAGTGGTGTTCTCGGCGGCCTCGCTGTTACATGGGCGGTAAGGGTTGGTAACCGTGTACGGGCGGCCCATGTTGTCGTAGGTTTGCACCACGACGATGTCGCCGTTGCCGGAGCCGCAGGGCACCTGCTGCTCGGTTTCCGACTTGCGCGCCAGACCGTCGTACGAGACGATGCTTTCAATGGCGTTGTCGTTGAGCGCGTTCTGGTCGCTGGTGGTGGTCACCGAGACGGCATTCGGGGTGTCGTTGTAGGTGTACGTCGTCTGCGCCGTAGCCGTACCGTTGACGATGCCCCGCTGAACCTGCGACAGGCGGTCGAGCTTATCGTTGTTGCCATCGCCATAAGCGAATTCGGTCTGGATGGAGTTGGGGTCGGTGGCATACGTAGGCCGGCCCAGATAATAGTCGTACTCGTAGGTCGTGACTTGCGAAAGCGCGTTGGTGACGGTGGTGGGGAAGGCGTCGGCGGAGTAACCGGGCGGCAGTTCCGTGCCGGTGGGAGAGAAGCTGTCCGTGTATGAGTAGCTGGTTTTGTTGCCGTTCGGATCGGTGACCGATAGGACGTTTCCAAGCGTGTCGTAGGTCTTCGTGGTGGAAAGGAACGAGCCGAAAGTGTTGGACCACTGTTTAGTGGTGGTAAGGTTGCCCAGGCAGGTTCCGGTTGGGACGGGGCTGCAGGATTGCGACCAGGATGGCGCCACATACCCGCTCGGCGTGCCGCCCGCCGCCGTAGGAAGCGAGTCGTCGTAGCTGTATTGCGTTTCAGCCACGTAGTTGTTGTTCCCATCATACACGATCCGGTCGATGGGCGCGCGGCGGATGTGGACGGTGGACGAGACGGTGCTGTTGAGCGTGTCGTAGCCGTTGGTGAGGTACGTCGTCTTGGTGGTCCGCAACGCCGCGCCCACCGCTCCGGACCCGTAATCGTATTCGGTGACGGAGGCCGGGTTATTGTACTGGTCGTAATTGCCGTACTTGACCTGGCTTACCGGATTCGGGCTGGCGTCGGCGAGCGTGGTCGTGCTGGTGAACAACGAGGTGTAGTGCACCGGGGCCTGCGGGCTTGTGATGCTTGTCAGCGTGGCCCCGTTCGGCTCATACGACGAGACGTTCAGGTAGCTGTTCCCCCCGCTGGGCCCGCCGGTGCAACTCGCGTCCGCGGGAAACTGGCCGCAGGGGCGCTGCTGCCAAGCGTCCACACTCTTTCTGAGCAGCGCGCCGCTACCCTCGCCTCAGCAGACGGTGCTGTTGAAGACCATCGACACGTTCTTGGAAAATGCCGTGTTGAAGTCCGCGCGAAGGTAATCGTTGGCTATTGTCGGAATGTCTTCATACGCGCGGCCCGATCACAGGGAATGTAGGGGTGATGTGCCGGGACCGCGTAAAGCGGGGAATGGATTTTTGCGGGGCACGCAGATCAGGCGCTCCCCTCGGCACCCTCTTTTTCTGCCATTTTGCGACGTCTACTGAGTTCCGGGATGAGCTTCCATAAGGGCTGATTCAGATCCTCTCTTGACACGGAGGTCCTGTAGTATTCGGAGCACCGCTTTAGCAGTTCCTCCGGTGTGTCTGTCGAGACGTCCCAGATCGTCGCTTCGTCTCCAACGAAAAGTGGTTCATATTCGTCCGATAGCACTTGCTCGAAGAACTCGCGAGCCAGTTCCGGAATCTTCCGCATTTTCTCGTCTGGGGAGAACTCCATGGCGCTCATCTATTTTGTCGTGAATCGCCCATTGGCGATCCCGTTCGCAATACCGTTTGCTCTCACATACCCGGCTGAGATGATCCGCTGGCCCGTGGGATCGGTTGTGATTCGGACAAGCTTGTCGCCCACTTGCTGGATGCAGTTAATATTCCCGTTATTTGCGTTGTCGATGAGTTTTTGGCTTGCTGGGCTTTGGACTATTTCGTTCGCTTGCTCAAGTGAGAGCCCGATCTTCTGCAACTTTTGGATGGCGCTCGGCACGGCTGGAAGAAACGGCGCCGCTGCTCGCGCCGCGTTCAGGCCCAGGCTGGTCAACCCGGCCCCGGAGAACGTAAGCCCACCGGCAACGGCTGCTCCTCCGAGGAGAGATCCGCCCGCGAAGGCGGCCATGAGGCCGTACATGCTATTGGCTCGTTGGCCCACGGCTTGGACTACGGCCAACCCGAACGGGTTGATGTCGCTGCTGCTTGTTGGACTTGGCCCCAACGGCACCGATCCGAAGCCAACATTTGAAGTGGCCGTGTCGTATGGAGTGAAGGTGTAGCCGACGCTCGTCCCATTGTATGTCAGCGAACTCGTGTTGACTGTTCCACTTACGTACGTGCCGACATTTCCATTGCAGGTTCCTGAGGCAACTGTGACCGAAACGCTCTTGTCCGTCTGATTGCTGGTGGTGATGCAATCCTGACCGCTCGGATCAACATTGACCAGTGGGTTGTTCCGGACGTAGCTGTAGAGATTCCAACTCTGCGGATCGCTTGCGCTCTGGTCGGCCAGCGGATCATCCGGCGAGGTGAACCTACCTTGCGCGGAGCTGAGGTACCTGGCTTCGAACCAGTCCAGTCCCGACTCGGCGTCGCGTTCTTTGCCGGCGTACTTGTGCATCACATTGTCGTACGCGCCGTAGCCCAAGGCCGCCGTCCGGTTGCTGGTGGTCAGTTCCTCCCCGAACGGCAGGAAATCGTGACGCGCGGTTACGGCGGCGTTTTCGTCGGTGACCGCCCTCGTGCTGCCCAGGTGATCCGTGGTGATATAGCATGTCAGGCACGCCGGCGGAGGTGGCTGCGTCGAGTATTCGGCCGCCAGATCGCCTTTCGCGTCGTAGACGTAGGTTGTGGTCACGCCGCTCGTGGTTTTCGTGACGCGCCGGCCGTCGCCATCGTAGGTGTAAGTCGCCGTGCCGTTACTCGTGCTGCTGAATTCCGTCTGCCGGTTCTCTACATCGTAAGTCACCGTGAATGGGCTGATGGTGGTCTCGTTGCCTGCCGTATCATACCCGAAATTGCCGGAGGTCAGCCGGTTGGTTAGCGTGTTGTAAGCGTCCGATGTCACGGTCAGCGCGGAAAGGGAAATACCGCTCGAACTGGGTACCCAGCGATTGCCGTAGATATCGTAATTGAACGTCTCCGACCACACGGTGCTCGACCCGGCCTTCTCCGCCGCGGAGTTCAGCCGGTTGTAAGCGTCGTAACCGTATGTCTGCGTAACATTCGGCGTCGCGATGGTCTGGCTCTGCAAATTGCCATTATTGGTCGTGCACGATGCCGGCGGCGGCGCTCCGGTGCAGTAGGCAAAGCCCAGATTCAGAAAGCTGGTAGGATTGGCGGCTGTGCCCAGTGTCACACCCGTAGGCTGCTGCCGGTAAAGATCGTAACTGCGATTCTCCACCAAGCCGTTGCCCAATGTGAATTTGCTGATCGGCCCTTGCGAGGCGTAGGCGATGGACGACGCATAGTTGGTGGTCCCGCCGCCGGATGGCGCGCCCGCCAGATTGGTCGCGCGATTGGCGGTGTCGTACGTCCAGGTGAACTTGCGCAAGGAGGGCAGCGTCATGGTCTTCATCGCGTTGGCCAGATTATAGGTGTAGGCGAACGTGTAAGGATTGCCGCCGGTGATCTGGCTGCTGCCGAGGATGTCGCCCAGCGCATCGTACTGCTTGTAGTTCGTGGTGGAGGCGGAGGAAGTCACTTGCGTCAGACGGCCGACCAGGTAGTTGGCCTGCGCCGGTGGGCGGGTTATTGCAATACGATTGCGTAACTCCATCGTAACAGTAGTAGACGCTGGGGGTGGAGTAGTTGGAGGAGTAAGTGTAGGTCTTGGACGTGATCCGGTTCAGCTTGTCGTAAGCCAGGGCGGTGGCGTTGCCGTTTGAATCGGTCTTATAAGTCAGATTGCCGTTGTTGTCGTAGGTATACGACGTCGTGCCGCTCTCGGGATTGGTGGCGCTGCTGAGCCGCGCCAGCGAATCGTACCCGAAGGCGCGCGACTGGGTGCCGGAGGGACAGGCGCCGCTGACCAGCGCCGCGCCCTGGCAGACCAGCGTCAGATCGTTCAAGGTATCGTAGGCGTAGCTGGTGGTGGTGATGTTCGCCTCCTTCACGCTGGTGATGCGGCCAGCGCGTCGGTGAGGGTCGTCTTGTTGGCGCGAAGCCTCATAGCCGTGCCCGGGACGCCCGACTTATTGTGTCGGCATGTACCAGATCTGTAGCGCGCCCGTGGACGTATTCTCCCACAACAAGTCCGCGACCCCATCGCCGTTGAAATCCGCCGCCGCCGCTAGCTTCCACGAATTGCTTTCCGTCACCTGCGCCGTGCTTCCATAGGTCGCGCCTTGCGACCCGCTCATCAGCCAGATCTCCGCCGCGCCCGAGCCGGGGTACTGCCACACCACGTCTGGGATGCCGTCCTTATTGAAATCCGCGCCCGCCGCCACGCGCCACGACGTGCTTCCCGACACCGTGACCGCGCTGACGAGCACGGGGTCGGTCTCGCTGGTGCTTTCATACCAGAACTGCACCCCGCCGGCCACCGGATCTTCCCAAACGAGATAAGCGTTGCTGCCGCTGGTGGCATACTTAACGGCGGTCGCGATGCGCCAGGAGTTGCTGGTGGTTACGTTTGCGGCGCTGAGGTAGGTGGCGTTGTTCATGTACCAGATCTGCGCCGCCCCGTTCGATGTGTTTTGCCAGACCAGGTCGGGATGGCCATCGGCGTTGAAGTCGGCCGCGCCGACGATGTGCCAGGGGTTGCCCGTGGACACGCTGGCCGATCCAGTGATGGTCGCGCCGCCGGCGCCGCCCATGTACCAAATTTGCGCCGCGCCGGTGGACGGATTCTGCCAGACCAAGTCGGGGACACCGTCGTTGTTGAAATCGGCGGCCGCGACGATGCAGCAGGAGATGGTGACGCCGCTGCCGCTGCCCGCGGAGACGTCGGCGGGGGTAGCGGCGAACGGGGCGATCTGGTTCTCGATGGCGATGATGCGTCCGCCCAGGCGCACGTATTCCTTGCTTAGGGAGGGGGTCTGTCCCGGTAGCGCGGCAGCTAAGGATATCAGAATGAAGGCTGTTAGTGTCGTTCGTTCCATCGTTCCTCCGGTAAGCAGTGTCCTGCCCTCAGTTGATTCCGGATCTCGCAGCTTTAACCCAGTCGGGAACGCGAAACTTGTATGGCACGCTCGAAGCGTATTCGCGCAATTTGAAGAGCCCGGAGCCGTCGAGGTCGTAGTACATAAGAATCTCGGAGGATCCCAGCGCAACGCGCGCCCCTCGGTCCACCCCGACGTCCTCGGCAGCGACCCGGTACGCGAACGTGCGCCCCTGCATACTCACCCGCTGTAGTTTCTGCACATTCACGGCCTGGTCGCGGATCAGTATGCGCTCGGGATCTCCGGGAGCGCACGTTACCATCATGACGGATGCCGCCGGCGACCCGGGCGTGAGCGCCTCCACGAGCAACTCGCCGTTCTGCCCGGCGGCGCTACGGCCCTGAACGGTGGCCCCGGGAAGGCCCGGAATGTCCCACCCGCCCTCCTTGAACAGCTCCCGAATGGCGCAGCCAGATTCTCCGTTTGCCGCTCCGGCCAGGGCGGCGACCAGGACGGCCACCCCGCAGGCTGCGCGAGCCGCGCGTGGCATCTTCTCACGGCTTTTGCTGCTCGATTTGCTGAACGACCTTATCCCCATCGGTGTCCTGTGACCTCCTGCTCTGTTGAAATGCGCCATTCGCCGCCGCCACCGGGTCCATCGAGCCCGCCGCGTCGGCGGCGACGAAAGCGGCCGCAGCCGTGCCCAACGCCTCCAACGAGCTGACCTTATCGGCGCCCGAGTAAACGCCTACCACGAACGTGTACGGGCTGTCCTCCGTGTACTGGCCCATGATCGCCTGCGAATCGCATGCGAAGAGCGCTACGGTGTTGGCGGATACCGTAACGCCGTTGTAAGTCGCGCTCAGCGATTCTGTATCCGTTTGCGAAACCGTCCCCGCCGAGATTCCGTTAAACAACTCGACACCATTCGTGCCCTCCACGTCGTTGTGCGTCGAATGGCCCACAAAGACAGCGCGCGTGTCGGGCTCCCCCAAGGCTTTATCCCAGTTCTCAAGCGTCGCTTCATTTCCCTGGAAGACCTGCAGCGTGTGGCCGTTGGCATTAGCCGCCAACTCCGCCGACCTCCAATCGCCGCTCGCGGCCTCAGGGGCTGCGATGAAGACTTTGTAGTCGTCCAGGCCGTCTGGGTCCACGCCGTTCAGGGGGTTGTTCTCCACGAAGCCGTACTTATTCCACTTCTGCGGAAAGCGGATTGTGCGAGGCGTGAATACCTTGCGGTCCACGCTGGTAAACCTCCCTTGCGCGTCGTGGAAATATCTGGCGTGGAAAAAGTCCAGGCCCGGCCCTTCGAGATCCCGCTGCTGGCCAGTGTACTTGTGCATCACGTTGTCGAACACGCCGTAGCCCAGCGCCGACGTCCGGTTACTCGTCGTCAGTTCCTCCCCGAATGGCAGAAAATCGTGACGCGCGGTTACGGCGGCGTTCTCGTCGGTAACTACCCTCGTGCTGCCCAGGTGATCCGTGGCGACATAGCAGGTCAGGCAGGGCGGGGCGGCGGCTGCGTCGAGTATTCGGCCGCCAAGTCGCCCTTCGCGTCGTAGACGTAGGTTGTGGTTACACCGCCCGTCGTCTTCGTGACGCGCCGGCCGTCGCCGTCGTAGGTGTAAGTCGCCGTGCCATTACTTACGCTGGTGAATCCCGTCTGCCGGTTCTCCACGTCGTACGTCATCGTGAAGGGGCTGATGTATGTCTCGTTGCCATTGCTATCGTAACCGAAGTTGCCGGAGGCCAGCCGGTTGGTGACTGCGCTATAAACGTTGGACGTCACCGTGAGCGCCGAAAGGGAAAGCCCAGGGGGATTGGGCGATACCCAGCGATTGCCGTAAATGTCATAATTGAATGTCTCCGACCAAATCGTGCTCGACCCGGACTTCTCCGTCGCCACATTCAGGCGGTTGTAACCGTCGTACGTGTACGTCTGCGTGGCGCTCAGGGTCCCGATGGACTGGCTCTGCAAGTTGCCGTTATTGTTGGTGCACGAGGCCGGCGGAGGCGTGCCGCAGTAGGAGAAACCCAGGTTCAACACGCTCGTGGAATCGGAGGTCGTGCCCAGCGTCACGCCGATGGGCTGCTGCCGGTAGGGATCGTAACTGCGGTTCTCCACTAATCCGTTGCCCAGCGTAAACTGGCTGATCGGCCCTTGCGACGCGTAGGTTATGGCGATGCGTAGTTGGTGGTCCCGCCGCCGGACGGCGCCCCCGCCAGCTTGGTGGCGCGGTTGGCGATGTCGTAGGTCCATGTGAACGTGCGGCCGGAAGGCTGCGTCATGGTCTTCATCGCGTTGGCCAGGTTGTAAGTGTAGCCGAACGGATAAGGGTTGCCCCCCGTGATCTGGCTGCTGCTCAGAATATCGCCCAGCGCACTGTACTTGCTGTAGTTCGTGGTGGAGGCGGAGGAAGTCACCTGCGTGAGACGGCCGACCAGATAGTTGGTTGCGCCGGAGGGCGCGGTGTTGCAGGGCGATTGTGTGTTGCCATCGTAACAGTAGTCGACGGTGGGGGTGTAATAGCTGGAGGAATAGGTGTACGTCTTTGAAGTGATCCGGTTCAGCGCGTCGTAAGCCAGAGTCGTGTCGTTGAGGTTCGAATCGGTCTTGTAAGTCAGATTGCCGTTGTTGTCGTAGGTATACGACGTCGTGCCGCCCTCGGGATTGGTGGCGCTTTTGAGCCGCGCCAGCGAATCGTACCCGAAGGCGCGCGACTGGGTGCCGGAGGGACAGAGGCCACTCACCAGCGCCGCGCCTTGGCAGACCAGCGTCAGGTCGTTCAGGGTGTCGTAGGCGTAGCTAGTGGTGGTGGTGTTCGCCTCCGTCACGCTGGTGATGCCGCCCAAAGCGTCGGTAAGGGTGATCGTCTTAGCGCGCAGCCTCATAGCCGTCCCAGGGACTCAGATCTATTGCGCCGGCATGTACCAGATCTGCAGCGCTCCGTTAGAGGTATTCTCCCACAACAAGTCCGCGACCCCATCGCCGTTGAAATCCGCCGCCGCCGCTAGCTTCCACGAATTGCTTTCCGTCACCTGCGCCGTGCTTCCATAGGTCGCGCCTTGCGACCCGCTCATCAGCCAGATCTCCGCCGCGCCCGAGCCGGGGTACTGCCACACCACGTCTGGGATGCCGTCCTTATTGAAATCCGCGCCCGCCGCCACGCGCCACGACGTGCTTCCCGACACCGTGACCGCGCTGACGAGCACGGGGTCGGTCTCGCTGGTGCTTTCATACCAGAACTGCACCCCGCCGGCCACCGGATCTTCCCAAACGAGATAAGCGTTGCTGCCGCTGGTGGCATACTTAACGGCGGTCGCGATGCGCCAGGAGTTGCTGGTGGCTACGTTGGCGGCACCCTCGAAGGTCGCGCCGTTGGACCCGCCCATGTACCAGATCTGCGCGGCCCCGTTCGATGTATTCTGCCAGACCAGATCGGGATGGCCGTCCGCGTTGAAATCGGCCGCGCCCACGATGTGCCAGGAGTTGCCGGTGGAGACGCTGGCCGAGCCGGTGATGGTGGCGCCGCCGGTGCCGCCCATGTACCAGATCTGCGCCGCGCCGGTGGACGGGCTTTGCCAGACCAGGTCGGGGACACCGTCGTTGTTGAAGTCGGCGGCGGCGACGACGCAGCAGGAGATGGTGACGCCGCTGCCGCTGCCCGCGGAGACGTCGGCGGGGGTAGCGGGGAACGGGGCGATCTGGTTCTCGATGGCGATGATGCGTCCGCCCAGGCGGACGTATTCCTTGCTCGAGGGATGGGGTCTGTCCGGGTAGCGCGGCGGCTAGGGACAGAAGTGCTGCGAGCGATGCTAGCGACAGTCGGGGCATCCTATTTCTCCTTACCGGCTGGGGTGCGCCATTCGCGCGGAATCTCCAACTCAATGTCGAATTTCGTATCGTTGGGTGTCCGTCGGACAGTAACCTCGCGAGGTTGCCCCTTCCGGACGATGTCGACCCTACTCTCCGGGTCGTCGCAGAAGACCCGGTATACACCCGCGGCGACAAAAGCCTCGTATCGCCCCTCTATATCGGCGCGCACGCCGATCACGCAGCGCCGACAGTCCGCCCGCCGAAACAGCAAGTATATGCCCGCCGCCGGGTCGCGGCTAGCTTCCTTGGTGTCAACGAAGAACACCTGCCCCTTCAACCGCCCCATGCCGTTGTAGAGCTCGTCCCTGTTCTCCGCGCGGCCGGGGCACAGCAACCCGAGAACCATGCCTAGGATGCAGATCAGGGGTCGCATCAGTTCACCCCCGCGCCGCCCACGTTGCGTTTTAGCCACTCAACCTGAACGTTTTTCTCTTTGGGCTGGCCGTGCTTGTCGAGCGTGCTCTCAGAATACGGAAGTGATAGCCATTGGCCGCCTAGAGGGCTCGACACATACCCAGTTCGGCGAGGCAACCCCAGCGCGTCAGTGATCTTGTTAACGGCGTCGACCACCGGCCCGGTCGGCCCTTTTGTAGTAGGATCTCGCTGGAACTGTGGAAAAAGGTGGGCCACTTCATGCGCGAACACGGTGTTCAGAAATGTCTCCCGCGCGGCCTTGTCGCCGCCCGCCCACTTGTCGTCGCCGAAGTCCAACCGTATGAGGTCCGCCCGCAGGCGCTTCCCATTCCACTCCACGGTCGCGCCCCCTAGGCGAGACTGGCCAAAGACGATAGCCGGGTCGTTATTCGACACCTCGACCTTGGCGAAGAACGTCGTTGAGTTGATCGCGTCGGTAAGGAACTGCGCGGCTTTCGCTACGTTTTTGTCTACTCCGGACGTGTCGACCGCGATGTACCCATCGTCCCCGATCGATGCGCAGCCGCTGCAGCCATATGTAAAGTCGAGTTGCGCGACGAGCTGGTCGGCATCGTCGTCCGAGAGGTCACCCGCATAGATCTTGTCGCCGGTGGGGTCCACGTAACGAAAAGGGTTGTTCCGGGCGTATGCGTAGAGGTCCCAGCTCTGCGGGTCGCGTGACGTCGTGTCGCTGAGGAAG
>CAWAUR010000018.1:0-109139 GCA_963785255.1 Bryobacterales bacterium
TCGTGAACGCACGGAGAATCAATAACTTAGCAGTGGGCACAATGGTTGCGCGCGATTCCTAATCATTGCTAGTTTCCAATGGCTTACACTCCCTCGGACCCAGAACACTCGCAACTGCGAACAACGTTTCTATGTGTGGGGTGGGCACAGTATTGGGCACAGCGGGACCGGTGTCATGCTCATGCGGCATCGTGAGTTGCGGTACTATCGACTCTGAAAAGCGGTACCCCTTGCTCGAATGCCCGTCATACCCATGGTCCACGAGGGACAACCAAAGTTCTGCGAGAACTGCGGCTACCAATTCACAGTCGTACCCCTCACGTCCACAGGCGGCAACACACCAGCGACGTCAGTGCTCAAGAAATGCCCTGACTGTGCGGAAGAGATTCGGGCCGAAGCGCGCAAGTGCCGATTCTGCGGATTCCAGTTTCCGGCGCCTGAAGAAACCCAGCCGATGGAGGAAGTGCAGAGTCGCGAGGAACCCGCACAAGAGGCCGATCCAGTCCCGCGCCAATTGGGGCGGGTAACGCCAACAAAAGTGCTTTTCGCTTTGATTATCGTTGCGTTCCTCGCGTATGTGAAATTCGGCAATCACGCTGCCAGCACTTCCTCTTCTGGTACCGACAGTTCCAGTAACACGGAGTCCCGTCCCTCCCCGTCCACGAGTCCCAGCACGGCCGCTATAGGCGAAACGGTCACTGTACGCCAAAGCAACGGCTTTTGGCCGTGCGGCTCAACCACGGAGGCTTTTGATGAACTGATGAAGTGGGCTGTGCGGGGCGACAACGCCGAAGTCAAGCGTACTCTGGTCAAGACCAGATCGATCGGTATTGATGGCGGGATGAAGGTGAAGATACTGGACTTCGGATTTGGAAAACGAAAGATCCGCGTTCTGACGAACGATGCTGGCGAAGCTTACCTGAAAGACGAACAGGGAGTATTTCCCGCCGATCCCCGCATAGGCCGTGAGTGCTGGGTGGTGTCTGAGGCACTGACCCGTTAGGCCAAAACAGAATCACCGAAATTGTAGACTGAGAATGCCGCCTAGCTCGACGGGGCGACAAGCCGGGGACCCTGCCCGGTTGGCGGCAATTCCATTCAGGGGATCGCAAAGGGAGCGGTCATGGAGTTTTCGGATTTACCCCAGTCTGCACAGGATCGAATAGCCGCAGTCGAAATTGATGCGGACTCAATCGTTGAAAGTGCCAGCGCATCCGCCAAACAGATTGTCGAGACTTATCAGTTTGGCGTGGACCCACTGGGCATTGACCAGGTGATATATGGTGACTCCCTGGCGGTTCGTGCGGCACGGAATGAACTCGGTAATGGTCGCGACCGCGCGGCGGGACACCTCTTCGGCGCGATTGTCGGCGAGTACTTGAAAGCCGGGAAACTGGATATTGGGGGGTTCAACGCCAAGTTGAACACAATCGGCGATTGGATCGTTCGGAAGTACGGCATTGACCATGCCACCCTCGAACAGATGAAGCAGGAGTGCCGGAAGTTGGCGCTTCGGAAACGGGCGGCGACACTCGAAGCCGGCGAAGCGTCCAGGGGAACGATAATCGCGAAATTGCCCGCTGAGGCCCTTGTCCGTATGGAGGCGGACACGGCGGCATTTCTGGCGGACTTTCTGCCGAAATTGGAGCGTGAGGCAAACAAGAGCGGGCCGGTTCATGATGCCGAACTGCTTCGAGAGCTTGTCACCCATCAATTCAACCTAGTGGCGCGGGAGTGCATGGCGGTCTGTGCTTCGGTTGAAGAGTTTGAAGCCGAACTGCACTCCGATATCGCGCGGTTCGTCCGCTACGGCTTGAGTCAGTACCGATGGCTGGCGGACCCGATGCGGAAGGAACTGGAAGCGGGGTTTGCGCTTTTCGTCATGCGGGCGAACCCCTGGGCGGAGATTCCCGAGAAGGATCGGGCTTCCGTGTGGCATGTTGGTGCGATCACGGGCGAAGCGTTGACTCACGCGGCTCTGAAACTGCGGGCCGAAGGATGGACGCGCGCGGCGGGAGGCGGCTTCCCGAAAGCGAAGAAGCACGGGGAGAGCGAATCGAGCGGGGCTGAATCGACCCGCACCGAAGCGGGGCCGGCGGTGAACGGGGCGCACGGCAACGAGACAGAACCAGCGCGCCGTGATAGACGCCTTCATCTCGAAGCTGGCCGACGCGGGACGGTACCTGCGGACTGAGGCCGGAGGAGTGCTTCAGGCTGACTTGGCAGGACGGCATCAGGGACGGCGCGATTGAGATTCACGTGGGCAAGGGGCGCGGTTCCCGGCGGCGCATCCCGTCATCTCAGCGAGTGCTTGGGATTCTGGAAATGCGGCGGGCCGGCGCTACTTCGGGATGGGTGTTTCCGGCGGACACCAGGAGCGGGCATATCGAAGCATCCACCCTGAAGAAGCAGCACGCGGCGGCGCTCAAGAAATCGGGGGTGGCGCCGTTCGTCCTCTATACCTTCCGACACACCTGCATTACGCGATGGGCGAAGCACATGGACCCGTTCACCCTTCACGTTCTGGCTGGCCACACCGACATGAACACCACGAAGCGGTACGTTCACCCGAGCGATGCGGACATTCTGGAAGCAATGGAAAAGGTGCGGGGTGGGCACAAAATTGGGCACTCCCGAAAACGTCAATTCCGAGGAAACGCGGGAAGTGTCCGCAATTCAGTGAAGGTGAAGGGGTTAGATGGAGCCACCCTCCGGGCTTGAACCGGAGACCTGCTGATTACGAATCAGCCGCTCTACCAACTGAGCTAGGGTGGCTTACTTCTTAAATCATAATCACTTGCGCCGAATTGCGCAACTCGGTTGGTCACTTAGCGGCTGCCACACGGGTGCTTGAGGAGACCATCTCCCGCACGGTCGCGAGCGCCCGTGCGGGCCTGTCCCCGTGGCCCGGTATCGAAAGTCCTATAGATTCGTATGCGGCTAAGCGCCGTTCCTAATCGCGTGATGGGTGTCCGGTCCAGCGGGTCCTTGATGGCGGCGAACACGGATAGGGGCGAGGCGATGGTGGCAGTCTGGGCAGCGGGCCCTCCGTTGCGGGGCTGCTTTCGAATTTTCACGTTGGCGGCGGATCTTTCGAAGTACATGCCCGCGCTCCGCTGCGACGCGCGGCGCAGACAGGTCGCCCGGTGCGGCTTCGAGCAGCCCGATCACATCGATCAGGTTCGACTTGCCTACGGCATTCGACAGTTTCGCGTCCTTGAAGCTTAGGATGTTCCTTAGCGCGATCGATTCGAGAAAGCACGCCACGCGATCATTGTAGGTGAATCCAACGCATTGTGAGGCTCGACGAGAAAACGGACCGGCGTTACTCGTGGTGGGTCGGCGCAGTCCTCTTCATGAGCGCCATCACGGGCGCGATCACCAGGAAGATGAAGCCCAAGATCCGGAATGCGTCCGTGAACGCCAGCATGGCGGCCTCCCGCTGCACCATGCCGTAGATCAGGCCCTGCGCCTGGTGCGCGGCGTCGGTGGGGCTGGACCCGCGCGCAGTCAGCATTGCCGTGGCGGCGTGCAGCACCTCGTTGTAACGCTGATCGAACACCGTCACGTGGCTTACCAGGACGTGCTGGTGAACCTGCGGACGGCGCGCCAGTTGCGTTGTCACGAAAGCAATACCGGAGCTGCCGCCGATATTACGCGCCAGATTGATCAGACCAGTCGCGTTATTCGCCTTTTCTCTGGCGATGTACGAAAATGCCAGCGTGTTCAGAGGCACGAACAGAAACGCCATGCCGATGCTTTGCACCACGCGTGCCTCGAGGGCCGTCCGCAGATCCACCTGCAGGTTGAAGCCAGCCATCTGAAACAGGCCCAGCGAGGAGAACGCCAGGCCAAACATCAATAACCAGCGCGGTTCCACCTTGTGGGAAAGCAGCTTTCCGACCAGGGGCATGAGCATCAGGACGGCAATGCCGCCCGGCGACATCGCCAGACCGCTGAGCAGCGCGGTGTAGCCCAGCATGGTCTGCAGGAAGATGGGCAACAGCATGGTGCTGCCGTAAAGCACGAATCCCAGCAGAAACATGGTGAAGGTAGCCAGGCCGAAATTGCGATTCTTGAGCAGGCGGAAATTGATGACCGGGTCCTTGGTGTGCAACTCCCAAAACACCACGCCCAGTAGGCAGATGCACGCGATGGCGGCCGAAGCCGCGATCAGGTTGGAGGAGAACCAGTCTTTCCGCTGGCCGTCGTCGAGCATTACTTCCAGAAAGCCCAGGCCGGTGGCGATCAGGCCAAGGCCGATGTAATCGATGCGCAGGCCGGTGCGCAAGCTCTTGCGCTCGAGGAAGGGCGGGTCGAAGATCAGCACGGTGGTGAGCGCCAACGAAAGCAGGCCCACGGGAATGTTGATGAGAAAGATCCAGCGCCAACTATAATCGTCCGTAATCCAGCCGCCCAGCGTAGGGCCGATGATGGGCGCGAGTACCACCCCCATGCCATACACGGCCATGGCCATGCCTTGCTTATTCTTGGGAAAACTTTCGACCAGAATGGCTTGCGAAATGGGCTGCATGGCGCCACCGCCCACTCCCTGAAGGATGCGGAAAAGGATCAGCATCCAAAGACTGGGCGCCAGTCCGCAGAGCAGGGAACTTACGGTGAAGACGGTCACGCAGACCATGTAAAAGCGTTTGCGCCCAAACAAACTGGAGAACCAACCGGCCAGCGGCAGCACGATGGCATTCGAGACCAGGTACGACGTGAGCACCCACGTGCTTTCGTCGATGGTGGCGGAGAGACTGCCGGCGATGTGCGGCAGCGCCACGTTGGCCACACTGGTGTCGAGCACTTCCATGAAGGTGGCCAGCATGACGGTGAGGGCGATGGCCCATGGATTGATTACGGGAGATGCGGGGGGCAACGGCGCCGCGGGGGCTGCGGATGGGGCTCGGTCATGGACGAGGGCCGGCATAATGGTGCGAGCCTTCAGACCACATTGTAAATGGAATTCAAGATATTGAGATGCTCAATGCTGCGTTGGATTTTCTTGGAAAAACCGCTCCCTGACGGTCGCGGCTCTGTAGCGGTCGCGGCTCGGTAACAGCGGCGTCGATTTCGTGAGGCGCGCCAATCTACCGGAGGGAGACTGAGTCGGCCGCGTGATAGGAACTGCGGACCAGCGGGCCGGATTCCACATGCGCGAATCCCATTTCGCCGCCGGCGCGGCGGAGATCGTCGAATTCGGCGGGCGGTACGTAGCGCACAATCGGCAAGTGCTTCGGCGACGGCCGCAGGTATTGCCCCAACGTCAGAATGTCCACGCTGTGTGCGCGCAGGTCGCGCATCACGGCCAGCACTTCGTCGATGGTTTCGCCCAAGCCCAGCATCAGGCCGGACTTCACCGGCGTTCCAGGCGACACGCTCTTGGCGTAAGCCAGCATGTCGAGCGAACGCTCGTAACGCGCGCCCAGCCGCACCTGGCGATAGAGCCGCGGCACGGTTTCGGTATTGTGATTGAGCACGTCGGGCGCGGCGGCCATCACCATATCCATGGCGGCGTGGCTGCCCTGAAAATCGGGGACCAGCACCTCCACGCCGCAGCCGGGAACGCGCTCGTGAATCGCGCGGATGGTAAGCGCGAACAACTCGGCGCCGCCATCGGCGCGGTCGTCGCGATTCACGCTGGTGATTACGGCGAAGCGCAGCCCCATGGCGGCCACGGCTTCGGCCACGCGGCGGGGCTCGTCGTAATCGATTGCGAGCGGCGCGCCTTTCTGCACGGCGCAAAAGCCGCAGCGGCGCGTGCAGACATTGCCTAATATCATGAACGTGGCGGTGCGATGGTTCCAGCATTCGCCCACATTCGGGCAGGCCGCGCTTTCGCAAACCGTGTGCAGGCCGAGACTCTCGATGAGACCCTTCAGCTCGCGATAGTTCTGGCCGACGGGCGCGGGCGCGCGCAGCCACGCGGGCCGCGGCGGCATAGGGGACGTGATGGAGACAAGCGTCGCGCTCATGATAGCTTGTCGAGCCGTGCACGCAAGTCTGCGATCAGGGATTCGTCTTTCATCGATTCGATATTGATGCGCACATTGGCCAGCGCGCCCCCGATGCCGGCTTCCACCAGCGCGAGCGCCGTCACCACATCCGATCCGAACCTGGCGGGCGCGATAGTGGCCAGTGTGCGCAGGCGGTCGCGCAGAGCGATGGCTCCCTCGGCCACTTCCAGCGGCACTTTGGCGGCTTCGTGCAAAGCCTGCTCCACGAACGGAGCGCGCTCTCCCTTGGGCCGTTTATACGCCACCCGTACTGCTTCATAAGATGCGGCATCCACCTTCACAGCTTCCGCGAAGAATTTGCGATCGGCTTCGAAAGCTTCCGTGGGCAGCTTCGCCAGCCCGGACACCATGGCTCCGAGCGATGCCGCCATAGCAGCGGCGGCGGCTGCCGCACTTCCACCGCCGGGTGTGGCCGTCGGCGCGGCGAGTTCATCCAGAAATTCGTTCAATCCATCCTTTAATCCATGCACGGTGGCAGCCTCAGCAAGACGGTTCTCTAATACCAGACTAGGATGGAAATTCTCCACCTGCAAATACCATTCGGCGGTCATCTCGAGTGCGCGCTTGGGAATCAGCCCCACGATCTCGCTGCCCACGATGGACGCGCCGTAGCGGGCCGCCTCCGCGCGCACAGTTTCGAAGACGCGATGGATGGGGGTCTGTTCGAAATCGGTGAGGTTCATGGAAACCTGCGCCAGATTGCGCGAAGCCAGCGGCACGCCCATGGATTTCACGTAGCGGAAACCGCCGGAGGAAAACCGGATGGCCTTGGCGATGCGCTTGGCGATCTCCACATCGGCGGTATTCAAATTGATGTTGTACGCGATCAGAAATTTTCGCGCGCCCACCACCGTAGCGCCCGCGCTGGGGTGCAGTTCGGCCTCGCCGAAATCGGGACGGCGGTCGGGATTGGTGCGCACTTCCTCGCGCAATCCTTCGAATTGACCGCGGCGGATATTCTCCAGGTTCACGCGGTCGGGGCGGCGCGCGGCGGCTTCATAAAGATAGACGGGCACGCTGAGGCGCTCCCACAATCGCTTCGCGAGCTCGTTGGCGAGACGGACACAATCATCGAGCGTGACGCCTTCCACCGGGACGAAAGGCACCACGTCGCACGCGCCGATGCGCGGATGCACGCCGCTGTGGTTGCGCAGATCGATCAAGGCGACGGCGCGCTCGACGCCGCGGAATGCAGCCTCGACGGCGGCCGTAGCGGGACCGGCAAAGGTGACCACGGAGCGGTTATGATCGGCATCCAGTTCGCGGTCGAGGATCACGATGCCGCGCACGGAACGGATAGCATCGATGATGGCGTCCACTTTGGATGCATCGCGGCCTTCGGAAAAATTGGGAACACACTCGACAAGCTGGGGGCTAGGGGTTAGGGGGTGGGGGCTAGGGTTCATGTCAGGGCTACGCCTCGTTTTATCGTGCTGTATACGTTGTTTGCGCCGAAATAATAGGGTAGCTCGCGGTAATCTTCCGCGTTCAAGATCAGCAGGTCGGCTTGGTGTGGCGCGTTATCGGCGTTCATCGGCGTTCATCGGCGGCCAATATAGGCTTTGGTTTTTTCACGCTGGCAGGAAGAAAAACGTAAATGGCCGCCGATGAACGCCGATGAACGCCGATAAGCACTTTCGGAAAAGCTGGAAACACACTCTACAAGCTGGGGGCTGGGGTTTCATTTTACAGGACCGCTCCGCGTTTCATTGTGACGCTCACGTTATTGGCTCCGAAGTAATAGGGTAGCTCGCGGTAATCTTCCGCGTTCAAGATCAGCAGGTCGGCTTGTTTGCCGGGTTCGAGCGAGCCTACGCGATCCGCCATGCCTAGCGCATGCGCGCCGTTGATGGTGGCGGCGGCGATGGCTTCCGCGGGCGACATGCGCATTTCGGTGCAGGCCAGCGACAGCACCATCTGCATGCTGTATGTCGGGCTGGTGCCGGGATTGAAATCGGTGGCCAGCGCTACGGCGGCGCCGGCTTCAATCAGCGCGCGCGCGGGTGCATATTTGCGCAGGCCGAGATGGAAAACGGAGCCCGGCAGCAGCGTGGCGATGGTGTTCGATTGCGCCAGGGCGCGGATGTCCTCCTCGCCGGCTTGTTCCAGGTGATCGGCGGTGGCTGCTCCCAATTCTACCGCCAGCCGCGCGGCGCCGGTGCGCGCGAATTGCTCGGCGTGGATCTTCAGGCCAAAACCGAGGCGGCGGGCATGCTCCAGGTAACGGCGGGATTGATCGAGGGTGAATGCGCCTTCGTCGCAGTAGACGTCCACGAATTGCGCCAGGTTGCGGCGGCGGATCGTGGGCAGCATTTCGGTGGCGATCCATGCGATGTAAGCTTCCGACTGGCCGCGATATTCGGGCGGGACGATGTGCGCGCCTAGATATGTGGGCGCTATGTCCAGCGGCCCGCGATCTGCAAGCTCCTTGAGCACGCGCAGCGTCTTCAACTCGCCCGGGCCATCCAGGGCATAGCCGGATTTGGCTTCGATGGTGGTCGTGCCGTGGCGCGCCATCGCGGCGAGGAACGCGCGGCCGTGTGCTTCCAATTGTGGCGCAGGCATTCCGCGCACGGCCTTCACGCTCGATAAAATGCCACCACCGGCAGCCGCGATTTCCGAGTAGCTCGCGCCGGCCAGCCGCATCTCGTAATCGACCAAACGCGGACGTCCGAAAAGCAGGTGCGTGTGGCTATCCACGAAGCCGGGCATGACCACGCGTCCGGCGGCATCCGTCTCGCGCGCGCGGCGGGCAGCGGGAAGCTTCTCGATGCGGCGCGCGGGACCGGCCGCTGCGATGACCCCATTCTTAATGAGCACCGCGCCGTGGGCGACGATTCCGAGGTTGCCCAAGGCTGCACCACGGCGCGGTCCGTTATGGCCGCGCAGAGTGAGTAACTGGCGGACGTTTCTGACCAGCGTGGTCACGGGTCGTGCCGCATAGGGGCGCGCAATCCGGCAGAGGCGGCGAAGTCGATAGCTTCCGGATAGCCCGCATCCACGTGGCGCAGAACGCCGATACCGGGATCGCAGGTCATCACGCGCTCCAGGCAGCGCGCGGATTGTTCAGTGCCGTCGGCCACCGTCACTTGTCCGGCATGTTGTGAATAGCCGATGCCCACGCCGCCGCCATTGTGCACCGAAACCCAGCTTGCGCCGGAGGCGGTGTTGAGCAGGGCGTTCAGGATGGGCCAGTCGGCGATGGCGTCGCTTGCGTCGCGCATGGCTTCGGTCTCGCGGTAAGGCGAAGCGACGGAGCCGCAATCCAGATGATCGCGGCCGATGACGATAGGCGCCTTCAGTTTGCCGCTGGCCACCATGCGATTCATTTCCAGCGCGAATTGCGCGCGCTCGCCATAACCCAGCCAACAGATACGCGCCGGGCAGGCCCTGAAAATGGACCTTCTGCTGCGCCAGCGAGATCCAGCGCGTGAGGCTGGGGTTGGAACCGAACAGGCGGCAGATCAATTGATCGGTGGCGGCGATATCCGAAGGCTCGCCCGATAATGCGACCCAGCGGAACGGGCCGCGGCCTTCACAGAACAGCGGGCGGATGTATTCGGGCACGAAGCCGGGAATCTGGAATGCATCGGCTACGCCGCGGTCGGCGGCGAAGCGCCGGATGTTGTTGCCATAATCGAAGGTCACCGCGCCGGCGCGCTGCAGATCGAGCATGGCGCGCACGTGGATGGCGATGGAATCGAGCGCGCGGTCGAGATACTGTTGCGGATCGCGCGCGCGCAGTTCAGCGGCCCGTTCGACCGTCAGGCCCGCGGGAATGTAGCCGTTCAACGGGTCGTGGGCGCTAGTCTGGTCGGTGAGCAGATCGGGGACCACGCCGCGCCGGGCAAGTTCAGGCAGCGCTTCGGCGCAGTTGGCCACCAAGCCGACCGACTTAGGCTCACCCGCATCCATCGCCTTGCGGAGAAGGGCAAGCGCTTCATCGAGACTGTACGTCATCGCGTCGCAGTAGCCAGTCTCGATGCGTTTGCGGATGCGCGCAGGATCCACTTCGATGCCCAGGAACGCAGCGCCGTTCATGGTGGCGGACAGCGGCTGCGCTCCGCCCATACCGCCCAGACCGCCGGTGACTACCAGGCGTCCCGCGAGCGATCCGCCGAAGTGTTTGCGCGCGGCGGCGGCGAACGTTTCGTAGGTGCCTTGCAGGATGCCTTGCGTGCCGATGTAGATCCAGCTTCCGGCGGTCATCTGGCCGTACATGATGAGGCCCAGCTTTTCGAGGGCGCGAAACTGCTCCCAATTCGACCAATGGCCGACCAGGTTGGCGTTGGCGATCAGGACGCGGGGAGCTTCCTCGTGCGTGCGAAAAACACCCACGGGCCGGCCGGATTGCACCAGGAGCGTTTCATCGCCGGCGAGCATTTCCAGTTCGCGCACGATGGCGTGATAAGACGGCCAATCGCGGGCGGCCTTGCCGGCGCCGCCGTAGACCACCAGGTCCGCCGGACGCTCGGCGACCTCCGGGTCGAGGTTATTCATGAGCATGCGCAGCGCGGCTTCCTGCTTCCATCCCTTGCAGCGCAAGGATGTGCCGCGCGGGGCGCGGATGACGGGTGCCATGCGGTTATGGTAGCGCGGGGCGTTGGCGGGTGGCGCTCCGCGCAGCGCCCAGTCTTATCGGCGTTCATCGGCGTTCATCGGCGGCCATTTAACTTTTTTCTTCCGGCCTAGCATGAAAAACCAAAACCCCTATTGGCCGCCGATGAACGCCGATGAACGCCGATGAAAACAAGCAAGCTACTTTTATTCCGGCGCCCGACTCTGCGAACTCGGAAGTGTAGAGGTCTCACTCCGCTTCCGAGTAAAATGCGGAGTGGGGGTCCTCGCGGCGCCGCCTCCATTCCCTACGCCGCGCGGCCTTGGGAACTCGGAAGGTGTTGCGGTGAACTCCGCTTCCGAGTAAAATGCGGAGTTGTGACGCTTACCGAATTGCTGCAGCGGCAGGAGGGGAAGACTCTTGAGTTCAAGCGCGACTTGTCTTCTCCGGAAGGCGTCCTCAAGGCGCTGGTGGCTTTTGCCAATACCGCGGGCGGCACGGTGGTAATCGGCGTCGAGGATAAAACCAAGAGGGTGCGCGGGGTGCCGGATGTGCTGGCGGCTGAGGAGCGGCTCGCCAATATGATCGCGGATTCCATCCGGCCGCGGCTCATGCCGGAAATCGAGGTGGTGCCCTGGCGCAAGCTGAACGTCCTGACTGTCGAAGTGCACCCCAGCAACACGCGCCCGCATTATCTCGCCAAGCTGGGAGAGCACGAGGGCGTGTACTTACGAGTGGGATCGACGAACCGGCGCGCCGAAGCGTTTCAAATCGAGGAGCTCAAGCGCATCAGGCGGACGGATACTTTCGATGAACAGGCCCTGCCCAATTTGAACTCGGAAGCCATCGACTTCCGAGTAGCTTCCGAGTTATTTGCGGAGTTCAGAAAGCTCCGGCCGCAGGATTTGAAGACGCTGCGGATCACTACGGATTACCAGGGACGCCAGGTTCCCACCATCGGTGGAGTGCTGCTCTTCGGACGCGACCGGCTTTCCGAGTTCCCGGACGCCTGGATTCAGGCGGCGCGCTTCGACGGTGTAACGCGCATGCGTGCGACGGATTCGGCGGAGATTCGTTCGGTGCTTCCGCGCGCGGCGGAAGAAGCCGTGGCTTTTGCCCGGAAGCACCTGCTGCGCGAATCCGTAATCGAAGGCGTGCGCCGCGAAGAGCGATGGTCGGTGCCGTTGGTGGCCATCCGCGAGGCGGTCATGAACGCGGTGGTGCACGCGGACTATGCGCAGCATGGAGCGCCCATCAGGCTGGCGATTTACGACGACCGCATCGAGATCGAGAATCCGGGCCTGCTGCCGTTTGGCCTGACCGTGGAAGATATCCGGCAAGGTGTATCGAAGCTGCGCAACCGCGTCATTGGGCGCGTGTTCCACGAACTCCACTTGATCGAACAATGGGGCAGCGGTATTCAACGCATGACCGCCGCCTGCCAGGATGCCGGCCTGGGAACGCCTAAGTTGGAAGAACTCGGATTGCACTTTCGCGTGACGATTCCAGCGGTGCGCGTGAAGCCACCTGTGGCGGACGAGATGGACCAGAAGATTCTGGCCCTGCTGGGCAAGAGCGCGGCGCTTTCCACCGCGGCCGTGGCGAAGCGCATCGGACGTTCGCAGCGGGCCACCTTGTCACGTTTGCAGGCGATGAAGTCGCGCGGACTTCTGGTCGAACTGGGCACCGGCCCCCACGATCCGAAACGCCAGTATGCCTTGGCGCGATAAAGATCCGCCCCGTTGAGAGACGGAATACGGAGTCGTGCGTTTGGCGAACAGAAGCTTGTCTTCAATGTCCGGCGGCACTTATCGAGTGGTTAACTGCGGGGAGTTAGCTCCGAAGAACACCTTACCCTCGTATAAGTGCGAAGGAACTGGAGTAACTGCGGCGGATAACGTCATGGTAAGTAGACTGACAACGCGCAGTTCCGGGAAGGTAAGTGCGATTTCATCGATGTAACGTACGGGGCGGCCCGTTTCCTATGACATCAACGGGCCGGTGTGCCCCACTTAAGAAACCGCTCCCTCACGGTCGCGGCTCAGTAAACCCCGGACGGCACCGGCGGCGAGCATGCGCTGTGCAACGCTGGCCGCGGCCATAAACGGAAGTCTACCAATCGCCCAGCGACTCCAGATAAGCTGCCGACCCATCGCGCAGCCAGCCATCGAGTTGCGCCGGCTCCTTAAGCTGTTGGCCGCGCTGGCGCGACACGGCCACGAAGCGGCAGCCCAATTCGGGTAGCGCGGTCATATCGCCCCACAATTTTTCGAACTGCGCTACGGGATAGATATCTTCCTGACCCTGGCCCCAGCGCTTTTTCACCTCCTTCAGCGTGATATAGGAAGGCATGCGGGCGGCCAGCGCGCGCACGGCGGCGGCGACCTTCTCCGCATTCGCCAAATCCGCGCGAGTCAGTGAGAATACGGGCAGCAGACGATCCAGGTCGATCCAATAAGTCGCGGAGTTGTAGTAAGTAAGTTCGAATTCGATGCGCTCGTCGGGAAGGGCCAAGCCTTCCACCAGGCGCACGCGTCCATCCACGCGGGCCAGGCCCCCGCCGCGGTCGTCGATCTGGCGGGCGATCACTTCGGCGGTCAGAGCCGCGCCGGATTCCATGTGCAGCCCCAGTAAGTCCGGCGCCAGATCCGCGCCCAAGGTATCGATATTATGCAGCATCAGATAACGCAAGCGCGGTCGCTCGTTCAACAACTGTGCGAGCACGCCGTTGCGGAACAAGTTCGGCAGTTCGTACCAATGTCCGACGGGATGCAGGCATTGCATGGGCAGGTTGTCGGTATAATTGGACGCTTCACCGGCCTGTTGCGCCCAGGCGATCAGGCTCGCATGCAGGCTCCGTCGGACTTTTTGCGCCTGCTCGTCGAGAAGTTGCTGTGGCATCTCCTCCCATGCGAATCGCAAGTCGCGCGCCATGGGAATCAAGCGCAAGCCGATATTCCGTCCCGGCGAGAGCAGGAGGGAGCCGGGGTAGATACTACCGCTCCCTGACGGGGTGCCCTCTGGGCCCGGCTCAGTAAGAAAATCGGCCACCGCGTCGTGCGTCAGATAGCTGGTGGTGATGACATGCGGAATCGGAAGGCCGCAGAGGTGGCTGGTACGGCGGCTCTTGGCCAAGTGAGCTTCAATGAAGTTGCGGTGGCGGCCATGGATCTTCGCGAACGGATGAATCGCCTTCACCACGCCGGCGCCTTTTGTCCAGCGGCTCCCGGCTCCGGCCGCGAAAGTCACCACCGCCGCCATTCCATCGGCCAACCCCTGCATGCCGATCTCCCTATAACGAGCGGGCAACGGAGCGGTGGCGTCGAACACGTCGCCCGGCGCCACGTCTTCAATATGGCGGATGGCAGCCATGCGATTCTGCCGCAAGCCGATCCGCCCGCTGCGCAGATCGGCCTGAATCTGTTCATGCTGCACACGGTCGAAGCCATGGCGGTCAAGCAGCGCCGCGAGGCTCTGTGACGATGCGGCGGCATCCTGCGCGGCGCGCGGCAGCAGATGATCGAATAAGTTTTCCACCATACCGGATAACTCCGGCGCGGTCCGGCAGGCGATGGCGAAGCGATTCAACTCGGCACGGCGGGCGGCGGAAAGCAGCCGGGTCTCGGTACGCAGCAGCGCCGGTACCGCCATGGTGTAGTAATTGGACGGCATCAGCGCGTCCGGCCCGGCTAGAAGATCCGCGCGGGTGCCTTGCTCGTTGATCGCAAAATCGTAGATGACCGGCTCGATGGCAAACGGAACGGCGCGTTCCAGGCGGCGCTTGGTTTCGGACATGATGACGCCCAGGCGCTCCTGGGCGCGGGCCTTCGCGGCCGGATCGAAAATGAAACCCATGCCGCCGCCCGCCATGCCGCCAAGCATCCAAAATCCCCAAAACGCAGCGCCCATCTCCTCGCGCGCGCGCCGAATCAGCGTTTCGGTGTACAGGTTGGATGCCCACGGAATGATGGTCTGTATGGGACCTTTGAAATTGCGTTCGGTGGCGGCGCCGATAGCGGCTACGTCGCCGGAACGCAGGCAGGCTAGAATTTCATCGAGCGTACGGATGGCCTGCCGGCGCCCCGACCACTCCGCTTCGGACCGCAGCAGGTACTTCTCGGTGACCATTTCGAGAATCGGCCCGACATCTTGCGCCATGCCGCCGTGCACCAGCACGAGGCTCGATTGCAGAGCGCGGCGCGTTTCGGGCGAAACCTCGTGCGTATCCAGAATCCGATGGTGCGGCAAGAGACAGCCGCGGCTGATGCCGAATTCCGAATCGCCCTCGGCGGCCGCCACGCCTTCGATCAACTTGATGGCGGGCCATAATCCGCCGGAATCCTGCCAGCCGCCGCCGGAGCCTCCCAACCATTCGCCGAGGATGGCGCGCGCGGCTACCAGACGGCGGTCGCTCTCGGATAAAAGGCCGGTGAGGGCATGTGCTTGACCGGTCGCGCGCATGCAAACGGAAATCAGCGAGGCCAGCAGGTTGGTGGAAACAGCCAGCCGCGAGCCTTTAGGGATATCATTCACGCGGCTGACGATTTCGATTCCGCGTCCGGGACGTCCCGTAAGCACGGCGAGCACGTCAGCGAACGGCTGGCCGGCCCCTTCCATGCCGGGCGGCACGATGCCGGAAGCGATTACGGCAGCTTTCAGCAGGCCCAGATAATCGTGCGCAAAATCGAAGACTTCGGCCAGCGTGGTGATTTCGGCGGAGGCTTTCAGATCGACGCTCGAGAGGCGCAAAACCGGCTCGTCGATCACGCGGAACCAGGCCTCTACGGGCGGCTTGGGCGCGCCCGCGCCGTGCACGCTGAGATCGATAGAGACGTTCAGCACGCGCGCGCCTTCCGGAAAATCCATGCCCAGGAAAAAGATGTCGCTCCAGCCGCTGTGAGTGAGGTCCATGCGGACGGGCGTGGTCTCGCGCAGGATGGGAAAAAGCCCATCGGTTTGCGCGAGGAGTTCGGGACGGAGGCGCAGCGGATAATCGGCGGGATGGCCAGTGCGGAACATCCACTGGTTGCCGCGCACCATGCGCACACTACGGCGGACTTGCCCAGCCAGGGTCTGAAAACCGAGGCCATGATAGGCGGCGGCCAAGGCGCTGGAAATCGCCGCGCTGGGACCGTTGGCGGATTGTGCCGCGAGGAAGATTTCGATGGCCTCTTCAAAGCGGCGCTGCAGCAGATGATCGTAACCGCTGAACGGGATGGTAGCCTCGGCGCGAACGCCCGGTTTGAAAGGCAGATGGAAGCGATGAATGGCGTAGAGAAAGAAGAGCGCGCGTACCCGTTCGTAGAGGTTATCGCGGGAGCGGCGGAAGCGGTCGAGCGCGGCGGCTTCTCCACGCAAGTCCGCCAGCGTAGCTTCGCGGCAGAACGCGTCCAGCGAGCGGTTTCGCACGGCTGGATCGGCCGCGGTAATGATCCCGGTGAGTTGGCTCATTGGGCGGCCAGCAATTCAACCAATTGGGACAGGACCTGATCGCGATCGCGCCCGTTCAGCGCCAGCGCCAGTTGGGCCGTCAACAGGCCATATCGCACGCCGATATCGTAGCGCCGGTTGGCGCGTTCGAGCGCCAGGTATTGTTCGCGGCGGGCGAGTTCGGCGAGCGCCGCGGAAAGGCTGATGCGGGGCGAAAGAAAATCCATCACGGTAGGGGTAAGGACATGCAGGCCGAAAAAGCAAAGATAATGGCCGGCGCGCAGGCCAGGAACCACCAGCCGCTGTTCCGCTTCGGTGGGCGTGGGCTTCTCGATAACGGTGTCGATGCGATAGAGATCCTGGCTGCCGGCCACGCGGTGTCCGCCGACGGCGCCGTAGCGCGGCAAAAAGTTCTCGCGCGTCGCTTGCACGGCCGAGACGGCGCAGGCTTGCGTTTCGGCCACCTCCACCAACTGTTGCGCGCAGCCCTTTTCCGTGCGGCTGATATAAAGATGATCTCCCACCAGGTGGAGGAAAGGATCGCGGCCCACGAAATCGCGGGCGCACAGGACGGCGTGGCCATAACCCAGGGGTTCGGGTTGGGGGACGAAGCGCAGGCGTCCGGCATGATCGCCCGCCACGCGCGCGTAGGGAATCTCATCGCCAGGCGAAACCACGATGGCGATTTCCTCAACGCCCGCCCGCAGCGCTTCTTCGACGATAATCTGCAGCACGGGCTTCTCGGCCCCGTCGCGGTCGATGAGGGTTTGCAGCGGCAGGCTCCGCTGGCTGGGTCCGGCGGCCGTGACGACGGCCTTGCGGATTTTCATAGTAGTAATAGTCCCTTTGATATTATGCGTTACGCTTGAATCAAAAAAATATTCTCCCGCTTTTGAAACGTTTCGTCGTTCCACGTCACTAATCTGTGTGGACGCCAGTTGCGAGTTGCGCTCCCTCAAGCAAGCAATGGTTCCTCCCCACTCCGTAGCTGCCTCGGAAACACGCAGCTCGCAGCGCGTTCACGCACGCCGCCACGCACAGTACTAGGCCTGCTCCCGAAAAAAGTTTGACCCCTTTCCGGCATGTTTCGCGCTTATATAAGTGTGAACGCCGATTGCGAGTTGCGCTCCTCAAGCAAGCAATGGTTCCTCCCCACTCCGTAGCTGCCTCCGGAAACACGCAGCTCGCAACGTGTTCACAAGTGTTAAGTCGGGCGGACCGCTCCCTGACGGTCGCGGCTCAGTTGGGCCTCCCGGGTAGCGAAAGCGCACTCTGTTACCGAGCCGCGACCGTCAGGGAGCGGTTTCCCCCAGAACGGTTAAGCACCCGAGCCGTCCGCGGTGCGCTACCCGGAACTTGCCGCGGCTTATAATCCCGGAATGACATCCTTCCAGCACCGCGTCGCCATCGTGACCGGCGGCGCATCCGGCATCGGCCGCGCGCTGTGCGAAGAGTTGGCTCGCCGGGGCGCGATCACGGTGGTCGCCGATATCAACTTCGACGGCGCACAGGCGGTGGCGTCGGGTATCGGCGCGAATGGCGGGCGGGCGACCGCGGCGCCGCTCGATGTCACGAGCGCGGAGGATGTCGAGCGGCTGGTGGAAGACACCGTCCGCGCACACGGCCGGCTGGATTACATGTTCAATAACGCGGGCATCGGCGTGGGCGGCGAGGTGCAGGATCTCACCCTCGAGCATTGGCGCAAGGGCATCGACATCAATTTGTGGGGCGTGATTTACGGCGCCACGGCAGCATACAAACAGATGATGCGGCAGGGGTCGGGGCACATCGTCAACACAGCATCGGCCGCGGGCCTGGTCGGCGAGCCCGGCTTGACGCCTTACTCAGTCACGAAGAGCGCCGTGATCGCACTGTCGACGGCGTTGCGCGCGGAGGGCGAAGCGTTCGGCGTGCGCGTCAGCGTGGTGTGTCCCGGCTTCGTGGATACGGCGATCTACGAAAACGCCATCGGTATGCAGATGGATAAGGAAGAGTTTTTGAAGAAGCTGCCGGTGAAGCTGGTTTCGGCGCCGGATGCCGCAAGAGCCATCCTGCGCGGCGTGGAACGGAACGAAGCGATTATCGTGTTTCCGTTTTATGCGCGGTTGGCCTGGTGGATGATACGCATTAATCCGCGGCTGCTGGATGGACTGCATCGGCGGACTTTGGCGAATTTGCGGGCGATGAAAAAGCGCGATGCGTAATTGTGGGGCAGGCTCGTAGCCTGGATAGCGTCGGGATAAACCGGCGTGAAGTAGTGAATGAAAGAGTCATACAGGAAAGGAGTAGCGAACCATCCTGACCCCGAGCCATGTGAGGGCGGCGGCAACGACGCACTTGAAGCGTTGGCCTGGGGCATATGTGGGCTGGGTATCCCTGAAGTTGATGAGCTCCGAAATTGCCAAAATCATGGGCGCCGACGGTGTCAGGCTAACCGGAAGGCAACACGGCAGCGTGCGTAAACAGCGCGAGCACGTTGCGGCCCTGCGGAGTCGTAGACCCCACGCACGCATAGAAACTTCACGCGCGAGAACCGAGAGACCCCGTGGCTTTCCGCCGCCGGTAGAGGGCGGAACGCTGGGAGAAAGCGATGAGCGATAAGACCCAGATGCACGGCGGCGGGGAGTCGCACAGCGGCGTAGTACCGACGAAGCGGTCGAACGCAGGCCAGGGAGGGCCGAAGGAGATCGCGGAGGGAAGGCCGCTGACCGAGGAGAATGCGGAAGAGCCTAACCCGTACCGGATGCAAGGCCGGGAAAGCGGGCCAAGCGGGCTGGACCGTGTACGTCAAGCAGCGCAGAAGGACAAGCAGTTGCGGTTCACCGCCCTGCTGCATCACGTCACTATCGACCTGCTCCGCAGCAGCTACTACGACCTGCAAAGGCAAGCGGCGGCGGGAGTGGACGGGGTGACGTGGCAAGCCTACGGGGACGAACTGGAGGAGCGGCTCGCCGACCTCCATGGACGCATCCATCGCGGGGCCTATCGCGCGCAACCGTCGCGGAGAGTCTGGATCGACAAAGCCGATGGGCGGAAACGGCCATTGGGCATCGCCGCCCTGGAAGACAAAATCGCCCAGGCAGCGGTGGTCGCGGTTCTCAATCCGATCTGGGAAGAGGACTTTCTGGGCATTTCGTACGGGTTCCGGCCGGGGCGCAAGCAGCACGACGCACTAGACGCGCTCTACGTCGGGATCACCAGCAAGAAGGTGAACTACGTTCTGGACTTAGACATCCGGTCGTTTTTCGACAAAGTCGAACACGCTCAGATGGAAAAGTTCGTACGGCATCGGATAGGAGATGAACGGCTCGTCCGCTTGATCCTGAAATGGTTGAAGGCGGGCGTGATGGAGGACGGACAGTGGTACGAGACGAAGGAAGGGACCCCACAAGGGGCGGTGATTTCGCCGTTGCTAGCCAATCTCTACCTGCATTACGTGCTCGATCTGTGGGTGCAGGCATGGCGGAAGAAGGTGGCGCACGGCGACATGATCGCGGTGCGGTACGCGGACGACGTGGTGTTCGGATTCCAGGACCGGGAAGAGGCCGAAAAGTTTCTGGCGCAATTGCGGGAACGCGTGCGGAAGTTCGGGCTGGAATTGCATCCGGAGAAGACGCGCCTGATCGAATTTGGGCGCTATGCCGCTGAACGGCGGGCGAAGCGTGGGGAAGGGAAGCCGGAAACCTTCAACTTTTTGGGTTTCACTCACATCTGTGGGAAGAATCACGCGACGGGGTACTTCATGGTGCTGCGGAAGACGATCGGCAAACGGATGGCCGCCAAGCTGAAGAAGATTCGGCAACAGCTCCGCCAACGCTTGCATGCGCGGGTTCCGGACACGACGGGGTGGCTGCAATCGGTGGTTCGCGGATATTTCCGATATCACGCCGTGCCGCGCAACGAGGAACGACTGAAAGCGTTCCGGCACGAAGTGCTACGCATGTGGTGGTGGCAGCTTCGGCGGCGGAGTCAAAGAACCCGCTGGACCTGGAACAAATTTTGGGAGAAACTCGGGTGCCTCATCCCGGACGTCGAAATTCTGCATCCGTATCCTGACGTTCGCTTTGCGTGGCAGCACATCCAAGGTAAGAACCGTGTGCGTTAGGAGCGCTCGCACGGATCTGTGCGGGGGGTGCCGGGCAACCGGCATCCCTACCGCGACCGCGGGCCTCGTAGGCCCGCTCTTCGGCGAGTGAAGCTCGCCCCGGACAGGCCGGGAGGCCTGTCCTACTCGTACCTCAACGCTACCAGCGGGTCGATGTGGGTGGCGCGGCGCGCGGGAATATACACCGCCACCCAGGCTACCAGCGCCAGCGTAGCAGCCACCGCGCCGAAGGCTAGCGGATCGCTGGCCTTCACGCCGAACAGCAGGCTGGCCAGCAAGCGCGTCAGGCCGAAGGCCGCCGCCAGCCCCACCGCCAGTCCGATTCCCGCCAGCAACAGCCCGCGGCCGATCACCATGCGCAGCATGTCGCCCGCTCCCGCGCCCAGCGCCACGCGAATGCCGATCTCCTGCGTGCGCTGCTCCACCGAATACGACATCAAGCCGTAGATGCCCAGCGCGGCCAGCAGCAATGCCGTGGCCGCGAAGATCGTAAGCAGCAGCATGATGAAATTCTGGCGCGCGGTGGATTCGGAAATCACCTGTTCCATTGTGCGGAATTTGGAAACCGGCAGTTGGCCATCCACCGCGCGAAACTCCTTCTGAATCGCCACGGCCAACGCAGTGGGTTCCTGGGTCGTGCGCACCACCCAACTCAACGGAAGAACGTTGTTGGCAAGCTGCGTCAGTCCGTCGGTAATCTGGCCCGCGGGCACATACATCACGCCTTGGTTGGAATCCGTCAAGCCGTTCTCGCGCACGTTGCCCACAATGCCGACAATCTCCCGCGCGGGCTCCTCAAACTCGGGCCCCAGCCCCTTGCCGATGATCATGCTTTGGCCGATGGGATCTTGCTTTTCCCAATACTTCTTCGCCATGGCCTGGTTGATGACGACCACGCGCGCGGAACTGCCCGAATCGTGCTCGGTGAAGACGCGGCCCCGCAATACCGGAATCTTGAACGCCGTGAAGTAATGCGCGGATACCGATCGCCATTGCTCGTCGCCGTTGTATTTATCGCCCTTAGCGGGCGGCTTGCCGGCGATGTTGAACGGCAAATCGACGCCGCCTTCGATGGGCAGCATGAGGGCCGTCGCTGCCGATTGCACACCGGGCAGACCTTCCAGGCGCGGCGTCATTTGGCGGATCATGTTATCCACCTTCGCCGTGGTTCCGTACTGGCCGCCTAACAGAGACGTCTGCAAAGTTAAGACATTGTGTGGATCGAATCCCGGATCCACCGATTTCAAACCGGCCAGCGTGCGGATCATAAGCGCCGCACCCACCAGCAGGATCACGGCCAAGGCGATCTCGCTGACCACCAGAAATCCGCGCGCGCGATTCTGATGGCGGCCCGTTCCGGAACGGCCGCTGGTATCTTTGAGCGACGAATTCACGTCCAGCCGCGCCACGTGCACGGCGGGATACAGTCCGAACACAATGCCTGTGGCGAGCGAAATCCCGAGTGTAAACACCAGCACGCGCCAATCGAGCGCCAGGCCGGCCGTGGCGGATTGCAAACTGTCGCTGATGCGCGGCAGATCGCCCGGCGCTAGCGCCAGCAGCATGTGCACGCCCCATGCCCCGATTAAAAATCCAAGCACGCCGCCGCCCAACGCCAGGATGACGCTTTCAGTGAGCAGTTGCCGCACGATGCGCAGGCGGTTCGCGCCGATGGCGGTGCGGATGGCCATCTCGCGCTGGCGCGTGGACGCGCGCGCAAGCTGCAGATTGGCCACATTGGCGCACGCGATCAGCAGCACGAAACCCACCGCACCCAGCAGGATCATCAACGGCAATTTCTCGCTGCCAACCTTGGCTTCCTGCAATGGGATCACCGCTACGCCTTCCGTTTTCTCCATCCACGTGGGGTTGGCCTGGCGGAACCGGTCACCCACGATTTTCATTTGCGCCTGCGCGGCTTGGAGCGTAACGCCCGGCTTCAAGCGTCCGGCGACCGAAAGATAGTGGCCCTGATTGGTGCTGTTGGGATCGGCCTGCAAGGGGATGAAGATCTCGGCCGGCGGATCGGATTTGAATGTGGCCGGTAAAACGCCGACCACCGTGGTGGGCTCGCCGCCGATCAGAAGGGGCGCGCCTATCAGCCGCATATCGCCGCCGAGGCGCCGGCTGAAAAGCTTATAGCTGATTACGGCGACTTTCGGGCCGTTGGGCACGTCTTCTTCCGCGGTGAAACTGCGGCCCATCACGGGCGAGACGCCGAAGACGCGGAAGTATTCCGACGAGACGTGAATCCCCTTCACCTGCTCGGGATGATCGTCGCCGCCCACGTTCATGCCCGGTCCGAGGAAATCGAATGCCGCCATGGCCTCGAAGACGTCATTCTTTTTCCAGACGTTGAATTTGGGGACCGAAGCCGACGATCCCGTGTCATTCCGGAAGCTGCGCTCGATCTGCATGATGCGATCGGACTCGGGGTACGGCAGCGGTTTCAGCAGAACGACATTGATTACTGAAAAGATGGCGGTGTTCGCGCCGATCCCCAGCGCCAGCGCGGCGACGGCGATGGCCGTGAAACCGGGACTTTTCTTGAATACGCGAACGGCGTGCCGCAGGTCCGGCAACAGGTTTCCCATATAACGGAATTACGATGCAGGGCGGCGAAAGGTTCCAAATTGTGGCCCAAGCGCCTGGCGGGCTGAGAGCCCGCCGCAGGCAACGAGCCTGCCCCACTAATACAGCAAATACCTTTCCCGGAGCTTCACAAACGCCGCTACGCTATCCGCCATCCTCTGTTGAATATCCCGCGGATCGTCGCCCGCGGCCAATTCGCGCACCACCTCGGCGCTGCCGATCAGCTTCAAATCGGCATTGAAATCGATCTTGCCGGGATACAGTTTCTGCAACGCCGCGGCGATTTCGAGGCCCAGGCGCGTGGAGTCCAAATCGTCGCGGTGCAGGATCACGAAGCGCACGCCCTCCATGCCATTAAACCGCGTGGGGTACACGCGTACGCCGGGGATGCGGCGGCGATTCAGATAGTCCGCCAGTTCCGGGCCGTGAATGAACTCCGCGCCGATCTGCTCGAAGGGCGCATCCGAGCCGCGGCCCACGGAATAATTCTTCGAAGCCTCCAGCATGGCCACGCCGGGATAGAGCAGCGCGGCGTTCAAGCTGCGCATGTTGGGCGAGGGATGGATCCACGGCAGATTGCCCGCATCGAACCAATCGCCGCGCTGCCAGTTCTTCATCGGGACCACGGTCAGCCTGGCGCCCAGATGCTTCTCCCCGTTGAACAGCCTGGCCAGTTCGCCGATGGTCATGCCGTGCCGCACGGGCAGCGGGTAGTAGCCTATGAACGATACCGCATCCGCATCGAGCAGCGGCCCTTCCACGTGCACGCCCGTAATGGGATTGGGGCGGTCCAAAACGTAATAGGCGATTCCTGCTTTGGCCGCCTCTTCCATCGAGTACGCCATGGTGGTTTCGTAGGTGTAGAATCGCGCGCCCACATCCTGAATGTCGAAGACCAGCGCGTCGAGACCGCGCAACATGGCCGCTGTGGGGCGTTCGGTTTTGCCGTAGAGACTGAAGATCTTGATCCCGGTGGCGGAATCCACGGAATCGCTGACATTAGGCTGATCCTGGGCGATGCCGAATCCATGCTCCGGCGAGAACAGCGCCACCAGGTTCACTTGGGCGGCCCGCATGAGATCGATATTGCGGCGCCCCTCGCGATCCACGCCGGTGGCATTGGTGACCAGGCCGATGCGCTTGCCTTTGAACTGCTGGAACCCTTCGGCTGCGAGCACGTCGAGGCCCGTCAGGGTGGTGACATTGGGCTCGACCTCGCGATGCAGTCCCGCGCCCGCGATGGTCTCGTTGTAGCCGGTAAGGGCCACGCCCGGCCCATCGCTTCCGATGGCCGCCGCCGTGATGGTGGCCACCCGGCCGCGCAACCCGGTAATAGGCGGCCGCAGTTTCGGATGCACGCTGTTGGCCAGCAGGATCACATACGTATCGCTGACCGGATCGATCCAGATGGAGGTGCCTGTAAATCCGGTGTGCCCGTAAGACCCAATGGGAAACAGATCGCCGCGATTGCCCGAATAGGGCGAATCGATGTCCCAACCGAGGCCGCGCAGAATGGGCTGGTCGGCGGGACTTTGGGGCGTGGTAAATTTCTCCACCGTCAGCGGACTGAACAGGCGCGCGCCGTCAAGTGTGCCCTTGCGCAGCAGCATCTCGCAGAAGCGCGCCAGATTGTCCGCCGTGGAAAAAACACCCGCGTGTCCCGCGACACCCCCCATGGCGCGCGCGGTTGGATCGTGCACGATGCCGCGCAACGGTGGGCCATCGGGAGCCATCCGCTCGGTAGGCGCGATGCGCGGCTTGAGCGAAGCCGGCGGAAGAAACATCGTTTCCCGCATACCCAGAGGCAAAAAAACATGTTCGCGCGCATAGTCGGAGAGCATCTGCCCACTGAGCCGGTGCACCAATTCACCCAGCAGGATAAAGTTGATGTCGCTATAGGCGAAGTGCGCGCCCGCGAGCGCCGTGGGCTTGGCGATCATGGCCATGCGGATGCCAGTCTGGTATCCGGTCCACGGCGGGTTTAGCGGTAAGTCGGGAGGCTCCCCGGAAAAGTGCGTGAACAGATCGCGGATGGTGATGTCGCTCTTGCCACCCTGAAATTCGGGAAAATATTGCGTCACGCGATCGTTCAGGCGGAACTTGCCCTCCTCGAAGAGTTTCATCAGCGATGAGGTGGTGGCCACCACTTTGGTCAGCGAGGCGAGATCGAAAATGGTGTCGACGGTCATGTCCTCGGACGCGGGCGCCAGCGCGCGCTTGCCATACGCTTTGCGATGCACGACCTGGCCTTTGTGCCCGATCAACAGCACGGCGCCGGGAATGCGATCCTCCTTGATAGCCTGCTCCATGGTCTGATCGAGCAGCGGCGATGCGGAGTAGGTTTGCGCGCATAAGGCGGCGGTGGCCAATCCGGCGCACAACAGGAGCTTCATAAGGCCATCATAACCGCCCCACACGCGCTTCCGTATCGGACGGTACACTGGAGCTATGAAGTGGGTCATTTGGGTGGGGGTGTGCCTCTGGCCATGCCTTGTCCAGGGAGCGGTGAGCGCGGCAGATCTCGCGCGGCAGGTGCGGGAGATCTCCCTCGATTCCGGCGAATGCTACCGCGTGCGCGATCTGGCGCTGCCGAAGGACGAAGCGCGCCTTTTCTTCACCGACGGTTATCTGATCTTCTCCAAGCCAGTGGCGGGCGTGCGCATGTCGGCGGTCTTCACGGCGGATGTGGAAGGCGGCGAGGCGGAGTTGCTGGTGCTTCCGCCCAATCGCGGCGAACGCCGGTCACTGGCGTCCTACACCGGATCGCCCAATCTGGACGAACATCTGATGGCCGCGGTGCTGGTCTTCTCCGACGACACTTACGATAAGCTGACGGCGCAAATCGGCAAGAACCCCGCCAACAAAAAGGTGCCCGAAATGGGCGCCCTGATGGCGGACCACTGGAACGCGGTGATGCGCAACATTACCTCGAGCTTCGAGACCCGTCTGATTTGGGATGTGTTGTTGGGCGAGCCGCAAAACCATGGCTTTCTGGCCGCCGCCATGCGAGGCAACAAACTCGGCAACTTCGAGCTCTATTACGACCGCAGTGCGCGCGAACAGATTTCGATCGGGCAGTTGAACACGCGCGCCAATCAGCAGTTTTTCGACGTGTGGACGAGTTTCGTGGCCAAATCGTTCCGCAATCGAAGCGAGGAGCCGGATCTCACGCTGGACGATTTCCGCATCGATGCCAAGCTTGAACCCGACCTGAGCTTGAGCGTCGTCACGCGCGTCGAAGCGAGGCCGGCCCGCGCCGCGCTGCCTGTGCTGGCCTTTGAAATCGCGCATCCCATGCGCATTTCGGAAGCGCTGGTGGATGGCAAGCCCGCCGAGGTGCTGCAGCGCGAATCGCTGCGCTCGGAACTGATGCGCAACGTGGGCAACGAGATGTTCCTGGTAGTGCCGCCGGCGCCGCTCGAATCGGGCAAGCAATACGAAATCGAGTTTCGGCACGCGGGCAAAGTTATTTTCGATGCGGGCAACAAAGTATATTACGTGGGCGCGCGCGCCAACTGGTTCCCCAACATCGGGCTGCAATTTGCGAAGTACGATCTGACGTTCCGCTATCCCAAGGATCTCGACCTGGTGACGGCGGGCGAACTGGTGGAGGAGCACGAAGAAGGCAACCTGCGCATCACGCGGCGGAAGACTTCCGCGCCTATCCGCATCGCGGGGTTCAATCTTGGGCAATACGACCGCGTGCATTTGAAGCGCAACGGCTACGATCTGGAGGTGTGTGCCAATCGGGCGATCGAGCCGGCGCTCGAAAGCCCGCCCCCGCCGCCGCCCGCGGAGAAACCGGCCGGATCGTTCCCACGCGAGCCGGAGATCCTGATGCTGCCGCCGGAATTACCGCCCGACCCGGCGGCGCGGTTACAGGAGATTGCCTCCGAGATCGCCTCGGCGCTGGAATTCATGGCGGCGCGCTTCGGTCCGCCGGCCCTGCCCACATTGACCGTAGCGCCGGTTCCGGGGCGGTTTGGGCAAGGCTTTCCAGGGCTGATCTATCTCTCCACGATGTCGTACCTGGCGCCGCAGACCAAAGCCATCCGTTCCCTCGACGCTCACGGACGGCTGTTTTTCTCGGATATTCTGCAAGCTCACGAGACTGCCCACCAATGGTGGGGCAATGTAGTGACTTCGGCAGGCTATCACGACGAATGGCTCATGGAGGCGCTGGCGGATTACTCGGCGCTGCTCTACCTGGAGCATGAGAACGGCTGGCAACCGGTGGCCCTGGCGCTCGAATCGTACAAGACCAATCTGCTGCAAACGGTGAACGGGCAAACCGTGGAATCGGCCGGCCCGATCGTGCTGGGCGCGCGCCTGGAGAGTTCGCAGACGCCCACGGCCTATTACAACATCACCTATGGCAAGGGATCGTGGATTATGCACATGCTCCGGCGGCGCATGGGCGACGAGCGCTTTCTGGCGATGCTGGCGGATCTGCGCAAAGAGTACGAACGCAAGCCGCTTTCCACCGAAGATTTCCGTTTGCTCGCGGCGCGCTTCCTGCCGCCACATGCGCCGGACCCGCAATTGGAGAACTTCTTCGATACCTGGGTCTACGGGACTGGCATTCCGTCGCTGAAGCTCAATTACACGGTGAGGGGAAAACGCGGCGCGCTGCGGCTCAACGGCACGGTGACGCAGAGCGATGTGGATCGCGACTTTAGCGTGCTGGCGCCGGTAGAGATCCAACTGGGTCACGGCAAAACTTTGACCGAGTGGGTACAGACGGCGGATGGTTCGGTGACGTTCAGCGTAGCGGTGCCGCAGGCTCCGGCGAAAGTGCAGCTTGATCCGAACGTCACTCTCCTGCGCCGGTAGGACAGGCCTCCCGGCCTGTCCAGCGCGAGCTAAGCTCGCCGAAAGGCGGCCTACGAGGCCGCCGCAGGCAGGGTGCCTGCCCCACCACGAATTACTGCGGCGAAAAAGCCGTCGCCCGCGTCCCGTCCAGGCAAGCGCTGCATGGTTTCCACAACCAACTCGCACGGCACCGTGGCCACCACCTCTTCGTTCTCCTCGCGTTCCAGCGAGCACGTCGAATAAACCAGTAATCCGCCCGGCGCCAGCGCGCGGCGTCCTTGTTCGACCAGAGCCACCTGGCGCACCTGCAGATCCGCCAGATCGGCCGGTTGCAATCGCCACTTGATCTCCGGATTGCGGGCCAGCGTACCCGTGCCCGAGCAGGGCGCATCAATCAGGATACGGTCGAAGCGCCTGCGGAAAGGCAGCGGACGCGTGCCGTCCAACACCACCAGATCGATGTCCAAAGTCTTCAGCCCAACCAGGCGATGCAAGTGAACATCGCCAGCTACGGCGCGCACTCCGGCCGCCAGAGCCTGCGCCGTTTTGTTACCGGGCGCAGCGCACAGATCCAGAAACGTCAAGCCGGGCGCCAGACGCAGCAGCGGCACGATGGATTGCGACCCGATATCCTGCGTCCGTCCGGTAGCCATATTAACGTAGGTTTCGGGCGTGCGCAGGTTGGCGCGCGCGATGGCCTCGCCGGCTTCGCCATATTGGCGCTGCCAGCGTTCCAGCAGCCAGGCCGGATGCGAAAGCTCCACATCCTGGCTCGGCCAAGCCACTGGCGCGCGATGCACTTTGCGTAGCACGGCATTGGCGAACCCGGCGGCCGACCGTTTGCGCGCCCGCTTGACGAGTTCGACGCTTTCCGAGACTGCCGCATGCACCGGCACGCGCTCCAGATAGCGGAGCTGATAGATCCCCATGCGCAGCGCCTGCCGCACGGGTTCGTCGAGCCGCGCGGCCGGTTTGCCGGAGTAATGTTCGATCAGGTAGTCCAATTGCGGGCGATACCGCAGCACGCCAAACACGATCTCGGAGGCCAGGCCCGCGTCGCGCGAATCGAGCGGCGCGGCGCGCGCGGTTAACAGGTCGGAGGCATACCCGCCGCGCTCCACGGCCATAAGAATTTCGAAGGCTAACGCGCGCGCCGGCGACACGTTTTGAGTGTAGCTCGTAGTGTGGGCCAGCGCTCCGCCGGCGGCGGCTTCCGCCGGTTGGACAGGCCTCCCGGCCTGTCCAAGGCGAACGAAACTCGGCCGAAGAGCGGGCCTACGAGGCCCGCGCAGGCTGCGAGCCTGCCCCACGGTTCACTTCCAAGCTCCGCCGCGCGCGGCACGCTTCAGGAATTGGCCGCGGCCCGCGCGCGCGAGATGCCGTCCGTTATCCACGATCACTTCGCCGCGCGACAGCACCATGCGCGCGTTGCCTTTCACCCGGAAGCCTTCGAACATCGAATAATCCACGCGCATGTGATGCGTGGCGGCGCTGATGGTGTGCTCCTGTTGCGGGTCCCACACGACGATATCGGCGTCGCTCGACGGCGCCAGTTCGCCTTTGCGGGGATAGAGTCCGAAGAGCTTCGCGGGGGTGGTCGATACAAGCTCGACGAAGCGATTCAGACTGAGACGGCCTTCGTTCACGCCGTAGTGATAAAGAAGCTGCAGGCGATTCTCAATGCCCGGTCCGCCGTTGGGAATCTTGGTGAAATCGTCTTTGCCGAGCGCTTTCTGATCGGCGAAGCAGAATGGGCAATGGTCCGTCGAAACCACTTGCAAATGATCGTTGGCGAGCCCGTCCCACAGCTTGGGCTGATGCCGCTTCTCGCGCAACGGCGGCGTGAAGACATATTTGGCGCCTTCGAACCCCGGCCGCGCCAGTTCGTCGGTGGAGAGCAGCAGATATTGCGGGCAGGTTTCGGCGAAGGCCGGCAGGCCACGATCGCGCGCCTCGCGCACCTGGTTCAGCGCGTCTTCGCTCGAAAGGTGCACGATGTAAACGGGTGCGCCGGCCATCTCGGCCAAGGCGATGGCGCGATGCACGGCTTCGGCTTCCGCGGTGGCAGGCCGCGTGAGCGCATGATAGATGGGCGCGGTCTTGCCTTCGGCCAGCGCGCGCCGCACCATCACGTCGATCACGCCGCCGTTTTCCGCATGCATGCAGATAAGCGCGCCGCTGCGCGCGGTTTGCGACATGGCTTTGAAGATAGTGGCGTCATCCACCATCAGCACGCCCGGATAGGCCATGAAGAGCTTGAAGCTGGCCACGCCTTCATCGACCATGGCGTCCATATCTTCCAGGCCGGCTTCGTACAGGTCGGTCACGATCATGTGCAGGCCGTAATCGATGGAGGCGCGATTGTCGGCCTTCTTCCACCAGATGTCGAGCGCCTCGCGCATCTTCATGCCGCGCGCCTGGATGGCGAAATCGATCAGCGTGGTGGTGCCGCCGAATGCCGCCGCGCGCGTGCCGGTTTCGAAATCGTCGCTGGAAGTGGTGCCGCCGAACGGCATGTCCAGATGCGTGTGGACATCGATGCCGCCGGGCAGTAGCAGCATACCGGACGCGTCGATCACGCGATCGGCCGTGGCGGCCGGGAGATTAGCGGCGATCTCGCGGATCTTTTCGCCGTCGATCAGGATGTCGGCGGGGAAGGTCTTGTCCGCGGTGACGACTGTGCCGTTGCGAATGAGTGTGGTCAACCGATCCCTCCTTGACACATCACTCCAGTGTAGAAGATGACGGAGTGGGGCAGGCTCGTAGCCTGCGGCGGCCTCGTAGGCCGCCAAAAAGCATGCGGGCCGAAATCTGCTATGATGCTGACAGCGGGACCGGCGTGCCGGCCGATCCCGCTACGGCGTTACCGCTTCCCCTTACGGGTCCAAACGATCAACGCCGAGATTCGACCAACAAACGTCAGCCGAACGATCAGCATAAGGATCATAGACGATCCTCCTTTCCGCTTCCAGCGAAGGCCCGGGCCTTTTCCCCGGGCTTTCCTGTTTGAAGCTCCAGTGCTTCGCGCAGGAACCCGCCTTCTTCACCTTTCACGGAAAGCTATTTGATAAGTGGCGCGCTGTCGGCTAATTCTCGCGGATTATAAGGTTACTCAGGAGCCCGACGGCGGGTATTGCGCGGAATGCCTGACGGAGAATATTTTTACGGAAGGGGATACGTGGGAAGGTCTGCGCGCGAATGCGATCGAGACGACTAATGCCTTCTTTTCGACCGCGGGCGTCCCGCTAAGATCCGGCTTCACCTGGTCCGGGACGAGATCCTTTCCGTGCCATGAAGGTGCCGCGCGATGGATGGGGGAATCACGTCGCAGATACGTGATTCATACAGTCCTGGAGAGGTGCGCCGTGACGCCGCGGACAGGCCGGGAGGCCTGTCCTACGGAAGGGCAGACCACACAAACGATGGTCTGCCCCACGGGGATAGGTCGTTTACGGGAAGATGCCGCGCACGCGGGTGGCTTCCGCTACACGCGATACGGCCAGGATATATGCGCCTGTGCGCAGGTCGGTGCGATAACTCTCCGCGGTTCCGTGCACTTCCTTGAAGGCCGAGTTCATGGTGCGCTCCAGATACTTGTTCACCTCCACCTCGGTCCAGAAGAAGCCGTACAGGTCCTGCACCCACTCGAAGTACGATACGGTCACTCCGCCGGCGTTGCACAGAATGTCCGGGATCACCAGCACGCCGCGCTCGAACAGTTCTTTGTCCGCGCCCGGAGTGGTGGGTCCATTGGCTGCTTCGGCCACGATCTTCGCCTTGATGCGATCCACGTTGTCGAGTGTGATGGTGTTCTCCAGCGCGGCCGGCACCAGGATGTCGCAGCGCAGTTCCAGCAGGTCTTTGTTGGAAATGAAGTCGCCGCCCGGGAAGCCGACCACCGTGCCCGTCTCATCTTTGTACTTCATGACGGCCACCGGATCCAGGCCCGCGGGGCTGTAGACGCCGCCCTTCGAATCGCTGACGGCCAGGATGCGCGCGCCGTCTTCATGCAGCAGCTTCGCGGCGATGCTGCCGGCATTGCCGAATCCCTGCACGGCCACGGTCGCCTTGTCCAGCGAAATGCCTTTCACTTCGCAGGCCGCGCGAGTGGTATATTGGCAGCCGCGCGCGGTGGCCTCGTTGCGGCCTCTGGATCCGCCCAGGCTGAGCGGCTTGCCGGTGACACAACCCAGTTCGGTATGGCCATGCAGCATGCTGATGGTATCCATGAACCATGCCATGGTCTGCGAGTTGGTATAAACATCGGGCGCCGGAATATCGCGGTCCGGCCCGATGATGGGCGCGATCTCGGTGGCATAGCGCCGCGTCAGGCGCTCCAGTTCGTTAATTGAAAGCTGCTTGGGATCGACGCATACGCCGCCCTTGCCGCCGCCATAGGGAATGTTCACGGTGGCGCACTTCCAGGTCATCCACGCGGCCAGCGCCTTTACCTCGTCCAGGGTGACGCCCGGATGATAGCGGATGCCGCCCTTGGCCGGTCCACGCGACAGGTTGTACTGCACGCGGTAGCCTTCAAACGTTTGAATACGCCCGTCGTCCATGCGCACGGGGATGGAAACGATCAGTTGTCTCTTGGGTACTCTCAGAACCGATCGCAGGCCCTGGTCGAGTTTGAGATAATCGGCCGCGGCGTCGAATTGTGCCTGGGCGATCTCAAAGGGATTAAGAACCTCTTTTGTCAATACGGCTGTACTCATGCTTCTCCTTTAATAAACACGCGCAAAACGGGGCAGCGCCCCTTTGCGCTTTTCAAAAGAGCTAGCTTGCGGTAACAAGCTCCTCGTGTTCCTGCACATGCCGCACCAGGCCCACTTGGTGAAGGGGTACCCCGCGGCGGCAAAACTCGCATGCGCCGGCATCGGCGTAATAAGTGGCGTCCAGCTTCGCCAGATAATAAAGCGGCAGCGATCCGAAGTCGCGGGTCTGCGGCGTCGGCTGATAGATCAGCACCGCCAGCGCGATGACCTGCGCGCCGCGCGACTCGAGCAACTGGCGCGCTTCGGTGAGCAGCGATCCGGATCGCAGAATGTCGTCCACCAGGACGACCCTCTCACCGCGCACCGGCTCCAGAAACTGGCGCAGACGCATAGGCACATTGCGGCCGTCTTTCTCGGCCCAATAGACCTGGCGGGCGCGCAACGCCTCGCACAATCCATACGCCACCGGCAGGCCCGCCGGCGTGGCGGACACGATGGACAGCTCGGGAATCAGCGCGCGCAGCTCCGGATTCGCGCGCAATTTGCGGCTCAGGCCCACGCTCAACGTTTTGGCATTGCGGTGGTAGCGCATGGCGAGCGCCGTCTCCAGATTGATATCGGTATGCAGGCCATTGAGGCACTCAAAATGGCCGCTTCGCAAGGCGCCAGTCTCGCGCAGGAGCGCGAGCACTTCGTCCTGGGTGGGAACCAGTTCCATGGCTTACCTGCCTTTCAGTTGGACGATTACATAGTATCAGGGGTTTTTATCTTTATCCAGGGGGAAGTGGTGCTGTGGCGAGATTCTGCGCGGTTCTTGCCGAAAATGTTGTATTTTAGCGCAGCTTTTCTTCCACGCTACGGATCTTATCCTCCATATGCTGTTCGCGGTCGATGCGGGTGCCGAAACGCAAGGTGGATGAGATGCGCGGCGCGCCCATGGCATGCACCACTTCGTGGCAGCGCTTGATGGCGGCGAAGACGTCGTCCCATTCGCCTTCGATGTTGGTTCCGTAAGCGTGCAGCTTGGTTTTGAGACCGGCTTCGGCGAGCACTCGCTCGCAGGCGGCGACTTCCTTGGAAACGGAGGTTCCGATGCCGATGGGGACCACGCAAAGGTCTGCGATGACTTTCATTGGTAGATTTTAGCGCGGTGCTGGCTTTAGGCCTTAGACGCCCGGTCTTTGCCCGACTTGGCTGCCGGGTAGGGTCTCTCATGTTCCGCGTGGCTTTGTCCCAACGTGCCACCGGCTGGGACCCCTGGGGGGGCCAGCATCCCTTCCGGTCCAGAATGCTGTCTGCTGCCTTCGCCGTGACATGATCGGCTCGGCCCTCCCAAACACCTTTTGGCTGCTTGCGCCCCTCTCTTTCAAGGGCTTCTGACACTCCGCTCGGCTCGGTCGCATCTCTCCTGCCGGCTGGAGTCTGCTACCGGGCGCTCCGGCGCTTACCCGGACAGGACTTCCACCTGCTAGAGAACAGCGCGTCTTTCAGGACGCACCATGTAGGCCAGCCTAGCGCCGGGCGTTGAGGGCGACTGGGAGTGCCCGCGTAAGGCGGAGAAATCGGCGTTCATCTTTATGTCCCTTTTGGCCGGAACCGCTCCCTGACGGTCGCGGCTCGGATAAAAGCCGTGTCGATTACCCACGATTTACCGAGCCGCGACCGTCAGATCAGGGAGCGGTTTCCCCAGTTGAAAAACTGATAGCTTATAGACGTGGCTCACATGGCTGTCGGGGAGGCTTCCATGGCGCCAGCACCCTCCGCCGGCAAGGCGCTGTCTGGATTCCTGCTGTCCGGGTTCCTCTTCGCACTGCTGGGCGCCGTGCTGCCCGCGTGGGGCTATCATCGCGATCCCCCTGAATTCATCACCATCGGCAACTGCTTTCTCAGCCTGGCCGTGGGGGTCATCGCCGCGCACCAGATCTCCGCGGCGATCCTGGCGCGCAAGAGCCTGCGCTTTCTTTTAGTGTGCGCCTGTGTGCTGGGGTGCGCCGGCTTGATTTCACTGGCGCTGGCCACGCCGCCGGTAGGATGGCCCTGGCGCGTACCCGGTTTGGCCGCGCTGGGACTCGCCGTGGGATTGCTCAACGCCGGACTGCTGCAGACGATTGCCTCGTGCTACACCCGCGAGCCGGTGCGCGTGGCGGTGATGGGCGGCATTTATTACGGCCTCGGATGCCTGGCCGCCACCCTGTTGGTTGCCGGCACTTTCTATGCCTATACGGTGCCCGTGATCCTGCTACTGATGGCCTTGGCGCCCGCCCTGTTTGCCTGCCTTTATGCGCGTACAGCCATTCCGGCGAAGGCCCCCGTGGCCCAGGCCGACCTGCGCCGAGTCATTCGCGATTTTCGCAGCCTGGGCGCGGTGTTGTTTGCGCTGCTGCTCTTTTTCCAATTCGGCAACGAATGGTCGATTGCCGGATGGCTGCCGCTGTTCCTGATACGGCGTCTGGGCATGAGCCCGCCGGCTTCCCTGGGCATGCTCTCGCTCTACTGGTTGGCATTGTTGGTGGGCAGGGTAGTAGCCGTCGCCATTCTGCCGCGGGTGCGGCACAGCCGATTACTGGGATCGAGCGTACTGGCGGCGTTATTTGGTTGCATGTTGCTGTCCCTGACCAACAATCAGTTCGGCGTGGGTGTCGGTGTGCTGCTGCTGGGCGCGGGATTCGCCAGCGTGTATCCGCTGGTGGCTGAGAAGATCGTAGGCCGCTTTCCGTATTACCATCCCGTATTCTTCAGCGGCATTTTCTCGTTCGCGCTTTTCGGCGGATTGATCGCGCCGGCCACACTTGGTTATGCGGCCTCCGTCTGGGGCATTCGCGTGGTGATGGCCCTGCCGCTGATCGGCACCTGTATGGTGTTCTTCTTGCTTCTGCTCATCTGGCTGGAATCGAAGGTGACGGGCCATTGATGCGGCGTGCTTTGGTCATGTTGTGGCTGGCGCCGGCGCTATACGCCGCGGGCGATGGCCCCGGTGCGCGCATCGCCCGGCTGCTGGACGCGTCTCCCGTGACCCGCTCGTCGTTCTGGGGAATCCGCATCGTGAGCCTCGCTGGCGGCCGCGTGGTGTTCGAGCGCAATGCCGGGCATCTGTTCGTCCCGGCATCGAACGCCAAGCTGTTCACCACCGCGCTGGCATTATCGCGCCTGGGTCCGGACTACCGTTTCCAAACCCGCGTGCTGGCCGACCGTACGCCTGGCGCGGATGGCACCGTGGAGTCTCTGCGCCTGGTGGGCGGCGGCGACCCCAACCTGTCCGGCCGGACCATTCCATACAGCCGCGATGCCCCGCCGGGAGATCCACTGGCCGTAATCGAAGACCTGGCCGCGCAAGTAGCCGCGCACGGCATCCACACGGTCAGCGCCGATATCGTGGGCGACGATACGGCTTACGTGTGGGAACCTTATGCGGACGGCTGGTCGATCGACGATCCCGTGTGGGATTACGGCGCGCCGGTGAGCGCGTTGTGCGTGAACGACAATACGCTGACGCTGCACTTGCTGCCCGGAAGCCATCGATCCGATCCGGCGCGCATCGTTCTGAAGCCGCCCGTCGCGTATTACGAAATCGACAATCGCGTGCGAACCTGGCCCGGCGAGCGCAAGATCTCGGTCGACCGGTTGCCAGGCTCCCGCCAGTTGCTCCTCTTCGGCACGCTGCCGCTCGACGATCCGGGCGATGCGGAAGATCTGGGCATCGACGATCCGGCGCTCTTCGCGGCCGAAGCCTTCCGCGATGCGCTGCTGCGGCACGGGATTACGATTCGCGGCGACGCGCGGGCCGTACATCTGAATCGCGATCGCGTCGCGGACTTGAAAAACGGTCCGGCGCCCGATCCGGAACCGGGTATCGAGTTGGCGCGGCGCGATTCGGCGCCGCTGGTGGAGGACCTGCGCATCACCGATAAGACCAGCCAGAATCTGCACGCGGAAATGGCGTTGCGCGCGGTGGCTAAGGCGCGGCGGCATATCGGCAGTCGCGAAGCCGGAATCGCCGAAGAGCGCGCGTTCCTCGAAGAGGTGGGCATCGACCGCGGCAGTTATACCTTCGCCGATGGATCGGGACTGTCGCGTCTCGACCTGGTGACGCCCGCGGCCGTGGTGCGGCTGCTGGCGCACATGTACGGTTCGCCATTCCGGGATGCCTGGGTAAGTCTGCTGCCGGTGGCCGGACAGGATGGCACGTTGCACGCGCGTTTCGCGGACACCGCCGGCGAAGGCCGCATTTTCGCCAAGACCGGCACGTTATCGCATGTGAGTGCGCTTTCGGGATACGCGCGGCGGAAGGACGGCCAGATGTTGGCATTCTCCATCCTGGTGAATAACTACAATGGGCCGGCGGCGGATGTGCGTGCGGTCATCGATAGAGTTTGCGCCCTGATGCTGGAGTAATTCTGGGGCACCGTCGAAAACGCACGTGGGGCGGCCAATCCTGGCCGCAGCCGCCTTACAGGCGGCCAGCCGGCTGAAAGCCGGCTCCTGGCGAGGTTGCCCGCCCTCCAGTTGGTCTCGTCCCATTTGGTGGCCCGCAGGGCCATGACGACAGGCTCGTAGCCAGGGACCTGACACAGGGGTCCGCCCAGAAGGCGCCGAGTGTTAGCTTTAGTACGCTTCCTAAATTGTTCGCTCTTGACGCTTGGCAGAAAGGCGCCGCACTCTTGCGGGGAACTCACGAGGAGGGTTGTTATGTTTGCCGCGTTCTCGTCAAAGCCGTCCCGGTGGTTGCGGGACATTCTACTCGCGTGTATTCTAGTAGCCGCCTCTGCGCTGTGCGGCCTCTTGCCAGGGCCAGAGCGGTTGCCCCGTGTGCCAAGACCAGTGCGGGCCAGAGTGCCTCGACGGACAGACGTGCGCGGACGGGCAACCGATGCAGTGCTCGGGGGCGACGAGCCCTATTGCCCAACCAGCCCGATCATTATTGATGTTCTCGGCCAAGGGTTCCACCTGACGGGCATGGCAGGCGGGGTGAAATTCACGTTCAACGGGAGCCTGCTACAAACCAGTTGGACCGACGCGAAGTACTCGAACGCCTGGCTCGCGCTGGATCGTAACGGAAACGGGGTGATTGACGATGCGTCGGAATTATTCGGCGAGTTGGCCCCCCCACCGCCCAGCGCGCACCCCAACGGCTACAAAGTTTTGGCGGTGTTCGATGACCCGAGCTACGGCGGCAACGGAAACGGCCGGATCGACCCCGGAGACGCTGTGTACCCGCTTCTGCGGCTTTGGATCGACCGCAACCATGACGGCATCAGCCAGCGCGATGAACTGCTTTCGCTTACCGAGGCCGGCGTCTTCGCCATTGGCCTCGATTACGTGGAATCCGACCGGATGGATCAGTTCGGGAACAGCTTCCGTTTCCTGGCGCCTATATGGGACGAGCACGGCCGGACTGACCCGAGGACGTACGATGTGTTCCTCATGGTAGCGCCGCCGGGACCGCCTCCTACTGGAGTGGAGAATAGCGGCGGGCCCCAATAGATCGAGGCGAGGGAAAGTATGCTACAAGCAAGGACTAGTTGCCGTCTGGGACCCGTCTGCTGGGGAGTGTGCCTGGCATGGGCGAGTGCGCTGTTGAACGCCCAGCCGCCCGCGCAGATCCCGCCGTTAAGAGTCTTCGATATCCAGACGGTTTGGGCCGGAGCCGCACCGGCGGGCAAAGTGCATCGTGTCCGGGGGGGCCGCAGCCTGTACTTTCACGTATCGCCGAGCTGGAGTACCCAGGCATCCTCCATCGTGCGTACCAACGGTGCGGGGCGGGTCGAGAAGGTCATCAAACTTCCCGAGGAAGCGTTCATCGATGACTTCGCCGTCGACGCGGAGGGCGCGGTGTACGCGGAGCTTACTAGGCCCGGCACACATGGGCATACGGACTTAATGGTGTATGCGCCAGACGGGACCTTGGTCCAGACCGCCCCCGCCCCGGCCGGGCTTTGCCCGACCGCCAGCGCAATGCTGGGCGTCACGGATTCAAGCGGGCGGTTAGCTTTCGCTCCACTCGGGTCCGAGTCCAGGCCGCTGGCGCAGGTGACCCTGCGGCGGCTCGACCCGGTCATAACACTCGCGCTACCTGACGGGCGTGTTGCCGTGGTGGAGAAGACGGCCGCAGTGGTTCATCTGGTTGATCTTCAGCGCGGCACGGAAGCTCCTGTCATGCCCAGAGTGCCCGAGATGCAGTGGCTGGCGACCCTTGCGCCAGGAGACCACATGAGAAACGTGGCCTTTGGAGACGGTGTTGCCAGTCCGGATGGCAGGATTTTCCTTCTTCTCGGACACTACAAATCGGCGGAGGGTGCCGCGGTCGTCTCCTTCCACATGAACGGCAATCTCTTTGAGACCATTCGGTACCGGGTCCCGCGCCTTTCGGAAGGGGCCGAGTTCATGGTCCCTTCCTACCTGACGGTCTACAGCGGCGACACGATGGTCATGGTCAGCGGTGACGGCAAAGTCGCCGAGTATCCTCCGTAGAAAGGCCTACTATGCTCAAGGTATTGGTGCTTTCCGTCTTGTATCATTTGCCATCATCGCCGTGTGGGCGCAGTGCCCGCAGCCGTGCACCGACTGCCAATGCAGCGTGGGGTCGTTCAGCTGCCCAATCTATGGTTGGGACCAGTGCGCCGACTCCAACTATCCATGCACGAACGTCTACTACTGTGGGACGCTGAGCAACGCTACTCTACAAAGGAAGTTCTCGGGTGAGGAACCCGTAACATGCTCCAGCGGCAAGTGCTACGCGGTCCAACTAACCACACAATCTTCATGCAGCGGCGTTCCTTACACGGGAACTACGCCTTCGTGCTGCACGCCACCGTAATCCCTCATTCAACCCCGATGACCCACAAACGTGAGAACCTAGCCATCAATCTCCTCATCATCTGCCTTCTGGCGGTGGCTTCATCGCTTACGGCTACCAGTTGTGGCACCGTGGTGCTCACGATGCCGAGTACCTGCAAAACCCAACGTTTTGGGCTAGCGCAGAGTTGCCCAGAATACCCGCATTTCATTACGGCGACGGCCAGGGCAAGATTGCCCGCCCTCCAATTAGCCAGCCTACGTCTTCAACGGAGCGGTCACTTGGCTCAGAATCCCCAAACGGTTAAGCTAAGCACATGCCGCGAGCCACGCCAGGCGAAGATCGGTAATATAGTGAGCATGTCCATTTCCCGCCGTTCGTTTCTCACTGCCGCCGCGGCCACCGCCGCGACGCTCCAGGCCCGCCTGATTCCCGTCGTCGGCGTGCAACTCTATACGGTCCGCCAGGTCTTGCCCCAGCGGCCGCTCGAAACGTTGCGCGCCATCGAAGAGATCGGCTACCGCGAGGTGGAATGCACCGCCGACCACCTGGATGACATCTGGCCCATGCTGAAGAAGACTTCGCTCCGGCCAGTGAGCGTACACATAAACGAGATGTTCTTCATTCACCAGCCGGAGAAACTGCCGGCGGCGCTCGACGACGCCAAGCGGCATGACTTCGAATACGTGGTGTGTCCCTGGATTGAACCGCGGGATCGCGGCGGCGTGGAGATGATCCGCAAGCTGGGCCAGACGCTCAACACGGCCGGCGAAATGTGCCGCAAATCCGGCATGCAGCTCTGCTATCACAATCACGCCTTCGAATATCAGCCGACGCCCGAAGGCCGGCTGCTGGATGTGTTGATGAAGAGCACCGATCCGAAGCTGGTCGGCCTGGAGCTGGACGTCATGTGGGCGCACGTCGGGGGCGCCGATCCGGTGGCCGTTCTCAAGCAGTACGGCGATCGTATTCCGCTGGTGCATTTGAAAAACGTCGCGCGCGGCGTGGAATCGCGCTTCAACGAGAATATTCCGCGCGATGCGTTTCACGATTTAAGCGACGGCGCCGTGGATATTGCCGCGGTCATCCGCACGGCCAAAGAGACGGGCGTGAAGCACTATTTCGTGGAGCAGGATGAAACTCCCGGCAATCCCATCGACTCTCTACGTAAGAGCTACAAGTTTTTGGAAAGTTTGAGTTAGTAACATGCCGAAACAGGAAACCACTACGCTGGCCGGAGGATGTTTCTGGTGCCTGGAAGCCGTTTATGACGGCATGGAAGGCGTACTCTCCGTCGAATCCGGATATATGGGCGGCCGGCAGCCTAATCCAATTTATCGCGATGTTTGCACCGGCCAAACGGGCCACGCCGAAGTCGTGCAAGTGACTTTCGATCCGGACGTGACTACCTTCCGTGACATCCTGGATGTCTTCTTCGCCATTCACGATCCCACCACGCTCAACCGGCAAGGCAACGATGCGGGGACCCAATACCGCTCCGCCATCTTCTATCATTCAGACGAGCAGCGCGCAACGGCCGAGCAGGCGATTCGCGAACTGACGGCAGCCAAGGCGTTCCGCGATCCCATCGTCACGGAGGTTGCGCCCGCGTCTACTTTCTATGTTGCGGAGGATTATCATCAGGAGTACTTCGCCAACAATCCACAACAGCCGTACTGTTCGTATGTAGTGGCGCCGAAGGTGCAGAAGTTCCGGAGCAAGTTCGCCAAGAAGTTAAAGCAGCGTTAATTGTGGGGCAGCCACTCTGCCCAATGTCACTTAGTTTTCTCCTTCCTGAAGGGGAACCCAGGCTGCCGACGCCAGAGTTCGCGCGGGTAGGAACGAGGCCGTTTTCGTTTGGGCAAGGTGCATTGCGCCGCCAATTCGAGAACACGTTGAAACTCCCGCTGGAATTGTGCTGGGGTGGTGGCCGCCGCCAGTTTGTGCCAAGCGCAATCCACTACGTTGAGGACCTGTGAAAAGCTGAGTTGCCGCGGGTCCAGCCGGTTTTGGCGGGCGGCCAGACACATGATGGCGCGCACCAGGTTGTAAGCGCAGACCGCCATGTATAACTCCTTGTCCAGCATATCCGGACTCTTCACGGCCACATGATGCAGGCGCACGGTTCGTTTCAGGGCGCGCAGGTCCGTCTCAATCTTCCAGCGCCCGCCGTAGAGGGTAGCGATTTCCTTCTGCGGATCCGTCAGCGTAGTGAACAGGTATAGCCATTGTTTGGACTTGCCGCGCCCCACGCGCACTGCGATCAAGCGACCCTCGACCTTGGCCTGTGGCGGCACACGATGGTGTTTCCCCCCATCGAAACGGCTGGCCTGCCAGTTCACCGCATACGCTCCTTCGCGCGCGATCGGCTCCCCCATCAGCTTCTGGGCGCGCGCCTGGGTGAGCCGCAGCACCACTCCTAAGCCCCGCTGCTGCGCTTCCCAAGCTACCCAGAGAACCCCGAAATTGCGGTCTCCCAGGATCACCGCGCCGCCGGCAACCCATCCAGCGCACGGCTTGCCAACTCTTGTTCGCTAACCGCTTGGGCGCCATACATGGGACCCCATTGGGGGGCCTCCGCCAGAGCCGTGTGCATCTCGTGCAACACCACCATCCGCACCACCGGCCAGTGGCTGACACCATGCTGATTCTGCGCCGGCGGATAGCTGCCCACCAGCTCTCGGCTATGTTCCAGATCCAGCGCGGTGCCGTCCAGCAGATACACCCGCCGCACCCCGGGTTCGTCCAGTCCCAATAGCTGGCGGAGGCGCACAATGATTTCCTGCATCACTTGTCTGCATAATAGCGTGGGCAACTTCTGGCGTGCCTGGCAATAGCCACCCGTGTGGCAAGAGATGCGTTGCTCGCGCACGCGTTGGCAGGTCTGCAACAGCGGCTCGGCGGCTCCCTGGACTAACAGTTGCACCGCGGCCGCCAGCGTGCCCACCCGGTGCAGCCGCTGCAATATCATGAGCCACAGCACCACGGGCACCGCATATATGCCGCGCCGGATGCGCAAGCCCGCCTGAATTTGCATATACTCCAGCACGCCTGCTGTCAGCGCGCGTTGATACAACTCCAGGACGGAGCCGAGATCAGGGGAGGTCATAGCTAAAACATATACCAAATGAAATGTTTTACGCTACGGTAGGAGTAGATTCCGGTTCCATGCTGCGTTGCGCCCTTCAGTCCGACTCCCTGGCGGGAGTGGTATACCGCCGAGATCAATCCTGGCTAGAGGTGGAATTCCGTGACGGTACCCGCTACCGTTACTTCGACGTCCCCTTGGATTGCCTCCAGCAACTATTGGCGGCCGACTCTAAAGGCAGTTACTTCAACCGAAACATCCGTAACCGGTTCCGTTTTCAGCGGATTGCCGGCGATGACCGGCCTCTATCGGGAGAAAACTAAGTGGCATTGGCCACTCTGCCTGCGGCGGGCTCTCAGCCCGCCTGCCGGCATTCGAGGAGATGCTGCTAGGCGGCCTGAGAGGACGCCGCAGCCAGAGTGGCTGCCCCACAATGCGCGGCCCAAGGCGATACAATCGCGGTCATGCCGCCGACTCTCGAATCCAAAACCGCCCTGGTCACCGGCGCGAGCAAGGGCGTCGGCAAGGGAATCGCTCTGGAGCTCGCGCGCTGCGGATGCCATATCGCCGTGAACTACAACAGCGATGCGGTGGGCGCCAACGCCACCGCTGCCGAGGTGCGCGCGCTAGGCCGGCAGGCGATCGCGGTGCAGGCCGATGTGGGCATGGCTGCCGATGTGGACCGCATGTTCGCCGAAGTGCTGCGCCAATTCCCGCGCCTCGATATCGTGGTGAACAACGCAGGCGCGCAAACCTGGAAGGCGCTGCTGGATCTCGAGGAAACCGAATGGGATCACGTGATCCGCACTAATCTAAAAGGCTGTTTCCTCTGCACGCAACGCGCCGGGCGGCACATGCGCGAACAGGGCGGCGGCGTCATCGTGAACATTGGCTCGGGCTGCAACAAGATTCCGTTTCCTAACCTCTCGAGCTATACCGCGAGCAAAGGCGGCATCGAGATGTTCACCAAATCGGCGGCCATCGAACTGGCGCAGTACGGCATCCGCGTAAACTGCGTGGCGCCCGGCGCAATTGAGATCGAACGCACCAAAATGGAAGCCTCCGATTACGGCAAGACCTGGGCCGCGGTCACGCCCTTGCGGCGCGTCGGCCAGCCGCTCGATGTAGCTTGCGCCGTGGCGTTTCTGGCGAGCGGCGCAGCGGACTTCATCACCGGCCAGACCTTATTTGTGGATGGCGGGCTGTTCAGCCATCCCATCTGGCCTTACTGACTCTGTTCGTTTCCGTAACTTTCCGTGACTTTCCGCAACATGGCGCGACGATTGCCCTGCCACATGCCGGAGGTATTATGTTGTCAAATAACTTACGGTGCGCATGTTTCGCGGCCGGCGCCTTACTCGCTGCCGGCCTCATCGTTCCGGTTTGCGCACAGGATGCCAATCGCGATGTGGTGATGGCTCCCACGGATGTCGGTGGCGTGGTGGACCGGGTTCAGAGGCTCACCGGAGAATTCAAAGGTAACTTCGATCGGGCAGTATCTCACAGTATGATCGATGGCACGCGATTGGAAGCCAACGCCAAGCATCGCGCCGACGACTTACACGACGCCGCCAACCGTTTGGGCGATGTCTTTCATGACAAGCGCGACAAGAATAACCCGGCGGTTCGCGACCAAGCCGACCGGACCATCGCGGCAGCCAGCGAACTGAATCGCGTGATGATGAATCACCGCTTCACAGATAAACTGCAACAGCAGTGGGGTATGCTCCGCTCGGACTTGAACGCACTCGCGCAAGTGTATGGCCTGACGCCCTTGGATAACGGCGCTCCCGCCCAATAGGGAGGCTTAGTGGTTTTGGAGAAACCGCTCCCCGACTGTCGCGGCTCTGTAACGGACGTGCGGCTCTGTAACGGACGTGCGGCTCTGTAACGGACGTTGTGATTTCGCGGGGCTTACTGAGCCGCGACCGTGAGGGAGCGGTTTCTTCAGTCGGAAATCCCCGTGCATTGATCCTCTCCGCTGGTGTATGCTAATTCCCGGATACCCGGAGGGCCGACATGCACCGCAGAGCCGCGTTGACCGTTCTAATAACCACTTGTTGTGCGGCCGCGCAGACCAGCGTTCCGCTCCAGCCGCTAGCGCAACACGTCCGGCGCCTGGAAGACGCCATGAACTACCTGGGCCAGCCGTTTCCGGCCGCGGATGTCGCCGCCATCAACGCCGCCATCGCCAATCCGGATGAGAACGCAGCGGTCGCCGGGCTCGAAAAGATCCTCGATAAATACGCGCTCGCCATCGTCGAGATCAACGCCGAAAGCCGCGTCAAAGTGGAACCGGGGCCGGCCAAGCCGGAGTTGGTGGAAGGCGGCACGCGCCTGTTTCTGGTCAAGGTCATCAATCAGGCGAACGTCACCGCGCCGTTGCGCGTGGAGAGCCCCAACAGCGGCGATGTCTACATTCCATCGACCGGCAATCCCGAACCCAAGATCGAGTTGACGCCGCAGAAGGCCGCCGAGCGCTGGGCCGAAATTTCCATCTTCGACAAGCCGCCCATGAATCGCCGCCTGTCCGGCTTTGCGCTCGATTATCGCATCCTCGAGATCTACAGCCGCGATAGCGGACAGCGTTCCGCGCAGATCAGCTTCAACGTAGGGCAGGGCAGCCAGGACATCGGCTTTCGCAACGATATTCTGGTACTGTTCCACGCCCTGCCGGCGCGAACGATCAAGCTGCGCGTGCGCGACGAAAAAGGCCAGCCTGCCATGGCATCATTCGTGATTCGCGACCGGCTGAACCGGCTGTATCCGAATCCCGCCAAGCGCCTGGCGCCCGATTTCTTTTTTCAGCCGCAGATCTATCGCGCCGATGGAGAGACCATCAGCTTGCCGCCGGGTTACTATAACATCACTTACACGGGCGGGCCGGAGTACCGCGTACATACCAAGGAACTGGCGGTGGATGAGAAGGGGCCAGCGGAGATCTCATTTCAACTGGAGCGCTGGATCGATCCCGCGCGCTACGGCTGGTACTCCGGCGACCATCACGTGCATGCCGCGGGTTGCTCGCATTATCAGAATCCCACTGAGGGCGTGTTACCGCGGGATATGATACGGCAGATCGCGGGTGAGCGGCTGAATATCGGCGCAGTGCTTACCTGGGGACCCGATTATTACTATCAGAAGCAGTTCTTCTCCGGCCACGACGATCCGCTCTCTAAGTTCGATGAGTTGATGCACTACGATCTGGAGGTATCCGGCTTTCCATCGAGCCACGCAGGCCACATCGTGCTGCTGGGTTTGCGGGAACAGGATTACCCCGGCGCCACGCGCATCTCGGAATGGCCTACCTGGGATCTGCCGGTTCTTCGATGGGCTAAGTCGCAGGGCGCCGTGGTAGGATTCGCCCATTCGGGCTGGGGGCTGGAAGTTACCGGCAGCAATCTGCCGAATTACGAAGTGCCAGGCTTCGATGGCATAGGCGCGAACGAATATATCGTGGATGTGACCGAGCCCGGCTTAGTCGATTTTATCTCCGCGGTGGATACGCCCTATGTGTGGGAACTGAATATCTGGTATCAGACACTAAATGCCGGGTTCCGTACGCGCATCGCGGGCGAGACCGACTTCCCGTGCATTTACGATCAGCGCGTGGGCATCGGACGCACTTATACGAAGCTCGATACCTTGAGTTACACCAATTGGCTGGAGGCACTGAAAGCCGGACGCAGTTATGTTTCGGACGGCAAGAGTCACCTGATGGACTTCAAGTTGAACGGCGTGCCGGTGGGCGGAGCCGCGAGCGAAGTGCACCTGGATGCGGCCGCGACGGTGCATGCGCAGGTGAATGTGGCCGCCTATCTGGACCCGCTGCCGGACCAATCCATCCGCGGCAAGCCTTATAACGAGAAGCCGTACTGGGATATCGAGCGGGCGCGCATCGGCGATACGCGCGAAGTGCCGGTGGAACTGGTAGTGAATGGCGAGGCGGTGGCGCGCAAGAACGTGTTGGCTGATGGACAGGTTCGGGAGGTGACTTTCGACGCGCCCGTGGCGAAGAGCAGTTGGGTGGCCGCGCGGATTCTGCCTTCGTCGCATACCAACCCGATCTTCGTCCTGGTGGGCGGCAAGCCGGTGCGCGCCTCTCGGCGCAGCGTGGAATGGTGCCTGGCGGCGGTGAACCAGTGTTTGACGCAAAAGGCGCCGCGTATTTCGGTCTCCGAACTCGCCGCGGCGCGCCAGGCCTACGACCACGCACGCGAAGTTTACACGAAGTTGCTTGGCGAAACGGAGTGAGCCGATGGCGCGCCTTCCACAGATCGAAGGGCGGCCGGTGCGGCTCGAAATCCGCCGGCAGTTCGCCGATCGGCGCGGCCCGGTGCACGGCGGCGCGTTCCTGCGAGAGCGCCGCATCGCTTTCGACGCCGAGACCGCCGCCGATCCGGAAGAATTCGCCCGCGTCTTCATCCACGAGCTGTTTCATTTCGCATGGCTGCGCCTGGGCAACCCGCGGCGTTGGTCCTACGAAGCCATGCTGCGCGCGGAGATGCGCAACCGCGCGCGAGGCGAATTGGGCTGGTCGGCCGAGTGGCGCAAACAGGCGCTGGCCGCGCGCGATGCCGGCCGCCGAACCCGCCGCTGGCGCGAATATGTCTGCGAAAGCTTCTGCGACACGGCTGCCTGGCTCTTTTCGGGCGTCCGCGCGCACCCCGAATTCTCCCTGGCACGCCGTTTTCGCGACCGCCGCCGCCAATGGTTCGACCGATTCGATGTGACCAAACGAATCTCGATATAATCCAATAAGTGGAACATGGAGGAGATTTTATGTCCGCCCTGCGTCTGAGCGCCGTGCTGGCCACCGGATTCCTACTCGGATGCGTGATCTATGGCTGCTCCCCGGCGAGATCCGCCAAGGCCGCATCCCTCAAGCCGGATAAGGAGCGGCACGCCGCGCCCGACTTCGCGCTGAAAGACGCCGACGGCAAAACCGTGCGGCTTTCCGATTACAAAGGCAAGGTCGTTTTGCTGGATTTCTGGGCGACGTATTGCGGTCCCTGCAAAATCGAGATCCCCTGGTTCATGGATTTCGAGCGCAAGGACAAGAATCGCGGCTTCGCCGTGCTGGGCGTGGATATGGACGATGAGGGGTGGGACGCCGTCAAGCCTTTCGTGAACGATGTGGGAATCAACTACCGCATCGTGGTGGGCAACGATTCCACCGCCGATAAATTCGGCGGCATCGAGGCGCTTCCGACGACGTTCCTGATCGACCGCGACGGCAAGATCGCGGATGTGCACGTGGGTTTGACGAGCAAGAGCGAATTTGAAAATGCCATCGAACAACTATTGCAAGCGCCCGCGCATGGCGGGGGGATCATCGAGGGGAACGGGCATCCGGCTGACGGCGATGGCGGCGTGTCTCTGGCTGCCGCACGTGTGGGCGCAAGGTAACCAATACCTGACGGCCAAGGCGCCCGCGAAGCTTATGGTGAAGCGCGGCGCATCCGCCGAGGCCAAGATTGCCGTTTCCATCCAGCCGGGCTTTCACGTGAACAGCAACACGCCCAGCGACGATTACCTGATCCCGCTGTCGCTGAAGTGGGAGCAGGGCGCCGCGCTGGAGCCTGCCGGCCCGACGGTTTTTCCCAAACCGCAGATGGAGAAGTACGAGTTCTCCGACAAGCCTCTCTCGGTATTCACGGGCGATTTCGATCTGACCGCTAAATTCAAAGTGCCGCCCACCGCGTCGCAAGGGCCGGGAATTCTGATCGGCAAGCTGCGCTACCAGGCCTGCAATAATAACTCGTGCTTCCCGCCGAAGACCGTGGACGTGCGGCTTTCCTATGAAGTGCAATAACGGGCCCGGCTACGGCTTGTAAGTGAACACATAGGCAGCGCCGTTCGCGCACACAAAGATGCATTCGGGCGCGCCGGCCACCAGCGTGCCGTTGCCGTTCGCCACCGACCAGCCGAGCGTGTCGCCCGCGTTGGCCTTCGCGGCATGCACTTCGCTATTCTGGGTCGCGTTCTTCCAGCCGCCCGAGGGCTTCTCGAACACGTAGGCCGCGCCCTGGTATTGCTGGCTAGAACTGTGGAACGGAGCTCCCGCCGCCACGAAATCGCCATTGATCGAAACCGAGTAACCGAGATCGTCAAACGCGAACCCGTCCGAGGCCGTCAGCTCCGCCGTTTGCGTAGTGCTGGTCCAGCCGCCTTCGGGCTCCGTGAAAACATAGACCGCTCCCGGTCCGGGTGTGTTGCCGGTCACCGGATGCGCGGGTGCGCCGGCCACCACAGTGCCGCCGCTGATCGCCACCGACTGCCCGAATTGGTCATATGGTCCAACATCCGTGCCAGTCAGCTTCGCCGTTTCCGTCATGTTCGACCAGCCGCCCCCCGGCTCGACAAACACGTACGCCGCGCCGGGAGCGTTCCCAGATCCGGGAGCGCCGGCCACGATGGTGTTGCCGCTAATGGAAACGGATAACCCAAAGTAATCGCTGTTGGTCCCGTCCGACGCGGTGAGTTGCGCGGCTGGCAGCGTGTCTTTCCAGCCGCCCGCAGGTTCCACGAACACAAAAGCCGTACCCTGGTCGCCATCAAAGGAGAAGGCCCCCCCCACCACGGTCCGTGCGTTGGCGGCGATGGCCACCGAGCAGCCCAGATCGCTCACCGGACCGGCCGTCAGTTTAGCAGTCTGAGTCATATCCACCCAGCCGCCTGCCGGCTCCACGAACAGATAAATGGCGCCTTTGAAATCCGAAGAGTAAGGCGCGCCCACCACCACCGTGTTGCCGGCAATCGCCACCGAGGAGCCGAAGTAATTTCCCGCCACGCCGTCCGACGCCAGTAGCTCTGCCGTCTGTGTCATGTTCGTCCATCCGGATCCGGATTTGACAAACACGTAAGCCGCGCCAGTTCCGGCGGACCCATTATAAGAATTATACGGAGCGCCCACTACCACCGTGTTGCCGGATACGGCGACGGAGGTGCCGAACAGATCGTGGACGGCGCCATCGGCAGCGGTTAGTTTGGCGCGCTGCACGATCGGATCGATCACGATGGGGTACTGCGCACCAGAAGTGTCGGTACGTAACCATAGCTCGCTACCCCGCATCTCCATCCAGGCCTGCAATGGCTTCCCGTCGCGGTCATAGGCGCTGAGACGGCCATACCGCAGCGCCGCTTGTCCGTTGGCGGCCGACAGACTCACACCCAGGCGATCCCGATCCAGCGTAGCCGACAAATCTCCTTGGAGCGTCAGCGCGATGGTGAACCGCGCATCCGCATGCGCGGCGGGCGGACGGCGCAGCGTGAAGCCCTGTTCCACTCCTAAAGGACCGTTGGCATACCATTCGGCGAGCCCGCCACGCCGGTACTCGATACGGTTGGCGTGGGCTTCGGGAGTCACGGCGGCCACTGGTTCGAGATCGTCGCCGTAGCCGTAAGCGCGCACGGCCATGCTCCAGACTCTGGCGCCATCGTGGACGATTACACCGCGGCGGTCGAACTCCGCCGAGAGATCCTGGTTGCGATTTACAGTTTTGTAACCAACGCCCTCGCGGACCATGCCGAATCCGGACAAATTGCGTCCCAGCGCCGCGGAGATGCTGGCCTGCGCCTCCACGGGAAGCGTCGCGATGTCCTGGCTGGGTTGGCTGAAGGCGGGCCCGGCGAACAACAGGAGCCCGGTTAGAACGTAAGGTAGGGGTTTATCCATTTCTCCTCCAATTTGGACGAGTATACACCCGGCGTGCGAGTGACACCAAAGTCCAAACTGAAAGAACGAGCCTTGGCGCCAATTGCCTTTGATTCGACGTGCAGTAGCGCGGGCAAACCCATCCGCTACTTGAAGAATCGCGCGTCGCAGCGAAACTTTTCCACCGGATCGACGCGTATCTTGGAGAAATCCGCGTGCCGCGGGTTGATGAGCCAGTTCGATTCGTCCGGAGCCAGCGCGGAGGGCGCCATCAGAATCGCCGCGCGGGATTCTCCAACGAAGGCGTCGCCGATAGCCGCGAGGCTCGCCGGTGCTGGACTGCGGCGCCAGTTTGCGGGCAGTTGCTTCCGGGAGACTGCAATGCGCGAGACTCCGTCCGGAATCTCCGCGGTGATCACCACCAGATCGCGCGGTGCATCTTCCGGCGCGATGTGCACGAAATACTCGATCATGGCCAGCGACAGGTGTTCCGCAGTGTACGCCAGGCGGATAGCGGGACTCGACCAGCGCCCACCAAAACGGTAGGCGCCCTCGCCATCCAGCGGATTTTTGGGAAATCGCCTCCGCAGAATCCGGTAGACGCGCTTCAACTCACCCCGCCGTAAGCGATGCGGCCAAGGATATCTTCGACGGCCCGCGCCCCGATCTCCGTATCGATCGACCGCAGAGGTATCGCGCCGCCCAGCGCGCGGTTCGGCCGCTTCAGCCAGCGGGTGGCCGCTTGGTCATCGCCGATGTAGTGTTTCGCCAGCGCCGAGATTCGTGCGAGGCGGTAGATGCGAACGGATTCATATCCAGCCAGGCGGCCTTCCCGGCGCCGCGGTAGGACAGGCCTCCGGGCCTGTCCACTCGACTTTCCCCATTCTGCGCCCGCGAGGCAGGCAGCGAGCCTGCCCCACAGTGGCGGGCACAATCTAGAAACTCAAGCGGCAGGCTACGCTCGCGTTTGGCCGCCCGAAATGGCGGCTGCGCACTGTATCGGCGGGCGGACACCTGTAGCCGCGCGCATCACAGCCCGCCATCCGGCGCACTCCGCGAATCAATCACATAGGTCTAAAACAGAAACGGCAAAGCGCGTGCTTGCCCCGACAGCGCTATGTTTACGTCCGTCGAGACCGCGCGGGGACCGGCGATGTCCTTGGCGATTCATGGCGCTTTGGTCGGGTTACTTTTGTTGATTGGCGCCCACTCCGGTGTACGAAAGAGTATTGAGTCCACGCTCGATTCAGTCAAAATCTACGTTCCGCATTTGGAAAATGGTCACGGGGGAGGAGGCGGCGGCAAGCGTGCCGCGCTGCCTGCCAGCAAGGGAGCCTTGCCCAAAATTGCGGCGCGCGTGTTCACTCCACCGGCGGTGGTCGTTCACAATACCGAGCCGAAGCTGCCCATGGCGCCTGCGATCGTCCTCTCCGCAGAAATCAAGCTGCCGGACATGTCCGTGCTGGGCGACCCGTTTGGAAAGAACGGTCCGCCATCGGACGGTCCGGGCGCCGGCGGCGGGATCGGCGATGGGGTTGGTACGGGTGTCGGTCCAGGCAGGGGTCCCGGCGCCGGCCCCGGATCGGATGGCGGCTTCGGTGGAGGACCGCACGGGCACACGGGAGCATTCACCGCGCCGGTAGTGCTTTATCAAGTGGAACCGCAATTCTCGGAGGATGCGCGCAAGGCTAAGCTGCAAGGCACCGTGGCGCTCTATGGCGAGGTGGATGTCAACGGCCGGCTCATGAATATTCGCGTGACGCGGCCGTTGGGATTGGGACTCGAGGAGAAGGCCATCGAGGCGGTGAAGCAGTGGCGCTTCCGACCGGCGTATCGCGATGGACGGCCGGTGGTGGCGCCGGCGGCCATCGAAGTGAATTTCCATCTGCTATGAACAATTACTGGAGGCACGTCCGCTCCCTGGCGGTCGCGGCTCAGTAACGATGCGGGCCGCGGCTCGGGAACGGCCGACTCTTACTGAGCCGCGACCGTGAGGGAGCGGTCTGGCCTAAAATCCTTCCAGCAAATGCCCCATCTTCTCTTTTTTCGTCCGCAGATACGATTCCGTGGTCTCCATCGCCGGCACAATGCAAGGCACCCGCTCCTCCACCCGCACGCCCGCGGCTTCCACGGCGGCTACTTTCTCCGGATTGTTCGACAGCAGCCGCACGCTGCGCAAGCCGAAATATCGCAGTATTTCGCCCGGCAATTCGTAGTTGCGCAAGTCGGACTCGAAGCCTAACTGCTCGTTGGCTTCCACGGTATCGGCGCCGGCGTCCTGCAACTCATACGCGCGCAGCTTATTCAACAAACCGATGCCGCGGCCTTCCTGATGCTCGTAAATCAACAGCCCGCGGCCTTCGCCGGCGATCATATGAAGCGCGAGTTCAAGCTGTGCGCGGCAATCGCAGCGCAGGCTGTGGAACACGTCGCCGGTGAGGCATTCCGAGTGAATGCGCACCAGCGGCGCGCGCGGGCCGTGCCGCACATCGCCCATTTCAAGCACCACAGCCTCTTCGGTGCGGTCTCCTACCCGCCCGTCGAATCCGTAGATTCGAAAGTGTCCGAAGCGGGTTGGGAAATCGGCCTCGGCAGCTTTGTGCAGCCGCGGCGTGGAGGAGGTTAGCATGGGATCGGTGCCGATGGTTTCGATGCTTTTATTATAATTAGATGCGGGTTTAGATGCCGGATTCTTCTCTGCTTACGCTGCTGGTGAAGTTGGGCGTAGTGGCGTCGCTGGCCAGTATCCTGGTGCGCTGGGGCGCGGTGAAGCGCATGCTGATGCGCGAAAACCGCACCATGGGCCAGCGCGTGAAGCTGTCGCTGTGGTTTTCCGTGGTGTTCGGCGCCAGCGTGGCTACGCGCGCGTGGAGCGCCAAGTATCCGGCCGTGGACTTGGGTCTGGAAGGCAGCCTGCTCGCGGGCCTGTTGGGCGGATACGTGACCGGCCTGGCATCCGGAATTCTGATCTCCGTTCCGGCCATGATCAACCATGAGTATCTCACTATGCCGCTGTTGGCCGGACTCGGCGTGATGGGCGGGCTGCTGCGCGATTGCGCCGCCGATCCGGAAGATATCTGGCGCTTCAGCCCGTTTTTCGACCTGAACCTCTGGCGCTTCTTCAAGCAGCGGCGCTTCGACCGGCGCAACGCCTTCAACCTGCTGTTCTTCGTGGTGATCCTGTTCGCCGAATTCCTGCGCCAGGCGCTGGGCCAGGCCTTCGGCGCGCGCGGCCGGATCTTCTACCTGCACCCGGACGGTCCCAACTATCTGATGTACGCGGCAGTGTATGCCACCACGCTTTTCGCCGTCACGATTCCCATCAAGATCTGGAATAACACGCGCAATGAAGGCAAGCTGGAGGAACAAAAGCGGCACTTGATTCAAGCGCGCCTGGAAGCGCTCACCAGCCAGATCAATCCGCACTTCCTCTTCAACACACTGAACTCGGTCTCATCGTTGATCCGCACCGATCCCAACCAGGCGCGCGTGATGGTGCTGAAGCTTTCGAATATCCTGCGGCGGCTGCTGCGCAAGCACGATAATTTCAGCGCGCTGCGCGAGGAGATCGCCTTCATCGACGATTACCTGGCCATCGAGGTGGTGCGTTTCGGGGATAAGCTGCGCTTTGAAAAGCAGGTGGCCCCCGACACCTTGGACATGCTGGTGCCGAGTATGCTGCTGCAGCCTTTAATCGAGAACTGCGTGAAGCATGGGTTGAGCAGCAAGGTGGAGGGCGGCACCATCCGGCTCCGTAGCCGCCGCGTGGATTCGCGGCTGGTGCTGTGGGTGGAGGACGACGGCGTCGGCATTCCCGAGTCGCGCCTGGCGACGCTGCGCGAACAGGGCATCGGCGTCAGCAACGTGAGCGAGCGGCTGAATGTGCTGTTTGGAAACGACCACAAGATGTCTATCGACAGCCAGCCCGGACAGGGGACGCGCATCGAGATCGAGATTCCGGAGTTGCAGACAGGGTTGGTGGCGGTGGGTTGAAGCGCGGAGAGCACCGCTCCCTCACGGTCGCGGCTCTGTAAATCGTGGGAAATCGACACTGCCGTTACCGGCCGCGCTGTAACCGGGCCGCGCTGTTACCGGCCGCGCTGTAACCGAGCCGCGCTGTAACCGAGCCGCGCCGTTACTGAGCCGCGACCGTCAGGGAGCGGTCCTGCCATAAACCCTAGCCCCTAGCCCCTGCGCGCGAGGCGCGGCAACGGCCGCGCCGAGCGCGCTAGACTGGCCTTAGGTGCCCCGCAACATCCTGATCTCCGCCGGCGAAGCCTCGGGCGACCTCTACGCCGCGCTCCTGGCCGATCGCCTCCGCCGCATCTGGCCGGATGCCCGCTTCTTCGGCTGCACCGGTCCGCGCATGCGCGCCGCGGGCGTCGAAACGGTGGTCGATTCCGCCAGCCTGGCCGTCGTCGGCCTGGTCGAAGTGATTTCCCACATCCCCCGCATCCATGGCGAATTCCGCAAGCTCACCGCCGCCGCCCGCGACCGCCGCCCGGATCTGGCCATCCTCACCGACTCGCCCGATTTCCACCTGCGCCTGGCGCGCAAGCTGCACCGCCAAGGCGTCCCCGTCTTCTATCTGGTCGCCCCGCAGGTCTGGGCCTGGCGCAAAGGACGCCTGCGAACCATGCGCCGCACCCTTCGCCACGTGCTCTCGATCTTCCCGTTTGAAGAGGAGTTTTTCCGCACTCGCGGACTGCCGGCAACCTACATCGGCCACCCCCTGGCGGGCTTGGTAAAACCAACTCTCTCCCGTCCCGATTTTTTTCGGAAACACAGACTTCCTCCGGGCCGTCCATTAATAACGGTGTTACCTGGAAGCCGCCGGGGGGAAGCCGCCCGTCATCTGCCGCCCCTGCTGGATGCCGTGGGGCGTCTTTATGGAAGGCAAGCCGCCAGTTTCATTCTGCCCGCGTCGGCCACCACCGGTGCGGATTTTTTCCGGGAACGGATCGGCGCGGCTCCCATACAAGTGATCGACGGGGAAAATTGGGATTCCATGGCACATGCCGATCTCGCATTGGCCGCCAGCGGCACAGTCACCGTGGAAGCCGCTCTGCTGGGAACGCCCATGGTTACGTTTTATAAAGTCACCACCGCAAGCTGGCTGTTGGGCCGCATGCTGGTGCGCGTGCCTTTTTATTCCATGGTGAACCTGATTGCCGGGCGCGCCATCGTCCCGGAATTGATGCAATCCGAATGTACCGGCGAACGTCTGGCCGCCGCGGCGCAACATCTGTTGCGCGATTCAGACGCGCGCCACCGCATGCGCGCCGATCTCGCCGAAGTCGCCGCCCGTCTCGCGCCACCTGTGGAACCCCAATCCGAACCCCAATCGGAACCCCGATTTGAACCCCGATTTGAACCAATGTCACGCGCCGCCGCCATCATTCAAGATCTCTTGGAAGGACAATTCGCTCATGTTTCGTAGCAGTACCGCCGCCCTCCGGCCTGTCGCCTTCGCATCGTTGGCGCTGGCGCTGGTATCCACCGCCGCACTCCCGCAGACGGAACGCCGCTCCCGCATTCGCGTGGACCACTACACTATCGACGCCGAAATCCAGCCCGCCACGCAAGCCCTCATCGCCACCGCCGAAGTGCGCTTCGTGCCGCTCGACAACAATACCAGCTCGGCCACCTTCGAACTGAACAACGCGCTGAACGTGTCGAAAGTTGTCGATGGCAAAGGCGCCACCATCCAGGACACCCGCAACACGCAGAACTTCACCGAAAAGCTGGCGTTCGATCCGCCGCTGGCGAAAGGCCAGCCGGCCATCGCCAAGTTCATCTATGAAGGGCGCCTCAGCGGCTCGGAAGATTCGCCGGTCTACGGCATCAAGTTCGCCGCCATCCATCCCGATTACGCCTTCCTGCTGTATCCCGCGCGCTGGTTCCCCATCAGCGGTTACACCACCGACCGCTTCACGGCGGACATGCACATCACCGTTCCCAACGGATACCAGGTGCTGGGCAGCGGCATCGATTCGCATCAAGCCGCGGGTGACAAGATGGTCTACAGCTTCAGCTTCACCGAGCCCTCGTTTCCGGGCAGCATCGCGGTGGTCAAGGATGCCCCCACTAAAGTCTCCTCCGAAGGCGTCACCAGCAACATGTTTTTCCGTGGCGACGAGAAGACCATGGAGCATGCTTACGGCGAACAAATCGGCCAGATGCTGAGTTATTTCACGGGTATTTTCGGCCTGCCGCCCAATGCCACGCTCAACGTGGTGGAGATGGATGCCGGCTCTCCCAACGGCTATTGCGCGCCCGGTATCATCTTCCTGAATCCGCATGCCATCGGCAGGCAGGTCGGCGTCAAATTGCTGGCCAATCAGGTCTCCCGCCAGTGGTGGGAAGATCTGGTCTCGCCCGCCACGCGCAATCATCTCTGGCTGACCAACGGCTTCGCCGCCTACTCCGAACTGCTCTGGACCGAGCACACCGCCGGGCCGGGCGCGCTCGAATCGCAATACCGCGAAGACGCCATCGAGGCCCTCACGGTGGATAACGTTCCCATTATTCAATCCGCCCGCATGGAAGATTATTCGCCTGAATTATGGGCGCTCACCGCCAGCAAAGGCGCGGCCGTGCTGCATATGCTGCGCTTCGTCATCGGCGATCAGGCCTTCATGCAGACGTTGAAGGAATACGCCACCCGCTACAGTTGGAAATCCGCCACCACTGAAGATTTCAAGAATGTCGCGCAGGATGTTTCCAAGCAGGATCTCGGTTATTTCTTCATCCAATGGATCGAATCGAGCGGCGCGCCCGAATTCAAACTGGAATATACGATTTACCGCACGCAGAAAGGCTTTCGCGTGCTCGGCAAAGTGGCGCAGGATCTGGACACCTTCCGCATGCCCGTGGATCTGAAGATCGAAACCGAAGGCAATCCCGAAGAGAAGCGCGTGGAAGTAGTGGGCACCTCATCGGAATTCACCGTGGATTGTTTCGGCAAGCCGAAGAACGTCATCATCGATCCCGATCAGCGCCTGCTGCGTTACAGCAACCAGGTGCGCACGGCGGTGGCCATCCGCCGCGGCGAGCAGTTCATGGAAGTAAGCGAGTTCGCCGACGCGCTGAAGGAGTATCAGAAGGCTCTCGAGAACAATCGCAACAGTTCCATGGCGCACTATCGCATCGGAGAAGTATTCTTCCAGCAGAATAACTATCAGTCGGCCGCCAACGAGTTTCGCGAAGCGCTCAACGGAGACTTAGAACCTAAGTGGATCGAAGTATGGGCCGAGATCCACTTAGGAATGATTTTCGATATTACCGGCCAGCGCGATCGCGCCGTGAACGAGTATAACCTGGCCGTGCGGACGAAAGACAATACGCAGAACGCGCAGGAAGAAGCGGCGAATTATCTGAAGAAGCCCTACGAGCGCAAGAAAAGCCCCGAAGCCGACCAGTAGGACAGGCCTCCTGGCCTGTCCCGCCGCGAATTACCGCAAGTTACCGAGCCGCGACCGTCAGGGAGCGGTTTCCGCTGCTCAAGCCGTCCGCACCAACTCCAGCTCCAGCGAAATCTCCACCTCATCGCCGATCATCACTCCGCCGGTTTCCATCACCGCGTTAAAAGCCACACCAAAGTCCTTACGGCTAATCTTCGTGGTAGCTTCCACTCCCCGCCGCATATACCCCCACGGATCCTTAATCTCCGGCGTTGGCCCCGTGACATACAGCACCACCTCGCGCGTGTTGCCGCGAATCGTCAGATCCCCCGTGACCTTGAATCCCTGCGGACCATCCGCGTCCACTTTCTTCGATTGGAACTTGATCGTGGAATGATTCTCCGCATCGAAGAAATCCGGGCTCTTCAAATGTTTATCGCGATCCGGCTCGCGCGTGTTGATCGAATTTACGTCGATCTCGGCCGTGATGCTGGCGGTCTCCGGCTTGAGCGGATCCATCGTAATCGTGCCGCTGACTTTGCTGAATTCGCCCCGCACATTGGCAATCATCAAATGTCTGACCTTGAAATGCGCGCTCGAATGGGCGGCCTCGATGGTGTAGGTGGCCATCCCAGGGGCCACCGGCGATGTAGAACTCATGTTTCCTCCTTTTCATGTTGATGCTAACTCCCTTGCCCGGGACTCAAGAGGTGCGTGCTTTCGGGGACCTGCGCGCCGGCCCTTAGATTACGCCCGAGGCAGCCGTCCGCGCCGGAGGACGGCCAGGTGCTCGTAGAGGAATATGTTGGATGAAAACTTCGGCGTTGGCCGCCGTAGGCAAGGCCATGGCGGAGGCGCCCTGAGTGGAAAACAAAAGAGCCGATTTAGGATCCCGCCCGCGAAATTACAACCTGTTCCGGGGGAGATACATCCACGGCAATGGCGTCGTGATCGGAGAGCGGCACGGCACGGCCTTCCCGCACATCGTGCACCACCAGCGGATTCCGGCAGCTCACACCGCGCGTGGCGAACCAATCCAATTTCACCGGGCAACGGCCGCCATGGTTGCGCAGCGACCAGCGGATGAAATGGAAACACCAGCCGGGCACCCAATCGCGCAGGGCCTTGGTGGCGCGCAGATCTTCTACGTCGTAAGATACGGTGTGTTCGCCCAGGCAGTTACACGCGCGGTAATCGAAGCCGCGCTCTTCGAGCAGGCGGAATAAGTCGCGCTCAAAATGCCGGTAAGGATGCAGATAGTGATTGCGAATCACGTTATCGACGCCCATCAGGACGCGCAGCCAGAAACCTAGGATGGCGTGCAGGGCGCGCGAGGAGTTGTAAGTGCTGGTGTTCCAGTCGCCGCCGATGACCACTCCCTTACGGTCGTGGCTCTGAAACGCGGCGTGGCTCGGATGGCTCTGAAACGCGGCGTGGCTCGGAAGCGTATCCAGCACGTCGCGCAGTTGTAAGTACCGGTGGCGCTGGGTGGACTGCGCGTCGAGGTGCACGGAGACGGCCGTCATCGTGGCATTGGGGAAAAGAATATCCGCCGCGATGGCCGCTTGCCGGCCGATGCGTTTTTCGCGCGAAGCCATAATATCCACACCGTTTTCCAGAAAAATCGGCCGGATATTTCCCATCGGATAGCGGCTGAGAATGGCGTTGCCATGCAGCCCCAGAGTGTTCGCGCCTTCCAGATCCTGCTCGATGCCCGATCCCTTGGTGAGGTTCAGATAACAGGGCACGAAGGCGTACTGCATGCCCAGGGCGGACGCCAGATCGCGGGCCACATTGCGGTTGCCGGAGCGGACCATACCGGAATCGGTCTCGGTGAGCAACAGGACGTCGGCTTCGCGAAGAACCGGGTGCGTCCGCAGGGCTTCCACCTGCCCGTGGAACTGCGTCCCGCGCTCCACGTTCCAGGCCACAAAGCGGTATTGGCGGCGGGCGGGCGCGGTTTCCTGCGTATGCCTGAAGTTGCCCATCTCGGGCGTATCGAGCACGCGGCGTATGTCGGGCGCGAGCTGGCGGTAGAGACCGGAACCGAACAACTCAGCGCTGTTGCGGCATCGCGCCAAAGCCGCCAGATGCGGAGCGATGCGCGCGCGCGCGATCTCGTAAATTTCTTGGGTTTCGGCGGACTGCACTGCTACGATTGTAACGTTCCCGATGCGACACTCGCTTTTTCGAAAACTCCTGTGGGGCGTGCTGCTGCTGGCCGCGGTCGAGTTGGCTCTGCTCAATGTCACCGTTCCGGACGCCGCAGCGGACCTGCGGTGGCGCATGGCAGAAGTCACTCTGGCGATGGTGGTGGCGGGCTTCGCCGGCGCATTCTGGTTTGCCCGAGGCATGGGGCAACGCATCGCGCGCCTGAAGGTTTTTGTGGAGGGACTGGTGAGCGGTCCGCCGTCCGTCCCGCCAGTCGACGCGCCGGATGAATTGGGCGCCCTCACTGATTCTCTGCTCCGCGTGGCGACGCAGGTGAACGACCTGGTGGATAAGGTCCGCCTGGAAGGCGCGCGGCGCGATGCCATCCTGACCGGGATGGTGGAAGGCGTTCTGGCGGTGGATAAAGAGCTGCGCGTGACGTTTTGCAATGCCGCGTTCGCTTCCGCATTCGGCTTGCATGGAGCGGTGCCCGCGGGTTTGCCGGTCTTGCGATTGGTGCGCGATCCGGATTTCCTGGAGATGCTGCGCGCGGCGAGCGCTTCCGGCGAGTCGCTCAAGCGGCGCATGCACTTGACGGGCGCGGACGGCCGTTCGTTTGAAGTGCAGGCGGCCCCGCTGGCGGGCCCATCCAGCAGCGGGACCATGGCCATCCTGCACGATATTACCGATCTGGAGCGGCTGGAACGCGTGCGCAAGGATTTCGTGGCCAATGTCTCGCATGAATTGCGAACGCCGCTGACGGCCATTCGCGGCTACGCGGAGACCTTGCTGGATGGCGCGCTGGACGATCCCGAGCATCGCCGCCGGTTCGTCGAGATCATTCAGTCGCACGCCATACGGCTGAACAACATCGCCTCCGACCTGTTGACGCTTTCGGAACTGGAGTCCGGGCGTCCGCCGCTGGCGCCCGGCCGGTTGTCGGTACTGGCGACGCTCGAAGCCGCCATGCGCACGGTCGAATCCGAGGCGGCCATGCGCAAGGTGCACCTGGGTTGGGGCACGGTCGAAGATCTGCAAGTCATGGGCAACAAGATCAAGCTGGAGCAGGCGTTCGTCAACCTGCTGGATAATGCCGTAAAGTTCAATCGCGCGGGCGGCGAGGTTTGGGTGGAGGCCAGCCGCATGCCCGGCGGCAAGGTGGCGGTCAGCATTGCCGATAGCGGCATCGGGATTCCTTCCGAGGATGTGCCGCGCATCTTCGAACGCTTCTATCGGGTGGATAAAGCCCGGTCGCGCGAGGTAGGCGGGACGGGCCTGGGGCTTTCGATCGTGAAGCATGTGATCGAGCAGATGCACGGCACCGTATCGGTGGATAGCCAACTGAATAAGGGATCGCGGTTTACTGTGGTGCTGCCGGAGGCCTAGACCGCTTGATTACCCGCGCGGCTCGACGCCCGTCGCCACAATCGAAGCCCAAGTAGCTGAATCTAAATGATATAGCCACAGGGTACTTCCTTCCTTCCTAGTACAGAACGTCAAAGTCCGGCGGAAAAACTTCTATCGAATTGGTGGATAAACCTTGACAGCAGGCCTCTAGTTGAGTAATTCTATCTGAATTAGACTATTCGCGGTCAATATGGATGAAGCAAAAGCTGGAAGCCGCTTAAGTCTATTAAATCCATCATCTTTAGACTAGCTTTCGGAGGCGAAAATGAAGGAACTTGCAAGGGCCGGGACAAGGACGCTGACAGTTCTGGCGGTGATCGCGGTGGCCACGGCCGGCGCTTACGGTCAAGAGGCGGCGGCGGCCGGAAATCCCACGGCTACTAAGCCGGACAGCGCGGCCCTAAGCGGCGGTTACGCAGTAGACCAGAATGGGCAGCCGCCCAATCCCATCTCCACGGTGCCGCTGCCATATCCACGGCTGAAGGGAGCTTTTGCCCAGCCCCCGGCATCGCCGTCGCTCTCCGAGAAGTTCAACAAGCTGCTTCCGAAGTGGCTGCAATTCTCGGGCGAGTTCCGGGAGCGGTACGAAGGCTACAGCGGAGGGAGCTTCAAGCACGACTCCACGAACGATTACGACCTGCAGCGTATACGGTTGGGCATGGAAATCAAGCCGACGAATTGGATGCATTTTTACTTCGAGATGCAGGATGCGCGCGTATTCGGCATCACGCCGGCGGTGCCTCCGTACCAGAACGCCAACCAGCTTCGGCAGGGTTATGTGCAGTTCGGCCCCGCGGAAAGCAACGGCCTCAGTTTGCAGTTTGGCCGTTTCGATATGACGTATGGCAATAACCGCCTGATTGGTGATTCCTGGTGGACCAATGTGTCCCGCAGCTTCGACGGCGTCCGCGCCGCCTACCAGCACGGCAAGTGGCGGGCCGACCTGTTTGCCACCTCCGTGGTGATTAATCGCCCGGGCGTGTTCGACCATCACGAGGAAGGCAACAATCTGTACGGAGCCTACGCCACCGCGCGGAACGTGATTCCGCACTCCACCTTGGACGTGTACGAATTCTGGAATGTGCGGCCCAGCTTCGCGTTGGAGAATTTGAAGTCGGGCCGTCTGGACGAGTGGACCACCGGTTTCCGCTGGGTGGGTGCGCTGCCGCACAGCTTCGATTACCGCACGGAGATGGCTTATCAATTGGGCACTCTTTCGGTGGACAAGATTCGCGCCTGGATGGGTCACTGGGTTATGGGCTACACGTTCCAGCAGGCGCTGGCCAGGCCGCGACTGTTCCTGGAGTATGACTACGGCTCGGGCAGCAACAACGATAAGAGCGGAACTGACGGTACGTTCGATCCTATCTATCCGAGTACGCACGATAAGTTAGGCTTGGCCGATCAGTTCGGGTGGCGCAACATTCAGGATCTGCGCTTCGGCCAGGATTGGCATATTGCGCGTAAGTGGACGGCGGCCACCAGCTTCCACGATCTCTGGCTGGCCAATGCGCACGATGCGTTGTATCCTACGCGTGGATCGTTTATCCTGAACGACCCCAGCGGCCAATACGGCGCGCATGTGGCGGAGGAACTGGATATCCAGGCGATTTATACGCCCACGCGGCAGACGCAAGTCGATTTCGGCTTCGGCCATGTGATCCCAGCGCATTTTTTGCAGAAGATGACGCAGGGGGTAGCTTATAACTATCCGTATATGATGATCGAGTATGTGTTCTAAGTGGGGCAGGCTCGTAGCCTGCGCGGGCCTCGCAGGCCCGCTCTTCGGCGAGCGAAGCTCGCCCCGGACAGGCCAGGAGGCCTTTCCTACATTAGCGCAGCGCGCCCGTAGAATATTGCAGCGTGGCGTAAGCCTTTTGATAATCGTACTTAGCGCCGAGGTTTTGTACTTCGGCCTGAGTAAGATTCAATTCCGCCTGAGTAAGTTCCACGATTGAACTTAGTCCCAGATTATAGCGTCCTTGAGCCAGATCGAGCGCCATAGTGGCTTGCCGCAACAGCTCCGCGGTGACATCCAACTGGTGATAAGCGGTTTCCGCGTCGCTCCAGGCTACGCGCACATCGCGCGCGATGCCTTCTTCGAGGTTTCGCACCGTCTGGTCGGCGGCCTGGGCTTTGAAGCGGGCGGCTTCGCGCCTTGCGGTGAACAATCCGCCGTTGAATATGGGGATCGCTACGTTCACCGCCGCGCTCTCGTATTCAGGCGGAGTGGGCACGGAGGTCAACTGGTGGATCCAAGGTGTATAGCCTCCCACGCCGAGCAAACTTACCGTGGGATAGGAGAGATCGCGCTCGGCGCGTTCAAACTTGTAAGCCGATTCTCTTTCGAGGCGCGCGCCAGCCAGTTCCGGCCGTTGCTTGAACGCCAGATCCACCGCCGGCGCGGAATCCGCGGGTGGACCGGGTGGCAACGGTTCTTCCTGCAGCTTGTAAGTCTGATGCTGGTCGATGCCGAGCGTACGGGTCAATTGCGCGAAAGCCTGCTGGACCTCGTCCTGCGCGCGGATTTGCATCAATTTCGCCTGCGCCAGGTTGACGGCGGCGAAGGTGACATCCAATTCCGAGCGCAGTTTATTCTGCGCCAGCGCGGTCACCTGATCGACCACAAGCTGGCGGTCGGCCACGGTTTCGTCGGCCACCTTGATCAACGCCTGCGCTTCGAGGGCCTGGAAGTAGGCCTGATTCACGGCCAGGAGCACGTTGTACTGAGTCGCTTGCGAAGTCTGGGCGCTGGCCTGCGATTGCAACTTAGAGCTGGCCACTAAGTTTGGCGTGCGCCCCGAATCGGTGATCAGTTGGTTGACGACGATGCCCCCGCTGAAGCGGTCCCACAGGCGCGATACGCTTAGGTATCCGGCGCCGAGGCGCGCCTGCGAGTTCGCCTGCGACCCGGTAAGATCGGCGTCCAGCGTGGGATAGTACGCAGCGCGGGCTTCCGTCACGCCTTCTTTGGACGCCTGGTAATTCAGTTGGGCGGCCTGCACTTGCGGATGGCTTTTGAGGGCCAGGGCTTCGGCGTCTTTGAGGGTCAGCGGGGGCGGCGCGGGAGGAGTTTGCGCTAGTGCGACTGTCGCCGCGAGGATCAAAGTGGGGCAGGCTCGTAGCCTGCGGCGGCCTCGTAGGCCGCCCGTGCGAGTGTACCCAACTAAGAAGAGGGCGGCCTGAGAGGCCGCCGCAGGCTGCGAGCCTGCCCCACGATGTTTCATACAACCTCTGGTTGCGGCGCGTTGCGCCGTTTTTTGCCGTATACCAGTAAGTACGCGGCCGGAACGATGAAGACAGTTAATAGGACCGACGAAGTCAAGCCTCCGATAATGGCGCGCGCCATGGGAGTATATTGCTCGGCTCCCGTTCCTAACTTCAAAGCCATGGGAATCATGCCGATGATGGTGGCGAGCGAGGTCATCAGGATGGGGCGCAGCCGCACGCGGCACGCGGTAATGATGGCATCGGTCACCGAGAGCCCCTGGTCCTCGAGGCGGTGCGCAAAATCCACGATCAGGATGCTGTTGGAATCCGCGATGCCCACCAGCATCAGCACGCCCATCAGAGACATCACGTTCAGCGTGGTGTGAGTCAGAGGCAGAATAATCAGCACTCCCACGAAGCCCATGGGGATGGCCAGCATGATCAGCACCGGATCCAGAAAAGACCGGAACTGCGCCACCAGGATCAGATAAAGAAGGAAAAACGACAAACTGAAACCGAATCCGAAGCTGGTGAAGGAGGCTTGCATGCCTTCCACCATGCCGTGCAGATCCACGCGGACATTTTCGGGCTTCCCTTGCCCCACGATCTTGCGTACGGCGCTGGCCACACGCCCCAGATCCTCCCCGGCAGGAGTGACATAGACATCGGTGACGCGTTGGATCTGATGATGATCGATTTCGGTGGGGGACTGGAAGCGCGTTAACTTGACCACGTTATCCAGTGTGGTAGGCTGAGCCAGGTTGGGTGCCCGCAAGGGAATATTACGCAGGTCGAGCATGTTGTGGATCGCGGGCAAGCCATGTTCGAAATACTGGACGGTGAGATAGTAATCGTTACCGGACTTATCGTCAACCCAGTAATTGGGCGCGATCATGTAATTCGAGTTAAGGGCGGCGATCACGTTATCCACCACCTCTTTTTGACTAAGTCCCAGCTCGCCGGCGTGCACGCGATCGACATCCAGACGGATGCCGGGATAGTTCATATCCTGCGGAATGTATACCTCGCCCACGCCGGGGACCGCGCGGAAACGGACGGCCAGGTCCTGGGCAAACGCGAAGTTCCTGTTCAGGTTCGAACTGGAGACTTGCACGTCGATGGGAGCGGGCATACCCGAGTTGATGATGGCGTCCACCATCGAGCCGCTCTGGAAGAAGGTCCGCACATCCGGCAACTGGTTGGCGATGGCCTTCCGGACCCGATCGATGTAATTGAAGGTGCTGACTGTGTGGTCTTCGTTCAACGCGACTTGCACGGTGCTGGTGTACTCGCCGGCGTTGCTGGTATAGAGCGAAGTGAAGTCGTCCACCACGCCGATGTTGGAAACGATCATCTTGAAATCGTGCGGAGTGACGACCTGGTGCACGATGTCTTCGACCCGCTTGATGTATTGGTCGGTGAGTTCGATGCGGGTGCCCGTGGGGGCTTTGACGTTGATAGTGAATTGGCCGGCGTCCGTGCGGGGAAAGAAAGCCACACCGAGAAACGGATAGATAAAGAGACTGAGCACAAATACGCCGGCGAGAGCGGCCACGGTCAATCCCGGACGCTTCACGGCGCGGCGCACCCAGAGCTCGTAGTAATCCAGGAGCTTTGCGAATCCGCGGTTGAATTTGGCGTTGAATCGATCCCACAGCGACGTGCCGCCCGGATGCACGGGAACGGGGTGCTCCGCCCCGCCCTCGGCCGGGATATGCTGTTTCAGGAACCGCGAGCAGAACAGGGGGATCACGGTCATGGCGACCACGAAGGACGCCAGCAAGGAAAGTGAGAATGCCAGGGCCAAGGCCGAGAAAAGGAACTTACTCACACCATACAGAAAGACGACCGGGAAGAAATCGACCACGTCCACCAGCGTGGCGGCCAGCACGGCCAGACTCACTTCGCTACCGCCTACTTCGGCGGCGATGCGCGGCAACGCGCCCATTTCAAGATGCCGGTAAATGTTTTCGAGCGAGATGACCGAGTTGTCAATGACGCGCGAGAAGGCCAGCGCCATACCGCCCAGAATCATGGTGTTGATGGTGCTGCCCATCAGGGCCAGCACCACGAATGCCGCCATGGCGGAGAGCGGGATGGAAAGCAGAACGGCCGAAGTGGCGCGCAGGCTGCCCAGGAAGAGCAGGATCATGATGCTGGTCAGGACCAAGCCCATGCCGCCTTCATGCAACACGGTCTCGAGGGCGGCCTTCACGTACACCGATTGATCGAATACCACGTTAGTGACTAACTGCTTCGGGATATCTACCAGGTTGCCGGGGCGAGTCAGGTTCTTGATATCGTTCACCACTTGAATGGTGTTGGTATCGCCGCCCTGCTTCATGATCGAGATATACGAGGAACGCTGGCCGTTGACGCGCACGATGTTGTATTGGATCTGGTTGGCGTCCTGCGCCTTGCCCACGTCCGCGATGCGCACCCACGACTTGCCGACCGTCTTGATGGGCACCTGGTTCAACTCGTTCATGTCCTTGACCATGCTGTTCGAGTAGACGTAATAATCGGTGGGGCCGATCTTCACGTCGCCGGCCGGCAGGATCAGGTTGGAGTCGTTGACCGCGTTTACCACATCCATGGTGCTAAGTTGGCGGGAAGCCATCTTATAAGGGTCCACATACACCATGATCTGGCGGTACTTACCCCCGAAGGGCGGCGGGATTTCGGCGCCCTTGACCACGGCGATCTGGTTGCGGATGGCGAACTGCGCATAGTCGTGAAGCTGCGTCTCATTCAGCCCGTCGCCGGAGACAGTCACCAGACACACAGGCAGGCTGGATGCGTCGAATTTCAGGACGACCGGCGGCAGCGTGCCGGGCGGCAGGCGCTTTAAGTCGGCCAGCGCCAGGTTGGATAATTGAGTAACATCGGAGTCCGCGTTGGTGCCCACCTGGAAATGCATCTTAATCATGCTGACGCCAAGTAGCGAGCGGGACTCGGAGTAATCCACGCCGCTGGCTAACGTAAACCAGCGCTCCAGGGGGTTGGTAATATCGTACTCGATATCTTCCGGCGGCATGCCGCTATAGAAAGTAGCTACGACTACTTCCGGAATATTGATAGGCGGGAAAAGATCCACCGGCATGGTCTGCCAACTAACGACGCCGATGGCCGTCAGCGCCAGGCAGAGGACGATGATGAAGTAAGGGTTGCGAATCGAAAAACCGGACATGTGTGCCTAATTCTTGTTTTCGTAACTCATCAGGTCGACGGTTTTTGGTTGCACCAGTTCGCCTGCCTTGAGAGACCCGCGGTCGCTTACCACAACTTGCTCGCCATCCGTGAGACCCGCCAGCACCTCGGCATAACCGGCATTCTGCACGCCCAGCGTAACGTTGCGGACTTCAATCTTGTTGGATGGGTTCACGATCATTACGGTGGTGCCCTCGCCTGCGTGGTCCACAGCCTGCAGCGGCACGGCCAGCGCGGCGTTCTTATGTTCGAGGTGCAAGATGGTCTCCGCGTACATGCCTTCCACCAGGACGCGATTGGGATTCGGCACGTCCACTTCCGTGTGCATGGTGCGCGTGTCCGATTTGACGTCCACTGAGAAGCGTGTCACTTTTCCGGGAAAGGACTTGTTTAGAGCGGGAATCCGCACATTTACCGGATCGCCTATGTGGATGTAAGGCACATCCGACTCGGGCACCGGGATCACCAGGCGGAATAAGTCGTCTTGCGAGAGTTTCACCAGAGGCAAGGCCTGCGTGCTGGAACTGGTTCCCGCCTGCATGAGCGTGCCCATGTTGGCGTAGCGTTCGGTGACCACGCCGGCAAAGGGAGCGGTGATGCGCGCATAGTCGTAGAGCACCTGATCGTGTTTCAAGCGGGCCTGGGCTTGCGCCAACTCGCTCTGCGCCGACTGAAGGCCCGCTTTGGCGGCTTCCACCTGCGCCTCCAACGCCAGATCCTTGCCCTGCCAATCGTCCACCTCCTGCTGCGCGACCAGCCCGGGCTTGGTGTCCGACACGGTCTTCAGGCGGTCATACTGCAGGTGAGCAACCTGGTGTTGCGCTTCCACGCGGTTCAACTCTTTGCCGGCGTGCGACACCTGTTCGCTCATGTTATTGATGGCGGCCTGATCCTGCTGTAACTGGGCTTCCAGTTCAGGAATTTCAAGGACAGCCATCAATTGGCCTTCCTTGACGTGCGTGCCATAGTCCACTTTCAGTTCGTGCACGTAGCCGGATTCCTTGGCGTAGACATCGATTTCCTGGAAGGGGACCAGTTCGGAGGACAAAGTCAGCTCGCGTTGGATGGGCATGCGGACGGCGCGAGTGACTCCTACGGGTGTGGCCGTGGGCGGTTCGTTCATTTCGGCGTGACCGTTGCGGGAACAGGAGGCGGTTAGGATGGCGGCGAGGGCCAGAAGGGCGATGACCGCTTGCTTACGCGCGCGGCTCAGAAACGCCGCAACCGCTTGCTTACGCGCGCGGCTCGGAAACGCCCCGGCATGCGCGCGGCTCGGAAACATCCCAACCGCTTGCTTACGCGCGCGGCTCAGAAACGCTGGTTCGCAGAGATTCGCGGCAGGCGGCCTACGAGGCCGCCGCAGGCTACGAGCCTGCCCCACAAGACTCTTACTTAGCGACATAACTCGTCCGTTCGATTTGGTGGCGCAGCGCGGCCATGGAAAAGTTGGGCGATTGGCACAATTCGATGAGTTCCCTCTCCTGCGCCAGCACCCCCGCGGCAACTTCGGGGATTTGACTGGCTATCTGCTTGGGGACCGATATTACTCCATGACGGTCTCCGTGCAGCAATTCCTCCGGGTTTATGGACATGCCGCCGACCTTCACCGGTACGTCGAAGTCCACTATATGCGCGTAAGCATGGGACGGTGAAACGCCGCGCGCATAGAGGTGAAAGCCGGCTTGTTCGATCTCCGGCAGATCCCGTACTGCGCCGTTAGTGACGCATCCGATGCAGCCCAGCGCAACACCGATCTGGGTGCCGAGCTCACCGAATGTCGCGGCGAATGCGGGCTTGGAATCCACGTCTTCAAAAACGAAAATGCGCGGCGCCGGCGCCTTCGCCACGTACTCCCAAAAATCCATGCGATGGTGATAACAATGATGTCCCGCGGGAGCGTCGAAGGTGCGAATGCGGGCGGTGACGGCGTAGCCCACCATAGGGGGCAGCAGCGGCGAAAGACATTTGAGGAGGATGTGCGTGAACCCTTCATTGCGAAGCCGGACGTCGAACTGCTCGATCGCGTTGGAGACAGTACCGGTATCCAGCGCCCGTAATTGTTCCAACACTCCGGGAGAGAGTGGTGCGCTAGTCTGGCCTTTGGTCACCTATGACTGATGATAGGGCGTCGGAGCGGCGCGGGGGTATACCCTGACACGAGTATTTTGATGCGGGAGGTGCGGTAGCGCACGGGACCCGGCGACCGGTGGCGCTATCCGGCCCTAATACTTAGGAACGCTTGGGTCTACTTTGTCGCTCCAGGCCAGGATGCCGCCCTTCATATTTCGCGCGTGGAATCCGTTCCTCGTCAAGAGGTCGACGGCCTTGGCGCTGCGCATGCCGCTCTTGCAATGGGCCACGATCTCGACGGACGGATCGAGCTCATTCAGGTGGTTGGGCAGTTGGCCCAGCGGAATCAGCTTGGCGAACGGGATGTTGCAGATCTGATATTCGTGCGGCTCGCGCACATCGATCAGGACGAACTTGTCGCCGCGATCGATTTTGGCTTTCACGTCTGTGGGGTCGATATCGCCTTCCATTTGGGCCTCCGGTTGCGGCTTGGGGATGCCGCAGAACTGCTGATAATCGATTAATTTTGTCACGGTTGGATGATCGCCGCAAACGGGGCATTCGGGATCGCGGCGCAGCTTCAACTCGCGGAAACGCATGGCCAGCGCATCGTACAGCAACAGGCGGCCGACCAGCGGTTCGCCGATGCCCAGGATCAGCTTCACGGTTTCCGTGGCCTGGATCAGCCCGATGGTGCCCGGCAGAATTCCGAGGACGCCGCCTTCGGCGCAACTTGGCACCAAGCCAGGAGGCGGCGGTTCCGGATACAGGCAGCGGTAGCAAGGTCCACCCTCGTAGGCGAAGACGGTGGCCTGGCCTTCGAAACGGAAAATGGAACCGTAGACATTGGGCTTGTGCAGCAGCACGCAGGCATCGTTCACCAGGTAGCGCGTGGGGAAGTTATCGGTGCCATCCACCACGATGTCGTAATCGCGCAGGATATCGAGCGCGTTTTCGCTGGAGAGCGCCACTTCGTGCTTATCGATCTTCACGAATGGATTGATCTCGCGCATGCGGTCGGCGGCGGAATCGAGCTTCTTGCGGCCCACGTCGCTGGTGCCGTGAATGACCTGGCGCTGCAGGTTGGTGAAATCGACCACGTCGAAATCGACGATGCCGATGCGGCCGACTCCCGCTGCCGTAAGGTACAGACCGAGCGGCGCGCCCAGGCCGCCGGTGCCGACCAACAGCACTTTGGCGGCTTTCAGCTTAAGCTGGCCTTCGGTGCCGACCTCGGGCATGATCAGATGCCGGCTGTAGCGCAGGATCTCGTCTTTCGAAAGTTCGGCGGCAGCCGGCTCGGGCGGCGCAGCCACGGACCCGCCCGCGATGGAGGGCACGATGGAGACGGTATCTCCCGTCTTCACTGGCGTGGAATCCTTTTGCAGATAACGGATGTCTTCGTCGTTCAGGTAGACGTTCACGAAGCTGCGCAGCTTGCCTTCATCGTTATAAAGCTGGCGGCGCAGATCGGGGTGCTGGGTGGTGAGGGCGGCCAGCACTTCGCCCACGGTCGAGCCGCTGAGCTCGACGGAATCCTGCTTGCCTGCGTATTGCCGCAGGGGGGTGGGGATCAAAACTTTGGCCATGTCAGTAACTCAATTCCTCGCGCTCCGCCTTGCTTTGTTCGGCGTCGGGCAGCCAGCTATTGGCGTGATCGAATGCGCCGTTGCGGATGGAGAGCACAACAAAAGAATACCAGGGACAGGAGTTCTTCAGATCGGTCTGAGAGAAGTAGGCGTCGCAATCGGGATGCGAATGGTAGATGCCGATCAACTCCATCCGGCGGCTGCGGGCTTCCTTGTCGGCGCGCAGCAGATCTTCGGGGCGCAGCTGGTAGTGCGCAGCTTGTTCGCCGGCGTAGGCGTTTTCGAGCGGCAGCGCGATGCGCACGGTTTTGTCGCCGTCGATCTCTCCCAACATGCCCAACATGGCGCCGCAGCATTCGCGTGGATAGGTGGATTGGGCGTGCGCCACCATGGCGCGCCAGGCGTCCGGTTCGATGCGAAGCATGCCTTCCTCGTTCAGGCCTCGTCCCAGAACTGGTCGCTCAAATATTTTTCGGCGCTATCGCAAAGTATGGTGACGATCATGCCTTCGCGGCCTTCGGCATGCAATTCACGCGCGATCTGGAGCGCGGCGACCACGTTGCATCCGGACGAGATGCCGACCAGCAGACCCTCTTCGCGCGCCAGGCGCCGGACCATGTCGTAGGATTCTTCGGTATCGAGCCAGATGTTGCCATCGGCTAGCGTGGGATCGTAGATGCCGGGCACGATAGCGGTGGGCATGTGCTTTAATCCCTCCAGGCCATGAAAGCTGGAAGATGGCTGGCCGGAATAGCATTTCACGTGCGGCAGATCGCGATGCAGGCGGCGGCTGACGCCGGTGAACGTGCCGCTGGTGCCCATGGCGGCCACGAAATGGGTGATCAGGCCGTTGGTCTGTTCGATGATTTCGGGACCGGTGGTCTCGAAATGCGCGCGCCAGTTGGCCGGGTTGTTGTACTGATCGGGATAGAAATAGAGATCTGGGTTCGTTTCGTAAATTTCGCGGCAAAGGCGAATGGCGCCATCGGAACCATCGGCGGGATCGCTGAAGATCATGTCCGCGCCATAGGCTTTCAGGATGCGCTTGCGCTCGATGGAGGCGTTGCCCGGCAGGCATAGGCGGACCTTGTAACCGCTCGCCGCGCCGATCATGGCGTAGGCGATTCCAGTATTGCCGCTAGTCGCGTCCAGGATGATGTGCTCGGGATGCAGGCGGCCGGTGCGTTCGCCATCCAGGATCATGTTGAGGCCGGCGCGGTCCTTGACGGATCCGCCGGGGTTGAAGTATTCGGCTTTAGCGTAGATGGCGACGCCGGGGACCTCGCGACCGATCTTATCCAGGCGCAGCAGGGGGGTGTTGCCGATCGTGGAGAGCAGGTGTTGGGCCTGGGTCCGCAGGGGGTTGGGGATCGGGACAGCAGCCATAATTGGTTGGATTAGCGCTTGGTGCGGGCGGATGCAGGTTTTATTGTAGCAAAGTCCGTGGGGATTGGGGGGTTTGCATTTCCCGGGGCGAAAACCGCGCCGGGCCGGTTTCTGAGCCGCGCGCGTCAGCAAGCGGTTAGGGGTGGACGGCAGAGCACCGCTCCCTGACAGTCGCGGCTCAGTAACAGCCTGGGCAGCCCGGCTAATAATACGTCACGTTCAGCGATTGCGGAATCACGTATCCGAACACGAAAGCGGCGTCCAAGCCGGTCGCCGTTACGGGTTGCGGATAGGTGGAGATCTGCACATTCAGAGTGCCGCCGGCGGATCCCATGCCCATCAACGCGTACGTGGGAATGGTGAACTGTCCGGCACTCGCGGCCACGTTGCAGGCGAAACTGCCCAATTGATCGGTTCCCGAAATGGTCAGGAACTCGCCGGAAGAGCCGCCGGTCCAGGTAATCGTTTGGCCGCCATGGGAGATCTGCATGTTGGGCGGGCCGCTCTGCAGATTGGTGAAGCTCTCCTGGATCGGGAAATTCAAAGTGGCCGACAAAGCGCCGACGCTTGCGCCACCTGCGCCGCTGAAGGAATACGTTCCGCCAGTGAGCGGATTCCATAGACCGTCTTCGAAGGCGAGATCCACGAAATATTCGCCGGGAGTTCCGCCAAACTCAGGCATGGCGCGATTGCCGCCCGGTCCAGTGAAGGTCAAGGCGCCGGCATCCAGCGTGGGGAATGGGGGTGGAAAAAGCGTCGCTGGGCCTACCGTCGCGAGACAGCTTCCCTGCGACACCTGCGGGCTAAGACCCATGGCGAACCCCTGATACTGGCCCGCGAGCCATGCGCCCAACGCCGATCCGGGCACGGTAAAGAAATCGGCCTCGGCCGCTCCCGTAACGGAGCCGGGATTCTGCTGTTGAACCAGCAACAGACCAATGTTTACCTTGCTCTGGTTGCCCAGTGACGCGATTTGTTGCGGCGCGATGCCCAGGACGGGATCGGTACAGGCGCCTCCTCCGGCGGCCACCGGCAGCGTCACGATATTGCTGAGCATCTGGTAATTGGCGTTCACCGCGACCACCGAGACGGCGCAACCGGGCGATACGCCTGGCGGAACCAGTACGTTGACCTGATCGAGCCCCGGATATCCGCTGCGGCCTTGATACAAAATTGTCGCCGGCAGGCCGCCGATCAGCAGCTGGAGCGGAAATCCCGGCACTGCAACGCTGTGCGGCGCGCTGGTGTAAGAGCTGTCGCTATCCTGCGGGCTGGCGCCCAGTCCCGAGCCCCAGAAGGTGAGCGGTTGCCCGGGAACGGCGGAATGCGTGGGGGTGATCACCTGATAATTGACATCGGTGGCGACTCCTGGTCCACCGCCGGTTTCGTAGAAGGAGTCGAAACCGAAACCCGTAGGATTCACGCGCGCAGTGGCCGAGTTGCCGGCCTGGGAATTATATTGCACCGAGAAAGCTGCCGTGCCGGCGGGGGTGGCGGATGGAAGAACGCCCGCGATCTGGGTGGCCGAGGCATAATAGAGCGGCGCCTGCTCGGTAGTTCCGTTGACCGTCACGGATACGCTGGCGCCATTGAGCGTGGTGGACAGACCTTTGACGGCGCTTTGCAGGATGGGTTGCGAACCCGGAGTGGCCAGTCCGCAGCCAAAGATGACGAATATGCTACCCGGCGCGACGGTATTCGCATAGCTGTAACTGTTGGAGGCCTGGAGCAGAACGGGTGCGCCGGCAGTGACACCATAGGTATCGTATTGCAAGGTGATGGAGCTTCCCGAGACGGCGGTTACCAGGATCTTGGCATAACTGCCCGCGTTGGTCTTCACGGCGAACACCGTGTTGACGGGGGGGGTGGTGATGCCGGTCAGCCCATAGGAGAGCGCCTGCAGAGATGCAAGCGTGAGGCTATCGAATTCCGTGGCGCCCCCGCTTCCAGGAACGACAAACATGGTGGCGGCGCCTTGCAAGCCGAGAAAGCCACCGGCCCACACGATGTCGCCGGCGCATCCGGGGGTGTCGCCGGCATTCAGGTTGAAGGTGGAGTTAGCCGACAGGGTGGTGGTACCAGTCAAGTCCGCCAGCAGGGATAGAGGAAGTGCTAATGCCAGAATGGCAATAGCCAGCACGAGCTTTTGCATCGACATGGATACTCCTTTGCTTGTGAGGCGAGACTCTCACAAAGCAAATTCAATTCTGGGGAGTATTATGGCACAATTGGGTGCCGCTGGGAAGCCCCTACGGACCTGAATGTCCTTAACTGATTTGGGGAAACCGCTCCCTGACGGTCACGGCTCAGTAAGGGTCGCTGCTCGGTAACGGGCGCGTCGATTTCGCGGCTCCGTAACGGACGTAATAATTTCGCGGGGTTTACTTGAGCCGCGACCGTCAGGGAGCGGTACCAAAAATCATGTGGGCAGGTAAGTGCGCCTGCCCACGCAAGGAAAGGACAGTTACTGCTTTGCGGGCGCGCTGGTGCTGGTCTTGGTGCTGTCGGTCTTCTTGTGATGCTTCGGGGCCTTCTTGGCGGTCGATTTGCTTGTGGTCGTCGAATTCGATCCGGCGGCCGGCGTGGTCTGCGCAAAAGCCAACGGCAGGGCAGCGGCGAAAACGACTGCGAGTAAACTCTTCTTCATGTTGATTCTCCTTTTCGGGATTCATTTCCCGTCAACTCCATCATCCGGTAAGTCAGCTTTCATTACGATAGACTCGAGAGGCTAACTACAGTACGAAAGAAGACGGTGGAATCGGGGAAGCATAGCCCGCTTCCGGGCCCTCGATTAGCCCGCGTTGGGGATATCCGTGGCTATCGCCGCAGGGTGATCATAGACTTAGAGACCGTGAAGGAACATTCATCCACGCCCGTCCGCCGCGTCACGCAGCGCAGTCTGTTGCGCGTGTTGATCGGCGGGTTCAGCCTGGTGATCGTCCTGTTGCTGGCCGGAGCTTTCGTGGGCATCGGGAATATTCACAGCATCAAGGAAAATGCCGCGCGCCTGGTGGAGGAGCAACAGTCCACCAACCGCCTGCTCGAAGAGGTGCACCGGCAACAGGCCAGCTTGAGCGATGTGTTTTCGATCCTGGCGCGCGATCCGGATTCGGTGGATTACATCCGGATTCTGGCAGAGTTGGATGCGGCCGATCGCGACATCGACCGGATTGCCACTGAGGGCGCGCGCACGCCGCAGAGTAATTTGTACGCGCAATTGCGGCAGACATCCGCGGCTTTCTCGGGCGAAGCGCGGCGCTTGCTGGCGGTGGAGGAGCCGGAGACATTTTCATCGCAAGCGTTGTTCCGCGATCATGAAGCCTTCACGTCGGTGGTGGCCAAGCTCATCGAGGCCAGCTACCGGCGGGCGGTGGCGGCGCAGAACCAGATCGATCAGCGCTCCGAGCGGCTGGTGAAACAATCCTCCATTTTTCTGGCCGCGTTTCTGATGCTGGCGCTGCTTTGTACCGTGCTGACGGTGCGGTTGACCGCGCAGTTGTTGCGCAAGATGGACTGGCAGGAAAGCGAGCTGAGCCGCGTTTCCTGGCACATGGTGGAAGACCAGGAGAGCACCGCGCGGCGCTTCTCGCACGAACTGCACGATGAACTCGGCCAGTCGTTGACGGCGATTAAGGCAAATCTGGCGGCCATGCGCGGGACCGGCGCCGATGCCTCGCGACTGGACGATTGTCTGGCGCTGGTGGATGAATCCATCGGCAATGTGCGGCAGATGTCGCAATTGCTGCGGCCCACGGTGCTGGACGATTTCGGCCTGGAAGCCGGCCTGCGCTGGTTGTGCGAAGGCTTCGCGCACCGCACCGGCATTCAGACGGAATTCAAATCGACCATTTCCGGCCGCCTGCCCGACGAGACCGAAACGCACCTGTTCCGCCTGGCGCAGGAGGCGCTCACCAACGTGGCGCGGCATTCCGGCGCGCACAACGCGGTGGTGATGCTGGATTCCAAGAACGGCGAGGTGTGCCTTTCCATTCGCGACGACGGGCGCGGCTTGCCGGCCCCTGGCGCGGAGCAGCGCGGCATGGGTATGATCGGGATGCGGGCTCGCGCGCGCAGCATCGGCGGCGATCTGAGCGTCCGTTCGCAGGCGGGGCTAGGAGTGGAGATCGAGGTCCGCGTGCCCGCCGGTGGCGCAGAACATGAGAGAAAAGATTCGCATCTTGTTGGCTGACGATCACGCGGTGGTGCGCCAGGGATTCAAGATGATCCTGGCCGCGCAGCCGGATATGGAGATCGTGGGCGAGGCGGGCAATGGCCGCGAGGCGGTGGATTTGGCGGGCCAGTTACAGCCCGACGTGATCGTGATGGATGTCGCCATGCCGGAGTTGAACGGCATTGAGGCGACGCGGCGGGTGGCCGATCTGTCGCCGCGTTCGCGCGTGCTGGCGCTGAGCATGCACAAGGATTCCGTGTATGTGCGCGAGATTCTGCGGGCGGGCGCGCGCGGATATCTGTTGAAGGACTCCATCTCGAGCGACTTGTTGGCGGCGGTGCGGGCCGTCGCGCGCGGGGAAGGTTATCTAAGTCCGGGCGTTTCCGACGCGGTGCTTAACGATTACCGGCGGCATGTGACGGACCCGGTCGATCTGCTGACCAGCCGGGAGCGCGAGGTGTTGCAGATGATCGCGGAGGGGAAGACCAATAAAGATATCGCCACGATACTGAACCTCAGCGTGTATACGGTGGATGCGCATCGCGGGCGGATTATGGAGAAGTTGAATCTGCATAGCGCCACGGATCTGGTGCGGTTTGCGGTGCGCGCGGGGATGGTGGATTGACCTCGCACAAGGCGGCTACGAGGCCGCCGCAGGCTACGACCCTGGCTTAACCGCCCCGCGGGCCACCAAAGTGAAACTCGGCAGACCACAAAAAACGATGGTCTGCCCCACGTGTGCCCTCAACGGTGTGCATTATGTTATAAAGTACTTCATGGGATTATTTGATTTGCTGTTTATTGTGCTGTTTCTGGCGACGGTTGCCATGGCTATCAGCGCCGCGGTGCTGGCGATTCGCGGGAGACGGGCTCGCGCGCTCGCCTTGCTGCGCGGGTGGTTGATCGGCGCCGCAGCGTATATCGGCTTGGTGGCGGTGACGTCGCTGTTCTGGCCGAGGCGCGTCTCGCAGATCGGCGAGCAGCGATGCTTCGACGACTGGTGCATCACCGTGGAGAATGCCACCCGGCGACCCGTGGGCAGTCAGGCGGTTTACACCGTCAACCTGCGCGTCTCGAGCACCGCGCGCCGCGTCACGCAGCGCGAATTGGGCGTGGTGGTTTATCTCACCGACGATCGCGGCCGGCGTTACGACGCCGTGCCGGACAAAGCGGAGCTGCCCTTCAGCATGCAACTTGGACCCGGCGACTCCGCCGCGGCGACGCGGGTTTTCGAAGTGCCGGGCGATGCCCAGCCGCTGGGGCTGGTGATCGCGCACGAGGGTGGATTTCCTATCGGCTGGTTCATCCTGGGCTATGAAACGTGGTTTCACAAGCCCACCATTGTGCGGCTGCCGTGAATCGGATTACTGGCCGGTGAACTCTTCGGTGTGAGTCACGAATTCGGGATAAGCGCCCGCGCCCAACTCATGCAGGTCCATGCCCTGGCGCTCTCCTTCGGACGCCACGCGCGGCGGATAAATCAGGCTGAGCGCCCAGTTGAGGGCGTAGGTCATGGGCAACACGAACCCAATCAGGGTGGCGACTCCTATGAGTTGCGCGAGCCATTGGCTGGACGCGCCATCCGGAAATCGTGCGAAGATTCCGAGCGCCAGCAGACTCCACAATCCCGCGACGGCGTGGACCGAAATTGCGCCGCCCGGATCGTCGATCCCCAGCGGCCATTCGATGTATGCCACCGTGAGTGTCACCAGTGCGCCCGCTACCAGACCGATCATGATGGCGGCCACGGGCGATACAAAGGCGCAGGCGGCGCTGCTGGCGACTAAGCCGCCGAACCATCCATTGGCGCAGACCGAGGCATCGGGTTTGCCGAAGCGCGAACCGGTGATGGCCAGCGTAGCGAGCAGACTGGCCGCCGCCGAGAGAGTCGTGTTCACGATAACCAGGACCGTGCGTCCGAGTTCCACGCCGCTGAAGAGCATGGCCCCCCCCGCGTTCAAGCCCAACCATCCCAGCCATGCGAGAAAGCAGGCAAGCAGCACGATGACCGCATTGTGTCCGGGGATGGCCGCGGGACCGCTCTCGGCGTTGTACTTGCCGCGGCGCGCTCCCAAAATCCAGGCAATGGAGAGCGCGGTCAGCCCGCCCACAGCGTGAATGGAACTCGCTCCGCCGGCATCCAGAAAGCCATGGCCGAGCCCGTAATTTGCGCCCAACTGCGCGAGCCATCCGCCGCCCCAGACCCAGTGCGCGAAGAGCGGATAGGTCCATCCGGCCAATACGGCCGCGGACGCGCAACTCGCTCCCAAGCGCCAGCGGTCCGCGCCGGCGCCTAGTGGGATCAGCGCCGCGATGCCCACGCTAATCATCCCGAACAAGACCACCAGCGACACCGGCGAGCCATCCAGCGCGCGGCCGCGCAGAAAAAACGGTTCGGCCGCAATCCAGCTCCACGGTTTTCCGCCCACGCTGAGTGAGTGCGCGGCACCGCCCGCGTAGCCTTGCCATGAAAAGCCGATCATGCAATACACGATGGCGGCTACCGACATGACACAGAGCGCCGCGAGCATGGAGTGAGCCGCGCTGCGCGAGCGTCCTAACCCGGTGTTGATCAGCGCCATCCCGGCGGCGGCTAAGGGCGCCAGTAAGACGAGACACAGACACAAGATGGCAGCCAAAGTCATTCGGAATCTCTCTTGGCCAGATGCGCGCGGGACACCAGGACTAATCCTAGTATCTCGACGCCCAATCCGGCGATGACAAATCCGGAGATCTGGAGCACGGTCTTCAAGAGCACCACGGCGGCGAGGGTGATGATCCAGCCGGCGGGAAGAAGCAGCAATCCAAGCAGCTTCAAAGGAGGTTCCTCAAAAGCGCAAAGGGACGCGTGTCCGCGCCGCCATACAGGACAGGAACTCGCGAGACGGTGGCGGCGCGGCCGTGTCCCGTTTTGCGCGAATTCCTCAAAAGCGCGGCGCACCCATTTTCGCCTGTGTTTCGACGGCGATATAAATTCGTTATACGCGCGATAGAAAATTTGCGCTTGGTCACGGCTTAGGTTCCGACTATGATACCAGCATCGGAATCGTCTCCGCAAAACCAGAGAACTGCCTATGACACCCGACACACCGCGCATGAAGTCGACGCTAGGGCTAACCGGCTTGACCATGAATGCGATGGCCCTGATCGCTCCGGGGGCCTTCTTGTGGCTAACCTTCCAGATTCAGGCGACTACCGGCATCACCGCGCCTTCGATGTGGATCGGGGTGGTGGTCGCGCTGTTGCTGTGCCTGGCCACGGCCGTGTGCTACGCGGAGATGGCTAAGATATATCCCGGAACCGGCAGTTCCTATTACTTCGCCGAGCAAGCTTTTCTGAATCACGACGCGACCTGGCGGTATGCGCGTGTTTCTAAGTTCATTGTAGGATGGGGCTCCCACCTATACTACTGGATTTATCCGGGAGTCATGGTGGGATTCATGGGCATCTTGTGCGGCTATCTGGTCGGCAACATCTGGCCGAATTTCATGAGCGCCACCAATCCGGGGCCGGCCTTTATGATGGCCGTGGTGATCGTATTCTCATTAGTGGTCGGTTACATTGCGCACCGCGGCATCAACGGCTCGACGGCGGTAAGCATCGCCATCAACGTAATACAGATTAGCGCGCTGGTTTTGTTTTCGGTGGTGGCGCTGGGTTACCGCGTGAACCATCCGCCGGGGAGCATCGCTTATCAATTCGATTCCACTTCGGGCGAAGCTTACAGCTATGAGTTCGCGACCGAGAAGACAGTGGCCGGCGGGCAAGCCACTGACACCATCGTGCGCGATGCGAGCGGCGTACCGAAACCTAAGCTGGACGCCGCCGGAAAGCCGGTTCCCTATCACATCGGTTATCCCGCGCACGACGATAAAGGCGCCTTCCTGGCGCACGCCTCGCCGTCTTCGGTGATTGGATTCCATAACCTGGGTTGGGCATTTATTCAGGCCACCGTCGCCATTCTGATATTAGTGGGATTCGAGTCGGTGACTGTCATGGGCGGTGAAGCGCGCAATGCCAAGCGCGATATTCCCATTGCGGTGATCGTGTCGCTGCTGGTACAGGGATTGTGCTGCTACTTATTCGAATATTTCGCCGCAAATTACTTCCTGAATAGCGGATATACCATGCAGTCGGCGGGCGCTTCGGCGGCGCCCATAGGCGACATGATGATCGTGGTAGGGACAGCCTTATTCGGTCCCGGAGGCGGCCGGATCTTCATGTTATGCGAAGCGTTCACGGTGTTTCTGGCGCTGATCGGAACCACCCTATCTTGTATGAATACGGGCGCGCGCGTAACTTATGCCATGGGCAAGGATCGCGAACTGCATGGCTACTTCGGTGAGTTACATGCCAAGAATCTGAGCCCGCACAGGGCCATCTGGACGCTGGCGGCGATATCGGCGGTGGTGGGATGCGTGGCGGTGGTGATGCCCTTCGGCGACGCGGGGGCTCCGGCCGACGCGGCCATCAAGGCTTTGCCGCCGGGCTTCTGGTCGAGCTTCGGTTACACCACGCACGACGCCATGGCGGCTCTGCCCAGCTCGCTGCTCACTGTAACTCTGGCTTCTAACTTCGGGACGTTCCTGCTCTATGGACTAAGTTGCATTATTTGCCTGGTGGCGTATCATAAGCATCCGAAGTTCAGTGCGATCCGCCATTTGTTCATTCCGATCTTCGGCTTGCTGGCCAATATCGCGTGCATGCTATTCTACCTGATTGGCCCGTTTATGGGCTATGGCACGAAGATGGAGCCGCTGCTCGCCTTAGGCATCGCTTTGGCTTGGGTTCTTTATGGGGGAATCTACTTCATCCGCGCAAGTAAGTCGTCTGGCCGGACGGCGCTCTCCACGGTGCGTTCCTAAGCTCCCGTGCTAGCCGTGGAGTTTGCGCAGCGATCCGACCCCGGCCGCATCCGCGAAAACAACGAAGATTACATGGGCGCGTTTGTGCCCTCGAGCGAAGGGCAAGTGCGTTCGCATGGATGGGTGTTCGCGCTGGCCGATGGCGTGGGCGGGCAGCAGCGCGGCGAAGTGGCTTCGCGCGTGGCCGTGGATAGCATACTGGCCGGTTTTCGCGCCGCGCGCGCGGGCGAATTGTTGCCGGCGTTGCTCTCGCGCCTGGTGCAGAATGCCAATGCGCGCGTGGTGGAGGCGGGCATGGCGAGCGCGCCCGGCGGCGTCAACATAGCGACCACCATTGTGGCTTGTGCGTTGCGATACGATCGCGCCGTAATCGCGCACGCGGGCGATTCGCGCTGCTATCTGGTGCGCAAACGCGATGTCACGGCACTCACTCGCGATCATACGGTGGCTAACGAGCAATTACGCTTAGGCATACTCTCGGCGCGCGAAGCTGCCGGGTCGGATGCCAAACGGGTGCTCACGCGCTCGTTGGGAACCGGCCTGTCGGTGAATGTGGATGTCTCCGAGCACCAGATCTTCGCGGGCGACGTATTCCTGCTCTGCTCGGACGGTCTGCATGGCGCGGTGGACGAAGAAGACTTCGCGCGGATTGTAACTCCATCGCGCGACTTAGATTTGGCGGTACGCGACTTAGTGGCCATGGCGTACGATAACGATGGCAGCGATAACATCAGCGTGCTGGCCGCGCGGGTGAGCGGCGTGGAGCGGGTGGGAATGTATCGGGGGCGGCCTTATAAGTTGCGATAAGTTGTGCGCTCCGGTGATCTTGCAGCCAGAAAGCGGAGCCGCAAGATTCGGTAACTCCGGTCGCCGCCTGCGAAGACGTGCGCGGTAACTCAGCCGGACCAGCCGCTCCGCCATGTGACACAGGGGCGCGCTTCACTTGACCTCTTCGGAAGCCCGCAAAAGCTGCGCAAAGGAGTTAGGGGGAACGCCGCTTTCGAGCATCGCCTTAAATACCGCGTAGGGGTCGGTTCTTGCCCCAGCTTTTCGCAAGTTCATCTCGTCATTGACCCACACGTAGATGATGAACTTTTGTTGGGTCGAGAAGCGAAAGAACAACCGATACCTTCCGTGAAACTTGGCTCGGAACCAATGGCGGTTGTCCGGCCCAAGGGTGTTCCCTTGCCGGAACCCGGGGCTATTCGGGTCGCGGGGAATCACGTCCCGGATGTAGTGATTGATCGTGGCGAGGAGCTTCGCGGCCGGATGCGATGAGTATCCCCGCGGGTCCTCGGTGGCCAGCCGTGCGACGCGATCGGTCAGCTTTTCCAATTGCGCCTGGAGGAGCGGGTGAACGAACAGGCGCCAGCTTGGCGGCGCTGGAGTTTTCATTAGATAAGCGGCTCGTCGCCCAGGTCCTCGTCGGGATTAACGGGCATATGGCCGACCAGCGCATCGATGCGCGCGAACTGAGCCGGCTCAAGCGGCTTGATTTGCTTTGGAAGACTGGCCATATCCGTTGCGAGAAAGCTTAGGAATGCTTCGATCACCGGATCGCTGTCCCGGCCCCGAGGCTTCTTGATGGAATCGGCAACCACCAGCATCCGGCCGGGCGCGATCACATGCGCGCGCACCTCGCCGGAGAACTCGGGATGGCTTTGGAACAGGGCTTTATCGAAGCGCAATCCCAGGGAGTTTCCCGTTTTGGCCTGCCGCCCCCGATAAACAGGGGCCTCGGCGGCGTGTGCGTGTTTCGACGTTGCCATATATCGCTCCTGACCGCATGTTAGCACGGATGTGCTTACGTGTGCAAAAGTGCTCTCGTTCTTGCGTTTATCGTCGCCCAAACCCTTACCGCGCGAGTCGCTCCGTTGGCGGTAAGATCAGATCGAGGACCCAAGGAACCAATCGTGCCGAACGCCACCAAGATACCGGAGGAACTTGCCCACGAGCTCGATCTCCTCTGGCGCGATGTCCGACGCAAGAAACAGTGCGAAGCCCTCCGCCTCTCCTCCGGGGCTTGGGATCCCGCCGGGCATCCTGAACTGGCTGCGGGCGGCGCGGCTTACGTCGACCAGGCGCGGTCCGAACCAGATGAACGCTTTGAGGCGGCCATCGCCCGCCCAACCATTGACATATAAGAAGGAGCGGAACAAATGGCGAGTCTCGATTGGTCACAATGCCCCGCCGTGGAGAGTATCCCAGGCAAGGTTAGCGGCGCGTGGGTCTTCCGGGGAACGCGAATGCCGGTACAGACGGTGTTCGAGAATCTCGAGGCCGGTATGTCGGTCGAAGAGATAACCGAGGTTTTCGACGTGACGCCGGAGGAAGTGAAGGCCGTCCTGCACTTTGCCGCCGAGAGCTTGGCGAAAGCGCCCACCTTCGTCCATGAGAATCCTGTTCGATAACGGTACCCCGAATCCGATTGCCGCATCGCTGACCGGACACGAGGTCACGTATGCGCGGCGTATTGGCTGGCATGAACTGGAGAACGGTGAACTGATTCGACGGGCCGAGGACGCCGGGTACGACGTGCTTCTCAGCACGGACAAGAACATCCGGTACCAACAGAACCTATCAGGCCGCGGGATTGCATTGGTCGTTCTGGGCAACTCGCAGTGGCCTGCCGTGCGCGCTTAGATCTCGACGGGATAGCGGTCGCCATAAACGCCGCCACGCCGGGCAGCTATGCTGCGGCGGATATCCCTTTGAGGCGACCCCGCCGTATTCCCTGGGTACGAGGCGCAAGTGAGCTCTCGAGTAAATGCAGACTATAAGTCGTGGTAGATAGGTTGCTTCTGCGATTTGTCTGGATTCGCGAGATATGGGGTTATCGCTTATTAAATCGCAACTTAGCGGCGATAGCGGCCTCCGGCTCGGCGGCATTTAGTACCTGCTCGGTTTTTTCTTTCAGCTTTTTTCTTGACGCCATGGCGGCCTTGCGGTATGCTTTCCCCAAGCGCCAGTGCCGCTCGCCAAGGAGGCCCAGGAATGCGGACGATTTCGCCACACACACACACACACACACACACACACATCGCTTGTGTGCGTATTAGTACTAATGCCCTTTATCGCCTCAGCCCAAACGGTGACGCCGGTCCTTACGTCGGTTGACGACGGGGAGCCTTACGGCGGCGTATCCATCCGCCGCCCCGCAGCCGCGCCGGGTGTTGCTGCTCCGCAGAACGCGGGCGGCGCGTGCCCTACCGGGGATCCGTGCGTGCTTACCGGCCAGTACAGCCGTTACCGCACAAGCGAGAACCCGTACGAGACAACGCTGGCGGGGTTCAACGGCACGTCGTCGTTCGGGCTGACGAACTTCTATAAGTTGCCAAATACTAACACGCTGCCCAAGAATCCGAACGGGCCACCCTACCTCTTTGAGCCGGTCGTGGCCCAGCCTCTCTACGCCACCGACGTCCCCGCCGCTGGAACCAATCTGCTGCTCGCCGGGTCGTTGGATGACATGGTATACGCTTTCAACGCGGAAACCGGGGCATCGCTGTGGCAACCCATCAACTTAGCGGTTCTGGACTGCGGGTCTGGTGGCGCGCCATTTGATAACAACTATGGCCACAGCCCGGGTGGTACGAACCTCATCTACTACGGCGTCGTGGCCACGCCGGTGATCGATATCTACTCCGGCACGGCACCGGCCCCGACCGCCTTCGTAGTGTCCGCCTGCGTCCCCGAGAGCGCGCCCGAGAAGATCCAGTGGAATCTCGACGCGATCAACCTCCAGACTGGCGCGGTGGTGAACCCCGTCACGCCGATACAGGCCACCGGGTTTAACGCCTCGTTCCAAGTTGCTCGAGCCTCGCTCCTATTAACGCACCCGACGTCGTCGACGACGGAGATCTATATCTCCTTCGGGACGGGAGCGGGCGAGGTCTTGGCCGCCAGCCCCAGTGGCTGCCCCGCTGGTTTTACCTCGTGCAATTACTCCGGGTGGATGTTCCTCTATTCGGTTACTTATAACTCGTCCTCGTCGGTAACCTTCAGCCAAACCGCGACGTTCTCCACCTCCGGCCCCGGGCGCCCAACCAACGTCTTTCCACCGGTCTATGCGCAGTTTGACGTCAACGGGCCCCCTTGCGGACCCAGCGGGGTCGGCGCGCCGTCGGGCGGCGGGGCGTGGGATCGCGGCGACAACTGGGCGGTCAGTCAGGGCGGTATATGGATGTCCTCCGGTGGCCCATCGTCGGGCGCCAGCGACGCTGCTAACGTGTACGCCGCGTCCGGCAATGGTCCCTTCGGTTGCACCGGGTCTGGCTCGGAACTCACGTGTCCGGTGTCCGGCCAGCCCCCTTCGGATTCGTGTTCCAGCGCGGCAAACGTCGCATACTGGGGCGAATCGCTGATGCGGTTTCCATCTGGCGCCAGCGCTCAGCCGCTCACGCCGACCGACTTCTACGCCCCTTACGTGCAGCGGTACACCTCCAATTCTAACGGCGACCCGGACCCCTCCTACTATCAGACCGGCGAGTTGAGCCGCCTCGACCTGGATTTTGGCTCGACGCCGCCTGTGATTGTCCCTTTCGCAAGCGGCACGCAGCCGATGTACGCAATCCTCGCCGATAAGAGCGGGTACATGTATGTGGTGCCCGCCGAACCGAACGGCACGGGCGCCACTGTTAACTTAGGAGAGTTTCAACCCGGCGACGGGGGCCTTACCAACGGCACTGTGTACACACAACTTCCATTTCAGGCGAGTAACCTGCCCGAGCTGCCGAATAGCTCCCCGGGGATTTGTCCGGGTGCGAGTGACGGCTCGCCGTGGACTAACAATAACGGGACGTGCGATGAGATTCACGAGATTGCGCTTGTCGCCATCGCCGACTACCAGAACTTAGCGATCATTTGGCCCACAAACGAGTCGGTAAAGGCTTACAAAGGCCAAGGTGGCAATACAGGGACCGGCTGGGCCTATAGGTTCGGCACGGGACCTTCGTTTAACCCTTGCCCGCCGCCGTTCTCGAGTCTTCCCGCAGATTGCATGGGCGCCAATCCGCTCTTTCCCGGAGCCGGCAGCGGTCTTCAGGGTGCCGCGATGGCGATCGCCAGCGGCATAAGCGATGCGACGCTGTGGGCCATCGCGCCCGATCCCAACGTGGGAGGAACCTGGGCCTGGCTTTACGCCTACACGATCGATATTGATTTTGGATATCTCGTGCATCTGTGGGACAGCGGAACGGGCATAGCTAACTGCGGTAACACCAGTGCGACCGGATGGGTGGCTACCTCTTTTACCGAGCCCACCTTGGCCAATGGCACGGTATACGCGCCTTCGGAGTGCGCCGTCACGGGCACGTCCTCGACCTACAAGAACTGTGGCCAAGTGCCCGCCGCGAACATCCAGAGCGGCGTCCTGGTCTTCAGCGCTTGCCAGTAAGGGACTTATGCCCACAAAGCTCGCGCTGGCACTGCCCCTGCTCCTTGCGCTCCGCTCCAGCGAGCTCGCCGCGGGTCAGGCACCTATCTATAAGCTGATTTACTCGGCCCCCGATCCGAGCAGCCAGGGGGCCGTTCCGGTCGCCCTGTTCGAGACGTCGCCCAGCGTGTTCGACTTCTTGGCTGCACAGGGGGGACAAACGTTCGGTCCGTCCATATTCTCCCTGACCAGCCGCGGTTCCGCCAGCCTAATTTGCTCATTCGAGCCAAGCTCGTCCTCATACGCACTGGTAGAGGCGACCGATGGCAGGCTCTATGGCGCGGTGTACGACCCGTCAAGGACCACCTTCTATTACTCCATGCTGGCTTCAGGCAAGGGGCTCCAACGTTACCCCACCGGCTACTGGAGCTACGGAGGATCGCTCACCGCGGCGCCCGGGAAACTCTTCAACAGCGCCGGCAGGATCCCGGTCCACGGCGGCAATCCTACCTATGAGTTTGTGCGCATCGACGAGGGCGGCAGTGTTACGGTCATCTATTCGCTCTCTCCGAGCGACGGAGTCCCCGCGCCTAACAAGTTACTCCTCGCGCGGGACCGCAACCTATATGGCGTCGGCAGCCAGAGCAACGAGGAGTCACCACCATTCTTCATATATCGTCTGACGCCAAGCGGCGGCTACTCCAAGTTACTCACTTTTCCATCGTCGCTTCGCTCGGCTTACCCAGTTTCCCTGATCCTGGCCTCCGACGGCGATTTCTACGGCACGTTCAGCAACGGCGGAGCCAACGATACCGGAGTGATTTACCGCGCGACTCTTTCCGGCCAGTGGCATGTAGTGGCGAGCTTCCCCGCCAAGGCTCCGGGTTCGGAGATGCAGAATCCGGACTCCCTGGTGGAGGCTTCCGACGGCGCCCTCTACGGCTCCACGGAGCACAACGCCATCTTCCGCTACGACCTGGCAACCCAAGCCCTCACGCTGGCCTACCAGATGAACCCGCACAATCTGCAGGGAAGCTGCGTGCCCTGTAACTTCATTCAAGCCATGGATGGCAAGCTCTACGGAACAGCGGCTATCGGCGGTCCGGGCGGCGGCGCCATCTTCAGCCTGGATTTCGGCCTGCCGAAGCCCAAGCCGTCGTTGGCGGAGTTGGTCCCGCCGTCGGGTGCGGTGGGCCAGCGGGTTCTGCTCTGGGGCGGGCACCTATTGGGCGCGACTTCCGTGACTTTCAACGGCGTGCCGGCGGCCGCGTTTCAGGTGAACTCGACGCAAGCGGTGATGGCCACGGTTCCCGCGGGCGCCACATCGGGACCAGTGACGATCACGACCGCCAACGGGTCTGTAACCAGTGCGCAGAGCTTCACGATCCAGTGAGTAACTCCCGCGCGATCCGCATGGCCGCCTCCTTCCCCCGCTCGCCCACTTCGCCCGGCGCGCCCACGCACGAAGGGCAGCCGGCCTCGCAATTGCACGCCGCCAGTAACTCCGAAGTCAGCCGCACCAGCCGCTCCGCCATCCGATACAACGGCGCGCTTTGACCTACTCCGCCGGGATAACAATCGTACAAATATAAGTTAGGCTCCTCGCTGAACGCCACGCCCAAGTCGCGCGGATCGCACATCAGCAGCAACGCGGCCACCGTGCGCAGCGCGTTGCCCAGGCCCGCCAGGCCGCTGCGCTTCCCGCAGGCTATAGGGTTGCGGTAGATAGCTTGCTCTTCGACGTTTTTCCGGATTCGCGAGTTACGGGGTTGTCGCTTATTAAATCGCAACATAGCGGCGATCGCAGCCCTTCGGTCCGGCGGCATTTAGTACCTGCTCCGTTTTTCCTGTCGCTTTTTTCTTGACGTCATAGCGGCCTTGCGGTATCCTTTACCCGGTGGCCAGCGCGGCTCGCCAAGGAGGCAGGACGATGCGGACGCTTTCCCAACACACACACATACATACACACACACACACACACTATCCGTTGTGTGCGTATTAATACTAATGCCCGTTATCGCGTCGGCCCAAACGGTGACGCCGATCCTTACGTCGGTTGACGACGGGGAGCCTTACGGCGGCGTATCCATCCGGCACCCCGCGGCCGCTCCAGGTGTTGCGGTTCCGCAGAACGCGGGCGGCGCGTGCCCTACAGGGGATCCTTGCGTGCTCACCGGTCAGTACAGCCGCTACCGGACAAGCGAGAACCCGTACGAGACAACGCTGGCGGGGTTTAACGGCACGTCTTCGTTTGGCTTGACGAATTTCTATAAGTTGCCAAATGCTAACACGCTGCCAAAAAACCCAAATGGGCCGCCCTACCTCTTTGAGCCGGTGGTTGCGCAGCCGCTCTACATCACGGACATGCCGTCGGCGGGAACCAACATGCTTCTCGTCGCGTCCTTGGACGATATGGTGTACGGATTGGACGCGGACACCGGCGACATGCTCTGGGCCAATATTGACTTGGCGGGGCACGACTGCGGCTTGGGCAACCCGCCGTTTGACAATAATTACAATCATAGTCCGGGCGGCACGAACCTCGTCTACTATGGCGTTGTTGCCACCCCGGTAATCGACATTTATTCTGGTACCGCACCGACACCTACGGCATTCGTCGTATCCGCTTGCGTGATTGCTACCCAGCCCCAGAACGTCAAGTGGAATCTCGACGCCATCAATCTCCGGACGGGTGCCGTAATTGGTTCGACCCTGATTCAGGCGACGGGATTTAACCCCTCTTTCCAGGTTGCCCGCGCCTCGCTCCTGTTAACACACCCGACATCCACGACTACGGAGGTTTACGTTTCCTTCGGGACCGGTGCGGGGGAGGTGGTGGCCGCCAGTCCTGATGGCTGCCCCGCCGGTTTTACCTCGTGCAATTATTCAGGATGGATGTTCCTCTATTCGGTCACTTATAACTCGTCGTCGTCCGTAACTTTCAGCCAAACCACGACGTTCTCCACCTCCGGTCCCGGGCGCCCCACCAACGTCTTTCCACCGGTCTATGCGCAGTTTGACGTCAACGGGCCCCCTTGCGGACCCAGCGGGGTCGGCGCGCCGTCGGGCGGCGGGGCGTGGGATCGCGGCGACAACTGGGCGGTCAGTCAGGGCGGTATATGGATGTCCTCCGGTGGCCCATCGTCGGGCGCCAGCGACGCTGCTAACGTGTACGCCGCGTCCGGCAATGGTCCCTTCGGCTGCACCGGGTCTGGCTCGGAACTCACGTGCCCTGTGTCCAGCCAGCCCCCTTCGTATTCGTGTTCCAGCGCGACAAACGTCGAATACTGGGGCGAATCGCTTATGCGGTTTCCGTCGGGTACCAGCGCCCAGCCGCTCACGCCAAACGACTTTTACGCTCCTTACGTGCAGCGGTACACAACGAATTCCGGCGACGACCCGGACCCATCCTACTATCAGACCGGGGAGCTGAGCCGCCTCGACCTGGACTTCGGCTCGACGCCGCCCGTGATCGTCCCCTTTGCAAGCGGCACGCAGCCGATGTACGCAATCCTCGCGGATAAGAGCGGGTACATGTATGTGGTTCCGGCGGAACCCAACGACACGGGCGCCACCGTCAAATTGGGCGAGTTTCAGCCCGGCGACGAGGGCCTTACCAACGGCACGGTGTACACACAGCTTCCGTTTCAGGCGAGTAACCTGCCCGAGCTGCCGAACAACTCCCCGGGGATTTGTCCCGACGCGAGTGACGGCTCGCCGTGGACCAACAATAACGGAACTTGCGACGAGATTCACGAGATTGCGCTCGTCGCTATCGCCGACTTCCCCAACCTGGCGATCATTTGGCCGGTCAATGAGTCGGTGAAAATCTATAAAGGTCAGGGTGGAACCACCGGAAGCGGTTACCAGTACAGGTTCGGCACGGGACCTTCGTTTAACCCTTGCCCGCCGCCGTTCTCGGATCTTCCGGCGAGTTGCACGGGGGCCGATCCCCTCTATCCCGGCGCCGGCGGCGGCCTGCAAGGCGCAGCTATGGCGATCGCCAGCGGCTCCGGCGACGACGCGACGCTTTGGGCCATTACGCCCGATCCAAACGTTGGCGGCACGTGGGGCTGGCTCTACGCTTATACGATCAACGTAGAATTCGGAGATCTGTTCCATCTCTGGGACAGTGGCACGGGAATAGCTAACTGCGGTAACACTAGCGCAGCGGGGTGGCTGGCTACGTCCTTTACGGAGCCTACTCTGGCCAATGGGTCCGTCTACGTGCCCTCGGAATGCGCCGTCGCCGGCACTACTCAGCCTTACCAAAACTGTGGCCAAGTGCCGTCCGCGAACATCCAGAGCGGCATTCTGGTCTTCAGCGCGTGCCAGTGAGGGGCTATGTTCAACAAGCTCGCACTGACCCTATGCCCCGTCTTTGCGCTCTGCGCCAGCCCTGGCGGTTCGGCTCAGACGCCGGTCTATAAGTTGATCTACTCGGCCCCTGATCCGAGCAGCCAAGGCGCCGCTCCTCTTGCGCTGTCAGAAACCGCGACTGGGGTATTTTGCTTTCTAAGTACCCAGGACGGCGTCACTTTTGGACCGTCGGTTTTCTCCCTAACCGTCGGCGGCTCTGCGAGCCTGATCCACTCCTTCCAGCCAAACACGATATCCGGGGCCATGGCGCAGGCCGCCGACGGCAAGCTCTACGGCGCGGTATATGGCGGGCCCACAAACACGTTTTATTACTCCCTATCGCTGTCCGGGCGGGACATCGGGCGCTACGAGACGGGCAATTGGGCGTCGCTGTCGATGATCACTGCTGCGCCCGGCCGGCTGTACGACGGCGGCGGAAACATTTCGGAAGGGGGTGCCCCCCTAGAGTACGGCTTCGCACGGATCGATGGGAGCGGTAAGGTCAGGGTGATCCACAAACTCTCCTCGAGCGATGGCGTGCCCGCGCCGAATAAGTTACTCCTCGCGCAGGACGGTAACTTATACGGCATCGGCAGCAAGAGTAATGAGGAAAGCCCGCCCTTCTTCATCTACCGCTTGACGCCAAACGGCGGCTACTCCCAGCTACTAACCTTCCCATCGTCGCTTCGCTCGGCTTACCCCGTCTCATTGATCCTGGCCTCCGACGGCGATTTCTACGGCACGTTCAGCAACGGCGGAGCCAACGATACCGGAGTGATTTACCGCGCGACTCTTTCCGGCCAGTGGCATGTAGTGGCGAGCTTCCCCGCCAAGGCTCCGGGTTCGGAGATGCAGAATCCGGACTCCCTGGTGGAGGCTTCCGACGGCGCCCTCTACGGCTCCACGGAGCACAACGCCATCTTCCGCTACGACCTGGCAACCCAAGCCCTCACGCTGGCCTACCAGATGAACCCGCACAATCTGCAGGGAAGCTGCGTGCCCTGTAACTTCATTCAAGCCATGGATGGCAAGCTCTACGGAACAGCGGCTATCGGCGGTCCGGGCGGCGGCGCCATCTTCAGCCTGGATTTCGGCCTGCCGAAGCCCAAGCCGTCGTTGGCGGAGTTGGTCCCGCCGTCGGGTGCGGTGGGCCAGCGGGTTCTGCTCTGGGGCGGGCACCTATTGGGCGCGACTTCCGTGACTTTCAACGGCGTGCCGGCGGCCGCGTTTCAGGTGAACTCGACGCAAGCGGTGATGGCCACGGTTCCCGCGGGCGCCACATCGGGACCAGTGACGATCACGACCGCCAACGGGTCTGTAACCAGTGCGCAGAGCTTCACGATCCAGTGAGTAACTCCCGCGCGATCCGCATGGCCGCCTCCTTCCCCCGCTCGCCCACTTCGCCCGGCGCGCCCACGCACGAAGGGCAGCCGGCCTCGCAATTGCACGCCGCCAGTAACTCCGAAGTCAGCCGCACCAGCCGCTCCGCCATCCGATACAACGGCGCGCTTTGACCTACTCCGCCGGGATAACAATCGTACAAATATAAGTTAGGCTCCTCGCTGAACGCCACGCCCAAGTCGCGCGGATCGCACATCAGCAGCAACGCGGCCACCGTGCGCAGCGCGTTGCCCAGGCCCGCCAGGCCGCTGCGCTTCTCGTCCGCCGATAGGTCCGGGAAACGCGCCATGAATTCGGCGGGGAAATGCAGATAGAACGCCGTCGTATGCATCTCCTGCTCGGGCATCTGCAAGTTACCCGCGCCTACATTTTCGTTGGTATAGAACTTGATCTTCTTGAAACCCACGATCTGCCGGTTCACGCGCACGTCGCCATGGCACTTACGCGCGCCCGCGAACGCTTCGCTCTCGAATTCGCACAGCGTCTGCACCTGCGTGTAATCGATGGCGTCGGTATAATAGTCGCACTCCACGCGCCGCACATAAGCCTTGCGTTCCTTATAATCGAATCGCTCCACATGATACTGGCGCGCTTCGTGAAGATAGATGGCTTTCTCGTGCAGGGTAGTAAGTGCGGCGGTAAATGCCACTTCGGCGATTACCTCCGGCTCACCTGTAATATCCACTACCACGAAGTTATCGCTCGAAACCGAGCGCAGGCTGGTGGCGTCGGCGGGGTAGGAATCCGAAGTCCAATGCCAGGCGCCCGCGGAATGGTGCAGGAAGCCGGATTCTTCCAGAAACCGGCAGGGCTCGGTCACCTCGTGCGCGCCGAATTTCTCGCCGTCCTGGATGGGCAGTTCGAAGGCCGCGCATTTCAGGTGCGCCAGCAGGATCTCCAGGTTATCGGGGTTGATGTAAGCGTGCTCGGGCGAGCGGCCGAAGAAGTAATCGGGATGCTCGACGATATATTGATCGAGCGGCGCGCTGGAGGCCACCAGCACGGCGGCCGAAGCGCTCTGGCGGCGACCCGCGCGTCCGGCGCGCTGCCAGGTGGAGGCGATGGTGCCCGGATAACCCGCCATCACCACCGCGTCGAGCGAGCCGATATCGATGCCTAACTCGAGCGCGTTAGTGGCCACCACGGCGCGGATTTCGCCGTCACGCAGCTTGCGCTCGATCTCGCGGCGCTCGCGCGGCAGATATCCGCCGCGATACCCGCGCACGGTATCTTTGGGCAGCGGGCCGCGGCCTTTATGCATGATGGCGTCTTTCAAGTAAGTCACCAACAGTTCCGTCGCCAGCCGGTTATTCGCGAATACTAATGTCTGCAAATGATGGTTAATGAATTCGAGCGCCAGCCGCCGCGCTTCGCCGATATAACTGCGGCGGATGCCCAGTTGGCGGTTCACCACCGGCGGATTATAAAAGACGAAGAATTTTTCGCCGCGCGGCGCGCCGTTGGAATCCACAATGCGGAACGGTAATCCAGTGAGCGCTTCGGCGAGTTCGCGGGGATTGGCGATGGTGGCCGAGCAGCAGATGAAGACGGGCTTCGATCCGTAGAATTCGCGGACGCGTTTGAGACGGCGCAGCAGGTTGGCCAGATGGCTGCCGTAGACGCCGCGATAATAATGCAGCTCGTCGATGACGATGTAGCGCAGGTTCTCGAAGAGCTTGGCCCAGCGCGTGTGATGCGGCAGGATGCCGGAGTGCAGCATGTCGGGATTGGTCAGCACGATGTTGGCGCGCTGGCGGATGGCTTTGCGGGCGTCCTGCGGGGTATCGCCATCGTAAGTGAAGGCGCGCAGTTCCGACCCCATGCGGTCGATGGCGGTTTCGAGTTCGTGAAGCTGATCCTCGGCCAGGGCCTTGGTGGGGAACAGATACATGGCGCGGGCGCCGGGGTCGGCCAATAGGGCGTTCAGCACCGGCAGGTTGTAGCACAGCGTCTTGCCGCTGGCGGTCGGCGTCACCACGACCACGTTTTCGTTTTTCGCGATCGATTGGAAGGCTTCGGCTTGGTGGGAGTAAAGCCGGCTAATGCCGCGTGCCTCGAGCGCCCGGCGCAGAATGGGATTCACTTCGGCGGGCAAGTCGGCGTAAACGCCGCTGGCGGCGGGCTCATGGCGGATGGCCGCGTGATGGAAGCGGGTGAGCGCGGCTTCGAGTGTGGGAGCTTTAGGAGCGGCCAGGGTCAGGTCCATTTGGTTTCGCCTTTTCTTTGCTCCAGCTTAACGGAAAAGGCAGGGGGACGCAAGTGTGGGGCAGGCTCGCATGGCTCGCGGCTTAGCTCGCCATGGACAGGCCAGGAGGCCTGTCCTACTCTTCGGGGCGCATGAACTCGTAGCGTTCCAGCGTGGCGGCGATATCGAAGGCCTCGTCGTCGCCGTTGGCGCGGTGGGTCCGCAGCACCTTGCCGATGCAACGCAGATTCACCTTCTGGTCCGCCGATCCGCTGAGCGAGATGATGTACTCGATCGATACACCGATGTCCGGTCCCTTGCTCGTGGTGAACAGAACGCCGCCGGAACTGATGTTTTTCGTCAGTCCGATCTGCTGAATGCGTTCCGTACCATTGCGCGTGATGGACACGGGCAATTGGAGGGTGAACCGCCGGCTTCGTCTTTGTTCCACTCTAAGTAATCCTAGTTTTTTCGACGACTAAGGTCAACTACTTATTCGAAAAAATATCTTTAATTGGTACTGCCCGTTCGGGAACTTTAGTCCTGATGTGGGACTTTAGTCCTACTTACAGTCACGATAGGAAAATAGTTTCTCCTAAACTCTGCCTGCGATTTGACGATCAAGAGAGTGTGAAGTCTTCGCTCCAGGAGGCCATTACAACAGGTGTCGTGCCGCTGAACGGGCATGCCTCTTCGCCTGGAGAAGTACTGGCGCGCCCGGCCATCGACGAACTGCCGGCCCTGATTTGGATCGGCGGCGTGGACCAGCGAGTTACGCGGTTCAACAGCCGGTGGCTGCAATTCACGGGCTGCACGTTGAAACAGGCGCTGGAGGGCGGATGGCTGGGCGGCGTGCATCCGGAGGATGCGGCGCAACGCGGGGCGGCGATCGATACGGCATGGGAAACGCGCGCGCCGTTTGAAATGGAATACAGGCTGCGCCGCGCGGATGGCGAATACCGCTGGATGCTCGACCACGGCGCTCCGCGTTATGGCGCGGGCGGAGAATTTCAAGGCTACGCGGGCGTGGCCGTGGACATCACGGAGCGTAAGCGCTCGGAAAACGAATTGCGATGGCTGACCAAGGCTGTGGAACAAAGCCCGGCCAGCGTGATGATCACCGATTTGCACGGAAAAATCGAATATGTGAATCCGAAATTCACCAGCCTGACGGGTTATACGCTGGACGAGGCGGTGGGACAAAACCCGCGGATTTTGAAGTCCGGTGAGACTCCGGCCGGGGAATATCGGCGTCTCTGGGAGACGGTCGAAACCGGAGAATGGCGCGGAGAATTTCACAATCGGAAGAAAAATGGGGAGCTATATTGGGAATCCGCATCGATTTCTCCGATTCGCGATGCGCACGGCAGGCCCACCCATCTTATTGCGGTCAAGGAAGACATTACGGATCGCAAGCGCATGGAAGCGGAGTTGCGCGCGGCGGAGGAGCGCTTGCGCGTGGCCGTGGAGAATGCGCAGTTGTATGTTTACGAGGTCGATACCAAGACAGGCGCCGTCCGGACCTACGGCTCGGACGACAAATTCCTTAGCAGCCTGCGAAGCTCCGGGGACTGGACGCGGGCGATTCACCCGGACGATCGGGAGCGTACGCTGGCCGCGCACCGTCAGCGCCTGGAGGGCGGTCCCGCGGTCCAGTTGGGGTACCGGCTGGTGGATCCGGATGGTAATGTGCGGCATTTCGCGGACCACGGCGCCTCCGAACGCGACGGGCGGCTGATCGGCGTGCTCGAGGATGTCACCAAAGCCAGACAGGCCGAAGAGGCCCAAGCCCGCCTGGCGGCCATCGTGGAGTGTTCGAGCAATGCGATTTTTTCGCTGGACGCGCAGGGGATGGTGCGCACCTGGAACGCGGCGGCGGAGAAGCTGTACGGCTATACGGCCGCGGAAATCTTAGGGCGGCCAGGCTTAGAGCTTTCACCGCCGGAGGGACGTGAGGTTTCCGCACGGAATGTCGCGGTGGTAACGGCGGGCCAACCGTTCCGGCCGTTTGAGACGGAGCACATGCGCAAGGACGGCGTGGTGTTCCCCATCAACCTCGCCGCGTCGCCGATTTGGGATAGCCAGGGAAAACCCTCCGGTTGCTCCGTCATCGTCCGGGATATTACCGAACAGAAGCGCGCCGACCAAGCGCTTATGGAGAGCCAAAACCGCTTCCGGGCGCTGGTTCAGAACAGCAATGATGTCATTACATTGACGGACCCCGCCGGCGTGATTCTGTACGATTCGCCGGGCGTTTTCGATCTTCTGGGCGTCACCCCCGAGCAGCGCATCGGACGTAACGCGCTCGAAACGATCCATCCGGACGATCTGGCGAACCTGCGCGTGCCGCGCGAGTCGCTGCGCGGCAACGGGTCGCGCTGGCGGGCGCAACTGCGGCTGCGGCATGCCGATGGAAGCTGGCGGTGGTGCGATTGCTGGGCCAGCAACCTGATTGACGAGCCCGGCGTGAATGCCTTCGTGGTCAGTTGCCGCGATATCCGGGAGCTGAAACAAGCGGAGACGGCGTTGCGCGAAAGCGAAGAGCGGTTTCGCGGTCTGATTGAAGACGCCACCGACATTATTTTTACAACCGATCTGGCGGGAAACTTCACCTCGGTGAACTCCATGGGCGAGCGCATTTCGGGGTATACCCGCCAAGAGGTCACGGGCACAAATATTTTGCAGTACGCCGTGCCGGAGTGCCACGAGACCATCGTGCGGAATGTGATGGCGCTGGCCAGCGGCGAAGATCCGCCCGCGGTGGAGGTGGAACTGACCGCGCGCGACGGCCATCGCGTTTTTCTGGAAGTGAGCGGCCGGCTGCAACTGCGGGACGGCGTGCCCGCGGGTCTTTTGGGCATCGCCCGGGACATCGGCCAGCGCAAGCGGGTGGAACGGCTGGAACAGCATCGCCGCGAGGTGCTCGAGATGGTGGCTCAAAACCAGCCGCTCGAGACTGTGCTGTGCCGGGTGCAGGAGATGATCGAGCATTATTATCCGGGGGTGGTGGCGCGGATTTGGGCGACGGAGGGCAGCGGCGCGCCGGAATGCGGCTGTTTGAAATACCCCGCGGCCGCGCCGGGCGATCGCGGACGCTTTGCCGTGCCCATCGTGGCAGGAAACGGCCAAGTGTTCGGAAGCCTCCAGGTCAGCCGTTTCGCGCCGTGGCAGACGGGCGAATGCGACAACGTTCTGCTGGATTCCATGGCCAAGCTGGCGTCCATCGCCATCGAACACCGGCAACTCACCCAACGGCTGGCGTATCAGGCGCAGCACGATTCACTCACCGGCCTGCCGAACCGTTCTCTGCTCGAAGATCGCCTGCAGCAAGCTATCCACCTGGCGCGCCGGCAGTCGCGCCTGGTAGCCGTGCTGTATGTGGACCTGGATCGATTCAAATTCATCAACGATACGCTGGGGCATCACGTGGGGGACCTGCTGCTCGAAGAGAGCGGCAAGCGGCTGGCCGGCGCGGTCCGCGGATCGGACACGCTGGCGCGCACCGGCGGAGACGAGTTTGTGGCGGTGCTGTCGAGTATTGAAACGGAACACGACGCGGAGATCGTGGGGGAACGCATTTTGGAGGCGATGCGGACCCCGTTCATGGTGCGGGGACATGAGTTGTTCGTCAGCGCCAGTGTGGGACTCAGCTTTTTCCCACAGGATGGCGAGGATCCGGCCAACTTGCAAAAGCACGCCGATGTGGCCATGTACGAAGCCAAGAATCGCGGCAGAAATCGATTCCAGCGCTTTGTGCGCTCCATGACCTCGGCTTCCAGCGAACGTCTGGAAATCGAAAACCAACTGCATCGGGCGCTCGACCGCGGCGAACTCGAGTTGTACTATCAACCCCAATTTCTGCTGCCCTCGCGCCGCCTGGGTGGCGTGGAGGCGCTGCTGCGGTGGAACCATCCGAAGTGGGGTCTGGTGCCCCCCAGCCGGTTCATACCGGTGGCCGAAGACAGCGGGCTGATTATTCCCATCAGCTCATGGGTCCTGCGGGAGGCTTGCCGGCAGCACCAGGCGTGGCGGCGCGCCGGGCATCCTCCGGTGAAGGTCGCGGTGAACACCTCCGCCACGCAGTTTGCGCGTTCCAGCCTGGCGGAGTTGACCGCCGAGGTGCTGGCGGCTTATGAAATGGATCCCTGCTACCTGGAACTGGAACTCACCGAAGGCGTGATCATGCGGGACTCGGCCGATTGCGCGCGGCAGATCGACAGGCTGCGGGAGCTGGGCGTGCGGATTTCGATCGACGATTTCGGGACCGGCTATTCATCGCTCAGTTACCTGCAGCGCCTGGCTATCGACGATTTGAAAATCGATCAGTGCTTCGTGCGGAGCATCGACCAGGCCGCTAGCGCGCAGCCGCTGGTCCAGGCGATCGTGGGCCTGGCGCACGGCCTGCACCTGACTGCCACGGCCGAGGGCGTCGAGACCGAAAGTGAGTTGGCGTTTCTTGAGTCTATCGGATGCGATCGGGTGCAGGGCTTCTTGCTGGGTAGCCCGGCGCCCGCCGATCAGTGGGAGAGCTACTGGCTTCGTCTGTGAGGCAGGCGGGTAGCCTGCGCGGGCCTCGTAGGCCCGCTTTTTGGCGAGCGCCGCGCGCCTTGGACAGGCCAGGAGGCCTGTCCTACTCCGCGCGCAACGCCTGTATCACATCCACGCGCGCGGCGCGCAACGCCGGCAACAACGAGGCAATCACCGCCGCCGCCAGCAGCACGCTGCCGGATCCGGTGCCGAGTAAATCAGCTTATAGATCGGCGGCTGGGCGGCCGCGATAAAGGGCATTAGTAATAATACGCACACCAGCGGTGTGTGTGTGTAGAGCGGAACCGTTCGCATCGTCTAGCCTCCTAGCGAGCCGGGTTGGGGCACTTGCGAGAAGAATACCGCAGGGCCGCCATCGCGTCAAGGAAAAAACAAAAGAAAAAACCGAGCAATTACTAAGTGCCGCCGGCCCGAAGGTCCGCGATCGCCGCTAAGTGGCGATTTAATAAGCGATAGGTTCAGTATCGAGCGAATCCGAGAGGCAATCCACCTACTGCAGCTTATCTGCATCTCCCGGCTGAATTCATGGCGCGCTTCCGTATCCTTCGCCCGGCGCGAAGCGCGGCGGCCTGGCCGGATTTGGTAACGCCCTGCAAACCGTAGCTGCGCCGCCCCCGGTGTGTGATCCGCGCGGCTTAGGCGCGGCATTCAGCGAAGAGCCTAACTTGTATCCCTACGATTGTTATCCCGGAGGAGTAGGTCAAAGCGCGCCGCGATATCGCATGGCGGAGCGGCAAGTGCGACTTACTTCGGAGTTACTGGCTGGGTGCGATTGCGAAGCCGGATGTCCTTCGTGTGTGGGCGAGCGGGGGAAGGAAGCGGCTATGCGGATCGCCCGAGAGTTACTGGCGAAATACCTGATGTATCCTAAACAATTGCTATCGAGCCACTATGGGGCAGGCTCGTAGCCCCGCTCTTCGGCGAGCGTCTCTCGCCCACGGCATGCGTCTCTCGCCTAGGACAGGCATGGTGGAGAAATCGCCAAACTCGCTCAGCGATTTCACGCGCGCTTCCAGATCCTTGATTTCCGGAACCGAGAAGGCCGCGTGCTCAGCGCCAATGCCGCGCGCGCTCTGGCTGATAAAGATTAGCCGGTTCTCATCGCGATTGGCGAGCGGCCGCAGCAATACGCCGCGCACCACGCTGAACATGGCGGAATTCGCGCCGATACCCAAGGCCAGCGTCACCACCACGGTCGCGGTGAGTCCCTTGGTGCGCCCCAGAGAGCGCGCCGCGAATCTCAGTTCGCGCCAGAATGCCGCCAGGGCTTCGTTCGGTTGGAATGTGCCAGTCATGGAAATCTCCTCTTTCCGTTTCTGACATTATGTCGAATCGCGCGCCCCGAAATCGACAGCCCGGCCGAAATTAATTTGTGGGCACGCCGGGCTGTTCATCGAGCGCCCGCACCTCCACAATGGCCGGACTCAGCCTGCCGAGCATCTTCTTTACAATGCCAACGGCCTCGGCCATATCCGCGGCCTCGATCAACGTGTATCCGCCCACCTGTTCGCGCGTCTCGGCAAAAGGACCGTCGGTGACCACCGGTTGGCCGTCGCGCAGGCGGACCGTCGCCCCTGTGGTTGTGGGCTGCAGCGGCGCGCCTCCCAAAAACTTGCCGCTGGCGATCAGTTCGCGAATGTACGGGTCGGTATCGCCCATGATCCGATTTCGTTCGTCGTCAGACATGCCGAGCCATTGCTTTTCGTCCAGGTAAACCAGGAGTAGGTATTTCATGGGAATGTTCGCCTCTATTGTAGGTCGAACGGGGAATGCGCAGATCGACAACTTGTGTGTGGGTTTAACCGCTCCCTGACGGTCGCGGCTCAGTACTCCGCGACGCTGACGTTACGGAGCCGCGACGCCGCTGTTACTGAGCCGCGACCGTAAGGGAGCGGTCGGAAGCCCCCACATTGGAGCGTGCCGCCTCCGAGCAAATGCACGGCGCGCTCCATCGCCTGCGGGGTCATGACTTAGGCCGCCAGCCGTTCTCGAAGACGGCCCCCGGCGACCCTCGCTGTCATTTGAAACACCCAGCGCGAGGTTTTGTTGCGGCGTCTTGTTAGAATGCGCATTCTATGAGGTTGTTTTCGCGGCGCCGCTTTCTGAGCGCGCTCTCGGCTGCGCCCTGGGCCACATCGTTCGCCGCTTTCGACGCTCTCGCAGCGCCCGAACGCGGACACGCGCGCATTGCCGACGTGCGCGCTATGGTCCTCGCAGGTCCCCGCACTTACACATTTGTGAAGGTCAGTACAGATATTGGGGCATATGGAATCGGCGAAGGTTATGGGAGTCCGGGAGTAGGTGTAAAAGCGGGTGTGCTCGAATTGCGTCCGTATTTTCTGGGTAAGGACCCGCTCGAAATCGAAGCGCTCTACAACGGTCTGGGCAACCGCATCGATGGCTCCGCCGACATGCTGCTGCGCGCGGTGAGCGCCATCGAAATCGCGCTTTGGGATCTGGCCGGCAAGCTGCTGAACCAGCCCGTAGCTACGCTCCTCGGCGGACATTATCGCGAGCGCGTGCGCGTGGTGCGCGATGAGGGTCCCAGTAACATGCTCGACCGTTCCAGTTGCAACGAATGGGCCGATAAGATGAAGAGCGATCCCGCGGGATGGATGGCGTTCCAGGTGACGCCACACAAGTCCGGGCAGTCGGGCCGCGAACTCACCACTCACGATCTGCGGGATATCCGGCAAGCGTTCGAATACTGCCGCGATGCCATCGGCTGGGACCGCGATTTGATTGTGAAGTGTGAACAACCGTACGATCTGCGCTCGGCGATGGCGTTGGCCGAAGCTCTCGACACCGTGAAACCGCTATGGCTCGAGAACGCGCTCGCGCCGGATTTTTCGCCGAGTTGGGTGCGCCTGGCACAGGTTTCCAAAGTGCCTATCGCAACCGGCGCGGAACTGGCACGGCGGCAGGGATTTAAGGACTTCATCCTGAATCAGGGCTGCGATATCGTCGAGGTGGATCTTCGCAATGCGGGCGGATTGCTCGAATCGAAGAAGATTGCGAGCGTGGCGGAGATGTTCGATCTTCCCGTGGCGGCGCACAATACAGGGAGTGCGCTCAATACCATGGCTACCGTGCAGTGGGCCGCTGCGGTGCGCGATTTTGTGGCCGCCGGAACGGTCGCGGGACGGCGGAATTGGATGGACGATGTGATTGTGCACGAAGGCCCGCTGGTGGCGCAGGGATCCATCGCGGTGCCGCGCGGGCCGGGTTTGGGCGTGGAACTGAATGCCGATGTGGTGAAGGCCAATCTCGCGGAAGGCGAGCGATATTGGGAATGACATCGCGATCCGCGACGCCCTACATCGCGCCTTTCGCCGTCTTCGTCGCGTTGCGCTGGCTTCCGTTCTCGCCCGAATGGCTGGCGCCGGTGCGGCTGGCGTTGGAGGCCGCCACGCTGGCGATCTTCTCGCGGCGCGCGCTTCCGGGGCGGCCGTCTTTTCCTATTGGTTCGCTGCTGGTGGGCGCGGCCGTGCTGGCCATCTGGATCGCGCCGGATTTGTTGTGGCCCGGCTATCGCGACGCCTGGCCGTTCCATAATACGCTGACGGGGATCGCGCGCAGCTCGCTGCCGGGGCGTCTGCATGCGAACGCGTGGTTCATGGCGGTGCGGGTGCTCGAAAGCGCGATCGTGATTCCCATCATAGAGGAGCTATTTTGGCGCGGCTGGCTGATGCGCTGGGCGATCCGGCCGGATTTCGAGAACGTGCCGCTGGGCGCGTACACGCCGCTTTCCTTCTGGGCCGTGGCGTTGCTTTTCGCCTCCGAGCACGGCCCCTATTGGGATGTTGGGTTGATCGCGGGCGTGGCATTTAATTGGTGGCTGGTGCGTACGCGCAACCTGGCGGATTGCATGCTGGCGCACGGGGTGACCAATGCACTGCTGGCGGCGTACGTGATCGCCTTCGGTCAGTGGCAATACTGGCTGTGAGTAACACAACCCCAGCCCCTAACCCCTAGCCACCAGCCCCGGCGGGCGCACGCCCGCCCCGTGTGCTAACCTGATTGATTCGCACACTTCAAAAGGAGTTTGTATCGCATGTCAGTAAGGTTCGGATGGCGGCTGGCCTTGGCCTGTCTCGCCCTAGTTTCGCTGCCCGTCGCCGGTTTTTGCCAGGCCAAGGTGGCGATCGTCAGCCTGCAGCGCGCCGTTTTAGGATGCGCCGAGATTAAGAAAGCCTCCGCCGATATGGAGGTCAAGTACAAGCCTCGCCAGCAGGACATGGAGAAGATCCAGAAAGATATCCAGGGCATCCAGCAGCAGTTGCAGAGCAATGCCGGAAAATTGACGCCCGCGGCCGAGGCCGACTTGACGGCCCAGGGACAGCGCAAGCAGCGCGAGCTGCAGCGCATGGACGACGATCTGAAAGCCGATGTGAACGCCGACCGTAACGAAATTCTGGGAGCCGCCGGCCGCAAGATGAAGGAAGTGATCCAAAAGCTGGCCGCGGAGAAAGGCGTGGACGTGATCGTGGACGAACAGAGCACGCTGTTCTTCAAACCCGCGCTGGATCTGACGGCGGATGCCATCGCCGCCTACGATAAGGCCTATCCGGCAAAGTAGGCGCCCGCCATGGCTGGCTATCTCGATCATTATGGAGCCGGCGAAGAACGGCGCGAGAAAACCATCAAGCGCCTGGTGCTGACCGCGCTGCTGCTGGTGATCGCGGCAGGCGTTCTTTACTTCGTTTTCAAGAATTATCGCCAGGAGCGCCAGGTCGACCGGTTCTTCGATCTGCTGGCACGCCAGGATTATCAGGGCGCTTACGCCTTGTGGGGCTGCACCGCAACCAATCCTTGCCGCGATTATAAATTCGAGGCTTTCATGCAGGATTGGGGACCGCATAGCGAACATGCCGATCCGAAATCCTTCCATATCACCAAGACGCGTTCCTGCGGCTCGGGCGTGATTGTCACCGTGGATTCCAACAAGCATCAGGAAGACAAGCTGTGGGTGCAACGCGACGACCTGACCATAGGCTTTTCTCCGCTGCCGGGTTGTCCGCCTGGGCAGTAGATACAATGAAATAAGGGATTCAAATACAAATGGGCACAACCGTAGCAGGTTTGGAAGGCGTGGTCGCCGGCGAGTCCGAGATCTGTTACATCGACGGATACGCGGGCATACTCAGCTATCGCGGCTATAATATTCACACGCTGGCCGACAACGCCACTTTTGAAGAAGTCATCTTCCTGTTGTGGAATGGGTGGCTGCCGAAGCGGGACGAACTGGAACAATTGAAGAAGGGCCTGGCCGCCAATCGGGGGATTCCTCCCGCCGTGGTAGATTTCTTGAAGACTGTGCCGCAGGCCAGTCCCATGGATGTGTTGCGGACGGCGGTCTCGATGCTGGGCATCTACGATCCGGAGACGCCCGATATGACGCCGGACGCGAACGAGCGCAAGGGGTTGCGGCTGATGGCGCAGACAGGCACCATCGTGACCACGTTCGACCGCGTGCGTAAGGGGCTGCACATCATCTCGGGCGACCCTTCCATGAGTTTCGCCGAGAACTTCCTGTACACGCTGACCGGCAAGCGTCCGGACGACGTGATGGAACACGCCTTCGACGTGGCTTTGATCCTGCACGCCGATCACGAGTTGAACGCATCCACCTTCGCTGCGCGCGTGACGGCCGCCACGCTCTCGGATATCTATTCTTCGATCACCTCGGCCATCGGCGCGCTGAAAGGCCCGCTGCACGGCGGCGCCAATCAGGACGTGATCAAAATTCTGCTGCAGCTTTCGAGCGAAGAAGCCGCCATCGATCGCGTGAAGAGCACGCTGGCGCGCAAGGTGAAGATTCCCGGCTTCGGGCACCGCGTCTATCGCACCGAAGATCCGCGCGCCACGCACCTGCGCGTGCTTTCAGAGGAGTTAGGCAAGCGCACCGGCCAGGAAAAGCTGTTCACCATGTCCAAGGCCATGGAACAGACGGTGAAAGCGGAAAAGGGATTGATCGCCAACGTGGATTTCTATTCGGCTTCGACTTACTATGCGCTGGGCATTCCGGTGGATCTATTTACGCCGGTGTTTGCGGTGAGCCGCATGTCCGGCTGGACGGCGCATACGTTGGAGCAATATAAGAACAACCGGCTGATCCGCCCGCGCGCGGAGTACAAGGGAAATCCCGACGGCATGAAGTGGATTCCCCTCGAGCAACGCTGATGGACGAGCGCGCGTATTACACGGAATCGCCGACCACTAAGCCGGCATTGTTGAACTGCCCGTTTTGCAGGTCCGCCGAGACCTACGAGCTGCGCTGGATGGTGCGCAAGAAGAAGGACCGCCTGCCGCCCGGCGGCGACGAGCGAGATCGCGCGCGGTTTGCGAAGTCGCAGAGTTACATGGTGCTGCTGGACGATAAGGTGGCGTGTAAGAATCTGCGGTGCCGCAAGCGGTTCGATATATCGGGCGTGAAGACCATAGCGTTTCTGTAGTGGGTCAGGCACGCTGCCTGCGGCGGCCTCGCAGGCTGCCCCCTTCTGGCGCACCTATAATAGTTGCATGTCCGACTCGAGTGTTATCGTGAGTTGCGTCACGCCCGCAGGCACCGTGAGACCTTCGTGAAAGAGGCATCGACGAGGCTCAGGCGTCCGATCTGCGCCGGCGCTTGGCGGCATTCGCGGCGGATTGGGACCGCCCGGTAGGCGTCTCACCGAAGAGGCGGCCTGAGAGGCCGCCGCAGGCAGAGTGCCTGCCCCACTAGCTGCCCATACACCCTCGCAGCAGCTTAGCGACCACGATGTGTCGCCGCTAAGATGACTCACCCGCGATGCCTCTGTCATCTCCGCGCGAGTGGGCGCTCTCCAGTGGATGTAATAGCCGGCCTTTCCGCCCAACCTCACGGATGAGCGGCATTGATCTCGCCGAGAAACCAGGCGGCACGCCCGGCGAAGGCCGCCGCGTCCAGGCCGGTGAGGTAGTTCCCGGCCGCCAGTTTCTCAAGAACCTGTTGCAGCGCCGGTTCGAGATAAGCGGCGAGTCCGAAGAGCTGACCGCCCTTCGATATGTTTCACCGTCCGAAACTCTTCGGCCCAGCCGTACACGTCTTGGAAAATGTGCCGGTGAATGGCCTTCAGGTGTGCGATGTCAAATTGGCCCATGAGCGGGGCATCGATCGACTCGGCGACCCGCTGGTGCGTGCGACGCGCTTCGAAGCGGTCGAGCAGTTCCGGGTAGCGAGACCGCGCGGGTTTATCAGGACGTTTGTGCCGGGATACAGATACGGGTCCGAATTCCCGGACGTCGAGCTCATCGATGGCACTCCCCACTTCCGCCAGCGTCAATTCCCCATCGATGTACCGCTGGTACAGCGCCGTCACCTGTTCCGCGAGGTCGAAGCCTTCCAGGCGGATGGAGGCCAGCGCCTCTTCGTAATCGCGTGTGCGGCGGGCGCGTTCAGCGGCGGTGATGGGGCGTGTGGCCAGCGCCATACTTCTACGGTACTCTGTTCAGCCTCCGGCGAATGGACAGGCCGGGAGGCCTGTCCTACTCAGCTTCCGCCCAACAGCCCTTCCACGAACTCCTTGTCGAGCGGCCAACTCCCCGTTACGCGCGTGCCCTCCTGGTTGAATCTTCCGGAAGTCAGCACGCCGCTGAGGTCGTGCGGATTGGGTGTCTGATGCTCGCGCGCGATCATCTCGCGCAACATGCCGGTAATCGCCGCGAGCTGTGCGGCCAGGGCCGCGGCTTGCTGCGCCGAGCGGCATTCGACATCCAGCCGAGCTTCAAATCGATCGCCTGCGGGCGCCATCGCCAGATTCACGTCGTCGGCGTCTTCCATGGTATGGGCGAACATGCGCGTGCCGGCGGGCAGATCGGTATCGCTCTTCAGCATCGCCGGCGGAATCGATACCCACATGGGCGCGTTGGGCATCTCCAGATCGCGCCGGCGCGCGGCCCTGGATTCGAGATCGATGGCCGCCGAATCGTCCGGCGCGACCGCCAGCCCCATCAGGTTCGGCCGCAAAGGGAAAAACGAAATCTTGCGATCGGGCGTGCTACCGCTCATGCGGCAAAGCGCGTCGCGGCACGCGCCGCCTTGCTCGCGCGCGTACGCCGCCAGGCTATTCCAATCGAAGCGCCCCTTCACCACCAGATATTTGGCGTGCGGCGTGAAGCAGGCCAGGACGGCTTCCAGGTCGCGCGTATAATCGAAGCCGGTCTTCATCACGAATACTTTGTACTCGGGCTCCTCGGCCACCTTCGCGCCCGCCAGCATCTGCAGCACACCGCTCTGCCGCAGCGCGCCGAAATCGATATAGAACACCACCGCATCGCGTGTCGGAAGGCGCTGCAGCCAGTCCGCCGTGGTCCGCAACGAATGATACCGCAGGCGCGCGACGCCCCAAACCGCGACGCCGCAGAGCGAGGCGATGACGATGATCAGCAGCGCGGCCCGTTTTTTATAGTTCACGACCGAAGTATCACACAGCCGCGGCGGTCTCGGCCAGCCGGGCTTCCTTCCACAGCGCGAGATAGGGGCGAAGCTGCCGCATCATGCGCCGGAAATCTTCCAGTGTGAGCGATTGTGCGCCGTCGCTGACGGCCTTTTCGGGATTGGGATGCACCTCCACGATCAGCCCGTCGGCCCCGACGGCGACTCCCGCGCGGGCCAGCGGCGGCACCAGGCTGCGCTTCCCCGTGGCGTGGCTGGGATCGAGAATCACGGGCAGGTGGGTCATCTCGTTCAGCACCGGGATGGCCGAGATGTCGCACGTATTACGGGTAGCCGTTTCGAAGGTGCGGATGCCGCGTTCGCACAGCAACACTTGCGGATTACCGTGCGCCACAATGTATTCGGCGGACATGAGCAGCTCTTTGATGGTGGAGCTTAAGCCGCGCTTCAGCAGCACGGGACGTCCGCAATCGCCCAGCGATTTCAGCAGCGCGAAGTTCTGCATATTGCGCGCACCCACCTGCATCACGTCGGCGTATTCGGCCACCATGCCCACGTCGCGGTCGCTCATCACTTCGGTGACGATGGCCAGGCCGGTGGCTTGTTTGGCCTTGCGCAACAGCTTGAGCCCTTCCAGTTCCATGCCCTGGAAATCGTAGGGCGAGGTGCGCGGCTTGAACGCGCCGCCGCGCAACATGCGGGCGCCCGCGGCGGCCACGCCTTCGGCGGTCTCCATGATCTGCCGTTCGGATTCGACCGAGCAGGGGCCCGCCATGACGATGAACTCGTCGCCGCCGATTTCGAGACCATTGACCTTCAGCACGGTGTGCTCCGGCTTGAACTCGCGGCTGACGAATTTATAGGGCGCGGAAATGCGCACCGCGCGCTCCACGCCGGGCGTGGCTTCGAGCGATTCCAGGCAAGCGGTGACGTCGCCCACCCCGACCACGCCGATCACCACGCGCTCTTCCCCTTCGATGGAATGGACTTTGTATCCGAACTCTTCAATCCGTTCGCAAACGTGCCTGATTTCTTCCCGCGTGGCATGCGGGCGCATCGATATGATCATGCCTGTCGACTCCCTTGCTTGAAAAATCTCTGCACAAGAAAAAACCCACTCTCAGCGAGTGGGTTGGTCTCAAAAATCGGGATGCCTCGATCCAACGCCACTCTACCGATTCCGCGGAATGCGGAACCGGAAGCTAAACGAGCTGGTGTAGGAAAGAGACATCGTAAAAGGCAAGTATAGGGCAATTGGCGGAGGCATCGCAAGCCGCCGCCGCGAGGCGCGCATGCTCTCTGGCGGCGCCGTTGGCCGACCGGGAGAGACAGACCACAAAAGGCGATGGTCTGTCGCACGCATGCCAACTGTGCAGTCTTTTGCACGTTTGTGCAGGATTGTGCCGTGGGCAAACATAAAAAAATCTGCCGAACAAAGCCAATTTTGGACCGATTTGGAAGAACTGGCGGGCAGCGTTGAAGTTTCGAATTTGCCGCGGTGGAGCATAGTGGGAGTTGCGCCCGGTTTGACGGTAGCACGGCATCCCTACCGGCCATGCGATTGTGGATAGTGACTGTGTTTATTTCCAATCGATTAGCGGAAGATTGCAGGCGTGTGACT